>NZ_ATTM01000001.1 GCF_000419685.1 Flavobacterium antarcticum DSM 19726
CTCGCCTCTAATTCGCTAATTAATTTTTGTTCTGCTGTCTGTTTTATAATTCCATTACCAGGAAAACTAACAGCACCAAACTTATCGTAATCCTTGCGCCATTTATAAAGCATACTAACTCGGATACCTAATTCTCTAGCTAATTCAGTAATGTTAGAACGTTCATTACTTAATTCTACAGCTTTTATCTTAAATGCTGCATCATATTTTTTTCTATCTGTTGTCATAAGTTAAAATTAAGTTTTTTTCTCTTAACTTAAACTCCCAGCTAAATTAGTATATCCACGGACCATTTTAAGTCTACCATATCTTTAAAATTCATCCCTCTAGCATAGGCAGAAAACATAAAGTAATTATGTGCCTCAACTAGATGAGAATGAAAACTTAAATCTAAATCCCTTATTTTTTTAAATTCTTCAATTGTCAAGGCAACTTTTGATACTTCAGATTTTAGTTTAGAAATCTTATAATCTTCGAATGGATATGGCTCTTTTGGAATCAACTTTCTTTTTCTCGCTTTATTAAATAAAGCCTTGAGCTCCTTCATCTTAAAAGCAATACCTCCATGATTGTTTCCATTTTCTCGAAGAAAAACTTCGTATTTATCTAGGAAGGTTGTCGTAATTTCTTTAAACTTAATGCTCTTCCCTTTGAACTTGATTATTGAATCTCTAGTGCTTAGATAGGCTTTAGCATTGGAAATCCTTCCAGACCTCATCATTTCCTCTATGATTTCATTAAAAAAGTCAATGACGCTCATCTCTTTCTGTTTTTTATCATCTCTAAAGGCTTCTTCAAATTCCTCTAATGTGAAATCGGTCTCATTTCTCTTAAATTCAGTTATTATTTTGAAAGCTCTAGTCTTTAACATTAACAGAATTTCGTTCTCATCATGATACAATGGATGAGCTTTTGTAAAAGATTCATTCACAAAGTTTTCTTTTTTACAATTTAGTCCTAAACTTATTTTTTTTTGTCGTCTATCTTTAAGAATTCTCAAGTATACGGCATGCTTACCATCAGCCATAGGTTTCCCATCAAGCATCAGTTTGATTGTTGCTCTTATCATTATATATTTATATTAAGTGTTTGAAAATAACTGCTCTAGAATTAGAGCAGTTGTTACAGTTGTTGCAGTAATTACATACTTACATTAGCATTTTTTGAATTTACCTCTGCTGTCTTTAAAAATGTGTTTTCTTGTCTTCCATTGAACTAATTTATCATCGATAGTTCTTGTAGGTATATCGTATTTTTTACCGATTTCAATTGCTTCTTTCCTTGTGAAATTAGTGTTCAAGTCATCTAAAATTTTTCCATCTTGTAATGATATTCCTCCAGTTTCAATTGAGTCAAAAGTAAATTGACTGTGTCTTAACAATGTTTTCATTAACCACGTTGCAGTCATAAAGTCAAAGTCCGAACAGATTAACTTTTCTTTGTTTTTAAAAGCTGATTTGTTACGCAATACTGTTAATATCATCGCTATTCTAAAGAGAATCAAACCATGTCTGTGTACGTTAGAAACAAAGGACTGTGAATGGTTTTCTACGACGTCTGTCCTTATAGGTTTAATTATATCTAAAAACTTTTTCTTTTGATTTTCGGTAAAAGAGAATTCAATAGGTTTTGTCAGCGTCGACAGCTGTCCATATAAATCAAATATAACTGACCCTACACCTTCAAAAATCAATTTGTTGTTCCTTGTCTTCTCCGCAAAAACATCTTTAAAGTCACTAATTTCGTCAAAACTATAAATCATAAACCTAGAAAACAGACCATTTTCTCTCGATTTTATTAAAGGCTGCAATTGGTCTGGTGTACCACTAATTACCATTGCTAATTTTGGTTCTTTAATATCAACAAACACCTTCTCTGTTTTTCTACTTATAGATATTGGCTCATGATGGAATGCTTTTCTTAATACATCAGAATAATTACTCCAGTCATTTTTCAGCATATTACTCATTGTATCTGCTTCTGACTCAATTATGAGCAAACCATCTTTATTAGAACTCAAAAAAGCGTGCATTTCGGCACTACTTATATTAGCAGGTAAAATTTTAACTTCTATATCAGGACATTGTTTAAATTCATCCTTGCTTTTTCTGTTTTTTTGTTCGCAAATTTGGTGGTCACTTTTGCTTTTAGTAAAAGTTTTATCATGAATTGGCTGAATTAAAAGTCTTGAATAATTCATGACCCCTTTTCCTGATGCTGCTGGAGCAATAATCATCAAATACAATTGTGGATAAATAGTGTCTCCATCGTAAATACCGTATACATTTGGAAGACAGTTACTCAATACGCCTAAACTCGATAAAAGCACAATATCTCTTTCCCGGGTAGCAAAAGGTCCACACAATGCTTTTAAATCTTCCGGAAGCCTATTGTAAATAGGTTGTTCAATTAATCTTCTAACCATTACAATTTCTTTTTAAATGGCTAAAAATTCTTTCCTCTAAAACTCTTTTACTTTCTGATTCAATTTCTAACATCCAATTGTCCAAATCTATCTTTTTGAAATAAATTTTACCTCCGTTAGGCTTGAAAAACTCAATGGCTTTTCTGTGCGTTAATTTGTATAAAGAAGATTCACTCACATCTAGGTAAACTAGCGCTTCTTTAAAACTTAATATCTCCTTATGAGCTATTACTTGTGCTCTTTGAAGATTTTCTGCGTTCATTACATTTCTCATAATATTTAAATTTATGACACCTTGCTAGCATAAAATTTAGGCATCGTGAGGTGCAATATTAAAATTTTCAGAAAGAAAATTCCTTTATGTGTGAGAAGTGTGTGAGAAAATGTGTGAGAAGGTGCTCTAAGACTATTGTGGAAAGTTCTTAGAAAAGAAATCGTGTACAATGTTTAATTCTGAACTGTTCTTTTTGGCTACTCTTCTTATTGTGTTGTCATAATTACTGACAGATAAAATTGTTCCTGATTTAGTCTTAAATCTTCCAGATTGTTCAATTTTTTTTCTAGTGAAGTCTGTAAACAAAGTGGATAAGTGGTCCAGTAGGGATACCATTATTTCAGTTGAGCAGTCAAACTGCATTACAATATCTTCACTAACATAATTGAGTAAAGAATAAAAGTCTTCAAAGCTGTATTCATCAGAATTAATAAATGCGTTGTCCTCTATAAATGAATAGATTTTTAGTAAATCAGCTCTAGAATATTTTGGTTTTAAAGTAAAATATGAACCGCCGTAATTGTCATTTTCTAATGGAAAGGAATGTTTTTCTTTTAAGTATGATTTAATCTCTAGTGCTGGTTTTAAGCAAGCAGGAAAATTATTTATAACTCTAGAATTATTAGCTTCGATATAGTCAAATGAATTTAGTAGACCGTTCCAATATTTAAGTAATTCTTTTTTATTTAGTTTGATGTTTGAGAGTTCAATTTCGGTCTTAATTTCATTTGTAATCCTCAAGAGTAACTCTGATAGTTGCTCTTCAAATTTGGTTTCTTCAAAATCATTATTAATAGAATTGTAATAAGTTACAATACCTCTTGAAGAATCGACATGAAATGGTTGCTCTTCTTCGTTAATATTCTTCTTGATAAATTCTTCTATCAAATGGTCAATATTATCTGTCGAAAGAAAATTTTGAAATTTTACAATTGCTGAAGGTTGAAAATTAATCATAACCAAATATACTTAATGTTGCCGTAATGTTGGAGGCAAAATAAAAAAGCACCTACATTAAAGTTGTAAGTGCTTGATTGTTATTGTGGAGAAGATGGGGCTCGAACCCACGACCTCTTGACTGCCAGTCAAGCACTCTAGCCAACTGAGCTACATCCCCAATTCAGAAGCAAATATAGTTTATTTGTGGTACTAAAAAAATACTTTGTACAGTTTGTTAGTAAACAAAAAAGCCAGCAAAAATAAATGTGCTGGCTTGATTTTTATCGCTAAAATAAAACTGTTATTTAAAGAATATTTTTGAAGTACCGTAGTTTACTTTATCACTTTTGATACTAAAAAATAGCACTCCTGTAGGAACATTGAAGTTAAAATCCATTTCGTTTTTACCTTCCTTTAATTTCACTTCAGTGGCGTAAATCACTTTACCTGAGACATCATATAAAGTTGCAGTAGCTGTGGTAGTAGTTTCGCTGTACAACATGCAGTTTACATTTCCACGAGAAGGATTTGGGTATATCATGAACTCGTTTTTCATTGTGTACAATAATTCCTCGTAACCATCAGGTGCTGTTTTTGTGAATTTTACGTCTTCGATGGTCAAATTCAAATCTTTAGTTTTAGCTTCAACCGGTAAGAATGTAAAAGTCAACATGGTTAAATCATCTGCATTAATGGTCTGAGTTGATTTTGATGAAGTAAAGAATTTAAAAGGTATATAATACGTTTTTTCCTCTTGTCCCACATTAATCATCGCTCTGTACTGGTGTTTCCAGTTTTCAACGGAAGACTTCACTAAACCTAATTCTAATAATCCACTGCCTTTAGCTTTGAACGAAACAAATTGATACTCGTTATAATCCGCTGGAATCTGTCCAGGTAATAAAGATTTGTACAACGTAGCATAATCATCCTCGCTGTGCACTTCTAGATTCACATTTCTGTTAATTGCTAATTCTCCTTCTTTATATTCACGTTCAAAATTATTTGAAACGGTGTATTTATTAATCAAAGTATAAGTTGGATCGTAATCCAATCCCCAATTTCCATCTGCATGGTAAAATGCATCTTGAACGTCACCCTCCACATAAATCAACCCATCAAATTCATAAGAATCATCTACATTCAAACGAATTGTTTGGCTGATTTCTGATTTCAAAGGATTGTATCGGTGTGTGAAACCATTTGTTTCGCTGTAATTTTGATCCATTGAAATTTCGATACTTTGCTCTTCTTTTACGCTTTTCAATTTCAAAACTAAATCGGATCCTTCTCTTGATATTTTTGAAGCATAAGTTTTCGGCATTTTCTGAATTTCCGTTTGTAATAAAGGTTTTGAAGCTTGTAAATTGTTCAAAATGTCATTGACTAATTTCGTCGTTTGTTCTGGTAAAGTTGCCCAAACTTGGAAATTGTAAACATCTTTTGCAACCGCATATTCTTTTACAAACCAATTTGTTTGTAGTGTGTAAAAACTATCTCCATGATTTTTACCAACTGCAAATGAAATTGCATATTCTGTAACACCATTTCTTTGTTGAATTGCCTGCATTAAGAAATTATAGCCACCCACTTGAACTGTTTTCACATTCAAAATTTCTGCACCACGAAGACGATCGCAGGATGCTTTTGTATGATTGTAAACTTTGTCTTTTGTGCGAACCCCTAAAACAACAGCTTTAGTTGAACCTGCAACTGAAAAGTCAACGCTTAAAACTTCTTGTGCAATTGTGTAATCTAAAATGTCTGTTGGCGAAGTAATATCTGCTACATCTCCACTTTGCAAATTTGTAGGAAACATTTCAGTCATGGTTAAATCGCTTGTTCCGCCACGTGAAAAATTATCTACTGAAACTAATTTTACTTTATCAAAACGAGTCGCTGCACTTTTTACAAATTCGGTTGGAATACTTTTCATCTTACGCGAAACATACTGTTTTGAAAGTTGATCTCCCAAACTTTCACTTTCAAGACCACCGCCGTTTCCAGTGTTTACTTCAGATGAAGCAATGTTTACAGGAATTGTTGAGGTATATTGGCAACCGTTAACATCTGTAGTAGTTAATTTTACTTCATAATATCCTGCATGCGTAAAGGTAAAATTCACGGTTCCCTGGTTGGCGAATAAACCTGAGGCACCATTAGAAACTGCCCAAGAATAACTGGTGAAATCTAAGCTATTTGTCAACACAAATTGTTTTGTTACTGAATTTGTTGCTTGACTAACGGTCGACTGATTTACAGTTGAAAGCGTAGTTCCATAAACTGTCATGGTTTGTGTGGCTACTTTCCAACCGTAACTATTACTTGCTTTAAGCTTTACGATGTAGGTTCCTGGAGCACTATATACTTTCGTCGGGTTCATATCTGCACTTGTAGTTCCATCACCGAATTTCCACAGGTATGAAATTGGATCAGTCACATCCATATAGCTTCCTGTATTAGATGTATTCGTAAATACGAATGAATTTGAATTTAAGCATTGATTTGCACTATTAACATCAAAATCAGAAGTTGGTTTAACTCCTACAACAGGTGGAACAGCACAACCTGTTACACTGGGCGAAAAGATCGCATAATGTACTTCACCACCAGAATGGCGAAAACTATTTGCAATAACCTGTCCTTCAATATTGGATTGATTCCCTAAACCTTTAAAAATATCAGCAAATGGCGCAAAAATAGTTCCTTCCACTGCAGCTCCATTGTTAATGTTTAAAGTAGTAGTGTTGTAAAAATTATACATTATATAAAGACAGTCTTGAAAACCAATTCCGCCTTGGTTCCACACATCCCAATTAAAAGTGCCCGAAGCGTCCACATTAATCACTAAAACTTTAGAGGCACTTGGTTTAACGTTGTTAAAACTTATTTCATCAACACTATTTAACTGTGCACCAGTTAAGTTCCAAATATTAGTTCCATCTTGCAGATTTATTTTAACTTGATTCGTTAAAGTAGTATTGGTAATGGATTGGCCATTTGGATTTGTCAATTGAATATTTTGTGTACACTGCGAAATGCTCAAGGACGAAGCTTTCATAGTTTGAAAAGCAGCATTGAAATCAAGTAAGTTTGCCTGAAAAACAGGATTGTTATTTACGCTGACACCGAGACTTGGTGCGTTACTATTCAACTCAATTCTTGGTGAAGAATTATAATTAGAATTTGGAGTAATACGAATAGGTGGTGTTGCATTATTTTGATCGGCATACCAAACAGTAGACCCATTTGCGTTGCCAATTTTCACATAACCATTTGATAATACTTGAACAGCATTGCCACTTTGGTAGTTTACTTTTCCATTTACCAGTAGTCCAATTTTCACATTGTTTACTGAAAATGTTCCGGGACTGTGTGCCGCTACCTGATAACTTCCGGCAATGGTTAAATCACCACCAATAGCGATTGGACCTTCAGATTCGTTATTTATCAATGTAGTATTGCCTAAAGTAAACACATTGAAATTTTTAGCAGGTGCTGTTGGACTTTGTGCAAATAAAAGGGTTCCAGCAAAAGTCAATACTAAAGTACTAATACTACGGATTTTAAGTAATTTTGATAGCATATAAAATTTTTTAAGAGCAATTATATTTTCAGTCAAAGTAATGCTCGATTATTATTTTTAAAATAAATTTTTATTGAAAAATAATTTGAATGGAAGTGATATATAGACTACAAAGTTACGATTACGCTTTCTTTTATGCCGTGCGATATGTTGTACAGCTTTGTAGAATGATAACTACACAAAACAAAGAACATAAGCAATCGTTCTAAATTTTAAAGTTTTTAGCAAGCCCATTCACGACATTTTTTCTTAATTTTACTTTAAATTTAAAAGCTATGAATACCACTCAACCTGAAGGTTCGTTATATACTAAAATCGAAAATAAAATTGCTACTATTGAATTTGGTCATCCCGCAAGTAATTCATTTCCAAGCTTTCTGCTGCAACGATTAACAGATGAATTGAATAAATTATCTCAAAACAAAGACGTTTCTGTCATCATTTTAAAAAGCCAAGGTGAAAAAGCATTTTGTGCCGGAGCTTCTTTTGACGAATTACTCCAAATTGACGATTTGGAAAAAGGAGAAAAATTCTTCTCTGGTTTTGCTAATGTCATCAATGCAATGCGAAAATGCTCTCAATTAATTATTGGTCGCATTCAAGGGAAAACGGTTGGCGGAGGCGTAGGTCTTGCTGCCGCTTGCGATTATGCTTTCGCCACAGAAGCCGCTGCTATCAAGCTTTCTGAACTGACAATTGGTATTGGGCCTTTCGTAATTGCACCCGCTGTAGAACGAAAAATGGGAACCGCCGCTTTAGCAGAATTGACGATTGCAGGTCACGAATGGCAAAATGCTTATTGGGCAAAAGAACGTGGTTTGTTTGCGAAAGTGTACGAAACAATTTCCGAAATGGACAAAGAAGTTGATTTTCTAGCACAAAAACTAGCAAGTTACAATCCAGAAGCACTCGCTGATATGAAAAGAATTCTATGGGAAAATACTTCAAATTGGGATTCACTACTGTTAGAAAGAGCAGCGATTTCAGGAAAATTAGTCTTGTCTGAATTTACAAAAAACGCATTATCCCAATTCAAAAAATAATTTTAGTTAGGAGCTAATCCGGCTGTACACTATATCTTTTTTTAAATTTTCGCTTCGCAAAATCTAAAAAAAGGATGCCGTTTCCATCCGGGCTAAAAAAAACACTATCGCATGCCATTATATAAAAAATTCAACATCGGCGAAAACGTTCAAGTCCTGATATGGCAAATAACCGAATCGTTCGAAGATTTGTTTGACGAAGTCTATTTGAAAGACATCAGTCTCGTTCGCGTCAATAACATGAAAGCGTTGTCGCACCAAAAAGGATTTCTTTCCATCCGAAAGTTATTGCAAGAAGTGGGTTATTCGGACGAAGATTTATTTTACGATGAAACGGGAAAGCCCAATTTATTAGATGGAAAACTGATTTCAATCACGCATTCATTCGAGTTTTCGGCAATTATTGTAAGTGAAAAAATTGCGGGAATTGATCTCGAAATGCAACGCGAAAAAATAATCACGATTGCAGAAAAATTCATGGACACCGAATTTGACTTCCTTCCTAAAGAAAAAGACGTGGATTTTATCCAAAAAAGCACCGTGATTTGGGGCGTGAAAGAAGCGATTTTCAAAATTGAAAACCAAGTTGGAATTAGTTTTAAAGACCATATTTCGGTTTTTCCATTCGAAATGTCTGACGGAAAAACAAGTGCGATTTTAACTTTTGGAACCGAAGTAAAAGAATTTTCAATCCAATTTGAAATTGTCGAAAATTATATAATCGTTGTCGCTTTTGAGAAATAGTTAACCTCGACTGTGAAACATATTTAGATATAACATTGAACTCATTTTTCGAGCACGACGTTTAAGTGTTTCGGCATTTTCACCGTCAAAAAGTTCATCGATGGTTGCAAACCAATGGTTGAGCCAAATCCCAAATTCATTCATCGAAATAACTCCATTAAATTTTTGGTCCACTTCAATATGGGCTTCAATCGGATTTCCCATGTAATTTCGAACGCCAAAAAGATTCATCTCCCAGAAATCAGTTAGTTTTTCTAAATGTTCGTCCCAGTCTTTGATGAGCTCATTAAAAAAATGACCTATTTCTTCATCTTTCCTGATTTTTGTGTAGAAAGCGTGAACAAGAGTTGAGACGTCTTCGCGAGATTCGATTTGCTTTTTCATTAAATAATTAAAGTATTCACAATGATAAAGAAAACGCTTGAAATTACGGTAGTGATTATTAAATTAAAAACGGTCTTAGGAGTTAGTTGCGCTAAAATTGCGGTATTCACACTCATACAAATGATAACTAAAATTGCCAATTGAATCATTTGCAAAGGATTTGTTCCATTAGAAAGAATGTACATTGCTGCAATAGATCCCAAACAACTTTGGCCAATTACCGCTAATGTGCTGAATGCGATATAGCTTTCTTTAAAATTTTCGAATGATTTTTGATAAAGTTCCATGATGTATAAATTTTTGAATTACAAATTTACCACCAACATCCTTTTTCAATTTATGACTTGAGTCATAAGTCTAAATTTCACGATATACCTTGCGGTTAATGATTTTTAGCATTTGCTTTTTTTCCAATGACTTGATGGCACGAATCACCGTTTCAACACGTAATCCCGTTAAATCGCCAATTTGTTGTCTGGTGAAATCAACTAAATACCCATTGTCGTCTTTTGATAAATCAAAGTGATTAATGGCATAATCAATGAGTTGTAAAACACGATGTTCCGGATCTTCGGACGCAATTTCCGCAGCCATAACTGCTTTATAATGGAGCCTTTGTGCAAGGTTTTCAATGATCGAAATGGCTTCACTTGGATGTTCTAAGAGAAATTGCTTGAACAAATCTTTTTTGATGGCAAGAATCACAGAGTCTTCCGTGGCAATTGCATTTGCAGGATACAAACGGTTGACAAACAAAGGCGGTTCGCCAAAACTTTCTCCGGGTTTGAAAAAACCTTGAATGAATTCTTTGCCCTCTTCATTATAATTATTCATTTTTACTTCTCCTGAAATAATTTGGTAATAATAATGAGCGTTGGTGCCGACTTCAAAAATCACATCCGACTTTTCATAGCGTTTTTCGACAGCACCATAATGGTCTAAAAGTTCCTTTTGTATCATTGTGTATTTTTAAAATCGGGTTAGAAATCTACACAAAGGTAATTGTTTTTTAAAAATAGAAAATGTGAATAGAAAAACCTTTAATTTTACGCGAAATGAATACAAGAAGCCAAAAAATATACCAAGAAATTACTACTGCTTTTCAAGAAAATAGACGTTTATTAGCGGTTTTACTCGATCCTGATAAAGTTGATGTTGAGCAAATTAAATCGCTAGTTGCCAAAATAAATCAATCTCCGGCGACTCACATTCTAATTGGCGGAAGCGTTGTCTTTTCTAATTTAATCGAAAAAATTATTGCTGAAATTAAGTTGTTTACTCATCTACCAGTAGTACTTTTCCCTGGAAATCCTTCTCAAATTGCTCAAAACGCGGATGGAATTTTATTCTTGAGTTTGCTTTCAGGTAGAAATCCTGATTATTTAATTGAACATCAAGTACAGTCTGCTCCTTTGTTGAAAAAATCAAATTTGGAAATTATTCCTACCGCTTATTTATTAATTGAAAGTGGTGGAATTACGGCTGTTGAAAGAGTCACTAAAACCGTTCCTATTTCGCGAGAAAATATTGATGAAGCGGTTGCAACAGCTCAAGCAGGAGAGTTAATGGGAAATAAATTAATTTATCTGGAAGCTGGAAGTGGTGCTTTGAAAGCGGTTTCTAAAGAAATGATTGAGCAACTTAGCCTTTCGGTTGAAATCCCTATAATTGTTGGTGGAGGAATTCGGACCAAGGAAGGAATCGAACTCGCGTATAAATCTGGTGCCACAATGGTAGTGATTGGAACGGCTTTTGAAAATAATATCGAATTTTTTAATCAAATTTTAAATGATTGAGTTTTTTTTAGAACCGTATAAAGACACGCCGCTTCGCGATATTATTATTGAAATAATTGTCTTTTTCTTTGGAATTATGAGCGTTTGGTATGCTAAAAAAGAAAATATTTTGGTTTATCCAACCGGTTTGGTAGCGACGATTTTCACGACTTATCTTTTGTACAAAGCAGGCTATTTTGCTGACATGACCATAAACGCCTATTTCACAATCATGAGTGTTTACGGGTGGTTCAGTTGGTCAAAAATGAAAAATAATGTTTCTGTTTATCAAATCAGTCGAACAAATAAAAAGCAAAAAATAATTGGTGTTGTTTTGTTTTTTGTGACAATGGTAGTCATGTACGGTGTTTACCAACTTTTTGACCGACCGATTGAGAAGGAGAATTATATTGATATGGTTACTTCGGGAATCTTCTTCACAGGAATGTGGTTTATGGCGATTAAGAAAATTGAAAATTGGACACTTTGGATTATCGGTGATTTAATTTCGATTCCTTTATATGGTTATCGCGGATTAGGAATTTTATCCTTGCAATTTGTTATATTTACGATACTTGCTGTAATGGCTTATATCGAATGGCATAAAATTATAAAAAATAACGAACATAATTTGGCACAAACGAATGGATAAAGAACAAATTTTATCGGAACTGAATTTTAAAGCCGTGCGAAGCAGTGGCGCTGGAGGTCAAAATGTGAATAAGGTTTCTTCTAAAGTCGTCTTGAATTTTGATGTCGAAAATTCAAATGGATTTTCACAAGAAGAAAAGCCACTTGTGCTTTCAAAACTTGCGACACGATTAACGAAAGAAAATATCCTGATTTTAAACTGCGACGAAGACCGAAGTCAGTTTAAAAACAAATCGATTGTTACCAAACGTTTTTTTGATTTAATCACGCAAAGTTTGCACATTGATAAAATCAGAAAAGAGACAAGAATTCCCAAGTCAGTCATTAGAAAACGGATGAAGGATAAAAAGAGTATTTCTGAAACAAAGAAGAATAGGAAGAGGCCGGAGTTTTAGCTGAATATTGGAATAATTAATTTCCTTGGTTACCTTTTCATTTTTTCTTACTTTTATATTAAATAAATTTTACTACAATGAATACTAGTCAATTGCAAAGCGATAAATTAAATATAATTAACTGGATTACTGAAATTCAGGACTCTTCAATTGTGGAAAAGATAAAAGTAATTATGAGTTCAGAGAGAAGGTCTTATAATCTTACTGATGAACAACAGGAAATTTTAGATAGCCAAATTGGATTAGATTCTAGCTTATATGTTGATGCTGATAAATTAGTTACTGATATCAAGGCTAAATATGATTTATAGCGTTATAATTTCTCCGATTGCTTCAAAAAATATTGAAGATGTTGTTGAATATTACACCAAAGAAGTTAGTAAAAAAGTAGCTCTTGATTTTTTAGCTGACTTTCAGACAACCTATAAAGCATTACAAAACAATCCGTTTTATCAGGTTCACGATAACAATTATCGTTTGCTTCTTTTTAAAAAGTTTAAATACATTGCGTTTTTTATTGTTGATGAAGTTAACAAAACGATTTTGCTAAATGCAGTATTCCATACCTCTCAAAATCCTGATAAATATCCCAAGTTGTAAATCACTTATTATTTTTTTTAAGACATAATTTTTTTTAAAACTTCACATTAGCTTTTCAACTAACTTTATACTACTTTTGCCCCGTCTCAAAGGGGTGCTGTAATGGCTGAGATTATACCCATGGAACCTAGAACAGGTAATGCTGTTTAGGGAAAAGACGAAAAGTCAATTTAACCTTGACTTTTCGTCGAGAAAATCCAACACCATTTTATTAACAATTGAATAATTACCCCTTTTATTCGTAACTCATATTACGAATGAAAACTTTATTATTTGCAGGTTTACACAAACCTTTTTCTAAAAAGCGATTTTTTCTTTATTTTTTTTCGCTTCTTTCCTTTTACAATTACGCACAAAATGTGCCTCAAGATTCCACAAAAGTGAATCAACTTGATGCCGTTATGGTCAAAGCCGTTCGGGCAAATGACAAAACGCCAATGCCATTTAGCAATCTTTCCAAGAAAGAATTACGCGAAAGAAATCTTGGACAAGACATTCCCATGTTGCTTAATTTTCTACCTTCTGTCGTGACAACTTCTGATGCGGGAAATGGTTTCGGTTACACCGGAATTCGTGTTCGGGGAAGTGATGCAAGTCGGGTGAATGTTACAGTGAATGGAATTCCGTACAACGATTCTGAAAGTCAAGGAACGTTCTGGGTCAACATGCCGGATTTTGTTTCTTCTGTTGAAAACGTGCAGTTGCAACGCGGTGTCGGAACTTCTACAAATGGAGCGGGTGCTTTTGGCGCAAGCCTAAATTTATTAACCGATGCTGTAAATCAAGAAGCTTCGGGTGAAATATCCAATTCGTTTGGAAGTTTTAATTCGAGAAAACATACGGTGAAATTTGGAACCGGTTTGTTGAATAATAATTTTGAATTAGCAGGACGTCTTTCTAATATTCATTCGGATGGATTTATTGACCGTGCGGAATCTGATTTGAAATCCTACTTCTTGCAAGGAACTTTTCTGAAAAACAACACCTTAATTAAAGCCTTAGTTTTTGGTGGAACGGAGCGAACGTACCAATCGTGGAATGGAATCGAAGATTTAGATAAACTTAAAAACGACCGAAGCTACAATACTTCTGGTGAATATATTGATGATGATGGAACTCTAAGATTTTACGATAACGAGACGGATAATTACAACCAAGACCACTATCAATTGCATTGGAATCAAAGATGGAGCGACGCTTGGAGTTCAAATTTTGCCTTACATTATACGAAAGGTTTGGGTTATTATGAAAACTACGAACAAGCAGAAAACGTTGTTGATTACGGAATTGAACCGCAAATCATCAACGGAACTTTAGTTGAAATATCCGATTTAATCAGAAGAAAATGGCTGGATAATGATTTCTACGGAACCACTTTTTCACTGAATTATAAAAAAGAAAAAGTCGACTTTATCGCAGGTGGAGGTTACAACCGCTACGAAGGAAAACATTCAGGAAACGTGTTGTGGACAAGAAGTTTGATTCTTCCCGAAAACAATTTTGAGTTTTACAATGATTTTTCTACCAAGAACGATTTGAATGTTTTTGCAAAGTTAAATTATGCACTGACTTCAAAATGGAATCTTTTTGGAGACATGCAATACAGAACTGTTAGCTACACAGCAAACGGAAATGATACAGGTTTAGTGGATGATACATTTGATTTTTTCAATCCAAAAGCGGGAATTACCTTTTCTGCAAATGATAAAAACACTATGTACTTTTCCTATGCTCGTGCAAATCGGGAACCTAATAGAACAGATTATGAAGGAAATAATCCGAAGCCTGAAAAAATGAACGATTTTGAGTTGGGTTGGCGTTATAATTCTGCAAGAACGAAGATCAACATCAACGGCTATTGGATGACGTATAAAGACCAACTCGTTTTAACAGGAAGTTTGAATGACGTTGGATCTCCAATGCGAATCAATATAGAAAAAAGTTACCGTTTAGGAATTGAACTGGATGCGTCAATTTACCTTTCTGACAAATGGATTTTACGACCAAACGCAACGATTAGTGCGAATAAAAATCAAGATTTTGAATCTGAACGAGATGGTGCTTTAAAGAACTTCGGAACTACAGATATTGCGTTTTCTCCAAATGTAATTGTGGCAAATGCAGTGACATTTCTTCCAATAAAAAATATGCAGATTTCCCTTTTAAGTAAATTTGTAGGCGAACAATACATGGGAAATATTGATTCTAAAAATTCCAAATTAGAAAGTTACGCGGTTAATGACGTAAGTGTTTCGTATGAGTTTAAACCGAAATCTGTTTTCAAGTCAGTTATTATTACCGGTTTAGTTAATAATATTTTTGACTATGAATATGAAAGCAACGGTTATTTTTATACGTATAATGTCGGCTCCAATCCAGGAAGCATAAAAACAATGGAAGGAGCTGGTTATTATCCGCAAGCCGGAATTAATTTCTTGGCAGGACTAACCTTACTGTTTTAAGATGTTTGTTTTTATCTTCTTATTGATGCAAATTATAATGATTTCAAACTTTATAATTGAGTGTGTTATCTTTTTTACAAGCCATATAAAACTATTTTAATTGAGAAACCCTGATTGTAAAGTCAGGGTTTTGTTTTTAGCGGAAATTGGTAAGCGATTCAATAGGTTTTTGCACATTCTAAAATTGCCGAAAATTTTTGGAATGCTTCTAAAAAATACTTTAATTAGACACGCGAATAATGTTTTTTGATAAAATATCTACGCGGTAAGGTTTCATCGTATATTCTCCTTTACCGTCAATTCCCACGCCATTAAATAAACTGTATTCAAAATCATCGCAAGGACATTTTGCATTTAAGCCATTAATTACCATTCTGGAACACGCACTCAAATACTGATTTGGACAATTCGCTTCCCAAGCACGGTAATCGGTATCAGATATTTTCATAACGATAATTCCATTGGCTCCAGAAGTTCCATCATAAATTATAATGGGATTTATGGCAGAAAGTAAACTACTGTATAGAGGTAAGTTGGCATCAATTGTTGTGCTAAATCCATAATCAGGAATATACGGATTTTTGTACCTGATGTTATCAGATGAACAACTTAAAATGAGCATAATAATAGAAAATAGAACCAGTAATTTTTTCATATCAAAAGTTTTCTGTTTAATACTTTGAAACAAATTTAATTTAATTAACTTTGACTTATATATGATTTAGCATATTAAATTTACACTAAAATAAAAAAAGTATCTTTGTGAAAAGAAATCCCGTCCTGATGGGATTTTTTCTATTTATATAAACGATGAAATTATGAGTACAATATCTTATTATACAGCGGAAGGGTTGAAAAAACTAAAGGACGAATTAGAGCATTTAAAAAGTGTCATGCGTCCAAAAGCATCGGCGGATATTGCTGAAGCTAGAGATAAAGGCGATTTATCTGAAAATGCTGAATATGATGCTGCGAAAGAAGCACAAGGAATGCTTGAAATGCGAATTGCCAAAATGGAAGAAACGTATTCGAACGCTCGATTAATTGATGAGTCGCAATTAGACACTTCAAAAGTATTGGTTTTGTCAAAAGTGAAAATCAAAAATCAGGCAAACGGAATGGAAATGAACTATACATTAGTTGCCGAAAGTGAAGCAGATTTGAAAACAGGAAAAATCTCAGTAACTTCTCCTATAGGAAGAGGTTTGCTTGGAAAATCTGTTGGAGAAACGGCTGAAATTACAGTTCCCAATGGTACTTTGAAATTTGACATTTTAGAAATTTCACGCGACTAATTTTAAATATGAAGTAGATGAGTTCAATTTTCACTAAAATAATCAACGGCGAACTTCCCGCATATAAAATTGCAGAAGACGATAAATTCCTGGCATTTCTAGATGTGAATCCAAATGCGAAAGGGCATACGCTGTGTATTCCGAAGCACGAAATCAACAAGATTTTTGAAATGGACGAAAGTTTGTATCTTGAATTAATGCAGTTTTCACGAAAAATAGCAATCGCTTTAGAGCAAGCAGTGGATTGTAAAAGAGTAGGAATGGCTGTTGTTGGACTTGAAGTTCCTCACGTTCATGTGCATTTGATTCCGTTGAATGAAATGGACGAAATGCGTTTTAGTAATAAAGTGAAATTAGAAAGAGAAGAATTTGAAAACATCGTCAAGGACGTTCAGAAATTCTTATAATTTACATATAATTGCAGCTAATTAAAAAAAAAGAGAAACGAGAGTTTCTCTTTTTTTTATTTTTAACTTCATAAAAAATAAAGAAAGAATTTTTACTTTTGAGAAAGGAAATTTTAGTAATATTGGTAAAAATTAAATTATAAATAAATGAAAAAATTTTTCTCCCTAGCCCTAGGATTAATTCTATTAGCTTCTTGTTCAAGCGATGACAGTAGCAATTCAATTGACACTTCAAAATTAACAAATAAAAAGTGGATTCCGGTGAGTACTGAAGTGTTTGGAATGACAATCCCTTATGAACATGAAAATATTCAGTGCGGTAAGGATTATGAAATGTTTGAAACGGGCGGCGTCTTAAAAACAGTTTACTACGATTTTGATTGTAGTGAAGATATTTATCTTGAAACGTGGAAATTGGAAGGAAATAAAATTACGACGATAGAAGATGGAGTTATTATTGTTGGAACTATTGTAAAATTAGACGCTACTTCTCTTGTTGTAAGTGCAGAAGTTGATGTTAACGAAGATGGGAAAGACGAGACTTTGGAACTAACGTATTCTTCAAATTAATTTGGATAAAAAATCACTTCTTCAATTATACGTGATTTTGACATAAAAAAAGACTGTCTTTCGACAGTCTTTTTTCTATTTATAATGGTTTTGGTTGATTGGGTATTTTTATTTTTTAATAATTTTATGTGTGCTTGATCCATTTTCCGTTTGAATGTTCAAGAAGTAAACGCCAGAAATAATTCCACTGAGGTCGATCGTGTTTTCTAAACCATGTAGAGATTGAGATTTTACTAAGCTTCCTGAAATGGAATAAACAGTTGCGTTTGTTAGATTAACAGCAGATGAAATGTTCACGAAGTCAGCAGTCATTGTTGGATAGACTAAAACCGTCGATTTTACTGTTGTAAATGAATTGTTTTGCAAAAGGCTTGAAGCCAAAATAGGATAACCATCATTAACGTTTGCATCAATAGTCCAAGGTGTTCCCGTTTGATTTTGATTGAGCAATGTTACAAGTTCAGCCATTTTCATTTCAGCCGTTGTTTTTCCTGTAATATCTACTGTTCCGGGAGCTCCAGCCCATTCAGCAACAGCTTCAGAAGCTCCTGAAGATTCGATGTCCCAATAGTTGTTAGTTGCTGTAACGGCACCCATTCCGCCCAATACGCCACCAATAGTTCCGGAAGAAGTGATCAATCCTGTTGCGTATGAATTTTGAACTACCAATAATGCTGATGAACCACCAAAAATACCGCCAACTGGTCCATTTGTACATACTAAATTAGCGCGAGAATAGCAGTTGTCTACAAGAATCGTTCGGTTAGGAGTAAAAGCAAAAGCGCTGTAACCTGCAATTCCACCTACGTGAATTAAACCAGAAACGGTTCCGCCCGAGAAACATTCTGAAATAGTAGCTTTGTTGTAAGGAGAACCTACAATCCCACCAATTTGTTGCAATCCGCTGACTTGCCCGTTAGAAGATGATTTTGAAATAGTAGAATCGCCTAATAGTGAACCTACTAATCCACCAATATTTGCACCTGTTCCAGAAATAACCACTCCAGTTGCATGGCAATTTAATACTAACGAAGCATTTAATAATCCACCAGCAATAGTTCCTGCATCATCTTTTGCGCTAATTGTTGGATTTACTAATTTGATGTTTTTAATAGTAGCACTTGTAATTTGGCCAAAAAGTCCTGTGAACGAAGTAGCAGTATTTGTTACAAATAAATTGCTGATTGCAAAGTTATTTCCTTCTACCGTTCCAGAAAATGTAAATGTTGTGTTTTTCCCAATTGGTTTCCATAAATGTGCACCAAGGTCTAAATCGTTTGCAATAGTAATCGTTTTGCCAGCAAAATTGTTTCCGCCTTCCACTAAAATCGCTACACCTGCTAATTCATTAGCGGAGGTAATGGTGAAATTTGTTGAAGTTCCATTGTACCACATTGTAGTAGCATTATCCGCCCATAAAGTTGTTGGCGCTTGTGCATTTGAATCAATAGCAGTAAATGAAAGACAAAGCAGTAACAGTAAAAGTAAATTTTTCTTCATAATGGTAAATTTGGTTGTGTTTGTGTTTCCCAAAAATAGATAAATGAAGATGATTGGAGTCTTAGATTGTTAAAAATGATATAACTAAACTGATTATTTATGTGATTTTAAAACTCATTTGAATACAAGTTCCTTTGCCAATTTCAGAAGACAATACTTTGACGTTTCCATTGTGATATTCTTCAGCAATACGTTTTGTTAATGAGAGGCCTAAACCCCAACCTCTTTTTTTAGTAGTAAAACCCGGTTCAAAAACTCGGGTAAAATCTTTCTTCGGAATTCCTTTTCCCGTATCTGAAACACGAATACGGATGTATTTATTGTCGTCAATTATTGCAACGGTCAAATCGCCTTTTCCTTTCATCGCGTCGATTGCGTTTTTGACAAGGTTTTCTATGGTCCAACTGTGTAATCCTGGATTCAAACTTATTAATACAGGATAATCTGGGCCGGTAAAAGAAAAGTTAACTTGTTTTGAAAACCGCGCTTTTAAGTAAAATAAAGCGTCTTCAGTTTCTTTTACGATATTGATTCGTTCTAAAACGGGTTCGGAACCAATTTTTGAAAAACGGTCCGTGATGGTTTGCAGACGCGAAATATCTTTTTCAATTTCCGACACCGTGGTTTCATCTACATTATCAGCTTTCATAATTTCAACCCAACCAATCAAGGAAGATAACGGAGTTCCAATTTGGTGTGCCGTTTCCTTTGCCATTCCTGCCCAAAGTTTGTTTTGTGTGCCAATTTTAGTACTTCGGTAAAAATTGTATACGATGATTCCGAACAAGACAATAATTAAAACCAACGCTAACGGATAATATTTTAATTTCGTCAATAAAGAGGAATTTCCATAATATAAATATTGAGAAGAGTCTTCCATGATAATCGCTTCATTCTGCTTTTTGAATCGACTTAGTAAATAGCTGAGTTGTTCCGGATTTTCACTAATTTGGGGTTCAATGTTTGAATTATTAATAATTGCACCTTCATTGTCTGTTAAAATAAAAGGGATCGTTAGATTGCTACTGATAATAGAAAGTTCTAATGCTAAATCATCAACTGTTGGGTCAGACTTATTGATTTTTTGCAAACTTTCGGCTAGAATTTCCATTTTTTGACGTTCCTCAGATTTGAAGACTTGGAAGAAATCGTAGGTATTCCAAAGAATAAGAGTTACAATGACAAACGAGGCTGCGATAATAATCCATCGGGTTTTATTTGTCTGTTCTGAAAATTGCATGTGAAATTTTTTTTAAATGTACTAAAAAAGAACGCTGAAACAAAAATGAAAACCCGAATAACCCTGACGTGGGTGACTATCCTTTTATTTTATTTTATGAAAATAAAAGATAGTGCCGGACGGCAGGAAAATGGAGGCCAAATATGCCGAAAGATTCGTTCCAAAAAATTATATTTGTAAAAAATTTAGCCAGACTATGATTAGTATTGAACCACATGAAGTTTCGGGTGTACAGTTGCAAGGTTATTTGCAGAGTTCGGTTGGACCACGGCCAATTGCTTTAGCGAGTACGGTGGATGCGGATGGAAATCCGAATTTGTCGCCGTTTAGTTTCTTTAATGTTTTTAGTTCTAATCCTCCAATTTTGATTTTTTCGCCTGCGCGAAGAGTTCGAAATAATACGGTGAAGCATACTTTGCTAAACGTTGAAGCGACTCGTGAAGTGGTGATTAGCGTGGTGAATTATGATATTGTGCAACAAGTTTCGCTGGCAAGTACGGAATATGCGGATGGCGTGAATGAATTTATGAAAGCGGGTTTAACAATGTTAGATTCTGATTTGGTGAAACCTTTTCGGGTGAAAGAATCGCCTGTTCAGTTTGAATGTAAAGTCAATGAAATTATCAGTTTAGGAACGGAAGGCGGTGCCGGAAATTTGGTGATTTGCGAAGTCATAAAATTGCACATTAGCGAAGATGTTTTAGATAAAAACGGAGCTATTGACCAATATAAAATTGATTTAGTTTCTAGAATGGGTGGAAACTGGTATTCTCGTTCGAATAAAGGTTTGTTTGAAGTGCCAAAACCGTTGTCGACTTTAGGAATTGGTGTAGATGCTATTCCGGATTTCATCAAGAAAAGCCCGGTTTTTTCAGGGAATGATTTAGGGATGTTAGGAAACGTAGAATCTTTGCCTACCAAAGAAGAAATTAATATATTTGTAGAAGATAGTTTTGAAATAAAAGCCGTTTTGAGTTCAGATGATGAAGAAAACGTGCATCAAAGAGCGAAAGAATATCTTGAGAATGATCAAGTTGAAAACGCTTGGAAATTATTATTAGCCAAAAGAGTATAAACAGGTTCGCTAAAGGCAACCACAATAAATAAAGGATATGGAAGTTACAGGAAGAGTTAAAATGGTAGAACAAACTAAGGAAGTGGGTTCATCAGGATTTAGAAAAAGAGACATTGTAGTGACTACGGATGAGCAATATCCTCAGCATATTTCAGTACAATTTGTACAAGATAAATGTGACTTATTAGACGCTTACAAAGTAGGTGATAACGTAAAAGTAGACATCAACTTGAGAGGTAGAGAATGGACGAATCCACAAGGAGAAACGGTTTATTTCAATACGATTCAAGGTTGGAGAATTGGAAAAGTGCAAGATGGCGCTTCTGCACCACAAGGACAAACACCACCAATGCCGGCTGCTCAAGCTTTTGAACCAGCAGCTACTTTTAAAGAAGAAGACCACGACGATTTGCCGTTCTAGGAAGAACATAGAAAGAAGAGTATAGAATAGAGACGTCGTTTTAAGATTTTAACAGAAGTTAGATTTTTAAAACGGCGTTTCTCTTTTTTATCAAGTCTATTTTCTTTTCTCTCTATTCTTAAGTCTATTTTCTTTATTCTATTTTCTTCTCATGTATTTTTTATTAAAAGAACTCTTCTTTCCCGACGTTTCTGAAGCCGATAGACACGGCGTTCTTGCCGTAGGCGGGGATTTGTCGCCTGAACGATTGATGTTGGCTTACAGAAGTGGAATATTCCCATGGTTTGATAGTGACGAACCTATCTTATGGTGGTCGCCAAAAGAACGAATGGTTTTGTTTCCCGATGAATTAATAGTTTCTAAAAGTATGCGAAGTATTTTGCGGAAAGAAATTTTCACGGTTACATTTAACAAGGACTTTCGAGCTGTAATTTCCAACTGCAGTCAGATTAGTAGAAATGGTCAAAGCGGAACATGGATTACCGACGACATGATTGAAGCTTATATGAAATTACACGAATTAGGTTATGCAAAATCTGTTGAGGTTTGGCAAAACGACGAATTAGTTGGTGGACTCTATGGAATTGATCTAGAACATGTTTTTTGTGGTGAAAGTATGTTTTCCAAAGTTTCAAACGCTTCAAAAGTAGCGTTTATTACTTTGGTGGAGAATTTGAAAATAAGAAAATATAAATTGATTGATTGCCAAGTGCACAACGACCATCTGGAAAGTTTAGGTGCGAGAGAAATTGAAAGAGACGAATTTATGGAGATGCTTAATTTGATTTAGTATCAAAAAATAAAGATAGTTCTTTCTTACAAACTCAAGATAAAAAGTGGCTTTCAAATCAATGAAAGCCACTTTTGATAAAATTTCTATTACTTACTGTTTAATCAGCAGATACTCGCCATTTTTTATTAAGGCATCTAATGGCTTAGGCTCTCCAGGTAGCCAAATGCTACCGAGATACATAATGTCAATTTTCAATTTGTCAGGTTGATTACCTTGTGTTATTTTTTGTAGAATAATACTGCCTCCCATGTTATTTTCTCTTCCGAAAAAAATTAAATCTACTCTTTTTTGGTTTGCAGTGCATCCTACACAAACAGGGCGATTTGTTGGTTCTAAAATTGTATTTCCCACAATATGATGCGAAAACTGGTTGGGATAAACGGTATTTATTTTAGAGAGATTATTAAATAAAATCAAGCCATCTTTTACAAATTTTACTTCTCCAATAAGAAGATCTTCATAATAAACACCATCGTAATAATTTATAATTTTTTTGAACACCATTGTGATTTCAGTATTCCCTTCTGTATATTTATAGGTTCCTTCAAATTGGTTCAGATGATTATTGACATCTTTATAATAAACACCATCGATTCTTGTGCCATCCCAACCTTCAATATTAACAACTTGAGATTGAGCAAATAGGGTATTGCATAATAGCAATACAAATAATATATTTTTCATAATAAGTAATTATTAATTAGTTGAAAGGAGTTCTTGATACTGGATTTAGTGGTGAGTCTGAAAGTTTTAGTTGAGATCAATTTGATAATTCCTCATCCTCTTCAAATAATTAAATTCCAACATTTCCAAAATTTTCAAGAAACATTTTCTCCAAATTCGTTTCGTTCTTAAACTTTTCTTCAATAAATAGATTTCCATTAAAACCTAAAGATAGTTTTTTCATACAAACCCTTAAATAAAAAAGTGGCTTTCAAATCAATGAAAGCCACTTTTCAATTAATGATTTAATTATTGTTTTATCATAATATATTTTCCACAAGGAATACGTTCGGGTTGTATTACAGGGTCGCCTTCTCTACGCCGCAAATCAAAATCCCACCAAAGTTTTACTTCAATAGCCTGTTGTCCGTTATGAATAATTTTTCGAATATCCATATCGCCAACTCTATTTATGGGTCTATCTGAAATACTAATCCGTAGTCTTTTTTCTGTATCTGTACATTCATCACACCCTAGGTATTTACCTTCTAAAATAAAATTACCTCTAATTGTATATCTCCACGCATTTGGGTGACTAAACATTAAACTACTTAAAGTACTCACTTTCTGAACACCATTTTCAATATATTGATATTCGCCAATAATCATATCTTCATAATAAACATTATTCACTGAAGACATCTCTTTCTTTTTCAATACTATCTTAAAAGAAGTAGTACCATTGGTGTAGACAAATGTTCCTATAAAAGGATTTAAAAGGTTTTGAGTGTCTTTATAATAAGCTCCTGTAATGTTATCCCAACCCAAATCTGATAAATCCAAAACAGGTGTTTGTGCTTTACAAATAATGAATGTAAAAAGTAAGCATATTGTTGTGGTTATATTTTTCATTTTCTCTATTTTAAATATTAAGTACATGGCAAAGGTTTGGCACCTGAAGTTCCATTATCATATAATTCTAACTCACTCCATTTCGTCATAGTATCATCAGTAGCTTTAAATAAGGATATACCTCTTTTCATTGTGCCATTTACAACAAACAAACACCCAATTAAAAAATGGAAATATGAAATTATAAGTGATTAAATTTCAAATTAAAATTATTTATTTTTAGAATTAAGAATTTCTTTAATATAAATTTTCATTTCATTCTCGTCCAACAATCCGCCACGTGGTCGTTCACCATTCCCGTCGCTTGCATTTGAGCATATATAACTGTTGAACCTACAAATTTAAATCCTCTTTTTTTTAAATCTTTGCTAATTTCATCTGAAAGTGGAGTAGTAGCAGGAATAGCTCCGTGAGATTTCGGATTGTTATCAATTGGTTTTCCATTCACAAAACTCCAAATGTATTTTGAAAAACTACCAAATTCATCTTGTACTTTCATAAAAGCATTTGAATTAGAAACCGCAGAACGAATCTTGAGCTGATTTCTAATTATTCCTGTATCCAACAGCAATTCTTGAATTTTGTCTTCAGAATAATTTGCTATTATTTTGTAATCGAAATTGTTAAAAGCGTGACGAAAATTTTCTCTCTTTTTTAAAATCGTATGCCAACTCAATCCAGCCTGAAACGTTTCTAAAACCAAGAATTCAAATAGTTTTGCATCTTCATAAACGGGAAAGCCCCATTCTTCGTCGTGGTATTTGCGGTATAAATCGTCTTTTTCGCACCAAGAACAGCGTGTTTTCATTTCTTTTAGTTTAAGTAAATCTTCAATTATTGTATAACAATAAATCCCGTCCAATGTAACAAAAGCATAATTCCTACTGTTATTCCAAAGCTTGTTAATGATAAAAGCCGCCAATAAGTTGATCTGCCATCCCATAATTTCCACATTTTTTCTCCCGTTTTTTCTCGGTAATGTTTTAAAGTGAATTTTGCCAAGATGATTGTTATAACGATGAAAATCAATATTCCGAGTGTCCAAAATTTAATCATAACCTTGAAGTTTTATAGTTAGTCTACAGCAATAATCCATTTTCTCAATAGAGAAAAAATTTTTACAGTTCAAGGTACAAAAAATTCTGAATTTAATTTAAAGGAGTGTAACTGAAAATATGCAGATCTGAGAATTGCAGTATTGGGTATAGAATTTCTGACTTGCCTGCTTTGTGAATCTGAATTTATTTGAGCGTCTAATGAAGAGCAAGAGGGTCAATCTAGCTCAGCATGAAAAGGTCAAAAAAAATCCCGATTCAATGAATCGGGATTCTAAATTCCTTTGAAAAAAGGAATCTATTGTATTTGTTTTCAGAAAGAAATCTTTTAGATTCCTTCCTTCGAAGGAATTTATCCTAAAGCAACACGTTTGAAACCTGTAATTTCAACGTTATGGTCTTTAACATAAGTTCCCACTTTTTTGCTTTCATCTTTGATAAAGTTTTGATCTAACAAACACTTTTCTTGATCTAAAGAAGTATTGTCAGAAATGAAACGCTCCATTTTACCTGGAATAATTTTGTCCCAAATTTGTTCTGGTTTACCTTCAGCTTTCAATTCCGCTTTAGCATCTTCTTCCGCTTGTTTTAAAACTTCGTCAGACAATTGGTGACGAGAGATATATTTAGGAACATTTTTCAATGTTTTCCCTAAACGTACTGCTTCTTCATTTTCTTTTTCAATAATTGCAATACGAGCGTCTGTTTCAGAAGCAACAAAAGCAGCGTCAAAATCTTTGTAAGATAATGTAGTAGCTCCCATTGAAGCAATTTGCATAGAGATGTCTTTTGTGAACGTTTCAGCATTGTCAATTGCAGCAGAAATTGCTGTTAAAGCTGCAATTTTGTTTACGTGAACGTAAGATCCAACGAAAGCACCTTCTAAAATTTCAAAACCACCAATTTCGATTTTCTCACCAATAACTCCAGTTTGCTCGATTAATTTATCAGCAACAGTCATTCCGTTGAAATCTGAAGCTAAAAATTCTTCTTTAGTAGAAAAGTTAATTGCTTTTTCAACTAATTCTTTAGCTAAAGCTACGAAAGATTCGTTTTTACCTACGAAATCAGTTTCGCAGTTTAAAGTGATGATCGCTCCTTTAGTTTTATCAGCATTAATAAAACATACAGCAGCTCCTTCAGTTGACTCACGGTCAGAACGATTCTCAGCAACTTTTTGTCCTTTTTTTCTCAAGTTTTGGATTGCTTCTTCAAAATTTCCGTCCGCTTCTACTAAAGCTTTCTTACAATCCATCATTCCAGCACCAGTAGCTTGTCTTAATTTATTTACGTCTGCAGCAGTAATTGTTGCCATAATTTTTAGTTTTTATAATTTATAATTTAAAAATTCCAAATCCCAATTGATATAAAAATTATATTTTGGAATTTGGAATTTAAAATTGGAATTTATTTTGATTTACTCTTCAGTTTTCACTTCTTCCGTTGCAGTTTCCACTGTTGCAGCTGGAGCAGGAGTTTCCTCTTTTGCTACTGGTGCAGCAGCTTTCTCAGCAGCTGGTTTGTCTGTTTTTTCCTCAGTTGGTTGATCACCATCCTTATCAGAAGTTCTGTTAGCATTTCCTTCGATAACGGCAGCCGTTACTAAAGACAAAATTTTATCGATTGATTTAGAAGCATCATCGTTAGATGGGATTACATAGTCAACCTCTCTTGGGTCAGAGTTTGTATCCACCATTGCGAAAACTGGAATGTTTAATTTTTGAGCTTCTTTAATTGCGATGTGTTCTGCTTTAATATCTACCACGAACAATGCAGCAGGAAGTCTTGACATGTCAGAAATAGAACCTAAGTTCTTTTCTAATTTTGCACGAAGACGATCAACTTGTAAACGTTCTTTTTTAGATAAGGTCAAGAAAGTACCGTCTTTCTTCATTCTATCAATAGTTGCCATTTTTTTAACAGCTTTACGGATAGTTACAAAGTTAGTCAACATTCCACCAGGCCATCTTTCAGTGATGTACGGCATGTTTGCTGCTGCAGCTTTTTCAGCTACGATATCTTTTGCTTGTTTTTTAGTAGCTACGAATAAGATTTTTCTACCTGAAGCAGCAATTTTTTGCATTGCTTCGGCAGCTTCTTCGATTTTTGCTGCTGTTTTATATAGGTTGATAATGTGAATTCCATTACGTTCCATATAAATGTAAGGAGCCATGTTCGGGTCCCATTTTCTAGTCATGTGTCCAAAGTGAACACCTGCTTCTAGTAAGTCTTTAACTTCTACTTTGATTGCCATTTTAATGTTTTAGTTTACGTTCTGTTGAATTAGCAATGTTCCTTTGGGCTTTTTGGCGTTAAGCTTTGAGCTTTAGGCTTCATTTAGATGCTAAACTATTTTCCTGCCTCGACAGGAACAACAAATCTTTTTAAATAATAAATAAACGATGTCTTGTACACAACATACAAGACGGTAATATTAACGTTTAGAGAACTGGAATTTCTTACGTGCTTTCTTCTGACCGAATTTCTTACGTTCAACCATTCTTGGATCTCTTGTTAATAAACCTTCTGGTTTTAAGATAGCTCTGTTTCCTTCGCCAACTTCACACATAACTCTAGCAAGTGCCATTCTCACAGCTTCTGCTTGACCTGTTGAACCACCTCCGTAAACGTTTACTTTTACATCATAGTTTTCAACGTTTTCTGTCATAGACATTGGTTGTAAAACTTTGTACTGTAAAGTAGCTGTTGGGAAATAAGTTGCGAATGCTTTTTTGTTTACAGTGATTACTCCTGTTCCTTCCGAAACATAAACACGTGCAACAGCGGTTTTTCTTCTACCGATTTTGTGAATAACTCCCATTACTTAAGATCGTTAAGGTTAACTGTTCTCGGTTTTTGAGCGCCTTGTTTGTGCTCAGTACCTACAACAACATTTAAATTTCTGAAAAGTTCAGCTCCTAATTTGTTCTTAGGTAACATTCCTTTTACTGCTTTTTCAACTAGAGTTGCAGGGTTTTTCGCTTGCAATACTTTAGCTGTTAAAGTTCTTTGACCTCCTGGGTAACCTGTATGACGCATGTAAATTTTGTCATCCATTTTTTTACCTGTAAGGTTGATTTTTTCTGAGTTGATAACAATTACGTTATCTCCACAGTCCACGTGTGGTGTGTAACTTGGTTTGTACTTACCTCTCAAAATCATTGCGACTTTTGAAGCAAGACGTCCTAAGTTGTGACCATCAGCATCTACAACGATCCACTCTTTAGTGACTGTTGCTTTGTTCGCTGATACTGTCTTGTAGCTTAATGCGTCCATAATATATTTTTAATTAAACATTCCATCCCCAATAAAGGGAGTGCAAAAGTACAATTAATTATTTATAATACAAATAGCAATAAAAGATAATTTTACAGATGCTGATTTTTAAGGTATCTTTTTTAAAATGAACACGGTACGAATTACTTCCTCATTTCCAAATTCACCTTTTTTTAAATCTTTTTTGGGCAATCCGAAAACGGCCGGGCTATCCGTTACTAATCTTTTTATTTTTAAAGAAAAAATAAAAAGGATTTCCACTGCTATCCCTATTGCGAATTGGTACAACTCACAAATTTACGGTCAATTTTTTTTATATCGAATTTTCATTTGAATTTGTATTAAGGTTGATTTCAATAGTTTTTCTACATTTACATTTCAATAATTCATCATGAAAGAAAAAGCGACGCTCAAACAAATTGCCAAACAATTAGGGGTTTCCGTCTCCACGGTTTCAAAAGCACTTAATAATAGTCCGGAGATTAGCGACACAACTAAAGCCAAGATTCAGGAATTTGCAAAGCTTAAAAACTATAAACCCAATGTTACAGCACTAAATCTTAAAAACCGACAAACAAAAACCATTGGTGTTATTCTTCCTAATATGTTGAACTCCTTTTTCGCCAAGGTTTTTACAGGAATAGAGAAAGTCGCCGAAGAAAAAGGCTATCACATTATAACCTGTATTTCTAATGAATCACTTGAAAAAGAAATCAATGCCATGGAACTTTTAAGCAATGGAACCGTGGATGGATTTATTCTTTCTATTTCAGAACAATCGCAAAAGGAACAGTATTTTGAACATTTTATTGATTGCATCAATGACGGTGTTCCAATTGTCATGTTTGATCGGGTTACGGATCAAGTAAAGTGTGACAAAGTAATTGTCGACGATTTGGATTCTGCGTTTGACGCGACACAACACCTTATCAATTTAGGGTGTAAAAAGATTGCGTTACTTTCTACGATTGATAATTTGAGTGTGGGCCAACTTCGAGCAAAAGGATATTATAAAGCTTTGGAAGAAAACAAGTACCTCATTGACGAAAACCTAATTATCTTAACCGAGGCTTCGGACGAATTTGATACAAAGTTAGAAGCACTCATTGCCACACAAAAAATTGATGGAATTTTTGCTTTAGACGAACATTCTTCTGTTTCGAGTTTGAAGTTAGCGCTACAAAACGAATATAAAATCCCGGAAGACTTATCAATCATCGGTTTTGCAGACGGTGTTTGGTCCCGACGCTTGACGCCAAGTTTGTCTACGGTAAGTCAGCATGGTCCTGAAATTGGCGAAACAGCAGCTCGTTTACTAATCGAAAAATTAGAAAACAAAGGAACAGAAACTGCTCTTGAAACCACAGTTATTAAAACAGAACTGCGACAAAGAGGCTCGACGAGAAAGTTATTAAATCAATGAAACTCAAATTTTGCTTCAAATAAAAGGGCGAAAATTTTTAAAATTTTCGCCCTTTTCAATCTACAGTATTTATCAAATTTTGGATTATCATTAAAAAATCTAAATTTTCAAAATTGAAAACGATTCAAAACTGAAAACTAAAAACTGACCACTGCAACCTTTTTTAATGTGCTTCCAGCCAATTATGACCCATTCCCATTTCCACTTCTAAAGGAACAGAAAGCGTAAACGCGTGTTCCATTTCTTGTTTAATCATCGGTTGAATTTTCTCTAATTCTGAATTATGAACGTCAAACACAAGTTCATCATGTACTTGAAGCAGCATCTTGCTTTTCCAATTCTCTTGGGTTAGTTTTTTGTGAATATTAATCATCGCAATTTTGATAATATCGGCAGCACTTCCTTGAATTGGAGCATTGACCGCATTTCGTTCTGCACCACCACGAACCATAGCATTTTGTGAATTGATGTCTTTTAAATAACGTCTTCTTCCCAAAACAGTTTGAACATAGCCCATTTCTCTAGCTATTTCAATTTGCTCTTGAATATACGCTTTCAATCGAGGATAACTTTCGTAATACGCATCAATCAAATCTTTTGATTCTGCACGAGAAAGATTCGTCTGATTGCTCAATCCAAATGCAGAAACGCCGTATATAATTCCAAAGTTGACTGTTTTTGCATGACTTCTTTGTTCACGCGTCACCTCTTCTAAAGGAACATTAAATACTTTTGACGCTGTGCTTTTGTGAATATCTTCGCCATTTTTAAACGACTGAATCATGTTTTCTTCACCACTTAGAGCGGCAATAATTCGCAATTCTATTTGGGAATAATCGGCAGAAAGTAAGGTATAATTTTCATCTCTTGCAATAAATGCTTTTCTGATTAATCGACCTCTTTCGGTACGAATTGGAATGTTTTGTAAGTTGGGATTATTCGAACTTAATCGTCCTGTTGCGGCAACAGTTTGCATGTAATCCGTATGAACTCGACCTGTTTTCGAGTCCACTTGATTTGGTAAAGCATCAATATAGGTACTTTGTAATTTCACCATTTGGCGCCATTCTAAAATATCCTTAACAATTGGATGTTCATCAGCTAAGTAAGATAAGACTTCTTCGCCAGTCGCATATTGACCGGTTTTAGTTTTCTTCTGTTTGGCTCCGCCAATTTTTAACTTGTCAAAAAGAACTTCACCCAATTGTTTCGGCGAAGCCAAATTGAATGTTTCTCCCGCTGTTTCATAAATCTGCTTTTCGAAAAGGTCAATGTCTTTTTGCATTTCAACCGACATCTTTTTCAAAAAGTCAACGTCCAAATTAATCCCTTCCTTCTCCATATCAGCAAGTACTTTTACGAGCGGAATTTCGATTTCAGTAAACAATTTTTTAGTTTCTGTTTTATCTAATTCAGTCGTAAAAAACTCTTTCAATTGCAAAGTCACATCAGCATCTTCAACGGCATATTCCTTAGCTTCTTCTACGTCAATATCGCGCATGGACTTTTGGTTCTTGCCTTTTTTTCCAATAAGTGTTTCAATTGATTTTGGTGAATAATTCAAATACGTTTCTGACAAAATATCCATTCCGTGACGCATATCAGGATTGATCAAATAATGCGCAATCATGGTGTCAAAAAGCGGTCCTTTTACATCCAAATCATAATTTGAAAGAATTTTCAGATCGTATTTTAAGTTTTGACCAATTTTTTCAATTGTTTCATTTTCGAAAAATGGACGTAATTTTTCTATTAGTTCCTGCGCTTTTTCTCTGCTTTCGGGAAAGGGAACGTAAAAGCCTTTTCCTTTTTCGTATGAAAATGCAATGCCAACTAATTCCGCATGAAGTGCATCAAGTCCGGTGGTTTCGGTGTCAAAGCAAACCGATTTTTGTTGCATTAAGTTTTGCAGCAGCAATTTTAAACCTAAATCACCTTGAATGATTTGGTACGAATGTTCTGTATTTTCAATAGAAGTATAGATGGAAGTTCGTTCTGCTGATTCATCATTTGTGCTTGCGCCAAATAAATCAAACTGATCGTCATTTTTAGTAGAAGGTTTTTTGTACAATTTGGCATCTTGCGAAGCATTTGCAGCGGCATTATGATCGACTCTAAATAAACTGTCAAACTGATCTGCCATTCTTCTGAACTCCAATTCTTGGAATATAGCTTCTGTTTTCTCGATATCTGGCCTTGATAATTCGTAGTCTTTTTCGTCAAAAGTGACATCACAATCAATAATTATCGTGGCTAATTGTTTGGACAAAATTCCTTTTTCTTTATTGGCTTCGATGTTTTCTTTCATTTTACCTTTTAGCTCATGTGTGTTTGCCAAAAGATTTTCCATCGAACCATATTCCTTCAAAAATTTCTTTGCTGTTTTTTCGCCAACACCCGGTAATCCTGGAATATTATCCACAGCGTCACCCATCATGCCAAGGAAATCAATGACTTGTTCAGGACGCTCAATTTCAAATTTGGCCAAAACTTCAGGAACGCCCCAAATTTCAATTCCGTTACCCATTCGAGCCGGTTTCCACATAAAAATATTTTCCGAAACCAGTTGTGCAAAATCCTTATCTGGCGTTACCATGAATACTTGGTAATTCTGCTTTTCGGCTTGTTTTGCAATTGTTCCAATTAAATCATCGGCTTCACAACCTTCAATTTCAATAATCGGAATGTGCATCGCTCTTAAAAGATCTTGAATATAAGGAATGGCAAGTTTTATCGCTTCTGGAGTGGCATCGCGATTTGCTTTATATTCTACGAACATTTCGGTTCGCACGTGACTTCCGCCTTTGTCAAAAGCTACGGCTAAGTGGTCTGGTTTTTCACGTTTAATGACATCTAAAAGGGAATTCATAAAGCCCATAATGGCTGAAGTGTCCATTCCTTTTGAGTTGATTCGAGGATTTTTTATAAAGGCGTAATAACCTCTGAAAATTAAAGCGTAGGCATCTAATAAAAATAAGCGTTTTTGAGCTGACATAATCTGATTTTCTATGGATTTCAAATGTACAAAACTTTGCCGTTTTCTGCCAATTTCAAATTTATAAAAAGTAACGAAGTTGCTTTAAAACTATTTTTCAGCTAAATTTCTAGTACGTGTTTTTGAAACCGTTATTTAAGTAACTTTATGGTTTAAATTTTTTTGTGTGAAATTAAATTTTTCGATACCTACTTTGCTTGCTAACTTAGTGTTGCTTCTTTTGCTAACTACCTCTTTTTTTCCTGAAAAAAGTTTTGGACAAGAACCACTTACCCGAAAGATCTCTTTTCTTGATGGATTGCCTACTGATGTTGTTTATGACTTGTTTGTAGACAGAAATGGACTTTTGTATCTAGGTACAGACAAAGGTTTAGTTACTTATAATGGCGTTCATTTTGAACAAATGGAAATTGAGGAAAGCTTAGGGAATTCAATAAGTGGGGTTCAACAGGATTTTTCGGGTAAAATCTGGTGTAAAAATTTTGCAAATCAATTGTTCTATGTGAACGATGGGAAATTGATTCCTGATAAAAATGTAAAAAATCTGTTGGACCAAACCAAGGGAAATTTAGTAGATTTTTCTATAGGATTAAACGCGATGTATATTTTAACACAGGACGCGGTTTATACGTATAGGTATGGAAAATTCAATCAAATTTATAAAATCAAAGACGGAGAGCATTTTATATCAATGATCTACGACCGGGAAAGTCAAAAATTATATGCTGCTTCAGGCGGTACAAACTACATTTTTCAGAATGATCGCTTAATTAAAAAGCAAAATACGACAATTGGACAAAAAACCTTAGAAATTTTTAAACATAAGTTATCCTACAGTTACCGATTGCTTTCTTCTAAATGCGTTATTGGAAGTGATATTATCGAGGTCACACTTCCCGATTTAAAAAGTACATTTTTTAATCGATTGTCGGCTACTAAAGACAATCTATGGCTTTGCACGAATAATGGTATTTATGAGTATAATGAGTCAAAAAAGGAGTTTAAAGCTGGTTTTTTAGAAGATGTTCGCGTCACTGATATTGTACAAGATTTAGAAGGCAATCACTGGATTAGTAGTCTTGACGAAGGTTTGTTCTTATTGCCCAATCGAAAAATATTCGAGTTGAAAGTAGAATTGCCTGAGAAGAAAAAGAAAATGAGTTATACGCGAATTGCCCAAGCGAAAAACGGACATTACTATGTGGGTACAAATGACGGTCGGATCTTAGAAACAACTCCTTGGGGAAAAATGATTCAGATTTACGATACAAAGTGGGACAATAATATTGAATTCATCAACTTTATTGGCGACACGATTCTGACCAATTACGGTTTTTTTAAACAAGAAAACACCAAGCTTATTTCTAATATCAATTATTATGGAAAAGGGCTTGAGTTGGATCGTAAAGGGAATTTACTGATTGCCAGTCCTACATTTGGAGGATTAATTTCTAGGGATTTAAAAAAAATACCCAATTTTGATAATCCAAAGAACAGGTATAAAATTATAGATTACGGTGTTACTAAAATTAAGACATTGGTGCTTCGTGATAAGCGGGCGAGATCTGTATTCTATAATAATGTGGAACAGAAGTACTTTTTTGGGTTTATTGACGGACTTTATGTTTATGATGAAGCGGGAAATGAAAGCGAACTTAAAACAGAAAATGGAGAGGCAATCATAGCTGTTGCAATGTTGCAAAACGGCGATGGATCAATGTGGATTGCCTCCTCTCAAAAAGGACTATTTTTAATAAAGAACCAAAAGATCATAAAACATATTTCTGTAAAGAACGGTCTTTCGGACAATAATTGTAGGCGAATTGAAAAAGACAATTCGGGGATATGGATTGTCACAGAAACAGGTTTTGATTACTATGATATTAAGACAAGTCGTGTAAAGAATGCCCAATTAAATTTATGTATTAAAGGAATTACCATTAATGACTTGACGCTCTACGGATCAATCGTGGCGTTAGCGACAGATCAAGGTATTTTCTATTTTGATAAAAAAGTACTCGATGAGACGAGTCTGCCTAATTTTAATTTTACTGATTTTTTAGTCAATGGTAAAAGAAGGAATATTGAAAATACGGTGAAGCTGGAATACAGTGAAAATAACATCAATATTAAATTCAATACCATTCATTACAAAAGTTTAGGGAGCTATACTTATCGTTCGAGACTGTTGGGGCTTGATGACAAATGGTTCAATCAGTCATCCGCGATGAAGAATATTAACTTTCTATCGCTAAATCCAGGTGTTTATAAGTTCCAAATCAATATTAAAATAGGCGAAAAATACACGCCAATTCAGGAAATTAACTTTGAAATTTCAAAACCTTTTTGGTTGCAAAATTGGTTTTTGACCATTATAATTTTGCTGATATTGGCCCTAATGTATTTTGTATACCGTTGGGCTGTGGTAAAAACCCGTAAAAGTGAGGAGTTAAAAGAGCAATTGGCATTGTCGCAATTAACCGCTTTGCGTTCGCAGATGAATCCACATTTTATTTTCAATATTTTGAATGCGGTTCAAGGACTTATTTATTCCAATCAAAAAAGTAAAGCAAGTGACTATTTAGGTAAATTCTCGGATTTGATGCGGCGTATTTTAGATACGTCGGATTCAAATGAAGTCACCATTGAGAAAGAATTTGAGACCATTGATTTATATGTGTCTTTAGAAAAGGCGCGTTTTGAAGAAGATTTTGAATACACGATTTCCTTCCCGGAAGATATTGATTTACGCGACTATACAATTCCGTCCATGATCATTCAGCCTTTTGTCGAAAATGCGATCAAGCACGGTCTGATGCATAAAAGTGGATTAAAAACCTTAACTATAAAGGCAGAACTCTTTGACGATGTTTGGTGTTTTACGATTGACGATAACGGAATAGGACGTAAAGCGTCGGAAATTATCAACCAGAAGATTAAAAAGCATATTTCTTTTGCGACAAAAGCCATTGACAATCGAATCAAATTAATCAGCAGAACCACTGATATTACCATTGATATTGAAGTTATTGATAAGAAAGGAAGTGACGAGGAAGCATTAGGAACGCGAATTAAAATATACATTCCGCTTTTAGACCGATAAAAATTCATACTTTTTTAACAACCTTATTGAAATAATTCTTAATATAGTAGCCACTTTTCAAATCCAATTAAAAACAGTATTTTATGAAAGCAATTATTGTAGACGACGAATTAAATGCCCGTTTATCCCTGAGAGGAATTCTAGAGGAAAACTTTAAGGAGATCAACATTGTGACCGAATGTAAAGACGTTCCTTCCGCAGTAACTGCTATTCATGAATACAAGCCTGATCTTGTTTTTCTAGATATTTCTATGCCCGGTTATTCAGGTTTAGAATTGCTGAAATTTTTTGACGAAAGTCAAATCAACTTCAAAATCATTTTTGTAACCGCTTTTAGCGAATATGCCGTTAACGCTTTTGAACTTTCAGCGGTAGGTTATATTTTAAAACCCGTTCGTGTGGATGCGCTTCAAAAAGCGTTGCATAAAGTAATGGAAAATAATAATGATCTTGACAAACTGAAAGCACTCCAAAACAATATGGAAAATCCATTTGATAAAAAAGTGGCTTTGAATACGGGAGACGGGATTACTTTGCTTGAATTACACGACATTCTGTACTTAAAAGCAGATGGATCTTACACTCACTTTTACACAGTGGACAAGCACCGAATTACAATTGCAAAAAAAATATCAGATTTTGAGCGTTTAGAAGCAATGGGAAATTTCCTCCGCATTCACAGAAGTCATATTGTCAATTTATCTCGTATTACTAAAATTCTAAAGCAGGATGGCGGAATGGTGATTATGGAAAACGGCGAAACACTGTCTATTTCTTCAGAACGAAGAGCAAAACTGTATCAGAAACTCGAAGATTTTAAATTGTAAAATCAAGTGCTATTCAGTCGTTAAAATTTTCGTAATTAAACCTTACAACCGTTGGTTATGTTGTTATTTTGCTAAAAATTGATGCAAATGTTTCGTTGGTTATTCATAATTGTCGTTATCGTCTTTATAGAAATTTACGCATTTCAAGCGTTTAGAACTTTAATTAAAACCCGTTGGCTTTTGGTTTCTTATGAAGTCATCAGTGCCATTGTATTGGTTTATTTGATTTGGTCGTTTTCACAATTTGATCGTTCGGTTGGGCAAAACAAGCAATCCTTGATGACGATAGGTTTACTTTTAGTCGTTTATGTGCCTAAAATGTTCTTGACGATTTTTATGTTTGGTGAAGATTTATTTCGACTCATAAGAGGTTTGACCAATTACTTCGTAGAACACGACAATCCGTCGAGCTATATTCCAGAACGACGAAAATTTGTGAGCCAAATAGCTTTAGTTATTGCCGCAATTCCTTTTGCATCCTTGATTTATGGAATTTTTGAAGGGAAATATAATTTCAAAGTAATCAAACAACAAGTATTCTTTCCCGACTTGCCCGATGCTTTTGACGGATTTAAAATCACACAGATATCAGATGTTCACAGTGGAAGCTTTGACAATCATGAAAAAATTGAATACGCCATTGAATTAATTAATGAGCAAGAGACGGATTTAATTTTATTTACGGGAGATATTGTCAACACGCATGCAAAAGAAATGCATCCTTGGATTGAAACGTTTAAAAGAATCAAGCAGCCTGAATATGGTAAATATTCCGTTTTAGGAAACCACGATTATGGGGAATATGTAACTTGGCCAAATAAAAAGCAAAAAGACGAAAATTTTGAAGCCATTAAGGATTTATATGGTGCTATTGATTTTAAACTTTTGCTAAACGAACATACTTTTATTGAAAAGGACAATCAAAAATTAGCGATCGTAGGAGTTGAGAACTGGGGGAAAAACTTCAAGCAAGCGGGCGATTTACGCAAAGCTTCAGAAGGTTTGACCGCTCAAGATTTTAAAATATTATTGAGTCACGATCCATCACATTGGGAATATCAGGTAAAAGACGATGCAAAGCATTTTCAATTGACACTTTCGGGACACACACACGGAATGCAATTTGGTATTGAAATTCCTGGCTTTTTTAAATGGAGTCCTGTTCAGTATGTCTACAAACAGTGGGCTGGTTTATACGAAAATGTTGGAAGATACGTTTATGTAAACCGCGGTTTTGGCTTTCATGCATATCCGGGAAGAGTAGGGATTATGCCAGAAATTACGGTTATTGAACTAAAAAAAGGCACAAGTGTAGCATAATTCACGAAAAATAGTACATTTGTAATTGTACACCCTAATAAATTTTCAATTTTATGTCAAAATTTGGAGAATTAATTAACGCAGAAATTCCCGTTTTAATCGATTTTTATACGGAATGGAACGAACAATCAGTTGCGATGCACGAAATTATTCGTGATGTTGCTGCAGCTTTAGGAGACAAAGCGAAGGTGATTAAAATAGACGTTGATAAAAATCAAGAGCTTGCTGATGCGTTGCGAATTAAAGGTGTTCCCACACTTATGATTTACAAATCAGGTCAGATGATGTGGCGTCAAGCGGGAGAATTAGATGCAAACTCAATCATTAGTTTGGTTCAGGAGCAAATTTAATCGCCTTCATTTCGAAGCCATTTTTTTGTAAATAATCCAATGTTTTTGGCAAAGCGAACTTTAAGTTTTTAGACGCTTTTAAACTGTCGTGAAAAATGACAATACTTCCGGACTGAATGTTTTTTAGCACATTTTCAGCACACTTTTCTGGCGAAATAGTCGTGTCAAAATCCGCACTTAAAATATCCCACATTATTACTTTATATCCTTTTTGTTTGAGTAATTTAAACTGACTGCGTTTTAATTTGCCGTAAGGCGGGCGAAATAATTTTATATCTGAATTATTTCCAACAGAAAATTCTTTGATCACATTTTCGCATAAATCTACATTTTCAATATATTCTTGGGTAGTTGTATGCCATCCGTTGAGGTGGTTGTACGTATGGTTTCCAATCGTATGTCCGTGTTGCTGAATCTTACTAAAAAGATCCGGATTAGTTTTTATGTTTGCACCAATACAAAAAAATGTAGCTTGAGCATTGTATTCTTTTAAAATGGACAAAGTCCAATCCGTTACTTCAGGTGTTGGACCATCGTCAAAAGTAAGGTAAACTATTTTCTTGGTTGTTGGAAAATTCCAAGTAAAACCAGAGAAGATTTTTTTGATGATCCAATGTGTTTTGACCCAATAGAATTTCATGTGATTGTATGGTTTTTGTAAAGGTAAAAAAAAAGCAGCGATTGATTGAACCGCTGCTTTTCTAGAATTAATGTAAATAGGCTTACTCCATATCACGTTTGAAGCGTTCAAACATCTTGTTATAGGTATTAAATGTGGTCTTATTGGACTCGTAAAACGCATTATCGCCTCTGTCTTTCATTATGGACAATAAGTCTCTGTAACGCTCAATTCCGGTTACAATCTCAACATACAGGTTGTTTTGTTCATTTGATTTTAGCGTATTGTAATATTTCAGATTTTCTTGGTATTTGACAATCAACTGCGTCAAAATTTTACGTGCTTTCTCTTTCTCGCCTAATTCATAATATCCAGCTGCAAATGGTTCCAACATGGTGTAGTAACCAAATTGTTCCAAAGGCATCTTGTTCATTGCTAAATCAATAATTTCCTTCGCTTTTTCAGTCTTGCCTTCATTGATTAATTGTTCCATCAATCGAGCGAGATTTGTACGGTAGGTAATGCTATTTTTACGTGTTTCTGGATCGTGGTAAATAGTAGTGCTTTCGCTATTTCCCCAATCCCATTTCATTACGATGTCAAACATTTTGTCAGAATCAATCTGACCCATATCTAACGGACTTGGTGCTTTATCAAGGGAGTTTTTCACAGGAACTAATTTGTAAACCATTCCGTCTAATTGCAAATAGTCTTTCATCCAGATGTAATCCTCGTCACCAAAACTTCCTCCTGTAAAATAAATAGGTCGTTTCCAGTTGTTATTGGCCACGATATCTAACATCATTAAACGATTTTTGTACAACGCTTGTCCTTTAATGTCTAAATCAATATACGGAACTATAGAATCACTGTACTTAGCAGAAACCGTTTTACTTGCCAAAACTGCTTCTTTATTTACAGGAATTCGCAATTTGTTCGTCGGATAGAAATGGATTTTCTGACCGTTTTGCAAATCAATTACCGCTCTAGGATCATCATCTGCGATAAATTTGATAAAATCTTTAATGTCCCAACGTTCTTCGGTCAAAGGCTTATGAACGGTATAATCAAGTTTATCTCCCACATATTGATGGTGTGAAAATGAAATTGGTAAAGGTTCAGATTCGTAAGCTTTTGCTTTCATTTGGTCTATATACCAGTCGGTCATAAACAAACTTGTATTTACAATTCTAACGTCTGTCCGGTAATTTTCAATTTCTTGAGCATACCAAAGTGGGAAGGTGTCGTTATCACCAATAGTGAATAAAATCGCATTGGGTTCACAAGAACTCAAGTAGGCTTTTGCCATTGCTAGTGCTGTATATTTATCAGAACGGTCGTGGTCATCCCAGTTTTGAGAAGCCATTAAAACAGGAGCTACTAATAAAGACAATGCGATGACGATTGGTCCAGCAATTTTTGGCTGCAGCCAATTTTTAACGGTTTCATACAAAGCATATACGCCAAAGCCAATCCATATTGCAAAAATATAGAAGGAACCTACTAAAGCATAATCTCTTTCGCGAGGTTCAAAAGGGCGCTCGTTTAAGTAAATTTTCAATACAAATCCTGTGAATAAAAACAATACTAAAAGAACATAAAAACTTTTCAAGTCTTTATTAGCGTGGTAAATTAATCCTAACAATCCCAATAGGAATGGAATTCCGTAATATAAATTACGTCCTTTATTGTTCAATACATCAGATGGTAAATTGTCTTGTGAACCCAATCGCATTTCGTCAAAAAAGGTGATTCCAGTCATCCAGTTTCCATCCACGCTGTCGTATTTACCTTGATTGTCGCTTTGTCTTCCGGCAAAATTCCAAAGCAAGTAACGCATGTACATATAACCAAACTGGTATTCAACCATGAACTTTAAGTTATCACCCATTGAAGGTTTTTCGATAATTAAATATTCGCTGTAGGCTTTCAAAAACTTATGATAACCGTCCGTATCAATCTGATTTTGATTGTAAGCCGTTTTAAATTCATTTACAATTTGAACCAGCTCTTTTTCATGAGCATACTCCGGATTTAATCTAAATTCTACTGGTTTTGTAAAGGTCATGTAATTTGCCGCATGATCCGGACTCCACATTCTTGGCAAAAATGCTTTTTGACTGTCGTCGCTGTTTTGGACTGCATTTTTGTAATTATTTACAATTACATATTTACCGGTTTTATAATCTCTTTCGTAATTTGGTGCTTTGTCTAAATACGGATTTTCTGGGTCTAAACCTGCATAAACATCCGTAAACTGTGGACCGTAGAAAAGAGGATTTACACCATATTGTTCCCGGTTGTAATAAGCCAAAACTTCTCGAGCATCTGAAGGTCGGTTTTCGTTAATAACCACATTTGCATTCGCACGAATTGGCAACATCATCCAAGTTGAAAAACCAATTAAGATGAATAAAATACTTAGAAGTAACGTATTCAGTTGAATTTGACCCTTTTTTCTAGTGTAATTTAATCCGAAATAGAAGAAAGCAATTAATAAAACGGTAACGAAAATAGTTCCTGAATTAAAAGGCAAGCCTAAATTATTTACCATGAAGACTTCGGATTGTCCGAAGAATCCCATCGTTAATGGAAGTAATAATTTGAAAATAAATAACAAAACCGATACGACTACTATATTCGCAATAATGAAATTTTTAACCGTAATTGTTTTGTAATGTTTGAAATAATATAAAAATCCGATAGAAGGAATGGTTAATAGCGCCATGAAATGCACTCCGAATGAAAGACCAACAACGAGTGAAATGATCAAAAGCCATTTGTTGCCTTTCGGTTTGTCCATATCTTGTTCCCAACGCAATCCCAGCCAAAATAATACCGCAATAAACAACGATGCCATTGCATAAACTTCTGCTTCAACCGCATTGTACCAAAAACTATCTGAGAATGTGAATGCCAAAGCGGCTACAAATGCACTTCCTAAAATAGCAATGGAGTTGTCTTTATCTACGGTGGTAAATTGTGAAATTAATTTTTTCAAAAGTAGAGACGTGGACCAAAACATAAAAAGAATAGTGAACGCGCTTGAAAAAACGGACATCATGTTGACCATTAATGCTACTTGCGAATTATCTAAAGCAAACATGGCAAAGAACGCACCAATCATCTGAAATAAAGGAGCTCCCGGAGGATGGCCAACTTCTAATTTAGCAGCAGTCGAAATATATTCTCCACAATCCCAAAAGCTTAAAGTGGGTTCTACCGTTAAAGAAAACGTCACAAGTGCGATAGCAAATGCCACCCATCCTGTAATTGTGTTCCACTTCTTAAAGTTAAATTCCGTCATAATTTCGTACGATTTTTGTTTAAAATTTCAGTTACAAAGAAAATGCTTTTTTGTGTAATGAAATGATAAAAATAATTTTTTAATTTTTTTTGCTAAAAAATTTGGTTGATATGAATATTGTCTTAAATTTGCACTCGCAATAAGCAAGCTGGTCTATGGTGTAATGGTAACACAACTGTTTTTGGTGCAGTCTTTCTAGGTTCGAGTCCTAGTAGACCAACTTTTAAAAGTCTATAAGATGTTGAAATTCAACAAATTATAGACTTTTTTCGTTTGTAATACTTTCGTTTTTTAGGAATTGTATGCTTTTAGATGTGTTTTTAAAATTGATTATTAAAAATTAGCACAACACACATTTACTTCAACTTGCTAAAAAACAGAATAATAGGGCTTTAGTTTTTTTCTAATATTCAAATATAATTGGCCTCCTTTTTTCTTCATAAGCGAACTGATTATAATATTATTCTAAAGTTTCGTAAGACTTTTTTTTGTGATGCACTGTAATTTTATGGTTCTAAAAGATTTACTCTAAGCTGTTTTAGAGTTGGTCACTATTTAATAACCAATAAATATTACTATTATGGCAGAAATTAAAATTGAAAAAAAGGCGCCGATTTGGCCTTGGATTGTTGGACTACTAATACTTGCTTTGGCTGTGTACTTCTTGTTTTTTAAAGATACAGCTGTGGTTACGGACGGAACTACTGCCACAAATGACACAATTGTAGACCAAACCGAAATGCAAAATAACCGAGACGACACTAATCTTATGGGTGTTGCTGCATTCGTAGCATTTGTCAAAAACGACGACGGAAACATGACGCTTGATCATGAATATTCTAATGAAGCCTTAAATAAGTTGATTTCGGCGACTGAAGAAGTTTCTGCAAAAACAGATTTCGATTCGAAAATGGATTTAGACAAAGCCAGAGAACATGCTGATGCAATTACTAAAAATCCAGAAGCAACCGATCATGCAGATCACATCAAGATGGCAACGGATATGATTAGTACTGTTTTGCAAAATTTACAAAAAGCGAAATTTCCAAATTTACAAGCAGAAGCGGACAAAGCAAAAATGGCTTCGCAAGCGATAAATGTAAAAGAATTGGCTTTGAATCAAAAAGAAAAGATCAAAGCGTTTTTTGATGATGCTGCTGATTTATTAGACAAAATGAATAGATAAAAAACTTAAAAACTAAAGATTATGGACAAAGATAAAAAAGACTTATTTTACTTAAACGAACTTTCTGATTATAAAGTAGCGGACGATTATGCTGATGTCAGAGGATGGGATGTTAAAGATGTAGATGGTCGCGTTGTAGGTAAAGTAGATGATTTTCTAGTAAGTAAATCTGCAGAACGAGTGGTTTATTTAGATATTGAAGTGGATACTTCTATTATTGAAGTGGGACATGATGTTTATGGTAAATCTTCAGATGGCATTCATGAATTCTTAAATAAAGATGGCGAAAATCATTTGATTATTCCAATTGGGATGGTTACAATTAGCCGCGATAGAAAAGACGTGATTACAACCGAAATTAATCACGAAACTTTTGCAAAGACCAAACGGTTTGCAAAAGGATTCTTAGTCAATACGCAATATGAAGTTGCTTCTTACAACAGTTACCGGAAACAGCCTGACGGAAGTCAGATTATGTTTGATGATAACTTTTACAACCGACAAGATTTTGAAAGTTTGTAATTCTTCACAATACTAAAAAAGCGCTTAATTATTAATTAAGCGCTTTTTTTATATAAGACCTTTAGCTCGTGCTAAAGCTATTCAGTGTAGAGATGAATAATTTAAATCTTAAAAGTAATTACAGGTTTAACAGAATGATTCACGATGTCTTCACTAACGCTTCCGTTGAAGAAATGAGCTAATCCAGTTCGGCCATGTGTTGCAATTCCTATTAAATCTGCATTCGTTCTATTGGCATAATTAATAATTCCTTTTTCAATATTTGCATCGTTGTAAATATGCAAGCTGTAATTCTTTAACGGAACGCCACTCGCGCTGACAAAGTTTTGCATGATTTTCTCTGCAACATCATTTGTTTTGAAGCTATTTGGTGTATTGATCATGACCAAGTCAAGTTTAGCATCAAATATATTTGCAAACTCCACTAGTTTGTTAAATGGTTTTTTAATTTTATCGGAGAAATCAGAAGCAAAAACGAATTTATCAATTTTGAACTCTTCCATTTCACTTTTGATAATGATCACCGGAATATCAGAAGAACGAACTACTTTTTCCGTATTTGATCCAATAAACATTTCTTGGAAGCCAGAAGTTCCATGTGAGCCCATTACAATTAGATCTGCATTTATTTCAGTACTGTATTTTACAATACCGTCAAAAGCGCGTTCCAATCTCGCATCTGCCTGAACAGTTAATCCGTCGAAGATAGGGTCTTCTAATCGTTCTGCTAATCGCTCTCTTGTTTTAGCTAAATACAACATCACTTCAGGAATATTCACACCGTTACTTACGGCATCGTTCATGTGCGAAGGCAAATCCAGTAAGTTTAATAAATAGATTTCAGCGTTGTTTTCTCTAGCGATTTGTGCAGCAACTTTTGAAGCATATCTTGCGTGTTCGGAAAAATCGGTTGGTACTAAGATTCTTTTCATAAAAAAAGGGTAAAAAGGTTTAATTGAATAGATTGATTTTGATGAATTAAAGGTAGGAATAATTTTTAGACGACACAATGATTTTTGATTTATAAAAAAATCACTATATTTGCACCGTTATTTATTTAAAAGTTAATAATGAGGGAAGCAGTGCTTCCCTCTTTTTATAAAATTATGACATTCAAAGAAAAAGTATTAAATTTATTAAATGAAGGATTAGAAGATAAACCTTCGATCTTTCTGATTGATGTAACCATTACGGATGCAAACAAAATTATCGTAACTTTGGATGGTGATAATGGAGTGCAATTGCAGGACTGCATTGATGTGAGTCGTTCAATTGATCAAAACTTAGACAGAGAAGAACAAGACTTTTCATTAGAAGTAGCTTCCGTTGGAGTGGGTTCGCCATTAAAGATGGTTCGCCAATATATAAAAAATGTGGGTAGGATGTTAATTGTAAAATTACAAGATGGCACCACTATTGAGGCTAAATTAGAAGAAGCAAACCAAGAGCAAATTGTTCTTTCATGGGAAGCTCGGGAGCCGAAAAAAATAGGAAAAGGAAAGGAAACTGTTCAAAAAAGACAGGAAATTCCTTATAATGAGATTAAAGAAGCAATCGTTACAATAATATTTTAATATATGGAGAATATAGCATTAATCGAATCATTTTCAGAGTTTAAAGACGACAAACTCATTGATCGTGTAACGCTTATGGCAATTTTAGAAGATGTATTTAGAAATGCATTGAAAAAGAAATTTGGTTCTGATGATAATTTTGACATTATCATTAATCCAGATAAAGGAGATATGGAAATTTGGCAGCGACGTGTAATTGTTGCAGATGACGATTTGGATTTAGATCACCTTGAAATTACCTTGACTGACGCTAGAAAAATAGAGCCTGATTTCGAAATTGGCGAAGAAGTTTCTGAAGAAGTAAAATTGATTGATTTAGGAAGAAGAGCGATTTTGGCTTTACGCCAAAACTTAATTTCTAAAATTCATGAGCATGATAACACCAATCTTTACAAGCAATTTAAAGATTTAATTGGTGAAATTTATACGGCGGAAGTACACCACGTACGTCCAAGAGTTGTAATATTAGTGGATGATGAAGGAAATGAAATCGTTCTTCCAAAAGAAAAACAAATTCCATCTGACTTTTTCCGTAAAGGAGATAACGTTCGTGGAATCATTGAAAATGTGGAATTAAAAGGTAACAAACCTCAAATTATTATGTCTAGAACTTCTGAGAAGTTTTTAGAGAAATTGTTTGAACAAGAAATTCCTGAGGTTTTTGACGGCTTGATTATGGTTAAAAACGTAGTTAGAATTCCAGGTGAAAAAGCAAAAGTAGCAGTAGATTCTTATGACGACCGTATTGATCCAGTTGGAGCATGTGTGGGAATGAAAGGATCTAGAATTCACGGAATTGTACGTGAATTAGGAAACGAAAATATCGACGTAATTAATTATACAACAAATACACAGTTGTATATTACAAGAGCGTTAAGTCCTGCAAAAGTTTCTTCAATCAAAATTGATGAAGAAAATAAACGTGCTGAAGTGTTCTTGAAGCTTGAAGAAGTTTCAAAAGCAATTGGCCGTGGTGGACACAACATAAAATTAGCGGGACAATTGACCGGTTACGAACTTGATGTTATCAGAGAAGGTAACGTAGCCGAAGAAGAAGACGATGTAGAGTTGACAGAGTTTTCGGATGAAATTGAAGCGTGGGTAATTGAAGAATTTGCTAAAATCGGTTTAGATACCGCAAGAAGCATCTTGAAGCAAGATGTAAATGATTTAGTAAGAAGAACGGATCTTGAAGAAGAAACCATTCTTGATGTAATGAAAATATTGAACGATGAGTTCAATAGCTAAGTAGGTTTTAACTTACACCAACACAACAAAAAAGAGTATAATAAAAGTTTTTTATGTCTGAAGAGAGAGTAATAAGAATTAATAAGGTTTTAAGGGAATTTAATATTTCGTTAGAAAGAGCGGTTGATTATCTTAAGGATAAAGGCATTGCTATTGATGCAAATCCAAACGCCAAAATTTCTGATGCGGAATTTAATATCCTGCAAAATCAATTTGCTGGCGACAAGGGGAAAAAAGAAGCTTCACTAGAAGTGAGTGAAGAAAAGCGAAAAGAAAAAGAAGCTTTGCGATTGGAGCGCGAAAAAGAAATTGAAGACAAACGCAAGCTGGACGAGGAGCGTCAAAAGCAACAAGAAGTCATCAGAGCTAAAGCGAATGTAGTAGGTTTGAAAAAAGTGGGTTCCATCGATCTTAATCCTAAAAAGTCGGTTCCAGTTACTCCTCCAGTTGAAAAAGCTGTTGAGAAACAACCTGAGGTTGTTGCTCCAGTTGCTGCGGTTGAAAAACCAAAGGCAGAAGCTGTTGTAGAAAAAGCAGAAGTTAAAAAGGAAGAGAAAACTGAAAAAGCGCCAAAACAAGAAGCTCCTAAAGCTGAAAAGCCAAAAGTGGAAGCTCCTAAAGTGGCGACTCCAAAAGCTGAAGTGCCACAAGTGCCTAAGGCGGAAGCAGAGAAAGCTGGTGAAGTTGCTGCAGTTAAAGAAACTACGGTTGCATCAGTGAAGACTGCAGAAGGTGAAGCTACTGTTGATGATGAACCAGTTGCTACAAAATATGTGCAACTTTCAGGAACTACTTTTACAGGTAAAACAATTGACTTGTCTCAATTTGACAAACCTAAAAAGAAAAAGGAAGAGCCAAAAATCACGCCTAATAAACCAGGTTCTGCTGCTGCAAACGCTGCTGCAAATAAAAACAAACGCAAGAGAATCCCAACTAAACCAGGAACGGTACGTCCTCCAGGAAGTGGACCAAATCCCAATAAGATTGTTCCAAATGCACCAGGTTCTGTAAATCGTAGTGCTCGACCAGGTTTTGTTAAAGGAAACCGTCCTGCAATTGTTGCGAAAGTTGAGCCAACAGAAGAAGAAGTTAAGAATCAAATTCGCGAGACTTTAGAGAAGCTACAAGGAAAAGGTGGTAAATCTAAAGCTGCGAAATACAGAAGAGATAAGAGAGATACGCACCGTCAGAAATCAGATGATGAGCAACGAGCGATTGATGAAGGAAGTAAAACTATTAAAGTTACTGAGTTCGTTACCGTTGGTGAAATTGCAATTATGATGGATGTGCCAATTACTAAAGTAATCGGAACCTGTATGTCACTAGGAATCATGGTAACTATGAACCAGCGTCTTGATGCAGAAACATTGACAATTGTAGCTGATGAATTTGGATACGAAGTTGAGTTTATTACAACTGAACTTGAAGAAGGTTTAGAGGTAGTTGCTGATGCGGAAGAAGATCTAAGAGGTAGAGCTCCTATTGTTACGGTAATGGGTCACGTGGATCACGGTAAAACATCTTTACTGGATTACATTAGAAAGGAAAATGTAATTGCTGGAGAATCAGGTGGAATTACACAGCACATTGGTGCTTATGGAGTAACACTTGACAACGGGCAAAAAATAGCATTTTTAGATACACCAGGTCACGAGGCTTTTACAGCAATGAGAGCGCGTGGAGCACAAGTTACCGACATCGCCATTATCGTTGTTGCAGCGGATGATGATATCATGCCTACAACTAAAGAAGCAATCAGTCATGCTCAAGCAGCTGGAGTGCCAATTATCTTTGCAATTAATAAAATTGATAAGCCTAACTCTAATCCAGAAAAGATTAAAGAACGTTTAGCAGGTATGAATTTACTTGTTGAAGATTGGGGAGGTAAAATTCAGTCGCATGATATTTCTGCGAAAGTAGGAACAGGTGTAAAAGAATTATTAGAAAAAGTATTGCTTGAAGCAGAGATTTTAGAGCTTAAAGCGAATCCAAATAGATTGTCTACAGGAACTGTAGTTGAAGCATTCTTAGATAAAGGTAAAGGTTACGTTTCAACTATTTTAGTTCAAAACGGAACATTAAATGTCGGAGATTACATGTTGGCTGGAAAACACCACGGTAAGATCAAAGCCATGCATGATGAACGTGGAAACGTAATTATGAGTGCTGGACCATCAACACCTGTATCAGTATTGGGATTAGATGGAGCGGCAACTGCTGGAGATAAATTTACAGTATACAACGAAGAGCGCGAAGCGAAACAAATTGCTGCAAAACGTACACAGTTGATGCGTGAGCAATCTGTTAGAACACAACGACACATTACTCTTGCGGAAATTGGAAGACGTATTGCGTTAGGTCAATTTAAAGAATTGAATATTATCTTGAAAGGTGACGTTGATGGTTCTGTGGAAGCATTGTCTGATTCGTTCTCGAAACTTTCAACGGAGGAAATTCAAATCAACATTATTCATAAGGGAGTTGGTGCAATTACAGAAACGGACGTAATGTTGGCTTCTGCATCAGATGCAATTATCATTGGATTTAATGTTCGTCCTGCTGGAAATGCAAGACAATTAGCAGACAAGGAAGAAATTGACATCCGTAACTACTCAATTATTTACGATGCAATTGATGAATTGAAAGATGCCATGGAAGGTATGTTGTCTCCAGAGATGAAGGAAGAGATTACGGGTACTGCTGAAATTAGAGAGATTTTCAAAATATCGAAAGTGGGATCTATTGCAGGATGTATGGTAACGGATGGTAAAATATTCCGCTCTGCAAAAATGCGTTTAATACGTGATGGTGTAGTTATTCACACAGGTGAATTGATCGCATTGAAGCGTTTTAAAGACGATGTGAAAGAGGTTGCTAAAGGTTATGATTGTGGTATCCAAATTAAAGGATACAATGATATCGAGCAAAATGATATTATTGAATCATTCCAAGAAGTGGCAGTTAAGAAAAAATTGAAGTAGTAAACTTACATTCAAGTATAAGAAAAAACCGATAATCATTGATTATCGGTTTTTTTTGTGCGTTACGAGATTTGATTATTTACTGGGCTTAATCACAATGGAGTTCGGATACTTCTTTTGGATCTCTATGAGGTGACGGTGTGCGTCAATTTTCGACTTAAAATTACCGGCCCATACTTTGTACGTTGGCGTGTTAAAAATGACGGTCGCATCTATGTAATTGAAGTCGGTTTTAAACCGTGATAATTCCCGTCTTGTGCTCTCGCTGTCGCCGCTATAAATTTGAATCTTGTATCCTTCGTTCATTCCTATTGAAGGATTGATTTTTCGCTTTTCATTTAGCAATTGCTCAAATTTTTGGTCTTGTGAAAGCGTTGTTTTGCTTGTTTGAGCGAATGCATTTCCTGCAGATAAAGCTGTTAAAACGGTTATTATTAATTGCAGTTGTGTGGACTTTTTGATCATAACTTCATGTATTTTAAACAAATGTACAGATATTCGTTTGATTGGGAAAAGATAAATTTATTTAGAACTGTTATAAATTAAGTATTATGATATATTTAAGGTTTTGATAATAGTTCATAAGTCGTATTTTTGTGCAAAATATAAATGACCTTATAGGGTTTTGACTGTAATCCATATAGAAAAAACCATACCGTAATTAGTCGATAATCATTTTTAAATATGAAAAAGGTGGGTAACCATAATTCGATTTCTAGAATTTTACTATTGAGTTTAGCAGTAATGCTAACATTTTCCGCTAAATCATTTTCTCAAGAAGGAGATGCGGCGGCTGGTAAAGCATTGTTTAATGCAAATTGTGCGGCTTGTCATAAGTTAGATGCTAAGATGACCGGTCCAGCTTTGAGAGGTGTAACTGAACGTCACACAAGTGAATGGTTGCATACCTGGATTAAGGACAGTCAAGCGATGATTAAGTCGGGTGACGCTGCTGCTGTAAAACTTTTTGAAGATAATAATAAGGCGATTATGCCTCCTTATCCTCAATTGTCTGCAGAAGATGTAGATAACATCTTGGCTTACACTGCTGAACCTTTGCCAGCTCCTACAGTTGCCGCACCTGGTGCAGCTGCTCAAGGTGGTGGAGCGGATTCGGGTTCTGGTGTTTCAAACGCTGTTATCTTGGGTGCTCTAGCTTTGGTGATGGGTATTCTTGTAGTTATGTTGTTTTTAGTAAGCAGCGTACTTAAGAAAATTGTGAAAGCAAACGGAATTGAGGCCATTCATAAAGAGCCGACAATGCCAATATGGAAAGCGTATGCTAAGAATCAATTTTTAGTTTTAGTAACTGTAATTTTATTAATGCTTTCTGGAGCTTGGGTAGTTTATGGTTATTTGATGCAGATTGGTGTTGATCAGAATTACGCTCCGATTCAGCCTATTCACTATTCACATAAAATTCACGCTGGTGAAAATGGTATTGATTGTAAATACTGTCACTCAGCAGCTCGTACGAGTAAAAATGCAGGAATTCCTTCATTAAATGTTTGTATGAACTGTCATAAAAGTATTGCTGAATTTTCTGGTGATCCGGATTCAACGTATGTTGAATACAGTAAAGAATTTTACACAGCTGAAATTCAAAAACTATATGATGCAGTAGGTTGGGATAAAGACAATCAGAAATATACAGGTAAAACGAAACCAGTTAAATGGGTTCGTATCCACAACTTGCCTGATTTCGTGTATTTTAATCACTCACAACACGTTGATGTTGCTGGTTTAGAATGTCAAAAATGCCACGGACCTGTAGAGAATTACGAAATTATGAAACAATTCGCTCCGTTAACAATGGGTTGGTGTATTAATTGCCACCGTGAGACGAACGTGAAAATGGAAGGTAATGAATATTACGAAAAAATCCACGCTGAATTGGCTAAGAAATATGGTAAAGACAAACTGACTGCTGCAGAAATGGGTGGATTGGAATGTGGAAAATGCCATTACTAAAAGTCGGATAATCTAAGAACGATTGATCTGTCGACAATTTGTCGTAAAAATTAAATAATTTAAGAAGCTAATATTTATATAAAATGTCATCAAACAAAAAATACTGGAAAAGTGTTGAGGAGCTAAATCAAGATAGCTCTATTGTTGAGGCGTTAAGAAATAACGAATTTGTTGAAGCTATTCCTACGGATGAATTTCTAGGAGATGAATCAACATTAGCAGCGTCTTCAACCACGCGTCGTGATTTCTTAAAGTACGTTGGATTCAGTACAGCTGCAGCATCGCTTGTAGCTTGTGAAGGTCCGGTAATCAAATCTATTCCTTATGTAGTTCAACCCGAACAAATCATTCCTGGGATTGCGGATTTCTACGCAACTTCTATGTTTGACGGTTTTGATTTTGCTAATCTTTTAGTAAAAACAAGAGAAGGTCGACCAATTAAGATAGAAAACAACACATTAGAAGGAGCAAAATTTTCTGCAAATGCACGCGTTCACGCCTCAATTTTATCGCTATACGACAGTTTACGTTTAAAGGAACCAAAGATGCAAGGTAAAACTGCTTCTTGGAATACGGTAAATACGAAGGTAAAAGAAAGTTTAGCAGATGCTAAAGCACAAGGTAAACAAGTTGTTTTGCTAACAAATACATTAGCGAGTCCATCTACTGAGAAGCTAGTTGGTGAGTTTATCGCTGCGAATTCTACTGCGAAACATGTAGTTTATGATGCAGTTTCTTCTTCTGCAGCTTTAGATGCTTTTCAAGCAGCTTATGGCGAGAGAGGTTTGATTGATTATGACTTTTTCAAAGCAGATACTATTGTTGGTATTGGTGCTGATTTCTTAGGAGATTGGCAAGGTGGTGGTTATGATGCGGGTTATGCAAAAGGGCGTGTTCCAAGAAATGGAAAGATGTCTAAGCATTTTCAGTTTGAGTCTAATATGTCTCTTGCGGGTGCTGCTGCTGACAAACGTATCGCAATGACTGCTGCTCAGCAAAAATTAGCGCTTGTTCACATATACAATGTGGTTACTGGAGCAAATGTTTCAGTAAGTCTAGATAAAAAATTCGAAGCTGAAGTTAATAAAGCAGCTCAACAATTAAAAGCTTCAGGTTCTAAAGGACTTGTAGTTTGTGGAATTGAAGATAAAAATGCACAGTTATTAGTTTTGGCTATTAACAGTGCTTTGAATAGTGAAGCTTCTGTTGGAGCAGGAATTCGTCAAATTAGAAAAGGTTCTAATGAAATGATGAATCAATTCTTAGCCGACTTAAAAGCGGGAAGTGTTCATACAGTAATTATGAGTGGAGTGAATCCTGCTTATTCTTTGCCAAATGCAAAAGAGTTCGTAGATGGATTAAAGAAAGCAAATCTTTCCGTATCCATTACGCTTAAAGAAGATGAAACAGCTTTAGCTTCTACAATCGCAATTGGAACAACCCATTATTTAGAGTCTTGGAATGATTTGATGCTTACTAAAGGTACGTATTCATTGACACAGCCAACAATCAATCCTTTATTCAAGCAAACGAAACAATTGCAAGAAATTTTATTGGATTGGACAGGAAATCAAACTTCGTATTACGATTATTTAAAAGCAAATTCAGGAACTTACAGTTCAGGTATGAGTTGGAATAAAATCGTTCATGATGGTTTTGCTGTTGGTACGCCTGCAACAATTGGAACTGCTTCTGCAGATTTCGGTTCAGCTGCGTCTGCTTTAGCACAATCTGCTGTAAAAGTACCGATGGAATTGGTTCTTTATACTAAAACAGGTTTAGGTGATGGTCAACAAGCAAACAATCCTTGGTTGCAAGAGTTCCCGGATCCTATTACACGTGTGTCTTGGGACAATTATGTAACGGTTTCTAAAGCTGATGCTGAAGCAAAAGATTTAGTGAACTTCCATGTTGCTAATGGAGGTTTGAACGGTAGTTATGTGACTTTGACTGTTGATGGAGTTAAATTGGAAAATATTCCAGTTATTATTCAACCAGGTCAGGCAATCGGAACAATCGGATTGGCTTTTGGTTATGGTAAAAAGGCAGCTTTAAAAGAAGAAATGCAAGTAGGTGTTAATGCTTACGCTTTATATAAAAACTTTAATAACGTACAATCAGTATCTATTGAAAAGACGGCAGGAGATCACGAGTTTGCTTGTGTTCAATTGCAGAAAACTTTGATGGGTCGTGGAGATATTATTAAAGAAACGACTTTAGAAATTTTCAATACTAAAGATGCTAAAGAGTGGAACATCCAACCGATGGTATCGTTAGATCACAATCCAGTAAAAGCAGTTGAAGTAGATTTGTGGACGTCTTTTGACCGTTCAATAGGACCTCATTTTAACTTATCAGTTGATTTAAATGCTTGTACAGGATGTGGAGCTTGTGTAATTGCATGTCATGCAGAAAACAACGTTCCTGTAGTTGGAAAATCGGAAATTAGAAGAAGTAGAGATATGCACTGGTTGCGTATTGACCGTTATTATTCTTCTGAAACAACTTTCGAAGGTGATAATGAAAAGAAAGATGGTTTTGATGGATTGTTTGGTGATAAAGGTTCGCTAGGTGGATTTGGTCAATTGGAGCATGCTTCAGAAAATCCACAAGTTGCTTTCCAACCTGTAATGTGTCAGCACTGTAATCACGCACCTTGTGAGACAGTTTGTCCTGTTGCTGCAACATCGCACGGTCGTCAAGGTCAAAATCAAATGGCTTACAACAGATGTGTAGGTACTAGATATTGTGCCAACAACTGTCCGTATAAAGTACGTCGTTTCAACTGGTTCTTGTACAGCAAAAACAATGAATTTGACTACCACATGAACGACGATTTAGGTCGTATGGTATTGAATCCTGATGTGAACGTTCGTTCAAGAGGAGTTATGGAAAAATGTTCAATGTGTATTCAAATGACACAGTTGACTATTTTGACAGCGAAACGTGAAGGAAGAGTGATCAAAGATGGCGAATTCCAAACGGCTTGTTCGGCAGCCTGTTCTTCTGGTGCTATGGTATTTGGAGACATAAATGATAAAGAAAGTAAGGTTGCTAAATTGCTTGAAGATGATAGAATGTATCATTTATTGGAGCATGTTGGTACAAAACCTAACGTTCAATATCACGTAAAAGTTAGAAATACTTAGAATCAAAATATTTAATTAATCAGTAACAATATAAAGGATTATGTCGTCTCACTACGAAGCACCCATTAGAAAACCTTTGATTATAGGTGATAAATCTTATCACGATATCACAGTAGATGTCGCTGCACCTGTTGAAGGTAGAGCAAACAAACAATGGTGGATTGTATTTACAATCGCCTTAATAGCATTCCTTTGGGGAATTGGCTGTATCGTTTACACCGTATCTACTGGTATTGGTACATGGGGATTAAACAAAACAGTCGGTTGGGCATGGGATATTACTAACTTCGTTTGGTGGGTTGGTATTGGTCACGCAGGAACCTTAATTTCTGCAGTACTTTTACTTTTCCGTCAAAAATGGAGGATGGCAATTAACCGTTCAGCGGAAGCAATGACTATTTTCTCGGTTGTTCAAGCAGGTTTATTTCCAATTATCCACATGGGTCGTCCTTGGTTAGCGTACTGGGTTTTACCTATTCCGAATCAATTCGGTTCATTATGGGTAAACTTTAACTCACCATTACTTTGGGACGTATTTGCAATTTCAACGTACCTTTCGGTTTCATTAGTTTTCTGGTGGACTGGATTACTTCCTGATTTTGCTATGCTTAGAGATAGAGCAATAACTCCTTTTACAAAAAGAGTTTATTCAATCTTGAGTTTTGGATGGAGTGGAAGAGCAAAAGATTGGCAACGTTTTGAAGAAGTATCTTTGGTACTTGCAGGTTTAGCAACTCCATTAGTACTTTCTGTACACACGATTGTATCATTTGACTTTGCTACTTCGGTAATTCCTGGATGGCATACTACAATTTTCCCTCCATACTTCGTTGCTGGAGCGGTTTTCTCTGGATTCGCAATGGTAAATACATTGTTGATTATTATGAGAAAAGTTTCTCATCTTGAAGCGTACATTACAGTACAACATATTGAATTGATGAACATTGTAATCATGATTACAGGTTCTATAGTTGGTGTGGCTTATATTACGGAACTGTTTGTTGCTTGGTATTCTGGAGTAGAATACGAACAATATGCGTTCTTGAATAGAGCAACTGGACCTTACTGGTGGGCTTATTGGTCGATGATGACTTGCAACGTTTTTTCTCCACAATTTATGTGGTTCAAGAAATTGCGAACAAGTATTATGTTTTCATTCGTAATTTCGATTGTTGTAAATATTGGAATGTGGTTTGAGCGCTTTGTAATTATCGCTACTTCATTAACTAGAGATTACCTTCCTTCATCTTGGACGTACTTTTCTCCTACATTTGTTGATATTGGAACGTTCATCGGAACAATTGGTTTCTTCTTTGTATTATTCTTACTTTATGCACGTTCATTCCCAGTGATTGCACAAGCAGAGGTGAAAACGATTTTGAAATCATCTGGACAGAATTATAAAAAATTAAGAGAAGAAAATAAACATTCACACCATGAGTAGTAATAAAGTTATATACGCTATTTATAATGACGACGACGTTTTGATGGATGCTGTAAAGCAAACACGAGCGGCTCATCATCACATCGAAGAAATATTTACACCATTTCCTGTTCACGGTTTAGATAAAGCAATGGGTCTTGAGCCAACACGTTTAGCAATTTGTTCGTTTATTTATGGACTTATTGGATTGGCTTTTGCAACTTGGATGATGAACAACATCATGATTGTGGATTGGCCTCAAGATATTGGTGGAAAACCAAGTTTCAGCTACATCGAAAACATGCCATCGTTTGTTCCGATTATGTTTGAAATGACGGTATTTTTTGCAGCTCACTTAATGGTCATTACATTCTATATGAGAAGTAAGTTATGGCCATTTAAACAAGCGGAAAATCCAGATGTAAGAACTACTGATGACCATTTTTTAATGGAAGTTGCTGTAAATAATAATAATGAAGAGGAGTTAATTGCTTTTTTTCAGAATACAGGAGCGGTAGAAGTTAAAGTAATAGAAAAGCACTAATAGTAGATATGAAAAGCTTAAATAAAATAATTATTGTTTTAGGGATTTCGGCATTAGTAACTTCTTGTGCAGACAAGAACAGTCCTAATTACCAATACTTTCCTGACATGTACGAATCAGTAGGTTATGAAACCTATTCTGAATCTGCTGCATTCGCAAACGGAAGAGAAGGTCAACTGGTTCCTGATGGAGCGATCAAACGAGGTTTTGAATCTTATGATTATCCAAATACAAACGAAGGGTACGAAATGGCGAAAGCTAATTCAAAATCGCCTTTAGATTCAATTGGAAAAACTTCGGATAAAGGAGCTCAATTGTACGGTATTTATTGTGCTATTTGTCACGGTGATGCTGGAGACGGTCAAGGTAAATTGGTAAAAAGAGAGAAATTCTTAGGAGTTCCAAGTTATGCGGATCGTGAAATTACAGAAGGTAGTATTTACCACGTAGTAACTTATGGTTTGAATTCAATGGGTTCTCACGCGAATCAAATGACACAAGAAGAGCGTTGGATGGTAGCATCTTATGTAATAAAATTAAAGAGCGAATTATAATTGTATAACACTGATATATAAGATATGTACACATTTTCCAGCAGATTAAAAACGTTCGCTATCATCCTAATGGTATTAGGAGCTTTGGGTATAGTTTATGGTTTTTATATGGCACCTAAAACTACAGCAGACGTTGAAGCTATTTTAGAAAAAGAAGCTGCAGAACACCATGGTAGTCATGCTGCAACAGAAACACACAATACAGCTACAGAAACGCACACGACTACGAAAGAACAGACGGAAACAGGACATCATGCAACTAACGATGCAACTATGGCTGATACGGTTCATGCAGATACAATTGCAATTACGCCAGTCGCGGATACACATCACGACGCTCAAGTAGTAACTTCTGTAGCCAAAACGTCTGACATTACTACGTCGACTAAAGCAGTTGGGCATGAAGTGCATGACGCACATGCAGACCACGAAAAACATTTAAACCATGTTTTGCACCAATTACAAAACAAACCATGGGCAGCGCTTTATGTGGCTTGTATCTTTATGATGTTAATTGCATTAGGAGTTTTAGCGTTCTATGCAATTCAGCAAGTTTCTCAAGCTGGATGGTCTCCAGTATTGTTTAGAGTGATGCAAGGAATTTCATCTTATTTACCAGTAGGTTCTGTGATTTTCTTTATCTTATTGGTATTGTCAGGTTTACATTTCAATCACTTATTTGTTTGGATGAATGAAGGTGTAGATGTTATAGGTCATGAAAATTACGATGCATTAGTTGCAGGAAAAACCGGATATCTAAATGTACCAGCTTGGTTAATTAGAGCTGCTATTTTCTTAATTGGTTGGAATTTGTACCACTACTTTTCAAAAAGAAACTGTTTGTTGCAAGATGATGCAACTGATAATTTATATTACAAGAAAAACTTCAATATTTCTGCAGCATTCTTGGTATTCTTTATTGTAACGGAATCTATCATGTCATGGGATTGGATTATGTCAGTAGATCCTCACTGGTTTAGTACTTTGTTTGGATGGTATGTTTTTGCAAGTTTCTTTGTAAGCGGAATCACAGTAATTGCTTTAGTTGCAGTTTACATGAAATCACGTGGATATTTAGAATTTGTAAACACAAGTCACATTCACGATTTAGCAAAATTTATTTTTGGAATGAGTATTTTCTGGACGTATTTATGGTTCTCTCAATTTATGTTGATTTGGTATTCAAATATTCCAGAAGAAGTAACGTACTTCATCACTAGAATTGAAGATTATAACTTACCATTCTTTGGTATGTTAGTTTTAAACTTTGTGTTCCCAGTATTGATTTTAATCAATACCGATTTCAAACGTTTAACATGGATTATTGTAATGGCTGGTATTATTATTTTATCAGGTCATTATATTGACTTCTACAACATGATCATGCCTGCTACTGTGGGAGACAGATGGTTCATTGGTGTTTCTGAGATTGGGTCTTTAATGTTCTTTATAGGTTTGTTTATTATGGTTGTGTTTACAGCACTTACTAAATCTCCTTTACTGCCAAAACGAAATCCACTGATCGAGGAAAGTAAGCATTTTCATTATTAATATTAAAAGAAGAAACAGATGACAAGTTTGTTGGTAATTATAGTTTTAGTTCTCTTAGCTATTGCAATTTGGCAATTGACTAAAATATTCGATTTGACTCAAGTGGGTCATGCAACACTTAATGCACAAGTAGCGAATAACAATGATAACAAAGTACAAGGGTATATAATGTTTGCTTTTATAGCATTTCTATATATATTCATGATTTATGGTTTGATTGTTTGGGGTCCATTGGTTCTTGATAATCCCGCTTCTGAGCATGGTGGTGATGTGGACTTCTTAATGAATATGACTTGGGTAGTAATTTTTATCGTTCAGTTCATTACACAATTATTGCTGCATTATTTTGCATTCAAATACAGAGGCACAAAAGATGGAAAAGCATTATACTTTGCAGATAATAATCGATTAGAATTTATTTGGTCAGTTATTCCAGCAATCGTTTTGGCAGGTTTAATTCTTTACGGACTTTATGCATGGACAAATATTATGTTTGTTAATGAAGACGAAGAAGATGTGATTGTTATTGAGTTGTATGCAAAGCAATTTGGATGGGAAGCACGTTATGCTGGTGAGGATAATGTTTTGGGTAAAGCCAACGTTAGATACATCGCTGGTATTAATACTTTAGGTGTTGACATGGGTGATGAAAATGCACAAGATGATAAGATGGCAACTGAATTACACCTTCCAAAAGGAAAAAAAGTGTTGTTCAAAATGCGTTCTCAAGATGTATTGCACTCTGCATACATGCCGCACTTTAGAGCTCAGATGAACTGCGTTCCTGGAATGGTAACTCAGTTTGCATTTATTCCTACGCTAACTACGGAAGAATATAGAATGATTCCTAAAATAGTAGATAAAGTAGCCAACATCAATAAATTAAGAACAAAGCACAGTTTAGAGTTGACTGCAGAAGGAAAAGTAGCACTTGATCCTTATGAATTTGATTATCTTTTACTTTGTAATAAAATTTGTGGATCTTCTCATTACAACATGCAAATGAAAATTGTGGTTGATACACCAGAAGATTACAAAGCGTGGTTGGCTGCAATTCCAACAATGAGTCAACAAATGAAAGATGCAGCTCCACCAGTTGAAGAAGCAGCTCCAGTGATGAATGCTGAAGCACCAATCGTTGTACTTGCAAACTAATAGATAGTAAATCTCTATATTTAATAAAAAATTAAATTAAAAAATATGTCAGTAGAAGGACACATTCACGATCACGAAGAAGTACACCACCATAAAGAAACTTTTATAACAAAGTATATCTTTAGTATTGATCATAAAATGATTGCCAAACAATACTTGATTACAGGTATTATCATGGGAATTATTGGTGTTGGTATGTCAATGCTTTTCAGAATGCAGTTGGCTTGGCCAGAAGAAGCATTCGGTGTTTTCAAATTCTTCTTAGGTGAAAAATTTGCTCCAGGAGGAGTGATGAAAAATGACGCTTACCTAGCTTTGGTTACCATTCACGGAACAATCATGGTATTTTTCGTACTGACGGCCGGACTAAGTGGTACGTTTAGTAATTTACTGATACCACTTCAAATTGGTGCACGAGATATGGCATCTGGTTTCATGAACATGATTTCATATTGGATGTTTTTCGTTTCAGCAGTAATTATGATTGCATCATTATTTGTTGAATCAGGACCTGCATCTGCCGGATGGACCATTTATCCGCCACTTTCTGCATTGCCTCAAGCAATTCCAGGTTCAGGAACGGGTATGACTTTATGGTTGATTTCCATGGCTATATTTATCGCATCTTCATTAATGGGATCTTTAAATTACGTAGTTACTGTAATCAACTTGCGTACGAAAGGGATGTCAATGACACGTTTGCCTTTGACAATTTGGACATTCTTCGTAACGGCAATTATTGGTATCGTTTCGTTCCCGGTTCTTTTATCTGCAGCTTTGTTGTTGATCATGGATAGAAGTTTTGGTACTTCATTCTTCTTATCTGATATTTATATTGCTGGAGAAGTATTGCATTACCAAGGTGGTTCACCAGTTTTGTTTGAACACTTATTTTGGTTCTTAGGTCACCCAGAAGTTTATATCGTTATTTTACCTGCAATGGGTATTGTTTCTGAAATTTTAGCGACAAATTCACGTAAACCAATTTTCGGTTACCGTGCGATGATTGCTTCTGTTTTAGCAATTGCATTCTTGTCAACAATCGTTTGGGGACACCACATGTTTATTTCAGGAATGAATCCATTTTTAGGTTCTGTATTTACATTCACCACTTTGTTGATTGCAATTCCATCGGCTGTAAAAGCGTTTAACTGGATTACAACTTTATGGAGAGGAAACCTGCAATTGAATCCTGCAATGTTATTCTCTATCGGAATGGTGTCTACTTTTATCTCGGGTGGGTTAACAGGAATTATTCTTGGAGATTCAACTTTGGATATCAACGTTCACGATACGTATTTCGTTATCGCTCACTTTCACTTAGTAATGGGTATTTCTGCTCTTTACGGGATGTTTGCCGGAATCTACCACTGGTTCCCAAGAATGTTCGGTCGAATGATGAATAAAAATCTTGGTTACATTCACTTTTGGGTAACTGCAGTCTGTGCTTACGGAGTGTTTTTCCCAATGCACTTTATCGGATTAGCAGGATTACCAAGACGTTATTATACAAATACGAACTTTCCGCTTTTTGATGATTTGCAAAACGTAAACGTTTTAATTACCATCTTTGCGTTAATTGGTGGAGCATTTACACTTGTATTTTTATGGAACTTCTTTTACAGTATTTTCTACGGTGAAAAAGCAGTTCAAAATCCATGGAAATCTACAACTTTAGAATGGACGGCTCCAGTAGAACACATTCACGGAAACTGGCCAGGTGAAATTCCAGAAGTACACCGTTGGGCTTACGATTACAGTAAACCAGGATGGGAAGTAGATTTTGTACCTCAAAATATTCCAATGAAAGAAGGTGAAGAAGTGTTAAACCACTAATCAGCTCCCTTTAAAAGATAAAATTCCTGCTTCGGCAGGTTTTTTTTTGCCCAATTTTTCTTTATCTTTAAATCAAAAACAATGAACGAAGTAAAATTAAATACCGAAAAAAACCGTTTTGAATTAGTTGTGGAAGATGCAACGGCGATTATTGAATTTGAAAAACTAGAGCCAAATATTCTAGACTTAACACACACAGAAGTGCCAAAAGAACTTTCTGGTAAAGGTGTCGGTTCTAAATTAGTTTCAGGAACATTACAGTACATTCGGGATAATAACTTAAAATTAATTCCTTCCTGTTCTTTTGTTGAAGGATATATTGAAAAACATTCGGAATGGAACGATTTGATTTCTGAGAAATAATCGAAATTAACTTTAGCACTTTCTAACAGTACCTTTACTTATCTTTGCCAAATGAATGAAAATTTAGATCCTACAAATTCAGGTTTCAATCCCGAAGAACTCGATATCGAGAAAAAGCTTCGGCCGCTCTCGTTTGATGATTTCGCAGGTCAAGACCAAATTTTAGATAATTTAAAAGTGTTTGTGCAAGCGGCAAACTTACGAGACGAAGCACTTGATCATACTTTGTTTCATGGTCCTCCAGGTTTGGGTAAAACCACATTGGCAAATATTCTTGCGAACGAACTGGGTGTTGGGATTAAAATTACCTCAGGTCCAGTTTTAGACAAGCCCGGCGATTTAGCTGGATTGCTTACAAATCTTGAAGAACGTGATGTGCTTTTCATTGACGAGATTCATCGCTTGAGTCCTATTGTGGAAGAATACCTTTATTCGGCGATGGAAGATTTCAAAATTGATATTATGATTGAATCGGGACCAAATGCGAGAACCGTTCAACTTAATTTAAATCCTTTTACGCTAGTTGGTGCAACCACACGTTCGGGACTCCTTACCGCTCCAATGCGAGCTCGTTTCGGAATTCAAAGCCGACTCCAATATTACAATCGTGAACTATTGACTACAATTGTTGAGCGAAGTTCGTCTATTCTCAAAATGCCTATTACGTATGAAGCTGCATTGGAAATTGCAGGACGAAGCCGCGGAACACCGCGTATTGCAAATGCATTACTTAGACGTGTTCGGGATTTTGCGCAAATCAAAGGAAATGGTTCCATCGATATTGAAATTGCACAATTTTCGCTAAAGGCGTTAAATGTGGATGCACACGGATTGGACGAAATGGACAATAAAATTCTGCATACCATTATTGATAAATTCAAAGGTGGTCCTGTTGGTCTGTCCACTTTGGCAACAGCCGTTTCAGAAAGTAGCGAAACCATTGAGGAAGTATACGAACCCTTTTTGATCCAAGAAGGTTTCATTATGAGAACACCTCGTGGCCGCGAAGTAACAGAAAAAGCTTATACACATTTGGGGAAATTGAATTTAAAAATTCAGGGAGGACTTTTTTAGGAGAAGGAAGATGGAAGAAGGAAGGTAAGGAACAACTTGATTAATTTAGATAGGAGATGAGTTTTAAATTCGAGAAATTAATTATTTGGCAGAAAGCGATGGATTTAGGAGAAGAGATCCATAGTTTGTCGCATATCTTTCCTAAAAGTGAAATGTATAATCTATCGTCGCAAATAGTAAGAGCATCGGATTCAATTGCCTTGAATATTTCTGAAGGAAGTATTGGACAATCTAAAGCTGAATTTGGAAGATTTCTTGGATATGCAATACGGTCAATTGCTGAAGTTGTTACTTGTTTGTATAAAGCGAAAAGAAGAAATTATATTACGGAAGTGCACTTTCTTACCCTATATAATGATTGTTTTAACCTGATGAATATGTCAATAGCATTCAAATCTCAACTTAAATAGGTCGTCAATCGGTCTACTGTGCTTCTAACTTCCCTCTCCCAACTTCCTGCCGTTTTGAATACTAACAAAGAAAAACATACAAATTTCATCAAATCCGAAGCCAACCGCCTCGGTTTTTTATCTTGTGGTATTTCCAAAGCAGGATTTCTCGAAGAAGAAGCACCACGTTTAGAAGCCTATCTGAAGCAAAGTTTCAATGGAGAAATGCAATACATGGAAAACCATTTTGACAAACGACTTGATCCTACTTTATTAGTTGACGGTGCGAAAAGTGTGATTTCCTTATTGCTTAATTATTTTCCCGAAGAACAGCAATCAAGCGACACCTACAAGATTTCAAAATATGCGTATGGTAAAGATTATCATTTTGTAATCAAGGATAAGTTAAACGAACTTTTACACAGTATTCAATCTGAAATTGGTGAGGTTTCGGGTCGTGCATTTGTTGATTCGGCTCCAGTGTTAGATAAAGCTTGGGCTGCCAAAAGTGGATTAGGTTGGGTAGGAAAACACACACTTTTAATAACTCCAAAAATTGGCTCATTCAACTTCGTAGCGGAATTAATTACAGATCTGGAACTCGAATACGATTCTGCAATTACAGACCATTGCGGAACTTGTACAGCGTGTATCGACGCTTGTCCCACCGAAGCTATTGTCGCACCGTATGTTGTGGACGGAAGTAAATGTATTTCGTACTTCACTATAGAATTAAAAGAAGCAATTCCCACAGAAATGAAAGGAAAAATGGACGATTGGATTTTCGGCTGTGATATTTGCCAAGATGTTTGTCCATGGAACCGATTTTCAAAAGCACATAGCGAACCTTTGTTCAATCCAAATCCGGAACTATTATCGTTTTCAAAAAAAGACTGGCACGAGCTTACTTCTGAAACTTTTTCTAAAGTCTTTAAAAATTCGGCCGTGAAGCGAACAAAGTTGCAAGGTTTAGTACGGAATATTAAATTTATTCAAGTGCCGCGAGATAGTTTGTGATTTTTCTAGATGGTAGTTAATTTGTTAATTATAAAATAACTAATGCCGTATATTTACCATAATTACGGTATTTCAGAAATTTTTTTCATGAAAGGGATTGTGTAAATAGTAGTGATAGGAATTGTGAAATAGACAATGCTGTATTTTGAAATATAAATGTAGAACCGTTGTGGTATTTTTAATTTAGTCGCTTAGCAAACGCTTAGTAAGTGGTAAATTTTGTAAGCGAGTACCAGAAGAAATTTTCATATTCATCCAAATGGTAATACAACCCCTTCACAACAAGACACAGATATTAAAGATCTATGGAAAAAAGATTACAAAAGTTCAATTTTTAACATTCTTATTCCCTCAACCAATACTTCGGGTTATGAAAAAGTACCTTACTAAAATAAATATTACTAATTTAATTTTGATGTCGTTATTTTTACTGAATAATTGTAAAACCATAGATTTGCCCCATAAACAAGGAACTGTTAATGATGCAATTTTTAACTGCATATACGACTTTAGAAGCATTAATAAGGCACTTATGAAGAAAGACACTGTCTTTGCTGTAATCTCTGAAGAAGAGGATGATTTTTTTAGAATTACTATTGTAGGTTCGAACAATAAGTATCTTTACAACTCAAACCTTATTCCAAGTGATAATAAAATGAGAAACAATTATTATGAAACTGACAACAAATTATTTATTTGGTATGATGTTACAAAGGAAATAGATGAAAAAACGGTTGAAATCTACGATCGAGGCAGTGGAAAAATTATAGGTTCAATAGAAAATTAATTGAAATGAAAGGTAAAAATATATATACTACTACATTATCGTATGTTTCAATTATTAGCTTTGTAATGTTAGTTTTTTTAAGAATTATATTGTCTAATTTTGATATGGAAAATCTAATTTTAATGAAATTATATATGACCATAAATAATTATATATACATCCCTCTTTTAGGTTTTTCCTTTTTTTCATCGATTTATGTGCTTATTCAAGCTATAAATTTAAGATTTGAGAAACCTTTAATGTATTTTTATTTAGTAATCCCATCATTACTTTATTTTATTACATATATCATAGTAGGTTGCTTTATGTTAGTTAATGGAAAGTTGATATGATATTTAGGTAGTGTTTCAGAGTTAGTGATTATGGAGTATAAGTTTTTAAAGTAGTACATAATGTAACCATCGTTTAGTTTTGATAATGTATCAGATGGGCAATGTATCAATATGGGTTTTGGTTTTAGGAACTTTTAAAGATTGATAATCAGTATTTTTTAAATAAAAATTACCCTGGGATAGGAAGATGGACAGGAATAGACCCTGTAGTTCATTACAGCCAATCTACTTATAATGCCTTTGATGGGAATCCTGTTTTTTGGGCTGACCCGAGTGGGGCTGATAGTAGTTCTGGTGGTTTCAGTACTGATGTTTTTGGTAGAGAGAGATTTGATGACAATGGAATATATATACCTTTTGGAGAAAGAGTTGGAAGTAATTTTGAAAACTATTTTAAAGATGAGTCAATAAGTGATGATGGTGGGGGTGGCGAAGATTCTAAGTTAATTGGTAAATTAATTTATACTTTATTGGATGCTAAAAAAGGTGTTCATGAAATTACAATGGTTCAATTTATAGAAACTAATGTAAGAATAATTCAAGAACTTATTGGGACTAGTACTTTAATAGATTATATAACTATTACTACCAAAATTCAAATTGAAAAAAGTAATAATGAAATTATTTACACAACTACTATTACGTCAAGTTATGGAACGAGTGAATTTGGAGGTAACAGTTTGTCTTGTAAAGAATGTTATAATAAATCAAATACTATTAGTAGTAAAGGATTATCAGTAAATCCAATCGCAAATGCTGCTGCTGAATTTATAGGAGATAGAATTAAAGTTGATAAAAGATATAATTTGTTTAACCAAACAAAAAGTATATTGCCAACAGGTTCAGGATTGTTTTTTTCAGGAGTTGGAGCATTGACTAAAACGGGTATGCAACCAATTATTCTTGGTATAGAATTAGCTGAAACGTATGATACTTACAGAAAAGCATTGACAGATTTTTCAGGTAGAAGTGCAACTTATAATGTTTTTTCAGATGGTACACTTAAATTAGCAGAATGATAGAAAGTTATATAAGTAAAATAATTGTTATCTCATTTTGGATAATGTTATTGATAGCGAAATTTAAAAAAAATAAAAATTATTTCTCACTGTGTGGTTGTAAGGGGTATAAGGTCTTAGGATTAGAATTTGTCTATAAGTTTAATATAATGAGATATATACAGGTTTTCCTTTTTCTGATAATTCCTCACCTTGTCTTTGGAGTTTATGGATTCACTTTTAACCTAATATTATTTTTAGTTACGACGATAAAAATTCAAAAAAGTAGTATTTAACTTTTTTGGTAATGTATAGGTAATGTTTTAGATGTGTTGGTTCAAAATTATTTCTTAGCACGTGCATAGAAAATGGTAATCTATCAATTGTGTGGTTTGCATATCCACTCATCCAAATTTAATTTGCAATTGATGGTGGTGGTCGAAGTGGATACCAGTCTAAGTTTAATTGATAAGAATATCAAGATGAATTAGGACTAAACTTGTATGATATGGATTTTAGGGATTACGACCCTGCCATAGGAAGGTGGAAAGGACGTGTACGGCTTTGTATTGATTCCTGTCCTACGGAAACCACCGTCGCAACGTATGTCGTAGATGAAAACAAATGCATCTCCTATTTTACAATTGAACTGAAGGAAGCGATTCCCACCGAAATGAAAGAAAATTTTGGAATGAATAATATAATAATCACCAAATGATGAAAAGATTTGAACTAGAAGAAATTAATATTTTTAAACTTTATATCTTTAGCATAATAGGCCTTTTTTTATATGTTCTAATTGTCATTTTATCATGTCTTCTGATAATCAATTTAATTCCGACTTTTGATTATTTTGGTATCTTAATTATTGTTACAGCACTAATTTCTGGAAACTTTATTTTTAAAATTTCAGAACAGAAATCTACAACATTAATTTATATTGAAATTGAACAAAAAAAGATTTTTTTAGATAAAAAAACATTAATTATTGAAAACCTTAAAGAAATTACTATTAAAAAAAAGCTCAGTCATTATCCGATGATATTTTTTAAATTTCAAGACAATAAAAGTTTCAAATATAGGATTGTTAAATATAGCAAAGACTATTTTGAATTTATCAAAACTATTGAAAAATCTAAATTCTTTAAGTAATTTCGATTATAAAATTATGTAGAATTGAAATATTATTTTGTCGGAGTTTTTTACTAATTGATAAATTTACGCTTATTGATTTTTTTAAGGAAATTGCCTTTAAAGAGGAATTAATTGAGATTATAAGAACTGGAGGAGAAATAACGACATTTAGTAATCGCGGATTTTCGTAATGTCCTGATTTTGTAGCTATCGATTTTACAAATATACCTCGTTACTGCAGAAATTATTTTTCATGAACGTGATTATGTAAATAGTAGTGATCGGAATTGTGAAATAGACAATGCTATATTTTGTAATGTAAATGTAGAACCGTTCTGGTAATTTTAATTTAGTCGCGTTGCAAACGCTTAGTAATTGGGTACTCGTTGGAAACGAACACTAGATTGGATTCTCGATGCTTTCTCATCTTCTTTTTTGAGTTTATTACAACTTTAATGTCTAACCATCCCAAACTGCAACGTCTAAAATTTCACCATTAGCTCCTACGTAAAAAGTAAGTGTTCCTGTATTAATACCTCTTTTTGAATAACCCAAATAATAATTAAATTCCGTTTGTGATTCAGAATCGGGTTTTCCGAGTAATTTAAAGATCTCGTTTTTATTTTTACCTTTCAATTCATAGTCATTTCGCAAACTATTCATCATATCCCATCTTAAACTCCAGTTTCGCTCTGCATCTAAATTTGAGTTTTTCCATTTTTCACTGTCGAACTTTTCGCCAGAGGTGTAACCACAAGAAATAAATTGGATTGCAATAACGAACATTACGACTTTTTGAATAATTTTCATTTTAAGATTATTTCAGTTTTCATTATAACAAAATCGAACTGCTTTAATTATGGTTAAAGAAATCCAGATTAATTATTTATGTAACTGAATATCGTTTTGAATACCATAAAGTAAGCAATCCTAACTATAAAAATTTCTGTAAAATTAACTTTTTAAAATCAGATCTAATTCGCCAAAAACTTAACAAAAACTAATTCGTTAAAAATTTCTTATTTTCATACAGTCTTTTACCTTTGTAAGTCGGAATAAAAACAACAAAGTCAATTGCTTTGAAGAAGTCGACTTCCGTCAAATAAAATTAGCTAGAAATGAAACGAAATATCAAGAGAAGAGAAGCTTTACTTTATCACGCCAAACCTACACCAGGAAAAATACAAGTAATACCAACAAAAAAATACGCAACCCAACGGGATTTGTCCTTGGCTTATTCGCCAGGAGTAGCAGAACCGTGTTTAGAAATTGCCAAAGATGTAAATAACGTTTACAAATATACCGCAAAAGGAAATTTAGTAGCCGTGATTACTAACGGTACTGCCGTTTTAGGATTGGGAGACATTGGCCCCGAAGCTTCAAAACCAGTTATGGAAGGAAAGGCATTGTTGTTCAAGATTTTTGCAGATATTGACGTTTTTGATATTGAAATCGACTGCAATGATATTGATGGATTCGTACAAACCGTAAAAAATATAGCACCTACTTTTGGAGGAATCAATCTTGAAGACATCAAAGCGCCTGAATCATTTGAAATTGAGCGTCGTTTAAAAGAAGAATTGAATATTCCGGTGATGCACGATGACCAACATGGAACGGCAATTATTTCATCAGCAGCGTTGCTAAATGCATTGGAATTAGCCGGGAAAACAGTTGATCAAGTTAAAGTGGTTGTTTCAGGTGCAGGTTCCGCAGCTTTAGCGTGTGCAAATTTATACGTCCTTTTAGGCGTTCGCCGAGAAAATATAGTCATGTTTGATAAGGATGGACTTCTAAATAACATTAGAACCGACTTGTCCGACTTGCAAAAAAGATATACTTCTGAAATCAATTACGAAAATTTACACGAAGCATTAAAAGGTGCGGATGTATTTTTAGGACTTTCAGCAGGGAACATTTTGACACCGGCCATGTTGATGGAAATGGCAGACGATCCCATTGTTTTTGCAATGGCAAACCCAGTTCCTGAAATTGATTATGACTTGGCAGTTGCCACTCGTAAAGATTTGATTATGGCAACAGGTCGTTCAGACCATCCAAATCAAGTGAACAACGTTTTAGGTTTTCCCTATATTTTTAGAGGAGCTTTAGACGTTCGTGCCACAAAAATTAACGAGGAAATGAAGATGGCTGCGGTTCATGCGTTGGCTTCATTAGCGAAAGAGTCAGTGCCCGAACAAGTGAATATTGCTTATGGTGAAACCAAATTAAATTTTGGTCGCGAATATATCATCCCAAAACCATTTGACCCACGATTAATTTCGGTGGTAGCTCCAGCAGTAGCAAAAGCGGCAATGGAATCTGGTGTGGCAACACATCCAATCACGGATTGGGTAAAGTATGAACACGAATTATTAGAACGTTTAGGTTCTGACAATAAAATGGTTCGATTGCTTACCAACCGTGCGAAAAATGATCCAAAACGAATTGTTTTTGCAGAAGCAGATCATTTAGACGTTTTGAAAGCTGCTCAAATTGTTTTAGAAGAAGGCATTGGTCATCCTATTTTGTTAGGAGATCGTGAGGTCATTCTGGAATTAAAAGAAGAGTTGGGATTTGACGCAGACGTGCCTATTTTTGATCCAAAAAAACCAGAAGAAGACGCACGTCGATTAGAATATGCTGATATTTTTTGGAAAACAAGAAACCGTCGTGGTATTTCATTGCTCGATGCTCAAAAATGGATGCGAGAACGCAATTATTTTGCCGCAATGATGGTCAATCACGGTGATGCTGATGGTTTAGTGACAGGTTATTCGCGAAGCTATCCTTCCGTAATCAAACCAATGATGCAACTGATTGATAAAGCACCTGGAATTTCGCTTATTGCTACTGCAAATATGATGATGACCAATAGAGGTCCGATGTTTTTATCGGATACTGCGATTAATCCAAATCCGTCAGCAGACGATCTTGCAAAAATTGCTTTGATGACTGCGAAAACCGTTCGTATGTTTGGAATGGAGCCGGTTATGGCAATGGTTTCGTATTCTAACTTTGGTTCTTCAGACAGTCCGAATGTGCATAAAGTACGTGATGCGGTGGCGTATTTACATAAATATTATCCTGATTTAATTGTGGACGGAGAAATTCAAGCCGATTTTGCATTGAATCCTGAGCTGATTCAAAAGAAATTTCCATTTTCTAAAATTGCAGGTAAAAAAGTGAATACCCTGATTTTTCCTAATCTAGAATCGGCGAATATAACTTACAAATTATTGAAGGAACTGTACAAAACAGATTCGATTGGACCTATTATTCTAGGAATGGACAAGCCTGTACATATTTTCCAACTTGGAGCAAGCGTTGAAGAAATGGTAAACATGGCTGCCGTTGCCGTTGTGGATGCTCAAGAGAAAGAAAAACGCAAGAATGCGTTGCGAAGTTTGAGCTAATATTTAATAGTTTAAAATTCAAGTTCTTTAGTTCAGGATTTTTGTTACATTTGGCAATAACTTAACGTTTATGATTGCACATATTCAGGGTAAATTAGTAGAAAAAACACCTACCGACGTCGTCATTGATTGTGGTGGCGTGGGCTATCACATCAATATTTCACTGCATACCTATTCCTTATTACCGGCAACTGATTTTATTAAATTGTACACCCATGTGCAAATTAAAGAAGACGCTCATACGTTGTTCGGCTTTATGGAGAAAACAGAGCGTGAAATCTTCAAAATGATGTTGACCGTTTCGGGAATTGGAGCAAGTATCGCGCGAACCATGTTGTCCTCGCTGGAACCCAAACAAATCATTCAAGCCATTGCGTCAGGCGATGTTCCTACGATTCAGTCCATTAAGGGAATTGGAGCAAAAACAGCACAACGCGTGATTATTGAGTTAAAAGACAAGGTGTTAAAGTTGTACGATTTGGAAGAAGTTTCATTGGTGCAAAACAATACAAATAAAGATGAGGCGTTATCTGCATTAGAAGTTTTAGGATTTATGCGGAAATCGGCAGAGAAAGTGGTGGAGAAAATTGCCCGAGATCATCCAGAAGCCACAGTCGAATTTATTATCAAACAAGCTTTAAAAAATTTATAGTTTTTGAAAACAATTTTTATTAAAAGTATCGAATCAGTGCTGAAAATAAGCGGATTTCTGTTGGTTTTCTTATTTGCATTCGAAATGCAGGCTCAAATAGATCCTGAAGAGAAAGAACCTGTTACCGATACGATTAAAGGATACAATTCCGGAAAAATTGAAATTCAAAATCCGCCGTCCGTGGTTTCGTCTTATACGTACGATCCCATTACAGACCGCTATATTTACAATTCAAAAGTTGGCGATTTCAATACTACTTACCCGGCAATTTTGACTCCAAAAGAATACGAAGCTTTGGTTTTGAAAGAGTCCATGCGGAATTATTTCCAACAAAAAGCCAATGCAATTGATGGAAAAAAACGCGGTACCGAAGATGCTAAAAAGGATTTATTGCCACGGTATTATGTAAATAACGGTTTTTTCGAAACGGTTTTTGGTAGTAACACCATTGATGTAAAACCTACAGGTTCGGTTGAAATGGACTTGGGAATGCGGTACACAAAACAAGACAATCCTGCTTTTTCTCCGCGAAATCGTGCCGTAACTACGTTCGATTTTGATCAAAGAATTAGTTTGAGTTTGTTAGGTAAAGTGGGAACCCGCCTTACTGTAAACGCAAACTACGACACAGAATCTACTTTTGCATTTCAAAATTTAATTAAACTGGAATACACGCCCACAGAAGACGATATTTTGCAGAAAATTGAAGTTGGTAATGTGAGTTTGCCTTTAAACAGTTCGCTTATTCGAGGTGCTCAAAGTTTATTTGGTGTGAAAACACAATTGCAATTTGGAAAAACCACGGTTACGGCCATTTTCTCGGAACAAAAATCGCAAACAAAATCAGTAACGGCTCAAGGCGGCGGAACGATTCAAGAATTTGATTTGTTCGCTTTGGATTACGATGCAGACCGACACTTCTTTCTGTCGCAATATTTTAGAAATTTATACGATCGTTCGTTGAGTAAATATCCCGTAATTGACAGTCGAGTTCAGATTACACGAATGGAAGTTTGGGTAACCAACCGTCAAAACAGAGTCAGTACAACCGATAACAATCTAAGAAACATCGTTGCTTTACAAGATTTAGGTGAAGCCCAACTTACAGGATTAGAAGATTACCAGGTAGTGAATTTGGGACCAACGATTCCAACAGGATTTTTCCTTAATCCTACTAATTCTCCAGTGGACAACAGAAATAACAAGTACAATCCCGCTTTAATTGGAACGCCTACAGGATTTTTATTGAGTTCTATTCGTCAAATTGAAACTACAAGTAACGCGTCTTTTAATGTCCAAGGAGCCAATGTTTCCGAAGGACAAGATTTTGCAAAATTAGAAAATGCGCGAAAACTATCGCCTAGCGAATATACGTTTCATCCGCAATTGGGTTATATTTCGTTGCAACAACGATTGGCCAACGACGAAGTTTTGGCGGTAGCGTATCAATATACGATCGGAAGTGAAGTGTATCAGGTGGGTGAATTTGCCAATGGAGGTCCGGAATCTACAACAGTAACCGGTGATGAACCACAAAATCAAGTAATCGAAACCAATAGTTTGGTATTGAAAATGCTTAAAAGTAGTTTAACAACGGTGTCAACTACGGTAAATAATGTAACACGAACACGTCCTATTTGGAATTTGATGATGAAAAACATCTATCAGATTTCGCCAGGAGGTCAGTTAGAGCAAGAAGATTTCAGATTTAATATTTTATACAGCGATCCGTCGCCTCTGAATTATATTACAGAAGCAAAAGGAAGTATTGGCCAACCGCCACTTCCGCTTCCTGCTGATGTTGCAGAAACACCTTTGTTGAAAGTGTTTAACATTGACGCCTTAAACTATACCAACGATCCAGAAAACAACCGACAAGGAGATGGTTTTTTTGACTTCATTCCTGGATTGACCGTAGATACTCAGAACGGGCGAATCATTTTTACAACCGTAGAGCCTTTTGGATCGCACTTGTTTAAAAAACTTAAAAACACAAACTCCGGCCTGGAAGATTACGACGATCCTTCAACGTATAATGCCAATCAGGCGAAATATGTTTTCAGAACGTTGTATACCAATTCTCAGGCAAAAGCATTGCAAGACAGTGAGAAAAACAAATTCCAGTTAAAAGGAAAATATAAATCTACCGGCAGTGATGGAATTTCGCTTAACTCTTTTAACGTGCCACAAGGTTCGGTTACAGTAACCGCTGGAGGTCGAATATTGGTGGAAGGACTGGACTATATTGTAAATTACCAGCGAGGAACGGTTCAGATTTTAGATCCGGCTTTGCAAGCGTCAAATACACCGATTGAAGTTTCACTGGAAAACAACGCCGTTTTTGGACAACAAACACGTCGCTTTTTTGGTGTGAATGTCGAGCATAAATTTTCGGATAAGTTTCTTTTGGGAGGAACAATCTTAAGAATGTCAGAACAACCGTTTACACAAAAATCGAGTTTCGGACAAGAATCGGTTAACAATACAATTTTTGGATTGAACGGAAATTACGCTACAGAAATTCCGTTTTTAACCCGCATGGTAAATAAATTACCCAACTTAGATACGGATGTTGCGTCTAATTTATCGGTTCGCGGTGAAATAGCCTTTTTGAAACCCGATGCTCCAAAAGCAGATCGTTTTGAAGGAGAATCTACTATTTATGTCGATGATTTTGAAGGTTCGCAAACTTCTATTGATATGCGATCGGCTTCGGCTTGGAGTTTATCGTCGGTTCCGTTAAAAAAAGGAAATTCAAATCCTGAATTTGGAGGCGATGTTTTAGGAGTGGAAGGCGAACCAAATGCATTGCGTTATGGTTTCAAAAGAGCAAAATTAGCTTGGTATACGGTTGATCCCATATTTTACACGAGTCAACGTCCAGGTGCCATAACAGATGCTGATTTGTCTTTCAATAAAACACGACGCATTTACCTGGATGAATTGTTTCCTGTTACCGATGTGGCAGATGGACAATCAACGGTCATTAATACCTTAGATTTATCGTACTATCCAACGGAACGTGGACCTTACAATTTCAATCCTGCAGCAAATGGAAATGTACTTCCCAACCCAGAAGAGAATTTTGGTGGAATGATGCGTGCCATAAGTTCAACAAATTTTGAACAAGGAAATGTGGAATACATTCAGTTCTGGATGTTAGATCCGTACTTGAACGATGAAACACCGGTGACGAATAATGGAAAACTGTATTTTAACTTAGGTGAAATTTCCGAAGATATTCTGAAAGACGGAAAGAAACAATATGAAAATGGTTTACCGGAAGCAAATTCAGTGCAAGGTACTTCGAAATCAATTTGGGGTCGTGTGCCGTCTTCACAATCGTTGATTTACGCTTTTGATACCAACAATGCAAACCGTGCGGTTCAAGATGTTGGTTTAGATGGAATTGATGACGCTGCGGAAGCGCTTTTGCCAGGTGCTGAAAACTTTGCAAACCTTTCCGATCCTGCTGCAGATAATTACGAATTCTATTTAGATGTCTCAGGAAATTTATTGGAACGCTATAAAAATTATAATGGTTTAGAGAAAAACTCTCCGGTAGAAGTAACGAATAATACACGTGGAAATTCTACTTTACCGGATGCAGAAGATCTGAATCGCGACAATACGATGAATACCATTGATGCGTATTACCAGTATAGTGTTGATATTTCAACTGGCGCTTTAGCGGTAGGTCAAAATTACATTACGGACGAACGTATTATTGAAAAAGCTAGAATTCCAGGTGGAGCAGGAGCAAGTGTGAAAGCAAGATGGATTCAGTTTAAAATTCCAATTCAAGATGTCCGACCTGAAAACAATATCGGTGGATTGGAAGATTTTAAATCGATTCGGTTTATGCGAATGTTCATGACTGGTTTCTCAAACGACATTACCTTGCGTTTTGGAACTTTAGATTTAGTACGTGGCGAGTGGCGTCGTTACACAAATTCGCCTGAAACAGGAATTGCTTTGCCTTCACCAGATCCTACAAATTTAGATGTGTTGTCTGTCAATATTCAGGAAAACTTAGACCGTGAACCTATTCCGTATCGTACACCACCGGGAGTTGTTCGGGAACAATTATACAATAATAACTCGGTGATCAATCAGAACGAACAATCACTTTCGCTTCGTGTAGCTGGTGCTGATGGATTGTTGCAAAATGAATCTCGTGCTATTTTTAAGAATTTGAGTATCGACATGCGTCAATTTAAAAAATTGAAAATGTTTTTACATGCCGAATCTTTAGCAGGTTTAGAAGATACCAATCAATCGTTAAATGACGGTGAAATGGCGGCTTTCATGCGTTTTGGAAATGACTATACTCAGAATTACTACGAAGTAGAATTGCCGTTGAAAGTGACGCGAAAAAACGACGCAAGTACGGATGAGAAAGTGTGGCCTGTAGAAAATAATCTTGATTTGCCTTTGGACTTGTTAACTCAAATGAAAATTTTAGCAATGAATCCCGATCCTTCCGAATTGGATGATCAAGGCGTATTTTCAAAATTTGATTACGAACTGGATCCAAATATTCCCGCACAAAACAGCAGGATTAGAATCAGTATAAAAGGAAATCCAAACTTCGGACAAGTACGGACGTTGATGGTAGGTGTTCGAAACAATACGGGGAAATTGCCGCTGGATTTGCCTGGAAAAGCAATTAAAGGAGAAGTATGGTTTAATGAACTTCGATTGGCAGGAATGGACAACAAAGGGGGAATGGCTGCGATTTTGAGTTTGGATACAAACTTCGCTGATTTGGCTACTATTTCTGCTACAGGAAGAATGAGTACAATTGGTTTTGGTGCTTTGGAAGATGGACCAAACGAACGCAGTAGAGAAGACGCACAGCAATACAATGTGGTGACAAATTTAAATATGGGGAAATTATTGCCTAAGAAATGGGGAATCAATGTACCGTTTAATTTCTCAACAGGCGAGGAAATAATTACGCCAGAATACGATCCGTTTAATCAAGACATCAAGTTAGACCAGTTGATCAGCATTACTGAAGATCAAGCTGAAAAAGACAACATTAGAGATCGTGCAATAGAATATACAAAAACAAAAAGCATCAACTTTATTGGCGTTCGAAAAGACCGTGGTGCTGAGCAAAAAGCGCATGTCTACGATCCCGAGAATTTGACTTTTAATTATTCTTTTAATGAAATGAAGAAGCATGATTATGAAATCAAAGAGTATGTAGACCAGCAAGTTCGAACAGGTGTGGATTACAATTATAGTTTTCAACCCAAATTAGTAGAGCCATTTAAGAAAAATGAGTTCATGAAGAAAAGTTCGTATTGGAAATTGTTGAGTGATTTTAATTTCAATTATTTGCCTTCTAATATCAATTTCAGCACCAATATTGTGCGTCAATACAACCGCCAACAATTCCGTCAAGTGGAAGTGGAAGGAATTGGTATTGATCCTTTGTACCGAAGAAATTATTTGTTCAATTACCAATACGGTTTCAATTACAATTTGACCAAAACATTAAAACTAAACTATACTGCGGCAACTAGTAACATTGTCAGAAATTATTTAGACGATCAAGGAAATACGATTGATTCGTTCGCCATTTGGGACGACTACTGGAATTTTGGTGAAGCCAATACACACAACCAGCAGTTGACCGTGAATTATGAATTGCCGTTAAACAAATTGCCGTTCTTGAGTTTCTTAAAAGCAACGTACACCTATACGGGCGATTTCAACTGGCAACGTGCTTCAATTGCAGAATCGCGTTTTGAGACTGAAAATTTAGACGGTACTTTTTCTATTTACAACTTAGGAAATGTCATTCAAAATAATGGAGCACACCGATTGAACACGGCTTTAAACATGGACTTGTTTTACAAATATGTAGGTTTGACCAAAAGCAGTGCAAAAAAACCAGTCGTTCGAACAGGCAATCAAGCACCGCCAAAACCGGGAGAGCGAATTGACAACAAACGACCAGTTACAACTTCGGAAGGAAATGTGTTTCTTGATGGATTGATTGGCGTGGTGACCAGTATCAAAAATGTGCAGATTAATTATGTGGAAACCGGTGGAACCGTTTTACCTGGATATACACCTGGAATTGGTGTTTTTGGAACAACAAAACCTGGATTGGGCTTTGTCTTTGGTAATCAAGACGACATTCGGTACGAAATGGCACGAAATGGTTATTTGACTAATTATCCTAATTTCAATCAGAATTACACCGAAGTAGCGACGAAAACTTTAGACCTTACGGCAAATGTAGATTTGTTTCCGGATTTCAAAATTGATTTGGTGGCCAACAGAAGTTACATTGATAATTTCTCAGAACAGTTTGACGTTTTGAATGGCGAATACCAATCGCGTTCGCCTTATAATTCTGGTAACTTCTCCATTTCAACTGTAATGATTGGAACGGCGTTTGGCCAAAGTGACGAAAATGGTTCTGCCGCTTTCAACACTTTTAGAAGCAATAGAATCACTATTGCAGATCGTTTAGCTCAGAATTACTACGGAAGTGATACGTTTACGAGAGATACGGATGGTTTCCCAATTGGATTTGGAAAGAACAGCCAAGCTGTTTTATTGCCCTCTTTTTTAGCAGCTTATACCGACACGAAAGCTGGTGGTGTTTCGCTGGATGCTTTCCGAAACATTCCAATTCCAAACTGGACTGTTCAGTATACGGGATTGATGCGTTACCAATTTTTCAAAGATAAATTCAAACGTTTTTCTTTGAAACATGCATACAAAGCTTCGTATACCGTCAATGCATTTCGATCGAATTTAGATTACAATCCTGGATTAACAGCAGCCGATTTGCAGCCAGGTGATAATTATCCAAACCGACTTTTGATTTCAAATGTCAATTTAGTAGAGCAGTTCAACCCGTTGATTAAGTTTGACATGGAAATGAAAAACTCGGTTAAAATTGTAGCTGAGATGAAAAAAGATCGTGCTTTATCAATGAGTTTTGACAATAATTTATTGACCGAAGTAAAAGGATTAGAATACGTTTTAGGTTTGGGTTACCGTATCAAAGACGTGACATTTAACTCTGCGTTAGCGGATAATCCAACGGGAATTATTAAAAGCGATATTAATATTAAAGCTGATTTTTCGCTTCGCCAAAGTCAAACCATTGTACGTTATTTAGATTACGACAACAACCAATTGGCAGGTGGACAGAATTTATGGTCGGTTAAATTGACAGCAGATTATTCGTTTAGTAAAAATTTGACGGCTATTTTCTTCTACGATCATTCGTTTTCAAAAGCAGTTATTTCAACCGCATTCCCAATTACTAATATTCGAACAGGTTTTACCATGCGTTACAATTTTGGAAATTAAAAGTAAATACTCCACAAAACATTTTATAAATATAGAAGTATATAATACATTTGCTACAGCAAACTAAAACAAACAACATTATGAATATACCAGCTGAATTAAAGTACACGAAAGACCACGAATGGATTAGCCTTGAAGGCGATATCGCTACTGTAGGAATTACTGATTTTGCACAAAGCGAATTGGGTGATATCGTTTACGTAGAAGTAGAGACTTTAGACCAAACTTTAGAAAAAGATGAGGTTTTTGGAACGGTTGAAGCGGTAAAAACAGTGTCCGATTTATTCTTACCTTTAGCAGGAGAAATCGTTGAATTCAATGAATCTTTAGAAAGTGATCCTGAAAAAGTAAACGCTGATCCTTACGGTGCAGGTTGGATGATCAAAATAAAAGTTTCCGATGTAAATGATTTTAATGAATTACTATCAAGTGAAGCTTATAAAGAACTTATTGGAGCATAAACGTACGATTCAGATACTGACTGTTCTTTGGACAGGATTAGTAGCTTATCTCTGCTTAGTAAGTTCGGAAAGTTTACCAAAAGTCAATGTATTTGAATTTGACAAATTGGGGCATTTTTCCTTTCACTTTGGAATCACAATTTTATGGTTTTTATTTTGGAAAACCACTTATAGAAATGAAAACAAGTATGCTTTATTAAAGGCATTCTTGTTTTCATTTTTTTTTGGAGCCGTGATTGAATTGGGTCAAGGATATTTGACAACCACTCGAAATTCGGATATAAATGATATTTATGCCAACTCAACTGGAGCTTTTACTGCGGTGCTTTTGATTTTCATAGTCAATAAATGGCGGGCTAAAAATCAATAAATTAAACTTTTAAATTGATGGTGAAACCTGCTTAAGTTTCGCTATTTTTATAATATGGATATTAAAAACTATTTAGATTCGACTTACTTGAAAACGCCCGAACAAGCGGGTTTAAGTGCTGCTGAAAACACGAAAATTGTCACTTCTTGTATTCAAGAAGCTATTGACGAACGGTTCAAGTTGATCATGATTCGTCCCGACCAAGTACGTCTTGCAAAAGAGATGATTGTAAAGGCGCGGTCAAAAGTAACTATTGGAACGGTTATTAGTTTCCCAGAAGGCGTTGATTCTTTGGAACAAAAATTAGCGGAAGCCCAAGAAGCCATTGACAATGGAGCGGACGATTTAGATTTTGTATGCAATTATAAAGCATTTATTGAAGGTGATTTAGAAACCGTTAAAACGGAAGTGTTAGAAGGAACGCGGTTGGGTTTGCAACACAATAAAATTGTAAAATGGATTATTGAAGTAGCCGCTTTAACTGAAAAGCAAATCATTCAATTGTGCAGTTTGATCAAGAAGGTCGCGGTTTCAAATTTCAAAGAAGAGTTGTACCATACCGTTTATGTAAAATCGTCGACAGGTTTTTACGTCACTGAAAACAACTTGCCCAATGGAGCTACAATTCCTGCAATCATCATGATGCTCGAAAACGGTTCGCCACTTTCTATAAAAGCAGCTGGAGGCGTTCGGACGTATGAAGATGCTGTTGAAATGATCAAGTTAGGTGTCAAAAGGATTGGTACTTCGTCAGCAAAGGCAATTGCTTCTGGTGCAGAATCAGATTCAACTTATTAAATTACTTTATGAAAAAAATTCTATTTTTTATTTTCTTTCTACATATTGGTTTGCTTCACGCACAAAATTCAAGTTCGTTAGCACCGGTATTTCCCAATTGTGAAAATAAAAATGCGGTTGAAACCAATGCTTGTTTTTATCAGCAAATTCAACAATTCGTTTTTGATAATTTCCAAGTACCCGATTTAGTCTCGAAAAACAATTACAAAGGATTCGTAAATGTACTTTTTGAAGTGGATACAGTTGGTGTTTTTAAAGTACAGTATGTTGATGCAATTTATCCGGAACTAACAGCCGAAAGTAAACGTGTGTTCGGAATGTTCCCAAAGATAAAACCGGCAATGAATGCAGGGAAACCCGCTTTCGCAAAATATACGTTGAAAATTGCAATTCCCTTGAAGAACCCACAACAAGAAGTTGGTTCTGCTTATGAAACAAAAATAGATTCTATTAAAGCAAATCGGACGAAAGTATTGGCTGAATTTGACAGCATCGTAAGTAAGAAATTTGAAAATCCAATTTACGAAAGCGGATTAAATATTCCTTTTACACACAGTTATTATGCTCAGTTTGATTCAGCAGTAAATCAGGTTGGAAGTAACAATCATACGGGTTCAAAACCTTTGGCATACAATGAAGTTGCTCCTTATTATGATTTCAAAACGATCAATGAAAAGTTGATGAAAAACAGCGATTCTTGGTTGGAAAAAAAACTATGGAACGAACATTTCTTCCAATTTCAGGGGGAAGATTATTGGATTACGTTGAATCCGTTGTTGGATCTGAGAGTTGGAAAATCAACACCAAGCGATCTGAACTATACCTATCAAAACACGCGTGGCATTCAAGTACAAGCCGGTTTAGGGAAAAATTTAGTATTGACAACTACGGTTTACGAAAGTCAAGGTCAATTTGCTGATTATTACAATCAATATGCAAATTCAATTCGTCCTTCTGGTGGAAATCCTGCCATTATTCCTGGAATTGGAATTGGAAAAGAGTTTAAAACCAACGGATATGATTTTCCTTCGGCAGATGCCAATATTTCGTATTCGCCAAGTAAAATGATTAATTTACAAATGGGTTACGGGCGAAATTTTATTGGAGATGGATACCGTTCGCTGCTTATGGGTGATGCTGCAAGTCCTTATCCGTATGTTAAAATCAATACTACCTTTTGGAAAATAAAATACACGAATACCTATATGTCGCTCAAAGATGTTCGGGATGAAGTGACGGCTGAAAAAACATACGCTACAAAATTCATGGCGAATCATTATTTGAGTTGGAATGTAACCAAACGATGGAACTTAGGATTTTTTGAATCGGTGGTTTGGACGAATTCAAACGATAGAGGTTTTGACGCCAATTTTATCAACCCTATTATTTTTTACAGAACGGTTGAATTTACTTCTTCTTCAAAAAGTGGAAATGCCGTTTTAGGTTTGACCACAAAATATAAATTCAACAACCAATTGAATTTTTACGGTCAATTTATTTTAGATGAGTTTTCGCTAGGCGATATTAAAGACCAAGACCAAAGTTGGAAAAATAAATACGGATATCAATTGGGATTGAAATATTACAATGCGTTTTCAATTCCTAATTTGTTGTTGCAAGTGGAGTATAATCACATTCGTCCTTATGTATATTCGCACAGCGATCCAATTACTAATTACGGTCACAATAATCAAAGTATGGGACACGCTTGGGGTGGAAATGCTCGGGAGTTGATTGCCATCGGTAGGTACCACAAAGGCCGCTATTTCGCAGATGCAAAATTGACTTATGGAATTCGCGGTTTAGATTTTGACACTGCCACGGATAGTTTAAATTATGGAGGAAATATTTATAAGGATTACGACGACAACCGTCCTTTTGATACGGGTGTGAAAGTGGGACAAGGAAATAAAACGAGTATTTTAATTGCTGATTTACAAGCCGGTTATTTAGTAAATCCTGCCACTAATTTGAAGTTATTTGCAAATTACATGTACCGAAGTTTTGATCCTGAGAAAGAAACTGATTTCGTAAAACGAACGAATACAAGTTGGTTTACAATCGGCGTTCGATCGGATATCTTCAATTGGTATTTTGATTATTAAGAGGTTATTTTTTCAGAAATTATAGTAAAGCTGCAACTACCAAGTTGCAGCTTTTTTTAATTTTAAGATATTTTAAGAAAGTTCAAATTTTTTTGTGCTTATATTTATAAAAAAGCCTGGTTGTCTATGAACAAGAATATAAAGAAATTCGGATTGATTTTAGTGGGAATTATGGCAGTTGTTGCTGTAGTCAGCATCGGTGTAAATTGGTGGATTGATGTCAAACTCCCTCAATTGATTTCGGATAAGAATGAAACGCCTTACCATATTAAGTATCAAGAATTAGAGATTTCTCTTTTTTCTAAAACGATTGAAGCACGAGGTATTACGATTATTCCAAAGGAACGGGAAAAAGACAGTTTGTCAAAAAACGGAATTTTCGCAACCGTTGAACGCGTTACCATTGATAATTTTGCATTATTTCCATTATTGTTTAGCAACAAAATTGAAGCACAAACGATTACGGTGCGTGGTCCGAAAGTGACTTTGTTTAAAGACAACGACAAAACAATTAACTCCTCAAAAAGTGTGGGTTCACGAGTGGTAAAGCCGTTCCAACAATTGATTAAAGTGGCCGATATTAATTTGGAGCAAGGTAATTTCTCTATCATCAACCTTAAAAATAATAAAACACTTTTTTCTGCACAAAATGTAACTGTTCAGTTGGATGACATTGCAATTTCTGATGAAACACTGCAACAGAAAATTCCTTTTACCTATAAAAAATATGCATTCAGTTGTGACAGTTTGTTTTATCAAACAGATGACTTGTACCACATTAAAAGTGATAAAATCAATACCACCAATACAGGCTTAGAAATTAATAATTTTTCAATGATTTCTATGTTCAACCGCCGACAGTTTGTCAATCAATTGCCTAAAGAGAAAGATTTATATACCTTGAAAGCAGAGAAAATTGCAGTTAAAAACATGGATTGGGGATTCAAAAAGGAGGTTTTGTTTTTTAAGACGAATCAAATTTTAATTGAACAAGCCAATGCGAATATTTACCGAAGCAAGATGCCTGAAGATGATTTGTCAGTCAAGCCATTGTACAATAAATTGTTACGGGAATTGCCTTTTGAACTGCAAGTGGATACCTTGACTGTTGCCAATTCAAAACTGGTTTACGAGGAAGAAAAATCATTTGATAAAGGACCAGGAATTTTAGAATTTAGCTCGTTTAATTTGCAAGCCACACATTTAAACAGTGGTTATCAAAAAACTAAATTGCCGGATGTTGTTATTGCAATTGATTGTAAATTCATGAAGCGTTCGCCAATGAAAATCGATTGGCGTTTCAATGTCATGGACCAATCGGATGGTTTTAAAATTAAAGGCCGAATCTTGAATTTTGAAACAGGGCGTTTGGCTGTTTTTACGAAACCTTATTTAAACGCGACGACGAAAGGGACTTTGGACCAAGTGTACTTTAACTTTGCCGGGAACAATAACACCGCAGGTGGTGATTTTGCTTTGAAGTACCACGATTTAAAAGTGAAATTATATCAGAAGAAAAACCGAGACAAGGAAAGTAAATTAAAAACATGGATTGGGAATTTACTTCTGAAAGACGACTCTGATGGTGTATTAATTGAAAACGAAGTTTCGGTGGAACGGATAAAAGAAAAATCCTTTTACAACTATTTTTGGTTGTGCATTGCCGATGGAATGAAGAAAACGTTGATATAAAAAATGGTTCTTTCAAAAGAGAAAGAACCATTTTACCAATTAACTAAAACAAATAAACCTTATTTTTTAATCAATTTCTGTGCAGATTGATTGTTATTTTCGTCGGTGATTTTAACCAAGTAAATGCCTTGATTTAACCCTTCGATCGCGTAAGAATAGTTGGCTTCAAATGCTCCATTAAATTCTTTTACCAATTGGCCTGTCAAGTTAAATACTGAAACTTGCTTGGTAGCTGTATTTATAAAAAAGGTTCCGGTAGAAGGGTTGGGTTGCAAAACAATTTTTGCAGTGTTGAATTCGTTTTGATTCAACATCGCTTGTTTGTTTCCAAAAACTCTAAATCCATCTACTTCAATTGTAACGTTCATTGTCGTACTCGTAACTACAAGTGGCGTTCCATCCATTAAGTTATACCAAGTTCCCGTGTAAGGGAAATTTCCGGGAGCATTTGAAACGGCATTGGTAGCATTCGTTAGGACAAATACGTAACTCAAATCGGCAGTTGCAACGGTGCTCGTCCAAATGTCTAATCTTATTTTTCCGGTAGTAGTAGAATTCCAAGAATACTGACCGTTTTTAAATACGTTCTGAGTTGTTTTCAGATCAATCATTTTAGCCCAGTCGTCGTAGACTTTCTTCCTGTTGACATTAGTTAACCAGTTTCCCGTCCATTGATTTTGCGGTTTCGTATCTAATTTACAATCTCCGGCAGCACCACCGTTTGGCGTGTTAACCGTACCATTGTTGCAAGTGAAAATAGAGTCGTCGTATCCTAAATCACCAAAGTGATAAATCATTTTTGGACCTGGAACTAATAAATGTAAAGCACCCATTGCAGAAAGACGTTTCAAGACTTTCGGCAAGTTGTTTTGGGTTTGTCCTGCTTCCGTTAATGCTTTATAAACGACACGTTCTTCATCGTGGCTTTCTGCGTAACCAATAAATCGGTCGGATTCATGTGCAACTCCTGAAAGGCTTGTTGCATTTCCTTTTAAGAAATTGGCATACGGATCGGTCATTTTTCTCCATTGCATAATCCCTTTAGAAATACCATCTGTTTCGTTGTTTTTCCGGTAATTTGCCCATTCTACTTCTTCATTATACGAACCTCCCGAACCTAAATGTTCAAAAATCACATAAAAATTTGGGTCGATGTTCCACTGCAAATCAGCATAGTATTTCAGTTTAGCTACACGATCCGCTTGGTAATTGTTGGTACATGTTTCTTGAGCCGAACCGTTTCCTGTAAACGGACAATTTTGGGTAAAACCTTTGGTTAAATCCCAACGGAAACCGTCAATTTTAAAATCATTGATCCAATGTTCAATGGTTTGCTTAACGTAATTCGCAGTAAGATTATCAGGCTCATTGAAGTGATTTAAATCCGTTCCTACGTTGTATGAGTGCATTGCATTTTGATTGCAATACGGATTTTCAGCAGTAGTTCCATCAGGCCATCCGTCGTTATTGGTGTCTTTCATCCACATTCTTGCGAGAGGAGAACGTCCAAATACGTGGTTTAAAGCTACATCAAGAATGACTGCAATCCCGTTTTGGTGGCACAAATCAATAAATTGTTTCAGTTGCGTTTCAGAACCGTAACGTTTGTCCAGTGCCATGTGAAAAGCCGTATTATAACCCCAGCTTTCATTGCCTTCAAATTCCATAACGGGCATTAATTGAATGGCGTTAATTTTTAAATTTTTGAAATAGTCAATTTTATTAACTAAATCTTGGTACGTTCTATTGTCATCAAAATCACGAACCAATACTTCATAAATTACTAAATCTTTCTTAGCCGGTTTTGCAAAATTAGTGGTTGCATCACTCCACGAATATTGGTGAAATGCATTTGGACCCGTTTGCAAAACACTGACTTCACGTTCTTGGCCTTCTGGATATTCCGGTAAATTAGGATAAACACCTAATGTGGCAATTTCAGGATCGTCGAATGGACTTAAAACTAAAGTTGAAAAAGGATCGGCTGTTTTTACCATTTCTGGAGAAGTTGCCGGAAGATTGGTTTGATCACCCACCCAATATTGATAGGAATAAACGGTACCTGAAGTCAGTCCTGTTAACTCGAGCCAAAATTTACCTGACGCAGGATCTTTTCGCATCGCATGTGAACCATCGGGTTGCCAATTGTTGAAACTTCCCGCAACATAAACGAAATCTTTATTTGGAGCACTTAAAACTAGAATAGCTTTCGTAGCGTCAGCAGTATTATAATTTACACCGTCTTTAAGTCCTGCTGGAATTGCTACTGATGCTGTTTCTCCATTAATAATTACAGAAAACTTTTTAGAAATCGTTGATGTGCCTTGAACAGCTTCCAAAACATAATTCTGATTGGCAGTGATGTTGGTTTGTGTAAAAGTATACGTTGAAGCGCTGGCGACTGTATTGATAATCGCTCCGTTTGACTTCAAGGTGTAACTTGCATTTCCACCGGTGTTGTTTGCAGAAACCGTAAAGTTGCTGCTTAAAGGCAGAACCGTTGCTGAATTTTGAACGGGTGCTGTCAAATTTAATTGGAATGAACCTACGGGTACAAATGTATCTGTAGATTGTGGTGCAGCTGTTGCCGCTCTAAAAACCACACAGATTTGAGTGATGGTACTTGTGGAAGGAACGCCGAAATAAGAATATAAATCTGGACCTAAATTTAGCTTGTAAGTCGTTCCGGAATCTAAAACCATTGCAGGTTGGGTGGCGTTATTTCCCCAAGATCCTTTTACATTTTGCCACTGAACACCGTCAACAGTTAATCCCATGTGGACATAGATTGTCCCGCTGTAACTCGCTAGAGGCGTTCCCGTTTTGTTAAATCTTAATTCTACAGGCCCGTTTGCTAACGCAGGTGAAGGAATAGTAGTGGTTTGTGCAAATACACAAAAATTCAAAAATAAAAATAAGAAGGTAATTTTTCTCATAATGTTCTTTATAAAACAAAGGCTACTTATTACAGTAGCCTTTGTTATTAATTTTCTTACTACTGTAACGTAATCGTGTACGTGTAAGCTCTTGGATTACTTAAATCCAATTCAATTTTATAGGTTCCAGCCGAAACACCAATGTTGTCTCCACCTTCTCTTAAAGTTCCGTCGGTTGAATTTACAGTGGTATCACCTAAATTGATTGTCCACTCATTGTTTGCTCTAAATTTCCATCCGTTATCTGGAGCAGACTGCGAAGTCATTACTACAATTACAGACCATTTTTTAGTAGCAGGATCGTACGTCATTGGTGTACTATTGTCCCAGCCACCTGGTGTTGCGTTCCCAATAACTCCCCATTCTGTAGCAGTAAGGTTGTAGGTTAATGTAGTAGTGTTGGCTTGGATTCTATAATATCCAGCTCCAATTACTTTAATGTTATCTTCTCCTTCTTGCAACAAACCACCTTCAATACCTGGATTAGCTCCATAATCTCCCTCAAAAGAAGAACTTTGAGGTAATAATTTGAATTCTGAAATAGGCTGGTTCATGTAAATGTAACCTTCATAGTTGGCTTGACCATAACCAGGAGAATCAATCGAAGGAAGCGTGGAAGCATTAGTCCAATTTGCACCATATCCACCATTTTCTAAGAAATCTCCAATAACAAATAATTGTGGGTTTCTAGTTGAATACGGGCTTACTGTAATAGTAGCTAAATTGCTATACATAGGTTCAAACGTGTCGTTAGCACTTGCTTTTACACGAACTTCGTAAACACCATCAGTAAAAGGTTGTCCTCCAGCTGCAATAACAGCATTGTTTAACGTTTCAACAGAAACAGACAATTGGGTCGCTCCAATTACCGCTCCTAAAGATTGTGGTGCGGCAAATGTATTTCCTACAACATCTAATTGAACTTCATAATTAATTGCAATATTTTCCCCAAAATTTGCTTTAGACCATACAAAGCGTTCTGCTTGATTTTCAGCATTGGCAACTACTAGTGTATACGTATTTCCTTCTTCTGGTGCCATCAATACGGGTGCATCAATACCTTTAATTGTTGGTCGGTCTTGTACATCGTCCGAGTTACAAGAGAATGCTAAAACTGCAAATAATGCAATTAGTGATTTTGATATGTTTTTCATTTTTATATTTTTTGAAATATTAATAACCTGCATTTTGAATTAAATTTGGATTTCCGCCTAAAGCTGCTGCTGGAATAGGGAAAATGTTTCTGTAAGCTGCTGTTGGAGCACCATTTGGCACTTTTCCTTTCCAAGGCCAAACATAAGATCCACCGGTAAATTTTCCAAAACGAATTAAATCCGTTCTTCTGTGTCCTTCCCAATGCAGCTCTCTCGCTCTTTCGTCAAGAATAAAGTTCAGGTTTATGTTAGAAACAGCTCCATTTGCATTTCCGTACGCTCGCTGACGCAACATATTTACGTAATTCAAAGCAGTCACATTGTCACCACCGCCACCGCGTAAATTACATTCGGCATACATCAAATATGCATCTGCTAAACGAAACATTGGAAAATCAATATCCACAAAATCTCCTGAGGCATCAGAACCTGGATTTCCATTAACATCCACATTTTTATACTTTTTAATTCCGTATCCGTCTGTAAAATTACCTACGTCTGCAATTTCTAAAGTTTGTCCGTTTGAATGAAACTGTGCTCTACTGTCTACACCTGTATCGTCAAATTTAGATACAAAAGCAGAAGTAGTTCTAATTCCACCCCAACCTCCGTTGATTCCAAATTCTGCTGGAGCCATTGTACCGCCAACTGGAGCGTGTGTTAAAAATGTAGTTCCACCAAATGTTTTTGTTCTCAACCCGTCAAATGCAACGCCAAAGATTACTTCTCGTCGAACTGCTGGACGGTCGTTGTCTGCTAAAAATAATTCGTCGTAATTTGCTGCTAAAGTATATCCGCTTTCATCGGTTACTTTTTTGATATACGTCATCGCATCTGAATAGCGATTTGTGTTGACGTATACTTCTGCATTCATATACAACTTCCCTAATAACATCCAAGCTGCCGCTTGATCTGCTCTTGGATAATCTGCAGAACCTGGATTTGGAACTCTCATATCTCCCATTGCACCTAATAAATCAGTTTCAACAAAGTCAAAAATTTCTTGTTTAGAGGCTTGCTGTGGCAAGAAAAATTGAGAAGGAGAATCTTCCGTAACTAAACCAACACTTCCAAATAAGTCTAGAAAATGCCAGTAACTTAAAGCTCTTAAAAATTTAGCTTCAGCTCTATAGGTTTTAATTTCTGCTTTCAAAGCATCATCTACACCTCTAGAATTTAATTTAGCATCATCTGTTTGACGTAAAAATTCATTACACAATTTAACCTGAAAATCTAAACGGTTAAAAGTAGCATTGATAAATAAATCTTGCGAAGTCCACGTTTGATAATGAAAGTTTTTGATTGTTTTATCATTCCAAGCGATTATAGCCTCGTCAGTGGTCAATTCTTGCATGACCCACAAGCCACGGATGTATTGGCTTTCACCTTCGTCAATTCCACTGATGTCGGGACTTCCCGCCGGTCCTGATTGTCCAGAAACCGCTAATCCAGCATATAATTTTGCTAAAAATTGCTTGTAAGAACTTGGGTCTTTAAAGAATTCTTCTCCAGAAATTTGATTTCCGTCGTTTGGTGCTTCTTGATCTAATTCGCTGACGCAAGAAATCATTGTTAGTGCAAGAAGTAGTACTCCTAATTTGCTCAATGTTTTATATATATTTTTCATAGTAAGTATTTGTTAGAAATTTACATTTAAACCTAATGTATATGTTCTTGGTCTTGGATATAAATTATTATCAATTCCACCAGAAACCTCTGGGTCAATACCTTTGTAATCTGTAATTACCAATACGTTTTGAACCGCTCCAGTCAATCTTAAGTTTTTTCCTTTCCCTAAAGCATCTGGAAATGAATAGCCTAAAGTTACATTGTCTAATCTTACAAAAGAAGCATCTTGAACATAATAATCTGAAGAATACTGAGGTGTGAAAAAGTTGGTTTCTAACACGTTTGAAGACGCATTTTGAAGGTAGTTTCCATTTCCTGGCAAAGCCGTTGAAACACTTCCAAAGTTAGAATACACGTTGTTGTAATTGTAGTTTCCGTAACTTCCTCTCCATGACATGCTGAAGTCAAAGTTTTTGTAAGAAACGTCTGTATTGAATCCATAGTAGAAATCTGCCGAAGGCTTTTTGTAACGGTATAAATCATTTTCATTTACTTGATCGTCTTTATTTCTGTCTACATAAACACCTTCAACAGGCGCTCCAGCTGCATCATATACTTGTTCGAAAACGTAGAATGAATTAGGTGAATAACCCACTTGGTGGTTTTGTACAAAGTTTCCTGTTCCACCAGAAATTCCACCAACGTCAATAATGCCTTCGCTATCTGCAGACTGAATTAAATTAAGTTTGGTCACTTTCGCATCTTGGAACGTGATGTTTCCACCAACTCTCCATTGAACCGTTTCATTTTTTACCGGATAAACATCCATGCTTAATTCCACTCCTTTAAATTCCATATCTCCAATGTTATAGAAATCGGCATTTGAGAAACCAACACCTTGCGGATTTGCGGTAAATACAATCAAATCAGAAGAGTTTTTCTTGTAAACTTCAGCACTACCTGTAATTCTGTTGTCGAATAATCCAAAATCTAAACCAAGATTCAACTGTTTCGTTTCTTCCCATTTCAAATTCAAGTTGTACGGCTGGGGACGGTAAGGTTGTAAATAAATAGGCAAACCATTTGCGTCATAGCCAATTTGGTAACTTGCTGTTTCTGTAGAGTTTAAATACAAAGGTGTCGTTGGATACCGTTTCCCAATTTCTTGTTGACCTGTAATACCCCAACTCGCTCTGAATTTTAAATCGCTAACCACTTTATTATCTCTTAGAAATCCTTCTTCGCTAATTTTCCAAGCGAATGCTGCTGAAGGAAAATTTCCCCAACGATTTTCTTCTGTAAAACGGGAAGATCCATCTCTACGAATTGATCCCGTTAAAATGTATTTATCAGCAATAGAAAATATAGCTCTTGCAAAAATCGACTGTAAGTTTACGGTTTCGTTAGAAGAAGCGCCTTGATTCACAACGTTATTAATGACGTCATTGGTAAAACTACTGTTGATGTAATTGAAGTTTTGGTAGTTGTAACCTCCCGTAAAATCAAGATTTGTACTTAACGCGTCAAATGTTTTATTGTAATTCAAATACAAATCCATTACTTGGTTTTTCTTTTCCTCCAAGTTGTTGTAGTTTCCATTTCTTTCACCAAGAACTACATAATTCGCATCCGTAAATCCATATCCTTTTCCAGAACTGTAGTCGTAACCAAAGTTAGCAACTGCTTTTAATTCCGGTAAAAAATGCAATTTATAATCAAATTGTACATTTCCAATACTTCTATATTGAAGTCCTTTGTTTGTTTTTTGATTAATTAAAGAAAGTGGATTCCGACCTGCATTTACTTCTTGATCAGGAATTCCATCAGCAGGATTTGACGTATCACTTCCTAACCATTGAAAATAATCATATCCGTACGTGTCGTCGTAAATTTGTTGTGTTGGATCAAAACTCACAGCCGCACCAATAGCGCCACGTTCACTATAATTGTTTTTGTTAGAAGATGTTTTATTGGTAAACTCCACTTTTAAATGATTGTCAAAAAACTTACCTAATAAATTCACATTTAAAGTTACACGTTGAAAATTATCTTTTTGTAAGATCCCGTTCAAATCACTGTAACCCAGCGAAGCTCTGTAATTTAAGTTTTCAAGACCTCCACTAAAGGAAACATTATGGTCCGTTCCTAAAGCAGTTCTGTAAATTTCTTTTTGCCAATCCGTATTAGCAGTTCCCAGAAGACCTTGTTGTGCAACGGTTCCTTTTGCCATTACAAAATCAGAAAACTGTTTTGCAGAAAGGACGTCTACATAATCTGTAATCTGACCTACTGAAAAATTAGCATTGTAATTCACTTGCATGTCGCCACTTTTACCTTTTTTAGTCGTAATAATAATTACACCATTGGAAGCGCGTGAACCGTAAATGGCAGTTGCCGAAGCATCTTTTAAGATGGTCATTGATGCAATGTCATTTTGATTAATCACAGAAAGTGGATTTCTACCTCCTTGAACTGCACCACCACCTGTGTCTAAGGGAACGCCATCAATTACATACAACGGATCGTTTCCAGCACTTAGAGACGAACCACTTCTGATGCGAATTTGAGCACCTTCTCCAGGAGCTCCACCGCCATTAATGATCTGTAATCCTGAAACTTTACCTTGAATTAATTGGTCAGCTGAAACCAGTGGACCGCGGTTAAAATCTTCGGAAGATACTGTACTCAAAGCACCTGTCGCATCTTTCTTTTTTACCGATCCGTATCCAATGACAACTACTTCGTTCAACTGTGAAGAATCTTCTTGCAACACAATAGTAATGTCTTTTTGCGAAGCATAAACAACAGCGTAATTTTTATATCCGATGTAAGAAAAAACGATCACATCGCCTTTTTTTACATTCAAACTAAATTTACCGTCAAAATCTGTCGAAGTACCATTTTGAGTTCCTTCAACTACTACATTTACTCCCGGTAGCGATTGGTTTGAAGCTTGATCTAGAACTGTACCCGTAAAAGTACTCTGAGCCAGAATACTGAAAGGGAAAAGCAGTACTAAAAATAACAACTTATTGTAAATTGTTTTCATACATTTTGTTTAGGTTAAAAATTTTCTTGTTCTCGTTTTTCAACTTTTAATTTTACTTCGAATGTTAAATTTATGTAAATTTTTCAGCTAAAAAAATCTATTTCAGGAAACTACGCAACGAAAACGTTTTCGTGTTGACAACTTTATAGGTTTTGGATGTTTTTCGGTTGAAATATGCTATAAATCAAAACATTTTCTATCTTTATTGACAATATAATATTCAGCATTTTATAATGAAAAGGAAAGTAACGCTTAAACAAATTGCAAAGGAATTAGATGTCTCGATTTCAACGGTTTCTAAATCGTTGCGCGACAGTCCGGAAATTAGTGAAGACACGCGTTTGAAAGTGCAGGCTTTCGCCAAATTATACAATTACAAACCCAATTTAATTGCTTTAAGTTTAAAAAACAGAAAAACCAAAACGATTGGAATTATCATTCCTGAAATTGTCCACCACTTTTTCGCCACCGTAATCAGCGGAATTGAACATGTAGCGAATGAAAAAGGCTACAATGTAATCGTGACGCTTTCGGATGAATCATTTGACAAAGAAGTGATTAATATGGACATGTTGGCGAACGGCAGTATTGACGGATTCATTATGTCGTTATCAAAAGAGACCCAATACCGTAGAGATTTTCACCACATTACCGAAGTCATCAATCAAGGAATGCCAGTTGTGATGTTTGATCGCGTGACCAATGATATTTTATGCGACAAAGTAATTATTGACGATAACCTTGCTGCTTTCGAAGCTGTTCAAAAATTGATTAATGCAGGATTCAAAAAAATCGCTTTAATTACAACGGTCGATTATGTGAGTGTGGGAAAACTAAGAACCGACGGCTATATTAAAGCTTTGAAAACAAATGATATTGCAATTGATCCAGATCTAATTTTAAAAATTGAAGACATTGACAATTGTACGGAACAAATTGAAACATTGATTAAAAACAACAAAATCGACGCTGTCTTTGCCGTAAACGAACTTTTTGCAGTAACCGCAATTAAAGGAGCGAAAAAGTACGGAATTAATGTGCCCGAAGATTTAGCAGTTATCGGGTTTACAGATGGAATTATTTCTAAATATTCTTCGCCGTCAATCACTACTGTTGGACAAAACGGAATCGAAATGGGCAATAAAGCCGCTCAAATGCTCATCGACCGATTAGAAACAGAACTACAAGAAGAGGAACATTACAAGACGGAAGTTATCGAAACGCATTTGGTGATTAGAGAATCTACGCCAACGTTGTAGTAGTTCCTATTTTTCTGTCTGTTAGTATTTTGCGAAAATATTTTTTATTAAAAGCTGCTTTTTAAATCTAAAATTTCTTTTATTTCAAATCATAGAATTGAAAACTTTTATATATTTACCACTTCGTTATCAACGCTTTTTTAATTTTACTTCGAAACAAAATTAAAGTTTGATAAGTCGAAATGCTTATCGTAAATCAATTCATTACGATAATGGAAAAACGTAAATTAGGTTTTTGGGAAATTTGGAACATGAGTTTCGGTTTCCTAGGAATACAGTTTGGCTTTGCCTTGCAAGGCGGTTTTATGTCAAGGATTTTTCAAACCCTTGGTGCCGATGTTGATAGCATTCCCGGTTTATGGATTGCTGCACCACTTACCGGTTTACTAATTCAACCCATAGTTGGTTATTTATCCGATAATACGTGGAGTCCGCGTTTCGGCAGAAGGAAACCGTATTTCTTGATTGGCGCTATTTTAGCTTCAGTCACGTTATTATTCATGCCCTTTTCACCCGTTTTATGGGTTGCGGCAGGTTTGCTTTGGATTCTAGATTCGTCTATAAATATCAGCATGGAACCTTTCCGCGCTTTGGTAGCTGACAAATTACCGGACGAGCAACGTTCATACGGATTTGTTGTGCAAACTTTAATCATCGGAATTGGAACTTGGATTGCGAGTAATTTACCTTGGTTAATCACACAGTTAGGTGTTTCAAATGAAGCCGCTCCTGGAATTGTTCCGCTTTCGGTAAAAATTGCTTTTGCCATTGGTGCCGCCGTTTTCGTCATTGCGATAACTTACACTTTGCTAACAACAAAAGAAGATCCTCCAGCAGATTTAGAAAAATTTCACAGAGAAAAAAAAGAATCGCGCTTTTTCAAAGATTTGTGGCAAGGTTATTTAGAAATGCCTTCCACGATGAAAAAGTTAGGTGTAATTCAATTTTTTAGTTGGTTCGCCTTTTTCACCATGTGGAGTTTAGCAACGCCGGCTTTAACGGAACACGTGTATAATTCACCAAAACCTGATGCAAAATTATATGCTCAAGTGGATGCCGAAAACAAAGTAATTGTCAATAATGATGGACAAGTTGCTTTTTTAGACATTCAACACAAAACCGATTATCAAGAAAAGGATAAAGCTTATAATACCGCAGCCGATTCCACAGGTTCTGCAATGGGAATTTACGGATTATCGTCCATGGCTTTTGCTTTGCTTTTGACATTTTATACTTCAAAAAATAAAATTAATAGAAAGTACATTCACATGTTTTCGCTAATCGCCGGAGGACTTGGATTTCTATTTACATTTTACGCAACACCTTCAACATTGTACATTTCGTTTATTCTAATCGGAATTTCATGGGGAAGTATTTTATCGATGCCGTATGCGATGCTTTCGAGTTCCGTAAATCCAAACAAGATGGGATTGATGATGGGATTGTTCAATATGTTTATTGTAATTCCTCAAATTATTGCAGCACTTGGAGGTATTAATTTCCTTTATAAATTGATTGGAACGGAACACATTAATGCAATGATTCTTGCCGGAATTTGTTTAATTCTCGCTGGACTTTGCAATTTTCTAATAACAGACAAACACGCTATTTCAGATTAAAAATGGTTATGACAAATAAAAAAGCATTCATATTCGACCTAGACGGAGTAATTGTAGATACGGCACGATACCATTATTTGGCCTGGCAAAAACTTGCTCAAGAGTTGGGAATCGAGTTTACACCTGAACACAACGAGCATCTAAAAGGCGTGAGTCGCATTCGGTCGTTGGACATTATTTTAGATTTAGGAAATATCCAAGCGACACAAGAAGAAAAAGACAAGTGGCTTTTTGATAAAAACGAATTGTATTTATCGTATTTGGTCGACATGGACCAAAGCGAACTCTTGCCGGGAATCATTGACACGTTGAAATTTTTGAAAGAAAATGGACAATATATCGCTCTAGGTTCGGCGAGTAAAAATGCGCGACCAATTTTAGAAAAGACAGCTATTATGCCGTATTTCGATGCAATTGTCGATGGAAATGATGTGACAAATGCAAAACCGGACCCAGAAGTTTTTCTTCGTGCGTGCCAATTGGTTTTCGTTGCACCAGAAGATTCAATTGTTTTTGAAGATTCAGTTGCGGGAGTTCAAGCAGCAAATGCAGCTCGAATGAAAAGCATCGGAATTGGTGACAAAGAAATTTTGCACGAAGCCGAATATATTTTCCCTGATTTTACCACTATAAATGAACAGTTTCTTCGCTCTCTAATTGACGCATAAACTGATAAAAGTTTTGAAATTTTAAGAATTCTAACATTGAGACTTAAACTTTTGAACTTTAAATTTTAAACAAATTTTACAATGAACCAAGATTATATCATACCAAATAATTGGTCAATTATAGAAGAAGGATTTGATGCAGAACGCGTGAAATCTTCAGAAAGTTTGTTCAGTATCGGAAACGGTGCGATGGGACAACGCGCTAATTTTGAAGAAAATTATTCTGCCGAAACCTTTCAAGGAAGTTACATCGCAGGAATTTATTATCCCGATAAAACAAAAGTGGGTTGGTGGAAAAATGGTTATCCTGAATATTTTGCAAAAGTTTTGAATGCGCCAAATTGGATTGGAATTGAAATCGAAATCAACGGTGAAAGTTTTGATATGAATGCGTGTGCTGAAATCAAGAATTTCAGGCGCGAACTGAATATGAAAGAAGGTTGGTACCATCGTTCTTTTATGGCGAAATTGCAAAACGGAACAGAAATCCAAGTTGACGTTCGTCGTTTTCTTTCATTAGAAGCTGATGAATTAGGTGTAATTAAGTATGAAATTACGCCATTAAATCAAGATGCGAAAATTATTTACAAACCGTATATTGACGCCGGTGTAAAAAATGAAGACGCCAATTGGGAAGAAAAATTCTGGGAACCTTTAGACGTAAATCATTCCGAAAATGAAGCTTTTGTTGTTGCAAGAACCTTCAAAACACATTTTAATGTAGCGACTTATACGTCAAATAGCGTTTTGCTAAATGATAAAAATTTAGGGCTTTCGCCAAATTTCATCCAAGCTTCTGAAAACAAAGTTCAGTTTTCTTACGAAGTTGAAGTTGCGAAAGGCGAGAAATCAGGAATTCAAAAATTCGGAGGTTACACAGTTTCTTTAAATCATCAAAATTCGGAATTAATTTCGGCTGCTAAAAGCGTTATTAATTCGGCGAAAGCCAAAGGATACGAAGCTTTATTACAAGAACAAATTGACGCTTGGGCGAAAATTTGGGAAATGTCAGACATCACAATTGACGGCGATGTAAAAGCACAACAAGGAATTCGATTTAATATTTTTCAATTGAATCAAACTTATTTAGGTAAAGATTCTCGTTTGAATATTGGTCCAAAAGGTTTTACAGGAGAAAAATATGGCGGTTCCACTTATTGGGATACTGAAGCGTATTGCATTCCGTTTTACATGGCGACAAAAGACCAACAAGTTGCGCGAAATTTATTAGAATATCGTTACAATCATTTGGAAAAAGCGATTGAAAATGCTGCCAAATTAGGTTTTAAAGATGGAGCTGCTTTGTATCCGATGGTAACGATGAACGGTGAAGAATGCCACAACGAATGGGAAATTACATTTGAAGAAATCCATAGAAATGGTGCGATTGCATTTGCCATTTTCAACTACTACAGATTTACGGGAGATTACAGTTACATTCCTGAAAAAGGATTAGAAGTTTTAATTGCGATTGCACGTTTTTGGCATCAAAGAGCGACTTTTTCAACACATAAAGACCAATTTGTAATTCTTGGAGTTACGGGTCCAAATGAATATGAAAACAACGTCAATAACAATTTCTACACCAATTATTTAGCAAAATGGTGTATCGATTACACGGTGGAACAATTGGAAAAAGTAGCGGCAGAATACGAATCGGATTACATGCGAATTATTTCCAAAGTCAATTTGCATCAAGCAGAAATGGAGGAATGGAAGAAAGTTGCCGAGAAAATGTACTTGCCTTTTTCAGAAGAACACGACGTTTATTTGCAACAAGATGGATTTTTGGACAAGGAATTAGTCAAAGTACATGATTTAGATAAAAGTCAGCGACCGATCAATCAAAAATGGTCTTGGGATCGAATTTTGCGTTCGCCATATATCAAACAAGCCGATGTTTTGCAAGGGTTTTACTTCTTTGAAGACCACTTTTCAAAAGCGGAATTAGAGAAACATTTTGATTTCTACGAACCATTTACAGTTCATGAATCATCGCTTTCACCTTGTGTTCACTCGATTCAAGCAGCAGTTTTGGATAAAATGGACATGGCGTACACGTTTTATTTGCGAACTTCTCGACTGGATTTAGATGATTACAATAAAGAAGTAGAAGAAGGTTGCCACATTACAAGTATGGCGGGAACGTGGATGAGTATTGTGGAAGGTTTTGGAGGAATGCGTGTAAAAAATGACACGCTTCATTTTGAGCCTAGAATTCCAAAAGAGTGGGAAGGATATTCGTTCAAAATTAATTTTAGAAACCAAATTCTGCATATTTCAGTTACTGCGAAGGAAACGAAATTTTCTTTGGAAGGAACGAAGGAATTGACGGTTTATGTAAATGGAAACGCAGTTGTTGTCACGCCAAATAGTTTAGTAACCGTTTAAGAAAGCGTCTCGCAAAGGCGCGAAGACGCAAAGCTTTTTACGTATTTAGCTTTGCGACTCTGCGACTTTGCGAGAAATAAAAAATGATAATAGCATGAAAAATATAATACTATTTTTACTTATCTCCTTTTCCTCTTTCGCACAAATCGAAAGAATGGAACCGCCTTTTTGGTATGCCGGAATGCACAATCCTGAACTACAAATCATGTTCTACGGAAAAAACATTGGCCAATATCAAGCATCCGTTTCGGATAATGTGGTAATCAAAAATGTAACTAAAACCGAAAATCCCAACTACATTTTCATCACAATTGACACTCAAAATCTTCCTGCTTCTGAATTTACCTTTTCGTTTAAAAACAAAAATAAAGTAGCCTTTACAAAGAAATATGCGTTGAAAGCGAGAAGAGTAAATTCAGCGGAACGAAAAAGTTTTGATTCATCAGATATGATGTATTTAATCATGCCGGATCGTTTTTCAAACGGAAATCCGAAGAACGATAGCAATGCAGAGTTAAACGAAAAAGCGGATAGAAGTTTGCCTGGCGGAAGACACGGTGGCGACATTCAAGGAATAGTGAATCACTTGGATTATTTGCAAGAATTGGGCGTTACAGCACTTTGGAGCACACCACTTTGCGAGGACAACGACAAAGGATATTCGTACCATACTTACGGTCAATCTGATGTTTATAGAATTGATCCACGTTACGGAACCAACGAAGAATACGTGCATCTTTCTTACGAAATGAAGAAAAGAGGCATGAAATTGATCAAAGATTACGTGACCAATCATTGGGGTGCCGAACATTGGATGTTTAAGGATTTGCCCACTTACGATTGGTTTCATCAATTCCCTGGTTTTGCACAATCGAATTACAGAATGGAGACGCAATTTGACACAAATGCTTCGGCAATTGATGCGAAATATTGTATGGACGGTTGGTTTGTGCCTTCAATGCCCGACTTAAATCAGTCAAATCCGTTGGTACTGAATTACATTACTCAAAATGCAATTTGGTGGATTGAATATGCAGATTTGGATGGTTTCAGAGTCGATACTTATTCTTATAATGACAAAGTTGCGATTGCCAAGTGGACTAAAGCAATTACAAATGAATATCCATATTTCAACATCGTCGCCGAAGTGTGGATGCACGACAAAGCACAAATTTCGTATTGGCAAAAAGACAGCCCGATTAGTGCGATTCAGAGTTATAATTCGAATGTACCAAGTGTGATGGATTTCACTTTACACGATGCTTTTGGGAATGTATTCAACGAAGATAATGCTTCTTGGAACGACGGAATGATTAAGATTTACAACAATTTCACGAATGATTTTCTGTATGCAAATCCGAATAATTTATTGACTTTCGTCGAAAATCACGATACTGGACGTTTTAACGAAATGTATAAAAATGATTTCAAGAAGTACCAAATGGCAATAACGATTTTGGCAACCGTTCGTGGAATCCCGCAATTATATTACGGTTCTGAAATTGGAATGGCTGGTGATAAAGGAAAAGGTGATGCGGATATTCGACAAGATTTTCCCGGTGGTTGGGAAGGTGATAAAAACAATGCTTTCGCAAAATCAGGACGGACTGCTGAGCAAAGTAAATTCTTTGATTTTACTGCGAAATTATTTCAATGGAGAAAAAATAAATCGGTGGTGCACTTTGGAAAAATGACGCATTACATTCCCGAGAATAACGTATATGTTTATTTTCGCCACGACGATAAAGAAACGGTGATGGTTGTGATTAATAATTCTGCAGAAACGAAGACTATAAAAATGAATCGTTTTCAGGAGAATATTAAAAGCTTTAGTTCTGGGAAAGATATTATTTCTGGGAAGGTAGTTGATTTGAAAGAGGAAGTTTCTTTGGAAGGGAAATCGGTTTTGATTTTGGAGTTGAGGTAGTTTTTTGGAATGATTTAAAAAATGGGTCTCGCAAAGACGCAGAGACGCAAAGTTTTGGAGTTTAAAATGTAAGCTTGTTTGGTTTCTTGATTAATAGTAGGCAAATTCTAAAACTTAGTGTTTAGAAAGATAAAATATTGGAGGTTAGCTACATCAATATATTTAGTAAATTTATAACTATTTTGCTTTGCGTCTTGGCGGCTTTGCGAGATAAAAATTTAAATCAATCAATCAATCTAAATTACAAACCATGACAGAAAACGAACTATCAAAAATCATTGTAGATATTTGTTACAAAATCCACACAAAACTTGGACCTGGACTTTTAGAAAGTGTTTACGAAGCAATCTTGTACTACGAATTAAATAAATTAGGATTGAGAGTTGAAAAGCAGAAAGCACTTCCAGTTCATTGGGATGAAATTATTTTGGAAATTGGTTTTAGAGCGGATTTAGTTGTAGAAGATAAAGTTTTAATCGAAATCAAATCAGTTGCTGAACTTACCAACGTTCATCCAAAACAAGTTTTAACCTACTTAAAAATAACAGATATAAAACTAGCGCTGTTAATTAATTTCAACGAATCATACATAAAAGACGGAATCAAAAGAGTAGTCAATAATCTTTAAATCATGCTTTGCGACTTAAACACTAACGCGATAATATATATAATTTTTAACCTATCACCCTTTGCGTCTTCGCGTCTTTGCGAGACAAAAAAAAAACAAATAAATGAAAAAAATATTCTTACTAGCACTGATTCTAGCCACTTTTATCAGTTGCAAAAACAACAATGAAACCGATAAATCTCCCGAGAAACTAGCAATTTTCACAGATGCATCAGCAGAAAACGCTGTAATCTACGAAGCAAATATTCGTCAATATTCTCCTGAAGGAACCTTTGAAGCATTCACAAAAGACATTCCTGAATTAAGGAAATTGGGCGTAAAAATCATTTGGATTATGCCAATCCAACCCATTTCAATGACCAACCGAAAAACCACGGACGGCAGATTGGTAACTGATATTGAAGACGAAAAAGAACGTGCAAAGTATCTTGGAAGTTATTACTCGATTTCAGACTATAGAGGAATAAATCCCGATTTAGGTACTAAAAGCGATTTCAAAGATTTGATAAAAACCGCTCACGACAACGGCATGTATGTTATTTTGGACTGGGTAGCGAATCACACGGGTTGGGACCATAAATGGATAAAATTAAATCCTGAATATTACCACAAAAACAAAGCAGGCGAAGTAACCGACCCATTAAATCCCGAAACCGGAGAATCTTGGGGCTGGACGGATGTTGCACATTTGGATTACAGCAATCCGGATTTGCACGAAGTCATGAAAGAGGAAATGATGTATTGGGTGAAGGATTTAGATATTGACGGATTTCGTTGCGATGTGGCGGATAATGTGCCGACATCCTTCTGGGAATTTGCCATCCCGAAATTGCGTGAAGCCAAACCACTTTTCATGTTAATGGAATCAAATAAGGAATATTTGCTCAAAAATAATCTGTTTGATGTGGGTTACGGTTGGGAAGCACACCACGTGATGAATGACATTGCGAAGGAAAAGAGAACAGTGGAAGGTTTAGATTCGCTTTTTGTTAAAATCAAAGCGGAATACGAGCCAACCGCTTATTTCATGAATTTTACCTCTAATCACGATGAGAATTCGTGGAACGGAACGGAATACGAACGAATGGGCGATGGCGTGGAAGCTTTTACTGCTTTAACCTACACAATGCCAGGTATGCCTTTGATTTATACCGGCCAAGAATACGAACTAAAACGCAGGTTAAAGTTTTTTGAGAAAGATTCGATTCCGAAAGCCAAAGGAAAAATGTTTGCACTTTATGAAAAGTTGGGAACTTTAAAAAACAGCAATACAGCATTGAATGGTGCGAAACAACCTGCAACGTTCAGCAGAATTCAGACTTCAAATGACAAGATGATTATGGCTTTTAGTCGAGAGCATAAAAAAGATAAAGTTGTTTATATTGGTAATTTATCAAAGGAAAACACGGCATTCACACTTCCACTCGAAGGAACGTTTACCAATTATTTGACCAATCAAAAAGTCACTTTCACAAAAGGACAAAAGCATAATTTCAAACCTTGGGAATATTATATTTTAGTTCCCTAACAAAATTTCAAAACACAAATCAATTCGGTTTGTGTTTTTTTTTTGGAGCGAATCGTTCGTGAATTTCAGGTTTTCTTTTTCCCGCTTTCCGTCCATCTCGTTCCTAAAATACGAGATTCCCTTCAATCGGGGCTATAAAAGTTTCTAATTTCTATTTTGGTTTCGCTCGGGTTTTTTAAAGAGGAGGGAATTTTAAACCCTTCGTTTTTGAATTTGACAAATTAAGTCCGTTTTTAAAATGGTTATTGTGTTACATTTAATGGGAGTATTTGCAAGTTTTATATACTTTTACAGCTACTTTTCTGAGAACAAAAGGTCAGTATTTTTCAGCAAACCACGTGTATTTAATTACTGATCTATGAAGTTTTTTTTATATTCAAGTTTAGGACTAAATAATGGAAGTACATTTCAATAATTATCTTCAAACACACTTTTAAATGATTTTAATATATAAGTCGAATTTGACAAAACGAATTTTTGCTACATTAATTGATTATGGTATTTATTTCATGTTCTTCAGTATTTACATACTCATTTTCGGGAGCGATAATTCTGAAGGTGGAAAGACAGTAAGTGGTATTCTGGCTACGCCACTTTCTCTTGCGTGGTTTCTTTATTTTGTAGTTATTGAAGCGTTAAATGGTGCAACGCTTGGTCATCATTGCTTTGATTTAAAAGTAGTAACAACGGGGCGAATGAAAATTAGCTTTGGACATGCTCTGAAAAGACACTTGCTGGATCCACTTGATATTTTATTTTACGGAATACCGGCCATAATTGCAATTAAGAATTCGGACAAACGCCAGCGAATTGGAGATATGTGGGCTCATACAATTATAGTGGACACGAAAGATCCTGAACAATATTTACCAGCTAAATCGCGCTTATGAATAAAATGCTCAATATCGGACACCGCGGTGCCAAAGGTTTTGAACCGGAAAACACATTGATTTCCTTCCAGACAGCTTTGGATCTAAATGCAGATGGAGTAGAGTTTGACGTTCACGTTTGCAAATCCGGTGAACTGATCGTCATTCATGATTTTACTGTTGACCGAACGACAAATGGAACAGGAGCGGTTTCGGATTTAACTTTGTCCGAATTGAAGAAATTACGGATCAACGGTTCAATTGAAATTCCAACATTAGAGGAGGTTTTACTGCTTTTTAATAAAAAACACTTCCTCAATATTGAATTAAAAGGAACACATACGGCAAAATTAGTCTGCGATTGCATCGAAAAAAATGTGCAAGAAGATGGGTTTGCCTACAGCAATTTTATCGTCTCGAGTTTTCAAAGAGACGAATTGGAAAGTGTGGCTAATTATAATGCTAAAATTCCGCTTGGAATTCTGACGCAAGCCAGTGTTGAGCAAGCATTAGAATGGGCAGAAGAATTTTCTGCAACAGCAATTCATCCGCATTTTAGTTTATTAACGACAGAAAATGTAGCTTTGGCACTCCAAAAAGGTTACCAAATTTATACTTGGACCGTTAATGAATTCGAGGATATTCAACGCGTAAAAGAATTTGGTATCAACGGAATAATAACTGATTTTTCAGATCGAATATGAGTCAACATTTTGATGTAATTTGTGTAGGAGGTGGAGCGGCAGGATTTTTTACGGCAATCAATATCGCTGAGAAAATCCCAAGTTTAAAAATTGCGATTTTAGAACGCGGTAAAGAAGTCTTGACTAAAGTCAGGATTTCTGGTGGTGGAAGATGCAATGTAACGCATGCTTGTTTTGAACCCAACGAATTGGTGAAGTTTTATCCAAGAGGCGAGAAAGAATTGAAAGGTCCGTTTAATCAATTCTGCTCTGGAGATACGATTGAATGGTTTGAAAAGCACGGTGTTGAATTGAAAATTGAAGAAGACGGAAGAATGTTTCCGGTCTCCAATTCTTCGCAAACCATCATTGATTGTTTTATGAATGCTTCCGCAAAAGCGGGAATTAAAATTTTAACGAGTCAAAGTGTACAATCACTTTATCACTTTGAAAAAGTGGAAGAAGACTTTTGGAAAATTGATACGCAACACGATAAATTTACGGCTACCAAATTAGTTTTGTCTACGGGAAGTAATCCTAAAATGTGGGAAATGCTAGAAAGTTTAGGACATTCGGTAGTTGCCCCTGTTCCATCGCTTTTCACCTTTAATATTACGGACAAACGAATCAAGGATTTGCCTGGTGTTTCAGCGTTGGCAACGGTGAAAGTTAAAAATACAAAATTAGAAGCTACCGGGCCTTTGTTAATCACCCATTGGGGAATGAGCGGTCCTGGAATTTTGAAATTATCCGCTTGGGGTGCTCGAATTTTAGCCGAGAAAAAATACCAGTTTGCGATTTCTGTAAATTGGTTGAACGATACTGATTTGGCAGAAGCCGAACTACTATTGAAATCATTAAAGCAAGAACATAGTAAAAAAATTATTTCCAAGAAATCTCCTTTTGATTTTCCAAACCGTCTGTGGGAGAAATTAGTGATTGCAGCCGAAATTGGCGAAGACCTCAAATGGGCCGATCTTTCGAATAAACACATTCATAATTTGGCGGAACAATTAACCGAAGGAACTTATCAGGTTAGTGGAAAAAGCACTTACAAAGACGAATTTGTAACCGCTGGTGGAATTGATTTGAAAGAAGTAAACTTCAAAACCATGCAAAGTAAATTACATCCTAATTTATATTTTGCAGGAGAAATTGTAAACATCGATGCAATTACCGGTGGATTCAATTTTCAGAATGCATGGACAAGTGGGTTTATTGTAGCTAATGGAATATTTTAGATTAAATTTTATGAAATTATAGTAAGTAATTGAGAATCATTGTATATTTGGGATAATTAAACCCAAATCTTATGAAGAAATCTTTACTCTACATCCTGTTGTTTTTCGGTGTTGGCCTTACTTTCGCACATGCAAAAACCAATATAGTATCAAATTTCGATTCAATTTTTACCACACCGCCACCCAATGATGAGTGCGTCAATGCTATTCAAGCTGTTGTAAATTTAGATGCAGAATGTTTGCAAGTTACATCGGGAACACTTGCTGGAGCAACTGCATCACCGGTTCTAAACACTTGTAGTAGTGGTGGAGACGACGACGTTTGGTTTACTTTTGTAGCCACAGCTTCTACCCATAGCCTTAAATTTCAAAATATTGTGGGAACTTCAACAGTATTGGTAAGTAGTTTATATTCAGGGAACACTTGCGGTAATTTATCCTTGATTTCTTGCTACTCCATTAATAGTAATGTAGTTAATAATTTGGTTCCCGGGAATACATACATGATCAGAGTTTGGTCTGCAGCTTTAGAACCGCAAACTATTCAATTTGATTTGTGCATTACAACAAGTACGACTTCAATAAGTGTAGATACGACCCAATATACTGTATCCGATTTGGTAAATGAAGTGTTAATTAATGGTTCTTGCACTACGGTTGCAAATATTACTTCGTCAACAGGTACCGGAATTAATAATGGTATTGGCTATTTTAGTAAGGGACAATCTGATTTTCCTTTTGAACATGGAATTGTACTAGTTACCGGAAGCGCCACAGCCGTTGCAGGAGCAAACAATACTACGTTGAGTGGTAATAATGGTTTGTCAGGTGGAGACGCTGATTTGTCGGCTATTTTAGCGGCTCAAACGCCTTCGCAAACGGCCACTTTGTACAATACTACCAAATTAGAATTTGACTTTATAGCGTTAACGGATCAACTGACTTTCAACTTTATGTTTGCTTCTGAGGAATATGGGACATTTCAATGCAGTTTTGGTGATGCATTTGCTTTTATTCTTACCGATTTAACAGCGGGAACTCCTGCAAAGAATTTGGCAATAGTTCCTGGTACTGATAAGCCTGTATCTGTTATAAATATTCGAGATCAACAATATAATTCAAGTTGTCCTTCTCAAAACGTAGAATATTTTGGAAGTTACTACAACAATCCCGAAGGAATTAGCACGGCTCCAATAAACTTTAATGGAATAACAGTACCTATGCAGGCTTCATCTCCCGTTATTATTGGAAACTCCTACCATATTAAGATGGTAATTGCAGATGCTTATGACTCGGCTTATGACTCGGCAGTGTTTTTAGAAGGAGGAAGTTTTGGTTCAGGTACTTGTAACGATAAAATAAAATTAATCACATTTATAGACAGTAATAACAACGGTATTAAGGAAGATTCAGAAAGTAGTTTTACATATGGTTCTTTTAATTATCAGTTAAACGATACGCCTGAAATTCACGAAATTGATTCGCCAATTGGTGCATTCACGCTTTTTGATGAAAACCCTACAAACAGTTATGACTTTACATTTAGTGTACAGCCGGAATACACTGCTTACTTTACTGCTGGAATAACAAATTTTTCAGATATTACAATTCCCATAGGAAGTGGAACACAAACATTGTATTTTCCCATCACACTAATTCAAGGGTATGATGATGCGACTGTTTCTATAAGTCCAATTGGGCAACCTGTTGCTGGATTCAGTTATTACAACAAAATTATATATCAAAATTTAGGAACTACACCAACTTCCGGTACAATCACTTATACGAAAGATGCAGCAGTTATCGTTTCGAGTTCCGATGTTGGAGTTATGGGAACGCCAGTTGGTTTTACTTATGAGTTTAACAACTTACAACCGTTTGAAACACGTTCTTTTATGATTTCGCTGGATGTACCTGCTATTCCAACGGTGAATATTAACGATCTGTTGACAAGTAGCGTAGTCATTTCTGCTCCAGCAAATGACATCAATACAAATAATAATACATTCAGTATGTCTCAAACCGTGGTTGCTTCATACGATCCGAATGACAAAATGGAAGCGCATGGTCCTAAATTAGACATCGCTACTTTTACGCAAGAGGATTATTTATTTTATACGATCCGTTTTCAAAATACTGGAACGGCAAGTGCGATGAATGTGCGAGTAGAAGATATACTTGATTCACAGCTTGATCCAGCAAGTGTTCGTATGGTAACAGCTAGCCATGATTATTCCATGGAACGAGTAGGAAGTCAACTGATTTGGAGGTTTGCTGATATTTATTTGCCAAGTGAAAGTGACGATGCAGAATTAAGCAACGGTTATTTAACATTCAAAGTAAAAGTAAATCCTGGATTTGCAGTGAACGATATTATTCCAAATACTGCTGAAATTTACTTCGATGCCAATCCAGTGATTTTGACGAATACGTTTGAATCTAAGTTTGAAGAATTTTTAAGTACAAAAACATTTAGTGAAAACAATATTGTATTGTATCCAAATCCCTCGAGTACATTACTTCACTTATCGCTTCAGAACACGTCTGAACGTCTTGACAATATTGTTATTTACGACTTCATTGGGAAGGTCATTAAAGTAATCACTGCAAATAATGGACAACAATCCACGATTGATGTTAGTGATTTATCTTCTGGAGTTTACATGATTGAAATTAACACAGATTCGAATTTAAAACAAACACGTAAGTTCATAGTAAATTAGAAAGTTATAAATCTAAATGGATAATCCTGATCCCGATTGCAGTTTTTGTAATCGGGATTTTTTTGTGCTCCTGTTTTTCAAAGGATTCCTACAAATATTGTTTATTAAGCTGATAATCATTGTATATTTGGCAACTTAAAACCTCGGATTTTATGAAAAAACAATTACTTTTTTCTATTTTGCTTTTATTTATTGGTGTTCAAGTAGGGAATGCAACTTGCAAAAATTCATTTGGAATGGATACACTACTTGTTGATCCTCCTGTAAATGATCAATGTTCTAACGCTATTCCTGTTCCAGTAAATCCAACTTTAGAACTGGTTTCTTCCGTTTCTGGAACAACTCTCGGAGCTACTTATTCAACAATTCTAGGGGGCTGTGCTGTTCCAAATCAAGTCGATGTTTGGTACAGTTTTGTAGCTACCTCAACCATGCAGTTTGTCAAATTTTATAATGTAGTCTATTCTGAGCCCTCACTTTCATTGAGTTATCAATTGTTTTCAGGGAATAATTGTGGAACTACGCCCTCTTTTAGTTGTATTTATGGCGAACAAAATGTGATAAGTAATTTAGTGGTCGGACAAAACTATAAAATACGCGTTTACTATCCCAATCTAATTACTACGGTTACTTTCGATCTCGCTATTTTTAACGTGGATCCGCTGATAAATGATGAATGCAGTAATGCGGTAACGATTCCCGTTAATCAAGGTACAGCCACCGATTTGTTTTTAAACACTACTGATTTAGGAGCGACAGCTTCTCCATATATTGAAAATTGTTATAATGGTCAAATCGACACCTGGTATAGTTTTACAGCTTTAAATTCAGTTCAAATCGTGCGTTTTTTTGATGCAAATAATAATCAAACCAATAAAGTTTTCTCGTTGTTCACGGGTGATACTTGCGGTAGCTTAACGCCTGTAATCTGTAATGCAGAAGGAGTTTTAGAAAATCTTACAGTCGGAACGACCTATACGTTACGACTTTTGAAGAATACCAATAATACGCCAACTCTCTCTACTTTAAAAATTCAAATTAATACTATTGAAGCGCCTTTAAATGACAACTGCGAAAATGCAATTACAGTTGTTGCCAATCCCGATTTACAGAAAAACTTTTTTGTGTCAGGATCGACAGTAGGAGCGACTCCATCAATTACAGATAGCACGGATCGAGATCTGTATTACCGTTTCATAGCAACTTCCACACAGCATTTGATTTATTTTGATAATTTAGCAAATGAATTTCAATACGAACTTTTTGAGGAAAATGCAACGTGCTCCAATTCAGATTTACTATATTATGCTGAAGGATTAGGATCAACTTATCTTGGAAACGTATATTATAACTTCACCGTGGGAAATGCTTATATAATTAGAGTAAAATCAGCACTTGAAGACGTTTCGGCAATTTTTGATCTTTCCATACGAACGCATGAAATTGTACCAAATGGACTTTGTATAAACGCCATCGAAGTACCCGTAAATCCCACAGCATCTTGTGATTTATTTGCTACAGGAATAACACAAGCTGGTTTTTTTGGAGAAGCTCCTTATTACCATCCGAATGATGCCACGTGGTATAAATTTGTGGCCACTTCAAAAACGCATGCTATAAAATTTGAAGATTTGGATGGGGTATTTTTAGAAGCTAACTATGGTGTTATTACTAGTGAAACTGCTTGCGAAGAAAGTCCAAGTGAATCCTATCAGGGAGTATTACAGGGCTATCATAATGATTTGATAATTGGAAATGAATACACCATAAAATTGACGAAGCAAAATTTCGTGGCACCCGTTTCTGGTGTAGTTAAAGTATGTATTACTACCGTTCCGCAACCTGCAAATGACGAATGTGTCAATGCAATACCGCTCCAAGTGAACGCGATAAATCAAACGGACTATTTTGTTAATGCATCTACCTTTGGCGCTACAAATTCAGCGCTAGAAAACACGTGCGGTGGTTTGGCTGATGATGATGTGTGGTTTAGTTTTGTGGCAATCTCGAAGTTTCACACGGTGACACTGTCTAATATTAGTCCTTTAGCCAATAATTTAAAACTTGCAATCTATCAAGGATCGGATTGTGCAACTATGTTTCTAAAGAAATGTGGAACGAGTAATTCAGTTCCATTAAATACGTTAACTATTGGCGAAACCTATAAAATCAGAGTTTACACCGAAAGTTTAGGTGGTAATAATTTTGCCGGTTTTAAAATTGCGGTTACAACGATAGCATTAGCCATAAATGACGAATGTTCCAATGCTATTTTGGTTCCTACAAGTACCATCTCAAATTTGAATGTAACGCAAGTCACTGCAAAAGGCGGTTCTCAATCTAGTGAAGAAAACACATGTAATGCAGCAGCAGCGGATGATGATGTTTGGTATGAATTTGTAGCTACTGAAACGCGGCATTCCATTAATTTCAATTGGACTAGTATTTATCCATTTATGCTAAACTTTTCGGTGTACTCGGGTAATTGTGCTAATTTAACTCAAGTTTTTTGCAGTACATTGGGCGTAAATACCGTTGAAAATTTAGTTGTGGGACAAACCTACAAAATTCGTTTTTGGAGTGGTGGAACTGCTCCATCTAATGCCAACTATAATTTACTTATTTTAAATGAAGATCCTCCATTGGTTGCCAATACCACTCAATTTACGCCGCAGGAATTGGTCTCCGATGTTTTAATAAATAATCCTTGCATTGCCGTTTCGAATATTACATCAAGTACGGGAACAAATTTTGGGTCCGTAAATGGAATCGGATATTTTACAAACACCAATCCGCTATTCCCTATTAGCTCTGGATTGGTTTTATCTACCGGAGATGCGTCAAAAGTAGGAGGGACAAATTTAACGATATTAAGTGACGGAAATGCGTTGCCTTGGAGAAACACCAGCGACAGCGATTTAGAAGCGGCAATTTTGTCCGCTACTGGAACAGAAATAGATACTAAAAATACGACTAAATTGGAATTTGATTTTACAAGTCAAAATGATTTTATGAGTTTCAATTTTCTATTTGCCTCTGAAGAATTTGGTCAATTTCAATGTATTTCTTCAGATGCATTTGCATTTTTACTAACCGATGTAAACACTGGAATTACCCAAAACATTGGTGTTGTTCCCGGAACTACCACGCCAGTATCCGTCATGACGATCAGAAATAATCAAGACAATAGCAGTTGTGCATCTGCAAATCAAGAATTCTTTGGTTATTCGTTCGACAATTCAGCAAGCCCAGGCTTGGGGCTTTTTTCGCCTACAAATCTTAACGGACAAACTGCGTTAATGACGGCTTCGGCGAGTATCATCCCCAATAATCCCTATCATATAAAAATGGTAATTGCTGATGGAGCTGATGCCACTTATGATTCTGCGGTATTTATTCAAGAAGGCAGTTTTACTTCTGGAACGCCTCAATGTTTGGATCGATTGGAATTAATTTCGTTTATCGACACCAATACTAATGGTGTGAAAGACGCGGATGAAGTTGCCTTTGCCAATGGATCATTTGTATATCAACTAAACGATAGTGTCGAAAATGTTGAAGTTGCTTCTTCAAATGGCGTACATACGATTTTCAGTGCAAATCCTTTAGATAGTTATGATGTCTCGTACACTATCCAACCTGAATTTGCCAATTATTATTCTGGAGCAACTTCTTTTGAAAATATAACAGTTCCTGTAGGAAGTGGCACTCAAACTTTATATTTCCCAATCACAGAGATCCAAGGTTTTAGTGATTTATCGGTTACGATTATTCCAATTGGACAGCCCGTTGCTGGTTCCAATTATGCTAATAAAGTAGTGTATCAGAATGTAGGAAACATAGCTGCTTCGGGAGTAATTAATTATGCTAAAGATGCGTCGGTAACCATTTCTACAACTGAAAGCGGAGTAGTTGTGACGCCAACAGGATTTACCTATAATTTTAATAATCTAGCTCCTTTTGAAACGCGTTCTTTTATTATCCAAATGAATCTTTCTGCAGCAAGACAGACGAATGAAGATACTACTTTGTCAAGCAACATCTCCATATTGTCATCGACTGGAGATACAAATTCAAGCAATAATTCTTTTCAAATTTCGCAAGCTGTAGTAAGCGAAGTTAATTTTATTCATAAAACAGAAGCCCACGGAACTAAATTGGACAGCAATACTTTTACACAAGATGATTTTTTATTTTACACCATTTACTTCGAAAACAATGCAACGGTAAGTGTTAACAACATTCGTGTACAAGATCTATTAGATGCTCAATTAGATGAAGAAAGTGTGAGAATGGTAAGTGCAAGTCACAATTACACGATGGAACGAACAGGAAATCAATTGAACTGGAATTTTGATTTCATTTATTTGCCTAGTAATTTAGAAAGTGCTGATTTAAGTAAAGGCTATTTAACTTTCAAGGTCAAGACTAAACCTGGATTTGCAGTTGGTGATGTTATCGAAAATAAGGCACAAATCTATTTCGATTTTAATTCAGCCCTTATTACTAATACGTTTCAAACTAGTTTTGGACCGAATTTAAGTTCCAGTACGTTCAATTTGAATAATTTAGTAGTTTATCCAAATCCAGCTAAAGAACTTGTCAATATTCAACTACAAAACTCGTCGGAAACGTTGAAAACCATAACGATTTACGACATCATCGGAAAATCAATTAAAACAGTTTCTGGTAATGCTTCACAACAATCTTCTATCAATGTTAGCGATTTATCTTCTGGAGTTTACTTGATTGAAATCACCACAGATTCCAATTTAAAACAAACACGTAAGTTCATAGTAAATTAGAAAGTTATAAATCTAAACGGTTAATCCTGATCCCGATTGCAGTTTTTGTAATCGGGATTTTTTATCGTTTTTATTATTAGTAAAATCGCTCTTTTTGTTGTAAAAACCTTTAGCAATCTCTTAAGACACAAACGCACTTTTGTTCATTAATTTTGTAAAATGAAAAATATACCTCTTTCGATATTAGATTTAGTGGTGGTGAAACAAGGTGGAAACGCAACGACAGCGATTGAAGAAACAGTTCGTTTTGCACAGAAAGCGGAAGAATTAGGTTTCGAGCGTTTTTGGATGTCGGAACACCATAATATGTCAAACATCGCGAGTGCTGCAACTTCAGTTTTAATTGGACATGTTGCGGGAAAAACTAAAAGTATTCGTGTGGGTTCTGGCGGAATTATGTTGCCTAATCACAGTCCGCTTGTGATTGCGGAACAATTTGGAACATTAGAAACACTTTATCCCAACAGAATAGATTTGGGTTTAGGACGCGCTCCTGGAACAGATCAAAATACAGCGATGGCTTTACGCCGAAATGCAAAAGATGTTTCGATGTCTTTTCCTTCAGATGTGAAACAATTGCAAACTTATTTCAACTCTGAAAACAGTACAGCTGCCGTTCGGGCGTTTCCTGCTGAAGGATTGGATATTCCACTTTGGATTTTGGGTTCAAGTACCGACAGCGCTTATTTAGCTGCTCAAATGGGATTGCCTTATGCTTTTGCCGCTCATTTTGCACCTGCTCAATTCCGACCTGCGATTGCCATTTACAGAAACAACTTCCGACCTTCAAAACAATTAGTAAAACCTCATGTCATGGCTTGTGTGAATGTTATCGGTGGCGAAACGAATGACGAAGCAAATTTTAACGCGACAAGTTTAATAAATATGTTTACAGGAATCGTAACTAACGCGAGAGTTCCTTTACAACCTGCTGGAGAATTACGTGAATCCTATCAGATTCCAGAAGTCCGAGCGATGGTGGAAAATATGTTGGCTTGCACTTTTATTGGCGACAAAGAAAGGTTGCATGAAAATTTAGGTGGTTTTATTGAAGACACTAAAATCGACGAATTGATGGTTACGAATTATTTCTATGATGAGGTAGCAAAGATGAGGTCGTTGGAAATTTTGAAGGAAGCGTTGCAATAATTTCTAGGAAAGTTTCTCGGAATCTATTTCAAAATATTTTGTCTCGCAAAGACGCAAAGCTTGCGTTGTTTCACTTTGCGTCTTGGCGCCTTTTCGAGAGTAATAAAATTAGCGAGTAAAACAACTTCTACGATTTCAAATATACAACCATAAAAAAAGCCATTCTCTCGAATGGCTTTTACTTTATATATAATTTAATCTTACATCAAATCCATAATCAAAGAAGGAAAGAAACCTATCGCAATATTCAATAAAATCGCAATTACAGCAACTGCATAATATAAAACCGGGGTTCCAGTTCGTTCTTCATTTGGTTCTTTACCGTACATCGCTAAAATCAATTTGAAGTAATATCCAATACTAATTATTGAGTTGATTACCGCAATGATTACCAAGAATAAGTAACCTGCTGAAATAGTATCGCTGAATAAAAATAATTTAGCAAAGAATCCAGAGAATATTGGAATTCCACCCATAGAAAGTAAAGCTCCAGTTAATACTGCCGCAAGAACAGGATTAGTTTTTCCTAAACCGTGGAAGTTTACAATATCTTCGTTCTCATTTTTACCACAAACGTAAAGGATTACGGCAAAAGCTGCAATTCCAGCTAATGAATAAGCAGTAGCGTAATATAATAAAGTTCCTGCTGCAGTGCTTAATGATAGCAACGTCATTAACATAAATCCAGCATGTGAAATTCCAGAGAAAGCCAACATACGTTTTACGTTAACTTGGCGTAATGCCATGATATTTCCAACAGTCATTGAAGCAATTGATAATACTACAATTATCATTTGGAACGCGTAAGACATTTCTGCATTTAAGACTACAAGTAATTTGAAAAGAGTTGCCATTGCTACCACTTTTACTAAAGTACTCATCGTTGCTGTAGTTAATGTTGGCGAACCTTCATAAACATCAGGAGCCCAAAAGTGGAAAGGAACCGCTGCAACTTTAAACAACATTCCAATCACAATCATAATCACACCTATGAAAAACCAAGCCGGTAATTCAGCAGAACGAGATAATGAAGCGATTTCTGCAACATCAAAACTTCCCATTGCTCCGTAAACCAAACAGATTCCGAATAAGATAATTCCAGAGGCAAAAGCACCCATTAAGAAGTATTTCATTCCAGCTTCGTTACTTCGAATGCTCAATCGTTCACTCGCCGCCATCACATACAATCCGATAGATAAAATTTCGATTCCCAAGAAGTACATCGCTAAATTTCCAAATGAAACCATTGCAATTGCTCCAGCTAAAATGAAAAGTTTGATTGAAATAAAATCTGATATTTTTGTAGGATGATTACTGTAAAAATTATGACTCATCGCCACAATAAATGTGGTCAAAACGATGAATAAACTTGAAAAAGTTACAGAAAAGTTATTCACCACAATCATATTGTTGTAGTAAGAAGCTTCCGTTCCGTACTCCGACATTGTTAGACCTAAAGTGGCTAATAAACCAATAATCGTTACGGGAATAATTCCTTTTCTTAAATTGAAAATTTCAAATATAAGGCATAAAACCCCTAAACCTGTAATTGCTATTAATGTTGTCATTTTTGAATTTAAGGATTATCGATTTATTTGTAATAAAATTGTTTCTAAAGAAGGAGTAATCAAATCAGTCAATGGTTTTGGATAGAATCCGAAAAACATAATTAGACCTATAATTGATACCAATACTAATCCTTCGCTAAAAGTCACGTCTTTGAAAATTTTAGTATTTGTTTCACCTAACATAGAATGTTGGTACAATTTCAACATATAGTAAGCGCCTAAAATAATAGTCATTCCACCAATGATTGCAAACCACATATCCACTTGGAACAAACCGTACAATACTGTGAATTCTCCAATAAAGTTGAAAGTTGATGGAAGTGAGATGGAAGCAAAAACTAAAATCATGAACATCGACGCGAATGCCGGTGCTTGAATTCTAATTCCACCCATCTCCGAAATTATTCTTGTGTCTAATCTTCTGTAGATGATTTCAGCAGCAAAGAATAAACCTACTACTACAAACCCGTGTGCCATCATTTGCAAAACTGCTCCACGAAATCCATCAAGATTCAATGCATACGTTCCCGCTGCAATTAATCCAACGTGTGCCAATGAAGAATAAGCCAATAATTTCTTGATGTCTTTTTGGCGCAAAGCCACAATTGAACCGTAAATAACACCTGCAATTCCTAATCCGATGAATATGTTCATGTATTCTTTCGCAGCCATTGGAGCGATTGGCAATTGCCAACGAATTACACTGTACAATCCCATTTTTAACATTATACCTGATAAAAGCATGGTTCCAACAGTTGGTGCTTTTTGGTATACGTTCGCTTGCCAAGTATGGAAAGGTATCAATGGAATTTTCACTGCATAAGCAAAGAAGAATGCCAAGAAAATCCATAATTGTTCGTCTGCAGAAAGGTCTAAATTATATAAAGCTTCAAGTTGGAAACTTCCCGCTTTACCATAAAGATAAATGAAAGCTGTTAACATGAACAATGAACCTGCTAATGTATAAATGAAGAATTTTACAACAGCTTTTTTGCGTTCTTCTGCGTCTCCGTTACCCCAAATTAAAGCGATAAAGTAAATTGGAATCAAAGCCAATTCCCAGAAGATGTAATATAAAAGTCCATCTGAAGCCAAGAATGTTCCTGCCATAGCAAACGACATGAATAGAATTAAAGCGTAGAAATTTTTAGCATTTTTAACTTCATTTCCAAAAGAGGAAAGAATAATGATTGGTGTCAAAATTCCGTTTAACAACAACATTGCAAAAGCTAAACCGTCTGCTTTTAATGAAAAAGAAATAACAGGTTTTGTAATCCAAGCCATCGTAACGTCAAGATTTTGTCCTGCATTAAAAAGGCTTAATAAGTAAAGTGTAAACCCTAAAGAAACCAATCCGAAGAACAAAGCGACTTTTGAAGCCATTTTGTCTCCCGCTAAAAAGGTAACTAAAGCGCCAACTAAAAGTATAATTAATAAGAAAGATATATCCATTATTCGAAAATTATTAAACTATAAATAAGTAGGTGATGATTGCACAAAATCCAATGACAAACATAAATAAGTAGAAACCGATACTTCCATTTTGTAATTTCTTACCTTGAAAGCTCAACTCGTTTGCTGCTTTTCCAAAACCAAATACAAAAGCAGATAAACCCACTTCTACGTAATCTCTGAAGAAATTGGACCATCCATTAATTGAATTGACAATTACTTTATCATAAATTTCATCAACATAATACTTATTATACAATACTTTACTCATTCCAGTAAACGTTGCATCTGCTCCAGGAACTTGATTTTGTTTGATGTATTTTGCATAAGCAAAACCAATACCTACCAAAGCACCAACAGTTGCAATTGCCATCAAGATATACTCGGTTTGACCTAAAGCGTGAGCGATGTGTTCTTTGTTTGGGAAAAATGGAGCTAAATAATGATTCAACCAAGAATTTCCAGGCAAACTAATCAATCCACCAACTGTAGCAAGAATTGCTAAAATAATTAAAGGAAAAGTAATTAAAGCCGGACTTTCATGTAAGTATTTTTTCTGCTCTTCTGTTCCTCTGAAATCATTGAAGAAAGTCAAGAACATTAAACGGAACATATAGAATGCTGTAAATATAGACGCTAATGAACCAATAACCCATAAAACAGGATTACCGTGAAATGCAGTCATTAAAATTTCATCTTTTGACCAGAAACCTGCTAATGGAAAAATTCCTGAAATCGCTAAACTTGATAACAACATTGTGATAAATGTAATTGGCATTGCTTTACGCAAACCACCCATTTTACGCATATCTTGTTCGTTATGCAAAGCGTGAATTACTGAACCTGAACCCAAGAACAAACAAGCTTTAAAGAAAGCGTGTGTGATTACGTGGAAAACAGCTACTTCATAAGCACCCATTCCTAAAGCTAAAAACATCAATCCCAACTGCGAAACAGTAGAGTAGGCAAGGACTTTTTTAATATCAGTTTGCACTAAAGCAATTGTCGCAGCAACTAAAGAAGTAATTGCACCAATAACCGCAATCGCCTCTTGAACTAAAGGAGCTAAATCAAACAAGAAATACAAACGTGTAATCATAAAAATACCAGCTGTTACCATTGTTGCCGCGTGAATTAACGCAGAAACCGGAGTTGGTCCCGCCATTGCATCAGGCAACCAAGTATATAATGGAATTTGTGCTGATTTTCCAGCTGCTCCAATAAATAAAGCAATTGCTGCAATCGTAATCCACATTTCATTATTCATTGTTCCTTCTAAAACGATTGTTTTCAATTCAGCAAAATCAATGGTTTTGAATACAAATCCAACTATGAAAATTCCAACAAGCAAACCTAAATCACCAATACGGTTCATGATAAACGCTTTCTTCGCTGCATCATTGAAATCTTGGTTTTTATACCAGAATCCAATTAATAAGTACGAACAAAGTCCAACGCCTTCCCAACCAATAAACATGATAAGTAAGTTACTTCCTATAACTAGTGAAATCATAAAGAACACAAACAAGTTCAAATAAGCAAAGAACTTATGCATATTCTCGTCGTCGTGCATATAACTAATCGAATACAAGTGAATCAAAGCACCAATTCCTGTTACAAACATCAGCCATAACAATGATAAATGATCTAACAAAAATCCAAAGTCCACTTTGAAATTACTAATCGCAATCCAGTCAAATAATTTAACCTGAATTGCTTGATTCGTTTCTGTAATATTTAAAAAGAAATAAAGTGTTACCGCAAAAGAAACGATAACCGTAAGGGTTCCTATTGCTCCTGAAAGTGTTTTACCCAATTGTTTTCCGAAGAAAATATTAAGTAAAAACCCAAAAAGAGGTGCTAATATTAAAACTAAAGCTAAAGTAGTATCCATTGAAAATTATCCTTTTAAGTTTTTTAAATTAGCCACATCAATCGAACCGATATTTCGGAAAACAGCCACTAAAATCGCTAATCCTACCGCAACTTCTGCTGCTGCAACTGCCATCGAAAAGAAAACGAACACTTGTCCGTTCGCATCTTGGTGATAAGTTGAAAAAGCAACAAACAATAAATTCACGGCATTCAACATGATTTCTATTGACATAAAAACGATGATGGCATTTCGTCTATACAACACTCCAAATACTCCAATAGAAAAAAGGATTACTGAAAGGAAAATATAATTTTCTATACCAATTTGGTTTAAAACATTATCCATAATTATTTAGCTGAATTTTCTTTTTTAGACAATAAGACCGCACCAATCATTGCTACAAGTAACAATACCGAAGCAAATTCGAAAGCAACCATAAAACCATTTTCATGGTCTAATAATACTTTACCCAATACTTTTATAGATTGATAATCTTCTCCTGTTGTATCGTATTCGCCTACAATTGGTTTTGTTTGCAAGAAAATAGTAATCAAAACCGAAACCGTTATAAAAAAAGAAACCACCGCTCCTAAACGTGTAATTCTCGGTTTGTGCACTTCGTCTTCTTTGTTCAAATTCATCAACATTAAAGTAAACAACATCAAAATCATAATCGCTCCCGAATATACAATGATGTGTACGAATGCTAAAAACTGTGCGTTAAATAATAAGTAATGACCAGCAATTGAGAAAAAACAAATCACCAAGTAAATCGCACTATGAATTGGATTTCTGCTAAAAACAGTCATAAAAGCAGAAGACAAAGTCACTGCTGATAATATAATAAAAATTAAAAGTACTGATGACATTAGTTTGCGTTTTTTAATTTACCATTTGCAATAGCAGCTTCAAGCGGCATTACCAACTTATCTTTTCCGTAAATAAATTCCTCTCTGTCGTAACTTGCAGGAACTAAAACTTTCGATTTTGTCAAGTAAATAGCTTCCTTCGGACATGCTTCTTCACACAATCCACAGAAAATACAACGCAACATATTGATTTCATAAATCGAAGCATATTTTTCCTCACGGTATAAATGCAATTCGTCTTTTGTACGTTCTTCCGCCTTCATCGTAATTGCTTCTGCAGGACAAGATAAAGCACACAATCCACAAGCCGTACAACGTTCGCGACCTTCATCATCACGCATCAACATGTGTTGACCACGATAAACGTCACTTCGCGAGCGAACTTCTTCCGGATACTTAATCGTAACTTTTCTAGTAAATAAATGGCTAATCGTAATGACCAAACCTTTAATAATTGCCACAAGGTACAAGCTCTCCCAAAAAGTCATCTTTTTGTTCGAAACCTCTTTTTTGCTTCCCGACAATGATATCGTTTCTATTGACATATCGTAATTAATTTCTTTTTTTATAAGGAGCGAATCGTCCTCTTGTATTTGGTTTCCCTATTCCCGCTTTCCGCTTCAATCTTTATTTTTTTAAAGAAAAAAAATAAAGGATTTCTCACTTCAATCGGGGCTATACAAGTTTCTATTCGCTTGTTTATTTTCTTTTGGATTTTCCGAGGCAGTCACAATTTGTGACCAGTTCAAAAATTAAATCTTACCGTCAAACAATAAAATCACAATTCCAGTAATCACAATATTTGCAATAGCAATTGGAATTAGCATTTGCCATCCCAAACGCATCAATTGGTCATATCTAAATCTTGGAATCGTCCATCTAACCCACATAAAGAAGAAGATAAAGAAACAGATTTTACCAAACAATACAAATATTCCAATCACGTTCGCAATATTTACACCCCAGTTTTCAACAGCCCAACTCATTCCAGGATAATTGTAAGCTCCTAAATAAAGTACCGCTAAAATTGTAGATGAAATAAACATCGCGGCATATTCAGCAAACAAATAGAAACCCATTCGCATAGAAGAATATTCCGTATGATAACCTCCAATTAATTCCGCTTCACATTCCGCTAAATCAAATGGCGTACGATTCGTTTCTGCAAAAGAACAAATCAAGAAGATAATAAATCCAACCGGTTGGTAGAAAATATTCCAATTCATTCCGGCTTGTTGTTCAGCAATTTCTTTTAAACTCAATGTTCCCGTCATCATAATCAGAGCGATAATCGACAATCCCATTGCAACTTCGTAAGAAATCATTTGGGAAGCAGCTCTCATCGCACTCATTAACGAGAATTTATTGTTAGAAGCCCAACCACCAATCATGATTCCGTAAACTCCAACAGATAAAACTCCGAATACATATAATAACGCAACATCAATATCCGTCGCTTGCAAAACAATATCACGACCAAATAAATGCAATTTATCACCCCACGGAATTACAGCACTCGTCATTAATGATACAGACATTGCAACTGCAGGTCCTACAACGAATAAAAATTTGTTAGGCGTATCCGGTAAAAATTCTTCTTTCGAAAATAATTTTAATCCATCAGCAAGTGGTTGTAAAATTCCACCTTTTCCGGCTCTATTTGGACCAATTCGGTCTTGAAGCCAGGCGGCAACTTTTCGTTCTGCCAAAGTAGAATACATCGCCATCAACATCGTAATTGCAAAGATGATGGTAATGAAAATCCCTTTTTCTATGATAAGTGTACTGTCCATTTAAATTAAATATTACCTTCTTTAAAAACTACTTTTTCTTCAGCTCTGAATGGAACTTCTGGCATACTGATTTTAACGCGGTCTTGTTCACGACCTTTCAAAATTCCTTCTTCTGTTTCAATAACTACAGTGTCTAATTCACGAGTATAATTATTTTGATTGATAACAGAGAATTTTTCAAATTTACGAGGACCTTCAATAACCCAATCCTTCACGTCTTTCTTGTCAAAACGACACGTGTTACAAATGAAATTATCTACTTCATGAAACTCATCTTTACGACCTGTAACTCGTTGAATTTCATTTCCAAACATCCAAACTGTTGTTTTTCCACAACATCCTGGCGTTGTACATTCTCTATGTGCGTCAAAAGGTTTGTTAAACCAAACTCTTGATTTGAATCGGAATGTCTTGTCAGTTAAAGCACCAACTGGACAAACGTCAATCATATTTCCTGAAAACTCGTTTGTAATCGCTTTTGAAATGCAAGTAGAAATATTAGAATGGTCACCTCTGTCCATTACTCCGTGAACTCTGTCATCGGTTAATTGGTCAGCAACCATCACACATCGGTAGCATAAAATGCAACGGTTCATGTGCAATTGAATATTTGGACCGATATCTTCCGGCTCAAAAGTTCGTTTCTTTTCAATAAAACGCGTTTGCGATTTTCCGTGTTTGAAACTTAAATTCTGCAAATCACATTCTCCCGCTTGGTCACAAACTGGACAATCTAATGGGTGATTTATCAAAAGGAATTCAGTCACCGATTTTCTTGCATCTTGAACACGTTCAGAAGCAGTACTGTTGATTTCCATTCCATCTTGACAACCTGTTACACAAGAAGCCATTAATTTTGGCATCGGTCTTGGGTCAGCTTCACTACCTTTTGCAACTTCCACTAAACAACAACGGCATTTTCCACCGCTTCCTTTTAGTTTTGTATAATAGCACATGGCTGGCGGAACAGATTCTCCACCAATCATTCGAGCAGCTTGTAGGATTGTTGTTCCTGGTTCTACTTCTATACTTTGACCGTCTATTGTTACTTTCATTCTTACTTATAAATTTTGAAATTCTTCAATACTAAATTGATATTTCTTCTCTATTAAATATTCTAACTGCTTCTTTAATTTCGAAATGTGATTATCGTCTGTTTGGAAACTTCCAAAAACAAAATTCATCAGATTTTTAAATCTTTCGTCATTCTCGGGTTTTAATGATTTCGACTTTTTCATAAAGTCGACAAAATTAATAAATTCAAATTCTTCAACAGAACTATTTCTAATTTTTAAAAATTCATTTACCCAATGTTCAAACTGTCTTGGACCTATTAATATCAAAAATTGACATTTGTCAGAATGTTTGAAAATTTCTGAATTATTATCTTGATAAATTTTAAAGAAACTTGGTGGAATCTTTTTATTTTTATCCACATCAACAATTCCGACGCTAAAACTATCTTTACTTCTAATGTTGACTCCGTCAATTACGGCGTCATCACCACTTTCTTTTCTTATTAAACTTTTATCGTTTACTAATCTTCCAAAGAAATACATATCTGCCCAACATTCGACGCCAATTAATTTCATAATATAGAATTAATTGGATTCCCAAAGACTCTCAAAATTGAAAAATATGTTCATTCCATATTCAAAAACGTCTTCATTTTTATTTTTGTCCAAAAGTTTTACTTTTGTTTCTCCATCTTCATTATTAACGAGGTAAATATTAGTATTTTCTTTGCTTTCTTCATCTCGCAAAAATTCTTTAACAATGAAATCACTATGAGTAACTATGAAAAACTGATTATCTTTCTCGTCGTATTTGATACCATTTGTTAATTCTAAAATATAAGGTTCAAAACAATGGGCTTCAGGCTCTTCAAACAACATAGCGGAATTTTCATTACTCATAATCGCTGATTTATAAAAAATCAATCTTTGTAAAGTATCAGCAATCATATTATAAGGTAGTTCGAAAACAGTTCCGTCTTCCAGATTTTTTTGAATTGCAATTTCATAATTTCCAGATTTAATGACACTCTTTAAACCATTATCTTTCAATGATTGAACTACTTCATTTCTTAATTTCTGATTTTGCGAAATAACCTGACCGATATTTTCACCAAAAGGAAATTCTAAACTTAAATCGCCTGTTTTCTGGTTAACAATGTTTTTATAATCATATTTTTTTATCATTGCTAAATCGGCATCAGTAACTAAATTGCTTGATTTGCCATCCTTCGAAATAAAATTATATCTTAACCCATCAATTTTAAAATAAGGTCCCTCTATGGAGTCTCTATTAAACGTAAAATTTAATTGTCCTCTTGTATTTATGTTTATTCTAATATTTTCTTTAACATTTCCATTAAAACATAATTGATAGATATCATTGAATCTGACAAAATCACTTATTTTGCTTGAATATGGAGGATGATTAAGATATCCAAACAAACCCAAAGCTTCTAAAATATTACTTTTACCTGCATTTGGTTTACCAATAAACACATTTATCTTGTTACAATCATTTATTTCTAAATGTTTGATAGATTTAAAATTGCTAATTTCTATGTGTTTAATTTTTTCCACTTCTTTTTAAACTGTTTGACTACTAACTAAATGCTTTACAATTGAAAAAGGTTCAGCAACAAAGTGTTCTCTATTTTTAATTTTTTCTGGGAAACGAACGTGGTATTCGAATTCATCTCTAAAGTGTCTGATAGCTGCTGCAACTGGCCAAGCCGCTGCATCACCTAAAGGACAAATTGTGTTTCCTTCAATTCTAGATTGAATACTCCACAATAAATCAATATCTTCTTCACGACCTTGACCGTTTTCGATTCTCCACAGTACTTTTTCTAACCAACCCGTTCCTTCACGACAAGGCGAACATTGTCCACAACTTTCGTGAGCATAAAAACGAGCGAAATTCCAAGTATTTCTTACGATACAAGCTGTATCATTGTAAACGATGAATCCACCTGAACCTAACATCGAACCGGTAGCAAAACCACCATCCGATAAAGATTCGTAGCTCATCAATCTATCGTCACCGTTTGCTGTTTTGTAAATCAAATTTGCAGGTAAAACTGGAACAGATGAACCTCCTGGAACAAATGCTTTCAACGGCCGACTGTCAATCATTCCGCCTAAATATTCGTCAGAATTCATGAATTCGTAAACGCTTAAACCCAATTCGATTTCAAAAACACCTTGGTTTTTAACATGTCCTGAAGCTGAAATTAATTTAGTTCCTGTAGAACGACCAATTCCAATCTTCGCATAATCAGCACCTGAATTATTGATAATCCACGGCACTGTAGCTATGGTTTCTACGTTATTTACAACGGTAGGATTTGACCAAACTCCTGAAACCGCCGGGAAAGGTGGTTTGATTCTTGGGTTTCCTCTTTTTCCTTCTAATGATTCAATTAATGCTGTTTCTTCACCACAAATGTAAGCACCACCACCAATTTGAACATATAATTCTAAATCATATCCGGAACCTAAAATATTTTTACCTAAAAATCCTGCCGCTTTCGCTTCAGCAATTGCACGTTCTAATATTTTATAAATCCACATGTATTCACCACGAATATAGATGTAAGATAAATTTGCTCCAAGTGCATAACTTGACGTAATCATTCCTTCAATTAGCAAGTGAGGAATGTACTCCATCAAGTAACGGTCTTTAAACGTACCTGGTTCAGATTCATCGGCATTACAAACTAAATGTCTTGGTTTACCTGATTTTTTATCAATAAAACTCCATTTCATTCCGGCTGGAAATCCTGCTCCACCACGGCCTCTTAATCCTGAAGTTTTTACTTCTTCAACTACTTCATCAGGAGTTAAGGTTTTAATGGCCTTTTCCACAGAAGCATAACCACCTTCACGACGGTACACTTCATAGGTTTTAATTCCTGGAACGTTGATTTTATCTAATAATATTTTTTGTGACATATTATTTATCGTGTAAAGTAATCTTGTTATCTCGGCAATCTACGATGAGTTGGTCAATTTTTTCTTTTGTCAAATGCTCTTGGTAAAAATCGCCCAATTGCATCATTGGTGCATATCCACAAGCACCTAGACATTGAACACCGCGAACTTCAAACATTCCGTCTGGAGTTTGTTCGCCAACATTTACGCCTAATTTTTGACAAGTATAGTCCATTAAATTTTCTACACCATTCAAGCAACAAGGTGAAGTAGTACAAAATTCAAACATGTATTTTCCAATCGGTTTTCTGTTGAACATAGTGTAAAAACTTACTACTTCATAGACTTCGATTGGTTTGATGCTCAAAATTTCAGCCACCTTATCTTGCAATTCAATACTCAACCAATTGTCGTGAGCATCTTGAACTTCGTGCAAAACAGGCAATAAAGCCGATTTTTGTTTTCCTTCTGGATAATGACTGATTAATTCATTGATGCGTGTCATCAAAGATTCAGTTATGTTTATCTCTTGTTTTATATCTACTCTTTCCATTCTATATGTTAGATTTCAGATTTCAGATTCAGGTTTAAATGCGTTTACCGAAATAATTCATGTTTCCTAAATTCCCTAAAACCTATATGTCTCTTTTCTTAAATCAATATTTATTCTAAAATCCTAAATCTTATTTCTAAATTATTAAGCGTCAAGTTCTCCCGCAATAACATTCAAACTTGATAATGTAGCAATCGCATCAGACAACATCGCACCTTTTACCATTTCGTTATACGCTTGGTAGTAAATAAAACAAGGTCTTCTGAAATGCAATCTAAATGGAGTACGACTTCCGTCAGTAATTAAGTAAAAACCTAATTCTCCATTTCCACCTTCAACAGGATGATAGACTTCTGTTATTGGAACAGGAATTTCTCCCATTACAATTTTGAAGTGGTAAATCAAACTTTCCATTGACGTGTAAACATCTTCTTTTGGTGGCAAGTAATAATCAGGCACATTTGCATGGAAAGGACCTTCTGGCATTTTGTCCAATGCTTGTCTGATGATTTTTAAACTTTCCCAAACTTCAGCGTTTCTTACACAGAAACGGTCGTATGTATCACCTGATTTTCCAACAGGAATATCAAATTCAAAATCTTCGTAAGAACTGTACGGTTGCATTTTACGAATATCGTAATCAACACCTGTCGCTCTTAAATTGGGACCTGTAAAACCATAATTCATCGCACGTTCGGCATTAATTGCACCAACGTCAATAGTTCTGTCCATGAAAATTCTATTTCGAACTAGTAAGTTTTCAAATTCTTGCCATGCAGCAGGAAAATCTTCTAGGAATTTTTCAATTTTTTCAAAAACTAATGGCGTCCAATCTCTTTCGAAACCACCAATTCGTCCCATGTTTGTCGTCAATCGAGCACCACAAATTTCTTCGTAGATTTCATAAACTCGTTCACGCATTTGGAACACATATAAGAAACCAGTTAACGCTCCTGTATCTACACCAATAACTGAATTGCAAATCACGTGGTCTGTAATACGTGCCAATTCCATGATGATAACTCTCATATATTGAACGCGTTTTGGGACTTCAATATTTAAAGCTTTCTCTAATGTCATCCACCAACCCATATTGTTAATAGGAGCTGAACAATAATTCATTCGGTCTGTAAGAGGCGTAATTTGGTAGAAAGGTCTGTTTTCTGCAATTTTTTCAAAAGCACGGTGAATGTAACCCACAGTTCCTTCGCCTTCAACGATGCGTTCTCCATCCATCAATAAGATGTTTTGGAAAATTCCGTGAGTCGCCGGGTGTGTTGGCCCTAAATTCAGAATTGAAAGTTCACTTCCGTCTTCATTTTGCCTTTGCTTGATAATATCAGCGTAACGTAATTCTGGTGGTAATAATAAGTCTTGCATGTTTGCGCTATTATTTCAGGTGCATTAACAATTATCTTGTGTTCTTCCGAAGAAACGGTCGTCTTTATCCGTACGTCCGCCATCTTCTAATGGAAATTCTTTTCGCAGTGGAAAAGAAGTCATTTCATCCATGTTCAAAATACGTTTTAACTGTGGATGACCTTTAAATATAATTCCGTAGAAATCATACGTTTCGCGTTCTTGCCAGTTTGCACCAGAAAATAAACTTGTAACGGTATTAATTTCTAAATTTTCTAATGATAGGAAACATTTAAAACGAATGCGTGTGTTGTCAAGCCAATTATGCATGTGATACACAACTGCAAATTCCTTGTCCTTACTTGCGTCCGGATAATGAATTCCGCAAACGTCTGTCAAGAAATTAAATCTCAAAGTTGCATCTTCTCTTAAAAAGCGCATGACCTCTAGATTGCTTTCTGAAGCCGCTTCGAACGTAAAAATATCGTGTTGTTGCATGAAATTTGAAACTTGCGCGCCAAATTTGTCAACTAATTTTGTTTGTATAACCGTGGTTTCTAAAGCCATGTCTATTGTATGTTATAAGAAGCCAATAATTCAGTATATTCTGGAGAACTTCTACGTCTTACTGATTCAGACTTTACTAAATCTTGCAAACGCATAACTCCATCTAAAATTTGTTCCGGACGGGGAGGGCAACCAGGAACGTAAACATCTACAGGAATGATTTTGTCAATTCCTTGCAAAACAGAATACGTATCGAAAATCCCACCTGAACTTGCACAAGCTCCAACAGCGATAACCCAACGAGGTTCAGCCATTTGTTCGTAAACTTGACGTAAAATAGGTGCCATTTTCTTTGCGATTGTTCCCATAACAAGTAACATATCCGCTTGACGAGGAGAGAAACTCATACGTTCTGAACCAAAACGCGCTACATCATAATGAGAAGCCATCGTAGCCATAAATTCAATTCCGCAACAAGATGTAGCAAACGGCAAAGGCCAAAGCGAATTTGCTCGCGCTAAACCAACTACATCATTTAATTTCGTAGCAAAAAAGCCTTCACCTGCATAACCTTCAGGTGCTTCTGCTGTATTTATTTTTGAATCACTCATTTTAATTTATGATTTTAGAATTTAGATTTCTGATTTCAAAAGAAAGCGTAAATCGTAAATTCTGTTTTCAACGTTTTTTTTAGATTGGAGAATCTCAAACCTTAAATCGAAAATCTCAAATCTTACATCACTATTCCCACTCTAAACCTTTTTTCTTCAACACGTAGAAGAAGCCAACAAGCAATAGGAACATGAAAATTCCCATTTTTACCATTCCTTCCATTCCCATTTCGCGGAAATTAACCGCCCAAGGATACATGAAAATCACCTCGACGTCAAAAAGAACAAATAAAATAGCGACTAAAAAGTATTTTACTGAAAACGGCATTCGCGCATTTCCGATAGATTCTACTCCACACTCAAAGTTTTTATTTTTGTTTTTCGAAGACCTTTTTGGTCCAAGAAAGCTAGACACAATAATGGTTCCCACCACAAATCCTACTGCTAGGATAAGTTGCATTACAATTGGAAAATAGTCAAATTGATCTGATTGCATAATAATCGATTTGTTGGAAAATAATTTTGGTCACAAAGATAGGTTTCATCTAGGTAACACACAACCTTAAAAGTGTATTTCACTTTTGTTGAATTGTTCTTTTAAGCTAATTTTTATTCGTTATAAATAGAGATTTAGCGATTCAGCCACCAAATACTTGCATTTAAAAACATCGCAAAGCTGACCCAAAGAAGATATGGGATGAAAAGATAACCTGCCGTTTTATTTATTTTGTTGAATAACATGTAGGTTTCGTAAATCATTAATAACAATAAAATGATTTCGATTAATGCGATTAATGGATTTTTAAGTCCAAAGAATAAAAACGACCACATTGTATTTAGAAATAACTGAATTCCAAAGAAGATCATTGCTTTTTTCGCCAGTGGATTTGTGTCAATTTTATCCCACACAATTCCACCAGCAACGGCAATCATAATGTAAAGCATTGTCCAAACGGGGCCGAAAAGCCAATTCGGCGGATTGAAACTTGGTTTTTCAATAGTATTGTACCAAGTCTCAATTCCGTTTTGAGTTACGATGCTCGAAGCGTAACCGATTCCGAGACAAAGTATGATGAGTATTGTTATTTTTGTTCCGAGTTTCATAAATGTAGAATTTAATTTTTAGTGGTCATTTATGGTATCGCCTTTTTTGATTCTTGTGCTTTGTGGCGATTTCATAATTAATATTTTGTCCAAAATTACTAAATCTTTACTTTCCACAGAAGATGTTTTTTTGATGTAAATCAAATAAAGTATCTTTGCCAAAATTGCACTTAAAATGACAAAAGCTACTGATTTTATCCCTCAAGAATATACGCATGAAGTAACTGAAAAAGGAAATTTTCAGTGGTCTGCACCAAGCAATATCGCATTGGTAAAATATTGGGGAAAAAAGGAAAACCAAATTCCGGCTAATCCATCGATTAGTTTTACGTTGAATAATTGCAAGACAATTACAAAACTTGAATTTGAACCTATAAAATCAACTTCAGAAAACTTCTCGTTTGATTTGTTTTTAGATGGAAAATCAAAAGAAGATTTCAAACCGAAAATGCAGAAATTTTTTGAAAGAGTGGAGATCTATTTGCCATTCTTAAAGGATTTTCATTTTGCAATTTCAACAGAAAACACTTTTCCGCACAGTTCAGGAATTGCTTCTTCGGCAAGCGGAATGGGGGCGATGGCAGTAAATTTAATGTCAATCGAAAAACTGTTCAACCCAGAAATGACCGAAGAATATTTTTGGAAGAAAGCATCATTTCTTGCGCGATTAGGCTCAGGAAGTGCTTGCAGAAGTATTAAAGGTTCGGTAGTAGTTTGGGGAGAAACGGAGTCAGTGGAAAATAGTTCAGACTTGTTCGGCGTTGAATTTTCAGAAACGATTCATTCGAATTTTCAAAATTACCAAGACACGATATTATTAGTTGACAAAGGCGAAAAAGTAGTTTCGAGTACGGTTGGTCACGAATTGATGCACAATCATCCGTTTGCAAAAAATAGATTTGAACAAGCACACGAGAATTTGGCACAAATGAAGCAAATTTTAATCCATGGAAATCTTGAGAAATTTGTAAGTTTAGTTGAAAGTGAAGCGTTGACTTTGCATGCAATGATGATGACTTCAATGCCTTATTTTATTTTAATGAAGCCAAATACATTAGAAATTATAAATAAAATTTGGAAATTCCGTCAGGATACTGGCGTTCAAGTGTGCTTTACACTAGACGCTGGGGCGAATGTTCATGTTTTGTATCCTGAAAATGACAAGGAAAAAGTTTTGCAATTTATTAAGAATGAATTGATTGTGTATTGCCAAAATCAGCAGTATATTTGTGACGAAATTGGAAGTGGCGCTCAAAAGTTAAATTAAGTTTCAACTTTATTTGAAAATTGGTGCTAACAAAGACAAATTTCGCTATCTTTAAATATTATTAGATAAAAACATTAGATGAAAGGACCTTTATTTTACTCAAAAATTTTACTTTTCGGAGAATACGGAATCATTCGTGACTCGAAAGGTCTTTCAATTCCTTATAATTTTTACAATGGAGCACTTAAAGTTTCGGATTTATCCGATGCTGTTTCGTTGAAATCAAATGAGAGTCTACATAAATTCACGACTTATTTAGAGCAGTTGCAAAATGAGCAACCTGAATTAGTAAGTTTTGATATTGAGCGATTGAAATCTGATGTTGCTAAAGGAATGTATTTTGATTCGTCAATTCCACAAGGATATGGAGTGGGAAGTAGTGGCGCTTTAGTGGCTGCGATTTACGACCAATATGCCAATAATAAAATTACCGTTTTAGAAAATTTGACGCGTGAAAAATTGCTTATTCTTAAAGCAGTTTTCGGTCAGATGGAATCTTTTTTCCACGGAAAAAGTTCAGGTTTAGATCCTTTAAATAGTTATTTAAGTATTCCAATTTTAATAAATTCTAAAGATAATATTGAAGCAACTGGTATTCCGACGCAATCTGCAGGAGGAAAGGGAGCTGTATTCTTATTGGATTCTGGAATTATTGGAGAAACTGCTCCAATGGTAACTATTTTCATGGAGAACTTGAAGGACAAAGGTTTTAGAGCCATGCTTAAAAATCAGTTTACTAAATATACCGACCTTTGCGTAGAAAATTTCTTAGGTGGTGATTTGAAATCGTTGCTTTCAAATACGAAAAAATTGTCAAAAGTAGTTTTGAACAACTTCAAACCAATGATTCCGGAACAATTTCACGGAATTTGGCAACAAGGAATTGATACTAATGATTATTACTTGAAACTTTGTGGTTCTGGCGGTGGTGGTTATATATTAGGTTTCACTGAAGATTTAGAAAAAGCAAGGCTTGCTTTGAAAGACTATAAACTTGAAGTGGTTTATAATTTTTAATTCAAATATTCCGCTCTACCTATAAACCAATCAATCCATTTCAAAGATGCTAAGCAGAAGGAACAAGCTTTTCGTAAAGAAAATTATCAGTTTGTTTTCTGTAATTCGCGGTTATAATATTCCTGTTATTATTTTAGCGCAATATCTTTCGGCTATATTTATTCTGGCGAAAGACCAATCTGCTTTAGAAACACTACTCGATGTAAATTTATTTCTAATTGTACTAGCTTCATCCGTCACTATTGCTTCTGGTTACATCATCAACAACTTTTACGACAGCAAAAAAGACTTAATCAACCGACCACGAAAGTCGATGTTGGACCGTTTAGTCAGTCAGAAGACGAAACTTACGATTTATTTTACACTGAATTTTATTGCTGCATTTTTAGGACTTCTTGTATCTTGGCGGGCTGCGTTGTTTTTCTCGGTATATATTTTTCTAATTTGGTTTTATTCGCACAAAGTGAAACGGTATGCAATCATTGGGAACTTGATGTCGACTTTAATGACGATCGCGCCCTTTTTTGCTATTTTCTTGATGTATTATAAAGATATTGAACATACCAATTCTTACATCGTGATTTTTTCTCATGCAGCTTTTTTGTTTCTGTTGCTTTGGATTAGGGAATTGATTAAAGATTTGGAAAACATTGCAGGAGATTTTGCTGCTAATTATCAGACGATTCCAGTTGTCTACGGCGAGAAGACTTCAAAATATATCATTACGATTTTGAGTATTTTGACTGTTATTCCCGTTTATATTTTAATCGAATTGGATGATGTGGGTTATATGGACATTTACTTTTATTTCTGTTTTATTGTGCTGCTATTCTTTATAATGTACCTGTGGAAATCAAAAAGTAAAACACAATATTTGAAATTACATAATGTTTTGAAAGTATTGATTGTATCGGGTGTTTTCTGCATTGTTCTAATTGAGCCTTCGGTTTTGATTCATGGGAAAAAATTATTGATTTCAATGCGGTTTTAAAAACCAAATTGAGATTTTGTTTCTGCTTATGTTGCATTGAATTTTATTAGAATTATTTCCTTTATTAGTAGACTGGACATAAGTATTTGTCATGTTTAAAAATTATTTTCATTTTGCATCAATAGTGTAATTTAAAAATTTTTTTATATCAATTTCGAATATTAAAATTTTCCTTAAGAGATTTTTCATATAAAGTTTTAAGAATATATTTTTTTTACTTTCAACTTCGGTTGGTTTTTTATTTGAAATCACTACTAAATTAAAACCGCAACATTTTACTGTTGCAGTTTTAAAAACTAAACAAATAATACTATTCTTTGATTCCTTCCATAAAATTTAATAAGTATCGTCAACGTTCATTAAAGTAGTTGATTTGGAAAAACAATTCACACTATTTGTAATCACGAATATAACTTTTGTTCTCACCTACATCTTTACAATAGAATATGTATTGTTAGGAGTTAAGCTGACCTGATAAACATTGCATCCATTATCAAATGAAGAAGCGTAATATGCCATAGTGTCTGTTTTAGTATAGTAAGCGCCATCATTATCTACTCCTTGCATCGAGTAAGTAACTTTTATGAAGTAGAATTTAATACCATCCGATTTTGTGTTTAAGGCAGGAGGGAGTGTTGCGAACGAGTTGAATGACGAGCAATCCGGCGTTGTTTGCTCGGAATTTAAAATTGTTAACGGAATAGAAGTATTATCTATGTAAACACTGTTGATTTGTGGTAAGCCAATATTTTTATTTATACCAACTGCTAACTGTATGCTCTGTTCTTCCATCGGTTCATTTATTGATTGATCTTCACTTACTGAACAGCTGGTTAGAGTAAGATAGATAAATGTAGAAAGCAGAAGGTTGTAAATTTTTGATTTTAGTATTATTTTATTTTTCATTATTTATCTCTTTAATCGTTACAAATTTGGAATAATTTTAATTGTCCTTATTTACAGTTTTACGTTTTAGAATATTCTTTCCATCTATTAAAAGAAATCAAGCGCTCGTAGAAAGCCTATTTCAAAAAATGCTCCACTGCTTGTTAATCCTGAAGATTTTGGGTATGCTCCGTCTACAGTTCCTATAAAATTGTAATTCTCATAGTATTTAAAGAAGAGACTAAATGTATGGTCTTTTCTATATTCAAACATATATCCTTGAATAGGTTTTATGTCACCACCTCTGACAATATTTAAGTCGGGATCGTAAAACTGCGTTTGTCCATCAATAGTATATTGTTTACTCATCATTCCTAAGTAGATATGGGAACGTTTGTAGTCATCATCTGGAGTACCTCCAAATGTGATTTTCAAACCGTAATAGAGTTCAGATGAAAGTGCACTTACTTCGCCACTTCCATTTTCTTCTACGTCTGATAATACCATCGATTTATCGTCTGCAAAGGAAGCACGGTATTGCCCAAACACCTTTATGTTTTTTATTCCAAGATCTGCACCTCCGCCATAATGCATCGCGTAACGTGAACCGGTTAGGGTAGGTATTAATCCCACTTTTCCTCCTATAATTCCGTAGAAATTGTAGAAGTCGTTTCCAGCTCCTATTTTTGCTTCTGCATTTATATTTAAATAATAGCCATCTTCACCTATCAAGCTATTATTGGTGGATGAATCACCACCACTCATTGTTGAATAAGAACTTTGAAATAAAATAGGATTAGATGAAAATGAAAAACCAATGTCTGACGTTAAAAAAAACTTAGGTACAAGTTTTTTCGCTGGACTTTGATAAACAGATGCTGGATTTACTTCGCCCATACCATCGTAAATAAAACCACCAAGTAATGTGAAAAAAGAAAATGTAGCACCAGTATTAAGAAGGTCTTGTTGGTCGCGTTCTTCCTGTGCATTGTTTTTCCAAGTATCGTATTCTTGTTGTCTTACTTGAGCTTTTCGTGCTTCTTCCTCCCTTAACCGTTCTGCCGCCTCTTCTTTTTCTTGTTGTTTTATTCGAGCATTTTCCTCCGCTTGAGCCTTTTCTTCTTCGATTTTTTGCTCTTTTTTATTTTCTGTTTCTTTTAGTTCTTCAGAGTCTTTAGCCAACTTAACTTTACTAGCTTCTTCCTCTTTTGTTTTTTTTAATTCTTCTTCCTTTAATATTTTAGATTCAGTTTCTTTGAGCTTTACTGCTGCGTCTTCTTTTTTGTTTTCAGCTTCAATTATTTTTGATTTGGCTTTTTCATTATCGGGATTGATTTTTAAGGCTTCCCTGTATTTTTCAATAGCGCCATCAAAGTCCTTGGCATACGATTTTGTGTCTCCTTCAGTGACCAACTTAGCAGAAAGTTGGATATCTGCTTCTTTCTTTTTCTTTAAGGACAAGTTTTCGATATTAAGGAGTCTAAATGACATACGATCTATTGCAGTATATTCATTTTTACCCTCAGCATTCTTTCCAATTAGTACCCTTGCCTTGGCATTTTTAACACAATCAGAAGATCTCCTGTTTCCTGCATCGTACGAAGTATTGTCTGTGTCAAACCAACCATCAGTTTCGGTCAATTGGTTCGGTTCTAGCACTAATCCTCTATTGGAATCAATACCAATTCGTACTGATTTTACTTGTCCACAAGTATAGTAAACCGTGTATTCTAATTGAACGAGAAGTTGGTCACTTGTATTGTTTTTTATAACAACTCCAGCGTACTGGACGTCTGCAAAACCTATTGTTCTGTTGTGCTTTAAGGATACATGTATTCTGCTATCAGGTTGGGTTAAATTATTGTACGAAATATTGTCCTTTTGTCCCCATACATTTTCAGTAGAACTCATTGTGAGAACGATAGCAATCAAGAATGTGGTAGTTTGGAATTTGATTAGCGATTCAGCGAATTTCGAGAAGCCGTACGTTTTAAATTTTTGTTTAAAAAAGAATAGGTGTTTAGGTTGACTGGATTTCATCGTTTTAGTTTTAAGTTAGTAGTACGCTTTAATTATTCAAATAATAGGTAAAAAAGTTCCTATACTGTTTGTAATAATTACCTAATATTATTTAAAAGTAAAATTGATTTTACTCTAATTTGTTGAAGGTGTAACGGTATTGGGAATTGGCTAAATCATTAGCACTGTGGGTTACAATCAATACGTTTTCAGTGATTGTTTCGATTGATTTTTCATACTGTCCTTCATAATCATCATATTCGTAAATGATTTTAGTGTCGTTTGCAGCTAAGTTCCAGCTACCTTTTAAAACAGGAGCTCCGGACTCACACCGAAGTGTGCCTAAATAGAAAGTCCAGTTGCTGTTTGACGCGTATTCTTCCACGTCATCGAGATTGCAATTTTCAGTTATGTCAGTCCATTGCCCTTCATTCGTTCTTTTCTCGACTTTGGCTTTGGTCCAACTTCCTATTAAATTCTTTTTTGTAGTTGAAACTGAAACCGCATCTTCCTCGTTGCTACAAGATAATAGCGATAAAAGTGTGATTAAAATAAATCCTAAAAATAATTGCTGTTTTTTCATGATGTAATAATTAAAAATTTTGGCCTACTCTTTAAGTTTTCAGCTGCCCTTTATTGATTCAAATACCTTGATTGTTATAGATGTTAATCGTATTGCTATGATATTTCGAAATTAACGTCCTTTTAACTATTTTAAAATAACTATAAATAGGTATTTTTTTAAAAATCGGCTATCAGAATGTGTCTGTATCATCATGCACAATTCAAAAAAATGTAGTGGAGTACTTTTAAAAGTATGTTTTGGCACGAAATTAAATTGGGAAGTCAAATCTTATTATATTCAAAGTAGCAATAGTTTGGTACATTTTTAATAATGTTGAACTCTAGTTGATAACTGGCTTTTCAAAATTTATGCAGTGAATCATAGTTATTAAAATCTTTCTATTTCCTTCTAAATCAAATTGTAAATTATTTTAATAGTATCTTTGCAGAAATTATGTTGATTTATGAATAATAAGGAAGGGAATAACAAGCGTTCAGGTTCAAGCAGACCAAGCTCAAACAAGTCAAAGCCTGCTATGGCAAAACGTTCGCAAAAACCCAAAAAGACGGAAACTGCTGCGAAAGCAAAACCGGTAGAAGAAGTAGTGGTGAAGAAGCCAAATCAAGCGCCAAAGAGACAAAAAGCCGCTGATGAATTGAGATTAAACAAGTATATTTCTAATTCGGGTGCTTGTTCGCGTCGTGATGCAGATATTTACATTCAGTCGGGTAATGTAAAAGTAAACGGAATTCCAGTTACTGAAATGGGTTACCTGGTTAAATTAACGGATGTAGTTAATTTTGACGGAGCTATTTTGATTCCAGAGAAAAAGGTATATATTTTGTTGAATAAGCCTAAAAACTTTACAACAGCAATGGAAGAGCATGAAGAACACAGAAATGTGTTAGAGTTGCTTCGTGGAGCAACGACTTCTAAAATTGCTCCAGTTGGTAGAATGGATAAAAATACAACAGGATTACTTTTGTTTACCAATGACACGGATATGATTCGAAAATTTGGTTTACCAAGTCAGAAATCATCTAAAATTTATCAAGTTTCTTTAGATAAAAATTTGAAATTTGAAGATTTAGAAAAGATTCAAAAAGGAATGACGATTGATGGACACAAAGTGGCTGTTGAAGAAGTTAGTTACATCGAGAAAGAACCAAAAAGTGAAGTAGGGTTGAAATTAAAAAGTTCAAACGTAAAAGTAGTTCGCTCTATTTTTGAGCACTTTGACTATGATGTATTGCGTATTGATCGCGTAGCTTTTGCAGGTTTAACAAAGAAAAATTTACCAAGAGGGAATTTCCGTGTCTTAACAGAGCAGGAAATCATCAACTTGAAAAACGCATAATAAAAAAATATTTTTTATCTTAAAATCCTCTTTTACTAGGGGATTTTTTAGTTTACCCAATTACTTATGAGTCAGAATTTAGATACGATTGCGTTTAAATGGTTTGAAGCTTTTAACGAGCATAACTTAGAGAAACTATTAGGACTTTACGACGAAAATGCCCAACATTACAGCCCGAAATTAAAAATCAAACATCCTGAATCGAACGGGTTGATTGCTGGAAAAGAAGCATTACGTCTGTGGTGGCAAGATGCATTTGATCGTTTGCCTAGTTTGAAATACGATGTCAAATCGCTAACATCAAACGATTACCGTGTTTTTATGGAGTACATCCGGAAAGTTGATGGTGAACCCGACCTCATGGTCGGTGAATTACTCACAATTGAAAGTGGTAAAATAGTTTTTTCTAAAGTGTACCATGGTTAATTATCCTTTTGTTACGATAGTACTTTTAAAAGGGAATTTGGATTTTAGTGCAGCTTTCAATTGTAAACGACTTCTAAAATAAAGTGCTATGTTGCGAATTATTTAGTAAATGTAGCTGATATTTAATATTTGATTAAAATAGTATAAAATTGCTTCATTTATTTAAGGTATGTTTCGCAGTAATGAAAATCACATAATTATTGTTAATTTAAGATATTTTTATAAAATGCTGTTAGGACAATTTATTCAATAGTGCTATTTTTGTTTAACTTAAATTAAAATTAATGAAAAAATTACTGACTATCTTTTCTTTGAGCTTGGTTGTATTCAGTTCAAATGCACAAGGTCTTTTTGACCGAGTAAGTGAAGGAACAACGAGCACACTAATTAGAAACAACGCATTTGATAAAAAGGACGCAAACATTTCTGGTGTTCCTTATCTTGATGATAAATTTTACCTAGCTGATATTTCCGGCGTTGCTGAAAAAGTTTTAGTTCGGTATAATTCGGCAACGGATGAAATTGAAATTAAAAAAGACCAAGGCGATCAGGAATTTTTATTACCAAAAACACCTGAGTACAATACAATCGTAACTAAGTTTGGAAAATACGTATTGAAAAATGTGTACTACACTACTTCAAAAGGCGAAAATGTAAATGGGTATTTGGTTGAAATTTTCGCAAACGACGCCATCTCGTTATTAAGACGTGATAAAGTTAAAGTAGAAGATGCAAGAGAAGGTAACGGTTACACGGGTTACATTCCTGCAAAATATGTGAAAGCAAATCCAGAGTACTTTATAAAATTAAAAGACCAGGATGCAGTTTCATTTCCAAAGAATAAAAAAGCGATTATAGAAATGTACAGCGGTAAGAAAAGCGAAATTGATGCTTTCTTTAAAGCGAATAAGCTTTCATGGAATAATGAAGATGACATGGCTAAGATCAGCCAGTTTATTGCGACCTTATAAACCAGTTAGTTTTTTACATTAAGAAGTTTTTTTCTTCGTAATCATAAAATCTTTTACATATAAAGGTTCAAAATAAGCGACATCAACAGTGTCGCTTTTTTTGTGCTTTTCAAAACTCAAAGAACTCATCTGTTTTGCAGAAGGATAAATGATTTCATCGTGAAAAATGAAGTTGCTTTTATGGAAAAATTCTTTACATTTTGCAGCTCCATCGCCTAGAAAGTGAATTTCTTCGTCGGAATTCTGATAGCTTTCATCAGTGATTATTTCAGCAGCAACTTTCGCAATAGTATTTAAATCTTTGTCGTAAGTGGCACTAAAAACTTCCATTCTTCGTGCGTCAATCATCGGAATAATCAAACCAGTAGAAATGGTAATTTGAGCGGCTAAACTTTGCAAGGTATCAACCGCAATCAGTGGTATATTCAATGCATAGCATAATCCCTTAGCGGAAGAAACGCCAATTCGCAATCCGGTGTAAGAACCTGGACCTTGACTGACGGCGATGGCATTTAAATCCTTGAAGCAAATTTCACTTTCAGTAATTAATTCCTCAATGAAAACGTGCAATTTTTCGGCATGAGAATAGCCTTCTTCTGCAATTTCGCGCAAAGCAATTGTTTTTCCGTTTTTTGCTAACGCTACGGAACAGTTTTTAGTAGCCGTTTCGATATTTAAAATATATACGTCGTTTGAAGTCATCATTATCTGCCTGTTATTGGAATGCCAAAATAAAATTCTACCACTTTTACTCGGAAAATATAATCGTATTTTGTGCGAATTACCTCTGATTCTGCGTTAGCAAATAACAATTGAGCTTGGTTTAAATCAAACGCATTCATTAAACCTACATTGAACTTTTCTTGGGCATAATTAAACGATTCTGTTCGTGCTTCAAGTGCTGTTACAGCAGCGTCGTAAGCATTTAAAGCGCCATTTACATCTGTAAAAGCAGTGTAGACATTTCGTTCTAAATCTAATTCTTGTTGGCTAACTGCAATCTGGGAACGCTTGAACGCGATTTTAGAATGCTCGATATTATTTCGCACAGAAAAGCCGTTTAATATTGGAATGTTAAGTTGGAGTCCAAATGCATTTCCTTTATTATCGCTAAATTGATTGAAAATGGCATCAGGACCTTTTACCACAATATTACCGTTTCCGTCGCTGGTATAACGATCAGAATTTGTAGCTCTTGAACTAAAACTGTAAAAACCACTCAAGGAAGGTTGAAGCGCTCCTTTTGCAATTTCAATATCCTTTTGAGCTACTTCTAAATTTGCTCGTGCAATTTTTAATTCTACACGTTCTTCTTTTGCTTTATTATAAATGGCGTCCGGAGATTGCAACATTACTTCACTTTGGGCAATCGAATAATCATTTTCGGCAACATCAAAATTTTTGAAATCATCTAATTGAAGTAATTGTGCCAAACTTAATTTAGAAATTAACAACGCATTTTCGGCATTGACAACGGCTTGTTCGCTTGTTGCTACTGTAGCTGTCATGTCTAATAAATCACCTCGCGCCACTGAACCTGCATCAACAAGTTCTTTGGTCCGGTTTTTTTGTTTGTTATTATTTGCCAATTGTTCTTTTTGCACTTTTACATTTTCCTTGTTGAACAAAATCTGTAAATAAGCATTTGCCACATTTAAGGAAACGTCATCTTTCATTTTGGTCAACTGATATTGTCCGGCAATTTTAGTCAAATTTGCACGACGTAATCGGTTTTGATTTTGCATTCCTTTATAAATGTCAACACCAACATTAACACCCATCGAAGTATTTTGAAAGGTTTGTGTTTCTGCCAGATTGGTAATTGGATTGATGTTCAAACCAATATTCCAACTGTGGGAAGCACTTGCATTGGCCGTTGGTAGAAAATTCCCTATTGCATCTTTCCTTTCGATAGCGATAGATTCAATATCTAATTTAGATTGTTGGATTGAAATGTTTTTCTCAATCGCATAATCCACACATTCTTTTAGCGTCCATTTTTTTTCTTGTGCTTGCGCAAAAATGCTGATGAGAAGTATAAAAAGCGTTGTATATTGTTTCATTTTGTGAGCTTTATTAAATTGGAAAATTGATTTTTAGAATTTATTCTACGCCAATGTTCCACACTTTAATTTTGTCGTCTTTTGTAATTCCACTTTTAATTTGAACGTAAATTCCGTCGCTAACGCCAAGAACTACGTCTCTTTTTTCAAATTTTTGACTGCCTACTTCTACTTCAACAAAAGATTTTTTAGTTTTTTCGTCAAATTGAATTAGCGATTCTTTGATAGCTAAAACTTTATCTGCTTTTTCTAAAATAATAGAAGCATTGGCACTTAAGCCGGCCCGAATAAACGTGTTGTCTTTATTGTTTAATGTTCCCTTGATTGGAAATTGTACCGCTCCATTTTCTTCTGTTCCTTTTGGTGCAATATAATCGAGTACCGCATTGAATTTCTTGTTTTCAATGGCTCCAACCGTAATTTCTAAGGGCAAATTTAATTTTATTTTTCCTACTTCAGACTCGTCTAATTTCCCTTCGAAAATCATATTTCCAACATCGGCAAGACTTGCGATTGTTGTTCCTTCGTTAAAATTATTACTTTCAATAACCTGATTTCCTGCTTTTACAGGAACGTCTAAAACCATCCCATTAACTGTAGACCGAATCATCGTTTGAGCTACATTTGCCATGCTTTTTGAAGTACCTGTTCTGATAATTTCTACATTTTGTTGAGCTGCACGATAATTTTGTTGCGATTGCTTGTACGATGTTTGCGCTAAATCAAAATCATTAGCTGAAATTACTCCTTTGTCAAAGAGTGTTTTTTGACGTTTGTATAATTTTTCTTGGTTGTCCAAATCAATTTTAGCACTTTGCACTTGGTTGAAACCGCTGTTCAAACTGGCAACATTTGGCACCACTTTGATTTTAGCAATTAAATCGCCTGCTTTGATATTGTCTCCTGCTTCGACGAATACTTCTTCAATAATTCCAGAAATATTTGGTTTGATTAAAACCTCTTCTTTCGGAACAATTTTACCTGTCGCAACCGTGCTTTTGATAATTGTACGTTCTTCCGCTTTTTCGGTTTTATACGTGATTGGCGATTGCTGATTTTTTTGGTACAAATAGTATAAAGCGCCACCAAATACGATCGCTAATATAATAAGGATGATGATTGTTGTTCTTTTTTTCATTTTTGCGTTATAATTTTTGTTTTTATTCTGTTCTTAAAGCGTCAATTGGTTTTGTTTTTACAGCTGTTCGTGCAGGAATAAATCCTGCAATTAATCCGGATAGTACTAATATCAGTAATGCAATGACTACAACAGTCAGGCTAATACTTGGATTGGCAAACATCACTTCCGAGGCGTCGGGAAGTCCATCTAAAATAGAATTCGCAAGCAATATAATTAAGGTTGAAAATATTATTCCGGCCATTCCGGCGAGTAAGGATAAAACTACTGATTCAGTTAAAATTTGTTTCTTGATGTCCCAAGGAGTAGCTCCAAGTGCACGTCGAATTCCAATTTCCTTGGTGCGTTCCTTTACTACAATCAACATGATATTGATAATTCCAATCACGCCAGAAAGTAAAATTAAGCCACCAACGATATAAGAAACTGCTTTTAAAATACCAAAAAGTCCATTGATTTTTGAATATTCTGCATATAAATCAAAATTACCAATAGCTCTGTCGTCAGTTGGAGCTATGGTATGTCGCTCTTTCAGAAGTTCAAGAATTTTAGGTTTTAAATCGGTGATGGGATAATCATCTTTTGCGGTAATTGCCATCCAACCTACGATATCACCATAATTAAAGGCTTGCTGAAAGCTCGTAAATGGTGTGTAAATTTCTTTTCCCTTTTCCTCAGAATCACCTCCCATGGTTGAAATGCTTTTATAAACACCTACGACCATAAAATTAACGCCGTTCACTTTTACGTATGTTCCCAAAACATTCTCTCCTGGCTCGTACAACTCGCGAATGATTCCTTCTCCAATAACGGCAATCTTTCTTTTTTGATTGATGTCGGTATAATTCAGAAAACGACCTTTGGTAATTTTCATTGGTTGTTGCAGAATATATTCTGGATAATCTCCGTATACGTTGTAAGCGCCTGTTTTAGTTCCTCTAACTACATTGTTGCTTCCTCTAAAACCACCAAGTTGATTTCGAGGCGAAACATATTTCAGTTGACTGAATTCGCGTTTCAAAGCATCAATATCACCATTTTTGTAATTAAAATAGCGGCCTTGTGGCAAACCTTTATACGGTTTTGAGGTCGAATTTGTCCATATAAACATCGAGTTGGTCGACATGCCGCCGAAACCTCTTTTAACGCCATTTTCCAATCCCGTACTTGCTGAAAGTAAAATAACTAAAATCGTAATTCCCCAAAACACACCAAATGCTGTAATAAAAGTACGCAAAGGTTTGGCCGATAAGGCTTCAAGAATTTCATTCCATTGGTCTTTGTTAAACATAATTTATTCGTCTCTTAGTGCTACAATTGGTCTAATTTTCGCTGCTTTGTATGCGGGAATAAATCCTGCGAAAGCGCCCGCTACGGTTAATAATATGACCGTGGTTAATGCTATATTAAAATCTACTTCAGGATGGCTGAAAAAGTCTGATTCTATAAATGGTCCAATTCCTGCCCAAAGTAGTAATCCAAAAATTAATCCTATAAAACCAGAAATTAATGTGATGAAAACAGCTTCATGCAAAATCATGGCTATAATCGAGTAAGGCGTCGCTCCCAAAGCCTTTCGAATTCCAATTTCTTTGGTGCGTTCTTTTACTACAATCAACATGATATTTCCAACGCCAACAACACCTGCAATTATGGTTAAAATTCCTACAAACCAAAAGAAAGCTTGAATAATGTCGGTTAATTGATAAATTTTCTGAGCTTGTTCCAGCGAATTTTGGATGTTCAACGCGCTTTCGTCGTCTGGTGCGATGTCGTGTCGTTCTTTCAAAATTTTGTCCAACTGCTTTGAAAAATTTTCTGATTCAGCAAGTGCTTGGTCAAAATTATCTCTTTTTGGCATGGTGAAAGCCATACTTCGAATGTCTTCTCCGGCACTATAAGCGCGTTGAGCCGTAGTTACGGGAATGAAAACACGACTTTCTTCACGTTCGCCACCCGGATCTGTAAAAACACCTACTACTTTATAAATCGTACCGGATACATTAATATTCTTACCAATTCCGCTTTTTGTGTCTTTAAATAAATCTGTAGAAACTTTTTTTCCAATAACCGCCACCTTTTCAAAATGCTCAATATCACTTAAATTGATGAACCGACCAGCAATGACTGATGCATTTTCAATAAACTGATAATTTGGATTGACACCTTCTATTCTATAAGTTCCTGTTTCTTTTCCATACACAATATTTCCACTCCAAACCGAGTACAATTTAGATCTGTTGTCAATGAAGTTTTCAAATTTCTGGGTGACAATTTCGTAATCTCGGTTTTTAAATTGCGTTTCACGTCCAATTCCTAAACCTTTAAATTCTTTTTGTGTAATCCCGGGATATATTTCAATTTTATTTGTGGCGTCCTTGGCGAATTGATTTTGAATTCCATTCTGAATTCCACGTCCCGCACCTAAAAGAATAACTAAAATAAAAATTCCAGAAGCCACGGAAACTCCCGTCAGAAAAGTACGCAACTTGTTCTTCGCAATTGCCTGAAAAATTTCTTGCCATCTTTCTATATTAAACATATAATTTGGCTCTTTGTTGGACGATTTGCTTGTCTTCGATGATTAATCCATCTTTTAAAATCACATTTCTTTTGCACATTGCTGCAATATCAGGTTCGTGTGTAACAATCAAAATAGTTTTTCCTTCGTCGTTAATACCTTGAATTAGTTCCATGACTTCATACGAAGTGGTCGTATCCAAAGCTCCCGTTGGTTCATCAGCAAGTAAAACTTTTGGATGAGATGCTAAAGCTCTTGCAATCGCAACTCGTTGTTTTTGTCCTCCTGAAAGTTCATTGGGTAAGTGGTGTGAATGGGAAGCTAGCCCCACTTTTTCTAAATAACTCATGGCAATTTCTGCGCGATCTTTTGCATTTACACCTTGGTAATAGAGTGGAAGTGCCACATTATCTAATGCCGTTTTGTAATTAATTAAATTAAAAGACTGGAATACAAATCCTAAAAATTTGTTTCTGTAACGGGAAGCAACTGTTTCGTTTAAGTTTTTAATGGGAACGCCGTCTAGAATATAACTGCCTGAATCAGCTTCGTCTAGAATTCCTAAAATATTAAGTAGCGTAGATTTTCCAGAACCGGAAGAACCCATGATTGCGACTAATTCACCTTCGGCAACGTTGAAATTAATTCCTTTTAATACATGCAAAGAGGAACTTCCTGTTTGATACGATTTATGTAAGTCTTTAATTTCAATCATTTTAAAGTATGTTTTTTTATTTTTTGGATGTGCAAAACCGTTGTAAAAATATAAAATCTTGCGACTGCTACAGTAGTAAGACGAAAAAAAATTAATTTGTTACAATTACGGTCAAATTTATTTTGGTATTCGTTAATTTTGCTATCTTAAACACCCTCATAATTATGTATTTAGTTAAACGCATATTTCTATTTTTCACTGCTGTTATTTTTCTGTATAGCTGTTCTTCAACAACGAAGATTAATGCGTTCCGACCTGAACCTGAGGATGCTTCGCCGCTGATTTACGACAACAAACCTTCGTTTATAAGTTTGCCTGTAGCTTTGAAAATTAAAGATATTGAAAACCAAACTAATAAATTTTTGACGGGAATAATTTATGAAGATAATAACATTAAAGACGACGACTATACGATCACAATTTGGAAACAAGCGCCAATTGGTATCGAAAATGAAAATGGTAAAATAAAAACAGTTCTACCTTTAAAAGTTAATGTAAAATACAGAATAGGAACTGAACGTTTAGGTGTGGCGTTGTACAATACCCAAGAATTTAATTTCGATGGAGTTATTACACTGATGAGTTCAGTGAATTTAAACAATTGGAAATTAAAAACTAAAACGCAATTCAAGTCTATTGTGTGGAAAGAAAGTCCTTCGATTAAGGTGTTTGGGAAAGATGCACCAATTACGTACTTGATTAATCCTGCGGTTCAAGCTTTCAAATCTAAAATTGAAAAATCAATTGATCAAGCCATCGAAGAGTCGATGGATTTTAAACCAAATGTTTTAGACGCACTAGATAAAATTGCCACACCCTCTGAAATGAGTGCTGAATATGAATCTTGGCTTCGCGTGGTTCCCACAGAATTATATGCGACAGAAGCTCAGATCAAAGGGCAAAGTATTGTGATGCAAATGGGTTTGAAATGCACGATTGAAACACTTATTGGTAAACAGCCTGCAAAAATATTTGATAAAAATAAAATTGTATTGAAACCTGTAAGTAAAATGCCTGATAATTTTACGGCAAATATTATTGCAGTTTCAACGTATAAAGATGCTTCTAAAATTATAACGAAGAACTTTGAAGGGCAAGAATTCGGTTCGGGAAGTCGGAAAGTAAAAGTATTGAACGTGGCGCTTTGGCACAAAAACGATAAAATAGTTATTGCTTTAGATTTGAGTGGAAGTTTAACGGGAACCATTTATTTGACTGGTTTGCCTAAGTACAATGACAAAACAAAAGAAATTTATTTTGATAATTTAGATTATGCGGTAGATACAAAAAGCAGTTTGATTCGGACTGCAAACTGGTTAGCATCGGGTTTGATTTTAAGAAAGATGGAAGAAAGTTGCCGTTATTCGTTGCAACCTAATTTGGAAGATGGAAAGAAAACGATGTTGAATTATCTTTCTAATTTCTCTCCAATGCCGGGTGTTTTTGTAAACGGTAAAATGGGTACTATTACTTTCACGGATATTCAATTGACCAATAAAGCTATTTTAGCATTCTTAACAGTGGACGGAAAAGTGGCTGTAAAAGTCGATGGTCTCGAATAATTAGGCTTTTGCTTTCTTTCTGCTTTTGTAAATGATATAAAAAATAACGCCAACTAATATATAGGGGAAGGCCATTAAATAAACGATTCCGTCGTTAACGGCTTCTGCTTTTACTCCGCCTTCTTCGGTTTCTAAAACCGCACGACACATCGCACATTGAGCTGAAGAATTGAAAGAATAGAACATAGTAAATAGAAATGCAAGTGCAATACTCTTTATTGAAAAGCTGTTCTGTCCTTTTTTCGATATTTTGTTTGAATTATACATAATAAGGGGAAATCATTAAATAAACTAGTACACCGGTAACGGCTACATAAAGCCAAAGCGGAAATGTAATTCGTGCTAATTTTTTATGTTTGTCAAATCGTTGTGCCAAAGCGCGAACATACGTGATTAATACAAATGGAATCACTACTATTGATAAGACGATGTGCGTCAATAAAATGAAGTAATAGAGGTACTTTAAAGTTCCTTCTCCACCAAATTTCGTGGAATCGGCAGTCATGTGATACGCAACGTACATCAATAAAAAAGCAACGGAACAGCCGATTGCTGTTTTCATTATATTTTCATGTAACTTTCTTTTGCCATTTTTAATTGCAAGTACTCCAGCAATTAATAATACGGCAGTAAATCCATTTACCGTAGCGTAAATAGGAGGTAAGAAGGTTAAAGGTGCTACATCAATTCCGAAATCTTTTAATTTGATTCCAAATAAAATCGCAACTACAAGTGGAATTGCGATCGAAAGGATGATGATCCACTTCCTGTATTTTAACTCAACTGCGTTTAAATCGTTTGCCATTATTCTTGTAATAGTAATTTGATGTCTTCTGTTAATGCTTTAATTCCTGCTTTTTCTAAACCATCGTAGTACAAAATTGGATTTCCAAAGTTGTCTTTTCGACATCTAATCGTTCCATTTTTGTCAATTAAAGCAAAAAGCCCAGAATGCTCAAATCCGCCGTTGACATTATCGTTTTGTGCGGCATACATGTTAAAACCTTTGTTTGCTATTTCGTAAATATAGTCCTTATCGCCGGTTAAGAAATGCCAATTTTCATCCGTAATTTCCAATTCTGCAGCATGTTGTTTTAAAACTTCGACCGTATCGTTTTTTGGATTGATGGTTATGGAAGCGATTCCAAAATTTTTAACACCTTTAAATTGTAGTTGGACTTCTTTTAAATTTGCATTCATTCTTGGACAAATCGTCGGACAAGTAGAAAAGAAAAATTCCAAGACATACACTTTGCCATCGTAATCTGCATTTGTAATTGTGTTGTTGTTTTGGTCAGTTAAGCTGAATTTTGGAGTTGCACCTATTTTGATCAAGTTGCTTTCCTTCTTAGAAGTGACTACGTTTAAACGGTCGCCTTTTACGATCCCGTTATCATTAAATGAGGCAATAATTTTGGGTACTGCCCAAATTCCAAACACTAAAATAACTAATGAAATTCCGATGTATGACTTATTTTTCAAAATGATAAATATTAAAGTTGTTTAGTAGCGTTGCGATTTTTTTTCAAAGCCGCTTTGTATTCGTATAAGATAATTTTAAAATCATCCAGCATCTCATTGTGTAACTCTGAAACGTGAAACATACTGTAGCCTTCTTTGTATTCCTTTTCGTCTCTTACTTTTCGACCGCGAAGGTTTCGTTCTTTGTCAATTAAGTAAACGTTATTGTTGCCTAATCCTTCATCTAAGCGATCTTTTTTTAGATGAAGTTCATTGTAGAAACTTTCGATTTCTTTTGGTGTAGCAAATATAAATTTCCATTCGGCCATTTCCGTGAAAGCGCCTAATTCTCGTTGAATGATTTTTACTTCTTCTTCCGTTCCTATAGGCGAAAGAACTACAAATTGCAAGTCTTTAAATGTATGGTAGCGTTTGTAAATTTTTTCATTTAAATTGAAATAATTTCCTCTATTCTTGTAAATATCAGCACCGCCAAAACTCAATACAGTAATCTTATTATTAAGTTCGATTTTTTCGCCAGACAAGCTTTTCCAGTTTCCCAATTCAGGAATTTTAGAAGTCAAGATTGGTAATTTGGAGAAAGTATTGACGCCCGATGCAAAAAAGAGATACGCGACGATAGGCAGAATAAACAGACAAAAAAGAACAATATTTTTTTTCATAACTGAAGTATAATTACTGTAGTGCAAAAATAAAAAAAGGAACGCAAAGCGTCCCTTTTTTATGAATTAATAAGGTGTTAAAAATTCCACTTTATGGTAGAATTTGTAAATACCTCGTAAATATAATCTCCTTCTACAAGAAGAATAAAAAATAGATACAAAATAAGGAAAACCAGCGGAGTTACCACTGCGTTTTTAAGACTAGCGGTTTCGCCTTCCATGTGCATAAATGCCCAAACAATATAGTAGGCTTTAACTATGGTAAGGATTATAAACAGCCAGTTTAAATAATTCATCGAAAGGAATGTATTTAAATGTAGTGCTTCTGGTTTGAAAATTCCGAAGATAACTTCAACAACGGTGATTACAGATAGTAAACCGAAAACAAACCAAATTCTTTTTGTATTAGATACGTGCTCGTGTGACATAATATTTCTAATTTTTGAAAATTAAACTAAGTAGAAGAAAGTAAATACGAATACCCAAACTAAATCGACAAAGTGCCAATAAAGTCCAACTTTTTCTACCATTTCATAACTTCTTCTTTTCTCGTACGTACCTAAAAGCACATTGAAGAAAACGATAATGTTAATCAATACTCCAGTGAATACGTGAAAACCGTGGAAACCGGTGATAAAGAAAAAGAAATCAGCAAATAAACGACTTCCGTATTCATTTCTTTTCAGATTTGCTCCTTCAACAACATAATGTGCTTTCGCTAACATGTCTTCTGAAGCCTCTCTAGTAAGAATAGATTTGTGTTTAGGTTTTGTATTTAAAGTAGGATGTAATGTTTTATTAGCTTTATCAGCCTCTGTAGCTTCATACAATTTTTCTGTACGAATCAATAATTCAGGATGTGCTTTAAAACCAGCTTGTACTTCAGCTACTGAGAAACTTGGAAGTGAGCCTTCTGATGAAAACCAAACTCCTTTATCTCTTGTATCTTGAACGCGGTCTTCAGCAAGTATGGCTGCAAATTCTTCTAATTTAACTCGGTTTCCTTCATTGTCTACGAATTGTAGAATGCTTCCTCCTTGTGTTTCAATAGCACCATATTCTCCTTTGATGAAATTTTTCCATTCCCATGCTTGTGAGCCCAAGAAAATAAGTCCTCCAATAATGGTTAGGAACATGTAAAATGCCACTTTCCCTTTCTTTAATTGATGTCCTGCGTCAACAGCTAAAACCATTGTTACAGAAGAGAAAATCAAAATAAAAGTCATCAATGCAACATAGTACATTGGTGCATCTACTCCATGTAGGAATGGGAAGTGATTATAAACTTCATCCGGTAATGGCCATGTCTCAATAAATTTAAATCTAGATAAACCATAAGCTGCTAGAAATCCTGAAAATGTCAATGCATCCGATACGATAAAAAACCACATCATCAATTTACCATAACTGGCCTTCATTGGTTCATTTCCGCCGCCCCAGGTTTTACCTTCGCTTTTTGCAGTAGTAACTGTCGTTCCCATAAAATTAATTCGTTAAAAAGTTCCCAAATTTACGTTTTTTTCTTATTTAAAGAAATATAAAAATAAAAACAAACACAGCCAAAGAAAATCAAGAAAGTGCCAAAACATCGCACCAAGCTCTATTCCAAGGGTTTGACCAGGATTGTATTTTTGTTTAAAATGATTATAAATTATAACCAAAATAGATATCAAACCTCCGAAAAGGTGTAAAAGATGCGCCAGAACGACTACGAACAAGAATGAGGTCGTGACGCTACTCGTTGGACCTGTGGGATAAAGGCCTAGTTTTATCAGTTGGCCAAAGCCGTCAAACTGAAAATATACGAATGCGATACCCAAGCCAAGTGTTGTCAATAAATAGATAGAAGTAAGCGATCGATTGTTGTCTTTTATCGCTTTTTTTGCCAAATGGAAGGTGATACTGCTGATTAAAATTACAATCGTGCTGATTAAAAACGCCGATGGCATTTCAAAATTCTTCCAGTCTGCTCTGGATTTACTTACAATATAGGCACTTGTTAATCCAGCAAAAACCATTACAAAGCTGATCATGGCAAACCATAACAGCATCTTTTTGGAACGGCCACTTCTTTCGTTGTATTCTTCTACGGTCATAATTTTTATCTTAAAAATTTATCTACGATGTAAACAATTTGGAGCAAGGTAATGTACATAACACTAACTAACATTAATGTTCGAGCCGCTTTTGCTGTGCGACTGTTGTATAATTTTACGGCATAAACCAACATCCAAATTCCAAGCAAAAGTACTAAAATTGCAGCAATTGGACTTAAAAATAATGCACTTCCTGTTAAACCTATTACAGGAAATAAAGCAGGTAGTAAAGAAGCTAGTATTAGCCAAACCGTATAAAGCAAAATTTGCAATGCAGTTGTATTGTCTCTCTTCCCGGAAGGCAACATAAAGATGCCTGCTTTTTCGTAATCTTCATATAGGAACCAACCTATAGCCCAAAAATGGGGAAACTGCCAAAAGAATTGAATTAGGAATAAAGTGCCGGCTTCAATGCCAAATTCACCATTATTTGCCGCAACCCAACCCAACATAAATGGAATTGCTCCAGGAATTGCTCCCGCAAATACAGACAATGAAGTCACCGTTTTTAGCGGCGTGTAAATACTAGTATACAAAAATATGGAAATCGCTCCAAACATTGCTGTTTTTGGATTGATGTTATAAAGTAGAGCAATACCAGCTATTGTAAGAATACTTGCAATTATAAATGCGGTAGTTTTTGAAATTCTCCCGGAAGGAATTGGTCGGTTTTTAGTCCGATCCATTAAGGAGTCAATGTCTTTTTCAATAATTTGATTGAATGCGTTTGAAGCACCAACCATACAATAACCACCAATGGCTAACATAATAAGAGTAATCCAGGACTGCGAATTGAAATGATCAACTCCCAATAGAAAACCTGCAATAGACGAAAACACAACACTAATGGCTAATCCTGCTTTAGTGATTTCTTTAAAATCAAAGAAAGTTGCTTTAATAGAGAAAGAGTCGTTCGTTGCTTCCAAAGCGTTTTTTAATATTATAATTCCCTTTTCTTAGGGATTGCAAAGATACTTGTTCAAAAGTGAATTGGCAAAGAAAACAATGCATAAAAAAACAGCATAATTTAAAAACAAAAAACCCGAAACAGTTGTTTCGGGTTTTGTGGTACCTCCAGGGATCGAACCAGGGACACATGGATTTTCAGTCCATTGCTCTACCATCTGAGCTAAGGTACCTTGCTTATTGCGAGTGCAAATATAGATGCTTTTTTAGTTTATCCAAAACAATTTTTAAAAAAAATGAATTCCTATCTTTGTCAAATCAAATTTTATCAGATGATTCTAGTTGTTGACATAGGAAATACCCGAATTAAAAGTGCTGTTTTTGAGAATAATAACCTCGTAGAGTTGTTTGTTTTTGATGCCGACGAATTGCAAAAAAATATTTTATTTATTTTAAAAAAATATTTTAAAATTGATGTTTTGGTTGCTGTTTCGGTTGGAAACATCGGTTTAGACGCGTTTTTGTTTCTAGAAAAAATCGTAAAAATGGAATGGATCACGCAAGAATCGCTTTTTCCGTTTGTAAATCAATATGCGACTCCTTCTACTTTGGGAATTGATCGAATGATATTGGCTTCAGGAGCGGTTTTACAATTTCCCAAACAAAATCGGTTGGTTATTGATGCGGGAACATGTATAACGTATGACTTTATTGACGCAGCTGACCATTATATTGGTGGAGCCATTAGTTTGGGCTTGCGACTACGCTATAAAGCGTTGAACAATTTCACTGCAAAATTACCGTTGTTAGAAACAAAATATCCAGACCACTATATAGGAGCTTCCACTTCTGAAGCGCTACATTCAGGCGCGGTTAACGGCTTGTTGTTTGAAATAGAAGGATTTCTGAGCCGGTACGAAGCGGATTATTCAAAATTTATTATAATTTTAACGGGAGGCGATGCAGATTTTTTGGCTAAACGATTAAAAAATACCATATTTGCCAATTCAAATTTTCTATTGGAAAGTTTGAATTTTACATATCAATATAAAATCAAAAATGATTAAAAAAATTATTGTTAGCATCTGTGTCTTACTGTCAATCAGCACGTTTGCACAAAGAGGTACATCATCTGCTTATTCCTTTTACGGAATCGGTGAAACCAAATTTAAAGGTACTTCGGAGAACAGATCCATGGGTGGCGTGAGTATTTTTCCAGATAGTATACACGTAAACTTGCAAAATCCTGCAGGTTATGGTGGTTTAAAATTTACTACATTTTCAGTTTCGGGAAGTTATAACAATACGGAATCAGCGACAAACTTTGGAACAGGTAAGTCACAAAATTCATCAATTGATTACCTAATGTTGGGTGTTCCGCTTAGCCCAAAATGGAGTGCTGGTGTAGGTTTAATGGCTTATTCAGCGGTTGGTTATCGCATTCAGACAGTGACGGAAGGGAATTTTGCTACCTCTAATCAGTTTAAAGGAAACGGTGGTGTCAATCGTGTTTTCTTAGGTTCAGGGTACCAAATCAATTCAAATTTAAGAGTAGGTGCTAATGTTGATTATAATTTTGGCGAAATTAAAACATCAGGATTAGAATTTTTGCAAACCGTTCAATACGGAACGCAGGAATTAAATATTTCTCAGGTTAGTGGTTTCACCTTTAATGCAGGAGCGATGTGGGATAAAAAAGTAACTGCAAAACATAAAGTGTTTCTTTCCTTAAATTATACCCCAGAAAGCACGTTGGATTTTACCAATAGTAGAACGGTTTCTACCGTACAATTTTCAGGATTGAGTGATCCGTTTATTATTGACGAACAAAAAATTGAAGTTGCTGACACAAAAATTAAATTGCCGTCGAAAGTCGCTTTTGGAGCAGGTTTTGGTCAGGAGCAAAAATGGTTACTTGGTGCTGAATTTACATTAAGTCAGTCTAGCAGTATGCAAAATCGTTTTGAAGATATTTCAAATGCTTCCTTCGAAAATGGTAAAAAAATTGCTGTTGGAGGGTATTACATTCCACAATTTAATTCCTATTCAAGTTATTTTAAACGTGTGACTTACCGTGCGGGATTACGTTACGAAAATACGGGATTAGTTGTAAATAATAAATCAATTGAGGATGCTGCAGTGACTGTGGGATTAGGTCTTCCGGTTATTGGAAGTTTTTCTAATGTCAACTTAGGCTTTGAATACGGACGAAAAGGCACAAAGTACGCTGATTTAGTTCGAGAAAATTACATTAACTTTACCGTGAGTCTTTCTTTAAACGACAAATGGTTTGTGAAGAGAAAATACTACTAGTATATAATTTTTCCTTCCCTAGATGAAAAAAATCGGTGGTTTGTTTAGCGCTTCACTTTTAGTTCTCTTGTTTTTTTCAAGTTGCGAAAGTAATTTAAAGGACGTTCAGAAAATTAATCTTTCTGAATTCAGTCCCAGTGGAGACGCCGATTCTATTACCTTAAAATATACAGATTCTGGTCGAATCAAAGCAGTATTGATTGCTTCAAAAATGCTTGATTTCGCAACGGTTAAATATCCTTTTACTGAATTTCCTAAAGGTATAAATGTTACTTTGTATGATCAAAAGGCAAAAAGAACCTTCATTCGTTCTGATTATGCCATTCAATTTAAAGGAACGGATATTATTGATCTGCAAGGAAATGTAAAAATTAATACTGAAGACAATCAGGTTTTAGAAACGCAACAACTCTATTTCGATCAGAAAAACGAATGGTTTTTTACAGAAGGAAAGTTTAAATTCACAGCGCCAAAAGGAATTTCAAATGGAGAAGGAATCGACTTCAATAAGGATTTCACAATAATGAATACCCAGAAATTTTCTGGCGAAGTAGAACAATCAGAATAAAAATTGAATTATGAGATATTTACAGTTTACAAAATACATATACTTAATTTTTGCTGCTTTTTTCGTCTACGACGGAATAGCAAAAATAAACGGTGAAGAGGGATCGTACTGGTTGAGCTTTGGTTTTGCCGCAGTTTCTGTATTTATGTATTTCTTTCGAAGTAATTTTTTCAACAAAGCAAAGGAAAGAGACAATAACTCATAACTATGGAAGCATTTAGTATTGTCTGTTGTTTGATACTTTCTGCTTTTTTTTCGGGCGTAGAAATCGCTTACATTTCATCGAATAAAGTGTACCTCGGAATTGAGAAAATGCAAGACACCTTCGTTTCGCGCATTTTGTTCAAGCTTACTAAAAATCCATCTAAATTTATTGCTGCAATGCTCATTGGAAACAATATTGCATTAGTAATTTACGGAATATTGATGAGTAATTTAGTCCTTGATTTTCTTATCACGCAAGGATTTTCAGGTCCATTATGGTTGATTTTGCTAATTCAAATTGCAATTACGAGTGCAATAATTATCTTAACATCGGAGTTTCTGCCTAAGATTTTCTTTCAAATTTACGCGAATACTTTAATCAAGATTTTAGCCGTTCCCGCTTATTTTTTCTACCAAATTTTCTATTATTTCTCTTCTTCAATTATTTGGGCTTCTAATATTATTCTGAAATTTTTCTTCGGAATTAAAGATTCGGATGAACAATTGCTTTTCAGTAAGATTGAATTGGGAAACTACATTACAGAGCAAATGAAATCGATTGAAAATCAAGAAGCAGTGGATTCTGAAATTCAAATTTTTCAAAATGCGTTAGAATTTTCAGGTGTAAAAGCCCGAGATATTATGAATCCGCGAACGGAAATTGCAGCGGTAGAAGTCCACGATAAGTTAATTGAATTGCGTCAATTATTTGTAGATACCGGTTATTCTAAAATATTGGTGTACCAAAATTCATTAGATGATATTATTGGATACGTTCACAGTTTTGATTTATTCAAAAAACCAAATTCAATAAAATCGATTATGATTCCTGTTGAATTTGTGCCGGAAACTATTTTTGTAAAAGAGGTGTTGAATATTTTGACGCGCAAACGAAAAAGTGTGGCAATTGTTTTGGATGAATTTGGTGGCACTTCCGGAATGATTACAGTCGAAGACATTGTGGAGGAACTTTTTGGAGAAATTGAAGACGAACACGACTTGATGGTTGAGTCGTTTATTGAAGAAGAACTTTCAGAAGGAGTTTACCGATTTTCTGCACGATTAGATGTAGAGTACATTAATGAAAATTACAAATTAAATATCCCAGAGTGCGATTCTTACAGTACATTATCTGGATTTATTGTGCATCATACCAATGAAATTCCGCAAATTGGCACTACGGTACAAATAGAAAACTTCAAATTTGAAATTCAACAAGCTTCGAATAAAAAGATTGAATTGGTGCAAATAACCATCACGGAATAAGATTTAGCATAAAAAACACATTTTAACGGAAAATATAACGGTAGTACTATTATTATTAAATAGATAATTGTATTTTCGCAACCTGAATTTTAAAATTAACAAACATAAAAAATGGCGGTTTTATCAAAAATTAGACAACGTTCACTTCTTTTAATACTTGTGATAGGCTTTTGTTTATTAGCATTTGTAGTAGGTGATGTAATTAATAGTGGTGGCTTTCAAAGTACTCCACGAGATGTAGGAAATGTAGACGGTGTAGAAATTTCTTACGATGATTTCAGAACGAAAGTAGACAATGTTGAAAAAAGCGGACAAGGAATAACTTCTGCTCAAGCCGTTCAGCGTGTGTGGGAACAACAAGTTACTGTTACTTTGATGAATGCTCAATTTGAAAAACTTGGTTTGAGAGTGAGCGAAGAGCAAGTAATGGATGTTTTGAAGCAAAGTCAGGACATCGGACAAAATCCTTCATTCTTAAACGAAGCTGGGATTTTTGACATGGCTAAATTCAATGCTTTTTTTAATGAAAATCCAACATTGAAACAAAATTTGAACGAAAGAATTAAAGAAGCTACTTTGAACGCAAAGTATCAAATGTACAGTTCTTTAGTGAAATCGGGTATTTATGCAACGACTGCTGAAGCAAAATTGAAATACGAAATGAGTGCTAACAAAGTCAATTTAGATTTTGTTGCAGTTCCGTTCTCATCAATCAAAGACAGCGATGTAAAAGTTTCTGACGATGAAATTGTTGCATTTATGCGTAAGAATGAGAAAAAATACAAAGCCGAAGAAACGCGCGAAGTTTCAATGGTAGTTATTGAAGATAAAGCTTCGGATGAAGATGAAGCGCAAGTGAAAACGGACTTAGCACAAATGCTAAATGGAAGTGTTCAGTACAATAAAGAGACACAGAAAAACGATACATTACAAGGCTTTAGAGCTACTAAAAACAACGGTGAGTTTGTAAACATGAATTCTGATGTTCCTTACGATTCTAGTTATGTAGCGAAGAAAGATTTGCCTGCTGAATTTGCAGAACAATTGTATAATTTGCCTCAAGGTGAAATTTACGGACCATACAAATTCAACGGTTACGTGGCTTTAAGTAAGTCAATGGGTCGTCAATCAGGTGTAAATGCAAAAGCGAGTCATATTTTGATCGCTTACAAAGATGCAATGAGAGCGAATCCTGAAGTGACACGTACGAAAGAAGAAGCTCAGTTGAAAGCAAATGAGATTTTCGCACAAGTTCAAGCAAATCCTGCTTCTTTTCCAATGTTGGCTCAGATAAATTCGGATGATTCGTCTAAACAACAAGGTGGTGATTTAGGTTTTTTCTCTAAAGGTCAAATGACAGGAAAATTCAATGATTTTGTTTTTAACAATCCGATTGGAAAAATTGGTTTAGTTGAAACTGAATTTGGTTACCACATCATCAATATCACGGACAAGCAAGACGGTGTTCGTTTAGCAACGATTGCTAGAAGAGTGGAAGCTTCTGAAGCAACTACTGATAAAGTATATAACAAAGCGGTTACTTTTGAAATGCAAGCGAATGAAAAAGATTTCGCTGAAGTTGCAAAAGCAAATGGTTTGACTGTTATTCCTGGTATCAAATTGAATGCAATGGATGAGAATATTGGTGTCATTCAAAACCAAAGACAAATGGTTAAATGGGCTTTTGATAAAAAGACATCTGTTGGAGACGTTAAACGTTACGAAGTTCCAAATGTAGGAAACGTAATTGTGAAACTTGTAAAAGTAAATAAAGAAGGCTTAATGGCAATTGATCAAGCAAGACCAATGATTGAGAACCGTTTGAAAAAAGAGAAAAAAGTAGAATTGATCAAAGCGAAATTGAAAGGAACAACTTTAGATGCAATGGCTAAATCAGCCGGAGTAACTGTTCAAAGTGCAATGGATGTTACGATTGAAAATGCAGTTTTACCAGGATTTGGTCAAGAACAAAGAGCGGTTGCTACTGCTTTTGCTTTGGCTCCAAATAAAGTTTCAACTCCAATAGAAGGAGCTTCAGCAGTATTTGTAGTAATGCAAAAAAGTGTTGTTAAAGCACCAGCAATTACGGATTACACTCCATATCTTGCACAATTAAAAGGACAAGATGCATCGGCACCTGGAAGAGTAATTTCTGCTCTGAAAGAAAATGCTGAAATTGAAGATAACCGACCTGTTTTCTACTAGTAGAAAATAATTATTAGTTCATAAAAAATCCCGAGTAATCGGGATTTTTTTTATAAGATCATTTCGTGATAGTGGAGAAGTGTCGTGAAACCTTTTTCTAGAAAGTAACTTTGCGGATTCGTTGTGCTAACGACCAAAACAAAATCGCCACCCCAAGCGCCAAGGCTTTTAATGGTTCCTTCAAAATCAGAAAAGTATTTCTCTTTGACGGTTTTCATTTCGAGCACGTCACTCAAATACGCTTCGTGTTGCTGCAATAAGTACTCAAATCGCTCTTGATTCGTACCTTCTAATATCTCGTTAGTAATCGCATCAATTTTTTCTTTAATGTCTTGAATCGCGTATTGCTTTGAATAATACATGGCAATTGCCGCTTTACTATCTTGCTTTTGATTGAGGTATAAAAAGTACAAGTTTTCTTTGAATTCTGGATCAAAACCGACTTTCTGAACAATTGGTTTTCCAGCTAAAAGTTGGTAGGTAATTGGTGTATTATTTCGCGCATTTGCAATATCGTAACCACTTCCTCCAAAACTATTTTTGAGTAGCTGAAAAGCGTCTATATTGAACCAGTCTGCTACATTATTGACTAATGTTGATGAAGTTCCTAAGCCCCAAAATCGTGGAAACGTAAGGGAAGTCGTTATTGAAAAGCCCTTATTCAGTAATAGCTCTGGGTTCAGTTTATGTGCCTCAAAAAGTATGTTTTGCAAAACAGTCGCAATGCTTTCTTCTTGGTGATCATAAGCGAGAATATCAGAAACAAGCAATGTTTCTTCAAACCAAACCGAGGAGTCAAAATCAAAACTTTTCCAGTGAATTTTTCCCACGTTTTCTGTTTCTGTGACAATCAGATTTTGTCCCATTTTAGTGGGAACAGCAAATGCTTTCGCACCATCAAGAACTAAATATTCTCCGGTAATTAAGAGTTTTCCGTTGCTGTAGAATGTTTTGGTCAAAGAAAATATTTTTTATTTGCGTAAATTTTCGATAAAAGTAACTACTGCGGCATGAGAAACAGGATTGTTTTCAAAATGTTTTTCAATCAATACGCGTTCTTCGGCGTTTGCTTCAAACTGATTGATGATATTTCCCAAGTGCATTTTCATGTGTCCTTCTTGAATTCCAGTTGTGGTTAGTGATCGTAAAGCAGCGAAATTTTGGGCCAAACCTGTTGCGGCAACAATTTGCATTAATTCAGCAGCAGACGGTTTTTCGAGCATTTGCAACGCCAGTTTTACCATGGGGTGCAAACTTGTTAAACCTCCAACAGTTCCTAATGCTAACGGAATTTCCATCCAATAGCTGAAAATGTCATTTTCAATTTTAGCGTGTGATAAACTTGTATATTGACCGTCTCTTGAAGCATATGCATGAATTCCCGCTTCCACAGCACGGAAATCATTTCCTGTAGCTAAAACTACGGCATCAATTCCATTCATGATTCCCTTGTTATGCGTTACTGCACGATAAGGTTCTACTTCTGCAATTCGAATTGCTTTCACCATTTTCTCGGCAAATTCTTTCGGATTGGAAATTTTTTTCTCTGCCAAATCGGCCACAGGACATGAAACTTCTACGCGAACGATGCAATTGGTAACATAATTCGATAGAATACACATGATGACATCGATGTCTTTTTCTTCAGAAGTGAAATCGGAATAATTAACCGCTTCTCGTTTCAATGTTTTGGCAAATTGCTCTAAACAAGAGTTGATGAAATTGGCACCCATCGAATCTTTCGTTTGAAAAGTAGCATGCAATTGGTAATAATTTTCGAGAGCTGCTGTTTTGTCTTTCAATACAATGTCTACAATTCCGCCGCCGCGTTTTTGCATATTTGCAGTTGTAGCGTTGGTGTCCTCGTAAAGTTTAGCTTTTATTTTTGTAAAAAATGTTTCTAATTTCGCTTTATCTCCGTTGAAAATAAAATGTACTTGACCAATTTTCTCCGTGTTGAAAACTGTTGCTTTAAATCCACCGCGTTCTACCCAATATTTAGCAGATTTTGCTGCAGCGGCAACAACTGAACTTTCCTCAATTGCCATCGGAACGGTATAGTATTTTCCGTTAATCAAGAAATTAGGTGCTATTCCTAAAGGAAGATAGAAGTTAGTAATCGTGTTTTCTATAAAGTCATCGTGGAGTTGTTGCAGTTTTGCATCAGCATTCCAATAACTTTTAATAAGTTGGATTGCTTTTTCAGGTTCAGCAAAATAAGTTTCAGCAATCCAGTCGATTTTTTTTTCTTTCGAAAGTTTTGAAAATCCGTTGATGTTGTTTTCCATTAGGTACAAAATAATTTGGGCAAAGATACGATTTACAAATGGTAAAGTAAATGAAATTTAGCATCAAGCCATTACCATTCATTTACTTTATTGGCATCCATTTTCACAAAAATAAAGATGAGGATCGTAAAGGCTAAAAGCCCAGAACCTCCGTAGGAAAACATCGGTAATGGAACTCCAACAGTAGGGAATAATCCCAACACCATTGCCGTATTGATAAAGAAATGTATGAATAATATGGAGGCGACACAATACCCGTAAACGCGGCTGAATTTTGTTTTTTGGCGTTCGGCCAAATATAAAATTCGCAATATTAAAGCTACAAATAAAGCGATTACAATTAACGAACCTGTAAAACCCCATTCCTCACCAACGGTTGTAAATATATAATCGGTATGTTGTTCGGGAACAAATCCTCCTTTTGTTTGTGTGCCTTCTAGAAATCCTTTTCCGGTCCAACCGCCAGATCCAATTGCAATTTTAGATTGATTGATGTTGTACCCAATTCCTCTCATGTCCACTTCTTTCCCCAGCAAAATGTTAAAACGGTCGCGGTGGTGCTGTTGGAACACATTGTCAAAAACGTAATCCACAGAGAATGTAAATGCACTTATTAGAACGAATACAATACTGCTTAATACCACATTTCTATTCATAGGTCGGGACTTGAAAAATATGGCTATCGTTACTAGAAGTGCAGCCAAGACAATATAAATGGGTTCGAATAGCAAACTCAAAATAAATAAAATAATTGCTATAAATCCAGTCCATAAATACCAAGCGGGTAAACCTTCGCGGTACAAGACCAATATCATGGAGCTAAAAATCAAGGCACTTCCAGGATCGTGTGGGATAATTAATAATATGGGTAAAAATATAATTCCCAACGCTTGAAATTGATATTTATAAGCGCTCAAATTGACTTGAACGTCGCCCATGTATTTCGATAGTGCTAATGCTGTAGCTGCTTTTGCAAATTCGGCAGGTTGTAAACTAAACGATCCAAAGGAATACCAGTTGGCTTGACCTTTAATTTCTTTACCAAAAACAAAAAGTCCCGCAAGTGATAATAAGGAAACGATGAAAAAAACACTTGCAAATTTTTCAAAAAACTTACCATCAATGGAAAGGATCATTATAATCAGTGGAATACTTAAGAGGATAAATAGTAATTGCTTGCCATAAATCTGACTCATGTCAAATATAGAAGTTTCTTCTAAAGGAAGAGAAGACGAGTAAATATTAAGCCAACCCAATACTACTAGAACGAAATAAAGCGAAACGACCATCCAATCGATATTACTACGAGTGCTTTGATTTTTCATATTATTTTCCGTTTATTCCGAAAGGTTGACCACTAATGTATTTAGCATATTCTTTCTGTAAATCGTTGCTGTAGATTTTCACTTCTAAATCTTTACGTGAAATTGAGCCTTTTAAGTACTTTTCAATCATCAAACTCGCCATTGGTCCTGCATTTCTAGCGCCATAATATCCGTTTTCAACCAGAACTGCAATAGCAATTTTAGGATTGTCTTTTGGAGCAAAAGCCACGAAAATAGAGTGATCCGTAAGTTGGGTTCGTTTACCATTTATTTTAGAGTAATTCTCTGCGGTTCCTGTTTTTCCACAAATTTCAATTCCGTCAATTCGTAATGCAGAAGCCGTTCCGCCATTGTACACTGCATGTAAACCTTCAATAACGGGTTTGAAATACATAGGATTAATTGACGTTTTATGTCTTGTCAGAAATTTATCGTCAATTCTATGATCTTTGATTTTTTTGACAATGTGAGGTGTGAAATAGGTTCCTTCATTGGCAACAGCCGCCATCATATTTGCAAGTTGAATAGGCGTCATTAAAACCTCTCCTTGTCCAATTGAATTTGAAATAATTGTGGTGCTTCTCCAACCACCATTGGGATAAATTCGTTTGTAAATTTTAGACGAAGGGATCAAACCTTTTTTACCTGTTGGCAAATCGTAGCCCATAAAATCACCGAGTCCAAAACTTTTAATATGTGAACTCCAAATATCAACAGCTTGAGCGGGATTTTTATACTTATCAATGGTTCGCATAAAAGCATTCGCAAAGTACGTGTTGCACGATTGCGAAATTCCGTTGAGTAATTGATGCGGTCCCGATCCATGACAACGCATGAACCGACCACGACCATAACTGAATCCGTGGTTACAGAAAAAAGTAGTTCTTTCGTCAATGACACCTTCTTGTAAAGCTACTAAACCGGTCAGAATCTTAAAAGGCGAACCTGGAGGGAATTCTCCTAAAAGTGCTCTGTCAAACAGCGGTTTTGCAATGGAATCATTATACAATCGTGTATAATTTTTAGAACGTTCTCGGCCCACTAATATTGACGGGTCATAAGAAGGAGCGGTAACTAATGCTAGAATTTCACCGGTACTTGGCTCAATAGCAACAATTCCGCCGCGTTTATTTTTCATCAATTCTTCGCCGTATTCTTGCAAAGCAATATCAATAGTTAATTTGATATCTTCACCTTGAACGGCAATGGTATCAAATTTTCCATCTTTATACGATCCGATATCTTTGTTGAATTTATCTCTTTGACGGTATTTGACTCCTTTAATTCCTCTTAAAATATTTTCGTATTCTTGTTCAACACCTTGCTGACCAATCAAATCTCCACTTTTGTAATAGGAATTGCTTTCAATTTTTTTCTCGTTTACCTGTGTGATAAATCCAAAAATATTAGAGCCAGCTGTTGTTTGGTAATCTCTCAAAGAACGTTTTACAATGTCAAATCCTTGAAATTTTCGTTGCTTTTCTTGAAACGCTGCATACTCTCTTTTATTCAACTGTGGTAAAAATACAGAAGGAAGTCGGGGACTGTAAACACGCGCTTTTTCTACAATTCGAATGAAATCGGCTTTTGTAATATTTAATAATTTGCAAAGTTCAAGCGTGTCGATATTTTTGACATCTTTTGGTGTGACCATAATATCGTACGACGGTTGATTGGCGACAATTAAAGTTCCATTTCGATCGTAAATATAACCGCGCTCGGGATATTCATAGATAATTTTAATGGCGTTATTGTCTGATTTTAATTTCAGGGATTCATCAACAATTTGCAAATAGAAAAGACGCGCCAGAATCAAAAGAGCGGAAACTATGATGATTGTTGGAAGTAGGACTTTTCTCATCGTCTTGAAGGCTTAAATAAATAGATTAATAGAATACAAATTAGGATGGTGAATAGCGTGCTGAATACGGTTCGAAGTAAAACTTGTAAAAAGAAACTAAATCGGAACGCTTCAAGCAAAAATAAGATAAAGTGATGAGAAACAACGGAAATAGCAATAAAAGAAAAGCGTTCAGGTGTTATTTTATCGTTAATTTTTATGGTTTGATATTCATAACTTACCCCAAAGGAAAACTTGAAAAATGTAGGTCGTAAAGCAGCTAAAGTAATAGCGGCTGTGGTATGTACACCTCCGGAATTACAAAACAAATCCATGATAATTCCCAGTAAAAAACTAGAAAAAAGTAACCCGTATTTGTTGCCATTAACTGGGTACAAAAGGATAAACAAAATATAAGGATACGGATTGATATAGCCAAAAAAGTCCATCTTATTGAATATAGCAATTTGCATAATCAACAGGAGTATAAATCGAGCGATATTAGTTAATAAAGCACTATTCATTTTTCTTGGTGTCGTTTTCGAGTTGCAGCAATTCTTCTCTTTCGTTGTTTTTTATGATGTAAACGTGACCTAAATTCGTCATGTCATTAAATAATTTTACATCAATTGTATAATAATTGGTTTTGTCGTCAATGTATATTTTGTAAACCGTTCCAATATTTATATTTTCAGGAAATATACGCGATTGGGCACCAGTAACAACGGTGTCACCTTTTCGAATGGTAGACGCTAATCGCGGTACATCGATCAATTGTACGTAACCTGTATTTTTTCCATTCCATTCTAAAGATCCAAAATGATTCGATTTTTTGAATTTCGCGTTGATTTTAGATTTGATATTTAAAACACTTAAAACGGTGGAGTAACGAGGGGAAGTTTTTTCTATAATTCCCACAATTCCCAAGTCGTTGATTACACCCATATCTACGGCAACACCGTCATTGGATCCGGAGTTTAGTGTCAAATAATTTTCAGGAGAATTGTACGTGTTGTGAATTACCTTAGAGACGATCACATCTATTTTCTTAATTCCACGAATGGTATCAATCTTATCAAGATCTAACGAATCAATTCGGTTAAATAACACCGATTTTAAACGCGCATTTTCAGTGGCTAATTCCTCATTTTTTGAACGTAAACTAAAGTATTCGTCAATTGAGTTTAGTTGTGAATAAACACCACCTGATAAAAAATTGGCAGAGCTAATCACCTTACTTTTATGAAAGGAATGTGCTTGAATGGTTAAACTTAATGAAATTCCTAAAAGCAGCAAAAACAGCAATCGATAGCTGTTTTTAAATATAAAATTAAATATTTGCTGCATAATTTTTAATAGGATTTAATCGGAAATTCCAACATCCAAATTTCAACTTCACCGTAAATAAGTAGGAGTTGAAATTTGGAATCTTGGTTTTTTGGAATTTATTTTATCAAGATACTTCTAAACTTGGTAATGTTTTTTAAGGCCATTCCCGTTCCACGAACTACAGCTCTTAAAGGATCTTCAGCAATGTAAACAGGTAAATCTGTTTTCTGAGAAATCCGTTTGTCTAATCCTCTCAACATTGAACCTCCACCGGCTAAATAAATTCCAGTGTTGTATATATCTGCTGCTAATTCAGGAGGCGTTTGCGATAATGTTTCCATTACGGCATCTTCAATTCGCTGAATCGATTTGTCTAAAGCTTTTGCAATTTCTCGGTAAGAAACCTCTACTTGTTTTGGTTTACCAGTCAATAAATCTCGACCTTGAACCGACATATCATCTGGTGGTGTTTCTAAGTTTTCAATAGCAGCACCAATTTCTATTTTGATTTTTTCAGCAGTAGCTTCACCTACAAAAAGATTGTGTTGCGTTCGCATATAGTAAACGATGTCGTTTGTAAAAACGTCACCGGCAATTTTAACTGATTTGTCACAAACAATTCCACCTAAAGCGATTACGGCAATTTCCGTAGTTCCACCTCCGATGTCCACAATCATATTTCCTTTTGGTTGCATAATATCCACACCAATACCGATTGCAGCAGCCATAGGTTCGTGAATTAAATACACTTCTTTACCATTTACACGCTCACACGATTCTTTAACGGCACGCATTTCTACCTCCGTAATTCCAGAAGGAATACAAACAATCATTCGCAAAGCGGGAGTGAAAAGTCGCTTTTTCAACGCCGGAATACTTTTGATAAACATACTTATCATTTTCTCCGAAGCATCAAAATCAGCAATAACCCCGTCTTTCAAAGGACGTATGGTTTTTATGTTTTCATGGGTTTTACCCTGCATCAAATTCGCTTCCTTACCTACGGCAATTATTTTACCCGAAATTCTATCTCGAGCAACGATGGACGGACTGTCAATCACGACTTTGTCGTTGTGAATAATCAGTGTGTTTGCGGTTCCAAGGTCAATTGCAATATCCTCGGTCATGAAATCAAAAAATCCCATACTTTTATTGGGGGTTTAAGTTATTATAAATGAACGTGCAAAGTTAAACAAATTAATGTTTGAAATGACGTGTTCCTGTGAAAACCATTGCAACTTTATTTTCATTGCAATAATCAATGCTTAATTGGTCTTTTATAGAACCTCCAGGCTGAATTACCGAAGTTATTCCTGCATTTTTTGCCAATTCCACACAATCCGGAAAAGGGAAAAAAGCATCGCTTGCCATTGCAGCACCTTCTAAACTAAATCCAAAGTTTTTTGCTTTTTCAACAGCTTGATTCAAGGCGTCCACTCGCGAAGTTTGCCCGGTTCCTGAAGCAATTAATGTGCCGTTTTTAGCAAAAACAATCGTATTTGATTTTGTGTTTTTACAAATTTTAGAAGCAAATAATAAATCTTCAATTTGTGCTGCCGTAGGTTCCGTTGTAGTAACGGTTTTTAAATGCGCTTTAGTATCCGTAATATCGTTTCTCTCTTGAATTAACAGTCCGTTAAGACAAGTTCTGACTTGCTTTTTAGGAAGTGCCACTTCATTTTGAACCAATATGATTCGGTTTTTCTTTTCTTCTAAAACACTAATTGCTTCGTCGTCGTAAGAAGGAGCAATCACCACTTCGCAGAATAATTTGTTGATTTCTTGGGCTGTAGCCAAATCAATTCTAGTATTCGAAATCAAAACACCACCAAAAGCTGAAGTCGGGTCGCAAGCCAGAGCGGCATTATACGCTTCACTAATTGTTGGTCGACTTGCTAAACCACAAGCATTATTGTGTTTTAAAATGGCAAACGTAGGTCCGTCATTTTTAAATTCGTTAATCAAGTTTACCGCAGCATCTACGTCTAATAAATTATTATAAGACAATTCTTTTCCGTGAAGTTTTTTGAACATTGCATCAAATTCTCCAAAGAAAAATCCTTTTTGATGTGGATTTTCTCCGTAACGCAACGTCTGTCCGTTTGCGATACTTTCTTTATAAAAAGTTTCCTCTTTATTGAAATAATTAAAAATTGCCGTATCGTAATGAGAAGAAGTATGGAAGGCTTTCGTAGCCAATAATTTTCTGTTTTCTAAAGTGGTAGCACCATTTTGCTCGGTAATCATTTCCAACAATGTCGAATATTCATCCACCGAAGCAACGATAACCGTATCTTTAAAATTTTTGGCAGCAGCCCGAATCAATGAAATTCCACCGATGTCAATTTTCTCAATAATATCCGATTCATCAGCACCCGAAGTTACCGTTTTTTCAAAAGGATACAAGTCCACAATGACCAAATCAATTTGTGGAATGTCAAATTCTTGCATTTGTTGAATGTCGCCTTCGTGGTCTTGACGGTTTAAAATCCCACCAAAAATTTTCGGGTGCAAGGTCTTCACTCTTCCCCCTAAAATCGAAGGATAACTCGTTACATCTTCCACGGCAACCACCGGAATCCCTAAGTTTTTAATAAAGTCTTCCGTTCCTCCGGTAGAGTAAAAAGTAACGTTTTGTTCGTGTAGTTTCCGAACAATTGGTTCCAAACCTTCTTTCGAAAATACCGATATCAAGGCCGATTTGATAGTTTTAGTTGTGCTCATTGTGTTGTAGTTTTAAGGGTGCAAAAGTAATGCAACTCTAACTTAAATTCAACAGAATAGGAAAATAGTTTTTATTAAAGTTATGGTAATTTAGAGCGAATTCCCGAAGCGTCGGGATGGGCTTTTTCAGCAACCCGTTTTCCCGCTATCCGTTACAATCTCCCGAGAAAAACGGGAGGATTTTCACTCCTATCGAGGCTATAAATGGTTCGATACTACCTTTAGTTTGTTTTACGCTTGCATTTTTACGTAGTATTTAAAATTTGCAATTCAGAAAAGAATACATTTTTGCCACGCGACAACTTTTGAGGATGAAAAGTGTACTTTTTTACCTCCGCGAACGCTCGGGAAGGAAAAAAGTGTCAACATTGGGTCACGCGACGGCTTTTGAAGCAAAAAAGTTAACTTTCTTAAAGGCGCGGCAGCTCGGTAAGGAAAAAAGTATGCTTTTTTGTTTCCCGAGCTGTCGCGTGACCAAAAAGTATACTTTTTAGGAAGGCAAAAAGTCGATTTTGGTAATTTACCCAAATTTTCAGTTATAAGAAACTATATTTTCAAAATATAAACGTCAAAAAAAAATCCTGACTTTCATCAGGATTCTCTTTATCTCACTTCTTGATTTAAAATCAAATCGAGGTATAAGTTTATTTTGTTTTTCAACTCTTTTCTATGGGTAATGAAATCTAGAAATCCATGTTCCAATAAGAATTCAGAAGTTTGAAAGCCTTCCGGTAAATCTTTTCCGGTAGTATCTTTAACCACTCGTGGACCAGCAAAACCAATCAAAGCACCTGGTTCAGAAATATTAATATCACCAAGCATGGCGTAAGACGCAGTTGTTCCTCCAGTTGTAGGATCCGTACATAAGGAGATGTAAGGAATTTTAGCATCAGCTAATTGAGCTAATTTTGCAGACGTTTTTGCTAATTGCATCAATGAATAAGCCGCTTCCATCATTCGAGCACCACCAGATTTTGAAATCATCACAAACGGAATGTTATTCTTGATTGAATAATCAATACCTCTAGCAATTTTTTCTCCTACAACAGCACCCATTGAACCACCAATAAAAGCAAAATCCATACAGCAAACTACTAAATCTTTGCCTTTTGATTTTCCAACGCCGGTTCGAACAGCATCGGTAAGCTTAGTCTTATCTTGAGCTTCTTTTAAACGGTCTGAATATTTCTTAGTGTCCACAAAATTCAACGGATCTTTCGAAGTTAATTTTGCGTCAAGCTCTTTAAATTTATTGTCGTCAAATAATATTTCAAAGTACTCTTTACTTCCAATCCGTACGTGAAAATCATCTTCTGGGCTTACATACAAATTTCGTTCTAACTCATCTGCATCTACCACTTTACCCGTTGGCGATTTATACCACAATCCTTTTGGAACGTCTTTTTTATCTTCTGTCGCGGTGGTAATTCCTTTTTCTGTTCTTTTAAACCAAGCCATGTTTCTTTGTTATTTTGGTTTAAGGTTTAAAGTTTAAGGTTACCGCAATAACTTTAAACTTTAAACTTTAAACAATTCTTACAATGTGTTTACGTTATTCAAATCGGCGAAAGCCTGCTCTAAACGTGTATTGAATGTTACTTCACCTTCACGAACCCATTTTCTTGGATCGTAATATTTTTTATTTGGAGAATCGGCTCCATCAGGACTTCCGATTTGTGTTTTTAAATAATCAATTTTTGAAACCATATAGTCACGAACACCTTCTGTGTAGGCAAATTGCATGTCTGTGTCAATATTCATTTTGATCACTCCGTAACCAATTGCTTCTCTGATTTCTTCCACCGTAGAACCAGAACCACCATGGAAAACAAAATCAATAGGATTGTCAATTGTTCCAAATTTCTTCTGAACGTATTCCTGAGAATTTTTCAAAATAACCGGAGTTAATTTTACGTTTCCTGGTTTGTAAACTCCGTGAACGTTTCCAAAAGCAGCTGCAATTGTAAAACGTGGACTGATTTTCATCAGCTCTTCGTAAGCATAAGCAACTTCGTCCGGTTGTGTGTATAATTTTGAACTGTCAACATCAGAATTATCTACACCGTCTTCTTCACCGCCTGTAATTCCAAGTTCAATTTCTAACGTCATGCCCATTTTTGACATTCTTGCTAAATATTTTTTGCAAAGCTCAATATTTTCTTCAATTGGTTCTTCTGAAAGATCAATCATGTGGGAACTGTAAAGCGGTTTTCCCGTTTTAGCAAAATGTTTTTCAGAAGCATCTAACAACCCGTCAATCCAAGGTAATAATTTTTTCGCGCAATGATCGGTATGCAAAATAACAGTTGCACCGTAAGCTTCTGCCAAAGTATGAATGTGTAAAGCACCAGCAATTCCGCCTAAAATAGCCGATTGCTCTTCTGCATTTGACATTCCTTTTCCAGCATTAAATTGTGCTCCACCATTAGAAAACTGAATGATTACTGGAGCATTTAATTTTGCTGCCGTTTCCATCACACAATTCACAGTACTTGAGCCAGTAACGTTTACAGCAGGTAATGCAAATCCTTTTTCCTTCGCATATCTGAAAATTTCTTGCACTTCATCACCAGTTGCAACTCCAGGTTTAATAGTATGAGCCATTTTATAAAAGTTTAAATTTAATTTACAAAAATAATAATTCTAGGTTAGAAAGGGTAATTAATACCAATATTTAAAACCGAGTTGGAAAAGTTATAATCCCTAAACCATCTTTTCCCTATTTCATCCGATGGATTATAGGTTTTAAATCCTAAATCGAGACGAACGACAAAAAAACTAAAATCATATCGAATACCAAATCCAGATCCTACCGCGATCTCTTCAAAAGATTTGAAATCATTAAAAATCGCCGATTCATCTGTAGTGTCGTCTAGGACGTTCCAAATGTTTCCAGCATCAATGAAAACCGCACCTTTAAAATTATTAACCAACTTAAAACGAAGTTCAGCACTAGCGGTAAGTTTCATATTTGCCTCGTTAAAATCATTGATCGCACCCGAACTTCCTGGTCCTAAACTATAAGGTTGCCAAGCACGAATGTCGTTAGAGCCTCCAGCAAAATAACTTCTAGAAAAAGGAATATTAGTCGAATTTCCGTAAGGAACAGCAAGTCCAAAAAATCCACGAACGGCTAAAACTTGGTCTCTAGAAATGTTCCAATGTTTGATGTATTCAAATTCTCCTTTAATATATTGTGAATATTGAACGTCAAATATCGTTTTTTTAGAAGTCTGAGCGTCAATCGTTTTAAACGCACTGGCGAATAAGGAAAGCGTATTTCCTGCCGACTCCAATTTCGTTTTAAACGAATAAAAATTATTATCAGTCAATCCGTTTTGTGTTGTCTTAGAAAACGTGTAGCTCGATGCGATAATTAAGTTGTTTTCGCTCAATCTGTTTCGGCGTTCGTTGATGCTTCGTACATCTTTATAGCCCGGATCAGCAGGTGTTAAAGAGGTCTGATTATTTAAAACATCGGTAATAAAAGCATTCGCTCCATCCGGAATTTGTAAGTTTTCATCTTGTGGAATATAATTTAAGTCTTGAGCTAAATTATTTAAGGCGTTAAAAGAAGTAGAGTACACATTGAAATAATTACCCACATTGATATTATTGACATATTGTGCATTGAATAAATCAAAGCGTACGTTATTAAAACGTTTTGGATTCCAAATGTAAGTTAACGCTCCCGTGAAATTTTCTTTGTCCAAACCAATATTTTGCTGTTTTGCGAAACCCAAACTTAAATTAGTGGAAGGAATCATTCGTTTTGGGATAATTTTATCGGTATTAAACGGCATTAAAATACGCGGAAAATTCAGTCTCGTATCGATACCGTATTCAGAGACGTTAAAAAAGGAATTATCTGGATTGGCAAAATCCCGGCTTGAACCAATATTTCCCCGTAAAGCAATGTCAAATGTTTCAGCACCGTTAAAGATGTTTCGAATGGTAAACGACGTGGAAGCTTCAATTCCAAAATCCTGAATATTGGAATGCGTAAAATCCAGCGAATATCCAAAACTGTATTTATCTCGAGGTGATAAATAAATATTTGCAATCAAGGAATGCTGCAAACTATCTCTTTCATCAATTTTATACTGAATAGATGGTGCGTTAAATACTTTTAAATTGCTCAACGAACGTCTCGTTAAATTATTTACAAAGTCAGCATACTTGTAGCCAGGTGTGATGAAAACGGCATTAGTTATTGCTTTTGGTTTGTATTTTATTTTCTTGTAACTGTACAAATTAAAATTATTGTACGTCACAGAATCTTGTGGTTCCTTTATCGTGTTTTTTTCCGGATAATCAGTATAAATATTTACCTCGCTGATTTTATAAATTTTAAATTTTCTGGTAAATGTTGAATCGCCTTCACGCAACACTTCGTCTTTAATCACAAGTTCAACATTCGTTTTTTGATTGGTATCGACAGTGTCAATGGTGTAATTCAAGTCACTTTGTTGAATGAAAAACACACCGTTGTTTCGAAATAACGCAGTCAAACGTTCGCGTTCTAATTCGAAATTATCAGATTTGAATTGGTCACCCACTTTCAAAAACGAAACATTCTTATGTGCTTCATAAAGAGAATCCACTTCTTCAGATGCGATTGCTTTATATAAAGAATCAATTCGGGACATTTTTCCTTTTGTCACGACATAATTTACTTGAGCTCTTTTATTTTTTAGCGTATCAATCGTAAAGCTGGTCTTAGTATCAAAATATCCTTTATTGAAAAAGTGTGATTTTAAACGCAACGTAGATTTGATATTTCTTGGATTTTGAACAATGACGGGAGCTTCACCTGTTTTTTCAAGAAAATTATGAATGCCTGAATACAGAAATGATTTCCCTTTTCGTTGGACTTGCTTTGCTGAAAAAAAACGGACTTGTCGCTCTAGTTTTTTCGGATTTGCCAGTAGATTTGCTTTGTATACCGAATCGTGATTTGGCTTAGCCAAATTATAAATATGCAAAGCAAGCGGAATGCCTAAAAGTCGGCCATTGGGTTGCTGATAAAGCAATTCGTGAATTTCGTCCTTTTTTTCTTTCTCTCCGTCAACGGTGATTGTGTTTTTAGTCAGGAGAAATTTACCATCAGGAACACGTTTCACAGCATCACAAGCCGAAATAAATATTCCTATTAGAATAAATAATGATATTTTTGCAGTAGTTGTTTTCAAATGGGCCGAAAATTTAATCAAAAGTACATTATTTCTATGGTTACTAAAAACCAAATAAAGTTAATCAGTAGTTTACATCAAAAAAAGTTTCGACAATCGAATCAACTCTTTATTGCAGAAGGTGTAAAAGTGATTCAAGAACTCCTTGATGCACGTTTTGAATTGGAACATATTTACGAAACAACGCCAATGTTTAGTGGGTATTCTGATGATAAAATTTCGTTGATTTCCGATGATGAGCTTAAAAAAATGAGCGCATTGACTGTTCCAAATAACTGTTTGGGAGTTTTTAAAATTCCGCCGGCAAAAACTTTTGAAGAGCGAGGCTTGATTGTCGCTTTAGACAGTGTTCGCGATCCAGGAAATTTAGGAACGATTTTGCGAATTTGCGATTGGTTTGGCATCAGCCAAATTATTTGTTCGCCAGATACCGTAGATATTTACAATCCCAAAGTGATTCAAGCAACGATGGGTTCCATCGCTCGGGTAAATTGTGTATATTCGGATTTATTGCCCATACTTCAAAAGACAAATTTACCCGTTTTTGGAACATTCATGGACGGCGAAAATATTTATAAAATGGATTTGCCACAAGAAGGAATTGTTGTGATGGGAAATGAAGCTAACGGAATTTCTGTAGCGATTGAAAACGCGATTAAAAGTAAAATTGCGATTCCTCGTTTTGGAGATTTGCAAAAAACGGAAAGCTTAAATGTAGCCACTGCGACTGCACTAATTTTGAGTGAATTTCGCCGGAAAATATAAATTTATTGAAACGTAAAGTTTAAAAAGATACCTCGTGTTTTCATCGAAGCTACGTTGCCGGTCCAAGGACTATTTGGATCGTTGTCTTTAATCAATTCATCTGTTGTGCTAAAAACACCGCGAAGTGAAGGCGTGAATTTGAAATATTCTAAATACAAATCGATTCCTAAACCTACTTCGTAGAAATTAGTCCACTTTGCCATTCTAAACACATTGTTAGAATTGTCTTGTTTATTGTTGACATTACTGGACAAATTTAAAGCCGTTGAAACACCACCAATAATAAATGGTCGAATATTTCCCGTTCGCGTAGAACTAAATTTCAGCAATAAAGGAAAATGCAGATACGTAGATTTTACTTCCCGTAAAGCATCGTATTCATTATCAAAACCTGGGAAAGTTAAATTTCTTTGGTTAAAAGTCAATCCCGGTTCAAAACGCAAATCTAAATGTTCCGTCAGTCGTAAATTTCCAATTAAACCTACATTAAATCCAATTCCGTTGTCCACTAATATATCTTGTCCCGGATCTTTGTATTCAAATTTGAAGTCGTAATAACCCATTCCTAAAAAATAACCCCAATACACCCGCTGTTTGTCCCAATTTTCAAGATTAACAATAGGATCGCGTCCAAATAATTGTGCTTGAGCTTGAAAAGAGCCGATTAAAAGTAAAAGTAAAATGAGTTTTTTCATAAATAAAAAACGAAAGTAATTATTTTTTAGACGCTGAATAAATAGTGGCTACACCAAAAGTTTGTGGTAAAGCTTTCACATCTATAAACCCAATTTTTCGTAAAATATTGTTCAACGCTTCACCATAAGGAAAAACGGAAGCAGAATCTGATAAATATTGATAGGCAGAATCGTCTTTCGAAAATATTTTTCCAATTAACGGAAGAATGTTTTTACTGTAGAATTTATAACCTTGTTTGAACGGGAATTTTTCAGGTACAGAAGTTTCTAAGATTACGAAAATACCGCCCGGTTTAAGAACGCGTAAGATTTCAGCCAAACCTTTCTCTAGAGTTTCAAAGTTTCGAACTCCAAAAGCAACAGTGATTGCATCAAAAGTGGCGTCTTCGTAAGGAATGTTTTCAGAATCAGCAAGTACCATTTCTATTTTACCATCCAGCTTTTTCTCTGTAATTTTTTTTCTTCCTACGTCAAGCATTCCAGCAGAAATATCTAAACCAATGATTTTTGTCGCATTGGTTTGGGTCATCAAAAGTGCTAAATCGCCTGTTCCCGTAGCAATATCTAAAATGGTTTGAGGATTTTTATCGGAAACCAATTTCAATACTTTTTTGCGCCATTTCACGTCAATTCCAAAAGAGATTACTCGATTTAAACCGTCGTAATTACCTGAAATAGTATCAAACATTTGAGCAACTTGCTCTTTTTTTCCTAATTCAGAATCCTTGTAAGGCGTGATGTTTTTTGACATTGTAAGAAATTTGTGCAAATGTACGTCTAATTCATTAATTATAGAATTGGACAATTGTGAAATGAAAACTAATTTATTTTCGTTCGAACGTTTGATAAGTGAAATCGACTTTGTGTCTTTCATCCGTTGCATGATACACTTCTTTGGCTAAATTCCAATTTTCCATATCGATTTCAGGAAAATAAGCATCTGCTTCAAAAGTGCCGTGAACACGAGTTAACTCTATTTTATCAGCAAGCGGTAAAGCAAGTTTGTATATTTCGCCACCACCAATCACGAAATTTTCTTCATTTGGGTTCGTTTTCGCAATTGCTTCTTCCATACTATCGACTACAATACAACATTCTGCATCTACTTGTTCCGCATAGTTTTCTTGACGCGTTATAATAATGTGCTTCCGATTAGGCAAAGGACCGTCTAAACTTTCGTATGTTTTTCGTCCAAGAATAATATCATGTCCCGAAGTCAATTGTTTGAATCGTTTGAAATCGTCCGGCAAATGCCAAATCATTTCATTGTTTTTTCCTAAAGCATTGTTTTCAGCTGCTGCAGCAATTAATGTAATCATGAAAATTTATTTTGGTTTTCTGAATCTAATTTTGAATTGAGTTGCTCAATTTTCTTGTCTTGTTTCGCAATAAGGTGTTCAATTTGCTGTTGTTCCCAAGCCTTATTCATAAATCGCTTGGTGATGTATACACGGATAAAATGTAAAGTGAATATGAAAAACCAAATTACAATTGCCCATTTGTACCACAAAGTCGGCAATCCATATTCGAGTAACTCATTAGCAACAAACATGAATAAACTACCAATTATAAAAAAAATAAAGTGGTAATACAGAAACTTTTTCTCTTTAATCCGATTTCGAGCATACTCATATCGTTCGTGAAATTCTTTTTGCATTCGTATGTTTTTGAGCAAATAAAGATAAAACTTATTTATGAAAAACAGGTCATTAGTTCATAATTGAATAAAAAAGTGCAGAATCACTCTTAGGATTTGACGTCAAGTGCGTCGCGAAGTGCGTTACCAACCATCATAAACGCCAGAGTTAAAAACATAATTGCAAGTCCAGGAACAACGGCGAGATAGGGTTTTCCTAAAATAATGTAGCTGTAATGGTCTTTAATCATTCCACCCCAACTTGGAATTGGCGGTTGAGCTCCCAATCCTAAAAAGCTTAAACCACTTTCCACTAAAATGGCAGAAGCGAAATTTGCCGCAGAAATGACAATCACAGGAGCCATGATGTTGGGTAAAATGTGATTAAAAATAATTCTAAAATGTCCAAAACCCAATGCTTTTGCAGCCGTGATGTATTGCATTTCTTTCAAGCTGATGACCTGACCACGAACAACTCGCGCGACTTCAACCCACATGGTTAATCCAACGGCGACAAAAACTTGCCAAAAACCTTTGCCTAAAGTTAACGTGATTGCAATTACTAATAATAGAGTAGGAATGGACCATATAATATTGACCAACCACATTACGAAAGCATCCGTTTTTCCGCCGAAATAACCGCCTAAAGCACCAAAGAAAATACCGACAATTAAGGAAATAAATACGGCGATGAAACCAATGGATAATGAAATTCTAGAGCCAATGATCATCCGACTTAGTAAATCACGACCATATTTATCTGTTCCCAAATAGAATTTTTGTTTCTCGATGTTTTTTTTCACTACTTCGTTCATCGACGTATAACCTGAAAATTTGTCGAGTCCAAGTTCTTTTGTTTGTGCCAAAGAACGATTGTCTGAATATTCGGTGTACGTTAGCTTCTGGTTTTTAATCTGGTAATTGGTAATCGGAATTTCAGTTGTGTTATTGGGGAAGCCGAAGAAGTAATAGCTTAATTTTACTTCCTCATTTGCATTCAACGGAATAGCTAACATTTCAACTTCAAAACCCGGTGATTTTGAGTGAATAGAAAGATGCATTTGATTTGCATTCTCCGAATGATCCGGTGTTAATACGTATGCGAAAAGTGAGATAAAAATTAAAAGTACAATAAACCAGAAACTGAAAACGCCCCAAAAATTCTTTTTGAATTTTTGGAGCGCGATTCCAGTTAATGACTTAGTCGTATTATCCATTCTTTTTTATAGAGAACCTACAATTTTACCTTTTTTTGTTTTCGATGCAGGAACAGCCATTTTTTTTCCGCCATTTGGCTGCATGTCGTCTAAGATGTTTAAAGCTTCTTCAACATATGCGTCTTTAGATAAACTTTCATGCCAACGGACTCTTTTCTCTTTCAGTAAAGTGTCTTTCTGCATAATTGCTGTTTCGTACGGCAAAGATTGGAATTCTAAATTACTTTTATAGGTAGTAATTGGTTTATATTTTTTAATATCTAATTCAATCGCTTTTTGTTCTGCTTCAAATTTTTTCAAATTCAAACTGTACACATGTTCATCACGTCGTTTGCTCAACCATTTTGCATTGTCATCAATCAAAGCGAACTGGGCACTTTCTTTCAAACGAGCACGACTTTTTGCAATTACATTGTCGTAATTTGGAATAGCCCACGTCTGATAAGTTGCAGCCTCAATTTTGTCCCATGGCATTGCATTTTCCATATCACTTTCTCCAATTTCAACATAAGAAAAACGGTCTGGCAAATGAATATCGCTTGCTACTCCTTTTAATTGAGTTGAGCCACCATTAATTCTATAGAATTTTTGAGTGGTTGTTTTCAAAGCACCCAAATCTCCAAAATCGCTGTTTCTGATGTAACGATTTAATTCGTATACATTTTGAACCGTTCCTTTTCCAAAAGAGTGTTTACTTCCTACAATTATTCCGCGTTTGTAATCTTGAATTGCAGCGGCTAATATCTCGGATGCAGAAGCAGAGAAGTTATTAATCATCACTACTAAAGGTCCGTCCCATTGTATCGATTTATCCATGTCAGAAAGGACTTCTCTCTCTTGATTTACTGCTTTTACTTGAACTACTGGACCATCTTTAATGAACATTCCTGCAATGTCAACAACAGTTGAAAGCGAACCTCCACCGTTATCTCTCAGGTCCATTACGATTCCTTGAATGCCTTCTTTTTTCAAGCGTTCAATTTCTAATTTGACATCCTTTGCAGCGTCACGATCGTCTCTGTTTTCAAAATTAATATAAAATTTCGGTAAATAAATCACGCCATATTTAATGCCGTTTTTCTCGACAATACTTGATTTTGCATACGTTTCTTCAATTTCAACTTCGTCTCTGATAATAGAAATAACTTTAATACTTCCATCTGTTTTCTTTACGGTCAATCGAACTTCAGTGTCTTTTGGACCTTTGATTTTTTTAACTACGTCGTCTAATCGCATTCCTACAATATCAACGGGTTCTTCTTTTCCTTGAGCAACTTTCATAACTACATCACCGGCTTCAAGTTGTTTTCCTCTCCAAGCTGGACCGCCTGAAATTAAATCTGTAATTTCTGTATAATCGTTCTTTTTTTGCAATCGCGCTCCAATTCCGAAGAATTTTCCACTCATACTGACGTCAAATTTCTCTTTGTCTTCTGGTGCCAAATAAGAGGTATGTGGATCAAAATTTTCAGCAATACTGTTCAAATAAATCCCGAAATAATCTTCACGAGTTAAATCACTCATGAAATCGTACACTTCATTTAAGGATTTTAGTGAATTTTCTCTTGTTTCTTCTTCAAGCTTTTTGAAAGATTTAGGTTCAAGATCTTCCTTTTTTAGTTTCTTTTGATCTGTTTTTGATAATGAATCTTTCTTTTTCTCAAAATCTAACTTGTCAGTCAATGAAGCTAATGTAGACAATTTGATTTGTTTTCTCCAACGGTCTTTCAATTCCTCAGTAGATTTTGTGTACGGTGATTTTTCGTAATCGGTGTCTAACTCTTCATTTTGAGTGTAATCAAAAGGTTTTGCAAGTGCGTCTTTATAGTACGATTTGCTTTCTTTTGTTCGCAACATCAATCGATTGTAAGTCAAGTCGAAAAAAGACAAATCTTTACCAAGAATCTGATCATCTAATAAGGTCTCGTATTTTGAAAACTCATCGATGTCACCTTGTAGAAACAATCTTTTTGAAGGATCTAATCCTTCGATGTAACTTTTATATAATGACTTTGAAAAATTATCATCAATGGCTTTAGGGTCGTAATGTCCTTTTTCAATTACAAATGTGATTAACTGTAATAAGGCTTTGTCTTTTTCAGGATCGCTTTCCTTGACCTTGTTAGGTAGAAAGCTAAATAATGCTGCCGAAAGAATGGCAACAAAGGCAATAATTTTTATATTCTTTTTCATAAAATTTAATATGATATTCATCGATTTCAACAATCTAAATTTTTCAACTAAATTAAGTTAAAAACCGTGCCAAGTAGTAGCACTAGCGATAATTTTTTGTTAAAGGTGCTAAAATACTAAGTTAACGTGAAAAATGTTTATTTTAGCATTAAAATATTTTTGACCATAAATAAGAGGTGATTCAATGCTTTATTGAAATTACAAACACAAGATATGAAAAAAAAACCACTAATTTTAATTACCAATGACGATGGAATTACGGCACCTGGTATTCGAGCTTTAATTGCAGTAATGAAGGAAATAGGCGACATTATTGTTGTTGCTCCAGACAAACCTCAAAGTGCTACCGGACACTCCATCACCATCAATAACACGTTGTATTTAAATGAAATCTCTGATAAAAATTCGGATTTCAAAGAACTGAGTTGTTCCGGAACGCCGGTTGATTGTGTAAAATTAGCGGTAACAGAAATTTTAAAACGAAAACCTGACTTATGCGTTTCTGGAATCAACCACGGTTCTAATTCGTCCATAAATGTCATTTATTCAGGAACGATGAGTGCTGCCGTTGAAGCTGGTATTGAAGGAATTCCCGCTATTGGGTTTTCATTACTGGATTACGATTGGAATGCTGATTTCAGTCAATGTAAAACGTTTATTAAAAAAATCGCGCTTGAAGTACTTGATAAAGGATTGCCCGAAGGTGTAGTTTTGAATGTCAATATTCCGAAGCTCGAAGAAAATCAGATTAAAGGAATTAAAATTTGCCGTCAGGCGAAAGCAGTCTGGCAAGAGAAGTTTGATAAAAGACAAACACCTCAAGGCCGCGATTATTATTGGCTAACTGGCGAGTTTGTCAACCACGATAAAGGAAACGATACTGATGAGTGGGCTTTAGAGAATGGTTTTATTTCTATTGTTCCCGTTCAATTTGACATGACCGCTCATTATGCGATGCAACAATTAAATACATGGAACTTGAATGAAAAAGATTGATTTGCTTTACGGTTTGCTGATTGGACTTATTACAGCATTTATAGGCGTATATCTTTTTATCGCTTTATTTACTGATTATGAATTTGTTAATGGACTTTCGACTTTGAAAACAGAGGGAAAGTTGGGTAAGTTGATCGCATTAGGTACGGTTTTGAACTTATTTGTCTTCTTCTATTTGTTGAAAATAAATAAGGAACTGATGGCGCGAGGAGTTGTTTTCGCTACCATTTTATTAGCAGTTGTGACTATATTTGCATAAATTTATTAAGAGGCAACAAACGATTATGAAGTATTATATCATTGCAGGAGAAGCTTCGGGAGATTTGCATGGATCAAATTTAATGAAGTCTATTTACAAGGAAGACGCTCACGCTGAAATCCGTTTTTGGGGAGGCGACTTAATGGAGAAAGCGGGTGGAACTCTAGTGAAACATTACCGAGAATTGGCTTTTATGGGTTTTTCAGAAGTGATAATGAATCTAAAGACGATTTTTGGAAATATTAAAATGTGTAAAGAAGATATTCTACATTTTAATCCAGACGTTATTATTTTTATCGATTACCCTGGTTTTAATATGCGAATTGCAAAATGGGCAAAAAAACGCGGAATCAAAACACATTACTACATTTCTCCTCAAATCTGGGCTTGGAAGGAAAACCGAATTGCCGCTATAAAACGTGATTTTGATGAATTGTATATTATTCTGCCTTTCGAGAAAGATTTTTATGAAAAGAAACATAAATTCCCGGTTCACTTTGTAGGTCATCCGCTGATCGACGCGATTAAAAACCGAGAAGTTACCACTGAAGTGCATTTTAGAAAAGAGAATAATTTAGACGAGAAACCAATAATTGCCTTGCTTCCTGGAAGTAGAAAACAGGAAATTACCAAGATGCTTTCTGTGATGCTAAGTGTCGTAGAAAATTTCAAAGAATATCAATTTGTAATTGCTGGAGCTCCAAGTCAAGAATTTTCGTTCTATCAAACGTTCTTAAAAAATGAAAACGTGCATTTTATTTCGAATAAAACATACGATTTGTTGTCCATTTCTCATGCAGCACTGGTTACTTCGGGAACGGCCACATTAGAGACGGCTTTGTTTAAAGTTCCGGAAGTGGTTTGTTATAAAGGAAGTTGGGTTTCGTATCAAATTGCAAAACGCGTGATTACGTTAAAGTACATTTCGCTAGTCAATTTAATTATGGATCGGGAAGTGGTTAAGGAATTGATTCAAGAAGATTTCAATACTAAAAATTTAAAAGTAGAGCTTTCAAAAATTTTAGATACTACCAATCGAATGCGTATTTTTGAGGATTATAACCAGCTGGAGCAACATTTAGGAGGAGAAGGAGCGAGTGATAAAACCGCAAAACTTATTGTAAATGCTATTCAATAAAATTTATTTAGTTAAAAATCAATCGCTTGTGGTTTAAGTTCTGTTTTTTTTGATTAAGTTTGTTCTTGGCACAATAATTGTTTTTTGTATTACGTTTTAAATGTAATTTATTACAATATAAAAATCATTTTTATCCATAAATCTAAAAGGGGTTTAGTTTAAATCTCTTGAAAAATAAAAATAAATATGTCCATTACAAAAAATCTTTCTTTCACTTTCATATTGTTATTTACGTTTGCTTTTGGCCACAGCCAAATTGTTACTTCTAAAAAAGAAGCCGTAAAAAAGGGAATTTATCAAAAACCTGCATCAGATTCTAAAAATGATGTAGCTATGAATGTCGAAAAGCCTTCCAAAAAAAGTAGTAAAAAAGCAGATGCAAAGAATGCAAAGTCGAATTCTGCAGTCGCTAATGCAAATTTAAAAGCAGTAATTTCTGATGTGGAAGACGAAGATATTATTATTTCTAAACCTGAAAACTACGTTGCAAAGCAAATGATTAATAATGCTATGGAATTTTTGGGCGTTCGGTACCGTGGTGGAGGAACTTCGCCAGATGGCATGGATTGTTCAGGAATGGTTACAGCAGTTTATAATTTATTTGACATATCAATTCCTCGTTCTTCAAGAGATATGGCAACTGTGGGTGAAAAAGTGGATTCGTCAAGTGTTAAGAAAGGTGATTTAATATTTTTCAAAACCAACGGTAAAAGGGTGATTAATCATGTGGGAATGGTAGTTGATATTATTGGCGATGAAATTAAATTCATACATTCGTCGACTTCAAAAGGCGTTATAATATCTTCAACTAAAGAAAGTTACTACAAAAAAGCTTTTGCACAAGTAAATCGGGTTTTGTCAAACCTATAATATATTTCACTAATTTCGGATAATGAAAGTGCTTCAATATCCGTTAACGCAAATAACTTTATTTTTTGTTTTTGGTATTATCTTCAATCGGTATTTAAATCTAGCATTTAATAGCGGTTTGCTTTTACTTGTAGCTTCATTCTCTATTTTTATTATTCTATTTCTGCTAAATTACAAAAGTAAAAATTCTAGTTTCTTAAAACTCTTTACGGGAATTTGTTTTTTAGTTTCGTTTGCATTAGGCAATTTTACTGCCATTGCTCATCAGGACACCAATGATTCTACCCATTATTCGCACAATGCAAATGCTTTTGACACTGTTTCTACTTTAAAGGTCGTTCTTATAGAACGCTGGAAACCTACTTTAAAAAACAATCGTTTTGTTGCTGAGGTATATCAGCTAAACAACAAATCTTCCTCGGGAAAAATTCTAGTCAACTTTCGAAAAGATAAAACGTCTTCAGATATGAAGGTTGGAATGAAATTAGCGGTACACTCCAAAATTCTTCCACTTCAAAAGCCACTTAATCCAGATCAGTTTGACTACGGTGCATTCTTAAAAAATAAATCGATTTTTGGTCAAATTTATGCAGATGATACTTCTGTTGCTCTTTTTTCAACGCATAAAAAGAACCTCTATTATTACAGCGCTGTTTTTAGAAATCGCGTAATTGAAAACTTAAAAAACAGTTCGTTTAACGATAAGGAATTGAGTGTGGTTCATGCTTTAATTCTCGGACAAAGACAAGATTTAGATCCCAGCGTTCTGCAAAATTATCAATATGCAGGAGCGATTCACATACTTTCTGTATCAGGATTGCACGTGGGTTTTGTATTGCTTTTTCTGAATTATTTCTTGGGTTTTCTACCGAATACGAACCGATATCGTATTTTTAAAGTCATTGCAATTATTTTTGTGTTATGGTGTTTTGCTTTGGTTGCTGGATTTTCACCTTCTGTTGTTCGTTCAGTTACCATGTTTTCATTTGTAGCAGTTGGAATGTACATGAAGCGAAAAACGTACGTATTTTACACCTTTTACTGTTCCATATTTTTGATCTTGCTTTTTGAGCCGTCTTTTCTTTTTGACGTTGGGTTTCAGCTGAGTTACTTAGCTTTGTTTTTTATTCTTTGGTTGCAACCAGAATTAGTTAAATTTTGGAATCCGAAAAATAAAGTGGGGAATCATTTGTGGCAAGTTTTTACAATTACGCTAACCGCTCAATTAGGAACAATGCCGTTGAGTTTGTATTATTTTCATCAATTTCCGGGCTTATTTTTCGTTACTAATTTGCTAATTATGTTCCTTTTGACCTTAATTATGGGTGTTGGATTGTTATTGGTTTTAATCGCATTTTGGACGCCGATTCCCGAATTTGTAGCGAAGATTTTAGAAAAATTGATTTGGTTCTTAAATTTTATCGTTGAACAAGTAGCTTCTTACGAATCCTTTATTTTCAGAGATATTTCTTTTAATTTTTGGATGATGGCAACCTTGTATTTTGCTGTTTTTGCATTGGGTTGGTTCTTTATCAATCGAAATTTCAGAACGATTTCAATACTTTTATGTTCGATACTATTTTTCCAATTCAGTTATTTTTCATTTGATTTTAAATCTAAAAACAAAACCGAATTTTTGGTTTTGCAGGAACGAAATAGTTCCCTTGTCTTGGAACGAAAAGGAAAACACATTGCTGTTTTTTCGCGTGAAGATACATTGTTAAATAGAAACGTTCAGTCCTACAATGTGGCAAACGGAACCACAGTAAGTAGTAGAAAACAAATTCCTAACTTGATGTTTTATAACCAAAAGAAAATTTTGATTTTGGATAGTAGTGCTGTTTTTGTTGCCGATTTGAAACCAAATATTATACTGATTACGCAATCACCTAAGATTAATTTCGATCGACTATTGCGTCATTACAAACCTGAAATCGTTATTGCTGATGCGTCAAATTATAAAAATGTAGTAGATCGAATTAGAACGACTTGTGAACAACAAAAAATCCCTTTCCATGCAGTTGCAGAAAAGGGATTCTATAAAATTGAGAAATAAATACTACAACATTGGCAGTAATTGTTCTGCTGTGTAATAACCGACTATTGGACTTTTAACGTCACCTTTTGCATCAAAAATATACATGGAAGGATAACCTCTCAATTGCAAATAAGTAGTGAAATCATGGATTGAGTTTCTGCCTTTAGAGTTCGGATTGTGATTTGCGTTTTTAAAGGTAGTTCCCTTGTAATTGATTACATCTGTTCCTTCGCCATTAAACTTTACAGCATAATAGTTCTTGTTTACTAATTCTACGATTTTTGGATCGTGAAAAGTGTTTTTGTCTAACATCTTACAGGGTCCACACCAATCCGTGTAAACATCCATAAAAATAGGCTTTGGATTTTTCTTTTGAGCGGCAATAGCTTCGTTGAAAGTCATCCATTTTATTTCTTGTGCAGTAGCAGCGAAACTTCCAATAGCTAATACAAAAACTAATAAATACTTTTTCATAATTTTATTTTTTACATTATTTTCAAAAACAGTACCAAATGATTGAAGTCAAATCAACCTAACGCTAACTTTAACCTTTTTAACTATCGTACACCGTGCATTAATTTTTTCAATACAGGATTCAAAGCTATTACTAATAATCCTGCTACCGTTGGTACAATTGCAAAGATTAAGAAGAATGTTGACAATGAGTAGGCTTTTGTAATGTTGTCAATTTCGCCACCTAAAACAGCTGCTAATTTGTTTCCAATTGCAATTGCCAAGTACCACATTCCAAACATAAAAGCAATCATTCGTGCAGGAACCAATTTAGACACATAAGATAAACCAACAGGCGAAAGGAATAATTCTCCTAACGTGTGGAATAAGTAAGCCAACACTAGCCAAATCATTGATACTTTAACTCCTGTTGTAATTCCGTAAGAACCGTAAGCCAATAATCCAAAACCGATTGCCATAATAATTAATCCCAAACCGTACTTTACAGCAGCGGGTGGATTGAATTTACTGTCCCAAATTTTAGAAATCGTAGAAGCGAATGCAATGATGAAGAATGAGTTCAAGATTGAGAACCAACTTGGATCAATTTCTGAAGCAGATTTACTGAATTCATTTAATAACATCCAGATTGCAATTCCCCAAATTCCAAGGAAAGTAATAGCTAAAACGATATTTGAACCTAAAGCTTTTTTATAAGTTTGTTTTGCCAATAAAATAAGTACCCAAGAAATAATCAATAAGGGAACTATTGTAAGTAAGGTATTTACAACGTTAAAAACGGTCAATGAAGTTCCTTCTAATGAGCGGTCTACACTATCACGTGCAAAAATCACTAAGGACGAAGCACCTTGTTCAAATGACATCCAGAAGAAAATGGTAAAGAAGGCAAAGATAATTACCGCAATCATTCTATGACGAATTACAGTTGTGTATCGCATCAAGCGACTTACTACCAAATAAAGAAATAATACTAAAGCTAGTAATATCATGAAAATTGAACCGTCAAGATTTCCTACTTTAAAGTCAAATAAATTAATTCCACCAATTTTAGATAAAGGATCATTAAAAGCATATAATAAACCGATTACTGTTGTCAATATGATTAATGCAATATCAACTGTCGTATAAGGATTTAGTTTGTCGTCCTCATTTTTAGATGCTGCTACTCTTGCAGATTCAATCGCTCTCTTTTCTTTATTTGGAACTTCGCCAATATCGCCAAATAACGGTTTAGCTAACCAAAACTGTATTGTTCCTAATAACATGAAAATACCTGCTAATCCAAATCCCCAGTGCCATCCTAAATTCGCAGCTAAATAACCACATAACATCATTCCGAAGAACGCTCCTGCATTAACACCCATGTAGAAAATCGTGTAAGCACCATCTTTTTTCTCTGGGAAATTTTTATACATTTCTGATAAAATTGAAGTCATGTTTGGTTTAAAGAAACCAGTACCGATAACTAATAATCCAAGACCTAAATACAACATGAATTCAGAATCCATGAACATCGCAGCATGTCCAAGGGTCATAATTATTGAACCAATTACTACAGCCCAACGGTAACCGATGTATCTGTCGGCTATTATTCCACCAAAAATAGGGGTAATGTAAAGCAACATGGCATAAGTTCCGTACAATGCTCCTGCGTTTTCAGAACTCCATCCATAACCTGGATTTCCGCCTGTTATTGCGGCAGTTAAAAATAAAATTAGTAAAACGCGCATTCCGTAGAATGAAAAACGCTCCCACATTTCTGTAAAGAATAAAACGAATAATCCCGCTGGATGTCCTAAAACTTTTGATTCAAAAAAATCTGGATTTCCCGCTTCTGTAACTTGATTCATATAAATAATTTATCAATTAATAGTTTTTGGTTCGTCGAAAGACCCGCAAATAAAGTAAAAAATTCTTAAACTCAACTATTATCCGAATTTTATATTCGATTCCCGATGTGTTAAACCTTGAAAACTATGTTATGTCCTTTAATTTTGCTTGTTTTAGTTCCATTGGCTTGATCACCATCTTGTCATAAATCAATAAAGAAACGATTGAAATTAGTCCAATTCCGACAACTACAAACCATAATTTATTGGGTTGGTAGTTGTTCCAAAGGAAGTCGGTTAATTCCCAATGCGACATGCTCAATTTTTGTTCAGCAAGTGCAAAATATTCATTTTTCGAAAATGGCATTGCTATATTTGAAAGATCAACTCCTTTCGTTGATGCAAATTGGGACACTTTTGTTCCAACGAGATTCCAATCTAAGTTATCTTGTTTCAATGAAAATTGCGTTTCAAACTGAGTGATCGAAACATTTAATGCTTTCGAAGCTTCTTCAATATATTGTTCTTTACTGACTACTTCTGGCATTGTAATATTTCTTTTGCCCATTTCTGTTTGAAGTAAGGACAATTTATCCGACCATTTTTGGTACAAATCTCCCGCGATAAATCCGGTAAAAAAGTTTCCAGCGGCAACGGGTAAAAAGTAAGTTCCTTGGTACAACGCTTCTTTTCCTTTTGGTGTGATAATAGCAATAAATGATGATAGAGTAGGACTTGACATCATTTCTCCCACTGCAAAAATCATTGTTCCAAAGATCGTGAACCAAGGATTATGAGTGTAAAAAGTCAATCCAACACCAATTGTAGCGATAATTGCTCCACGAATAATAGCGTGAAGGTGTCGCATTTTTATTACAAAATAGGAAACAAAAACCTGCAAAATGATAATCATGAACGCATCAAGATTTGAAAACCATTCCGGTTTTACTTGTCCGTCCTGCGTCATCAAAGAGCCGAGAAACGGAATGTTTTCATTCAACCAAATGCTCAATTCATTTGAGTTAATCCAATCTTCAATAAAGTTGGGCAACGTATAAAACAACTGATTAAACATCGTCCAGAAGCCAACCATTAAGATCAGTAAGATAGTCAAACGCTTATCTTTTAACGCTTCGATAATATTACCAATTGAGTTTTTGAATTCAGTAAGTATGGGTGTTTTAGGACCTTTTTCAATTTTTGGTTCTTTGTAGAAAAATAAAACTACGAGAAGATTGATTCCTATTACGACAGCGGCTTGGATAAAGATAATTCTCCAACCGTATTCTGTTCGCAAATACGAAGACATCGCGGGTCCTAGGAAACCTCCAATATTCACCATCATGTAGAAAATACCGAAACCCATGGTCCCAGTTGTTTCATCTGTATTTCGTGCCACAATTGCCGAAGCAACAGGTTTAAAGAAAGCAGCACCAATGGCAACCATCAAGAAAACCATGTACATACTCCAATACGTATTGACTTCTCCCATAAAATAATAACCAACCATCATAATCACGTACGAAATGGTCAGTGATAGTTTATAGCCAATTCTGTCGGCAATCACGCCAAAAAATAACGGAAGTAGATACAAGATGGCTGTTACATTCGCCATAATGTTTCCTTTTTGAATGTGGTTAAAACCCAATCCGCCTTCATTGGTTGATCCAACTAAGTACAATCCGAAAAGTGTAAAAATCCCGTACCAAGCCCAACGTTCCATTAGTTCCATGAAACTGGCAATCCAAAATGTTTTGTTGAATGAAGTTACGGTTTGGACAAAACCAGCTTTTTTAGTTGTCTCCATAGTAAAGTTTTATATTAATCTATTTTTAAAATGTTTTGGTTTTACAAATAAAACGAATAATTGGATACAAGTGGCTATTTGTTGCAAAATGATAAAAGCGACTGTTGAGGTCGCTTTTATTATTTCTTATTTAAGATGTTACTTTACGTCCTGCATTAATTTACGAATCAATGGTGAAACAATGATCAATAATGCTCCTGCGATTAAAGCGTAAATTGAAAGTTGGTAATACCCTTCTGTATATCCTTGTAATTTCGTTACTAAAGTTGCATTTTCGTCTGGTGAAGACATTCCCGCACCTAATAATCCGGCTGCATATTGTCCGTAGGCACTGGCTAAAAACCACATTCCCATCATCATACCTGATAGGCGTTTTGGCGAAAGCTTGGTCATAATAGAAAGTCCAATTGGCGACAAGCATAATTCACCAAAAGTGATAATTAAGTACGCAAACGTAAATAAATTCAAAGAAGTTAATCCTTCAACGTCAGCGAAAAATCTAGTGTAATAAAATGTGTAAAACGCGGCTGCAAGGAATAAAAATCCAATACCAAACTTCATTACGGTATTAGGCTCAATTTTCTTTTTGGCCATCGCTAACCAGATTAATCCAAGAATTGGACTAAAAATAATTACAAAAAGTGAATTAGAAGTATTGTTGACAATGTTCGGATTGATTTCAATTCCAAGCAAACTGTGGTGCAAATTATCTTTCGCAAACAAAGCCAATGAACCACCACTTTGTTCGAAAAACGCCCAAAAAATGATAGAGAAAATAATGAAAGTAAATGCAGCTAGAAGTTTCTTTTGTGCTTTCACTTCTTTCTCTTTGAACATTTCATACAAGAAATAAAGTATGGCAATTGGTCCGATAGTGTACATGAAATAATCGGTGTAATCCGTATTTCGAATCATTAAATAGATTAGCGGTAAACTTAAAAGCGAACCAACATATACTGCAATTTCTCTTGTAGTTCTTTTGGTTTTTGGCAATTCTAAAAGAGGAGAATTTCCAATTGGCCCTAAACTTTTTCGAATGATTGCGAACGTAATCAGTCCAATAACCATTACGATTGCTGCGGCTAAAAACGCATAATTCCAACCCCAATCTTCACTTGTTCCTAAATAAACACAAATAGCTCCTCCTAAAAGTGCTCCAATGTTAATTCCAGAATAGAATAATCCAAATCCAGCATCACGTCTTGGGTCACCTTCTACATATAAGTCACCAACCATCGAGGAAATATTCGGTTTAAAAAATCCCGTTCCAATAATGGAAAGTGTAATTCCAAAAAAGAAATAATCATGCGGATTATAAGCAATCAATAAGTTACCCAAAACCATTACAATTCCTCCGAAAACCAACGACTTTTTAAAACCTAAAATTTTATCTGCGAAAATTCCACCAATGAAAGTAAAAGCGTAAACAAATGCTTGAATCGCTCCGTATTTTAGATTGGCTTCCTTGTCTGACAATGCCAAACCAAGCAATTGATCTGCCATAAAAATGGTTAAAACTCCTCGCATTCCGTAGAAACAAAAACGTTCCCACATTTCAACTAAAAATAAATACCAAAGCTGTTTTGGGTATTTTCCTTCAAAATTTTGAATTTCTGCTAAAGAAAGCGCGGACGCTGACGAATTTTGTTCTGTCATAAATTAATCTAATTAATACCGTGCATCATTTTTACAAGTTTCTTATTGAAAATCAACAACATAATTGCCGCAAACAAAGGCACTCCTGCAATAAATATAAAGAAATACGAAAGTGAATACGCCGCCGAAATTTTGTCAATGTAAGCACCCATAAAACTTCCGATGAAATTTGCAATTGCTGAAGCGGTAAACCACAATCCAAATAATAATCCTACGAATTTCTTTGGTGACAATTTACTTACGTACGATAATCCAACAGGCGAAAGACATAATTCTCCCATCGTGTGGAAAAAGTAAGCTAATATTAACCAGATCATACTAACTGCTGCTGTTTTTGCTCCTTGAGGAATACTCAAACTTCCATAAGACAAGAAGAAGAAACCAACGGCTACTAGAATAAGTCCCATGGCAAATTTAACGGGTCCCGAAGGATTCCAAACTTTTTCCCACATTTTACTAAACGATGACGCTAACGTAATAATGAAAAATGAGTTTAAAATTTGAAACCAAGAAACAGTTACTTCAGTTGTTTCTAAATTAAATTCACGATTTACTTTCCATATTCCAAGTCCCCAAATAATAACAAACGAAATCGCTGTAAAAATAATTGTAAGCGGATATTTTTTATAAATTTTTTGAGACAAACCATACAATACATAGGTTACAATAGCTATTGGGAAAATAGTCAAAATTGCATCCACCCATTTGAAAATTGTTCCTGTTGTTCCAGTTAACGCTCTTTGTGTGTAATCTTTTGCAAATAAAGTCATCGAACCTCCTGCTTGTTCAAAAGCAAAAAAGAAAAAGATACTCGCCACCATGAAAACTCCAACTACAATTAATCGATCTCTTACAATATGTGGTGCCGAAACAACTTCTGAATTTTGCTCGTCAGTCAATTCTGATTTTTGAGCGATGTTGACATCTTGTCCAATTACACCAAATATTTTCTGTCCAAAGTAAAACTGTAGCATTCCAAAGAACATAAAAACACCCGCTAATCCGAATCCAAAATGCCATCCGATTTTTTCACCAATATAACCACAGAGTAACATTCCTAAGAAAGCTCCCGCGTTAATTCCCATGTAGAAAATGGTGTAACCTGCATCTTTTTTAGTACTTGAATCCGGGTATAATTGGCCTACCATTGAGGAGATATTTGGCTTAAACATACCGTTACCCAAAATCATAAATAGTAATCCTACATAGAAAAAGTTTTGACTAATTCCTTCAAGTGCCATCGAAGCGTGACCTAAAGTCATAATCAAAGCACCAATTAAAATTGCTTTTCGATAGCCTGTAAATTTATCGGCGATCATTCCTCCTAATAATGGAGTTAAATAAACAAGACCAGTGTATAAACCATAAAGTTTTAACGCTTCTTCACTGGTCCAGGCCCAACCGCCATCCATAAGTTCGCTAACTAAAAAGACGGTTAGCAAAGCACGCATTCCGTAATAGGAAAAACGTTCCCACATTTCTGTAAAAAATAATACGAAAAGTGATGCCGGATGATTCATTACCATCGCGTCGTCAATTCCTCTGTTGTGTAAGTGCTTTATTAGTAAGTCGTCTTTTTGCTCTATCATGGGTTTTTAATTTTTGTTCGTTTTTTTAATAGATTTCAAGACAAGCGATTTCTTTTTTGTCTTGGTTTTCGATAAAATCTCTTATCGCTAGATGTTTGTCTTCAAAAATTTCAGTAATCTTTTTCGTAGTTAAATTTCCTCCTCTAATCCAAATAATTTTTGGTGGGCTTCCTTTTAGTAGACTAATGTCATAAAAGTCAGAATCAAAAGTAACAATTACATATTCGTTTTGTTTTGCAAATTGCCAAATATCGGAATCGTTTGTGTTTGATAAACCAACATTCGACACATGTTTCGAGTCAATAAAAATTGAACTAATTTGCTTTTCAATTCGATATGAGATATTCTGGTCAAATAAGAGTTTCATTAAGCTAATTCAATTTTATGTTCTCTGTCTGCTGCATAGGATAAACATGCTAAAATATCCTCCTCATTTAATTCTTTAAAATCAGCAATTATCTCTTTAGCTGTCATTCCATTTGCAAGCCAATTCAAAACATCATAAACTGAAATTCTAGTATCTCTTATACAAGGTTTTCCAAAACGTTTACTTGCATTTCTCTTTATAATTTCTCTATAATTTGCCATACTATTATAAATTTTCTTTTATGAAATTAGTCATTTTCGTATACAACTGTAAACGTGTTTTTCCGCCATAAATACCGTGGTTTTTGTCCGGATAAATGGCCCAATCAAATTGTTTGTTGGCTTGAACCAAAGCTTCAATCATCAACATGGAATTCTGAACATGTACATTGTCGTCTGCAGAACCGTGAATCAATAAAAAAGGTCCTTTTAATTTGCTTACGTGATTGATTGGTGAGTTTTCATCGTAACCTGAAGCATTTTCTTGAGGTGTTTGCATGTAGCGTTCCGTATAAACCGAATCATAAAATCTCCAGTTTGTAACAGGTGCTACTGCAATTGCCGATTTAAACACATCGTTTCCTTTTAAAAGACAATTAGACGACATGAAGCCACCGTAACTCCAGCCCCAAATCCCAATTCGAGAAGCATCAACATAATTCCATTTTCCAATGGTTTTCGCAGCATCAATTTGGTCTTCAACTTCAAATTTTCCAAGTTCTTTGTAAGTCACTTTCTTGAAATCAGCTCCTTTAAATCCAGTTCCTCTTCCGTCCACACAAACCACAATATATCCTTCTTGGGAAAGCATCATGTACCACATGTCATTTGTATCCAACCATTTATTTGCAACCTGTTGCGAACCAGGTCCTGAATATTGGTACATCAAAACCGGATATTTTTTCGAAGCATCAAAATCTTTAGGTTTAATCATCCAAGCGTTCAGTGCTTGACCTCCATCTGTTTTTAATTCTAAAAACTCCTTGGAAGGTAAGTTGTACTTTTCCATTCTCTTTGAAAGCGCCTCGTTTTCACGAATGATTTGCAATTCTTTTCCAGATTTCGCGTCGTTCAAACTGTAAATCATTGGCGTTTTTGCATCTGAAAAAGTATTGATATAATACGCAAAATTTGGACTAAAAGTAGCTGAACTCGTTCCCGTTTTTGAAGAAAGACGTTTTTTATTTTTTCCGTTTAAACTAATAGAATACACATCGCGGTTAATAGAACCATTTTCGACTGATTGGTAAAAAATAGTTTTTGTTGCTTCATTCAAACCATAATAAGAAGTCACTTCCCAATTTCCTTTTGTGATTTGACTAATTTGTTTTCCTGATTTATCGTAATGGTATAAATGATTGAAACCATCTTTTTCACTACTCCAAATAAAACTGTTATCAGCTAGAAAAGTTAAGTTGTCTGTAATGTCAACGTATGCTTTGTCTTTCTCATTCAGAATTACTTTTGTGGTTCCTGTAGTTCCATTTACAAAAAGTAAATCCAAATTATTCTGATGACGGTTAATGATTTGAGCACTCAATTCATTAGCATCATTCGTCCATTTAATTCTTGGAATGTAAAAGTCGTTGTATTTATCTAAATTAATTTTTGTCGGTTTTTTGGCATTCAAATCGTAAATATGCAAACTCACAATTGCGTTTTTCTCTCCTGCTTTTGGGTATTTAAAAGTTTGCTGAACCGGATATAAACCTTGGTCGTAAATGTCCATTGTAAATTCAGGCACTTCTGTTTCATCAAATCTTATAAATGCAATCTTATCGCTTGATGCATTCCAATCAAAAGCTCGTACAAAAGCAAATTCTTCTTCGTAAACCCAATCCGTAATTCCGTTGATGATACTGTTTTTCAATCCGTCAGTCGTAATTTGTGCTAAAGATTGATTGGCAATGGTGTAAACGAATAAATTATTTTCTTTGGCAAAAGCAATTTTACTGCCGTCAGGCGAAAAAGTTGGCTCTTGAATTTTATAGTCAAAAAGCTTGGTCATCTTCTTGCTCTTGATGTCATACAAATAATAATCAGCTACGAAAGAATGACGGAATATTTGGTCCGAATTTGTAGCAATTAATATCAAATCTTCCTTTTTGTTGAATGTGTAACTATCAATAGAAGGGAAATTTGGAAAATTTTTGGTATCAATAAAAGTATCCACTTTTTTGAGTGTGGCAAAGTCGTAAAGATCGATTTGCATACTTCTTGAATTTCGATCGAAATTTAAGATAGTATATTGGTTGGTGTTTTTCATGGACTGCAATTCGTCCATGCCTTGCGTCCGAAACGCACCGCCCCAGATTTCTTCAAGCGTAATTTTTTGCTGTGCAAAAGTACTTATCGTAGCTAATAAAAAGAGAAATAAGAATTTCTTAAAATGATTCATTTTTGGTAAGTTAAAAAAACATTCAATTTTAGTGAAAAAAAAGCAATAATCCGTGCTTTTAAGTGTTAAACCTTAAATAGAAGAAAGTAGTTTCTTACTGATAATGTAAAATATCTATTATAGAATATCAGCTGTAAATGGCTATAAAATATAATTAAACAGCAACACTTCCCTTAATTCCAGGATGTGGATCGTAACCTTCTAAAGTGAAATCTTCAAATTTGAAATCAAAAATATTACTGATTTCAGGATTTAAAATCATTGTAGGCAATGGTTTCACATCACGGGAAAGTTGCAATTCCAATTGTTCAAAATGGTTGTTGTAAATATGTGCATCACCAAAAGTGTGAATAAAATCACCTGCTTTTAGTCCGCAAACTTGTGCAATCATCATTGTCAATAAAGCGTAAGATGCAATATTGAATGGAACACCTAAGAATATATCTGCACTTCTTTGATACAATTGACAAGATAATTTTCCTTCAGCGACATAGAATTGGAAAAACGCATGGCAAGGAGGGAGAGCCACTTTTCCGTTTGCTACGTTTTCTGAAAAAGATTTTGAAGTATCTGGTAAAACAGATGGATTCCAAGCGGAAACCAACATTCTTCTGCTGTTTGGATTGGTTTTCAACGTTTCGATGATTTCAGTAATCTGGTCGATTTCTTCCGAATTCCAATTCCTCCATTGATGGCCATAAACAGGACCTAAGTCCCCATTTTCATCAGCCCAATCATCCCAGATTCGAACGCCATTTTCTTTTAAATAGGCAATATTCGTTTCGCCTTTTAGAAACCAAAGTAATTCGTGTATAATTGATTTTAAATGTAATTTTTTAGTTGTAACCATTGGAAAACCTTCGGATAAATCAAAACGCATTTGGTATCCAAAAACACTTTTTGTTCCTGTTCCTGTTCGGTCTCCTTTTTGAACGCCTTGTTTTAAAACGTAGTTAACTAATTCAATATATTGTTTCATTGTTGTAGAGTTTTTAGGCATTCGCCAATGACAAATTTATTTTATTGTCTTATGTAAATTTCACCTTGAGTAAAACCATTTTGTTTGATGAAAGCTTTAAATTGCTTCTTAGGCGGTTTAACTCTAAAAGGTTTAGTTGTATCTTTTTTGCTTTCAGTAATAGATTCCATCAAATTCATTTCATCAATGGTTTTTATGCCATTAATTTGCAAAATACCCTTATTTATAGATAGTTTTTCGACTTCCCAAAAGTCAGTATCAGTTTTATTATTTAGAAAATAATAACCTTTGAATTTCTTTAAAACGTACGTTTTTTTAAGATTAAAAGTGGTATCAGCATAAATGTAATTGCTAAATAAGGAATCATTTATTTTTAAAATTTTGTATTTTACCTTTGAGTTTAACAAGTATAAAGTATCATTTACAATACGTTCATTTTTGTCTAATTCTGAAATTTTCAAGGTGTCATCTAGCGTGATTTTTTTTAAAATAAAATACTTTCCAATTTCTAATTGAGAATTTTCATCAGGATTATAGTAAGTGCCAATGAGTTTTTTAGGAAATTCCTTTTGCTCTTTTACATTTTCAGGTTGACTAACTTCAAAAATAACCGTAGCATTTTTGCAGGAGTAAAGTGCTGAAATTGTAGCTATTAAAATCAATTTTTGTTTCATTTTAATGTATTTTACTCTACTTTTTAACCTAACATCTTGAACCCTAAACCTAATACCATGAACCTATAAAGCTATCTTCTCGAAATCTCATCCCGAATTTTAGCTGCCTTTTCGTAGTCTTCATTTTCAACAGCTTCATTAAGCAAGTCATTCAATTCAGATAAACTTTGCTTTGCATACGTTCCGCCTTCCGCTACATTTGATTCTTCTGGAATGCCAAAAGTTTCAGGAGCTGATAAAATGTCATCACCTGACGCGTCAAATTCACCTTCTTTGGGATTGGTTTTCAAATAAATTCCCGCTTTGTCTAGAATGTTTTTATAAGTGAAAATGGAAGCCGAAAAACGCAAGGCTAGTGCAATTGCATCCGACGTTCTAGCGTCAATAATTTCCTCAATTTTATCGCGTTCGCAAATGATGCTTGAAAAGAAAACGCCGTCCACTAATTTATGGATAATGACTTGTTTGACCACAATATCAAAACGGTCGGCAAAACTTTTAAATAAGTCGTGCGTCAACGGACGAGGTGGCTTGATTTCTTTTTCTAACGCAATTGCAATCGATTGGGCTTCAAAAGCACCAATGACAATTGGAAGTTTGCGGTCGCCATCGACTTCATTTAGTATTAAAGCGTAAGCCCCATTCTGCGTTTGGCTATAGGATATACCTTTGATGGTTAGTTTTACTAAGCTCATTTTTAAGGAAATAAATTTGATTTTTAAAATAAAAAAAGGCTATCTGAACTTGATATTTCTATCTCAATTCAGATAGCCCCAATATGGGCACAATTTAAAGAATATTTACGAATTAGCCTTGAATTCGCGTAATTTTTCAGTTAATCTCGGAACGATATCAAATGCATCACCTACGATTCCGTAATCTGCTACTTTGAAAAAAGGCGCTTCCGGATCTGAATTGATTACCACTTTTACTTTCGAAGAGCTGATTCCCGCGATATGCTGAATAGCTCCTGAAATTCCAACTGCAATATATAAATTGGTGGCTACTGGTTTTCCAGTTTGACCAACGTGTTCACTGTGAGGTCTCCATCCTAAATCTGAAACGGGTTTAGAACATGCTGTTGCAGCTCCTAAAACGGAAGCCAAATCTTCGAGCATTCCCCAATTTTCTGGACCTTTCAATCCACGTCCGCCAGAAACAACAACTTCGGCATCAGCAATCGTTACTTTTCCAGAAGCTTTTTCAACACTTTCCACTTTAACGCTGAAATCACCGTCGTTAAGTGTTGGAGCGAAATCTTCTTCAGTTAGAGTTGAAGCATTTTCAACCAATCCATAAGAGTTTTTAGCTAAGCTCAACACTTTTACTTCTGTTTCTAATTCAGAAATAACGTAAGCCTTGTTAGAGAAAGCTGTTCTTTTTACTTGAAAAGGTGACATGCTTACTGGTAAGCCAACCACATTTGAAGCAAAACTTGCGTTTAATCCTACAGCAACTAGTGGAGCCATGTATAAACTGTCTGTTGTAGAAGAAAGTAAAACTAATTTTACGTTTTCCTTGTCAGCTGCTTGTTTGATTATGTCAGCGTATGCTTTTGCTGTGAAGTTTTTTAACTTGTCGTTAGAAACTTTCAACACTTTATCTACACCGTATTTTGATAATTCAGCTGCATTTGTATTGTTTACAGTAATTGCAGTTACTGTTGTATTTAATGATTCAGCTACTTTTTTTGCATAAGAAGCCAACTCGAAAGCTACTTTTTTGAATTTTCCTTCTGAAGAAGATTCTGCATATATTAATATTGACATAGTCTTAAATATTTGATTTTAGAATTATGATTTTTGAAGCGTGTTTAATTTTGATTTTAGACATAGATTTTAATCTCAAATCTAAATTCAAACATCTTAAATCACTTTAGCCTCGTTGTGTAATAAATTAATTAATTCATCCAAGTTATCAGGACTGATTAATTTTACTGCTGATTTAGCCGCTGGTTTTTCAAACTTCACCGCTTTCGTAGTTACTTCGGCATTAACAGGCTCTAAAACAGTCAAGGCTTTAGTTCTTGCTGTCATAATTCCTCTCATGTTTGGAATTTTCAAATCTTTCTCTTCTACTAAACCTTTTTGACCACCAATAATTAATGGCAAAGTTGTAGAAACGATTTCTTTTCCACCGTCGATTTCTCTTGAAGCAGTTGCTGAAGTTCCATCTACTTTTAATTCCGTACAAGAATTTACGAAATTGTAGCCTAAAATAGCCGCTAACATCCCAGGAACCATTCCGCCGTTGTAATCTAATGACTCTTTTCCTGCGATAATTAAATCGTAGTTTCCTGCTTTAATTACTTCTGCTAATTGAGTCGCTACGAAAAAGCCATCTTTTGGTGCAGCGTTTACACGAATTGCTTCGTTTGCTCCAATAGCTAATGCTTTACGCAAAGTTGGTTCTGTATCTGGACCACCAACATTCACAACAGTTACGTTTGCTCCTTGTTGTTCTTGGAACCAAATTGCTCTTGTTAAACCAAATTCGTCGTTAGGGTTAATTACAAATTGAACGCCATTTGTGTCAAACTCAGCGTCTCCATTGGTGAAATTAATCTTGGAAGTAGTATCAGGCACGTGACTGATGCAAACTAATATTTTCATCTTTATTGTTATTTAGATTATCGTATTTTGGCTACGAAAATACAACTATTTTTTAAAAAAAGAACTATGCATGCATAATATATAGTGATATTTTGAGCTATTTATCAGGTTGGTAATTGTACACAAAAAAGGCTAATCTTCTAGAAAATTAGCCTTTGTTATTGAATGTAAATGTCTTTTTTACTATAATTCCCCTTTTATAATGGCAAAATCAATCAAAATCGCAATTGTTTTTCCAGCTCCTTTTGCCATAGCATGCACGATTTGTTCGCCGGTATCTTTGTCCGTGTAGATTTTAAAAGTGTCGATTTTCCATTTCGTATTTGCAGCAGTTTTGTCTAATGCGTTTTCAGTTACATATTTTTCGCTTACTACGGCGTTCATCAAACTTCCCATACTGTCGCTGATCATGTCGTTGCTTGCTAACGTTTGAACATTGTCAAGATTAGCTGAAATGCTATTGACATCCGTTACGTTCATGTTTCTGACATCATTAATTGATTTTGCTGCATTGGTGATGTTTTTTAGCGATAGCGAAGATTTGAATTCGTAGACAAATGCAAACTTATCGCCGTTACTTGGTTCTTTTAGTTGAATGATTTCGTCCACATTAAATGTTCGGCCGTTTTTAGCGGTAAATGTTTCTTCTGATTTTTTTCCTTTGATTTGGGCAAGTGCCGTTATTGAAACAAATAGAATCAATAAGGAGGTAATTGTTGTTTTCATGATATGGTTTTTTTAATGATTAAACTTTTAATAGTTTACCAAAGTTGCACAATATTGGAAATGAAGTAAATACGGTAAATGCCGTATATTTTTAATTTCTATTGAAATTAAGATTTTTAGTGTGAAATTTAAAATAGCTGAAAACCATAAAATCCCTATCCCGAAGTCTCGGGACGGAGAGGAGTGAGCATCCTTTTTCCTGCTTTCTTTAAGCAGGAAAAAGATAAAACGGATAGCCGGAAATAGCTCCTAAATATTTTAAAAGTTATTTATGTCGTTATATAGGTTTTAATTTTTATTTTTGCAGTTCAAAATTTAAGAAGATAAATTTTTACGATATGAGGACTATCCAATTTAGAGAAGCTATTTGTGAAGCGATGAGCGAAGAAATGCGTCGCGATGAATCAATATATTTAATGGGAGAAGAAGTGGCCGAATACAACGGTGCTTACAAAGCTTCCAAAGGAATGTTGGACGAATTTGGTCCCAAACGTGTGATAGATACTCCAATTGCAGAACTTGGTTTTGCTGGAATTGCAGTAGGTTCAGCAATGAACGGTAACCGTCCGATTGTAGAATTTATGACGTTCAACTTCTCATTAGTAGGAATTGACCAGATTATCAATAACGCAGCTAAAATGCGCCAAATGTCAGCGGGACAATTCCCAATGCCAATGGTTTTTAGAGGTCCAACCGCTTCTGCAGGACAATTAGGTGCGACACACTCTCAAGCTTTTGAAAGTTGGTACGCAAACTGTCCAGGTTTAAAAGTAGTAGTTCCATCAACGGTTTATGATGCGAAAGGTCTTTTGAAAGCAGCTATTCGCGACAACGACCCAGTTATTTTCATGGAATCGGAACAAATGTATGGCGACAAAGGAGAAGTTCCTGAAGAAGATTACATCATTCCTATTGGAGTTGCTGATGTTAAAAGAGAAGGTACGGATGTAACGATTGTTTCTTTTGGTAAAATTATCAAAGAAGCTCATATTGCTGCTGAAGAACTTGCAAAAGAAGGAATTTCATGTGAAATTATCGATTTAAGAACGGTTCGTCCAATGGATTATGACGCGATTATCAAATCGGTTAAGAAAACAAATAGATTAGTAGTTCTTGAAGAAGCTTGGCCTTTTGGAAGTGTTGCTTCAGAAATTACGTATATGGTTCAAGAAAGAGCTTTTGACTTTTTAGATGCTCCAATTCAGAGAATCACAACTGCTGATACGCCAGCTCCATACGCTCCAAACTTATTAAAAGACTGGTTGCCAAATGCAGAAGACGTAATTAAAGCGGTTAAAAAAGTAGCTTACAAAAAGTAATTTGCAATCAATACATACCATAAGTTTACGAATTAAAAATATTTTTTCTTTGCAACTTATTACTATATTTGAACTTCATCATGGGTAACTTTGGTGAAGTTTTTTTTTAGAAGTTTACCCCAAATAAAAGTCCAACTTCTTTTTTTAGCAGCATTTAATATATGAAAGATAAAATATTTTTAGGTTTGTTATTCTGGATGATTTCATTTTCATTCGCACAAACAAAAGTAAGCGGTATCGTTTTAGACGAAAATAAAAAACCGGTGGCTTACGCCAATGTTGGGTTTCTTGGCACTGCAGAAGGGATGATTACAAATGAAGACGGAATTTTTTACCTCGAGTCAAAAGAGAATCGCAAGACGCTGCAAGTTTCCTTTATTGGCTATGCCACACAAGACATTACTTTAGAGAAAGCGGTAACTTATAATATGAAAGTGATTTTAACGTCAGGCGAAGAATTAGCTGAGGTTAAAATTTACAGTGCCAAAACTTCCAAGAAAAACAATCCTGCCATTGATATTTTGCGAAAAATATGGGAACGTAAACGTAAAAATGGTTTGCGTCAATTCAAGCAATATGAAATGGGCAAGTATGAGAAAATTGAGTTTGACATGAACACCATTGACAGTGCTTTTATGAAGCAACGGTTGTTCAAAGGCATGGAATTCATCTTTAATTCAGTTGATACTTCAAGGATTACAGGAAAAACTTATTTGCCTATTTTTATCAACGAAGCACTTTCAAACGTCTATGGTGATAATGTGAGAAGCAAAGTAAAAGAGGTTTTGGTGGCCAATAAAAATTCGGGTTTCAGTAATAATCAGCAAATAACATCGTACGTAAGCGATTTATATGCAGATTACGACATCTACGACAATTACTTGAAATTCTTTGATAAAGCGTTTACGAGTCCGCTTTCTCGAACTGGAATTGATGTGTACAATTACGTTCTAGCAGACAGTTCTTTTATCGAGAATAAATGGTGTTACAATATTGTATATTATCCCCGTCGAAAAAACGAATTGACATTTAAAGGAAATTTTTGGGTAAACGATACCACTTGGGCAATCAAAAAAATCAATCTTGAAGTAACTAAAAGTGCCAACATCAACTGGGTCAAAGAAATTTACATTGAACAAGATTTTGACGTTTTAAACGATTCTGTTTTTCTGTTGAAAAGAGATTACATCATGACTGATTTTGCGTTAAGCAAAAAAGAAAAGTCGAAAGGGGTTTATGGGAAAAGAACGACCATGTTTCGCGACCATATTTTTGACAAGGAAAGGCCGGAGGATTTTTATAAGCCTGAAATTCAAAATTCAGATCCGCAAGTGTATGTCAAATCTGATGATTATTGGCAAGACAATCGTTTTGAACATTTAAATAAAGACGAGAAAGGCGTCTATAAAATGCTTGATACGTTGCAAACCAACAAGCGCTTTCTGCAAATATACGACGTCGTGCAAATTATAGGAAGTGGATACCTGCATTACGGTAATTTTGATGTTGGTCCAATTCTATCCACAGTGGGTTACAACGAGGTTGAAGGTCTTCGTCTGCGGGTTGGTGGTCGAACTTATTTTGGTGAAAATGATAAATGGCGTGTTCAAGGATATACCGCTTACGGATTTAAAGACAATAAATTCAAATACGGAATTTCAGGAAAATGGATGGTAGAACCCAAAAGTCGACTCATTCTTTCACTAGGAAATCGACGCGATGTGGAGCAAATTGGTGCCAGTTTTACAGAAACAAATGATGAAATGGACAGAAGTTTTGCGTCTTCTTCGCTGTTTTCGGCGGGAAATAATGGTAAATTAACGAACGTAAGCTTGACTAATTTTTCTGCGGAAATTGAACCTGCTCGAAATTTCACAGTAGCAGCCGGGATGTCTTACCGAACTTTAATATCAGCTTCGGACAGTTTCAGTATGGATTATTATACTGTTTTACCTACAGCCGGAAATCCATTAGGAGAAATTCAAAGTCGTGTAAAACAATCGGAATTTAATGTGCAACTTGATTATACATTTTCAAGAAAAACAGTGGGAAGTGGCGTGGAACGACGAACAACAAATAAACCGTATGCTCAATTATTTCTAAATTACAGTCAAGGACTTAAGGATGTGTTTGATAGTGATTTTGACTACAAGAAAGTACAATTGTATTACAAACAGCCTTTAAATATGGGCGGAATTGGACGATTAGATGTGACGACTGAATTGGGAAAAACATTCGGAGAGATACCGTTGTCGTTATTAAGTATTGTTCCAGGAAACCAAACTTACTGGACGATCGCAAATACATTTAATTTACTTGATTTCTACGAATTTCAAACAGATACCTACGCGACCATTCAATTGCAACATAATTTTGGTGGACGAATTTTTTCAAGAATCCCATTTTTAAGAAAATTAAACTGGAGAGAGACAATTGGAATTAAAGGAGTTTATGGAACAATTAGTGATGAAAATCGCGCAATCAATGCATCGGGACTTTTATACCAAGCACCAGAAGATTTTTATTACGAATACAATGCAGGAATTGGAAACATATTTAAAGTGTTGAAAATTGAATTCGCTTGGCGTGGAAATTACCGTACTGAAAACACAAATAATTTCGGAGTGAAGGCGTCTTTGGGAATAAGATTCTAATTTCTGAAAATAATTTTCAGCCATTTAAAAAGTTAATGTAGAGATAACGTGCATTCTGTATTGAAAAACACTAATATTTGCTTACTTTTGCAGTCGTAAAAATTGAAAAATACAGAAATGACAGCTGATAAAAAACACTCTTTCGATGTTTTAATCGAAATTCCACGAGGAAGTAGAAATAAATATGAATACGATTTTGATTTAAAAAGAATGCGATTCGATAGAATGTTGTTCTCATCGATGATGTATCCTGCAGATTACGGATTTATTCCGGAAACTTTAGCGTTAGATGGTGATCCATTAGACGTTTTAGTTTTGATCACGGAGCCTACGTTTCCAGGTTGTGTGATTGAAGTAAAACCAATTGGCGTGTTCCATATGGCAGACGACAAAGGTCCAGATGAGAAAATCATTTGTGTGCCAATTTCAGATCCAATTTGGAGTAACTTAAATGATTTGAGCGATATGAATCCACATTTAGTGAAGGAAATTGAGCATTTTTTCCAAGTTTACAAAGATCTTGAAAATAAACAAGTTGATGTAGAAGGTTGGGGAGATGTAAACGAAGCAAGAGATATTATTTCTAAATGCGTGAATCGTTTCCAAGAAATCGAAAATAAGCCAGAAGGATTGTTCGCTATTTAAGAACGTACTGATATGAAATAAAAACACCTGTAAATATATTTTTGCAGGTGTTTTTTTATGAACTATTTTGAGTTTTGAATATTCTGAATTTTTAACGCGCATTGCTGTATAAAAATGTTAAAATTTTTACTTCATGTGGGAAGTGTTAGAAATAATGGTGACGATAGTTTAAATTTAGACTTGTATTATTACTAAAATACTGTAGAATCTATTGGGAAGTTTGTTTTGTAGTTCGTTCCGTTTCGTTATATTTACATAATATTAACAAAAAACCAAAAACATTTTATGGAATCAATGATGATTTACGTACCGATAGTTATGGCAATTATTGGTCTGCTTTTTATGTGGATGAAAAGATCGTGGGTATTAAAGCAAGACGCCGGTGACGGAAAAATGAAAGAAATTTCAGATTACATCTACGAAGGTGCTTTGGCCTTTTTAAAAGCAGAATATAAATTATTAGCAGTATTTGTAGTTATTGCAAGTATTGCGTTAGCCGGAATCACTTTTTTACCGGGAGTTAAAACACATTTATTAATTGTAGTTGCTTTTATTTTTGGAGCCTTCTTTTCTGCTCTTGCGGGAAATATGGGAATGAAAATCGCAACAAAAACAAATGTTAGAACAACGCAAGCCGCTCGAACAAGTTTGCCGCAAGCCTTAAAAGTTTCTTTCGGCGGTGGAACCGTAATGGGACTTGGAGTAGCAGGTTTAGCCGTTTTAGGTTTAACAACCTTCTTCATCATTTTCTTTCACGTGCTTTCAGAGGGCGTTTGGCAAGACACTGAAGCGATGACCATCGTTTTGGAAACATTAGCAGGATTTTCTTTAGGTGCTGAATCAATTGCTTTATTCGCACGAGTTGGTGGTGGTATTTACACTAAAGCTGCCGATGTTGGTGCGGATTTAGTAGGTAAAGTGGAAGCTGGAATTCCTGAAGATGATCCCAGAAATCCAGCTACAATTGCAGATAACGTTGGAGATAATGTAGGTGACGTTGCAGGAATGGGTGCCGATTTATTCGGTTCTTACGTGGCAACCGTTCTTGCAGCAATGGTTTTAGGAAACTACGTAATTAAAGATATGGGTGGAAGTATTCAAGATGCTTTCGGCGGAATTGGACCCATTTTATTACCAATGGCAATCGCCGGTTTTGGAATTTTATTCTCAATTATCGGAACGATGGTGGTGAAAATTTCTAATGATAATGCAAAAGAAAATGAAGTACAAAAAGCACTGAATATTGGTAACTGGATTTCAATTCTGTTGACGTTAATCGCGTGTTACTTTCTAGTTGACTTCATGTTGCCTGAAACTATGAAAATGAGTTTCTACGGCGAAGGATTGAAAGATATTTCATCAATGCGTGTTTTTTATGCAACGATTGTTGGTTTAGCCGTTGGTGGAATTATCTCATCAGTAACAGAATATTACACAGGATTAGGAACAAAACCAGTTATGGCAATTGTACAAAAATCGTCAACTGGTGCTGGAACAAACGTAATTGCAGGTTTAGCAACAGGTATGATTTCTACATTTCCAACGGTACTTTTATTTGCAGCGGCAATTTGGGGGTCTTATGCTTTAGCAGGATTTTACGGAGTAGCTTTAGCAGCTTCAGCAATGATGGCCACTACGGCAATGCAATTAGCAATTGACGCCTTCGGTCCAATTGCAGACAATGCAGGTGGAATTGCTGAAATGAGTGAATTACCAAAAGAAGTTCGCACAAGAACAGATATTTTGGATGCGGTAGGAAATACAACTGCTGCAACAGGAAAAGGTTTTGCAATCGCTTCAGCAGCCTTAACTTCTCTAGCTTTATTTGCAGCTTATGTAACATTCACAGGAATTGACGGAATTAATATTTTCAAAGCTCCAGTTTTAGCAATGTTATTTGTTGGTGGAATGATTCCAGTAGTATTTTCCGCTTTGGCAATGAATTCTGTTGGAAAAGCCGCAATGGATATGGTGTATGAAGTACGTCGCCAGTTCAAGGAAATTCCTGGAATTATGGAAGGGACGGGCAAACCAGAATATGGCAAATGTGTGGAAATTTCAACGAAAGCCGCTTTACGCGAAATGATGTTGCCAGGAGTTTTAACGATTGGTTTTCCAATTGCAATTGTGCTTTTAGGAATGTTAGTTTATCCAGAAAACAATCAGTTAGTAGCAGAGATGTTAGGTGGATATATGGCTGGAGTTACTGTTTCTGGTGTACTTTGGGCTGTGTTTCAAAATAATGCTGGAGGTGCTTGGGATAATGCTAAAAAATCTTTTGAAGCGGGTGTTTTGATTAACGGAGAAATGACTTACAAAGGTTCGGACGCTCACAAAGCAGCGGTAACGGGCGACACGGTTGGAGATCCATTTAAAGATACTTCTGGGCCATCAATGAATATTTTGATTAAATTGACTTGTTTGATTGGGTTGGTTATCGCACCAATTTTAGGAAACGGTTCGTCATCAAATACTGCAATGGCTTCCTGTTGTTCTAAACAAGGTACTGAAATGATGTGTAAATCCATGTCAAACGAAGAATGTGTGAAAATGGGTTGCACCAACATGAATTGTGAACACATGAAAATGGCAGGAAAAACAACGGTGATGACGAATGAGTTTCAAATAGAACAAACCAATACAGATGGTAAATTCTCTGCAAGAGTCTCAAAAACGATCAACGGTGTCGAAGAAAATGCCGAATTTGAAGGTACTGAAGCCGAAGTTGCTGCTAAAATTAAAGCTTTTAAAGCACAATAGTTTTACTGTTATTTAAATAATATGCCCTACGAAAGTGGGGCATTTTTTATATATTTATGCACCAAAATCTTACTACTATGCGAATACTGCAATTTTTTATTGTACTTCTTATTTCTAATTTTTGTTTGGCCCAAAAAGAACCGTTGATTCCAATGCCTAAAAATATTGAATACCAAGCGGATTCTTTTTCATTAAATCCCAATACGGTTATTCAGGTTGCTGACGTAAAAGCTTTTGAAGCGCTTTTTTTGAAAGAAAATATAAAAGTAAAAACAGGATTGGATTTGAAAATTACTACGAAACCGATTTCCAAAAACGCAATCAAGCTTGTAATTGAAGAAGTTAAATCAGTAACAGATTTATCTGAAAATTATAATTTGATAATTGATAAAAGTAACATTCAGATTACGGCTTCTGCAAATCAAGGGTTGTTTTATGGTATTCAAACATTGCTACAAAGTATTCCGTTCGAAAAAACGAAGAATGCTAAAATTGCAAGCGTGAAAATTAAGGACCAGCCGAAATTCAAATGGCGTGGAATGCACTTGGATGTGGGTCGTCATTTCTTTCCAAAAGAGTTTATCAAGAAATACATTGACTACATCGCCATGTATAAAATGAACACTTTTCACTGGCATTTAACGGAAGACCAAGGTTGGCGAATCGAAATTAAAAAGTATCCCAAATTAACGGAAGTTGGCGCTTGGAGAAAAGGTTCGATGATTGAACATTACAACGATCAGAAATTTGACACTATAAAGCACGGCGGTTTTTATACCCAAGATGAGGTAAAAGACATTGTGGCCTACGCCAAAAAGCGACACGTAACCATCGTTCCTGAAATTGAAATGCCAGGTCATTCACTCGCTGCATTAGCCGCTTATCCAGAATTTTCTTGTACAGGAGGTCCGTTTGAAGTAGCAAAGATTTGGGGTGTTCTGGAAGATGTCTATTGTCCAAAAGAAGAAACATTTACTTTTTTAGAAGATGTTTTAACGGAAGTGATTGCACTTTTCCCATCAGAATACATTCACATTGGAGGGGATGAATCTCCTAAAACACGCTGGAAAGCATGCAGTCATTGTCAGAATTTAATCAAAGAAAAAGGTTTAAAAGATGAGCACGAATTGCAAAGTTATTTCATCAATAGAATAGAGAAATTCTTAAATTCAAAAGGGCGACAAATCATTGGTTGGGACGAAATTCTTGAAGGCGGCTTGGCGCCAAATGCAGCCGTAATGAGTTGGAGAGGAACGGAAGGTGGTATTATTGCAGCAAAAGACAAACATTATGTGGTGATGACGCCGGGTTCTCATGTTTATTTCGACCATTATCAAGGCGAACCAAAAAACGAACCAATCGCAATAGGAGGTTATACGCCTTTGGAAAAAGTATATTCTTTTAATCCAATTCCAGATGAATTAACTGCAGACGAAGCAAAATATATTTTAGGCGCTCAAGCCAATGTTTGGTCGGAATATATTCCAACGACCAAGCAAGTCGAATACATGATCATGCCAAGAATGGCAGCGCTTTCTGAAGTTTTGTGGGAAACTTCAAATCCAAAAAACTACAAAGAATTTGAAAAACGAATCATTCAGCATTTCGATTTCTATGAGAAAATGGGAATCAATTACAGCAAGTCCATTTTCGAAGTCACTTCAGCAGTTCTTCCAAGTGATAAAGGCGTGGCTTTCGAATTGAAATCACCTAATCCTAGTGGAATTAGATATACAACAGATGGTTCTGAACCCGTTTTAAATTCGTTTTCTTACACAAAACCAATTAGTATTACTGAAAACACAACTGTAAAAGCGAATTATTTTGAAGAAGGAAAAGTGAAAAGTGCTACGATCGAACAAGATTTTTTCATCAATAAATCTACTGGAAAAAAGATTGAATTAGTAGCTCCACCACATGAAAATTATTCTATCGGTGGAAGTTTCACATTAGTCGATGGAATGGTCGGGAATCCATCTAAATATGGAAGAGATTGGTTGGGGTTTTGGGGAAAAGATTTGAATGCAACGATTGATTTGGGTGCAACTGAAACGATTTCAAAAATCAAAATCAATACTTTATTAGGCGAAGGAAGTTGGATTTATTTCCCAAAGGAAATCCAGTTTTTAGTTTCTGAAGACGGAAAAAATTTCAAAACAATTCAGACCATTAGCCAGAAAGAAATTTCTCAAAAAGGAGGAAGAATTGAAGTGAATTTCCCGAAAACTAAAGCAAAATTTGTAAAAGTAATTGCTGTAAATAACGGAATTATCGCTGACGGAATGCCTGGTGCAGGTTCCCAAAGTTGGTTATTTGTGGACGAAATAAGTATAGAATAATGGCAAATAGAAGAAATTTTTTGAAGAATACAGCTTTGGCTTCTGCTGGATTAGCGTTTACCGCTTTCAAAAGAAATCTGGAAGATCCTGAAATTAAATCAATTTCAAATAAAATAACCAAGCCAATCGTACTTTCTACTTGGCGTTTTGGCATCGAAGCCAATGCGGAAGCGTGGAAAATTCTAAACAATAACGGTAAAGCGTTAGATGCGGTTGAAGCGGGTGTAAAAATTCCGGAAGGAAATCCAGAGGAAAGAAGTGTGGGATATGGCGGTCGTCCGGACAGGGATGGTCGAGTGACATTAGACGCTTGTATTATGGACGAACTTTCAAATATTGGATCAGTCGCTTGTTTGGAATACATCAAGCATCCGATTTCTGTCGCACGACTGGTAATGGAAAAATCGCCACATGTAATGTTAGTTGGTGACGGTGCGTTACAATTTGCATTAGAACAAGGTTTTAAAAAAGAAAACTTGCTAACGCCAGAGTCTGAAAAAGAGTGGAAAGAATGGTTGAAAACCAGCGAATATTTGCCCAAAGCGAATATCGAAAACCACGACACGATAGGAATGATTGCATTAGACAGTCACGGAAATTTGTCTGGAGCTTGCACCACAAGTGGAATGGCGTTTAAAATGCACGGAAGAGTCGGTGATTCTCCGATAATTGGTGCGGGATTGTTTGTGGATAACGAAATTGGCGCTGCAACGGCAACAGGTCACGGTGAAGAAGTAATTCGAGTAGTAGGATGTCATTTGGTAGTTGAATTAATGCGTCAAGGAAAATCGCCACAGAAAGCTTGTGAAGAAGCGGTTTCCAGAATTGTCAAAAAAATCAAACTGCGTGGAAAAGAATTAAAAGACATTCAGGTTGGTTTTATTGCTTTGAATAAAAAGGGTGAATATGGTTCGTATTGTGTTCAAGGTGGATTCAATTATGCCGTTCACGATGCTACAGGAAATCGATTGATTGATGCGAATTATCATCTGAAATAATAGTTATTTGCCACAGATTTTACAGATTAAAAAAGATTTTATTTAATCTGTGGAAATCTTTTGAATCTGTGGCTTGAAAATTCAAAAAGTATGTTTACTAAAAAACTGGAAATTGCTTGTTTTAATTTACAATCAGCCCTAATCGCTCAAGAAAACGGAGCCGATAGAGTGGAACTTTGTGCTGAAATTAATTTAGGAGGAACAACTCCTAGTATTGAAATCATTCAGCAAGCAAAAGCGCATCTTTCAATTGATGTTTATGTAATGATTCGTCCGAGAGGTGGGAACTTCGTTTATTCGAATGAAGAATTTCAACAAATGAAATCTGAAATTGAAGCGAGAAAGGAACTTGCAGTCAACGGTTTTGTTTATGGAATTTTGAATGAGGATAATTCTGTTAACATTGAAAAAAATAGCGAATTAGTAAATTTAGCAAAGCCAATTCCTTGCACTTTTCATAGAGCTTTTGACGAAGTTGACAATTACAAAACAGCTTTAGAAGATGTTATTTTATGTGGTTTTTCTACGATGTTAACTTCTGGAACTTTTCCAAATGTGATGGAAGGAAAAGAAGTTTTGAAAGAGTTGGTGCTTCAAGCAAATGACAGAATTACAATTATGCCAGGTGGTGGATTGCGTTCAACAAATATTTCAGAATTCGATGAATTAGTCAACGCGAATTTCTATCATTCATCAGCAATAACGGACGGAAGTGAAACCGCTAATCCCGCAGAAGTTGCGCAATTGAAGAAGAACATTTCAAACCGATAAAGAAGCATTCATGTTTAAAAAAATACTATTTTTTGTTTCATTGTTAATTTGCTTTTCAACGATAGCGCAAACTTCCCATAGAAATTTGTCTAGTGAAAATTGGACGTTCAATAAGCAAAACGATGCTCAAAAGTACAAAGCTACTATTCCGGGAACGGTTCACACGGATTTATTTCAAAACAAACTAATTCCTGATCCATTTTTTGGTGCGAATGAAAAGCAACTGCAATGGATTGAACACGAAAATTGGGAATATGAAACGTACTTTCCACTTTCAAAAGTGGAATTTCAAAATCAAAATATCGATTTAGAATTTGACGGTTTAGATACGTATGCAACCGTGTACTTGAACGGGAAAGTAGTTTTGGAAGCCGATAATATGTTTCGGAAATGGGTTATTTCTGCTAAATCATATTTGAAGAAAGACAATAATCATTTGAAAATCGTTTTTCATTCCACAGTGAAGAAAGGAAAAGAAGAAGCCGAAAAGTTACCGTATACTTTGCCTGAAAATGAACGAATTTTTGTGCGAAAAGCGCAATATCAATTTGGTTGGGATTGGGGACCGCGGTTTGTAACGGCAGGAATTTGGCGAAAAGTACAACTGAAATTTTGGAATTCAGCGAAGATCGAAAATGTTCGGTACGACCAAAAAGTATTGAATGCAGAGAAAGCTTTGCTGGATTTTATTTTTACAATTGAGGTTCAGAAAAGCGGTAAGTATCAGATTTATTTTGGCGCAAAGCAGTTTCATTTCAATTTAAAAAAAGGAATAAATACGGTTAAAATTCCAATTGAAATTAAGGATCCAATTTTGTGGTGGAGTAATGGTTTGGGAATTCCCCATCAATATGCGTTTCACTTTCAATTGCAAAAAAACAATGAAAAGTTGGACGAAAAACAGTTGAAAATCGGATTACGAACGATCGAATTAATTCAGCAGAAAGACGATAAAGGAACAGGTTTTGCGTTTAAATTAAACGGTAAAATGGTTTATATGAAAGGGGCAAATTACATTCCACCCGATAGTTTTTTGCCAAGAGTTAAAGATTCAACATATAAATCATTAGTTGCAAACGCAAAGAAAGCGAATATGAATATGCTTCGCGTTTGGGGTGGTGGCGTTTATCCGGATGAAGCTTTCTATGATGCCTGCGATGCTAATGGAATTTTAGTTTGGCAAGATTTTATGTTTGCTTGTGCCATGTATCCTGGCGATAAAAAGTTCATAAAAAATGTAAAACAAGAAGTAATTTATCAAGTAAATCGACTTCAAAATCATCCTAGTTTAGCGCTTTGGTGTGGTAATAATGAGAATGATGAAGGTTGGCACAATTGGGGTTGGCAAAAACAACACAGTTACACAAAGTCGGATTCAATGCAAATTTGGAACGACTATAAAAAAGTATTTCGCGAAGTAATTCCGAACACGTTAGATAGTTTAGTTTCGAAAGAAAAGAATGTGTATTGGTCTTCGTCGCCATCAATTGGTTGGGGACGAAAAGAAAGTATGACGCAAGGTGATTCGCATTATTGGGGCGTTTGGTGGGGAAAAGAACCTTTTGAAATCTATAAAACTAAAGTGCCACGTTTCATGAGTGAATACGGTTTTCAAAGTATGCCAAACATCGAAACTTTGAGAAAAGTAGTTCTTGAAACAGATTTGAATTTCAATTCTGAAGCCTTAAAAAACCATCAAAAACATCCAATAGGTTACGAAACAATCCGAGAATATATGGAACGGGATTTTATAGTTCCAACAAAATTTGAAGATTATATTTATGTTTCGCAACTGCTGCAAGCTGATGGAATGAAAACGGCAATGGAAGCGCACCGAAGGGCAAAACCTTATAATATGGGAACTTTATATTGGCAATTTAATGATTGTTGGCCCGTAACTTCTTGGAGTTCGCTGGATTTTTACGGCAATTGGAAAGCGTTTCATTATCAAGCGAAACGAAGTTTTGAGAATCTATTAATTTCAGTAAATGAAGAAAATGAGTTCTACAAAGTGTATTTGATCAACGATAATTTTGAAACATATTCCGATAAATTGACTTTAAAATTATTGTCTTTTGATGGAAAAATACTTTGGCAAAGTTCAAAGAAAATAAATGTAGAAGAAAATTCAAGTACAATCGTTTTTGAAATTGCCAAAGAAGATTTTTCAAAGTTTGATTTAAAAGAAGCTGTTTTAGACGTTCGGTTTAAAAATGCATCTTCAAATTATTATTTTGCAAAACCGAAAGATTTGCAATTGACAAAACCTACAATTCAAGTCGAACAGATTGATGACTTAACGATAGAAGTTTCTACAGATGTATTGGCGAAAGACGTTTATCTTTACTCAGAAAACGAAGTATTTTTTGATGATAATTATTTTGATTTGTTGCCAAATCAAAAGCGAATCATTAAATTAAATAAGCCAGCTCGAAGCATAAAAATAAAGATAATATTTGATACTTTAAAATAGAAAACGCCTCAATTGAGGCGTTTTTGTATCTAAAATAATCCGTTGATTTCTGCATCAATTCGGTTGATAATCATTCCTAAATCTTCGGGATTGTCCACAAAATTAATATTGTCTACATCAATAATTAAAAGTTTTCCTTTATCATAAGTATGAATCCAAGCTTCGTAGCGTTCGTTTAACCGACTTAAATAATCGATGGAAATGGAGTTTTCGTATTCTCTTCCCCGTTTGTGAATTTGACCCACTAAATTTGGAATTGAACTTCGCAGATAAATGAGTAAATCCGGAGCGCCAACAAGCCCTTCCATCAATTCAAAAAGTGAAGTGTAGTTTTCAAAATCCCGATTCGTCATCAATCCCATTGCGTGTAAATTTGGCGCAAAAATATGTGCATCTTCATAAATCGTCCGGTCTTGAATGATTTTCTTGCCACTTTCTCTAATTTGCAACACTTGGCGAAAGCGACTGTTCAAGAAATAAATTTGAAGATTAAAACTCCAACGCTCCATTTGATGGTAAAAATCATCTAAATACGGATTGTCTACCACGTCTTCAAAATGCGGTTCCCACTTAAAGTGTTTCGCTAATAATCGGGTTAAAGTGGTTTTTCCCGCACCTATATTTCCTGCTACTGCTATATGCATTACGGTTTTGTGATTTTAAAATTGCTAATTCCTTGATTGGTAAAAATAGACAAAATTTGGTTTTTGAAGGTCAAACTTTTAAAGGTTTTATCAATATTTTCTACCGAAGTAATTTTCATCGTATTTCGGTTGAAAATCAATACTTTTCCTTCTTTTTTATAAAAAATCTGTTCGTTGTCGCTGTATAAAATCGAATCGAAATCAAATGCATAATCCAACTTCTTTATCGTTCCAAAAACGGAACATTGATACCAATTCTTGCTTTTGTCCATCCATTCAAAATAATTAAAATCAGAATTGTAGAAAACAATCGCTTCTGAAAGTGGTGTGCCAACTGATTTTAAAGTCCCGTTTCCGGTATCGTATAAGTAAAGTTGGCTTGTAATTTCATCAAAAACCCACAACTGATTTTGAGATGCAATTCCTATTTTACTTACTACTAAAGGTGTTTTTAATTCTGAAAATTTAATTTTTAAGGTCTCATTCAATTGATTGTCTAACGTGATCGCGGTATTGAATCGTTCGTAAAATACAATGATTTTTAAGGGATTAAGTAAATCTACTTTCGTAATTTGGCCTAAAGCCAAATTTTTGTAGGTTTCCGAAATGTGGTCTTTGACTTTAAAAAGCGCATTGTCTTTGATGAAGTAAAGAAAATCAAATTTGTCGTAACCAATAAAAGTATCTGCATTGATCGTAATTTCGTCAATCAATTCAGTAGTTTCTGATTCCGCTTGCGCAAAAACAAAAAAAGACGATAGTAAAAGAAAAAGCGTGATTTTCAATTTCATAACCGCTAAAGTACGATTAAACCTTTGAATGTAAAAGAGGTTATAAATTATTAGCATGGTAATTGTGTAACAAATTTTCAGCTTTACAGTCTAATCTATAATGTAATTCAAAAAAATAGTCTAATGAACAAATCCATATTTACTTTCGCCTTTATGCTACTTGGAATTTTAAGTGTTTCCGCACAAAAAGAATTTCAAGGTTTAGCCGTTTACGAATCCAAAACGAGTACGTCTGATATGAGTAAACGGATGGACGACAACAAAGACATTACTCCGGAAATGAAGAAAATGATTGAAGAACGGATGAAAGGCATGTTTGAAAAAACATTTGTTTTGAACTTTGATCGTTCCGCTTCTATTTACAAAGAAGAAGAAAAACTAGAAGCTCCAGGACAAAATGGTGGTATGCGAATGATGGCGTCTATGATGGGTGGCGGTGGAACGTACTATAAAAATGTCAAGGAAAAAATGTACAGTGTGGACAAGGAATTTATGGGTAAAGAATTCCTGATCAAAGACGCGCTTCCGCAATTAGAGTGGAAAATGGAATCCGAAACCAAGCAAGTTGGTGGTTATACGTGTTACAAAGCAACTGCAGTAAAACCAGTTGATGGTTCTGATTTTAGAAATTACCGTGCTAAAGGCGATGATAAAAAAGAAGACAAAAAAGAAGATAAGGCAAAAACAACGAATTTCATGGAGGATTTTGAAATGCCAAAAGAAGTTTTAATTACGGCTTGGTATACACCTGAAATTCCTGTGAATCAAGGACCAGAAGGCTATTGGGGTTTGCCAGGTTTGATATTAGAAGTGAACGATGGCAAAACGATTATCTTATGTTCAAAAGTAGTGATGAACACGAAAGAAAAAGCGGATATAAAAGCGCCAAAAGTGGGTAAAGAGGTTACTCAAAAAGGATACGACGAAATTGTCGCGGCAAAAATGAAGGAAATGCAAGAAATGGGTGGGGGAAGAAATATGCATTTTGGGCGATAATAATTAAATAAAGAAAATGAATTACTTATTAAGAAGTATAATTTTATTAGTGTTTATTCAAGTTAACCTTTTAAATGCTCAAGATTTTCAGGGCACTGCAATATATGAAGTAAAATTGATTGATGCTGTAGTTTCTACGTTAGATGATTCCACGTTGGATAAAGACAAAGCTGCTGCTTTGGCAGAAAGTATGAAAGTTTTTCATAGCCGAAAAAGAACGTTCGTGCTCAATTTTAATAAAACTGAATCGGTTTACCAAGAAGAAGAACAATTAGAATTACCAACAGCTCCTACAAAAGGTATGGTGATAAAAATGGTCTCTTCAGGTTTTGGAAAAACATATAAGAACTTAGTAAAAAAGCAAGAGATAATTGAAAGAGATATGTTTTTGAAAGAATTTCTTGTCACTGAGCCATTGGTTTTAATAGATTGGAAATTAGAAAGCGAAACTAAAAAAATAGGTGATTATACGTGTTACAAAGCAACAGGAATTATCCCAATTTCTGAAGCTGAGGAAGAAGCTTATAATAAAAGAGTTCTTGAACAAGAGCAACGGAACTCGCTTATTTTAGGGATTGAAAAACTTCTGCCTCAGAATATAACAGTTTGGTACACTCCAGAAATTCCGGTTAATCATGGACCGGAAAATTTGTGGGGATTACCTGGTTTAATTTTAGAAGTGAATGATGGTAGAACAATTACTTTGTGCTCTAAAATAGTTCTGAATGCAAAGAATAATTTAAAGATAAATGCTCCAACGAAAGGAACTGTAATTTCTCAAAAAGACTATGATGATTTAGAACAGAAAAAATTAAGAGAGATGCGAGAGAGTAGAAGATAATTTACCGTTAGCAAATTAATTTATAGCCTTGACCGCGAACATTTATTATTTGAATGTTTGGGTCAAGGTTTAGTTTTTTACGCAATTTTGTAATGAAAACATCCATACTTCTGCCGTTGAAAAAATCATCGTTTCCCCAGATTTTTTTAAGCACGATGGATCGATCTAGGATTTCATTTTTATTTTCAATTAAAAGTTGGAGCAATTCTGCTTCGCGATGTGTGAGTGTAATAATGAGATCGGAAAAATGTAATGTTTGTTTTGTGAAGCTAAAAGAATACTTACCGAGAATGCTTTTTTCTGCTGTTTTATCGGAATTAATTCGGCCTAAAAGAGAGTGGATTCTGACAATTAATTCTTCCATACTGAATGGTTTCTTGAGGTAATCGTTTCCACCAGCATTAAAACCTTCCACAACATCTTGGGTTTGCGATTTCGCTGTTAGAAAAATAATTGGAATGTTCTTGTCCATTTTCCGAACATCTTTTGCCACAGAAAAACCGTCTTTTTTAGGCATCATCACATCCAATACTAAAATATCAAATTTCTGTTTTGAGAATAAATCGAATGCATGTTCACCATTGACACAATGCGTGACTTCAAAGTTTCTGGTTTCCAAGCTTTCTTTGATGATTAAAGCCAATGCTGGTTCGTCTTCGGCTAAAAGTATTTTGATTTTAGTTGGCATTGTTCAGCGTGATTTTGAAAGTGGTTGTAGACAAATTGGGAACTAATTCTAAAGTCCCTCCGTGTTTCTCAATGATTTTTTTAGCGTAAAAAAGACCAATTCCGAAACCTTTTACATCGTGAATATTTCCTTTTGGAATACGGTAAAATTGGTCAAAAATCTTTTCTTGTTGTGTTTTATCGATTCCCATTCCATTGTCTTCGACTGCTATTTCTAGTTGCTTAGCACTTTGAATTAAATCAATTGAAATGTTCGAACCGCCGTATTTTATGGCATTGTCAAGTAAGTTGGAAATTGCATTTTCAAAATGAAAGGCATCTACTTCACAATTAATAATCTCTTGATTTGATGTGAAATGAATTTTCTTTTCAGAAGCCATTTGGTGCTTTTCAATATTGGATTTAATGAGCTCCACAATATTTAATTGCTCTTTATTAAGTATCAATTGGTCCGTATTTAAAGAAGCAGTTTCAAGCAATTTTTCCACCATGATTGCTAATTTATTGAGTTGCTGTGTGGAAATATCTAAATAGCGATTGGTTTTTTCCTTATCGTCAATTGCGTTGAAATTTTTAATTCCTTCAATTGCGGTTGAAATTGTGGTGATTGGTGTTTTAAATTCGTGTGTGATATTGCTAATCAAATCGTTCTTAATTTCATCAATTTTTTTCTGCTTGTTGATTGTTCTTAAGAGATAAAGTAGACAGAAAATGATTGATAATGAAAGTAATAATGAAAGAATAATTTTTGTTATACTTCTTTTTAAAAGTAAAATTGTAGGATCAGAAAATGAGATTTGTAATTTTTGTTCCGAAGGCAAATACGTGCTTCCAGAAACTGCTGACAAAGGTAAATCTGCCTTTTTATTATTTCTAAACTCAGCGAACAGCGTGTCTGCTTTAAAATGTTGAAAGCTGTAAACTACATTTATATTTTTTCGAACTAATTCTTTATCGAGTGCTATACTCACTTTTTTAAATTCAATGGAATCCTTTACCACTGAAAATATAACTTTGTTGACAAGATTTTTAAGCTTTGAAATACTATCTGTTGCTTTTTTTCCTTTTAAAACCTTAATAGATTTGATTTTATCAGGTTTTCCATTCAAAAAGTTTTTAGTTTGTAGCAGCAGGTTTGAAACATCACTTTTCGAACTATCTAAATCAGCTGATTTTAGGTCGGTTTTATGATCACTCTTAATTTCGATGGACGTAATCTTTATACCATCAGTTTTATATTTTAAGCTATCAGAATTATTTGTTCTAGCACCTGTGTTTACATCAAATTTAGATTTTTTAATTTTCTCAAAAACGGTATCTAATTTAATTTTATCAAAAAAATCCTCATCTATATTTTCAGATTCATCTCCGATAAAAGCCATGAAATCATTTTTGGAATCTTCTACATAATAGTATTCAATGCTGTTGTCAAAAGCAGTTTGTACTTCTTTAATTAGTTGGCTTTTATTCTCTCTATAATTTTTTATGTTCCAAAAAATTTGTAACCCAATTGTTGCAAATACGGTTAGCGTGATTAATGTGAGAATGTATTTGTAATTTTTGGATTTCATTTTTCAAAAGTAAGGCGGAAAATTAGAAATATGGTGGTGTTAACAATCGTTAACTTTCATTAACCCAAATCTCAATATAAAACCTCTTTATTTGCTTTGTTGTTCAGCATACCGTTATTTGAGTTAGTGACTAAAAGTTGAAATACAAAAAGATTAGTACAAGCTAGAAGATTCAGACGGCGAAGCTAGCCCCGATATGAGTGGAAAGCGCCCAGTAATCTCAGGGTTTAAGAGTATTGGGACTTGAAACGTTGGCGGGATTAAGCTCCAAAAAAAAGAAGATTAACCTTAAAAGAAATATATTATGAACAGATTGATTATTACATTGGTGTTATTGGCTTCGGCTACATTTTATGGACAGGAATTTCACGGAGTTGCGGTTTATGAGTCCAAACAGAACTTGAAAGATATGAAAATTGAAAGCAAGGATATGAACGACCAAATTTTGAAGGAAGTCATGGAAGACTTGAAAAAGCAATTTGAAAAAACATTTATTCTGAACTTTAATAAATATGAATCAACTTATCAGGAGGAGGTAAAATTAGACATTCCATCTAAAGGGCTTTCGATGCGGACTTCGGGTTCTAGTGATGATGAAGTGACGTACAAGAATGTGAAAAGTAAACTAAAACTTGAAGAGAAAGAGTTTTTTGGAAAAGAATTTCTAATTGTCGATTCGCTAAAAGTTTACAATTGGGAATTGCAAAACGAAACTAAGAAAATTGGTAATTATACCTGCTACAAAGCGGTAAGTGTGAAGAAAGTAACCAAAGAAGATGTAGACGAATATGAAAAACAGAAAGAAAAACAAGAAACTTCTAAAACTTCTTTTTTTACAGTTATTGAACCAAGGGAACAAATCACAACGGTTTGGTACACGCCAGAAATCCCTATTAGTCAAGGTCCAGGTGAGTTATGGGGTTTGCCAGGTTTGATTTTGGAAGCAAGTTTTAATGATACAATTGTTTTATGTTCTAAAATTATTTTGAATCCAAAAAACAAAACAGAAATTAAAATTCCAAAAAGAGGAAAAAGAGTAACAAAAAAGGAATTTGATAGTCTAATAAAAAAGCAGATGGAGAAAATGACCAATAAAGATGGCGTTATTGAAATCCACATGAATTAATAAATCAATATAAAATAGATGAAGCAATTATTCTCACTACTATTTATTATCGTTTCGTACAGTGCAATTTCACAAACCATCAGGCTTGAAGGAGTGGTGACTGATAATACAAAAATTGGTTTAGAAATGGCAAATGTCATGGCAGTAAACCAACAAACAAAAGCGATGGACGGTTATTCCATTACCAATGATAAAGGAAAATTTCAGCTTTCCTTGAAACCAAATACGCCTTATACAATCAAAGTGAGTTACATTGGCTACGCCACTTTTGAAGAAAATATCACCACAGGTACTGAAAATAGTACTAAAATTATTGTTCTTGCCGAAGGAATGGAACTTGACGGTGTAGAAGTGGTACGTGAAATGCCCGTTTCCATCAAAGGCGACACAATTGTATACAATGCCGATTCTTTTAAAACAGGAACGGAACGTAAGTTGGAAGACATTCTTAAAAAACTCCCCGGAGTTCAAGTAAATGCAGATGGAGAAGTGGAAGTGGAAGGAAAGAAAGTCCAGAAATTAATGATTGATGGAAAGGATTTTTTTGACGGTGACACCAAGCTTGGAATCAAAAATATTCCGGCCGATGCAGTGGATAAAGTACAAGTATTGCGAAACTATAATGAAAATTCAATTCTGAAAGGTGTTGAAAATAACCAGGATAATATTGCGATGAACATCAAACTGAAAGACGGTAAAAAGAATTTTTGGTTTGGTGATGTTACGGCAGGAATTGGAGTAGGACACGATGAAGAACGCTACAATGTGAACCCAAAATTATTTTATTACAGTCCCAAATACAGCATTAATTTAATTACGAATTTCAATAACATTGGCGAATTGCCACTTACCGCTCAGGATTATTTTAAATTTACCGGTGGCTTTCGTAGTATGATGGCGAAAGGTGGTTCGTCGTTTAATGTGGGTTCTAATGGATTGGGAATTTCATTGATTAGAAACAATCGTGCGAAGGAAATTGAAACCAATTTTGGCGCATTCAACTTCTCGTACAATCCTACAAAAACGTGGACGTTGAGTGGTTTTGGAATTTTTTCAAAATCATTAACGGATACAGAAACGGTATCTACAACGAATTTCTTATTGCCCAATTCAGACGCAATTGCTTCGACTGAAAACCGAAGTGAAACGGGATTACAAGAAAATAAATTGGGTTTAATAAAATTCAGTTCTTCGTACAAACCCAACACAAATTTGCAGTTTGACTACGATATTTTGACTAAATTATCCAAACAAGACGAGTACAGTTCGTTATTAAGAGAAACGGTTGTGATGAATAATTCCAATTCAGAATCGATCTTCACAGCAAAAAATCAAGCGCCAATTTCCGTAAATCAGAATTTGAGTTTGTATTATACGGCTTCGCCAAAACACATTATTGCAGTTGAAAGCCAATATTTATTTCAAGAGGAAGATCCATTTTACAACGCAAATTTAGCAAGTCAACCTTTTGACTTATCGGGTTACACCGCTGGTCAAAACAGAAACGACATCAATCAAGAGCGTTTTGTGAAAACTAATAAATTAGATACTAAAATTGATTACTATTACATGATTACGCCAAAAAGCAACATTAATGTAACACTTGGAAATACGTATTCGTATCAAAATTTTAATTCGTCCATTTTCCAAGTTTTAGACAATGAAACTATTAATCCATTGACGAATCCTGAAAATTTCAACGAGGTAGATTACCGGTTTAATGATGCTTTCGTAGGGTTGCATTATAAAATTTTGACGGGAAAATTCACGTTGACTCCCGGAGTTTCGATTCACAATTACCAATTGAATAATTCGCAGAAAGGCACCGATTTCAAAGCTTCTTTCAACAGAATTTTACCTGATTTCTTGGCGATTTACCAAATTAAAAAATCAGAATCTTTGACGTATAACTTTGCTTTTACAAATAATTTTACCGACATCAATCAACTTGCAGAAGGATATGTTTTCAATAATTACAACAGTCTTTCTAGCGGGAATAGAACTTTAGAAAATGCAATTGCGCAAACACATAGTTTGTTTTACAGAAAATTCAACTTATTCAATTTTGAAAATATTTATGCAGGAATTAATTATTCAAGAACGATGGATGCCGTAAAAACGAAAGCTTCGTTTGATAACGTAAATCAAACCTCGTCTCCTTATAATTCAGCTTTTGCAGATGAAAATATTTCAGGTTTTGGAAGTTACGGACGCTCGTTTCTTCGAAATTATAAAGCTTCTGTAAATGCTCGTTTAAACTGGAGTAAGTACAATAACATCAGAAAAGATTTTCAAACGAACTTAGAAACGTTGTTTACCAATGAAAGTTTTACGCAGAATTACAGTTTGAAAGCATCGACGAACTACAAGAATCTGCCCAATCTAGAAGTAGGTTACAGCATCACAATCAATGAATATGCAGGGTCTACTTTCTATACTGAAAGTCCTTCGGCTAAATTGGATTATTTTTTCTTGAAAAGTTTCTCGTTTGTAGCAGAATACGAGTTTTATAATTATTACAACAAAAACAAATCAGTTACCAATGAATACGATTTCCTTTCCGCCAGTATGATTTATCAGAAAAAAGACAGCAAATGGGAGTATAAGGTTTCGGCGACCAATTTATTAAATACAACTTCGCTAAACGACGATAGTTTTTCTCAATTTTCAACACGAACGTCCCAATATACCGTTCAACCGAGGTATATTATTTTTAGTTTGAAATACAATTTGTAAGAATATGAATAATTTAAAACTTGAAAAAAGGTTAAGACTTGTGCCGTTTGTCTGTGTTCTATTAATCATCATATTGCGAAATTTCATCGGTGATGAAAATGCATTTCTTGTATTGATTGCCACTATTTTTTTAGCATTAACAAGTATTGCTTCTTTTTTTTACATCATGATTTTAGAAAAGAAAGACGGCCGATTCAATCCTAAGAAATATTATATTTTCTATTTTTTTATTGTTATTTCACTTGTAATATTTGCTTTTAATTACATCAAGTTTTAGTGAAACTTGCCTCATTCATTTAAAAATTTTATATTTGAAAATTACATAAAAAAAATATTATGAAAAATACGTTATTACTTATATTCTTTGCACTATTCTCTTTGACACTTTCTGCTCAAAACAGCAAGAACGAAAAAGCGGTGATTCAGACCACCATTGATTGCGATCATTGTAAAGCGTGCGAAACTTGTGGTCAAAACTTCCAAGAGAATTTATATAAAATCAAAGGATTGAAAATGTATGAATTGGATGAAAAAGCAATGACGCTGACCGTTTATTACAATGGAAAGAAAACAAATCTAGACGAAATTAAAGTAGCAATCACTAAAATGGGCTATGATGCGGACGAAATGAAAGCAGATCGAGCATCGTACGAAAAACTAGATGGTTGTTGTAAGAAAGCATAACTACAAGGTATAAAAAAATCGGAAATTTACTTTCCGATTTTTTTATGCAGTATAGTTTGAATTATATTTTAGATGCCGAAAGCAGTTTTCACTTGCTCTACGAAATCTAATTTCTCCCAAGTGAACAACTCTACGGTAACAGTTTTTGTGTCTCCGTAAGGATTTGTAAACTCTTTTGTGACGGTTCTTGGTGTTCTTCCCATGTGACCATAAGCGGCAGTTTCACTATAAATTGGGTTTCTTAATTTCAATCGTTGTTCGATGAAGTAAGGTCGCATGTCAAACAATTCTTCTACTTTTTTAGCAATCTGACCATCTGTAATGGATAGTTTAGAAGTGCCATACGTGTTCACGTAAATTCCCATAGGTTTTGCTACACCAATTGCATAGGAAACTTGTACTAAAATTTCATCAGCAACTCCAGCGGCAACTAAATTTTTAGCAATATGACGTGTCGCATAAGCTGCAGAACGGTCTACTTTACTTGGGTCTTTTCCAGAAAAAGCACCACCACCGTGAGCTCCTTTTCCACCATACGTATCAACAATTATTTTTCGTCCCGTTAAACCCGTGTCCCCATGAGGTCCACCAATTACAAATTTCCCTGTAGGATTGATGTGGTATTCAATTTTATCATTGAATAAATGTGCATATTGAGGATTGTTCGTAATGATTCTTGGAATTAAAATACCCACTAAATCACTTTTAATTTTTGCCAACATTTTTGATTCTTCATCAAAATCATCGTGTTGTGTTGAAATTACAATCGCATCGATACGAACGGGTTTGTTGTCGTTGTCGTACTCTAAAGTAACTTGCGATTTTGCATCCGGTCGTAAGTACGTAATTTCAGTATTTTCACGACGAATTACCGCCAATTCCTGTAATAGTTTGTGCGAAAGGTCTAACGCCAAAGGCATATAATCTTCGGTTTCATTTGTCGCGTAACCAAACATCATTCCTTGATCTCCAGCACCTTGGTCTTCTGGATTTATCTTATCAACACCTTGGTTGATGTCGCTTGATTGTTCGTGAATTGCGGAAAGAATGCCGCATGAATTCGCATCAAACATATATTCGCTTTTGTTGTAACCGATTTTTCGGATTACTTCTCGTGCAATTTCTTGAACGTCCAAGTATGTTTTTGATTTTACTTCACCAGCCAAAATAACTTGACCTGTAGTCACTAATGTTTCGCACGCAACTTTTGAATTGGGATCAAAAGCTAAGAAATTATCGATTAATGCATCTGAAATTTGATCTGCAATTTTATCTGGATGTCCTTCACTAACAGATTCTGAGGTAAATAAATAAGCCATAATTATTTTATATTAAAAGAGAAAAAATAATTGCAAGGACAGGCTAAAGAAGGGATTCTGCTTTAGCATTTTTTGAGTACTGAATTATTTTCAGTATCAGAGGTTGCAATCAGTCAAATTTTTCCTCTAAATTTTAGACTGCAAAGATAAAGAATGTATTTTTAATCAACCTAGCAATTTTCATAATGTTTAAGATATTAGTTCATAGCAAACTTGTTAAAGTTGCTTTAAAGACTTGGAATAAATCTAAAGTTTACTATTTTTGATTAAACTAAAATAATTAATTATGAAAAAAACACTACTTTCTTTATTGTTTTTATCTTCAATTGGTTTAAGTGCTCAAACTACCATTTTTGAAGATTCATTTGAAACGTACACCGATTTTGCAATTTCTAATGTTGGGGCGTGGACCCTGATTGATGTTGATTTGAACAATCCGTATTTTATAGGAACTACAAGCTTTGATAATGCTGCTGCAGTACGGTCTTTTATGGTTTTTAATACAACTACAACAACACCTCCATTGCTACCCTCTGCAGAGGGTGATTGGACTGCTAGAACAGGAAACAAGAGCATGAATTGTATGGCGTCACAAGCCTCCCCAGGTCCTGTTGCAATCAACAATGACTGGTTAATTTCTCCACAGATTAATCTTGGTACTTCAGGAAATGTTGTATCATTCTGGGCGAAATCTGTTTCGACTGAATATGGTAATGAGAAATTTAAAGTTGGAATATCAGCTGGTAATACTACCGCTAATGTGACATTATTATCTGCAGGTATTATTACAACTCCTGCTACTGCTACATGGGCTCAGTACACGTATGCAGTGCCAGCTTCTTTCAATGGTCAGCCGGTTTATTTCTCAATTAACTGCGTTTCTGAAGATCAATACGGTTTGTCAGTAGACGATTTTAAAGTTACCGCTGAAGTATTAGGAACTGATAATTTCTTTAAAACGAACTTTGCAGTATACCCAAATCCAGCAACTGATGTAATCAATATTTCAAACACGAACCAATTGGAAATTACAAGTGCAGCTATTGTAGATGTAAATGGAAGAACTGTTAAGCAAATTAATTCTGCTGTTCAATCAATCAACATTGGCGATCTTACAGCAGGTGTTTACTTCTTGAAAATTGCAACTGCAAATGGAGAAGGAACAACTAAAATTGTAAAAAACTAAAAAGATTTTATCTTTAGTACTTAAGAAGCCCAATTTTAATTGGGCTTTTTTTTGGTACACAGTTTTAGAATAGGGTTTCAAGAAGTAAATTTTAGCGTTAATCTTATCGCAATTACATCCAAACGCTTTCCTTTTGAGTAGCATCCAAAACATCAATAGCTAAGGCTAACTTAAAATGTTCGGCGACTTTAAAAGCATCTGCTTTATCTTCTGTTTTATATACGGTTAGATGCTTGTTTCCTTTGCTGAATAAGTTTAGCATGATGATGTCATTTTTAAAAGTGGCCATGGTAGCGCCATAAGCTGAGACTTCAGTTCCTTCTTTGGTTTTAAACACAGAAATATATTCAAATTCGGGACAAGGTTTCCACTTTCCGAAATTAATTCCCAAAATTGATTTTAAACTGCGGTATGTTTTGTTTTCTAAATTGATTTCTGTGCCTTCAGTAACTAACATGTTTAATCCAATAACAGTAATCATGATTCCGAAAAACATATTACTTGTAATAAATATTCCAACGCCGCCAAGCATTAAGACGATTCCAAATATTTTTTTCATTAGGGGTAGTTCTCGTGTGTAGATAATGTTGGTCATTGGTGATTTGTTTGTTTATTTGTTTTGAAGTTCTAGCAACTTGAGGCTATTGCGAGTTAGAAAATATATTAATCAAGATAACCTTCAAACTCAATTTTTTTTAAATATCCGTTTTCAAACTTTAAACTAAATTGTGTAGTTTGTTCAAACTTTACAATTTTCAAGATTTCATCTGGAATTACTATTCCAAGAGATTTTTCAACAACCTTTTTACTGGTTCCAACTTGAATATAATTATTTAATTTAAAATCACTATTTTCAATTGACGCTTCAATTACTGCTTCGTAGCCAACTCCTTTATAAGATGTTAATTTAGTGTTTTTAAAAGCCCGCTCAATAAGGGTGTCTTTTAGATTGTCAACATGTCTGTTTTCGGTTAATGTTTTCTCAATCTTAAACTTTGAATCAGTGGCAATTTTATCTAATTGAGAAGATAAAAATTCCGTTAAACTGTCGCTTTTAAAATATAAATCTTCGCTCGAAACTGATTCGACAGCTAAATCACTTTCACGATTTAGTATCTTATCTTTTTGTTTTTGCTCGTCATTTGGTTTGCAAGAATAAAGCATTAGCAAAACACCTGTAAGAAAAGGTAAATATTTTTTCGTATTACTTCCCCGTCATTTCCCTAAACACCGCCTCTAAATTCTTATTCTTCTGATTCAACTGCAATGTTTTCAAACCATTTTCTTGAGCAAAATCAAACACTGCAGGTCGCATGTCTTTATCGGCAACAAAAGTCAGTTCCCAGATCATGCCGTGAATGTTTTTATAAGCCGTTAAGTTCGGAAGTTTCGCAATCAGTTGTTCTTCAATTTTATGATCAAATTCCACTTCCAGAATTTGTTCTTTATCGGTCATGATTTGTTTTAATTTCTTGTCCGTTACGATCACACCTTTGTCAATAATAATCACACGGTCGCAAATCGCTTCCACTTCTTGCATAATATGTGTGGACAGAAAAACCGTCTTGTCTTTCCCCACATTCTTAATCAATTGACGAATTTCAACCAACTGATTGGGGTCCAAACCCGTTGTAGGTTCATCTAAAATCAACACATCTGGATTGTGCAACAACGCATTCGCAAGACCAACTCGCTGACGGTATCCTTTAGAAAGTTGCCCAATTTTTTTGTGACTCTCCGGCGTCAAACCCGTTAAATCAATCACTTCCTGAATCCTGCTTTTCGCCACTTTATATACATCGGCATTGAAAGCCAAATATTCTTTGACATACAAATCCACATACAACGGATTGTGCTCCGGCAAATAACCCACCGATTTCTGAACCGATTGTTCTTGTGTCGAAACATCAAAACCATTTACAGATGCTGAACCAGAATCCGCATTAATATACGTGGTCAAAATTTTCATCAATGTCGATTTTCCGGCACCATTTGGCCCTAAAAATCCCACGATTTCTCCGCGTTTAATGGAGAATGTAATGTTGTCCAAAGCTTTTTGGGTTCCGTAACTTTTCGAAAGGGCTGTAACTTCTATTGACATGTGATTTGATTTGAAACAAAAGTAGCAAAAATTAAATTGCGAAAGACATCCTGCTTTAATCTCACTTTTCTAAAAATGGAACAAATTATTCCAAATTTGTTAAAAAAACCCTATATTCTGATTTGTTAAAAATAGAATAATGCTACATTTGTGTCATGGAAATTACAGCAGCAAACAGAAAATGGTTGGACAACTTAAATTTGTCGCATCCATTAGTTCTCGCAGGACCTTGCAGTGCCGAAACCGAGGCACAAGTTTTACAAATAGCACGCGAATTAAAAGATTCAGATGTGTCTATCTTTAGAGCAGGGATTTGGAAACCACGCACAAGACCAGGAGGTTTTGAAGGCGTTGGCGCGATTGGTTTAAAGTGGCTCCAAAAAGCAAAAGCAGAAACAGGAATGTTAATGGCGGTGGAAGTGGCTAATGCAGCTCACGTAAAATTAGCGCTCGAACACGACATCGACGTTTTGTGGATTGGCGCTCGAACTACTGTAAATCCTTTTGCGGTGCAAGAAATTGCAGATGCGTTGCAAAACACGGATAAAATTGTTTTGGTCAAAAACCCTGTCAATCCTGATTTAAGTTTGTGGATTGGTGGTGTAGAACGTTTGTATGGTGCGGGAATTAAAAACTTAGGCGTTATTCACCGTGGATTTTCGGTGTATGAAAAAACCAAATACCGCAATAATCCGGAATGGCAAGTGGCAATTGATTTGCAAAATCGTTTTCCCTTATTACCCTTAATTTGCGATCCATCGCACATTGCAGGTCGACGCGATTTGATTCACGAAATTTCGCAACAAGCGTTAGATTTGAATTACGATGGTTTAATGATTGAAACCCACATTGATCCTGATAATGCTTGGAGTGATGCAGCTCAACAAGTCACGCCAGACCGACTGAAAGAAATTTTCGAAGAATTAAAAGTGAAAAATAAAAGCTGTGAAAGCGCCAATTATAAAATAGAAATCGCCCAACTTCGTGCTAAAATTGATGCTTCAGACAGTAAGCTTTTAGAAATTATGGGCCAACGAATGCAAATTTCGGAAGCCATTGGTAATTTGAAGAAAGACAATAAAATTTCTGTATTGCAAAATCAGCGTTGGATGGAAATTCTAGACCGAATGAAACAGGAGGGAAGTCAGAAAGGATTGAGTGAGGAATTTATCTTGAGTTTTTTCAAAGCAATTCACCAAGAAAGTATCAGTCATCAAGAGAAAGTGATAAATAAATAGTTTTTTAGTAAAAATTCTTCAAATTATTGTGTTATAAAGATGGTTTTTTTGTAATATCGCAACCTAAAAAAAAACCATCTTACACAAACACTTATGAAGAGACTATTACTCGTTGCAACCTTCCTTCTTTTGGGAACCTCAGGGTTTTACGCCCAGAATAAATTAGACAAAATTAACTTGACCTACGGAGACGAATTAGCGGACGATGGTCAGAAAATTGTCAAAATCATCGGTGAAAATGATGATAAAATCTACGCACTCGCTCTTAAAAAAGATGATTTTTTCATCAAAATTTTCGAATCTTCGACGATGAAAATGATTTCTTCAAATGCAATCGTAATTCCTAATTTGAATGGAAAAGAAGTTGAATTTGAAGATATTTATTTGCTCAATGGAAAATTATACGCTATTGGAAGTACGTACAATAGAAAAGAAAAAATCTTCAATCTTGTGGGAACAGAAGTTTCTGATAAAGGAATTTTAAGTAAAACAGGTGCAACATTATTTAGTGCTGAGGTTGAAAAAAAGTCCTTGCGAGGTAATTTTTACATGAAATTAGCAAATGACGAGAATAGTTTACTGATTATGCATACTTCATTATTTAAAAAAGAAGATGCGGTAAAATATGAAATCAAACTTTTTGACGACAAACTGCAAACAATCTTTACCAATGTTGAAAAAGTCCAGTTTGATGACTCTTCTAAAAAAGATTTTGAATTTACCATTGCCGACTTTGAACTCAATTTTCAAAACGACGCATTTGTAGTTGTTAATGAAAGTTACCGTGATTCTAAGAAAAAAGAACACGTGGAGAAATTTCAAATTTTTGCCTTTAAAAAAGCAAATAATTACCAAAAAGAAATTGTCAACATCGATTTAAAAGGAAATTCAATTATTAATTGTAAAATGATTTCAACAAATAAAAACACATTGAAATTAGTTGGCTTTTATTCCGAAGTTCGCGAAAGCGGAAGAGCAAATTTAGAATTGAAAGGCGTTTACAATGCTTCAGTTGACATGAGTTCAAATGCAGCAGCTCCAGTTAAATTTAATGAGTTTGACTATCCTACTAAAGTTAAATTGATTGGGGAACGAAGAGCTAAAAAGGGCAAGGATGTGAAACCATTGTATAACATCACAAATCTTATTGAGAGAAACGACGGCGGATTAATTATTTTATCTGAATACCAAATGATTGTTGTAGGACAAAGTTCAGGAATAGGACCTTTGGCATTTACACCGGTAACTTACATAAAAAATGAGATTATTGTTACTTCTTTAAATCCGGACGGTTCACTTCAGTGGAGTAATGTTATTCCAAAAGAGCAAACTGCTTCTGTGACGACCATGTCATTTAATCTTTTTATTGGAGCCCAATCGGGATCATTTAGTGTTGGAATGGCAATTTCAATTCCTTTAGCACAATTGGGAAAAGGACCTGAATATTTGGGTGCGATTCCAATTTATGCAGACGACAAGTTAAGCGTGGTAATAAATGACCATGTTAAAAACAAAGGAATTACTGATATTGAGAAAATAAAATCAATGGGTAATTATAACAATGCCGTTCCTTCTATGTTTGTCTTCAACGAAAATGGAACAATGGAGCGTAAAGATCCTGAAGAAGCGATTAAAAACGAACTAGTGATCAGGCCCGGCGTTTATTACAGAAAAACGAGCAAAGAATACATTACTTATTCCTCTCGCAGAAAGAAAGATAAGCTTGGAAGAATGATTATTGAAGATTAAAAAAATAGTAAAAGGACTGATTTATTTCAGTCTTTTTTTTTTACCTTTTTTTGAAATAATCGACTAACACTATATTAAGAATAAGTTTTACCTTTGCCCCATGACTGGAATTGTTTATAAATCTACTGGAAGTTGGTACACCGTTAAAGGTTCGGATGGTAAATTCACTGAATGCCGTATTAAAGGTAAGTTTCGGATGAAGGGAATTAAAAGTACAAATCCCATTGCCGTTGGCGACCATGTGGATTATGAACTTGACGAAACTTCGGATAAAGTAACGGGTTCTATTCATAAAATTCACGAAAGAACGAATTACATTGTTCGGAAATCGGTGAATTTATCGCACCAAATGCACATTATCGCGTCAAATATTGATCGTGTTTTTTTATTGATTACGATTAATAATCCTCCAACGACTTTCAACTTTATCGATCGGTTTTTGGTTACAGCGGAAGCCTACGGAATTGAAACTATTTTAGTGTTTAATAAAATAGACACCTTTGATGAAGCTACATTGGATGAGCAGTTGTACATGCAATATGTTTATGAGCAAATAGGATACGAATGCCTCCGAGTTTCTTCAACAGAAATGAAAGGTGTTGAAAAGTTAAAGGAATTGATGACTGGCAAAGTGAGTATGTTTTCTGGCCATTCTGGAGTAGGGAAATCTACTTTAGTAAATGCAATGGAGCCTTCGCTGCATCTAAAAACGAAAGTAATTTCAGAAGCGAGTAAACAAGGACAACACACTACAACTTTTGCCGAGATGTATGATTTGAGTTTTGACGCTCGAATTATTGACACGCCTGGAATCAAAGGTTTCGGAATGGTTGACATGGAACCGTCAGAAATCAGCGGCTATTTTCCTGAATTTTTTAAACTACAAGACCAGTGTAAATTCAATAATTGTTTGCACAAAGAAGAACCGCATTGTGCTATAAAAAATGCACTCGAAAAAGATGAAATCGCTTGGTCGCGTTACCGAAGTTACCTCAAAATCTTAGAAGGCGACGACGATCATTACCGAACGGATATTTACAACGACGACAGAGTAGCCAGCGATGATACTAGAAAAAGTGAGTAAATAAGTAGTCAGTGTTCAGATTTTTAGTGCTCAGTATTCAATGGAACTTAAATTGCTGAAATGGTTTTCTATTCGTAATTTATAAACATACATCATAAGTCTTAAATCAAATATCTCGTAAATGAAAGCTGTAATTCAACGCGTTACTTCTGCATCTGTTACTATTGAAAATCAAATTACTGCTCAAATTCAATCGGGATTACTTGTTTTAATTGGTATTGAAAATGCTGATGCTCTAGAAGACATTCAATGGTTGAGTTCAAAAATCACAAACCTTCGGATTTTTGCTGACGAAGAAGGAGTAATGAATAAATCGGTAAAAGATACCGATGGCGAAATACTCGTGGTCAGTCAATTTACACTTCATGCTTCCACAAAAAAAGGAAACCGACCTTCCTACATTAAAGCTGCAAAAGCTGAAATATCTATTACTTTATACGAAGCTTTTTTAAAGCAAATTCAAATTGATTTAGGTAAACCTGTTCAGTCCGGCACTTTTGGAGCGGATATGAAAGTTGCGTTATTAAACGATGGTCCTGTAACCTTACTAATGGATTCTAAAAATAAAGAATGAATTGTTAATTATTTCTAAATAAAAATTATATTTTTGAAGCTGTTATCACAAATTTTAGTGTGATTCGTTATTGCAGTTGGTATCATTTCAAAAAAATGAATCTCCTGCAGAAGGAAAATAATTTAACCAACTTAGAATATGCTCTCGAAGTAAAAATGTTCTATTGTCAATACATTTTTATAGGTAAGTGAAGCGTATTTGAGGTGGAGTTAGAAAAAACAATTTGCCAGCTTTTCTATTAAATCAAAATCAATATTATGAAATATCTAAACACAAAAAAAGTAGGGACAAACGTTTTAAAAAAAATGTTTTTTATTGGAATCCTGCTTGGTTTTATTTCAGTTAATGCACAAGAATTTGAGTTGGGAAAAGTTTCGGTGAAAGAGTTAGAAGAAAAAGAGCATCCGAAAGACAGTTCGGCAATTGCGGCATTATTGTATAATAAAGGAAAAACCTATTTTAAATATACGGATAAAGATGGATTTACAATTGTAACCGAAGTAGAGGCACGTCTCAAGATTTATAAAAAAGAAGGTTATGATTGGGCTACTAAAGCTGTGGAATTTTATATTGGTTCAAATCCTGTAGAACAAGTTTGGTTTTCAAAAGCGATTACGTACAATCTTGTCGATGGGAAAATTGAGAAAACAAAGTTAAAAAGCGACGGAGAATTTAAGGAAAAGAAAAATAAATTTTGGGGCCTTTCAAAAATGACAATGCCAAATGTTAAGGAAGGGTCAGTAATTGAATATAGATATACGATCGAATCTCCATTTATAGGCACTTTTCCTGAATGGAAATTTCAAGATAAAATTCCGGTTAATTACTCAGAATACACAACGGATATTCCAGAATATTATAAATACAATAGTTTTTTTAAAGGATTTCTGACACCTGTAGTTACAAAATCATTTAAAAGTAATTCAGTTGTTATTAACGCTAAACAAAGGAACGGTTCGCTTAAAGTTTCAACATCGTTTTCAAATGATAAAATAGAGTTTCAATCGAACGTGGTAAAGTATGTTATAAAAAATATAGATGCGGCAAAGGATGAAGAATTTGTAACTAATATCGAAAATTATTCTTCTTCAGTAATGCACGAATTAGCTTCGCAAAATTTCCCAAACATGTCGCCAAAGTCATATGCGACTGACTGGGAATCGATTGTTAAAACAATTTACGAAGATGAAAATTTTGGTGGCGAGCTTAATAAAAAAAATTATTTTGAAGAGGATTTGAATGCAGTTTTATCAAATGTTACTGATAAGAATCAGAAATTATTAGCCATATTTGAATTTGTAAAAGGACGAATGAATTGGAATAAATATAATGGATATTACTGTAATGAGGGAGTTAAAATAGCTTACAAACAAAAAACGGGTAATAGTGCAGAAATTAACTTGATGCTGACTGCTATGCTAAAAAATGCAGGTTTTAACGCAAGACCTGTTTTGGTAAGTACGCGCTCAAATGGAATCGCCTTTTTTCCGAATAAAAGTGCTTACAATTATGTTATAACCGCTGTTGAAGACGGTGATATTATTACGCTTTTAGATGCTTCGGACAAATATTCTTTACCAAATCAAATTCCTTTTCGAGCATTAAATTGGTTTGGAAGATTAATCAGAGCCGATGGCTCTTCTGAAACTATTGATTTAATGCCTAAAATAATTTCTAAAGAAAAAATTTCGTTGACTTATAAAATTGATCAAGACGGATCCGTTTCAGGAAAAATCAGAAAAATATATTCAGACTACAATGCCCAAATCTTCAGAAGTGCATATGTTGGCTTAAATGACGAACAATACCTTGAAAAATTAGAAAACACCTTTGATAGAATTCAAATTTCTGCATACGAACGTAATAATGAACAGAACATTTATGAGCCAATTCAAGAAAATTTTTCTTTTACAGGAGGTGATTTTTCTGATGTCGTAGGCGGTAAAATTTTTGTTTCCCCACTGCTTTTTCTTGGTTCAAAAAAAAATCCGTTTGATCAAGAGAAAAGAGAGTATCCCGTAGACTTCGGATTTCCATTTCAGGACAAATTTAATATTGTAATAGAAATTCCAGAAGGATATATGGTAGAATCAATACCAACTTCTGCTCATGTAAAAATGGAAAGCAATAGCGCTAGTTTTAAATATCTTTCACAAATTAATGGAAATCAAATTCTTCTTTCAATCACACATGATCTTGAAATTCCAATTGTAAATCCAATTGATTATCCTTCTTTAAAAGACTTTTATAAACAAATTGTAGAAAAACAAATGGAGAAGATTGTTCTTAAAAAGATTTGAGTCTGAATGAAGCTTTAGGAAGATTACATTCAGTAAGTAACTTAAGCATGAATAACCTTACTAATGGATTCTAAAAATAAAGAATGAATTGTTAATTATTTCTAAATAAAAATTATATTTTTGAATAAATTTACGTTCCATGAAGTCCTTCTTTACACTGATTTTTATCGCCGCCTCAACTGTATTGTTTTCTCAAAATGAAAATTATAATATTTCAATTATTTCTCAAGATTTAATTGAAAACTCCAATGCTGTTGTTCGTTTAAAACAGAAAGACGTTATTATTTCCTCCCGAAAAGCCATGACTGTTTCTACGAAAAGTGTAGTAACAGTTCTGAATGATAAAGGATTGCGTCACATGGATGCGAGTGAGTACTTTAACAATTCTTCAAAGATAAAATCAATTGAAGCCGTAATTTTAAACAGAGAGGGAACAGAAATAAAAAAATTGAAACGCCGCGATTTTAAAGAAGTTTCAATCTCAGAAGGTTCCATAATTACCGATAATAAATTGGTTTATCTCGACTATATACCCACAATTTATCCCTTTACCATCGTTTTTGAAAGTGTTGTTGAAACTTCAAATACCGCATTTATTCCTTCTTGGTATCCTTCAGAATCTACAAATGTTGGAGTGGAAATGGCTTCTGTAACTATTAACTATCTACCTGAGTTGGGGTTTAAATACAAAGAATTAAATTTTGATTCAGGAGTCAAAATAATTAAAAAGGAAACAGCTAATTCGATAACATTTTCTGCAACAGCAATTCCGCCCTATAAATACGAAGATTATTCGCCATCGTACCAGAACTTTTTTCCCCACGTCTTGTTTGGTTTGACCGCTTTCAATCTTGAAGGAGTGGAAGGTGTTGCTTCAGATTGGAAATCATTTGGGTCTTGGATGCATGAAAGCCTTCTTAAAAACACGACGGAACTTCCTTTAGAAACGCAGAATAAAATCAAGCAGTTAGTTGGTATTGAAAAGGATCCGCTTAAAATTACAAAAATAATTTACCAATACGTTCAGGACAAAACGCGGTATATAAGCATCCAACTCGGAATTGGCGGATGGAAACCGATGCTTGCAAAGGATGTTGACCGTTTAGGCTATGGCGATTGTAAAGCGTTGACAAATTATACCCGTTCACTTTTACAAATTGTAGGAGTTCCTTCTTATTATACCGTTATTTATGGCGGCAGTGAAATCAGAAGTTTGCAGGACGATTTTGTTTCTATGCAAGGGAATCACGTCATTTTGGGTGTGCCAGTCGAGGGTAAAATTCAATGGTTGGAATGCACGAGTCAAGTAACGCCTTTTGGCTTTCAAGGTGATTTTACCGACAATAGACTGGCATTAATGATCAAACCTGAAGGCGGAGAAATCATTCGTACACATGAATTTATAGCGGAGAAAAATTCACAGATTAGCTCCGGAAATTTTGCAATTGATAATGCAGGAACATTGAAGGGTTCGGTAACAATCAATTCTAGAGGAATACAATACGACAGTAAATTTGGCAATGAAGAAAAATCGGCTGAGGAGCGAACGAAATTTTACAAGAATTACTTTTGGCACATCAACAATTTGAATTTAGAGAAAATCAACTTCACAAATGACAAAGAGAACGTTGAATTTCAAGAAGCCATTTCTTTACAAGCAGCAAATTATGCAACGATCAGCGGCGGTAGAATGATGTTTTCCATAAATGCTTTCAATCCGTTAAGAGCGGTTCCACAGCGGTACAGAACTCGAAATAATCCCTTTGAAGTAGATCGTGGTTTCGCTGATTATGATGAAATAACCATTCAATTGCCGTCCGATTATGCCGTTGAAGCAAAGCCAGATCCTTTTGAAATAAAGAATAAATTTGGACACTACAAAACAGAATATATTTTGACTGCTGATCATACCTTGCAGTATAAAAGAACCTATCAATTAAATGCAGGACTTTACGAAAAGGACGAGTACGATACTTTTCGAAAATTTATTGAAAGTATAGGTAAAATGGATAATGCCAAAATAGTATTGATTAAAAAACCCTAAATTATGACCCAAAAGATAAGTTCAGTAATCGCACTTTTGCTACTTTGTAGTGCGGCTTTTAGCCAAAATTTTAATTTGAATCGTGTTACAGTCGAAGAATTAGCTGAAAAAGTGCATCCGCTTGATTCGTCTGCATCCGCAGCTTATTTACACAAAACCGGTAAAGTGTTTTTTGAGTTAACTTCCGAAGGTCGATTTGTATTGGTAAACGAAGTAACAGCAAAAATAAAAATCTATAAAAAAGACGGTTATAGTTATGCTAATTTAGAAGTGCCCTACTATACAGGAGGTCAAGCAATCCGCTTGTTTTTTGATGATGCTGCGACTTTTAATTTGGTTGATGGTAAAGTGGTACGCACGAAATTAAAGAGTGATGGAGAATTTCAGGAGAAGATCAACGACAATTATAACGTAAAGAAAATCACGTTGCCTAATGTGAAAGAAGGCAGTATTGTGGAATATAAATACACCTTGAAAACACCGTATGCAACTTATTTTCCCGATTGGTATTTTCAACATGAAATTCCTGTAAATAATGTGTTTTATGAAGTGACTATTCCTGAATATTTTAAATACCAAGTGTTTTTAAAAGGTTTTGAAGACATTAAAGTTTCTCCAGAAAAAGTGGTCGTTGCATTCACTAAAAATTATAATAATTCACAAATTCAATACACTGGTAAAGATATAAAAGCGATAAAAGAAGAGCCTTATGTAAACAATATGGACAATTATACGTCTATGATTCAATACGAATTAGCGACTACCAACTTCCCCGAACAAGGAGTTAAATCGTTTGCTACAGACTGGGCTTCGGTGGCAAAAACCATTTACGAGTCGGATTATTTTGGCGATGAATTGAATAAGAAATCTTATTTTGAGAAAGACATAGATGTGCTGTTAAACGGTATAGCTTCGCGCGATGAAAAAATCATGTTGATTTTTAACTTTGTAAAAAACCGAATGAATTGGAATGAAAAGTACGGTTACTATACTGATTTAGGTGTGAAGAAAGCCTATGCTGAAAAAGTGGGAAATGTGGCTGATATTAATTTAATGTTGGTTGCCATGTTGCGTTATGCGAAAATAAATTCCAATCCTATCTTAGTAAGTACTCGGTCAAATGGTATTTCACTTTTTCCAACGCGTGGTGCTTTTAATTATGTAATTGCAGGAATTGAATTGGAGGATAATAAAGGTATTTTATTAGATGCAACTTCTAAAAATTCAATGCCAAATATTATTCCGATTCGCGCTTTGAACTGGACAGGTAGAATGATTCGGGAAGATAAAACTTCAAAGGAAATTGACTTGATGCCGCAAACAAATGCAAGAGAAGCAGTTGCTGTAATGGCTAAAATTGACACGGATGGAATGGTTTCAGGATCTGTCAGAGATCAATATGTGGATTATAAAAGTTTTGTTTTCAGAGAAAATTACCAGTCGATGTCAAAAGAGACGTACTTAGAGCGATTGGAAAACAGGTATCCGGGACTGCAAGTTGAAAAGTATGAAGTTTCAAATGCCACTGATTTAGACCAACCAGTAGTGGAGGTTTTTGAATTTAAAAATGATAATTTGACCGAAAGAATTGGTGGTAAAATGTATTTTTCACCGATGTTGTTTTACACGTCAACTGTAAATCCATTTAAATTAGAAACACGAAACTTCCCACTTGATTTTTCTTTTCCTTACCAAGAACGTTATAATTTTACAATCGCGATTCCGGAAGGATATGAAATAGAATCGTTGCCACAACCTATTAACATTGCAGTCGAAAAAAACATAGGTACATTCAAGTACTTAATCGCTTCGACGGGTAATCAAATCCAACTATCAGTAGTTATGGAAATTAATTATTCAGGCGTTCCCGCTGATTATTATTCGTCGTTGAAACGCTTTTTCGGCCAACTGGTAGACAAACAAAAAGAGAAAATTGTACTTAAAAAAATATAACCATGGATTTACAAAACTCCCAACTTGACGTTGACAATTGGATTAAAGAACACGGCGTTCGGTATTTTAATGAATTGACCAATATGGCTCAATTGACGGAAGAAGTAGGCGAAGTAGCGCGAATCATCGCCCGACGATACGGCGAACAATCTGAAAAAGAAAGCGATAAAAATAAAGATTTGGGCGAAGAGCTGGCGGACGTCGTTTTTGTAGTTTTGTGTTTGGCAAATCAAACGGGAATTAATTTGCAAGAAGCATTTGATAAAAAATTAGAATTGAAATCAAACCGCGACAAAGACCGCCATAAAAACAACGAAAAACTGAAGTAATGAATTCAAAATTAAAACGCTTTTTAATCATTTTTGTAATCGCCACGCTAGTTAGTTTCGGCATGTTTTATATTCTGGAAGACGATAAAACGTGTGTTTTTGATTGGGGAACTAAGTGTTCCAACTCGTACTTATTTCGTGCGGGTTTTCAATCTGTTTTTATGTCTGTACTGTTGTTTTATTTGAATCGCAATAAAAATGTTGACAAACAATAGTCACCATAATGAAATCGAAATTAACTACTTTTATCATCGGGTTTTTAGGAATGGGACTGTTCTACGGAATCCTGCTGACCTTTTCCGGGTCTAAATCTTCGACTTTGGAAATTTTTAAAGGAGCAATTTTCTTTGGCATCATGTGGGGATTAGCTGAGGTGTTTGTGTTCCCGTGGATCAGAAACCGTTTTAAGAAAAAAGATTCATGAAAGTACATTTACAACATTCTAAAATAAAACCCAGCTCGGAAATTAGCATCACCGGTTCAAAATCAGAAACCAACCGATTGCTGTTGCTTCAAGCTTTGTTTCCAAACTTAACTTTAGAAAACACATCCAATTCTGATGATTCAGAAGTCATGGTTCACGCATTATCACAAATTTCAAGACTGACAACTGATAACGGTCAACCGATAACTGTAGATGTGCACCACGCCGGAACAGCCATGCGATTTCTAACGGCCTATTTTGCTATTCAACCCAATAATGACGTAATTCTCACAGGTTCTTCTCGTATGAAAGAACGTCCGATTCATATTCTTGTTGAAGCTTTAAATACTTTAGGTGCTCAAATTTCGTACGAAGAAAAAGTGGGCTTTCCGCCAATACGAATTAAAGGAACGGAATTACAAAAAAGGGAAGTTTCGCTTGAAGCCAATACGTCCAGCCAGTTTATTTCCGCTCTATTATTAATTGCTCCAAAATTAAAAAACGGTTTGCAATTGCATTTGAAAGGCGAAATCACTTCGTTGTCGTATATCAAAATGACGCTGGCGTTGTTGAAAGAAATCGGTGTGGAAACTTCTTTTGAAAACAAAACCATCACGATACAACCTGCAAACTACAAATTACAACCTATAACCATAACGGTTGAATCCGACTGGTCATCCGCTTCCTATTTTTATTCAATTGTAGCACTTTCCGCAATTGGAACCCAAATTACACTTTCAAGTTATAAAAGGGATAGTTTGCAAGGAGATTCGAACTTAGTCGAAATTTATAAAGATTTTGGAGTTGAAACTATTTTCAACCACAATGAAACGATTACAATTTCAAAGGTCAATTACAATATCAATTCCAACAAAAACCTACAACCTACAACCGACAACGTACAACTAAAATACAACTTAAACAATTGTCCAGACATTGCCCAAACCATTGCAGTAACTTGTTTTGGACTCGGACTTGGCTGCGAATTGACAGGTTTGCATACGCTGAAAATAAAAGAAACGGATCGGTTAGAAGCGTTGAAAACAGAACTTTCTAAATTAGGTGCAACTATTTCTGTAACGGCTGATTCATTACTTTTAAAAGCTGCTCCAAAAGATTTCGATTATTCTGAAAATGTATCCATCGCAACCTATCAAGACCACCGAATGGCAATGGCATTTGCCCCATTAGCTTTGAAAACTTCGCTCCTAATTGAAGATGCTGAAGTAGTTTCTAAGTCATATCCTGATTTTTGGGAAGATTTAAAGAGGATTGGTATTTCAATAAAATAAATGTATAAAGCTAATTTTAACACAACATTGGGTTTTTACTGCTTTTATTTTGAAAGCAATCCCTTGCTACATAAGGGATGACGAAAATAAACCTCGTTTTACTTGACAACGCCTAGTTGACAGTCGTATCTTTGCAATTAGGTCAATAAATAAGGATTTAAAATCTTACGTGTTGATACTTAAATCTTCATACTTTACTTTTAATACTTATTATGAAATTATCTCAGTTCCAGTTTAATTTACCTACAGAACTTCTTGCAGAATATCCTGCAGAAAATCGTGATGAATCTCGTTTAATGGTGATCAACCGAGAAAAAAAGACAATTGAGCACAAAATGTTCAAAGACGTTATCGATTATTTCGATGAAGGTGATGTATTAATTTTAAATAATACGAAAGTATTTCCAGCACGTTTATTTGGAAACAAAGAAAAAACAGGAGCTAGAATTGAAGTGTTTTTATTGAGAGAATTAAATGCGGAACAACGTTTGTGGGATGTTTTAGTAGATCCAGCTCGTAAAATCCGTATTGGAAATAAATTATATTTTGGCGACGACGACTCTTTGGTTGCTGAAGTTATTGACAATACAACTTCACGAGGTAGAACATTACGCTTTTTATACGACGGTTCTTACGAAGAATTCAGAAGTAAATTGACCGAACTTGGAGAAACTCCAATTCCTAAATACATCAGCCGTGAAGTTACACCAGAAGATAAAGAACGGTACCAGACGATTTATGCAAAAGTTGAAGGAGCGGTTGCAGCACCAACTGCAGGTTTGCACTTTTCAAAACATTTATTAAAACGTCTTGAGATTAAAGGTGTTGATTTTGCAGAAGTAACCCTTCACGTAGGCTTAGGAACTTTTAATCCAGTTGAGGTAGAAGATTTATCGAAACATAAAATGGATTCAGAAGAGTTGATTATCAAGCAAGAAACTTGTGACATCGTGAACAATGCGAAAATAAAAAAGAAACGTATTTGTGCAGTTGGAACGACTTCAATGAGAGCCGTTGAAAGTGCCGTTTCTTCAGCGAGAACCTTGAATACGTTTGACGGTTGGACAAATAAATTTTTATTTCCTCCACACGATTTTAGTATTGCTAATTGTATGATTACCAATTTCCATACGCCAAAATCAACTTTATTAATGATGGTTTCTGCTTTTACAGGACATGATTTGATGAAGGAAGCGTATGCTGAAGCAATCAAAGAAGGATACAAATTCTACTCATATGGTGACGCGATGTTAATCATCTAATTACCGAATTTTATATAAATATTAAAATCCCATCAGCAATGATGGGATTTTTTGTTTCTAGTTGAAATTCATTTTAATTTCGAACAACTTCTTGATTTAAAAGCAATAATTGCTCCACATAATCTCTCTGATTCGAAAGACGTGGAATTTTATTTTGACCACCCAGTTTATTCTCGTTTTTCAACCAATCATAAAAAAGTTGGCGTCTTGCAAAGTGAACAACGGGAGCGTTCAACGTCATATTATTATATCTTTTTGCTTCGTAATCTGAATTTAAGGCTTGCAAACTTTCATCCAATACTTTTTTGAAAAGCGCTTCGTCAGCAGGATTTTTTCTAAATTCAATAATCCATTCGTGAGCGCCTTTTTCTTTCCCTTCCATAAAAATAGGAGCGACCGAATAATCCATCATTTCTGAATTTGTGGCTTGGCAGGCTTTCGCAATTGCATTATCAGCGTTTTCAATAATCAATTCTTCGCCAAAAACATTAATGTGGTGTTTCGTTCGTCCTGTTACTCGAATTCTGTAGGGATTTAATGAAGTAAACCGAACGGTATCGCCAATTTGATAACGCCAAAGACCAGAATTTGTAGTAATCACAATCGCGTAGTTTTTATTGATTTCTACGTCAGCAAGGCGGATGATTTTCTGTTCTAAAGTACCGTATGTTTCCATCGGAATAAATTCGTAGAAAATTCCATAGTCCAACATCAACAATAAATCGCTCGAATTATTCAAATCTTGGATGGCAAAAAATCCTTCGGAAGCATTGTATATTTCGTAATATTGAAAGTTTTTATTCGGGAATAAGGCTTTGTATTGTTCTTTGTAAGGGTCAAAAGCGACACCTCCGTGAAAATAAACTTCGGCATTGGGCCAAACTTCAAGTAAATTTGTTTTCTGCGTTTCTTCTAAAACTTTATTCAATAAAACCAGCATCCACGAAGGAACTCCCGCAAAACTAGTGACATTTTCATAACGGGTTTCATTCACAATCGCACCGAGTTTTATTTCCCAATCGTCCATCAGCGAAACTTTATTACTTGGCGTACTACTGAATTCAGCCCACAGAGGCATGTTTTCAATCAAAATAGCAGACAAGTCACCAAAGAAAGTATTGTTGTCGGCATACAATTGTTTGCTTCCGCCAAGACGCAAACTTTTGCCGGTAAATAATTGGGATTCTTCGTTGTTGTTGAGGTAAAGGGAAAGCAAATCTTTAGCTGCTTTATAATGGCAATTTTCCAAAGCATCCGCACTTACAGGGATGAATTTACTTTTGGAATTGGTGGTTCCGCTTGATTTTGCAAACCACTTTATAGGTGTAGGCCAAAAAATATTTTGTTCGCCTTTTCGTGTTTTTTCAATAATGGGTTCGAGACATTCGTAGGTTGAAATGCGAACTCTGTCAGCAAAATTTTGATAGGATTTTATGCTTTCAAAATCATATTCGAGCCCAATTTGGGTTCGTTCTGCTGTGCGAATTAAATTCATCAACAACTCCTCCTGAACCTCATTCGGATATTTCATAAACAATTCAATCTGATGAATTCGTTTTTTTAAAATCCACGAGGCAACAGAATTAATAATTGGTAACGCCATTTTAAATTATGATAATGGTTGTTGAATTTCTAACTTTACCAAAAATAACAAAAAATAGCACAAAATACTTACTCTGTAATTTAAATATCTGATGACGTACGAAGGAATTCTAACTAAGATGCAAACGGAATTGGGCAATCCCATTCAATATTACCTTGTTTTTGAAAATAGTTTTCTAAACGTCAATCAGTTACTTGGCAAAGAAGTGGAACTAATTTTTGACGGCTTTCAATGTTTAAATTGCGGAAAACAAAAGAAAATTTTTCGTCAAGGTTTTTGTTACGACTGTTTTTACAGCAGTCCAGCCGTTGGCGATTGGATTATGAAACCCGAATTAAGTACCGCACATTTAGGAATCGAAGACCGAGATTTAGAATACGAGAAACAAGTGCAGTTAAAACCTCACATCGTTTATTTTGCATCTTCGAGCGAAGTGAAAGTAGGAGTGACGAGAAATACGCAAGTTCCCACAAGATGGATTGACCAAGGTGCCGAACAAGCTTTAGCCATTGTGGAAGTGCCAAACCGATATTTAGCAGGAATTACCGAAGTCGCTTTAAAAAGTCATTTTGCAGATAAAACCAATTGGCGAAAAATGCTGACCAACGATATTGTAGAAGTCGATTTGATGGACGAAAAAAATAAAGTTGCCGCTTTACTTCCAAATGAAGTTCGGGATTATTTCGATATAAACGCTTTTGATGTTACGTCGTTACAGTATCCTGTTTTGCATTACCCGAAGAAAATTACGAGCTTAAGTTTAGATAAAACGCCAAGTTTTCAAGGAAAGTTGATAGGAATTAAAGGACAATATTTAATTTTTGAAGATGGAACTGTTTTCAACGTGCGAAGCAACGAAGGTTATAAAGTTCGAATTTCCGTATAATAAAAAAGTACTTTTAAACAGTGTTTAAAAGTACTTTCTACATTTATAAAAGCTCAATTATTTCTTTTTCCCACCAAACAATCCATTGATTAAATCTTTGGCTTTGTCCTTAACTACTTCTTCTTTAGTTGGCGCTTTCGTCGTGTCTTTTTCTTTCGGATTTCCTTTTATTAAATTTTCAAGAGCAGTCGTTCCTTGATTAATCAATTTGTCTTTTTGTTGTTGTACCAATTGGTTTGCCAAATTAGTTACCGCCGATTTCATATCCGTTGAAATTTTCGGACTGCTAAAACTTCCCGTCATCATTGCATTTACAGGAATATTTTCAAGTTTCGCTGATTCTGCCGGAGTAAGTTTTGCCAATAAATTATTGACTTCACTTCCCAAATATTTCGCCGGAACGTTGAATTTCAAATCGTAATTCATCGATTGATCAAAACCATGTGTTCCCCCAACAGTTACTTTAATGTCTTGGTATTTCAAGTCAAATGGTTTAACAATGACTTTTCCATCTTTAAAAGTCAGTTGTGTTTTTAAATCATTGAAATTGATTTTACTCAAGTCAATAAATTTCACAGCACTGCTTAAAGTGGTTAGTAATTGTGAATTTTTAGCATTTACCGTTGTGGATAGCAATTGTCCAAACAAGTCACCCGTCATCGATTTCAAATCCGGAGTCATTTCTTTAGCATCTAAATTTCCGTTCAAATGAATCGTTGAATTTATTTTTCCATTGATAATTCCTGCAATTGGTGCAATGCTTTTTAACATGTCAAGTTGCGTAAACGATTGTTGAATGTCAACACCATTTAATCCCAATTCCATTGCAAAAACGGGTATTTTACTTTTGGTAGAAACCGAACCATTTGCCGTAATCAAGCCATTGAAAATATTAGTTTTTACATTTTGCAACGTCACCGCTTCGTTTTTCACCAACAAAACTCCAGACACATTTTTTAAGTTCAAATTATCATATACCACGCTGTTTGCGGAAGCATTTAATTTTACATTTAAAAATTTCGGAACTTTAATTTCTTCTTTAGTAGCTTTTGAATTTTCATTTTCAACCGTTTTCGTCATGAAATCACTTACCATGATTTGATTGGATTTCAAATTAAACGTTCCTTGAATGTCACCTTTTTTGAACAAGAACCCGTAGAAGTTTTCTAAAACACCATTGATTTGTAAGTCCGTTTTTCCGGTCGTTACATCAAGTTCTTGCAAGTTAATCGTCGAGGGATTAAATTGAGCAACCGCTCGATTAATGGTGTACACTTTCTTGTCGTCATCCGTATATTTAAAACCGGTAATGCTTACATTTCCTGAATTTTGAACTCGCTCGTATTGACTTTTATCAATCGATTCCATGTCAAATTTTGTCACGATATCCGCTTTCAAAACCCCCGAAAGTGGCGTTGTTAATTTGATTGGATATGCTTTTGAAACATTCGCTAAATTAATAGTTCCTTTCAAAGCTGCATCAATTAACGGATTTTCAGTGATATTTTTCACTTTTGCTTTCACATCAAAAACATCTTCGTCAATACGGAAGGAAAGTTGGTCTACATTCAAGTAAGTGTCTTTCATTAAACCACTGTCGTTAATGATTTTGGTGTCAATCATAATATTGGTCACTGATTTCGGTAAATCAGGATATTTGAATGAAGCGTTTTTAGATGAAATATCAATGTTGAATTTTGGAACCGTAGATTCGGTCAACATCCCTTTTGCAAAACCTACAACTGTAAAATCACCTGTAGTTTGAACTGTTTTTAAATTTCCAGCATATTGAGCCGGAATTACACCCAAAAAGTTTTTGAACGAAGAAGTTGGGGTTTTAAAACTCAAATCGTAATTCTGACCATTTTCCACCATTTGAATAAAACCGTCAAACTCCAACGGCAGTTGATTAATCAAGGCTGTGTTCTTTTTGAAAGTGTATTTGCTTTGTTCTAAATCAATTCCTAAAACGGCATCCAAATCCAGTTTTATGTTTTTCATGTAATTCGTAGAATCCATATCAAATGAAACTCGTGCTGTTGTTTTTGTATCCAAATCAAGTTTAGATGCGGCAAAATTCCCCGTTCCTTTGTGGTTCAAACTATCAATAACCAATTTCATTTTCGACATTTCATCAAAATATTTGAATTTCAAATTCTCAAATTCGTAATTCTGAATATTCAATACAAAAGGTTTGCTATCTTTTCTATCATCAGCCTTGTCGTCTTTCAATGCGATGTCAAAATTTCCAAGACCATTTTTGTCAAACAAAATATTTACTTTCGCGTCTTTTGAATAAAAAGATTCAATATTCATCGCTTCTCCGTCGCCTTTAAAAAGTTCTTTAACCGACATTTTTAAATTCACTTCACCCGAATACAATAACGTATCTCCTGCAAACGGCGCTTTGTTGATGATGCTCAATTTGTCAATTGTCACATTAGCCTGCGGAAAACTTTTAAGCAAACTCAAATCAATATCTTCAAATGCAACAGTTGCATCCAAGTTTTGATTGATGGAAGTGACCACCATTTGCTTGATTTTATCCTTGAAAATAAAAGGAATAGAAATAAGTGCGATGATGAGAATTAAAAGTACAATCCCCGTTATTTTTAAAATCTTTTTCAACATAATTCAGAATCTTTAGCGACAAAATTATTAAATAGAAAGCCAACTTATCTAACAAAATTAAATAAGTTGGCTTAATAATAACTATTTTTTTTCTTATTTTATAATTAACTCATAAGGCATAACGGTTTGAATACCGCTTCTATTCGAAATTTCTTTTACACGCTGCCAAATTTTGTAATTTTCTGTGCCAATTTCTTCCTCAATCAACGCAGCTTTTGAAGATGCGAAAGGAAATCCAGCAAACATCTCGCCAAATTTTGTATCAAATTCCGGGAAATTAATTGTACGGTATTCTTTGATTTTAGCCAATTTTGCCGCTTCCGCCAAAGCTTTGTCCATGCCTCCAATTTCATCCACTAAACCAATTTTCAACGCTTCAGCGCCAGTCCAAACTCTTCCTTGACCAATTTCATCCACTTGTTCGAAAGTCAATTTTCGACCAGTTGCCACACGATTTACAAAAGTTTTATAAATACGCTCGATGCTTTCTTGTGTGAATGCACGGAAATTATCAGTCAAAGGAACAAACGGACTGTAATCAGCCGAATTCGTATGTGTAGAAACTTGTTCGGTATGAATTCCGATTTTCTCTGTCAAAGTAGAAAAGTTAGGCAACATTCCAAAAACACCTATAGAACCAGTAATTGTTGAGTTTTCTGCGAAAATTTTATCCGCATTACAAGCGATGTAATAACCTCCAGAAGCGGCCACATTTCCCATAGAAACCACAACAGGTTTAACTTTTTTAGTCAATTCAATTTCACGCCAAATCAATTCAGAAGTCAAAGCGCTTCCACCCGGACTGTCAATTCGTAAAACAATTGCTTTGATGTTTTTATTATCACGTGCTTCTTTCAACGCACGATTCATTGATTTTTCACCAATATAATTCACACCACCTTCACCTGAACGAATTTCTCCTTGTGCATAAATAACTGCAATTCGGTTTTCAGAACTTTCGTTTTTCGGTTTCGTATTGTTGTTCAAAGCATAATCAACGATGTCAATTTTCTTATATTCCTTGTCTTTTTCCACTTTCAACGCTTTCTTAATTCCTGCGTGAAATTGGTCTTCGTAACCTACTTTGTCAATCAGTTTCGCCGCTTTTGCCATTTCAGGCGTTCGCGCTAAAAGTCCATCAGCAACGGTGTTCAATTCTTCAATTGAAATTTTTCGTGAAGTTGCAATATCACTTGCAATTCCGCTCCAAACGGAGTTTAGCAAAGCCGTAATTTGTTCGCGATTCGCATCACTCATGTTGTCAGAAATAAAAGGTTCAACGGCACTTTTATATTTTCCATGACGAATCACTTCCATTTTTACCCCTGTTTTTTCTTGCAGCGTTTTGAAAAACATCACTTCAGATGACAATCCTTTGAAATCCATTTCTCCCAATGGATTCAAGTAAATCGTATCCGCTACTGAATTTAAATAATATTCTTTTTGTGAATATACATCAGCATACGAAACGATAAATTTCCCTGATTTTTTAAACCGATTTAATTCGTCACGCAATTCTTTCAATTGAGCCATTCCTAGCATTGAATAATTATTGACGATGGTGATTCCTTTAATATTATCGTCTGTTTTTGCGTTTCCAATTGCATTCAAAATTTCGGTAAATCCAACTTTGTTTTCACCTTGAAATAAAGTTACTAACGGGTCAGTGAATTTTCCGGTGTAATCACTCGTAACGTTTTTCAAATTCAATTCGATAACTGAATTATTCTCCACTTTCACAAGTTCAGAATCACCACCGAAAATCACGCCGATAAAAATGATTCCAAAAACGAAAATCATGATAAATACAAACAACCCGACGATGGTTGCCAATACATTTCCTAAAAATCTCATATTCTTTTATTTTAGTTGATAAGTCGGTTAAACAAGGAAATTGTTACACTCGAATGAGAATTTTTTAAAAAATAGAGGAACTGAAAGTGTTTTACTTTTTTTAGAACTAGTTTTAATTAAATTTGCAATCTATGGAGGAGCAAAATAAAATCGTTTTATCAATTGGAAGCAACCAAGGCGACCGAAAAAGTATGATTCAGCAAGCGATTGATGCTATTAATCGGGAAGTTGCTACTGTAATATCTGTATCTAAATTATACGAATCACCTGCATGGGGTTTTGAAAGCGAACCTTTTTATAATTGCGCCATTTTGGTACATACTTCTAAACCAGTTTCTAAAGTTTTAAACAAAGTTTTAAAAATTGAAAAAAAATTAGGCCGCAGGCGAACAGATGAAGTAGGTTATAAAGCAAGACCGATTGACATTGACATTATCAGTTGCAATGATGAAAAGATTGAAACGTATTCGCTGCATATCCCTCATCCTCAAATGCAAAACAGATTGTTTGTTTTGTTGCCAATGAATGATTTAGACACGGATTTTGTGCATCCTGTTTTAAATCAAAATGTTCAAGAGTTAATAGCAAACTGTACAGACCAAGGTGAATGTAAAGTGATTGATTCAGTTGACAATCCGTTTAAAAAGACACAAATCAACAACTATAATTTCATAGCGATTGAAGGAAATATTGGTGCAGGAAAAACCACTTTAGCACATAAAATCGCCGATGATTTCAATGCAAAAAAAATACTAGAACGTTTTGCCGACAATCCGTTTTTACCAAAATTTTATAAAGACCAAGCACGTTATGCTTTTCCGTTGGAAATGTCTTTCTTAGCGGACAGATACCAACAAATTTCAGATGATTTAGCACAACTTGATTTGTTTAAAGACTTTATCGTTGCCGATTATCACATTTTTAAATCGCTTATTTTTGCAAAAGTTACGGTGACAGAAGATGAATTTCGTTTGTATAGAAAGTTGTTTGAAATTATTTACAAAGAAATTCCAAAACCGGATTTGTACATTTATTTGTACCAAAACACCGAGCGTCTTTTGCAAAACATCAAAAAACGCGGTAGAAGTTACGAACAAGAAATTCCGGCGGACTATTTAGAGAAAATAAATCAGGGATACTTTGATTTTATCAAAACGCACCCCGATTTGAATATTTTAGTACTTGATGTTTCCGATAGAGATTTCGTCAAAAACCAATCCGATTATATTTTTATTTTGGAAGAAATAGAGAAAGCGCTTTCAAAAAATTAGGCTTTTAACTGCTTGAATAAATCCCAAATTACAATTCCCGCACTCACGGCAATGTTTAATGAATGTTTCGTTCCCAATTGTGGAATTTCAACACAGCCGTCGCACAAAGCAACCGCTTCTTGAGAAACACCGTAGACTTCGTTACCAAAAACCAACGCATACTTTTTACTAGAATCAACAACAAACTCGTCTAATAAATAAGCTTGTTCCACTTGTTCAATGGCTAAAACAGTCACGTTTTCTGATTGCAATTGTTTGATGACGTCAAGCACATTTTTATTGTGTTCCCAAGCTACCGTTTCAGTCGCACCAAGTGCTGTTTTCTGAATTTCTTTGTGAGGAGGCGTTGCGGTAATGCCACACAGATAAATTTTTTCTATTAAAAAAGCATCCGCTGTTCTAAAAACCGAACCGATATTGTGCAAACTTCTGATGTCGTCCATCACGATAATTAATGGTGTTTTTGAAGCCGTTTTAAAATCTTCAACCGTTTTTCGGTCTAATTCAGAATTTTCTAATTTTCTCATTATTATATGCTTGATTGAACAAAAAAAAAGCCTCCTCTTCAGGAAGCTTTCTCTTAAATATTTTATTTTATTTAGCTTTTAACTGCAGTTTGAGTTGCTTCAGCTGCTTTTACATTTCCTTTAATTGTCAACACTTTTGAAGGTGTTTCTTTTGCATTACTCGTTAAAGTAAACGTTTTAGTAAACGGTCCAGGACGATTTGTGTCGTATTTAACACCAATTGTTGCTGAAGCTCCTGGTGCGATTGGCGCTTTTGGCCAAGTTGGTACTGTACAACCACAAGAACCTTGTGCATTCATAATGATTAAAGGCTCAGTTCCGTTGTTTGTGAAAACGAACTCACGGTTTCCATCAGCTTTATGCTCAATCGTTCCGTAATCCATTGTTTCATTTGTGAAACTCATTCCAGCTCCTTGTACTTTTGGAGCAACAACCACCTTCGAAGTTTTTACTTTTGTCGCTTTCTTAGAAGACTCTTGTGCAAAAGATCCAGAGAACGATAAAAGCGCTACTGCTGAAAATAATAATATACCTTTTTTCATTGTAAAATGATTTTTATAGTTTGATAATGACAAATTTAAAGAAATAGAATGATATTGAGTAGTATGTTTTCTTAAAATTGAATTAAATTTTATATAGTATCGGTTTAAACTTATAAAATTTTTAAATTCGCTAACTCAAATTTCATTCAAAAAATAAATACACAACCTTGAAAGCACCAAAAAAAGAAGTTAAAGAAACGCCGCTGATGAAACAGTATAATGATATTAAACAAAAATATCCAGATGCTTGTTTGCTTTTTCGCGTAGGCGATTTCTATGAAACTTTTGGTGAAGACGCCGTTCGGGCTTCTAAAATTCTTGGAATTGTTTTAACGAAACGTGGAGCAGGTTCTGAAACTGAAACGGCTTTGGCAGGATTCCCACATCATTCTTTGAATACGTATTTGCCAAAATTGGTAAAAGCCGGACTTCGGGTGGCGATTTGCGACCAATTGGAAGACCCAAAAATGACCAAAACCATTGTGAAACGTGGCGTGACGGAATTGGTTACACCAGGTGTTTCGATGAACGATGAAGTGTTGCATTCCAAATCGAACAATTTTTTAGCGTCGGTTTACTTTGGTAAAAAAAATATTGGAGTCGCCTTTTTAGATATTTCTACAGGGGAATTTTTGACGGCTCAGGGAAATGAAGAATACATCGATAAATTATTGCAAAACTTTAATCCGAGTGAAGTTTTGGTGCCAAAAGTAAATAAGGCAGATTTCAAAGCCACTTTTGGCGAAGATTTTCATGTGTTTTATTTGGAAGATTGGATTTACAAGGAAGAATATGCGTTTGAATTATTGACAAATCATTTTCAAACCAATTCATTGAAAGGTTTTGGCGTGGAAGATTTGCAAGAAGGAATTATCGCTTCGGGAGCGGCTTTGTATTATTTATCGGAAACGCAACACAATAAACGACAACATATTTCAACTTTACAGCGAATTGCGGAAGATGCTTACGTTTGGATGGACCGATTTACGATTCGGAATTTAGAGCTTTATCACAGTTACAATCCAAATGCAGTAACGCTTTTGGACGTGATTGACAAGACCATTTCGCCGATGGGAAGTCGGTTGTTGAAACGTTGGTTGGCTTTGCCGTTGAAAGATATGAAAGCCATTCAGAAACGCCATCAAGTGGTTGCTTATTTGAAAGACAATAAAGATTTGCTGAAAAATATTCAATACCAAATCAAACAAATTTCTGATTTAGAACGCTTGATTTCTAAAATCGCTGCGGGAAAAGTAAGCCCACGAGAAATTATTTATTTGAAAGATTCGCTCGACGCCATTATTCCGATTAAGAAAATTGCATTGGAAAGTAAAAACGAAGCGGTTAAGATTATTGGAGATAGCTTGCACAGTTGCGATTTGCTTCGCGAAAAAATCAAACTTACGTTGAATCAAGATGCTCCAGTGGCTTTAGCCAAAGGGAATGCGATCGCTAAAGGAATTAATGAAGAATTAGATGAATTACGAGCGATTTCAACATCCGGAAAAGATTATTTGGATGGAATTGAAAAGCGCGAATCACAACGAACGGGAATTTCTTCTTTGAAAATTGCGTTCAATAATGTATTTGGTTATTACATCGAAGTTCGAAACAGCCATAAAGACAAAGTGCCAACCGAATGGATTCGGAAGCAAACGCTTGTTAATGCCGAACGCTACATTACGGAAGAATTAAAAGAATACGAAACAAAAATTCTTGGTGCGGAAGAGAAAATCCAAAAATTAGAATCTGAACTTTTTGAACAATTAGTGGTTTGGATTTCAACGTACATAAAACCCGTTCAGCTGAATGCGAATTTAATTGCACAGTTGGATTGCTTGACTTCTTTCACGCAATTGGCAGTTGAAAATAAATATGTTTGTCCAGATTTAGACGATAGTTTTGAGTTGGAAATTAAAAATGGACGTCATCCTGTGATTGAAAAGCAATTGCCAATTGGAACGCCCTACATTGCAAATGATTTATTTCTAGACCGGGAAACCCAACAATTAATCATGATTACGGGACCGAACATGTCCGGTAAATCAGCTATTTTGAGACAAACGGCTTTGATCGTATTGTTGGCTCAAATGGGTTGTTTTGTTCCTGCGGAATCCGTTAGGATGGGTGTTGTGGATAAAATTTTCACTAGAGTAGGAGCATCTGATAATATTTCGATGGGCGAATCTACGTTTATGGTCGAGATGAATGAGACGGCTTCTATTTTGAATAATATTTCGGATAGAAGTTTAGTATTGTTAGATGAAATAGGTCGCGGTACAAGTACGTATGACGGAATTTCTATCGCTTGGGCAATTGCCGAATATTTGCACGAACATCCTTCAAAACCTAAAACACTTTTTGCAACGCATTATCATGAGTTGAATGAAATGTCGGATATTTTTGGTCGCATCCAAAACCATAATGTTTCTGTGAAAGAATTAAAAGACAATGTACTTTTTCTTCGAAAGTTGGTAAAAGGAGGAAGTGCTCATAGTTTCGGAATTCACGTGGCAAAAATGGCGGGAATGCCACAAACCGTTATTCTTCGTGCTCAAAAGATTTTGAAGAAATTAGAAAAAAACCATTCTTCCGAAGCTTTGGACGGCGTGAAGAATGAAACACAGGAAATGCAAATGAGCTTTTTTAATTTGGACGACCCATTATTGGAAGAAATCAAAGACGAAATTTTAAATATTGATATCAATACGTTGACGCCTGTAGAAGCTTTAATGAAGTTGAATGAAATCAAGCGGATGCTAATTAAAAAATAAGTTTGTTAAAATTTTATTTTTAAAAAGTACATTTTCAGAAGGTTATAAATTAGATTGGAAATAATTTAAAAAAACGTTTGCACAAGTAAATAAAAGTGCTACATTTGCACCCGCATCACAGCAATAGTGAAGCAGTTCTTTAAGATTTTGAAATGCGAAAATAGCTCAGCTGGTAGAGCGCGACCTTGCCAAGGTCGAGGTCGCGGGTTCGAGCCCCGTTTTTCGCTCTACAATACACGCTCGGATGGTGGATATCTTTAATTAATTTTTTTAAAAAAATTATATCCAACAAAAAGGTAAATCGCTCGGATGGTGAAATTGGTAGACACGCTGGACTTAAAATCCAGTGAACAGCAATGTTCGTGCGGGTTCAAGTCCCGCTCTGAGTACTAAAGCTCGTAATGAAAATTACGGGCTTTTTTTTTGGTATAAAGTGTACTTGTATTTAAATTAAAAAAAGCTAAATAATTTCACTTTGAAAATCTTTAATTAAAAAGTAGATTGCCTACAAGAAATTTCAAAAATAAAATTGAGCTTTTAGATATCTTGACTTTACAAATCTAGATTCAATTTTCATTAAATTTTTTCAATTTCCAAAACCAATTCTTCATAAATGGGGGCTTTCGTTATTTCTAAAAAACACAACGACGAATATAAATTTGTGTACACTTCACGCAAAGGAAAAATTGTATTCAGTAGTAAGTCCTATGAGCTTAAAATGTATTGTGAGGAAGATATTGAAATCATTAAAGCAAATGCGGCAGATGCTCAATGTATAAAGTTTAAAGCGTCGAATGGGGCATTTTTCTACAAACTTATGATTGGTGAAAAAGAATATGCTAAGAGTAGGAAATTCAATACAGAATTGCGGTTAGCAAAAGGAATTGCTGAAGTGGCATTATATGTTTCTAAAGCAGAAGTTTTGGATTTTTCTGGCGCACCGGTTTTTGTCGACTAAAAAAAAAGCAAAAAAAAACCCCGCTAAAAGCGAGGTTCATTTTTTCTGTAATTTGTTACAATTACTGAGCTACTTCAGTAGTAGTTTCAGTAGTAGTTTCAACAGCCATAGTATCAACAGAAACTTCAGTTGTAGTTTCTTCAGTTACTGGAACTTCGATTGTAGTTTCTTCAGTTGTAGTTTCTTCAGTTTTAGTATCTTTACAAGATACGAAAGAAACGCTTAATGCCAATACTAATGCTAAACTTAAAAATGCTTTTTTCATCTTACTTTTTATAAAAGGTTAATTATTAATTCGATGCAAAGATATAAATTTTTTGATACGATAATTTTTTTTTGTAAAAATTTTCAAAAAAAATAAATACCTCTTCAACGATAAAGTGATTTACAATTACTGTGCCAAAAACACAAAACCATAAAGAAAACTTAATAATCGTTAATTTTTATTCTTATTTTTTTTAACCTTCTGTTTTTTAGACGATTGTTTGTTCTTTTTTGGGTGAACTAATTTCATTTCATCTACTAAATGTTTTGCACCTGCATATTTATCGATGATAAATAGTACATACCGCATGTCTACCATGATGTTTCTGCAGATAGCAGGGTCGTAATAGATGTCGCTCATTGTACCTTCCCATACACGGTCGAAGTTCAAACCAACTAAATTTCCATGAGCGTCAATCGCTGGACTTCCTGAATTTCCTCCTGTAGTGTGGTTTGTTCCAATGAAGTTCACAGGTATTTTTCCATTTTCAGCATAAGGACCGTAATCTTTCTTATTGTATAAGTCAATCAATTTTTCCGAAACATCAAATTCATAGTCGCCTGGAATGTATTTTTCCATAACTCCGTCTAAATAAGTTACCGGTGTGTAAACTACCGCATCTCGTGGTTCGTATCCTTTTACAACGCCGTAAGTTACTCGTAATGTACTATTCGCATCCGGGAAAATACGAGAATCTTTGTTTAACTCCAATTGTGCTTTCATGTACGTTCTTTGCAACGCACTTAATTCAGTATTTATGGATTCAAATTTAGGATTTACGTCTTTCAAGAAGGCGTCAGCTAATGTTTTTACCAACTGGTATCCTTTGTCGTTATTCAAGTTTTTCAATACGGTTTGCGTATCACCTGTCAATAATTCTTTCACACCTTCATACGTAGTCATTTTTGAAGTTCCGTAAACGGATGCTGTCAATTGTGCAATATTGGTGTTTTTCAAATTTGAAGGTATGAACTGCTGTGGAGACTTATTTAAATACAAATCAATCAGTTGTTCAAACACTTTTTCGTCCACTTGAACATTAAAGTTTTTGTAGAAATCACCTAAACCGTCACGCAAATTGTTCTTACGGTCTGTAAATGCTTGATCTCCTCTTGTGCTTTGAACTTGTTCCAACTGGTATAATTTGAAACCTAGACCAAGAAGTTCCGTATTTCTTAACACCACTTCCATAAAATAATCACGACTTAAAGTATAAGGTAAAATTTCTGCATAATTCTTATCGAAATCTGCTAGTAAGTTTCCGTATTCCGCTTGTTTTCCTGCTTTAACAACTTTTTGTTGAAACGCTTTCTCTTGGTCTTTCTTCACTTGAACGGCGTTTGATTTCTTCAAACCTTGCGTCTCGCCAATCCATTTTTTGTAATAATTTGCAATTCCTGCGTATTTCGATGCATATTGAATTTTAATCGCTTGGTCTTTACGCATAAATCCGTCCGTTACTTTTAAAGCACGGTCTCGAATTTCAATTTTCGCTGGATTCGTTTCGTTTACAATTTGTTCTACTGCAACTGCCGGTAAATACTCGGTAGTTCGTCCTGGATAACCAAAAACTAAAGTGAAATCATCTTCTGCAACGCCGTCAAGCGAAACCGGTAAAAAGTGTTTAGGAGTATAAGGCACGTTGTCTTTTGAATAAGCCGCTGGACGATTGTTCTTGTCTGCGTAAATTCTAAATAAAGAGAAATCACCTGTATGTCTTGGCCAAACCCAATTGTCTGTATCTGAGCCAAATTTCCCAATTGAACTTGGTGGCGCTCCCACTAATCGAACGTCAAGAAACGTTTCAGTTACGAAAAGCATGTATTGATTTCCTTCAAAAAAGGTTCTAATTTTGATTTCCTGAAAGCTTTCTTTTGGAAATGATTTATTTAAATCGGCAATGTTCTGTTGAATTTTTTTCTGTTTTTCAACTTCAGAAGTTAGGGCTTCAACGCCATTTAAAATTTGTTTGGTTACGTCTTCAATTTTTACAATGAAAGTAACGTCCAAATCTTTATTTGGCAATTCATCTTCCATTTTCATCGCCCAAAAACCATTGGTCAAATAATCATTTTCTACTGATGAATGTGCTTGAATTTGGCTGTAGCCACAGTGGTGGTTTGTAAGTAAAAGTCCTTTTGGAGAAATTACTTCGGAAGTACAACCTCCGTTAAAATGCGGAACGGCATCTTTCAAACTCGATTTATTGACATCGTAAATATCGGAAGCCGACATTTTCATGCCTAAATTTTTCATTTCTGTTTCGTTCATTCCTTCTAATAACGAGGGAATCCACATTCCGCCTTGTTGGGCTTGGGTTTGTACAACGAAAAATAACAAAAGTACTTTTAAAAATTTCATGTAATAATGGGTTTTAGTAAAAACAAAAAAACACTTCGCTTTGGACGAAATGTTCGGCAATATACTATTTTAAGTCCTAAAACGTGTAGAATTAACATTTTTTAGGGCTTTGGCGTAAGCTTCATTAAATGCCGATTGTGAATAATATAGTCGTTTGATAAATAAAGTTTTCTAGCTACTTCATTATGTGATTCAATTTCCAAATAAATGATTTTCAACTCTTTTTGAATTGCTTGATCGTGTACGAACTCAAGTGTCGTTTTTCCAATTCCTTTGCCTCTTGCGTTTTCATTCAAATATAATTCGTCAAGGAAAGCGATTTTTCCTTGGTACTCAAAACTGAACATGTAGGTTAAAATTACATAGCCAACAATAATTTGGTCGTGTGAGATTAGCCAACAATTGCCAAAATTTTCATTTTCAATAAAAGTTTGAAACAATTTTTTAGTGGTTTCAGCTTCTATTGGATAATTATCGATTGCGTAAAAATCTTCCATCATTGGAACAATTAATTCGATATCGGATTTCTTTAAAGGATGAAATTCTATCATATATTTTTTCTAAAAAGGTTGTGGTATGATACTTATCAGTGGGAAAAGCTTGAACTGAATAGAATCGACCATAAGCACAAGATAATTACTTTGATAGAATATCACTATTATAATTTTCATAAAACTTAATTTCATAAACATTTCAGGATTCAAACCGCTCATCTATTAAAAAATACCACTCGTCATTTTTTGAACTTTCAATGGTTGGATTAGAAGTAAATTCGAATATCAAAAAAGAGTTAAATTTTATTTCACATTTAAAAATTAGAAATTATGATCGCATTAGCAATAGCATTGGTTGAAATAGTGATGGATTTTATCATGTGGTTGTTTTAGTATTCAAGGGTAAAAGCATCAAAAATTAAAATATTTTATCACGAATTGATTTTAGTGGATTGATAAAATTTATAAATACTAACTTTGGCTAATCAACTATTAATTTAGGCAAAGGATTATAAAATAGAATAATGAAATTAACTAGAAGTTATAAGTACCACATCATAAACTTAATAGGGTGGATGTTGTATGTTTTCTCTACCCTTACTTTTGATAAATTGTCATACGGTTTTTTCGAAGTGGAGATTTGGACATCAAGCCATCAGAACCGATTTAATTATCTTATAGCAGAAGGAACATTATGCGCCATTTTAGGTTTTCTACTGTCTTACATTATCTTGTATCTTTTTGAAAAATCAATTGATTTTTCAAACGTTAAAAAAAAGAACGTTGTGATTTTGGTAGCTGTTTTCTTTGGAGTGCAAGTGTTGTATCATATTTTATTATGGCCGATGTTAGATATTCCGGCAGTTTACTATTTGGATAGAACTTTTAGTGATCAGTTGAGCTTTTTGATGAAATTAGCGAACATCCCATTTTTCTTTGTAGCTTTTTTAGTATGGTTTTTTGTTGTCGCTTCTTATGAAGTTTTTCAATATTTAAATGTAATTAAGTTGAATAAATTGGAACTTGAAGGCAGTCTGAAAGAGGCAAAGTTGAATACTTTGAAAGGACAGATTAATCCACATTTCATGTTCAATAGTCTCAATAATATTCGAGGACTTGTCTTGGAAGACCCAAATAAATCGAGAGAAATGATTACAAGACTCTCTGAAATGTTGCGATTTTCATTATTGAAAAACGATATGGATTCGATTAAATTAGAGGAAGAAATTGAAGTAGTTGACAATTTCATCGCAATTTCTAAAATTCAGATGGAAGAGCGATTGCAGTTTATCAAAGAAATTGAACCCGAAACTTTGAATATGAAAATTCCGCCAATGGTCATTCAGCTTTTGGTTGAAAATGCAATTAAGCATGGAATTTCAAATTATAGAGAAGGTGGTTTAGTGAAATTAACCACGAAAATTTCAAAGGATAATTTGATTATAGAAGTGCAAAATACGGGACAACTTACTATAAGTCAAGAATCTACACAACTTGGACTGAAGAATATTAAAGATAGAATTTCGCTTTTGTATGGAAAAGAAGCTTCATTTAAGTTAGAAGAAATTGAAAACAATGTAATTGCTACGATAATACTACCATTAAAACAGAAAGATGAATAAAATTAATGCAGTAATTGTTGAAGATTCGCGATTAGCTAGAAATGAGCTCAAGGAATTGATAAAAGATTTTGCTGAAATTAAAATCATTGGCGAAGCAGAAAATGTTGATGATGGATTCAAGCTAATTACTGAATTACGTCCGGATTTGCTTTTTCTAGATATTAATATGCCGGAAAAGGACGGTTTTGAATTATTGGAAATGTTAGATGATGTTCCTATTACAATTTTTACAACTGCTTTTGATGAATATGCAATTAAGTCATTTGAATACAATGCACTAGATTATCTGTTAAAACCAATTAACCCCAAAAGATTCGCACTTGCAATTGAAAAAGTAAAACAGATTGTTGCCGACAAACAAACTAATAATGAACGAAAATTAGCGTTGTCCAATCAGATTTTCATTAAGGATGGAGAGAAATGTTGGCTCGTGAAAATTGAAGATATTTACTTAATTGAAGTCGACGGAAACTACAGCAAAGTATTTTTTAAAGATAAAAAAGCAATTGTTGCAAAGTCACTCAATCAGATTGAAGCAAAATTACCCGAAGAATTTTTTTTTAGGGCGAATAGAAATCAGATTATCAATATCCAGTATGCCACCCAAATCGACCCTTGGTTCAGTGGCAATCTCCTAGTTCATTTACCAAATGAGAATAAAGTTGAAATCTCTAGAAGACAAGCCAGTGCTTTTAAAGAAAAGTTGAGTCTATAAGTTCAAAATTTGATTGAGAATCGTCGTCGTCGCTCCTTTATTCATTTGCACAAAAGTGCTGGAAATATGTCCTTTATCAGCCCGAATGTCTTCGTTGCGAATTAAATTTTCGAAGGCTTCATCCATTTCCTTTTGTGTTGAAATTGATACGCAACCTTCCATATTTACTAAAGCTGTTGCTTCCGCAAAATGAGAATAGTTTGGACCAATAATTATTGGAACACCAAAAGTTGCCGGTTCTAAAATATTGTGGACGCCGGGATTTCCAAATCCGCCACCCACATAAGCGATATCTGCGTAGCTGTAGATTTTGGTTAAAATCCCGATTGTGTCAATGATGAATACATCGTAATCCGATATTTTGTCATTTTGAATTTTATTGTCATTCTGAACTTGTTTCAGAATCTCTTCCTTTTCAGAAAACAGAATTGTTTTTTTAGTAATACTTTTCTTTAATTCTGCAATTTGTTCGCTTTTAATATTATGAGGTGCAATGATAAATTTCACATTGTGATTTGTAGAATTAATAAAATTCACCAATAATTCTTCGTCTTTCGGCCATGAACTTCCCACAACAACTGTCAACGCATCATTTTTAAATGCTGAAATAAAATCTAACGAATTGTCTTTTTCTAAAATTGCTGCGACTCTGTCAAAACGAGTGTCGCCTGAAACAGTAACGTTTGTTTTTCCTAATTCCAATAAAAGTTCTTTTGAAGAGGAATTCTGTACAAAAAAGTGATGAAAAGCATTCAGAGCTGTTCTGTAAAATCCGCCGTACCATTTAAAAAACAATTGATTTTTTCTAAAAACACCGGATATTAAGTAGGTTGGGATTTCTCGTTTTTTAAGTTCGTTTAAGTAGTTTGGCCAATATTCATATTTGATAAAGAAAGCCATTTCAGGACGAACAAGCTCAATAAATTGATTCGCATTTGAAGGCGTGTCTAAAGGCAAGTAAACTACTACATCTGCAGCTTTCGTATTTTTCCGAACTTCATAACCTGAAGGAGAAAAGAACGTAAGTACGATTTTATGATTTGGAAATCGGTTTTTTATTTCTTCCATTACAGGCAAACCTTGTTCGTATTCACCCAAGGAAGCGGCATGAAACCAAATGCATTTATCTGTAGGAGAAATCTGACTTTTTAAAGTTGTAAAAACATCTTTTCGTCCGTCAACAAACAATTTTATTTTGGGACTGAATAACGCAATCACCTTTACTAAAAAGGAAGCAATGTAAGTTATGAGATTGTAAAGAAAATGCATTCAAAAAAATTTAGGGCTAAATTACATTACTTTGCTCTAATTTCATTGGTTAAGCGTCATTAAATGTTTATTTTTGCTTGATTTTAAATCGTATTCTTAAGATGAAAAAAATTCAAATGGTTGACCTTAAAAGTCAATATGAAAAAATAAAGGAGACCGTAAACGCTTCAATTCAAACGGTTTTAGATACCAATACTTACATAAACGGACCGGAAGTGTATGCTTTTCAGAAAAATCTGGAAACGTATATGGGCGTTAAGCACGTGATTCCTTGTGCAAATGGAACAGATGCGTTGCAAATTGCCATGATGGGCTTGGGTTTGCAACCCGGCGATGAAGTGATCACTGCTGATTTTACATTTGCCGCAACGGTGGAGGTGATTGCTTTACTGCAATTGACGCCAGTTTTGGTTGATGTGGATTTAGTAAATATGAATATCTCGATTGACGCAATTAAAAAAGCGATTACGCCAAAGACTAAAGCAATTGTTCCTGTTCATTTATTTGGCCGTGCGGCAAATCTGGATGCGATAATGGACATTGCAAACGAACATAATTTGTTTGTTATTGAAGATAATGCACAAGCAATTGGTGCTAATTTCACAAATAGAAAAGGCGAAAAAACTAAAGTTGGGACTATTGGTCACGTAGGTTCAACTTCATTTTTTCCTTCTAAAAATTTAGGTTGTTATGGAGACGGTGGAGCGATTTTCACGAATGATGATGCTTTGGCGCACACAATTCGTGGAATTGTAAATCACGGAATGTACGTTCGGTATCACCATGATGTTGTGGGGGTAAATTCGAGATTAGACAGTATTCAGGCTGCGGTTTTAAATGCAAAATTGCCTTTGTTAGACCAATATAATTCAGCTCGTCAAAATGCAGCTCGAAAATATTCAGCGGCTTTTGAAGGTCATGAAAATATTATCGCACCAATGATTTGTGACGTTTGCGATTGCCACGTTTTTCACCAATATACTTTGCGAATTGTAAATGCAAATCGCGATGCATTGATGCAACATTTGTTAGACCACGAAATTCCTTGTGCGATTTATTATCCAATTCCGTTGCACAGTCAGAAGGCTTACAAGGATTCGCGTTACAAAGAGGAAGATTTTCCTGTTACAAATCAATTGATTCAAGAAGTGATTTCCTTGCCAATGCATACGGAATTAGAAGACGACCAAATATCCTTTATTACAAAAACAGTTTTAGACTTTTTTAATAAATAATCAATGGAAAATAAGTCGAGCAAAATTAGCCCGCTTCAAATTGTCGTTTTTATAGTAAGTTTTGCAGTTGCTTATTTTGCGGTTGATTATTTCTTTTCTAGAAATGAGGCTACACCTAATGAGATGCTTGTAACCGTTTCGAAAGAAATGAATAAAACAATGCCTAAAATGGTGGATGCTGAAACGAGATTAGACAGTACTTCGGTCGAAAATTCAACACTAAATTATCATTATACTTTGGTAAATGTAGTAAAGGATTCTACTGAAATTGATTTAGACGAAGTAAAAAACACTATGAAATCGCGTGCACAAATGAACATAGATACAAATGAAGCAATGAAAGACTATCGGGAAAACGATCTTTCGTTGCAGTACATTTTTGTAGATAAAGAACAAAACAAGGTATTTGATTATACCGTAAAACACCAAAAAACGAAATAGCACTTATGAAAGTACTTGTAACAGGAGGTTTAGGATTTATAGGCTCTCACACGGTTGTGGAATTGCAAAATGAAGGTTTTGAAGTGATAATTATTGATAATTTATCCAATTCTTCTGAAGAAGTTTTGGTGGGAATTGAGAATATTTCAGGTAAAAAACCGGTTTTTGAAAAGATGGACTTGCGTGAAAAAAATGCTGTAATTTCTTTCTTTGAAAAACACAACGATATAAATGGAGTGATTCACTTTGCTGCTTCTAAAGCGGTTGGTGAAAGTGTTGAAAATCCGTTGTTGTATTACGAAAATAACATCAATACATTGGTTTACGTGTTGCAAGAATTACAGAAAAAAGACGATGCTAGTTTCATATTTAGTTCTTCTTGTACCGTTTACGGTCAAGCCGAAAAAATGCCAATAACCGAAGATGCTCCTGTTCAAATGGCGATGTCTCCTTATGGAAACACGAAACAAATTGGTGAGGAAATCATTACGGAAGTAGCTAAAGTTTCGAATATCAAATCAATTTTATTGAGATATTTCAATCCAATTGGAGCACATCCAACGGCTGAAATTGGGGAATTGCCAATTGGTGTTCCACAAAATTTAGTGCCGTTTATTACACAAACAGGAATGGGACTGCGTCAACAATTAGCGGTTTACGGTGACGATTATCCAACGCCTGATGGAACAGCAGTTCGCGACTACATTCACGTAGTTGATTTGGCGAAAGCCCACGTTGTTGCTTTAAAAAGACTTTTAGAAAATAAAAATATTGATAAAGTAGAAACCTTTAATTTAGGAACAGGAACAGGAAGCTCGGTTTTAGAAGTGATTCATGCTTTTGAGAAAGTTTCAAATCAGAAATTAAATTATAAAATTGTTGGCAGAAGAGAAGGCGATATTACTTCGGCTTACGCCAATACGGATAAAGCGAACGAAGTTTTAGGATGGAAAGCACAATCGACTTTGGAAGAAAGTTTAGCAAGTGCCTGGAAATGGGAACAAAAAATTAGAGCATAAACGTTTCTTACTGTTTTGCAAAATTTTAAAAGTTTCATTTTATATTATTTATCTTTAAAAGAGAAAATGATGTAAAATGAAACTTTTTTTAATTCAATTAATTCTATTTATGAGTACAATAACGATATATGATTTCGACAAGAGCGCTTCTGCAAATGATTGGAGAATTGTTGATGACGTAGTAATGGGTGGACGATCCAACGGACGATTTTCGATTGATAGTGACGGACACGGTATTTTCGAAGGGAAAATTTCATTAGAAAATAATGGTGGATTTTCATCCGTTCGATATCAGTTTGAAAAAGTAGCTGTAACAGAAAACAGTGCAGTTTTGATAACTTTAAAAGGTGATGGCAAAGACTATCAATTTCGCATAAAAGACAAATCTAGCACTTCTTATTCGTATATCACAACTTTCAAAACGTCGGGAGAATGGCAAACTATTGAAATTAAATTATCTGATTTATATCCTTCTTTTCGAGGTCGAAAATTAGATTTGCCAAATTTCGAAAGTGATTTTTTTGAAGAAATTGTGTTTTTAATTGGCAATAAAAGGGAAGAAAATTTTAAATTAGTTTTGGATAAGATTGAATTGAAATAATTATAACTATTTGAAATTCAATTTTATAAATTCACTACATTTGAATATAAATATTTTGCCATGGAAAAGGATAGCACAAATAAGAAAAACGTAGAAGAGCCTTCAACTGTTTATAACGAAAGAAAGCAGCAAAAAGGAATTGGCAAAGACTTTGATTTTGACAAACAGTTTGCTAAAGGTTTGACGATTGAAGAGGCGAAGAAACTTTCGAAATCATTGATGCGTGAGTGGTGGAAAAAAGAGATGTAATTATTGAAGTTGAGGTGATTTATTATTTAGATACACTTATTAATAAATTATACGTTGACGACTATTTTTCATATGTTGAAAATGTAGATTTATATGTTGAAAAAATTTATGAGTTCATTGAAAAAAGTGTCCATATATTTCCCCACAAATCAACACCCAAGGGTTTACTTCATTTAGGAGCAAATTATATCTTCTATAAATCAAACGCTCGAACTACTTGGTATATATTTTTCGAAAAGAATAAAACGAGTTATTTGGTTACAGGCATTTTAAACAACCACTGTTCTGAAGCTCAACTTATTTAATCTGCAGTAATAAATTCGGGTCTGGACAATTTTCCTTATAAAAGCTCAATTCCGTTTTCGAACAAACTCCCGGATAATCACCTTTTTTTCCTTGCAAATCTTTAATTATTTGAAAATGCAAATGTGGTGCATAATCACCATTTATAGGTGGTGCTCCAAGTTGAGCAATAATTTCTCCTTTACTAACTTTTTGACCTTCATGTTTTCCATCTAAACTTTCCAAACTCAAATGTCCATACAAAGTATAAAAAGTCAAGCCTTCAATTTGATGTTCTAAAATAATTGCCGGACCATAATCACCCAAGGCTGTGTTGTTTTGAAAGCTATGAATGGTTCCATCTAAAGCTGCTAGAACATCAGTTCCCGCCTTTATCCATAAATCCAAACCGATGTGAATGTTGCGTTCTTCAACATTAACGTCCTTGAAAACCGTACTTCTTTGGTACAAATTTCGGTGTTCTAAATATCCGCCGTAAGCGACTTTCGAATTATTTTTCGTTAAATGACTTTCAACAAAATCCTCAAATGCATTCGCATCCGTTAAAGGTAAATTCAATTTGTCAGTTGTGGGAGCCGATAAATCGAACGCCACATAATCTTCGTACTCAATTTCAGGAGCGATGACTTTTATGTTTTTTTGCTTTTGTAGAATTTCAATTAGTTTATTCATAGGTTTTAATTTAAAAATCCCCATTTATGTACTAAATGAGGATTTGTAAGATATAAATTTTTAAGGAAATTAAGCCGAAAAAACAGCCGCTTCTTTGTTGATTTTTCCAACCAAACCAATCAGTACTTTTCCTGGTCCTACTTCCGTAAACGAGTCTGCTCCATCTGCAATCATTTGCTGAACTGTTTGCGTCCACTTTACAGGAGCTGTTAATTGTATAATCAAGTTTTTCTTAATTTCATTTGCATCAGCAACTGCGGTAGCGGTTACATTTTGATAAACAGGGCAACTTGGTTCTGAAAATGTAGTCGCTTCAATTGCTGCAGCTAATTCTTCACGAGCCGGTTCCATCATTGGCGAATGAAAAGCACCGCCAACAGGTAAGATCAATGCACGTTTTGCACCAGCTACTTTCATTGCTTCACATGCTTTTTCAACAGCAGAAGTTTCTCCCGAAATCACCAATTGACCTGGACAATTATAGTTTGCTGCAACTACAATTCCATCAATTGAAGCGCAAACTTCCTCCACAACATTATCGGCTAACCCTAAAACGGCAGCCATTGTGGATGGTTTGATTTCACACGCTTTTTGCATTGCCAAAGCTCTTTTGGAAACCAATTGTAATCCGTCTTCAAAAGATAAAGCGCCATTCGCAACTAGAGCAGAAAATTCGCCTAAAGAATGTCCAGCAACCATTTGAGGTTGGAATTCTTCGCCCAAAGTTTTTGCTAAAATAACGGAATGCAAGAAAATAGCGGGTTGTGTTACTTTCGTTTCTTTCAATTGTTCTGCAGTTCCTTCAAACATGATATCTGTAATTCTGAAACCTAAAATAGCATTCGCTTGTTCGAACATTTCTTTGGCTAATGGAGAATTATCATACAAATCTTTACCCATTCCTGTAAATTGAGCGCCTTGTCCTGGAAATATATATGCTTTCATATTTGAATTTTTTTATAATATAGAAAAACAAAAATACTGTATTTAATTAATTCAAACCAATTTCTCAATCACTTTGCAATGCATTTGAAAACTTAATCGAGAATAAGTGTAACATTCACGTTTAAATGCGACTTATTAAACAATCAATAATTAAGTCATGAAAAAAATATTCGCAGTTGTTATTTTAGTTTTTGTTGCATTTCTTATGTTTTATTTTGGTCAACCCGTGCTAAATTATGGTTTTGTGCAGTTGCCCATTTTGATTTTATTGTTACTGTTAATTGGCGTGGTACTTTTCACAAAACTAGCGGTCAATCCGGTTAATAAACAATTAATAGTGAGAGAAAAGCCGAGTAAAATTTTCAAAATATTAATTGCTATTGTTCTCGCTTATGTAATTATTGTACCATTAGTTACCTCCTTACCCATGTTTAGAAGTGAAGATTATCGGAGCTTAATAGGTGAAGTTAAAAACGGTAACGACTTGAAAAATCACATCGCACCGATTTCTTTGGATGAAATTCGTGTTGTTGATGAACGATTAGCGATGTTATTGGGTGAAAAAATTATTGGTTCACAACCTTCATTAGGTAGTCAAGCGGAAATTGGAGACTTCACCATTCAGAAAGTAAATAATGAATTGTATTGGGTCGCGCCACTTTTGCACACCGGTTTTCTAAAATGGTTTAATAATAGTGAAGGAACTCCAGGTTATGTAATGGTTTCTGCAACTAATGAACGGGATGTAAAACTAGTACAGGAAGTAAACGGAAAAGCAGTTAAAATCAAGTACCAACCTGAAGCTTTTTTTGGTTCAGAAATCGAGCGACACGTTTATTTTAGCGGTTATGCAACAATTGGTTTAACTGATTTTAGTTTTGAAATTGACGATGCAGGTTTGCCTTTTTGGGTAGTGACAACTTATGATAAAAAAGTAGGTTTTGGCGGAAGCGATGCTACAGGAACGCTTGTTGTAAATGCACAAACGGGTGAAATCACTCAATATTCGATGACGGATACACCACTTTGGGTAGATAGAATTCAACCTTTGCATTTAATTGAAGAACAGCTTTCTGATTGGGGCGAATATGTACAAGGGTATTGGAACTGGTCGAATGAAAATAAGTTAGAAACGACAGAAGGTTTGACGTTAGTTTACGGCGAAAATCACAAATCGTATTGGTACACCGGATTGTCATCTGTAGGCAAAGAAGAATCAACGGTTGGTTTTGTTTTGGTTGACACAAGAACAAAAGAAACAACTTATTACAGACAAAGTGGTGCGACAGAATATGCAGCTCAAAGTTCAGCAGAAGGAAAAGTGCAAGAGAAAGGATATCACGCTTCATTGCCGATTCCGTATGTGATTAATAATATTCCTACCTATGTAATGACGTTGAAAGATGATGGTGGGTTGGTAAAAATGTTTGCGATGGTTTCTATAAAAGATTATACAATTGTAGGTGTTGGAAATACAATGCGGGAAACCTTGATGTCGTATAAAAACGTCTATAATATGGCGGATAATGGTTTAGATGCGAAAAGTTTGACGACCAAGAAAAATTTAAGCTCTGTAATCACACGAATTTCAAACGATATTAAAAATGGAAATAGTTTCTACTACTTTATGGTAAAAGACAGTCCGTCGATTTTCGTGGGTTCGTCCCAATTGTCAAATGAACTTCCGGTGACAAATGTGGGCGATAGTATTCGAATTCATTTTGACGTCGATATGGAACAGATAATTGACGTTTCAGATTTTGATAATCTTTCGATTGGAAAAAAATAAATACTACGATATAGCAAAATATAGATATTATGGAAAATTGGGAGAAAGAAATGAAAGTAACTTTGGATAGTAAAACAAAACAGTTTTCGATTCTGGAAAAACAACATGTAAGCTATACCTATTTTACAAATCTTTTGTCAAGAATTGAAGAGGGTAGTATGGTTACTGATGTAGAATTGCGTTCAAAATTAGAATACGTGATTAATGATATGCCTCAAAAAAACGATGGAAAATTGCGTTATAATAGAACACAACTCATTGAAATCTCGAATTTGCAATTGTATGTTGAGGAGAAATTCGGATTAATTAAGAAGGGTAAGTTTAAGCGTAAATACCTACCATTAGGCTTAACTTTAGGACCTGCATTAGGTTTAGCTTTTGGTGTTTTACTTGGAAAAATAGCATTAGGTTTGCTAATAGGTATTCCAATCGGAATGCTTTTTGGCGTTGCTTATGGAAATAAATTAGAAACTAAAGCTGAAAAAGAGAATAGGGTACTATAGTAAAATAGTTCCCGATAACGGCAATTTTAAAATTGATCGACATATATAAAATGAAGAAACCCTGTTTTAATACTAAAACAGGGTTTCTGATATTTTTAATTTAGCTAGTTCTTACAATAGCAGTTGAATTATTGTTTTAAAAGTTGTAATTCAACATCCAACTTTACGTCTTCGCTTACTAAAACACCACCTGTTTCTAGAGCTGAATTCCAGTTTAATCCCCAATCTTTACGATTGATTTTCCCTGAAATATTCAAACCTGCTTTTGTGTTTCCCCATGGGTCAGTCATTAATCCGCTGAATTCTGCTGGAAATTTTACAAATTTTGTAATTCCATGCATACTTAAATCTCCTGCGATTTCGTAATCGTCAACTGTTTTTGTAAAAGAAGAGGCTTTGAAAGTTAATTTTGGATTATTTTCTACATCAAAAAAATCAGCACTTTTTAAGTGTTTATCTCTATCAGCGTTGTTTGTATTAATTGAATCAACATCTGCAGAAAATTCAATTGTTGCGTTAGAAAAATCGGCTTCATCAGAAATGATTGTTGCCTCGTATTTTTCGAAATTTCCTCTAACATTTGTAAACATCATGTGTTTAACTACGAATCCTATGCTTGAATGTGTTGGGTCAATTGCCCATTTAGTTGTTGCCATTTTTATATTTTTTTATTGTTGTTAATTTTTATAAGACAAAGTTATTGTTTGTCAAATTTTATTTACTTGACCTGGATTATCAAATTAATTTTTCATCGGAATTTCCATTACTAAAAACTTTGAATTTTTAGTAGCTTTAATTTCAATTTCAGAAGCATTTGAAATTCCAATCGCATCTCTAGTTTCTAATTTCTCACCGTCCACTTCAATTTCGCCTTCAATATTCATGATATAGAAACCATTTCCTTCTTTTTTTAAAGTCAATTCTTTTGAAAATTTGGCATCAAAATCACTCAAGTAAAACCATGCATCTTGATGAATCCAAACTCCTTCATCATCAACATTTGGAGATAGAATTTGAGCAAAATCATTTTTCTGTAATGAATTGTCTAAAGTAATTTGTTGGTAACGAGGCGTTACATTTTGTTTGTTTGGAAACAACCAAATTTGAAACAGTTTAGTTCGCATGTCGTCATTTGGGTTGAATTCTGAATGTTGAACTCCCGTTCCAGCACTCATTACTTGAATATCTCCCGTTTTGATGGTTTCGGTATTTCCCATACTGTCCTTGTGAGCCAAATCGCCTTCAAGTGGAATCGTAATGATTTCCATATTGTCGTGTCCGTGTGTTCCAAAACCCATTCCGGCTGCAATCGTATCGTCATTCAAAACTCTTAAAGCACCAAATTGAACACGATTTGGATTGAACCAACTTCCAAAACTAAAACTGTGATGCGCATTTAGCCAACCGTGGTCGGCATGACCTCGAGAATCGGCTTTATGTAAAACTGTATTTTTCATGTCTTTTCACTTTATTGATTTGTATAATACAAATTTACAAAGCGTCTACAGAAAATGCACTTGACCTAGATTATGAAATTATTTTTTCAAAAGTTTGGCTTTCATTCGGCTGAAAAATTCAGGAGTCACGCCAATGTAAGAGGCAATTTGCTTTTGCGGAAGATAGGGGAGAATAGAATGAAATTTTTTCGTAAAAATGTCGTAACGCGCTTCGGCAGTAAAAGTTAGGTTATTAATGAGTCGCTTTTGATTTGCTATTAACGAATTTTCAATTAAAATTCGGAAGAAACGTTCCGTTTTAGGAACTTCAGAATAAAGCTTTTCCTGATTTTCTTTAGTCAATACAATAACTTCTGCATCTTCAATTACTTCGATGAAAAGTTGGCCTGGACGTTGTGAGAGATAACTGTACATATCGGCAATCCACCATTCGGGACAAGCAAAACTGACTACGTGTTCAACGCCATTTTCGTCAATCGTGTAACTTCTTAAAATACCTTTGATCACAAAATAAGATTGCGTACAAACATCAGCCTGTTTTAGTAAAATGGTTTTTGCTTTGAAAGTTTGAGGTTCAGTCAAAAACAAAACACGTCCTTCGTCCTCGGGAGTTAAAGTAACGTGTTTTGCGATATTTTTAAGGAGTAAATTCATTCTTTAAATATAGAAAAAAATGAAATAAATAAATATTTTTTTGCCACAGATTATTTTGATTTAAAAGATTAAATCTGTGGTAATCTTTTGAATCTGTGGCAAAATTTAAATAGAATATTTCCTTGAAATTATATTTTCTATTTCAATTGAACCAATTTTGCGGCTTCAACAGCCCGCTCCACCACTTCTTCAATTGGAGTTTCCAAAGTGTCGTAAGTCAACGCAACTCCCATTCTTCGGCAGGGTCGACTGGTTTTTTTTCCAAAGATTCTAAAATCAGTTTTCGGTAAAGCAGCTATTTTTTCTAAACCAGAGTACGTTATGTCTTCTGAATTTTCTTTCGCAGAAATTACAGCACTTGCACCCGCTTTTTCTAATTTGATTTCGAATATTGGAAAACCTAAAATCGCACGAAGATGCAGTTCAAATTGATTAAAGTTTTGCGTTCCCGCCAAAGTTACCATTCCGGTATCGTGAGGTCTTGGAGATAATTCGGAGAAATAAACGCCGTCGTCAGCGATAAAAAATTCAACACCAAAAATTCCAGCGCCACCTAAAGCTTCGGTAACTTTTTCAGCCATATCTTGAGCTTCAAATAAATCCTTGTCCGAAATAATTGCCGGTTGCCAGCTTTCTTGATAATCACCACGTTCTTGTCGGTGACCAATTGGTGCGCAAAAAAGCGTTGGGTTATTAATTTGGGTAACCGTCAAAAGTGTAATTTCTGAATTGAAATTCACAAAGGCTTCTACAATTACTTCAATCATGTCACCACGCGAACCTTCAAGTGCATAATTCCATGCTTTCTCAATGTCCGCTTCCACTTTAATAGTCGATTGCCCTTTTCCCGACGAACTCATCAAAGGTTTTACCACGCAAGGCATCCCCACTTCTGCAACTGCTTTTTGTAATTCTTCGGAAGTAGTAGCGTATTGATATTTGGCTGTTTTTAGTCCTAATTCTTTTGCAGCTAAATCTCGAATTGCTTTTCGATTCATAGTAAAATTCGCCGCTTTCGCAGATGGAACAACTGTAATTCCTTGTTTTTCGTAATCGTAGAAACGTTCCGTTCGGATGGCTTCAATTTCGGGAACAATATAATCTGGTTTATGTTTAGCAACAATTCTATCTAGTTCCGCACCATTTAGCATATTGATGACTTCAAATCCATTGGCAACTTGCATCGCTGGTGCATTTTCGTAACTGTCAACAGCAATTACCGTTTGACCGATTCGTTGAGCTGCAATTGTGAATTCTTTTCCAAGTTCGCCTGAACCGAGTAATAGTATTTTTGCCATTAGTTAGTGTTTTGTTTGTTTTGAAATTTAATTCGAATAGCTTTCACAGTGAAAAAACTTACGATAAAATTTATAATTGTTGATATAAAAATAATAGACAATAAAGCAATAAGTGAAAAAACAATTAAAGATGTAATAGGAATTACGGATGTTGAAATACCGTTTATTATTTTGTCGACTACGAATAAAAAGAACAAAACTGCGATAATTTTAATAGTTGAAGAAAAGGATAATTTTGATATTATTTGAAAAGTTGATTTGTTAGCTATTAAAGTTATATTTCTACCGGAAATAAATAAAATGATAAGATAAAGAATAGGATAGATAATTCCCCAAAACAAGGATGTTACTTGAAGCCCAAAATCAGCAATTTCTTGAAATACATCTAATAGAAGTGTAGGTTTGAAAATCGCATAAGAAAGTAGTAGACTAAATGGTAAGCCAAATAATACGGCATAGCATCCTCCAATGTTTTCCATTTTTATAGAACCGAGTAATACTATTTTTGCCAATGGGATGAAAATTTAATTTCGACAAAGATAAATTTTGTAACATTAATAAAATAGATTTAGCAGTGAAAGAAATATAATTTTTGACATTTGCCAACTATCCTTTTTTGTTTAATTGTAAATTTGAATTCAGTAATAGAAATAATTATTACCGCATAGAAAAAAACAAATGATAAAAAAAGAATATCTCCATCCGAACGAAGGTTTTTCGCAAGTAGTTGTTGTAGAAGCTGAAGGATACAAAACGCTTCATATTTCTGGACAGATTGGCGAAGGAAAAGATTTAGAGCAACAAACTATTGCTACTTTTCGAAATTTAGAAGTTCTATTGAAAGAGTGTGGTGCTACATTTGAGGATGTAGTAAAAATAAGCACTTATATAGTGAATTTCAATCCTGAAATTGATTTGCCGGTTTTTAGAAAAGTTAGAAAAGAATTTCTTGGAAATGAAAATTATCCCGCGAGCACTTTAGTCGGAGTTTCAATGTTGGGAAATCGGGATTGGTTAATTGAAATTGAAGCGACAGCAATTGTTTTATGTGTGCAATAAAGTAGAAATAAGATTGCCGTGTTTTTCGTATCTTTGAGTATAAAATAATAGAAATTATGACTTTAGTATTAGACAGCACTTCGAAAAAGAAACTTTTATTACTGAAAGAAATAGCTTTGGAAATGGGAGTTAAGGTTTTGCAGTCTCCCAAGCTAGTTGATGAGAATTTGTCAAGCGATACTATTTCAGGTAGTAATTTAAGTAATGAAGATAAAAACTATTTAAGAAGATTGAAAAAAGCTATGCCTGAAATAAAAGAACTTTCATTAGGTAAAAAAAAGGGACAATCTTTAAAATCTTTTTTAGATGAAGTATAATGTCATTGTTAGTGAGCATTTTAAGCGAGAATTTAAAAACTTGCTCAAAAAGCATTCGTCATTAAAAATGATTTACTTCTGTTTGAAGAAAATATTGAGAAAGAACTTATGCTTGCTACCAATCTTGGTGATGGTTTTAAAAAAATTAGGCTGAATATAACTTCAAAAAGAAAAGGCAAAAGTGGAGGCGCTAGAATAATCACTTATGAAACCATAATTAATGTAAGTAATAAAAATGTCGTGTTAGCTTCTATATATGATAAAAGTAAAAAGAGTAGTATAGATATTGTAATTTTAAAAAGAATATTGGATTTATAATGTAAATGCAGATAATGTGTATTTTCTAAATAAGCAAAAACCCCGAAATCTAAAAAATTTCGGGGTTTCCATTTTATATAAAATCTTTATTTAAGCTAATGCTTTCTTGATTCTTGTCAAAGCATCCGTTAATTCCTCTTCGCTTGTCGCATAAGATAATCGCAAGCAGTTAGGATTTCCAAAAGCCTCGCCTGTTACTGTAGCAACATTGGCTTCCGCCAAAAGATACATCGCAAAATCAGTAGCATCTTTAATTTCAGTTCCGTTCAACGTTTTTCCGAAGTACGAAGAAACGTCAGGGAACACATAAAATGCACCTTCAGGAACGTTCAACTTTAATCCTGGAATATCTTGAATTAATTTCACAACTAAATCTCTACGACTTTTAAAAGCAGCAACCATATCATTTAAAACACTTGGATCCGCTTCCACAGCTGCGATTGTTGCTCTTTGTGCAATTGAATTTGCACCGGAAGTAACTTGTCCTTGCATTTTTGTACACGCTTTTGCGATGAATTCTGGAGCTCCGATGTAACCGATTCTCCATCCTGTCATTGCGAATGCTTTTGCAACACCATTCACAGTAATTGTTCTGTCGAACATTCCTGGGATTGATGCAATACTACAGAATGTTCCAGAAAAATTAATGTGTTCGTAAATTTCATCTGAAACGACATAAATAGTTTGCTTCTGTGCCAAAATCACTTTTGATAAAGCAGTTAAATCTTCACGATTAAATACAGAACCACTTGGATTACAAGGAGAACTGTACATTATCATTTTTGTTTTTGGAGTTATCGAAGCTTGCAATTGTTCTGGTGTTATTTTGAAATCCGTTTCAACTGAAGTAGGAACTTCAACAGGAATTCCACCCGCCATTTTTACAATTTCGTAGTAAGAAACCCAGTATGGTGCAGGAAGAATTACCTCATCACCTTCGTTAATCATTACTTGTGCAATATTATATAACGACTGTTTCGCTCCTGTAGAAACAACTACATTTGCAGGTGTGTAATCTAAATCGTTATCACGTTTGAATTTTTTGCAAATCGCTTGTTTCAAATCCATATAACCATCAACTGGCGAATACGTACTGTAGTTTTCGTCAATTGCTTTTTTAGCAGCTTCTTTAATAAAGTCAGGTGTATTAAAGTCAGGTTCACCTAAACTTAAGCTGATGATATCTTTACCTTGTGCTTTTAATTCACGAGCTAAAGCAGCCATAGCCAAGGTTTGTGAAGTTGATACCTTATTAATTCTATCCGATAATTGATTCATGGAATAAAGTTTAAAATGTTATTATTTAGTTACAAATATAAGGCTTTAGTTCAGATTATTAAACCAGAAATACGAATCCTTATTTATTAAAAAAACAAAAATCGGCAACGTGATTTTTGAAATCCGTGCCGATTTATTTATGAGTGAAATATTCAAAATTTTTTAAATTTCGATCAACTATTTAAGCTACCATCATTGGTTTTTGTCCCAGCTCTTTCAAGTGTTTGAAATGAGCAACAACCGCTCCAGTCATTGTTTGAAATTCATGGTACGGCAAGTTGCATTCTTTTGCGGTTTGCTTTACAATTTCTGCAATTTTACCATAGTGAACGTGGCTGATGTGTGGGAATAAATGGTGTTCTACTTGGTGATTTAAACCACCAGTAAACCAGTTTACAATTGCATTTTTTGGAGCAAAATTTGCCGTTGTGTACAATTGGTGAATTGCCCAAGTGTTTTCCATTTCGCCTAATTCGTTTGGAGATGGATTTGTAGTTTCATCAACTACGTGTGCTAATTGAAATACAATACTTAAAATCAAACCAGCTGTGTAATGCATCACAAAAAATCCTATTACAACTTTCCACCAAGCGATTCCAATAACCATTGGTAAAACCAACCAAAGCGAGATGTAAATAATTTTAGTTATTACTAAAACCGTCCATAATTTTGCAGGATTTTGCGGTTCGCCGTAAGATAATTTACGTTTCAAATAAGCTTTCATTTGTTTCCAATCTGTAGTCAAAGCCCAGTTGAATGTCAGTAATCCGTAAAGGAAAACCGAGTAATAATGTTGGAATTTATGAAATTTATACCAAGGCGCTTCTTGCGTAAATCTAATAATTCTTCCTGCATCTAAATCTTCATCGTGACCGTGAATATTCGTATACGTATGGTGTAAAACATTGTGTTGCACTTGCCAGTTGTGAACGTTTCCAGCCAAAATATAGATGCTTCCACCCATAAATTTATTCAACCAAGACTTGTTCGAATACGAACCGTGATTTCCGTCGTGCATTACGTTCATTCCAACGCCAGCCATACCGATTCCGATGACAACTGATAACAAAAGCATTACCCAAAACGGCATGTCTTCTATTGTTAAAATTAAAAAGTAAGGCGTAAGAAACAAGATAAACATGATTGCGGCTTTCACGTGCAATTTCCAGTTTCCGGTTTTTTGTAAGTTGTTTTCCTTAAAATAAGCGTTCACTCTTGAGTTTAACGTTCGGAAAAACTTAAGGCTGTCTTGCTTTGAAAACGTGGGTATATTGGTATTCATATAGTATTTAAATGTAATAAATAAAGATCGTCAAAGATAAAAAATAATAAAATTGAAAACACAACACAAAGGTTAAATATTTGCCTTTTAAAATTCTTACTTTTGTAAAAAAGTTTAAAATGGAAGAAATAACCAAGTATTTCCCTAACCTATCTGATGTTCAGAAACAACAGTTTCAAAAATTAGGCCAAATATATCCCGAATGGAATGGCAAAATCAACGTGATTTCGCGTAAAGATATTGACGAATTGTACACCAAACATGTATTGCATTCGTTGGCAATTGCAAAAATCCAACCTTTCGAACCAGGAACTTACATTTTAGACGTAGGAACGGGTGGCGGTTTTCCAGGAATTCCATTAGCGATTTTATTTCCAGAAACGCGTTTTTATTTGATTGACATTATTTTGAAAAAAATAAAAGTGGTGCAAGCCGTTGCTGAAGAATTAGGATTAAAAAACGTTAAAGCAGAACAAATGCGTGCTGAAAACGTAAAAGGAGATTTCGACTTTATCGTCAGTCGTGCCGTTACCAATATGCCTGATTTCGTTTCTTGGGTGAAAACCAAGATCAAAAAGCAAAACAAACACCAACTTAAAAACGGAATTCTCTACCTAAAAGGTGGCGATTTAACCGAAGAACTAAAAGACTTTCCAAGCGCCAAAGAGTACAACATCGCTGAGTTTTTTGAAGATGAATTCTTCGAAACTAAGAAAGTGGTGCATTTGCCTTTGAAGTTTAAAGCGTAAATTAGGATTGTAAGATTTAAGGACAAAAAGATAGAAAGATATATAAATGAGAACGCCGATTTATATAAATCGGCGTTCTCATTTATATATAAAAAGCAGTTTTTTTAAATTTTAAAATCATAAAAATATTAAAACAAAAAAAACCGAGCCAACTAATTGACTCGGTTATCCTATAAATTGCTCAAAACTGTCAACCGACAACTGTCAACTGACAACAAAGATTATTCCCCTAAAAACGGATATCTATAATCTTCCGGAGTAACAAAAGTTTCTTTAATTGTTCTTGGCGAAGCCCATCTCAACAAGTTCAATGCAGAACCCGCTTTGTCGTTCGTTCCCGAAGCTCTCGCTCCACCAAAAGGTTGCATACCAACAACAGCTCCCGTAGGTTTGTCGTTGATGTAGAAGTTACCAGCTGCATTTTTCAACGCTTCAGTCGCTTCAGCAATTGCATAACGGTCTCCACTGAAAACCGCACCAGTTAAGGCGTAAGGAGAAGTTTCGTCAACCAATTTCAACGTTTCAGCCCATTTTGCATCTTCGTAAACGTAAATAGTCATCACAGGACCGAATAATTCCGTTTCCATAGTTGCATATTTTGGATTCGTAGTCACGATAACCGTAGGCTCAATAAAGTATCCTTTCGATTTGTCATAACCACCACCCACGATGATTTCCGCATCTTTGTCCGCTTTCGCTTGGTCGATGAATTTTGCTAATTTGTCAAATGATTTTTCAGATATAACTGCAGTCACAAAATTTCCAAAATCCTCTGGCGAACCCATTTTCATAGATTTCACGTCTTTAATCAACAAGTCTTTGGCTTCAGCCCACATACTTTGCGGAAGATAAGCTCTTGAAGCTGCCGAACATTTTTGACCTTGAAATTCAAAAGCACCACGAGAAATTCCCGTAACCACTTGTTTCACATTTGCAGTTGGATGTGCAACGATGAAATCTTTTCCACCCGTTTCACCTACGATTCTTGGATACGTTTTATAGTTGCCAATGTTTGTTCCAATTTTTCCCCAAATACTATTAAATACACCTGTCGAACCTGTAAAGTGAACACCAGCTAAATTTGGATTAGATAAAACAACCTCCGAAACCATTTCAGAATCGCCTAAAACCATATTGATAACACCATCAGGTAAACCTGCTTCTTTAAAAATTTGCATCAATATTTCAGCCGAAAAAACTTGCGTTGCAGCCGGTTTCCATACCACTGTATTTCCCATCAATGCAGCACTCGCCGGAAGATTTCCTGCAATAGCCGTAAAGTTAAAAGGAGTAATTGCATATACAAATCCTTCTAAAGGACGGTATTCTAAACGGTTCCAAACAGATGAATCTGATTTTGGTTGGTCTGCATAAATCTGCGTCATGAACTCCACGTTAAAACGCAAGAAGTCAATATACTCACAAGAAGCGTCAATTTCCGCCTGATAAATCGTCTTTGATTGCGCAATCATCGTAGCCGCGTTAATTCTCGCACGGTACGGACCAGCAACTAACTCTGCCGCTTTCAAGAAGATCGCTGCACGTTGTTCCCAAGCCAAGTTTGCCCAGTTTTCTTTCGCATCAAGAGCAGCCGTAATCGCTTGCTCAATGTGCTTTTTCTCTGCAAGATGGTACGTCCCAACCACATGTTTATGGTCGTGAGGTGCCGTCATATTTACAGTGTTTCCCGTTCTGATTTGTTCGCTACCTATGTAACTAGGCACCTCAATCTTCTCGTTCCACATTTTTTTATAAGCTTCTAAAACCGCTTTTTTCTCCGGGCTATTTGGTGCATAAGATTTCACCGGCTCGTTAACCGCTTTAGGCACATTAAAAAATCCTTTTAACATAATATCGTATTTTATAAATTTATCAAAAAAAATCTGCGGCAAATGTACAAAATCAGATTTACAAAAGTCTATTTTTAAGACAACATCAACATTTTCAGTACTACAATTAGGAGCGAATCGGTAGTGCTTTTTCAGGTTTCCTTATTCCCGCCATCATCCCGCATCTCGCTCGAAAAAAAGCGAGGATGCTCCTTTCTGTCGCGGCTAGGGGAGTTTCTTGGGTTTTTTTGGGGGTGTTTTGGGTTTTGAAGAAAGTGAAATTACATCAAGCACAACTTTGTCATCTTGACTACGGAAGGGTCACATGACTTTTGCAGAAATATCTTCACGGATATTTGTTAATCCGAAGGATCAGATCTTTTTAGCTAAAAGTCGAAGTAATTTATTAATTATCTCATTTGGTTATTGATCTGATTTTGTGAGAGAGGATAATTAACCTAAATGATTTATATTTGGAGAAAGTTGTAAAAACTTAAGAACATTTACTAGTTGGCAGTAATTATACCGCAGAATCAGAAATTTAGACCTAAAAACAATGAATAAATTGAAAATATTTTACGTTTTATTTTTAGTGATTTTAATAAATTCTTGTAAAGAAAAAACAAGTTCAATAAAAACTTTCATTTTCTCTAATGAATCAATGCCTTTTGATTATTCAATAAAACTGAATTCTTTTGATTCAATTTATCTTCAAACAAGATTTCCTAATCCTGAAAAGGATGAATTTGGAATCTTAAGAAAAGAAGAAAAAGACTCTTTATTCGATTTGCTTGAAAAAATTGATTTTTCAAAATATAAGACGAGTTATTCTGACGAACATTTACAAGATGGCGAAGCTTTTAGATTTATAATAAAACGTGATAAAAAAATAGATTCAATTTTTGTTTATGGCGATAATGGTCCAAAAGAATTTTATGAACTTGCCGAAAAAATCAAAATATTAATAAGCAAAACTGAATTCAAAAAAATAAATGGAAAAATAGATTTTGAAAAATTAAATTATAAAATGCTTCCTCCTCCTCCACCCCCGCCAGCGCGAGCGTCCCGCTCGTGCCACCCAAGTAATATAATAACAAATTTTCCTTCGTAATTGGGTACGAGCTTGACGCTCGCACGAGCATCAATAGCAACATATCTAAAAAAAATGATTAACATAAAACTCCCATTCAACAAACGTAAACTACTTTCTTAATAACTAGAACTACCATTCAATAAACGTGAACTACTTTATTAATAACTAGATCTACAAATTAATAAACGTGAACTACTTTTTTAATTATTAGAACTACCAATCAATAAACGTGAACTACTTTATTAATAAGTAGAACTACCAATCAATAAACGTAAACTACTTTATTAATAACTAGAACTAACAATCAATAAACGTGAACTACTTTATTAATCTCGTTTATACATTTATTACTTGTGTACTCTACGGTAAAAGAAACCTTTCCTAAAAAACAATAAACAACTCTTAAAATAATATTCTGAAAAATAATTTTGTATTAAATTATTACATACATTTGACTTGTAACAATTTAAATTACAGTAGTATGGCACGAAAAAAATTAATTCGAGTTCCGGACTTTGACAAGGCAAAAACGCGCTTGGCATCTATTAAAAGTATTGATAAATCTTTAGATTTAGGCAGCGATATAACCGCAGCCAAGTATGAAGCGGAAGTAAACAAGTTTGCTGATGATTTGAATGCCTACAATACCGCATTGAGCACCATTGATGATTTATACAATTCATGCATTGCACAAATTGACGTGCTAAAAGATTGGAATGAACGTGTGTTGAGTGGGGTTGCTGCCAAATATGGCAAAAACAGTTCGCAGTATGAAATGGCAGGTGGAACAAAGAAAAGTGAGCGAAAAAAACCGACACCAAAAAAACCTTGATGATGTTACAATAGTCCCATAAATAAGTAAAAATTTATGGGATTATTTATTTTGAAAAAAACTTATTTTATCCGCCCCATTTTCCTCCACCAAAAAAGAAGCCCAAATGAATTCCGATGTATGAATTAGATACGGTCCCATTTTTAACTCCTGAATTATTTTGCAAAAGCGATTCTGGAATCATATTATATTCAACTCCAATTCTAAATTTAGCCCACTCAAATCCGCCTCTCACTAAAGCACCGAATTTCCCGTCTGTTTCCCACCTACCTTCTGAACTATCATAATAAACATCCTCATCTAATTTAAAATTTGCAACTCCGTAATAACCTGCACCTCCTCCAATATAAGGAGCAAAAGAGCTGCCGTCCTTATTAAAATAGTAGTCATAAGTGGCTACATAAGAGCCATTAGCGGCAATATGTCCACTAGTATTTTTGCCATCTATCCTAATAACAGTAGGTACCATTGCAGCCACACCCATTCGTAAACCAACATTCATATTATCCCTAATGTTATATTTAGGCTCCAAAGAAAAGAGCAAACCACTACCTCCGCCCGAAGGCAAAGCCACTCCGAAATCTAGTCCAACTCTAAAACCCTGTTCTCTTTGAGCATACGTATTTGCTAGTGTAAAAAACACGGCAATCACTAACGTAATTTTTTTCATTCTTGGTGGTCTATTTGTTCCCGTTAAAAATATATTTAAAATTCATTAAATACAAATATAGTTAGCCAACTTATGCAAGCGTTTCTAACGAGTCGAAGTTCACTGCTATCCCCAAATTTTTTCGTGGAATTTAGTTTAAAAGAGGTGTACGAACTTCGCAAATTTCAATCTTCTTAATACTAATAATCCAAAAAAAAACCGCTTCAACTGAAACGGTTCCTATATTATAAGAAAATTTTACTTACCAAACAATCCTCCTAAAAGTCCACCCAAACCACCTTCGTCCGATTTTTTATTAGAATCACCACCCATCAGTCCACCAAGTAGGTCGTTCAAAGGATTTCCACCTGATGCGCTATTTCCACCGCCAAGCAATCCGCCTAATATATCATTCAAAGGATTACTAGGTTCCGCTTTTGCATCAGTAGATGCTTTTCCTAAAATCCCACCAAGTAAATCCGACAATCCACCGCCGCTTGAAACGCCTGAATCTTGCTTTTGTTTACCAATGTAACCCATAACAAGCGGAGCTAAAGTTGCCAACAATGGTCCAATTGTACTCATCGAAATTCCTGTTTTGTTTGCTAGAGAACTTTCCATATCACTTTTTTTATCACCAAAAATATGGTCCAAAATGGAATTTCCTTCCGATTCTTTTTCCAGCGCTTCTGAAGGATTGTTTAAAATACTACCATTATGGTCTTTGTCCAATGCTTTGTTTAAAGATTCAGCTTCATCTGAATCTTCCGACTTGTTTTTTAAATACATTATAATAAGTGGAACAGCCACAGCCGCCAACCCAATCATCTGACCTTTGCTGATTCCGAATTTATTTTCAGCATCTTCAGCAACTTTATTTCCAGTATTTCCAGTGATTAAATCTATTAAACTCATAGTGTACTATTTTTTTGTATTTAATAAAGATAGAGAATTACAACAACATCCTTGATTATAATTTTTCTGTTTTTAGTTCTAAAATTTAATGTGCGATTCGGAACTGTGTATTAAATTGCAAAATTTCACAACTAATGACTAGAGAAGTTATAATTCAGGACTTACAATTTTCATTAAATTTACTACAACTGCGAAAACGAAAAGTAGTCGTAGTAAAAACCTATTAAAAATCACAAAATGAAATTGAAACACTTACTTATATTTTTAGTTTTTACCGTTTTCGCGTGTAATAAAAACAAATCTAGTGAGACGGAAATAATTACAAATACTGTTTCCGCAGATACAATACAAGTTGAAAAACCTATAGAACAAAGCGAAGTTTTAAAAGAATATAAAAATGAACGATTCCGAAAAGTTACTTTGGAAAAATTGGGCGACAATAAATTTCGAGTAAAAGGTCAAGCTCAAGTTTTCGAAGCCACAATAAATTGGTCAGTTGAAGACGGACATTATGTTATAATTGACGGATTTACGACCACAACAATTGGAGCACCAGAATGGGGTGATTTTGATTTCACTTTTGAAGCAAAAAAAGCGGAACAGAATTCGGCACTAACATTAATTTTATTTGAAGAAAGTGCCAAAGATGGAAGTCAACTTTACACATTACCTATTTCACTAGAGTAATATCAAGCAATTTTTCACATTTAAAAATTGTACAAATGACAAATTTAAATTATCTAATATTAGTATTTTTATTATTTCAAATTTCATATGCTCAAGTAGGAATTCATAATGATGAGGCCAAAATTAAAATTTTAGAAAGAGGACAATTAATTGAAACTTTTAAATTACGTTCAAATACTGTATTTGTGATAAATGGCGTCCCATATTCTGAAAATGACAGTCTTATTTTAAATGATAAGTTGCGAAATATAAGTCAGGTTATATCTGGAATCACTTCCATTAAAAACGAAGGACAAATTGGAATCGGTCGTAATGATGTAATCTTAATTAGTTACGCATCAATTTTAAAACCTAAAATTGTTCGAAAAAAATATAGAAAAGTAAAAAAATTATTCACTGATATTTATTACGGTTCATCTCAGCACATATTCACCGGTGGAACTGACCCCGTGCTATACGTCGATAATAAGAAAGTTTTTCATTTCGAAGCTAAGAAAGTACTTCAAAATTTAGAAGAAAAAGAAATTGCTGATATAATTATAAAACTGGAGCCTCAAGAAGTAAAGTATTTTGGGCAAAATGCTAAAAACGGAATGGTAATTATTTGGACAAAAAGGGGGCTTAGTACTAAAATAAATAATTAATATTGATTGACAGATTTCTTATATGTTGTCAGGATAATGAAAGAAGCGTCACATCACTTTTGGTTATAAGATTTTTGGAACTTTCCAACTTTGATTGTCATTATTGCGAGTTAAAATAAATTACCTAGAAAAAAACAAAACACATGACAACACCCTTACTTGAATTTAACGACAAAGGCATTTACTGTTCCCAAGCCGACGTTTACCTCGACCCGTGGAAACCAGTCAAAAATGCTATTATCACTCACGGTCATGCCGACCATGCCATGTGGGGAAATGAACGCTACATCACACATTCAAGTAATGTTCCAATCATCAAACACCGACTCGGAGTTACAAATGTAGTGGGTAAAGAATGGAATGAAACTTTCGTTATCAACAACGTGAAATTCTCTTTTCATCCCGCAGGTCATATTATTGGTTCGGCTCAAATTCGTGTCGAACATAAAGGCGAAGTTTGGGTTTTTACTGGCGATTATAAAACCGAAGACGATGGAATTTCCGTTCCGTATGAAGTTGTAAAGTGCCACACGTTTATTACCGAATGTACTTTTGGATTGCCTGTTTTTAAATGGTTGCCGCAAGCACAAGTGATGAATGATGTAAACGAATGGTGGGCTGAAAACAGAGCGGAAGGAAAAACATCTGTTCTGTTTGGTTATTCTTTGGGAAAAGCACAACGACTACTTAAATTTCTTGACCCAAGTATCGGAACAATTTACACTCACGGAGCGATTGAGAATATGACGCAAGTGCTTCGTGCACAAGTCGACTTTCCGGAAACCACATTAGTCACTCGGGAAACTAAAAAAGAACAACTTTTAGGAAATATTGTTTTGGCTCCGCCAAGTGCCCACGGAAGTACTTGGATTCAAAAAATGACACCTTACGTTACTGGTTCGGCCAGCGGATGGATGGCATTTCGTGGAGCAAGAAGACGCAGAGCGGTGGATAAAGGTTTCGTGTTAAGCGACCATTGTGATTGGCAAGGTTTACTGGAAAGTATATCGGCAACCGGTGCTGAAAAAATAATTGCAACACATGGTTACAGCGATTTGTTTTCAAAATATTTACGTGAATTAGGTTACGATGCGCGAACTGCGAAAACCCAATACGAAGGAGAATTAGGCGAAATGCAAGGGAAAGGCGAAAAGGAAATGGAGAGTGAAGAACTTGTGACAAAAGTATCAAAAACGAAAACCCTACTGACATAATGAAAATGTTTGCCACCTTAATTCGGATTCTCGACAGTACCAATAAAACTACTTTAAAAGTCGAAGCCTTGACGGATTATTTCCGTGAAGCTCCGCCAACAGATAAAGTATGGACCATTGCATTGTTGTCGCATCGTCGTCCGCCGAGACCTGTAAATACAACACTTTTACGGCTTTGGGCAAATGAATTAGCAAATATTCCAATGTGGCTTTTTGAAGAAAGTTACCACATTGTTGGCGATTTAGCTGAAACAATTGGTTTGATAATTCCAACCACAGACAATAGTACTGATAAAAGTTTGACCACTTTCCTCGAAGAAATCATTGCTCTAAAAAAGAAATCAGAAGAAGAAAAGAAAGTCTATTTACACGAAAATTGGTTGGCTTTAAATTATTACGAGCGTTTTGTCTTCACTAAATTAATAACAGGAAGTTTCCGAATTGGAGTTAGCCAAAAATTAATGACGCGTGCTTTGGCGAAAGCCGAAAACCTTGACGAAGACGTATTGGCATACAAATTAATGGGAAATTGGGAACCGTCAACAATTACTTATCAAGAGTTAATTTTAGACGAAAAAAGCAGTGATTATATTTCCAAACCCTATCCATTTTATTTGGCATATCCGTTAGAAATGGACATCAAAGATTTAGGAAATCCAAGCGATTGGAGTGCCGAACACAAATGGGACGGCATCCGTTCGCAAACCATCATTCGCGACGGGCAAATTTTTGTTTGGAGTCGAGGAGAGGAATTGGTGACCGATAAATACCCCGAATTTGGCGCCTTCATAAATGTAATTCCCGACGGAACAGTTTTAGATGCGGAAATTTTGCCTTTTCCAAACGGCGATATTGGAACGTTCAACGACTTGCAAACCCGAATCGGAAGAAAAACAGTAAGTGTAGCTTTGTTGAAAAAAACACCCGTAATTCTGAAAGTCTATGATATATTAGAATGGAAAAACGAAGATATTAGAACGGTTGCTTATCAAGAAAGACGCTTGTTATTAGAAAAATTATTCGAAGAAATAAAAAATAAAGGTTTACCCATCCGACTTTCGGAAAGAGTTCAATTCTCTACTTGGGAAGAATTAACCGAAGAGCGAACGCGTTCCCGAGAAATGAAAAGCGAAGGATTGATGCTCAAGAAAAATGATTCACCTTACCTCGTTGGACGAAAAAAAGGAGATTGGTGGAAATGGAAAATTGCTCCTTTGACCATTGATGCCGTTTTGACTTATGCGATGCGAGGTTCTGGTCGACGATCCAATTTATTTACGGATTATACCTTTGCCTTATGGCAAAATCAGGAAGATGGAACGCGGGAATTAGTGACTTTTGCAAAAGCCTATTCCGGACTTACCGATGCCGAATTCAGAAAAGTAGATGATTTTATAAAGAAAAACACACTCGAACGTTTTGGTCCGGTGAGAAGTGTAACGCCACAATTGGTTTTCGAAATTGGATTTGAAGGCATTGCACTTTCCAAACGACACAAAAGTGGAATTGCTACGCGATTTCCAAGAATTTTGCGTTGGCGATTAGATAAAAAAATTGAGGAAGCGAATTCAGTTGATGATTTGAAGAGTATGATTATTGGTAGTGATGTTGAGGAATAAAGTAATTGCTTGATAAGTATTTGAAAAATTGTCTCGCAAAGGCGCGAAGACGCAAAGCGAATTACGTAAATATTTGTACGTGAAATATTCAGTATTTGATTAAAAAAAATAATTAAATACCCGATAACTTAATTATTCCAACCTTTGCGTCTCTGCGCCTTTGCGAGATAAAAAACAATAAAGCGAGAAAAATAATAAACCGAAATAAAATAAATGAATCAAAAAGAACTAATCGACATAGGAAAATCATTCTTTCAACGCCAAAGTTGGAACCCATTCCCATTTCAATTAGAAACTTGGAAAGCATTTTTGCAAGGAAAAAACGGTTTACTTCACGCGCCAACAGGAAGTGGAAAAACATTTGCACTTTGGATTCCAATTGTCCTCAATTACATTCGTAAAAATAAACACTATAAAGAAAAAGCACCTCCGGGATTAAAAGCAATTTGGATTACACCTTTGCGAGCGCTTTCAATTGAAATAAAACAAGCGGCAGAAAAGATGATTCTTGATTTGGAATTGCCTTTGACGGTTGGCATTCGGACAGGGGATACTTCTGCTTCAGACCGCGCGAAACAGAAAACCAAAATGCCTGATTTGCTAATTACAACTCCCGAAAGTTTGCAATTATTATTGGCTACAAAAGGCTACGAAAAAATATTCAAAAACTGCGAAGCGATTGTAATAGACGAATGGCACGAACTATTAGGAACCAAAAGAGGTGTTCAAATGGAATTGGCGCTTTCTCGTTTGAAAACGATAGTTCCAAAATTACAGGTTTGGGGTATTTCAGCAACAATTGGCAATTTGGCGCAGGCCCAAGAAGTGTTATTTGGTATCGAACAAAATCCAGACGAAACGATTTTAATAAGTGCGAAAATCAATAAAAAGATTCGTGTTGAATCCATATTGCCAGAGAAAATGGAAACGTATCCGTATCGAGGTCACATGGGTTTGCATTTGTTGGACCAAGTTGCGGAAATAATTCGAAGTAGTAAGACAACTTTAGTTTTTACAAATGTGCGATCGGCTTGTGAGTTGTGGTTCCAAAACTTACTCGAAAAATATCCCGAATTTGCAGGAGAAATGGCAATGCATCACGGAAGTATCAGTCGGGAAACACGTCATTGGGTGGAAAATGCGATTCGGAATGAGGAACTGAAAGTCGTGGTTTGTACTTCAAGTTTAGATTTAGGTGTCGATTTTGCACCTGTAGAATCGATTGTGCAAGTTGGAAGTCCAAAAGGTGTCGCCCGATTTTTACAAAGAGCGGGAAGAAGTGGACACCAACCTGGTAAAGAAAGCCGCGTTTATTTCTTGGCAACTTATGCGATGGAATTGATTGAAGCTTCTGCATTGCGAAAAGCGGTTAAGTTAGGTTTAGTTGAAGATCGAGTTCCGTATTTGAACAGTTATGATGTGTTGATTCAATACTTAAATACGTTGGCGGTTTCAGATGGATTTTATCCTGATGAAATTTATAAGGAAGTAAAATCTACGTTTTGTTTCCAACATATTACGAGAGAAGATTGGCAATGGATTTTGAATTTTTTGGTTTATGGAAGTCAAAGTTTGCAAGCTTATGATGAATTTAAAAAAGTAGAACTAGACGAAGACGGTTTGATGATTATCCGAAGTCGGCGAACGGCAATGCATCACAGAATGCAGATTGGAACTATCGTTGGTGATGCTTCAATGAGTGTCAAATTTTTAAGCGGTGGCTATATTGGCTCGATTGAAGAATCGTTCGCGTCGCGATTACAGCCGGGCGACACTTTTATTTTCGGTGGAAAAAGACTGCAACTTTTTGCGATTAAAAACATGCAAGTGTTGGTTCAAAAAGCTCCGGCGGGAAGTAAATCTAAAGTGGTGAGTTGGTCGGGCGGACGAATGTCATTTTCGGCACAAATGAGTGAATTGTTGCGACAAGAAATTCATTTGGCAAACCAACCTGATGAATTATCGGTTGAGTTGAAAGCATTAGAAGTGATTTTTAAAAGACAAAGAAAAGAATCAATCATTCCTAACGCGGATGAATTTTTAATAGAAACGTTCAAAACGCGAGAAGGTTATCACGCAATATTCTATCCGTTTGAAGGTAGATTTGTACATGAAGCTTTGGCAAGTGTTTTGGCGTATCGTATGAGTTTATTGACTCCAATCACATTCTCTTTGGCATATAATGATTACGGATTTGAATTATTATCTGACCAAGAATTTTCTATTCAAGATTTATTGGATAACAATTTATTATCCACTTCCTATATTCACGCTGATTTGCAGCAAAGCTTAAATGCTACTGAAATGGCGAAAAGAAAATTCCGCGACATCGCCGTAATTGCCGGTTTAGTATTCACGGGAATGCCTGGAAAAGCAGTTAAAACAAAACATTTGCAAAGTGGAACACAATTATTATTTGAAGTTTTTAAAGATTATGAACCCGATAATTTATTACTGCAACAAGCTTATCGAGAAACATTTGAACACCAACTCGAAGAAGGCCGACTTTTATTGGCTTTGGAACGAATTGCAAAACAAAAAATCGTAGTGAAGGAATGTTCAAAACCAACGCCGTTTAGTTTTCCGATTATTACGGACCGCCTGCGCGAAAAATTATCAAGCGAAACATTAGCGGAGCGAATTAAAAAAATGACGGCTTCTTATTTGAAATAATGTGGTGAATTTTTGCCACGAATTTCACTAATGAGCACGAATTTTTTTTACAAATAATTTTGATAGTATTAATGTTCGACATTGAAAAGTTTTTGTCTGATTAAGAATTTCTCTATGCTCTAAAACTTATCATTAATTAGTAAAAATTCGTGCAATTAGTGGCTAAAAACAATATTTTTTTACAGAAATATTACGATTTAATTAGTGAAAATACGTGTAATTTGTGGCAAACAAAATACTGTTCGCAAAGCGAGCAATCTATAAAATTATATGATTCTTGAAACTACGATTAATGACCAATTATTCACCATGCATTCCAGCGGTGCTTTATTTTGGAACGAAAAAAACACTTTACTAATTGCCGATGTTCATTTGGGAAAAGTAACGCATTTTAGAAAAAATGGTTTCGCAATTCCTAATGATGCTTTGCATAAAAATTTCGAAAAGTTGATAGAAGTAGTTGATTTTTTTAAAGCTTCAACCATTCTTTTTCTAGGCGATTTATTTCACAGCACAAAGAATAGCGAGTGGGATTTATTTGTGAAGTGGTCAAAGGAATGTACTTGCGAAATTGTCTTGATTGTCGGTAATCACGATATTATTGACGCTCAAAACTATATCAATAACGGAATAAAAGTTGTTGATTATATCCGAATGGACGATTTTTTATTAACGCATCATCCTACAGAAGTAGAAAGGATGTTTAATTTTTCAGGCCATATTCATCCGGGAATTGTGTTGCGAGGTTTGGGAAGAGGTCATCTAAAATTGCCGTGTTTTTTTCAACGAAAAAATCAAATGATTCTGCCTGCTTTCGGAGCCTTTACAGGATTGGGCATCATGAAACCACAGGAAGGTGATACGATTTTCGCGGTTACGAAAGAGGAAATTGTTTTGATTCGGAAATCTGTAGATTAATTCAACGCAAAAGGAGTGCTCAATTTGAAACTTGGCACAATCACTTTAAAGTTTTTCGTTGATGTAAAATTAATCATATTGAAATACCCTCTCATCGCTCCAAAAGGCGACGACAAAAGACATCCTGATTTGTACGTGTGACTTTCTCCGGGTTTAAGAACGGGTTTTTTGCCAACTACACCTTCGCCAATAACCGTTTCTTTGTCATTTAAAGAATCTAAAATTTCCCACATTCGAGAAATCAATTGAACGGAATCTTTACTGTGATTTTCAATGGTAATTTGGTAACTAAAAGCAAAGTTGACCTTGTAGTTTTTAAAGTAAGTACCTTCAAAACTAGTCAAAACCGATATTTTTATACCTCTTGTTATTTGTGTAACCATTGTAAAACTATTTTTTCAGCGAAATTCGTTTATAATATTTGATAAAAATACTTCAAAAAGGAGAGGAAACCAAATTTTACACTAGTTAGTAATGTTTTCAGAATTCGCACTTCCTCTTCCAACCACGCGGTCGTACCGTTGTCCGTTTTCTCTGTAATAAATTAATGCGGTGTATTGATTTTCAGTTTGATAAAAATTCCCATCAATCGCGTTTTCAGAATCTACAGTTCCATTTTTGTCGGCAATCTCATATTGGAAATTAGTAAAGCCTTGTTTTATGAATAATGCTTTTTCGTAAAGTCCGGTTTTCGCATTATAGTCCATTTTATTTTCTTCAGCCAATCTGTAATTGTTGAACATTCCGTTTACGTAAATATTTTTCTTGCCAAAATAATCAGGAGCCGAAAGACTGAAAAATACCCAAGCATAATCAGCTTCTACATAATTGTTCTCAGCATTCAAATTTCGGACGAAGAAATTACCATTGACATCGGGGAAAAAGGTATATAATTTATTTTTTCGCGCTTCGTTGATATACAAAATCGAATTATAGGTTTGATTAGAAGTCACTTTAGCGACAGTATTGTTAACCGCACGAATGTCTTTATTGTCAAAATTCAGAAACTCATTTCCTGCCCAAAACTGGGTTTCTGCATCGTATTTGTAAATCAAATCATTGCCAATCGTGTACATTGGTTTTACATTTTTGATCGCTGTACTAAAACTGCCATTTTGCAACAGCATAATTTTCACATTATTCAATGGATTTTGAAATTGGAGCGTTTCCGATTTTATAGAAAATTCTAAATTTTGCTTGTAATCGATAACCTTTCCATTTCTTGCTCGTTTAACTTGCATCGGTACCGAAACTAAATCTTCATAAAGAATGAATTTTCGACTGAAAACTACTTCTTTATTGTTGTTCAAAATCGTCAAAATATAATTTCCCGTTACTTTAAAGCGAGTAAATTTGTTAGGAAAACTCAATGTATAATGGGAATACAATTGCAAGGTATTGAATGAATTTTCATAATTCTGAATCCTTTGGTCGTCAAAACCATCGATATATTCTGCTTTTGAAAGTTCTGATTCGTTCCAATTGTAATCGTAGTGCGTCAAGGTGTAAAAATAATTGGCTTCATCGCCGAATAAATCGTCAAACTGAAACTGAAATCCTTCTCTAATATTAAATATAGGAACCACATTAGCGCCATTTTGCACAAAAGACACCGTTTTTATATTGTAGGGAGGAATTATTTCAGCAGTTTGACCTTGAAGTAACGTTGGAACGAAAAAAATCCAAATCAGAAAAGACAGTAATTGTTTTTGGGTAATCATAAGATTTATTTTTCTACTGTGTAAATATAGTTATTTCATTTTAGATGTTTTTTAATAAGAGTATATTCATGTTGTAGACTTAATGTAATAAAGAACTGCGGCATTATTTTTCAATAAATTTTGCATTATAGTTAAAAAATACACAATAAAACACACAAATAATAGTTATTTCTTAAATTTCCGCAACCAATTAAATAATTATATATGAAACAAATTACAAGAACGCTTTTGTTTTTATTAGCCTTACCGGTAACTATGGTAGCGCAAGAAATGAAAAGTGATGCGTTAATTCCATTTGATTCTAGTGTTAGAACTGGAAAATTAGCGAACGGATTGACCTACTACATTAAGCAAAATGCAAAACCTGAAAACAAAGTTGACTTACGACTTGTTATAAATGCAGGTTCAATTTTGGAAAATGATGACCAACAAGGATTAGCACATTTTATGGAACACATGTGTTTCAATGGAACAAAGAATTTTCCTAAAAACAAATTGGTTGATTATTTGCAAAGTATCGGTGTGAAATTCGGACAGCATTTGAATGCGTACACGAGTTTTGACGAAACAGTTTACTTCTTACCGATTCCTTCTGACGACCCTGAAAAATTAGAAAAAGGGTTTCAAATTATTGAAGATTGGGCTTTTAATGCGGTTTTAACTCCTGCTGAAATCGACAAAGAAAGAGGTGTTGTTTTAGAAGAATACCGAATTGGTCTTGGAGCTGGAAAACGAATGATGGGAAGGTTCATGCCTAAAATGATGTACAAATCGCATTATGCGGACCGACTTCCTATTGGTAAAAAAGAAGTTTTAGAAAATTTTACTCATGATAAATTAGTAAGTTTCTACAAAGATTGGTACCGACCAAATTTGATGAGTGTAATTGTTGTGGGTGATATTAATGTGGATGAAATGGAGAAAAAAGTGAAAGCGCATTTTTCTTCGTATCAAAATCCTAAAAATGAGCGTCCAAGAACAATTTACGAAGTGCCGAATCATAAGGAGACTTTCGTAGCAGTTGAAAGCGACAAAGAAGCGCCTTCTGCTCAAGTGCAATTGATTTATAAAGATTATGAAATGCCAAAACCAATGGTAACGGTGGGCGACTTCAGAAAAGAAATGGTCGAAGGATTGTTTTCAACGATGATAAATAACCGTTTGGGTGAGTTAGCGAATTCTCCAACACCTCCGTTTACTTACGGATATTCGTACCACGGCGGAACGTATGCGAGAACTAAAGAAGCGTATCAATCCTTTGCTATGTCGGCTGAAGACAAACAATTGGACGCGTTGAAAGTGTTGGTTACTGAAAACGAACGTGTAAAGAAATTCGGATTTACAGAGGGAGAATTAGAACGTGCAAAATCGGATTTCGTAGCAGGAATGGAAAATGCTTACAATGACCGTAATAAAACAAATTCATCTAGTTTTGTGGGTGAATATCAAGCGCATTTTTTAGAAAAAGAACCAACTCCGGGAATTGAATGGACGTACAATATGCTTGTAAAAGTGTTGCCGACAATTGAATTGAAAGACATTAATGGATTGATTAACGATTATATCAAAGAGGATAATCGCGTGGTTATTTTGACTGGACCTGAAAAAGAAGGGTTGAAATTGCCAAGTGAAGCAGAAGTTTTATCAGCTTTGAAAGTAAATACAGATGCAATTACAGCTTACGAAGATTCAGAAGTTGCTTCAAGTTTGTTGCGTAAAGATGTGAAAGCTGGAACTGTTGTTAAAAGAGAAAAAGATGCTAAAATTGGCACTACTACTTTGACACTTTCTAATGGTGTGAAAGTAACGTACAAGAAAACCGATTTCAAAAATGATGAGATTCTGATGAGTGGAATCAGTTTTGGAGGTAGTAATTTATATTCAAATGACGAGTTGAGACAAACTCAATTTGCGAATGGAGCTTTGACTGAAGCAGGTTTTTCAGGTTTGAAATTGAACGACATCAATAAATTCATGACGGGTAAAATTGCAAATGTGAATCCATACATTGGAAGTACTTCAGAAGGATTTAACGGAAGTGCAACTCCAAAAGATTTAGAGTATTTGTTCCAAATGACGCATGCGTATTTCACGGATTTGAATATGGACAAAGAGGCGTTTGACGGTTACAAACAGAAGCAGAATTCGTTTTATAAAAATATGGCTTCGACTCCGAATTTCTATTTCCAAAAAGAATTTTATGGGTTTTTATTGAAAGACAATCCAAGATTCTTCGGAATAATTCCTGACGATAAAGCGTGGGAACAAACAAATTATGAGTTGGCGTACAACAAGTATAAAGAGCGTTTTGCGAATGCAGGCGATTTTGAATTCTTCTTCGTAGGAAATGTGGATGACGCTAAAATGGAAGAGTATGCTGCTAAATATTTGGGAAGTTTACCAAGTACAAAGGAGCGTGAAAAAATGACTGATTTAGGTTTCAGAATGCCAAAAGGGGATTTAAAAAAGGTCGTAAATAAGGGAACAGACCCTAAAAGTAACGTAACGATTATGTATTTTGGTGACACGACTTATTCGCCAAAAGAAGCGTTAGCAATGGAAGCTTTAGGAGAAGTTTTGACTATCAAATTAATCGAGGAATTGCGCGAGAACGAAAGCGGTGTTTACGGAATTAGTGCACGTGGAAGTATGAGTAAAGTGCCTTATGGTTCGTATAGTTTTAATATTTCGTTTCCTTGCGGCCCAGATAATGCTGAAAAATTAACGCAATCTGCTTTACGTGAATTGAATAAAATAATTAAAGATGGACCTCAAGCCGTTGATTTAGCTAAATACAAAGAAGGGGAGTTGGCAGATTTCAAAAAGGACAGTAAAGAAAATCGTTTTTGGTTATCAACTTTGACTCGTGCTTACACAAACGGAACTGCAGCTTCTGATGTTTTGAAAATGGAAGAAAGAATCAAAGCACTTACCACAAAAGATTTGCAAGATGTAGCCAAGAAATATTTATCGAAAGATAAAGTTGTCGGAATCTTGATGCCGGAAAACTAATTTTTAGTGAATTGAAAAAGTAAAGCCTGATTTTAAAATCAGGCTTTTTTTATTTGTAACAAATTGGAATAATTTCTCTAGGTGCTAAACAGTATTTTGTAACCAATTCGGGACTTAACTTCTTGGTATAATCTTCTTCAATTACCTTAAATCCGATGCTTCTTAATTTATCAAAATAATCACGTCCATAAATCCGAACGTGGTCGTATTGTCCAAATATTTTAGCACGCTCTTTTTGGTCAACAATCGTATCATCTGCGAAAGTCTTCTCCCGATTTAAATCTTGTGGAATTTGGAAAATTCCCATTCCGCCTGGTTTTAATACGCGGTATAATTCCTGCATTGCTTTCGTGTCGTCAGGAATATGTTCTAAAACGTGGTTACACAATATGATGTCGTACGTATTATCTTTAAAAGGTAGATTGCAAATGTCCGCTTTTACATCAGCCAAAGGCGAAAACAAATCGGTTGTGGTGTAATCTAAATTTTTCTGATTCCGAAATAGTTTGTAAAATGCTTGTTCAGGAGCAAAATGCAATACTTTTTTTGGAGTCGTGAAAAAATCAGTTTCATTATTCAAATAAAGCCACAATAATCGATGCCGTTCTAACGACAAAGTACTTGGCGATAGAACATTATTTCGCTGTGTTCCGTAACCGTAAGGCAAGAAGTTTTTAAAACTCTTTCCGTCAATCGGGTCTGTGTACGTCGAACCTTTCAAAGCAAAAGCCATAATTGGTCGCGCAACATAACTCATCCGAATTAATAGCGGGCGGGGAATTGTGTTTAAAATGAATTTGAATATTTTTTTCATTGAATTTTAAAAGGAATTTAATGAATCGTTTTTCACACAGATTACACTAATTCACAAAGATTTTTAAAGAATAATTCGTTTGTATTTTAAGCTGTCTTCGCCAAAATTTATAATTAAACCTAATTTATTTTGAGAACACGCAAGATAATTTAAAGTTTGTTTGGTGTCGCTCAATGTTAATTGAGAAATAGCTTTCACTTCAAAAATGATTTCATTAAACACTACAAAATCGGCTATATATTTTCGAGGTAAAATTATTTCTTTATATGCAATTTCATATATTTTTTCTCTTTGAAACGGAATTGAATTTATTTTAAACTCATATTCCAATGCATCTTTATAAACAACTTCACTATGACCTTTACCAAGAATCCTATGCACTTCCATGCACAATCCTATAATTTTATAGGTTTCCTCTTTCAAATAAAAATCATCCATAAGCCAAATTTAATTCGTGTAAATCTGTGACCCGAGAGCTATGCTAGAAGAGACGAAGTAAATCTGTGTAAACTTTTACAAAAAGAATTTAATTCCTTTCAATTTAAATTAATCCAAATTTAATTCGTGAAAATCTGTGAAATCTGTGTAAAATTATAAAACTAAAGGTTGCATTCTAAATTCATTTTCTTCATCAGAAACAATTCCCAACGCTTCATAAACATAGCCAAAAGTTGAAAGCAATTCGGGTCTTCCATTTACAATTGCTACATTGTGTTCAAAGTGTGCACTTGGTTTTCTATCAGCCGTAACAATCGTCCAACCGTCTTTTAACGTTTTGATATTTCTCGTTCCAAGATTAATCATCGGTTCAATTGCGACAACCATTCCTTCAACGAATAATTTTCCACGTCCTTTTTTACCATAATTTGGCATTTCTGGATCTTCGTGCATTTTGCGTCCTAATCCGTGTCCAACTAATTCGCGAACAACCGTATATTTATGTGCTTCACAATACGTTTGAATCGCATTTCCAACATCTTCCACACGATTTCCTATCTTCAATTCCCGAATTCCAACGTATAAAGATTCCTTCGTAACTTGAAGTAGTTTTTTAGTTTCGGGAGCCACTTCGCCAATTTCAAAAGTATAAGCGTGGTCGCCATAAAATTCATTCAAAATTGCACCACAATCTACAGATACGATGTCGCCATTTTCAATTGGTCGGTTCGTTGGTAAACCGTGAACTACTTGCTCATTCACACTCGTTAAAAGTGTTGATGGACAACCGTAAAGTCCAAGAAAACCTGGAGTTCCTCCGTTGTCGCGTATGTATGCTTCTGCTAATTTGTCTAAATGTAAAGTAGTTACGCCTTCTTTGATTTCGGTCGCAATCATTCCTAAAGTTTTCGAAACTAGTAAAGCGCTTTGACGCATCAACTCAATTTCTTCTCTTGATTTCTGGATAATCATTTTCTTATTTTTTGATTGTGCAAAAGTAACGATTTTTAGCGAAACGAGGTTCGGTACTTTGCACCCATTTTTAGTTCAATAATATTCGGCTTTCGCCAAAAAAAAATGTTTCAACAAAATTGGCTTTTGATGAAACATTTTGAATTATTATTTGCCACGAATTACCCTAATACCCACGGATAATGAACTCTATAATCTTCTTAATGAAACCTCGATTACTATTTTATTAGTGAAAATTGGCACAATTCGTGGCTAAAATTATTTAATGTAAAAGCGAATGTCTCGTCATTGCTTTCGGTTTTTCAATACCAATCAATTCTAAAACGGTTGGTGCAATATCACTCAAAACACCATTGCTAATGAATTTCAAGTCTTTATCTACCAAAATAATTGGAACAGGATTCGTGGTGTGAGCCGTATTTGGTGAACCATCAGGATTAATCATCGTTTCGCAATTTCCGTGGTCGGCGATTACGATTGTGGTGTAATTATGAGCCAATGCAGTCGTAATTACTTTTTCTACACATTTGTCAACCGCTTCACAAGCTTTAATCGCAGCTTCCATAACACCTGTATGACCAACCATATCTCCGTTTGCAAAATTCAAACACACGAAATCAACTTCTTCTTTTTCTAGTTCAGGAACTAAAGCATTCGTCAAATCATACGCACTCATTTCAGGTTGTAAATCGTAAGTTGCGACTTTTGGCGAAGGACGTAAAATCCGACTTTCGCCTACAAATTCAGCTTCACGACCTCCCGAAAAGAAAAACGTTACATGTGGATATTTCTCGGTTTCAGCAATACGAATTTGTTTTTTTCCGTGCTTTTCAAGGACTTCTCCTAAAGTTTCTGTAATATTATCTTTCTCATAAATCACATGCATTCCCTTGTAAGTGTCGTCGTAACTTGTCATCGTCACATAATACAAATCATTCAGTTTATGCATATTGAATTCGTGCATGTCGCATTGCGTTAATACTTCTGTCAATTGGCGGCCGCGGTCTGTTCTAAAATTAAAAAATAACACCACATCGCCTTCTTCGATTTTTGCAATTGGATTATTTGCATCATCCGTCATTACAATTGCATGAATAAACTCATCTGTAACATCGTTATCATAACTTTCTTGAATACTTTCCACAACATTTTTTGAATGTTTTCCTTTTCCGTTTACCAATAAATCGTAGGCAAGTTTAACGCGTTCCCAACGTCTATCGCGGTCCATTGCATAATAACGTCCAATTACAGAAGCTAATTTTGCTTTTTTCGTACTTAAAAAAGTTTCTAAATCGGCAATGAAACCAATTCCTGATTTTGGGTCCACATCACGACCGTCTGTAAAAGCGTGAACAAATACTTTTTCCAAACCAAAATCTTCCGCAGCTTCAAGCAAACCTTTTAAATGATTGATGTGCGAATGAACTCCGCCATCCGAAACTAATCCTAAAAAGTGAACTTTGCGACTGTTTTTCTTAGCAAATTCAAAAGCGTCCACTAATGTTTTTTCGTTTTTTAACGTGTGATTTTCAACAGCTAAATTTATTTTGGCCAAATCTTGGTAGATAATTCTTCCCGCACCTAAATTCATGTGGCCGACTTCAGAATTCCCCATTTGGCCTTCAGGCAAACCCACATTTAAACCGTCCGTTCGAAGTTGAGCAGAAGGATAATTTTTATATAAACTATCAATAAAAGGTGTTTGGGCATTGTCTATGGCTGAAACTTTAGGATCCGGAGATTTCCCCCAACCGTCTAAAATCATTAAAATTACTTTCTTATTCATGGTTGTTGTGTTTTAAACAAATGTAAAAAATCGATTGTTCGGTGTTTTGTTTTCGGTCACAATTATGACTAAATTTAACGAAGCTATTTTACTTTAAAATCTGCTTTTAATAGTATTGTAATCAATGAAATAACGAACGCTAACTGAAAAAATCGTATTCAAATTACTATCGATAAGGTTTCGGAAATTCGGCCCGATATTTCTGTCAATTAAATTAGTATAATTCATACCGTTATTGCGGTACAAAACTGAAATTTCACTTCCCGGTGCAAACCACCAAGAATACGACAAATCAAAATTAAGCGTGTTGTAATTAATATTGGAATCTTGAGAAAACACATTGTTTTCAACCAATGAGCCATCATTTTTCAAAGATAAATAATTTCTATTTTCAGAAATCGCCCAATAATAACGTGCGGCAAGATTCAATGTCATTTTCGGATTAATCGCATATTTAGCCGAAAGTTCGTTAGTTACGGTTTGAATATCGCGATTGGAAAAGTTAATTTCATCATTTGCATCTAAATCCGCAAATCCTTTATCGTTTTTTAACCGCGTCATGTCTAGCGAATAAGTCATCAGCAGTCGGTCGTTGAATCGGTACCTTGGTTCAATCGTAATTCCGTACATTTTTCGGTCTTTTTCGTTGAAAAATTTGCCGTAAGGCGTAATGTCAAGGGCAAATTTTCTGTTGTAATTCGTAGACAGGATAAAAGCCGTGTACACATTCTGCGGTATCGTAACGAATCGGTCTTCTACACGAGCTTCATAAAAATCATAGACTTTTATTGGGTTCAAATAAAGTTCAAACGCTAAATAATCGTTTTTTAGCGTATTTGCCTTCATGTCGATGTTAAATTGAGCTTGCTGCAACCGTCCCGAAGTGTTCTGAATTTCGAGATAATTGTTGTAATTGATTCGAAATGTGTTGAATAATTTCGTTGGATTTAAAATACGATAACCCAAATTCGCATAGCCTCCATGATAATCGGTTATAAAATTTATTCCCAAATCATTGGGGTCGTATTCTTTCGAAACATAATTTGCACCCGCATTGTAACGCCATTTTCCGCCTTTTTTTCCAATGCCAATTGTTGTATTAATTCCATTTTTATCATCGGCATTTCCAAAACGATTGATGTAACTGTACTTCAAGTCACCCGAAAGATTGTACCGATTATTTGAAGTATTCAAATCATAAACAAACGCAGAAACGTTCGCATCTCTAAAAGTTCCGTTTCGCGTAACATTCGTATTGACAAAGGAAACGGACGAGTTTTGATTGAATCTTTGGTCGATAACTAAAACATTATAATTCGTCAAAGGTTCCACTTCTACTTTTGAAGATTTTTGTGCAATCTTATCGAATACATTGGCATATGTTCGCTCTGTAATCGCATTTAAAACACCAATTCCCAAACCGCTTTTGGTTCTTCCTGAAACTTTTACAGCATTAATTAAGTTGACCGATGTTGGATTTTTAATTTCAATATTGGCATCTTCCGAAGTGGCGTAAGTAGACGGACTTCCACCAATTCTCCTTGAATAAAGCAATCCACCTTTATTAAATAAGTCGGTTCCTTCTGTGAAAAAAGGCCGGTTTTCATTGAATTGTTGTTCGAAAGGTCCGAGATTTAATTCGACGTTATCGTAAACGGTTTGACCAAAATCAGGAACCAAAATCGCATCTAAAGTAAAGGAATCGTTAATCCCGTATTTGATATCCATTCCTGCTTTAAAAGTGTGACTTGAAGTTGTAGCATTGTTTTCGTAATAATACGAAGAATACGGAATAAAAAACAGTCGAGTAGGGGTTTCAATATTTTCAATTCCTTCTAATTGTCCGGTTTGTGGTAATAAAGCACCCACTTCTAAATTTATGGGATTCCAAGAATATTTCTGACGGTCGCGCTTAATTTCCCGGTAAAAGTTAATTCCCCACGTTTGAATTTTCTCTTTTGAAAAACGCAAGGCTGCATACGGAATTCGCATTTCAACAATCCATCCTTCGTCTGTTATGGAAACATCGCTGGCCCAAATTCCATCCCAACTGTAATCTTCATTTCCTTCCGTGGCAATGCAATCCATCTGAACGCCTGCCGCACTTACAAGAAATCGGAAATCTTGTTGACCGTCGTTATAACCATTAATGAAAACACCAAAATGGTCGGCGGTTCCAAAATTATCTCTTTGTGTAATCTCTTTTAAAATCTTGTCGGGTTGGTTGTCTTTTAAAACCGCACTGATGTAAATCGCTTCGTTATCATAAAGCACACGAACAGTGGTTTCTTTTTCAGCTGAAATTGCGATGCCATTGTCGGGTTCAAACATTACAAAATTGGTCGCTGCAGATACAGTTTGCCATGCAGATTCATCTAATTTTCCGTCTATCGAAATTTTCTCATTTATGGAATGTGTTTGTAACGTTTTTTTTTGTGAATATCCTGAATAAGAAAGAATTATAAAGAAAATACTTATCGATAAATGGTGTTTTGGCATAATCATTGTATTATACCTACAAAGCTAATCATTTCACAATTATTTTTAGCGAATCACAATTAAATTTTACAATCATCGTTTAAAGTCTTGTAAAAGTTGTGATATTATAATACGGATTATGCTTCAAATGTTTAGAAAATAACATTTTTGTTAAAGTTTTTCATAAGACTATTTTTCTCGACAATTTTTATATTTTTGCCTCGTTCATTACTAATGTATAAAAAACACTATCAATGATTTATAAAATTTTTCCCTTCTTTTTCTTATTGTTCGCAAGTTTTAGTTCTAACCCCGAAGTTGCTTCGGATAACACAAAAGTTAACCTACAATCGACAAAAATTCTTGCAGCAAACGTTACCATTTCGGCGGAAGCCAAAGCCTTAAATTTATACAATTCATTAGATGCAAACGAACTTTCATTGCCAAAAGTGGAGAGTTTTACTAAAGCATTAAAAGGATTCTATGATTTGCAAGCGAAAGGTAAAATTCAAAAAAACATATTGACTTTAATTGATTTTAGTTTGTCATCAAATGCAAAACGTCTTTGGATTATTGATTTAAGCACAAAAACAGTTCTTTATAATTCTCTTGTAGCACACGGTAGAAATACGGGCAATGAGTTTGCAAATTCTTTTTCAAACGAAGGAGAATCGTACAAAAGCAGTCTAGGATTTTATGCTACTGGTGAAGTTTACCAAGGAAAACACGGCCTTTCATTACGTTTAGACGGTTTAGAGCGTGGAGTGAATGACAACGCTAGAGCTCGTGCGGTTGTAATGCATGGTGCTGATTATGTAGCAGATTCATTTATCAAAAACCACAGTCGTTTAGGTCGTAGTTTGGGTTGCCCAGCGATACCGATGAATATGACTAAAGAGATTATCAATACAATAAAAGACAAATCATGTTTATATATCTACCATCCTTCATTAGACAAAAAGGAAGATGTAAAACACTTGTCTTAATACTTTAAATGAAACGGTACATCAGATAATGAGTACCAACAGTTTCAATTTCAAATGCGGTTCCGTTAATGTGAAAATTTAGTTTTTCATAAAACGGAACCGCATTTTTTCTTGCATTAAACCAAATCAATTCCATTTGGTTTTCTTGTGCCAAATTGATAACGCCTTGCATTAGCTTCTCGCCAATTCCTTTTTTTTGAAATTCATCCAAAATCGCCATTCCGCGAACTTGTATTTGCTTATTTGTTTGCCAATTTGGATTCGCTTTTTCAAAAACGGAAACAATTCCAACGAGCTTTTCATCCTCGAAATATCCAAAATGCGTTGTTGTTGGTAAATTATCGCCTTCAAAACGGCAACTTTCCACCGGTTGATTAGGTCTTAAAACAGGATTTCTGACGCTAAAAGTAGTTTCTGCAGTAATTTTTTTGATGTTTGGCATATTTTTTTAAGCATATAACTTTTTAAAGGTAAATTAATTAGCAACTCGAAAACGCTATTTCTATAAATGTTTAAATTTTTTTTGAGAAAAAAGTTTGCAATAAAGTAATTTTATTACTTATATTTGCACCGTTGATAAGCGAAAGTAGCTCAGTTGGTAGAGCTCCAGCCTTCCAAGCTGGTTGTCGCGAGTTCGAGCCTCGTCTTTCGCTCCAAAAGTCTCAAAGTAATTTGAGACTTTTTTTTTGCTATAAACTCAACGTTCCGAGCGTACTTAAATCACTTCCTGATTCCACTTCTTCTGCCGATTGATTTTGTCTAAAAATTCGAGCATTTAAATTTCCTTTTAAAGTAATCGTGTTTCCTTTTACGTCAAGCCAACTTCCTTCTCGCAATCCTAAAACAGGAACGGTATTAAAAGCGTGGTATTCTTTAATTCGGGTTTCACGCGTTTCACCCATGTGTTTTGATTGGTGGTCCGGATCTAAATAATGTGGATTTAAATTAAAAGACAACATTCCCAAGGTGCGAAAACTTGGTGGATAAATAATCGGCATGTCGTTTGTCGTTTGCATCGTCAATCCAGTAATATTACTTCCAGCACTTGTTCCTAAATACGGCGTTCCTTTTTTAAGCGTTTCGGCTAAAACATCCATTACTTGAAACTTGTACAATTGTGCTACCAGTAAAAACGTATTTCCACCGCCAGTAAATATTCCATCTGCTTCTGAAACGGCTTTCTTATAATCTTCAAATTCGTGTATTCCTTTGACGTCAATATTGATTGTCGCGAACGTTTCTTTTACTTTAGCAGTATAGTCTTCATGTGAAATTCCGCCAGGTCGCGCAAAGGGAATAAATAAGAGACTACTGCAACTTGCAAAGTGAATTTTTAATTCCGGTAAGATATATTCTAGATAATTGCCACCGTGTAGTGTGGAAGTACTTGCTATAATTAAATTTTTCATATCAATAATTTGAGTTTAAAGGTAAAAATCTTCTGTAAATGTTTCAAATGGAATCATTAAAATTTTTAAATTAGTGGTGAATTCCACTTTTGACCTCGATATTTGAAATTGATTTATAATTTTTAACTAGCTTTACTATGTCAATAAAATAATAAATCATAATGGGCAAAGTTTCCACCTTAACAGCATTTGTAGCATTAGTTTCAATTGCTGTCGTATTTTTTTTAGTGGTGTTTTATTTAGCTGGTCGTTTTTTTAAAAGGAAATAGGCCAATAATTCAATGTTTGTAATAAACTGCGTTTGTTTTAATTAACAAATATTTACAATCGCATTAGGACTTAATTTGGAAGTCTTCCCAATACATTTACAATCTATTCAACAACTGTAAATTAAACTATTTGGGAACGAAAATTACTTTACCACTTTTAATCTTCTTTTTTACTACAATTGGAATTGCACAAAACAGAAAGCAAATTCAAGGTAGAATTAGTGTTCCCAATGCACGACCTTCCAATGTTTTGATTTTAAATTTGAATACGGAACAAGAAGTGAAAAGTGACGGCAACGGATTATTTACAATCCTTGCGCAACCTGAAGATGTGTTGATTTTTTCTAATGATCATTTGGATTACATGCGAAAACTCGTCGAAGTTTCTGATTTTCAGCAATCAAAAATCACGGTCGAAATGACTTCTAAGCTAACTGTTTTAAAAGAAGTAGAAATTAAAACCTATAACGCTGTCAATTTAGGAATTCTGCAGAAACCAGCCAAAAGCTACACCACAATGGAACGTCGTTTAAAGACAGCTGGCGATTTTAAACCCATCCATTTATTAGGATTGTTAGGTGGTTCCATTGAGGTAGATCCAATACTCAATGCAATCAATGGCAAGACGAAACGCTTGAAGAAAGAAATTATCTTAGAGAAAAACCGCAAGCGATTAGAGGAATTTCAGGATTTTTTTCCAAAAGAGGAACTGATTTCACAAATCAAAATTGATCCCGATCAAGTAACTGAGTTCACGTATTTCATATTGGACGAAGAAGAATTCAAAACCATTTTAGAGAATCGAGAGAAAAGTAAAATGACGTTTTATTTGATTCAGAAACACAGTCAATTTAAAAGTAAGCAAAATGAAAACGACTAGTATTTTATTCTTTCTCTTCATTAATACATTTGTATTTGCACAGAAAAGTGTCAAGATAAAAGGGACAATTCGGGTGGCTGATGCCAAAGCGAGTGGAGTTCACGTCATCAATTTAAATACCGAAGAAGAAGTTATTTCTGATGAAAATGGTGGGTTTTTAATCGAAGTTCATCCGGACGATTTATTATTATTTAGTGCGGATCATTTGGATTATATGCGTAAAATTATAGAGGAAGATGAGTTTGCTTCTGGCAAAATTTCCGTTGAAATGACTTCAAAAAGTACGGTATTAGAAGAAGTTGAAATTGTAAACTACAGCAGAATTAATGCAGTAGATTTGGGTATTTTATCAAAACCTGCTAAAAAATATACAGTTGCACAACGTCGGATGTACGCGTCATCAAGCTCGCCAGTTGACGGCTTACTAAATTTAATTTCCGGACGAAAGGCGGTATTAGAAGATGGAATCGCAATTGAAAAAAGAGAGTTTGCATTAACCGCTTTGGATGGACGTTATCCAGAAAAATTTTACACAGAAACACTTAAAATTCCAGTCGAAGAAATTGGAGGATTCCATTATTTTGCCGTGGAAGATTTTAAATTAAAAGAAGCGTTAAAGGGAACTAATTCTTTTCTTGTCACATTTATAATGATTAAATTGGCTTCAGACTATAAAGCAATTCGGGATGCGAAGTAAATTATTTTTGATCATTCTTCTGTGTTCTTCAGCAGCTGTTTTTGCACAGAAAGAGAAACTTATTCAGGGTAAAATTAGTGTTAAAGACTCAAAACTAGAAGGAATTCGCGTCATTAATTTGGTCAACGAAAAAGAAGCGATTACGGATGAAGCAGGTAATTTTTCAATTTTAGCAAAGCCCGATGATTTACTCGTTTTTTCTGCAGAATTTTTAGATTACATGCGAATGATTGTGGAAGAATCGGACTACAATAAAGGCAGTATTGAAATTAAGATGACTTCTAAAGTCTTGCAACTTGATGAAGTTCAAATTTATGAAAATGCGAGGATCAATGCTGTTGCTTTAGGAATTTTATCAAGTCCGGCGAAAGTATATACACCGGCAGAACGACGACTTCGAACAGCAACTGAACTCGATGCGTCTTTAAATGTTGGAACCATGGCTGGCGGTTCGATAGGTTTAGATCCATTAATGAATTGGATTTCGGGTCGAACTGCAATGTTGAAAAGAGCATTGAAAGCGGAAGAAAAAGAAATCCTTCTTGAAAAATTAGAATTTAATTATACCGACGCCTTTTTTACAGAAAAATTAGGGATTGAAACCTTATATTTGGGTACTTTTAAAAATTATGCCATTTATGATGCTGTTTTAATCGAAGCTATTACTAGTAAAAACAAACCGCGAATGGAATTTAATTTATACCGAATTGCAACTGAATTTAAAAAACGAAATGATTATGAAAAGTAAATTACTATTTGTCTTACTATTAATTACAAGCGGATTGGTGGCTCAGAAACTGCCCAGAGAAGTCCTCAATGGTCAAGTGCTTTCAGAATCAATGTCGGTTGAGGATATTTTAATTACCAATAAAACGGCAAAAACAGCGACCGTTTCTAAAAAGGATGGAACTTTTCAAATTTTAGTTCGCGTAAAGGATACTTTGATCTTTTCCGGCTTTAATTTCCCACATCAAATACTTGTTTTAAACGATGCTGATTTGAAATTTAATGTTTTAAAAATTAAATTAGAAAGTCAAGCGAGTCCATTGGACGAAGTAGTTATTAATCCAAATGCATTAAGTGGCGATTTGAATAAAGACAATAAGAATATTAAAGTGGCCACCTTAAAAGCGAAAATAGATAATCAAACTGCAATTGCAACATTATACGAAGATGATTTACAATCTACGCCGGAAAATAAGCTAATGCCTGGATATTTAGACAGCAGGTACATGATGGATTTCAATAAAATTGGTCGGAAATTAGTTCGCGCTTTCAAACGAAATGAAGCTCAGAAAAATAAAAACAGAGATGTTACCCGATTTTCTGTCGTAGTTGAAAATAGATTTTCAGATGATTTTTTTAGAAATACGTTGAATATGGATCCGGCAGAAACGAATGCTTTTTTAATTTTTTGCGAAAGCGATCCTAATTCAAAGAAAATCCTTTCGATCGCAAATGATTTCGAGCTTATCGAATTTTTGAAAGTAAAGAAGCAAGAATACTTGGCTTCAAAGAAATAGAACTTTTATAAATGATGAATAAAAAAACAACTCTTTTTTTTGCGACCGTTTTCATTGTGCTGTTAAGTTCTTTTGGCGCACATAAATTTTACGTTTCCATTTATCAAATTGATTTTGTTCCCGAGAAAAAAAGAGTGGAAATCACTGCTCGAATATTCATGGACGATTTGAATGCAGCATTGGAACAGGAGTTCAAAATTAAAACTACGTTAGGCGAGAAGTCGGAAACGATTCAAGACGTCGCAGTTTTGAAAAAATATTTGGCAAAACATATTCGGGTTTCTATCGACGGAAAAGAGAAACAGGTCGTTTTCTTAAGTAAAGAAATTGATAATAACGTGGTGATTGTCTATTTGAAAATTACGGATATTAAAAAAATCAATTCTTTTAAAATTCAAAATAACGCTTTGCTAGACCTTTATTCGGACCAGCAAAACATCATTCAAACCAATTTTTACAACAATAAGAACAACTATATTTTCACAGGAGATTATTATGTAGAAAACATAACGATTTCAAGAAATTAAAAATATTTTCCTACTTTTAAGGTCTCAAAAAAAAATCCGCTTTATGAATTTATATCGCTTTCTTGCCATTTGCACTTTCTTTTCATCGGTTTCTCTAGTTGCTCAAACGGCTCCTGAAAAACAAAAAGGACAGGTAGATACTAATAAATTTCGTCAAATGTATGATTTGATGGCGACGCCAAACATGTATCGAACCGCTTCCGGAGCGCCAGGTCCCGAATATTATCAGCAGAAAGCAGATTATAAAATGGACGTCGTGCTAGATGACGTAAACGCAAAATTATCAGGCGTAGAAACGATTACTTATCATAATAATGCGAAAGAGTCTCTCGATTATTTGTGGTTGCAATTGGACCAAAACAGAAGAAATAAAAATTCAGTGACCAAGAAAAATGGAAGTTCATACATGGATGAAGCCATAAGCACGAAAGGTTTTTCAAAAAAATATTTGGAGCAAGCAGCAGATCGCGGTTTTAATATTATGTCGGTTGTAGATGAAAACGGCAAACCACTTTCGTATACGATTAACGAAACGATGATGCGAATTAATTTGGCCGAACCTTTGAAAGGAAATTCAAAAATGGTTTTCACAATAAAATGGTGGTACAACATTAATAATTACAGAGTAGAAGGCGGTCGTTCAGGTTACGAACATTTTGAAAAAGACGGAAATAACTTGTACGTTTTGGCACAATTTTTTCCAAGAATGGCAGTGTATAATGATGTGGAAGGATGGCAAAACATGCAGTTTTGGGGTGGTGGAGAATTTGCTTTAGCTTTTGGCGATTACGAAGTGAATATTACCGTTCCCGCAGATCATATTATGAATGCGACGGGAGTGTTGCAAAATAGAGAACAAGTTTTTACTGCTGCACAATTAAAACGTTTGGCTCTTGCTGAAAAAAGTTACGAAAATCCGGTAGTTATTGTTACGCAAGATGAAGCCGAAAAAGCCGAAAAAAGTAAATCCAATCAAACGAAAACGTGGCGTTGGAAAGCTGAAAATGTGCGTGATTTTGGAATTTCAACTTCTCGAAAATTCATTTACGATGCCATGGCTGTGAAAATGGGTGACCGAACCGTAATGGCAGAATCACTTTATCCGAAAGAAGGAAATCCATTGTGGGAACAGTATTCAACTCGTGTCGTGGCACATACTTTGAAAAGTTATTCGAGCTATACGTTTGATTATCCGTATCCAAAAGCAGTTTCCGTAAATGCGGAAGACCAAGGAATGGAATACCCAATGATTTGTTGGAATTTTGGTCGTCCAGACGAAAAAGGCATTACTTCGGATCAAACGAAATACGGGATGATTGGCGTGATTATTCACGAAGTAGGACACAATTATTTCCCAATGATTGTCAATTCGGATGAAAGACAATGGACTTGGATGGATGAAGGATTGAATACGTTCTTACAATATTTAGCCGAAACTACATTTCAGAAAGATTTCCCAAGTCGTCGTGGACCAGCACGATTAATTGTTCCTTATATGAAAGGCGATCAACGTGGTTTGGAACCGATCATGACCAACTCAGAAAGTATCCGACAGTTTGGAAATAACGCTTACGGAAAACCGGCAACGGCTTTAAATATTTTGCGTGAAACGGTTATGGGACACGAATTATTCGATTATGCATTTAAAACGTATGCAAATCGTTGGAAATTCAAACATCCTACTCCTGAAGATTTTTTCAGAACGATGGAAGATGCGTCTGCTGTTGATTTAGATTGGTTTTGGAGAGGATGGTTTTACACCACGGATTATAACGATATTGGTATTAAAGACGTGCGTTTATTTACGGTTACAGACGAACTGCCAAAAGGTTTGAACGTGCCACAATCTTCGCGAAGAAACCGTTATAACTTGACAGGACCAATGGTTTATGCCGTTGAAATGCAATCGTCCGACAAACCAAAATCTGTAGATGTAAAAGAAATTAAGACGCTTAAAGAATATTTAAATTCCAATTTCACTAAGAAAGAAATTGCAGCTTTAAATTCGCCAAATTATTTCTACGAAGTGACTTTTGATAAACCAGGTGGATTAGTAATGCCGTTGATTGTCGACTTGATTTTAGAAGACGGTTCAGTTGAAAAGCATCGTTTTCCAGCTCAAATTTGGCATTTAAGTGACGAAAAGGTGACGCGAACTTTTGCCACTGAAAAAAGAATTTCAAAAATTATTGTAGATGCCGAATTAGAAACAGCCGATATTGATATTTCAAATAATACATGGCCAAAAGAAGAAGTGAAGTCAAAATTTGACTAGTAAAAAAAGTGTTAATACGTCCCTTATTCGGAAAGTTCCTTTGTAACTTTGCACCGTAAATAAAAGAAATTATGTTTGGAATTGGAGGTTCAGAAATATTTGTCATTATACTGATTGCGATCATGCTTTTTGGTGCGGATAAAGTACCAGAAATTGCACGAACCATGGCGAAAGGAATGGCACAATTAAAACACGCAACCGACGATATTAAAAACGAAATTCAGCGAAGTGCCGAAGAAAACGGATTAGATAGAAAAAGTTTAACGAGCGGTTTTGACGCTGAATTCGGAAGTTTAAAAGAACATGTGGACGGAATCAAAGACGATGTAGTTTTAAATAACTCCTTAGATGTAAAAAGCATTAAAGCTGATATCGACTCTGAAATTTCGAAAGCGAAAGTGAATTTAGACGATTTAACCGGACCAATTAAAAGACAACGCTAGATTATGTTAGAGTATTTAATGAATTTAGACCGAGACGTTTTTATTTATTTGAATAGTTTTGGAAGCGAACCTTGGGATGGATTTTGGCTATGGATAACCAAACAAATCAATTGGATTCCGGTATTTTTGATTTTCTTTTATTTAATTTTTAAGCATTTCGGTTGGAAGCATGCCATCTTAATCATACTGATGATTTCCTTGCTTATTTTAATCACCGATCAAACAACTAATCACTTATTCAAATACCGTTTTGTGCGACTTCGTCCGGGAAGTGATCCTGCTTTAGATGGACTTATTAGGGCAGTTCATACCAGTAAAACGTTTAGTTTTATTTCAGGTCATGCGTCAAATTCTATGGCGGCTTGTTTTTTCTTATATACGATTTTGAAATCGCGTGTGAAGTACATTCAAATCATGTTCCTTTGGCCGTTGGTGTTCGCTTACAGTCGAATCTACTTGGGGCTGCATTATCCAGGCGATATTTTAGTAGGTTACATTTGGGGAATTTTGATGGCGCTTTTGGTATTGACCTTGTATAAGTTTCTGCGGGATAAGTATTTTCCGAGTCGCGAACCACTCGAAGTGGTTGGTCATGTCGAGTTATAAAACCCGACTCACCGTCAATCCATCTCTTATCGGCAATAAAACCGTTTCCACTCTTGGGTCTTGATTGATTTTTCTGTTGTATTCTAATAAGATATTTGTACTTAAATCTCTTGGGTCAGGTGTTTCCAAAACTTTTCCGCTCCACAAAACGTTATCGGATAAAATAATTCCACCCATGTTCATCATTGGAACAATTAGGTCAAAATAATTGAGATAATTCTCCTTATCGGCATCGATAAATACCAAATCGTATTTTTTATTTAACGTAGGAATAATCTCAATTGCATCACCAATATGTTGCTGTATTTGATTTTTCCAAGGAGACAAATCAAAGTATTTCTTTTGAATGGATTCCAATTCCTCATTAATGTCAATCGTGTCCAAGCTGCCGTTTTGCTGCATTCCTTCGCACAGACACAAGGCGGCATAACCTGTATAAGTTCCAATTTCTAAAATATGCATCGGCCGAATTAATTTCGAAAGCATGCTCAACACTCTTCCTTGAAAATGCCCACTCAACATTCGAGGTTGCAGGATTTTCTGATGCGTTTCCCGATTCAAAGCCGCTAAAAGTTCAGGTTCTTTTTGCGAATGATTTTCTATGTAACTTTCTAATTCTTCGGAGATAAAGTGCATTTTTTTACTTTTTGACAAAGTTATCAAAATATCAAAACACTAAATCAACAAATAGTCATTAAATTTGCACCATGCAAGAGGATAAAAAAGACATAAGAGCGTTAAGCAAAGAACAATTACGAACTTTTTTCGTTGAAAATGGAGATAAAGCCTTTCGTGGCAATCAAGTTTATGAATGGCTTTGGAGTAAAAGTGCACACCATTTTACGGATATGACGAATCTTGCAAAGAGTACACGTGAAATGCTCGAAAACAACTTTGTCATCAACCACATTAATGTCGACACGATCCAAAGAAGTGAAGATGGAACGGTAAAAAATGCCGTTCGTTTGCACGATGGTTTAGTGGTGGAGTCCGTTTTAATTCCAACAGATACACGAACAACTGCTTGCGTTTCTAGTCAAGTGGGTTGTAGTTTAGACTGTAGTTTTTGCGCAACTGCCCGATTAAAACGTATGCGAAATTTAGGTGCCGATGAAATTTACGACCAAGTAGTTGCCATCGACCGAGAAAGTCGCTTATACCACAACCATCCTTTGTCCAACATCGTTTTCATGGGAATGGGCGAGCCGTTGATGAATTACAATAATGTGTTGAAAGCCATCGAAATGATTACTTCGGAAGAAGGTTTAGGCATGTCGCCCAAACGAATTATGGTTTCCACTTCCGGCGTTCCAAAAATGATTAAAAAACTCGCCGATGATGAGGTAAAATTTAAACTTGCCGTTTCACTGCATTCTGCAATTGACGAAATTCGTTCGCGAATTATGCCGTTCAGCAAAGCATTTCCATTAGCAGAATTACGTGAATCTTTAGAATATTGGTACCGAAAAACCAAAAGCAAAATTTCCTACGAATATGTAGTTTGGAAAGGAATCAACGATAACAAGGAGTCCATTGACGCCTTGGTTAAATTTTGTAAATACGTGCCGTGTAAAGTCAACTTAATTGAATACAATCCCATTGACGACGGCGAATTCCAGCAAGCTTCTGAAGAATCGATAAACGCTTACATCAAAGCGCTTGAAGCTTCAGGAATCGTTGTAAAAGTCCGTAGAAGTCGCGGAAAAGACATCGATGCTGCTTGTGGACAATTGGCAAATAAAGAAGCGTAAAAATTTAAAATAATAGATGTACGAACTCCCGAAAGAGTTTTAAACTCTGTCGGAGTTTTTAAATTAATCTCCACAGAATTCCGTAAATTTGCCTTCAATGAAAATCACCGAGCAAATAAAACAGCCCATCTTATCTGAAATGGAACTTTTTGAAACAAAGTTTTATGATTCGATGACTTCTAAAGTGGCGTTGCTCAACCGAATTACCTATTTCATTGTCAACCGAAAAGGGAAACAAATGCGACCGATGTTTGTTTTTCTAACTGCCAAAATGATTTCCGGCGGAACCGTAAACGAACGAACCTATCGTGGAGCTTCTGTTATTGAATTGATTCACACCGCGACTTTAGTACACGATGATGTCGTAGACGATAGTAACAGACGTCGTGGATTTTTCTCGATTAATGCTCTTTGGAAAAATAAAATTGCCGTACTAGTGGGCGATTATTTACTTTCAAAAGGTTTACTACTTTCCATTGACAATGGCGATTTCGATTTACTAAAAATCATTTCCGTTGCCGTTCGAGAAATGAGTGAAGGCGAATTACTTCAAATAGAAAAAGCCCGCCGACTCGACATTACCGAAGACGTTTACTACGACATTATCCGACAAAAAACGGCCACGCTTATTGCCGCATGTTGTGCTCTTGGTGCAAAATCCGTAAGCGAAGATGCCGAACAAGTTGAGAAAATGAGAAAATTCGGCGAACTCATCGGAATGGCGTTTCAAATAAAAGACGATTTATTTGATTATACCGATGAAGCCATTGGTAAACCAACAGGTATTGACATCAAGGAACAAAAAATGACGTTGCCGTTAATTCATGTCTTAAATCATTGTACTTCCCAAGAAAAAAAGTGGTTAATAAACTCCGTAAAAAACCACAATAAAGACAGAAAACGCGTTAAAGAAGTCATCGCTTTTGTCAAAAGTAACAATGGACTTCTTTATGCCGAAGAAAAAATGGTCGAATTTCAAGAAGAAGCGTTACATTTATTAGACACCTTTCCTCCATCAGAATATAAAGACGCATTAACCTTGATGGTAAATTACGTGATTGAACGGAAGAAATAACTAATCGTTTGCCACAGATTTAAAAGATTAAAATGATTTTCAACTATATCTAAAAAAATCTGTGCTAATCCTTTTAATCAGTGGCGAAAAAAATCTTATTTAAATTTTTTCATACTTCCATGCAACCATTTTCTACCTAATCTCGTCTATGCTAATAGAAATCAGATTTACTAATTGAGTTTCGGATAATCCTATATCTTAATTCGTAAATCTTAAATCAAAAAATGAAAGTTATCAATCTACATCAAGAAGAACAAAATCTAATCCTGTTAGCAACCGAAAACAATCGGCATGCTCAACAGCAGATTTATTCAAAGTTCGCTTCAAAGATGTTGAGTGTCTGCCGCCAATATATTAAAGACATTCATCAAGCAGAAGATGTCATGATTACCGCTTTCATGAAAGTGTTTGTCAATCTGAAGAATTTTGAAAGCAAAGGAAGTTTTGAAGGATGGATTCGGCGGATAATGGTTAATGAAAGTATTTCCTTTATTCGCGCTCAAAAGAAAGTTAGTTTTCTAGAAGACGAATATTACAAGGAAGAAGGATTTAACAATATAGAAAGCAATCTTTCGGTGGATGATATTCAGAATTTGATTGACCGATTGCCGGAAGGCTACAAAATGATTTTCAATCTTTATGCCATCGAAGGATATAAGCACAAAGAAATTGCCGAAATGTTAGGGATTAATGAAGGAACGTCTAAATCACAATTGTCGCATGCGCGAAAAATGCTGCAAGAGTTGGTTAACAAAATGAAGAATTATGACAATGGAACCGAATAATATGGAAAATCAGTTCAGAGATAAACTCAACAAAAGAGAAATCAAGCCTTCCGAGAATTCGTGGGACCGACTTGACGCAATGTTAACCGTTGCCGAGAAACCAAAACGCAATTTCCGATGGATGTATTTCGCAGCCAGTTTTTTGGGATTTATTTTGATTGCAACCGTGTTTTTCAATCAAACCGAAGAGGTAGTAGATTCAGAACATAATAAAATAGTTATTGAGGAAAATCAAGTGCAGGAAAAAATAAATGAATTGGATAAAGTGCTTGAAATTCTGGTGATAGATGAAATTCCAGAAGTGGTTGTAGCATCGCAAAATGTAATAATGAAACAAAAAGCTACTTCTAAAACAAAATCAAATAACATTCTTGATAAAATAGAAGTTGTAAAAACAGAAAAAAAACAACCATTTGAAACAGCAATAGTTTCAAATGATAAAAATAATGCATCATCAATCATCAGTCAAAAAACGAAAGTTAAAGTAGATGCTAATGCTTTATTAGCTTCTGTGGATAATGATCAACCTTCAAAAGCTATTGCCCAAAATGCAGCTCCAGTGAAAGTAAATTCTAATGACTTACTTTCGCAAGTTGACGGAGAATTAGAGCTTTCGTTCCGCGAAAGAGTCCTGAAATCGGTCAATAAAACCTACAGAGAAGTAAAAGTCGCTGTTGCCAAACGTAATCTAGAGTAACCAATCATTAATCAAATAAATAACCAATCATGAAAAATTTTACCATTTATCTAGTAGGAACCTTGTGCTTATTTTTTGCCAAAGTCCAAGCCCAAGAAACCTTTGAAATGCGGGTTCGAAAAATTGCAACCAACATCGAAAACGTAACTAAAGAAGAAAAAGCCGCTTTGAAAATTGAAATTGAAGCCGTTAATGTGCAACTTGAAAACGGAACTATTTCTAAAGCACAAGCCGATGAACAAAAGAAAAATCTAGCAGAAATTAGAGCTAAAAAAATTGAAACGCGTGTTGCTGATTACCAAAAAGAATTAAGCGAAGTGGTACAATTAAAAGTGGACGGAAACATCAAAGATACCGACACAATTAAAACAAGAACTGGATTCACTTTAATTTGGAATCCAAAGTACATGAAGAAAAATGACACGATCAATTACAGACGAGGCGAAGCTAGAACCACTTCACAATTTGTTTTCGCAGCCGGAATTAATAATTTGGTAACGGATGGCGAAGTGGCTAATTCGGATTACCGCTATTGGGGTTCGCATTTCTACGAATGGGGTGTAACTTGGAACACGCGAATTGCTAAAGACAACAATTTACTGCATTTTAAATACGGACTTTCGGTTATGTACAACAACCTTCGTCCTACAGAAAACCGACTTTTCGTAGACAATGGAATAACCACTGATTTAGAAGTAAATCCCGTTCACATGAAAGATTCCCGCTTCCGAAATGTCAATATTGTGGTGCCAATGCATATCGAATTTGATTTTTCGGGCAAGAAAGAGAAAGACGGTAAAACCTATTTTAACACACACGAAAGTTTCCGTTTGGGAATTGGAGGTTTCGCAGGTTTAAACTTTAAGTCCAAACAAATTATCAAGTACGATATCGACGGTTACGACTCTCGAAACGTAACTAAAGGAAGCTTTAATGTCAACGATTTTGTTTACGGATTAAGTACTTATATTGGTTACGAATCAACAAGTTTGTATCTAAAATACGATTTAAGTCCGTTGTTTAAAGACAATGCAATCAAACAAAACAACATTTCGTTAGGTGTCCGTTTTGATTTCAATTAAAAATTTGAGTTAGTTTAGTTATTTAAAAACGTTTCTTGAAAGAGAAGCGTTTTTTTGTTTTATAATCTGGAGCGAATCGATAGTGCTTTTTTGGCTTCCATGTTCCCGCTATCCGTTGCATCTCGTCCCTAAAAAAGGAGATTCCACTGCTATCGGGGCTACAAAATTTTCCATTTTTTCTTTTTGTTTCGCTTGGGTTTTAATAATTATTATTTCTTCTAGCAAGTTCAATCTCTTGTTACAAAATTCAAAACTTTATATTTTTTGTATATATTTACAAGTACTATAAATGACAATTTTCATAAAATCCTAATTGTTTTTGGCTGTAAAATTGTTGTAAAATCAAGTATGTAAATAAGTTAGAAGTTATACTATTAAAAAATATTTAAAAATTAATAAAATATGAAATACATAATTACACTTTTATTTTTGTTTTCAATTAGTTTGAATGCACAAAGTGTATTGAATTTTGATAAACGCAACGTACAATGTGAAGACAAATGGATTACTTACCAAATGGATAAAGATAGCACTTACACTTTTGGTTTTATATATGTTGATTCACAAGCAGGTTTGACCCTAAACTACGAGGGGAAATTCAAAATAGATAATGATGGTAATTTTATTCGTTTAGAAAGTACAACTGATAATGAAATTGGATTTATGAAAGTAAGACTGCAGCCAAATAGAACTGCGATTGCTGAAATTCCGGATTCAAAATTTAACGAATTAAAAATTGAGAAAACACCTGATTGGTTAGCATCTTACAAAACTGATGAAAATTCTGTGGAAAGATTATATCGTTGGGGTTATTTGTACAATGGATGGAGTGAATGTGAAAAAGCATTAACTTTTCTAGAAAAAGCTGATATAATAGATTCGAATTTTAAAGGACTACAAACGGAATTAGCGTTTTCTTATAACGCTTTAGGAAAATATAACAAAGCAGAAGCTTCATTAAAAAAAGCTATTAAAAACGATCCTTCCGATTGTTATACACTTAAAGAATTAGCTTATACTTACACAAAGCTTTTGAATTTAGAAAAAGTATCTGAGACATATAAATTATTGAAGGAAATTTGCAAAACGAATGAATTTATTCAAGAGACTGCATATAATTTAGCTTATGAATATTTTAAAATAAAAGATAAAGCAAAGTTTAAAGATTGGAAAACCGAAGCAGAAAAATGGTCTACATCTGAAAATCAGTACACAAAAAACTTAAATGCAATGGAAACTGAATTAAATAAATAAAAAATAAAACCACCGCTGTCGCACGAATCCCTTCGAGTTAATGTTTCATTAACTTACGTTATAAAAATCTTTTAATCCTTCAATCTTTAAATCTTTTAGTCTTTCTATCCTTCCTCAAAATGGCGTATATTTGACCTCCATAAATAAACTATGATTACCCAAGCCACCATTGATACCGTTTTTGAAACTGCTCGAGTAGAAGAGGTCATTGGCGATTTTGTACAATTAAAAAGAGCCGGAAGTAATTTCAAAGGATTGAGTCCGTTTTCAAGTGAGCGTTCTCCTTCGTTTATGGTGTCACCGGTAAAGCAAATTTGGAAAGATTTCAGTTCGGGAAAAGGGGGGAATTCCGTTGCTTTCTTAATGGAACATGAACATTTTACGTATCCAGAAGCAATCCGATATTTGGCCAAAAAGTACAACATCGAAATCGAGGAAACCGAACAATCCGATGAACAAAAAGCAACGGTAGATTTTCGCGAAAGTTTATTTTTGGTATCTGAATTTGCCCAAAAATATTTCAACCACACTCTTTTAGAAACCGACGAAGGAAAAGCAATTGGACTTTCTTACTTTAAAGAACGCGGTTTCACCATGGAAACCATCAAACGTTTTGGACTCGGATATTCGCCACAAGCTTGGGATGCGTTTTCAAAGGAAGCGTTGGGAAAAGGATATAAATTAGAATTTCTAGAAGGAAGCGGACTCACAATCGTCAAGGAAGATAAAAATTTATTAGACCGCTTTCGAGCTAGAGTGATGTTTCCGATTCAAAGTATGTCGGGACGAACGCTTGGTTTTGGAGGGCGGATTCTAACAAATGATAAAAAAGCAGCTAAGTACCTGAATTCGCCGGAAAGCGAATTGTACCATAAAAGCAAAGTTTTGTACGGTATTTTCCATGCCAAACAAGCCATTGCAAAACAGAATAATTGTTATTTAGTGGAAGGTTATACGGATGTAATTCAGTTTCATCAAACCGGAATTGAAAACACAGTGGCCTCTTCAGGAACGGCATTATCACCAGATCAAATCCGATTAATCAATCGTTTGACCAAGAATATCACCGTTCTTTTTGACGGAGATGCCGCCGGACTTCGAGCGTCACTTCGCGGAATTGATTTGATTCTTGAAGAAGGAATGAACGTCAAAGTATGTAGTTTTCCAGACGGAGAAGATCCAGATAGTTTTGCCCGAAAATATAATTTTGAACAAGTAACGGAATATTTAGAAGCCAATTCTAAAGATTTCATTCAGTTCAAAGCATCGCTTCTGATGGAAGATGCAAAGCACGACCCAGTCAAAAAAGCCGATTTGATTCGGGAAATTGTGGTGAGTATTTCTAAAGTGCCGGATCGAATTCAAAGAGAGATTTATGTTCAGGAATGTTCGCGAATCATGGATATTTCAGAACAAGTTTTGGTAAGTACGCTTGCTCAATTGATTCAAAAAGACACAATTGAAGCAGGAAAAAAATTAAAGAACGACCAGCAAAAGCCACTGGAAGTAGTTAAGGATTCTTCTTCGGTAAGCAGCACTCAGAAGATCGATGTTCAAAACGAAATTGAACGAAAAATTATTGAAATACTATTGCTGTACGGAAACGTGGAGGAGGAATTTGAGGACGTACTTTTACGCAATAATGAAGAAGGAGAAATAGAGCAATACACTGAAAAACGCAATTATAAAGTGTTTGACCGTATTTATTTAAGTTTGCAAGAAGATGAGGTGGAATTGGCAAACCCACTATTTCTAGACATCTACAATAACATCATGACTTTTTTCCGTCAAAATGAAACGTTCAATACGGAACATTATTTGAACCAACTTCCACAAGAATTGGCTCAAGAAGTGACGGATGTACTGATGGAAGATGAAAAAGTGACTTTACACAAATGGGAAGGACAGAACATTATCGTCAAAGAAAAATCGCACACGATCAGTCAATATGTAACGGAAACCATTCTCACGTTACGATGGTTTCTTGTGGATAAAATTATTGAAGAATTAAAAAAAGAAATCTCGTCAGCATCCGATGCTGATAATTCAGAAACGCTGTCGATGGTGATGGATTATTACAAGTTGATAGGTTCTTTTTCGTCTAAGTTAGGACGAGTGATGTCACGCTACCACATTTAGTTAAACGATTTCTAGAGTCTTTGCCTTATTTACGAGGTCAATTAAGTTGGTGACGTGCAGCTTATTGAGCAAACGCAACTTATACGTACTAATCGTCTTTTCGTTGAGATTTAATAACTCTGAGATCTCATTGTTTTTCTTACCACTGATCAAATACCGCAAAACTTCTGACTCTCGTGATGACAATTTCCGATACATCCGCTCGTTGTTTAAGTAGGAAGATGTTAATGCGTTTTTGTGTACGCCATCGCTAAAAGCAGTTTTGCCATCTGCTATTTTTAAAATTCCCGCTTCAAGATCTTCCAGTGGTGCTTTTTTAGAAATAAATCCTGCAGCTCCTGCTTTGAGAGAAGTAAGACCAAAGAGTTTTTCCGTCGCACACGTATAAATTAAAAGTTTTGTATCAAGATTGTTCTGTATCACTTTTTTTAATGCACTGATACTATGCAAACCTTCTAATTCAATATCAATTATTAAGATTTTGACTTTGTTTTGATGCAGTGATTCCTCAATATCCTTGAGGTGATATACAGTATCACTAATGGAGATTTTTGAATGGTTTTTAAAAAAGCATGAAATTCCGTGCATTACCACAGGCTGATTATCAGCGATACTAATCTTTATCATAATAAATAGTTTTGATGGGTATTATGATTTGGGTAGGTAAAGCTAATAAAAAAAAATATAGTTTGCTAAATAAATGTTAAAAAGTTAATCAATTCTTAAGTTTTTAATTTCACATATTGGAATTGCATTTACTTTATGCTTATTGATTCGATTTAACCGTTTGTAAATTTTGAACACCTCTAAATTGCGTCCTTCAAAATCCAGTTCTGTTTTTCCCTTTTCATCGGCTAACATGGCAGTTTCTAACTCATCATATGAAGCGCCAAGTTGGTCTTCATCCGTTCGATCATCACCAAAAAGGCCATCTGTTGGAGCGGCATTTTGTATCGATCGGGGAATATTTAAAAATGTTCCCAATTGGTATACTTCACTTTTCATCAAGTCTGCAATGGGACTCAAATCAACACCACCGTCGCCATATTTTGTAAAGAAACCAACACCGAAATCCTCCACTTTATTTCCTGTTCCAGCCACTAGTAATCCATCGATTCCTGCAAAATAGTACAAAGTTGTCATTCGCAATCGCGCTCTAGAATTGGCTAGAGCCAAATTATATTTGACTAAATTAGCACTTTTTGGAACTGCATTTTTAAAAATGTCAAAAGTTTGTGTCAAATCAACTTCTACATTTGAAACATTCGGGAATTTATTTTTTAAAAAATCAATATGTTCGCGTCCACGGCTGATTTGTTTTGCGTCTTGATGAATTGGCATTTCCACGCATAAAAGTTTTAAACCCGTTTGAGCACAAAGCGTCGAAGTAACGGCAGAATCGACACCACCTGAAATCCCAATCACAAAACCATTTGCTTTTGCATTTTCAGCGTAGGTTTTTAACCAATTTACAATTTGATTATTTACTTTTTCAATGTCAATTTTATTCTTTTTTTGCATTTCATTTATGGTTTTTGAACAACAAGCGGTGTATATTTGCAACTCAAATTAATTAGCGCTAAAATTATAAAAAAAGGACGCATTTCAAACTATGTATTCTGTTTTTTAAGGAGCTATTTCCAGCTATCCGTTGCAATCTTTATTTTTTTAAAGAAAAAAAATAAAGGATTTACACTGTTATCTGGGCTAAAAAGAAAATGTACAAATGAAGAAAATACTGTTGCTTTTTACTTTTATTGTTTTGATTTCATCCTGTAAAGAACAATCAGAAACGGAAAAGAAAATTGAGGAAATTCCTGTTTCGTTAAAAGTTGCACGTTTTGATAAATTATTTTTTGAAACGCCACCACAAGATTTAAACAAATTAAAATCTGCGTATCCCGAATTCTTTCCACAAGGAGTGCCAGATTCGGTGTGGACCAATAAAATGAATAATGCAATGTGGAAGGATTTGTACAAAGAAGTACAAAAAAAGTACGGTGATTTCGAGATACAAAAAACAGAGATTGAAGCAGTTTTCAAACATGCCAAATATTATTTTCCGAATACACGATTGCCCGAAATCGTAACGGTGATTAGCGAAATGGATTACAATAATAAGGTGATCTACACGGGAAATTATTTGTTGATTTCATTAGAACTCTATTTGGGTCAAGAACATGAGTTTTACAAAAGTGAATTTCCAGCGTACATCCGACAAAATTTTGAGTCGTCTCAAATAATTCCGGATGTGGTTGCGGCATTGTCAAACAATCAAATTCCAGAAGATCCAAACAAAAATCTTTTGTCTCAAATGATTTTTGAAGGAAAACAATTGTACATCAAGGATTTATTGATCCCGGACTATTCAGATGCGGATAAAATGGGATATACACCGGAACAAATTCAGTGGTGTCAAGAAAACGAAAGCTACATGTGGCGCTATTTTATTGACGAAAGTTTGCTGTACGACACCGATCCTAAATTAGCAAACCGATTTATTCACCGAGCGCCTTTTTCTAAATTTTATTTGGAAATTGACAATGAATCTCCAGGCCGAGTAGGTGCTTGGTTGGGATGGCAAATTGTACGTGCTTACGCTGAAAACAATAAAGTGGATGTCAAAGAACTTTTGACAATGGACGCCACCACAATTTTTAATAATTCAAAATACAAACCAAAGAAGTAGTGTTCAGTTTTTAGTGTTCAGTTTTCAAATTGATTAAACGAACAGTAATTTTCAAAAACGAGAGGTTTGTCGATAAAGTAAATTTTTATCTCAAACTTTAAACCTTAAACCTTAAACAAAAAGAAATGACTTCAGAAATAAAATTCTTAATTGATTTAGATGAAAATCGCGTACCTGAAAAACTGCAATGGTCTGCCGAAGACGGCGGTGTAAACCAGCAAGAAGCAAAAGCAATTATGCTTTCCATTTGGGACAGTAAAGCACAGGAAACATTGCGAATTGACTTATGGACGAAAGAAATGCCTGTTGATGAAATGAAAAAGTTTTTTCATCAGACATTAGTGGCGATGTCAGATACGTTTCAACGAGCAACGGACGACCAGCAGATGACGGATACCATGAAAGATTTCTGTGAATATTTTGCAGAGAAAATGGATTTAGTGAAATAAAAAAAGAGGTCGAAAGACCTCTTTTTTTATACTATTTAAAATTGGATTCTGAAGGTAGAAACAACGCATAATAAATTACATAAAGCCATCCAAAAATCCCGTGAATAATTGCTAATAGCAAACTTTTGTTTCGAGACCATGAAATAACTACCGCTAAAACAGTTCCGAAACTAACACCGGTTTTAATGATTTCGACAGAAGAATTTTCATTGTTAGCGAAACTATAGGTGCTTAAAAATACAAATACGAAAGTTAGAAGTGTTTTTTGCATTGTTTTAGTCAGTTAGTTTATAATAAATTATTCTTAAACAAATCATCGTTAATCGCTCCAATATATTCTAAAACCGATTCTTTTCCTAATCCGTCCGTTGCAGAAGTGACAAAGTATTGCGGCATTTCTTCCCAATTATTGGCATACATTTGTTTGGTGTAAGCGGCAATATGCGAGTCAATTTTTGTTTTACTGATTTTATCTGCTTTTGTAAAAATAATACAGAACGGAATTTCACTTTCTCCCATATAACTCATAAACTCAATGTCGATATTTTGAGCTTCATGGCGAATGTCAATTAGTACAAATGCACAAACCAACTGCTGACGTGTTTCAAAATAATCCGTGATGAACTGTTGGAAAACTGATTTTGTTTTCTTTGAAACTTTCGCATAACCGTATCCCGGTAAATCTACTAAAAACCAATTGTTATTGATTTTAAAATGATTAATCAACTGCGTTTTCCCAGGACGTCCAGAAGTTTTAGCCAAATTTTTATGGTTGGTCAACATATTAATCAATGAAGATTTTCCCACATTTGACCGTCCTATAAATGCATATTCTGGAATTGGTTCTTTTGGACATTTGTCGACTTCAGAATTACTGATGATAAATTCGGCGGTATTGATTTTCATTATAAATGGATTTGGGGCAAAGTTAGTTAAAAAAAAGAACCACTATTTAAAGTTTTTTCTTCAAATAGTGGTTTTTATAGAAAGGTATATCTGTTATAAATTGACTTTTTTAAGCCAAGTATACATGATTTCGTTAAATTCATCGGGTTGTTCCATCATGGCTGCGTGACCACATTTGTCAATCCAGTGCAAGGAAGAATTGGGTAAAAGTTTGTCAAATTCCAACGCCACTTCTGGAGGGGTTACTTTGTCGTCTTTTCCCCAAATGATGCAAGTTGGAACGTGCATTTTTGGTAAATCTTTCGCCATATTATGACGGATTGCACTTTTAGCAATGGTCAATGTTTTAATCAATTTGATTCGGTCATTGGCCATTTGGTAAACTTCGTCCACAATTTCTTTAGTAGCAATTTTAGGATCATAAAAAACCGCTTCTGCTTTCTTTTGAATGTAATCATAATCGCCACGACGCGGATAACTGTCTCCCATCGCGCTTTCATAAAGACCTGAACTTCCCGTAATTACAAGGCCAAGCATTTTTTCTGGATACATTTTAGTGTGGTACAGAGCGATGTGTCCACCAAGTGAATTTCCCAATAAAATCACACGATCAAAACCTTTAAAAGTGATGAAATCTTTCACGTATTTGGCGAAAGCCTTCACATTTGTTTTTAGAATACTTTGCGTATAAATGGGTAATTCTGGAATGACTACTTTATATCCTTTTGCTGGAAAAAAATCGGCAACACCATCAAAGTTACTCAATCCACCCATTAACCCATGCAGAATAATGATCGGAATTCCTTCACCTGATTCGAAATATTTGTAACGTCCTTCTTTCTTTAATTCGTGTTCCATGCTAAATATTTGGGCCAATTTCCTCGAAAAGTCGAGACGACAAATATAGGATTTATTCAAACAATATCATTTTTTGAAAAATAATTTTTAACAAAAGTTTTGTCACAAGCTAAAAACATTTTTTTAAAATAGGGTAATTGAAATGGTTATAAATTAAGAAAACGCTTTGGAGTTTTTGACTATCAAATCATTGTCAATTTTACAATTTGAACCGTGAATTTACCGCTTTGATTATTGAATGCTTCGATATCAGTACAAATCGTTAATAGATCTATAATTTTTTCTTAATATTCACAAAATCAACAATTAAGATTTGAAAGTAGTAAGTGGTAAAACTTATCAACAAAGTGGTAAAAAGTGGTAAGATGTGGTAAAATTTTTTATATTTTTGCTTCTTATTAAACAAACAAATGTTGAATTCAATAATCGGGACATACGAATGTAAAGTGGACGCCAAAGGACGTTTGCTTTTGCCATCGCCTTTAAAAAAGCAGTTGAATGCTTCTTTACAGGACGGTTTCGTATTGAAACGCTCGGTTTTTGACAAGTGTTTGGAATTGTGGCCGATGTCAGAGTGGAATTTAATGATGTTGAAAATCGACAAGTTGAATCGTTTCAATAAAAAGAACAACGACTTCATCCGAAAGTTTATGGCGGGAGTCAAAATTATCGAGATTGATGATTTAGGTCGTTTGCTAATTCCGAAAGATTTAGTGGTTTTTGGTTCAATTCAAAAAGACATTGTGCTTTCCTCGAAAGTAAACATCGTCGAAATTTGGGATAAAGAGTTGTACGAAGCAGCAATTGGAGGAGATGATGTTGATTTTGCTGATTTGGCTGAAGAAGTAATGGGAAATTTAAATGAAGATGGAAATGGAATATCATAATCCAGTTTTGCTGAAGGAAACGGTGGATGGTTTAAATATAAAGCCGGATGGCATTTATGTGGACGTCACTTTTGGTGGCGGCGGACATTCAAAAGAAATTTTGAGTCGATTAGGACCAAACGGAAAGTTGTTTGCTTTTGACCAAGACGAAGATGCTTTAGCAAATGCGTTGCCGGACGAAAGATTTGAATTGATAAATGAAAATTTCAGATTCATCAAACGTTTTTTGAGATTCCATAACGTGCGTCAAGTTGACGGAATTTTAGCTGATTTAGGGGTTTCATCACATCAGTTTGATGTAGCAGAACGCGGTTTTTCGACTCGTTTTGATGCCGAATTAGACATGCGAATGAGTCAGAAAAATGATTTAAGCGCTTTTAAAGTGGTAAATGAATACGACGAAGCAAATTTGCGTCGTGTATTTCTTGATTACGGTGAATTAAAAAATGCGCCTGCAATTGCAAGGACAATTTTGGAATATAGAGAAAATGAGGAAATCAGAAACACGGAACAGTTGAAACATGTTTTGGGAAGATTTCTTCCGGTTCATAAAAGCCACAAGATTTTGGCACAAATGTACCAAGCTATTCGAATTGAAGTGAATCAAGAAATGGATGTTTTGAAAGAATTTTTAGAACAATCGTTAGAGGTTTTAGCTCCAGAAGGTCGATTAAGTGTGATTTCGTATCATTCTTTAGAAGACCGTTTGGTAAAGAGATTTATGAAAAACGGAATGTTTGATGGCGAACCTGAAAAGGATTTCTTCGGAAACTTTACGGTTCCTTTTAAAACGATTGGGAAATTAATTGTTCCAAGTGCAGATGAAATTTACCACAACAATCGTGCTCGAAGCGCCAAGTTGCGTATTGCAGAAAAAAGATAGAACGAATGAAAGGTGGAATCTATAATGTTTTAAAAGCACGATTTTTAGTCGATGAAGATGCTAATCGGAATTGGGGTTTCATTCTTTTCGTGATTCTTTTAGCCATTATAATGATTGCAAATACGAATAATTACGAGCGAAAAATTTTCAGAATAAAAGCATTAGAAGGCGAAGTAAAAGAATTAAGATCTGAATTTGTAGACCGCCGTTCGGAATTAATGGAGTTGAAATTAGAGTCGACCATCGAAAGAAAAATGATTGAAAAGGAGATCAAACCCTCATCGGTTCCTCCAGTAAAAATAAAAGTAAAAGCACCAGAACAAAAGAAAAATTTCGTTCAAAAATTATGGCAATAGAAGATAAAAGTATTTCCTATCGAATTTACCTCTTTGCAATTGTGGTAGTCATTTTTGTGATTGCAATTGTGGTAAAACTCACTAATATACAGTGGGTAGAAGGCGACTATTATCGAAAATTAGCTAAAGAGCGTTCCGTTAAAAACTTTGTTATACCTGCAAATAAAGGAAATATCTATTCGTCAGACGGCAGTTTATTGGCAACGTCTATTCCAAATTACCGAATTCGTTTTGATGCTTTGGCACCAAGCGATGCTAATTTTAATTCAAATATTAACGCATTAGCAGATTCATTATCTGTTTTGCTTGGTAAACCCAGTAATCAATATCGAACAAGTTTAACAAGAGCTCGAACTTTAAAAAACAGGTACTTTCTAGTCGCTCGTGATTTGAGTTACACTAATTATATTCGAATCAAAAATTTTCCGCTGTTCAAATTAGGAGCTTATAAAGGTGGAATCATTGTGGAACAGGAAACGGTTCGTGAACATCCAATTGGTAAAATTGCCGAGCGAACTATTGGCTACGAACGAGTTGATCACAATGGGAATACGAGAATTGCAGGAATTGAAGGCGCTTTTTCAGATTATTTAAATGGAAAAGACGGTAAAATCCTGAAGCAACGAATCGCAAAAGGTCAATGGAAACCTTTGCGCGACAATAATGAAATCGAACCACAAGATGGGTATGATATTGTATCTACAATTGATGTTTACATTCAAGATATTGCCCATCATGCTTTGTTGAAGCAGTTGGAATATTACGAAGCAGATCATGGAAGTGTGGTTGTTATGGAATGCAATACAGGTGAAGTTAAAGCAATTGCAAACCTTGGAAGAGAAGCCAATGGAACGTATTACGAGAAATTAAATTATGCAATTGGCGAGTCGCAAGAACCTGGCTCTACTTTTAAGTTGATCGACTTGATTGCACTTTTAGATGATAAAAAAGCAGATACAAGTACGGTTTACGATACAAACGGTGGAGTAGTGGAATATTACCGAAGAAAAGTGCGTGATTCTCACAAAGGCGGATATGGTAAAATAAGTTTGGCCCGCGGTTTCGAAGTGTCATCGAATACAGTTATGGCACAAGCGATTCACAATAGTTATAAAGACAACCCTTCTCAATTTATTGACAGAATAAACAGTTACGGTTTTAATAAGCCTTTGGGATTGCCGATTGAAGGAGAAGGAATTCCAATTATTCCACAAGTAAAAGGTAAAAGTTGGTCAGGACTAACCTTGCCTTGGATGGCGTACGGATATGGCGTTTCAGTGACGCCAATGCAAATGTTAACACTGTATAATGCTGTTGCCAATGACGGAATTATGGTAAAACCCATTTTTGTCAAGGAAGTGAAGGAGTGGAATAAAACAATTAAGAAATTCAACACTGAAATTATCAACCCAAAGATTTGTTCTGATGAAGCACTTGCAAAAGTGAGAGCGGTATTAGAAAACACGGTAAAAAACGGAACGGGTAAAAAATTATACTCCAAAGATTTTTCGATGGCGGGAAAAACAGGGACGGCTCAAGTAAATTACGGAAAAGGAAAAGGGGTTGAAAGCGGAATGTACTATGCTTCTTCGTTTGCAGGTTATTTTCCCGCAGATCAGCCAAAATATTCTTGTATAATAATCATTCACAGACCGAGTAAATCTAAAGGGATTTACGGAGCTGATGTTGCAGGACCTGTATTTAAAAGAATAGCTCAGAAGATTTTTACCGATTCGCCTACTACGAATGAAGTTAAGAATTTAAAAAAGAAAGACGTAAAACAAGAAGCGAGTTACGACTCTTATTATACGTCAATGCAGAAAAAACAAGATGTAGTTCCAAATGTAAAAGGAATGACAGGCATGGATGCCGTTGCATTATTAGGGAATATGGGATTGCGTGTCAAAATTATTGGAGTGGGAAAAGTAAAAAATCAAAGTTTGCTTCCCGGAAATAAAATTGATAAAAACGCCCTCATCACATTAGAATTATCATGATGGTATTAAAAGATATATTATATAAAGTTGCGATAGAATCGGTTCATGGATCGACGGATGTATCTGTGGATAAAATCGAATTTGATTCACGAAAAGTGAGTCAAGACGATGTTTTTGTAGCCATTCGTGGAACGCTTTCTGACGGACATGCTTTTATTGAAAAAGCAGTCAGCCAAGGTGCGGTTGCGGTAGTTTGCGAAACTTTACCAGAAAAGATTACAGAAGGAATTACTTATATAGAAGTTGGAAATTCACATTCGGCATTGGCATTTATGGCGACTAATTTCTACGGAAATCCGTCTAAAAATTTAAAATTAGTTGGCGTTACAGGAACCAATGGAAAGACGACCGTTGCTTCTCTACTGTACCAACTTTTTACAAATGCAGGTTACAAAGTAGGTTTATTATCGACAGTGAAAATTATGGTGGGAGAAGTGGAGCATAAAGCGACGCATACCACGCCAGATTCATTGACGATTAACTTCTATTTGAAAGAAATGAACGAAGCGGGAGTTGAATTTTGCTTTATGGAAGTAAGTTCCCACGGAATTCATCAAAAACGAACGGAAGGATTGACCTTTGAAGGTGGCGTTTTTACAAATTTGTCGCACGATCATTTGGATTACCACCCAACGTTTAATGAATACCGCGATGTGAAGAAAGCTTTTTTTGATGGTTTGTCAAAAAACGCCTTTGCATTGACGAACATTGATGATAAAAATGGTTCGATAATGTTGCAAAATACGGCAGCTCGAAAAAGAACCTACGCTTTAAAAACGTATGCGGATTACAAAGCATTAATTCTTGAAAATCAAATTTCAGGCTTGTTGTTAAAAATTAATGGTGACGAACTTTGGACACGATTAATTGGAACGTTCAATGCTTATAACTTGTTGGCAATTTACGGAACTGCGATTGAATTGGGATTGGAGTCACTAGAAGTATTGCGATTGATGTCGGAGTTAAAAAGTGTTTCAGGACGGTTTCAGTTTATCGTTTCAGATACAAAAATCACGGCAATTGTGGATTATGCACATACGCCAGATGCTTTGGAAAATGTGTTGAAAACTATTAACGACATTCGGACAAAAAACGAGCAACTGATTACTGTGGTAGGATGTGGTGGAGATAGAGACAAAACCAAGCGACCTATTATGGCTCAAATTGCAACACAGTTGAGTGACAAAGTGATTTTGACTTCAGATAATCCAAGAACTGAAAATCCTGAAACGATTATTGAAGAAATGGAAAAAGGAGTGGAAGCTCAAAATTACAAAAAGTCAATATCGATTTCAGATAGAAAGCAAGCTATAAAAACGGCTTGCCAGTTGGCAAATGCTCAGGATATAATTCTGATTGCCGGAAAAGGACACGAAACGTATCAGGAAATTCAAGGCGTTCGACATGATTTTGACGATATGAAAATGGTAAAGGAATTTTTGCAAATGCTACAAAAATAAAAATATATGCTATACTATTTATTTGAATACTTAGACAAAAATTTCGACGTTCCGGGAACGGGTGTTTTTCAATACATCACATTTCGATCTGCACTTGCCGTGTTGTTATCGCTGTTGATTTCGACCGTTTTTGGTAAACGCATTATTGAATTTTTACGCAATCAACAAGTTGGTGAAACGGTTCGTGAATTGGGTTTAGCAGGACAAAATGAAAAAGCAGGAACGCCTACAATGGGTGGTTTAATAATTATTTTGGCAACGTTAGTTCCAGTGGTTTTACTGACGAAATTAGATAATATATACATTGTTTTGTTGATTGTGACCACGTTGTGGATGGGTACTATTGGCTTTGTAGATGATTACATCAAGATTTTCAAAAAAGACAAACAAGGTTTAAAAGGTGGTTTTAAAGTGATTGGTCAAGTTGGCTTGGGATTGGTGGTTGGTTCGGTTTTGTATTTCAATCCAGGAGTTACTGTTCGCGACGACGCAAATTCTAAAAAAGTTTCGGCTTATTCAATTGAACAAAATGTTTCTGAATTATCGCAAACTGATCTTGAGGAAAAGTCTACGGTAACGACCATTCCTTTTTTCAAAAATAACGAATTTGATTATGCTGAATTACTGGCGTGGACAGGTGATAATTACCGCGATTGGGCTTGGTTAATTTTTATTCCGGTCGTAATTTTTATCATTACCGCCGTTTCAAATGGTGCCAATTTAACGGATGGAATTGACGGTTTAGCCGCCGGAACATCAGCAATTTCAGTAACGGCATTAGGGATTTTCGCGTTCGTTTCAGGAAATATTATTTTATCTAATTATTTAAACATAATGTACATCCCAGATTCGGGAGAAATGACGGTTTTTATCGCTGCTTTTGTTGGAGCTTTGATCGGATTTCTATGGTACAATTCGTATCCAGCAGCTGTTTTTATGGGTGATACAGGAAGTTTGACGATTGGTGGAATCATCGCGGTTTTAGCAATTGCGGTTCGGAAGGAATTATTAATTCCACTTTTATGCGGAATTTTCTTGGTCGAAAACTTTTCAGTAGTACTGCAAGTCAGCTATTTTAAATATACCAAGAAACGTTTTGGCGAAGGCCGAAGAATATTTTTAATGTCGCCTTTGCACCATCATTATCAGAAAAAAGGATACCACGAAAGTAAGATTGTTACCCGTTTTTGGATTGTAGGAATTTTACTCGCTATTCTATCGATTGTAACACTAAAACTCCGATAAATGAAAAGATTAGTGATTTTAGGAGGAGGAGAAAGTGGTGTTGGAACGGCCATTTTAGGTAAGAAAAAGGGATACGAAGTATTTGTATCTGATTTTGGAAGTATCAAAGAAAATTATAAAGAAGTTCTTTCAATTAATGGTATAAAGTGGGAAGACAATCAGCATACAGAAGCGCTGATTTTGAATGCAGATTTAGTGATGAAAAGTCCGGGCATTCCAGAAAAAGCACCAATTGTTCAGACGCTTTTAGCGAAAGGAATTCCAGTGATTTCTGAAATTGAATTTGCCGCTGCTTTGACAGATGCAACCTTGATTGGGATTACAGGAAGTAACGGGAAGACAACTACCGTAATGTTGACGTATCATTTGCTCAAATCGGCGGGATTGAATGTTGGTTTAGGTGGAAATATCGGAAAGAGTTTTGCTTGGCAAGTAGCTGAAAATAACTTCGACGTCTACGTTTTAGAATTAAGTAGTTTCCAATTGGATGGGAGTTTTACATTCAATCCGCACATTGCAATTTTGACCAATTTGAGTCCGGATCATTTGGATCGATACGATTATAAATACGAAAATTACATTGATTCAAAGTTTAGAATCATACAAAATCAGACCGAAGACGATTATTTTATTTACGACGGTGACGATGAAATGATTCAGAAGTGGTTAGAAAACAATACAATTAAAGCACATAAAGTTCCTTTTTCGCTGACAAAACAAGTAAAAACTGGAGCATCAATACAAGACATAACAATGAAAATTAATATCGACAATAACGAATTTACAATGGACACAACACATTTAGCTTTAGAGGGAAAACACAATTTGAAGAACGCTATGGCGGCGGCTTCTGTGGCTCAATTGATGAAAATCAGAAAGCAGACGATTCGTGAAAGTTTGTCCAATTTTCAAGGTGTAGAGCATCGTTTGGAAAAGGTGTTGAAAATACAAAATGTGCAATACATCAACGATTCAAAAGCGACGAATGTGAATGCAACTTTTTTTGCATTAGACAGTGTCTCAAGTCCAACGGTGTGGATTGTTGGTGGTGTAGACAAAGGAAATGATTATTCTGAATTGATGGAATTGGTCAACGAAAAAGTGAAAGCAATCATCTGTTTAGGAGTGGACAATAAGAAAATTATCGATGCTTTTGGGTCAATTGTCGATATGATGGTGGAAGTTTCAACCATGAAAGATGCCGTGAAAACAGCACAGCACTTGACAGAAAAAGGCGACACTGTTTTGTTGTCTCCTGCTTGTGCAAGTTTTGATTTATTTGAAAATTACGAAGACAGAGGCCGTCAATTCAAACAAGCGGTTCAGAATTTATAAGAATACAGTTAGAAAAAAGAGGTATGAAAACGTTAATCAGTAATTTAAAAGGAGATAAAGGGATTTGGTCATTCGTGGCCTTATTGGCCTTGTTTTCGTTTATGCCTGTATTTAGCGCGAGTAGTAACTTGGCTTTTATGAACAACGGAACAGGGAATACCTTGAGTTATTTGATTAAGCACGCCGTTCATATTATCGTGGGATTCTTTTTTATTTATTACTTGCATAAGTTACCTTATCACTATTTTAGAGCGATTTCAAAAGTACTTTTGCCTGTAGTTTGGATTCTTTTGGCCTATACCATGTTTAAAGGAACGGTAATAGATGGAGCCAATGCAAGCCGGTGGATTCAAGTGCCTTTTGTAGGAATTACATTTCAAACTTCTACAGTTGCTGCAATTGTTTTGATGATTTACGTGGCTCGTTATTTAAGTAAAACACGCGAAACACCTGTAACTTTTAAAAATTCGATGTGGGAATTATGGACGCCGGTTGGAATTACGTTGATGTTAATTCTTCCTGCCAATTTTTCAACAGCAGCTTTGATCTTTTCAATGGTGATCTTATTGGTGTTCATCGGGAAATATCCTTTGAAGTACATTGGGACCGTGATTTTGATTGGAATTGTTTCTTTTTCTTTTTTCATTCTAGTGGTAAAAGCATTTCCAGGAGCGTTTCCGAATCGAGTAGATACGTGGATGAGTCGAATTGAAAATTTCACAACGGACAAACCAGATGAGGATGATTACCAAATTGAAAAAGCAAAAATAGCCATTGCAAGTGGTGGACTTTATGGTGTGGGACCAGGAAAGAGTGTACAAAAAAACTTTTTACCGCAATCATCTTCCGATTTTATCTTCGCTATTATTATTGAAGAATATGGTTTAATAGGCGGTTTAGGAGTGTTACTATTATACATGTTGCTGTTTTTTAGATTTATCATTGCAGCACACAAATGCAATTCAATGTTTGGGAAATTATTAGTCGTGGGATTGGGTTTCCCGATTATTTTTCAAGCCTTAATCAATATGGGAGTTGCGGTAGAATTGTTACCGGTAACGGGACAAACTTTGCCGTTAATCAGTAGTGGTGGAAGTTCGATCTGGATGACCAGTATTGCGATTGGAATCATTTTAAGTGTGACCAAAAAAGAAGAAGAAATCGCAATTGAATTGCAAGAAAAAGAACAACGCGAAATCGCTTTACAGAAATTAATTGACAAGCAATTGTTGGAAGATGAAGCGGAAGAATTGAACGTTGCGATGGTTGATGGTGAAAATTACGCAATTGAAGAGGTAGGAAATCCGATGGATGCTGTAAAATTTAAGTAAGAAAATGCAAAATTTAAAATTCATATTAAGTGGTGGCGGAACAGGAGGACATATCTATCCTGCTATTGCTATTGCCAATGAATTAAAATTCCGTTTTCCAGATGCCGATATTTTATTTGTTGGAGCAAGTAATAAAATGGAAATGCAAAAAGTACCGCAATCCGGTTTTCCAATAAAAGGATTATGGATTGCAGGAATTCAAAGAAAATTGACTTTTGACAATGCACTTTTCCCAATAAAATTATTAGATAGCTTGTTGAAATCTCGAACAATCATTCGTCATTTTAAACCAGATGTCGTGATTGGAACTGGTGGTTTTGCAAGCGGACCGTTGCTTCGTGTGGCAGGAATCGCAGGAATTCCAACGGTTTTGCAAGAGCAGAATTCATTTCCAGGAATTACCAATAAGTGGTTGAGCAAGAAAGCAAGTAAAATTTGTGTGGCTTATGAAAATTTAGAAAAGTTTTTTCCAAGAAATAAAATCGTTTTAACAGGAAATCCCGTTCGTCAAGATTTAGTGGATTTTAAACAAAAACGACAAGAAGGAATTGAATTTTTCAAATTAGATGCTACTAAAAAAACAATATTAGTTTTAGGCGGAAGTTTAGGAGCACGAAGAATCAACCAATTAATTGCAAAAGAATTATTCAATTTTAATTCTCAAAATGTGCAATTATTATGGCAATGCGGAAAATTGTATCAAGAGGAATATTCGCAGTTTAACGACGAACCAAATGTGCAAGTTTTGCCTTTTATCGACCGTATGGATTTAGCGTATGCTGCGGCAGATGTGATAATTTCAAGAGCAGGCGCTTCATCAGTTTCTGAATTGTGTTTGGTGGGAAAACCAACACTTTTCATTCCGTCGCCAAATGTGGCTGAAGACCATCAAACCAAGAATGCAAATGCAATTGTTGATAAAGAAGGTGCTTTATTGATTAAAGAAAGCGAATTAGATACCCAATTTACAAACACTATAAATTCGTTATTGAACGACGAAGAATTACAAAAAAAATTGTCTCAAAACATGTTGCAATTGGCAAAACCAAATGCGACAAAAGATATTGTAGATGAAATTGTAAAATTGATTAAGAAATAACAAAAATGAATTTAGATAAAATCCATAACATTTTTTTCATCGGAATCGGAGGTATCGGAATGAGTGCTTTGGCGCGTTATTTTCATACACTCGGGAAAAATGTTGCGGGTTACGATAAAACGCCAACGGAATTAACGGATGAATTAATCACAAGTGGAATTTCGATTCATTTTGAAGATAGAATTGATTTGATTCCTGCTGAATTTGATAAAGAATCGACTTTAGTTGTAATTACTCCAGCAGTTCCAAAAACACATTCGCAATGGAATTATTTTATCGAAAGAGAATTTGAAATTAAAAAAAGAGCGGAAGTTTTAGGGATTATAACTAAAAACACATTCTGTTTTGCAGTTGCAGGAACACATGGAAAAACGACAACGTCAAGTATTTTGGCACATATTTTATTCCAAAGTGGCGTAGATGTGACTTCGTTTTTAGGAGGAATTGTTGAAAATTATAATTCAAATTTAGTTGGAAATGGTAAGACCGTTACTGTTGTAGAAGCGGATGAATTTGACCGTTCGTTTTTGCATTTACATCCCAACATCGCTTGCATCACGTCAATGGATGCAGACCATTTAGACATTTACGGCGACAAGGCTTCCATCGAAGCTTCGTTTGAAGAATTTGCCTCGAAAATTGAAAATAAAAATAATTTGTTTGTAACCACGCAATTGCCTCTTGCAGGTAAAACCGTTGGCGTAAATGAACCAGCCGATTTTGAAGCAACAAATATTCGCATTGAAAACAGTGCTTATATTTTTGACATAAAAACAAACAATGAAGTGATTTATGATGTTCGATTTGCTTTGCCAGGAAAACACAATTTAACGAACGCTTTGATGGCTTTCGCAATGGCAAAAACATACGGAGTTTCAGACGAAGATTCGAAAAAAGCGTTGGCTTCCTTCAAAGGAATCAGAAGACGGTTTTCGTACCAAATACAATCGGATAATTTGGTGTATATTGACGATTATGCCCATCATCCGACGGAAATTAATGCCGTTCATCAAGCGGTTTCAGAATTGTATCCGGGACAAAAAGTCTTGGCTATTTTTCAACCGCATTTGTTCAGCAGAACGAGAGATTTTGCCGACGATTTTGCAAAAAGTTTATCCGCATTCGATAACGTGTTGTTATTGGACATTTATCCCGCTCGTGAGTTGCCAATGGAAGGAATTTCATCAGAGTGGCTTTTGAGCAAGATGACCAACAGCAATAGCAAAGTTGTTAACAAAAATGAATTAATTAGCGAAATTTTAAAGAGTGACGCAACGGTCTTTGTCACCATTGGAGCAGGAGATATTGGTGCGATGGTACCAAGCATAAAAAAAGCATTGAATGAAAAAGTTTAATTGGAAAAACCTTTGGATTAACGCCAGAATAGTGCTGATGATGGGATTGGTAGTGTTCCTTTATTCCTTCACTTCAAAGCGAAATAATGCTCGAAAAACACAGAAAACGGTAGTCGAATTCGTCAATAAAGCAGAGCTTTTCGTCAGCTATGAAGCGGTTAATAAATTGTTAATAGAAAATGGCCAACAGTTGAAAACTATTGGTAAAGATAAAGTAGTTTTGAATAAATTGGAAAAAATGCTCAATGAACACGACATGATACAAAAGTCAGAGGTGTTTGTAAGCATTGATGGGGTTTTAAAAGCAATGGTAACGCAACGAACGCCCATCGCCCGAATTTTTAATGAAGAAGGTTCGTTCTACATTGACAGTAAAGGGAATAGAATGCCGTTGTCGAAGATTCAAACAGCAAGATTACCTCTTGTTTTAGGTGAAATTAACGACAAAAATGAAAAGGAAATGTACGACTTGTTGTGGTTTATTTACAACGACGATTTTTTGAAAAAAAACATCACCGGCATCGAAATTTTGCCGGGTGGAAGCTTACGAATGACGAATAGAAATTATAATTACGACATTGAATTTGGAAAAACCATCGAGGTGGAACGAAAATTTGACAATTATAAAGCGTTTTTTCAGAAAGCAGTGCACGACACATTAATCGACACGTATAAAGTAATAAATCTCAAGTTTACCCAGCAAGTGGTGTGTACAAAATAGAAGGAATATGGAAAAAGAAACGATTGCCGTAGGATTAGATTTAGGGACAACGAAGATTGTTGCTATGATAGGCAAGAAAAATGAGTATGGAAAATTAGAAATTCTAGGAATTGGTAAAGCCAAAAGCCTTGGTGTAGCACGAGGTGTGGTAAATAATATTACACAAACGATTCAGTCGATCCAACAAGCGGTTACTGAAGCGGAAAACCAGTCGGGTTACAAAATTAAAGACGTGGTGGTAGGAATTGCGGGTCAACACATCCGTAGTTTGCAACACAGCGATTACATCAGCCGTAACAATGCGGAAGAAGTTATTGGAGATAAAGACATTGATTTGTTAATCAATCAAGTACATAAATTAGCAATGCTTCCAGGTGAAGAAATCATTCACGTATTGCCACAAGAATTTAAAATCGACGGACAGTCGGAAATAAAAGAACCTGTGGGAATGTATGGGGGTCGTTTAGAATCTAGTTTTCACGTTGTGGTGGGACAAGCTTCTTCGATTAGAAACGTGGGAAGATGTATTCAAAGTGCCGGAATTGAATTGTCAGGAATCACGTTAGAACCTTTGGCTTCAGCCGATGCGGTATTAAGCCAAGAGGAAAAAGAAGCGGGTGTTGCATTGATTGATATTGGTGGTGGAACAACGGATTTGGCCATTTTCAAAGACGGAATCATCAGACATACTGCCGTTATTCCTTTCGGTGGAAATGTGATTACAGACGACATTAAAGAAGGTTGTTCAATTATTGAAAAACAAGCGGAATTACTGAAAATTAAATTTGGAAGTGCTTGGCCAGGAGAAAATAGAGACAATGAAATCGTTTCAATTCCAGGATTGAGAGGTCGTGAACCGAAAGAAATTTCACTGAAAAACCTTTCTAAAATCATCCATGCACGTGTGGTGGAAATTGTAGAACAGGCTTTCGCTGAAATTAAAGCATACGGACACGAAGACCCGAGAAAAAAATTAATCGCAGGAATTGTATTGACAGGTGGCGGTGCTGAACTGAAACACATCAAGCAATTAGTAGAATATATTACAGGAATGGACACGCGTTTGGGTTATCCTAACGAACATTTAGCAGGTAATTCGGATGAAGAAATTTCAAGTCCAAGTTATGCTACCGCTGTTGGATTAGTGATGAATAGTATTGCAAACGGTACAAATAGTGCGGTAAAATACCAACCAGAAATGGTCGAGCAAAAAGTAGTTTATCGTCAACCTGCACAAACTGTTGAAATTGAAAAAGAAGAAGTCGAAGAAAAAGTAGTGGAGGCAAATACTCCCGCTCAACCAGAATCGACACAAAGCAAAATTTCGAAATCGTTTTTTGATAAATATTTAGATAAAATCAAGAACTTTTTAGATAACGCAGAATAAAAAAAAGCTAGAAAAAGAATATATTAAAAAAATTAAATACCAAATAATATGACAAGCAACTCAGATTTTGGAAGTATTTCATTTGATTTACCTAAAAATCAATCAAATGTTATTAAAGTTATCGGTGTAGGTGGTGGTGGAAGTAATGCGATTAACCACATGTTTAAGCAGGGAATTAAGGGAGTGGACTTCATCGTTTGTAACACAGATTCGCAAGCGCTTGAAAGCAGTTCAGTTCCAAATAAAATTCAGTTGGGTGTTCACTTAACGGAAGGTCTTGGAGCAGGTGCAAATCCAGAAGTAGGTCAACAATCTGCTATTGAAAGCATCGCTGAAATTGAAAAAATGTTGGACATCAACACTAAAATGGTTTTTATTACTGCAGGAATGGGTGGTGGAACAGGAACGGGTGCTGCACCAGTTATTGCTCAATTGGCCAAAGAACGCGATATATTGACGGTTGGAATTGTTACGATTCCGTTTCAATTCGAAGGAAAAGTACGTCAAGAACAAGCCTTAAAAGGTGTAGAGCGTTTGCGTAAGCAAGTGGATTCCTTGATTGTAATCAATAATAATAAGTTGAGAGAAGTGTATGGAAATCTTGGTTTCAAAGCCGGTTTCTCTAAAGCAGATGAAGTATTGGCGACGGCTTCTCGTGGAATTGCGGAAGTTATTACACACCATTACACACAAAATATCGATTTAAAAGACGCTAAAACCGTATTGTCAAACAGTGGAACTGCAATCATGGGTTCAGCTACGGCAAGTGGTGAAACTAGAGCTAAAGATGCAATTGTTTCAGCGTTGGATTCGCCGTTATTGAACGATAATAAAATTACAGGTGCCAAGAACGTATTGTTGCTTATCGTTTCTGGAACAACTGAAATTACGATTGACGAAATTGGTGAAATCAACGACCACATTCAAGTGGAAGCGGGTCACAACGCAAACATCATTATGGGTGTTGGTGAAGATGAAAGTCTTGGAGATGCTGTAGCAGTAACGATTATTGCCACAGGTTTCAATGTAGAACAACAAAATGAAATTGTAAATACAGAACCAAAAAAAATCATTCACTCGTTAGAAGATGAGCAAAAGTTGACGCACAATCTTTCGCAAAATGTGATTGAATCCTTTAATTTTTCACAACCAAACTTTGAAGCAAAGTCTAACGAAGTTATTGTGCATGATTTGATGGAAGATGAAACGCCTGAAGCTACATCTGTTCCTAATTTGGTAACAGAATTTGCTCCAATCGTTACACAACCGACTTTCTCGTTTGATACTGAAGTGGTAGAAGACGTAAAGCCGGAAGAGCCTGTTTTTGAAATGCAAATTCCAGTTACAGAAGAGCCTAAATTCGAGTATAATTTAGTTCCAACAACTGAATTTATTAAAAATTTAGATGTGACTTTTGAAATCGTTTCGCCTTCAAAACCAGAAGCTGAATTTTATTTTACAGCACCAGAAGTAAAAGAAATTCTTGTTCGCGATTCGCAAGTAGTGGCTAATAAAATCGATGAACCATTGTTTTCTTTCGATTTGCCAATTGCAAAACAATCGATTGAGAGAACGGAAGAACGTGCGATTTTTGACTTAACAAACGAAACTAGAAATATTGAAGTAAATAAACCGGTTCAAGTGGTGCCAATTACGGAAGTAAATCAAAGTGGCGTGGTTCGGTATTCTTTAGAAGAATATATGGAAGTGGAGAACAGTTTATTGGAATCAAAACCATTAGATAAAGTAGCAGAACCAGAACGTGAAGAACTGAAAATCACGATGAAGGTGAATCCTGATTCGCAATTTGACAACAGTTACGAAGCAATTACGCCTACAGAAATGCCAATCGAAGAAGCATTAAGAATGAGAGCGGACGAACGTCGCAGAAAATTGAAAGAATTCAATTATAAATTTCACAACAATCCATCGCGTGTGGACGAATACGAAAAAGAGCCTGCTTACAAGCGCTTTGGAGTAGACTTGTCGACACCGAATTACAATAATAAATCGCGGACTTCATTAGGAACGGATAGTAACGACGACATTCAGTTGCGTTCGAACAATTCATTTCTCCATGACAATGTCGATTAATTAACTCAAACCAAACTTTGATAACCCGAAAAAATTTTTTTCGGGTTATTTTTTTTACCTTCGTATTTGATTGCTGCTATAGAAAGTAGGAGCGAATGTTTAGGGCATTTGTGCTATCCATTTTCCCGCTTTCCTTGCAATCTCGCCAAGAAAAATGGCGAGGATTTACACTCAATCGGGGCTATTTAGCCAATCATATCTCTAAAATCATAAATCTAAAATACTATGAGTCTTTCTGAAAGAATAATGGACGAAATTAAAACGGCAATGCGTGCGAAAGATGCGGTTGCGTTAGAATCGTTAAGAGCGGTGAAGTCGGCTATTTTATTGGCACAAACGGAAACAGGTTCAAAAGAAGCAATTTCGGAAGACGAGGAAATTAAAATTTTACAACGTTTAATCAAACAACGTCGCGAAAGTGCTGCAATATATCTAGAACAAAAACGACCTGATTTAGCAGAACCAGAATTGTCTCAAGCGGCGGTTATTGAGAAGTTTTTACCAGTACAATTAAGTGAAATGGAAGTGGAAGAAATCATCTCTCGACTTATCCAAGAAAATGAAGCTTCAGGAATGGCTGCAATGGGTAAAATCATGGGATTAGCATCAGCGGAACTAGCAGGTAAAGCGGACGGAAAAACAATTTCAACAATTGTAAAAAAGCTTTTGTCGTAACATAATTTATTGTAAATTCGCAGTCATAAATAAAGAAGGCCCCGTAGTTCAACTGAATAGAATATCAGATTTCGGCTCTGACGGTTACTGGTTTGAATCCAGTCGGGGTCACAACATTACAAACAGATGAGTCTTTAATGACTACAAAACCTCGGTCATTCCGAGGTTTTTTGTTTTTAAATCTATTAAATATTGTTAACGATTGTCATTTTCATTACCCCCAATTTAGCCCCCGTGGGTTTTTATCAACTATTTAATTATGTAGATACAATAAACATTGGTTAATTTAACGATATTTGACAAGTGTATTTATACTTTTAGAATTTGTTACAAATCAAACTACTTACAAATCAAACTCAATTAATATGGACATTGAATTAAAGAATAGTAAAATTAAAGCCCCTTTAAAAGGAGACGATGTTTGGTTGGAAGCAACGCCCGAAGAAATTGTGAGACAAAAATTTATACAGTATTTAGTTGATGAATTAGGTTATAATTTTAACCAAATGGCACAAGAACTTAAAGTTACAAATTCACAACGAGGAACTGGTAGGGCAAGTGCAGATATAGTTATTTGGAAAACAGCAGGTGCAAAGGATAATCACGAATTAGCCTCGATAGTGGTTGAGTGTAAGTCAGATAATGTTACTATTCAGCCAGCAGATTATTATCAGGGATTAAATTATGCGACTTGGGTAAGTGCTGATTTTTTTATTACGCATAACAGTAAAGAAACACGATGTTTTCAGGTTTACAAAGAAAAGATTCCAAAGAATTTAGGTGTTGAATTGTCGAGAATACCTACCGCAGAGGAACTTATTGACGATAAAAAAAGAGAAAAATTATTTCAGGATGAAAAGGTTTTCGAAAAAGATGAATTTGCAAAACTTCTACATCAGTGTCATAACGTAATTCGTAATAACGACAAACTTTCGCCAGAAGCTGCTTTTGACGAAATCAGTAAGATATTGTTTACTAAAATTGTTTACGAGCGTAATAATCAGAAATCCACCTCAACGAGTAATATTTTCTCCAAAGAAGAATTTCAAAGATTAGAAAAGGATTATGAGCATAATGTTCGCCCATATTTACAAGGAGATGATAAAAAAACTGACTTCGTCCAAATTATTTTTAGGAGAACAAAAGAAAAATATGCAAAAGATGCACTTTTTAGTGATAATGATAATATAAGAATTAGGAAAGAAAGTTTTTTGTCAATTGTAGAAAAACTACAAGTTTACAATCTTTCTAAAACATCTGATGACGTAAAGGGAATAGCATTTGAAAAATTTTTAGGCACAACTTTTAGAGGAGAATTAGGACAATTCTTCACGCCACGCACTATTGTAGAGTTTATGACAGAAGTGCTCGACCCACAAGAGGGAGAAAGAATTTGTGACCCATGCAGTGGCTCTGGTGGTTTTCTAATTAATGCATTCGAATATGTCAGAGAGAATATCAAAAATGATATCGAAAATCAAAAAGAAAAAATAAAATTAGAGTTTTTTAACGATGCATACTTAAAAAAATCAGATAAAGAAAAGGAAAAAACAGAGGGAATAGTAGATAAGTTGTTTAAGCAACTTAATGAGGAGCTAAATTTAGACAATACTAAAAGCAGATTGTATCATCTATCACATAAGTGTATTTTTGGAACAGATGCAAATCCAAGGATGGCAAGAGTATCAAAAATGAACATGATAATGCATGGAGATGGACACGGTGGAGTACATCACAATGATGGATTATTAGATGTCAATGGAATTTTTGAAGAGCGATTTGATGTTATATTAACGAATCCTCCTTTTGGATCGAGAGTTGACAAAGAGTTGAAAATCACGAATGAAGATAGTTTAAAAAACAAACCTCACTATTTAGATTGGTTGGCGATGTATCCCAATTATGAAAGAATCATTAATCTCAGAGAGAAAGATATCGCTGATAAACGGAAAATTGTAGATAAATTCGATGTAGGAAAAATCAGTACTCTCACAGAGATTATGTTTATGGAGCGTTGCATACGTTTACTTAGGAAAGGCGGAAGATTAGCGGTTGTCTTGCCTGAAGGAGTGCTTAATACGTCAAACCTTCAAAAGGCTAGAGAATATTTTGAGGGACGTGCAAAAATTATTTTAATAACATCTATACCGCAAGATGTCTTTATAGCTTCTGGAGCTACGGTAAAGCCAAGTTTAGTATTCTTAAAGCGTTTCACAGAGGAAGAAGAAGAAAAGTGGAAGGCTACAAATTTGAGTACAAAAATGGAAATAGAGAATATCTACGAAGATGAAATGCTCATTTTACAAGATAAGTTATTACAAAAAGGAAAAGATGCTCCTACACAAGAACGTAAAAAAAAGCTAAAAGTTCAGTTAAAAGAGCTCCATAATAAAATTGAATTAGATATTAAAAGTTTAGTAAAGGAGCGCTTTAATTATATAATTCCTTTGGTTGAAATTTCAAAAGCTGGTATTGATAGTAAAGGTGGAAGAATAGATAACGAATTACCTGAATTAAGAGACGAATACTCACAATATCGTAAGGAAAATAATCTGTGGGAAACTTCTTTAGCTAACAATTATGATTATCAAGTAATTGAAGCAAATATTTTCAGAATTAGAAATGATGACAGCGGTAACAAGATAGAGGAAGTTTTTTATGTTTAACATCAACTCATCATACAAATTTTTACATTTTGTTAATTCGAAAAGTTTAATCAATTGGAGTGTAAAACACCTACTTCAAGAAGATTTTGGCTACAATGAAAATTATTCATTAGTAGCAATAAAAAAGATTTTAAAAAGGAGTAAAGCTCAAGTAGATATTCAGGATAATGAGGAATACAAAAGAGTTACCATAAAAATCAACAATGGTGGTGTCTTCTTAAGAGATATAGAAGTAGGAAAAAAAATTGGAACAAAAAAACAGTTTTTAGTTCGAGAAGGTCAATTTTTACTTTCTAAAATTGACGCAAGAAATGGTGCTTTTGGTGTAGTTCCAAGTACAGTTGATGGAGCAGTAATTACAGGAAATTTCTGGACTTACGATGTGGATTATTCTAAAGTAAATCCACATTATTTAGCTTTAATTACTACTACAGACCAATTTATTTCATTCTGCCAGCGAAGCAGTTCAGGAACTACTAACAGACATTATTTGCAAGAAAATTTATTTTTAAACGAAAAGATTCCACTTCCTTCTATTGAAAAGCAAAAAGAATTAGTTGATGCTTATCAAAGTAAAATTGATGAAGCAAAACGTTTGGAATCTACAATTATTTCTTTAAATGAACATTTAGATATTGAATTAGGAATCTCAAATACTAAACTAGAAAGTAACTTAGGGAAACTAAACTTCATTGAATTTAAAAATATTGAAAAATGGGGTTTAGATCAGGTTTTTAGATCCAACACTAGATATGATGAGAAGTTCAAAGTACTAAAAATAAAAGATCTTTGTAATGTCGGAAGTGGAGGTACACCTTTGAGAAGTAACAAATCTTTTTACAATGGAACAATACCGTGGATTAAGACGGGTGAAGTTATTGGCGATACTATAATGAAAAGTGAAGAATTAATCACTTTAGATGCGGTTAAAAATAGCAGCGCAAAATTATATCCAAAAGGAAGTTTAATTATCGCAATGTATGGACAAGGAAAAACAAGAGGAAGGACTGCAAAATTAGGAGTTGATGCAACTACTAATCAAGCTTGTGCTGTATTGTATTCAATCAATAATGAACTTATACTTACTGATTACTTATGGATTTATCTCATTAATGAGTATGACAGAATAAGAGAGTTAGCTAGCGGTAATAATCAACCAAATTTAAATGCAGAAATTGTCAAAAACTATCCAGTTGTCATTCCACCACTCAAAGTTCAAAATTCTATAATTAATTTTTTTAATGAGTTAAAATACAATAAGAATGTTCTTTTAGCGAAGTCTGAACAGCTAAAAAAAGAGGCAATTGTAAATTTTGAAAAATCAGTATTTAAATAAAGAACTTTTATACCTTATGAAATTAACGAAATTAGAAATTAACGGTTATAAAAATTTAGGTCTGCATACAATTTTTAATTTTGAGAATTGTAGTAATTATGTAGCATTAATTGGTTTAAACGGTTCAGGTAAAAGTAATATACTCGAAGCAGTTAGCAAAATTGTACATAGTTATCATTATAAACAAAATATTCTTAGTATTGATGAAGGTGGTTTTGAATTTCTTTTAGAATATGAAATTGACGAGAGGAAAATTAAATTACAAAACAACCAGATTTTTGTAAATAATAAGTTAAGAAAGAGAAATGTAAAACAGCACTTACCTTCACAAATTATTGCATGCTACAGCGGAGAAGAGACGCGTCTATGGGAAGATGTCTTTGCTCAACCATATACACACTACTTTAATAAAGTTAAACTCAATTATTTAAATCAAAAATTACGCTTTTTATATATCAATAAAGATTCATGGGAAATTGCGTTGTTAACTCTTTTGTGTCATTCAGGAAGTCAAGAATTTATTAAAAATTTGATAGGTATTGATGACTTGCAAGATGTAAATATAACATTTGGTTTCGCAAAAAGTTACGAAAGTAGAAAGGCGAAATTTTCTATTGCTGACACAAGTGAATTAACTATACCACAATTCACTGATAGAATTAAGAATGAGCAGGAACAAGAAGCAGAAGGAATACTGAAAATCTCACAAATAGCAACTATTGATTTGGGGAATCTGCAAAATGAAAATCATAATAATCAGTGGTGTAGAAAATTATTTGATTTCTTATTCCTTGCAACCATGCGAACCAGAAAAAAGTTAATAACTAATATTAAAATTGAATTTAATAATAAAGATGTACGCAAATTAAGTGAAGGAGAAAAAAAAATAATACTTATTAAAACTATTTCTTCAATTCTAGCAGATAATAATTCTATAGTGCTATATGATGAACCTGATGTTTCATTACACATAAGTCGAAAAATAGAAATTAAAAATTTAATTGAGGACAATAATCATTTTACTCTTCTTACTACGCACTCGCCAAAACTTATTAAAGAATTATACGAAAAGAATGTCTTTATAATTAATGGTAATTCAGATAGAGATGATAGGATAATTTCTGCTACGCAGGTAGATCATTTGAACCATATTAGTGATGGTGAGTTTAGTTTAATGGATTATAATATAATAATGTCAAGTCGAAACCCAACACTATTGGTTGAAGGGAAATTTGATTTACAAATATTAAAAACAGCATTATTAAAACTTAATTTACAAAAATACAGACCTTTAGAAAGGTTAAATATTTTTCCGATAGGTGGTGCAAGTGGATTGCGAGTATTTTATAATTTAATTAAAAATTCTAATTCGCATGAAAAAATCATTGCTTTACTAGATAATGATGGTGCGGGAAATGCGGAAATAAAGGAAATCCTTTCAGTAGACGAAATTGAAGAATTAAGAAGAAATGATACATTAGAAAAGGATAATTTTCATTTTTTAATGTTACCAAGATTAGCAAGGATTAATGACTCTCAATTTGAAATTGAAGACTATTTTAATCCTGAAATTTTACAGAAAATCAGCAAAGAACTGATAGACACTTTTAGAGTGTTAAAGAATTTCACTATAAAGAAAGATACCATAAAGAAAAAATTTAATGAAAATTTGGAAAATTTAGATTCGCAAGAATTTGAAGATTTTAAAGTTTTGTTTGATAAGTTAATTGAAATAATCAATCAAGTTTAATAGGTTTGCACTGAAGGAAATTTCTCTCTACATAAAGTTTTAAATCTCCATTGTTTTAGTCCGTTTATTAATAGTAGGCAATAAAATTATGTGCGTTTCTTAAATTTAATATTGTTAAATAAATGTTATTTTTAAATTTTAAATTATTGAAATTCAATAACATGTCTTTTAATATAGTTATTTTCATACTATTTTTGTTACATTAAATTTGAATGCCTGCTATTAAGTAGGTATTAGTTATTAAATTTTAATGTTATGAAACAAAGTTATTCAGTAAAAGCAATTCTTCGCACTGACAAAAAGAGAAAAGATGGTTTGTGTCCAATCCACTATCGAATTACTGTAGATAGTAAAACTGTAAAATTACCGTCCAGCGAGTATGAAAAGGAAATTAATTGGAATAAAAAAGATAGTCTAGTTAAAGGATCGAGAACAAGCCAGATAAATTGCTTGTTGGATAGTCAGGTATCTTTATTAAAAAACTACCTACGCCAACAAAAATCAATCGGTACAATCTTAACATTAGATTTAGTGAAGTCCTTTTACTCTAAAACTGACAAAAATGATTTTTCTATCTTTTACGATGAATTTTGTAAAAGCAAGTTTAAAGAAGTGAGTTTAGGTACACAAAAACACTATTTATTACTTAAGAAAAGAATTTGTCAATTTAAACCAAATTTAAAAGTACAAGACATAGATCTAAAGTTTGTGGAAAATTTAGACGTTTTTCTTCGGAATAAGAGTGTCATATCAGATGCAGGATTATTTAACCGACATAAAAATTTTAAGACGTTTATTCGCTTTGCAATAAAGAAAAAAGTTTTAGAAGTAAATCCATACGACGATTTTAAAATGCCGAGATGTAAACAAAAATTTGGTCACATTACATTGGAAGAGCTAAAAATAATTAAAGAATTGGACTTGTCAGAATTCAAAAACAAACGAGGTTATAGTATCACAATAGATATGTTTTTATTTTCTTGTTATACGGGTTTACGTTGTTCTGATGTGCAAGGTTTAAAATGGTCTAATATAATTAATATGCAGCATCTTTCGTTGGAAACTCAAAAAACAAAAAAGAATGTAAATTTACCTTTGTCAAAATTAGCAAAACTTATCCTTATGAAATATAAAGCTAATAAAACAGAAAAAGTTTTTCCATTTAGAACGAACGAATGTTTAAATCGTAATCTAAAAATTATTGCTCAAATGTGTGAAATAGATAAAGTTGTTACTTTTCATATGGCTAGGCATACCTTTGCAACAATTCTTGCAAACGCAAACGTAAATCCTTTCCATATTGCACAATTAATGACGCATAGCAATATGAAACAAACAATGACTTATGTAAATTCTTCTGTAAATGCTTTAGGGAATTCGGTGAAGGGAATAAATGCTTTTAATTAGAAATCTTTAAAAAATTCTTCGGGTGATATTTTATGTACGTCTAATAATTTAAAAAAGGTAGTTAATGTAATGTTGCTACCTTTTTCTACTCTCCAATACTGTACTCTGTTTAAATCTTTGTCATAAGCGAAAGTTTCTTGGCTAGTATAACCAGCTTCAATTCTAAGTTCTCTAAATCTTTTAGAAACCTTGTCTAGCTCAAACAAATAATTTTTCTCTGAATCTTTCATAATGCGCGTGAAATTCCAAAAAATATACATTTAAGGTTACCGCATTTATATTAACCGCATTAATGTAATTTATTTATATTTGTTCAACTAATATTAATAGAAATGGAAGAAAACAATAAACCTACTTACGAGGAATGGAGAATTAAATTTCCAAATAGTACATTAAACGAATACTATTCGTGGATAGGAAAAAATGGACTAGTTTCACAAATTACTCGACCACAAGAAATTTATATTAGAAAAGAAGATAAAGTAAATTACAACAATGATTATTTTGCACTTATCGTTGGAGTTATTGCTTGTTCTCTTGGTTTAATTGGATTTTTTACTCCGTGGCTGTCAATTCCAATTTTTAATATTACAATTTCTGGAAACGAGATCAATCAACTTGCAAATTTTGTAGAAAAAATGAATCAAAATAAAGAAGTGATAAAAGATGTAAGTTATGCGAAATACGTATATGTTTTGCCAGTAAATCTAGTTTTATTGTTGTTAGCAAATCTTGTTAAAAATGGTATGCTAATTTCTATTTTTACAATTAGTTTAATTGCAGTAATCGGACTGGCTGCAAACTTTATCTTTACAAATATTCCTGAAGCATTTCCAATGTTTAGCTACGGAATTTACTTAATTTTTTTTAGTACAATAATTAATATTTATAACCTCTTCAATATTAAATTTTAAAAATTCAAATTCTACAATGTATATAACTTTTCAATATTAAGTAATTCTAAATCGTGATAAAATAATAAAAACATGATGGTAAAAAATTTTAAAAGCTCCGCAAGTGGAGCTTTATTATTTATAAACGTCTTAGAAATTAAGCATCTAAAAACATCATATAACACTATATAAAACAAGTGTTTATAAAAATTAGCAAAAATTTAACACTATTTCGTTTCAAAAAAAAATGAGTTTGTGCTATTAGATAGATATAACATAAAAACATATCTAATGATTAACAAAGAAAATCAATCTCAAAAATTAATGAAGTTGTCGATGCTAATGCTACAAAACGAACTTAAACAACTTATTTCAGATACTGTAAAATTAGAAATTCAAAACGAACTTTTTCTTATGGAATCAAGGAATGAATTACTCACTCTAGAAGAAGTTTGCAAAACATATAAATTTAGCAAAAGTACCATTGAACGTTATGTGAGAGAGGGTTTACCCTATAGCTCTAATGGAAAGGGCTGTAAGAGACTTTTCAGAAAATCAGATTTAGAAAAATTTAAAAAAATTAAAAATGGTAGATAATTTAAGATTTTCAGTTCAACTAAAAGAAAAGTATGATTTTGATTTTTTGGAAAAACATAAGAATGTACAAGGTTTTATAAAACACATTTTTCCTACTGCAACTACTTTCCGGTTATATTTATTTAAGGATGATGTAAGCGATATTGACAATTATAAAGTTCGCTCCATTCCCTCACTCGAAATTGGTATAGTATTAAGTGAGTTAAATAGTAGAATCGTTATAGAAAATAGTTTGAGAAAATGGTATTATGGCAAAAACTCAATGAAGGATTTTAATTTAAATGACTTTATAAATTGCTTGGACTTAATTTCGCAATTGCTAAAGATTAATTTTATTGAAATATTGAATGCTAAAATCTTTTATTTGGAAATTGGCGCAAATTTAAAATTCAGATCAGAAGATAAAACTATTTTACTTTCAATATTTGACCATGAAGATTTAAAAGGAATTTCATCTTTAAATAACAATCAAACAATAAGGTTAGAGGGAGTAAATAGAAAAATATCTATCTATGACAAACTACAAGAAATGTTTGACAAAAATAATTTCAGTAAAAAAATTTTAGAAAAATTGTCGGATAGATATTTTTTTGGAAGATGTGAAATAAAAATTGAAAAAGTTAGTGGAGTTCAATTTTCAAAACTTAAGACAGGAACACTTGGTGATTTAATTTTAAACTGGAATGAAGTCGCAGAATATTGGGAAAAAGAAATGTTCAAGATAAAGTTTGTTGAATTTTTATCACCACCTGTTATGCTTGCCTTAATAACAAAAAAAATTCCTTTGGATAATTTTATCAATTATTTAGGCATGAAAGAAATGAATGCATCTCAATTTAAATTTTTATTAGATGAGTTTTATAATAAGAATTATAGTCAAAAGGCAAAAGTTCGAAAAAGACTTACGCAAAATACAATGATGTTTGATTCATTAAAAGGAAGTCAAACTATTCCAAATTTCAATAAATTAGTATCTAAAAAAGCTAGGTATTTTAAAGGTAGTAGTAATAAGGGTAATATATAGCTAAATAAGCAAATATGAGAGAATATATAAGAGGTTCACCTCTTATAGAAAAAATTTTCCGTCGAACACATTGGTACGAGTTGTTTAATACGCGTAGAACACAAGTAGAACAAGTTCAATAGTTAGATGCAAAAATTATATGAACTCTACACGTGTAAAAAAAAATTAAGGAAGTTATTTATTATTTACGAATATATAAGTCTAGAAAAAACTTAACTTTAAATGAAGCCTTTAATTAAAATTATTAAATATTTTTAAGCTTCCTTTCTTAAATCAGATAGAAAGAAGATGTAGTCATAAAACAAGACATTTAAGCAACTGTTTTTCTATTTCCTAATAAGTTTACCAAAGCAATCAAATTAAGCTGCATACAAGACTTAATGTTATTAAACATTTTTAGAATTGTAGAAATAATAAAATCAATTGTCGCATCTTTGAAAAAAGTTAGATTAAATAATTCTCGGATGTGAAAGTTCATAAATACAGATTATTATACTAATTAAATGGTTAAAATCAAATGTTAGAATTTTACGGTAATTACCCCTACAATTACCCCCAAGATATTTATCATCTCTTTAACTCTTGAAAATACTCATGATTCCGCTATATGTTTTAAACCAGTCGGGGTCACAATTTTTAAGGGACATTTTGTCCCTTTTTTAATGCCTAAAAAGAATTGATTTGGAACTATTTGAATTCGTAATGATTGGTTTAGGCATTGTCTTTATTGTATTAACGATATTGATACTATTTAAGTTGGTAGCAGAACCTATTTACATGCTACTTTTCAAAAAACCAATCTATATTCATTATTACCCTTTTCCTCGAAAGTTAACTTCAATACAGCAGTCGGTTTTAAAAAGAGAATTTGCGTTCTATTCGCGATTGTGCGAGAAAAGAAAAGCGTATTTTGAACATCGTGTCAGCGCTTTTTTGAATCGCTATCAATTTGTTGGCAATGGAATTTCTATCGAAAATGAGGAAGTAAAAATGATTGTTGCGGGAACGTACGTGATGCTTACTTTTGGAATGAGGCAATATTTGACAACTGTTTTCGATAAAATAATCATCTATCCAAGTGTTTATTACTCTACAGTTAATGAGCAATACCACAAAGGTGAATTTAATCCCAAATTGAAGGCCGTTGTGTTTTCTTGGGAAGACTTTTTATCCGGTCATCAGATTACGAACAATAATATTAATTTGGGTTTACATGAATTTACGCATGCTTTGCACATTGCATCTAGAAAGAGATACTATTCAAGCGATGTGATTTTCATAGATGAATTTAATGCAATTTTGGAATATTTAGAAAATGCCGAATTTCGTCAAAAAATGCTTGACGACGATTATTTCAGAGATTATGCTTTTGAAAATCAGTTTGAATTTCTAGCTGTTTTGTTGGAGCACTTTTTTGAAACACCTGAAGAATTCAACCGGATTTATCCCGAATTATTTGTACACGTGAAGCGAATGATAAACTTTCAAAATTAAAAAAGCCTTTCCGAAGAAAGGCTAATGATAAACTTTATTTCAATAATTGCTTCAAATTAGCAATCGTCTGTGTAGGATTCTCCGCTTTAAACACAAAACTTCCCGCAACTAAAACATCAGCACCCGCTTCTTGTAATTGTTTCGCATTTTTATCCGTAACACCACCGTCGACTTCAATTAGTGTCGAAGCACCGTTTCGTTCAATCAATTCTTTAAGTTGTCTGACTTTTTTGTACGTGTTTTCAATAAAAGATTGTCCGCCAAAACCAGGATTCACACTCATTACGCAAACCAAGTCGATGTCGTTAATCACATCTTCCAGCAAACTCACGTTCGTATGCGGATTAATCGCAACTCCAGCTTTCATGCCTTCCGCTTTTATCGCTTGTAAAGTTCGGTGTAAATGGGTACAAGCTTCATAATGAACACTCAAAATATTCGCTCCTAAGTCAGCAAACGTTTTAATGTATCGATCTGGATCGACAATCATCAAGTGAACGTCAATTGTTTTTTTTGCATGCTTGTTAATCACGTCTAAAACCGGCATTCCGTAAGAAATATTCGGAACAAAAACGCCGTCCATAATGTCAATATGAAACCAGTCGGCCTCACTATTGTTAATCATTTCCAAATCGCGTTGCAAGTTTCCAAAATCAGCTGCCAAAACCGATGGAGCTATAAGTGTATTCTTCATTGTGTGTTGTGTTGTTTATTCTGAATTTATTTCAGAATTAGTTGTAGTTGCAAAGGTAAATATATATTTAGAACCAAATTAATCTGACCGATTTTTTTACAACTTTTTAAATCAACATTTTTTAAAAAGTCTCTCAAAGTCGCAGAGACGCAAATTTTAAAAGTATCTCTTTGCGACTTGGCGTCTTTGCGAGAAATAATTATTAACTTAAATTTTAAAGAAATAGATTATTGGAAAATAAACCAAATGAAGACCAAATCTTTTATCGAGCAGAAAGGGTTTTGCTAACTACGCAAAAACCTCGGACTCGACACTGAAAGTAAAACAGAACTTAGTTAAACCCGAGAGCTTTGCTCGAACTGACCGAAGGTTTTTTTGCCCTGCAAAAAAAAACCTCGGTAATCAGCCGAGGTTTCAATCATCAATCAAAAAACGAACAGTTAATCAGACTGTTGTTTACTATTTAAAAAGTTTAAGGTTTAAAGTCTAAAGTTACGAGTGCAACCTACAACTTACAACCTACAACTTTCCCTATCCTAAATACGTTTTCAAAATCTTACTTCTACTTGTATGTTTTAATCTGCGAATTGCTTTTTCTTTAATCTGACGTACTCTTTCACGAGTTAAGTCAAAAGTTTCACCAATTTCCTCTAAAGTCATCGGATGTTGGTCACCTAAACCAAAATATAAACGCACAACGTCAGCTTCTCTTGGCGTCAAAGTTTCCAATGAACGCTCAATTTCAGTACGCAAAGATTCGTGAATTAATTCTCTATCTGGATTTGGCGACTCACCTGAACGCAAAACGTCGTACAAGTTAGAATCTTCTCCTTCAACTAAAGGAGCATCCATTGACAAGTGACGACCAGAGTTTTTCATAGACTCTTTTACATCATTTACCGTCATGTCCAATTCCTTTGCAATCTCTTCAGCAGAAGGCGGACGTTCGTTAGATTGCTCTAACAAGGCATACATTTTGTTGATTTTATTAATCGAACCAATTTTGTTCAAAGGCAAACGAACGATACGAGATTGTTCAGCCAAAGCTTGCAAAATCGACTGACGAATCCACCAAACTGCGTATGATATAAATTTAAATCCACGTGTTTCATCAAAACGTTGAGCCGCTTTAATCAAACCTAAATTACCTTCGTTAATCAAATCGGGAAGCGTCAAACCTTGGTTTTGGTACTGTTTTGCAACCGAAACAACGAAACGTAAATTCGCTTTCGTCAATTTCTCTAAAGCTTTTTGGTCACCGGCTTTAATTTTCTGTGCCAATTCTACCTCTTCATCCGCGGTAATCAAATCTACTTTACCAATTTCTTGAAGGTATTTATCTAACGATGCAGTTTCACGATTCGTAACCTGCTTGGTGATTTTAAGCTGTCTCATTTAATTTCAAAATATCCTTTAGTATGGATACCTTTAGTTATACGTGATGAGTTGCAAATAAGTTACAATAATTTAAAAATAATTTTTTTAAAATCATAGACTATTTGAAATCAGGTAATTATGATTTGGGCGTTCCGCTTGTCCTGATGAAAGATCAGTACAATCGGCGGGCTATTCGCTGCAATCTTTTTATTTTTAAAGAAAAAATAAGAAGGATTTCCACTGCTATCCCTAACGCAAAAGTGAACATCCAGAAGTTTCGGCTTCTTTATATTCATAAGACTTATCCAAATGTTTCAGCTCCTCTAAAATCCATCCGAACTCAATCCTTGAAGGGTTTTAATTATAAACTTACTTCAGAAGAAAATGACGTAGCAGCAAAATCTTCTCTATCCAACCAATATTTAGAAGTTACGATTTCATAATTTATATTATCATCCGTTTTCAAATCCCAAAGTATAGCTTCCGCTTCTTCAAACGCTGCGTCAGAGGTCAACTGTTCATTAAAAAGTCTTTTGATGACATTTCTTGGCGAAAACCCAGCATATAAAACTTTTAAAATATTCGCTTGATAAAGAGTTTCTAGTTTTACCATATCTTCAGAAGTGATTATTCAGCAAAAAGTTTCTTCTATTTAGAAAAATTTCGGCAATCCAACAACAGTTAAAGTACTCCCTACTAATTTGGATACGCATCGATTAATTCTGAAATTTGTACAATAAATAAAAAAATGTCCAGTACAAAAGCGATCCAAACACATTGTTGCACTAGCTCTAAATCAGAGGGTTTTGTGCTATAAAGTATTTTGAAATATATCAATACACACGAAACTCTCCATTATTGGGGAGTTTTTTATTTAAACTATAAAAGAAACATCATGTTATGAAATCGGAAAACAAACAAATATACCAATCCAATTTTCTTGAAAAGAAGTTGTTTTTCAGTAAAAAGAAAATAAAATATTGGATCAACGAAATGACTGAATGGTTGTTTTGTACCCAGAAGGAATACATCGATTATCAATTTTTTGCCGAAAAGGAAGTAGAATTGACATTGCTTTTGATTCAATTATTGGAAGCGGAACAATTTTCAAAAGAAGAAGCTACTAGAATTACAACCGAGTTTTTTGCCAATTGTGAAAAGTTGCACCACGTTTTGCTGGACGACCTAAATGCCATTTTTGAATTTGATCCAGCAGCAAAATCTAAAAACGAAGTCTTGATTGCGTATCCAGGATTCTTTGCCATAACGGTTCATAGAATTGCGTATATTTTATGGAACGAAAATGCTAGAATTCTAGCCCGATTAATTGCCGAACACGCACACAGTAAAACGGGAATTGACATACATCCAGCAGCAACCATTGGCGAACATTTCTTAATTGACCACGGAACCGGAATTGTAATTGGTGAAACAGCAATTATTGGCAAACATGTCAAAATTTATCAAGGGGTTACTTTAGGAGCGTTAACTGTGACCAAAGAAGCCGCAGAGGAAAAACGGCATCCAACTATTGAAGATAATGTAACTGTCTATGCAAATGCTACGATTCTTGGAGGGAAAACAGTAATAGGCAAGAATGCCGTTATTGGCGGGAATGTTTGGCTTACTAACTCTATTCCGCCCGAATCCTTGGTGTATCATAAAAGTCAAGTCACTATAAAAAGCAAGGAACAATTTCCTGAAGCAATAAATTTTACTATATAATATTAAAAACTGCAATATGAAAGCAAACAACATTTTAGCAACAATTGGAAATACACCCGTCGTTAAATTAGAACGATTATTTGAAAACAGAAATGTTTATATCAAATTGGAACGAAACAATCCGGGAAACAGCATCAAAGACCGAATTGCATTAGCGATGATTGAAGATGCAGAAAGAAATGGAATTTTAAATCCGAACAGCGTAATTATTGAGCCGACTTCTGGAAATACAGGAATTGGATTGGCATTGGTAGCGGCTGTAAAAGGCTATAAAGTAATTTTGGTAATGCCTGAATCAATGAGTGTGGAACGTAGGAAATTAATGGAAATCTACGGAGCAGAATTCGAACTGACGCCCAAAGAAAAAGGAATGAAAGGTGCCATTGAACGCGCTGCTGAATTGGTTGTAGAAACACCGAATGGTTGGTCGCCAAAACAATTTGACAACCCAGCAAATGTTGAAATTCACAAAACGACTACAGCCGTAGAAATCGCAAATGATTTTCCAGAGGGATTGGATTATATTATTACAGGAGTAGGAACCGGAGGCCATATTACGGGTGTTGCGGAAGCGTTGAAAGACAAGTTTCCAAATTTAAAAGTCATTGCTGTGGAACCAGAATTATCGCCTGTTTTGAGCGGAGGAAAACCTGGCCCACATGCTTTGCAAGGAATTGGAGCAGGTTTTGTGCCGGAAAATTATCACGCAAACGCAATTGATGAAGTGATTCAAGTAAGTAAAGAAGAAGCTTACGAATTTACGAGACAAATAGCCCGAAAAGAAGGAATTCTAGCCGGCGTTTCTACGGGATCTTCACTTGCAGCTGTAGCTAAGAAGTTGAAAGAAATTCCGCAAGAAGCAGTCGTTTTGACTTTTAATTACGATACGGGTGAACGTTATTTATCAGTAGAAGGATTATTTTAATAAAGCACATTAAATGTAAAACCCCATTTCAAGGTAATGAAATGGGATTTTAATTGAAATAGTTTCTTTAAAACAAATTCTACCGTAGAAAAAAAAGGGCTACTTTGAAGAGCTTCTATAAATGTACGTCAGAAGAAAACGACGTTGCGGCAAAATCTTCTCTATCCAACCAATATTCAGATGTTGTGATTTCATAATTTATATGATCATCCGTTTTTAAATCCCAAAGTATCGCTTCTGCTTCTTCAAACGCTGCATCAGAGGTCAATTGCTCATTAAAAAGTCTTTTGACGACATTTCTTGGCGAAAAGCCAGCATATAAAACTTTCAAGATAGTTGCTTTAGAAAGCGGCTCTAAATTATCTGAATTTTCAGGAGTAATCGTACAACTGATAATGCTTGCTTTTGCATTCAGAAATTTTCCATTATAGGCTTTATACAACAATTGGTTGATTTGATATAAAGTGGAATGTAACGTAATGTCAGGATATTCCTCACAAATTTTATCAATCAACATCTCATTTGATAATTGGTCAATTTGCCCTTCGTTCAATTGTTCACTTAATTTATAAGTCAGCACTTTGGAGGCAGCTTCATTAGGCTCAAAATCACTTACAGCCATAGAAAGTAATTCTTGTAATTCTGTCAAATCTGTGCTCTTCGCATCCGGATAATCAAATTGCGCTAAAAGATTTACGTAATCTTCCACGGTCCAGTAATTTTCTAAATCGTCTACATTGCTTATATTATTGATGCTAACTTGATATTTCATAATTTCTATTTGAGTTATAATTTCGCTTTTTAACGAATTAGTAAGATAGCGCATTATGTTTAAAAGAGTTATAATTAAAACATAAAACCGCATTCAGGAAATTAGAATGAGGTTTAAATCTGCGAATACAATGTATGCTGAACACTATAGCACTTCAGCTTTATTACTCAAAAATAATTGACTTACGATCAATTAAAATAGAATTCCTGTTCAAACTTAGTTAATAATTCGGTATCTAAGAAAAATAAATATTCAATTTTTTTTGCGAAATTTTCAGCGTTGATTGTATTGTTAATTTCGAAACCGTAAACCGCAGAATCAGATTGAAATGTCTTTATAGTATTTCGAGCAAACTTTTTCACTCTAAATAAATTAACAGCATTACTCTCTAGATGAGATAAATACATGGTAACTTCTCTTCCATAAGTAGCTTCCATTATTTTACCGAAAGTATTAATAGCAGCGTCGTACGTTATAGTGCTTTCGCCCGTTGGTAAAAATTCATTTTCTCCTTGCTGCTTGTTAAAATATTTTTCGGTCAATGGATTTCCATTTGAGTCAAACTGCATGATAATTCTACTTACATCTGACCCAAAGTTTCCTTCATAGAAAACGGTATTTCCATTTTCTAATTTTAATTTTGAAGTACTATGTACTGTATAATTAGTACCGTCAGTACTTTTCTTCCACTCTGAATAAATGGTATCACCAGTTTGAACAAAAGTGTGTTTGCTGATTTCAGTCAATGCATTATTTAAATTGTAAGTCTCTGTTTTGAATTCAGAAAGTTTGTTGTTTTGGTAAGCGAAAAACTGCTTACTTCTAATAACACCACTTTCAGAAGCTACTATACTTGAGATTTTGTCATTCGTGTAAGAATATTGCGTGCTTGTTATTACTCCAGTCGCGACAACGATTCGTTGTGTGCTTTTAATTTTTGAATTTTCTAATTGATACGTTGTAGAATCAAAAATTGCATTTGTGCTAACGGTAAAATTTTTGACAACAAGTTTATAAAGGTTCGTATTACCTGGAACCTCAGGATTTTCAGGGTTCTCGGCTTCATTTGGTAGCGCATCATCAGAACTACAAGAAACTGCGATTGAAGTGAGACTTAATACGAATAAAAAATAAAATATTTTTTTCATGACGTTGATTTGTAGATTGTTAACTTAGGGTGTAAAGAAACATAAAAATTACGTTAAAAAGCATGAATAACTTTAAAAGTCAACAATAAAGGAATGAAATGTATTTTTGGCTTTACTTCCTTTAATAAATTTGCTGTTTTAAAGCACTATTTCTAAAACAGCAAATCGACTTCATTATTTAGTTTTTCTTTATAGTACGCTATTTTTCTACGAGAGCGATTAAAAAATAAGCTTTGCTCTTTAATTCCAGATTGGTTCAGTGGTTGCGAATTGTTGATTTGTTGTATGAAAAATTGGTGTACATTTTTACACGCCGTTTCATTATCAGTAATAAAATACCCCAATAAAGTATAAGGAACAAACATCGTCAGTTTTTCATCAGTTTCAATAAGCATATTGTTGTTGAGCAAAATCAATTCGTTGTAGTAGATAGAGAAATTTTCATTCTTATTGTTGCACTTTTGTTGTACCAAATTAATAATTCTATTCAAATCTTCGCATAACGCATTCGCGCTTTCCAAGTCAAGCATTCCTGCTTCGTAGAAATAAAGAATCTGTTGCAAACTACTATTGATAGTCGTGTCGTTCCAAATTTCTCTAACTTCAACTTCTTCATAAATCACCTTCAGTTTTTGCATGTATGCTAAAAAAGATTCGTCAATTATAAATTGCTCAAAACGTACTTTCGTCATGCTAGAATTCAAAAGATTGAGCCAAACGTAAGCCTTAAATTTTGACAAAATGGTACTATCCATAAAATAAAATAAGGGAATATCTTTCGCCGAATAATATAAAGTAGACTTTTTGTTTTTCGTTAAATTACTTATTTGTTCCGCTGAATTTTTAAAATACTGCAGCATGTCTTTTAAAGTCGAGATTTCAACTGTTTTCTGAACAATGATCTTTTCCTCTTTCAGGTATAAGTTATCTAATGATATATTAAAGTGATTTGCTAACTGTAATGTTTCATCAATTGAGAATTTACTTTTTCCCGAAACTCTGCGATGTGCAGCGTCATAACTAACATTCAAAACCGTAGCAATAATATCGTTTATTGAAGTAGCCGCTGTGATTTGCTTTCTAATTTGAGTCAATAGTAGGTCTTGATAATTCATACGTTTGTGATTTTCGCAAAAACGAATATACAATTAATTATTTAGCACAATGTTGTTTGCGATTTATAATTGAATTTTGATTGATCAAATTAAAAATTATGAAAACAGTAATTAATGATTTTAGGTCAATCTTCATTTGGCTAATTAGAAAAAGTTGCCCGTTTATTTTTGTGCTCTTCTTCAGTTCTTGTAGTGTTCATAACCAAATTAATAAGGATGATTACATCTCTATTTCGAAAGATTTCTCGGGAAGTTTTTACGACAAGTTAGATACGCTTTCTGCACAATATGACGGCAAGATATTTACGAGAAGTTTGATGAAGGAATTTACAGCAGTCGAGAATATTGATTACTCTAAAGCTATTCAGATTAGGATAAATAAAACGGAACTGTTTCTAAGCTTTGAAGACATCAATAAGAAACAATACGTTTTGAAATTTTACGGTAAGCTCCATAAAAAGCGTTTCGTTTTCTATACGTATTATAAAACGGTTTCATTTCCAATACTTTTCATTTCGAAAGAGATAGAAAAGTTCGAAATTAATTTTCCAAACGAGAATGAAATCGTTTTCGAAAATAAAAGTGAAAATCAAGGTATGTTTTTGATTTTCGGCGGTGGAGGTGCTTCACAATTAGATTTTAAATTTAAACTTATTAAAAATGAATAAAGTAGTAATTCTAGTCTTATTTGCATTTAAGATGAATGCACAAGACACAATCACTTTTCCGAAAATCGATTTGTACAAAAGAAACATTGTAGAAGTTAGTTACGGAAAGCCTTTAGGACAATTGTCAGATAAATATGAAAGCGCAATAAATTCGGCTTTCTATATGAGAACGAAAATCGCACGCCTACAATTCATCGATTTTGGTGTTGAAATTGGAGCTATTGTAAAAGGAAGCACTTTAGATTACAGGTTCGAAAATCAAAAAATAGTCTTAGACGGGACGAAAACTTCTTTTCTACTTGGTTTGAGATACACAAGATTTTTGTATCAATCTAAGAATGAAAATCTGCATATTGAATCAAATGCTGGAATTGGTTGGAAATATTTATATTACCAAAAACCACAAACGGAAACTTATAAAGATATCGACTTGAAACCTTCCATTCACACAATCGCAGTTTCGCAAGGAATTAAGATCATGTATCATGGATTTGGAGTGCATTTCAATTATCAATATGCACCTTATGAACTATTTAATTCGAAGATTGAGAAAAACTTTGGAGGATCATCACTAAATTTTGGAGTGTCGGGAAGTTGGAATTTTTAGACGTACTGCTATCAAATGATTATATAATTATTAGAAAGTTTATATAAACTTAAAAACCCCATTTCAAATAAATGAAATGGGGTTTTAATTGAATTAAACCTTTTATAAAGTTGTAATCTTATCTTCTGTCGTCACGTCGTTCTGGACGAGGCGCTCTTTCTTCTCTTGGAGCATTTTCGTCTCTCGGAGGTCTTGGCATTAACGCTTTTCTAGAAACTTTTTCTTTTCTAGTTTTAGGATCCATTCCCATGTACTTCACTTGGAATAAATCTCCCATGTTCACTACGTCAGAAACATTTTCCGTACGTTCCCAAGCCAACTCAGATACGTGTAATAAAACTTCATTTCCTGGAGCTGCAAGGTATTCAACTACCGCACCAAAATCCAACATTTTTATTACTTTCACATCATAAGACTCATTCATTTGAGGCTTGAAAGTGATGGATTGTATTTTAGCCAATACCGCTTCAATTCCAGCAGGATCAGTTCCTAAAATTTCAATAATTCCTTCTTCAGTAATTGGATCTTCATTAATTACAATTGTAGTTCCACTAGCTTTTTGTAATTCTTGAATCACTTTTCCACCAGGTCCGATCAAAGCTCCAATGAATGCATTTGGAATTCTTCTTGTAATGATTTTTGGAGAATGTGCTTTCACATCTTCTCTTGGCTGAGCCAAAGTTGCAACCAATTTTTCAAGAATATGTAAACGTCCATCACGAGCTTGAGCCAAAGCTTGCTCCATGATTTCGTATTTCAATCCGTCAATTTTGATGTCCATTTGACACGCTGTAATTCCTTCAGAAGTTCCCGTTACTTTGAAATCCATATCTCCCAAGTGATCTTCATCACCTAAAATATCAGATAATACAGCAAAACGATCTCCGTCAGAAATCAATCCCATTGCAATTCCAGAAACGGGACGAATCAATTGAATTCCAGCATCCATTAATGATAATGTACCAGCACAAACTGTTGCCATTGAAGATGAACCGTTAGATTCTAATACTTCAGAAACAACACGAATGGTATAAGGACAATCAGCAGGAATCATATTTTTCAAGGCTCTTTGTGCCAAGTTTCCGTGACCAACTTCTCTTCTTGAAGTTCCTCTCAATGGACGCGCTTCTCCTGTAGAAAATGGTGGGAAATTATAGTGCAAATAGAATTTTTCTTCTCCTTGTTGAGATGGTGAATCAATTTGGTTTGCTTCTCTAGAAGTTCCTAAAGTAGCTGTTGCCAAAGCTTGAGTTTCTCCACGTGTAAACAAAGCCGAACCGTGAACCGATGGTAAATAATCTACTTCACACCAGATATCTCTGATTTCCGTAGTTTTTCTTCCGTCTAGTCGAGTTCCTAAATCTAAAGTAACATTACGAACCGCTTCTTTATTGACTTTCTTGAAATATTTAGAAACTAAATCTCCATCTGCAGCCAATTCTTCTTCAGTAAATAATGCTTTTACTTCTTCTTTTACTTCGTCAAATGAAGCCGAACGTTCGTGTTTCGCCGAACCTTTAGATGCAATTGCGTAAATTTTATCATAAGATGCTGCTTTTACTTTTTCATAAATTGCTTCATCTTCTCTTTCGCCTTCATACGTACGAACTTCTTTTTTACCAAAAGCAGCTTGCAAACGCAATTGAGCAGAAATTTGATTTTTGATGTGTTCGTGAGCAAACTTAATTGCTTCTAACATTTCAGCTTCTGAAATTTCTTTCATTTCACCTTCTACCATTGCGATAGAATCCATAGAAGCTCCAATCATCATGTCGATGTCCGATTCTTCTAATTGTGCACGAGATGGGTTGATTATGAATTTTCCGTCAATTCTTCCAACTCTAGCTTCAGAAATCAAAGTTTCAAAAGGAATGTCAGACAAAGCAAGCGCTGCTGAAGCGGCTAAACCTGCTAATGCATCTGGCATCACTTCATCATCATGAGACATTAACTGAATCATAACTTGCACTTCTGCATGATAATCAGATGGGAAAAGTGGACGTAAAACACGGTCAACTAATCGCATGGTTAATACTTCGTTATCACTTGGACGCGCTTCTCTTTTGAAGAAACCACCAGGAAAACGACCTGCTGCTGCAAATTTCTCTCTGTAATCTACCGTTAAAGGTAAAAAGTCGATACCAGGACTTGCTTTTCTTGAGGAAACAACTGTACCTAAAATCACAGTTTTTCCAATTCTTACTACTACAGAACCGTCAGCTTGTTTAGCTAAACGTCCTGTCTCGATTGTGATGCTTCTTCCATCACCTAAATCGATGCTTTCTACAAATAATTGTGGAATCATAATTATTCTCTTATTGATTAAACATGGGTTTTAGTTGTGTTGTTGTTGCGTAGTTATTGCTCTAAAACCCAATGAAAAACCAAACTTTTTTTAAACTTTAAATGCAATTTCAAAAATTATTTTCAATTGCTAATGCGCAAGAATTCTGCATTCTAAAATCAAAATTCTTAAATAAAAAAAGAGGCGCGTGTGCACCTCTTTTCCGTATTGATTATTTTCTAATACCCAATTCTTTGATAATTTCACGATATCTGTTGATTTCTGATTTTTTCAAGTAATCCAACAAACTTCTTCTTTTACCTACCAGCATTACTAATGAACGCTCTGTATTGTAATCGTGGCGATTTTTTTTCAAGTGTTCAGTTAAGTGGTTAATTCTAAATGTAAACAAAGCGATTTGTCCTTCAGATTTACCAGTATTTGCTGCTGTTCCTCCGTGTTTAGCGAAGATTTCTGCTTTAACTTCTTTAGTTAAGTACATGCTAATATTATTTAATGATTATTATGTAGATACGTTTATCGTATTTGCGTGCAAAAGTAAGACATTTTTTTATTTAAATAATGCTATTCGGTAAAATTAATAACAGATGTTTTCGAATCCATGATAAATCACTCTTTATGTCTGAATTTTTTAACTACCAATTTTTGCCCACACGATCTTTTTACTTACAATTAATTTAATAGTACACTAGTGTATGGCAGAGGTATGCCACAAGTATGGATAGTGTATGAGTAATGTATGGAATTAATTATGTCAAATAGATTTAATTTAATTACAACCATAAAACGAAAACTCAAATGCAGTTTTGGCAAATTGTTCTATTTTTTAATCTTTTTCCGTGGTGTTTTCCTATTTAAAAAGTCTTTGCGATTTCTGCATTCACAAATTCTAAAAAGCGTTCATCTGCTTCGGTAAAAGGATCTCTTACGCTTGAGTCAATATCAATTTGACCAATATTCTCGCCATTGACAAATAGAGGAACTACAATTTCAGATTTTACAGAAATACTACAAGCAATATAATTGTCTTGTGCTTGAACGTCTGGAACTACAAAGTTTTGATTTGAAACGGCTACTTGACCGCAAATTCCCTTTCCAAAAGGAATTACGGTGTGATCCGTAGATTCGCCAACGTAAGGTCCTAAAATCAATTCCTCTTTGTCGCCGTTTCTAAAGTAAAAGCCAACCCAGTCGTAATAATCAATGTTGTCTTTCAATAAATGGCAAATTTGAACCAAGCGCTCTTCTCTTAAAACGCCCGCTTTGCTTAAAATATCTTGTACTTTCGGTTTTAATTCTTCAAATGTCATGATGCTGTTTTTTATACAAAAGTATTTATTTGTAGCTTTGAAAAATTATATAAATTTGTTAAAAATAGAATTTGAAAGAATATTTTTTAAAATACCGACCATTTCTACAATTTCTCGGCGTTTTTCTAGCATCGTATTTGGTTTTGATTGTGATTTATCAAAGTTATTTGAATCAATTTGACACACAAAATTTCGAAGTAGATGGATTCACAGAACTTGTGGCAAGACAGACAAAAACAGTATTAAATGGATTCAATTACAAAGTTGATTTAGCGCCTCATGTTAGCGATCCTTCCGTTGTGGTACGTGTTGAATCTGTTGGTGTGGTACGAATTGTTGAAGGTTGCAATGCGATAAGTGTCATGATATTATTCGTTGCATTTATTTTAGCATTTAGCAAAGGATTTTTAAAAACTACCGGTTTTATTCTCGCAGGTATTCTTATTATTCACCTATTGAATATTTTGCGAATTGCGTTCTTGACAATCGGAATTTTAAAATATCCGGAGTACAAACATATTTTACACGGCGTTATTTTTCCACTAATTATTTATGGAACGGTATTTCTACTCTGGATTATTTGGGTAACTAAATTTGCGAACAATGAAGCAAAAATTGCTAAAACATAGATTTCAAATATTTTTGGTAGTAGTTGCAATAATTGGACTTGCATTCGTCCGAAATTACGAAGACATGCTCTTCTACGATCCTTTTCTGAATTTCTTTAAAGGAAAATATTCGCACCAACCACTTCCCGAACTAGTAGAGTGGAAGCTGTATTTAAATTTATTCTTCAGGTATGTTGTAAATACACTTTTGTCATTATTTATGATACATGCTCTTTTTAAAAACAACGAGTTTCTTAAATTAGCAGCTGTTTTATACGTTGTGTTCTTTATAATTTTACTCGTATTATTTATTGTGACAATTCATGTTTTTAGCGATCGATTGATGCTTTTGTTTTACATCAGAAGATTTATCATCCAACCCATATTTTTACTATTATTTATTCCCGGTTTTTACTTCCAACAGTACGATTTAAAAAAATCAAATTCATAACTCGTTTAAAAATATTATTTTAAGTACATTTGCGTCATGCGAAGTAAGAAATTTACCTCTTTGTGTTTAGCAATTTTGCTTTTGATTTCCAATTTTGGATTGGCATTCAATGTGCATTATTGTGGAGATAAAATCGCATCCATTTCCTCGCCATTTGCAACTGTCGAAACAAAAAAAGCAGATGTTACTGAGAAAGACTGTTGTTGCAAAACGGACGATACTAAAAAGGATTCGTGTTGTAAAAACAAAGTAGTGGATTTGAAGAAAGACACCAAAGATGTGATCATCAAGACGTTTTCGTTTCAAATTGACACGCCATTTGTAATCGTCAAATCCAGCGAATTGCTTTTTGCGAAAGCAGAAAAAGTAATTTCAAATACAAATGTAACGGAATACTATTGCAGTCCAAATGCACCGCCGTTATTCAAATTGTACCAACAATACATTTTTTACGCCTGAATTTTAAAGTTGATAAATACGCCATTTTAAGTAATGGAATTCTTTTATTAAAACTTTAAAATAAATCAAAATGCATAAATATTTTGCACTCTTTGCAGTGCTTCTTTTCTCTTTTGGTGCAACAGCCCAAGACACTTTGAAAACAGTTCAAATCAAAACCAATTCAAATTCTACAAAAAAATCATTCCGTAAAGTAACGAACACGTCAACGATGACGAGTAAAGAATTACTTAAAGCCGCTTGTTGTAATCTTGCGGAAAGTTTTGAAACAAATCCTTCAATTGATGTCAATTTTTCAGATGCTTTAACGGGAACAAAACAAATCAAAATGTTGGGATTGACAAGCCCATACTTGATGATTACGGAGGAAAACATTCCGTCTGTTCGTGGTGCTTCTCAAGCCTATGGATTGACTTTTACACCTGGAACTTGGGTGGAAAGTATTCAGATTACTAAAGGAGCAGGTTCTGTGGTTAACGGTTATGAAAGTATTTCGGGTCAAATAAATACCGAGTTAATTAAGCCGGTAAATGATATTCCGTTTTTTCTGAATGTATATGGTTCGACCGATTCTAGATTTGAAGTCAATACGCATTTCAATAAAAAAGTATCGGACAAATGGAGTACAAGTCTTTTTGTACACGGAAATGCTCGAGTGGAGAAAATGGATAAAAATGACGACGGATTTATGGATAATCCATTGGCAAAGCAAATTAATGTCCTGAACAGATGGCAATATACAAACGCTGAAAAAGGGTGGGTGAGTTTTATCAATTTTAGATACATGAACGATGAAAAGCAAACGGGTCAAGTGGATTTTGATGCTGATCGTGATAAGGGAACTACTAATTTTTGGGGTTCTGAAATCAACACCGAACGGATTGATGTTTCGACAAAATTAGGTTATGTATTTCCAAATATGCCGTATCAAAGTATCGGTTTTCAAAATGCATTTACGAGTCATAAGCAAGATTCTTACTTTGGTTTGAATCAATATCAAATTACACAAAAAAGTTATTATTCTAATTTGATTTTGAATTCCATTATTAGAAATACCAAGCACCGCTTTGCTACAGGATTGAATTTCGCATACGATGACTACAACGAATATCTCGCAGTTCCTTCCATTGCGGATAATTACGATCGGATTGATACTTCTGTTGGAGCTTTTTTAGAATATACCTATGATAATATCGATGATTTTAGTTTAGTAGCAGGATTTCGTGTAGACCAGCATAATCGTTTAGGCGTTTTTGCGACGCCTAGAATTCACATTCGATACAATCCATGGGAAAAAGGAGTTTTGAGAGCTTCAGCAGGTCGAGGAAAACGTTCTGCAAATATTTTCGCAGAAAACCAGCAACTTTTTGCGAGTTCACGTATTTTCGACGTATTGAATACGAAAGGTAGAATCTATGGTTTAGATGCAGAAATTGCATGGAATTATGGCTTGAGTTTTATGCAAGGTTTTAATTTGTTCAATAAAACTGCCGACGTAACAGTTGATTTTTACAGAACTGATTTCCAAAATCAAGCCATCGTTGATTTGTATGCAAGTCCACAACAAGCCTTATTCTATAACGGAAAATCATTTGCTAATAGTTTGCAAGTAGAATTTAATATTGAACTGGCCAAACATTTTGACTTCAGAACGGCTTACAAATTTTACGATGTTCAAACGGAGTACATCAGCGGAACTTCAGAGCGTCCTTTGCAGGCAAAACACCGTTATTTTGCAAATTTGGCCTACGCCACACACATTGGAGATAAAGGACGGCAGTGGAAATTTGATGTAACCTACAATTGGTTAGGCGAACAAAAATTACCAAACACAAGTACAAATCCTGTTGACGATCGCTTGCCAGCATATTCGCCTTCATTTTCACTAGTGAATGCGCAAGTAACGCGCACTTTTTCATCCACTTTTGAATTGTATGCTGGAGCAGAAAATTTAGGAAATTACCAACAAGACAACGCTATTTTAGGAAATGAAAATCCATTTGGTACTACTTTTGATACTTCAATAGTTTATGCACCTGTTTTTGGTCAAATGTTTTATGCAGGTTTGCGTTTTAAAATTAAATAATAATAAATTTCAAGATTAAAAATAATATAGAAATGAAAAATATACTTTTAGTACTTCTGGTTTCCTTCATAGGATTCTCAACACAAGCACAAGAAAAGAAAGACAAGAATGCAAAGCGCGAAATTGCCGTCAAGGGAAATTGCGAAATGTGTAAAAAGCGAATCGAAAAAGCGGCGTTTTCCATTCCTGGCGTAAAGTCTGCGGTTTGGACGCCTGAAAATCAAGAATTAATTGTAATCGTAAATGAGCAAAAATCAGCTGTTAGTGAAATTGAGAAAGCAGTTGCAAAAGCAGGACACGATACAGAACATGTGAAAGCTACCGAAGCTGATTATGGGAAACTACATGAATGTTGTTCGTACGATAGAGAGTAAGTTATTAAACCGAGAAATTTCTCGGTTTTTTTTGAATTAATTTCAACAGGAAAATGCATGATTTCTTCCTTAAATAAAACTTAAAACTATCAGAATAAGATTGGCGTTAAGCTAAATTATTACTACTTTCACGCACTCAATTTAACACAAAAACAATGAACGAATTTGATTGGAAGAATCTCATTGATCCTTTATTTTATATAGAATTTAGTATTAGTGGCATAAAAGTAGGGCTTTGGCTGGTACTTTTTATCGTTTTTGCAGAAACAGGTTTGTTCGCTGGCTTTTTCCTTCCTGGTGATAGTTTGCTTTTCTTAGCAGGAATTTACAGCCGTGAGTTAATTGAGAATTTTATGTTCATAGACAGTGATTTGATGAACGTAATACTTTTATCCTCTATGGTTGCTGTTGCAGGAATTGTTGGGAATATGGTAGGATATTGGTTCGGATCAAAAAGTGGATATTATCTTTACAACAAGCAAGATACGTTTTGGTTTAAGAAAAAGTATTTAGTACAATCTAAGGATTTCTTTGAAAAACACGGAGGTCGTGCGATTATTTTAGCTCGTTTCTTGCCTATTTTTAGAACTTTTGCTCCAATTGTTGCGGGAATTGTAATGATGGAAAAAAAGAAATTTATGCTCTACAACGTAATCAGTTCGATTCTTTGGTCGTTCAGTTTGATTTTTGCAGGTCATTATTTACATGGGTTTCTTTTGGAAAAATATGATATCGACTTGAAACACCACATCGAATTAATTGTGATCATCCTTGTTGTAATTACAATTGTCCCTGTGATTATAAAATTCAGTAAGAAATCGAAACCGGAAGAAGGGGAAATCCAATAAGATATAGAAAAATAAAAAGGCTGAAGATTCAGCCTTTTTTTATGCGCTTTAATTTCTAAATAGGGTACAAAAAAATCCGAAGCGTGAACTTCGGATTTTAATATTTCAATGAGAACGATCTTACATCATTCCTGGCATTCCGCCACCCATTGGCATTCCGCCTCCGGCATTTTCTTCTTTAATATCAATCAATGCACATTCAGTTGTTAAGATCATTCCTGAAACAGATGCCGCATTTTCTAGCGCAACACGTGTAACCTTCTTAGGATCGATAATTCCAGCCAACAGCATGTCAACATATTCGTCCGTTTTAGCGTTGTAACCGTAGTTTCCTTCGCCTTCCATTACTTTCGCAACTACAACAGAACCTTCTAAACCTGCATTTTCAACAATCGTTCTCAATGGAGACTCGATCGCGCGAGCTACAATTTGAACGCCAGTAGCTTCGTCAGCATTTAAAGTTTGAATGTCTTTTAATGATGATTTTGCTCTCAATAAAGCAACACCTCCACCAGCAACAATTCCTTCTTCAACAGCAGCACGAGTTGCATGTAATGCATCGTCTACACGGTCTTTTTTCTCTTTCATTTCAACTTCAGAAGCAGCACCAACGTAAAGAACCGCAACACCACCAGCTAATTTAGCCAAACGTTCTTGCAATTTTTCTTTGTCGTAATCAGAAGTCGTCGTTTCCATTTGACCTTTGATTTGGTTTACACGATTTTTGATCATGTCCGCTTCACCAGCACCACTTACAATTGTAGTATTGTCTTTATCGATAGTTACTCTTTTTGCAGTACCTAACATTTCGATTGTTGTGTTTTCTAATGTGTAACCTCTTTCTTCAGAAATTACAGTTCCACCCGTTAAAATTGCGATGTCTTCCAACATTGCTTTTCTTCTGTCTCCAAAACCTGGTGCTTTTACAGCAGCGATTTTCAACGCTCCACGTAATTTATTAACTACTAAAGTAGATAATGCTTCACCGTCAACATCTTCAGCGATAATCAATAATGGTTTCCCAGATTGAGCTACTGGTTCTAAAACAGGAAGCAATTCTTTTAAGGAAGAAACTTTCTTGTCGTACAATAAAATGTAAGGACTTTCTAATTCTGTTTCCATCTTTTCAGGATTGGTCACAAAATATGGAGAAAGATATCCTCTGTCAAATTGCATTCCTTCTACAACATCCACATACGTTTCCGTTCCTTTTGCTTCTTCAACAGTAATTACACCTTCTTTTCCAACTTTTGCGAAAGCGCTTGCAATTAATTCACCAACAACGTCGTCGTTATTAGCAGAAATAGAAGCAATTTGTTTGATTTTATCAGAGTCACTTCCAACCACTTGTGCTTGTGAAGCTAAGTTCTTAACAATTGCTTCAACTGCTTTGTCAATACCTCTTTTTAAATCCATTGGATTTGCTCCTGCAGCTACGTTTTTCAACCCTTCTTTTACGATCGCTTGCGCTAAAACGGTAGCAGTTGTTGTTCCGTCTCCTGCTAAATCATTTGTTTTTGACGCCACTTCTTTAACCATTTGAGCTCCCATATTTTCTAATGGATTACTCAATTCAATTTCTTTAGCAACTGTAACTCCATCTTTAGTGATTGTTGGTCCACCAAATGATTTTCCAATAATTACGTTACGACCTTTAGGTCCTAAAGTTACTTTTACTGCATTTGCTAATGCGTCAACACCACGTTTTAATCCGTCACGTGCTTCAATATCAAATTTTATATCTTTTGCCATCTTAATTTTTATTATGCTACTAGCTTTATGCTTTACGCTTTAAGCCGTTGGCGGTATTAATTTCTGTTTTAATTTATAGATTTTACTCTTAATTGTGTTTATTTTTTTTAGATAATCCTCTGCAATTTCGATGCTGATATATCCTAAATCTCGCGACAATATCAAGGAATACTCTGTTTCATTTGCTGAACCTAATGCAAAATTTAGAAATTGATTAAATTCTTTATCACTACTTCTACCACAGCCTTCACTAATATTTGTTGGAGTTGAAGCGGCAGATCTTCGAATTTGACTCGTTAAGCCATATAATTCTTCCTTTGGAAAAGATTTTGTAATACGATAAATTTCTAAAGTAAACGAATGACTAATCTGCCAAATCTCATATTTTTTAAAATCTCTCATATTTCACCAATTAGAATTCCAATTTTGCTGATCAGTTTAGCTGCTTAAAGCTTATAGCGTAATGCTTAAAGCGCCTTAAATTATTGCAAGAATATCATCCTCACGCATAATCAAATAATCTGTTCCTTCCAATTTTAATTCTGTTCCAGCGTATTTTCCGTATAAAACAGTATCCCCAATTTTAACGGTCATTGTGTGGTCCTTTGTTCCATTTCCAACAGCGACAACGGTTCCTTTTTGTGGTTTTTCTTTTGCTGTATCTGGAATAAAAATACCAGAAGCAGTTTTTGTTTCAGCAGCAACGGGTTCAATCACAACGCGATCCGATAGAGGTTTAATGTTTAATGCCATAATACTATATTTAGTGTTAATTATTAATTTGTTATTGAAGGTATTTCAGAAATTGTGCCAATGGGTTAAAACTGTCACTTTTGCCTAAAAAAAATGCCAGCTTTGACAAGCTGGCATTTTAATAGGAGGTATGTGATGATTACTCAGCAGGAACTTCTACCGCTGGAGTTGCATTATTTGTAGTTGCAGGTGCAGGAACTTCTGTTTTCGCAGGAGCTACTTGTTTATTGTCAAGAATTTTAACTTCACTATTTCCAGAATTAAAACTCAAACTTGAGAACATAATCAATACAATTAAAAGAATTCCAAGTGTCCACGTACTTTTATCTAAAAAGTCAGTTGTTTTTTGAACACCACCCATTTGTTGCGAACCACCTAATGTTGAAGATAAACCTCCACCTTTAGGGTTTTGAACCATGATGACTACGATTAATAAAAAGCAAACGATTACTATTAGTACTAAAAAAATTGAAAACATGATTATCTAATTAATTGTTATTTTGTTGTAAAATTCTAATATCCGAAATTCGGTCTGCAAAGAAAGTACTTTTTTCTGGATATTTCAAAATTAATATATCATATGCTTGAATTGCTTTTTGATATTTTTTCTGTTCCAAATAAACTTTCGCTAAGGTTTCCGTCATTAGATACGATTGATCCTGATTTTGCTCAGGAATATGGGCTATTTTAGACAACTCCTTCATAGGAGATATCTTTGGATTATTTTTTATAAATCGATCAATTAATGCTGTTTTTTTCTGTTTCTCAGGATCAGACGAGATAGAAAACGGTTCAGCGTTTGTGACAACTTCTGTTTTTCCTCTTTCGATTGGATTAAAATTAGCTAATTGAAGCCATTCTTGGAAGGAATGTTTTTCTTCTTTTGAAAAATCAAGCGGTTTGCCGATATTTAATTTCTCAGAAATAATCGCTATCGTTTCTTCAGTATTTGAAACTGACTCGACTTCCTCTGCTTCTTTAATTGAATTCACAATTGATTGTTCTAAAGTGGAAGTTTCCACCTTGTGGTCAATTATTGCCGGAATTACAGTTACAATTTCAAGATCATTTACCTTTATTTCATTAATAAAAGCTTCCTTTTCCTCAATAAATAATTTTTGAACGGGTGCAAAATTGCCACTTGTGATGAAATCAAAAAGTACACTTCGGTCTGTAGTATAAGCGGCGGTTTTTCGTAATGCAGGATTGTATTGAAAACTTTCTTGATTGTATAAACCTTTTAAAAGCAATGCACGAGCACTTTGAAAAAACGGAAATTCATTTACGATTTCCTCCAAACCAGTTGTATGCTTATCCTTGATCGCATTGGGTTTGTTTAGTAAATAAGTGAATTCGTATGTGTTCAAAGGGTCGTTTTTTAATAGTGGATGATTACCATTTTGCTAATGATTCATTGAAAACATCTTGCGTAATTCGTTCGAAAATTTCATCTAAAGCAGTATTTAACTGTGCTCCAGCAGGCAAGTTTGTGCCGGGGAAATCTTTGAAAAAAGAAAAACTTTTCTCAAAGTTATCTTCCTCTTTTTTCTTATTGGTAAAACGAACATTAATTCGAATCGTCAATCGGTTTTGAGCCGCACGTTGATCAGCAGTTGCCGTCATGGGTGAAATTCGATAATCCGTAATCTCGCCTTCGTACACTAAATCGCCACCTGAATTGGTCAAACTTAAGTTGGTCTGGTTCTGAATTAAATCTTGCAAACGTAAAGTAAAAGTTCGATCAATTCCCGGTTCAATTAAATCCGCAGTATTTTGAAAATAATTTACTTGAAACGTTTTGGCATCAATCTTTCCAGTACCCGTAAAGTTATAAACGGAACAGCTGTTGAAAGTGATTGCAATCAGAAACAGGAACGCACTATTTTTTAATTTCTTCATTTTATTTAAAAAGTCAAATATACTACAAATCAAATTGTTTTATTTTTCTGTATAAAGTTCTTTCGGAAATTCCCAATTCATCTGCTGCAGCTTTCCGTTTACCTTTATTTTTCTCTAATGATTTTTTGATCATTTCAATCTCCTTCTGCTCTAATTTCAGTACTTCTTCCTCTTCAACCGTTTCGGCAAAAAGGTAATTGTCTTCAGAATCAGTAAAAGTACTAGAAGCAGATTGAGTAGTTTTCGCCATCGGAATGACCGATAATTCATTTTGATCTTCAAAATCAATTTCGTTTTCCTCTTGGTTTGAACCGTAGATCTTTTGAATCAGATTTTTATTTTTCTCTTGCACATTTGTATTGCCACTTTCCATTAATTCCATGGTCAGTTTCTTCAAATCATTCAAGTCACTTTTCATGTCAAACAAGACTTTGTAAAGAATTTCTCTTTCGGTACCAAAATCAGAATCATTCTTTTTGTCTTTAATAACCGACGGTAAATTGCTTCCTTCTGATGGCAAATAGGATTTTAAGGTCGCAATTGAAATGTCTCTTGTGGTTTCTAGAACCGAAATTTGTTCCGCAACGTTTCGCAATTGTCGAATATTTCCGCTCCAGCGAAACTGCAACAACAATTGAACCGCTTGGTCGTCCAACTTAATGGCTGGCATTTTATATTTATGTGCGAAATCAGATGAGAATTTTCTGAATAACAAATGAATATCTTCCTTACGGTCACGAAGTGGTGGAAGTGGAATATCAACAGTACTCAATCGATAATATAAATCTTCTCTGAATTTCCCTTTTTCAATCGCTTCAAACATATTTACGTTGGTCGCTGCCACAATTCGCACGTCTGTTTTTTGAACTTGGGAAGACCCCACTTTGATAAATTCTCCATTTTCCAAAACACGTAACAAACGAACTTGTGTTGTTAACGGTAATTCTCCGACTTCGTCCAAGAAAATTGTGCCGCCACTTGCTACTTCAAAATAGCCTTCGCGTGTAGAAGTTGCTCCTGTAAAAGCGCCTTTTTCGTGTCCGAAAAGCTCACTGTCAATTGTTCCTTCGGGAATTGCGCCACAGTTTACTGCAATGTATTTTCCGTGTTTTCTATGTGAAAGCGAATGAATGATCTTTGGAATACTTTCTTTTCCAACACCACTTTCTCCAACAACTAACACCGAGATATCTGTTGGTGCAACTTGAATTGCTTTTTCAATGGCACGATTGAGCTTTGGATTGTTTCCAATAATCTCAAAACGTTGTTTTATAGCTTGAACTGATTCCATTTATTTTATTTTTTTGCCACAGATTAAAATGATTTTCACAGATTTATTTTTAATCCTTTTAGTTACATTACATATCTCTTGTATTGTAAAGATTTGGTTTGAAAGTTCACTAACAATCCAATTTCTGAATTCGACAACTTTATATAATTTAAAATTTGAGCAATATGCTCATTTGAAAATTCTTTTATCGCTTTAACTTCTAATATTATGTCTTCGTTTACTACAAAGTCTGCATTAAATTTATGAGGTAAAATTTTGCCCTTATATTCAACTAAAAATTCTTTCTCTCTTTCAAAAGGTATATTGTTTTCTTTGAATTCTATTTCCAAAGCATCTTTATAAATTATTTCTAATAATCCAGGCCCTAGATTTCTATGAACTTCCATACAGAGTCCGATAATTTTATAAGTTTCTTCTTCTTTATGATGACTTTCCATAGATGATGTAAATAAAATTTCACAAAAAATCCTTTTAATCTTTTTAATCTGTGGCTAACTTATTTTAGTTCATTTCCGAATAACCTACAGCAACACCTTTTAAAGTTCCGCTGGTGCAATCTGTAATTGTTACATTTACGAATTCACCTGCTTTGTAATTTTCTTTTGGGAAAACAACCATAATACTTTGGGAGTTTTTTCCCGCCCATTCGTCAGCGGAACGTTTTGATTCTTTTTCAATTAGAACTTCAACCGTTTGACCTAAAAATTCTTGTGTTCTGAAAGCACTGTGTTCGCGCTGTAAATCCACAATTTCTTGTAAACGTCTTGCTTTTGTTGGTTCAGGAACATCGTCGTCTAATTTTCTTCCCGCCATAGTTCCTGGTCGTTCAGAATAAGAATACATGTAGCCAAAACTATATTTTACATGAGACATTAAGCTCATTGTGTCTTGATGGTCTTGTTCGGTTTCTGTTGGGAAACCTGCAATCATATCTTGAGTGATTGTGCAATTTGGAATTATTGCTCTAATTCTATTGATTAAGTTGAAGTATTCTTCACGCGTGTGCAAACGATTCATTGCTTTCAAAATTCGATCGCTTCCCGATTGAACAGGTAAATGAATGTGTTTACAGATATTGTGATATCTCGCAATAATATGCAAAACCGGTTCGTGCATATCCTGCGGATTTGACGTTGAGAATCGAATACGCATTTTAGGAAATGTAACTGCCACATTTTCTAAAAGTTGTGCAAAATCGACAGCAGTTGCTTGTGCAAATTCTGAAGCATTGCCAAAATCTTTTTTCAATCCGCCGCCATACCATAAATAACTATCTACGTTTTGACCTAAAAGTGTGATTTCTTTATAACCTGTGTTCCAAAGTTTTTGGATTTCGGCCATAATACTTTCTGGCTCGCGACTTCTTTCGCGTCCACGCGTAAATGGAACTACGCAGAACGTACACATATTATCACAACCACGAGTAATCGAAACAAAAGCTGAAATTCCATTCGTATTCAATCGAACAGGAGAGATATCGCCGTAAGTTTCGTCTTTCGACAAAATTACGTTGATGGCGTCATTACCTGATTCTACTTCCTGAAGTAAATTTGGTAAATCTTTATACGCATCGGGACCTACAACAAGGTCTACGATTTTTTCTTCTTCTAAAAACTGGGTTTTCAAACGTTCGGCCATACAACCGAGAACGCCCACTTTCATCTTTGGATTCAAATCACGCTTTACGGCATTGTATTTTTCTAAACGTTTACGAATGGTTTGTTCTGCCTTATCACGGATGGAACACGTATTTATTAATACTAAATCCGCTTCTTCCAATATAGTAGTGGTATTGTAATTATTTTCTGATAAAATCGAAGCCACGACTTCACTGTCCGAAAAGTTCATCGCGCAACCATAACTTTCAATAAATAATTTCTTTGAATTCTGTGCTTTATTTTCTAAAACCAAGCTTTCGCCTTGTTTGCTTTCTTCAATTGTCTTTTCCATGGTCGTCTAAAGTAGGAATTTTTCCGTCTGCAAATATAGCTTTTTTTAATAGGATGTGACAAGTTGGCAGATTGAGTTTAACAAAATTATTCATACTATTTTAAAAACTCATTCACACTTTTACCCACAAAAGCACACAATAAAACGGAATTTTAAAAAAAACAATTACTTTTGCCCGAGAAAGAAAAGCATTATGGCAAAGAATTTAGTGATTGTAGAGTCACCTGCGAAAGCAAAAACGATAGAGAAATTTTTAGGAAGTGATTACCAGGTAGAGTCCAGTTATGGACATATTGCTGATTTACCTTCCAAAGAAATTGGTGTAGATGTTGAAAATAAATTCAAACCCAAATACGAGGTTTCTCCTGATAAAAAAGCCCTGGTTGCAAAACTTAAAGGACTTGCCAAGAAAGCCGATATGGTTTGGTTAGCAAGTGATGAAGATCGCGAAGGTGAAGCCATTTCTTGGCATTTAGCCGAAGAATTAAATTTGGATAAAAGCAAAACCAAGCGAATTGTTTTCCACGAAATTACAAAAACAGCAATTTTAAAAGCAATTGATAATCCAAGGGAAATTGATTATAATTTAGTTAATGCTCAACAAGCTCGACGCGTTTTAGATCGTTTAGTTGGTTATGAATTGTCGCCTGTTTTGTGGAGAAAAATTAAAGGAGGACTATCTGCTGGACGTGTTCAATCGGTTTCCGTTCGTCTAATTGTGGAACGTGAAAGAGAAATACAGAACTTTAATGCGGTTGCATCTTATTCAATCGTAGCAGAATTTGCAAACGAGTCTGGAAAAACTTTTAAAGCAAAATTGCCTAAGAATTTTTCGACGAAAAAAGAAGCTGAAGACTTTTTAAATAAAAATAGTAGTTCTACCTATAAAGTATCGGATTTAGAAACGAAACCAACAAAGAAATCTCCAACAGCACCTTTTACGACTTCGACTTTGCAACAAGAAGCAGCTCGTAAATTGTATTTGCCTGTTGGAATTACAATGCAATTAGCACAAAGACTATACGAAGCGGGACTTATTACTTATATGAGAACGGATAGTGTGAATCTTTCGAAAGATGCCATGAATGCGGCTGAAGCGGAGATCATTCGTTCGTATGGAAAAGAATTTTCTCATCCGCGAACTTTTACCAATAAAAGCAAAGGAGCTCAAGAAGCACACGAAGCGATTCGTCCGACAGATATGTCGCAACATACGGTGAATATTGACCGTGACCAAGCACGATTATATGATTTGATTTGGAAACGAACATTAGCTTCTCAAATGAGTGATGCTAAATTGGAACGTACGAACGTGAAAATTCAAGCAAATAACCACGATGAAGTTTTCGCTGCAACGGGTGAAGTATTGCTTTTTGAAGGATTTTTGAAAGTCTATTTGGAAGGAAATGACGATGATGATGAAGAGCAAGAAGGTTTGTTGCCGGCTTTAAAAGTAAGTGAGAAACTACAAAATAATTATATTACAGCAACGGAACGTTACACACGAGCTCCTGCAAGATATACGGAAGCTTCTTTAGTCAAGAAATTAGAGGAACTTGGAATTGGACGTCCGTCCACTTACGCACCAACGATTTCTACAATTATCAACAGAAATTATGTTGAAAAAGGAACTTTAGAAGGTCAAGAACGAAATTACACACAACTTACTTTAGCTGCTGGAAAAGTAGGCGAGAAGTTGTTGACAGAAAATACAGGTTCGGATAAAGGAAAATTAGTTCCAACAGATATTGGAACAATAGTAACCGATTTCTTGGTTAAAAACTTTGAACGCATTTTAGATTATAATTTTACCGCGAAAGTAGAGCAGGATTTTGATGAAATTGCAGAAGGAAATGTCGATTGGCATAAGATGATGCAAGAGTTTTACGATCAATTTCACCCGAATGTGAAAGATGTTGAAGAAAATGCAGAACGCGAATCAGGTGAACGAATTTTAGGAACGGATCCAAAATCCGGTAAACCGGTCAGCGTTCGTTTAGGGAAGTTTGGTCCGATGGCTCAAATAGGTAATGCTGAAGATGAAGAGAAAATATTTGCCAGTTTAATGAACGATCAAAATATCGGAACCATTACGATTGAAGAAGCGTTGAAACTCTTTTTACTGCCTAAAAACTTAGGTACATATAAAGGAGAAGAAGTGGAAGTAAATAATGGACGCTTTGGTCCTTACGTTCGATTTGGGACTATGTTTATCTCTTTGCCAAAAGGGGAGGATCCAATGGATGTTACTTTAGTTAGAGCGGAAGAATTGATTGACGAGAAAGAAAAAGCTGATGCACCAATTGCAACCTACAAAGAGGAACCCGTTCAAAAAGGAGTGGGTCGTTTTGGTCCCTTCTTGAAATGGAGTGGAATGTTCATCAATGTAAATAAAAAATATAATTTCGATAATCTATCTCAAGAAGACATTGTGGAGTTGATTGAAGATAAAATTCAGAAGGAAATTGATAAAGTAATTCATCATTGGCCAGACGAAGGAATCAAGGTGGAGAAAGCACGTTGGGGTCGCTCTGTGATTACGAAAGGAAAAATCAAAATTGAGCTTCCTAAAGAAGTGGATGCTGCGGCATTGACTTTTGCTGAAGTGCAAGAAATGATTGCTAAAAAGACGCCTGCTAAGAAGACGGCGGCTAAAAAAGCACTAGCAAAGAAAGCAACGACGGCTAAAAAAACAACGACGGCTAAAAAAACAACGGCAACTAAAAAAGCACCCGTAAAAAAGAAATAGGAAATGGAATTTGAATTTTTACATCCATTAAATAATGAGATTATTCAGTATGTGGAATCGTTAACTTCGCAAAATTTGGGGAGTAAAGTGGTGCTGCATTCTGAGGTTGATTTTCCAGATTTAGATAAAGTCCAAATTGCTATTATAGGTGTTTTGGAAAATCGAGGCGATTCAAACGAAATTAACGCCGTTGAATTAACCGCTATTAGAAAAGAATTTTACAGTTTATATCCCGGAAATTGGCAAAGTACGATTGCTGATTTAGGAGATATTCGAGCGGGTAATGAACTAAGTGATACGTATTATGCTGTGAAGTCAGTTGTTGCTTCACTTATTAAAAAGAAAATTATTCCAATTATTATTGGCGGAAGCCAGGACTTGACGTACGCTATGTATCGTGCTTACGATGTTTTGGAACAGATGGTGAATTTAGTTTCCATTGATAGTAAATTTGATTTAGGGAAGGAAAACGCCACAGATATGGCTTCTTCTTACTTAACTCGAATGATTATTGAGGAGCCGAACAATCTTTTTAATTATAGTGTGGTGGGTTATCAAACCTACTATAATGCACAAGAAGAGATTGATTTGATGGAAAAACTGTTCTTTGAAGGCTATCGCTTGGGAGAGATTACGAATGATATTACGATCGCAGAGCCTGTATTTAGGGACGCGGATATTGTAAGTGTAGATTTAACATCGATCCAATCATCAAATTCCGGTAATTTCGTTACTTTTACGCCAAATGGTTTTAACGGTAAAGAAATATGTTCATTATCGAGATATGCTGGAATAAGTGATAAAGTGTCAATTTTTGGGATTTTTAATCACAATAGTTCAAAGCAAGAAAGTATTTTGATTGCGCAAATTTTATGGTACTTCATTGAAGGTTATCATTACCGTTCCAATGAGTATCCGTTCAGTACAAAAGACAATTATATCAAGTACATTGTTCCGCTTGAACAGGAAGAATTGATATTTTACAAGAGCAATAAGAGCGAAAGATGGTGGATTGAGGTCCCGCAAATAATTCATTCTCATACTAAAAGAGAGAAAAACACGTTATTACCGTGTTCGTATGAAGATTATTTAGGCGCGATTAATCAAGAAATACCAAATCGTTGGTGGAAAAACCAAAGAAAAAGCATTATTTAACAGCAAGTTAACGTATGGTAAATAATTTTTAAACAAACATTTCACATTTTTTTAAGTATTTGTTTTAAAAAAAATTGTTTATATAAAAAAAAATAAATAGGTTTACGACCTTAAAATTAAGAATATTTTATAACCCAAATTTATATGAAGAAGTTCATTGCATTTGCAGCATTATCATCATTATTATTCAGCTGTGGTTCTGGCGACAAAGGGGAGTTAGTTGGAGTCAAAGGAAAAAAGTGGCACCCAGAGAAACCTTACGGTATGTCATTAGTACCAGGCGGATCTTATATTATGGGTAAATCAGACGATGATTTGGCTAATATTGGGGATGCTCCAACAAAAACAGTTACCGTTCGATCATTCTACATGGATGAAACAGAAATAACAAATAGCGAGTACCGTCAGTTTGTGGAATGGGTAAAAGATTCTACAATCCGTGTTCGTTTAGCGATCATGGCAGATGACCAAGGACAGACTGGTGCTGGTGGTAAAGGCGGAAAAAATGCCTCAAGTATTGGTGACTTCGCTTTTAGCGATGCTGATCCTGAGAAGATGACACCTTACGACAAGTATATGTATGAAAATTATTACAGTATTGGTACTGAAGATGATATGTATGCAGGACGTAAAATCAATAAAAAGGTAAAATTGATTACAGATACGGCTAAGTATCCAGATGAATTTTACAGTGAAGTAATGGACTCTATGTATTTGCCTATAGAAGAATCGTACAACGGTTTGAGAACTATAGATGTTAATAAATTGAAATTCCGTTACACTGAAGTGAACTTAAACGAAGCGGTTAAGAAAAAAGGTAGAAAAGGATTTATCAAAAAATCAGAGCCAGTTGAAATTTACCCTGATACAACAGCATGGATTAAAGATTTCTCTTATTCTTATAACGAGCCAATGCATAATGATTATTTCTGGCACCAAGCATACAGCGATTATCCGGTTGTTGGTGTAAATTGGAAACAATCAAAAGCATTTTGTGCATGGAGAACTTTGTATAAAAATTCGCATATCAAATCTAAAAAGAAAAAAGGACGTAACTTGATTAACTCGTTCCGTTTGCCAACTGAAGCAGAATGGGAATATGCAGCTAGAGGTGGTTTGCAATCAGGAGCTTATCCTTGGGGAGGTCCTTACACTAAAAACGATAGAGCATGTTTCTTAGCGAATTTCAAACCAAATCGTGGAGATTATGCAGCTGATGGTGCTTTGTACACAGTTGAAGCTAAATCATACGATCCAAACGGATATAACTTGTACAACATGGCAGGTAACGTTGCAGAGTGGACTGATTCTTCTTACGATGCAGGAGCTTACGAATTCGTTTCAACAATGAATCCTAATGTGCCAGACAGTAAAAACCAACGTAAAGTTTTACGTGGAGGTTCGTGGAAAGACGTAGCGTTTATGTTGCAAGTTAGTACGCGTGATTTCGAATATGCAGATACTGCTAGAAGTTACATCGGATTCCGTACTGTTCAAGATTATATGGGAACCCAAACTACAGGAACTAAGTAATTATTTCCTACATTAAATTGTATTTAACCAAACTTTATAACTCACTAAATTAACTAAAAAAAAACTATTATTATGGCATTATTAAGCAAAAAAGCAATGAATTTCGCTTACGGTATGGGAGCAGCGATTGTAATCATTGGTGCATTATTTAAAATTACACACTTTGAAATTGGACCATTAACAGGAACTTTAATGCTTTCTATTGGATTGATTACTGAAGCATTGATTTTTGCACTGTCTGCTTTTGAACCAGTAGACAACGAATTAGACTGGACATTGGTATATCCTGAATTAGCAGGTGGCGAAACAAAAGGAAAGATTGTAAAAAAAGAAAATCCAGTTGAAGCACAAGGTTTATTGTCTCAAAAATTAGATAATCTATTGAAAGAAGCGAAAATTGACGGTGCAATGATGGCTAGTTTAGGAAACAGTATCAAAAATTTCGAATCTGCTGCGAAAGGAATCTCTCCAGCTGCTGATGGAATTGCTGCAACTAAAAAATACAGCGAAGAACTGTCAATGGCTGCTGCTCAAATGGAATCATTAAACAGTTTGTACAAAGTACAATTAGAAAGCGCTTCAAGAAATGCTGAAGCAAATAAAGAAATTGCTGACAACGCTTCTAAATTAAAAGATCAAATGCAATCTATGACTGCAAACATTGCTTCTTTAAACAATGTTTATGGTGGAATGCTTTCTGCAATGAGTAACAAATAATAATTAGTTTAAGACTATATTTTTAATTAACAAAATACAAAAAAACTAATTTATAATGGCAGGAGGAAAATTAACCCCTAGACAGAAGATGATTAACCTGATGTATCTGGTTTTCATCGCGATGTTAGCAATGAATATGTCAAAAGAAGTATTATCAGCGTTCGGTTTGATGAATGAAAAATTCGAAGCTGCAAACACTACTTCAAAATTGACAAACGAGCAAATGATGGCTTCGTTAGACACTAAAGCTGCTGAAGCCTCTGGTGAATTCTCGAAAGCAGCGATTACGGCTCATAAAGTAGAAGCAGCAACAAAAAAGTTCTTTGATTTTATTGCAACTGCAAAGGTAGAAGTTCTTGAAGGTGTAAAACCTGAGGATGGAAAATTACCTTACGAAGCAATGGATAAGTCTGAAAACTTAGACAATAATTGGTTTTCAGGTGAAGGCTATACTAAAAGAGGAAACGATGTTATGACTGCTATTGCAGCATATAAATCTGAAATGAAAGAAGCTTTAGGAGAAGAGAAGAAATACTCTGCAATTCTGAATCAAGTAAATAAAGAGTTTGATGTAACTGATGTTACTAATAAAGAAGGAATTAAAATTAAATTTTTAGATTACCACTTTAAAGGTTTCCCAGCAATCGCATCTTTAGCTAAGCTTTCAGCATGGCAAAGTGATGCTAAAAAAGCAGAATCTGACGTTATAAGTGCGGCTTTAGGAAAAGCGGCCGTTCAAGCTGCATCTTATAGTAATTATCAAGCGATGGTTATTTTAGATAAAAACGCTTATTTTCAAGGAGAAAAAGTTACAGGAAAAGTTGTTTTAGGTCGTTACGATGAAAACACGAAACCTGCAAGTGTAAGTGGTGCCACTTTAGATCCTGCTACAGGTCAAGCGAAAATTAATTTAACTGCTGGAGCTGTTGGTGAACAAAAGCTTGGTGGAGAATTTAAATTCGTAGAAGATGGAAAAACAATCTCTTTACCATTTAAAGGTAACTACGTTGTAGTACCTCGTCCTAATTCTGCTACAATTGCAGCAGATAAAATGAACGTAGTATACAGAGGTGTTGTGAATCCTATGACAATATCTTTTGCCGGAGTTTCAGATAATAATGTTACAGCTTCAGCTGCAGGTTTATCAAAAGCAGGTGGTAACGGAAAGTATAACATGAGTCCTGGTCAAGGTACAGAAGTTTTAATTAACGTTACTGGAAAACTTCCTGATGGAACTTCTGTTAGCGATAGAAAAGCATACCGTATCAAAAACATTCCTGCTCCACAAGGTGCAATTGGAGGACAAGTAGGTGATAGCAAAGGTGCTAAAGGACGTTTAGCTGTTTCACAAGTAACAGCTGAATTAGTTGACTTTGATTTTGACGTTAAGTTACAAGTAACGCAATTTACATTTAGAGTTTCAGGTCAGCCATCAGTAGTTGTAAATGGAAATCGTGTAAACAAGCAATGTGAAGCTGCAATGGCGAGAGCTGGAAGAGGTGACATCGTTACGATTTCTGAAATCAAGACAAAAATTGAAGGCTCGCCAATCATTTTGCGTCAAACTGCTCCTGCATTTTACGAAATACAATAATAATACCGGTTTAACGTTTTAATTAAACCACTTTAATATACACTATGAATTGTAGAAATTTTTTATCACTAATCATTTTAGTTGCAGGAGGTATTACTTCCTCTGCACAATCTAATTTATTGAATGCTAAAACTCCCGATGAAATCGGAAAGAAATCAGCGGCTCAATTACTTTCAGATAATGATAAGCCATTACCATATGGTTTTGTAGATGATCGTGATATCCTTATGGGTAAAGCGGTTTGGGAAATCATCGATTTAGATGAGCGAATTAACTTTCCAATGTACTTTCCTGTAGATACTGCTAATATTGGTTCTGATAGAAGATCTCTTTTCCATGTGCTTCTTAAAGCAATAAAAAGTGGCGAGTTGACGGAAGTGTACGGTGATAGTTATTTTAATTCAAAGCGTACTTTAACTGAAATGGAGAATACATTTAAGTTTAGAGATACGACAAACGCCGGTCGTGATGAAATTAATAATTATTACGACGATTACATGAGTGGTAAAAGAGTGCTCGATCCTCAGTATGTGGATGAACGTTTCTTAACTTCTCAGGATATCTCTGCTTATCACATTAAAGGTTTTTGGTACTTTGACAAACGTCAAGGTGAATTAAAATACCGCCTAATTGCTATTTGTCCTGTTGCTAAAGAAGCGAGAGACGTTGGTAATGACGATGCAGTAGCTATTGAACTTTTCTGGATTTACTTTCCAGCAGCTCGAGAAGTATTGAATCAAGCCTACGCTTTCAATGATAAAAACTCAGCAATGCCAATCTCGTTTGATCGATTGTTGAATTCGAGACGTTTTAATGCAGTTATCTATCAAGAGGAAAATGTGTATGGAGATCGTGAGATTGAAAAGTACATGAAAGACAATTCTCAAATGCAATTGCTTGAAGCAGAACGTGTGAAAGACAAAATCAGAGATTTTGAACAAGATATGTGGAATTACTAAATTGTAATTTTATTTTTAAACTAAAACTCTTACCAATTTAGGTAAGAGTTTTTTTTATTTTTGCACTATGGTAGATTATTTAATTGTAGGAGGAGGAATTGCAGGACTCTGTTTCGCAGAGCTTTGTTTGCAAAACAACAAAAGCTTCAGATTGATTACGGATGATTCGCAGAACTCTTCTAAAATTGCTGGAGGACTATACAATCCTGTTATTTTAAAACGCTTTACAGGTTTGGAAGATGCAGGTTTGCAGTTGGATTATCTGGATGAATTTTATTCGAAAATTGAAAGTCGAACAAGTATAAAAATTAATTTCCCTTTGCCACTTTTACGTAAGTTTTTTTCAATCGAAGAACAGAATAATTGGTTTCAGGCTGCTGATCAACCAAAATTAGCACCGTTTTTGTCCACTGAAATGGTTAAGAAAAACATTCGCGGAATTGATGCTCCATTTAATTACGGAAAAGTTTTACGAACGGGTTATCTTGATACAGCACTATTTCTGAAAAGTTATCAAAATTATTTAGGTGAACATAATTTGATTGTGAACGAAACCGTCGACTATTCTAAATTTGTTATTAATGATAATGAAGTGCGATATAAAGATATTTCGGCGCGAAAGGTAATCTTTGCGGAAGGTTTTGGAATTCACGCCAATCCCTTCTTTAACTATTTACCATTGGACGGAACGAAAGGCGAACTTTTTATCATAAAAGCGCCCGAACTTCAATTGACGGACATCATCAACACAAGTGTCTTTATTTTGCCGTTAGGCAATGATCTATTCAAAGTTGGCGCCACATACAATTGGGAAGATAAAACAGATCTACCCACAAGTGAAGGACGGGAAGAATTAGTATCGCGTATCAAGGAAATTTTGCAATGTAATTTTGAAATAATTTCACATTATGCAGGTGTTCGGCCAACAGTAAAAGACCGAAAACCACTTCTTGGAAACCATGAATTGCACAAAAATCTTTTCGTACTAAACGGATTAGGAACTAGAGGTGTAATGTTAGGACCTTATTCTGCGAGAATGTTATTTCAATTGAGTGAAAATGACGCAGAAATCCCTATGAATTATTCAATAAGACGATTTAAGAAAAAAAACATTTAATCCCTCGCTTCTGGATCGTAAGAGACAAAAAAATTGATATAAATGTTTCGCGACATTCGCATCACTAATGGAAATGCTAAAATAAGTACAATTATGATACTGATAAAGGACGCCATCATACTTCGGTCAAACTGGAATACGATTAAAAAAGTTAAAATCCCGATGGCCACATTCAATCCATAGCTTACATACATTGCACCGTAAAAGAACGAAGGTTCGATCTGGTATTTTAAATTACAGTGACTGCATCGTTCGTGCATTTTTATGACATTGTTCAAATGAAGCAAGTTTTGATCCACATACATGCTTTCTTTTTGACATTGAGGACAAGTTCCTGTTAAAATGCTATATAATTTGGATCCTTTTTTTAACATTTGCAAAATATTTCTAATTTAGTCTGTTTGCCGAAATTTCGGTATGCAAATTTACAACTTAACTCACACAATTTTGAAGTTTCGCTTCAAAGAATTTAAAAATTTATCATGCTTAACATACACAATTTATCTGTTTCCTTTGGTGGAACCTTTCTTTTTGAAGAAGTAACATTTCGTTTAGGAGCGGGAGATCGCGTTGGACTAGTAGGAAAAAATGGCGCCGGGAAGTCAACAATGTTGAAAATTTTGGCAGGAGATTTTGCACCTGATTCTGGCGTAATTTCGCAAGAAAAGGAAGTTCGAATGGGTTTTTTAAGACAAGATATCGATTTTGAACAAGGTCGGACTGTTTTAGAAGAAGCATACGAAGCATTTGTAGACATCAAAATTGTAGAGAAGAAATTAGAAGAAATCAATCATCAGTTGGTCACTCGTACCGATTATGAAAGTGATGAATACAGCAAAATCATTGAAGATTTAGGTGATTACACACACAGATTTGAACTTTTAGGAGGTTATAATTACGTAGGAGACACGGAAAAAATTCTTTTAGGTTTAGGATTTAAAAGGGAGGTTTTTAATAACCAAACAGAAACGTTTTCGGGAGGTTGGAGAATGCGAATCGAATTAGCGAAATTACTTTTACAAAGTAACGACGTCTTGCTTCTGGATGAACCTACGAATCACTTGGATATTGAAAGTATCATTTGGTTGGAAAGTTTCCTTCGAAATTACCCTGGAGTTGTCGTAATTGTATCGCACGATAAGATGTTTTTGGACAATGTGACGAATCGTACAATTGAAATTTCACTTGGAAAAGCATACGATTTCAACAAGCCGTATTCTGAATATTTAGAACTGCGTCATGAAATTCGTGAAAAACAATTGGCAACTCAAAAAAATCAAGCCAAAAAAATTGAGGAGACGGAAAAGTTAATTGAGAAATTTAGAGCAAAAGCATCTAAAGCGTCAATGGCACAATCGTTAATCAAAAAGTTAGATAAAGTAGAACGAATTGAAGTCGATGAAGATGATAATTCGGTAATGAATATTTCGTTTCCTGTGTCAAAAGTTCCCGGACGTGTAGTGATTGAAGCGGAAGAAGTGACGAAAAGTTATGGTGATAAAACAATTCTGAAAGATATTTCATTATTGGTTGAACGAGGAAGTAAAATTGCTTTTGTAGGTCAAAATGGTCAAGGAAAATCTACTTTCATTAAGGCAATTGTAAATGAATTTGAATATCAAGGTGAAATTAAATTAGGGCACAATGTTCAAATTGGATATTTCGCACAAAATCAAGCCGAATATTTAGACGGAGAAATCACGCTTTTGCAAACCATGGAAGATGCTGCAACAGATACGAATCGTGCGAAAGTACGCGACATGTTGGGCTCGTTTTTGTTCAGAGGAGATGATGTAGAGAAAAAGGTAAAAGTACTTTCAGGAGGCGAAAGAAACCGTTTAGCGCTTTGTAAACTGCTTTTACAACCGATAAACGTCTTGGTAATGGATGAGCCGACGAATCACTTGGATATAAAATCTAAAAATGTTTTGAAAGCCGCTTTGCAAAAATACGAAGGAACTTTGTTGTTAGTTTCTCACGATAGAGATTTCCTACAAGGAATGTCAAATCTCGTGTACGAATTTAAAGACCAAAAAATTAAGGAATATTTAGGCGATATCAATTATTTCCTAGAACAAAGAAATCTTGAAAATATGCGTGAAGTCGAGAAAAAAGACATCGCGAAAAAAGAGAATGCAAAGGAAAGCAACAAATCTTCGTACGAAGACCAAAAGAAAAATAAATCGTTGCAGAATCGTTTGAGCAAAGTAGAAAGTCAAATTAAACAGTTGGAAAATGACATTCAAAAAGACGATAAAGCATTAGCGGCGAATTACGACAAACACATTGAAGACGCAAATTTCTTCATAGCATACAATAAAAAGAAGAAAGATTTAGACCAATTGTTAGCAGATTGGGAAGTAGTTCAAGGTGAAATTGACGCTTTGTAATTATTTAATCAATCCAATTCGCTTGGAATGTGAAATTGCTTCGTGACTGTCCCGGAAATAGCAAGTTTTAACACCCAAAGTACTTATGTTTTCTAAAGCACTTTGGGTTTTTGCTTTCTTATGTTTTCCCGTTTGTCGAATGTAAACGGCTAAAACGGTTTCAGGGAAAATTTTGCAAATTGTTTCATACAAATAAGGGTCTTCTTGAGAATCATCGCCTAAAAGAGTGTAAGTCAAATTGGGATAAAATTCCAATATGTGCTTTATTTTTTCAAATTTATGATTGTGGTCGCCTCTTCCTGTAATGAAAAAATCCATTAAACTCGTTTTAATATCTTTCAACAGTAGAACGGCTCGAGGTAAATTATTTAACTCCGTAAAATCAACAATGAAGCGATATAAGTTCCATTCACTACTTGAAACATAAAAAAAGGCGTTTTGCTCGTCCTTATTATTTCTTCCGGCCGTACTTAATGCTTGATAATGCGGAACAACTCCTTCGAACACTTTTCGCATATTCACATTTCTAAATAATAAAATGTAGAGTTTTTTGAACGGATTTCGAGTGTGCGAAACCAAAAATGTATCATCAATATCAGAAATGAATCCCAAATTTCCATCAAACGGCCGAACGTAAGTGTCTTTCGCTTCAATTTTTTCGCCTTCGTGCAAAATATGAACGTTATAATCAAGCCAACCGTATCCAAGAATTTCTTTTATCGGAATGCAGAATTTAAAATAACCGTCTTCTAAAGTTTTGGTATGAATAACGCGTCCATTTCGTTCTAAAAAAACATCGGCATTTGGTTTGGTTTTGGTTTGATACATCCGAATAATCGAACGCGCGTTTTTAAATTTTTTCTTTTGAAAGTCGTATTCCTCTTGCGTTGTTGGTTTAAAGACGTGCCCCATTACAATTAATTCCTGTTCATTGGCGTACCCTCGGTATAACTTTAAAATTGGCTTCATATTTGTTCGGTTCAACTTGTAAATTATTTCGCTTTTGGTAGTGTTATTTATTGATATTTTTAATCATCAAAACACAACGAACGATTTTATAAATTTACTACATTTGAGATTCTACAAATTATAATTTTTTGATTTAGTAACAAAACAAAATGACGAAAAAGAATATTTTAATGGTGGTCAATCCGATTTCGGGTGATGTCGATAAATCAACGTTCATTCAGGAAGCTAAATTTTATGCGGATGATTTAAATATTCGCTTCATTTTGTATGAAACTACAGGAAAGAATGATGAAGAACAAATCCGAAGTTTATGCGACTTACATCAGCCCGAACGCGTTTTAGTAGCCGGTGGTGACGGTACAATTAAGATGGTTGCAGAAGCGTTAGAAGAATGCGATATTATCATCGGAATTCTTCCGGCAGGTTCAGCAAACGGACTTTCCGTAGATTTAGATTTGCCTTCCGATTTAATGGAAAACATCAAAATCGCTTTTCACAACGCTCCCATGGAAATGGATATGATTCGGATTAACGGTCGAAAAAGTATGCATTTAAGTGATTTGGGATTGAATGCCGAATTAGTTAAAAACTACGAAAGTGGCACAACTCGCGGAAAGCTAGGTTACGCTTTGCAAACATTTTCGACTTTATCAGAAATGAAGGAACCTTTTTCTGCTAAAATTTTTGCAAATGATAAACAAGTTGAAGTTACTGCACGAATTATCATTATTGCTAATTCCCAAAAATACGGAACTGGTGTTACTATAAATCCAAACGGGAAAATGGACGATGGAAAGTTTGAACTTGTCATTATAAAAAATCTAGATTTATTTGTTTTTGGCCAAATTATCACAGGAAATATGCCTTTAGATTCCGAAGATGTTCTTATAATTTCGACGGATAAAGCGACAATTAAAACAGAAGTTCCGGTGCCTTTTCAAATTGATGGAGAATACATAGGTGAAGAGAAAGTAGTAGAAATTGATATTTTACACAAACAAATGAAAGTCGCGGTTCCCGTTAGTCTTCTCTAAAAGGATTTCTTTTTTGCCAATCAATTTTGGGTTGCAAAGAATTAAAAATCCGTGGCATTTGCCACTGTAAAAGAGGATTACTGTGTTTGATATAGCCAAACATCTTCTGCGGTTCGGCACCAACACTGCTTTTTATCTCTAAAGCCGTTCGGCCAAAGATAATTGTTTTAAATTTTTTCTTTATCGAATAACCAATCATATCGTAAAGCATGTTGAGATACAACATTTTCTCTCGTTGAATTTTATCATCATAACCAAGAAAATAAGTATCCATCGTCTCGCCGTTTTTAATCAACGTATTAAAACCGATTAATTCATCATTTAGAAAATAGCCATAAAATAGAAAATCATGGTTTAAATTCCGTTTAAGCGAACTAAAATGATTTTTCTGAAGTAAAAATGTGTTGAATGGAGCACTTTTCGCCACATGATAATACAACTCGTAAATATGTGCTTCCGAAGCTAAAATTTCTTCTAATTCTAATTTACGTTTTTCAACATCAACTGCTTTTTTGCGAGCACGCTTGTATTGGTCACGGTATTTTTTAGTCAAATCATTCACATAATCATCCATAGAATGCCAATTTTTATCAATATCTAAAACCATATTGGGCTGAATCTGAAATTGAAAAAAACGTGAGAAACCAACTTCTTCAAAAAGTGGAATTTCTTTTTCTGTGAAATCTTTAAAAGTAGTAAGATGTATTTTTTTTCTTTCTCCTTTTAATTGCTTTTCCAACTGTTGACTTACTTTTTTCAATTCATTTATAGCATCAATTGGAGAAATAGAAAGTGAGAATGAAAATGCATTTTGTCCGGTCAACATATTATTTCCAATGAAAAGCACTTGACTAGAAAAATTTTTAAAAGCGAAATTTCTCGTAAAAGTCTTTAAACATTGGTCTCGATCACCAAAAGATTCCATTTGATTGCCATCCAAAAATTGAGCGATAGCAATGCCAACTAGTTCCTCCTTTTCAAAGATTGAAATAAAGAAACATTGCATATTTTTAGGTGCCGATTCTTCGAGTACTTTTAAATAATTGGTTGAAAGAAAAATATTTTTACAAGCTAAATCGTCCCAATTTGCAGGAAGATTTTTGACTTTGTCAACTATAGTATGGTGAAATTTGTTTTTCAAATCGATTTTAAGTGAAGCAAAAGTAATTGTTTTTACAAGAGTGGTAAAATTCCACGTCAAAGTTTAAGATTATAATTACTAATGTTTACGTAAATTAGCATTCAATTGTTTTAAAAATGATACAAAATGGAAAAATTAAGCACGGATAAAATTCAAAAGGAATTAAAGACAAATTTGACGTCGTGGAAATTAATAGACAATCAGTTGGTTCGTGAATTTAAATTTAAAGATTTCATTGAAGCTTTTGGTTTTATGACGCAAGTGGCATTGTTAGCGCAACAAGCAAATCACCATCCGGAATGGTCTAATGTTTATAACAAAGTAAAAATTTGTTTGACGACTCACGATGCGGACGGAATTACACAAAAAGATATTGATTTGGCTTTAGCAATAGAAAAATTGGAGAAATAAAAACAATTTTGAAATTTATATTAGCCTTTTAGAGCGCTATTTTCTAGTGTATTATACTGATAATTTTATATTAAAACACTGATTTAAAATATTTTTAATTAAAAACACTTGTTTAATACGATATTGGTTGTATATTTGCACCCGAAACAAACAGGAAAAATATCTCAATTGTTTCCACAAATTGAAATTTTGAGAAATACGATATATCGCGGGATAGAGCAGTAGGTAGCTCGTCGGGCTCATAACCCGAAGGTCATTGGTTCGAGTCCAATTCCCGCTACTAGAAAAACCATTAACGAAAGTTAGTGGTTTTTTTGTTTTAAGGAAGTGCTGTTTGATAGGAAATGATGGTTTTAGTACGTCTATTCGGTTGATATGATTACCTTTGCAACATAAATAAAATTTTTAGATGTCACATAAAGCAGGTTTTGTAAATATAATTGGAAATCCCAACGTGGGAAAATCAACTTTAATGAACGCATTCGTGGGTGAACGCTTGTCGATTATCACTTCGAAAGCACAAACCACGCGTCACCGTATTTTGGGGATTGTGAATGGTGATGATTTTCAAGTGATTTTGTCGGATACACCAGGAATTATCAAACCAGCTTATGAAATGCAGGAATCGATGATGAATTTCGTGAAATCGGCGTTTGAAGATGCTGATATCTTGATTTACATGGTCGAAATTGGCGAACAAGATTTAAAAGACGAAGCGTTTTTCAATAAAATTATTCACGCTAAAATTCCAATTTTACTGTTGTTGAATAAAATTGACACTTCAGACCAAGTGCAATTAGAAGAGCAAGTCGCGTATTGGACGGCAAAAGTTCCTAATGCAGAAATTTTCCCTATTTCAGCGTTGCAAAATTTCAATGTAAAGGAAGTTTTCAACCGAATTCTAGATTTATTACCTGCTTCGCCACCATATTATCCAAAAGACCAATTGACGGATAAGCCGGAACGTTTCTTTGTAAATGAAACCATTCGTGAGAAAATTTTACTTCATTATAAGAAGGAAATTCCTTATTCTGTTGAAATTGAAACAGAAGAATTTTTCGAAGATGAAAATATTATTAGAATTCGTGCACTAATTATGGTCGAACGTGATACGCAAAAAGGAATCATCATCGGACATAAAGGAGAAGCGTTGAAAAGAGTAGGAGTAGAAGCTCGTGCTGATTTAGAGAAGTTTTTTGGAAAACAAATTCACATAGAAATGTATGTGAAAGTCAATAAAAATTGGCGAAGCAATACCAATATGTTGAAACGATTTGGTTACAACCAAAATTAAATAACAAGAAACGATGTCAAATGGCATCGTTTTTTTTGTTTACAATTTCACGATTCGATGAAGTAATTCCTCTAAATTACGCATTTGTGGTTGACATTTCTTTCGGTTTATTCTTGCTTGAAAATACAAAGCAAACCAAAACACGACCATCAATCCCATAATTATAAAATCTAAATTCGTCGATTGTTTCAAAGCCCAATGCGAATAAGCCATCATTGAAAATGTTAGAAAAATTCCTGCAATTATAAAATGTAAGAACATAAAAAACGTCCAAACGGTTTGGTCGGGTCCATATAATCCTCTGACATTTGTTGATTTATCTTCGTTTTGGGTTAATTCTACGTGCAAATGGGGCGAATAGTATTTTCGTTTGGAACGCGTTATAAAGAAAAATAGATGGTGGTCAGAAATCTTGATAATATAATCTTCTTTTGCTTCGTGCTTAATTATAGCAGCTTTATCAAGTATTTCTTTCAATGCTTCCGGCACATCTTTGCTAAACTTTGGCCGTAAGGCTATCGTATCCTCTATTTCCATACTTGTAATTTGCGTTAACATTTAATCGACGAAAATATCTAAAATTTATTAAAACACAACATTTAAAAGGGATTTTTACGTGTTTCAGATATTCGAAAGTTAATTGACCTTTGAAAACAAAATATCAATCAAGACTTATTCAAACTTAATCTCTTACTGATTAAAAAATCGAACGTTAAAAATTTTGAAAGCTTGTATTTAGCTGATAAAACGCCTTTAAAGTGAAAATACTTACAAAATCGGTTCTGTTTTAGCCCAAAAAAAGCGTACTTTTGCAAACTGAAATAAATGTTATGAACAATATTGTTGCCATAGTTGGACGTCCAAATGTTGGAAAATCAACTCTTTTTAATAGATTGATTAAGAGAAGAGAAGCGATTGTAGATTCGGTTTCCGGAGTTACTCGTGACCGTAATTACGGTAAAAGTGAATGGAACGGACAAGAGTTTTCTGTGATTGACACAGGTGGTTACATCAAAGGATCAGACGATATTTTTGAAAGTGAAATCCGCAAACAAGTGGAATTAGCGATTGACGAAGCAGATGTGATCATCTTTGTAGTTGACGTTGAGGAAGGAATTACGCCAATGGATGATACGGTTGCAAAATTGCTTCGTAAAGTAACCAAGCCGGTTTTACTAGCGGTAAATAAGGTCGATAATGCGATGCGTGAAAAAGACGCTGTCGAATTTTACAACCTTGGATTAGGTGATTATTACACGTTTGCAAGTATTTCAGGAAGTGGAACAGGCGATTTGATGGATGCTTTAGTAAATGCATTTCCGGAAAGACAAGAACCTGTTGAAGAAGTTGAATTACCAAGATTTGCTGTAGTGGGACGACCAAATGCAGGAAAATCTAGTTTTATAAATGCATTAATTGGTCAAGACCGATTTATGGTTACGGATATTGCGGGAACAACGCGTGATTCTATTGATACGAAATTTGACCGTTTTGGATTTGAATTTAACTTGGTAGATACGGCGGGAATTCGTCGTAAAGCAAAAGTAAAGGAAGATTTAGAGTTTTATTCGGTAATGCGCTCGGTTCGTGCAATTGAATATGCAGATGTTTGTATTTTGATAATTGACGCGACTCGTGGTTTCGAAGGTCAAGACCAATCTATTTTTTGGTTGGCTGAAAAAAACCGAAAAGGAGTAGTGATCTTGGTAAACAAATGGGATTTAGTGGAGAAAGAAACGATGACGACTCGTGATTATGAGGAGAAAATTCGCAAGGAATTGATGCCATTTACGGATGTGCCAATTTTATTCGTTTCAGCATTGACGAAACAACGTTTGTTGAAAGCATTGGAAGCGACGGTTCAAGTTTATGAAAATAAAAAGCAACGAATTCCGACTTCAAAATTCAACGATTATATGTTGAAAGTAATTGAAAGTTATCCTCCACCAGCTTTGAAAGGAAAGTATGTGAAAATTAAATATTGCATGCAATTGCCAACACCAACGCCACAGTTTGTGTTTTTTGCCAATTTACCGCAATACGTAAAAGACCCTTACAAACGATTTTTAGAAAATAAAATCCGTGAGAAATGGGATTTTTCAGGAGTTCCTATAGATGTATACATAAGAGAAAAATAGTAGAAAGCCAGAGCGAAAGTTCTGGCTTTTTTTATAACAATTTTTTTTCAGCTTTATCAGAAATGTACGAAAAAACTTATTTTTCATTTTATTTTGTAACAAAAGAATTTATTGGAGACTAATTGCTTTAATTCGGTGTTCTATAGAAGCATCGTATTCCATTCAAAACAATTAGTTTATGTCCAAAATTTATTCACTTTCGTTATTTTTCTTATTGTTGACTTCTGCTGTATTTTCGCAAAATACTGTTACCATAAAAGGTAAACTTATTGAAGATGCTTCTAAACTTCCACTTCAATCTGCCACAATCTATATTACTTCGGTTAGGGATTCAACGATCGTTGACTATACAATTTCGGATAAAAACGGAAATTTCTCACTTTCTACAAAAAAAATTACGGAACCTGTTTATGTAAAAGTTTCTTTCATTGGTTTTCAAGAATTTGCTCAAAAACTAGAATCTTTAGTTGCGTCAAAAGACTTTGGAGTAATCAACATGCTCGATCAAGCAAACGATTTAAATGAAGTAGTTGTGAAAGGTCAAGCGCCACCGGTTCGCATCAAGCAAGACACTTTAGAGTTTAATGCTTCGTCGTTTAAAGTTCGGCCCGACAGTAATGTAGAAGCGTTACTGAAACAATTGCCTGGCGTTGCGATTGACGTGAATGGAAAAATCACTGTGAATGGAAAGGAAGTGAATAATATTCTAGTCAATGGAAAACCATTTTTTGGCAAAGACGGAAAAGTGGCGACTAAAAATTTGCCATCAGAAATCATTGATAAAGTGCAAATTTCTGATACTAAAACAAAAGAGGAAGAACTTTCGGGTGTTGCTGCAAGTTCACAGGAAAAAACGATAAATCTTACGATTCAAGAAGATAAGAATAAAGGATTGTTTGGGAAATTCAGTGGCGGAATAGGTTCTGACGATCGCTACGAAGCAAGTGGGTTGATTAATTATTTTAAAAACGATCAGAAAATCAGTTTTTTAGGTTCAGGAAATAATATTAATTCGGTAGGGTTTTCAATGGATGAAGTTTTTGATGCGATGGGTGGTGGTCGAAATTCATATTACAATAGTGACGGCAGTTTTGGTGTGGATGGAATGAGTTTTGGTGGTGGTTCAGGAATTACAGAATCAAGTATGATCGGAATTAACTTTGCGGATAAATGGATTAAAAAAATCGAAGCAGGCGGAAGCTACTTTTTTACGCATTCACTCAATAACAACCAAAATAGAAGTCGGGTGGAACGATTTTTACCAGGAACGGATACAGCTGAAAATCGGTCTTTTATTACAGAATCCAATTCAAAAACGCGTAGAATTAGCGACAGTCATAATTTAAGTTTAGATTTTGAATATAAAATTGACTCACTCACTACACTTTCTATTCGTCCGAAATTCACTAAAAACGACGCACATTCTAACAGTACTTCTGATAGAAAATCTTTGAATGATTTAGGACTGGTGAACGAAAGTAGTAGTTTTGACGATAATCTAAATTCAAATTTAAACATTTCAAACAACCTGTACTTAAACAGACGTTTCAAGAAAAAAGGAAGGAATTTTGGATTCTCATTTAATAATTCACACAAAAGAAATGAAGGAGATGACAAAACGCAATCGGCTACAAACTACTTTCAAGATCCAAATTTAGCATCAGATTTACGAAGTCAGAACTTGTTGAATACGAATGATGAGGATAATTATTACGCTCGAATTGGCTACACAGAACCCATAAACGATTCGTTGACGGTCACTTTTAGAACTTCTTATAATTGCAATCAAAAAATCGATAACAGGAATACGTTTAACTTTGATGTAAATTCTGACGACTATACGTTGAGAAATGATTTGCTTTCGTATGATTTAACTTCGAAAACAACAAAGTTGAATCCTACTATTTCACTTAACTTAAGAAAGAAAAAATTAAGAGGAGGTCTTGAATTGGGTACGCAAATTATCAAATTAGATAATGTTTCCAATTATTTGAATTCGGAAGGAATTATAAACCGCGACTATATTTTTCCGTCTGCGAATGGCTATATAAATTACACATTGAGTAAGTCAAAATCTATTTATGGCTACTATAATTATAATGTGGATGTTCCTTCTGCAAACCGATTGATGCCTATCATTGATTTGTCAAACCCACTTTCAATTGTGACTGGAAATGCAGCTTTAGAGCCCGAAAAAAAGCATAATTTGTATTTTAATTTCAACAACTATGATTACGCTACAAAAAGTGGGATGTATATTTATCTAGGTGGAAATTATAACGAAAATCAAATCGTTTATTCAACTGTTTATGATCCAATTGATTTAATTAGTCGTACTACTTTTGAAAATTTAAACAATTCGATTTCCGGATATGCAGGAATTAGTTATGATAAGAATATTAAAGTAGGAGAAAATAATTATAAAGTAGGAGTAGAACTTGATGGTGATTATAGTTACGACAAAGGTCTTACAAATAACAAATTGTATGTTTCGAAAGGATATGAAATTCGTCCCAGACTAAATCTTACTTGGGAATATGGGGAGCTTTTGACACTAAATCCATCGTATCAATACCAATACAATTACACGAAATTTTCTAATTATGTAATTGATAATTCGTCTAATTTTCGTCATGTAGTAAAATTAGAAGCCACGACAAGATGGCCTAAAAATGTAGTTTTTGGAAATGATTTTGGATACACGTACAATTCAAGTATTTCAGACGGATTCCAGAAGGATTTCTATTTATGGAATTCGAGTTTGGGATATAATTTTTTTGGTGAAAAATTATTAGCCAAAGTGAAGGTCTATGACTTGTTAAATCAGAATGTGAACGCTACTCGAACAATTACGCCAACGTCCATTCAGGATGTTGAAAACACGGTTTTGAAGCGTTATGTAATGTTTTCACTAACGTATAAAATTGAAAAATTTGCAGGAAAGAAGAAAAAAGCTTGGGAAGATTAAACATTAAGAATAAAAAAAGGAGCTAAATGCTCCTTTTTTTTTATTCATAAAACGGTTTAAAATAGTCTTGTATCTCTTGATCAAACCCAGGATTCCTCAAAAGATTTAAAGTTGATTCTTTTATCAAAATAAAATCGTCGGTGTGAAATTGATCTTTAAAATTAGTGTGGATAAATGCAAATACACTTTGTAAAACCACATCAATTTCTTCATTCGCAATACCTTTGTTTTGAACGTGTCGACTTCGAATTAAGTACGACCCAATATGAGTTGCCACTTCGATGACCTTTTCATGAGAAAGCTGCTCTTTAGCAATTAACTTTCCAATGAAATGATCCATTTGCTGATCAATTAATTGTTGTATAGTCATTGTTTAAATTACTTAAATTACCAGCTTCCGCCTGAACCTCCACCGGAGAATCCACCTCCACCAAATCCACCGCCGAATCCGCCACCGCCGCCGCCGGAAAATCCACCTCCGCCTGAGCCACCGCCAAAACCGCCGCCGCGACCTAAACTGCTTAGTAGAATCATAGTGGCCAAATCAAATCCGCCGCCACCGCCGTTATTATTTCCAGAGTTGCCGCCGCCTTTCTTTTTAGCAATTAAAAAAACAATAACGATAAAAATTAAAATAAAGATAACCGGAATTGGACTTCCATCACTTTTATTTCCTTTTCTCTCGCCTTTGTATTTGCCTCTTAAAACATCGAAAATAGCGTCGGTTCCTTTGTCAAGACCGTTATAATAACTTCCTGCTTTAAATTCAGGCAAGATATAGTTTCTCGTAATTTCCCCACCTATTCCGGCAGTTAATCGATCTTCGATACCATAACCTGCGGAAATCCAAATTTTTCGTTCCGCTTTAGCTAAAAGTATAATTACACCATTATCATTTTCTTGAGTTCCACCAATTCCCCAAGTTTGACCCCATCTTGGCGTTAAAATTCCGATGTCTTCTCCTTTTAAACTTTCTATGGTAATGACTACAATTTGAGTAGTGGTGCTGTCCGAATATTTAATTAGCTTTTCTTCTAAAGCTGATTTTTCAGAAGCACTTAAGACATTCGCGTAATCGTAAACACTCGTTTGAAATTTTGGAATTTTGGGAATTGTAAATTGTGCAAAGCTGATTTGTGTAAAAAAAATACAAACGATCAGTTGCAAGAACACAAGGTAATTTTGTTTTTTAAAAATCATTATCCTTTCGATATTTCATTAGATAATTCGTTTTCATCATCGTCTTTATGAGGAAAATAACTTTTCAACCGTTCACCTGCTTTCAAAATTCCGTCGATTAAACCTTGTTTAAAGTTTCCTTTTTTAAATTGAGTAAGCATTAAATCCTTTGTTGAGTCCCAAAAATCGTCTTCAACAACGTCATTAATTCCTTCATCACCACAAATCACAAACGATTTGTCGGCTACAGCAAGATAAATCAAGACGCCATTTTTGAGTTTGGTCTCGTCCATTTTCAGTAAATTGAAAACTTCCAAAGCGCGATCAAACGCGTCAATGGAAGTTGTTTTTTCAATGTGAACTCTAATTTCGCCAGAAGTATCTTTTTCAGCAATTTGAATCGCTTGCACAATTTCTTGCTCTTCTTCTTTGGTTAAAAAATCTTCAACTTTTGACATTTGTTGTTTTTTTAGAATTTTACTTCAACTGGTTTTTCAGCACCTTCAACGGCTGCAAAGTAAGCTTTTTCATGGAAGCCAAACATACCTGCAAATATAGAATTCGGGAATGTGTTCACGTGCTTGTTATAAGGTTTTACCGCTTCATTAAAACGTGTTCTAGCTGTTAAAATCTGATTTTCAGTACTGGCCAATTCATCTTGCAATTTCAAAAAGTTGGCATTTGCTTTAAGGTCAGGATATCGCTCAACAGTAACCAATAATCTTGATAATGCAGATGAAACGCCGCTTTGTGCTTTGCTAAACTCTGCTAATTGATCTGGTGTAATGTTCGTTGGGTCAATAGTTGTAGCGGTCGCTTTTGAACGAGCTTCAATTACTGCCGTCAATGTTCCTTTTTCAAAATCAGCAGCACCTTTGACAGTGTTTACTAAATTTCCAATCAAATCATTTCTTCTTTGGTAGGAAGTTTCAACATTTCCCCACGATTCTCTGATGTTTTCATTTAAAGAAACAGCCGTGTTGTTAATTCCCTTAATCCAGAAGTATCCAATTAATACTACCGCTGCTACGATAATCCAAGGCAAAAATTTTCTCATAAGTTCTCTTTTTTAATTTTTATTGATTGTTTTAATGGTTGCTTTATAATTCACTTTTAATCTGATTCAATTGTGCTTTTATTCCTTTCAATTTATTGATAATATCAAAAGTATCTAACGTTTTTTGTTGGCCCGCCTTCATATGGGTTTTTGCACCCTCTAAAGTAAAACCTCGTTCTTTAACCAAATGATAAATCAACTGCAAGTTTTTTACATCTTCAGGCGTAAACATGCGATTGCCTTTTGCATTTTTCTTTGGCTTTAAAATATCAAATTCTTTATCCCAAAAACGAATCAAAGAAGCATTAACATTAAATGCCTTCGCTAATTCGCCCATGCTGTAATATCTTTTATCAGGATCTAATTCGATATGCATATATTTTTTTTTATAAACTTTTCAATAACAATAATAATTTCAATGTGAAGTTTTAGTCTTATACCTTAAACCTTAATCCAAAGACTGATTCTCCTGATTTGCTAATTTTGAAATAACGGCAAATTCTGCAGCCGAAATATTTCCGTAATAATAATTTAAAGGATTTACGACCTCGCCATTTTTGTGCACTTCATAATGCAAATGTGGCGCTTCACTTCTTCCTGTACTTCCTACAAAGCCAATGACATCACCGCGGTTCACTTTTTGACCTTTTTTAACTTTGTATTTACTCAAATGGCCATACAACGTTTCGTAACCAAAACCGTGCCTTATTACGATGTGATTTCCATATCCCGAAGCCGTATTGTCAGCTCTGTCTACTGTTCCGTCACCTGTCGCGTAAATTGGAGTTCCTGACTTAGCAGAAAAATCCATTCCGGCGTGAAACTTTCGCACCTTCGTAAAAGGATCACTTCTGTATCCAAATCCCGAAGCCATCTGCTTCAGATTTTCGTTCTTTACCGGTTGAATGGCAGGAATTGCAGCTAAAAGTTTTTCTTTTTCCTTCGCCAATTTTACGATTTCATCTAAAGACCGCGACTGAATTGCTGCTTGCTTTGATAAAATATCGACTCGTTTGGCCGTATTTATAACCAATTCTGAATTATTGTATCCTTCTAAATCTTTATACCTGTTTATTCCCCCAAAACCCGCTTTTCTTTGTTCATCCGGAATCTCTGAAGTGTTAAAATAAGTACGATACAAATTGTTATCTCGTTCTTCAATATGCTCTAAAACACCGTCAATTTCATCCATCTTATTATTTAAAATAGCATAACGAATTTTTAAATTTTCAATTTCCCTTGCCTGTAATCGGTCCTTTGGAGTTTCAAAGAAAGGTGTGTTTAATAAAATGATAAAACTCAGAATCCCAAAAATACCAGCAGAAAGAATGAACAAAGCGATGTAACCAAAACGTTTACGCTTCTTAGTCACAATTTTTCTGTAAGCTAAATTTTCAGAATCGTAATAGTATTTTACCTTCTTCATGTTTTAAAAAATGCTATTTTTGCACCTTGGTAAAAAGGGTTGTCTGAACAAATTTAATAAATGTTTTCGGATAATAGTTTTTTGGAGCGAAACATTTGGCATTTTTATTCCCCTTTTACCCGCTATACACTTCAATCTCCCGTCTTAAAAACGGGAGGATTTTCGTTTCTATCGGGGCTATTGAGTTACCATTTTCATTAAATAATCGTTCGTCGTTTTTTTAAATGCCGATTCAAACCTTGTTAAATTTTAGACCAAATGAAGTCACAAGATATTAGAAAGCAATTTTTAGATTTTTTTCAAAGCAAAGGACATTTAATTGTACCATCAGCACCTATCGTTTTAAAAGACGATCCAACCTTGATGTTCAATAATTCTGGAATGGCTCAATTCAAAGAGTTTTTCTTGGGAAATGCCACGCCAAAAAGTCCACGAATTGCCGATACACAAAAGTGTCTTCGTGTTTCAGGTAAACACAATGACTTGGAAGACGTTGGTTTTGACACCTATCATCACACGATGTTTGAAATGTTAGGAAACTGGTCTTTCGGCGATTATTTCAAAAAAGAAGCAATTAATTGGGCTTGGGAACTATTGACGGAAGTCTATAAAATACCAAAAGAGAATTTATACGTTTCCGTTTTTGAAGGAAATGAAGCGGAGAATGTGCCTTTTGATCAAGAAGCTTGGGATATTTGGAAAGAATTAATCGACGAAGACCGAATCATTCTTGGAAACAAAAAAGACAATTTCTGGGAAATGGGTGATCAAGGACCATGTGGACCCTGTTCAGAAATCCACGTTGATTTAAGAACCGATGCTGAAAAAGCGGCTGTTTCTGGAAAATCGTTAGTGAATGCAGATCATCCACAAGTGGTTGAAATTTGGAACAATGTATTTATGGAATTCAACCGTAAAGCAGATGGTTCTCTAGAAAAATTGCCAGCTAAACATGTGGATACTGGAATGGGATTTGAGCGTTTGTGTATGGCTTTGCAAGGAAAAACTTCAAATTACGACACCGATGTTTTTACACCTTTAATTGAGAAAGTAGAAGAAATTACAGGTTTGAAATACACTTCAAACGAAATTCAAAATATTTCAGAAGAACAAAACAAAACCAACATTGCGATTCGTGTAATTGTAGATCACGTTCGTGCTGTTGCTTTTGCAATTGCTGACGGACAATTGCCTTCAAACACGGGTGCAGGTTATGTAATTCGTAGAATTTTACGTCGTGCAATTCGTTACGGATTTACATTTTTGGATACCAAAGAACCTTTTATTTTTAAATTAGTTGAAGTTTTAGCAACTCAAATGGGCGACTTTTTCCCGGAAATTAAAAGTCAGCAAACTTTAGTTACAAATGTAATTCGCGAAGAAGAAGCTTCGTTTTTACGGACTTTAGATCAAGGGTTACAATTATTGGATAATGAAATATTAAACCATTTTGCAAAAGAAATTATTGATAAGCATAATGATGGTGATAAAAAAAATATAGAATATTTATTTAGTGGAGATATTGCTTTTAAGTTATATGATACATTTGGTTTTCCAAAAGATTTAACGGTATTAATTTTAAAAGAAAAAGGCAAAACATTGGATGAAATTGGTTTTGAAATTTCAATGAATGAACAAAAAGCACGTTCTCGAAAAGCTTCCCAAGTTTCAATGGATGATTGGAAATTAATTACTTTAGGAAGTAACGAAAAGTTTGTAGGTTATGACCAAACAGAAAATGAGGTGAAAATAACACGCGTTCGTAAATTTGATTCTAAAAAAGACGGAATTTTATACCAAATTGTTTTAGACAATACGCCATTTTATCCAGAAGGTGGTGGACAAGTTGGAGATAAAGGAATTCTTGTTTCTGCAAACGAAACTATTGAAATCTTAGATACTAAAAAGGAGAATAACCTGATTTTGCACATTACTAAAACGTTGCCTGAAAATCTTGAAGGGACTTTTACTGCAAAAGTAAATACGGATTTGAGAACGGCTTCTTCTAAAAACCACTCTGCAACGCATTTGATGCACTTGGGTTTAAGAACAATTTTAGGAACCCATGTGGAGCAAAAAGGTTCGTTGGTGAATCCAAATAATTTGCGTTTTGACTTTTCACACTTTTCAAAAGTGAGTGACGAAGAAATTAAGCAAGTCGAGGATTTCGTAAATGAAAGAATCCAACAGCAATTGCCTTTGATTGAACGAAGAAGTATTCCAATCCAGCAAGCTTTGGATGAAGGGGCGATGGCTTTATTTGGTGAGAAATACGGAGATAATGTTCGCGCGATTAAATTTGGCGAAAGCATGGAACTTTGTGGCGGAATTCATGTTGAAAACACAGCAAATATTTGGCATTTCAAAATAATTTCTGAAGGAGCCGTTGCGGCAGGAATTCGTAGAATTGAAGCGATTACTGGAGATGCTGTGAAAGCTTATTTTGCAAAACAAGAAAATACATTAGCAGAAATCAAGGAAACGTTGAAGAATCCGCAAGACACAATAAAGGCTGTGGTTTCTTTGCAAGATGAAAATGCGAAGCTTAAAAAGCAAGTGGAGCAATTGTTGAAAGACAAAGCAAAAGGAATGAAAACCGAGTTAGATGCTCAAATAATTGAGGTAAATGGGATTAAATTTCTTTCTACCGAAGTTGATTTAGATGCAAATGGGGCAAAAGATTTGGCTTACGAATTAGGACAAAAGCAAACGAATTTATTTCTTGTTTTCGGAACGATTAGCCCCGATGCTTCGGGAGACAAACCAATGTTGACATGCTATATTTCAAAAGAATTAGTGGCTGATAAAAATCTAAATGCGGGATTGGTAGTTCGTGAGTTAGGGAAATACATTCAAGGTGGAGGTGGAGGACAACCATTCTTTGCAACTGCTGGAGGAAAAAATGCGGCTGGAATGAAAGAGGCTTTGGACAATGCAAAGCAATTTATACTTTAAGAATGAAAAATATATTCTATTTTGTAACATTCATAGCTTTGGTTTTAAGTTCGTGTTCTAACGATTCAGATGCAAAAAGCAATGCAACTCGTTTGACCAGAATGATTACGCGAGAGGACTTAAACCCGGATTTGAGTGAAAGGATCTCCGATTATACGTATGATGGTAAAAAACTGAAGGATATACGATTAGAGGATAAACGTTGGGAATATATTTACGAGGGTGATAATATTGTCATGGTGAATCTCTATTCAGATAACCAGCCGGAATTTAAGACGAGTTATGAGTACGATAGTACAGGACGCGTTTCTTCGGAATTACTTGTTGATTTAGTGCAAGTGCAAGGTCCTGCAATTAAAAAAGTCTATACCTATAGCTCTGACAATACTATTTCGTATCAAGAATTTTATGCGAGTGAATTTTCTCAAAGTCAAACTGGCTTGTCCGGAAAGATCTATTTTAATTCTAAAGGACAAACTTTTAAATTTGAAAAATATGTAAATAACACATTATTTCAAAGTACAGTCTGGACGTACGATGATAAAAATAATCCTTTAAAAAACATAACAGGTTATGCGAAACTTCCCATGAATTTTGAGAAATCGTATACTGTTTTGACGAAAAATACTTATAATAAGATTGGAGATTTAAAAAATAATGTGACTTTTACCTACGTATATAACGCAGCTAATTATCCGATTAAGGGAAAGAGAATATTTAATATTGGTGGTAACAGTTACTCTTCGCAAGTGGATTATTTTTACTAATATATTTCAAATCTGTATGCCATGAGAAAGTTAATTCTATTAGTAGTCGTGAGTATTTTTACGTTTTCTTGCAGTAACGACAATTCTTCTTTAAATGTTACGAAAAGTAATTTAATTGGGAAATGGTATCTCACTGGAGGTTCAGTTAATGGAGGTTCATTTGTAACGTACCAACATGATTGTGATTCAAAACGAGATTTTCAAGATTTTTTATCAAATCAGGTACTCGCTTTTACGGGATTTAATGAGGATTGCGAAATAAGTAATACAGAAGTTTCAAATTGGGAATTGAACGGAAATAAATTAACGGTTTCAAATACGAACTTCGATCCAATGAACTACAGTTACGAATTTATTATTAAGCGACTGACCACTAGTGAATTAATTATAGAAATTTCACAAGAGACTTCTGAAGGAACGGTTAAAGAACAATCCGTTTTCGTACGATAAATACAAATTAGAACTTAAATTAGATTGTTATTGCGTGCTTTTTCCACAGCTTCTAATTTATTGTTTACCTGTAATTTAGAATAAATGTTTTCAATGTGTTTTCGAACAGTACTTGGAGATAAAAATAAGTGATGAGCGATTATATTATAACTCAATCCTTTACTCAGTTGTTCTAATACTTCAACTTCTCTCGGACTTAACTTTACATCCAATTCGCATTTGCTGGCGAAATTTTGTGGGTTTCGCAACAGTTTTAATGTTTTGCAGGCGATAGAAGGATGCATTGCTGCTCCACCATTTAATGTTTCTTGAATTCCTTGGTACAAGTCGTTTGGCGTTATTTCTTTCAGTAAATAGCCATCAGCTCCCGCTTTGATTACGTTAAAAATATTTTCGTCGTCATCAAAAACAGTAAGTACTAAAATTTTTATGTGAGGGTATTTTGCTTTTACTTGAATCGTAGCTTCAATTCCGTTCATTCCTGGCATTTCAATATCCATTAAAATGAGATCAATATTGTGATTGATTTCTAACTTTTCAAGTATTTCGTGACCGTCATGGGCAATTAGTTTAATGCTCAAATCTTCAAAAAAAGACAGCTTTTCTTGGGTTGCTTTAAGCAAAAACGAATTGTCATCCACCAACGCCACTTTGATCATAATTCAAATTTTTTTATAAGGTAAATGCACAACGACTGTAGTTCCTAAGCTTACATCCGAATTTAATTCAAATTTTCCATGCAGTTCTTTAATGCGTTTTTTCATGTTATAGATGCCATTTCCTAAGGTCACGTCGTCAAAACTAAATCCGATTCCGTTATCGGTAATTTTTATAAGAATATGATCCATCTCTTTTCTGAAATCGACGATGATTTCTGTCGCATTTGCATATTTGATAGTGTTGTGAATTGCTTCTTGGATCACACGGTAAATATTCATTCCGTCTACGGATGAAAAATGCAAATGATTTATATTTTCATCAATAAAGAACTCAAATTTAATATTGTCAGTTGCTAGTTTTGCTTTTTCAATGAAATTAAAGATACGTAATTTTAAATCTTCTGCTGAGATTTCTTCTGCATTCATAGCCCAAATTGTATCTCGAAGTTCTACAATAGTTGTTTTAGTAAAACTACTTATGCTCTGTAATTTGGTTTCTAATTTGGCGTTGTTGATTTCAAAAGCATGCTTGATATTATTAATGGATGAAATTATAAAAGTAAGCTGAGCTCCGATGTTGTCGTGTAAATCTCTAGAAATTGAAATGCGTTGTTTTTGTAAATTATTTTGCGATTCAATAGCTGAAATAGCTGTTTTCAATTCAAATTCTTGATCCTTTTGTTGGTTTTTTATTTTTTGTTGGCGGTAAATTAAATAGCTAATTAATCCAACGGACAAAATCAACAAGCTGAGAATGTATACTAAGGTGTCTCTTCGTTGGATCTTGTTTTGAATTTGCAGTAACAACTTTGATTTTTTTTCACTCTCATACTTGGCTTCTATTTCAAAAACTGCTTTTGTTTTTTCAGATTTAAAAAGGTCGTCCATTCCTGTGTTATATAGATTGGAGTAGTAGTAGGCTTGTTCAAAGTTTTTTAATTTTCCAAAGGCTTTAGCCAAATTGCCAAGTGCACAAACGGCAATGAAGTTTGCATCTGATTCTTGTGCATATTTTAAGGCTTTATCGGCATAAATAATACTTTCTTGGTATCTGTTTTGCTTTAGGAGGCAATTTGAAAAAGCATTACTGCAATTGGCTACTTCAAAATTATTGTCAAATTGTTCATGCAAAGCGATTGCTTCAAGATAATTTTTATTTGCTTCGCTAAATTGATGTAAACTATCATGTACAAGTGCAATATTTGAAATTGCGTAGGCGATATATCGTTTATATTTTAATTTTTCATACCCTTCCTTAGCTTGTAAAGAATACTCTAAAGAAGTATTGTATGCTTTGAAATTTATTAAAATAGCACCTAAATTTCCCGCAGTAACTGCAATCCCGAAATCGGATTTTATTTTTTTATACAGTTCATTTGCTTTTTTATAGTAAAAATAGGCCTTAGAGTATTCTTTTTGCGCTTTATAAACGACTCCAATATTCACTAACGCCATCGCTGTTTTTTCAGCATCCTTCTTTCTCTCATAAAGTTTAAGTGCTGAAAAATAATTTTTTAATGCATTATTAAAGTTTCCTTGGGAGTCAAATGCGATTCCTAGGTTGTTGTAACTATCTGCAATACCTACTGAATCTTTTAATTTTTTTCTTAGTTTTAACGCTTCCGTATGATAATAATGTGCTGAGTCAATTTGCGTTTTTGTTTGATGCACATTTCCCATCGTATTGTAGGAAAGCGCTAAAAGGTTCTCGTCTTTCTCTGCACGAGCTTGCTTTAACGCTTCTTTGCTATAAAGTAAGGCGTAATCAATGTTGGTGTTGGCGTATAGATCGGCATTTTCTAGAAAGAAAATGCATTTTTCCTTTGTGTTTTTCCCTTTAGTAAAATTATTGATACTGTCTAAAGTTTCCGACCTAAATTGCTGTGCTGCGATACTATTTGCAATAAGTAGAAGACCTCCCAAGTATAGTTTTTTCATATTGCGAATTTTAACTAAAAATATACTAAAATAGTTTTTAGCACAAGATATTTATAATTTATTATTAGAATAGATTGGTATTAAATAATTTTCTTTAAAAACTCGTACTGAATTGCTAGTATTTCTTGATTGAGGTGACTGCGGGAAAATTTGTACTTTGCATCAAAATCTTCAAGTAAGTGAATTTTCTGCTCTAGATTTTTCTGGTTTTGTTTTAACTCTGATAGTGTAGATTGCATGTTGCTCATTACTTTTTCATGGTTTTTTTTCAACTTTCGGGTATGGATTTGCACCCCAGTAATGCACCCGGTGATTAAAATTGCAACAAGTAGTATTATACTTATGATCATATCATTTACCTAATAAAGAAAAACCCTTTCCACTTGACAAAACGTTTTTAACATTATCATGGAAAGGGCTTTAATTACCTTAAATTATGGACACTTTTTTCTAGAACGTATTCAATTTCACATCAAAGGAACCACTTGTGACTTCTTTTACAGTTCCATCGCTTGCATTTTTTCCGGAAAAATTAAATGTTCCTTTGACGCGCGTTGAAGTAACTTCCGTTACAGATACGGAACCTGCAATTGCTCCATCATCATAGGGTCCACTCCAAATGTGAGGAACGGTTGGGTTGTTCATATCTGTATCAATATAAGAACAGACTGCAAATACGGAACTTTCGCCACCTACATCGTACGTTTTGGCACCTTCAAAGCCTGCGATTGTAATTGTAAAACCGTCGCCTTGCATGTTGGTTCCTGTTATGGCTAACATTCCAAATTGTCCTGTACTGATACTTCCAGAAGTCAGTTCTGTTGCGGAAGTTACGGTTTGTCCATTTACTTTTGCCGTAATTGTTCCTTCACCTGCATTTACGCTACCACCACTTCCATCGTTATCACTGCTGCAAGATGCAACAGTAAGCACAAGTGTTAAAAATAAAACGTGCGCTAATTGTTTGAGCTTTTTCATAATGTAAAAATTTATTGGTTATTTATAGTACAAATCTCTACTAATCATTATTCAAATTCAATAGGGCAAATGCCTTATTTATTGCGTTTTAGCGGTTTAAAGCAAAATTTTAGTACTAAAACTGATTCATTTTTACATCAAACGAACCATTGGTCACTTGCTTAAATGTACCTGCATTATTAATGCCTTTAAATGAAAAAGTACCTTTAACGCGCTCGTTCGTCTGTGAAGTTACGGTGACCGTGCCACTTGTTCCTTGAGCGTCGTAAGGAGCACTCCATACATTATCGGTATTCTGTGGATTGTTGAAGTCAAAATCTAAAAAGGTAAAAGTAGCGCTTTGATCGTTCACGCCATCGATGGTGTAGGTTCCTTCATTGTCGTACCCGCTAATTGTTATTGTAAATCCGTCGCCACCAAGGTCACTTCCTGATAAGGAAAGGATTTTAAATCCTGTAGTTCCAGTCAACAATCCTATAGTTGCCGCTTCCATTGTAGTGACCGTCGTTCCTCCAACATTTGCCGTAATTGTTCCAGCTCCGGCAATTGTACTTCCTCCTTCACTATCGCTGCTGCATGATGCGAACGATAGAGCTAATGCCAAAAAGGCAATTTTTCCTAATTGTTTAATTCTTTTCATAATGTATAAATTTTATCGGTTGATTATAGTACAAAGTTGCAACTGATTTAAAATTCTTACAATACGCCTTTATTCGTATATTTGAAAAACAGAATTACAAGATCTTATTTTCCTTTGCTTTCTGAATTGCTTCCAACTTATTGTGGACTTGCAGTTTTTTGTAAATATTTTCTACATGTTTTCGGATCGTTCCCACTGATATAATTAAATTTTCGGCAATCTTAGTGTACTTTAATCCTTTGCTCAATTGGTCCAAAACTTCTATTTCTCGGGAAGTAAGTTCGATTAATTCTACGTTTTGTTTGTGTTCTAAAAGAATAGGATTTCGAAGCAGTTTCAACGTTTTTAACGCAATAGAAGGTGTCATTGTCGCACCACCATTAAGAGTTTCAACTATGCCATCGTGAAGTGCTTGAGGGTTTACCTCTTTCAATAAGTAACCGTCAGCACCTGCTTTTATCGACATAAAAATATGTTCGTCATTATCAAAGGCGGTCAACATAATAATTTTTATATGCGGATATTTGTTTTTAATTGCATTTGTAGCATCAATACCATTCATTTTTGGCATCTCGATATCCATCAAGATTAAATTGATATTGTGATTTTTTTCTAATTTCTCTAATAGATCAAAACCATCATTTGCTGTAAATTTACAAGTCAAATCAGCAAAGAAAGAAAGCTTTTCTGCGATTGCTTTTTGCAAAAACACATTGTCGTCAACAATTACAATTTTTATCATTTTCCCTATTTTTTTATCTGAATTTCAATCCGAGTTCCATCATTTTCACTAGCGTAAAAATTTATTTCGCCTCCAATTTCATGGATCCGTTTTTCCATACTCAATAATCCATTTCCTTTGCTTAGTTCCTTTGTATCATAACCAATTCCATCGTCTGTGATAGTAATTTGAATCATGTTTGAAGAAGAGCTAATTTCAATTACCACGTTTTTCGCAAAAGCATGCTTTATGGCGTTATTGACTGCTTCTTGAATGGTTCTGTATAAATTCATTCCTGTAACCGAAGAAAATTTAATTTCCTTCAGATCATTAGGTACAGTAAATCTAAATTGTATGCTTTCCTGGCAATGTTGTGCTTTTTCAACGAAATTTAAAATGCGTGAATGCAAATCTTCGAAAGTTATTTCATTCGAATTCATGGCCCAAATCGTATCGCGGAGCTCAATAATTGTAGCCCTTGCAAAATCACTTATTCTTGTTAATTTCTTATTTATTGGTAATTCAGACATCGGAAAAGCAAACTTTATATTGTCAATTGATGAAATAATAAAAGTCAACTGTGCACCAATATTGTCGTGCAAATCTCTAGAAATCGAAAGCCGTTGATTTTGTAATTTATTTTGAGTTTCAACTGTGGCCATGATGTTTTTCAACTCAAATTCTTGTTGCTGTTGCTTGTTTTTTAATTTTTGTTGGCGGTAAATAGATAAACTAATTAAAAGTATAAATGCTGCTACTAAAATTAAAATGAATATAGCGGTTGATTTCTGTTTGGTTTCTGCTTGACTTTCTAGAAGTAATTTTTGTTTTTTTGCTGCTTCGTATTTAATTTCTAATTCAGCAATTTTATCATTGGTTTCTTGGTTGAGAATGCTGTCTTTATAGGTGCTGTATAATTTAAAATTAGAAAACGCCTCATTATATAAACCTAGTTTTTCATAGCATTCGGCTAATTTTTTATAGTTGTACTGGATCATATCTGGATAATGATATCGAAGTGATTTTTTCAAGGAAGTCTGATAATTGACAATCGCCTCTTTCGGATTGTTTTCTGCCAATAATAAATCGCCGAAATAGGTGTAATTTTCCACGATTCCAATTTCATCTTGTATAGCAATTCTGATTTTTAAAGCTCTCTCGTAATAAATTCGTGCTTTTGAGAACTCGTTCTTTGAAACGTATATTCCTGCAATATTGTTCAAAGAATACGGAATCCCTATGCTGTCGTTAATTCTTTCCTTCATCACAAGTCCTTTTTGGAAAAAATATAACGCACTGTCTTTTTGCTGTAAAAGCTCTTTAATTGTTCCGTAATTGTTATAAATGGAAAGCAGTGGATTCTCGAAATTTCCTTTTTCTGCAATTTTCTTTCCTTTTTGCAGGTAGTATTCCGCTTTTTGAAGGTTGCGACGTTTCATTCTATAGCCTGTTTCGCCGTATTCTCGAGCGAGGAATTCTAATGCTCCGGCTTTTTCAAAAGTAGAAATAGCTTGAAGCGAATAATTTAAATCCTCGTCAAGTGCACCTTGATAATAATTGATTAAAGCGAGATTGCTGTAGCTTTGGCCGATTCCTATTTTATAATCTATTTTCAAAGCATCCTCTAAATTTTTCTGATAAACCGAATTTAAAGAAGCCGCTTGCGCAGTTTTAATTGGAAAGGGAATCGAATTGATGGAATCAATAACTTTTTTGCTTTGCGAAAAACTTGGCATAGAAAAGCCTAGTACTAAAAATAATAAGAGTGCTTTTTTAATTTTTAAAAATGAATACATATTCTTTAGTAAGAAATTATATTTAAATAAAATTATAATATTTTTTAATATGTATTGATTAATAGTTAATTATTTTATAATTGTAAATTGATTTCTCTCTTATATTGGTTTTTTGAATGATAATTTTGTTCTGCATATTCATGTGTAAAATCTACAGAATGGTAAACCGTCGCCTTGTTTTGAATTAAGTACCAAAGTTGCATTTATTTTTTGCGGAAGTAAATACGTCAAATAGCGTATTAAAAAGTTTGAATTTTGACTAGTGTGAAAACTTCATAAATGAATGCTTTTTCTGCATTTCATCTATTTTTTCACTCAAATTTTTAAGAAATTTTTGATGCGAAAGAGATTCCGGATTAAACGAACGATGTTGCAATCCTTTTTGAATCACTTCCACTTCGTTCATTGTTGAAATTGAAGTTTTATCAACAGTGGTTTCTACAAAACGAGTCCAAATATAATCGATTGCAGTGGAATTCGGATGCAATAAATCTTCGCTGTAAAAGCGATAATCACGCAATTCATCCATCAAAATTTCATAAGAAGCAAAATAACTTATGAGTGAACTTTTATGCTGATTTTGAACTAAATCATAAACTGCCGAAATAAGATGCGACTTACTCACTTGATTTTCTGCGAATCCGTCTTTAATATGCCGCACGGGAGAAATGGTAAAAATAAATTGACATTTCGGATTTAGTTTTGAAACCAAATCAATACAGTTATGAAGTGATTCTGAAATTTCAAGAGTAGAAAGTAAGAGTTTTGAAAATTGGTTTTGAGGAACTTTATGGCAATTCGCGACAACTTCATCTTCATTTGTTTTATAAACCCATGAAGTTCCAAGCGTAATTATAAAATGAGTTGCAGTCGAAATTTCGTCGGAAAACGAATTTAAAATCTCGTTTAAATGGGTTAAAAAATAGTCTTTGTCCGGATGCGATAACTCCGAATGAACTTCAAAACAATGCCATCTTTCATTGTGGAAAAAAATATCCTTATCCGAAAAATACTCCTTTGAAATTAGGCGTCTAATAATCTTTTCAATCGAAACCGGATTAAAGATAATCCCAAAAGGATTTGTAGTATTTTGAAATTGATAAAATGCAAATTTATCACCCATATTTTCCGCAAAACAAGAACCTATAGAAACAATCTTCGACTGATAACTAATAGGATTTAGTGAAGCAGAAATGGGAACTTTTGTAAAAAACTGCATTTTTATATGTTCGGAAATTTATAAAATAATGAGAAGTTGGAAATTATTTAATTTTTTAATTTGACATTTTTTTTAAGAAAATAGTCGATATTTTTGATTTCAGAACCATTAAGTTCCAAATGTTGCAAAATAATTTTTTCTTCTTGTTCTCGTATACTGAAAGTTATTGAATCGTCATTAATTGAAAACGAAGCTACTTTTTCAATTTCAATTGTCTTTTTTACAATGCCATTTTGAAATGTTAGCTTATTATCATGAAATAGAAGTGAAGCTGTCGGAATAAAATTCAACCCTTGAATTATAAACGACAACGCTACTAGGAAATAGGTTGAAATCAAGATTTTTTCACTTTCAGAAATCAAGAAAAATAAAAGCATAACAATACATAGTATCGAACCCAATATAAAAGGAAATATATTGAAATAACTGTCGTTTTTATTTCTCATTCGTATTTCACTACTCGAAAGATGCTTTAAATAATTCCTCGATTTAAAAACTTCGTAGATTATTGAGGCAATCAATAGAAGATTTATGTAGATGTTTAAATTTGGTACATATTCATCACTATCTACTAACAGACAAAGTAAAATTATCAGTAAAGCAATTATTTCAAATAGTGAGCTCTTCTGAAACTTCATTATAGATATGTTTTATGTCAATAATTTAACTTTGACTAGAAATATTAAATCGCAGAAATTTTGTTTTTTAAAGAACTCCATCCGCCACCATTAATGCAATCAATGCCATTTTTCTTTAAAATGGATGTAGCTTGAGCACTTCGCATTCCAGATTGACAGCACGCAATAACCGGTTTATTCCAACTTTTTATTTTGTCAATATCTTGCGACAGACTTGGTAAAGGCATATTTTTAGAACCAGCAATGTTTCCGCCTCTAAATTCTCCCGTACTTCTAACATCAATAATTATGGCGCCTTTTTTAGTATATTCTTCAATAGCACTCACTTTATTCCCAAAACCTAAAAAATCTAAAAATCCCATGTTGTTTATTTTTTGACAAAGTTAAAGAACCAACTGCTGCTGTAGTGTAACAAAAGTTGCTATACCGTTTCTTTTTCAAAAATTAATTCCAATCCGTTTGTAATTAATTTATTTACTTCAGGTCTGTTTTCTTTAATTTTCTCAATGTAAATCAGCAATTCTTGCATTAACTCAGGTTCGTCTCTGTCTTTTAAAATTTCGATTAATTCCAAGGGCAATAACCAATCTTTGGGATGATTTGCCTTTAATTCAAGATAAATATTTTTAAGCGATTCGTCGTGTTTGTCGTTTTCACGAATGTTACGCACTTTTCGGTACAAATGTTCTAATTCGGTACGTTCGTCGGTCTTCTTTGCTTTAATTGTAGTACTTGAAGGCACGTGAGTGATGAGGTCAAAACTATTTGCATCAGCAGGACCAGAAAAAGCAGAAACTACTTTTTTACCAACAGCCATGTCGTAAATTCCCCATTCCGGTTGGAACAATATTTTTTCTCCATGTTTAACCGTACAGTTTTTGAAACTAATCAAAATAATTTCACCTCTCAAGTTTCGTGAACCCGTAATAATTTCACCAGAAACAGTGATATCACCTTCAAATTCTAAAGTAATTTGTTCGCCTTCATAAATTGCATACGCTTGCAAATCACGCGGACTCATGTCTTCAATGGCTAAATTAATTCCTTTTAATCGACCAATTGGACTTCCAAAACCTTCCGCATGATTGTCAACTCCGTGACCTACAAGTTCTTTTTCTCTGTAAGAAAGCGCTGTTTTTCCGGTAGTTTGTATGTAAGATGCTTTTCCTTCATTCGAAATTACATTTGTAAAAACGCCTGAAATCTGTAATCCGGTACTCAATTCTATAGTCGCTAAAGATTGTGAATCAATTACTTTTTGAACACTTTCTAAACCTCCAGTTCGTAAAGCCATTGTGTTTGCAAATTCTTCCAAAACTTCGCTTAAATAAGCAAAATCAGGAGTGACAAATAGTTGCGGTTGTGGTTTTGTAATGTCAAAACTCTGTTCAGCAGCTGCAATCGAATAAGGTATTTTACCTACTTCATCTGTCATACACCAAGCGCTTTCGCCAATAGAAGAAAGCAAACCAGCACCGTAAATTTTTGGATTTTCTAGTGTGCCAATTAAACCATATTCAACCGTCCACCAATGCAAATTTCTGATTTTTGACATTTCAGAAAGTTCTCCCATGTCGTTTTGTAAATCTTCCACCGCTTTTTCAGCCGCATCAATTTCTTGTTGAGGTGTTCCTTCGGCTTCTTTCAAAATCGAAAGTAATCGAATGGCTTCATACATTTCGTAATCTTTGTGCGAAGAAATCGCTTTGCAACCAATTTCACCAAAACGCCTTAAATATTCGGCATATTCAGGATTCGCAATAATTGGAGCGTGTCCAGCACCTTCGTGAATAATATCCGGAGCCGGTGTATATTCTATGTGTTCTAATTGTCTAATATCGGAAGCAATAACCAAAACATTGTAAGCTTGAAATTCCATAAAAGCATTCGGAGGAATAAAGCCATCAACGGCAACTGCAGCCCAACCAATTTCCTTTAGAATCCGATTCATTCCATACATATTTGGAATATTTTCAACTTCTAAACCGGTCTTTTTCAAACCTTCTAAATAAGAACTGTGTGCGACTTTACTCAAGTAATCCACATTTTTACGCATTACATAGCGCCAAACCGCTTGATTAATTGGAGTATAATCCTCGTAATCTTGGGGTTTGATAAATTGCTTTAAATGTTTAGGCAAGCGTTCAATCAGTGGGTTACTTTCAAATGTATGGCTCATGTTTTCAATCGTTGTGGTTGGGGTAAAAATACAAAATATATAAATCAATAATTGTAAATAAATGCATAAAAAAACCAATCTTGAGTTTTAAGTCAAGATTGGTTTTTAAATTAATTTGGCCCAGCCGAAATATAAATTATTTCTTTTGAGGCGGATATTGTTTTAAAATTTCTTTTACAAATTCACCAATTCGCTCTTCTTTGTTTTTTTGATTTTTGAAAATTTCACCTTGTCCTTCACCTTGCCAAACCATTTCTTTCTTTTTGGCATCAATCAAGTCGATGAATAATGTTCCTTGAGTTGTAGTCCGAACTGTCGTGCGGTTTCCGCCCCAAATGTAGGGATTCCAACCGTAGCCATATCCGTAACCCCAGCTGTTGTTGAACGCATTTACGTCCACTTGTTCGCGGGATTTCGTAAAGAAATTGACCAATAAATCAGGATTTTCGCTTTTAGTAAAACCTTTTGCAAGCATTTCTGCTTCAATCGATTTCAAAATTCTTTTTTTATCTAAATCAGAAATTTCGACTTTATCCACGCCAGGTTTATAAAAGGCAAATGTTTTGAACTGTGTAAAATCAACTTTCTTGTCGTAATCATTGTAGACATTCACGGATGAACACGAAACAACGAGGAAAATCAGTAATAGCGGTAGGTATTTTAATTTTTTCATAAGGCAAAATTTAACGGTTATTTTTCTTCTCTTGGAAACTTTTTACAACAGCAATAATGTTCAAAACAATCGAGGTAAATAATAGGGGATATTGAATGTAAATATTTTTCACAAACAAACTAATTGCCAAAATGCAAATTCCCAACGCCATTAATTTCATACTTGTTGAAACCATTTTTACCAATTTAAAATTGAATCGTCCACTAAAGTAGGGATGGTGACTTTCAATAAAGGTTGCGTTTCCATTGCTCTTTTAATTGCAAAAATAGCGCCTTCATTTCGTGCCCAATTTCTACGTGAAATTCCATTATTCACATCCCAGAAAAGCATTGATGCTAAACGTTTTGAAGCTTCTTCAGAACCATCAAGAACCATTCCAAAGCCTCCGTTGATAACTTCGCCCCAACCAACGCCACCGCCATTGTGAATTGAAACCCAAGTCGCACCGCGGAAACTGTCTCCAATTACGTTTTGAATCGCCATATCTGCTGTAAAACGCGAACCGTCGTAAATATTTGAAGTTTCACGGTAAGGAGAATCCGTTCCGGAAACGTCGTGGTGGTCCCGTCCTAAAATCACGTAACCAATTTCACCTTTGGCAATAGCCTGATTAAATGCTTCGGCAATTTTAGTTCGTCCTTCTGCATCGGCATATAAAATTCGAGCTTGCGAACCCACCACTAATTTATTTTCTTGAGCACCTTTTATCCATTGAATATTATCCGCCATTTGTTGCTGAATTTCTTCGGGCGAATTTTTCTTCATTTCCTCTAAAACATCACAAGCAATTTTGTCTGTTTTAGCTAAATCCTCGGGTTTTCCGGAAGCACAAACCCAACGGAATGGACCAAATCCGTAATCAAAACACATTGGTCCCATAATATCCTGAACGTAACTTGGATATTTGAAATCAATTCCGTTTTCCGCCATAATATCCGCTCCAGCACGTGAAGCTTCTAGTAAAAATGCATTTCCATAATCAAAAAAGTAGGTTCCTTTTGCAGTATGTTTATTTATTGCATCCGCATGACGACGAAGTGTTTTCTGAACTTCTGTCTTAAATTTTTCAGGAGTAGTAGCCATCATTTCGTTCGATTCTTCAAACGTAAATCCGATTGGATAATAACCTCCAGCCCAAGGATTGTGTAGTGAAGTTTGGTCGGAACCCAAATCAATGTGTACATTTTCTTGGTCAAAACGTTCCCAAACATCTACGATATTTCCTAAATAAGCGATGGAAACGGTTTCCTTATTTTCTAAAGCTTTTTGAACTCTTGGAACTAAATCTTCAATGTTTTCAACAACTTCGTTAATCCAACCTTGCGAATGACGAATGTGTGTGATTTTTGGGTTTACTTCTGCACAAACTGTTACACAACCTGCGATATTTCCTGCTTTTGGTTGAGCTCCAGACATTCCGCCCAATCCTGAAGTTACGAATAATCCGCCTTTTGGTTGTTTTTTAATTTTTCGGAAACCGTTCAAAACCGTAATAGTTGTTCCATGTACAATTCCTTGTGGACCGATGTACATGTAACTACCAGCCGTCATTTGACCGTATTGCGAAACGCCTAAGGCATTCATTTTTTCCCAATCATCCGGTTTGGAATAATTCGGAATCACCATTCCATTCGTCACGACAACTCTTGGAGCTTCTTTGTGCGAAGGAAATAATCCCATCGGATGACCAGAATACATCGTTAATGTTTGTTCGTCTGTCATTTCCGATAAATATTTCATCGTCAATAAATATTGGGCCCAATTTTGAAAAACAGCGCCATTTCCACCATAAGTAATTAATTCATGAGGATGTTGAGCCACGGCGTAATCCAAATTATTCTGAATCATCAACATAATTGCTTTCGCTTGTTCTGAATTTCCAGGATATTCTGAAATTGGTCGCGCTTTCATCTCATAATCGGGACGAAGACGGTACATATAAATTCGACCGTACGTATTCAATTCTTCTAAAAATTCCTTTGCTAAAACTGCGTGATGTTCCTTGTCAAAATAGCGCAATGCATTTCGCAACGCTAATTTTTTCTCATCGTCCGAAAGAATTTCTTTACGGTTTGGTGCGTGATTAATTTCAGTTTCGTATGGTTTTACCGGTGGTAAAGTGGATGGAATTCCTTGTTGTATTTGTTCTTTGAACGTTATTTCTACATTGTTGGAAGTATTCATTTTTATAGTTTTGTTGTTGTAAAAGTATTTTTTTTAATCTTTTTATAAATAATAATTTCTGTAGCTAATAGTACAATATTAAAACCAAGAAAAAGTACTATTTCAGAACTCATATTGAAGTATTCTAGCTTGCTTTCCAAAATGATGAAAATTGGAACAAGCGCTGCAGCCATAAAAATACTTAAATAAGCGGACTTAAAAAAAGTTTTTGCTTTCGCAATATTCATAAGTGCTGCTTCTTTTGGATACAGGATAATTAGGACAATTTGATAAAGTAAATAAGCAAAAAAGCCAATATATAAATTATAAATCGATGGATTTGAAAGCTCTTCAATTAGAATCGGAATGTTTTTTCGAATATCAAAAAAGTAATTAAACACTAAAACTCCTATAACGATGATATAGAATGACAACGCTTTGTTTGAAAAAAATGGTTTTAATTTTTGATTTGAAATACTATCGTACAGAAATTCCCTTTCGGCATTTTTAATTTTTGATGAAATAAAATAGGTTACAGAAATAATGAGTAAGGTGAAAATGCTGAAAATTTGAAAAAACATTTGATTAAAAAACTCATTCATCAATAGTTCGGTATTTATGTTATCAGACTTTTCGATAAAAATATGCATCACAATAACGACGATGACGTACAATTGATATACAACTCCTAACATCGGACTAAACTGAAATAGGGAAGATGATTGATGCTGAATTGAACTTTGTGTTTCTGCCTTTTTACTTTGCTTTTTTTCGCCATCATTAGAAAATGATTTTATAACTATTCCAAGAATTCCCAGTATAAAAACACTAGTAAAATTTACAAAAAGAATAAATAATCCAGTGTCTTCGTCAAAAAAACTTGGAATTGCGATGGTTAAAGGTGTGATAACAAATACGATCCACTTTGGTTTTAAGTTAAGACCATACAATCCACTTAAAATGAGTGTTTGAAATAAAGCAATTCCTAAACCGAATACAACTAAAAAAAATTCCATTTATTATTTCTTAATCGTTCCCGTCTTCTTATCATATCCATACGGACAATGTCTGCATCCGCTTTTGCAGCAATAACCGCGTTTCAAGTGGTGTTTTTCGGTAAAACATTTGTAACCTTCGGGAGTATAATAAAAATCTTCTCCTTCAATTAATTTATTTTCCTTATTTTGCTCGTTCATAGGACAAATTTAAAACTTTAAAGCAGATGTTCGTTATTGTTGCGAAATATTTAATTCCAAAGGGTTTTGCGGGACTTACACTTTTTCCTTTCATAATTTTGAAAGAGAAAACTGATGTTTCCAATCCCGTTATGTTGCAACACGAAAAAATTCACATTCGGCAACAAATGGAGTTGTTTATTTTACCTTTTTTCATTTGGTACGGAACCGAATATTTTATCCGTATACTGCAATATAAGGATAAACATACGGCTTATCGAAATATTAGTTTTGAACGTGAGGCTTACGCCAATGAATCGCAGAAAGATTTTTTACAGAAACGAAGATTTTGGAATTTTTTAAATTATTTGAAAGCAAAATGATTCCTTTAAAAGTAGAAAACCAATTCGCATTTTCAGATAAAGACAGAAACATCGACGTTTACATCAAGCGAGAAGATTTAATTCATCCGTTTGTGAGTGGAAATAAATTCAGAAAACTCAAATACAATTTGGCAGAAGCCAAAAAACAGAATTTCAAAACACTTCTAACTTTCGGCGGTGCATTTTCAAATCACATTGCAGCAGTTGCTTTTGCGGGAAAAGCAGAAGGTTTCAAAACAGTTGGTATTATTCGTGGAGATGAATTGAGCGAAAAAATAAAAGACAATCCAACATTGAAATTCGCTTCTGAAAATGGAATGCATTTTGAGTTTGTTTCCAGAGAAATGTATCGAAATAAAACGGACGAATCTTTTTTGCTTTCAATGAAAGAAAAATTCGGCGACTTTTACCTCATTCCCGAAGGAGGAACAAACGAATTAGCCGTAAAAGGTTGTGAAGAAATTTTGACAGAAGAAGATAAAAATTTTAATTTTATAGCTTGTGCTGTTGGAACTGGAGGAACAATTGCGGGAATTATCAAAAGTTCGTTGCCAAATCAGCAAGTTTTAGGTTTTCCGGCGTTAAAAGGGGATTTTTTGCAAAATGAAATTCGTAATTTTGCAGAGGAAACAAATTGGCAACTCATCGACGGATTTGAATTTGGCGGTTACGGCAAAGTAACTACAGAATTAATCGTTTTTATGAATGATTTTTATGCCGAAACCCAAATTCTTTTGGACCCGATTTATACGGCAAAGATGGTTTTTGGCGTTAGAAGTTTAATTGAAAAAGGATTTTTTCCAGATAACACAAAAATTTTGCTGATTCATACGGGTGGAATTCAGGGAATCGATGGAATGAATCAACTATTAGAAAAAAAGAAATTACCCAAAATAAACAGAAATGATTAAGAAAATTGCGTGTCTATTTATTGTGATGCTGTTCATTGGTTGTGGCGGCTCTAAAAACTATGTTAGAACTTCTAAAAAGAAATCTACAACGACAAAAAAAACGGTATATACTGCGAAAAAAACTGCAAAGCCAACTTCAAAACCTGTAAATCGCGAGACAGAAACGATGGTTTCTACTTCAAAAACGACCGTTTATACAGACGTAGTTTTTGCGTATGTGAATGATTTCAAGGAAATCGCTAAAGGAAATATGAAAACCTACGGCATTCCAGCAAGTATCATTTTGGCACAAGGAATTTTAGAATCGGGTGCGGGAAGAGGTGATTTAGCAAAAAGGTCGAACAATCATTTTGGAATTAAATGCCATACCGGTTGGGAAGGTGAAAAAGTATACCACGACGACGATGCTGCACAAGAATGTTTCCGAAAGTACAAAGACCCAGCGGAATCCTATAAAGACCATGCGTTGTTTTTGACCAGTAGAAGTAGGTATTCGAGTTTATTTCAGCTGGGTAAAGACGATTACGAAGCTTGGGCAAAAGGCTTGCGTAAAGCGGGTTATGCCACGGATCCTAAATATCCAGAGAAATTAATTAGCTACATTGAACGGTATAATTTACATCAATATGATTCAGAAGTTCTAGGAAATAAGTACACTCCTTTTGATAACGCAGTAAAACCGATGGTAATTGCGAGTCATCAAGTGGGTAATTTATACGAAGTGCAACCTGGAGAAACATTGTATGCGATTTCTAAAAAGTTCGACATTTCAGTTGATGATTTGAAGAAGAAAAATAATTTGTCTGATAACACGCTTTCCATCGGGCAACGATTAATTGTAAAATAGCAAAGTGAGCCATTCACTTTTATCCAAAATAAAATATTAAAATGATTTATAAGAGAAGTAGTCAGCTTTTTGCGGAAGCTGAAAAAGTAATTCCAGGCGGTGTAAATTCGCCGGTTCGTGCGTTTAAATCAGTTGGTGGAACACCAATTTTTGTAAAATACGCTCGAGGTGCTTATTTATATGATGAAGACGACCGTCGATTAATTGATTACATCAATTCTTGGGGTCCAATGATTTTAGGTCATGCATATCAGCCGGTGGTAGATTCCATTATTTCTAGAGCAAAATTAGGAACTTCTTTCGGAATGCCAACTGCTTTAGAAACTGAAATTGCGACTTTAGCTGTGAAGATGGTTCCGAATATTGACAAAATCCGTTTTGTGAATTCAGGTACGGAAGCGTGTATGAGTGCGATTCGATTGGCGAGAGGTTTTACAAATAGAGATAAAATTATAAAATTTGCCGGTTGTTACCACGGACATTCTGATTCCTTTTTGATTCAAGCGGGAAGTGGAGCGATTACTTTTGGTTCACCAAATAGTCCGGGAGTTACTTCAGGAACGGCCAAAGATACTTTGTTAGCAGAATATAATAATTTGGACAACGTAAAAGATTTAATCGTTGCGAATCCAGGTGAAATTGCGGCAATTATAATCGAACCTGTTGCAGGAAATATGGGTTGCATTCCACCAAAGGAAGGATTTTTAGAAGGCTTACGCCAAATGTGTACCGATAATGGAATTTTACTAATTTTTGATGAGGTCATGACGGGATTCCGTTTAGCGAAAGGTGGTGCTCAAGAATTATATAATATTACCGCTGATATTACGTGTTTTGGAAAAGTAATTGGTGGTGGATTACCTGTTGGTGCTTTTGCAGCTCGTGAAGAAATTATGAATTATTTAGCGCCAATTGGACCTGTTTATCAAGCGGGAACGTTGTCAGGAAATCCTTTAGCAATGGCTGCTGGATTAGCAATGTTACAAGCGTTAGACGCTGATGCTGAAATTTTTACTCGTTTAGCAACTAAAACTGCTTATTTAGAAGAGGGAATTCGCAAGGCATTGAATGCAGAAGCTATTGAATTTACGATTAATCGAGTGGGTTCTATGATTTCTGTACATTTTCATGCAGATGCTGTTGTAGATTTTACCACAGCAAAAAACGGCGACAACGAACGGTTTAAGCAGTTTTTCCACGGATTGCTAAATGAAGGTATTTATATTGCACCATCAGCTTATGAAACGTGGTTTATTACGGATGCATTGACTTATGAGGATTTAGATTTTACAATTGCAGCTGTTGCTAAAGTGGCAAAAAAACTTTAATTTTAAAATAAGATGCTTAAATTGATTCATTGTAACCGCTTCAACGCGTAAAATTTATAATTTGTTTAATGGTAATTATATATGTTAATCTAATTTCAAATCAAAAATTGAGCTACTTTTGTAGCTCAATTTTTTTTTAGACTATATTGTCAGCCAATTTTTTTCTACACTAAATAATGTCTAAACTTAAGACAGAAGATCAATTTTTAGATTTATCGGATTACGGAAGATCATTTGGTCGATTTCTTGCAAAATCTTTACAACACACGAGATTTACTCCAATACACGTAACCTTGCTTTTTGGTGTTTGCGGCTTATTTGCGATCGTTGCAATGTTAGAAGGTTACTATATTCTAGCAGCATTTTTATTACTTCTAAAATCAGGAATTGATGCGGCAGATGGAGAATTGGCACGACTTAAAAAAACGCCTTCGTATTCAGGTCGGTATTTAGATAGTATTTTTGATTTTATTTTGAATTTCTTGTTTTTATCTACGGTAACTTACATTACTAATGTTGATTATTGGTTGCTATTCGTTGCTTTTTTTGGATTGCAACTGCAAGGAACGTTGTATAATTATTACTACGTTATTTTGCGCAACAGGAGTGTAGGTGGTGATTCGACAAGTAAGATATTTGAGTACAAAACACCAAAAGCATTACCAGGAGAACGTCAAAAAACAGTCAATATACTTTTTCAATTCTACCTCATTTTCTATGGAATATTTGATAAAATTATTTATTTTCTAGATGGAAGTGCTTCAAAAGTGAGGAAATTTCCCAATTGGTTTATGACGATGCTTTCGGTCTATGGACTTGGATTTCAATTGTTCATTATGGCCGCCTTGTTGGCTTTGAATCAAATTGATTTGATTTTAAACGTTTTTACTTTAATGACATTTCCAGTACTACTTTGCATTATTGTACGGAAAATCTTCATAAAATAGACGTGAATTTATAAAATACGCTTCAATAAAAAAGACCCCAAAATTGGAGTCTTTGATATGAATTAATAATTTTACTTTTCTAAATTAGTTTACCAACTGGTTGTATAATTTTTTATTTGCTTTTAATTTTGCAAAGTTAGCATCACCAATATAATTAGCTAATTGACTTTCAACGTAAGAAGAAAGTGCTGCTAATCGTTCGGCAGATAAACTGGTATCTTCTTTTGTTCTATATTTTGTCGTAAAAATTTTATTTACATTCGCTTTTACAGCCTCGTCTACTGTAATAACAGCAGTTAAAGCTTGCATATCACGTTCTGCAGCTTGGTCAGAAGTCAAATTCTGAGCAGCTGCTTCTGTTGCAGCTTTAGAAGTTGCTTTTTTTGTTTGAGCACTCATTCCTACAGCAACAAATAAGGCTAATGCAACAAATATATTTTTCATTTTAAGGTTGGTTTAATAGTTTCTTATGCCAAATCTAATTAAATTTATTTTAAAACCAAAATTATTTTCTTGCGTGCTTTTTATTTTTCATTCGATTGGCAGTTCTTTTATTTCCACTTTTTCGCATATCTTCCCATTTGTTAAGCTGTTCAGCGGTCAAAACTTTTTTCATTTCTGATTTATAGGCAATTTGATCGTCTAAAATTGATTTTTTTAAAACAAATCTTTCATCTGTTGTTAGGTTTTTCTTCTCTGCTCTGTTGTTTTTCATTTCAGTTCGTAACGCTTCGCGCTTCATTTGTTGTTTGCCAACAATAGCAGCGATGTCTTTTTGCTGTTGTGCATTTAAATCCAATTCGAGTGTCAGCTTTTTAACTTGTAACTCATTTTTTTGCTGACTTGTGAATGCGGGTTTTTCTACGTGTTTCAATTCTCTTTTTTCTTGTGCAATTCCCGAAAAGGTCAATCCTAAGATTGCCATTACTAGTAACTTTTTCATTTTTAATATATTTAAAGGTTATGGGTATAAGACACTGTAATAGAGAATAGGTTTAATGTTGTTTAAGTAATAATTGCTACAATGTAAATTTTTTCGCTGTTTTTAATTCCATTTTAGGTGGTAGTTGCTGAATGAGAAATACTAATAGGAACCTGAATATTTAGGTTCGTTCAAAAGAAAAGTGTTGGTTCGTCGGTAGTTAATGCCGTTTGTCGAAAAAAATGATTTTATATAATTATTTATGCAAGTTGTCATGCGAATAAGATACATCTTTGTTAAACAATAGTGAATGATCTATTTTTAAAGTCGTAAATTACATTTGAATTTAAATACATAAATACAATTACATGAAGAAAGTTATTTTAATTGCTGGTTTTTTGGCCTTAGGGATTTTTCAAAGTTGTCAAAACGACGATGCAATTCTTTACAGTGCTGAAAGTGGAAAAGTAATTTTAAACGAAAATACTGCTGAGTTAAGCAGTCGTTTGGATTACTCCAATTCTGGTGTTATTAATCTTACGGGAAGTTCATTATTAGGAAGAGGTATTATGGACGGAAGTTCAGCTGATTTTCCGATGTCCTTATTGGCAGAAGTTATTCCGCCGTCGTACCAAGGTGTTCAGTTGACTGCTTCGCATGTTGATGTTAAAGACAATTTAGTGTATGTTTCTTATAATAAACAAGGAGACGAGTATTTAGGAGGTATTGATGTTATTGATGTTTCAGAGCCTAATAATCCTGTTTTAATCGTTAGTGCTATTTTGCCTAATATTGATATCACTTCAGTGCAATACGATGGTGGAAAATTATACATTGCTGGTGCAGCAGATCCTGATTTCACAAATGAAGTTTCAACGCCTGCTTTTGTTGCTAAAATGACTTTAAACGGTGGTTTATTGACTAACGATTACGCGTTAACTTCTTTACCAAGTTATGTGACTACAGGGTTGACAGTTACTTCTGCTAATTATTATGCGGTAACTGGAAGTACTGGTGTTGTTGCCAAATTAAATAAAAACACAAATCAAATTGAAACAACAATTGACGTAGCTGATTTAAGAGCGATTGGTGCGATTGATAATAAAATTGTAGTTTTAAGTGGGACAAATGGAGTTAAAGTTTTGAACGCGTCGACGTTAAGCGTGCTTTCTTCTTTTTTAACTTCGAACGATGTGGCTGGAGCTAAACGTACGATTGATTTTCAAGGAACTAATGTTTTGGTTGCTGAAGGTTTTAACGGACTGAAAGTGTACAATACAACGAGTGGTTCTTTAGTACAATCGCTTGCAGTACCAACAGATATTGAGGGTGTTAATCCTGACGATTTGGTAACAAATGCTGTTTCAGTACAAGGTGATTTCGTATATGCCGCAAATGGAGCTGCTGGAGTAACTGTTTACAAAAAGACGCAAAATTTATTAGTTGAAATGGGTTCTATTGATTTAGATGGTTCTGCGAATTATGTAAAAAGTGTAGGAGATTACATCTTTGTGGCAACAGGAACAGGTGGATTGAAAATCATTAAAAAATTAACAGTTGCTTCTATAAATTGCGCAAGTTTTCCAACCTACAATGGTGGTGCTTGGTTGAATGTGAATTCTAACGAGACATTAAATTATCAAGGATCTGCCGCTTTACAGGGAATTAATGTAAATCAAAATTTAACATTTTGTGGTTCATTATCCGTTTCACAAGGGGTAAATATTAATTCAAACGGAGTTTTCACTATGAAAGGTTCGCTTGCTCAAGGTCAATACGGTAGTAACAGTACAAATTTCAACGTGAATGGTACTTTTAAAGTCGAAGGTAGCGTTGTGATTTATGGTAACTTGATTTTGAATAGTAATGCTAAACTTGAGTTTTTAGGTTCAGGTTCGTCGATTACAATTTACGGAAATGTGACTAAAAATAGCAACGTAACCATTACAGGAAACTATACAGATACGTTCAATAAATTGAATTAGTATTAAAAATTTATTTTTCTTATAAAAATGAGTTCGATTTATCGGACTCATTTTTTTTGTTTAAAATCGAAATAATAGAAACAAAAAAAGGAGTTCCATTTGGAACTCCTTTTTTATTTTTGCATGGTTAATTTAACCTATAAATTCAACTGTTTTCGTATCACCAGTCAAACTCACTTTTATCAAGTTATGTCTACTTAAATTTTTCATCGAAGCATCCCATTTTTTTCCGCTTAAACCTGCAGCTTGTTTTAATAGAGCTAAATCAAACGTGTTTTCGTTTTTGTTTAAAATAATAACGATCGCTTTTTCTTCATCTGTTAATTCTACTTGAATGGCTTTCTTTTCAGGACGCATTTGAGGAAAAAACAACACTTCTTGAATCGAAGGATTGTTCGTCAAAAACATAATTAATCGGTCCATTCCAATTCCTAAACCAGACGTTGGAGGCATTCCGTATTCCAAAGCTCTCAAAAAGTCTTCGTCTATAATTCCGTTTGCTTCGTCGTCTCCTTTTTCAGCCAGTTTCATTTGGTTTTCAAAACGCGCTCTTTGGTCAATTGGGTCGTTTAATTCTGAATAAGCGTTTGCAATTTCTTTACCGCAAACCATTAATTCAAAACGTTCTGTCAATTCCGGATTGTCTCTGTGTTCTTTACAAAGTGGCGACATTTCCTTTGGATAATCGGTAATGAACGTTGGTTGAATATAATTTCCTTCGCATTTTGCGCCAAAAATTTCATCTATCAATTTTCCTTTACCCATCGTGTTATCCACGTCAATTCCCATTCCTCTTGCAGCTTCAAAAAGTTCCGCTTCCGACTTACCAGAAATATCAAAACCAGTAAAATGTTTAATAGAATCCGTCATTGTAACTCGAGCATACGGCGCTTTGAAATTAATTTTGTGTTCGCCAAAAGTAGTTTCCGTACTTCCATTTACTGCTGTAGCACAATGCTCCAATAAATTTTCGGTGAATTCCATCATCCAATTGTAGTCTTTGTAAGCTACATATATTTCCATCGCGGTAAATTCAGGATTATGGGTTCTATCCATCCCTTCATTTCTGAAGTTTTTCGAAAACTCATAAACACCGTCAAATCCACCAACGATTAATCTTTTCAAATACAATTCGTTTGCAATTCGCATGTATAATGGAATGTCTAAACTATTGTGGTGTGTAATAAAAGGTCTTGCTGCAGCTCCACCAGGAATTGCTTGCAAAATGGGCGTTTCCACTTCCATATATCCAGCTTCGTTGAAGAAATTTCGCATTGCGGTAAACAACTTGTTTCTCTTAACGAAAACTTCTTTTACCTGCGGATTTACCACTAAATCTACATAACGCATTCTGTATCGCAATTCTGGATCTACAAAAGCATCATGCACATTTCCGTCTTCATCTGTTTTTGGTAATGGCAACGGACGAATTGTTTTACTTAAAAAAGTAAATTTATCTACTCGAATACATTGAGCGCCAACTTTCGTCAAAAATGTTTCGCCTTCAATACCAATAAAATCACCTAAATCCGTTAGTTTTTTAAACACCTGATTGTACATCATCTTATCTTCATCAGGACAAATCACGTCGCGATTCAAATACAACTGAATTCTTCCTTCGCTGTCTTGTAATTCAGCAAAAGCCGCTTTTCCTTGGTCACGAACACTCATCAAACGTCCAGCAAGAACCACCTTTTGACCTTCACTAAAATTTTCCTTCACCTGTTTCGAAGTATGTTTCACCGGAAATAAATCCGCAGGATAGGGGTTGATATTTAGGTCACGCAAAGCTTGAAGCTTTTCTCTTCTAATGATTTCTTGTTCTGAAAGTTGCATACATTGTATTTTAAGGGTGCAAAGATACGGTTTTCTGCAAAATTTGCCAACAACAACTTTTAATGGAAGGAGCCAAATTATATGTTTTATTGGAAGCGGATGTTTCGCGCATTTTCAGCATTCCATTTTCCCGCTTTCCTTCCAAATCTCCCGATGAAAAATCGGGAGGATTTTCCCTCCAATCGGGGCTAGGTGATAATCTATTTGTATATTTGCAATCGCTTGGGTTTTGAAAATAAAATACACTTCATTCTTGAAAATCCAGCGTTAGGGATGGAAGTGGAGCTCTCCCGATTTTTCATCGGGAAGCGTTAACGAACAGCCCGACCCGAAGTTTTTACGTAGGGGAACGCCCAAATAATTAATTTCAATTTAATATTTTGAAACAGAATAAAACCATCCAGTTTGCTGATTTAGGAATCCAAGACTACAAGAAAACTTGGGAATACCAGGAAGATATTTTCAAGGGAATTGTCGATTTGAAAATCAAGAATAGGAGAGAGGAAACTGAGCTTGAAACGCCAAATTATTTTTTGTACGTGACGCATCCGCATGTGTATACGTTAGGAAAAAGTGGTGCTTTTGAAAATTTATTGCTTTCTGAAAAACAATTAGAAGCAAAAGGAGCGACTTTCTATAAAATAAATCGTGGTGGAGACATTACTTATCACGGACCTGGACAAATTGTGGGTTATCCTATTTTAGATTTGGAAAATTTTTTTACGGACATTCATAAATACCTTCGTTTTTTAGAAGAAGCCGTTATTCTAACCTTAAATGAATACGGAATCGTGGGAACTCGAAGCGAGGGAGAAACTGGAGTTTGGTTAGACGTTGGAACTCCATTTGCTAGAAAAATTTGTGCAATGGGCGTTCGTGCTTCACGTTGGGTTACGATGCACGGTTTTGCTTTAAATGCAAATGTCGATTTAGGTTATTTTGATAATATTATTCCGTGTGGTATTCGCGGAAAAGCAGTTGCTTCGATGCATGCCGAATTAGGCAAAGTTGTGGATGAAGAAGAAGTGAAGAATAAAATTCTAAAACATTTCGCTAAGTTATTTGAAGCCGAATTAATTTCAACAGAAAGTTTAAAATTATAAATCCAATTCTAATTGGTCCGGAAGAAGTTTAAACGACATTCTGTGGTATTTTGTTGGGCCGTATTTTCTAATTGCTTCACGATGTTCTTTTGTCGGGTATCCTTTATTTTTCTTCCAATTATACATGGGAAACTCTTCATGGATTTTATTCATATACTCGTCTCGATGCGTTTTTGCTAAAACGGAAGCGGCGGCAATACTCAAATATTTTGCATCTCCTTTAACGATGCATTGATTGGGTATTGATTTTAAAAGTGCGAGTTCTTTCGCTGAGAAAATTTTTCCAAAGGATCCTTTTTGTCCAAGTTTGGCGTTGAGCATTCGGTTTCCGTCGATAATAATGTATTCTGGAATTTTGTTTAACCTTAGGATGCCTTCTTGCATCGCTTTCATGGATGCATTCAATATGTTGATCTCGTCAATTTCTTTTGGATATAAATGAACAACTGAAAATGTAAGTGCCGATTCTTCTATTACAGGACGAAGTGATTCGCGTATTTTTTCAGAAAGTTTTTTGCTGTCGTTTAAGAATGGGTTTTCAAATGTGTCTTTAAGTACTACAACTGCAGCGGTAACAGGGCCTGCGAGGCATCCGCGTCCTGCTTCATCCGCTCCCGCTTCAATTATAAATCCCGAAAAATTAGATAATAGCATATTAAATGGAGATCGTTTTGACAAATGTAATTGAACTGTGTTGTATTATAAAAAGGATTTAAAATATTTTTTTATTCAATTTAGATAAAGAATCAGTTAAATTGCTGACTAGTAAAGAGGTTGTCAAAAGTTAATTTTAGAAATATTAGTTGCAAATGTTTGTTTTATTAAGGAATTATTAAGAAGTTTGCGGAATAACTAACTCAAATTAATTTTATATGAGATCGAAATTCAAATGGATTTTTACGCTGTTACTAGCGTGTTCTATGCAGTTTTCGTTTGCACAAGAGAAGAATGTTTCAGGAACAATTACAGAGAATGGACTTCCATTGCCTGGGGTTTCTGTCATTATTAAAGGTACAACGAAAGGTACACAAACCGATATGAATGGTAAGTATTCTATTGGCGCTTCAAAAGGAGAAGCTTTAGTTTTCTCTTACATTGGGTTTGTTACGCAAACTATTACAGTTGGTTCTTCAAACACTATTAATTTAGTGATGGTTGAAGGTGGAACTGAGTTGGATGTTGTTGAAATCGTTAGTACTGGTTATGATAGAACTAGAACTAAGGCGGAAACATCTTCAGCAATTACTACAATATCTTCAAAAACACTTGAGAACAGACCAAACGCGTCTTTTCTTAACTCTTTGCAAGGTACTGCTCCAGGTTTGACAATTTTGTCTGCTTCTGGTCAGCCAGGTTCTGCTAAGATTGACATGTTTATTAGAGGTATTTCTTCTATTAACGCTGCAACTGAGCCATTAATTGTTATTGATGGAGTTCCTACAAACGGAAATCAGTTCAGAAACTTGAATCAAAATGATTTTGAAACTGTTTCTGTTTTGAGAGATGCTGCTGCAACATCTATTTATGGTAATAGAGGTGCGAATGGTGTTTTAGTAATTACTACGAAACGTGCTAAATACGGTTCGGCTTTAGATATTACTTACGACGTTGTAACTGGTTTTAATAAATTACCAGAAAACAACTACAATATGTCAAATGCAAAACAATTGTTGACTATTGAGCAAAGAAAGAATACAGGTATGGGTGCTGGAATGACAGATGCTCAAATCGCTGCTTACAACGGACCAGACACAAACTGGAGAGACGAATTCTTTAGAATTGGTATGACTCAACAGCATAACTTAGGTTTGTCTTTCGGTGGAGCAAATACATCTAACTATACTTCTTTTGGATATTTCAACCAAGAAGGTATGGTTCCAACAACTGATTTCCAAAGATTTACAATTAGAAATAACTTTAACGGAAAATCAGCAAATGACAAATTCAATTACTCTTCTCAAGTAGCTTTAGGTTACTCAAAACGTAATCAATTAAGTCAAGAGACGAATAGTGCTGTGAATAACAATACGATTCAGAATCCATTATTAGGAAGTGTTGCTGGATTGCCTTATGTGGCTCCAAATCAATTCGCAAATGGTGCAGAATTAATTGCAGCTATTGGTACTGATTTTAGTGGTCCAAACGATACTTATGTATTAGAGGATATCTTAAAAGGTAGTATGCCGAACGAATATTCGGAAACTAGTATTTTAGCTAACGTAGCTGTATCTTACAAATTAAGTGACTCATTTACATTAGGAAATAAATCAGGTGTTGACTTTAAATTGAGCGACCGTGCTTTTGCTAGAGCTCCAGGAAACTACTTAGCTCTTGCAGTTGCTGCTGGTGCTGGTGAAGAATTTGGTGGTTTAGAAGTGTTGTCTTCAACTAAAGATTTTACTTTTACGAATATCTTGAGTTTGAATTACTCTAAATTATTCAATGATGCACATAGAATTGAAGCTGGTGCTTACATGGAATACATGAAATCACACTACATTTTCTCTTCTAGACAACAAAATGGATTAAATCCAAAAACTTGGACATTAGGAAGTGGAACTGGATACATTGCTCCAGACGTTGTAAATAACTCTTACATCCCTTCTGTTGGTGCTCAAGAAATTAATGCAGGTACTCTTTCTTATTTTGGTACTGTTGATTACGACTACAAACAAAGATATGGTGTATCTGGAGTTGTAAGAAGAGATGCTTCTTACCGTTTTGTTGATGACAACAAATGGGGTACATTCTGGTCAGTTTCTGGAAGATGGAACATTGATCAAGAAGCGTTTATGGAAAACACTGGAGTTGACATGTTGAAGTTAAGAGCTTCTTACGGAACTCAAGGTAACCAGAACGTGATTGCACCAGCTTATGGTACAAACCCATTGTTCCCTGGATCTGCTTTAGTAAGAGACACGAATGTTACGACAAACGGATATGACAATATTCAAGGTTTAGCTACTGGACAAGTTGCAAATACAGATTTAATTTGGGAAGAAGTTTCTCAGGCTAATATTGGTTTAGACTTTAGAGTTGCTAAAGGTAGATTAGAAGGAAATATCGATTTATATAGAAAACAAACTGAAGAGTTGTATACTACAATTAGAAGATCTGCAGCAGTAGGTTTCTACGGTCAGGATGGAAATAATGGTAAATTAAGAAATAGTGGAGTTGAGTTAATGTTGAGATACAAACTTGTTGACACGAATGACTTTGATTTATCTGTATTTGCTAACGGATCTTACAACGAAGGAAAAGTAGTTGATATTGATATTGCTGATCAATCAGGTGAAGATTTATTGACTGTTCCAGGTCAATTGACTTACGAGTGGAACATGATTCCTTATTTAGGAGTAAATCAATCTAATGGTAACTTGTTGTTCTTAGATGCAGCTGGTAATGTAACTGAAAATCCAGACCCAACTCAAGATAGAAGAAGAACTGGAAAATCATTGATTCCTAAATACCAAGGTGGTTTTGGTTTGAATGCAAGTTACAAAGGGTTCTACTCTGACGTACTTTTTGCATGGGCTAAAGAAGTTTGGAAATTAGACATCAGTCATTTCTGGGCTTACCAATTAGACTTTATTGGAGATGACAATATTTCAGCAGATTTATTGAACTCATGGACTGCAGCAAACCCAAGTGGACTTCCATCTTTGGATGCTACAAACCAAAACTTCAGTATGGATTCTGACCGTTTCTTAAATGATGCATCATTCTTAAGATTACGTTCTGTATCTTTTGGTTATTCATTCCCTAAGAAATACTTAGATAACACATTTATGACAGGAGTTAAATTATTTGTTCAAGGTGAGAATTTATTACTTTGGTCAAAATGGAGAGGTTTCGATCCTGAAATGTTTACTGCTGGAACACAATCAACGTATCCTAATCCAAGAACTATTTCTGTTGGCGCTAGCGTTTCGTTTTAATTTAAATGTTTAAAATTTATAACAATATGAAAAAAATAAAATATATTATAATGTCTGTCTTGTTTATGGGAATAGCATCGTCTTGTAATGACGCTATTGACATTGTTCAAGATGGAGAATTAGGTAACGAGGTTACTTTTCAAACGGTAGCAGATTTACAGCAGTATTTAGTAGGTGGTGTTTATCCTAACGTTAGTACAACTTCTGAAATTGGTTTCACTACTGTGTTTACTGACGAAGTAGGTATTGGACCGAACAATGGTGGACAAGGAATTGACTTGCATAGATTCAATTTAAATGCTTCTACTGGTGACGCATCTAGTTTATGGTTGTCTCATTACCGTTTGATCAATAGAGTAAATCGTTTACTTCAAGGTGCTGCATTAGTAACGCCTGTTGTAGATGTTGCAAACAGCATTGACGAAACAGCGGAGTACAATGATATTATGGCTCAAGGAAGAGCATTAAGAGCATATGCTTACATTCAGTTGGTGTCTTACTTTTCTACTGATATGGCTGATGATTCGGCTTTAGGTGTAATGCTTGTTGATATCGTTCCTGCGATTGATCAAAAGTTTCCACGAGTTAGTAATGGCGAGATCTACGCCTTAGTGGAAGAAGATTTAGCTTATGCTAGAGCAAATGTATTGAAGCAAACACCAGCGGCTGGTTACAAATTCGTAACTAAATCAATGGTAGACGCTCTTACTGCTAGAATGTACATCTACAGAAAAAATTATCCAATGGCAAAACAATTCGCTCAATCTGTAGTTACAGATGCGGGAATTACTTTGTCTGCTCCAAATGTATACAAGCAAATGTGGGCTGATGGAATTGGAGGAGAAATTATTTTCGCAATTTCAAGACCTATTTCTGGAACTTGGGGTAATGTAGCTTCAACTTGGTACTTTAATAATACGAATGCTACAGGTGGTGCTTTCTTTGATATGGGAAGAAATTTATACAACTTGTACGCGACAGGTGATTCACGTAAAACTACTTTTGTTGATCCTACTAAAATGGAAGATGCGAATTACTTAACATCAAGTACGTATATTACTACGGATGTTTTGCCTATCGACAAATACCCAGGTAAAGGTAACCAACCATTGAGAAATGATCTAAAAGTGATTCGTTTGTCAGAAATGCACATGATCTTAGCGGAATGTGCTGCTAAGGATGGTGATTTGAATGGTGTTGCTGGTTATATTAAAAACATTAGAGATGCAAGATACACTTCTGTTCAGCCTTTACCAGCTTATTCTGATGTAACTGCAGCTTGGGCTGACATTATGTTAGAAAGAAGAAAAGAATTTGCATTTGAAGGTTTCAGATACATTGACATCAAACGTTTAGGTACTTTAGCTAATCAGTCTATTGATAGAAATATTACAGACGACTTGATTAAAACGTTGCCTACTACGATTTCGAATACAGATTACAGATTTACTTTGCCTATTCCACAAGACGAAATTTCTGCTAGTGGAAGCATTATAGTGCAAAACCCTAACTATTAATATTTATTAAGTATGAAAAAATTAAAAGTTTTAGCGCTATTGCTTATGTCAGTTGCTTTTGTAAGCTGTTCGGAAAGTGATGGTCAATTAAAGTATGAAGGTGAGAACGCTGTGTTTTTTAATCAGCCAACAACTACTCAAAAAATTATTTTAGACGGAGTTAGTCCTGATATGGTTGCAACAATCCCTTTTGGTTTTGTTACTCCTGCTTCTGCAAGCTCTCAAGTAAAATTGGTTTTTGATGCAGAGAATTCAACTGCAGTTCAAGGTGTGGATTTTGCGATCGTGAATGACATGATAACTGTTGAAGCTGGAAGTTTAGGTGGCGAGTTTGAAGTAAAGTACTTCCAAGATCCTGCTGTTTCTGAAGGTAAAGTTGCTAACTTCATCTTGGAAAGTTCTGCTGTAGCTCCAGCTGTTTTCAAAAACAACTTTGCTGTTACTATGGTTTTATCTTGTCAAGTTGATTTGGCTACATTCCCGTTAACATATGACGTTGAAGTGTACGCTTTTGGTGAGCAAGCAGATCCACATGTACAAACATTTACTGTTGTTACAGGTCAAGAGAATTCTTTTAAAGTAAACTCTATGTGGGGTGTTAACTTCGTAGCTTGGGCTACAGGAAGTGCATCTTATGCAGGACAGTTTGTTTATCCAGCAACAATCGTTATCAATTGTGATAATACCGTTGATGTAATCACTACAGGAACACAGTTCCTTGGAGGTTCAGGTACGTACGATCCAGCTACTGGTGTTATCGATGTTGTAATTACTCAAGGAGTATTTACTGATCCATTTGACACTAACTGTATTTTCTACCCTTCACAACCGTAGTACAAATTATAATTTTATACTAAAATCCCAACTTCGGTTGGGATTTTTTTGTATTTTTGGAATTCGCATTTATCTTTTTAAAACTATACAATGAAAAAAATTACTACTTTATTCTTTGTCTTTAGTATGACTTTTACTTTTGCACAAACACGTGAACAACTCGTGGATGTGATAAAAAATACTGATGTTAAAGAATTACAAAAATTAAAACTACAATTCACTAAGGAAGACCAAGAGCGAGAAGTGAGAATAGCTGATTATCTCCGTTTAAATCCTGAAGTATCTAGAATAACGAGAAACGACGGTACACTTTCTGAAATTTATGATGTTTTAAACGGTGAGGTTTTCTACTACCGTACTTCTAATAAACTTTCTGCTCAAACAATTCGTGCAAACAGATTGTATAATGGCGGTTCGTTAGGACTGAACGTAGAGGGACAGCTGATGAAAGTTGGTGTTTGGGATGGCGGAACCGTTAGAAATACGCATGTTGAATTTCCTAATTATAAAGTGCTTGTAAACGATACAGGAGGTGTTGAAGATCATGGAACGCACGTTACTGGAACAATTGTAGCAACAGGAATCGATCTAGCTTCTAGAGGTATTGCGTTTCAGGGAAATGCGGTTGCATACAATTGGACTTACGACTATGCTGAGATGGCAGATGAAGCGGGATTTGGATTGTTAGTCTCAAATCATTCGTACTGGATTGGTAGTACTATGAATAATACTTGGCAATTGGGCGCTTACGATTCTAGAGCTAGAAGTTTTGACCAGATCGCCTTCGCAGCCCCTGATTATTTAGCAGTGACTGCCGCAGGTAATGACAGAAATGACAATACGCAACCAATTGCAGGGCATATCGCCGCTAAGGGAGGATACAACTTGATCAGAGGAATGCAAAATGCCAAAAACTTTTTGACTGTAGGAGCTGTAAATCAAGTTTTGGCTTATTCTGGACCTAGTAGTGTGAATATGTCAAGTTTTAGCAGTTGGGGACCAACAGATGATGGTAGAATTAAACCGGATGTTGTGGCTAAAGGTGTTGCTGTAAGAAGTACTCTTGCAACGTCAAACACGGCGTATGGTAGTCTTCAAGGAACCTCTATGGCAAGTCCAGCAGTAGCAGGTGTGGCATTGTTATTACAACAACATTACAGCAACTTATATACTGCTTTTATGAGAGCGGCTACTTTAAAAGGATTAATAAATCATACCGCTGATGAATCAGGTGATGCCGATGGTCCTGACTATCGTTTTGGTTGGGGATTAGTAAATGCAGAAGCAGCAGCTCAAATTATTTCTGGTAAAGGTTTGAGTTCAGTGATGGAAGAAAACATTTTGAATAATACAGCAACTTATTCTAAGACGTTTACTGCTACTGGAACAAATCCATTAATGGTTTCGATTTCTTGGACCGATAAAGAAGGAGTAGCTAACAATGGAAATATTGATCCTACAAATTCTAATTTGGTTAACGATTTAGATATTCGGATTACCAAGGATGGTGAAACGTTTTTCCCGTGGACTTTAGATCCTGCTGTTCCAGCGGCTCCGGCAATTAGATCTGCCGACAATTTTAGAGATAATTTTGAAAAAATTCAAATTGATGAACCAAGTGGTACTTATACAGTAACTGTATCACACAAAGGTACTCTTGTGGGTAATTTACAAGCCTATTCTCTTATTATTTCTGGTCCTTCTATTGATTTAAATGCAGATCAGTTTACAGCTGACCAATCTGTAGTAAATGTGTTCCCAAATCCTACGTCCTCAAAGTTGAATTTTGACACGAGTAATTTTGAAGATATTTCTAAAATTGAAATTATAGATTTAACTGGAAAAACCATTGGAGTAAACTACGATTTTAAATCTAAATCTATTGATGTTTCTAATTTACAATCAGGTATTTACTTTGTGAAGTTTACGTCGAAAGAACAAGTATTAGTTAAGAAGTTTGTAAAAAAATAGTTTTAAATTCTGAAAATATATAAAAGCGATTAGTGCAATTTACTGCATTAATCGCTTTTTTTATGGATGTTTTTTGCTTTTCAGCGAAGTTTATATGCTACTAAATTTCTCAGAAAAAAACCTACCTTTGCTTAAATTAAATCGAAAAACGTTGAAGTACTTTTTTGTCATTCTCGCTTTATTTCTGTCGCAAGTAAATTCTGCTCAGCGAAAAAAAATCCTTAACAGTCAGTCGCAAGGTATTTCTACTAATGCGGCACCTCAGTTCAATGATACGGTCAAAGATACAAAGTCGACTTCAGGAAAATTTAAGAGAGCTGCAATTGATCAGTATCGTATAATCAGTATGGAGAACGACACGACTTATCTTGATACGACCTTGAATATTCGAAAAGAATACATCTTTAATTATTTAATAAAAGATAATTTTGGACTATTGCCTTTTGCGAATGAGGGGCAAACGTATCAAACATTAGATTTTGGATTAAACGAATTTTCTTCCTTTCCCGAAATTGGTTTTCAAGGGAAGCACTTTAATTTTATGCAAGCTAATAGTATTAACTATTATTCCGTCGCAACACCATTAACTGAATTGTATTTTAAAACCGTAATGGAACAAGGGCAGAATTTAGATGCTTTTATTACTGTAAATACCTCGAAGAATTTTAATTTTTCATTAGCCTACAAAGGACTTAATTCTTTAGGGAAATTTGTCAACCAACTCTCGAGCACCGGAAATTTTAGATTTACAGCAAATTATCATACTACCGATTTACGTTATCAATTTAAAACGCATTTTACAGCACAAGATATATCTAATGGTGAAAATGGTGGAATTGTTTACCTGTCTGATTTTGAAAGCGATGATTCAAAATTCAAAGAACGTGCTCGTTTAGCGGTTTACAATGAAGATGCGAAATCACTTCTTGATGGGAATAGGTATTTTTATGACCATCATTTTAGGATCAATAAAAAGCAAGGAGCTAATAATATCTTTATCGATCATCAGTTCAACTTTGAAAACAAATTCTTTGAATTTACTCAGAAAACAATTGCATCGACAATCTTAAACCCAGACGGACTTGGCTCAACTGTGTTCAATCGATATGGTGATTCTTACGTGACGGCATATATTCAGGATAAGACACGCTACAACCGAATGTATAATAAAATTGGCGCTACTTACGAGAACACATTACTTGGAAATTTTCAGTTTTTTGTAGAAGATTTTAATTACAATTATTATTACAAAACGCTTATCGTTTATGCAGATGGCGCTGTAATTCCAAGTTCAATTAACGATCGAATCAATACCATTGGCGGAAGCTATACGTATCAAAAAGGTCGTTGGAATGGAATCGCGACGTTTTCAAATTCAATTTCAGACCAACCTATGCGAAATTTAGATGTTAAAGCTAATTTTCAAATTGACGAAGAAAATAGTGTAGGCTTCAAATTGCAAAACAACACGAAAATCCCGGACCACGTTTATAATTTATTTCAAAGCAGCTACAAAGGTTACAATTGGTTCAACAATTTCAATAACGAAAAAGTGAATAATCTTGAGGCCATTGCAACAACGAAATGGTTGAATGCTTCCGCTCAAATTTCAACGATGGAAGATAAGTTGTATTTTGAAAATACCAGCATAAATCCGCTTGAAGTCGTGCTTTCTCCAAAACAATTTTCGGGAACCATCAAGTACTTTTCTTTAAAGTTAAGCAGAGAATTTACTTTTGGTAAGTTTGCTTTAGACAACACTTTTTTATACCAGCAAGTAGAGCAGAACGAAGGTGTTTTGAATGTACCCAAATTCACCACAAGAAATACATTTTACTTCTCTGACCATTTATTTAAAAGAGCGTTATTCCTTCAAACCGGAATCACCTTCAATTATTTTACTAAGTTTTACGCAGGCGATTACAACCCGATCGTAGGGGATTTCTACAATCAAAACCAAAAACAAATCGGCGACTTTCCAATGTTTGATTTTTTCATAAACGCAAAAATTCGCCAAACTAGAATCTATCTAAAAGCGGAACATTTCAACTCTGCATTTACCGGAAATGATTTTTACAGCGCGCCAAGTTACCCGTACCGCGACTTTATCGTTCGTTTCGGTTTAGTTTGGAACTTCTTTCAATAATTTTCAGGAACGAATCAGTAGGCTTATCCAGTTTCCTTATTCCAGCTTTCCGTTGCAATACCCGCCAGAAAAAGGCGTGTATTTTCACTGCAATCGGGGTTATATGGGTTTCCATAGCATTTTTGTAATCTCTTTTTTTATCAATACCTTTGTACCCGTTTTAATTGTTGCAACGATCCGCTTTGCAACCCAATAAATACAACATGAAATACGCAAAAAATATATTAGAAACTATCGGAAATACGCCTTTAGTACAACTGAATAAAGTAGTTGAAGGAATTGACGCATTGGTTTTAGCTAAAGTCGAAACCTTCAATCCAGGAAATTCTGTTAAAGACAGAATGGCTGTAAAAATGGTTGAAGATGCAGAAGCAGACGGACGATTAAAACCAGGAGGAACCATCATTGAAGGAACTTCAGGAAACACCGGAATGGGGTTAGCATTAGTGGCGATTGTAAAAGGCTACAAATGTATTTTCGTAATTTCTGATAAACAATCGAAAGAAAAAATGGATATTCTTCGTGCCGTTGGTGCGGAAGTAATCGTTTGTCCAACAGATGTGGAACCTACAGACCCGCGTTCTTATTATTCGGTTTCAAAACGATTAGCGAATGAAATTCCAAATTCTTGGTACGTAAATCAATACGACAATCCCTCGAATGCTTTGGCGCATTACGAACAAACAGGTCCTGAAATTTGGGAACAAACCGAAGGAAAAATTACCCATTTTGTGGTTGGAGTAGGAACAGGTGGAACCATTTCGGGAGTAGGAAGATATTTAAAAGAAAAAAATCCAAACATTAAAATTTGGGGAATCGATACGTACGGTTCGGTTTTCAAAAAATACCATGAAACCGGTATTTTCGACGAAAACGAAATTTATTCGTACATCACAGAAGGAATTGGGGAAGATATTTTACCTGAAAATGTAAACTTTTCGGTTATCGATGGTTTTACAAAAGTAACGGACAAAGATGCAGCGGTCTACACGCGTAAAATTGCTTTGGAAGAAGGAATCTTCGTAGGAAATTCAGCTGGTTCTTGCATCAAAGGTTTGCACCAATTAAAAGAACATTTCAAACCTGAAGATGTTGTTGTAGTTTTATTTCACGACAGTGGAAGCCGTTATGTAGGAAAAATGTTCAACGACGATTGGATGCGTCAACAAGGTTTTCTAGACGAAACGATAACGAACGCTCACGATTTGATTAAAAATAAGATTGACCAACCTTTGTTAATTGCTCGAACGGAAGAATTGGTTTCTCATGCCATCGCTCGTTTCAACAAACACAACATCGCGCAACTTCCAGTAATCGACATTAACGGATTTGTAGGAAGTGTCGATGAAGCAGCGATTTTAGAAAGTTATTCTTCAGATAAGAATACTGCCGATAGACCGATTAAAGAACTAATGGGTAAACCTTTTCCAATAGTTCAATTAGCAAGTTCTGTTGCTGAAATTTCAAAGTTAATCAAGAAAGAAAACCAAGCGGTTTTGGTCGCTTTGGAAAACGGGAAATTTCAAATTATCACAAAACACGACATCATTAGTACGATTAAATAAGTGCAAGAAAAAAATCTTTATAGTATAGCAGGTTGCAATGGTGCGGGAAAAACAACGGCTTCCTTCACCATTTTGCCTGAAATATTATAATGCAAAGAGTTGGTCTGTGATTATTAAAAAATCTAAAATAATATGAATAAGAAAGTAGCTCCAAAAAAAGATGATTTTTTTGAAAAAGTTTCCAAAGGACTTGAATTGTCTTTTGAACGAATGGTTCAATCCAAAATTGAAAAGAACCAATCGTTAGTAATCATGCGTGATGGAAAAGTCGTTATCATAAAAGCGTCAGAACTTAATAAACGCTAATTATTCCCCAATCAAAACCCCCGAAACATTCCACGAACTGAAGCTGTTTCCTTCATTTTCTCCTTGTGGAATTTTAATCGTTATCGTATGTTCCCCTGCGTTCAAATTCCCTAAATCAATAAATAGTGGATTTGTAGTCGTTCCGGGACACCAATTCGACCGACTGTAATCAGAAGAAGACAATCCATTTTCAAAATTTCCCGAAGCAGGGTTGTAATTTCGATAGGAACCGCAATCGGTTTTCCATGGGGTGAAACTAAACGTTTCTTGATTGTCTAGAAAAATGCTGTTTTTCTTGGGTACAAATTCATCGCCGTTTCCCCAACCGCCGTGACCGGTCGTGATGTATCTTAATTTGGCATTCGCTACATCTTCGGTTAAAGTAAATTTCACTTCTAATCCTTTATCCGAATTGAACATCGTAGCATAATCTTGTCCCGCCATTTCCATCACATTCAATGTATTGAACAACGAAATTACTTTCTTCGCTTTCGCTTTAGATTCTTCTTCGTGAATAGTCAAATTTAAACTGACTTTATGGCCACCTTGATCGTAATTCCCAATAAAAACGCCAACAATTACTTCTTGGTCATTTAAAACAGAAGCCAAATCACTTATGTCTTGGCGGTAAAAAACGGCTTCTTCCCAATCTTTATTTTTCATTTTCAAATAGTTGAAATGGTTTACTCCAAAAGGAGTAAAGAATCGCATCAATTCGACAACTGGAGTATATTCATTGGTTTTCACCACACCTTGGTATTGTTTGCCATTTCCGTTTTCGTAAAGTGGCAAAACTGCTTTTCCATTTTGCAACGCGTCGAAAAAGCTGATTTTTGAATTTGTTGGAATAACGAATACGGAACCTGTTCGGTCGTAAGCGTCGCCATTGGATTGTTCTTTTAAGTCTATGAAAACTTGACTTCCGTTCGGAATTTTTCCTACTTTAATTTTTTTCGCAATCACAGTTCCTGCTGCAAATCTGAAAATGCTGTCGTTTGAAATTGATTTATCTGAAAAATTAATAGTTTCATTTTCAAAAATAGAAATGGTTGTAAATCGTGATTTCCACAATTCGTCGCGGTAACTTAAGACGTCCGTGGTGCTTTTTGCACTAGGAATTTGGATGATTTCAGTTGGAATACTTTTAAGTTTCTGCACTTTTGAAGCCGTAATGCTGTAATTGCCATTTCGCGTCACTTCTAAAACGAGACCTAAATCTTGTCCTAAAGCCGAAGGAGCTCCTTTTAAGTCCAATTCATTTGTGTACCAAATATCAATGGTATTTGAATTTATAGAAGTAGTTGCTTTTTTGCATACATAACCTAAAATCTTCTTTGTTTCTGTGCCATATGTAAATTTCTGATTGGCAATAGAAGTACTGTCTACTGTTGAAATTGATTTGTTTTCGTTCAGTTGAGCGGTTTGAAACCAATGCTTACTGGAGTGATTTAAGTAGAAAAACTCGTAAGGGAATGCTGCTTTTTTCGATGCAATTTTTTCTGAAGTAACAATCGTTTGGTTTTTATCGGCATAGATTAGAATTGGGTCTTGGTTTTCCAAAACCGTTCCGTTTGAGGATTTTATATAAGTAATTTGAACGGCGTTCGGTTTTTTTTGAGCTTGAATGCCCGTGAATAAAAGAACGGCGAACAATAAAAATATATTTTTCATAATATATGGAGTTGTATCGCAAATATAAGTTTTGGATATTGAAAAATTTAGTACTTTTAATAAATCTTTCGATAAAGTAGACGCCATATATTAATTTTAAAGCCCATTCCGATGAAAGAAGATTTTTTACATTATATATGGAGGTACAAAAAATTTGATTTCCAGTCGCTGCAAACTTCACGCGGCGAGAAATTTACGATTATCAATGTCGGGAGTTATTTAGAAAATGCAGGCCCTGATTTCTTTAACGGTCAAATTACTATTGACGGTCAAAAATGGGCGGGGAATATTGAACTTCACCTCAAATCCTCCGATTGGTATTTGCACCATCATGAAAAAGATACCGCGTATGAAAATGTGATATTGCATGTAGTTTGGGAACACGACGTTGATATTTTTAGGAAAAATAATATTGAAATTCCGGTGCTCATTCTTAAAGAGTACGTTTCAAAGGATTTTATTGAAAATTTTCAAAAATTAACTAGTCCAAAATCTTGGATTTATTGCGAAAATCAGATTCAAGACGTCGATGATTTTACTTATTCAAATTGGCTTGAACGGCTTTTTATAGAACGTTTGGAGCGAAAGCAAAAATCCATCGATGAACAATTCATAAAATTAAATAAGGATTGGGAAGCGGTTTTATTTTCTCTTTTGGCGAAGAATTTCGGACTAAATACCAATGGAATTGCCTTCATGGAGTTGGCACAAAACATTCCGTTTGCTATTATTCGTAGGGAAAGTGCAGATGCACTAAATCTTGAAGCGTTGTTCTTTGGTTTCTGTGGTTTGCTCGATGGCGAAAAGGAAGATTTGTACTATAGAGAATTGCAAAGTCGCTTTGGTTACCTCGTTTTGAAATACCAATTGGATTTCAAGCGAACCATTCCGTTGCAATTTTTTAAGTTAAGGCCTGATAATTTCCCGAACATTCGACTGTCACAATTGGCACAAGTTTTTGCTCGAAATCAGCAACTTTTTACAGATTGCGTGAAGGTGAAAAGTGTAAAAGAAGTTTCCCAAATCTTTGATGTCGGCACTTCAGAGTATTGGCAAACGCACTACACCTTTGACAAAGTCAGTCCAAAACGCGTGAAGAAATTATCTGCTAAATTTATTGATTTGGTTATGATTAATACGATTGTTCCGTTGCAGTTTGCTTATTTCAAAAGTCGTGACGAGGAAATTCAGGAACGTTTGATGGCAATTATGCATGAAATTAAACCGGAATCGAATGCAATAATTGATAAGTTTAAAGATTTGGGTCTTTCAGTGAACAATGCTTTTGACAGCCAATCACTATTGCAGTTGAAAAATGAATATTGCAATCTGAAAAAATGTTTGTCGTGTGCGATTGGAATCCAATTGCTGAATCCGACTAATGATGTAAAAAATGTTTAATTTTGTGTAAAATAAATTACTATGTCACTTGTCCTCCAACTGAAATATTTTTTTGAAAAACACGGTTTTAATGCGTCTTCTCGTTTGGCTGACAAGCTAGGAATGAGAGCGAGTAGTGTCCGTCTATTTTTCATTTACATTTCGTTTGTTACGGCAGGACTGTGGTTTGGCGTTTATTTGACCTTGGCGTTTTGGCTTAAATTGAAAGATTTGATTCGCGCCAAGCGCACTTCCGTATTTGATTTATGAAAAAGGAACCCACTTATTTCTTTCAAAAATTCACCTCTTCCCAACGCATTGGGTTGTTGATTTTGTTTGCATTGATAATAAGTGTTCAGATTGGTTCTCAATTTTTGCCTGCAACAATTACTGAAGAATCTTCACAAGAAAAGAAAGAATGGTTGGCTTTTCAAACTAAAATAGATTCACTTAAAGAATTTAAAACTGAATATAAGCAGAAGATTTATCCCTACAATCCCAATTTCATCACTGATTACAAAGGATATAAATTGGGAATGACCGTGGAGCAACTCGATCGATTATTTGCTTTCCGAAAAGAGAATAAATATGTGAATTCGGCGAAGGAATTTCAGCAAGTCACCAAAGTATCGGATTCATTGTTGAAAGAAATGGCAGTTTATTTCAAATTTCCCGATTGGGTCAATCAGAAAAGAGAATACACTTCTAGCTATACGCCGTTTCCGAAGAAAGAGAAAGAAGTGATTGTCGTGAAAGACATAAATCACGCTACTGCAGAAGATTTGATTAAAATTCGAGGAATTGGAGAAGCAATTTCTGTACGGATTTTAAAGGAACGTGATAAATTTGGCGCATTCGCAACCATGGACCAAATGCAATTTATCTGGGGATTATCTCCCGAAGTCGTTGATTATTTGAATCAGTATTTTAAAGTCGTTGATGTTTCGCAAGTAAAGAGAATCAATATTAATGAAGCTACGTTGAAGGAGTTGTCAGCGTTTCCATTTTTCAATTATGCGCTTTCTCGAGAGATACTTATTTACCGTTCGATGAATGGTAAAATAAAGGATTCGGAGGATTTAACAAAAATTAAAGGATTTGCTACCGATAGGGTTGCGATAATTGCCTTATATTTGAACTTCTAAAAAAGAACATAAAAGGGTCAATTATATGAATTCAACTTACTTTACCGAGGAACACGAATCCTTCCGAAAAAGCTTACAAGATTTTTTACAAAAAGAAGTTGTGCCACACATTGAAAAATGGGAAAAAACGGGTACAATCGAACGCTTTATTTGGAAAAAGTTTGGCGAAATGGGTTTCTTCGGAATCAACTATCCGGAAGCTTACGGCGGAATGAATCTTGATTTGTTTTACACGGTAGTATTTCTTGAAGAGTTACAAAAAATAAATTCATCCGGTTTTGCAGCTGCAATGTGGGCTCACGCTTATTTGGCTATGACGCATTTGAATGCAGAGGGAGACGAACGCATTAAACAAGATTATTTAGCGCCAAGTATTTTAGGAGATAAAATTGGAGGATTGTGTATTTCAGAACCTTTTGGTGGTAGTGATGTTGCTGGAATGCGAACAACTGCTGTTAAGCGAGGCGATAAGTACATCATCAACGGTTCGAAAACTTTTATTACCAATGGAGTTTATGCAGATTACTACATCGTTGCTGCTAAAACGAATCCGGAATTGGGAAATAAAGGAATCAGTATCTTCTTAATGGATACTGGATTGAAAGGAATTACTGCTACTAAATTAGATAAATTAGGTTGGAGAGCTTCGGACACAGCAGAAATTGCATTTGATAATGTTGAAATTCCTGCAGAAAATTTAATGGGTGAAGAAGGAAAAGGTTTTCCGTATATCATGCAGCATTTTGCATTGGAGCGTTTGATTATGGCAATTAACGCACATGCGAGAGCAGAATATGCTTTAGAATATGCTATTGATTATATGTCAAAACGTGAAGCATTTGGAACAACAATTAATAAGTTTCAAGCCTTGCGACACACGATGGTAGAACATGCTACGGATGTGGAACACTGTAAAATATTTAATTATGCAGCAGTTGCCCGATTAGATAAGAAGGAATACGTGGTGAAGGAAGCGACTATGGCCAAATTGAAATCTACAAAAGTGGCAGATGAAACGATTTATAGTTGTTTGCAAATGTTAGGCGGTTACGGTTATATGGAAGAATATCCTTTAGCACGTTTGATGCGAGACAGTCGTTTAGGACCAATTGGTGGAGGAACTTCTGAAATTTTGAAAGAGATATTGTCTAAAATGATAATTGACAATCAAAATTATACGCCTGCGGTAAAGTAATAACAGCAAAAATTCCTGCGTTAGAAATTTGTTTTTTGCGTGAGGGATTGCAGTGGAAAGCCCGGAACGCAGTGAGGACTTGCAGCGCAAAGCCCGACGGTGGCTTAATGAGGTAGTTTGCTTTCCGAGAATGAGGTAGCCAGCGGCACGCCTTGATTAATTAAATTATTGTTTAAAATTATAATTCCTCGAATTGTTGTGCATGTAGAAATTTTGACTACTTTTGCAGGCTAAAGAGAGGAGGTGTCTATATTATGTTAATTATACCAATTAAAGACGGAGAAAATATCGATAGAGCATTAAAGCGCTATAAGAGAAAATTTGATAAAACAGGAACTGTTCGTCAGTTGCGTTCACGTCAAGCTTTTCACAAACCTTCTGTTGTAAACAGAATTAAAATCCAGAAAGCAGCCTACATCCAAAACATGAAGGACAATTTAGAAAACTAAATTACAGCTTTTTTAAAATAAGTACCGTTAGTGGTCAAAGTTTAATATCTTTGATACTAACGGTTTTTTTATGGATAAAAATCAACTCGCTTTTAAAGAATATTTGCTGCAAGAGAAAAATTATTCGGTTCATACGGTTCGTGCGTATGAAAAGGATTTAAATGATTTTGCGGAATTTGTTGCGACTATTTTTGAACAAGAAGATTTGACGGAAGTGAATTACAGTCAAATTCGGAGTTGGATTGTTTTTTTGATTGAAAAAAACCTTAGTCCGACTTCTGTAAATCGGAAGATCTCTTCCTTAAAAGCATTTTATAAATTTTTATTAAAATCGAAGCAGATTGAAGTTAATCCGTTACTAAAACATAAAAGTTTAAAGACAGGAAAGAAAATTCAAATTCCCTTCTCTGAAAAAGAAGTGAAAGATGTTTTGGCTGATGGAGTTTTTTCTTCTGATTTTGAAGGAAAACGAAATAAATTAATAATTGATTTATTGTATGCGACAGGAATTCGTAGAGCTGAATTAATTGAATTAAAGTTGCAAAATGTTGATTTGTATTCAAATACTATTAAGGTAGTAGGGAAGCGAAATAAAGAACGGATCATTCCTGTTTTACCCGAGGTCGTTGTTCAGATCAAAGATTATTTAGATCAACGTTCTCGTTTAGAAGTGCTTCCTTGTGCTTCGTTATTTTTCGTCACCAAATTGGGAAAAAAACTAAATATTTCACTTGTTTATCGGTTAATTAATGGCTACTTTAGTGGTGTTACTGGGAAGGTAAAAAAGAGTCCGCACATTATTCGACATTCTTTTGCAACGCATCTATTGAGTAACGGTGCGGATATTAATTCGATAAAAGAATTGATGGGACATGCTTCCTTAGCTTCTACGCAAGTTTATACAAATAATAGTCTTTCTGAGTTAAAAAAAGTGCACGACGCTTCTCATCCAAGACAAAAAAAATAATGTTTAATCAAATAACGGAATAATTATGAAGGTAAATGTTAATGCAGTAAATTTTACAGTTGATGGTAAATTAATTGATTTCATTCAAGAGCGAATGAATAAATTAGAAAAATATTATGACAAGGTCGTTGATGCTGATGTTTTTTTGAAAGTTGAAAAAACAAGCGACAAAGAGAATAAGGTTGCCGAGATAAAAGTGAATGTGCCTGGTGATGATTTTATGGTCAAAAAGCAGTGCAAGACATTTGAAGAAGCAGTTGAAACCGCTTCGGAATCGTTAGAGCGGTTATTGATAAAACGCAAAGAAAAATTGAGAACTCATATTTAATAAAAAAAAAGTTATAAAAGTTTTGTTTAAAATACAAAAAGATATACATTTGCAGTCCGTTAGAAATAGCGGACTTTTTTTATTATCGCCAGCGTAGCTCAGTTGGCTAGAGCAGCTGATTTGTAATCAGCAGGTCGTGGGTTCGAGTCCCTCCGCCGGCTCTGTTCTTTAAGGAATTGGAAATAAAATGGTTAGGGGAGATACTCAAGCGGCCAACGAGGGCAGACTGTAAATCTGCTGTGTAAACTTCGCAGGTTCGAATCCTGCTCTCCCCACAAAAAAAGTTTCGATTTTAGATGAAATAAATTTAAAATCACGAGTTAAACTTTACCGCCGGTGTAGCTCAGGGGTAGAGTGCTTCCTTGGTAAGGAAGAGGTCACGGGTTCAATTCCCGTCATTGGCTCAACTAAATAAGAATTTGAACACTAATATATAACTAAGATTAAAAATTAAGTAACATGGCAAAGGAGAATTTTGACCGTTCCAAACCGCACTTAAATATAGGTACAATTGGACACGTAGATCACGGAAAAACGACATTAACTGCTGCAATTTCTAAAGTATTAACTGAAGCAGGTTTTTCTAAAAACGTAGCAAAATCTTTCGATCAGATTGATAATGCTCCAGAAGAAAAAGAAAGAGGTATTACTATTAATACATCTCACGTAGAGTATGAAACGGCTAATCGTCACTATGCACACGTTGACTGTCCAGGTCACGCGGATTACGTGAAGAACATGGTTACTGGTGCTGCTCAAATGGATGGCGCTATCTTGGTAGTAGCTTCTACTGATGGTCCAATGCCACAAACTCGTGAGCACATTCTTTTAGGTCGCCAAGTAGGTATTCCTAGAATCGTTGTATTCATGAACAAAGTGGATATGGTTGATGATGAGGAGTTGTTAGAGTTAGTTGAAATGGAAATCAGAGATTTATTATCTTTCTATCAGTATGATGGTGATAATGGTCCAGTTATCCAAGGATCTGCTTTAGGTGCTTTGAATGGTGAGAAAAAATGGGTTGATACAGTTTTAGCTTTAATGGAAGCTGTTGATGCTTGGATTGAAGAGCCAGAAAGAGATACTGCTAAGCCTTTCTTGATGCCTATCGAGGATGTATTTACAATTACAGGTCGTGGAACTGTTGCTACAGGTCGTATCGAAACTGGAATTTGTAATACTGGAGATCCAGTTGAAATCATCGGTATGGGTGCTGAGAAATTGACATCTACTATTACTGGTATTGAAATGTTCCGTCAGATCCTTGATAGAGGTGAAGCAGGAGATAACGCAGGTATCTTGTTAAGAGGTATTGCTAAAGAAGATATCAAAAGAGGAATGGTAATTGTTAAACCAGGATCTGTTAAGCCACACGCTAACTTTAAAGCAGAGGTTTATATCTTGAAAAAAGAAGAAGGTGGTCGTCATACACCATTCCATAATAACTACCGTCCACAGTTTTACGCACGTACAACTGACGTAACAGGAGTTATTACTCTTCCAGAAGGAGTAGAGATGGTAATGCCAGGAGACAACTTAACTATCAATGTATCTTTGTTAAGCCCAATCGCAATGAGCGTAGGTTTGCGTTTTGCTATCCGTGAAGGTGGTAGAACTGTAGGTGCAGGTCAGGTTACTGAAATTCTAGCATAATTATTTTATAAATTATACCAAAGCCAGTGGGTTTTCATTATTGAAATAATCACTGGCTTTAATTACGGGCGTAGTTCAAGGGTAGAATAGCGGTCTCCAAAACCGTTGATGGGGGTTCGAATCCCTCCGCCCGTGCAATAAAACAAAATTATAATGTCAAAAGTTGGTACTTATATATCAGAAGCATTTGAAGAATTAAGATTAAATGTGACTTGGCCAGAATGGGCAGAGGTGCAACGTCTAACGATTGTAGTTGCTGTTTTTTCAATATTATTTTCATTAGCAACTTGGGGTGTTGATGAGTTTTTTGCTAAGGCATTGACCATCTTTTTTAACTGGATAAAAGCATAATGATGACTGATAGTAATGTGAAGAAGTGGTATGTTGTTAGAGCGGTAAGTGGGCAAGAAAACAAAGTCAAAGCATATATTGAGACAGAAATTAGTCGTTTAGGAATGGAGGATTATATTTCTCAGGTATTAGTACCTACTGAAAAAGTAGTACAAATGCGTGAAGGAAAAAAAATCATCAAAGACCGCGTTTATTTTCCAGGTTATGTGATGGTTGAGGCTAATCTTACAGGTGAGATACCACACATTATTAAATCAATTACAGGTGTGATAGGGTTTTTGGGTGAAGTTAAAAACGGAGATCCAGTTCCTTTGAGAATATCTGAAGTAAACCGTATGTTGGGTAAAGTGGATGAGTTGGCAGTTAAAACTGACACACACAGTATTCCTTTCAATATCGGTGAGACAATTAAGGTTGTTGATGGGCCTTTCAACGGATTTAACGGTACGGTTGAAAAAATCAATGAAGAAAAGCGTAAACTTGAAGTAATGGTGAAAATTTTCGGAAGAAAAACACCATTGGAATTGAGTTTTATGCAAGTTGAAAAAGTATAATTTTTTGTTACACATATAATAAACCGCTTCTTTCGCTTCCACGATTGAGGTGTTAAATTCAAAACAATGGCTAAAGAGATTAGTAAAGTAGTTAAACTACAAGTTAAGGGAGGTGCAGCGAATCCATCGCCACCGGTTGGACCTGCTCTAGGTGCTGCTGGTGTTAATATCATGGAGTTCTGTAAGCAATTTAATGCAAGAACACAAGATAAAGCCGGCAAGATTTGTCCAGTTCAGATTACAGTGTATAAAGACAAGTCGTTTGACTTTGTTGTAAAAACACCACCTGCTGCTGTTCAATTATTAGAAGCAGCCAAATTGAAATCAGGTTCAGGAGAGCCGAATCGTAAGAAAGTTGCGAAAGTAACTCAAGCGCAGATTCAGGCAATTGCTGAAGACAAAATGGTAGATTTGAATGCTTTCACATTGGAAGCTGCAATGAGTATGATTGCTGGTACAGCTAGATCTATGGGTATAACTGTAACGGGAGACGCTCCTTCTAATTAAGAAAAGACATGGCAAAATTGACAAAAAAACAAAAAGAAGCTGCTTCGAAAATCGAAAAAAACAAGCTTTATTCTTTGAAAGATGCTGCTGCATTGCTTAAAGATGTTGCAAGTGCAAAATTTGATGAATCAGTAGATATTGCTGTTAAATTGGGTGTAGATCCAAGAAAAGCAAATCAAATGGTTAGAGGTGTAGTTACTTTACCACATGGTACTGGTAAGGATGTAAGAGTTCTTGCTTTAGTTACTCCAGACAAAGAAGCGGAAGCTAAAGCTGCTGGTGCTGACTACGTAGGTTTAGATGATTACCTTCAAAAAATTAAAGACGGTTGGACGGATGTTGATGTTATCATCACGATGCCATCTGTAATGGGTAAGTTAGGTCCATTAGGTCGTATTTTAGGACCTCGTGGTTTGATGCCAAACCCTAAAACTGGTACGGTTACTATGGATGTTGCGAAAGCAGTAACTGAAGTAAAAGCTGGTAAAATCGACTTTAAAGTTGATAAAACAGGTATTGTTCACGCTGGTATTGGAAGAGTTTCTTTCTCATCAGAGCAAATCGTTGACAATGCTCACGAAATTATTCAAACATTAATCAAAATGAAACCAACTGCAGCGAAAGGTACTTACGTTAGAAGTATCCATATCTCATCTACAATGAGTCCTGCTATAGCTTTAGATCCTAAAGCTGTATAATTGGTAGTTAAAAATTTTTAGGATGACTAGAGAAGAAAAATCAATCGCGATTGAAGATTTAACTGCACAGTTAGCTGGTACAAACATAGTATATGTTGCAGATATTTCTGGATTAAATGCAGATGCTACATCAAATTTAAGAAGAGCTTGTTTTAAAGCAGATATTAAATTAGCAGTAGTTAAAAATACATTGCTTGCAAAAGCAATGGAAGCTTCAGAAAATAATTATGGTGAATTGCCAGAAACATTAAAAGGAAATAGTGCTATTTTCTTTTCTGATGTGGCTAATGCGCCAGCAAAAATTATGAAGGAGTTTCGTAAGAAATCAGGCAAACCTGTTCTGAAAGGAGCATACATTAACGCCGAGATTTACATTGGAGACGAACTTTTAGATTCATTAGCGTCGCTAAAATCGAAAGAGGAAGTTATTGGGGAAATCATTGGATTACTTCAATCTCCAGCACAAAGAGTTATTTCAGCTCTTTTAAACCAATTCAAAAACGAAGAGGTTTCAGAATAACGCGCACAATAAATAAATTATATTTTACAAATCATTTTAAACGATAGAAAAAATGGCAGATTTGAAACAATTCGCAGAACAATTAGTTAACTTAACAGTTAAAGAAGTTAACGATTTAGCAACAATATTAAAAGACGAGTACGGTATCGAGCCTGCTGCTGCAGCTGTTATGGTTTCAGGTGGTGGAGATGCTGCTGCTGTTGAAGAGCAATCAGAATTTACAGTAGTTCTTAAAGAAGCTGGTGCTTCTAAATTAGCTGTTGTAAAAGCGGTTAAAGAATTAACTGGTTTAGGTTTGAAAGAAGCTAAAGATTTAGTTGATAGTGCTCCTGCAAACGTTAAAGAAGGTGTAACTAAAGATGAGGCTGAAGGTCTTAAAAAATCATTAGAAGAAGCTGGAGCTGTAGTTGAACTTAAATAGTTTTACTAAGTTTTAAGAATAAGGTTTAGGTCTTGGAATCACTTCCAATGACCTAAACCATTTTTCGTATAATAAAATTATATCCGGTTTTATTAGTCATTCAGTTGAATACGAAAAGCTTTTAATCGCTACGAAGAAAAAATAGAACTTCAACTTGGTTCTTTTTATAGATGTTTCGATTTAAAAAAGAAAGTATGGATTTACTTAGTGTTTATACACGAAAATCACTTTTTTTTAATCAAAATTTTGTCCATAGATGATAACAAATCAGACTGAAAGATTGAATTTTGCCTCTACTAAAAATATACCTAATTATCCAGATTTCTTGGATATTCAGGTTAAATCTTTTAAAGATTTTTTCCAATTGGAAACTAAATCTGATGAAAGAGGCGACGAAGGGCTTTACAATACCTTCATGGAAAACTTTCCAATCACTGACACTAGAAACCAATTCGTTTTAGAGTTCCTTGATTATTTTGTTGATCCACCACGTTACTCCATTCAAGAATGTATCGAAAGAGGTCTTACTTACAGTGTGCCATTAAAAGCACGTTTAAAATTGTATTGTACAGATCCTGAACACGAAGATTTCGAAACAATCGTACAAGACGTTTATTTAGGAACTATTCCTTACATGACGCCAAGTGGTACTTTTGTAATCAATGGTGCAGAACGTGTCGTTGTATCGCAATTGCACCGTTCACCAGGAGTGTTCTTTGGTCAGTCATTCCATGCTAATGGAACTAAATTATATTCTGCACGTGTAATTCCTTTCAAAGGTTCTTGGATAGAATTTGCTACCGATATCAACAGTGTTATGTACGCGTACATCGATAGAAAGAAAAAATTACCGGTAACAACTTTGTTTAGAGCAATTGGTTTCGAACGTGATAAGGATATCCTTGAGATATTTGACCTTGCGGAAGAAATTAAAGTTTCTAAAACAAGTTTGAAAAAATATATTGGTAGAAAATTAGCTGCAAGAGTATTGAACACGTGGCACGAAGATTTCGTGGATGAGGATACTGGCGAGGTAGTTTCTATTGAACGTAACGAAATCATCTTGGATCGTGATACAATTATCGACAAAGATAATGTGGAAGAAATCCTTGAAGCGAATGTTAAACAAATTTTGTTGCACAAAGAAGATGCTAATCAAGCTGATTATGCCATCATTCACAATACGCTTCAAAAAGATCCAACGAATTCTGAAAAAGAAGCCGTTGAACATATCTACAGACAATTACGTAATGCTGAACCGCCTGATGAAGAAACGGCTCGTGGTATCATCGATAAATTATTCTTTTCTGACCAACGTTACAACTTAGGTGAAGTAGGTCGTTACAGAATGAACAAAAAATTACAGTTGGATATTCCAATGGAAAAGCAAGTCTTGACCAAAGAAGATATCATTACAATTGTAAAATACTTGATCGAATTGATCAACTCTAAAGCAGAGATTGACGATATTGATCACTTGTCAAACCGTCGTGTTAGAACTGTTGGTGAACAACTTTCAGCTCAATTCGGTGTTGGTTTGGCTCGTATGGCGAGAACCATTCGTGAGCGAATGAACGTTAGAGATAACGAGGTGTTTACACCTATCGATTTGATTAATGCTAAAACATTATCGTCGGTTATTAACTCATTCTTTGGTACAAACCAGTTGTCTCAATTTATGGATCAAACGAATCCATTAGCTGAGATTACGCACAAGCGACGTTTGTCAGCACTTGGACCTGGAGGTTTATCTAGAGAAAGAGCTGGATTTGAGGTACGTGACGTTCACTATACGCATTACGGTCGTTTATGTCCGATTGAAACTCCAGAGGGACCAAACATTGGACTTATTTCGTCACTAGGTGTTTACGCTAAAGTGAATGGAATGGGATTCATCGAAACTCCTTACCGTAAAGTTACTAACGGAAAATTAGTATTGGATTCTGATCCTGTATATTTAAGTGCAGAAGAAGAAGAAGGTATGTTGATCGCTCAAGCGAATATTGAAATTGATAAAGATGGAAAAATTACTGCAGAAAACGTAATTGCCAAGCAAGATGCCGATTTCCCAGTAGTAGCGCCAACTGAATTGGATTATGCCGATGTGGCACCAAACCAGATTGCATCAATTTCAGCTTCATTAATTCCTTTCTTGGAACATGATGATGCGAATAGAGCCTTGATGGGATCTAACATGATGCGTCAAGCTGTGCCATTATTACGTCCGGAAGCTCCGATCGTAGGTACAGGTTTAGAGCGACAGGTTGCTTCTGATTCTCGAGTATTGATTAATGCTGAAGGAGCGGGTGTTGTTGAATATGTGGATGCTAATATCATCACTATTAAATACGACCGTACAGATGAAGAGCGAATGGTAAGTTTTGACACTGACGAAAAAACATACAATTTAATTAAATTTAGAAAGACCAATCAAAGTACGTCTATCAACTTGAAACCTATCGTAAGAAAAGGAGACAGAGTTGTAAAAGGACAAGTACTTTCTGAAGGGTATGCAACTCAAAATGGTGAGTTAGCTTTAGGTAGAAACTTAAAGGTAGCATTTATGCCATGGAAAGGGTACAACTTTGAGGATGCGATTGTAATTTCTGAAAAAGTGGTTCGTGACGATATCTTTACTTCTATCCACATCGATGATTATTCATTAGATGTTCGTGATACGAAATTAGGTAACGAAGAGTTAACGAACGATATTCCTAACGTTTCTGAAGAGGCTACTAAAGACTTAGATGAAAACGGTATGATCAGAGTTGGTGCCGAGGTTAAACCTGGTGACATTTTGATCGGAAAAATTACTCCAAAAGGGGAATCAGATCCTACTCCAGAGGAGAAATTGCTTCGTGCAATCTTCGGGGATAAAGCAGGTGATGTAAAAGATGCTTCATTAAAAGCGTCTCCATCTTTACACGGTGTAGTTTTAGGTAAAAAATTATTCGCAAGAGCAGTTAAAGATAAACGCAAACGTTCTAAAGACAAAGAGGATTTAGACAGTTTAGAAATGAGCTTTGAAGTGAAATTTAACGAGCTTAAAGATAAATTAGTTGAAAAGTTATTCAACATCGTAAACGGAAAAACTTCGCAAGGAGTAACCAACGATTTAGGAGAAGAAGTTTTACCAAAAGGTAAAAAATACACTCAGAAAATGTTGAATTCTGTGGAAGACTTTGCTCACTTAAGTAAAGGTAGTTGGGTTGCTGACGACGAAACGAACAAGTTTGTTAATGATTTGATTCACAATTATAAAATCAAATTAAACGACTTACAAGGAGCGTTAAGAAGAGAGAAATTTACGATTACTGTTGGAGATGAACTTCCGGCTGGAATCTTGAAATTGGCAAAAGTTTACATTGCTAAGAAACGTAAGTTGAAAGTAGGTGATAAAATGGCAGGACGTCACGGTAACAAAGGTATTGTTGCAAGAATCGTTCGTCATGAAGATATGCCATTCTTGGAAGACGGAACTCCTGTTGATATTGTATTGAATCCACTTGGTGTACCATCTCGTATGAACATCGGACAGATTTACGAAACGGTTTTAGGATGGGCTGGACAGAAGTTGGATCGTACATTTGCTACACCAATTTTCGACGGTGCTTCTTTGGACCAAATCAACGAATTAACGGACGAAGCTGGAATTCCACGATTCGGTCATACGTACTTGTACGATGGAGGAACTGGAGAGCGTTTTCACCAAAGAGCAACTGTTGGAGTAATCTACATGTTGAAACTTGGACACATGGTTGATGATAAAATGCACGCGCGTTCAATAGGACCGTACTCATTAATTACACAACAACCATTAGGTGGTAAAGCACAATTTGGTGGTCAACGTTTTGGAGAGATGGAAGTTTGGGCACTTGAGGCTTATGGAGCGTCAAGTACTCTACGTGAAATCTTAACGGTAAAATCGGATGACGTTATTGGTAGAGCCAAAACTTACGAGGCAATCGTAAAAGGGGAATCAATGCCAGAACCAGGTTTACCAGAATCATTCAACGTATTGATGCACGAATTGAAAGGTCTTGGACTTGACATTCGTTTAGAAGAATAAATACAGTGTACAGTTTTCAGTCGCAGTTTTCAGTTTCATACTGTAAACCGCGACTGCAACTGTTTACTAATAGAAAGTTTTTAAGATTTATACCCGTAAATCGTTCCGATTTTTTATTTAATCACACTGATTTTATAATTAGCACTTCAATGAAAATTTGGGGTTTAGAGAAGTAATTCGAGGTACTGGTTTAAGGTTTACTTTAAAGAGTGAATTAGGAACCAAAATCAATTTTTTAATTGCACATAAATCAATAGTAAAAACTATGATGAATAATAGAAATAATAACAATTATACAAATAATAGAGACAAGACTCCTATCAAAAGGTTCAGTAAAATCTCTATTGGTTTGGCTTCTCCAGAATCTATTCTGGCAGAATCTCGTGGTGAAGTTTTAAAACCAGAAACCATCAACTACCGAACGCACAAACCAGAGCGTGACGGTTTGTTCTGCGAAAGAATTTTCGGACCTGTAAAGGATTTCGAATGTGCTTGTGGAAAATACAAACGTATCCGTTACAAAGGAATTGTTTGTGACCGTTGTGGTGTTGAAGTTACAGAGAAAAAAGTACGTAGAGACAGAGTAGGACACATCAATTTGGTAGTTCCTGTAGCTCATATCTGGTATTTCCGTTCTTTGCCAAATAAAATTGGATACATCCTTGGATTACCGTCTAAGAAATTAGACATGATTATCTACTACGAAAGATATGTAGTTATTCAGGCAGGTATTGCTACTAATCCAGAAGGTGAATCTGTAAAAAGATTAGACTTTTTAACAGAAGAAGAGTATTTGAATATTTTAGATACCCTTCCTGCTGATAACCAATATTTAGATGATTTCGATCCTAATAAATTCGTAGCCAAAATGGGTGCTGAATGTATTATGGATTTGCTAGCTCGTATTGATTTAGATCAATTGTCTTATGATTTAAGACACGCTGCTAACAATGAAACGTCTAAACAACGTAAAACTGAAGCGCTAAAAAGATTGCAAGTTGTTGAGTCGTTCCGTGAGTCTAACTTAAACCGCGAAAATCGTCCAGAATGGATGATTATGAAAGTGGTTCCAGTTATTCCACCAGAATTACGTCCACTTGTGCCACTTGATGGAGGTCGTTTTGCAACTTCGGATTTGAATGACTTATACCGTCGTGTAATTATTCGTAACAACCGTTTGAAAAGATTAATGGAGATTAAAGCTCCAGAAGTGATCTTGAGAAACGAAAAACGTATGTTGCAAGAATCGGTTGATTCATTATTTGACAATACACGTAAAGCTTCTGCTGTTAAAACAGAATCTAACAGACCGTTGAAATCGCTTTCTGATTCATTGAAAGGTAAACAAGGTCGTTTCCGTCAAAACTTACTTGGAAAACGTGTGGATTATTCTGCTCGTTCGGTAATTGTTGTTGGACCAGAATTAAAATTGTTCGAATGTGGTATCCCTAAAGATATGGCAGCGGAACTTTACAAGCCTTTCGTGATTCGTAAATTAATCGAAAGAGGAATTGTAAAAACGGTTAAATCTGCGAAGAAAATAATTGACAAAAAAGAACCAGTTGTTTGGGATATTCTAGAAAATGTAATTAAAGGGCACCCGGTATTATTAAACCGTGCTCCTACATTACACAGACTTGGTATTCAAGCGTTCCAACCAAAATTAATTGAAGGAAAAGCAATTCAACTTCACCCGTTAGTATGTACTGCATTTAACGCGGATTTTGATGGGGATCAAATGGCAGTTCACTTGCCACTTGGACCTGAAGCTATTTTGGAGTCTCAACTATTAATGTTGGCTTCTCATAATATTTTGAATCCAGCGAATGGAGCGCCAATTACGGTACCTTCTCAGGATATGGTTTTGGGTCTGTATTACATGACCAAAGAACGTTTGTCAACACCGGAGCATAAAATTTTAGGTGAAGGTTTGACTTTCTATTCTGCTGAAGAAGTAAATATTGCTTTAAACGAAGGAAGAGTAGAATTAAATGCTCGTGTAAGAATCAGAGCTAAAGATTACAATGAAACTGGAGAATTGGTTTACAAAATTATTACAACTACCGCTGGTCGTGTATTGTTTAATGAAGTAGTGCCAGAAGCTGCAGGATATATAAATGATGTATTGACTAAGAAAAACCTTAGAGATATTATCGGTCACGTTTTAAGCGTTACAGATGTACCTACTACAGCGGCTTTCTTGGATTACATGAAAGATATGGGTTACAAATTTGCATTTAAAGGAGGACTTTCATTCTCATTAGGTGATATTCGTATTCCAGAACAAAAACCACAATTGATTGCTGACGCAAGAGAGCAAGTAGAAGGAATTTCTGCTAACTACAACATGGGTCTTATTACTAATAACGAACGTTACAACCAAGTTATTGATATCTGGACTTCTGCGAATGCACAATTAACTGAATTAGCAATGAAAAATATCCGTGAAGACCAACAAGGTTTCAACTCGGTATACATGATGCTTGATTCAGGAGCGAGGGGTTCTAAAGAGCAAATTCGTCAGTTGACTGGTATGCGTGGTTTGATGGCTAAGCCAAAAAAATCAACAGCTGGTGGTGGTGAAATTATTGAAAATCCAATTCTTTCTAACTTTAAAGAAGGACTTTCAATTCTTGAATACTTTATCTCAACACACGGTGCTCGTAAAGGATTAGCAGATACGGCTTTGAAAACGGCAGATGCTGGATACTTGACGCGAAGATTGCACGACGTTTCTCAAGACGTTATTGTAAACATCGAAGATTGTGGTACGTTAAGAGGAGTTGAAGTTGGCGCTTTGAAAAAGAATGAGGAAATTGTTGAAACTTTAGGAGAGCGAATTTTAGGACGTGTTGCATTGCAAGATGTAATCAATCCGATGAATTCAGAAGTTCTTGTGGAAGCTGGAGAACAAATTACGGAAGCAATTATGAAAGCTATTCAAGCTGCACCAATTGAAAAAGTAGAGGTTCGTTCACCATTGACTTGTGAAGCTTTAAAAGGTATTTGTGCTAAATGTTACGGTAGAAATTTAGCGACTGGAAAAATGACGCAAAGAGGAGAAGCTGTAGGTGTAATTGCCGCACAGTCTATTGGAGAGCCAGGAACACAGTTAACACTTCGTACATTCCACGTAGGTGGAGTTGCGGGAGGTTTGTCTGAAGAATCAAGTATCGTTACTCGTTTTGCAGGTCGTTTAGAAATAGAGGATTTGAAAACGGTTAAAGGGGAAGATTCGGAAGGAAACAAAACGGATATTGTTGTTTCACGTTCAACAGAATTGAAATTAGTAGATGCTAAAACAGGTATTATTCTAAATACACATAACTTACCTTACGGATCTAGTATTTTCGTAAAAGACGGTGATATTGTAGAAAAAGGAGCAACCATCTGTAAATGGGATCCATATAACGGAGTAATTATTTCTGAATTTACAGGAAAAATCGCTTACGAAGATTTAGAACAAGGAAGTTCGTTCATGGTGGAAATCGATGAGCAAACTGGATTCCAGGAGAAAGTAATTTCGGAAGGAAGAAATAAAAAATTGATTCCAACTTTATTGATTTACGGTAAAGACGGCGAATTGATTCGTTCTTACAACTTACCAGTTGGAGCCCACTTGATGGTTGACGATGGTGAGAAGATTAAAGCAGGTAAGATTTTAGTGAAAATTCCACGTCGTTCGTCAAAATCTAGTGATATTACTGGAGGTTTGCCAAGAATTACAGAGTTGTTAGAAGCTCGTAATCCTTCGAATCCAGCTGTAGTTTCTGAGATTGATGGAGTTGTTTCTTTTGGAAAAATCAAAAGAGGTAACCGTGAGATAATTATCGAATCTAAATTTGGTGAAATCAAAAAATACCTTGTTAAACTTTCAAGCCAGATTCTTGTACAAGAAAATGACTTCGTAAGAGCGGGAGTGCCTTTGTCTGATGGAGCAATTACTCCAGATGACATCTTGAGAATTCAAGGACCTGCAGCTGTTCAGCAGTATTTGGTTAATGAAATTCAAGAAGTATACCGTTTGCAAGGGGTGAAAATTAACGACAAACACTTTGAAGTAGTGATTCGTCAGATGATGCGTAAAGTTAGAGTGCAAGATCCAGGAGATACTTTGTTCTTAGAAGATCAATTGATCCACACGAAAGACTTTATCGTTGAAAATGATAAATTATACGGAATGAAAGTGGTTGAAGATGCAGGAGATTCTGATACGCTAAAACCAGGTCAAATCATTACTACACGTGATTTACGTGATGAAAATTCACTATTGAAACGTAATGATAAAAATCTTGTTGTGGCACGTGAGGTAATTACAGCTACGGCTACACCTATTTTACAAGGTATCACAAGAGCATCGCTTCAAACGAAATCATTTATTTCTGCAGCATCGTTCCAGGAAACTACTAAAGTATTAAACGAAGCAGCAGTAGCTGGTAAAGTAGATTACTTAGAAGGATTGAAAGAAAACGTTATTGTAGGACATAGAATTCCAGCAGGAACAGGTATGAGAGAATACGACAACACGCTTGTAGGATCTAAAGATGATTTTAATGAATTATTGATCAGCAAAGAAGAGTATAATTATTAAGAATTTATTTTTCTAATTATATTATTCCTATATTTACTAAACCTAACAGTTCGCTGTTAGGTTTTTTTATGAACTGAAAAACCAACATTTTATACCCATTACCCTAAACCCAAAAAAACATGAGCGATCAAAACCAAAACCAACCGCAAGGACAGATAAATATCGAACTGGATGAAAAAACAGCGGAAGGAATTTATTCTAATTTAGCAATAATCAACCATTCAGCTTCTGAATTTGTTGTTGATTATGTTTGCATCATGCCTGGTACACCAAAGGCCAAAGTGAAGTCGAGAATTATATTGACACCGCAACACGCTAAACGACTCTTAAAAGCATTAGGAGAAAATATTCACCGCTACGAAATGGCCAATGGTGAAATAAAAGATACGGAACAACCCGCTATTCCACTTAGTTTTGGTCCTGCAGGACAAGCATAATAGATTAAAGCCTTTTTAACGAAAGGCTTTTTTTTTATAAAAAATCTAACATCTATGTTTTAATATATTGTTAATATATTGAAATATAAATTATTTATTATTCCAATTACTGATTTTAATAATCGTTGTTTCTTTAAAGTACATTGTTTACTGTCTATTCGATAAATCTTTCTATTTGTGTATCACAAAATAACATAAAATTAACTTTATCATAGTTTATTTGTTAATTTAGTAGCCTAATTTTTAACAAAAACTATTTATGAACGAATTTTACTCAGGCTTTATAAATCAGATAGATTTATCTAGCAAATTAGATGAGTACTCAGGTTCGCCAAGGAATTGGCAGACCATGAGTATGAAATCGATGGGATTCGCATTACTGTTTCTCCTTTCTCTTTTTGGAGGACTTGATGCTACTGCCCAGTCGGTTTTGATAAATCCAGCGACAGGTGGTGGATTTGAACTTGGGACTACTTTTGCCGCTAATGGATGGACAGAGTCAAACTCTGTAAATAATCCATGGATGATTGGATCGGCTGCTAACACTGGTTCAATTGCTGGAAACAGTGCTTTTATATCTAACGACGGTGGTGTAACTAATGCTTACACTCAGTCAAATAATGCAACTAATTATTTTTACAAGGATGTAACAATACCTGTTGGCGAAACTAAAATTTTGTTGACTTTTGATTGGGCTCAAAAAGGTGAGAATAGTTATGATTTGTGGCAGGTGTTTTATGCTCCTACTACTGTTACACCAGTTGGTGTAACTACACATGCCGGTTCCGGAACAACTTCTGTTCCTTCTGGAATTGCAGGTGCAACATATATTGGAAACGGATCTTTAGCTACAGGCGTCCAAAACGCATCTTACTACTTGCCAGCTGCATTAGCGGGTACTACGGTTCGATTAATATTTTCATGGAAAAATGAAGTAGGAGGCACACAACCACCTGCTGCAATTGACAATATTTCACTTACTTCAGCAGCTCCGGGAAATTTTGTAAGTATTGCTTCTGGTGATTTTACTTCACCAGCAACGTGGAATTCTGGAATTGTTCCGACAATCTACGATAATGCTACAATTGCGGCGGGAACTACAGTGTCGGTAGATGCTAATGGAAAATCAGCCAAAAATGTTACCGTGAATGGAATATTAGATTACACTGCTACACCTACTTCATTTTCAGTTGTAGAAAACCTAGCTGTTAGCGCATCGGGAACTGTCAACGTATACAATGGCACTGCAGGTAAAACACTAATTGTTGGTGGAAACATCATAAATGATGGTTCTATTAATCTTTCCGTTGGAACAGCAAGTTCAGGGAATTTAACGCTAAACGGAACAGCGTTACAAACCATTAGTGGTGCTGGAACATTTGTTAGTGGTGTGATTAGAAATTTAACGTGCTCAAATACAAGTTCAGCTATTCCAAATATTGATTGGCAATTCAACAATGTTAGTGTAGAGTATAATTTAAACATCAGTAATGCTAAAATAAATCTTGGTTCGAATAAGTTAACACATGGTGTTAGTACCATGATCCATACTGGTACAGGTGCATTTTCTTCTACAAATGGAGGTTTTACAAGCGGAACATTTTCTAGATGGTGGAGTGCTGGAGCAACGGGATATACTACTTTAGGGCCAGCCTCAATTCAAACTGCGCAAGGAGGACGATATCCTTTTATAAATGCAGCAGGACAACCACGATTACTTTATCTTGGTAGAACGTTACCTGTTGATGGTGGTCAATATGCTGTGAAATATACGGATGAAACCACACTTACATATGGTATGTCAATTACCGATGGAACGTACACAGTAACGGATCGATTTAATGGTAAATTTCAAGTTACAACCCAAGGAACGATGCCTTCAGCAGGAAGTTACATCGTTTCAATCTTCGCTCCCGAGGCTTATTCAGCTAGTGCGGCAACAAGTAGAGTTGTAGGAGAAACGGCTTCAATTTCTGGAACAAATCAACCCACTTTTGCAGGTGCGGCAGCACAACGTTCCGCTGTAAACGAAGCAGATTTACTAGCAACTTCTGGATTATATATTGGTATTGGAACGGCTGAGTTGCTCTTCTCACCTATTACTAGTGGTCCTTGGAACAATGCAACTACATGGAATAAAGGTAGTGTGCCAACTTGTACTGATGCAATTGTTATCAGTGGCGGACATACTGTTACTTCATCAGGTGCAGGAAATATCTCAAAATCAATTACTATTAATAACGGTGCTACTTTAGTGGTAGCTGCTGGTGATTTAACTGCAGGTTGTACATTAAATAATAATTTTGTAGTGAACAACGGAACATTAACTGTTAGTGGAGGAACGTTAAACATTAATGGAAATTTAATGAATAATTCAGGCTCTATATTCAATCAATCAGGTGGTATTATTAACGTTGATGGAAGTGATGGTGTAGTGGGTAACTCTGTTGCGACAGGTACGCCAATAGTACGAGTAACCGCTACTGCTGTTTCTAATTTGAACCTGACGGGAGGAACGATTACAATCGTAGATCCACACGCTAGCGCTTCGACTTCAGATTATTCACTTTCAATTTCGCAAGGTGGCGCTGCAAATGCAGCAAGCCCTCTACATACTATTAAATTTGGTGACGGAGTATCGACGACAGCTGGTGGAGGTGCAAATGGATTTTATGTCTATTTATACCCTGGTTCGTACTATTATTCAGTGGGAAGTTTGAAAGTTGATGCATTGACAGGAACTAATAGATTTGTTAAAACTAATTCTACAGTTGGAATATTAGGAGATTTAATCATTTTATCGGGTGAATATCAGATGTCATCAACTACTTATGTAGCAGGAAATATTAGTAATGACGGTACTGTAACTTCGACAATCGCTTTAAATTTAGCTACTTGGACAAACGGTACTGGTTCAGCTAGTGCAAATGCTCAAAGTATTTCTGGTTCGGGTATATTTAGAAATTCGGCAACTCTTCCAACAGCGAGTTTTGGAACCGTAAACATAAATAATACAAATAGTACCGGAATAACTTTAAATACGCCAATATCTGTTAGTGGAACATTAAATATGATATCAGGTATCGTAAATACTACAGCAACTAACTTTTTGACGCTAGGAACTGCAACTGCAACTGCAACTTTTTCTGGTACGCCAAGTGCTACAACGATGTTTAATGGTCCATTTGCACGAACTATCGCTAGTGGAAATACAAATTTTGTAACATTCCCAGTTGGTAAAGCGGAATACATGCCTGTTGCTATTGCACCTTCTACAACTGCAATTTCAGTGTTCAAAGCAGAAACTTTTAATACAAATACAGGAACAGTTAATACATCTATTAATTCACTTGCATCAAAAAGATGGGCAGTTTCTGCAATTAGTGGAACCTATACAGATATCGATGTAAAATTAAGTGATGCAGGAATTACTTCTAGCAGCATTCCTGTTTTAGGAACGGCAGCTGCTGGAATATATGGTAACGCTTTTGGAAGTGTTGCAACATATGATGCAGGTCCGCCTCCTTCAACGGAGTCTAATATGTCTGTTCCTTCAGCAGATTTCACAGGTTTTATTTCTTATGCGAATTCTAATGTTTGTATGGGAACACCAGTTCCTGGAAACACGATTGCCTCAACTTCAACTTTATGCAGTGGTCAATCATTGACTTTATCGTTGGAAAATGTAATTGCAGGAACAGGGATTACTTACATTTGGGAAAGTTCAGCAGACGGTGTGGTCTATACACCAATAGTTGGAGCAAGTGATGCTACGGTAACATTAACTCCAACTGCTAATAACTACTACAGAGCTCAAGTAACTTGTACAACAAACACAGGGACTTCTACTCCCGTTCAAGTTAACTTTTCAAATGTGATCACGTCTACTACACCAGATTCAATTTGTGGTGTTGGAAGTGCAACTTTAGCTGCTACAGCAAATGCAGGAGCTACGGTATCTTGGTATACAAATGCGACAGGTGGAGCGCCAATTGGAGCAGGTACGCCTTTTAACACTCCGTCAATAAGTACTACTACAACATTTTATGCGTCAGCAGAGCAAAGCTCAGTTGTAAATTCTGTACTGGGTTTAGGAGCAACAACAAGTAGTAGTTCTGGCTCTTCATTTCTTCCAGGAGTTTGGGGTGGTGCTAAAACACAATATATTATCAAAGCTTCAGAATTGACCGCGGCAGGTATATCTGCAGGTATCATTACAAGTTTAGGTTTTGAAACTACAACAGCTGGACAAGCCTATCAAGGTTTTACAGTGCAAATGGGTGCTACTTCTCAACAATTAGCAACCACCACGTTTGTTTCCGGATTACAACAGGTATATAAGGGAACACTTGCAAATGATGGATTTATGCCTCTTCCTAATGTAGTTAACACTTTAACATTCGGCACAGGTGCTGGATCAGATAGCGTTTTTAACTGGGATGGTTTGTCAAATATTGTTATTTCTATTTCTTGGAGTAGTGTACCGGCTGCTAGTACAGCGAGTTCTTCAGGAATGAAAGTGGATAATGTTGGTTTTACATCGACATCATACCGTCAGAGAGATAATTTGACACCAGCTGATATGTTGGCAGAAACGAGTGCTGCAGGAACAACTTTAAATCGTCCGAGATTTACCATAAATGGATTCAATGTTTGTGGCTCTTCAAGAGTACCGGTTGTTGCAACTGTAACAGCTCCTCCAGCATTTGCCCTTGATGGAACTACTGCAACTATTTGTAGCGGAGAAACAACTCCAACAGCAGTTACGATTTTAACAGGTGCTTCAGATTATGATACTTATGTATGGTCTCCAGTTGAAGGAGTTACAGGTAATGCAACAAGTGGTTGGATGTTTAGTCCTACTACTACGACAACGTATACATTGACAGCATCACAATCAGCTGGTGTTTGTTCTAATTTAGGAACTTACGAAGTTACTGTTAATCCGTTACCAAGTGCTGTCGTAATTAATGCTTCTGCAACTTCATTGTGTATTGGTGATTCTGCAGTAAAATTGAGCGTTGGAGCTATTAGTCCAATGGTTGGAGGCTGCTTAACTGAGGTTAATGGTCAGTATCCAGCGAGTACTTTCAGTCCTTCTATTCTTGACGGTACAACGGTTAATGTTGTAACTACAGTTGGTTACGCGAGTGAATACAGCGTAGTCTCTGCATTAGCAAATGTTAATTACACTTTTGTTTCTTCTATTGCTACAGATTATATTACAATCAGTAATTCAGCAGGAACTGTTATGTACGCGGCGGGTCAAACTCCTCTTCAGTGGACTTCAACAACTGCATCTGACATTAGATTTTATACACATGCAAATAGTACTTGTGGAGAACAAAGTTCGAGTCGTACTAGAGGAATTATAGCTAAGTCATTTGAATTGCCTACTTGGTCTCCAACTACGAATCTTTACTTAGATGCTGCTGCAACAATTCCATATGTTGGAACGCCGGAAATTAGCGTTTATGCAAAACCTAGCGTTACGACCACTTACTCAGCTCTTGCGAGTACTTCGTTAGGTTGTACTTCAACTACAGATATAGAAATTACAGCTATTGATTGCGGTATTTCTTATGCAAATTTACAATTCCCTGGTACTGCAACAATCACAGATTGTGCTACTCAGACTTTCTATGCTCAAGTGTATAAAGCGGGAGTTACTGAAGCTGCAGGTCAAGGAGCTGGAATAACAGCTTGGATTGGAAAAAATTCAGCAAACACAGATCCTGCAACATGGTCTGAAGCAAGCTGGGAATTAGCTAGTTTTAACGTACAAGTTGATAATAACGACGAATATCAAATGACATTTGGACCGTTAACAGCAGGTACTTATTACGTAGCGAGTAGATTCGTATACACTCCTGGAAACTATGTTTATGGCGGTTATACTGCTACTGGTGGAGGAATTTGGGATGGTACAACTAATGTGAGTGGTGTTTTAACTGTTGAGACGGTAACTGCACCAACTGCAACTGCACAAACATTCTGTAACGTTGGGACCGTTGCTGATTTAGTAGCAACAGGAACAGATTTACAGTGGTATGCTGCCGCAACAGGTGGAACTGCATTGGTTAACACAACAGATTTAGCTTCTGGAAACTATTATGTTTCTCAATCAGTTGCTGGATGTGAAAGCGCAAGAACGATGGTTGTAGTAACTTTAAATGTTACTGCTGCACCAACTGCAACTGCTCAAACATTCTGTAACGTTGGAACGGTAGCTGATTTAGTAGCGACAGGAATAGTTGGTTCAACAATTCAGTGGTATGCTGATGACACAACTTTAACTCCTTTAACTGACACGACAACTTTAGCTTCTGGAAACTATTATGTTTCTCAAACAGTTGCTGGATGTGAAAGTGCAAGAACGATGGTTGCCGTAACTTTAAACGTTACTGCTGCACCAACTGCTTCAACGCAAACATTCTGTAACGCTGCAACAGTAGCTGATTTAGTAGCCACTGGTACAGATCTAAAGTGGTATGCTGCGGCAACAGGTGGAACGGCATTGGTTAGCACAACTACATTAGCTTCTGGAAACTACTATGTTTCTCAAACAGTTGCTGAATGTGAAAGTGCAAGAACTATGGTAGCAGTAGTTATTGGAAGTACACCTGCACCAACAGGAACAGCAACTCAAGATTTTACAGCTGGTCAAACTTTAGCAGACTTTACAGTAGTGGGTAGTAGTATTATGTGGTACAGTGATGCAACAGGTTCAACTGTTTTGCCAACATCTACAGTACTGGTTTCAGGAACAACTTACTATGCTTCCCAGACGGTTAATGGATGTGAAAGTACCACTCGTTTAGCAGTAACTGCAGGAGTAGATTTAAAAACTCCTTCGTTTGAAATTAGTAACCTTCGTTATTATCCAAATCCAGTTCAAGATGTCTTAACTGTGGATTATTCAGAAGCCATTCAAAGTGTTCAACTGTACAATATGTTAGGTCAAATGGTTTACAATAGAAACACAAATGCTTCTAAAGTGACGATTGACATGGCTACTATGGCAGCTGGAAATTACATCTTGCAAGTAACCGTAAAAGGAATTACTAAAAATGTAAAAGTGATCAAAAAATAATTATTTGAACACACGCTTTTAGCGTAAAACTTAAATCCCGATTGTCACGCGACAATCGGGATTTTTTATTTTAATGAATTCTCGAACAGAAAGAACTATTAATTTTGCAAAAGTGCGCTAAAGTTTTACTTCGTAAAGTTCACCACGATGCGGTTTTAAAGTATCGCGTATCTGAATCATATGTGCATCAGTAACTACAATATAAGCGATTGAGTACATGTCATTAATGATTTCAAAACCAGTATTGTCTAATGGTAATTTTTCACTTTCAATATATTCTTTTAGATGAACCAAATGATGCTCAGCAGTTTTCGCAGCTGCTTGACCTCTAAAATCCCAAATTAATTTTATCTGACGTTCCATTTTGTTTGTGTTTTAATGCAAAAATACGCCGTTTTTATAAATAGCCTAGTTTTTTAAACTCCGTACTTCATCGTTTATCCATTTTTTGTAGAACTCAAGTAACTAACTTACTTCAAAATGCGTATTTTTGAGTAAAAGTATCCCGTATGTACAAATATATTTTGCTATTTCTAACTGTAGCTTCTTCTAGTTTTGCTCAAATCCTCACGGCGGAACAAGCCAATCATTTGGCCACTCTACCTATCAAATGTTTGCAACAAGAGTATCCCAATAAGTTAAGCCAACTTTTAATTGACAGTTCTGAAATAGCTTCTCCGAAAGAATTACATCCTGCGTTTTATGGTTGTTTTGATTGGCATTCCTCGGTGCACGGACATTGGAGTTTAGTTTATTTGCTAAATCACTTTCCTGAATTGAATTCTCGTGCCGAAGTCATTAAAAAGTTACAAGTCAATTTATCTAAAGAAAATATTCAAAAAGAAATTGAATACCTTTCAAAACCTCATGAAAAGTCGTTTGAACGTACTTATGGTTGGGCTTGGCTACTAAAGTTACAAATGGAACTCGATTCATCTTCTGATGCTTACGCGAAAAATTTAGCACAAAACCTGCAACCACTTACCGATATTATCGCGAGTCGGTATATCGAGTTTTTACCCAAATTAAATTATCCCATTCGAGCAGGAACGCATTCTAACACGGCTTTCGGGATGAACTTGGCGTGGGATTATGCCGTTTATTCTAAAAACGAGGCTTTGCGCCAAAGTATTTCTGAAAATGCAATCCGACTATATCAAAAAGACGAAAATTGCCCTTTTGACTGGGAACCAAGTGGTACAGATTTCTTGTCGCCATGTTTAGAGGAGTTGGGAATTATGCAACGTGTTCTGCCTGCGAAAATTTTTTTAGTTTGGACGAAACAATTCGCGCTAAAATTATTTAATCGGAAATACAATTGGGATGTGGCTCGAGTTTCGGATCGAACGGATGGACATTTAGTACATTTGGATGGATTGAATTTCAGTCGCGCTTGGAATTTTTATTATTTAATACAGCAGTATCCAAAGGAATTTTCACACTTACAAGAACTTGCAGATACGCATTTGACTTTCTCGCTTCCTTCCGTTGTGGATGGGAATTATGAGGGTGAACATTGGTTAGCATCTTTTGCCTTGCGATCTTTTGAAATGAAAAATACTACAAAGTAAATAGTAAGGATAACCTCAATCATCTTGAAGCTTATGTTTTAAAAAATCGCTATTTTTGTAAAAAAATAAACGATTCATGTCTAAAGAACTCTTGCTCCAAGTTGCCCCTGAAATTGCAGTAAATGCTGATTTGCTAAAAGCGCATATTGGAAAATTAGAACGCATCAGTTCTGCTGAAATTCAGCATGTTTCGATTTTGAAACGCTCGATTGATGCGCGACAAAAAGCAATTAAAATCAACTTAAAAGTGGTTGTTTTTTTTCATGGAGAACCTATTGTTGAAAAGCAAATTGAATTACCAGATTACAAAGATGTTTCAAATGCAAGAGAAGTGCTGGTCGTTGGAGCAGGACCGGCCGGACTTTTTGCCGCTTTGCAATTGATTGAAGTGGGATTAAAACCAATCGTTTTAGAACGGGGGAAAAACGTGCAAGAACGCCGACGCGACTTGAAAGCGATTAACCGTGATCACATCGTTCATGAAGATTCAAATTATTGTTATGGTGAAGGTGGAGCAGGAACGTATTCCGATGGAAAGTTATACACACGTTCAAAAAAACGCGGCGACGTAGATCGGATTCTAGAGTTATTCGTTGCCTTTGGTTCGCCAGCCGATATCATGGTTGATGCACATCCGCATATTGGAACCAATAAATTACCTAAAATTATTCAAGCCATTCGAGAGAAAATCATCGAGTTTGGTGGCCAAGTTTTATTTGACACGAAAGTTGTTGATTTTCTTGTGAAAAATAATTCTATTGAAGGTGTTGTCACTCAAAATGGCGATAAAATTCTAGCATCTCATTTAATTCTAGCAACAGGACATTCGGCTCGTGATATTTATGAATTGTTGCACCGAAAACAAATATTTATTGAAGCGAAACCTTTTGCTTTAGGCGTTCGGGCAGAACATCCACAGGAATTAATTGATAAAATTCAGTACAGTTGTGATTTTCGGGGAGAATTTCTTCCACCAGCTCCATACTCTATTGTCAAGCAAGTAAACGGTCGCGGAATATATTCGTTTTGTATGTGTCCTGGTGGCGTTATTGCACCTTGTGCCACAAGTCCAGGGGAAGTTGTGACAAACGGTTGGTCGCCTTCAAAAAGAGACCAGCCAACAGCCAATTCTGGTATTGTGGTCGAATTAAAATTAGAAGATTTTAAACCTTTTGAAAAATTTGGACCTCTTGCTGGAATGGAATTTCAAAAAAGTATCGAGCAGCAAGCGTGGCGATTAGCGGGAGAAACGCAAAAAGTTCCTGCACAACGTATGATTGATTTTACACAAAGTAAAGTCTCCGAATCGATACCTAAAACGTCGTATGTTCCTGGAACTACTTCAATAGAATTAGGACGCGTATTTCCAGGATTTTTAACACAAACCTTGCGAGAAGGGTTTGTTGAATTTGGCAAATCGATGAAAGGATATCTGACGAACGAAGCCATTTTACACGCCCCAGAATCCAGAACTTCTTCACCAGTTCGAATTCCTCGCGACCCAATTTCACTAGAACATTTGCAAATAAAAGGATTGTATCCTTGTGCTGAAGGAGCCGGTTATGCAGGTGGAATTATTTCTGCCGCAATTGACGGTGAAAAATGTGCATTGAAAATTGCAGAAAGTATTTCGTAACCTAGTTGCAGTTTTCGTACTCCAGTAAAAGCTCGTCAAACATTTTCATATTGTATTGGTGAAAAAGTAACAAGTCGCCCCGCTTTTGGTCTTTCGGTAGTTTGTTGTATTCTTTTTGAGTCGCTTTATACATGTTTTTGCTTTCGGCTTTTAATTTCTTTTTTTCCTCTTTAGAAAGATTTTTGTCATACATATAGTTGTCCACTTTTTTAACAAGTGCTGGACAATCTTTGAATAATTCTTTTAAAGGGTTTGCCATTCTATCACGCAAATTAAAAATATCTTGTATCTCAATGTTGTAGTAATCAATAGCATAGTTTTCATTGGCATTTTGGTAATAGAAAATTTCGCTAACAGTAAAAGTTTTGCCAGAAGGAAATTTTCCGCCGGGATTAGTACTGCTTTCCGTGTGGTAAAAACCATATACATTGATCTTTCCACTTCGCAATAAAGGCAGGAAAATTTTGACTTTGCTTTCTTGTAAAAAACCTTTTCGGTCAATGTTTCTAATGAATAAAGCCCTGTACTCTTTGTCAAAACCGTCGTAATGGATTACTATTTTGTCAATAGCTGCAATCGCAACTTTTTTTGATTCTGAATCCTCATTTCTTTTAAACTTGACTGTTTTGTCGTTGTAAATTAATCCTTCTTCAAAAGTTCCAAAAAAGTTGAAATCAAAAAATTTGTCTTCAAGAAATGAATCAAGTACTCCTGTTTCAAATTTACCATCTGTAAAAAAGAGTGTAGCGTTTACCTCTTTTGCCTGAGCAAAACAGCTAATAAAAAGGACTAGAAGTGTAAATTTTAATTTCATTTTCGGTTTATTAGTACTGGTTAAATAGATGTTTTATTACTTGAGAGATAGTCTCTTGCTCCTCTACAATAGGTTCCAAAAGTAATTATTTATTTTTAATGAAGGCCTTTTTCTTCAACTTTCGTTAAATATTTCACAATGCTGTAAAACGGCTTTTACCTAATAAGTTTTTCGTATTTTTGAAAATTATATGAGTATAGTATGATGGAAGAACAAGTTATTCTAGTAAATGAACAAGATGAACCAATTGGCTTAATGCCTAAATTGGAAGCACATGAAAAAGCGGTATTGCATCGTGCCTTTTCTGTTTTTATTTTAAATAAAGACAACGAAATTATGCTGCAACAACGAGCTTCGCATAAGTATCATTCTCCTTTGTTGTGGACCAATACCTGTTGCAGTCACCAAAGAAGTGGCGAAACAAATGTACAAGCTGGAGCAAGACGTTTGCAAGAAGAAATGGGTTTCACTGCTGAACTAAAAGAATTATTTCACTTTATTTATAAAGCGCCTTTTGACAACGGTTTGACTGAGCATGAACTTGACCATGTGATGATTGGATATTCTGATGAAAAACCGATTATTAATGGGGAAGAGGTTGAAAATTGGAAATACATGTCAATCGAAGCAGTCCGAAAAGACATGCAAGAAAATCCCGGTATTTATACGGTTTGGTTTAAAATTATTTTCGATAAATTTTACCATTATATCGAAGAACATACGATTTAATAAAATACTATTATGAAAGTTACTATTTCACGCAAAGCACATTTCAACGCTGCACATCGTTTGTACCGCAAAGATTGGAGTGATGAAAAAAACCAAAGTATTTTTGGAAAATGCAACAACCCTAATTTTCACGGCCACAACTATGATTTAACGGTTAGTGTCACAGGACAGATTGATCCTGAAACGGGTTACGTCATGGATGTAAAAATACTTTCAGACTTGATTAAGTACGAAATTGAAGATTCTTTTGACCATAAAAATTTAAATTTAGACGTTCCAGAATTCAAAGAGCTGAATCCTACCGCGGAAAATATTGTAGTGGTAATATGGAATAAACTTCGCGCAAGGATTACTAAAGAACATGATTTAGAAGTGATCTTGTACGAAACTCCTCGTAATTTTGTTTCTTATAAAGGGAATAAATAGTTTCAATTTAGTTAAAATCATTTTTTGATGCACCAGCAGTTCTATCCATTACAATTTGACCCTATTTTGAAACAAAAAATTTGGGGTGGCGAAAAACTTAAAACGCAATTTAATAAATCAATTGTGTCTAATACTACCGGCGAAAGTTGGGAACTTTCAGCGGTTCAAAATGCAGTCAGTATAATTTCTAATGGCGCTTTTAAAGGAAAATTAATCACGGATTTGATTGAATCTTTTCCTATTGAAATTCTTGGCACTTTTGTTTATCAGCGCTTTGGAAAAGAATTCCCATTGCTATTTAAGATTTTAGATGCCAAAGAAGATTTGTCTATTCAAGTACATCCCAATGATGTTTTAGCGAAAGAACGCCATAATTCATTAGGGAAAACTGAAATGTGGTACATCATGCAAGCCGATAAAGATGCTGAGATTATTGTTGGGTTTAAAGAAAATGCAACAGAAAGTGAGTACTTGGAAAAATTACAAAGCAATAAATTACCAACTATTTTAAACCAAATTACGGTACAAGAAGGCGATGCTTTTTTTCTTGAAACGGGAACGATTCATTCTATTGGAGCAGGAATTGTAATCGCCGAAATTCAGCAGACTTCTGATATCACTTACCGTTTATATGATTTTGATCGAAGAGACGAGACTGGAAATAAACGCGAATTACATGTTGATTTAGCTTTAGAAGCAATTAATTACCAGAAACAAGAAACCCAAAAGTTTTACTTCAAAGAACCCAATAAGTCCAATCCAATTGTGGAGTGTCCTTATTTTACAACAAATTTTCTTCCATTAGCCGAAACGCTTGAAGTCACTAAAGAGGGTGATTCTTTTACTGTTTATATGTGTGTAGAAGGTGCTTTCTCTTTTGAAAGTGAAGGATCTATTTATGAGTACAAAAAAGGAGATACAATTTTGATTCCAGCAGCACTGAAAAATTACGTGTTGCATGGAAATGCTTCGATTTTAGAAATTTATATTAAATAGGCGGATATAAGAAGATAATGTGTACTTTTGCAAACGGAAATTAAAATAAAAATAAAATGGCCAATATTAAGAATTTAAAGAAAGACATCAACTACGTTTTAGGTGATATTATCGAAGCAGTTTACTTGTACGAAATGACTACAACTGGAAAACCAAGTGTAGAAACAGATGCTTTAATTGACGAAGCAATTGCTGCATTTGACGCTTTGATCTCAAAAGTGAATGCAAAAAATGTTGAAAATAAAAAAGCACACTTTTCTCAAATCAATAAAGATTTAGAAGAAACTGCTAATCAATTAGTTGCTAAAATCAACGCATTGTAAGAAAAAAAAGTGCAAAAAAATCTGAAATTTTATTTGGAAATTTAAAATTCAGTCTTATATTTGCACCCGTAATGAGACGCCAGCGTAGCTCAGTTGGCTAGAGCAGCTGATTTGTAATCAGCAGGTCGTGGGTTCGAGTCCCTCCGCCGGCTCAATACAGAAACCATAACATTTATTTGTTATGGTTTTTTTTGTGCTTTATAATTTAGTGTTTATTTAGAACGAGTTCTATGTCAAAACAGATAACACATGTACTGTAAATTAATACAATCGGCTTCTACCTTGTACTAAAAAAAAATGCAACTCTGTTTAGAGTTGCATTTGATATTCAAACAAAAATTCAAACTAGTTTTCTTTTCTTCTTTCGTTGAGGTATTCAGTTAGTAGCTTTCCGTATCTTGATTGTGCTACCTTTTGAGACATCGAATTATTTATGGTGTCTAAGTACTTTATATTGGCACCTGTAAGCTCAGTTAAAGCTACGTATGGCGCCACTTCGTACTCTTTGTTTGTAAGCGCAAAATTAATACCGTATAAATACTTTCTACTCACTCTTTTGTTTAATTTGCTTTCAATACTATCTAAGTCTTGCACTCTTTTGAAACGCAAGGCATCGTATTTTTCTTTTGAAATATCAAGTATTTCACTGTTGTATTTACTGTTGATTTTTTGGAATTGTTCAAATAATTCGTGATTTTTTGAGCCTGTTACTTTCGCACTTGCATAAAAGTATTTAAGATCTGTGTCCACAGTCATCGTTCCTGGTTCTGCAAATACAGGCAAACTATTGTCGATTGATTTCGTCACACCACGGTCAAGTACTAAATACACTACTTCTGGCGATTCTAAATTAAAGTCAAATTTAAATGTAGAACTACCCTGTATTTTTACACTATCGATTGCAACTAAAGTACTGTCGTTCATTTTTTGTAAGTACAACATTCCGTTTGAAAATCCTTTGATATTTCCTGTGATGTGTGTATTAGCATCTGAATTTTTATCAGAACAACTTGTAATAACTAGCGCTGTTGCAAGTGCAAGAAAAACGTTTTTCATGTGGTTTAATTTTTTGGCAAAATAATAAAAAAATCCCCAAACAAGTGACTTATTTGAGGATTATATTTGGATTTGGTTTTGGACTACTTATCCTTTCAACCAAGCTTCTTTAAGTAATGCTTTTGTGCTGTCTGTGAATTTGTATCCCGGAATTAATTCTTTGGGAAGAAGTGCTGTTCCAGTGTATGTATGTTCTGTTCCATCACGTCTGATCTTAAAAGTAACTTCATCATTTTCCTTCAGAGACATACTCCACATAATTAAGTCGTTGATATTGTCTAAATTGTATGCTTTTCCGTTTACGGACAGTAAAATGTCGCCACTTTCAATACCAATCTTTTGTAGAAAGGGATGTAATGGAGCATAGGGAATAAAACTAATTTCTTTTGTGTTGGGGTCGATTGTGATTAAAGGTGCTTGCTCTTTTATAAATAAATTCCCATCGGTTGCTACCATTGTTTTTGTAACGCCCATTTTAGAAAAATAGTCAACATAAGGAATTGGAGTAGGACCACTGACGTATTTTGATAGAAAATTTCCCACTGATGGGTAGGTCAATTTAGTTATTTTTGCAAATAATTCACTGTCGTCAAATGCTTTCTCGGTCCCGTACTCTTTTGAAAGTTGCTTCATCAAATCCAAAATACCACTTTTGCCATTACTTTGCTCTCGAATTTCAATGTCAATACACATTGCAATTAAAGCGCCTTTTTCGTAGACGTTCAAATATTGATCTTTATAAGGTTTAATCAGTACATTGGCACTCATCCTTGTAAAAGGCAACATGTCGTTCATGGTAGAAGCATTGGCAATTTTCCCCGCCATTCTTTTGTAAAATTCATCTTCAGATATCAAACCTTGATTGACCTGAAATAAATTTGCGAAATATTCGGTGACTCCTTCGTACATCCATAAATGTTCGGACATTTTAGGAGAGTTGTAGTCAAAATTCTGAATTTCTTTAGAATGAATACTTAACGGGGTTACGATGTGAAAGAATTCATGGGAAACTACATCTTTCAATTGTTCTTGCAATTCTGCCAGTGGCAAAGCTTCGGGCATAACAACGGTTGTTGCTGTAGGATGTTCTAAAGCGCCATAACCTGCTGCATCGGGTTTAGAATTATCCGCTAAATAGAGTAGCACTGCATATTTTTTTGTAGCATTAAAATCACCAAGAAAATTTTTCTGAGCCGTCATCATTTTTTTCATTTCAGGCGTAATACTTTTAGCCGTAACGATTCCGTTAGGCGAATAAACGGCAATCAAGATTTCCATTCCTTGAATAGTAAACGTGGTATAATCCGGTTTGGAATACATAATGGGATTTTCAACTAATGTTGAATACCTGCTTGTTGCGAAAACGTCTTTCTTCTTGGATGCGTCCAAATCATTCATCGCTGTTGCACCCCAAAGATGTGCAGGATGAAGAATTGTCAGTTCGTAAGGTGAATTTGCAAAACCATCAAAGTAGCCTACAAAAGCATGGGTGTTGATCATGAAATTTTTGCCCTTGTCGATATTGCTTCCCGCTGGCGAAAAAATTTCATGTGTATCTTCAATGTCGTAGGTGTCGTTTACTTTATAAGTAATCGTTTTTGCTCTGTTTGCATCGGCAATTTGCCAAGAATTCTCCGTCATTTTTGACACATTTAAAAGCTTTCCTTTTGCATCAAATGCTTTAAAATCGACGATATATTTTCCATAATCATCTTCGGAGTACGTTCCAGGAATAATTTTTGGAACACTGTAGAGTAATGATGATGCGGAAGTTGTTGGCACGTTCACTAAAACGGTAACTTGGTCATCCGTGATTTTATTTAAATCCATAAATACCTGGATTTTGGATTGAGACCATCCGAACACAGATAAAAGTAATGCGAAAAATAAAAATGCTTTAGGTTTAAAAATCATCTTGCGAAAATATTAGTTTTAAGTGTTAGACTTCAATTTCGTAAAATTGTTACCTGCTATTAATAAAAAAGGAGAAAAATTTAATTTTCTCCTTCTTTCAAATTTTTTATTTTACTTTGGATTTAATCCAGTTACTCATTGTCGTTAAAACCTCAGGAGCGAATGTTTCTTCAAGTTTGCGATATTCTTTTTCGGTACAAGTGGTGCAATGTTGGAACAAGTGGTTTAATCCAGGAATAATTTGCACCGTTACATTTTTGTTTCTACCCTCTTTCAAAGCGGTTGAAATTGCTTCTGTATTTAACTTGGCAGTGACTTGAATGTCTTTTTCACCATTTAAAACGAGTACTGGGCACTTTACTTTTTTCAAATTTTCCTTTGGATCGTACGAAATAAAATAACGGAACCAAGGAATCGCAATCCCGTTTACTTGCTGCTGAATTACCGCTGCAATTTCATCTTGTGACGGTCGTTCTGCTTCAGGAGTTTTGTTAATTTCTGTTTGTAAATAAGCAGTCAGATTTTTCTTCACTGTTGAAAGGTCGTCTTTTGATTTTAAGATATCATAAATCTGTTGATTGGTAATTTTTGCTTTTTGCAATTGGTCTTCCGTCATTCCTCGTTTCTTTCCCACTTCATAATTTTGGTCTACTAAAAGTGCGTCCCCGGGAACCCCAGTTCCTGCTAGTAAAATTAGAAAAGCAATGTTTTTATCTGTTGCCGCAATCATTGGAGCAATCATTCCTCCTTCAGAATGTCCGATAATACCAATTTCTTTCGAATTGATTTCAGAACGTGTTCTTAAATAGGCAATCGCGGCTCTAGCATCATTTGCAAAATCTGCAGAAGTAGCTAACGTTGGATCTCCTTTTGATTCGCCGACACCACTGTCGTCGTAACGCAAAACAGCAATTCCATTTCGGGTCAAGTAATCAGCGATCACTAAAAAAGGTTTATGCCCTAAAACTTCTGAATCACGATTTTGTTGACCACTTCCTGAAATCAAAATTACGGCGGGAAATTTACCTTGTTTTTTTGGCAAAGAAAGCGTTCCAGCTAATGCGATGTTCTCCACTGAATTTGTAAACTTCACCTCTTCTGTGTAATACGGATAAGGTTTAATAGGCTCTTGCGGTCTGATAAGTTCTACGATTTCTTTGCTTAAATGCATTGGAGCTGAAAACGCACCTTGTTCAAATGTACCAGTTATGTCCGTCTCCAATCGCCATTCTCCGGTGTATTTTATTCCGGCAGCTTTAACTTGAATCAGTAATTTTTTATCGGCAAATGTTATTTCATCTACAGCAATGCCTTTCACACCTTGATTAGGACTATCCATAGTGGCACTATATCCTGTTGAAGTTTTTGTAATATTGAATACGAGGGGAAGTTCTGTTCCTTGTATTTCTAAAACGCCAGTCCAACTTCCTGTAAGATCTTGTGCAAAGGAAAATGAACTACATAACGCGACTAGGATCATTAATAGCTTTTTCATAATATTTTTAATTTAGTAGATAGAATATGATTTTTGAAAATAACTCAGCACTTATTAACACGACGATAAAAAGCACTATTTCGACACCGCCTTTTGCATTGGTGGCCACTTTATATCCTTTGTATAAGAGATAAATAAACCATGCTAAAAAAAGAAATGTAACGACAGTAAATCCCAATAAAATAAGCAATTGGCTTGTTTCAAATTGTGGAACAGCACCTGGAGCTGTTGTCTGAAATTGCTGAAGAAGTTTCTCGCTTTCAACCATTACTATATTGTTCCAATTGAAAAAAGGTAGAAAATAATACGGAATTCTTGAAATCAAACTTGCTGTAAAAACATCAATGAAACGTGTTTTAGGATTTCTTATTTTTCCCAACGTAAAGAACGCTAACGATAAAATGACCACATTAATAACATTGTCTGTCAAGGTATTTATGAAAAATGTAGGAGTTGAAAAGTGCAAATCGAGTACACCGTCAAAACGGGCGTTGAAAAAAGAACCGCTCATACTTAGTAAAATTGTTGCAGCAATTCCAAATAAAATTAACGGTCGCTCGGAAAATTGTTCGAAAGGATTGAAGATTATCTTTTTCATAGCGATTGTTTTAGTTGAAGATTTTTTATTTTTTCAATAATATCGTCGAGTTTGTTTCGCACAGTAGGATAACTTTTTCCCATTTGGCTCGCCATTTCTTTTAGACTTCCGCTTGAAAGAAAAAAATCTAAAATAAACTGTTGCTCTTCTTCCGGAATTTGCAACAACATTGGCAAAGCATAAGTGCCTGAAACTTTTGTTCTACACTCTGGACAGCTCAATTCCGTCACAGAAAGTTGACTTTCACAACTAGGGCAACTGGCTGGAAGTTTAGGATTCATTATAATTAAGTTTAGTTTATTAAACAAAGTTAATAATTATTTAAACAAAGTTAAACTATTTTTTAACATAATTATAATTTGGCCAAAAAAAAACTTCTGCAGAAGCAGAAGTTACGTTTTAATCAAATTTATTTTTTATATAGTATTTACCGTCAAGATCTTCGTCAAAATCATCCACTTTTTGAGGTTTTGGCTTAGGTTTAGCTGCCATAGCTTTCTTTTTCCAATGTTCAAATTTTTCTGCAGTTAATCGTTTTTTCATGATTTCGATGATTTCTCGCTCTGCAAAGCCAAATTCTTTTTTGATAATTTCAAAAGGATTTCGTTCTTCTAAGGCAAGGGTAATCAATTTCTCATTCTGTTCCCAACTTAATTCGATATGTTTATTCTTCTTCATTAGGTGAAAATTAATTCAGATAATTTTAGGGGTTAATTTATCAGTCAATATTAAGAAAAAAATCAAAACAATAATACAGTAATACGTATTTTTTTTAAAAATTTATTTCTGTTCTATTTTATTTTTTTTTGAAATGGAATTTTCAACATACTTTTTATATCGCTTTGATGTTCAATATTTTGATGTGTGTCAATGCCGTAAACGATTTCACTATTGGATAATTTAGAAAAGGTACCGAAAATGCGATCCCAAATCGAGAAGATATTTCCGTAATTCGTATCTGTATAGGGCAAAATATAATGATGATGTACTTTGTGCATATCAGGTGAAACTAAAAAATAACTGATAAAAGTATCTAGTTTCTTTGGTAACTGGATATTTGCGTGATTAAATTGCGAGAAAACAACAGATAAAGATTGGTACAGAAATACAAGCCACATTGGTGTACCGGCAATTAGAATAGCAAGAATTGTGCAAATAAATCGAATCACGCTCTCACCTGGATGATGTCTATTTGCTGTAGTCGTGTCCACATACGCGTCGGTGTGGTGAATGAGGTGAAATCGCCACAAAACCGGAATACGATGTTGTACCCAATGTGCAAAGTATGCACCAACAAGGTCTAAAAGTAATAAACCCAATACAGCATAAACGATGTTATTCAAATCCGGGATTTGATTCAGGATTCCCAAATTGTGCTCAAAGGCATAATTTGCCGTAGCTAATAAAAGTCCGGCTAAAGCAAAATTTACAACGATAGTTGTCAGTGTGAAAAAGATATTTATTCCTGCGTGATTCCTCTTTTTGTAGCCAAATACGTGAAGCGGTGTGCTATTTTCAATAATCCAAAACAACGCAATTCCGCCTGCTAAAATCAATCCGCGGTGCAGCGAAGAAATAGTTTCAAAATACGTGATTATTGTTTCCATATCGTCTATGTAAAGAGGATTGTAAATATTGTTCCGACATTAACCTCACTTTTCACCACAATTTTCCCGCCAAAACGTTCCACTTGCATTTTTGTCATAAATAGTCCAATACCTTTTGCATCGGGATGTTCGTGAAACACTTTATTCATCCCAAATAGTTTTGATCCATATTTATTTAAATCAATTCCCAGTCCGTTGTCTTGTACGTTCAAGTAAATTTGACCGTCGATCATTTGACTTGAAATGTTAAGCACCGGTTTACGATCTGGAGCTGCATATTTCAGTGCATTACTGATTAAATTATGAAAAATACTTTCTAAATAGATGATTGGATAATTTACGATGGGTGCTTCTGAAAAATCCGTCTTTATAACGGCATCTTTATGTAAAATCTCTCCTTGTAAATTCTCAATTGTTTTGTTTAATACGGTTTCAAATTTTACGGTATCAATTTCTATTTTTTTAGTGGCCTTCAAACTCATAATGTCAATCAAATGGTTTAAAGTTTCATTCAAATTTTGCGACACTTTTTTCAACATTTCAAAAACGGTCTTTGCTTCTTCCACACCTCCGTTTTCGTCGTAAGTTTCAATGAGCATCGTAATGTTTGCTGCTGGAGCACGAAGATTATGCGATATAATACTTGAAAAGTCATTCAGTTGGTTGTTCTGAACACTCAACTCTTCAATTAAATTTCTTTGGATTTCGTCTTGCTCTGCAATTTTATGAACTGCTTTTCTGATTAAAATATAAGCAATAAAAATCAATAATGAAATGATAAACACGAACGCCAAAAAAAGCATGTTGCGGGTTTGAACTGTGTCCTCTGTTTGCTTTAGTTTGTTGGAAAGAATATTGATTTGCTGTTCTTGGTACTTGGCAACAATAACTTTAATGCTGTCCATGATCTCTTTTCCACGACCGGTTTCAATCAGTTTTGCGGCACTTTCCATTCCGTCTCTCTTCCGTCTTAAAATTGTGCTATCACTAAATGTGATTTTCTTTAAAATTAAATCTTCAATGGAATCTAATTTTAAAATTTCATGAGAATTATCAATTTTCAAAGACCGTAGCGAATCAATCCATTTGTTTATTTCTGAATTTTTTTCTATAAATGCATCTAAATATTCAGGGCTTCCCGTAATGGCAAAACCCCTTGAACTTGTTTCGATATCAATTGTGGTGGATAGTATTTTCTCTAATAACGTATTTGCAGTACTCGTTTGATAAATCGTTGCTCTATTTTGTTTAACGGCTTCTGCTCGATTATATGACGTAATAATTAAGACAATAACGACAAGTGCTACCGCAAAAAAAGTAATGTCAATCTTATTTTTTAATGTAAATTTCAAATTTAAAAATGTATTAAAAGTTTTATTTTAAATAACTTTTGCTGAAAGATTGGGTGATAAAAATAACAAAATTATTTGATTGTACGAAAGGTAAGATTGATTCGAGGACCAATTTCTTGCATTGTTTTAGGAATTTGGTGTTTGTAGAAGTGCTGAGTAGCTCCTTTCATCAAAAGTAAACTGCCATTTTGTAATTTTATTTTGCATTTAAAATCGTTATTTGTATTGTGTTTTAAGTGAAAAAACCGTTCACTTCCTAGTGTTACAGAGGCAATAATTGGGTTTGTCCCTAATTCTTTTTCGTTATCTGCATGCCATCCGTTACTGTCTTTTCCATCGCGGTACAAATTCAGTAATACGCTGTTAAAAGTGCTTTGCGACTGGGCTTCAATTTTGCTTTTTAATGCTAAAAGTTGTTCCGTCCACGGATTTGCATTCATTTTTATGTTCGAATAGGAATAATCTAAATTTTCGGAGCCATAAAATGCCGTTAAGCGAGGTTGTGGATGTGTTTTTCCAAAAATCGTTATTGAATCACTTCTCCACGGCGTCTCTGAAAATAACTTATTGAATAATTCACCAGCTGCTTTTTCGTCAAGGAAACTAGGGATATAGCTTACTTCTGCATCTTTTAAATCAAATAGAATCGGTTCGTTCGAAAATAGTGCTTCCATGAGATGTTTATAAAGTATAATAGTAAGCCCAAACCATCAATGCAATTTGCAAAGGCAATCTTAAAAATAAAACAATTTTAGGCAATCCCATTCCTGCTTTTTTATTCGTAAACATATACAAATTAGCAGGAAAAACCACAAACAATAATGCGATTAATCCCCATGCTGCTGCTTTGGAAAACATAGGAATACAAAGACAAATTCCCAAAAGTACTTCTGCGATTCCCGCTACATTATTGAGCAATTTAGGATTTGGTAAATACGGAGGAATGATTTTTAAATAGATCCTTGGATTTCTGAAATGATTGAATCCAGCGAGAATATAAATAGCCGCCATTAAATATAAATGCCATGGTAAGTCAAAAGTCATCGGCTTAGTTTTAGGTCTAAAGTAGCAAAAATAAATTACATCATTTTTGATTTCCGCTTGAAATTAAAATTCATAATGACAATTGCCGTTATAATTAGAATAATTCCCAACCACTGAATTAAAACCACTTGCTCATTCAATAAAAAATAAGCCATTAGTACTGAAACGGGAAGCTCTAAAGAAGCAACAATACTTCCTAAACCAATTCCCGTATGTGGAAAACCCGCATTTAACAATAAGGGTGGAATTACAGTACCAAATAAAGCCAATATAATTCCCCACTTCATGAAGATCTCAAGATTAAATGGCGTCACTTGTGTTACCAATGCAAACGAGAAGACGATTACTGCACCACCAATTAACATTAATAAACTGCGTTGTGCTGCAGAAACATGCGTTGCGATTCGGTTTGCGGTAAACATAGTTGTAGTGAAGGAAGCAGCTGCTAAAAGTCCCCAAAATATTCCCGTTGACCAATTAATGGAAGAATCGTTAAAATCAATTTTAAAAATATTTATTGCTAAGGCTGTCCCTATCAAAACCACAATAACAGCAAGTGTTTTTTGTAAAGAAGGCGCTTTTTTATCAAGAAACCACTCTAATAAAACACCCATCCAAACGGTTTGCATCAACATCACTATACCAATTGAGACAGGAATATATTTAACGGCTAAATAATAAAATAAACTGGTCAAACCTGTAGAAGTTCCAGCTACAATTAAGTGAAGGATATTTTTTTTGGTTGGTTTTACAATTTTGGTTTTAGTTCGATTGCGTTGAATTAAATTCACAATTAAAAGTCCAATCAATCCATATATAAATTGAGAAGTTGTTACTTCAGCGGTGGTATAACCTTCGTTGTAGGCAATTTTTACAAAAGTAGCAAGCATTCCATAACTTGTAGCTCCAAGCGCCACAAGAAAAACACCTTTAAGAAGATTGTTTTGGGTCATATCCTAAAATTTAAAAAGGGCGACAAATATAGGATTTAATTACCGATGTCTTCTATAATTTACAAAATATAAAACCAGATCGTTTTTAGGCGAAAGTTCGCTGTAGATTAAAAACAGTAATTCCGCTTATTAAGTGAAATCATATTTTCTTTCCACGGCATACCGAACTAAATCATTCTTGCCGTGCATATTTAATTTTTTTAAAATATTTTTTCGATGCGTGTCAACCGTTGCTTTTCCAATAAATAAGAGTTCGCTAATTTCTACGGAACTATTACCTTCGCCAATTAGTCTTAAAATTTCCAGTTCCCTTTTGCTTAATATTATTTCCTCAGTTAAACTTGTATTTTTTTCAATCATCAGATTTGAATCAAAAAACGACTTTTTCTTAGCTACTGTTCGAATAGCTTCAACTAAGGTAGCAAGTGATGAATTTTTCATGATGTAACCTGAAGCGCCGGCATCACGCATTTGAGCGACAGCGTCCGTTTGATCAAACATGCTAAAACCGATGACATCAATAGTTGGAAATTCAGTTTTGATAATTCGTGTTGCAGAAATACCGTCCAGTTTTGGCATGCGAATGTCAGTGATGACTACATTTGGCTCTTTGAGGCGCACCAAGTCAATCAAAGCTTCGCCATCGTTTGCTTCGCCAATAACTTGAATATCCAACTCGTTTTGCAAAGACAATTTTATGCCGTCAATCAGGGATTGGTGGTCTTCTGCAATTACTATTCTGATCATAACGGTAAATCAATTATAATGGTCGTACCTTTTGAAATAATAGAATCTACTGTAAAAGTTCCGCCCATTTGTTCTACTTTGTGTTCAATGTTTTTCAATCCAATACCATCTTTTTTTGTTACTACTCTGTAATCAAATCCTTTTCCGTTGTCTTCAATGATGATGTTAATGAGGTCTAAATTATGTTGCGTCAAATATATACTTACTTCACTTGCTTCTGAATGTTTGATAATGTTTGTGCACAATTCTTGTATGATTCTAAAAAGAGTAACTTCTACAGAATTAGACAATCGTTGCGTTAACCCAAATGGAATTACATTAAAATCCAACCGGTTGATAACCGTCATCTTTTCAGCCATCTTTTTTACAGAAACTAATAGACCTTCATTACCTACCACTCCCATGTTTTTGAGATGCGATATGTTTCGTACCTTTTGATAGGTCTCTTCTAAAAGTGCGTCCGTTTTTTCAAAAAGCTTTTGTTTGGTTGCATTCTGTGATCTGTTGATATTTTGAAAATTTAATTTTAAGGTGGCTAATAAACTGCCTAAATTATCGTGCAGTTCATTTGCAATCTGTTGTCGTTCTATTTCTTGACTTTTCAACATCAAATCAATATCATGTAATTCGCGGTCTCTTAACGTTTTTTCTAGTTTTTGTGCTTGAATCATCTGTGCCTGTTCAGCAATTTTTCTCTTTTTTGAACTGTTTTTATAGATCAATACCGAAAGTATTATTGCTACTAAGAGTACACCTAAAGTGGTATAAGTGATAATTTGATTTCGTTGTACTTTTGCTTTTAACGTCAAATTCTCAATTTCTTTTTCCTTGGTTTGATACTGTATGTTGAATTCTGAGATTTTCTTATTTTGCTCGTCAAAATTAAATTCTTCCTGAACATCTACATAATTAGAGAGGTTTTTATATGCATTCTTAAAATCACCTAATTCATTGTAATTTACGGCTAAAAACTGATAAATATAACTTTTGATTATTTTTTCGTTCCGAAGTAAGGTTATTTCATTTGCTTTGTTCAAAAGTGCTAGGGCCTTTGGGTAGTCTTTTTTACTGTAGTAACAACTGGCTTTATTAATTAAACTGATGCAGATTCCGTACTGATTATTAATTCTTCTACTATACTCAATAGATTTATCAATATAGTAAATTGCAGAATCTTGCTTTTGCAAAATTTCATTGTATAAAACACCAAGGTTAGAATATAAATTTTCAAATTGATCGTCGTTGTTTGCTATTTTGCTGTACTGTAGTGATTTTTTAAACAAGTCAAAACTTTTCTCGGGCTGTTCTTCCATTATTAAAGAACCCCAACTGGAATATGCCTTTGCAATAATTAAATTGTCCTTCTTTTTTAAAGCATATTTTAAATAATCGTCAATATACATTTCTGCTTTTTTTCGATTGTTTTTCTCAGTACTGAGAAGAAAAGCGATTTCTAAATTAAGATCCATCGCTTTGTCAATGCTATCTATCGAAAAATATTCTCTTTTGGCTGCTAAATAAGTAAGAAATGCCTTTGCATTTTCGTTTTCAGCGGCAAAACACTTTGCTTTATAAAGATGAAGAAGTGCTAAATCATTTTTTTTTATGCTTAACGTATCGTACGTATTGATTTTTTGTAAAGCAGCATAGTTTTTTCCGTTTGTTATAAGCGTGTCAATTTTTGCAAAATCTACTTCTTGCGCTTTTAATATTCCACTTAAAAAGAGAAACATGAATAAGTATACAAACCAAGTTTTACTATTTTGACCCATTTTTTATGCGCTATTTAATGACTAAACTTAAGCCAACTTTCCTAGGCCCACTATTTGAAGAACTCGTTTTGCTAGTTGATCCTTCCGCATCACCACTTTGATTACCGTTATTTCTTACATTTTCAAGTATGTTTTCTAAATCAGAAAAAAAGAAAGCTTTATCTGTTGCACTACAATCTGTGTTGTGGTAAAATATAAATAACGTTTCCGGTTGTGATTCATCAAATTCTGCAGCTTCCGCATAACGATTTAATTTATCAATTTCAAAATCCATCACATAGTCAAAGTCGCTGTGCTCAATAGGTTGTTGAGAATCATTATTGAAATGGCAAAAAACAGCATTTATAATCCCACTCGAAGTTCTTTTTGAGAAATTGTAGAGCGTTGTACTTGTGGGTTTGTCAGGAATTTGTGCTGGAATGCAGATTTCAACTCTTGCGGTTCGCACTGTGGTAAAAGTTCCTCTTGCAGTATAAGTAGTATTGGACATCTTGTAAATCTAATGATTAGTAATAGTCAAATCTACTAAAACCAGACATAAAAAAAATCCCTACAAGTAGGGATTTTTAAATTATCTGTAAAATAGAATTATTTAACCAATTCGAAACTACGTTTTACAAACGCAGTTAAGTCTTCTCCTTTTAATAAATTCTGAGAAAGTTTAGCCAAATCTAACGCTTGTTTTACCAATTGTTCCTGGTGTGTTTTATCTGCAGTATTCAAAATGGTATTTGCTAGATCAGAATTGGTATTCACCACTAAGTTATACATTTCAGGCATATTTCCCATTCCAAACATTCCACCGCCTCCAGATTGACTCATCTCTTTCATTCTTCGCATAAATTCAGGTTGCGTAATAATGAATGGAGCTGAATGACTGTCCATCGCTTGAAGTTGTACGTTGTAGGTTGGTTTTGGAACCAATGTTTCTAACACCGTTTTCAAGCTTTCTTGTTCGCTTTCTGACAATTTAGAAATTGTGTCTTCATCTTTCTTAATCAAATTATCCACATGGTCTGAATCCACTCGAACGAATGTCAAGTTTTCATTGTCTGCTTCTAATTTTTGAATCAAATGCGAAATAATTGGAGAATCTAAAACCAAAACTTCGTAGCCTTTTGCTTTAGCCGTTTCGATATACGAATGTTGTGCTTCCTTATTACTTGCGTAAAGAATCACTAATTTTCCATCTTTATCCGTTTGAGAGTCTTTTACTTTTTCCTTTAATTCTTCTAACGTAAAATATTTGTCATCTACCGTTGGGTATAAAGTAAAGGCTCCTGCTTTTTCGTAGAATTTAGGCTCTGAAAGCATTCCGTATTCCAAAACAATTTTAATATCGTTCCATTTTTTCTCAAAATCTTCGCGATTTTCAGTAAACAACGCTTTCAATTTGTCGGCTACTTTACGAGTGATGTAATTTGAAATTTTCTTAACCGCTCCGTCAGACTGTAAATAAGAACGCGAAACATTCAACGGAATATCTGGAGAATCAATTACACCTTTTAACATTGTCAAAAATTCCGGTACAATTCCCTCTACATTATCAGTTACATAAACCTGATTTTGGTACAACTGAATTTTATCTTTCTGAATTTGTAAGTCAGAACTCATTTTTGGAAAATATAAAATCCCCGTTAAGTTAAACGGATAATCTACATTCAAATGAATGTGAAACAATGGATCTTCAAACTGCATTGGATACAGTTCTCTGTAAAATTCCTTATAATCTTCGTCCTTTAATTCAGTTGGTGCTTTTGTCCAAGCTGGATTTGGATTGTTGATGATATTGTCCACTTCCACTTTTTCCGCTTTGAAATCTTCAGGAGCATCTTCTGGTGTAGGAAGTGTTTCTTCTTTTGTTCCAAATTTAATCGGAACGGGCATGAATTTATTGTATTTCTGAAGCAAAGTTGAAATTCTGTTTTCCTCTAAAAATTCTAAAGAATCTTCGGCGATATGCAAGATGATCTCTGTTCCACGAGTGGTTTTGTCAGATGCAACTAATGTGAATTCTGGACTTCCGTCACACGTCCAATGAGCTGCTGGTTCGTCTTTATACGATTTTGTGATCAATTCTACTTTTTCAGCAACCATAAATGCCGAATAGAATCCCAATCCAAAATGACCAATAATTCCTGAATCTTTAGCCGAATCTTTGTATTTTTCTAAAAATTCTTCCGCTCCAGAAAACGCGACTTGGTTGATGTATTTCTCTACTTCTTCCGAAGTCATCCCCAAACCTTGATCAATAATGTGGATTTTTTTTCCTTCTTTGTCAATTTTAACTTCAAGCATTGGATTGCCATATTCTACTTTGGCTTCGCCAATACTAATTAAATGCTTTAATTTAAGCGTAGCATCTGTTCCGTTTGAAATTAATTCACGTAGAAAGATTTCGTGATCGCTGTATAAAAACTTCTTTATTAATGGGAAGATGTTTTCAACTGAAACGTTGATTTTTCCTGTTGTCATAGCTTATATTATTTAAAATTATTAACATTTTTAAAACTGCTAAATCATTTTCAAATAAAGTACCACAATTGCTAAAGTGACAAAATGTCTTGATACTTAATCACGAAATGTTGTAATTTTAATTTTAACATTTGAAGGGTTATTCATGTATCTTTGTACGAAACTAAAATTACCAAACAATGAGAAAATTACTTTTACTTAGCATGATCACACTATTTTTTGTGTCATGTAAATCAAAGTCGGTTACGAACACCGCAGTGGACAACAAAACTGAACGCATGATGAAAGGCGACTGGACAATTAGTTCTGTATCCTATATTGGTTCAGAATATATTAAGGTACAATCTTTTGGATTGGCAGATTCACAATGTTTTGAAGGAAGTAAGTGGAAACTTATTTCAAACAACAACAAAGGTGAAATGAGTTTGACTAAATCAGACTGTATGTCTTTTAGTTCTCCTATTTCTTGGTTCGTTAATAAAGAAGGACAATTCGTTTTGAAGGTTTTAAATGCTGGAGAAAAAGCGAAGAAAGTAAGAGATGGTTACATTTTAGATGTTGCTAATCAAAGTGAAAATTCATTTCAATTAATCGATATGGTTACAATTGGTGGAAAATCAACTAATGTGGTTTATCAATTTCAAAAAAACTAATTAAATAAAAAGACAAATTATGAAAAATAGAATATCAGTTGTAGCTCTTGCTGCATTAACATTATTAGGAACGACATTTACAAGTTGTGATGCCGTTAAAAATTCAAACAACACTCAAAAAGGTGCTGGAATCGGTGCTGTTGCTGGAGCTGTTCTTGGAGGAGTTTTAGGAAATAACATTGGAAAAGGTGGAAATGGTGCTTTAGGTGCTGTTCTTGGTGGAGTTGTTGGTGGAGTTGCCGGTGGAGTTATTGGTAACAAAATGGACAAACAAGCAAGAGAAATTGACAATGCAGTTCCTGGTGCTGAGGTGGAAAGAGTAGGAGAAGGAATTAAATTGACATTGAATGAAAATGCAGTTCGATTTAATACAAATAAATCTTCATTGACTGCAGCAGCTCAAAACAACTTAGATAAATTAGTAGGTGTATTTAATCAATATCCAGATACGGATATCGTTATTTACGGATATACTGATAGTTCTGGACCTGCAGATTTCAACTTGAAATTGTCAGAACAAAGAGCTGCTTCAGTAAAAAGTTATTTATCGGGTAAAGGAATTAAATCAAACCGTATTCAAGTAATCGGGATGGGAATTGCTGATCCAATTGCTTCTAACGAAACTGCTGACGGAAAAAGTAAAAACCGTCGTGTAGAATTTGCAATTACTGCAAATGAGAAAATGAAACAAGACGCTGAAAAAGAAGCGAAACAATAGTTTCCTATTACAAGTATATCAAAAACCGTTTCGAAAGAATCGGTTTTTTTTGTGCTTCATTTTATTTGAAAGACTTTTAACAAATGTTTTTATGTTTCAGAAATATTTGAAAGTAAATTTACATCACCAATAAATTAATATTCTAAAGATGGCAACTGCAAAGAAAACTATTACGCAAATTATTCCTGATGAAAAGTTAATTGATGATAATCACATCATTACTCTATACATGGAGCATGTTTTAATGGGCGAGGAGGGACCGAAAACGATTTATGCTTTTTGCAAAAAGAACGGTTTTGACGAGAGTGATTTCTATACTTTCTTCGGGTCATTCGATAATTTGAAACAAGAAATTTGGAATAAATTTTTAGAAAATGCAATTACCACTTTGCATAACGACGATTCTTTTGCTACTTATTCTCCAAAAAATAAACTGCTGACTTTATACTTTACATTGTTTGAGATATTAACGCTCAACAGAAGTTACGTGTTATTTGTTTTAAAAGACAACAAACAAGGAATGAGTAATTTAATGCAGTTGAAGCAATTTCGAATGACTTTTAAAGAATTCGTAAAAAACAATATTGCGACAGAAGAATTAAAAAGCAGTAAATTATCGAAGATTACAAAGCCCGTTTACAGCGAAGGCTCTTGGATTCAGTTTTTGTTGATTTTAAAATTTTGGATGGGCGACAATTCAAAAAGTTTTGAAAAAACAGATATTATTATTGAGAAATCGGTGAATACTGTTGTTGATTTATTAGACTCACAGCCGTTAGAAAATATTATCGACTTGGGGAAATTTCTTTGGAGTGAACGCAAAATGTAATTTTTTTTAAAAAAAACAGCTATGAAAACCTTAGATAAAATACCAACAACAAAGATTGAACGAGCGGGTCAATTGGTGAAAACCGGATTTAAAATAGGCGGAAACTACATTTCGTACTATGGCGAAAAAATAGTAAACCCTTCTTTAAATCGAGATAAACTCAACGAAAATAATGCAGAAGACATTTACGATGGATTGAAAAATCTAAAAGGAAGTGCTTTGAAAGTCGCTCAAATGCTGAGTATGGACAAAAACATTATGCCGAAAGCTTATGTGGAAAAATTTTCACTGGCACAGTTTTCAGTACCGCCACTTTCAGCTCCATTGGTGCGGAAGACATTCAAAAGGTATTTGGGTTACGAACCGGAAGTTCTTTTTGATACTTTCACTTCTGAATCTGTGAATGCAGCAAGTATTGGTCAAGTACATCGCGCCACTAAAGACGGGAAAAAACTAGCCGTTAAAATTCAATATCCTGGCGTTAAAGAAAGCATTAGTTCCGATTTGTCGATTGTGAAACCATTTGCAGTCAAGATGTTTAATTTGCAAGGAAAGGATTCTGAAAAGTACTTTAAAGAAGTTGAAAATAAATTATTAGAAGAAACAGATTACGATTTAGAATTGCGACAAGGAATGAAGATTGCAGAAGCGTGTAGTGCGATTCCAAATTTAAAATTTCCTGTGTATTATCCAGCATGGTCTTCTGAAAAGATATTGACGATGGATTGGATGGAAGGCCAACATTTATCTGAATTCGCACCAAAAAATACCGATGCCGCTTTAGGAGATCAGTTGGGACAAGCGTTGTGGGATTTTTATATGTTCCAAATTCACGGTTTGAAACAAGTGCATGCAGATCCGCATCCTGGGAATTTCTTGATTGATACGAAAGGAAATTTAATTGCAATTGATTTTGGTTGCATCAAGCACATTCCCGAAGATTTTTATGTGCCATATTTTGAATTAGCACGACCGGAAGTGATTGATAATCCCGAATTATTTCGCGCTAAGTTATACGAATTAGAAATTCTTCGAACGGATGATACTCCTGAAGAAGTAATTTATTTTACAGGATTGTTTCACCAGTTATTGCGTTTGTTCACAAAACCATTTCACGGCGATTCCTTCGATTTTTCGGATGAAGGGTTTTTTGGAGAAATTGCAAGTATGGGTGAAGAATTTTCAAAAGACACGCAATTGCGAAAAATGAATGGCAATCGAGGTTCAAAACACTTCTTGTACATCAACAGAACATTTTTTGGATTGTATAATTTACTGCACGATTTAAAAGCGAAAGTACACACAAATACTTTTCAACAATATATTAAAGGTTCATAGTTTTTTTATTGGTTAATTGGTTGAGAGCGAAATTCAGAAATGGATTTCGCTCTTTACTTTTTTAGTAATTAGCGGTTTTTTCTTAAGGAAAACCGTCATAAAGATTGTATTTTTGCAATTCTAAAAAAAGAGTTTTAAAATGCTTCAAGTTCAAAATATTTCATTCGCATACGATTCAAAAACAGTGATCGCTGACGTCAGTTTCAGTATTGAAAAAGGCGCTAATGTAGCAATCATTGGCGAAAGCGGATGCGGAAAAAGTACGCTTCTCAAATTAATTTATGGTCTTTATGATTTGAATGAAGGTCAACTATTTTGGAATGAAAAGCCGGTTTTAGGTCCTAAATACAATCTTGTTCCAGGAATGGATCAAATGAAATATTTGGCGCAAGATTTTGACTTGATGCCTTTTATTACTGTAGCTGAAAATGTAGGAAAATTTCTTTCAAATATTTATCCCGAACAAAAAAAGCAACGCATTCAAGAACTACTTGAAATGGTAGAAATGACCGAATTTGCTGATGTAAAAGCAAAATATTTAAGTGGCGGTCAACAGCAACGTGTGGCTTTAGCTCGCGTTTTAGCCGTTGAACCTGAAGTACTGCTATTAGATGAGCCGTTTAGTAATATTGATAGTTTTAGAAAAGGGGCTTTGCGTAGAAATTTGTTTGCCTACTTAAAAGGCAAAGGAATTACGTGCATTATTGCCACTCACGATAGTGTTGACGCGCTTTCTTTCTCGGATGAAACTATTGTCATGAAAGGTGGAGCAATTTTAGCACACGATGCTTCTGCTAAAATTTATTTGAAACCTGAAAGTAAATACGTCGGTTCGTTGTATGGTGAAGTGAATGAAATTCCACTCAACTTATTGGATTCTGAGGCTGGAAGTGAAGATCCTATTTTAGTGTATTCACATGAATTGTTTTTAACGGAAAAAAGCAATTTGGAAGTGACCGTAAAACAATCCTATTACAAAGGAAACACGTTTTTAGTAAAAGGCGTCTACGATAGAACGGTATTGTTTTTTGAAAATTCATTTCCTATTCCGGATGGAGAGCATGTGTTTTTGACCGTTGATGAAGAAGTGGTAGCCTACCGTCGATAATTAATTTTCAATTCGGTTTTTGAATTTGCAGGTCAATTAATTTACGCTTCTATTTCTTGAATAAAATTGTAAATGTAGTTCCCTCGCTGATTTTTGACGCGATGGAAATTGTTCCTTCCAACTTATCTACAATATTTTTTACCGTTGATAAACCAATGCCCGTTCCATAACTATCAAACCGATCTTTAACATCTAACGTTTTGCAAAACGAGAAGATGGTGGCAAAATGTGCTTCTGAAATTCCCATTCCGTTGTCCGAAACAGTTAATTTGTAGTCCATATCATTTTCGAAAAGCTTCACTTCTAGGATTACTTGTTCGTTCTTATTGTACTTAATTCCATTAGATAGTAAATTAAGTAAAATTTGTTCGATGGCAATTGCATTCGAAACTATAGTTAAATTTGGTTCAATTAGTAATTCAAAATTGTTTTTAGAGTTTAGTGATTTAAAAACTGCTTTTGTTACTTCGGTTAAATCGATTGACTCTTTCTTTAAAAATTCTTCATTATTGCTTTTGTGGTATTTCAAAACTGCATCTACAAATTGTTTTAACGAATCGGAAGATTCTGAAATGTAGTTGAGGTATTGAACGCCTGTTTCGTCCAGTTGACTGGAATATTCTTCTTTCAGTAAGTTAGAGAGTGCAATAATATTATTCAAAGGTGATTTAATATCGTGTGAAACTACTCGGGCAAATTGGGTCAGCTCGTCGTACTGAATGTTTAGTTCCGTATTGACCACCTGAAGTGCTTTATTTTTCAGTCGGATTTTCAATAAATTTGAAACTTGATTGCCTAGTTTTTTAAGTCCTAAAATTTGATTTTCGGTCAATGTTCTGGGTTTACTATCAATTACACAAAGTGTTCCGATAGGCGTATTTGTCTGCGGGTCGAATAAAATAATACTTGCGTAAAATCCGGCCTTAAGTCCATTAACTAAGGCGACTTTCTTGTATGCTTCGTCCTGAAACAGGTCTGGAATATTTACAAATGGATCTGCTGATTCTAAAGCTAGCGAACAAAATGAGGTACTACGAGGACTTTCTTGATGTGGTAATCCCACTCGGGATTTAAACCATTGCCGTTTATCATCAATAAACGTGATCGTGGAAACAGGCGTGTCGCAAATCTGTGAAGCTAGAAAAGCGATGTCATCGTATTCTTGTTCAGAAAGCGAATCTAAAATGTCGTATTTGCTTAAAGCGGCGATTCGTTCTGAATCATTTTCTAAAGAATGGTTCATCTATATATCGTATTATAAGAATGTATAAATATACTTAAAATTACTTATTTGTAAAATATAATAATCATTGAATATAATTATAAGATTCCGCGACAGTGCTGATGTAACGCTTTAATAAAGCACTCAATTGTTCTTTTTTTGTATGGATCTACTAAGCCTAAATGTGTTTTTAATGTAGTAATAAAAAAAAAGGTTGCTGCATTATAATTGCAGCAACCTTTTCTACTAAAATAAACGTTGGTTTAGTTTTTCAAATACTTTTCTAGAAACTGGTCTTGTTCCCATAATAAGTGCAGAATGTTTTCTTTTGCAGCATATCCGTGGCTTTCTTTAGGAAGAAGTACCATTCGTACTGGAGCTCCTAAACCTTTTAAGGCTTGGAAGTAGCGTTCAGTTTGCAAAGTAAAAGTTCCCGGGTTGTTATCGGCTTCACCGTGTACTAATAACATCGGTGTTTTCATTTTACTAGCGTTCATGAATGGCGACATTTCGTTGTAAATCTGAGGCACTTCCCAATAGTTACGTTGTTCGCTTTGGAAACCAAAAGGAGTCAAGGTTCTGTTATAAGCGCCACTTCTTGCAATTCCGCAGGCAAATAAGTTGGAATGTGTCAGCAAGTTTGCTGTCATAAATGCACCGTAGGAATGTCCGCCCACTGCGACTTTCTTTGGGTTGATGTATCCTAATTTATCTACGGCATTGATTGCCGCCGCCGCATTGTCAACCAATTGAGTGATAAAAGTATCGTTAGGTTCTGTGGTTCCTTCGCCAATGATTGGGAAAGAAGCATCGTCTAAAACCGCATAACCACGCGTTACCCAGTATACAAATGAACCGTAGTATGGGAATGTAAACTCATTTGAGTTGGCACTGCTTTGTCCCGCACTGTTTTTGTCTTTAAATTCTTCTGGATATGCCCAAATCAATAAAGGAAGTTTCTCTTTCTTCTTCATGTCATAATTGGCAGGCAAATACAAGGTTCCTGAGAGTCCAACACCATCTTTTCGCTGGTATTTAATTACTTCTTTGTGAATGTTTTTGATGCTTTCAAATGGGTTTTTGAAAGCCGTAATTGCTGTCAAACTGTTTTTCTTCTTGATGTTTCTGAAGAAATAGTTTGGATATTCAGTTTTGGATTGAATCTGCACTAAGACTTCTCCTTTTTTCAAATCTTCAATTGAGTAAATGGCTTCTACTTTGTCTTTGTAATTGGATCGGTATAGATGGGTCGTTTTAAACGTTTTCAAATCAAAATTATCAATGAACGGAAACTGTCCTTCTTTTGTGAATCCTTTTCCAATTAGGAATGCCTTGTTGTTGTCGATTGCCAGAACGTATCTTCCATATTGATTTTTAATGGTTTCAAAAGTTCCTGGGTCAGAATAGATGTCTTGTGAGTTGCGGTCCCAAATTAATTTAGGAGTTTCATTCAAAGCCGATGGATTCATCATGTAGGTTTTCTCATTTCGGGTGTCGTACCAATAATCCGATAGGATTGCTGTAGTTGCATTTCCCCATGTGATTCCGCCGTAGCGTTGCACCGTTTTCACAAACGATTTTGGCGCTTGGTTAAAAGGAGCGTCCCAAGTGAATACTTCGTCTCTAAAAGGAACTTCATTTGCTGGGTTTCCTTCGTCTAATGCTTCGGCATAATATAAAGTGGCAGGAGCATCGGCTCTCCAATTCATGCTTCTCTTTCCTTTTTTAGTGGCCATAAATCCTTTAGGCATGATTTCATTTAAAGGCGATTCGTTAACCACTTTAATTACTTTTCCATCTGCATCGTAAATTACAGTTTTGTTTGGAAAACGATTGAGGGGAACGATGTAGGAGAATGGTTTTTCAAGCGTAGTGATCATCAAATAATTTCCGTCAGGTGAGAATGTTTCTCCTGCATACAGGTTGGCCTCTTTAAAAAGTTTTGCGTTTCCGTTTAAATCTACTTTGTACAATTCAGAACTCACTAGGGTTTCAAAATTAGTTTCGTCTGTTTTGTTTTTCAATAGATCTTGGTAGGTTCTGTTTTGAGAAACCGAACCGTCTGCTGTGGAAACTGTTGGACCAAGTGGCATGTCTTTTTTAACGTCAATTAATGCTGGGCGGTTTTTAGGCAACATTTTTACTAAAATGTGATTGTTGTCTTTAAACCAGCTGAACGGATTTCCCATATTGCTGTTGACCGTTGCATCCGTTAATCGTTTTGCTTGTGCAGATGCTACGTCAATAACCCATAATTCAACCCCTGTATTTGTAGTGTTTGAAAAGGATATTTTTTGCTCGTTTGGCGACCAAGCGATGTTTGTAATCTTTGCATTTTCAGGCAAACCGCTTACTTGCATTTCTGCCGTTCCTTTGATTTTTCTGATTTTCAAGTTACTGATGTATGTTGTAGAACTGGAGATATTAGTAACTGGATTGATGCGTAATCCTCCTAAACGCATTTCTTCTTGACTCAATTCGTCTAGTGTTTTATAGGTGTTTCGGTAGGAAAGGAGCATGTATTCCTTTTTAGTATCCATGGAAACGGATGGCGCACGCTCGTAATCAGCGAGGTCAAGGATTTCTTTTGGCGGCTTTTGGTAGGTGAGGTTTTCTTGTGCATTCGCCGTGCTGAATGCAATAAAGAGCAGTAGGTACAAGATGTTTTTCATGTTCTTTTGGTTAAATTATTTTTAGAGGTGAAAGATAGGGATTTTTTTTCTGAAGCTGTTGTGAAGGTTCAGAGCGGTAGAGCGGCTCTTGGTCTTTAATGTTCGTGATTATGTTACTTGCAAAAAAAAACAAAAAAAGCGTTTACACAAAATATTGTTCAGTCTTTGGGATTGTACTTTAGGGCAGCGAAGACCCACAAATCAGTAGCGAAGACCTATAAATGAATAGCGAAGACACTTAAATGACTAGCGAAGACCCACAAATTAGTAGCGAGAACCTATAAATTAGCAGCGAAGACACATAAATGATTAGCGAAGACCCACAAATTAGTAGCGAAGGCTTATAAAAGAGTAGCGAAGACACTTAAATCAGCAGCGAAGAGGCTCAATTTAGCAGCGAAGCGGTTTGTGTTGACTACTTGTGGGGTGGACTGAATTTTTGTGGAACGTGGTGTGCATTTTTATGAGCTGTTTGAGGAGTGGTAGCGCTGATTTGGCATAAAAAAAAACTTCTTGTTAGAAGTTTTAAGTTGGTGGTGCGGTATCGTATTTTACGGTTTTGGTTCTTGTTGTTTTTTATTGTTGTTGAGGTTGTTTTTTACTTTTGTGTAACTAAATTGTTCTTTAATTGCTTGGTTGTCTTTGTAGAAATTAGTTGCTATTTTAGCAATAGGAATTACCTTTTGATAGATGGCATTGTAGGCCGTTTTTGCTTCGTTTGTAGCTTCTTTTCTGCTTCCTTTTTGCACTTCTTGTGTTACGTTTGCATTTTTAAGTGCGTCAGCATAGGAGGTGATTTTTGTAATGAGTTGTGTTGCTGTTCCCTTGCTCGTTATTTGTTGAATTACTTGTGTGGTTGCATTTTTTTTAAATTGGTAGAGCAGGCTGATTAATGCTTCTTGGTCCCCTTTTTTTGCATCATTATTGTACGCTTTGAATCCTAGGGTATTTAAAAGTTCATTTTTTCCGGCGGTGTTTTCTGCAAAATCTGCTTCGATTTGAACCTTTAGTTCGGCTAGGTCGTTTAAAGCTGGTGCTTGAATGCCTTTTAAAATGGTGGTTGCGGCTCTTAGTTCTTTGACGTTGTCTTTACCTATAAAAGTTTGTACGACAGTGTCAATTTCTGATTTGATGCCTTCTAAAAAAGCAGGCGTCCATGTACTTCTTTTAGTTTGCAGAAAAACTTGATTTTTTAAGGCGTTTTCCATGATGGTGTCAATGGTGATTAGCATTTCTACGTCTTTCCCTGCATAGGTTCTTTTGATTTCCATAATTTGTTGGTTTAAAGGTTTGTAAATATCAAGTAAGACAGTTGATTCGTAATGGACTTTGAATACTTGTTCCTTTATTTGTCTAACTTGTTTTGTAAATGTAGAAATCAATTGGCTTACAAAAACTCCCTACTAATGGGTATTTTTTAATTATTTTTCTGAATGTTAGTTAGTTGATATTCTTTGAAAATTATTTACGAAATGTTTTATTTCGCTTTATTTTTAGCAAAAAAGAGGTGCTTTAGGTAGGCGAAAATAGGAATACTGTAGCAGGGCGTTTTTTTAGGTTTGAAAAAAGTGAAAATTATTCCGGAGTAAAACGCCGAGTGAAGAGGGATTTGTGAAGTTTTGTGATTGAGAGGTAAAATAGGCAGATCAACCTAAATTTACGTACCTGTAAGTACTAAAAGTATTCAGCAAATAAAAAGTCCATTTGACGATTTATGAAAAAATAAAGTATATTTACAAAACAAATAATACGCTATAAAGTAGCGTGTATACATCCAAATTTGGGTGTATTGGCGCTACGGAGTAGCGTGTATATATAAGTTACCACACATTTTAAAGAAAAACGACCCCCAAGAAAAAATGAAGACAATTGCCACTATAATATTGATTTTTTTTAACTCAATACTGAGTTTTGGACAAATTGAAAATCGGTGGCAACCTGACAGTGTTTACAAAAACAAGAAAGTTAAAAGAATTTTTGTTTACGAAAATTCACCCAAAGACTTATCCGAAATTGTTGAAGTTGACAGAAACGGAAAAATAATTCGTATTGAAAAATATAGTGCATCATATAACAAAAAAACAAGGAAGGCAAAATCAATTGATAGAGTGACAACCTATAGTTATGATGAACTTGATAAAATTACTCATAAAATAGACACTATAATTTATCATCATAATAATTCAGTAAGCACCGAAAAAACATTTTTTTATTATGAAAATAACTTGTTGATTTCGTCAAAGTACTTTAAGAGCAATTTTGAAAATCCTAGTAGCGAAACCACCTATTCTCATCATCCATTTACATCGACAACTACAATTAAGATAGACACATTAATCACATACAGGAAGACTAAGGAATACGAAAGAGATTTTTATGTAAAAAGATTTTACGGATATGTTGTGGAAGCAAAATTGAAAAAAAAGCAAATTACAATTAATGGAAAAAGCGAAACTTATTCATATTCTGATAAAACTGATAGACAAAGACTTGACGATAATAAAACAATTAAAAATGCTTTTAATGAGCAAGGTCGTCTTTTAAAGTCAGAAATTAAAAGTGTATTTATGAATGATAGAGTAAATGAATACATTCTAATCTATAATTATTACGAAAATGGACTATTGAAAAGCATAAGAGGATATGTGCCACTTTACTTTAAATATGAACACTTCGAGTAAAAAAACGTGTGGTAACATCGGTTTGGCAATATGGCGGGTTTGGAGCTAAATCGAAGATTTTTGCTTCCTTTGAAGTTCAGTAATTATAGAAAGTTTCGGCTTCTTTATCCGCCACATCGCCAAGCCGAGAAACGTTACCCAACATTTGAAAAAAAACCAAGAAACTGAATTAATTGAAAGAAAAAATTGAAATACCATTAAGCAAAAACAAACTATTCTTCGGAATTGGAGGCTCGCTACTATTTGTGATTTTAGGAATTTGGTTGTTTTTAAATGCAGACACTTTTCAACAACATTCATTTAGATTATTGAGAAATCCAATGGTAATAAAAGGAGTTGGAATTTTAGGAGTTTTGTTTTTTGGTGCGACAGGAATTTTCGGATTTAAAAAACTGTTTGATAAAAAAGTAGGACTGACAATTGACTCAAACGGAATAACGGGCAACTCAAACGCATCGAGTGTCGGACTAATTGAATGGAATGATATAACCGATATTATAACAAAGCAAGTTATGTCGACAAAATTTCTGCTGATTAACGTAACGAATCCTGAAAAATATATCGGAAAAGCAAAAAGCGGAATGAAAGCCAAACTTATGCGTTCGAATATGAAAATGTATGGAACACCACTTTCGATTACATCCAATACTCTAAAATATGATTTCGGGAAACTTGAACAATTAATACAAACTGAATTTAAACGAAATAAAAACGTTGGGTAACACCGTATAAAAATAATTGCTGTTTAGTGCTTAATCAATGGTCGTTGCGTGTTTGTAACGTGTGATTTTCCTGCGGAAAATCCTCGCATACAAACCCGCAACCATTCTTATACAAAAACGTTATGGGCAACCCTAAAAGACGACCACAGTGACTGACAACAACATCGATATTGACAACATAAAAGAAGCAACGGACAAAGTTTATGTTCGGTTAATTGACGGTGCAACTGCTTGGGTTCCGACAAATGCACACAAACTTGACGACAATGAATATCTAATATTGCCTGACGAAGAGTTTGACGAGAATGACCCAATTAATTTATGTGAGTTTATCCCAGGCGACATAGTTGCGTTAGACAAACAAACATTTCAAGACGGGACAACAGGTTTGGTTTGCCGACAATTAATAAAACCATCAAACAGACCAGACAAAAAATATTTTGACTTTTTATTCAAAGCGACACTCGGACAAATTGGAATAAATGCCACGACCCTTGACAACTTTAAAACCGAAATAGAAAAAATCAAGCTACAACATTCAACAGGACAATATTTTTATCCAGCTATTCTCACGACCATTGACCAATTAGACAATTGCACGAAATGACTACGAAAGACAGAAGGGCAGCCCATAACAGCACCTACCCAAAAGGCGGGGTTTCGCTCTTCGCAGACACATTTGTGGTAGCCGAAAGTTCATTTCTCCGCATGAAGTTTAGTGGTAAAAATCCCGCCCTTCGGGTAGCTGCAAAACGTTAGCAGCAACGCAAAAAAAACACTACTAGATGAAATATTTTTTAACTGTAATACTTATACTATTTATTACTTTTTCGAAAGCTCAAAACAAAATCAAGGCGAGTGACAAAGCATTAGCGGCAATTGACGCAATCGAAAAATTCGAAGCAGAAATAAAAATTCCAAATCGTTTGGCTTGTCTAACTCAAATATTTCCAAAAGAGATCGACTTGAATTATGCGGGATTTTGTTATATACCGTCAAAAGCCGAATTACAGTTATGGAGAGAGTGGATTATAAAAAATAAAAATAATTTAGAGTATGAAAATATGGAGCCGGAAGGGAAATTTGATTTCATTTTCGGAGACTTTAATATAATTTTTAAGGATAAGAATGGTGAAATTCGAAATTCATACTGTAAATAAGCGCAGCTGCTAACACAGTATATAAGCTATGGCTTAGTCTGTGCTTACTTGGAAAAACTATGGATTTTCGAAAGTTAGTTTATATTTGGAGAGATTCGTGCTAAAACACGCCACAGCTCATATACATCAACGTTACCAGCAATGATACGGACCAAAAATACTATGATAAGATAAAATATGGAAGCACTTTGGATATTTCCCCTTTACATAATCAGTCCTTTGATTGGTATAATATTAACTCTTATCGGTATTTTCAAAATTAGAAAAAGAGATACAAATAAAACTCTTTATATTGGGTTAGGTTTTCTTGCTCTACCATTACTTCATCTTGCATTAGTTTCTATATTTCAGCTAAATTTGGAAAGTAAAATCGTAGGTAACTACAATCTCGGAAAAGAAAAAAATGTACTCATTATCTTTGACAACGAGACTTTCACTCTGAATAAATCCAGACAATATAATAATGTCGGCAAAGGAAAATGGAAAATTGAGGAAATCGATTCGCCAATACTAATTCTAGATTTTGACTCTATTAAAAAAAGTGAATTATGGTTAGAAATTGAGCCGAATGAGAAACAAATTGTTTTGAAAACTATGCCTTGGGGAAATAATATTTCAACAGAGTTCGTGAAGAAATAATCACTGCTGGTAACACTTGCTACAAGAGATTTGGGCATTTGGCTTAATTTGAAAATGGTTTTGTATCAGGGAAGTTTAGGCAAATCCGAAAATAAGGCTTAATTTAATCCCAAACCTCTTGTAGCAAGGGAACGTTGTAGAGCATTTGAAAAAAATCATCTAATGAGCAAATCATTTTATTTAATATTTATTTTGTTTATAATAGTTAGTTGTAAAACAGATAACTTTTATGAAACTGAAAGATTTTTCACGACTGATAAAACAACATACCAAATTGGCGATGAATTTGAATTGACAGCTGTTATGAAAAGCATAGATGAAAAAGAATTAAGATTTTATGAAAATTTCAAGAATTTGGATATTTCTTTCGCTTTAATGAACAATGAAAAAAATGTTCACAATGAAAGTTGGACTAAACGGAGTGGCGTATTCCTTGAAAAAACTGAAATTTCAGAATATAGAATCTCACGGAACAATCCATTTAAAAAGACTTTTAAAGGTTCAATATCGCAAACTGACGACGAAATTATAATTGAAATACCAGAATTGAATTTTAAGCAAGGTTTACCAAAAACTGATTTTGATAAAAACACGAAAGTTAGAATTCACGGACATTGTAATCCAATAAATGCAGAATTCGGAGCATCACTTGAGGAATTTATGGATGTAAAAGATATTGAAATAACTGTGAAGTAAAACGCTCTACAACACCGTATATAAGCCATGGCTTGGTCTGTGTCGATTTGGAAAATCTACGCATTTCCCAAAGTTAGTTCTATATTTGGAGAGTTAGTGCTAAAACACGCCACAGCTCATATATATCAACGTTATGGGCTATATTACTGAAAAACACTACTGAAGAAAAACTTATGATTAGAAAAAGTACAATTTATGTAATGATTTCAGTCGCCTTTTTAGCGTCTTGCAGCACAAAAAAGACTATTGTTATCGATTATTATTCAGAAAAATTATGCGGTGGAATAACAGAAATCTCTAACTACATAGAAAACTCAGATGAAATAAAAAATTATTTTAAAGAAAGTAACTCAGAAAACACAAAATTAAATTATGAAGTTACCGAATTAGTAAAAGAAGGAATATGCTTTCCGTTCTTACAATCTGAAGTCGCTAAAATAATTGAGAATAAAGAAAAAATTTCACTAGAACAAGCCAGCAGAAGACTTGAAATTAAGTTTTTATCAAAACCAATTTTAACGCTAAATTCAAGATGCTTAGAGAAGAGAAAAATTATTAAACCAGATGTTAAAATAGAATACTACTACTATCCCGAATATAGCTTATTGACAGCGGAAATTACAAAAATAAAATATTCGGCTGAATATGGAAAAGGTTATTTAATTTTAGCAGAAATAACCGCCGACAATAAAATAGAATTTTTAAAAACCACTTTTTGGGAAGAATAAATACAGCCCATAACATGCGGATTTGATTTATCAAAATAAAATCAGAATTGAAAATAATTACGAAACCTATCGACGTCGTCAAGCTATTGTTGAACATCCGTACGGCGTAATTAAACGACAATCGGACTTCTATTACATCATGACCAAAAAAACCATTAAACACGCTAGTGCTGATGTAGGATTGATTTTCACGGCTTACAATCTCAAGCAAATATTCAATCTCGTTGACCTAAATATGTTGAAAATATACTTAAAACGTACGGCTTTGTTTTACTCTTCCCGTAGGACTATTTTTAAAGCTTTTTCCGAGTTGATATTTTTGGACTTAATTCTGTGTTTATTTTTTAAAAGACGGAATTATTGTTTGGGAAATGGGTTATATTTACTTCAAAAATAAGTTTAGATAGGAACTTGGAAGGGTTTTTAGACGAACTGACGTTGGCAAATATTTTAGAAAAAATCACATAATGAAATGAAAAAATTAAAAAGAAATACAATCTTAATTTTAATAATTTATGTAATAGGAATTGTGATTCGCAGTTTAACATTCAATTTATGGGAAACTGATTTGAATTTAATTTATGAAATTGGAAAATATTTAGGAAGTATATTGATGATAATTTCGATAATCTGGTCTATTTTGAATGAGGTAAAATTATTAAGAACAAAAGAAATTGAAAACGGACTTGTTAAGTCAATATGGTTACTCATAAATTTGATACCGATAATATTGTTATTATTCGGTTTTATTTTTCAATATTAACTTAATATTGAAAAGTTGGAATCGCTTGCAATTTTACGTGGAAATTTCCATAAAATCAGAAAACCTAAATTGCGAGATTATTAGTCAAACGCCGAATTTCCGAATTTAATAAATGACAAGTTCAAAACAAAAAAACATTTGCTAACACCATATAAAAATAATTATGGTTTAGCGCTTAATCAAAGGTTTTTGCGTGTTTGTTACGTCTGATTTTCCTTCGGAAAATCCTCGCATACAAACCCGCAACTATTCTTACACATAAACGTTGGCAGAGATTTCAGAAAAAATTCGGAAAAACTAAAACATATGAAGTTTAAGAAAATTTTATTTTTCATTTTTATTATTGGAATTCTTAGTTGTGGAATTTTTGTTGTCGGATATTTTGCAAATATAGTTTTCCCTTGGCAACGAGAAGAATCAATAGAAGCTACTATCGAAATGGGCGGTTTATCACAATTGCCAAAAAATATTGAAAATGTGGAAATTGAAAAGCGTGGAAGTACATTTACAAGGCAATACATTATAGAATTTGACTCAAATCAAATCGAAATTCAGAGATGGATTGAAAACAGTAAAAGATTGAAAAATGCTATTCCGAAATTTAAAGGCAAAACAAAAGTTTATGAAATCTATCCCGGGGAAAATGGTGCAATGGGCGGAAAAGTAGAAATCAAAAATAACAGAGTTCTAATTAATATGAGTTGGAGTTAAAGAAACCTCTGCTAACAGCCGTTACAAGATATTTGGGTTTTAGGCTGAATTTAAATATGGTTTTGTACTTGGAAAACTTGTGCATAATGGAAAAATATCGCATCTATAATCCCAAACATCTTGTAGCGCCAAGACGTTAGGCAACATTTAGAAAATGACCGAAAACAAACAGAAATCCGATAGACAATATGCAGCTTATATGGCTCGAAAATTTTTTTGCGGACAAATTTCAAAACGTCAAATTTTAGACAGTTTTCCGAATTACGAAAGCGATATTAAAATCCGACTTCTTTATAAGCGAATTGTGGAGAAACCTAAAAAAAGTTGGTTTTTCGGAGTTTCGAAAGAGAAATACGAAAAGTATATAATGGAAACCTATGAAATCATTGAAGATTTAGAAACTGACAAATTGCGTTTTAAGACAATGAAAACTCTTTTTAAACAATTATGGTTGCAATCGAATAATTGTACTGAACCTATTCAAAATATGGGTTTTCAAATTTTTGAAGTTTCCAAAATGACTTATGACACTAAAAAGGAAATTTCAAGATATTTAAACTTACTTATTGACAAAAATTTTATTAGAAAAATATCTGAAGAACCTTTACTTTATGAATTTACAGAAAGTGGAAAGAAAATTAAAACCGATTCTGAAATTGAAAAAATAATAAAAAAACGTTGCCTAACAGCCGTTTGTAGCAATTGCTAGGCTTGGCTTGTGTTCGGAATTTTCTCCGAAAATTCCACGAGGAGTTTTGTACTTGTAATCTTTTGTCTTAAATTTACGCAACTGCCACAAGCGGCAACACGTCAAACTGTCTAAAAACCTCCTCTCTTTTTATCCAATTTCCCTAAAAACACCACTCCAAAAACTTGCATAAAACGCTGCTTTTTATTACATTTAGTGCTGATTAAGAACTGCTTATGTAGTTTTAAAAAGTGACTTATGAGTAAATTTATCATCGGCAGAGATAGAAGTCAGATTCCCCTTTTTGCTTCTTCTATGGATCAGGCAATCGCACAAGACAATCAAGTGAGACTCATTGACTTGTTTGTGGACCGTTTAAAACTAGCTGATTTTGGTTTTGATTTTAGCTTTGTTGAAAACGGTCGTCCTGCTTATCATCCCTCGGATTTACTCAAACTTTTTATTTACGGTTACTTTAATCGGATGCGTTCTTCTAGGGTTTTAGAGAAAGAATGTGTTCGGAATATCGAGCTTATTTGGCTTATGAAAAGCTTGGTTCCAGACCATAATACGATTGCCAATTTCAGAAAAGACAATCCTAAAGCCATCGCTCGTATTTTTCGCGCAACGGTGAATCTTGCTTGGCATTTTGAACTCATTGGCGGAAGCCTTGTGGCTGGAGATAGCACTAAACTTCGGGCTCAAAACTCCAAGAAAAATAATTTTAATCCGGCTAAAATTGAGCGTCACATCGCTTACATTGACAACAAACTTGCGGAATACAACAAAGTGCTTGCGCAAGAAGATGGCGATGAATTGCTTAAAATAGAGGTCGCATCCAAAGTTCGAAAACACCAGTTGCAAAAAGACAAATATTTAAACTACAAAGAAACGATTGACACTACAGGCGTGACACAAATCTCGACTTCGGATCCGGATAGTCGGCAGATTATGACTCGGAATAATATTTCTGAAGTGGCGTACAATGTGCAAACCGTGGTGGATGCTTTGCACAATATTCCGATTGATTTTAAAGTGACCAATGAAAACGATTCTAAAGCCATGGGTGGCATGCTTCGCAGAACTAAAACCATTTTAGGCCACAACAATTTTATAGCGATTTACGACAAAGGTTATCACACGGGAAGTTAATTTGCGTATGCCGAGCGCTTGAAAATTGATATTATGGTTGCCATTCCAAGTGTTGCCGCTCAAGCTCCAGATTTGGCTTTTGATGTGGAACATTTTAAATACGATTTAAAAACCGATTCATTTACCTGTCCCGCCAATCAGATTTTAACCACCAACGGGAATTGGTATTCCAAGAAAAACGGAAAGTCGGTTACCCAAATGAAGCATTACAAAACCAGCGCTTGCTTGAGTTGTGAACTTTTTAAAAAGTGTACCAAAAACGCGCGAGGCCGACTCATTGAACGCTCTCAACATGCGGATTTGATTTATCAAATTAAAGTCCGAATTGAAAACAATTACGAAACCTACCGCCGACGTCAAGCCATTGTAGAACATCCGTACGGCGTGATTAAACGCCAATGGGACTTCTATTACATCATCATGACCAAAAAAACCATCAAACATGCCAGTGCTGATGTAGGATTGATTTTCACGGCTTACAATCTCAAGCGCATATTCAATCTCGTTGATCTAAATATGTTGAAAATGTACTTAAAACGTACTCCTTTGTTTTACTCTTCCCGTAGGACTGTTTTTAAAGCTTTTTCCGAGTTGATATTTTTGGACTTAATTCTGTGTTTATTCTTTAAAAGACGGAATTATTGTTTGGGAAATGGGTTATATTTACTTCAAAAATAAGTTTAGATAGGAACTTGGAAGGGTTTTTAGACGAACTGACGTTACCACACATTTGACCAAATCAAGAAAATGCAGGAATTCAAACATTGGAAAGAGTTTATTAACCGAGTTTTAATCGACAGCGGACAATTTGAAAATCCAATAACTGAATTTAAAGGAGAAGCGGAAATCGAGACATTCCAATCGTCTGACAGAAATTCTTTGACCGAAATAAGAGCTGAATATCTAAAAGAAAATTTATTAATCTGCTTGCAAACTTTCAATCCAACAGTTCCCGGTTATAACAAATATGTGGAAGGAGAATACTTTTATCAACACGATTTCAGTGAGGACGGAAAAACTTACGGAAATCCAGCGTTGGAATTTAATGAACGGAATAGAAACGGTATTCTCTCAATACTCGAAAGCGGATTAAAAGGTAAAGAAGTTCAATTCGTAAAAAATGATAAAATTCTAAAATCCAAACTTTATATTGCTGACTTTAACCCAAACTTTAGTTATTCCTATGACTTCACAAAAAGAGGTTTTTGGAAAAAGATATTTGGACAAAATATTAATAAAATGGATGGAATTGAAAAGAGAGAAATAGAGTTGAATACAATATTTAGCGGAATAAAAACGTGTTACAACACTGTATAACCGCAATTACGGCGGATTCGACTGCGTCCGAATCCACGCGTAATTGCTAACGTTAGTGCTTAACCGAAAAACCTCGCATATTTAGCCGTAACTGAGGTTATACTAAACGTTGTAGCCAATTTAAGAAAACCCTAAATGAGAAAATTCATATTGATATTAATAATAGTTGCAAATATATCTTTTTGCAATGCTCAAACACCTGCTAAATCTGAAGTTATTCAGACTGACTATTCTAAATCAGCGGGACAAGCAATTGAATTGATTAAGGAAAAAATAATGGCTAAAAACATTTCCGAATTTATAGTAGCGATTGAAAGTGTACATAACGGAATTTATATTTCAATATCAAAAATTCAAAAGATTGAAAATAAAATAAAAGTAAAGACATCGATTACAAATGCAAGTGGAAAAAATTCAGAAAGTGTAAAAAAATATTCAATTCAAGAATTTATTACGATTTTAGATAATCTGATTAAAACCGCCGACAATCAATTAGTATTTGCGGGAACATATCAAAAAATTAAAATTATTGATGACGATAAGGAATTCAAAATTCATACTCGGAAAGCTTATGGTTTAATAAACTTAATGCGATAAAACTAGCTACAACACGGTATATAAAAAATAGCGAGTTCAGTGCTAAATCGAAATTTTTCGCTTTTCACGAAATTTAGGTTTTAACCGAAATTTATCGCATTTTAAGCCGCTACTTTTCATATACCCAAATGTTATGGCTAATATTATGAAGACAACAATACTGACATTAATTGCTTTGACTTTTTTAAGTTCTTGTAGACAACAAACAAGTCAAAATGAACAGCAGACAACTAATTCCGGAAAAAAAGAGAGAGAATTACCATTGACGAAAAAAAATACAGACCAAGAAACTGAAAAGAAAGTTGGGCAAGAATTGTTTAAATCAATATTAGATACAGTCAAAATAGAGACAATCTCAACTGACTTTTTAGTAAATAATCAATGGTTTTACAGACCATTTGACAATTGTGAATCGTATTTAAAATTTCAAGCTAACGGTAAAGGAATCAGTTATAACTGCGAAATGGAAGAAGATTATGAATTGACATACAAAATCGTAGGTAATAAAGTGTTTATCGCTGAATTTGACATTCCACAAGTTAACAATGAAAAAAGAAAAAGAATAAAATTTCGGGACGACACATATGTTTATAATGGACATTCGCTCATAATGGTTGACTCAAAAATGTATAATATTGGCGGAATTGAATGGACACCGAAAATTGAAGTTATAATTAACTATGACAGAAAGTAATACTAGCCATAACAGTAAAGGCTTAGTTACGTTCGAAGAACGAACAATGAAGCCTATGTTGAACGAATTGAAAATCACTGAACACCAAATTCAATTTTAAGATAGTGAAGTAAACCGATTACATGCCGACCACACTTATGGAGTTATCGTTACCCGTTGTTAAGAATTTCAAGAGTCCCGAAACTTCGGGATAGTTATCTTCTTTTTTTTTGCAGTAAAATGAGGAGGAATAATTTAGTACTGTTGAACTTTTAAATGAACTCATTACGATAAATTATTGAAGGGGATTTATTTTCCTATATCTTTTACTTGTTATCAATAGCAAAAGCAATTAGGCAAAAATAAAGACTATATTGGTTTAATTTGTGACTATTTTTAAAAAATGTAGTAAATTGTAGCTGTAATAGTAATGACAATGATATTTTTGCTATTCTTAATGAACTAAATTAAATTGTATGTACAATTCAAAAATAACGGGACTTGGTTATTATGTTCCAGATCATGTCGTGACGAACGAAGATTTGTCAAAAATTATAGAAACTACGGACGAATGGATTCAGGAACGGACAGGAATCCAAGAACGCCGACATATTATTCGCGGAGAAGACACGACAACTTCTATGGGAGTGAAAGCGGCTAAAATTGCCCTAGAACGTTCTGGTGTTGCAAATACTGATATTGATTTTGTAGTTTTTGCAACTTTGAGCCCCGATTATTATTTTCCAGGACCTGGAGTTGCGGTTCAAAAAGAACTGGGTTTACGAACGGTTGGCGCTTTAGATGTCAGAAATCAATGTTCGGGATTTGTGTATGCGGTTTCGGTTGCCGATCAATATATAAAAACGGGAATGTATAAAAACATTTTGGTCATTGGTTCAGAAGTACAATCCATTGGATTAGACATGACGACTCGTGGACGTGGCGTTTCGGTGATTTTTGGCGATGGAGCAGGAGCGGCAGTTTTGAGTCGGTCTGAAGATAATTCTACGGGAATTTTATCGACGCATTTGCATTCTGAAGGACAACATGCCGAGGAATTAATCGTGAAAGCACCAGGAATGGGCGGTCGTTGGGTGACGGATATTTTAAATGAAGAAGACAAGGAAAATGACGAAAGTTACTTGCCTTATATGAATGGGCAATTCGTGTTTAAAAATGCAGTAGTTCGTTTTGCAGAAGTAATTCAAGAAGGATTGGAAGCGAATAACTTGCAAGTTTCAGATATTGATATGTTGATTCCCCACCAAGCAAATTTGCGGATTTCACAGTTTATTCAACATAAATTCAAATTGAATGACGACCAAGTTTTTAATAACATTCAGAAGTATGGAAATACAACCGCGGCTTCGATTCCAATTGCCTTGACGGAAGCTTGGGAACAAGGGAAAATCAAATCAGGAGATACGGTCGTTTTAGCGGCTTTTGGTAGCGGATTTACTTGGGGAAGTGTGGTTATGAAGTGGTAGGGGAAGTTGTAGGTTGTATGTTGTAGGTTTTACCGCGAAGTACGCAAAGGTTTTTATTTGCGTTGTACGTAATTTAAGGTTCGCGAAGGGGTTTCACTTAATGAAGTGGTAGAGAAAGTTGACAGTTATCGGTTGACAGTCGTCAGTTTCCGAGTAACTGTGGAAAATTAATCTATTCAATAAAATGCACAAACCCCGAAAAGAATTAAATCTCTTCGGGGTTTTTTACTAACTAACTCAAATGCTATTCAATATTAGAACATTCCGCCACCACCTTTTTGCGTGTTGTCGTCGCGGATTTTTCTTGCTAATGCACGGTTTTTTCCACCACCAAAACGGTAGTTTACTCCTAAATAAACCGAACGGCTTTCCCAAGAAAATTGACCTTGACTTGGGTAAGGATTTTTAGAATCAAAAGCATATTTCATGGTGTCAAACATATCGTTGAAACGCAAACTGATGGACATTTTGTCGTCTAATAAGGAGTAACGTGCACCACTGTCAATTTTGTACATTTCCTTGCTGTTGTTCTGAATCCCATCAACTCCACCGCGGTAGAATCCGAAAAGTAAGAAGCTCAAACGTTTTGTTGCTTTGAAATTACTGTTTAATCTTACGTTGAAAGCACTCACTTCTACTTCTTTCGTTACAAAATCAAACGTATTCGTTGTACCAGTTCTTAACACCTGAACCAAACCTTTTTGATTTATACTTGAAAAGTCAATAGCCGGTTGAATATCCCACCACTTCGTAATTTTATAATTTGCTGAAAGTTCAAAACCAAAAGCGGTATTGTTGTCAAAATTCGCATACGACATGATTAAATCATTTGGATTATCTGTTGTTTCATCGCTGAACAAAGTTCTGCTGATTTCATTGTCAATGATTCTGTAAAAAACACCTGCTGTTATTGAGGAGCTTTTGGCAAACATTTTCGTGTAATTTACTTCTAACGAATTTGTAAATTGTGGCTCTAATTCTGAATTCCCTAGAGAGGTAACCAATGGTGTTGAAAACTCACGAATCGGTTTTGTTTGCTCTAAACTTGGACGGTCCACACGTCTGCTGTAACTCAACTGAAACATGTTTTTCTCATTCAAGTTATACGTCAAATAAGCCGATGGGTAAAATGTAAAATACTTATCTTCAAAAGTCGTAGCTCCTTTATTTAAGTTGGCCGTTGCTTTGTAACTTTCAAAACGACCACCTACTTGATAACTGAATTTGTCAAATTTCTGACCGAAAGTCGCATAAGCAGAGTAAATGTCAATGTCATACGTGTAATTCGAAACTCTTTGAGCAACTGGGACATCTAGATTTTGCGTAACATAATCGTTTTCAGTTCGCACAATTCTTGCTTCTGAACCCAATTCTAATGTCGATTTCTCGTTCAACGGATTTACATAATCAATATTAAAAGTTCCGTTTTTTCGTCGGTCTTCAATATTGTCCTTGTAAATCAATTGTTCTGAAACAGTTGTAGGATTTCCAACTTCGAAAATTGAAGTATCAAACATAGCATCTTGCTTTTGCTTGTAGTCGTTGTAATTTCCTTCAAAATCCAAGGTGTGTCCGTCTTTCGCAAAAAGATGTTTGAAAATCAAATTGTAACTTCCTGTATGATTGTTGGTCGAATAATTTGATTTCTGAAATAAATTTGATAAATCATTGTTCAAATACTGAACGTCAGTATTCACAATTCCGTCGCCTGTTGACGCATTTTGGTTCGTGTAAAAGGACAAAGTATTTTTATCATTGATATAAAAATCCATTCCTAATTTGTACAAATAAGATTCGTTGTCGTTTACTATGTCCAAAACCTGTTTTGAATTATTATCAAAACGCTGAATCAAACCTTCGTTGAATCGTTCTCCAAAATTATTCCCACCGCTACCAAAAAAGTTGACTTTTCCTCTGCGGTAATTCATGTCAATCGAGTTGTTGAATTTTGGCGTTTCCGCAAGAGTGACGCCGGTATTGAAACTTCCATTAAATCCATCATTCGAATTTTTATGCAAAACGATGTTGATAATTCCCGACATTCCTTCTGGATTGTACTTCGCACTTGGATTTGTGATCAACTCGATTTTCTTAATGGAAGTTGATGGAATTTGTTTCAGCAATTGAGCCGCGTCCATATTTGTAGGACGGCCATCCACTAAAACACGTACGTTTTGATTTCCACGAAGTGAAATTTTGCCATCTTGATCGACATTCACAGAAGGAATATTGTTCATGATTTCAGAAGCCGTTGCTCCAGCGGTGGTTAAATCACGGCCCACATTGATGACTTTTCGGTCAATTTTCTGTTCAATTGTGGAACGTTCTTGTACGATTTCAACACCTGTCAATTGAGTGGCCTCTTCTTCCAAAATAATTTTTGAGAAGTTAATTGTTTTTTGCTTTGAAAAATCAGCCGTTTTTGTGAACGCTTTGTAACCGATGAATTGAACATCAATGGTCAATGCTTGTGACGGGATGTTTTTAATTTCAAAATTTCCATTGTCGTCAGTGATGCCGCCCGTTAAGACTTTCTCGCCGTCTTTTATTGAAATAGTAGCATACGAAACGGGATTATTCGCTCGGTCAACAACTTTTCCTGTAGCAATACCCGGATTCTGGGCATTCATTGTAAATACGGTTCCTAAAAGAAACCAAAAGAGTACTTGTAATTTCATGAGATTGATTTTTTGATTGTATGATTGATTAATTAATGATTGTTGCCTTAATAGACACTAAAAGTTTATTTATGTTACAAAAAAAAACAACTTATTTTGCAATAAGTTGCTCCTGAATAATTTAAGTTGAAATTTAATTTATGCCGAAAGGTGAATAACCACATATAAAGCAGCTACCGAAATCGTAACCCACAAAATGACACCTTGAATTAAAGGTTTTACACCAACTGCTTTAATGACCTTTGCAGATAAACTTGTACCAATTAAAAACAGGGTTAAGGTCAATCCAATTTTAGCGATGTCAACAATGTAAGGACTTATCTGCTGTACAAACGGCAAATACGTATTGGCAATCAAAGCCAAAATAAAATAACCAATAAAGTATGGAATTTTAGCTTTACTGTCTTTGTTTTTGAATAATTGCATGGCCAAATATGCTACCGGAATGATCCATAAAGCACGAGCTAATTTTACTGTGGTAGCCGTTTGCAACGCTTCCGCACCATAACTACTTGCTGCTCCAACCACAGAACTTGTATCGTGAATAGCAATCGCACTCCAAAGTCCAAACTGGTGTTGCGACAATTCAAAATAATGTCCAATCATCGGAAAAATAAATAATGCAATAGCGTTTAAAATAAAAATCGTTCCCAAAGAAGCGGATATTTGTTCTTCATTCGCTTTGATTACAGGTGAAACGGCGGCAATGGCACTTCCTCCGCAAATTGCTGTTCCAGCAGAAACCAGGAAGGACGTTTTTTTCTCAATTTTCATAATTACTCCCAAACCATAACCCAATAATAAGGTTCCGAAAATTGAAATGACGGTAAAAATAATTCCTTCTTTTCCTGCTATAATTGCACTTGTCAAATTCATTCCAAAACCAAGGCCTACAACTGATATTTGCAGTAATTTAGACGTTAGTTTGCTGTTTAATTTTGCATAAGGATGACCAATTTGCGCCATCACAATTCCGATAAATAACGCAAGAGGTGGAGATAAAATGCCTACTAAACATAATACTACAATTATCCAATAGACGACTACTTTAACTTTGTTTTGTTCCCAAAAAGTATTGTGGTCGTTAATTATGTCTTTGTTGAAAAACTTCATGATTTCTAAATTTATAGTACAAAGTTACGGTTGAAGCTGTTTTATTTTAAATTCAAAATAGTAATGAGTCATTACTTAAAGTTATTGCTTTTGGCAAAGGTCATAAATAATTCCGAAAGTCCAACTGTGGCTCCATGGTGTTGAATAAACTGAAAGTTACGTTCAATACTCAATTTCGGAATATCCACAATAGTCAAAGTATTATGATGCAATTCATTCAAAATAGAATAAACGGATAAAAACGCAAAACAGTTTGAATTTTGCAAATAGCCTTTAATACTTTCCGTGCTTCCCAACTGCATTTCGCTTTTCAATTGATTGATAGAAATAGTAAAAGGTTTCAAAGCATGCATGATTACTTCTAAAGTTCCCGAACCAGGTTCACGCAAAAGCAAAGGAATATTTGCCAACTCTTTGAGCGAAATCGTTCCTTTTTTGTTAAGTGGATTGTTTATTTTAGTCGTCAAAACGATTTCGTCTTTTAAGAATGTCGTGTATTTCAAAGCATGATTCCTGGTTTGTCCTTCAATAATCCCCAAATCGATCGACTGATTTTGCAATGCTTCTTCTATTTTTTCAGAATTGTGAATGAACAACGAGATTTCAATGTCGCTGAACTTTTCACGAAAAGAAGCCAATACCGCTGGCAAAACATATTGTGCGATCGTAGTACTCGCTCCAATTTTCAAAACACCTTTCTGTAGTAAGTTTAGATTATGCAATTCAAAATCCAACTCTTTATAAATTGCAAATAGTGCTTGACAATGTTTGTACAGAATCAATCCTGCACTTGTAAGTTGCACTTTGGAGCCGTTTCGGTCAAATAACTGTACATTATATTGTTGCTCAATTTCTCGAATATGTTTGCTAACAGCGGGTTGTGTGATAAAAAGTTCAGCTCCGGCTTTTGTAAAATTGAGTCGATTAGCAACCGTGTAAAAAACTTTCAGGCGAAAATCAAACATTGATGTTGAGGTTTAAATGGAGTTGGTATTTTGGCAAAGGAAATTCCAAGTATAAAAGTATTGATTTTTGACAAATTTCAAGCATTTTGGTCTTTAAATCTGTTCAAAAGCGGTGTTTTTAGCGTCAAATCTACTTTTGTAATGAACCGTAAATTCAGCTAATTAATATTCGTTTAATACACTATAAAATTCACTAATTCCAATTATCTTTGCACCCTAAAAAAATAACAATTATGTCACTTATTTCCATCTTAACGCCCGAAATTAAAAAAGCAGTTGCCCTTTTATTCGAAATCAACATCGATACAATTGAGTTTCAAGCGACACGCAGGGAATTTGATGGCGATATTACGATGGTTATTTTTCCTTTATTGAAAGTTATTAAAGGAAATCCTGCTGATTTAGGTAACAAAATCGGAACTTATTTAGTTGAAAATGTTGCTGAAGTAGAAGCGTTCAACGTAGTTTCAGGATTTTTGAACATTGTTATTTCTGCCAATTATTATTTGGATTTCTTCAATGAAGTAAAAGGAAATGAAAAGTTTGGAACGGTTGAACCAAATCCTGATGATAAAGCAGTAATGGTTGAATATTCTTCACCAAACACCAACAAACCTTTGCATTTAGGTCACGTAAGAAACAATTTATTAGGTTATTCTGTTGCTGAAATTATTAAAGCTTCCGGTAAAAAAGTATATAAAACTCAAATCATCAACGACCGTGGAATCCATATTTGTAAGTCAATGTTGGCTTGGCAAAAATTCGGAAACGGCGAAACTCCAGAATCTACGGGTTTAAAAGGAGATAAAATTGTGGGTAATTATTATGTGAAATTTGACCAAGCTTATAAAGGCCAAATCAGCGAATTAATGGCAACCGGACTTTCTGAAGAAGATGCTAAAAAACAAGCGCCTTTAATTTTAGAAGCACAACAAATGCTTTTAGATTGGGAAGCTGGAAAACCAGAAGTTATTTCACTTTGGAAAACAATGAACCAATGGGTTTACGATGGTTTTGCAACGACTTATGAAAATATGGGCGTTGATTTCGACTCTTATTATTACGAAAGCAATACCTATTTATTAGGAAAAGAAGTCGTTCAAATGGGATTAGAAAAGGGAATTTTTGAAAAAGACCCTGATGGTTCGGTTTGGATTGATTTGACGGAAGACGGTTTGGATAGAAAAATCGTGTTGCGTTCGGATGGAACTGCGGTTTACATGACGCAAGATATTGGAACGGCAATTCAACGTGTAAAAGATTTTCCAGATGTTGGCGGAATGGTTTACACTGTTGGAAACGAACAAGATTACCACTTTAAAGTGTTGTTCTTGATTTTGAAAAAATTGGGATTCGATTGGTCTAAAAACTTATTTCATCTTTCGTACGGAATGGTAGATTTACCATCCGGCAAAATGAAAAGTCGTGAAGGAACGGTTGTGGATGCAGATGATTTAATGAATGAAATGATGCAAACGGCTCAAACTATTTCTGAAGATTTAGGAAAATTAGACGGTTACAGCGAAGACGAAAAAACAGAATTGTACCGAACTATTGGTCTTGGAGCTTTGAAATATTACATCTTAAAAGTCGACCCTAAAAAGAGAATCCTGTTTAATCCAGAAGAATCAGTTGATTTTGCAGGAAATACAGGACCATTTATTCAATATACGTACGCTCGAATTCAGTCGATTATCAGAAAAGCAGATTTTGATTTTGCTTCAATAACTTTTTCGGCAAACGAAATCCCTCTGCATGAAAAGGAGAAAGAGTTGATTAAAGTGTTGGCTTCTTATCCAGAAGTAATTCAAAATGCAGCTGTAAATCACAGTCCAGCTTTGATTGCAAATTACACATACGACTTGGTTAAGGAATACAATTCATTTTATCAAACTGTGCCAATATTAGGTTCAGACGATGAAAATGCAAAAATGTTCCGTGTTCAACTTTCAAAGAAAGTCGGCGAAACTATCGCGTCAGCATTTAAATTATTGGGAATTTCGGTTCCAAACAGAATGTAATTCATAATTAGTTAGTGAAAACAAACTCGTCCTACTTTTTACAATCTTTTCTTATCTTGGTTTTGGCCACGGTTTTTTTCTTGGGATTGAAGCAGTTTTTGCCTAAAAAAATATTTTCTGAAAAAGCAGGAAGTACTAAAAATGTTTTGATTGACAGCATGTTACTCGATGCATTTGATGCTGAACCTGATTTAGTTGAAAAAATCATGACTAAAGATGATTCTTTAGCGAAGCAACCTATTGTTTTTGAAGAAAATGACGGTATTAAATTCCCAGAAGAAAAATTTGAAAACTACAAAGGAAACCAGTATTTAATTCCGTTTTTCGAACAATTATACCAGTTAGAAACCAATAAAAAAGGGAAAGTTCGGATTGCTTATTTTGGTGATTCAATGACGGATGGCGACATGATTGTCCAAGATTTCCGTACTTATTTCCAAGAGAAATTTGGTGGTCAGGGTGTCGGTTTTGTAGCGATAACTTCGGAATCAGCGGCGTCAAGAAGTTCGGTTCAACATGAATTTTCCGGAAATTGGAAAACACAATCTTATTTAAACGTTAAATATCCACAGCGTTCTTTTGGCGTAAATGGACACGTTTTCTTTGCAAATGATACCGCACATTCTGCTTGGGTAAAATATAAAGCAGGACGTTCTCGATACAATACGCAACTTGATAATCCGACGCTTTTTTACGGAAGTGGTAAAAATAAAACCGGAAGAATTAGCTATGTTTTAGGAAAAGATACCATTCGTAAAACGTTGATGCCTAATAAAATTCTGAATACACTTTCGCTTTCAAATGCACCTATAAAACAATTTAAAGCCAACTTTTCAAAAGCAGATTCAATTCCAATTTACGGATTTAATTTTGATGATGGAGTAGGCGTTCACGTGGACAATTTCTCACAAAGAGGAAATTCAGGAATTCCGATTTCCAAGTTTGATGTAGCGACAATGAAAGCTTTTCAAAATGAGTTACAGTACAATTTAATCATTTTACATTACGGTACAAACGTGTTGAATTACGGCACCAAAGATTACACTTGGTACGACAGAAGCATGACCAAAACCATCAATCGACTGAAAGAATGTTTTCCAGGAGTTTCAATATTAGTGGTTTCGACGGCTGATAAATCCAGCAAATATGATTTGGAAATGAAAACCGATTCGGCAGTCGTTCCGTTGACTTTGTCACAAAAACGTTACGCTTTAAAAACCCAATCGAGTTATATAAACTTATACACTTTAATGGGTGGTGACGGTTCGATGGTCAAATGGACGGAGGAAGAACCGGCTTTAGCCAATAAAGATTATACGCATTTCAACTTCCGAGGTGCAAAGAAAATTGCAAAAATTATTTACGACCAACTTGATGAAGGTTACCAACAATATAAAGTATTGCGGAAAAATAAAAAAGTAATACCACCAAAAAAGAAATCGCTGATTGATACCATTTTCTCAAAAACAGAAACTCCAGAACCGCATGAATAAAATACTTTTTATTTTAAGTTTTCTGCTGTTTTTCTCGAAAAGCCAAGCACAAGAAATCGATTCTTCTTATGTAGAAACCGACTCTATTTCTGTGGATTCAATTGCGGTTTTGGAAACTGAAATTGCATTAATAAATCCGGATGCATTGCTTTGTTTTTATGAAAAGTTAGCGGAGATGAAATCTACTGATTCAAAGCAGAAAATTAATTTTCTTCACATTGGAGATTCGCACATTCAAGCAGACTTGATGACGAATGTGGTTCGTGAGCGTTTGCAAAAGGAGTATGGAAATGGAGGTCGTGGATTGGTTTTTCCCTATAATTTGGCCAAAACAAATGGACCTTGGGATGTTCGGTTTTCTTCGAATGGTAGTTTTACTAGTTTTAGAAATGTTTCTCCAGTTTCTTCGGCAAATATTGGCTTGACCGGAATTTTGCTTCAAGCGCGAAAAGAGGATTTTGCCATTGAATTGAATGCAAAAGAACGCAATAATTATTTCACCACGATTAAAATTCTGACGCCAAATAATATTCCGAGTTTTGATTTGGCTACAGCCAAAAAAACAATCGTATTCGAATCGCAAGTGCCGAAAACAATCACGCATAAAATAAAAAGTGGCGATGTTTTAGGTGCGATTGCTGATAAATATAACGTTTCGATTACAGCTTTGAAAAAAGCAAATGGTTTGAAATCGAATAACATTCGCGCCGGAAAAACATTGAAAATTCCTACGAATGAAAAGCAGAATAGAAGTATTTCCCGTTCTGAATTTATCCCGTTGGAAATTCAAAAGGACGCTTTTTCGCATTTTTACAAAAGTGAAAATTTGTTAGATAAGATTTACTTAATTCCAAATAAAGACGAGAATGTGTTTGAACTGAATGGAATTATTTTAGAAAACAATGACAAAGGTATTGTTTATCATAATTCGGGTGTAAATGGCGCTAAATTCTCCGATTACAATAAATATCCGTTGTTTTTTGAGCAGTTAAAAGCATTGCATCCTGATGTTTTAGTATTGTCTTTTGGTACCAATGAATCGTTTGACAATATGAATTCGGATGCTTTTATTGCGCAATTGGATTTGTTTATTTCGAATGCGAGAAAGCAAAATCCGTTTGTTGAAATTATCATTTCAACACCTCCACCATCATTGTTCAAAAGAAAATATCCAAATACGTTCGTAGCTGATTACAGTAAAAAAATCATCGATTTGGCATACAGTAGGAGAGTTGCGGTTTGGGATTTATACACAGATATGGGTGGTTTATACGGCATTAATCAGAATGCGAAAGCAGGTTTGATTGGTCCAGACCGAGTACATTATACAAAAGCAGGTTACGTGAAGCAAGGAAATTTATTGGCCAAAGCAATCATTGAAGCATTTGAGAATTATGAAAAATCAAAAGCGATAATCAATGAATAGTATGGATTGGTTTACTTCTATTTTTGAAAATTTCACTTGGAATACAGTGGAGCATTGGTTTGTGTATAGTGCAAAAGAGCCGATTCTGTTTAACTCTGCCTTGTTTTTGGGAATGTTTTTGGTGTTTTATCCACTTTACATTTTAATCGCAAAATCTACCACGCACTTTTGGCGTAATTTATATGTAGTTGCGTTTTCACTATTTTTCTATTACAAATCAAGTGGGATTTACGTTGGATTACTAATTTTTACAGGAGTTTTAGACTATAATTTAGCACGGCTTTTATACAGTGAAACTTTAAAATTTTACAGGAAATTTTATCTGTATTTAAGTGTTGTGATTAATCTAACGTTGTTGGGTTATTTCAAATACACCAATTTTTTGATTGATAATTATAACGGTATTTTCGATAGTAATTTATCTTTTTACGACATTATTTTGCCTGTCGGAATTTCATTTTACACGTTTCAATCGATGAGTTATGTGATTGATATTTACCGTCGCGAACTTGAACCAACGAAAAGTTATATAGATTACATGTTCTATTTGTCGTTCTTTCCGCAACTTGTGGCAGGACCGATTGTTAGAGCATCGGAGTTTATTCCGCAGATTTATCAAAAGCTGAATTTGAGTCGGGAAGATGTCAATAAAGCGTTGTTTTTAATCATTGGCGGAGTTTTAAAAAAGGCCGTAATTTCAGATTATATCTCGCTTAATTTTGTGGACCGCGTTTTCGATGCGCCAAATAGTTATTCTGCTTTTGAAAACTGGATGGCGTCTTACGGTTATGCAATCCAAATTTATTGCGACTTCTCTGGATATTCAGATATGGCGATTGGAATTGCGTTATTGATGGGATTCAAGCTGTCGCTGAATTTTAGAACCCCTTATAAATCGGGTTCGATTACGGAGTTTTGGCGACGTTGGCATATTTCATTATCGTCTTGGTTACGCGATTATTTATACATTTCATTAGGTGGAAACCGAAAAGGAAAATTTCGCACCTACATCAATTTATTCTTAACGATGTTATTGGGTGGATTGTGGCACGGAGCCTCGTGGAAATTCGTAGTTTGGGGAACTTTACACGGAAGTGCTTTGGTTGTAGAACGTCTTTTTAAAGAGTATTTCAACATTCCAAAAAACTGGGCGATTCGTTTCGTAAGTGTGCTTATTACTTTTCATTTCGTAGTTTTCTGCTGGATTTTCTTTAGAGCAAGAGATTTTGCAACGGCTTTTCAGGTGATTGAAAACATTGGTAAAGTGGAAGTAAACCTTAGCCAATGGTGGACGATTATTCAAGGATATCAGAACGTGTTTATAGTAATGCTTATTGGATTTGTTTGGCATTTTCTACCACAAAATTTCATTCAATTCTTGCAAGATACATTTGGCAAGTTACCAATAGTAATGAAAGCTTTAGTCTTAGCTTTCGTGTTTTGGATTGTGTTTGCAACTGCTTCAAGTGGACCACAACCCTTTATTTATTTCCAATTTTAAAAAGAAATAATACTATCGAATATTTTTCTGCGTTAGATACGTAGTGTTAAAGTTATTCTAATGAAAAAAGTGTTTAGTTTTCTGGTTTTGATTTCTGTGTTATATTGCGGCTTCGCTTGTTCTTCAGACGAAACGGATCTTTCTACTTCTGGAAATGTTTCGCAGCAGATTACGAATACAGTAAATTCAGGAACTTGGAAATTGACTCGATTCGTACACAATGGCTCAGATCAAACTATACATTTTGATGGATATACTTTTGTTTTTAGTGAAAACAATATTCTTGCTGCATCAAATGGAACAGAAGAATTAATGGGCAGTTGGAGTGCTTTGAAAAACAGCTTTGACGATGAGATTGATTTTGAAATAGTGTTTTCAGGTCCTGAATACTTTATTGATTTAGCTGACGAATGGCACATTGAAAGTCGAACAAAAAATAAACTGGAATTAACAACAGTAAGCGATGATGGTGAATCAAGTAACTTCCTTCGATTTGAGAAAATTATAAATTAGCCAACTATTACAGTTGGTTTTTTATTTGTTGAAACTTCTGTCGTTTTCCTGCAAGGTCTTTTTTTTGACCTTGTAGGTATAATTCTAAATAATCCGATACCTACAAGGCTTTGATAACCTTCAAGGAAAACAGCTAATAATATCGAATCAGATAATTATTAATTAAATTCACATTATTAAATTTTCCATACTTTTCTCCAAAACTTTGAACTTCATACGCTTTGAAACTTAAGGCGTTTCTCTTATATTTGCACCTCTAAAAGATACATTCTTATGTTTGATAATTTAAGCGACAAGCTCGACAAAGCATTTCATATATTAAAAGGACACGGTAAAATTACCGAAGTCAACGTTGCCGATACTTTGAAAGAAGTTCGTCGTGCTTTATTAGATGCCGATGTCAACTTTAAAATTGCCAAAGAATTTACTACAAGAGTAAAAGAAAAAGCAATTGGTCAAGATGTATTGACGACTTTGCAGCCGGGACAATTATTAGTAAAATTAGTTAAGGACGAATTGACTGAATTAATGGGTGGCGATGCTGCTGGAATTAACCTTTCAGGAAAACCTTCAATTATATTGATGTCAGGTTTACAAGGATCTGGTAAGACTACTTTTTCTGGAAAATTAGCCAATTATTTAAAAACAAAAAAGAACAAGAAACCGTTATTGGTAGCTTGTGATATTTATCGTCCTGCAGCAATTACTCAATTGCATGTTGTGGGTGACCAAGTAGGTGTGGAAGTGTATTCTGAACCTGACAATAAGAATCCTGTCGACATTTCGCAAAAAGCAGTTGCTTACGCAAAAGCAAATGGATTTGATGTTGTTATTATCGATACGGCTGGACGTCTTGCTGTTGATGAGCAAATGATGAACGAGATTGCAAACGTTCACGCAGCGATTCAACCACAGGAAACGTTATTTGTTGTGGATGCAATGACGGGTCAAGATGCGGTGAATACGGCGAAAGCGTTTAACGACCGATTAAATTTTGACGGAGTGATCTTGACAAAATTAGACGGTGATACTCGCGGTGGAGCTGCGATTTCGATTAAATCTGTGGTTAATAAACCAATTAAATTTATCGGAACTGGTGAGAAAATGGAAGCGATTGACGTTTTCTATCCCGCTCGTATGGCCGAACGTATTTTGGGAATGGGTGACGTTATCTCTTTAGTAGAGCGTGCTCAAGAACAATTTGATGAAGAAGAAGCAAGAAAATTACAGAAGAAAATTGCCAAAAACGAATTCGGTTTTGACGATTTCTTGACCCAAATTCAGCAAGTGAAGAAAATGGGTAATATGAAAGATTTAGTTGGAATGATTCCTGGTGCTTCAAAAGCGATGAAAGATGTAGAAATTGAAGATGATGCTTTTAAACATATAGAAGCAATTATCCATTCGATGACGCCTATCGAAAGAAAAAAACCTGCAGTTATCGATGTGAAACGAAAAGCACGTATTGCAAAAGGTTCTGGAACGAAAATCGAACAAGTCAATCAATTGATGAAACAGTTTGACCAAATGAGCAAAATGATGAAAATGATGCAAGGTCCAGGCGGAAAAAACTTGATGAAAATGATGGGCGGCATGAAAGGTGGAATGCCCGGAATGAAATAAAAGTTTAAAGTTTAAGGTTTAAAGTTTCGATGAAAAGAAGTTTTAAACCTTAATTTTTTGCATGAGGGATGGAAGTGGAGCTCTGTATTGTCTCGTCTTTTGGGACGAGACAATAAAAGCGGGAGCGAACAGCCCGACCCCTTTTCTGGGTCATGCCCAAATAAATAATATCTAACTACAATTAGTTTTAAGCACTAACACAACTTTAGACTTGAAACTTCAAACCTGAAACAAAAGAAAACAATGACAATTTTAGACGGAAAGAAAACTTCGGATGATATTAAAAATGAGATTACTGCTCAAGTAAATATCATGAAAGCTAATGGAGAGAAAGTACCACATCTTGCAGCAATTATTGTAGGAAATGATGGCGCGAGTTTGACTTATGTTGGTAGTAAAGTAAAAGCGTGCGAACGTGTGGGTTTTGAATCTACGATGGTGAAATTGCCAAGTACGACTTCTGAAACCGAATTGCTGAACAAAATTAAGGAGTTAAACGAGAATGATGACATCGATGGTTTTATCATTCAGTTGCCTTTGCCAATTCAAATTGATACACAAAAAGTATTGATGGCGGTCGACCCAAGTAAGGATGTGGACGGATTTCACCCAGAGAATTTTGGAAAAATGGCACTAGATATGACTACTTTTATTCCGGCAACACCTTTTGGAATTTTGGAATTATTAGAACGTTATAATGTCGAAACAAAAGGGAAAAACACTGTAGTTATTGGAAGAAGTCACATTGTAGGAAGACCAATGAGTATTTTAATGGGACGAAAAGGATTTCCTGGAAACTCGACGGTAACTTTAACGCATAGTTATACAAAAAATATTGCTCAAATAACTACTCAAGCAGACATTGTAATTACCGCTTTAGGTGTGCCAAATTATTTGAAAGCAGAAATGGTTAAAGACGGTGTCGTAATTATTGATGTTGGAATTACACGTGTTAAAGATGAAACTGCTGAAAAAGGGTACCGAATTACAGGTGACGTGGATTTTGAAAATGTATCAAAAAAAGCATCTTTCATCACACCAGTTCCTGGTGGAGTCGGACCAATGACCATCGCAATGTTATTGAAAAACACATTATTAGCTCGAGAGCAACGGAAATACAGAAAATAATATAAAAAAAACCTTCTTTCAAGAAGGTTTTTTTTATGAAACTAAAAATAACTTAAAAGAATCCTCCTTTGTATTTTATACCGATTTAATAGGATACTTTTGCACCACTTTTATAAGTAACAATGAAATCAGACAGGTATAGGATATTTTTTTTAATGTAGAATAGTGATTCATATAGATCACTATTTATAATAGCGATTTGTATGAAAACACACTACAAAAACAATTCTGGTTTATACGAGGCCAGTGAAATGCAGTCTCAAAATTGGATTGCGTTCCAAAATCCCACATCCGAGGAAAAAAAATACCTTCTCGAAGAACTTCAAATTCCAGAAGATTTTTACAACGATATCAATGACGTTGATGAGCGACCACGCATTGAATTTGAAAATGGTTGGCAATTAGTAATCTTCCGCATTCCAATTCTTAGCAATGACGTAAAACTTCCCTTTAATACAGTTCCAGTTGGAATTATTTTTAATGAGTCTGTTTTTGTGACAATCTGCTTTCACGAAAATGAAGTCATTCAAGATTTTATCAATTTCACCACAAAGAAGAAAACCTACATCAAGAATGATTTTGATTTAGTGTTGAAATTGATGTTGTCTTCCGGTGTTTGGTATTTGAAATACTTGAAACAAATTGTCCACAAAATTAAAGTGGCAGAAGATAATTTGGAGAAATCCATCAAAAACGAGGAGCTTCAAGCATTGTTGCATATTGAGAAATGTTTAGTGTTTTTCATGACTTCCATTAAAGGAAATAGTACAGTGGTTTACCGAATCAAGAAGCGTACTAATCAAGAACACCTCGACCCTGAACTTGTTGAAGATGTTGAAATTGAGTTGAGACAAGCACTTGAAATGACCAAGATTTACAGCGACATTTTAACAGGTATGATGGATGCATATGCTTCAGTTATCTCAAACAACCTGAACGATATCATGAAAAAAATGACGTTGATTTCTATTATATTGTTGATCCCAACGATTATTGCAAGTTTCTACGGAATGAATGTGCCTAACTCACTTGAAGGAAACATTTACGGAATGCCAATTTTAATTTCGGTTTCTATATTGTTTTCTGCATTAGGAGTCTTTCTATTTATGAGAAAAAAATGGTTTTAAAATTTATTTTTTAAGCTAAAATAAAATGCTGTAGAAATTATACGAAAAAACCTCGAAATGAATAATTTCGAGGTTTTCTATTTGAAAGTAAAAGGACTTATTTAAGAAGAAAACCGATTCTAAATCCACCTGAAACTGCGAAATCTGCGTCATCCGATCCAGTGATTACGCCATACAATCTTCCTTCTGAATTGTAATAGTCTCCATCATTATCTGATCTCGTCTTTAAAGCATAACCCAATCCACCATATAAATCAATTACAAAAGAATCGGAGAAAACCCATTGTTTACCCAGATTAACTAATGCAGCACCAAAAGTAGTTTTTCTTTTTACACTGGTTTGAGTGTCATAATTAAAACCGTCGTTAGACAAATAACCAATCATTAATTCCGGTTTTACGTAGAATCCTTGCAATATATGTCCGTACTTCTGATTGTTTGCTGTGAAGTCTGGAACGCGTTTAAATTTATATCCAAAACTACCAAAAACCCCAGCTTGGTTTTCTTTATGTGTTGTTCCGTTCCAATATTCTAGTTCTTGATTTCTACCCAAGCCGATAATTCCTAAAGATACTTCGTAACTTCTACCGGGTTTCAAATTTTGTTCGTAAGCCACTTGCGTATAACCCAAAAGAGGAGAAATGAAGTTCATCTTCAAGGCACGCTTTTTTTGATCCACATAAAATTCAGTATCTTTTAATGGCGAAACGTACTTTTCAATACGGCCATTTTCAAAGACAACTTCCACAATACGGTCTTTATCCATAATAAAAATTGGACCTTCAGGTTCTGAAAACAATTTGTACTTGATTTCATTTGGACCTACTTCCAAAATTTTGACCTCTAAAGTTTCTCCTCCTTTTTTAATGATTTTATCTTGGGCAAAACCCGAAAAACCACTAAGTAGTAAAGTGAAAAATAAAAGTTTAAATTGTGCAGAAAAAGAAGTATTGTTGCTCATCATATCTTAATTAATTAATAGTTAATCACATATTCGAAATAATTGTTTTTTAATTCTACTATTTCAGGAGGTGAATGTACAAAAATTCAGCAATCTAATTTATTTATTTTACTTTCAAAATATTTTTAAAGATGTAAAATAGTTCCAGTAGGAGCTACTTTTAAAAATTACTTTCTTGGTGAAGGTCGACCGAAACTTTTGGTCGCAGTTGTTTGTGGGTTTTTTCGCCAAGGAGTTTTATTTCGAGTTTCTTCTGATACGATTTTTGGCAAACTTGCTTCTTCAGTCATTATTGATGGAGCGATAAGTTCATTCATTTGAGTAAATTCTTCATCCGTTAATTCTCGGTAACGACCTAATGGAATATCTAGTGAAATATTAATGATTCGAGTTCGTTTTAAAGCTGTCACGTCGTATCCTAAATATTCAGTCATTCGACGGATTTGTCTGTTTAAACCTTGCGTCAAAATAATTCGGAAGACGTATTTACTAATTTGTTCCACTTTACATTCTTTGGTAATCGTATCTAAAATGGGTACGCCATTTCCCATTTTTTCAATAAAACGATCGGTTATCGGTCGGTTTACAGTGACTATATATTCTTTTTCGTGGTTGTTTCTTGCGCGAAGAATTTTGTTCACAATATCCCCATCATTTGTCATGAAAATTAAGCCCTCACTAGCTTTGTCAAGTCGTCCAATAGGAAAAATACGTTCGGGATAATTGATGTAATCTACAATATTATTAGGAACATCTAAATTCGTGGTACATTCAATTCCAACAGGTTTGTTGAAAGCCAGATACAAATGTTTTCTAGTGTTTTCGCGGATTAATTTACCATCAATTCTAATTTCATCAGCGTTAGAAACTTTCGTTCCTAAATCGGCAACAACACCGTTAAGCATTACCAATCCTTGCTCGATTAATTTATCTGCCTCTCGTCGAGAACAATAACCCGTTTCGCTAATAAATTTATTCAGACGTTTCAAATTTTCTTCCATACTGCAAAAGTAACAAAATAAAACGCGTGGGTGAAATTTTGAGTCGTTTCAATCGTATTATTGCATCTCGGAATCATTACTTTTACCGTTCGTTTTTAACTGCAACACTTTATTATGAAAAATATTTTCTTTTTGTTGATTCTTTTTGGTTCAACGGTATTATTTGGACAGGAAGATACTTCGTCACTCCGTTTATCGCCTAGTAATTCGCATGATTTATATATTCGTTTTGAAAATGGGATAATTAATGCAGGTAATTTGCAATTTACAAATCAAGCAAATAGTGCAATTCAAGGTTTTGAACATTTACAGAAAGCGTATGGTATTGAGTTACTTCGTGGAATTCAACTTTCAGAGGAGCAATTTTCTGCAATGGAGGAAAAAGAAGCACTAGTGAGTAAAACATCGGATAAAGTAGCCATTCTAAGATCCATTTTTCAAATAAAAATCGACAATCCTACAAACGAGAATTTATACAATTTAGGATTGCAATTGCAAAAATTAAAAGGAGTTGTGTACTGCAGTCTGATTAGTGCTGAAGCGATTAAACCTCCAGCAGATATTCCGCCTACGACTTCGAATTATCAAGCACAACAAGGATACATTGGAGCAAATCCTGGTGTAAATATGCAGTACGCTTGGGATAATTTTCAAACAGGAACAGGAATTACCATCCGAAATATAGAATATGGAATAAATTTAAATCACGAAGAGTTTGTAGGAACTGGAGCAAGTATTGCAACAGGTATGAATATTAGCACTGATGCAGGTTTAGATTATACGGAACATGGAACTTGTGTTTTTGGTGTTGTATATGCGAATAAAGGAACATACGGTGTTTCAGGTTTGGCTCATGGAGCTACTGCAATGATTTTGTATCCGGAGTGGCAACAATCAGGTTACAATAGAATAAATGCGGTAACTCAAGCAGTTGCAAATGCGCAAACTGGTGATGTTGTCATTTATGAAATGCAAGATACGGGTCAAAATGGTGAGTACGTTGTGGCAGAAATCAATCAAGTAGTTTATGACTTAACTGTTGCAGGAAATGCTATTGGAGCAATAATAGTTGCAGCGGCAGGAAATGGAAGCCAAAATTTAGATGGAGCTTACTATACATCGTACATGAATCGAGGTGATAGTGGAGCAATAATTGTTGGTGGTGGCTCTTCAAATACCAGTCATAGCAAATTGTATTTTAGTACGTACGGTTCACGTGTCAATGTGCAAGGTTGGGGACAAAATGTCTATACAACTGGGTATATTCCCGAGCTAAATGGTTTTAAATTCAGTAATGATTTCAATCAATCTTATACACCATTGTTTAACGGAACAAGTTCAGCAACACCTATTGTAGCTTCTTGTGTAGCCGTTTTGCAGTCGTACCATCATAGTTTAACGGGAACTTATTTAACCGCTTTGCAAATGCGAGCTATCTTGCAAGAAACAGGTATTCCGCAAACCAGTACTTTCCAAGGAAATATTGGGCCGTTTCCAAATATGCAGTCAGCGATGCAAAAGGTGTATAATGATTATTTATTAGAAGTAAAAAGCAATACGAAACCAACGTTCAGTATTGCACCAAATCCAGCGACAAACTTTCTAAATATAGTTGCTTCTCCTGAATTTTCAGAAGGTTCTTCAGTAGCGGTTTACAATAACTTGGGACAAAAAGTACTTTCAGCACACTTAAATCAACAAGCTCAAATTGACGTAAGTAATTTAGCAAAAGGAGTTTATTTTGTACAAATTAACTCTAAAAACGGATTTTCAGCGACACAAAAAGTGGTGAAGCAGTAATATTTATGATTGGAGAAAATCAATAATTTGTTTGTACACTTTTTCGTCGTGCAAACTATGACCTAAACCTTGCGTTTCTATAAGATTTGCGTTTTCCCAAGAAGCGGCGATTTTTTGGCCTTCGCCAAAGGCAACCACGTCGTCGTGTACATCATGAAAGAGTAAACCCGGAATCTGAATTTCTTTGGCGAAAGCCGCCATCGAAAACGCATCGATTTCTGAATTGAATTTTTCTGAAAAATGAGCTTCAAGAAAAGTATTCATTCGCTTATTCAAGCTTAAAAGTTGTACGTAATTTCCAATCAACGTTTTCAAATCCGATGGCGCTCCAAGAATTACCATCTTTTTTAGAAATTCACTTTTAAAATGCGATTGAAAATAAATACAAGCCGCACCACCTATGGAATGTCCAATTAAGACGGTCGGTTGATAGTGTTGTACTGCCGTTTCAATATAACTCGCATATTTTACTACGTTAAATTCTTTACCACCAGAAAGTCCGTGACCTGGAGCGTCAAGTGCAACAATCGTACTTCCGGTTTGTTGTAAATAGGGAAGTAATTTTTCCCAACGTGAGGTATTACTTTCCCAACCGTGAACAAGCAGAATTGTATTTGAATTCCCTTTCCAAGTATAAGTTTCCAAAAAGTATTTGTCCGAATCAAAATTTTGCAAGGGGACATTCTGCAACATTTCCGGTAAGTTTTCTTTATGCAACTTCCCTTTTCTTGGTTCGCTAAATAAACGATACGCAATAAGTGCTGCCTTTTTAGGTTGAAAGTAACTTGCTACGTTCAACCCAAAGCCAACTGATTTCGTAAGAAGGAAATATTTTATTTTTTTCATAAAAAAAAACCTCGAATTTCGAGGCTTAAGATATTTTTTTAGATACTTGAGAACAAGCTTTCCATTTTTTCTCTTTCTTCTTCTGCAAGAACGCTGTCTACTAAAATTCGACCCGAGTGCTCATCAGTAATGATTTTCTTACGAGCTGCAATTTCCACTTGTGTTTGTGGTGGAATCGTAAAGAAAGAACCTGCCGAAGCACCTCTTTCAATAGAAACTACTGCTAAACCGTTTCTTACACTGCTTCTGATTCTTTTGTAAGCGGCTAACAAACGAGGTTCGATTAACGCTTCATATTCAGCTGATTTTTTATTCAAAAATTCTTCTTCTTTAGAAGTTTCAGCCATAATTGCATCTAATTCAGATTTTTTATGACCTAAATGAGAAGTCTTTTGCTCTAAACGTTCCGTAGAAGTTTCGATGATTTGTTTTTTGTATTCCATCGAAGCTTTCATTTCTTTGATGTGCTTTTCAGCCAATTGAATTTCCAATTCTTGGTATTCAACTTCTTTTGTCAACGAATTGAATTCACGGTTGTTACGAACCGTTTCTTGTTGTTTTGTGTATTTTTTAATCGATTCTTGGTGCTCGTCAATGGCATTTTTCTTGCTTTTGATTTGCTCTTCCATCGATTCCAAATCTGCTTTTAATTTTTCAGAACGTGAATTAAGACCCGCCACTTCATCTTCTAAATCTTCAACCTCTAAAGGAAGTTCACCTCTTACGTTTCTGATTTCGTCGATTCTCGTGTCAATCAATTGTAAATCGTAAATTGCTCTTAATTTGTCTTCAACACTCAATTCTTTTGTAGTCGCCATATATTATAAGTACTTAACAGGATTTGTATTTTCTTCTGATAAAATGATTGCAAAATTAGGCATTTTTTTCGTAAGATAATCAACAATATAATTTTTTGTATACCGTTCGCTTTCAAAATGACCAATATCAGCCAAAAGCAATTGACTTTCAGCTTCATAGAACTGATGGTATTTTAAATCAGCTGTTAAAAAAGCGTCTGCACCTGCCTGAATTGCTTTAGAAATCGCTTCGCTTCCCGAACCTCCTAGAACGGCAACTTTCTTGATTTTTTTATTTAAAAAAGTACTGTGCCGAATTCCGTCGGCTTTCATTTTGGTTTTTACCAATTGTAGAAACTCCATTTCATCCATTTCTTCAGGAAGTTCGCCAATCATTCCTAAACCGATATTTTGATGTAGATTTTGCAAATCATACAATTCATAAGCGACTTCTTCGTAAATATGATTTTCAAATAAAGCTTGCAGAATTTGGCGTTGCAAATGTTTTTCAAAGGTGACTTCGATTTTAATTTCGTCTGCTTGTACAAATTCATTTCTAGCTCCAATTACAGGATTGCTGTCGCCCGTTCCTTTATACGTTCCGGTTCCATTTGAATTAAAACTGCAATTTTCATAATTCCCAATAGTTCCTGCACCCGCTTGAAATAAAGCAGTTCTGACTTTTTCTGCATTTTCAGGAGTAGTAAAAGTGATTAATTTCTGAATGAAATTCGACTTTGGAATTAGAATTTTAGTGTTTATCAATCCTAAAGCGTCGCAGAAAATTTTGTTCACGCCGTTTTTATGATTGTCCAAAGCCGTATGAACCGCATAAATCGCGATGTCATTTTTGATGGCTTTTATAAGGGAACGTTCGACGTAGTTTTTACCAATAATTTTTTTCAAACCCGAAAATAGGATTGGGTGAAAACATACCACTAGATTGCATTTTTTAGCAATTGCTTCATCAATAACACGTTCTAAAGCATCGTGACAAACTAAAACGCCTGAACAATTTTCTTCTTTGTTTCCAACCAATAAGCCAACATTATCAAAGGTTTCGGCATAGGCCAATGGCGCCATTTCTTCTAAAACGGCTAAAATTTCTTTTATTTTCATTATTTTGCTTTTGAAAATAGTATTAGCTTTCAAAGATAAAGAAGATAACTTTTGAAATTGGATTTCAACAGAAAATTAAGTTGTCCGATTTTTGTATATTTGTAAATCAAACAAAATGGTTATGAAAACGCTCACAATAAAAGTCGATGAAAATTCCATAAAAGGCATGGCTTTTTTGGAGTTTATAGAAGCTTTATATTCAGAACAAGGTGATGTGCAACTTAGTGCAATTGATGGCGTGCCGATAAATAATCGTCCCGAATCTGGTAGCAATTTCGTGGCTGAAAGTGGAGCAAAATATAAAACGAGTCGTAAAACTAAAAAAGAGCCTAAACCGAATTTGGAAACAGAAGAAAGTCCCTATAATCCAGAATTTGTAAAAATGGTTTTGGAGGCTGCCAAAGGTCCGACAACAAGAGTAATTGATCCAAGCGATATATGGGGAAGTTTAGGGTTGAAATAAAGGCAGAAGCAGAAAAGCAAATTGCACAACATTACAAGTCCGGAAATCGCGGAAGTATAAAGAAAATTCAGAAAATTCTTCAAGATTTAATTGAACATCCGTTTGAAGGTGAGGGGAATCCAGAACCATTAAAATATGAATTGGATGGGTTTTGGTCTAGAAGAATAAATCAGAAAGATAGATTAGTTTATTTTGTTGAAGCTGAAATTGTAACAGTATTCGTCATTTCCGCCATGGGTCATTATTCCGATAAATAATTTATGAAATTTCTCCGCATACTACTTTTTCCTTTCGCCATAATTTATGGTTTCATTACTTCAATTCGAAATTTCTTTTTTGATAAAGGCATTTTGAAATCCACATCGTTTGATATTCCAGTTATTGCTGTTGGAAATTTAAGCGTGGGTGGAACCGGTAAAACTCCCCAAATTGAATATCTAATCCGATTGCTTTCAGAAAAATATAAAATTGCCACTTTAAGTCGCGGATATAAAAGGAAATCGGAAGGTTTTGTTTTGGCTAATGCAACTTCAAATGCAGAAATTTTAGGCGACGAACCTTTTCAGTATTTTCAAAAATTCCGCCAAATCCAAGTGGCTGTTGACGCCAACCGAACGAATGGAATTCAACAATTATTGGCACAAAAAAATCCACCCGAAATTATTTTACTCGATGATGCTTTTCAACACCGAAAGGTAAAAGCAGATTTATACATTTTGTTGACAGCATATACTGATTTGTATTGCGATGATTTTATGCTGCCAACGGGAAATCTACGCGAAAGTAGGAGTGGAGCGCATCGTGCGACAATTGTTATTATAACAAAATGTCCACCAACACTTTCGCTTGACGAAAAAAATAAAATTAAGGCGAAATTAAAGTTGAATTCGAATCAGCAATTATTTTTCACTGCAATAAATTACGATGATGCTGCATTTTCAAAAAGTGGGCAAATTCCCGTTGCTGAAATCCAAAAATTGGATAAAATACTTCTTGCCGGAATTGCGAAACCCGAACCATTTTTCGATTATTTGAAGAAAGAAGATGATGAAGTTATGAAATTTCCCGACCATCATGATTTTTCTGAAAATGAGATTTCAGATATTATAACCAAAGCAAACAACAAATTAATTGTTACAACCGAGAAGGATTATGTTCGAATTGCGGATAAATTTCCCGAAGAACAATTGTTTTATTTACCGATTAAAAGCGAGTTTCTTGGAAATGCAAATGTGTTTGACAAATCGATTTTAGACTTTGTTGAACAGTTTTCAACTAAATAATCTTTCGCGGAATTCCTTTATCCAAACGTGTCAATAATTCGTAATTTAAGGTATTGCTAAAATCGCTAAATGAGGCGATTGAAATTGAAATATCTTCCTGATTTCCTATTAATACAGCTTCATCGCCTTTCTTTACAGTTTCTAAATCACTTACATTGACGGTTAACATATTCATATTTACCGTTCCAATGACCATACACCGTTTTCCGTTAATCAAAACCCGTCCGTGATTACTCAATGACCGACTGTAACCATGTGAATAACCAACAGGAATAACGGCAACCTTCATTTTTTCCGAAGCCATAAAACTCGTTCCGTAACCAATATAATCACCCGGATTGACTTTTTTGACACTCATCACTTCACTTTTCCAAGAAATTATCCGTTGCAATGGGTCTTTTTTTATCTTTTTAGAATTCAAATAATGGACAAAAACTTCGGGACTCGACCACAATCCGTATTGCATAATTCCGATACGAACTAAATCCATTCGAGTTTCAGGAAACATGATTGATGCTGCTGAACAAGCGGAATGTTTGATATTTGGAACCAAATTTTCCTTTCTAAAAAAAGTTTCGGCTGTGGTAAAATTTGAAATTTGTTTCTCTATTCTGTAAAAATTAGAAACACTTTCCGCACCGGCAAAATGCGTACAAAGTCCTTCGAAAATCAATGTATCTGTGTTTTCTTTCAACATTTTTGAAACCCACAAAAGTTCACTTTTTTCAAAACCCGTTCGGTTCATGCCAGTTTCTACTTCTATATGAATGGTTGCTTTTTTGTTTAATTTTTTGGCAATTTTAATCGTTTTCTGCATTCTGATTTTATCAAAAACGTAAAATGAAACATTGTTTTCTATTGCCCAAAAAATATCTTCGTCCGAAACAAATCCCATAATCAATATTGAAACTTTGTCTTGCAATTCTTTTTTGACCGCTCGTGCTTCATCCGCATCAAAAACCGAAAAATGAGTTACGCCGCAAGAAAATGCGCTTCGAACAAATTCAGGAATTCCGTGTCCGTAAGCATTTCCCTTGACTACAGACGAAAGAATTACTTTTTTACCGTATAATTTTTTTAGAAAGTCAATGTTATTTTGAAGCGCGTTTTGATTGATTTCTATATGAGAATTAGTGTGCATGGTGAATTTCTTTAATAATTTGGTAAAACATTTTAGCTCCAATTGGAATTAATTCGTCGGGGAAATCGTAGTCCGGATTGTGTAAGGAAGGAACATTTTCACCCGCTCCTAAACCAAACATCGCTCCAGGAAAATATTCGGTAAATAAGCCAAAATCTTCTCCCCAACTGAATGGTGTTTCTTTTTCGAATATATCATAACCGTTGATTTCTGCTGCTTTTCGAATGAAGGAAACTGCTTCCTTGTTATTTTCATTGGCACGAAATTGTTGGGCCCAATCAATTGTAGGTTTTAGTTTGTGACTCGTTGCAATTTGTGTCACAGAATCAATTAATTCTCGTTGGATTCGATCCATATTTTTATTGCTGTTGCTTCTAATGGTAAAATGAATTTCTCCAAAACCAGCAGAAACGCCGTATGCTTTTTTACCCATATTAATGTAAATTGGAGTAATCAAACAATAGCTTTCCAGCGAAATATCACTTTGGATTTTAAGATTGAAATTTGAAATAATTTCTGAAATTGCTAAAGCAGGATTTATTCCGTTTTCAGGTTCCCCAGCATGCGCTGTTTTTCCCGAAAGTTGAATAATCATACTGTTTACCGCACAAGAAAAAGTCTCATTTTTTACTACAATTTGACCTAAAGAAAAACCAGGCAAATTGTGTAAAGCAAAAACGAAATCAGGTTTAATTTGATTGAAAAGCGGGTCATTTAACACTCTTTTTGCTCCTTCGCCGTCTTCTTCCGCAGGTTGAAAAAGCAAATGAACCGTTCCATTAAAATTATTTTCGTCTGAAAGTAAGGTTGCAACACCACATAAAATCGCCATGTGTCCGTCGTGTCCACATTTATGCGAAACTCCTTCAATACCTGATTTATGCTCGAAGTTATTAATTTCTTGAATAGGTAAAGCATCCAATTCACAACGAATTAAAGTCGTAGGACCAGGATTTTTACCTTTGAAAGTTGCTAATATTCCTGTTTCGCCAATGGGATGTAGTATTTCTGTTGAATTGCATTCTGATATAAATTCAATTATTCGTTTGGCGGTTTTAAATTCTAATCCTGAAAGTTCAGGATTTTGGTGTAAAATATGTCGTAATTCGATGAGTTGTTGGATGGTTTCTTTTTTCATGTTTAGTAATATAGGATAATTTCACACCTTGCTTTTTTAAACGAACCTATCAGATCATTTTTCAAAAAAAGTAAAACTCATCATTCGAAGATAAGATGGGATTTTTCAATGCAACAGAATAAAAGTGCACACTTAAATGAATGGAGAGGCGGTGGATATTGTCGCTTTTAACAAATATAAGAAAAACCGACTCTATTTTAGACCCGTTTTAAGGAGTTCTTGTGAAAATGAAGCATTCTCATCGTAATATTTGCTATTTTTGGTAGAAGAATTATTTTTAAATGCAACAATTCAATAGTAAAAAAAATATGTGGAATAAAATTCAAGAAACCGTAAATTACATTAAGAATAAAACGAATTTCACACCCGAATATGGTGTGATATTAGGCTCAGGATTGGGAAGTTTTACTGATGATATCAAAATCGAATTTACATTGCCTTATACAGAAATTCCTAACTTTCCTGTTTCGACTGTTGAAGGACATCAAGGTGCTTTGGTTTTTGGAAAAATTGGAGCTAAAAATGTAGTGGCGATGCAAGGCCGTTTTCATTACTATGAAGGGTACGATATGAAAGAGGTGACGTTTCCCGTTCGTGTAATGAAATATTTGGGTGTGGAGAAATTAATTGTTTCGAATGCTTCGGGAGGTGTAAATCCGAATTATAAAGTGGGTTCAATTGTTATATTGAAAGACCAAATTAACATGATGCCAGAACATCCTTTGAGAGGAAAGAACGACGAACGTTTAGGACCACGATTTGTAAACATGAGCGAACCATTTTCAAGAAAAATGATTGCTAAAGCTAAAGAAATTGCTGAAAAATCAGGAATTGACGTACACGACGGTATTTATTTAGGACTTCAAGGCCCAACGTTTGAAACACTAGCTGAATATGGTATGGTGAAAAGATTAGGCGGAGATTGTGTGGGTATGTCAACGGTTCCTGAAGTAATTGTAGCGCGACACATGGAGTTAGAAACTTTTGGAGTTTCAGTAATTACCGATATGGGAGATGCTGATAATATTGAAAGCATCACGCATGCCGAAGTTTTGGAGGCTGCAAAAAGTGCTGAACCGCACGTTAGGAAATTAATTCGTGAACTGATTATGCAGTATTAAATTTTATTAAAAAAGGACTTCAATTGAAGTCCTTTTTTAATGTTTGTTATCTTTTCAGAGAAAAATGGGATTTAAATTCATTATTCAGGCCATCTTTATTGATGTAGTTTAAGGTAAACCAATAATCGGTTGAAGGAAGGGTATAACCATTTAAAGTTCCATCCCAAAATTCATTCAAATACGGCTTAATTGATTTAACCAGTTTGCCAAAACGGTCAAATATAAAAATCTGAGCTTCTTGCTGATTGGATAATCCCTCGATAAACCAAGTATCGTTATAGCCGTCGTTATTTGGAGTGAAATACCTAGGATAGTTTAAAGCGAAAACCGTTAAAACCTTGATTCCGCAGCCATTTTTGTCTATTATCGTTATGGTATATATTCCTTGCGAAACTACAAATTGGTTACTGGCTTGAGGCCAATTGTTGTCCAGTTGGTATTCGTATTCACCTGAACCTCCTGTAACAGTCACTGTGATGATTTGGTTTTTATCAAAATCTTCATTTACAGTCGCTTCTGCGATAGCAATGGAAGACTCGGAAACAGTTGCAGAAGCTTCGGCTTTACAACCTGTAGTGTTATTGGTAACGTTAACAGTATAAAGTCCTATTTCTGTTGCTACATGAAGATTTGTAATTGTTGGTAAAGGTTGGCCGTTCAAAGTCCATTCAAAGGTATGATCTGCATTTGAAACACCACATTGCAAATTAACTGAATTTAAATAGTTGTTTGTGATTGGATCTAAACAAATAAATTGATCAGTTAATAGTGGATTTGGCGGCAAGTAAACAGTAATATCGAAATAACTTGCGTTGCATTGAGAGGTTGTAGTGTAAACAATTTGAGCAAAACCTGGACTAAGTGGTGTTACTAAACCATTGGCGTCTATAGTGGCGACATTTGGATTATTACTGTTCCATGTTCCACTAGCAGTTGCATTTGAAAGTTGTAGTTCTTCACCTATACAAACGGAACTGTTTCCCGTAATTGGAGTTACTGCTCCTGCATTGTTAACCATAATAGTTAGTGTAGTGTTTGTTGCACATTGTCCTAAAGTAGGAGTAAACGTGTACGTACTTGTAGTTGTATTGTCTAAAGCAGGAGCCCAAGTTCCTGTAATTCCATTTTGAGAAGTCGTAGGAAGCGGTGCTAAATTATCGCCTTCGCAAATGGGATTTACGCTTACAAATGTTGGTGTTGCAATTTGGTTTACTACAATTGTCAATGTTGCAATAGTTGCACATTGACCCGTGTTTGGTGTGAACGTATAAGTTGTCGTTAGAGTATTGTTCACAGCCGGAGACCAATTTCCTGTAATTCCATTAGTTGATGATGTAGGAAGTGGATTCAAGGTCTCGCCTTCGCAAATTGGCGCTACAGCCGTAAATGTTGGATTTACAGTTGGGTTTACAGTAATAGTTAAAGTTGTATCTGTCGCACATTGACCAGAATTAGGTAAGAATGTGTAGGTAGTTGTTGCATTGTTATTTAATGCAGGAGACCAAGTTCCTGAAATTCCATTTGTTGAAGTGGAAGGAAGTGCTGTTAAAGTCGTTCCTTGACAAACAGGAGCAACTGCATTAAACGTTGGAGTGACAGAACCGCTGTTTACGGTAATCGTCAATGTTGTGGTAGTTCCACATTGTCCTGAGTTTGGAGTAAAAGTATAAGTTGTTGTTGCTGTGTTATTCAATGCAGGAGCCCAAGTTCCGGTAATTCCATTGTTTGAAGAAGTTGGGAGTGGCGCTAACGTTTCGCCTTCACAAATTGGATTAACTGCAGCGAATGTAGGTGTTACATTTGCATTAACGATGATGGTCAACGTTGTAGTTGTAGCACATTGTCCAGCATTTGGAGTAAATGTGTAAGTTGTTGTTGCGGAATTGTTTAAGGCAGGTAGCCAAGTTCCACTAATTCCATTGTTAGAAGTTGTTGGAAGTGGTGCTATTGTATCGCCTTCGCAAATTGGATTAATTGCATTAAATGTTGGTGTCACGTTTGAATAAACGGTGATGGTCAATGTTACAGTTGTTGCACATTGTCCCGCATTTGGGGTGAACGTGTAGATTGTAGTCGCTGTATTGTTTAAAGCTGGCGACCAAACTCCTGTAATTCCATTGGTAGAAGTTGCTGGTAAAGCCGCTGATGTTTCGCCGTTGCAAATTGGAGCAACAGCGTTGAAAGTAGGGACTGTTGTTTCTGTTCCAACTGTTACATTTAATGTATATGTGTTCGCACAAGAACTCGTATTAGGTGTGAAAAGATACGTTCCACTCGCTGTATTACTTACCGTCGTTGGCGACCAAGTTCCCACAATTCCATTATCTGAAGTCGTTGGAAGAATCGGTGCTGCTTGACCATTACACAAATTATTATTTATTGCAAATACCGGAGTTACAGAAGGATTTACGGTGATGAGTATCGAGTCGCTAATTGTTGATCCGCAAGTATTCGTTCCCGTCAAAGTCACGGTAATTGTTCCAGATGCCGTTGGAGGAACGGTATATGTAGTAATTAATGCTGTTGGACTACTGAAACTTCCTTCTGTCGCCGTCCACTGTACACTTTGAGTGCCTTGTGATGTGCCTGTTAAATTTAAAACGTTTCCTGCACATTTTGTTAAAGTTGGCGGTCCAGCATCAACTGTAAAAGGTTGAACAGGTGCTGAACAACCATTATTATAATATGTGGGAACACCAGCAGGATTAAAGTTCACAGATCCACCAAAACCTCCAGTCAACAATGTTTTATTATATATTACAGTATCTGAACAACTTGCACCAAATTTAATTTTGACAGTTCTCATAACATTTGTTGTTCCAAAATTATTTGTAAGGTATCCCGAATTTTCAATGGAATTATGAAAAATTATATAAATATCTTCATTTAAAGCTCCAAAAGAATTGGCTTCTGTGTCAAACTGATAACTTGTGACTAGAATTACAGTTGCATTAGCAGGTAAAACTCCTCCTACTGGCTCAAGCAATGAACCACAACCTCCTGCCAAAATGATATTATTATTTAAAATAGCAACCTTTGCCGATGTAACTCCATTTTGAACTACATTAATCCAACCATTATTACTAGGCCATTCAACTGTTAAATTGTTTGCATTTAATGCTGTAGATCCAACCTTAAAACGCACCATTTCATTATGCCCTTCAGGGGTTCCGCAAGCGGCAACTAATAAAGATTCAATTTGAACACATTGGGCTTGAACTGCAGTATTTGAAAAACAAAAAAACAGTATAACGAGCAGTAGATTTTTGATAAATTTGGGTAGTACTATCATCAATTTTAGTTTAAGTAAAGCCCTGCAAGTTAAAAGGAATTTTTAAATAACGAAATGATATTTGTTTTATATTTTCGTTATTATTTCGAAGGAGAAATACGTTCAATTAAATCAATAATACGGGAAGAATAACCGATTTCATTATCGTACCAACCGACAATTTTCACCATCTTATGTAAGACAGAAGTCAATTGCGCGTCAAAGACACATGAGTTTTGGTTTCCAATAATGTCAACAGAAACGATTGGATCTTCGGTGTACGCTAAAATACCTTTAAGTTGGTTTTCAGCAGCAAATTTAAATCGCTCGTTGATTTCTTCAATAGTTACTTCCTTTTTTACATAGCAAGTAATATCTGTTAACGAACCATCAGGCACGGGGACGCGAATACCGCTTCCGCCAATTTTTCCTTCAAATTCGGGAAAAATCTTTGTCAATGCTTTTGCAGCACCTGTTGTTGTAGGAACAATTGACTGACTGGCACCACGAGCTCTTCTTAAATCTTTGTGCGGTTGATCGTGTAAACTTTGATCAGTAGTAAAGGAGTGAACCGTTGTAATATACGCTTGTTCAATTCCACATAATTCGTCAATAACTTTCAACATCGGAGCTGCATTGTTTGTCGTGCAACTTGCATTGGAAATAATCGTTTCTGTACCGTCTAAAATATGGTCGTTTACACCTAAAACCACGGTTTTAATGGAATCCACTTCAGAAGGTGCTGAAAGAATTACTTTTTTAGCGCCAACTAAAATATGTGTATTTAATTCGTCAAATGTTTTGAATTTACCGGTGCATTCAACAACGATGTCAATTGCATGCTGTTTCCAAGGTAAATTTTTAAGTTCACGTTCGTGAGAGAAAAAATAAGATTTTCCGTTTACGATAATAGCCTTGTCATCATAACTGCATTCGTAAGGTAATACACCATGAATGCTGTCGTACTTAATTAAGTGCGACATGGTACGATTGTCTGCGATATCATTAATTGCTACAACTTCAATAGTGGGATGGTTCAATAAAAGACGGAATAAATTTCGTCCAATTCGACCAAAACCATTGATGGCAATTTTTGTTTTTGTATTCATTTAGAAAATGGAATTCAATAATTGTGCTTATAAAATGTGCTTTTGTGCTTTGTATGAAGAACGCACTAAAGCACCACTTTCTACGTGACGGAAACCCAATTCCAATCCAATTTTTTCGTACTTCGCAAACTGATCTGGTGTGATGTATTCTTTGACTGGAAGATGCTTTTTACTGGGTTGTAAATATTGACCAATCGTTACTACATCCACATTTGCATCGCGTAAATCATGTAACGTCTGGATTACTTCCTCTTCTAATTCGCCCAAGCCCAACATAATTCCCGATTTCGTCCTGTTGATTCCATTCGCTTTCAAGTAGCGTAAAACCTCTAAACTTCGGTCGTATTTTGCTTGAATTCGCACTTCACGCGTCAATCGTCTTACAGTTTCCATATTATGCGAAACTACTTCAGGATTCGCTTCTATAATCCGGTCTATATTTCGTTCAATTCCTTGAAAATCTGGAATCAAAGTCTCTAAAGTCGTTGTTGGGTTCATTCTACGAATTGCTTTTACAGTTTCAATCCAAATAATGGAACCACCATCTTTCAAGTCATCACGATCCACACTTGTTACAACGGCGTGTTTGATGTTCATTAACTTAATAGAACGTGCTACTTTTTCGGGTTCGTCCCAATCTACCGTTTCTGGTCGGCCAGTTTTTACACCACAAAAACCACAAGAACGGGTACATGTATTTCCTAAAATCATGAACGTTGCAGTTCCTTCTCCCCAACATTCACCCATATTTGGACAACTTCCCGAAGTACAAATGGTGTTCAGTGAATATTTATCAACTAAACTTCGAAGTTCAGTATATTTTTTCCCTATTGGTAGTTTTACTTTCAGCCATTTTGGTTTTGCTGTCGGAAGTATATTTGATTCTAAAACGGTTTCCATAGATACATTTTTTGAAAGTGCAAAGATAAGGATATAGATTTTAAAAAGTCGTTAAATGTATTTAAATCATGACTTATGTAAAAGACAAAACCGCAAGAGAATTGTTTCTTGCGGTTTCTATTTATAATTGGGTTTTGCTAATTTTGCTTGATCAAAATAGGTAAGTTGTAGGCGGTTCGAACGGGTTTTCCGTTTAAAATTCCTGGAGTCCATTTGGTCTTTAAGCTTTTTAGAACACGAATAGCTTCTTTGTCAAGACCAAAACCGGGATTTCGCAAGACTTGAATATCAGTCATTGTACCGTCTTTCTCAATCACAAATGAAACATAGACCTTAATTGAGTTGGCCAGTTCTGTCTCTGGAGTTTTGAAATTTTGAGCCACATAATTGTAAAATTTGGTCATTCCACCAGGGAATGTGGGTTGTTTGTCTAATACCGCGGCAACGTGGCTTCCATTGTCAGCCCCACTTGTTCCACTTTCAGTAGTTCCTGATGGTGTTGCAGTTCCTCCTTTTACGCCACTATTTTCTGTTCCTAAAATTGCACCATCAATTGGCTCTACATCATTTTCTTGCGGATCATCATTTGGAGCAATTTCTGTGACTGCATTTTCGGCTTCAGTTACTTTTGGATCAATTAGATTTTCTTTTTTTATATCGGTTTTTGGTTTCTTATTTTCTTTCTGAGTTAAAGGAGGAAAGAGGTCTTTCGTATCTGTTTTTTTTGGAGGATAAATTACGGGTGAAATTACAAGTGGTGTTACCAGTTCAGGAATTGAAGCAGTTGCCGTTGGTTTTGTTCCAAAAAGATTCATCATCATTGGAATTGAAACTAAAAAAGTCAGTAACAAAACACCAATTCCTAATGCTTTTAAAGTGGTTTTTGGATTTTCATGCCGCAATTGATACGCACCGTATTCTTTGTTGCGGTTTTCAAATACGACGTCAATCCATTCTTCGCTGTAGATACTTTGATTTGCCATGATGTAAATAAATTAGGGTTAAAGTAGATGTGTTTCATGACGTATGGATTGTTTATTCTTTTAACGCAATTGTGATTGTATTTATTGTTAAAAGGTTTAAAATAATACAAATAATTAAATAGCCGCGGCAGGAGGGAAGATCCTCCCGTTTTTTCGGGAGAGCTGGAAGGATGATGCGAATATGGATTGCTGAAAAAGCCCAAGCGGTTCGCTCCAAATTAGCCTAACGGTGGTCTTTAATGATTTCAGCTAACAATTTTTTAGCACGAAGTAATTTGATTTTGACATTACTCAAGGGTTCTTGAATTTTATCTGAAATTTCTTGATAAGTAAGCTCTTGAAAATAACGCAATTGAATCACTTCCTGGTAATGCGGTTTCAATTGTTTAATGTATTGCAGCAGTTGCGATAAGTTTTGTTCCGTAATCAATTCATCTTCAGCTGATGGAGTGGTATCTGCTACATTATAGGCTTGATAATCTTCCTCGTCTGTAATTTCTACGAATAGAGACGATTTTTTTTTGCGCAACAAATCGATGTGTACGTTTTTTGCAATTGCAATTAACCAAGTGTTAAACTGAAATTCAGGGTTGTAGGTGCTGATTTTGTCAAATGCTTTCGCAAAAGTTTCGATGGTAATGTCGTCCGTGTCGGTTTCGTTTTCAGTGCGTTTGAGCATAAAACCGTAGACTTCATTCCAATAATAATCCAACAAAAACGTAAAGGCAATTTGATCGCCATTTTTCGCTTTTTCTATTTGTTTTTTTATTTCCAATGTGCTGGTTTCGAAAAAAGATTGGTGACAAACATGTTCAGTTGCGTGAAGATAAGGACAATTTCAATAATTGGATACCAAAACATCACATCTTTTTCATTTAATTTTCCGGCTCCAAAGCCAAGTGAAATCCACGAAAATAAATACCTAAAAGCAACTAAACTAACTACTGCAATCCATTGAAATTGGAATGCAAGTAAAATGATAGGCAATATAAAAGTGAGTAATTGCGTCAGGAAGAAAAGGCCCAACTGCATTTTGTCAAATGATTTGTAAAAAGTTGCCGTTGAAACGTGTCTTCTTTTTTGTGTAAACCATTCCTTATAAGTCGTTTTTGGCTCTGAATAAGTGAAACTATCTGATGTATAACAAACGGTGGTATTTTTGCGAGTTGCGGCTTGATTGATGAATAAATCATCGTCGCCTGAGCGAATTTTCATGTGGTCAATAAATCCATTTACATTGAAAAACTCCTCTTTCTTGTACGCCATATTTCGGCCAATTCCCATGTACGGTTTTCCTATTCTCGCCCACGAAAAATATTGAACCGCAGTAAGTACTGTTTCAAAACGGATGATTTTATTTATAAATGATTTCGGTATTTTTTCATAAGCTCCATACCCTAAAACGATCGTTTTTTGCATCGTAAAATGGGAACTCATTTCGGCAATCCAGTTGGGAGAAGTGGGATAACAATCCGCATCTGTAAAAAGTAAATATTCTTTTGTTGCTGCTTTTATTCCCAACGTTAAAGCAAATTTTTTGTTTCCCCAAAAAGCTTCGTTGTTTACGACTTTTACCAACTTAACATTGGCGTGCTCTTTTTCGTAGGCTTCAAAAATATCTAAAGTTGCATCGCTTGAAGCGTCGTCAATTAATATAATTTCGAAATCAGGATAGTTCTGCTGAATTAATAATGGAATAAATTTAGTAACATTTTCTGCTTCATTTTTCGCACAAACAATTACAGAAATAGGAATCTTTTTGAGATTGTTTTTCTTGGCTTTCACAAAGGAAAACTTTCCAAAAACCACTATGTAATACAAAAATTGAATTGCGACTACAGCTACAAAAATCCAAAAAAGTACAGTTAGTATCATGTTGTTTTTACCCTATTAAAATCGGGTGCAAAATTAGGTAAAACTTTCTTGTAAAAATAGGGTTATAAAAAACATTTTTTTTGCCAATTAAAACAGGCTATTTTGCTGTTATAATCGGTAAAATTATTTGCGATAAAAGTGTTGCTTACTGCTTAAATGACATTCACTTCGGCTTCAATACGAATGCCAAATTTCTCAAAAACGGTTTGCTGAATATCGTGAGAAACCGCTAAAATTTCTTGACCTGTCGCTCCACCATAATTGACTAAAACTAACGCTTGATTTTTATGAATTCCAGCATCGCCAAAACGTTTTCCTTTAAATCCGGCTTGTTCAATGAGCCAACCTGCAGGAACTTTCACTTCAGTTTCTGAAACTTCGTAAAATTTCATGCCCGGAAATTTAGGATGTATTTTTTCGAAATCACTTTTTAAAACAATCGGATTTTTGAAGAAACTTCCGCTGTTCCCCAGTTCTTTTGGATCAGGAAGTTTGCTTCTCCGGATGGCAATAACCGCGTTGCTGACGTCTTTCAACGTTGGATTTGTAACGTTTTGATTTGCCAATTCAGCGATGATGTCGCCGTACGAAGTTTTAATAGTGTGATTTACTTTCGTCAATTTAAAAACCACCGAAGTAATAATATACTGATCTTTCGCTTCTTGTTTAAAAATACTTTCACGGTAACCAAACTTACATTCTGAATGCACAAAGGTTTTCATTTCTTGTGTAGCAATTTCCATCGCTTCACAGGAATCGAACGTATCTTTAATTTCTGTCCCATAAGCACCAATGTTTTGTACGGGTGTCGTGCCTACATTTCCCGGAATCAAAGACATGTTTTCCAATCCTCCGAAATCGTGTTCCAAAGTCCACAATACAAATTCATGCCAGTTTTCGCCTGCTTGACTTTCCACCCAAACGTGACTTTCAGTTTCTTTAAGGATTTTCTTTCCCTTTAAATCTACGTGAATCACTAAAGCATCAATGTCCTGCGTTAGCAACATATTGCTTCCGCCGCCCAATATAAATTTCTTTTTGGAAGCGTTTTCCTGCAATACTTTTCGCAATTCTTCAATTGAATGAACGGCAATAAACTCTTTAGCTTTTGCCTCGATGCCAAAAGTATTGTGGTTTTTTAAAGAAAAATTAGCAAGAAGTTCCATAAGATAGCATGTGAATTTTACGGTTCAAATTTAACCTATTTAAACTGCTTTTGAAGTAAAAATAAATTTAATTTTTAGATTGAAAATCAACGATGAGTTGGTGGTATTTGTCTGAAATAATTTTCATGTTCACACTGTAATTTGCGTGTTTTTCAATAAAGGCTCGATTTTGTGAAACTGCCTTTTCTCGGTATTTCGGATTTTCAAAAGCCCAAATTATTTCAGTTGCCAATTGATCCGCATCGTCTACTTTTACTAATTGTCCGTTTTCTCGGTGTTGAATCCAACTCTGATTTCCTTCAATATCGGTTACAATTGGGTAGCAACCTGACGCCATCGCTTCAAATAAAGATGCGGAAACGCCTTCGGTATTCGGCATACTGATGTAAAAATCAGATTGCTGCAATAGTTGCGGTAAAATGGAATTATCAATTCTTCCTGAAAACATGACTTCATCTGAAATCATTAGTTCTTGTGCCAATTCTGCTAACCGATTTTGCTGAGTTCCATCACCTACGATGGTCAATTTAAAATCAATATTTTGCTGCTTGATTTTGGCGAAAGCCTTCAAAATAATTTCGTGTCGGTATTCAGGTAATAAAGAACGCGTGACAATTGCGGTTATTTTTTGCGTGTTTTCTGGCGCATTTTTAAATTGAAAATGTTCTAAATTAATTCCTTTTGGTAAAACCAATACTTTCTTCATATCGACATTCACGTTTTTCATGTGGGAAGCCATAATTGGACCCCAAGCGTGAATTAAATCGGCTTTTTTGAACGCGTAATTCTGTAAGAATTTTTTTAAGGGAATCGAAATCGAGTTTTCAGGCCACAAATCGGTTTTTCCTTGTTGTGCAATTGCTATGGGATGCATTCTAGAAATTGCGGCTAAAAAACCATAACTGGTGGTTCGTTCCGCAATTACCATATCAGGACGTTCTTTTTTTATAATTCGTCGAATTTTAAAAATTGCGGTATAAAATTCTGCAAATCGGAATAAACGTTTGATTTTGCTTTTACTAGAAGTTCGAAGTTCCCAAGTTACAATATCAAAATCGCCAAATTCCTTCAAGCCATTCATCCAAGTGATGGCATCGGCTCGATAGGTTTCTCCTAAAAAGAGAATTTTTCGCTTTTGCATTATTTAATTTTCAGTTGCCAAAGCGCGATTGATAAAATCATTTAATGGTTTTAAGAGAATGAGTTTTTCCACCGTTTTCTTTACAAAATCAGGTTGAGTAGCGTCTGTATAATTTATTTTCTGTGTAGCAGTGAAACTTTTTAATTTTAAAAATGCAATCGCAGGATGCTCTTTGTCGTAATCTTTTGGTGCGTTTTTCAAACTGTTCGATTGGTCTAAACCTCCAAAGATTTTTTTAAATGATTTTTCTTGTACAATTTCCTCTAAATCATCGTAGAAAAAAGCAATTTCTTTTCTTACTTTTTTCAGATCGACAGCTTCAGGACCGTAAAGTCCTCCTGCGATAAAACTATCTTTTTTGCCAAGATGAATGTAATATCCCGCTCGATTTGAGCCTTTAAAACCCGTTGACATCCAAACGCCCAAATGATTTTTATACGGTGTTTTGTCTTTTGAAAAACGAATGTCTCGATTGATTCTAAAAGTACAGTTTTTAACTTCTAATAATTCCAAAGAAGGATCTAATGGCTTCATCTCTGCTAGAAATGCAGCTACTAAATTATGGTAATCGGCTTTGAATTTCTCGTACCGACTTTTGTTTTCGACAAACCAATCGCGGTTGTTGTTTGCCGTTAAATCATCGATGAATTGTAAAGAATCTTTTGAAAGCATCTTAAAGTTTTTTAATCAAATCTTGTTCACTTATGAAACCTTGGTTTTTCCACTTCAATTCTTTATTTTCATAAAGTAATAATGTAGGTAAGCCGTCAATTTTCATTTGCTCAACTAACGTTTTATTTTTATCAGCATCAATGCGAATAATGGTTACTTTATCGGCCATTTCTGTAGTCATTTTATCTAAATACGGACCCATCTTTTTACAAGGAGCACACCATTCAGCGTAAAAATCAATCAGCACTTTTTTGTCCGAAATCAATAATTTATTGAAATCGTCTTGCGTCATTCCGATGGTTTCCGTACTTGGTTTTGATAATCCTGCGGCATTCCATTTCATCATTCCACCATCTAATTCGTAGATTTTTGTAAAACCCATTTCTGACAGTTTTGCCGATGCTTTCGCACTTCGTCCACCACTTTTGCAATACACATAAACCGGTTTTGATTTGTCCAGTACAGCAACTCTATCTGCGAAATCAGAATCAAACCAATTGATGTTTTTCGCATTGAAAATATGTTGGTCACTAAATTCCTCTGGCGTTCGAACGTCTAAAAGTTGCACTTCACCATTCCTTGTTACTTTTTCGCTAAAGGTTTTCGCATCTAATTGTTCAACTTTAGCTGATTCTTGGCCTTGGCAAGAAAATAAAGTGAAACTAAATACCGCTAATATAATTTTAAAGTAGTTCATAATTTTGTAAATTTTAAAAGGTAAAAATAATGATTTCTGTCGAGTTAAAGGTTAAATATTCGATAACTCTGATTCGTTGATTTTATAATGTTTTCGGTGCGTTCGGGATGCGTATCTGAAATGAAAAGTTGGCCAAATTGTTCGTTGTCAATCATTTTAATGATTTTCTCGACACGACTTTCGTCCAATTTGTCAAAGATATCATCGAAAAGCAGAATCGGATTTTCACCACTTTCTTTTTTGACAAACTCAAACTGGGCTAATTTCAACGCAATTAAAAACGATTTTTGCTGGCCTTGCGAACCAAATTTCTTTATCGGATATTCGTCAATTTCAAATAACAAATCGTCCTTATGAATACCGACGCTTGTATATTGCAACGCGCGGTCTTTACCGATATTTTGTTCTAGTAATTGCAATAAATTCGTTTCGTGCAAACTACTTTCATACACCAATCGCACTTTTTCTGCAGAACCGGTAATCGCATGATGGTGTTTGGTGAAAATTGGAATAAAAGCTTCGAGGAACTCTTTTCTTTTTTCAAAAATAGTTTGTCCTAAATGTTGCAATTGCTCGTTGTAAATAGTCAACGTGTCCGTTTCGAAAACATGATTTAAAGCAAAATATTTCAGCAAAGCATTTCGCTGACTGATTATTTTTTGATATTGAATGAGTTGCTGTAAATAACTTCGGTCTAATTGCGAAATTACGCTGTCAATAAATTTTCGACGGGTCTCGCTTCCTTCAATGATTAAATCTTGGTCGGCCGGCGAAATAATTACGAGTGGAATAAAACCAATATGGTCTGAAAACTTGTCGTAGACTTTTCCATTTCGCTTCAAAATTTTCTTTTGACCCTTCTTTAAACTGCATAAAATCTGTTCGGTTCGGTTTTGTTTGGTAAATTCAGCATCCACGACAAAGAATTCTTCCCCGTGGCGAATGTTTTGAACCGCTAGAGGATTGAAATAACTTTTGCCGTAGGCGAGATGGTAAATGGCGTCAAGCACATTAGTTTTTCCAATGCCATTTTTCCCCACGAAACAGTTGATTTTAGGGTCAAAATCGAAATCAATTTCGGAAAAATTTTTATAATTGAAAAGGGATAATTTTTTTAAATGCATGTTAAAAAGCCTGCTTTTAGGAAGATATTTGCCGTAAAGTAACAAAAAAAGTGCCGTAATTTTGGAGTGTTTTTGAAATATAAAAAAATATCATTGGAAACTCCTTTCAAATATCAATAAAAATTTTATTTTTGCACCTCACTAAATTAAATTTAAATGGCAACGTATAATAAAAGAGGATACAAAGCACCTAAAGTTAAGGACGATAAAATGGACAATGATTATATTGAAGATGTAAACATTGACGAGAAAGACAGTACAACTGCTGAAGTCTTTAATTCTTTGGATGAAACGGCTTCTCGTACAGAAGATTTTGTTGCTAGAAACCAAAAATTAATTTTGGGAATTGTAGCTGCTGCTTTTATCGCGGCGATTGCGTATTTCCTGTACACTAAATTTGTAGTTGAACCAAAAGAGGTAGATGCGACGAACGAAATGTATGTGGCTCAAAAGAATTTCCAACTGGCTTCTGACGGAACGGCTTCGGATTCATTATATAATTTGGCATTAAATGGTGCTGAAGGTAAGTTAGGTTTTGTAAAAATTGCTGATGAGTTTTCAGGAACAGATGCAGGTAATTTAGCAAACTATTACGCTGGAATGGCTTATTTGAATACAGGTAAATTTGATGACGCGATTACGTATTTAGATAAATTCAGTTCTGATGACGTAATGTTGAAAGCTTTAGCTCTTGGAGCAATTGGTGATGCTCATTCACAGAAAAACCAAATGAAAGAAGCGCTAGATTTTTATAAAAAAGCACTTTCTTCAAATGAGAACGATTTTACAACACCACGTTTCACTTTGAAAGCAGGAAAAACAGCTTTAGCTTTAGGAAATAAAGAAGAAGCGTTGAAATTTTTCACAGATATTAAAGATAAATACGAAGCAACTGCTGAAGCTCAAGGAATTGATGCTTTGATTGGATTAGCACAATAATTTACTTTTAAATTTCAGATTTTCTAATTACTTTTAGGGCTGAATTTAAAATGTATAAAAATGGCTACTGCGAATAAAGATTTATCCAATTACGATAAAAACAAAATCCCAAGCGCGAAAGATTTTCGGTTTGGGATTCTTGTTTCTGAATGGAACCACCACATCACTGAAGGCCTTTTTTCAGGTGCAATCACAGCACTTTTAGATTGTGGTGCTTTGCAAGAAAAAATTATCCGTTGGAATGTTCCTGGAAGTTTTGAGCTTGTGTATGGTGCTAAAAAAATGATTGAAACACAAAAGCCCGATGTGGTAATTGTGATTGGAAGCGTCATTAAAGGCGAAACCCAACATTTTGATTTTGTATGCGACGGCGTGACGCAAGGAATTAAAGACTTGAACGTGTTGTCAGATGTTCCGGTTATTTTCTGCGTATTGACCGATAATAACGAACAACAATCCATTGATAGAAGTGGAGGGATTCATGGAAACAAAGGCACTGAAGCAGCAATTGCAGCCATTAAAATGGCTTTTTTAAGACATCAAGCCAGTTTCAGTTACCAATTTCACAACAGTAAAATGATTGAAGAACACCAATTCTTATTAGAAGAAAGTGTAAAGGAAATTGAAAAGTTGTAAATTCTTTTTAATTTAAATAGTCAAAACCTGTAGCTTAATTGTTGCGGGTTTTTTGATTTAATTATGATTGCATAAGGCAGACAAACCGAGATAAAATCGCTAAATTTGTACCGCTTTGTGCAAAAAATTCTAACTAAAAGATTTCTATTAATGTCAAGTGTTATTCAATTACTTCCCGACCATGTTGCCAACCAAATTGCCGCTGGAGAAGTGGTACAAAGACCGGCTTCTGTGGTGAAAGAATTGTTAGAAAACGCGGTAGATGCAAAAGCAACCGACATCAAATTAATTATAAAAGATGCTGGAAAATCATTGGTGCAAGTCATCGATAATGGTGTAGGAATGAGTGTTACGGATGCGCGACTTTGTTTTGAGCGTCACGCCACTTCTAAAATCCGCCATGCGGAAGATTTGTTTTCTTTGCATACCAAAGGGTTTCGCGGTGAAGCTTTAGCCTCAATTGCGGCAATCGCTCATGTCGAAATGAAAACGCGTCAAGACCAAGAGGAATTAGGTCATCACATTATCATCGAAGGAAGTAAGTTGGTTTCGCAAGAATTATCTGTTTTACCGAAAGGCACTTCATTCGCTATTAAAAATTTGTTTTTTAATATTCCTGCACGACGTAATTTCTTGAAATCGGATGTTGTGGAACACCGTCATATTGTGGATGAATTTCAACGTGTGGCATTGGCTCATCCCAACATCTATTTTACGTTTTACCACAACGGAAGCGAATTATTTAATTTGCCTCCAAGCAATTCAAGACAACGAATTGTAAATATTTTTTCAGGGAAAACCAATGAGAAATTAGTTCCTGTTCAAGAAACGACTGAAATTGTAACGATTCAAGGATTTGTAAGCAAACCTGAATTTGCCAAGAAAAGTCGGGGCGAACAGTTCTTCTTTGTCAACAATCGCTACATAAAAAGTGGTTATTTGCATCATGCAATTATGGCTGCTTACGATGGATTGTTGAAAGACGGGTGCCAACCAAGTTATTTTTTATACCTCGACGTTCCTCCACATACGATTGATATCAACATTCATCCCACGAAAACGGAAATTAAATTTGACGATGAACACGCGTTATATGCGATTTTACGTTCGTCGATAAAACACAGTTTGGGCCAATTTAATGTCGCTCCTGTTTTGGATTTTGATAGAGATGCCAATTTAGATACTCCTTACGAATACAAAAATAAAGAAAGTGCGTTTCCGACGATTCAAGTGGATGGAAATTTCAATCCGTTTGCCAATGTGCAAAATGAACGGGCAACGTCGAATACGAGTTACAGAGCGCCAACGAAATCAAGCGGAAGTTGGGAAAGTTTGTATGTAGGTTTGAATGCAGCGACGGATGATTTTACGGATGTAGCAGATTTAGAGGTTGAAAGTGAAACGGTGACTTCTTCTTTATTTGAAGATACAGACGTTCAGAAAGTCGTTAATAAAACTTATCAGCTGCATAAAAAATACATCATCAATCCGATTAAATCAGGAATGGTAATTGTGGACCAACAAAGAGCGCATCAACGTGTTTTGTACGAACAATTTCTGTCAAACATGACCATTCATCAAGCTTCAAGCCAACAATTATTGTTTCCCTTACGCTTGTTTTTTTCGTCGAATGAAATGCATTTGATTGCAGAATTGCAAGAAGCATTAGTGAATACAGGTTTTGTTTTTGAAGAAACCAACGATGAATATGTACAAATTTCTGGCATTCCTGTGAATGTAACCGAAAGTGAAGTTTCGATTTTATTAGAACAATTATTAGGTGATTTACAAGACGGAATCCCGGAAAATAGTTTCAGTCAAAACGACAGTATTGCCAAATCCATGGCGAAAAGTTTAGCCGTGAAAACCGGAAGTTATTTAACCGAAAAGGAACAAGAAAATTTAGTCAACGGACTTTTTGCTTGTAAAGACCCGAATGTTTCTCCTTTTCAAAAGCCAACTTTTATCACCATAAGAGTGGAAGATTTAGATAAAAAATTTGCAATATGATGAACATCACGCCAACTGTCAAGCAGTTATTGATTATAAATATTATTTTTTACATTGGTTCGCAAGTTTTAGGTGCACAAGCGTATGAATTGTTTTCCTTATACTTTTTTGAAAATGACAAATTCCAAGTGTGGCAACCTTTGACACACATGTTCATGCATGCTCAAATGCCGAACATCATGCATATTTTATTCAATATGTTTGCATTATATTCTTTTGGTAGTGCTTTGGAACATTTTTGGGGAGCGAAAAAGTTTTTGTTTTTCTATATTTCTTGTGGTTTAGGTGCGGCTTTATTGCATTTGGGCTATACTTATTACGATGTTCATTCACTTTTAAACGAGGTTTCGTCGTTAAATTTTTCAAAAGCTGAAGTTCATACGTTATTAAATTTAGATTATAGTACTGCATTTGATGTTAATGGAAGAATTATAGATGGTCCGTTTAAAACTCTGATGCAAAAAGTAGGAGCTAATTATGAACAAATCAATATAATTCTTGAAGCAGTTGGTAAAAGTAAAGTTCCCGCTGTTGGAGCTTCCGGAGCGATTTACGGATTGTTAGTGGCGTTTGCTTATATGTTTCCAAACGCACAATTGGGCTTGATGTTTATTCCCATTCCAATCAAAGCCAAATATTTTGTTCCTGGAATTTTATTAATAGATTTAGTTTTAGGATTCAAAGGAGAAGCGATTTTCAGCGGAGGTTCAGGAATTGCACATTTTGCCCATTTAGGTGGCGCATTAACCGGATTTTTAATGATGTATTATTGGAAAAAATCGCAGTTTGATAAAAACCGTTGGAATTAAATTTTAAAAAAGAATGAGCATACTTGACGATTTAAAATTGCAATACCGCACGGGAGGAATTGCCCAAAAACTAATCTACTGGAACGTGGGCTTGTTTGCTATTCCTGCGATTGTGTTTGGCTTATTGAGTTTGTTTGGTCTACATATCGACTATTTATATTACGTAAGTTTAGATTCTCTACCGTCTTCTTTGGCATGGAAACCATGGTCATTAATTACGTATGCGGTTTTTCATTCGGGTATTTTTCATTTGTTTTTTAACATGATTGTATTGCACTTTTCGACGCGATTGTTTATTACGTATTTCAATCAAAAACAATTGTTGGGGTTATACATTTTGGGTGGAATCTTCGCTGGATTAGTTTATATTGCAAGTTATTTGGTATTGCCTGTATTTGAAAATACAAGTTCAACATTAGTTGGTGCTTCGGGTTCAATTATGGCGATTTTATTTGCTACCGTAACCTACAATCCCTATATGGAAATGCGGTTGATGTTTATTGGTCGGGTGAAATTATGGCACATTGCCGCTATTGTAATTGCGTTGGATTTGATTCAGCTACCAATGGCGAATACGGGAGGACATTTGGCACATTTAGGGGGTGCTTTATTTGGTTACCTGTTTATGACTTTGTTAAAAAAAGGAACTGATTTGACTGATGGAATTACTAAAATAATCGACTTTTTCGTTAATAAATCGATTCCGAAAAAGAAAAAGACACCGTTTAAAAAAGTGCATAAAAATTACAATCCATCACCACCGATTTCAACGGAAAGTAAAATTGTAAAAAAAGATAAAACCCAACAACAAATCGACGAAATTCTAGATAAAATTAGCGCTTCGGGATACGATGCTTTAAGTAAAGAAGAGAAAGATTTTTTGTTTCGAGCCGGAAAATAAAATACACAGCCTACAACTATGCGGAAACTTTCGTGGTTTAATAAGATGATGTTTTTTCTCAATATAGTGTTGACTGTATTGACCATTGTCGGCTACGTCTTGCCTTTTTTGGCACCCAAAACATTTCCGTTATTATCAGTTTTGACTTTGTTTTTACCGATGATGTTGATTATAAATGTGCTGTATTTTATATATTGGGGAATTCAGTTCAAACGCCAAATTTTACTTTCTGGCGTGGTACTTTTATTGGGAATTACATTTATCAACAAGTTTTATAAATTTTCAAGTCCGAAATTTACTTCTGAAATCACCGACTTAAAAGTGATGAGTTACAACGTTCGTTTGTTTAATAAATTCGAATGGTCGGAGAAAAAAACCGTTCCTATTGAAATTTCCGATTTCGTCAAATCAAAGAAACCGGATATTCTTTGCATTCAAGAATTTTCATTCGCACCGGAATTTGATTACAGTTATTTTCCGTACAAATTCATTTTATCGAAGGGAAATAAAATCAAAACAGGACAAGCCATTTTCTCGAATTATAAAATTATAAATTCGGGTGAAATTGTTTTTCCTCATTCTGATAACAATGTCATTTTTGCTGATTTAAAGCGCGAAAAAGATACGATTAGAGTGTACAACATGCATTTACAATCCATCAGCATCACGCCTGAAGTCAGCGAAATAAATGATGACATTCAAGGAATTGACCAAAAAAAGTCGGAAAAAATGTTTCGCAGAATGAGTCGTGCTTTTAAAGTGCAACAACAACAAGCCGAGATTTTAATGGAGCATAAAAAAGAATGTCCGTATCCAATCATTATGTGTGGCGACATGAATAACAGTGCATTTTCGTATGTTTATCGTGTCATTCGTGGCGATTTACAAGACAGTTTTGAAGAGGCGGGAAGTGGTTTTGGTAAAAGTTACGATTTCAAATATTATCCCGCTCGAATTGACTACATTTTTGCCGATAAGAAATTTAAAGTCAAACACTTCAATAACTTTCCTGAAGTAGTAGATTCGGACCATTTCCCAATATTCACCGTTTTAAGCGAAGCGAAGACCGAGTAATTATAGTTGCTGATTTTTCAAATAAGTAATTGCATGATTTCCCTCATTAAAAAGCAAATCTAAAACACTTAAGTTGTTTAGAAAACCAAATTTCTCCTCAAAAACTTGTGGATAAGACTCAAATTGATTCGTGTCTTTTTTTCCGTCTGCCAAATTTCTATAATCAGTTTCAATCGGATTTTGAAGGTATTCTATGGTTTTGTTTATTTCAAAAGGCATTCTTAAACATTTCGATACAATCTCGATTGTTTGTAAATTCAAATCCATCAGAAAGGTATGTTTCTTCTCGAAAATGGGACGGATGTCGTCTTCAAAAAACTCGAAGAAAGGCGAATTTCGATAAGCTGCTTCTAAAGATTTATAGTGTTGTTTTTGCCAATCAAAAGTCGTTTCTAGTTTAACGTCTTTTGTTTTTTGAGGTAATCCGTCTTTACTATGTTTTACTGGAATATTTAATAGCTGAATGCCGTTTGGACTGTAAATATACATTCGGTTCCGATTCGTTTGCTTTTGGAAATTATCTTCCATTTCAAAAACTATTTTGTCTGATTGCGCCATTACAGCAAAATTACTGATGGACGGAAAATAAGTGGGATGTAGTAACGCTTCCATATTTGTAGTATAAAAGAAAACACAAAACAGACGCTCGTCCATTTTGTGTTTTTTATAATTTTAGCATGTAATTAATTTGCTTTTTGCTTCTTTTTCTTCAAGTAAAAAGTGATTCCAAAATAAGCAACTAAAGCAATTAAGAAAAATTTGAAGTACGAATAAGGTTGGCCATCACCTCCAACAGTGGTAAAGAGGCGTTCCCAACGGATTTTGTCAAAGGCTTTTCCCCAAGGCACGTTTTGGTCTAAACTCATCCAAATTAAAACAGGTTTTCCAACAATATGATCGGCTGGTACAAATCCCCAATAACGCGAATCTTCTGAACGATGGCGGTTGTCTCCCATCATCCAATAATAGTTTTGTTGGAACGTATAATTCGTAGCTACTTGTCCGTTGATTAAAATTTGATTTCCGTTTACTTTCAAATCATTATTTTCATATACTTCAATGATTCGTTTGTATAAAGGTAAATTTTCGGTGGTTAATGCAACTTGTTTTCCTGCTGCAGGGATGTGAATTGGTCCAAAATTATCAATTGACCATTCACCTGTTTGTGGAAAAACACTTTTGTCTTTCTCATTAATTACCTTGGTCACCGAAAGAACTCTTGGATCCGTTGCAATTTTATTTTTCAAGGCTTCTGTCATGTTGATTTCACCCGCTAATTGCGAATAATTCATTCCCAGTTTCGTGTAATCTTCTTGCGTAATAGTTCCATGAACGACAACATTTGTACTGTCGCGAGTCACTTCGGCCAAATGAGTAGTACTTGTTCCACTAGTCAAATATGCTTTTACTTCTGGTTTGTCCCAAATTGTTCTTGGAATCGAATAATAAGGTAAATACTCATTCATTTTATTTTCTTCTAGAACAGCTGAATAGGCAGGCTCTTTGAAAATAACTTGGTAATGAAACTGTGGTCTTGCTCTTTCTGGTAAAACCAAAATTTCATTATTAATGTAAATGGCTCCGTCTTTTATTGAAAGATTATCGCCTGGAATTCCAACACATCGTTTTACGTAATTCGATTTTTTGTCAATTGGTTTTAAAACTGCTTTTCGTCCTGAACGATCAAAAAACTGATAAACAGTATCGACCGGCCAATTGAATACTACAATATCATTTCTTTCAATTTTTTGAAAACCAGGAAATCTGAAATAAGGTAATTGAGGCCATTTCGTATACGATTTTACATTTAACAAAGGTAAAGTATCATGTACCATTGGAGCGGCAATAGGAGTCATTGGTGTTCGTGCTCCATAATGAAACTTACTTACGAATAAAAAATCACCAACAAGCAATGACTTTTCTAAGGAAGAAGTTGGAATTGTAAACGGTTGCATCACGTAAGTATGCACCAATGTGGCAACAACTATTGCAAACAATAAAGAACTAACAGTATCTCCCGCTTGACTTGTAGAGTGCAAACTTCTATTGGGAATGTAAGTTACGTCTTGCGTATAATTGATATAGAAAATGTAAAAACCTAAAGTTGCCAATACTAAGACAGTATCTAAAGTAGTGTTTTTACCAAAACTTCTTATGGTTTCCACCCAAACAACAGGAATCATAATTAAATTGATTACTGGGATAAAAAGTAAAATAGTCCACCAAGTTGGTCGATTAATGATTTTCATCAAAACAATCGCATTGTAAATTGGAACTGCAGCTTCCCATGATTTTCTTCCTGCTTTCTGATATAATTTCCAAGTAGCCAAATAGTGAATAACCTGCACTACTAAGAAGAAAATGAACCATTGAAGTATTGTCATAATATGTGTTTTTATTGCATTTTCTAATTGGTAGAAAAAGTATAATTATTGTTACAAAGGCACCTGTTAAATGGTTGCCAAATTATTTTAAATTCAGAACGTCCTTCATGGTGTAAACGCCTTTTTTACCCAAAAGCCATTCCGCAGCGACAACAGCTCCTAAGGCAAAACCTTCTCGACTGTGTGCTTCATGTTTGATTTCAATCGTGTCAACCGGAGATTGATAAGTAATGGTATGGGTTCCTGGAACATTTGGAATTCGTGCTGCTTTAATTACTAATTCATCTGAAGTTTCTGCTTCGTCTAAAGCCCAACTTGAATAATCCGAATTATTTATGATGCTTTCTGCTAACGTTATTGCGGTTCCACTTGGAGCATCTAATTTTTGGACATGATGAATTTCTTCGATCGAAGTCGAATATTGTGTAAACTGAGACATGATTTTCGCTAAATAAGTATTCAACTCAAAGAAAATGTTTACACCTAAACTGAAATTTGAACCATAGATGAAAGCTCCTTTTTTTTCTTCACAAAGTTGCGCCATTTTTGGATAATGTGCTAACCAACCTGTAGTTCCAGAAATGACAGGAATTCCATTTTCTAAACAAGTCGAAATATTATCGACAGCCGCATTTGGAATACTGAAATCAATAGCTACATCTGCCTTTTGCAGGCCTTCAAAACTTGCATTTCTAGATTTTTTCAAGACAATTTCGTGGCCGCGTTCTAACGCAATTCGTTCAATGACTTGTCCCATTTTGCCGTAACCTAAAAGCGCTATTTTCATAGAATACTAGTTTGAAAAATATTAAAACTTGTAGGTCATTGACAAACCTACGTTTTGTATTTGATTGATGTCCGTTGGATAAATTTCAGGTCGGAAGGATAAGTCGTCGTCTACATTAAATTGTTGTAAATGGGCACTGACATTGGCATCCACAATATTTAAAACGTATAAACCAACAGTAATAATTAGTGATAAATCGCGATTGCGCTGAAAACTTCGTTGTGCATTAATTAAGGTTTGGTCGTTGTATTGCCCTTTGAATTCATCGTCCAAGCCTTTCAAACGTTGTTTATAAGCATCCCGATACCGGTGGTATTCGCTGTTATTTGTAGAATAAAAATAAATACCCGTTCCAAGTGCACCGTAAACGATTGGAATTTTCCAATATTTTTTAGTGTAGGCCTGACCCAATCCCGGAACGATGGCAGAATAAAAAGCCGCTCGAGCTGGAGCAAGTGGATCAATAGGTTTTCGGATAATTGTATCTGCAACAATCTGCAGTTCGTCCGTTTTCGTTTGCGAATAAACAGCAGAAATTCCGATGCTGAAAGTCAACAATACTATGTGGATAAACGCTTTCACTAATTTTGAATTAATTTTAGAATGCGTTTAAACTCTTCTTCAGAATGAAACGGAATGGTAATTTTTCCTTTTCCATTTCCTGCCACTTTTACGTCGACTTTGGTACCGAAATAATTGGTCATGGCTTTTTTCTCGGCATCTTCTACGTCAAAACCGGTAGTTTTTGCTTTTGAAACAGGTTTTGGTTTTAAGCTTTCTTGGTAATTCTTAACAAAGGCTTCTGTTTCACGAACGGATAAATTTTCGCTTAAAATCTTTTGGTAAATATCAGTTTGAATATCTAAATCTTCGATGCTGATGATTGCACGACCGTGGCCCATCGAGATAAATCCATCTCGAATACCGGTTTGAATAATCGGATCTAGCTTTAACAATCTCAGGTAATTGGTAATCGTAGAACGTTTTTTTCCTACGCGATCACTCATTTGTTCTTGAGTCAATTGAATTTCGTCAATCAAACGTTGGTACGAAAGTGCAATTTCTATTGGATCTAGATCATGACGTTGTATGTTTTCTACCAAAGCCATTACTAACGACTCGTTGTCGTTTGCAATTCGAATGTAAGCGGGAATAACAGTTAGACCTGCAAGTTTTGAAGCACGTAAACGGCGTTCTCCTGAGATCAATTGGAATTTATTGAACTCCATTTTCCGAACGGTAATCGGTTGAATCACACCAAGTTCTTTAATGGAAGTCGCTAATTCTCGTAACGATTCTTCGTTAAAATTACTTCGCGGCTGAAACGGATTGATTTCTATGGCATCAAGTTCAAGCTCGATGATATTTCCTACCACTTTATCCGCATTTTTATCGTCAACGGATTTAATGTCGTTGTCGGGATCTTTCAATAAGGCAGATAAACCTCTTCCTAATGCTTGTTTTTTTATCGCTTTTGCCATGGAATGAACTAACTATTTTTCTTGATGATTTCGTGCGCTAAACTTAAATAATTTGCCGCTCCTTTACTTGTGGCGTCAAAGTTAATGATGCTTTCGCCAAAACTTGGTGCTTCACTTAATTTGACATTTCGTTGAATGATGGTGTCAAAAACCATATCGTTAAAGTGTTTTTGAACTTCTTCTACTACTTGGTTTGAAAGTCGCAAACGGGAATCAAACATGGTTAAAAGTAAACCTTCAATGTCTAAATCTGGGTTGTGTATTTTTTGAACACTTTTAATGGTATTCAATAATTTCCCCAAACCTTCCAATGCAAAATATTCGCATTGAATGGGAATTACTACAGAATCTGCCGCTGTTAACGCATTCAACGTTAATAATCCTAAAGAGGGAGCACAATCAATAATGATGTAATCGTAATCATCTTTAACGGATGCCAATGCTTCTTTCAGCATGTATTCTCTATTTTCTTTGTCTACCAATTCAATTTCGATGGCGACAAGGTCAATATGAGCTGGAATGATATCCACATTTGGTGCCGAACATTTGATAATTGCTTCTTTAGGCGTGTGACTGTGTTCAATTATTTGATACGTTCCTATTTCAATGGTTTCAATGTCGATTCCCAACCCTGAACTTGCATTCGCTTGAGGGTCAGCATCAATAAGTAGTACTTTTTTTTCTAAAACACCCAATGACGCCGCTAAATTGACTGATGTTGTTGTTTTTCCAACACCGCCTTTTTGATTGGCAATCGCTATTATTTTCCCCATTTACTGTATAGAATTTTGAAGCGTAAAAATACAATTATTTATGGGTTTAAGAAATCTATTTATCAACAAAAAAACAGCGTGAATTACTTTGTTCATAATTACGCTGTTGGCTTTTTGTTTTGATTTCAGTGATAAAATAACGCTGTTATTTATTCTTTTTTGCTTTAATCAGAGCCTCAAGATGGTCCCACATTTCTTCGGGAATGGCTTCTAATAAATTAAATTGTCCAGCGCCTTTAAGCCATTCACCACCGTCAATTGTTACTACTTCACCATTCATGTATGCTGAAAAATCAGAAACTAAATACGCAGCTAGATTGGCTAATTCTTGGTGATCGCCCACGCGTTTTAATGGCACTTTTTTAGCCATGTCAAATTTTTCTGCTAGATCTCCAGGTAATAATCGGTCCCAAGCGCCTTTTGTAGGAAATGGTCCTGGAGCAATGGCATTGGAACGAATTCCGTATTTGGCCCATTCAACTGCTAAACTCCGTGTCATGGCAAGAACTCCTGCTTTTGCCGTTGCACTTGGTACGACGTAAGCAGAACCTGTCCAAGCATACGTAGTTACAATATTTAAAATGGTAGAACTTTCTTGTTTTGAATCGATCCAATGTTTTCCAAAAGCAAGTGTACAGTTTTTTGAACCTTTCAAAACAATATCAATAATGGTATCAAATGCGTTTGCAGAAAGACGTTCGGTTGGAGCAATGAAATTTCCCGCTGCATTATTTAGTAACACGTCAACTTTGCCAAATTCTTTTAAAGTGGCTTGCAACATCGCTTCCACTTGGTCGTAATGACGTACGTCGCATTGCAAGGGTAGGCAAATTCCGCCTGTTTCTGTTTCTAATTCCTTGGCAGTATTTTTAAGTTTTTCTAAATCGCGCGAAGTGATGGCCACTTTTGCTCCTAATTCCATAAAATATTTCGTCATTGCTTTTCCCAAACCACTTCCGCCGCCTGTTACTACAATAACTTTGTCTGCAAGTGCATTGTCGCGAAGCATTTTTTTAGTGAAATCCATAGTATGTTTTTAAATTTTATTTGAATAATTATAACTGACGTAATTTACCATAGAAAATAGTAATAAAAAAAGATTTGACTTTAATTATTTTCATAATAAAAACATATTTTTGGTACCTTTAACAAAATTGCATCCGTATTTTTTGAAATTTTCTGAGTTCTATTGACTAAATTTAATCATAAGCCTTCATTTGTATGTCTAATCCATTTATTACTAAACGATTCCTTATTACAGCTACTTTTTTAGTAATTGCTAATTTGGCAGTTTTTGCGCAAAATATAGTAATAGACAGTCTTGTCATTGCATTAGAAAAAGAGAAAACACCTTTAAAGAAAATTCCTATTTTACGGGGTCTTTCTCAAAACTTAACGTCTATTGACCCTGACAAGAAATATATCTATGCAAAGCAAATGCGTGATATCTCAGAAAAGTATAAAATTGACTCTATAATTCCTTTGGCCTATTTAGATATGGCGATGGTCCATGGAATCAAAACCAATTATGATAGTTCGATGTATTACTTTACTAAAGGTTTACGCCTTGCAATTGAAAAGAAAATACCAAGTCAAGAAGCACGCGCTTATGTAGGAATTGGATATACTTTTGATCGGTTAGACAATCCACAAGAAGCAATAAAAAATTATGAATTAGCACTTAAAATTTTCAAAAAGCTGAACCATCAAAAGGGTTTAAATCAAACATACATAAATTTAGGTTCCCTTTATTTTGACTTGGAAGAATATAAAATAGCGGAAATTTATTTTCGACAAGCTTTAGAAAGTTTTGAAAAAATGAAAGATGAGTCGGGTATCGCTTATGGTAATTATATTTTAGGAAATTCAAGTCGAGCTCTAAATAAAGATGCGGACGCTTATAAATACTATGAAAAAAGCTTGTCGATTCGCGAGAAATTAGGTGATGTAAATGGTATTGCATTGGCTAACTATGGTTTGGGTGAATTGTATTTAAAAAAAGGTCAATACGTGGAAGCTAAAAGAGCATTAAAAATTGCCATTGACAACAATAAAATTTTAGATAATAAGTACCAAGAAGCCGTTGCTTTAATTACTTTGACTCGCGTATTTGTATCAGAAAGAGATATTGAAAATGGATTGAAGAGTGCAAACTTAGCTTATAAGAAAGCGAAAGAAGTTAATTCTAAAGGTCTTGTCATTCGATCATTAGACGAACTAATAGAAATTAAAAAAATTAAGAAAGATTTTAAAAAAGCGTTTGAATACCAGACGGAAGTGATCGCATTGAACGATAGTCTTGATATTGAGAAAATTAAAAACGAATTTATATTCTCTGATTTTCAACGAATGCGAACCGAGAATACTACGTTAGAAAAAAATAATGAAGTCATCTCCACCAAAAACGTAAGCTACCAAAAGGCAATCATTATCATCAGTTCGCTGTTATTGATTTTTTTGATACTGTTGTTCCTTTATTTGAGAAAGATCAGGCAAAAAAATAAAATCAACCTGCTTTTGCAACAACAGAAAACGGAGATCAGTGCGATTAATTCAGAATTAGAAAATTTGAATGAAGAGCTTCATGTTCAAAATGAATTGACAAATCAACAGAAGATAGAGCTTGAGCGAATAAACAGCGTAAAAAATAAATTTTTCTCCATCGTTTCTCATGATCTACGAAGTCCGATTGCCACTTTAAAGATGTTATTCAATTCGTATTTCAGCGGACATTTGACGCAAGAAGAAATGAACATGTTGTTGAAAAAATTAGAAGAAAATATTTTTAATACGGCTGACTTTCTTGACAACTTGCTGGAATGGTCAAAAAGCCAATTGGAAGGTATGATTGTTAATCCTGAAGTGTTCTTAATTCGGGTATTAGCCGAACGTAATTTGAAAATTCTGAACACGCAAATTGTAGATAAAGAATTACAGATTGAAAATCATATTTACGAATCTGCAACTGTTTTTGCGGATAAAAACATGCTGAATGTAGTGCTGCGTAATTTACTTTCTAACAGTATTAAATTTTGTGAAAAGGGAGATTCAATTATTTTGAAAAGTGAAATCATTGATAAAAATGTGGTGATCACAATTAAAGACTCAGGAATTGGAATTCCTGTCGAAGAACAAAAGAAAATTTTCAAACTGGAACATACGATCAGTCAAGGAACTTCTGGCGAGAAAGGACACCACATTGGATTAGTGCTTTGCAAAGATATGGTTGAGCAAAATAAAGGTAAAATTTGGTTTGAAAGTGAAGCAGGTATCGGAACGACCTTTTTTATTCAAATACCAAGAGCAGATTTAAAAACAGACGAGTAGACTATGAAACACTTCTTATATTTCATCTTGTTTGTATTGGTATTCCCTTTTCTTTGCCATGGGCAAATTACTAAGAAAGTGCTTTTTTTAGGAAACAGTTATACCGCTGTAAATGATGTTCCGTCACTGGTGCAAAACATGGCAAATAGCACAGGTGATGTTTTGACTTTTGATTCAAATATTCCAGGTGGTTATCGTTTTATGAATCACGCAACTGATGCAACCACTTTAAGTAAGATTAATTCCAATACTTGGGATTATGTCGTGCTGCAGGCTCAAAGTCAGGAAATAGCTTTAAGCGAAACTCAGAAAATGAGTGAAGTATATCCATTTGCTGAAACTTTAAGCAATTCCGTAAGGCAAAATAACGAATGCAGCCAACCCTTATTTTACATGACGTGGGGAAGGGAAAGTGGCGATCCAAGTCTGTGTCCGTTTATTCCGTGGACCTGCACCTATGAAGGAATGGACGATGCAATTCAAGCATCTTATTTATTTATGGCACAAAATAATGACGCAGAAGTAGCTCCCGGAGGTGCAGTTTGGCGTTACCTTCGGATGAATAATCCAAGTTTAAATTTATATGCAAGCGATGCTTCACATCCTTCCGCCGCCGGCTCGTATGCTGCGGCTTGTACTTTGTATACTGTGATTTACAAGAAAGATCCAACTTTAATTTCATGGAATTTTACTTTAAGTGAAAATGATGCCAATAGTATAAAGTTAGCTGTAAAAAACGTTGTATTCAATCAATTGTCAATTTGGGATTTTACGGTTTATCCCACGATTCCAAATTTTACAGAAGTGAATCAAGGCGGAGTGGTTTCATTTACAAATACCACTGCAGCATTTGAAAGTTTGCATTGGGACTTTGGCGACGGGAATTTTTCAACAGCGGAAAATCCAACACATTCGTATGCAACACCCGGTATTTATATGATTTCCTTGACCAGCAGTAAATGTGGAAAAGTAGATACTTTAACAAAATCTGTCGAAGTTACTTCTGTTTTGAATACAAACAATTTAGCGTTAGAACGCAAGTTGCTCATTTTTCCTAATCCCGCTTCGGACTATTTTACAGTTAACTTTAATCGCTTAATTGAAAATGGTATTGCAGTTATTTACGATAATAAAGGAACTAAATTGGTAACGAAAGAATTAAATAAGTGCACTTCATTTCAAATGAATACTAACGATTTAAGCTCGGGAATCTATATTTTAAAAATCAGTGTCGAAGAGGAATTATTTTTTTCCAAAATAGTGAAATTGTAAAACGAATATCAATCTCCACTATAGTTGGTATCTGACGCTTCCAACTAACCGCATTTTAAAATAAGTGTTATTAAGATATAAGTGCGATTTATTCGATTGGAACACAAGATAATCTTATATTTGTACCACTTTAAAAAATAAAAAATTATGAAAAAAATTTTACTATTACTTGCTGTATTTGCTACAGTTCAGATATCAAATGCACAAGCATTTCAAGGTAAAGGCGATACTAAATTTCAAGTTGGTTTAAACCTTCAAAATGGTGGAACTGGAATTACATCTACCGTTGATTTCGGATTGGGAGAAAATATGTCTTTCGGTTTTGTAGCTACTTACTTATTGGACGCTAAAGACATCGACACGCGTTCGGCTAGTTTTGAAGATCGAGCAGATGCTAAGGTGCGTTTCAATGCTAACATTGGAAATGTATTAGGTTTAAGTCCAAAAATGGATCTTTATCCGGGTTTAAATTTAGGAACTAGAAATTTCGGAGCACATTTAGGATTTCGTTATTTCTTTACAGACGGTTTCGGTTTATATGCGGAGACTTTTGCTCCTTTAGCACGTTACGACTCACAAGTTAGAGGATTTGAACATTATAACAACCAATTTGTTGTTCACTTTGGTGCTTCTTTTAATTTGTAGAAAATTAGAAATAGAACTAAACAAAAAAACCACCAATTGGTGGTTTTTTTGTTTAGTTTTTATTATTTATAATACGGGTTATTCTTTAAAACCATCAATCAAAATATCCAAAATCTTAATCGCTGCTTCACTAATTTTAGTACCAGGACCAAAAACCGCAACCGCACCGGCATCAAATAAATATTGATAATCTTGAGCAGGAATCACGCCACCTACAATAACCATAATATCTTCTCTACCGTATTTCTTTAATTCTTCAATCACTTGTGGAACTAACGTTTTATGTCCAGCAGCTAAGGAGGAAACGCCTAAAATATGCACGTCGTTTTCAACCGCTTGTTTTGCAGCTTCGGCTGGGGTTTGAAAAAGCGGACCTATATCCACGTCAAAACCTACGTCAGCATAACCGGTTGCAACTACTTTTGCACCACGATCGTGACCATCTTGACCCATTTTTGCAATCATAATTCGAGGTCGTCTGCCTTCTAGTTCGGCAAATTCATTCGCTTTTTGTTTTGCCAATTCGAAGCTTTCGTTGTTCTTAATTTCTTTACTATACACGCCACTAAACGATTTAATTTGTGCTTTATATCTTCCGAAAACCAATTCTAATGCATCGCTAATTTCGCCAAGAGTCGCTCGGTTTCTTGCGGCAGTCACGGCTAATTCTAATAAATTTCCTTTACCCGTTTTAGCACATTCTGTAAGTGCATCAAGATTTTCTTTGACAGCTTCTGTATTTCGAGAAACTTTAATTGCAGCTAAACTTTCCAGTTGTTGCTTGCGAACCATCTGATTGTCCACATCCAAAATATGCAACGGATCTTCTTTCGCTAAACGATATTGGTTGATTCCAACAATAATATCTTGATTACTGTCAATACGCGCTTGCTTTCTCGCCGCCGCTTCTTCAATACGCAACTTCGGAATTCCAGCTTCAATTGCTTTGGTCATCCCGCCTAATTCTTCTACTTCTTCAATTAGTTTCCAAGCGTTTTGCGCAATTTCATTTGTCAATTGTTCTACATAATAACTTCCAGCCCAAGGGTCAACGGTTTTGGTTATCTTGGTTTCTTCTTGTAAAAATATTTGTGTATTTCGGGCAATTCGAGCAGAGAAATCAGTTGGCAAAGCAATCGCTTCATCCAATGCATTGGTGTGCAAAGATTGCGTTCCACCAAAAGCTGCCGCCGCTGCTTCGATTGTAGTTCGCGCTACATTATTAAAAGGATCTTGTTCAGTTAAACTCCAACCCGAAGTTTGACAATGCGTTCTTAAGGCTAACGATTTTTCATCTTGCGGATTAAATTGCTTTAAAAGTTTTGCCCAAATCATTCTTCCGGCTCTCATTTTGGCAATTTCCATAAAATGATTCATTCCAATTGCCCAGAAAAAGGAAAGTCTTGGAGCGAATTCATCAATTTTCATTCCTGTCGAAAGTCCCGTTCTGATATATTCTAATCCGTCTGCTAAAGTGTAGGCCAACTCAATATCAGCAGTTGCTCCAGCTTCTTGCATGTGGTATCCTGAAATAGAAATCGAATTGAATTTCGGCATATTTCGACTCGTATATTCAAAAATATCAGCGATAATTTTCATGGATGGAGTAGGCGGATAGATGTACGTATTCCGAACCATGAACTCTTTTAGAATATCGTTCTGAATCGTTCCCGAAAGTAACTTTGGCAAAACACCTTGTTCTTCTGCAGCAACGATATAAAAAGCCATAATAGGTAAAACGGCTCCATTCATAGTCATTGAAACCGACATTTCATCTAGTGGAATTTGGTCAAACAACATTTTCATGTCTTCCACAGAGTCGATTGCAACACCCGCTTTTCCAACATCGCCTACAACCCGTTCGTGATCTGAATCATAACCGCGGTGCGTTGGCAAATCAAAAGCAATTGAAAGTCCTTTTTGTCCTGCAGCTAAATTTCTACGGTAAAAAGCATTACTTTCTTGTGCCGTTGAAAATCCAGCGTATTGCCTAATCGTCCAAGGACGACGAACGTACATTGTTGAATATGGGCCACGTAAGTTTGGGGCAATTCCTGCTCCAAAACCAATGTGCTCTAAATTCTCAATATCGGCTTTGGTGTAATTCGATTTAACTTCGATATTTTCAGCAGTTAGAAAAGAAGATTGTTCATTTGAACTAATCTCGTTATCTGTCTGTTTTTTTAAGGTGATATTTTGGAGGTCTTTGCGATTCATGGTCTCTTTATTTTTCATTATCCAAACGTTCTTTTTCAATTTTTTCAGCCAATCGTTTTTCGATGATTGGTGTAATCAATGTTTTTCGAGGTTTGGTTTTTACAAAAGGAAATAATTCCAAGTCGTGACTCATTCGGTCGTCTTTATTTGGGTATTTGTTTGTACCTAATAACACTTCTTTTCCGGAGTCGAATAGATCTTGTTCTTTTGCAGCGCTTTCCTGAATCTTCTTTTGAATCGTTCCTTCAATTAGTTGCGTGATAAAACCACCAGCAGCGTCAATTTCTTTGAGAAGTAATAAGGCTTTCTCTGCCATTTGTTGTGTAATGTTTTCAATATAATAAGCGCCATCAGCTGGATTGTTGACTTTGTCAAAGTAACTTTCATGCTTTAAAACCAACAATTGATTACGAGCGATTCGATCGCCAAATTCATTTTCTTTATGATATAAAGCATCATAAGGTAAATTAGCAACAGCGTCGCTTTCGCCTAAAATCGCACTCATGCATTCTGTAGTAGTACGAAGCAAGTTGACATTATAATCGTAAAGTGTTTTATTTCGTTTGGATGGAGTCGTTAAAATATGGAATTTTAATTCAGGATTAAATGCTGCCGCAACTGATTCTAGAACCAATCGTAAAGCACGAATTTTTGCAATTTCAAAAAAGTAATGAGAGCCTACGGCAACTTCAACAACAATTGTACCTGATAGATCTGGAATTCTATTGAAATATTCTGTAGCATGCGAAGCGAAATATGCAATTTGCTGCACCATTGTAGCACCAGCATTTTGATACAATGTTCCGTCAATCGACAGGAAATTTACAGACGTGCAAGTTGATTTAATTTGGTTTAATAAATCAAAATCCGAATTTAAGTCGGTAAACCAATTTCCGTCTTTCGACAATTGATTGATTGGGTCCAGCTGAATATAAAAAGTAGCGTTTCTTTTTTTGGCAATATCGTTTAGTTTCTGAACAAATTCTACATTTAGAAATTCTAAATTAAAGTAAACGACTGTATTCCCTAAGGGTAAAGTTTCGAGTAATTTTGCCACATCAATAGTTGCGTCTTGAATTGTAAAACGCAAACTTTCAGCACCTCTTTGTAAAGTTTCCAAACTGCGTCGTACTGATTTTTCTACGTCGAAAACAAAAATATTTTGACAAATCTTGAATGATTCGTTTTTAGTGCTTGCGTACAAAGGTTCAGGCGTTTCGTCGGCGTGATAAAATGGTTTTATCTTGATGCCTTCCGGGCTTTCCCAAACCAAGGTTTCGTTATAGTCGGCACCTTTGAGGTCGTACTGAATTTGTTGTTTCCACTGTTTGGAGCTGATGTGTTCAAAATCGGTAAAAAGTTTTTCAGACATTTTATTTTTTTATTTAGCGGTTGGCTTTTAGCAAGAAGCTTAGGCTTTTTATGTTTTATTTTATCAAATTTTGTTGCTCCTTCATCTTTATCAGTCGGCGAATTTGAAAAATTTCTCTCTTGATAAATACATACTACTTTATAGTATCAGTTTCATATTCGATGATATAGATGTCTTCACTATCTTTTTTCATGTAATATTTTTCGCGGGCATATTTTTCGATTTGATGCGGATTTTTCAGTGTTTTGATGTTTTTTTTATCCTTGTTAATTTCGTTTTGGTAATATTCTTTATTGGTTTCCAACTCATCGATTTCCTTGTTCAAGAAACGGTGGTCGATGTAAGAATAGTTATCTAGAAACAACATCCAAACTACGAAAAATACTAAAACCAAAAAGTACTTGTTGCTCAGAAATTTGAGTACAGGATTTTTTTCGGTCAGTTTTTTAAGCGGATTTTTCATGGTGTACGGGAATTCATAGCCCTGATAGCAGTGGAAATCCTTTATTTTCCGGGGTTCGGAAAATAAAGATTGCAACGTATAGCAGGAACTGGCTCCAAAAAATATTGAGTATAAAAATAAGGAATTTTTTAGAGAATTCGTTGGTTTATTACCGCACGAACGACATCAATGGCAACGGTGTTGTATTTGTCGTTGGGAATGATGATATCTGCAAAGGCTTTTGTAGGTTCGATGAATTGTTCGTGCATGGGTTTTAAGGTATGCTGGTACCGATTCAAAACCTCAGTCATGTCGCGTCCTCGTTCGGCAATGTCCCGTTTCAGTCGGCGAATCAGTCGTTCGTCTGAATCAGCATGCACGTAAATTTTGATGTCAAACATGTCCCGTAATTCAGGATTAGCAAGGATTAAAATTCCTTCTACAATCATTACTTTTCGCGGATGCGTGATGATGGTGTCTTCCGTTCGGTTGTGGGTTACGAATGAATAAACGGGTTGGTTAATGGTGTTTCCACTTTTCAATTCGGTCAGATGTTCTCTTAATAAATCAAAATCAATAGCTCTTGGGTGATCGAAATTGATCAAGGCTCTTTCGTCAAAAGACAAATTATTATTCTCTTTGTAGTACGAGTCTTGAGAAATAATTCCTACTTCTGCTTGGGGAAGTTCATTCATGATCTGTTGTACCACGGTCGTTTTTCCGCTACCCGTTCCGCCCGCAATTCCAATAATAAGCATATTTTCTTTGTTAAGTTTGATGTTGCAAAAGTAGAAAATTTCTAGGGAGGTTTATTTGTTTCTATTTAAAAGTTTTGCACGAAGTTGCATACCAGAAATCAAGTCTCTTTTAAAAAGCTATTGTGCGAAATTATAGATTACTAAAATGTTAGGAATGTTTTTTTTAACGTATTGAAAGTAATTAAATGTTTAAATTTGTAACAAAAACATATTATAATGATCAAAAATTACTTTCTCTTTTTAAGTTTAATCTGCAGTTTTGCAACTTACAGCCAGGTTCTTGTCATCAACGAAATTGATTCTGACACTCCTTCGATCGACAATATGGAATTCGTTGAATTAAAAACGCAAACTCCTAATTTTTCGCTTGACGGTTATGTTTTGGTTTGTTTCAACGGCAATCCAAACTCAGGTTCAAATACGGCTCTAAAAAGTTATTTCACCATGAGCTTAAACGGCTTGACGACTGATGCAAATGGCTTGGTGTTGATTGGTAGTAACGACGTTTCTCCTGCTCCAGCGCGAACATTTGGCGATAATTTATTGCAGAATGGAGCCGATGCAATCGCAATTTACACTGGAAGTTTTGAAGATTTTCCCGACGGAACTTTGGCAACGACGACAAATTTAATTCATGCCATTGCTTACGATACCGATGATGCAGATGCGGTGGAATTGATGGCGCTTTTAAATTTGACTGTGCAATATAATGAGGCTGAAAATGGACAACAAGCAACTCAGTCCATTCAACGAAAAAACGATGGAACGTATGAAACTAAATTTCCAACGCCCGGTGTTCCAAATGATGGGAGTGGTATTATTTTTAATGGGATAACGATTTCTACGGTTGCGGTTCAATATAATGAAGGAGACGTTATTCCGATAACATTTACGACACAAACGGTCACAAACGCTGATTTAACTTTCACTTTTACGCTGAATAATTCTAGTTTTAATACGAATGATTTTACAGGAAATACAACTGTAGTTATTCCGCAAGGACAATCAACTTTTACTACAACGATCAGCGTTATTGATGATACAGAGGATGAAGGTGATGAGGTGATGAAAATAAAATTTGGCACCTTGCCACAAGGATATGTCCGAATGAACGACAATATTAGAATTGAAATTATTGACAATGACTATTTTGTGGCACCTTGGGGAACACCGTTAAATCCCACTTTTGGTATCGTAACTTCAACGGCTCCATCTGATTATTACAGTTCGCTTGAAGGCAAGTCAGGTGCTGTTTTGAAACAAGCGATTCAAGATATAATTGCAAATCCTGCAGTTGTTCACGCTCATAATTATGGTGACGTAAATACTATTTTAAAAACGGCTGATCAAAATCCGTTGAACGGAAATGAAGTATGGTTGATGTACAAAGAAATTCCGCGTTCAAAATTGTTAATTCAAACGACCGGAAATGGAGTAGGAAAGTGGAATAGAGAACATATTTACCCACAATCGCGTGGTGGATTTACAAATGGAACCGCTGATACTCCTGATGGAATTAATGTTTGGGAAGCTACAAGTGCCGATGTTTTAGTTCATGGTCATGCGGATGCTCATCATTTAAGAGCGGAAGATGCAACTGAGAATAGCACTAGAAATAATAAGGATTTTGGTTTAGGAGATTACAACGGATTTAGTGGCAATCAAGGAAGTTGGAAAGGAGATGTAGCTCGTGCGGTATTTTACATGAGTGTTCGTTACAATGCATTAGATGTGGTGAATGGAAATCCTGCTGATACAACGGTAGGAGAATTGGGAGATTTAGCGACGTTGCTGACTTGGAACATGCAAGATCCTGCAGATGATTTTGAAATGAACCGTAATAACTATATATATACGTGGCAAGTGAATCGGAATCCATTTATTGATTATCCGTTATTGGCTGATTATATTTGGGGTGCGAATGCAGGTGAAACTTGGTATTCCAATTTATCTACTTCTGCAAATTCTGATTTAAAATTGATGGTTTATCCAAATCCAGCCACCAATTATTTTATGATTTCAGGTACAAACGAAAGTGGCGCGGTTGAATTATCGAATATTTCGGGACAGATTGTACTTCAGAAAAATTTTACAACTAACGAACGCATTCATCTAAATGTTCCAGCAGGCGTTTATTTTGTAAAAGTCCAAATAGGAGAACAGCAAATAAATAAAAAATTAATTGTTCGCTAAATATTATTTAGAAGTTCATATAATCAAAATAGCCGTTGAGAAATCAACGGCTATTTTTTTAACAAACTAAAAACTATATTAACTTAAAAGCAATATTCATTTTCTGCCACTAACTTAGAGGCGATGATTTCACGTAAAGCAACTAAATTTGGCAACGTATTGTATTTCGTAAATCGACGTAAACCCATCAGCATCATGCGTTGTTCGTCTCCTTCAGAAAACGAAGCAATACCTTCTTTTCCTTTTGTATTAATAATATCTACGGCTTGGTACAGGTACAATTGAGCCATTGCAATTTGCTCTTTGATGTTTTCCTGACCTTTTGATTTAGCTAATTTCTCCGTTCTCAAGATCGTCGATTCAGCCATGTAAATTTCAATTAAAATATCTGCAGCAGCCATTAATAATTGTTGGTGTTCATCTAGATCAGGTCCATATTTTTGAACCGCGGAACCCGCAACCATTAAGAACACTTTCTTTAATTTAGCAACCATCGCTTTTTCTTCTGAAAATAATTCAGAATAATCCGGCATATCAAAGTCAGGAATTCCCATTAATTCTTCGCCTACTTTTGTTGCGGGACCTAATAAATCAACGTGGCCTTTCATTGCTTTTTTAACGAGCATTCCTACTGAAAGCATTCTATTGATCTCATTTGTACCTTCGTAAATTCTTGCAATTCTCGCATCACGCCATGCACTTTCCATAGGAGTGTCTTCTGAAAATCCCATTCCGCCGAAAACTTGAATTCCTTCATCGGCACAATTCTGAATGTCTTCTGAAATCGCTACTTTTAAAATAGAGCACTCAATTGCGAATTCTTCCACACCTTTTAATTCTGCTTCTTGATGCGAAACTCCTTCTGCTACACGAGCTTCAATGCGGTCTTCGATCGCTTTTGCCGCACGGTACGAAGCGCTTTCTCCTGCATAACATGAAGTTGCCATTTCTGCAAGTTTAGAACGAATCGCTCCAAAATTGGCAATAGCCGTATTAAATTGAACACGTTCGTTTGCGTATTTAATAGATTCCGTGGCAACACGACGTTGAGCGTCTAGACAAGCGGCACCTAGTTTAATCCGACCCACATTTAAAGCATTCATGGCAATTTTGAATCCATTTCCTCTTTCTGAAAGCATGTTTTCAACAGGCACTATCGTATCCGTGAAAAATACTTGACGGGTAGAAGAGGCACGAATTCCTAATTTGTGCTCTTCTTCATTCATTGAAATTCCGTTTGCAGAATCATTTTCTACGATGAAACCTGTAATGTTTTTATCATCGCCAATTCGAGCGAAAACGATGAATAAACTACAGAAACCTGCATTTGAAATCCACATTTTTTGACCAGTAATCAAATAGTTTTTTCCATCTTCTGATAAAACTGCTTTTGTTTTTCCAGAATTCGCATCCGATCCTGCTCCAGGTTCAGTCAAGCAATAGGCTCCAAACCATTCGCCTGAAGCTAATTTAGGAACGTATTTTTGCTTTTGTTCTTCTGTTCCGTAAAGAGTAATTGGCATCGTTCCAATTCCAGTATGTGCTCCAAAAGCCGTAGAAAACGAACCTGTAGCACCTGAAATGTAATCACAAACCAACATCGTAGAAACGAATCCCATTCCCAATCCTCCGTAAGCTTCTGGAACCGCAACACCTAGCAAACCTAAATCGCCTGCTTTTTTCATACATTCTTCTGTGAATGCAAAATCTCTATTTTCAAACCGGCTTTTGTTGGGCCAAATTTCTTTGTCCACAAATTCCTTTACCATTTGTTTCATCATCAATTGCTCCTCAGAAAAATCTTCGGGAGTAAAGATGTCTTCGCATTTTGTTTCTTTCACGAGAAATTGACCGCCTCGTGTTACTTGTTTTTCGATTGTATCAGCCATTTTTTATTTTTTTTACTTTTAATATTTTGGAACACAGATTTAAGAAATTAGAGAAATTTCAAAAGATTTTAGTAATATCTACAATCTGTGTTGCTTCTTTTAATTACAGTACCTCATAAACTCCCGCTGCACCTTGACCTGTTCCAACACACATGGTTACGATTCCGTATTTATTTCCTCTGCGTTTCATTTCATCAAACAATTGAGTCGATAATTTCGCTCCGGTACAACCTAATGGATGACCAAGTGCAATTGCACCACCATTTACATTTACGATATCCGGATTTAAACCTAATTCACGAATTACTGCTAATGATTGAGAAGCAAACGCCTCATTTAATTCAATTAAATCGATGTCGTTTAAAGTTAATCCTGCTTTTGTTAAAGCTTTCGGAACGGCTTTCATGGGTCCAATTCCCATTAATCTTGGTTCTACACCTGCAGCTGCATAACTTACCATTCTTGCGATAGGTTCCAAATTTAATTCCTTCACCATATCTTCCGACATTACAAGCACGAAAGAAGCACCATCACTCATTTGCGATGATGAACCTGCCGTTACACTTCCATCAGCTGCAAATACTGGTCTCAATTTTGCCAAAACTTCTAAAGAAGTATCGGCTCTCGGGCCTTCATCTTTAGTTACCACATACGATTTTGTAGCTTTCTTGCCATTTTCATCTACGTAAGTTTGGTTGACCGTAATTGGAACGATTTGCTTGTCAAATTTTCCTTCCGCTTGCGCTTTCAAAGCTTTCTGATGTGAATTAAAAGAAAACAAATCTTGGTCTTCACGAGAAACGTTATATTTCTTGGCAACCGCTTCCGCAGTTAATCCCATTCCCCAGTAGTAATCTTCGTTTCCTTCTTTTGCAACAGCGTAGTCAGGTGTTGGTTTGTAACCTCCCATTGGAATAAAACTCATGCTTTCGGCTCCACCAGCAATGATACAATCTGACATTCCCGATTGGATTTTTGCCGTCGCCATTGCAATGGTCTCAATTCCCGAAGCACAATAACGATTTACTGTAACACCAGGAACATCTTCGATTTTTAATCCCATTAAGGAAATTAACCTTCCCATGTTTAAACCTTGTTCCGCTTCCGGCATGGCGTTTCCAACCATTACATCATCAATGCGATGTTTGTCCAGTTGCGGTACTTCATTCAATAAATACTGAATGGTTTCTGCCGCTAATTCATCAGGTCGTTTAAATCTGAACACTCCTTTTGGAGCTTTTCCTACCGCGGTTCGGTAGGCTTTTACTATATATGCTGTTTTCATTGTGAATATTTTTTTGGAACATAGATTTAAGAAATTAGAGAAATTTTAATAATTTTTAGAATTTCTTAAATCTGTGTTGCTTGTTTTTTAATTACGAAGTGGCTTACCTGTAGTTAGCATATGTTGAATTCGCTCTAGCGTTTTTCTTTCCGTGCATAACGATAAGAACGCTTCTCTTTCTAAATCCAATAAATATTGTTCCGTTACCATCGTTGCTTCCGACAAATCACCACCTGCCATTACATATGCCAGTTTGTTAGCGATTTTCTTATCGTGTTCAGAAATGTAGTTTCCGGCTTGCATTTGGTCGGTTCCAACGAGGAACATTCCAAGGGCTTGTTTCCCTAAAACTTTTACATCTTTTCGTTTAACGGGTTGAGTGTAACCTGCATTTGCCATGAATAAAGCTTGTTGTTTGGCTTCCGCCAATTGTCGGTCTTTGTTCACTACCACAATATCTTTTCCGTGTTGTAAAACGCCTAAATCAAACGCTTCGTAAGCCGAAGTCGAAACTTTTGCCATGGCAACGGTTAAGAAATATTCTTGTAAAACATTTAATTCAACGTCATTTTTTCTAAACAAATCCGAAGCTCTCAAAGCCATTTCTTTCGAACCGCCACCGCCAGGAATTACGCCAACACCAAATTCTACTAATCCAATGTACGTTTCTGCAGCAGCAACCACTTTATCGGCATGCATGCTCATTTCGCAACCACCTCCAAGTGTCATTCCATGTGGAGCAACGACAACAGGAATTCCAGAATAACGCACTCGCATCATCGTGTCTTGAAACATCTTGATTGCCATGTTTAATTCGTCGTATTCTTGTTCGACTGCCATCATGAAAATCATTCCAATATTGGCACCCACAGAAAAATTCGGCGCTTGATTTCCTATTACTAGTCCGCCGAACTCTTTTTCAGCTAAATCAATGGCTTTGTTTATTCCTTGTAAAACGTCGCCACCAATCGTGTTCATTTTAGATTGGAACTCTAAATTTAAAATGCCGTCACCCAAATCTTCAATAACAACGCCACTGTTACTCCACACCTTTTTGCTTTCGCGAATATTGTTTAGAATAATGAAGGCATCTTGACCCGGGATTTTCTTTTGTGATTTTGACCCAATGTCGTAATAATACGTCGACCCTTCTTTCACAGAATAGAACGATTTATTTCCAGAAGCCAACATTTCTGTTACCCAAGCAGCCGGTTCTTTTCCTTCCGCTTTCATTAATTCAATCCCTTTTTCTATTCCAACCGCATCCCAAATCTCGAACGGTCCATTTTCCCAACCAAAACCGGCTTTCATGGCGTCGTCAATTTTGTATAAATCTTCCGTAATTTCAGGAATTCTATTGGCTACATAAGCAAACATTCCCCCAAAATCCTTGCGGTAAAATTCACCTGCTTTGTCCGTACCTGTAATTAGCACTTTAAAACGATTAATCGGTTTGTCGATGCTTTTGGTTAATTCTAACGTAGCGAAAGACGCTTTCTTCGAAGCTCTGTATTCTAAAGTATCTAAATCAAGCGATAAAATTTCCTTCCCTTCTTTTTTATAAAAACCCTGACCGGACTTACTTCCAAGCCATTTGTTTTCCATCATTTTACTGATGAATTCTGGCAGCATAAATAAATCGTGTGCTTCGTCATTTGGTACACCTTCGTATAAACCATTGGCAACATGCACCAATGTATCTAAACCGACCACATCCACGGTTCGGAATGTTGCTGATTTTGGCCGACCAATAACGGGTCCGGTTAATTTGTCAATTTCTTCCACCGTGAATCCCATTTCTTTTACATTGTGAAACATGCTCATAATTCCGAAGATACCGATACGGTTTCCAATAAATGCCGGAGTATCTTTCGCAACTACCGATGTTTTTCCTAAGAATTTTTCGCCATATTCATTCAAGAAATCTAATACTTCAGAAGAAGTTTCCGGACCGGGAATGATTTCAAATAATTTCAAATAACGCGCTGGATTGAAAAAGTGCGTCCCACAGAAATGTTTCTGGAAATCGTCGCTTCGGCCTTCGCTCATAAAATGAATGGGAATACCGGAAGTATTTGAGGTTATTAAAGTGCCCGGTTTGCGGTATTTTTCAATCTGTTCAAATACTTGCTTTTTGATGTCTAAACGTTCTACAACGACTTCGATAATCCAATCCGCGTCTTTAATTTTAGTTAGATCATCGGTCGTGTTTCCGGTTGTAATTCGTTGTGCAAAACTTGGGTGATAAATAGGAGAGGGCTTCGATTTTAGCGCGAAAGCCAAGTGGTCGTTGACCAATCGGTTTCGCACTGCTTTGTTTTCTAGTGTCAATCCTTTCTTTTGTTCGGCATCGGTTAATTCGCGGGGTACAATGTCCAAAAGGAGTACTTCTACACCAATATTGGCAAAGTGGCAGGCAATTCCTGAACCCATTATTCCTGAACCAATGACGGCAACTTTTTTAATCAGTCGTTTCATTATAGGTATGTTTTAATTTTATTGTATTTATTTTTTATTGTTTTCTGAGAAGATACTTTTGTCGGCAATCAAATCGTTGATGATTTCCGATACTTCCATAAAGTGCATCAACTTTTCTTCTGAAATATTGTTCTTAATTGTTTCGTTGAACTTTAAAACGGTATTCTTAGAAAGTTCTCTTTTCTCTTTACCAAAATCGGTGAGGTAAATAAGAACGCCTCGTCCGTCGTTTGGATTCTTCTTTCGGATGATAAGACCCCGTTCTTCCATTGATTTCAGCGTTCGTGTCAAACTAGTGGCTTCCATACCCATTTTTGGTCCTAATGCGGTTGATGGAGTTCCATTTTCTTTATCAATGCTCAACAACGCGAATCCAGTAGCCATTGTAGCGCCATACTTATTTGCTTCTTCGTTGTACATCCTGGAAACTGCTTGCCATGTGGCGCGAAGCACGTAATCAATTGTTTTATCTTTCATGGTATTTATTGGAAATCAAATATAGTAAAAAATAGTATGCATGCATAGTAAATAGTGTAATCTTTTGTAATTTAATAATTTATTTTTTTAAGATGTTTTTTGTTCACGAGTGTATAGGGACTTATAAAGATATTACTACCTATTTCGAATTTAAGAAATATAATCTTAAAATGAAAATTAGCTTTATTTTTAAAGATCATTAAATATGATTTTTGGTAATAATTATATGAATTAACTAAATATCAATTTGATTATATTAAGTATTAATTGTACATTTATTATAAATTAAAAATAGAGAGAGTCTTCAACTAGTTACTTTCACATCAACATTGTTAGTTTTTTTTATAAATTATTGGCGTAATTTTTGTTTATAGTGGTTTTGATTGGTGTTTGTAAAGCTGTCTTATTTAATTTTGTTTATTTAATACCGAAAATCTATTCCATCTCAATCAATCTCATTTATTTGTTTTAAATTAAGAGTATTCCTATTTGGGCTATTCTTATTTAAAAAATTTTATATAATGTTCTTATTATTAAGAAATTAGAAATATTACTATGAAAAATAATTACTATTTTAAATTTAAAAGTTGCTTAAGTTTATTTTTATTTCTAGTTGGTTTCAGCTCGTTTGGTCAAGTTGTTACTGTCTTTAATGATGATTTTAGCGTTTCTCAGGGATCGACTTATACAGCTGCAAATGGCAACATTGGCTCAAGTTTGATTTGGGAAATGAGTAGAAGCGGTCAAGACTTTGGAGCAAGGATAAATGGTGGTAGACTTGAGTTTACTGGTCGTGCTACTGGTGCAGCCTATAAGGTAGGATGGGTTTTCGGAAATGTTAACAGTACTGCTTATACCGCACCGTACACATCTACTTTGAAAAATAATCCAGGAACTGTCACATGGACTTTTAACATGCGTCAATCTAGAAATAACCCTAATTCCATTAATTCACTAGGTTTTGGTATTGCTTATGTTTTAGCGGGAGAAAATGGAAGTACATTGCAATCAGGTACAGGATATGCTATCACATTAGGGAACGGTACCGACATAGATCCTGTTAGATTAGTAAAATATACGCAAGGTTTAAAATCTACTACGAGTATTTTAGCATCAAATACGGCTAACTTAAGTGATTTTGGCAATGCTTATTTGAGTATTAAAGTAACTTATACACCAAGTACTGGTTCATGGCAACTTTTTGTCAGAAATGATGGAACAACTGCATTTGCTGACCCTGCAACTGGGACATTGACCTCTCAAGGTACTGTTGTTGATGATACTTATACGACCACAGAGCTTTCATTAATGGGTGGATTTATGTATTCTGGTAAAGCAAAGGCATATACTGCTTATTTTGATAATGCAAAAGTTACAGTTGCTGTACCGGTTTTGAGTACAATAAGTCCAACTTCTGCTTTTGCAGGTGCATTAGGTTTTACGTTGACGGCTAATGGTCAGAATTTTACGCCTACAAGTAAGATAAGATGGAATGGTAGTGACCGAGTTACAACGTATGTTTCTGCTACCAAAATAACAGCAGTTATTACGTCTAGTGACATAGCTGCAGTTGGAACCGCATCAGTAACTGTTGCAAATGGTTCCGCTTCATCAAATGCTAAGACTTTTATTATAAATTCTGCGGGAACACCTACTTTGACCGTGACTCCAGAGTTTTTAAACTTGACAACAACAGTTTCTGGGTCAGCTATGACAGCTTCGCAGTATAGTATTAGTGGTGCTAACCTCGTTACTGCAGACCCTGTTGCAACGGCACCTACTAATTTTGAAATTTCGTTAGATAATACTACATTTTCTTCTACGTTGAATATACCCCGAACAGGAAATGTTCTTACAGGACAGCCACGAACTATTTATGTTCGAAAAATATTAAATGCTCCAGCTAGTATTTATGATGCCGTGGTTACACATACTGCTTCTGGGACTTCAAATGTTGAGGAACTACAAATTAATGCTACCGTATTGGCAACGCAACCCACGAATTTGTCTACGGATTTGAACATTACTAATGTTACTTCTACGGGTTTTAAAGTAAATTGGACTAGTGGGGATGGAGCAAAACGATTAGTACTTATAAAAAAGGCGTCAGCTGTAAACGCATCGCCAAGTGATGGAGAAACCTATACTGCAAATGCCGTATTTGGGTATGGTTCTGAAATAGGTACAGGGAATTATGTAGTTTATTCGGGAACGGGTAATTCTGCTACGGTGACGGGTCTTTCTGCAGCAACTGCTTACTATGTATCTGTTGTAGAATATAATGGAACATCTGGAATCGAAAATTATACTACTTCTGGTCTTGTAGGTAATAAAACTACATTAAATGCACCTGTAGGTTGGCAGATTTATACTACTAACACAGCAAATACTATAGACTTTGATACTACAGTAGATGGGGTAAATACAGATGCTTTTCAAGGATATGGTTTTTCTCCTGATGGGGATTCAGGACAATTAAATTCTAAAGCTTGGGCAGTTACAGGTTTTAGTGATGGGACGATTAATTTTGGAGATACAAGCGCTGAAGATAAGGACTTTGATTCTGGAACTTCTATAGGAGGGGAGTCAGAAGGTGGTGTTTATGCTTTTGAAACGAGTCCAGATAATTTTTCATTTGGTGTTCAATCTACTAATGCTGATTTTAGTCCGGGTACGATCACGTTAAAAATACAAAATCAGACAGGAATTCCTATTACTTCTTTAAATTTAGGTTATAAAGTTTTTATTTATAACGACCAAAATGCTTCGACTAGTTTTAATTTTAGTCATTCGTTAGATAATTCTACTTATAATTCTATTACTGCAATTAATGTTATTTCTCCAACTACAGCTGATGTGATACCTGAATGGAAAGGGTACTACAGATCAACAACCATTACAGGTTTAAATATTTTGAACAATGCATACTATTATATTCGTTGGACAGGTGGAGATTCTGGAAATGTTGCTTATGATGAATTTGCATTAGACGATATTTCTTTAGTAGCAAATCCGACTAGTAACTTTGTACCTTTTAATAACACAGCAGAATCTTTTGTATTAAATGGAAATGCCAATCTTTCAGGCGATTTGGAAGTTGTAAGTAACGTAACCTTTAATGGCGGGAAATTAAGTATTGGAAATAATACGCTTTCCATTAGAGGAGGTGTTACTAATTCAACTGCTAGTGGTATAAAAGGAGGCACAACAAGTAATCTTATTATTAATGGAATTAGTAATAACCCATTAAGTTTCGATTCAACTACTTTAGGTACAACAAACTTGTTAAATAATTTTACTATAGCTACGACTGCAGCAAATACGACGACTCTTGCCAATGCAGTAGTGGTAAATGGTGCATTGACTATTGATGCTAATCAGACCTTGGATTTAGGAACAATTCCTTTAACTGGTAACCTTACTTCCGCTGTAGTAAATGGTACTTTAGCGACAAAAAACACAAGTGCTTTACCTATTCCTTCTGGCAAAATATGGTCTGGAACTGGAACTGTTAATTATAATTCGGTTACTACAGCTCAAACAGTAGTTGCAGGAACTTATAATAGTTTAACGGTAACACCAACACTTGGCGCGGTTGCAGGTGGCAACCTAACCGTTAACGGAATTTTAAATTTGCCGACTAAAAATCCTACCGATTTTGTTGGAAGTTTATCAGTTGTCCTTCCTAATACGCTAACAATGGACGGTACAGCGACTAATGCAGGAATTGGGGATGTAACAGGAGATATTTTGAGAACAACTATTTCTGCTAATGTATTATACACTTTTGGTCATAAAAATACGTCGATTATTTTTCCGCCGATAGGAACATTACCTACTTCTATGGGATTAAGAGTTAAAATAGGAAATGCTCCATCATGGAAACCAACAGGAGTTAAACGTATTTATGACTTTAAACAAACGGCAGGAACTGGGACAAAAGCGGTCATAAGAGGGCATTATTTAGAGACTGAACTTAATTCAAATAATAAGCTTAGGTTGGTGGATTATGTCAATCGGACCGTGGCTCCTCAAATAGGAACTTTTGAACAAGGAAGGTCGAATTTTAGTATTACTGAAAACTGGATAGAATTAACGAATGCTAATGTTGCAGCTGCTTTTTTTCCCGATTTTGATATAGTAACACTTGGTTTTGCTGAAACTGCTATTGCTTTTTCAACATGGACAGGTGCTACTAGTGATTCCTGGAATACTGGTACGAACTGGTTTCCTGTTGGTATACCTGGTCAACTAACGGCTGTTGTAATTCCAGATGCATTAAATACAGATAATGATCCTATTTTTGCTTCAGGTTTTGAAGTAAAAAGTATTAATATAGAGTCAGGTGGTTTACTTACCGCCGATACAGATGCAGTATTTAATATTTTCGGCGGAGATGGAGCTTGGATTAACTATGGTGTTTTCGATCCTGGTACTGGAACAAGTACTGTTGTTTTTAAAAATGTTGATGCAACAATTGCTGGAGAAACGACTTTCAATAACTTAACAATAGAATCAGGTGGAGGTTTGAGACCTCTTACTGGAAGTACAATGCACATCAGAGGAACGTTTACTAAAACTGGTACCTTTTCTGCTGGTGCATTTCCGAATACAGTTGACTTTAGAGGAACAAATCAAAGTATCCCATTATCAGCAGGAGCATATCAAAGTTTGACGATTTCGGGAACAGGAGCTATTTTTCCAACCTCACTGGATGTACGAGGAAATTTAAAAATAAGTAATACTGTTGATTTTACAGGAAAAACGATAGCTATGACAGGAGTTGTTGGTCAAACTATAAGTGGTGCAAGCGCGACTTTCAATAATTTAATTATAAATAATACTAGTGGAAATGTAAGTCTTTCCAACAATGCTTCCGTAACAGGTACTTTAACTTTAACATCTGGGCAACTTATTTTAAATAATAATAATTTGACATTAGGTGCTAATGCAGTTGCAGGAACATTCGATAGTTCAAAAATGATTGTAACGGGTGGAAGTGGAGAACTTCGAAGAACGTTTACAGCTCTAGGAAGTTATACTTTTCCTATTGGCGAAAATACAAGTCCTGCTTATTCACCAATGACCGTTAATGTAACTGCAGGTTCTGGTTTTACAAGTGCTTATGTAGGTGTATCCGTTAAGGACGGAATTCATCCTAATAACTACAGTGCTCAAAACAACTTGAGTCGCTATTGGAATGTTAATCAGTCGGGAATTACAGGTGCAGTTGCGAGTATCTCTGCAACTTATCTACCAGAAGATCTTACGGGAGCTGAAAGTTCAATTGCAGCAGCCCAATTAAAAGGGGGGTTTAATCAATCTAGCAATCCTTGGATAAAATTTGTTACTTTAGCTTCTAACACACTTAGTATTACTGGAGCTTCACTTCCAAGCGGTATGACATCTGCATTTACAGGGATTAAAGGGGAAACTTTTACTACTGTAATAACAGGATATGGAGAATTTTGTCAGAATGATGCAATAACCTTAACTGCCGAAACAACAGGAGGTGATGGCCCTTACACTTATATATGGTCGGATGGTTTAGGAAGTGCTTCGACATACACACCGCCATCAACAGCTTTTGGAACCATCAATTATACGTTAATTGTTAGGGATGCTAATGGAAAAGTAGCTCTTGATAATGCAGATGTAACAATCTTGACCGCTTCTGTGGGTGGAACCTTAAACAATATGTCGCAAACTATTTGCAAAGGAACCAAGCCAAGTCCAATTGTATTAACTGGTGAAACAGGAGATATACTTTATTGGCAGCGTTCAGCAGATCCAACTTTTGCCACAGGAACCGTTAATATTGGTAATGTAACTGAAACATTGACTAGTAATCAGGCAGGAATTGTTAATGAAACTACTTATTTTAGAGCGGTAGTTAGTAATGGAACTTGTGGCGAAGTATATTCAAGTTCTGCAACAATTATTATTAATTCTACTACTTGGAATGGATCTGTATGGTTAAACGGAGACCCAACAACAACTTCTAGTGTTGTTATTAATGGCGATTATACTGCAACGGATAATTTGGAATTTTGCAATGTAACAGTATTGAGTGGTAACGTACTAATTCCATCAGGTAAGACGCTGTCCATTCAAGGTGCATTGACAATTACTAGTGGAACTTTGACTATTGAAGACGGTGCAAGTTTTGTTCAAAAGGATGACTTCGCAATAAATCAAGGTACAAATTTTACCATAAAACGAAATACACAACCTATGTACCGATACGATTATACTTATTGGTCTTCTCCAGTAATAGGACAAACTTTATTTGATCTTTCTCCAGCGACGTTGGGCGATAAATTTTTTGGATGGAATCCCGATCCTGCGGGATGGATTCCTTATTATGGTGGAAATCATACTATGGTTCCTGGGATTGGCTATATTGTGAGAGCACCTCAAACGTATTCTGTTGATCCATTAGTTACCACTACTTTTGGAGGAATTTACTCCGGTAAACCCAATAATGGAGTGATTGAAGTACCTGTTTTTGCAGATGGGAAATACAATTTATTAGGTAATCCCTACCCATCCGCACTATCTGCTGATAAATTTTTGGATATAAATTCCTCAATTCTAGATGCGACTTTATATTTGTGGACGCATAAAAGCTCTGTTTCAAGTTCAAATTATTCTTATAATGTTGCTGATTATGCCACTTACAATTTGTTAGGAGGTGTGGGAACGGGAACAGCTGCTACTACTGATCCTGGTAATAAACCGCTTGGATTTATCGCCTCAGGACAAGCATTTTTTATTGCCGGAAGAGGAACTCAGAATGGAACAGCCACATTTAACAACTCAATGAGAGTGGCAGGATCAAACAGTCAGTTTTTCAAAACTGCAGCTCCAACTGCAATTGAGAAACACAGAATTTGGCTCAATATTTCAAATACGGTAGGGGATTTTAGACAAATGTTGTTGGGATACACCACCAATGCAACGAATGGTTATGATAGTGGCTGGGATGGCGAATTGTTTTCCAATAGTGGCTTGACGATTTATGGTTTTGCAGGAGAAAAACAATTGTCAATTGAAGCTTTGCCGTTGCCTTTTAATTCTGTCGAAGCGGTTCCACTTGGCATCAGTACGACTTTCTCAGGAAGCCATCGTATTACACTTGATCAATTTGACGGTTTGTTTGAAACGCAAGATGTGTTCTTATACGATAAGTTATTGCAAATTGTTCATAATATTAAACTGGCTCCTTATGATTTCGTGACCGGAACAGGTACGTTTGACAGTCGTTTTGAGGTCGTATATTATAACGTTTTAGGTGACCAAGATTTTACTTATGAGAACAACCTTTATATTTACAAAGAGAAAGAAACGATTGTAGTTAAATCGCCTTCTATTGAAATGAAAAGTATTAGAATCATCGATTTACAGGGTAGGGTGATTGAAACGCTATCAGATATCAATGACTTTCAAGCGGTACTCAATTTAAAAACTGCGACTCAGGTATTAATGGTTTCCATTACAACAAAAGACAACCAAATTTTTACGAGAAAGCTACTCTATTAAAAGAGAGCGAAATAATTCAAAAAAGAGACCGTTCAAAAATTTTGGACGGTCTTTTTTGTTAAAGTGGATTTTGAACGTATGAAAACAGGAACAAAGTTAAGTAGTGTTAATGCAGCTTCATGGAAATATAATTTTTATATATTATTCTGTTATTTAAAAAAATAATAATTATTAATCAAGCTAAAATTCAATAAAATATATTTACATAAAAACAGATTCTTTTATTTTAATTTTTTCAGCTATTTTAAGAATATCAGACAAAACGCCTCTTGCAGTAACTTCCGTTCCTGCACCTGCACCTTGGATGACTATCGGAATTTCGCCGTAGGACTTTGTGTAAATTTCGATGAGGTTATCGGCTCCTTTTAACTGACCTAACGCGGTATTATTAGGTGTTGAAACGAGTTTTACTTCCATTTTTTTTGCGATCAGATCGAGTTCACCCACGTAGCGTAAAACATGGTCTTTTTTTTGTGCTTTTTTAGCGGTGTCAAAAGGCTTGTCTAAGATTTCCTTGCGAATTGCATATTCTTTTTTAGTGCTAATTTGCGGTATTTCGGGTAGCAGAAGCGATGTGATTTTAATGTCGGAGAATTCAAATTTCTCTTCTACTTCTCGAGCTAGAATGAGCAATTTTCGAGCTACGTCGTGCCCAGAAAGATCGTCGCGCGAATCGGGTTCCGTATATCCTTTTTTCTCTGCATCGATTAGAATTGTTGAAAAAGAGACGTCTTCGGCTGAAAACCGATTGAAAAGATAACTCAATGAACCTGAGAAAACGCCTCTGATTTTAGTGATTTGTTCTCCGGCAAAATGCAAGTCGCTGATCGTTTGAATTACGGGTAATCCGGCACCAACATTTGTTTCATACAAGAATGAAGTGTCGTGTATTTTTAAAAGGGTTCGGATCTGCTGGTAGAACTCGTAACTTAGTGTATTCGCCTTTTTGTTTGCCGCTACAATATTGAATCCGTTTTTAATTAGTTCCGGATAATTGTTGACTAGTGTTTCGTTTGCGGTAGCATCTACAAAAATTAAATTTTCTAATTCCTGTTCCTGAACATATTCGATGATGTCTGACACTCGAAATGGAATGGAAGCTTGCGCAAAATTAGCTTCCCACTGGTTTTGAACTCCTTCTTTTTCAAAAAAAGCAAGTGTTGAATTAGTGATTATTGGAAAACGCAAATCGATGTTTCTCTTTTCGATGAAATATTTTTGGCTTGCCAAAACTTGATTGATTAACGTACTTCCTACGTTACCAATTCCGAAAAGGATGATATTTACTTTAAATGTTGACATAATGTTGTTGGTGTTGTGTTTGAAAAATTAATTTTAAAATTCGGGTCAGTTCTTCGTGTTCAATTAAAAAAGCATCGTGGCCGTGTACGGATTTGATTTCATGGTGAAAAATATTTGGTTTGATGTTTTTTAATGCGTGGTAGGTTTTATGCGTTTCATCGGCTGTAAAAAACAAGTCGGAATCGATGGAAACCATATGAATGTTTGCAGAAATTCGGCTGATTTCAGATATAAAGTCACTTGAGTTCTTGGTAATGTCAATTGTCTTGAGCAAGTGATTCATGAGTTTATAAGCGGGTAGTACAAATCGTTTTTTTAAGGCAACGCCGTGAAACAAGAGCCAGTTTTCAATTTGAAATACAGCCGTTGCTGCTTCTTTTTTTCGAGTGAATTTTTGGTTGATAGATTGAGGTGTGCGGTACAGTAACATGGCGTGTAAGCGTGCATCAGCAATAGGGTCGTCTGAATTATGGAGCAGTTGATCTTGAACTAATACATTCCCGATGACCCAATCCGTCGCTTTCCAATCGGTTGCAATTGGGATTAAATTTTTTGCACTGTTGGGTTTTAAAGCAGCCATTTCCCATGCAATTCCGCCGCCTAAACTACCACCAATTAGTGCAAATAATTGATTTATTCGTAAGTGCGAAAGGCCTAGCCAAAATAACATTGCAATGTCTTTTGCAACAAATTGTTTATAGTCGTACTCGAGATTATTTGGGTCTCCATCAAATCCATTCCCAGGTATGTTGAAGATAATTACGGTGTAAATTTCAATATCGATTGCCTTACCTTTTCCAATAATTTGATTCCACCAACCTTTTTCACCCGCTGCATTGGAGTTGCCCGTCAGTGCATGGTTGACCACAATTATAGGAGCTGTTCCGATTGGTGGACCTACAACTTGGTAAAACAGATTTAATAATGGTTTTTGCAAACCACTCTCTAATGTGAAATCCACAATTTTTATTTTTTCTAACATGTTATTTTGATTTAATAGACTAAACTTTCCTTAAAAAACACAAACTTCTTTCATCTAAATGAAGTTATTATTCCCAATTCATTTGTGTTTTAGAAAGGGTAATTTCGTTATTATTTTTTGGATAGAATTTCTTGTTTGGTGTTGATTGTTTTGAATACTTCTTTCAAATCTTCTTTCAAATCTTCGATGTCCTCAATGCCGACGGAGAGACGGATCAGGTCTTTTGTGACACCCGTTGCGACTTGTTCTGCTTCTGATAATTGTTGGTGTGTGGTACTTGCAGGATGGATAATTAAAGATTTCGTATCACCAATATTTGCCACAAGAGCAAACAATTGCGTTCCATCTGCTACTTTTTTAGCCGCTTCAAATCCGCCGTGTAGTCCAAAGGTTAGTACGCCACTTTGTCCTTCGGGAAGATATTTATCCGCTAAGGCTTTGTAGTTTGACGATTGTAATCCGGGATAATTTACCCAAGCCACTTCGCTTTGTGATTCCAACCATACCGCTAAGGCCAATGCATTTTCGGAGTGTTTTTTGATTCTCAACGGTAATGTTTCCAATCCTTGCAAAATTTGAAACGCATTAAAAGGACTCAAAGCGGAACCAAAATCGCGTAATCCTTCAATTCTAACTTTAGCAATAAAGGAAGAAGAACCCAGGGCTTCGTAATATTTCAAACCGTGATAGCCCGCTGAAGGCTCCGTAAACTCTGGAAATTTCCCATTAGACCAATCAAAATTTCCCGCGTCAATGATGACTCCGCCAAGTGTAGTTCCGTTTCCGTTGATGTATTTTGTTAGGGAATGTATGACGATATCGGCTCCATATGCAATTGGACGTAATAAGTAGGGCGTTGCTACGGTATTGTCCACAATCAAGGGAACTTTGAAAGCATTTGCTTCTTTAGAAATAGCTGCAATATCTAATACATCAAGTTTTGGATTCCCCAAGCTTTCAATGAAATAAGCGCGTGTATTTTCTTGAGAAGCTTCTGTGAAATTCTTTGGATTGGAGGGATCTACAAAAGTGGTTGTAATTCCTAAACGAGGAAAGGTTACTTTTAATAAATTATACGTGCCGCCGTACAAACTATTTGAAGCGACGACATGGTCACCCGCTTTTAACAATGTCAAAAAAGTAGTTGCAATTGCAGCTATTCCTGAAGAGGTAACCACCGCTCCAATTCCGCCTTCGAGTTCTGTCAAGCGTTGTTCCAGGATGTCGTTTGTCGGATTATTTAAACGGGTGTAAATAAATCCAGGCTCGGTCAAGCCAAATAAATTGGACGCATGTTCAGAATTATTGAAGACATACGACGAAGTTTGGTAGACAGGAATAGCACGGGTTCCTGCAGTTTTAGTAACGTCGTGTCCTGAATGTAAAGCGTTTGTTGAAAATTTTAATTTTGTCATGATTTGAAAATTTAAGTTATTAAGTAATTATTTGTGTTTATTTATTTTGAATTGAGGCCAAAAAAAATCCCTTTGGTTGGTGTACCAAAGGGATTTAAAAAATAGTATCGAACTATAGTTACATTTTCCGAATTTGGCAATAGGAGTTTGGCATGTGACGCATTTTACACATCATCATCATGAACGATTGGATTGCCATATTTGTATTTATTTGAGCCATAGTTGAAATTGAATTAAATTATTTTGAGTTGGATATGAAGCAAAAAAAAACCTCTACATTGCTGCAGAGGTTTCTATAGTTTACAAATTAAAAATTATGCAATAGAAGTGCTCTGCGGAAATTTCCCCATCATACGACGCATATTGCACATTGTTAATTTCATTTTTGTTACATTTTGTTTGGCAAACGTAGTAACTAATTTTGAATGAAAACATAAAAAATGAAATTTTAACATTTTGAGGTTACTAGGATTACTTTATAACGTGCAAATTTAATCGAGTTCTACTAAATGCGATAGTAATTTTACTACCGTTTTTTCGGATGAAGAATTAACAGTTTATTCTTTACAAATGGATGCATTGTACTACTATCTTTGGACCATTTCCACTCCAAAAATGCATCGCAAAACTCTTATGAAAATCATGTTTTAACCAAATTAATAGTAGTTATCTTTTAGTTAGCACCAAGAAGTAATTTGTCTTTTTTATCGCTACTATTTTTGTTTAAGCAATGATTAGTTGCAGCTGTTAAATAATCTAGCAAATAGTTCGTATATACTTGGACAATTCATAAATAAATTTACCTTTACCCGTGCTAATTTATTTAGTCGGCAGTAATTATGAAGAATAGAGAAAACAATCGTTTGCTTGAGGTAAAGAAGTATTTGCAACTTGATTTTAACGCATCGGACGACTTCAAAAACATAGTAGAATTAGCAGCAAAATTGTGCGATAAGCCCGTTGCTTTAATCACGCTTCTTGATGATAAGTACAACTGGCTTAAAGTAAAATACGGGACTGACATTGAAGCTATGCCTAGAGAAACTTCATTTTGTCAATTTGGAATTCAGCAGGATGAAATTATGATTGTTGAGGATGCTACAAAAGACATTCGTTTTGATCAGAATGAGTTGGTTCATTCCAATCCCAATTTACGTTTCTATGCCGGAGTTCCCTTAACGCTCAAGAACGGAGAAAAGTTGGGCACACTTTGTCTTTTTGATCAGAATCCAAATTCACTTACAGAAATACAGAAGAAAACACTCACCCTTTTTGCGAAACAAGCTACGGTGTTGATGGAATTAGCGATGAGTCAAATCCAACTGCAACGACAGGTGGAGGAAACGGAAGCAAAAAATGTTTCTTTAATTAAAATTGCCCAACTGCAATCGCATCAAATCAGGCAACCGTTAACCACTTTAATGGGTTTGATAAACTCAATTAAAGAAGGATATCAGAAAGTGGATGCAGAATGGTTGACTATGTTTGAAACGGCAACCGGAAATTTTGACAATACCATTCGAAACATTGTAGCGGAATCCACTACGAATATCGATCTTCGCAGTCTTCGATTTAACAAGATTGTGGAAGAAATTGACGATTACGCCGTTTTGATTTTGGATGAAAAGGGTACAATAGAAAATTGGAATAAAGGGGCCGAAAATATTAAAGGCTATACTGCTGAAGAAATTATTGGTAAAAATTTCAGCGTTTTTTACACGGAAGAAGATATTCTCAATTCACTTCCACAGCGACTTTTATCGCGAGCTGAAATCGAAGGCGTTGCAAAAGAAGAAGGTTGGAGATTAAGAAAAGACGGCAGCACTTTTTGGGGCAGTATTTCTATTACAGCCATTCACGATGAAAATCGAAAAGTAATTGGTTTTACCAAAGTAACAAAAGATCTTACTTCGTTAAAAAAAGCAGAGAATGAAAAATTGCTATCAACAGATATGTACAATCTGATGGCCGAATATACAAGTAGAGCAATACGCATTGGAGGTTGGGAATTTGATCTTTTAAAAAATGAAGTAGTGTGGACAGCCATGACCAAGGAAATTCACGGTGTGCCAATTGACTATGTACCTCATTTGAAAACAGCGCTTAACTTCTATAAAAAAGGAGAGAGTAGAATAAAGATAACTAATGCGGTAAAACACGCTATTCATGCGGGTACTCCTTGGGATCTTGAACTTCAAATTAGCACCAAGCACGGCGAAGATATTTGGGTTCGTACCACCGGAAAATCAGATTTTAAAGCAGGTTTATGCACCAAAGTATATGGAACTTTTCACGATATTAGTGCCTCGAAATAAGTCCGCTTATTTTTATTGAAGAACTTCTGTCAACAATGCTAGAGTCATTAAAAGATTAAAGCATTCTGAAAATTACAAGGTTGATAATATTCTAATTATATTATATTTCGCAAGGCTCGGTTGTTGAGGAACATCTTAAAAATATTCAAAAAGCATGTAATTCAGTATCGGAATTACCTCAACTCGGATGGAAAGGTTGTTCTGAACAAGATTTGTTTGCTGCTGCAAAAGAAGCGCGAAAAATTACGGAGTATTTGTAAACCCTATTGATTATTTACGGTGATTGTAAAATGGCAAAAGCGATTAAAGCGATGGTGTGTTTTTGAGTGCATCTGAAGTTAGCCCAATTGACGTTAGAACCAATTTAAACAACTATTACTTCATTGGCAGAGCCACAAATAGGCTTTACGAATGCCAAAAATCAATTCAAAAAGGCGTGGATTATCTTTATCTTGGGCCTTTTAAGTGGAACATTTTAATGCAAAAAGGAAACCTGTTGTTGGATTTGAGGTTTATAAGACCTACTAGAAGAATTAAACACGGAAAAAACGATTTTTGCAATTGGAGAAATTACTTTAGAAGATGTATCAAAGTTAATGCGAACTGGAATTTACGGTATTGTAGCTTCAACGGCAATAATTGCTGAATTTAATTGCATACGCAAATTTCACCTGCTTTTGAAAGGAGCTAATTTCATGGAAGAAGTTTTGGAAAAATAAGCCGAAGGGATAGGGCTAAACTTAGTGTTTTAGAGCGCTGGCAAAATCTAAAAAAAAGTTTTTGTAGGATCATTTTACTAAAAAGTAAACACAACCATTAGTTGATTTATTTCAATGCGAATGAAACTCAAACGGATAAAATCCCGTACATTACTTAAAAAACCTATGCGATATCTTCTCCTACTTTTACTACTGATTGTCGTTTCAAGTTGCAGTACTAGAAAAATAAAAAACATAACGTACCAAGTTTCAGCACAAAACAAACCCTTAAAACTCAATGTATTTGTTCCGCGAAATGCAAAAGCTAAGAATATGCCGGTCTTGCTATTTGTTCACGGTGGAAATTGGAATTCAGGTACTAAAAAACTGTATGGATTTTTCGGTCGAAATTTTGCAAAAAAGGACGTGGTTACGGTAATTTCGAGTTATACCTTAAGTCCGGATGCGAATTACGACCAAATGACTCAGGAAATTGCAGATGCAATAAAGTGGGTAAAGGGCAATAGTGCAAATTATGGCGGCAATCCAAATAAAATTTTTGTTACGGGTCACTCAGCAGGTGGTCATTTAGTTGCACTTGCAACGATGAATCCAAAGTATGGTGTTCAAAAGGGAACGGTTTCCGGGATTATATTGAATGATGCTGCAGGTTTAGATATGAACTATTATTTGGAACAAAATCCACCCACAAACGAAAATGATTACTTAAATACTTGGACGAATGATCCGAAAGAATGGAAAAATGCCTCTCCGATTTATTATCTAGACGATCAAACACCGCCCTTTTTAATTTATGTGGGAACAAAAACGTACCCTTCCATTAAAGTAGGAAATGAACATTTTTTGAATGAATTGAATCACTATCAAAAAGAGGTTAAACCCGTTTTCTTAAACAAGAAACACATTCCGATGATCTTGCAGTATTTTTGGCCATGGAACGATCGGATAGAAGAAACGGTTGACTTTATGAAAAAAGCAGGCGAGTAATTTTTTGAAATTTGAGAATAGTAATTTTTATATTTTGGAACACGTATTTTTAAAATCCAAATAAGTAAAAAAAAAAACACTTATCTGAATTTATATTAAAAAGAGTTGGTGTTCTGAAATAGAACGGGCTTATTCTCTATTCAATCCTGTAAATTCTCTGTATTCCTTTCCAAGTGGCACTAAACATTTTACATCGTGCTCATTAATATACCATTCTAAGCAATAACCGTGTGGATCAACTTCGTGCTGCTTGAGAAGCAATTCAAAAGCTTGTTGAATACTGTCGGGGTGATTTTGATAATCGTTAATGTAAAATGTATTGTAAGGGCCGTTTTTAATCACAAAAGTTTCCAGTCCAGGCATCGATTCACCTTCCATGATTTCTGCGGCTGCTTTATAAATAATAAGTCCGTTTTTATCAGGCCACGAAATACCAAAGTAATTTCTTCGGTCATTCTTTGGCAATAAAGTTTGCAATTGTTCGTGTGCTTCGGCGATGCCATCAGGAAAGCTTGAAGCCGTTACGCAATAAGTTGCAAGGTCTTTTTGAAAGTTATAATTTTCCATAAATTTTATTTGAAATCCAAATATAGGCGAAATTCGAAAATAATTTTTCTAATGAAATCCTAAAATAATCTTCTAGTTGGTGTAAATTTTAGCATATAGATCTTTGTAGAGTTCCATCATGCTCTTGCGTTTCAGTTTCATTGTGGGCGTCAATTGACCGCCATCAACTGTCCATAAATCGGAGGTAAGTTCAAAACGCTTGATTTGTTCCCAATGTCCAAATTTCTTATTGATTTCATCAACTTCTTCTTGAAAGCGTTTTTTTATCGTTTCATTTGCAACCAAATCCTCGTTCGAATTGATTTTTAGACCTTTTTTCTTAGCCCATTTTTTCACAAAGTCAAAATCAGGTTGGATAAAAGCACCTGGCATTTTCTCACCATCGCCGACAACCATAATTTCACCAATAAAACGAGACTGTTTCATTGCATTTTCAATAAGTTGCGGTGCAATGTATTTTCCGCCTGAAGTTTTAAACATTTCTTTCTTTCGATCGGTAATTTTCAAGAAACCTTCCGAATCAATTTCACCAATATCTCCTGTATGAAAATAACCGTCTTTAATCGCTTCTTTTGTTTTTTCTTCGTCTTTAAAGTAACCCATCATCACGTTTGGACCCTTGCAAAGAATTTCGCCATCTTCTGCAATTTTAACTTCCACATTGTCGATTACTTTTCCAACAGTGCCTACTTTAAAACCATGATTCCTCATGTCGTTGACTGCAATCACAGGCGAAGTCTCCGTTAATCCATATCCTTCCATTACTGGGATTTCAGCTGCCGCAAAAATCCTGCTCAATCGGGGTTGCAATGCGGCACTTCCTGAAACCATTAAACTTAAATTGCCTCCCAAACCTGCTTTCCACTTGCTGAAAATTAATTTCCGTGCCAATTTTAATTGCGTTTCGTACCACCAGCCATTTTTGCCGTAAGGCTCAAATCGCAATCCCAAGTCTATCGCCCAGAAGAAGAGTGCTTTTTTTACTCCACTTAAATCAGCTCCTTTTGCATAAATTTTATCGTATACTTTCTCTAAAAGTCTAGGTACTGCTGTAATAACATGCGGTTTTGTTTCGTTGAGGTTGTCGCTTAATTTGTCAATGGATTCTGCAAAGTAGATACCAACACCGTAATATTGGTACAAATAAACCACCATGCGTTCAAAAATATGGCAAATGGGTAGAAAACTCAATGCCTTTGTTTTTCCACCTTCAAATGGAATTCTCTTTTCGCTATTTAAAACATCCGAAACGATATTTTTGTGCGAAAGCATCACTCCTTTAGGTCTTCCTGTAGTTCCTGAGGTATAAATAATGGTAGCCAAATCTTCCTCAGTAACCGCATCTTTTAATGCATCTACTTCGTTCTGATTGCTTTCATCTTTACCAAGATCAAGAAGTTCTTGCCAGTTTTTACAGCCTTCAATTGGGTTAAAAGAGTAGACTTCTTTTAAATTAGGAACGTTTTTCCGAATGGCATTTACCTTTTCTAAAACGCCTTGATCAGAAACAATACAATATTCTGCCTCAGAATGGGTTAAGATGTATTCGTAATCTTCCTCTGAAATTGTAGGATAAACGGGTACATTTTGGGCGCCAATTTGTAAAATTCCAATATCAACAATATGCCATTCTGTTCTATTGTTCGTCGAAATAACGGCTATTTTTGTGTCCTTTTTCGCACCCATTCGCAGTAAACCGCGTGAAAAAGTATTGGCAGTTTTCACGTATTCATCGGAAGAAGTTTTCACCCAAGTCCCATTTTGTTTGGTAACTAAAGCATCCGGAATGTTGTACTTTTCTTGTTGATGATACGGGAAATCAAATAATCGGGTGATGGTCGCCATTTTGTTCAAATTGTATTTAGTGTATGCAAATTAATTAAATAAACCTTCATTCACAATATTTCGGACTATTATTAAATTTATCCTTTCGAAATATGTAATTTTGCATCCAATATTAGTTGAAAACAAGTTTAAATTATGCACTATATTTTCCGAGGAAACGAATATAAGGTTTTAGGATACAGGTTGTTATTGGCTTATTTCTTTTACTTCGTGACACGACTGCTTTTTTTTATTTACAATTCAAATTTGGTAAAAATTGACAGTATTTATGAGTTTTTCAGGTTGTATTATCATGGAATAGCATTTGACACGACTGCTATTTTATACTCAAACAGTCTCTTTATTATTTTGTCGGTCGTTCCGGCTGTAATTAACACCAAGAGAAGCTATCAGAACATTCTTTTTTATATCTATTTCTTATGTAATCTGAGCATTTGGAGCAGTAATTTTATCGACTTGATATACTTTCGTTTCATTTTCTCACGAACTACTTTTGCAGCAATGGATACGTTAGAGCACGAATCGAACAAAATGCTGTTGTTCAAAAGTTTTCTTGTCAATTATTGGCACGTCTTTTTACTTTTATTTATTTGCAGTGCACTTTGGATTTACTTGTATAAAAAAGTAAAAGTGCGGCCGGAAGCTCCACTTGTTAATGGTAAATATTTTGTGTATTCTACGATTGCTTTTTTAGGAATTGTAACATTAGCCATTGGTGGAATCAGAGGTGATTTTCGCAAAAGTACGCGTCCTATTAATTTACTAGATGCTAATCGTTATGTCACGAATATTTCGCAAGGTGATTTTGTGCTCAATACGCCGTTTGCCATTATCCGGACTTTAAATGTAAACACGTTTAAAAAAGTAGACGGTGTCTCTGATCAAGATATTAAAAAATACGTCCAACCGATAAAAGAATACCATAATTTTCCCGCCACTAAACCCAACGTAGTTGTCTTGATTATGGAAAGTAACGGACGTGAATACTTTGGCAGTTTTAATAAAGACCTTGCTATTCCCGGTTATAAAAGTTACACTCCATTTGTAGATTCTCTTGCGCAACACAGTCTGATTTTTACAAATGCGTATGCCAATGGGTATAAATCAATTCACGGAATGTCGTCTATTTTAGCTGGAATTCCATCGTTTAAAGATGCGTATACTTCTTCTGCTTTTGTCAAGCAAAAAACACAATCATTGGTTTCCGTTTTAAACGAGCAGGGATACGATACTAGTTTTTTTCACGGAGCGCCAAATGGCTCAATGGGTTTCCTGGGTTTTGGAAATATTCTTGGAATCCAGCATTATTACGGAAAAACAGAATACAACAACGACACTGATTTTGATGGTGTTTGGGGAATTTGGGACGAGCCGTTTTTTCAATACATGAAAACCGTTTTAGATAAGAAACAACAGCCTTTCATGGCGACTTTATTTTCAGTTTCGTCGCATGACCCGTATAAAGTTCCCGAAAAATACGCCGGTAAGTTTCCAAAAGGCGACGTAAATATTCACGAAAGTATTGGTTACAGTGATTATGCTTTGCGCCAATTTTTTGCAGCCGCTAAAAAGGAGCCTTGGTTTAAGAACACCATTTTCGTCATGGTTGCAGATCATACAAATACTGTTTTTTACGATGAGTATTTAAAAGAATTTATGAGAAACACAGTTCCGATATTATTTTATACGGCAGATGAACGTTTTAAAGGTGTCAACGACGATTGGGCCCAACAAATTGATATTTATCCTACGATCTTAGACATGATTGGGTATCAAAAACCGTTCAGAAGTTGGGGTAGAAGTTTGATAGATCCAAATGGACAAGAGCCATTCGTAGTAAAACATGCAGGAAATTTATACCAATATATGAGTGGTGACTACATTTGTACGTTTGACGGAAAAAAAGCAGTTGGTTTTTATGCAAAAGACGACAAAGGAATGGAGCGGAACCTGATTGCAAATCGAACTCCGGAGATGGATCTTTTGGAGATTAAAGTCAAAGCATTCGTTCAGGATTATATGAACACAATTATTGATAAAAAGCTGAGTCCAAAGAAGTAAATTTCTACCGTATTAATAGAAAAATCCCGTCGTCAAACGGGATTTTTTGTATTTTTTGATGTAGGAGAGTAGAGAAAAAGAATATAGAAAAAAGAAAAAAGAATATAGAAAATAAACTTTTACCACAATACATTTTACGGTACTACTTTTCAGCCTACAACCTACAACCTACAATCTGCTACATTGCAGCTTTTACAATTGCTACGAAATCATCCGCTTTAAGTGCGGCTCCACCGATTAAGCCACCGTCTACGTCTGCTTTAGAAAAAATTTCTTTCGCATTGTCGGGTTTTACACTTCCACCATATAGAATAGCAACATGCTGGGAAACCGTAGGGCCAAATTTATCGTCCACCGTTTTGCGAATGAACGCGTGCATTTCTTGTGCTTGTTCTGGAGAAGCAGTTTCGCCTGTTCCAATCGCCCAAACGGGTTCGTAAGCCAAAATAATGTTGGCCCAATCACTCGCTTTCAAATGAAATAAACTGTCTTTCAACTGTTTTTCAACAAGTTCAAAATGCGTATTTGACTGACGGTCTTTCAATTCTTCGCCAAAACAAAAAAGCACAACAAGGTCGTTTTTTAATGCGGTGTCTACTTTGTTTTTAAGCAATTCAGGTGTTTCATTAAAATAAGCACGACGTTCAGAATGACCGATGATGACGCTGGTCACGCCAATTCCGGTCAGCATTCCTGCTGAAATTTCACCTGTAAAAGCACCACTTTCCGCTTGGTGCATGTTTTGAGCAGCTACGTTTATATTTGTATATTCCAAATGTTGCACTGCAGAAGCCAAATTGACAAACGTAGGTGCTACAATAATATGAACCGCTGCATCCGCTGGTAATTTTTCGATCAACTCGTGTAATAAATCCTCCGTTTCTTCGGCATTTTTATGCATTTTCCAATTGCCTGCCACAATTTTATCTCTCATGATCTTCTTGCTTTTTAACTATTTAGTTGTTTGTAAATTTTTTATTGTTTGTGTCATTTTAGTGTCATCTGCCTGAATTGCTTTGTATAATGCAATTTTTCCTTCTTGGTCTACAACCATGTAACGGGGAATCCAATCCAAGGCAATTGACTTTCCAAAGACACCACTCATACCCTCTTTAATCCAAAAATGTTGGCCTTTCAGTTCATGTTTTTTAATTCCATTTAGCCAACTTTCCGCGTTTTTGTCCATGGAAAGAAAAAGGTACACTACGTCAGGATTTTGCTCTTGTAGTTCCTTTAATTTCGGCATTCCTTTGATGCAGTCCGAACACCACGACGCCCAAACATCGATGACAATAATTTTTCCTTTATTCGAATTTATTACTTCTTGAAAAGTAGTTTCAGACAGGTCGGTAGCAGTCATTTCACTGCTTAACGATTTAGGAGCAAAAGTGGTTTTTTGAGCTTCTGTACACGATATAAATCCCAAGGCAAGTACCAAACAAATTATTATTTTTTTCATCTATTGTAAGTTTTACTATTTACAAATATAGCAATTTGATGCCAACTTAATAGCCAAAAACCAATGAAAACGATTGTTAAACGTTCATTTGATTTCAATAAAAAGTGTTTAATCACGTGTGAATTTTATTGCAAAACCATCAAATTTCAATTCTATTTCAAAAAGAAAAAGACAAAACCTACTAAATTTTAGTAGATTTTGTCTTTACTATATAGTTCAATTTAGGTTGTAGCATTTTCGCACTACTTCATTTCCGAGCTCAAAACCTACAATCTAGCGCTTACAACTTCTTAACATAAGCCGTAATAATCACTATTTGTTGGCCGTCGACTCTTCCTTCAATATACGTTTCATTTTCGTGGTCTAAACGTATATTTCGAACAGCAGTTCCTTGTTTTGCAACCATACTCGAACCTTTTACTTTCAAATCTTTAATCAAAACGACCGAATCTCCAGTATTTAAGATTACACCATTACTATCTCTGTGAATCAATTTATTTTCATCTTCTTCACCTTCTCCTGTTGCTTTTGCCCATTCTAAAGTGTCTTCATCCATGTACATTTGTTCCACTAATTCGTGGTTTTTCAAACGGTTTAGCATACGCCAAGAAACCACTTGAACAGGGACGTGTTCGCTCCACATGCTGTCATTCAAAACGCGCCAATGGTTGGCATCCATCTTATCTGGATTTTCAATTTGGTCAATACACGTTGCGCAAGCGTAAATACTTTCGTCCATACCCTCTTTTCTTGATGGAAGAACATCGTATTGTTTCAAGTTTTCATCTGAACCACACAATTCGCAAATTCCGTTGCTGCGTTTGATTAATTCTCTTTCTAAATTCATTTTTATTGGGTGATATTAAGTTTATATATTTTTAACGCGAACAGCTGGAGGAACTAAAAGTTCATATTCGCCGCCGTTTCGCAACACATCTCTGACGATGCTCGAGCTGATGTACGATGTATTTGCAGCCGTAAGCAAAAATACGGTTTCAATTTTTGATAATTTTCGATTCGTATGTGCGATGGCTTTTTCAAATTCAAAATCGGCCGGATTTCTCAAGCCTCTTAATATGAATTTTGCTTTCATCTTTTTACACAAATCAATGGTCAAACCTTCGTAAACTACCACCGAAATGGATGGTTCATCTGCAAATGATTCTTCAATAAAACGTTTTCGGTCTTCTAATGAAAACATATATTTTTTATCGGCATTCACACCAATGGCAACAATAATCTTGTCAAAAAGAGGAATTCCTCGTTTGATAATGTCAAAATGACCTAAGGTTAAGGGGTCAAATGAGCCCGGAAATACTGCTATTTTTTCCATAATGGTTTGCGTTTTAGCGCCAAATTAATTTCGTTATCTAACAAGTCGCCAAATTTTATTTGAGCATATTCAGCTTGTTGTGGGAAAATACTTTGTGGTGAAAGTCCCGGATTGGTATTGATTTCAATAAAATGCGGAACGCCATCCATGATGATGAATTCACTTCTAGAAAACCCCAACATTCCTAAAGCTTCGTACACTTTTTTAGCCATTACCACCACTTTTTCGGTAGTTGCAGCATCTAATCTTGCTGGCGTAATTTCTTCTGATTTGCCTAAATACTTCGCTTCGTAATCAAAGAAATCATTCTCTGAAACGATTTCGGTAAGTCCTAAAACTTTCGTTTCTCCGTTTAAATTTAAAACGCCTACAGAAACTTCAGTTCCTTTTAAATACGATTCAATTAAAATATCGCTGTCTTCGGCGAAAGCAAATTCCAATGCTTTTTCGAAATCTTCCAATTTGTTTACTTTCGAAACACCTAAACTACTTCCAGATTGATTGGGTTTCACAAAAAAGGGCAAACCTAATTCTGCAACTACTTCATCTGCTGAAATCGACATTCCTTTGGTCAAATAAATCGATTTTGCCTTTGGAATATTGAATTTTGAAAGTACGGATAAAGTATCTCTTTTGTTGAAAGTCAATGCGGATTGGTAGAAATTACAGCCTGTGTAAGGAATTTCTAACAATTCCCAGTACGCTTGCAAATGTCCGTCTTCGCCAGGGGTGCCGTGAATGGTGTTGATAATTGCATCGAATTTGGTCTTGATTCCGTTTTCGGTAAACGAAAAATCCGACTTATCGATGTTGCATTTTTCGGCATTTACAACGGCAAACCAACCTTCTGGCAAAACATGAATTTCATACGTTTTGTATTTGGAGGCATCCAAGTTTTTTAAAATCAATTGGCCACTTCGAAGCGAAATCACAGATTCGTCCGAATATCCACCCATTACAACAGCTATGTTCATAGTTTTAAGTACATTTTATAGGACAAAAATATCATTAATTATTGAAACGAAAAACCTTTAGTATTTTTATATCTTTGCAACAAATAAAATAAATATGAGTTTACGAAAATTTCTGACGAGCAAAACGTTTTTTATACAACTTGCGATTGCCCTTGGAATAATTATAGTACTGGTTTTTGTGATGATGAAGTGGTTGAGTTTTACCACGAATCATGGAGAAGAAGTTACCGTTCCTAACTTGAGCAAATTGTCGGTGGAAGTAGCAGAAGAGAAGCTGAACGCCCTTGATTTAGAATATGTGTTGCTTGATACTACCGAATATCAGAACGATTTCCCCAAATTTTCAGTCGTAAAACAAGACCCAATTGCAGGGTCTAAAGTAAAAGAAGGTCGGAAGATTTACATTAAAATCAATTCAGATTCCTACCGAGATATTTTAATGCCCAATTTAATTGAGCAAACGTTGCGTCAAGCTGAACCAACTTTAAAAGCATTGGGATTAGAAATGGGCACAAAAACCTATAAACCCTACTTAGGTAAAGACATGGTTTTAGAAATGCGTTACAAAGGAAAACTGATTAAAGCTGGAGATAAAATACCAAAATCTTCTAAAATCGATTTGGTTTTAGGCGATGGAAAAGTTGGTTTTGAAGAAGAAGTTGAGCCAGTTGTTGCGCCAACAAATGATTTGGACGAAGAATTTTAATGATGACAGAAGAACATACACCCGAAATAGAATTAGATGACGATTTATTTGAACATTTTAGATTTGAAGTTCCCAAAGGACAAGAGTTCTTGCGAATTGACAAATATTTGATGCACATGTTGCCGAATTCGACCCGAAATAAAATTCAGAATGCAGCTACGAACGGCAATATCTATGTGAATGATGTTCCCGTAAAGTCGAATTACAAAGTAAAACCTTTTGATGTAGTCCGTATTTTATTGTCGCATCCGCCTTTTGAAAACCGAGTAGATCCAGAAAATATTCCTTTAAATATTGTTTACGAAGACGACACTTTATTGTTGGTCAACAAAGAACCAGGAATGGTGGTACATCCCGGACACGGAAATTATACCGGCACTTTAGTGAATGCCTTGGCGTATCATTTTGAGAATTTGCCAATGAACAGCAGCGAACGACCAGGATTGGTACACCGAATTGATAAAGATACATCTGGACTTTTGGTAATTGCAAAAACTGAAGCTGCAATGACGCATTTGGCCAAACAATTTGAAGCGAAAACTTCCGAAAGAGAATACATCGCGCTTGTTTGGGGAAATGTCAAAGAAGACCAAGGAACGATTGAAGGAAATATTGCCAGACACGTCAAAGACAGAATGCAAATGGCTGTTTTTGCCGACGAAGAAATAGGAAAACCAGCGGTTACACATTATAAAGTATTAGAGCGTTTTGGATATGTAACTTTGATTTCGTGCCAATTAGAAACGGGTCGAACACACCAAATTCGGGTGCATTTGAAACACATTGGTCACACGTTGTTTAACGACGAACGATACGGTGGTCATTTGATTTTAAAAGGAACGACGTTTACGAAATACAAACAGTTTATTGATAATTGTTTTAAAGCTTTGCCAAGACAAGCCCTTCACGCCAAGACGTTAGGTTTTATCCATCCTACGACCGGAGAAATGAAACGTTTTGACACCGATTTGCCACAAGATATGCAAGACGTCATTGAGAGATGGCGCAATTACTCGAAGTCACATTCAACTGACGAAGACGAAGATTAAATAGCAAATGCCTTGATGAAAATTAAGGCATTTTTTTTATGAATTCAAAATTATTTTTCAGAGAGTTGATAATTGTTGATAAGAACTGATGCAGAAATTTCAAGTTTTTTTTCTAGTTCTCTAATCATGTCTACAGTCAACCGTTTCTTTTTGTTGAGAATTTCGGATACTCTACTTTTTCCTCCTAATATTCCTACCAAATCTTGTTGGCGTATATTCAGTTCCTCCATTCTTATTTTTATGGCTTCAATTGGGTCTGGAGCTTCAATTGGATAATGATCATTTTCGTAATTTTCAATCAGCAATGATAGAATTTCTGCTTCGTCACCTTCTTTAGTATCTACGGCTGCGTCAAAAATTTCTTCAAGACGACTTAATGCATTGCGGTAATCAAGTTCAGATTTTATAGGTTTAATTTCCATAATAGTTCATTTAGATTGTGTTTGCATTTATTTTATCATATTCTGAATGCGTTCCGATAAAGCGAATAAATGCCCATTGTTTCTCATAATTGAATTTCACAACCAATCGATATGAATTGCCTTTAATATTGAAAACGACTCTACTGTCTTTTAAAATACTTGCATTTGCATACGTCTTTTTTACATCGTTTGGGGAAAACCATTTGGCTGTTTTAGCAGTGTCGTACCAAGTTTTCAGATACTGCTCTGCATCTTCATGTATATCCCAAAATTCGCGAAGTGTGCTTTTTGAAATGATTCTTTTCATGGCTTCAATTAATAAACAAATATACAGAAAGTTCTCTAATATAGAACTATTTTTTAATAATTTTTTTTTATAGATTATTTTTTTATTTAGACTTTAAATTCAGCCCATCAGAAACATGCAATCTTCTGAAAACAAATCCTGTTAAAATGGTAAGAATTCCAACGGTTAGAAACGTAAGACGAAAAGCATTATGGGTTTCGTTGTGAATCAGTGCTGCATTATTTTCAAATAGTTTCAATATGATCAGTCCAAATGCAATTCCAAATCCTACTGCTAACTGTTGGTTTACCGACACTAAAGAGTTTCCGCTGCTGGTTTGGAAGTTACGTAAATCGGCAATTGAAATGGCATTCATAGAGGTGAATTGAATGGAATTGAAAAATCCTAATGTAGCAATTATCGGAATAAACCAAAGCAAAGAGGTGTGAATGTCGGGAATTGCAAGGCAGCAAATTAATGTTCCAATGATGAATGTGTTTACCATCAAAGTTCTTTTATAACCAAATTTATCTAGAATTTTAATGACGTACGATTTTGCAAACATTGCAGTAAGTGCCATTGGAGCGATCATCCATCCGGATGTTACTGCCGATTGTTTAAACGCAATCTGAATCATCAAAGGCAATAATAACGGAACAGCACTAATTCCTAACCTAGTGGCAAGATTCCCTACAATGCCTACGCGAAATGTTCTTACTTGAAACAGGTTCAAAGGGAAAATAGGATTCTTGCCTTTTCGTGCATGCTTGTAATAATAGTAGAGAAAAAGGAAACCCAAAATGAAAATGATTAGAACAGGTGTGATATTCTTTGTGTTCCCAAACAGTTCTAGTGCGATCGAAAGTAAAAGTGAGGCACCTGCAAAAATAAAAAAGCCTTTTAAATCGAAATCTACCTCTTTAGAAGTATAATTGGGCATGTATTTAATTCCTAAAATTATTCCGACGAGGCCAATAGGAATATTTATGAGAAAAATCCAATGCCACGATAAATAATCGACCAAATAACCTCCCACCAACGGTCCTAAAACGGGTCCAATTAATGCAGGTACAATAGCGAAGTTCATTGCTTTTACCAATTCGTTTCGGTCAAAAGTCTTTATTAAGGCTAATTTTCCAACAGGCGTCATCAAGCTTCCTCCAATTCCTTGAATCACTCTTGAAATTACAAGTTGCGTAAGATTTTCAGAACCTGCACAAAATAAGGAACCCAAACTAAAAAGTATTATGGCAATAATGAATGTTTTCTTTGTGCCAAATCGGTCTGCCAAAAATCCACTAGCAGGCATAAAAACAGCCAAAGTTAACACATAACTGATAATTGCATTTTGCATGTTCAGTGGCGACTCATTTAAATCTTTTGCAATGGAAGGTAAGGAAGTGTTCAGAATCGTAGAATCCAGCATCTGCATAAAAATGGCAGTGGCTAAAATTAAGGGCAACACTTTTTTTGTGGTTTCTAAAGTCTGTGTTTTTGGCATAGGATAAAATTAAAAAAAGTCTTGTCAAGTTTTAGAATATTATCAATTAATTAAGTGTTGTTTTGAATTTAGAAATTGCATCATATAATTGAAAAAGGTGTTTTTAAAAGATTTCTATTGAGGCCTGAGGTAAGAATTCTACGCTCCCGCACGAATCCTTTCGCGTGGTTACACTACAATTTAAAATATTGAAAAACACAAACATCATCGAGCAATCCTTTCACTCCAGAGTAATCCGAGGCACTGCTGTATTTGTAATCTTCGGGTCTAAATACAATACCTTCCTTAACGGGATTATTGTGTATGTAATCAATTTTTTGTTGAATCACTTCATTACTCCATAATTCTATAGGCTTATTATCATGACGCCAAAATTGATAGTTAGTTGTATTGCTCGTTTTTTCTGCTTCTTTTTTAAAAGCAGTTACTAAAAATTCTTTTCTACTTTCTTTTGGATTTTCTGCAATGGCTTTAGTGATACTTCTGCTTGTAAAACGCTTAAAGTCGCCTAATATAAGTTCGGGATTTTGGGAATCTAAACTTCTAAAAATTAAATGTACGTGATTGGTCATGATACACCAAGCATGAATTTCCATTGCTTTCTTCTTCTGACAGAACTCTAGACTTTCTAAAATTAAGTCTTTGTATTCATTTCTTGTAAATACATCAAGCCAGTTGATTACAGCAAAACTTACAAAATAGAGTCCTTTTGGATGGTGAAATTTATAATTTCTACTCATTTTGTTTTTATTGCTAATTTAGAGAAAATAGTGATGTGAATATGACAGAGCCACGCGAAGGGATTCGCGCGGTAGCGGGGTAATAAAAATCACACGATCTGATTTAGGTGCTGGAGTTTCTATTTATTCTGGAATTTTTAACTGTACTTTATACAATAAAGACAACCCTTCAGAATTGATATATATAACCGAAGGAAGATTTGATATTAATTCACTAACACTAAATCAAAATAATTAAAACAATACAAATAATTAATCATTCACTTTTAAAAAATAAAAAAAATTAAATTATTATGAAAATTATATCATTAGTATTTTTACTATCTATTAGCATGTTAACAGCTCAAACAATTAAACCAATTTCAGACGCTATAACTGATAGTATGCTTTTAGATAATGTCTATTATAAAGACACTAACAATACACTTGCTAATTGTGTAGGAACTTGGGAATACAATAACGGAACTGATTATTTTAAGGTAACCTTTACATTAATTGTGAAAGAACTTGAATATACAAATGGGACTAAAAAACAATATTTTGACCGTCTAAAAGCAAAATATATTTATAAGAAAAATGGAGTTGTTATTTACGATAATTATGGGCAATTGTATTTGGCTCCAAATACTGTTAATACCAAACCCAGTGATTTAGGTAGTGCATTTACAAAGAATTCAGAAATTTATTTCACTTATACTGAGCCCTCATTTGTAGATTGTCACAGGAGAAAAGTAGGAGATTTGACTATTAAAAGATTAACGGGATTGCCTGGAAAAATGTCTTGGTTAAGAACAACAGCAACTACTTATTTTGATAATAGTTATTGTGGCGATATACACCCTGATAATTCAGAGTTTCTTATTCCAGCAAATATGATTTTAACTAAAATCAATTAATTAGTATAATTAATATATTAAATGCCTTGATGAAAATCAAGGCATTTTTTTATTACCAAAACTTTCTAAAACCAATTTCAAATTCCAAATATAAAAGTTATTTTTGCACATGCAACGCAACGTACTTATTTTAGATTTCGGCTCGCAATACACACAACTTATTGCCCGACGCGTTCGCGAATTACATATATTCTGCGAAATTTTTCCTTATAATAAATTTCCAACAGACTTATCGTCTTACAAAGCAGTGATTTTGTCGGGTAGTCCTTTTTCGGTTCGTGCCGAAGACGCTCCGCATCCTGACTTGTCGCAAATTCGAGGTAAAATGCCACTTCTGGCTGTTTGTTATGGTGCTCAATATTTGGCACATTTCAGCGGCGGATTGGTTGCTCCATCGGATACGAGAGAATACGGAAGAGCAAACTTATCTTTCATAAAAGAAGGAGAAGTTTTCTTTGAAGGTGTTTCTTTAAATTCGCAAGTGTGGATGAGTCATTCGGATACGGTAAAAACGCTTCCTACGAACGGAGTGAAATTAGCAAGTACTCATGACGTAGAAAATGCAGCTTACAAAATTGAAGGCGAAACGACTTACGCGATTCAATTTCACCCTGAGGTATATCATTCAACAGATGGAAGTAAAATTTTAGAAAACTTTTTAGTGAAAATAGCTGAAGTTCCTCAAAACTTCACACCGAATGCTTTCGCTGAAGAAATGATTGCGGAACTGAAGGAAAAAATCGGTAATGATAAAGTTGTTTTAGGACTTTCAGGTGGTGTAGATTCTACAGTAGCTGCGAAGATAATGTTATAACTAAGTCGCAAAATGAATGCAATAACAATTGTACTGATTCAGAATACGATTCTTTACTTGAGTCTAATTTCATACAATGGTTAATAGAGCAAAATAGTGGTTTTAATTATTATAAAGGAACTCTAAATCCAGATGGTACTTATAATTGGGTAAAAATTATTTAAAAAAAAACGAAAATGAAAAAATTTATACCAATAGTAATAGTTCTTATTTCAAATACAGTAATTGGTCAAACAGAAATTCCACTTAAAGATTATTTTAAATCCAATAATATGTATATTGATAATGTTTATTTTAAAGATGTAGACAATAGTTTAGGCAAATTTACTGGTATTTGGGAATATAATAGCGGACCTTATTATTTGAAACTTATAATGACAAAATTGATTAAAGTTGACTATACATCTCCAAAAGGTACTAGACAATATAGAGATATATTAGTAGGAAATTATATTTATAAGTATAATGGTGTAATCGTTTACAATACAATTCCTATTGATAATTTAAATCTTGATACTCGATTAAACTACATTGATGGGCACGATGTAAAAGATTTAAATACAGTGAATCTTCATTATAATGAGCCTTCTACTACAAGTTGTTCAAGAACCAAAAGAGCAAAAATAAATCTAACATATTTACTCACACTTGCTTCACAACCTAAAAAAATGAAATGGGAAAGAATCGATTGGCGAGAAATACAAGGTATTGGTTGTGCAACTGATGATTATGATACTAGCAGTTTTAAAATTCCAGCAAATTTGATTTTAACTAAAATCAATTAATTAGCATAATTAATATATTAAATGCCTTGATGAAAATCAAGGCATTTTTTTGTTATGAAAACTTTCTCAAACCAATTTCACATTTCAATTATAAAAGTTATTTTTGCACATGCAACACAACGTACTTATTTTAGATTTCGGCTCGCAATACACACAACTTATTGCCCGACGCGTTCGCGAATTAAATATATTCTGCGAAATTTTCCCATATAATAATTTTCCAACAGACCTATCGTCTTACAAGGCAGTGATTTTGTCGGGTAGTCCTTTTTCGGTTCGTGCCGAAGACGCTCCGCATCCTGACTTGTCGCAAATTCGAGGTAAAATGCCACTTCTGGCTGTTTGTTATGGTGCTCAATATTTGGCACATTTCAGCGGTGGCCTAGTTGCTCCATCGGATACGAGAGAATACGGAAGAGCGAATTTGTCTTTCATTAAAGAAGGAGAAGTTTTCTTTGACGGTGTCGCTGAAAACTCACAAGTTTGGATGAGTCATTCGGATACGGTGAAAACACTTCCTACAAACGGAGTGAAATTAGCAAGTACGCATGACGTAGAAAATGCAGCTTACAAAATTGAAGGTGAAACGACTTATGCAATTCAATTTCATCCAGAAGTATATCATTCAACAGATGGAAAGCAGATTTTAGAAAACTTCTTAGTGAAGATTGCTGAAGTTCCTCAAAACTTTACACCAAATGCTTTCGTAGAAGAAATGGTGGCGGAATTGAAAGAAAAAATCGGAACTGATAAAGTGGTTTTAGGACTTTCAGGTGGTGTAGATTCTACAGTAGCTGCCGTTTTATTGCACCAAGCCATTGGGCCCAACTTGCATTGTATTTTCGTAAACAACGGACTTTTGCGTAAAAACGAATACGAAAGTGTTTTAGAGCAATACAAAGGAATGGGCTTGAATGTAAAAGGAGTCGATGCTTCGGCACGTTTCTTGGATGCATTGGCGGGAATCAGCGATCCTGAAACCAAACGTAAAACCATCGGTCGTGTATTCATTGAAGTTTTTGACGACGAATCAAAAATCAGCGACGAGGTAAAATGGTTGGCTCAAGGAACGATTTATCCCGATGTAATTGAGTCGGTTTCTGTAAAAGGACCATCGGCTACAATTAAATCACACCATAATGTAGGTGGTTTACCGGATTACATGAAATTGAAAATCGTGGAACCTCTTCGCATGTTGTTTAAAGATGAAGTTCGTAGAGTAGGAGCGACTTTAGGAATTGATGCGGCATTATTAGGTCGTCATCCGTTTCCAGGTCCAGGATTATCGATTCGAATTTTAGGCGATATTACACCAGAAAAAGTGCAGATTTTACAAGATGTTGATGCCGTTTTCATTGACGGATTGCGTTCTTGGGGATTGTACGATAAAGTTTGGCAAGCCGGAGCAATATTGCTTCCTGTAAATAGTGTGGGTGTGATGGGCGACGAACGTACATACGAAAAAGTCGTAGCGTTAAGAGCCGTGGAATCAACAGACGGAATGACTGCGGATTGGGTACATTTACCGTATGATTTCTTAATGAAAGTGTCAAACGATATTATAAATAAAGTAAAAGGAGTGAATAGAGTCGTTTACGACATTAGCTCAAAACCACCTGCAACGATTGAGTGGGAATAAAATAAATGTATTTAGCGTTTCTATTTTTAGTAAATTAGAGGCGCTAAATTTTTTTAATAAAAAGATTGAATATGAAGAAGTTATTGATGTGTTTTGCATTCATCGGAATGAGTTTTGGCGCTTTTGCTCAACAGAACTTTATTAAACATAAAGTCGAAAGTGGCGAAACCGTTACAAAAATCGCACAGAAATACGAGATTACTCCGGCCAACATATTCAAATTAAATCCGGATGCTCAAAACGGATTACAACCCGATATGATTTTGCTGATCCCAAAAGGACAAGGAATCATCATTCGTGAATCTGAAGCGAAAGTAACAGATAAAAAGACGCACCTCGTTTCTCCAAAGGAAACGATTTATGGTTTGACCAAACTCTACAACATCACAGAAGCAGACTTGCTAAAAGCAAATCCCGGACTTGCTGAAAGTGGGTTGAAAATTGGAGATGAACTGATAATTCCTTCAAAACAAGCAATTGTTACGCCGCTAAAATCTGTCGCAACTACACCTAAAAACACTAAAGTTCACGTGGTGGAAGCGAAGGAAACCAAGTATTCCATTTCCAAACAATACAATGTTTCAATTGAAGAGTTGGAGAAATTGAATCCAGAGATCAAAGACGGATTGCAAATTGGCTACAGCCTGAAAATTCCAAAAGAAATAACTGAAAAAGCCGATAAGGTAGAGGTAAAGCCCAATGCTGCTATTATTGCGGTGCCAATAAAACCCAATATGGTTTCGTATGAAGTGCAACCCAAAGAAACATTATACGGCATTTCTAAAAAGACAGGTTATTCTCAAGAAGAATTAATGGCATTAAATCCTTCTTTGAAAGAAGGTGTTCGTGATGGAATGGTACTTTATTTTCCAAATCCTTCTGCTAAAACACCGTTAATTGCTCCTAAAAAACAAGGCGACTTGACGCAAACGTTTAATACGTCGACTCGGAAAAAATTAGTTTTACTGATGCCTTTTAATATTTCAAAAATTCAAAGCGACACGAGTTCTGTTCGCAATCGCATTCGGAATGATAAATTTTTAAGCATGACGCTTGATTTTTATTCAGGTGCATTGATGGCCATTGATTCGGCAAAAGTTTTAGGTTTGAATGTGGATGTAAAAATATTTGATTCTCAGGAAACAAAAAATTCTTCAAATGTTGCTTCGATTTTCAACCAAAGCAATTTTAATGGAACAAATGTGGTAATCGGTCCTTTTTATCAAAGTAATGTGGAAAGTGCCGCTCAACTTTTAGTAAACGACAGCATTAGTATTGTCTCGCCCTTGTCAAAAGAAACTACTGCAGTTTTACCCAACGTAATTCAAACCATTCCTTCGGATCTTTTTATGAAGGATAAAATGTTTGAATTCATGAAAATGGACGGCAATAACGTCTTTGGAGTGATTGATACCAAGAAATTATCGACCCGAAAATATTTCGTTGAAAATCAGAAGGACGTTAAGATGGTCAATTTTGAATCTATTGAAAGTACAAATAATGGCATTAAATTGCTTTTAGAAAAAGGAAAGCGAAATTACGTGGTTATGGATACTGAGAATACGTACCGCATCAAAATGATTATCAGTACACTATTAGCTTTGCAATCAGAATACGACATCCAACTTGTGGTTTTGGAAACCAACTCAAAATTAGATTCGGATGAAATTAAAATGGAAAGTTTGGCTAAATTAAAACTTATGTATCCTTCTTTAGGGAAGCAAGTTACTGAAAATGAAAAATCGTATTTTACACAGAAATACCGTAAAATCAATATGATTGCACCAAATCCGTATGCAGTGCGTGGTTTTGACGTGACGTTTGATGCTTTATTGCGACTTTCACAAGAAAAAGAATTTAAAGAAACGCTTTTAAGTGTCGCTACGGAACAGTTTGAAAATAAATTTGCCTATGCAAAAAGAGCGGACAAAGGTTTCCGCAACACCGGATTTTACATCTTATATTACGACACTGATTTATCCATAAAAACAGCCAATTAAAATGACTTCAAAAGTAACCTACTTGGGCGAGTTGAGAACTTCGTCCATTCATATTCAATCAGGAACAGAAATTATTTCTGACGCTCCAACAGACAACAACGGAAAAGGAGAAGCATTTTCGCCAACCGACACCGTGGCGAACGGACTTGCAAGTTGCATGATGACCATGATGGGAATTAAGTCTAAAGATTTAGACGTGGATTTGACCCATTCAACTGCAGAAGTGACCAAAATTATGGGAACGGACCCGAGGAGAATTATCGAAATTCAGGTAAAACTGGATATGGCAATTGCCGTGGATCAACGAACGAAATTAATTTTAGAACGAACTGCCATGACGTGTCCGGTTTTGAATAGTTTGCATCCAAATATCAAAAAGGATGTTACTTTTAATTGGAAGTAAATTGACCGATCAAGAAAAACTCATCAAACTTGCACATACTAAAATGCCCTTCGGAAAATACGAGGGGCGTTTTCTTATTGACCTACCCGAATACTATGTGGTTTGGTACAGCAATAAAGGTTTTCCAAAAGGAGAATTGGGATTGCAACTGCAACTGATTTACGAATTAAAACTAAATGGTCTCGAGGATTTGATTCGGAACATAAAAAAGAGGTATCCCAAACCTCGGTAATTGTTCACTCTTACAATTGGATTGAATTTTTCTTTCATAGAATTATGAAATACTACTTTTCAATCCTGAATAATTCTTAAATGCAACTACTTCAAATTTGCAAATGACTTTTCAAATCTACATGAGTTCTTAAAACTTACAAGGAAACGTAGTCTTGATTTATAATTGACCATCATTATTTATTAACATTTGTTTACTGTTTTTAAAGACAATAAATGCCTGATTCACTCGGTTTTTAGCTTAAAAAACAAGATTTTTTATTTTGTATAATTTCAAATTTTTAAAAGTCACGTTTCTGCTTTATGCATTATAATATACTGATTTTCAAATTAGTATTATTATATTTTAAGATTTAGGTACCTCTGAAATGTTATAATATTTTGTATAAATGCTATAATTTCTAAAGAGTTTTTGAGCACCACCTTTGACCTAAGTAATAACAACTATGTTATTGTAAAACTTAATCAAAATGAAAACAAAAGTACCCCACTTCTTAACAGCTTTCTTAATGTTGTTAGCAGGTATTTCAGTAAGCGCTCAAGCACCTACATTGGGAACAGCTGCGAATTTCGTAGTCTTCTCTACTGATGGAGCCGTGTCTTGTAATACGACTAATAGTCTGGCGACACACCTTACAGGTAATGTAGGAACGAACACATCCGGAGGAACGTCAACTGGTTTTGGAAATGTAAACGGAGTAATGCAAGACGACAATATTGTCAGTCAACTGGCATCAGCCGATTTATTAATAGCATACAATCAATTAAACGCATTGATTCCAAATTATTTTCCGTCTTCTTTATTGGGGAACGGACAATCGCTAAATGCAGGAACTTACTTTATCAACAGTGGAGCAGTTTTAGACGGTAACCTAATTTTCAATGCACAAGGAGATCCAAATGCTTTATTTGTAATTCAAATTCAAGGTGCTTTTTCTACAAATGCTTTATCAGAAATTACATTAATTAATGGTGCTCGTGCTTGTAATGTGTTTTGGAAAGTGGAAGGCCTAGTAGATATGTCTACAGGGACTAAAATGAAAGGAACCATTGTTGCAAATAATGCTGCAATTCTTATGGCTATTGATTCAACACTTGAAGGAAGACTTTTATCTACTACTGGTGCTGTAACTGTAAATGGAATTGTAGGTCAACTGCCTTTGGGTTGTGGAAGTGCGGTTTTAACAGGTCCTATTGCGCCAAATTTAGGATCAACGGTTTGTTACGCAATTTTCTCTGGAGCAGGTGATGTTACAAATGTGGGAACAACAATGTTGGTTGGAGATGTAGGAACAAATACAGGTTTAACTAGTGGATTTAACAGTTTAAATGTTACGGGAACGATTCATCCTATTCCAGATGTTTCAACTAATTTATGTGCAGTAGATCTTCTAAATGTAAGAACGTATTTAAATGCACTAGTTGCAGATATTGAATTGTTGTATCCAGCACAATTTGGAAATGATTTGCTTTTAACGCCACATACTTATTTATTGAATGGAGCGACTGTGTTAACCAATAATTTGTATTTAGATGGTCAAAACAATTCAGATGCTGTTTTTGTAATCAAAATTTACGGAGCACTTTCTACAAGTACGTATGCTAAAGTTATTTTGTTGAATGGAGCCCAAGCTAAAAATGTGTACTGGATTGTAAATGGTGCAATCAATATCAATGATTATTCTGAATTCAGCGGAACGATTGTAGGTAATAATGGAGCTGTAAACTTGAGTACTGGAGTGGAAGTGGATGGAAGAGTGCTAACAACTAGTGGTACATTTACAACATTTGCAATTACAGACACAGTGACTGCAGGTTGTGAAACATTAGGTATTGGAGACGTGCAACCGATCAATACTAAATCATTGGTTTATCCAAATCCATTTACAACTAATTTAATTGTAAAAGTTAACGAGGCAAATGTCAACAGTACATTTACTTTATATGATGTAATGGGTAAAACGATTCTTCAAAAAATGATTACGCAAACTACGACAGCTATTGACGTAAATGTTGCTCCAGGAATGTATTTCTATAGCATTAATACTGCTGCTGGAACGGTTGAAACAGGAAAGTTGATTTCAAAATAAAACATAGTTTTCTATTCTAATACCCTCTGCTGATTGAGTTCAGTAGAGGGTTTTTTTTGTACTGATTTTTTAATCAGCGGATTATTGGTGCTAAATTGAAATTTACATGACGTAAGTGGTTCGTGGACAACCGGTAGATTCATTTTGGCTGTAGCCAAATTTACACGTGTTTAATTCACCACATATCTAATTAAATTCGTACTTTTGCCACGTTTTTTTACACAACTACAACTACAAACAACAACACAATGAATCAAGTAAAATATATTTTTGTAACCGGTGGGGTGACCTCTTCGTTAGGAAAAGGAATTATCGCAGCATCGTTAGCAAAACTATTGCAAGCGAGAGGATATCGAACAACAATTCAGAAATTTGATCCCTACATTAATGTAGATCCAGGGACTTTAAATCCGTATGAACACGGAGAATGTTACGTGACGGATGATGGTGCAGAAACGGATTTGGATTTAGGACACTACGAACGCTTCTTGAATTTTCCAACGTCGCAAGCTAATAATGTTACTACAGGAAGAGTTTATCTTTCGGTAATTGAAAAAGAGCGAAGAGGAGAATTTTTAGGAAAAACCGTTCAAGTTGTTCCTCATATTACCAATGAAATTAAAGAACGCATGCAATTATTGGGTAATACCGGTAACTATGACATCGTGATTACAGAAATTGGTGGAACAGTAGGTGACATTGAAAGTTTACCTTATATAGAATCGGTTCGACAACTGGTTTGGGAACTTGGAGAAGGAAATGGAATTGTGGTGCATTTGACTTTAGTGCCTTATTTAGCTGCTGCAGGAGAATTGAAAACAAAGCCAACCCAGCACTCGGTTAAAACCTTAATGGAAAGCGGTATAAAAGCAGACATTTTAGTGTGCCGTACGGAACATGAAATTTCAGATGAATTGCGTAATAAATTGGCCTTGTTTTGCAATGTAAAACGCGAAGCAGTAATTCAATCTATTGATGCTTCAACGATTTATGAAGTGCCCAACTTAATGTTGGAAGAAGGTTTAGACGTGGTGGCATTGAAAAAATTGGATTTACCGAAAAAGGCAGCTCCAGATTTGAAAAATTGGAACGTATTTTTACACCGATTAAAAAATCCAAAACACGTAGTAAATATTGGATTAATTGGTAAATATGTGGAATTGCAAGATTCTTACAAATCAATTTTAGAAGCATTTATTCATGCAGGAGCGGCAAATGAGACGAAAGTCAATGTGGTTTCTGTGCACTCAGAATATATTGACGCGTCAAATGTTGCTGAAAAATTCAAAGAATTAGATGGTATTTTAGTGGCACCAGGTTTTGGAGAACGCGGTATTGAAGGAAAAATTGAAGCGGTTCGTTATGCACGAGAGAATAACATTCCATTTTTAGGAATTTGTTTGGGCATGCAGATGGCGGTTATTGAATACGCAAGAAATGTCTTAGGTTACAAAGATGCCAATTCAACAGAAATGAACAGCGGAACTTCTCATCCAGTGATTGACTTAATGGAAGAGCAAAAAAGCATTACAGACAAAGGAGGAACCATGCGTTTGGGAGCTTGGAAATGCGATATAAAAGAAAATACGTTAGCATACAAAATTTATAACAATACAAGTATTTTAGAACGCCACCGTCACCGTTATGAATTCAACGGCGATTATTTGGCAGAATTAGAAAAAGCAGGATTGAAAGCGTCGGGTGTAAATCCGGAAACGGGATTGGTGGAGATAGTTGAAATTGAAAAACATCCGTTCTTCATCGGCGTTCAGTACCATCCAGAATATAAAAGTACAGTGGCCAATCCGCATCCTTTATTTGTAAATTTTGTTGCAGCAACGGTTAAAGCAAAACAAAAATAATTAAATAAGTAGAATTGATAGCACGTCTATCGTAAAGCAGAACAATGGAAGAAAAAAAATTTGATCTCAATTCCATCATCGGGTTTGCCCTGATTTTTGGAATTTTAATGTGGATTATGTATCAAAATCAGCCTACTGAACAAGAGTTGGCTGCTGAGAAAGCAAAGAAAGAGCAAGTAGATAAAGACGCCAAAACGGTAAAAACGGAGAATACTCCAATTCAATCGGTTGTCATTGATACAACTCAAACGGATTCTACTCAATTGGCAAAATTGAAAGGTTCGTTAGGGAATTTTGCTTATTCAGCGACACTTCCTTCTGCAAAAAACGATTTTACTACAATTGAAAATGAGTTGCTTTCTTTGAAGATCGCAAACAAAGGAGGTTACATTGTTGATGCAACTTTGAAAAACTTCGAACAATTTTATAAAGGTTCGGGAAGTTTAGTGAAAATCATCAAGGAAAACAATGCAAGTTTAAACTTGAAATTGCAAACAGCAGATAACAGAGCTTTAGATACTAAAAACTTATATTTTGAACCTACTTTAACCAAAGAAGGAGCAAATCAAGTTTTGACCATGCGTTTAAAATCTGCTGCAAATGCGTACTTGGAATACCGTTACGTACTGAAACCAAAGGAATACATGTTGGATTTCTCTATTCGTTCACAAGGAATGAACGGGGTTTTGAATGCAAGTAAACCTCTTGATTTAGAATGGGATTTGAAAACCTACCGTAACGAGAAAAGTGTAACGTATGAAAATCGTTATGCTGAAATTGTATATGAATACGAAGACGGTAAAGATTCGTACACGAGTCAAAGCGGATTAACGACAGACGACGCGAAAGACGTTACTTATGTCGCTTACAAGCAACACTTTTTTACCTCTATTTTACTAACCGATACGCCTTTTGCAACGGCAAAAATGACTTCGGAAAACTTGGTAAAGGATGAGAAAATAGATACTGTTTTTACGAAACAATATTCATCCATTATTCCATTAGCCTTTAAAGGTGGAGAAATCAATTACAATATGAATTGGTATTATGGTCCTACGGATTACCGAATCTTAAATGACTACAAGCGTAATTTAGATGAAATTGTACCATTAGGTTGGGGAATTTTCGGATGGATCAACCGTTATGTGTTTATACCAACGTATGATTTTTTAGCTGATTTTTTCCCGTACGGAATTGCGATTATTGTATTTACAATTTTGATTCGTCTAGTAATGTCGCCAATCACGTATAAATCATACTTGTCTCAAGCAAAGATGAAAGTATTGCGACCTGAAATTGCAGAACTAAATGAGAAGTATAAGAATGATGCGATGAAAAAGCAACAGGAAACTATGAAATTGTACGGAAAAGCAGGGGTAAACCCAATGGCGGGTTGTATTCCGGCGGTATTGCAGATTCCAGTATTCTATGCTTTGTTTCAATTTTTCCCATCGGCGATCGACTTACGTCAAAAGAGCTTCCTTTGGGCAGACGATTTATCTTCGTTTGATGCGGTATTGCATTTGCCATTTTACATTCCATTTTACGGAAATCACGTGAGTTTGTTCCCAATTTTGGCTTCGGTTGCGATTTTCTTCTATATGAAAATGACGACAGGTGACCAGCAAATGGCCGCTCCTACACAAGAAGGAATGCCAGACATGGGTAAAATCATGAAAGTGATGATTTACATTTCTCCTTTAATGATGTTGTTTTTCTTTAACAACTATGCATCAGGATTGAGTTTGTACTATTTTGTATCCAATACAATTACTATTGGAATTATGTTAGTGATCAAAAACTACATTGTGGACAATGATAAGATTCACGCTAAGATTCAAGAGAACAAAGCGAAACCTAAATCTGAAAGTAAGTTTCAACGCAAAATGCGTGAGATGATGGAACAGGCCGAAGAGCAAAAAGCGCTTAAAGCGAAGAAGAAGTAAATTCTATTTTAAATATTTAAAGACAGTGAGTGATACTCACTGTTTTTTTTTACAATATATTTTCCTCACAATATGTAGCACGCGATCAAGTCAAAGGATTGAAACCAAGCATTAGTTGGTGCAAATACATATAGAGAAATAGTAATAAAAAATTTGCTTTGATGTGGGGAGTTGAATTAAATAAACCTAACAGTAATAGTATTTGCTGACTTATTTAGGACAAAAGATTCCTTATAGCAGACTAATATTCGTTGCGATTTGAATTGATGCGATTGTTTTAAAATATACTACGTATTTAAACGATTTAAATTAGATTGGTTTTTAGTACATATAAGATTACTATGCTGAAAAAACCTGCTCTATAAATTTAAGTTACTATATAGAAATATTAAATACGAATGTTATAGAATTTTTCTCTTAGTAACTGCTAATTTTAGTTCTCTATTTAGTTATTGTAAAATTAGAGTACGAAGTCTTACAAAATAGAAAGGAACTGGGTAAACTAGGAGATGACATCTCATAAAATGCTCCTTATATATAGGAGTAAAAATGGATAAAGAAGGGTTCAGTTGATGTATCCTACGTCTTTTTTGTTGTAAACGACTGATTTAAAACGATATAAATTTGATTTAGAAACTATTTGTATTTATGAATTTTGATTGAGTCAGTATAACACTCCTTATATAGAGAAGCAGTATGGTAAAAGCATATTAGAGGAATAGCAAATGCATGGTTGTAGTACTGAAAACTACGGGCTAATATTTATAAAACGTATGTGAATGGTGTTTTTAGTAGAGTGTATTGGATTTTTGTTATTAATTCAAGTTCAAAAGTAATTTGAATTTAAAAATTATAAAGTTTAAGTCACAGACTATTAAAGCTTTAAAAAATACTTTTAAAAAAGGACGAATTAAGTATTGTTTAAGTGAAAAGAAGTGTTACTTTTGCACCCGCAACAACGGCGAAGTTCATACAAATTACTGTTTTTAGATCAAATTTATTTAGGTTAAAAATAATCAAAAATAAATTTGCGAGAGACGAAAAAAGTAGTTAGTTTTGCACCCGCTAAGAGGACAAGTTCTTTAGGTATTTTGAGGTTAGGATTTGGAAAAAATAAATCAAATTTATTTTTCAA
>NZ_ATTM01000002.1 GCF_000419685.1 Flavobacterium antarcticum DSM 19726
TGTTTTAGACTCATATAAAGTAACACGTAGCATGAGTAGAACAGGGAATTGCTGGGATAATGCAGTAGCTGAAAGTTTCTTTAAATCCTTTAAAACAGAATTAATCTATGGCAATAAACTGATTTCAAAGGAACAAATGAAACTGCAAGTTTTTGAATATATCGAAATCTGGTACAATCAAAAAAGAAGACATTCAGCTTTGAAATATATGACAATAAAGGAATTTAACAAACAATCAAATAATTACAAAAATGTCGCTTAACTTAAACTCCACTTTTTATTTGCATATCCAGTTTGGCGATATTCCGCAAAGTGCATTGACGCACGATGATCGCACTGTTTTAAACTTATTCGAGCGAAGTACTTCGCGTACTCCTGCAGCTGTACCTACTACGTTTCCGGTAGGGCAATTGAATGGCAATGTCCGTTTAGAGCACACCATTTCATTTACGGATGAAGATGGCAAACACGGAAAACCGGGGGGAGTGAGGGGCTGTCAAATTTGGTGCAAACAGGGCGAGCCTGTTCTTTCGGTCAAAGAATTGCTGTTCTTGGCTACCGATACTGTTTCGCCTTATTTAAACAAGTTTGATGTATCTGATGTTGGCAAAACGATTCATTACTGGCTTCGCTGGGAAAATTCCCGTGGCGAAACAGGTCCGTGGAGTACGGTTATATCCGGCACTGTTGCTGGGTAATGTTTGGTGAAAACTCTTATATACATGGAATGCTTAAAATTAGAAAGCCTTAATTTCTTTGTGAAATTAGGGCTTTTTTTATGTTGCGTTTTTGTGAAGGATGGATTATTGTTGGTTGGAAGTGGGGAGGGGGCTTAAATATGCGCTAGGATCCGTTAGCTCCAGTTTTTTATTTTCCGTCTCTATCATTTATTCCTTTTACCTTGTCGGCGGGTAGTCCATTATAAATTCCACTTACTTTTTTAGGTAAAGAAATCATATATTCAATTATAATGTTCACCAAGTCAAAAAGTTGACTAACTGTCGTGGGATTGTCTGTATCAATTTGTCCTGGATGAACAGCGTCATTGCCTGTCACTCGTACTATGTCAAGTGATTGTTGGACAATAATTGGTAGTCCTTTCTTAACAAGATTACCAATATCAGTATTAATGTTTTTTCCATCTTCTCCAAGTTCTTTACATAAAACTTGGATTGATAAGCGTAATAGAGCAGCCGCACCTCTTGGTGATTTAGAGCTTATAGCTGAAGCTTCAATGTATAGTCGCAATACTGATTCTGGCATTTCAGGATTAGGAAATGGTGCATTCCCAGAATCAGGAAAATACATTTTGTCAGTAATCCAAACTGTACTTTTATTGCAATGCTGACAAGTGCCAATTTTTAAAGGGTTTTGTTCTTTTTCAGCATAATTATTCGCATCAAAACTACGATGCCACCAATCTTGTTTTGCAATTGCACCACAGTTAGGACAGGTAAAAGATTTTGCGTAAACATTGGGTTGTATATATTTCATTTTGTCTTATTTAAAATCTTTTTCTAACTTCAATCGACTTGTCAATGGGGAACCACAAATTGCTGTTTTCAATAACTGACGTTCCACTTATCCAATCCATTAAGTTTGAGATAAAAAATGAAAAGGAAAGTTCATTTATTTCGTATAAATAATGTGGTTGGTTACCATCTGTAAATTCGTGCTCCCAAAATTTATAAAACCAATTTTGATTGAGGGAAATATGATTAACACTAAATAATTGACGATTTTCACCTAACTCGTCCCAAGGATCTTTTATTTGTTTTGAGATTGTATCAACACTATTCACTGTTGATTCATAGGAAAAAATTCCATTGAATAATGGTTTTGATTTGTCTACTCTTGCATCAAAAATGAATTTACCATTTTCATTTGCTTTTTTAACAACATTGCCCAATCCTTGATTAGTTGCATTCGCCTTAACTTCAATAATTCCCAAAACTGAATCAGCAGTTAAAATAACAAAGTCATTATCTTTGAACAGAACAGGATATGACGTATCATAAATTATTAAATCAATTTGTTTTGAAGGTTCGTGGCTACCTCTTTGTCGCGTTTGTCTTACAATAAATCCACTCCCGATTTTAAATTTTTCGGGAAGAAACCTTTGAATCATGGTTTTTATCACAGCTTCCTGATGTCGTCCATCTTCTCCCCAATGACTTACCAAGTTTCTTACTCTGTCTTTAATAGCGAGCAACTCCTTTGCTGTTGATTTATGAAATTCAATTGTATCCATTATAGTTGTTTTAAAATTAGTGCTTATTTACTTATATACGAAACAAACTTTTGCAAAGCCAACATCTAAATGTATTTGAGAAAGTTCGTATCCCTTTATTTCATTTTCAAATATATACAAAACCTTTTAAGATTTATTAGTATACACGAGCGACAAGCTAGCACGAGGTGAATTAAAAGCGGCTCTGTTATATTCCTATTCTTTCCACCTGGGAGGACAAACACCAATATGTCCTTTCAGACCGTCTTTAATTTTCCACGCAATTCCAATAATTGATTCATCTTTAAATTGTTCATATATAGTATCATCAACTAAATTTTGAGGTTCGATAGGCATTCTATTAATTATGAAATAACCTATATCACCATTTTTAAAATTAAAAGAGAAACCATGAGAAATTAATGGAGGCTCTTGAATTGAATGTAAATCGTTAGCATTTAATTCAAATTTAGAAACGCAAACAGATAATTTTTGACCTAAATTAATTTTTTTTAAATCTGACGCATTTTTTTCACAACTAAACAAAATAGATGCTAAAAAAATGTAGATATAAGTTTTGTAAGTTTTCATTTGGAATAGGTTTCCTTTATCGATTTTCGATGTAGAGGCAAAAGTTTGTTTCGTTTTATTTCATTTTCAAATATATACAAATCTCTTTAACATTTTATAAAGCAATACTATAAATGTTAAAATATAAGTTAATTGCTACATCAATGTACGTACAATATATCCCCACAAACTTTAAGAAACTTTTAAAAAAACCATCTTTACTTTAGGAGTACTTTTGCAAAATGAATTTATCACAGTCGAAAGTCTTATTTATGGCAGTTGCAACGGGAATTATTGTTGCCAACTTGTATTACTGTCAGCCGTTAATCGTGCTTATTGCAAGCGAATTTAATGTTCCCGAAACGGAAGCGGGAACGATTACGTACTTAACGCAAGCCGGTTATGCCATCGGATTGTTTTTCATGGTGCCGCTTGGCGATAAAATAGAACGTAAAAAACAGATATTAGTCACCACGTTTGCTTCGGTTTTGGCTTTAATTCTTGCTGCTGTTTCTAAGAGTTTTCTAGTCTTAGAAATTGCTTCCTTATTAATAGGTATTACATCCATTGTTCCGCAACTCATTTTGCCTTTAGCAGCTTCGTTGACCGCTCCGGAACGAAGAGGAAAAGTAATTGGGACGATCATGAGCGGATTGCTTGTGGGAATTTTACTATCGCGAACCTTAAGCGGTTTTGTAGGCGAATGGTGGGGTTGGCGTTCCATGTTCTGGATTGCAGCGGGATTTTGCTTGATTTTGTTTTTTGTAATTAGAAATCAATTTCCAGTCAATAAACCTACGTTTGAAGGTTCGTATGGACAGTTAATACAGTCGCTTTTTAGTTTGATAAAAACACAACCACTTCTTCGGGAAGCTACCTTAATCAATGTATTTAGTTTTGCGCAATTTGGAGTGTTCTGGACTACGATGGTTTTGCTTTTATCCGAAGCGCCGTTTAATTTCAACAGTGCAACCATTGGTTTATTTGGAATCGTTGGTGCTTCAGGAGCATTGGCAGCGCCACTTGTGGGGAAAATTGGCGACAAAGGAAGTTCAAGAATAGTTATTGGTTACGGGATTTTATTAATGTTGTTAAGCTTTATCGTATTCTACTTTTCGGCAGAAAGTATCGTTGGAATTGTCATCGGAATTATATTGATTGACATCGGTTTGCAAGCCATTCACATTTCAAATCAAACGCGTGTCTATTCGATTTTACCAGAAGCACGAAATAGAATGAACACCGTTTTTATGTCCTTTAGTTTTTTTGGAACTGCTTTAGGATCGGCATTTGGACTTTTATTGTGGAAAATAGGAGCGTGGGAAGCGGTAAGTTTAGGCGGAATTGCACTTGTTGCCTTGGCATTTGCTGTTTATGGATTTACTTATACATCAAAACGAAAACGACAAAACGACCTTCAGAATTCAGAAATTAATTTGTAAATTTGCCCTTTAACAAAAAACATACACTATGGAAAACGGAATATATGCTAAATTTAATACGCCAAAAGGTTCAATTTTAGTAAAATTAACGCACGATTTGACGCCGGGAACGGTGGGTAATTTCGTTGCTTTGGCAGAAGGAAATTTAGAAAACACAGCACGCAAACAAGGAGAGCCATTTTACAATGGATTAAAATTTCACCGTGTAATTCCAGATTTTATGATTCAAGGTGGTTGTCCACAAGGTCAAGGAACTGGAAATCCGGGTTATAAATTTGACGATGAATTTCATCCTTCTTTGAAACACGACAGACCGGGAGTTTTAGCGATGGCTAATTCAGGACCTGGAACAAACGGTTCTCAATTTTACATCACGCACATTCCTACGGATTGGTTGGACAACAAACATACTGTTTTCGGACATGTAGTGGAAGGTCAAGATACAGTGGATACTGTTGCTCAAGGTGATATTTTAGAATCTGTTGAAATTATCAGAGTAGGTGAGGAAGCTCAAAAATGGAATGCTGTTGAAGCGTTTAGAGTTTTTGAAGGTTCAAGAGCGAAAAGAGAAGCGGCGGAACGTGAAGCGGGAGAATCTGCAATGGAAGCAATTGCGGCAGGTTTTGAAAAAACAGCAAGCGGTTTACGCTATAAAATGATTAACAAAGGAACGGGTAAAAGAGCAGAAGCGGGCAAAACAGTTTCGGTACATTACACTGGTCAATTACCTGACGGTAAAGTATTTGATTCTTCGTATCCAAGAAAAAAACCAATTGAATTTCCTCTAGGAAAAGGACATGTAATTGCAGGTTGGGACGAAGGTATCGCATTGTTAAGCGTTGGTGACAAAGCTCGTTTTGCAATTCCATCTCATTTAGCATACGGTTCTGCAGGAGCTGGTGGAGCAATTCCTCCAAATGCGAACTTGATTTTTGACGTAGAGTTGATGGATGTGAAATAATTATAAATTATGAGTTATGAATGGTATTTGATATTATCTAAACTCAAATTTTTAAAATACAAATCCCATTGCAATTTTGCATTGGGATTTTTGTTTTTTGTAGATTTGCTGTACTTTTAAAATACATTACAAAATGCGATTTCTTTATCTGTTTTTATTTCTAGGATTCTTTTCTGCCAATGCCCAACAACATTGTGGTTATGACTTTTCGTCGTTCTTAGTTTTGCATATTCACGAAGATGGAAAGCCAGAAAACATTCCGAATTTGAAAGTGACTTTGATTGACTTTTTTGGTAACGAGTTGGTGAATACTGGAAATAAATACAGTTGGACCCATCGCAGTGAAGTAATGACTTTCTACGAAAATTATAAAATTGACAGTAAAGGAAATAAATTAACGGATGATGCAACGGAAGAAAAGGTACGTTGGTTTTTTCCTTTTGCAAAAGCGACGTACATCATTTCTATCACAAATGAATTTCCTATTGAAGGCATACGTGCGAAAATTGAAGATGTTTCTGAAAAGCCTACTTTTCAAACGCAGCTGATTAATTTATATCCATTTAATATGTACGTTTTGTGTACGACTCAAGCTGAAAAAGCACAGCAATTTGGTGCGAGAGTGAATAAGCCGGTTAATGTGGTTATGAAAAGGAGAGAGTGAGGGTTTTACACAGATTTCACAAATTTTCACAAATTTAATTTGAAAAAAGTAGAAATACAGACAATAAAATTATTTGTATAATAAAGCTAAAATCATCTCGCTTGTTTATTACTTGATTTCATCGTAATAATGGTTATCTATTCTTTCTCCATTTGGCAATATAATATCATCATTAAAATAATAATCTGCAACTATTACTAATATTAAAGATATGCTTATATAAATGATGGGTAGTAAACTAATAAAAATCCAAAACATTTTAATGTAAATTTTTTCATTTTTGATTTGCACAATAAATAGTGAATTTATAATTCCTAAAACAAAAGACGATAGCCAAAATAAATAAACTGTGCTAATTCCTATTAAATAAATATATCTAAGATTAGAAGCTCTGTAGCTTTTTGTAATGTAAGATAGAAGTAATGCAATAATTGGTAGACAAAAAATTATTAATGCTGTTTTTTTATATTTACTTAGTTTCAGCATTGTAAATTAATTTTAAAAAATAATGAATATTAATTCCTACTTCCACTTGATATTACAACCCATACTTGGTTTTTGCAACAGGGCTAAGCTTCTGTTGTAAATCAAGCTGTCAATGGCACTTCTCAAATCACTTCCGCCGGTTGAAATACCGTTTCCGGGACGAGAGTCGTCTAATTGTCCTCTATAAAACAACCTGTCTTGCGCGTCGAACAAAAAGAAATCTGGCGTGCAAGTGGCGTCAAAAGCTTTAGCTACTTCTTGGGTTTCGTCGTATAAGTAGGGAAATTCCATTTTATGGTGAAAAGCAAATTCGGTCATCATTTCGGGTCCATCTTGCGGATATTTCACTGCATCGTTACTTGAAATAGCGATAATTCCAATTCCTTGAACGCGGTAGTCATTCGCAATCATCACAATTTCCTCAATCGCGTGAATCACGTACGGACAATGGTTGCAAATGAAAACGACTAAAGTTCCTTTGCTTCCTTTTAATTCGTCGTACGAATAATGGTAATTAGAATTGGTGTCTTCTAATCTGAAAGAAGGAGCGACCGTTCCAAGAGGTAACATGCTAGAAGGAGTTTGAGCCATTGTGAAATTAATTTGAAGCTAAATGTACTAAAAAAATACGGTTCAAATTGTATATTTGGATTACTTAACGAATGTTTGCTATGGAAAAAAAGAATGATATCAGTTGGCTTGATTTTGAAAAAATAGATTTACGAGTCGGGACTATTTTAGAAGTAAATGATTTTCCCGAAGCACGAAAACCAGCGTATCAATTGCATATTGATTTCGGAACTGAAATTGGAATTTTAAAGACTTCTGCTCAAATTACGAAGCGTTACTCAAAAGAAGAATTAGTGCAACGGCAAATTGTGGCAATCATAAATTTTCCAAAGAAGCAGATTGGGAAGTTTATGAGTGAATGTTTGGTTTTGGGAGCTGTTGGAGCAGAAGGCGATGTAGTTTTATTAAATGCAGATATCAAAGTAGAAAACGGAACTGCTATTGCATAAAAAAAGTCTGAAAATCATATGACTTTCAGACTAATTAATGGTTTTTTTGGTTTGGTTGTATGCTATAATTTAGATATCCTCAAAACGGATATCGGTAAAACTATTTATTTTTGGTTCTGCTACAATTGTTTCCTCTTTTTCAGAGAAAAAATCTTTTTTATAATCTTTTTGGTGGCGTTCTGAAATCACTTCTTCTCCTTTGTGGTTCAAAACGTAAGAAGTCATTTCTTCTAAAATTTCAGCGAAAGCGCTAAAATCTTCCTTGTACAAATAAATTTTATGTTTCTTGAAGTGGAATGATCCATCTTCTTCTGTAAACTTCTTGCTTTCGGTTATTGTAATATAATAATCATCTGCTTTTGTGGCTCTTACATCAAAGAAATAGGTCCTTCGACCTGCTCTTAAAACTTTAGAAAAGATTTCTTCCTTTTCTAACATATCATTTTCTCTCATAATCCTTGTGTAACTGTTTGTTGTTTTATGGTACCCAAAAATCAGAAAAAAAAGTTAATTGACCAACAATTACGGCATTTCTTTTTCAGAAAGTTGTTTATTATACAATTCTTGGTAATACCCGTCTTGGTTTAATAATTGATTATGAGAACCTTGTTGGATAATTTTACCCTCTTCTAAAATGATAATTTTATCCGCATTTTTAGCAGAAGAAACACGATGCGTAACGATGATATTTGTTTTGTCTTTGCAAAATTCCAAAAGGTTATTCAAAATTTGCTCTTCTGTTTCCGTATCCACTGCAGAAAGTGAATCATCTAATAAAAGAATTTTCGGGTCTTTAATGATTGCTCGAGCAATTGAAACTCTTTGTTTTTGTCCACCAGAAAGGGTGATTCCTCTTTCGCCAAGAACAGTTTCGTATTTCAAGTTGAAATTGATAATGTTGTCGTGAACCACTGCTTTTTTAGCAGCTTCGAAAACTTCTTCGTCGGTTGCATCTTCGTTTCCAAACTTGATATTGTTCTTGATCGAATCGGAAAATAAGAACGCATCTTGTGGAACGACACCAATGCTGTTTCGTAAGTCAAACAAATTCAAGTCGCGAATGTCTGTTCCGTCAATCGTAATCTTTCCTTCGTTTACATCATATAGTCGACTGATTAATGTTAGAATCGTTGATTTTCCAGAACCTGTTTTTCCAATAATCGCTAATGTTTGTCCTTTGTCTAATGTGAATGAGACATTTCTCAACGCTACAATATCTGTGTCTTCGTACGTGAAGCCAACGTTCTCAAATGCGAGCGTTCCATTGATTGGAGTCGATTCAGGATTTCTATTTTGAATTTCAGGTTCGATTTTCAAAAATTCATTGATACGTTTTTGTGACGCTTCTGCCTCTTGAATCATGGACGAAACCCATCCTAAAGATGCAACCGGCCAAGTTAATAAGTTGACATATAATATAAATTCAGCAATGATCCCGATACTTGAAATGGTACCATCGATGTACATCATCCCACCAAAATAGATGACCACTAAGTTACTGACTCCAATCATTGCCATTAATAAAGGTCCGAAAAAGGAGTTTATTTTTGCCAAACTCATGCTTTTCTTTCTGCTTTCTTCCGACAAATTTTCAACAGAAACTTGCTGCTTCTGTTCTAAAGAATACGCTTTTATCACTCGAATTCCTGAGAAAATTTCTTGTGAAAATGTAGACAGATTTGATAAGTTTTGCTGGAATAAAGTACTTCTTTTATTGATTTCCTTGCTCAACTTGAAAATTGCGTAGGATAAAAAGGGTAGTGGAAGTAAAGTGTATAGCGTCAATTTTGGAGAAACATTATACATATATGCGATTACGAACGTAAAACGAATCAACGTATTTATGGAATACATGACGGCTGGACCAACGTACATTCGGACTTTTCCAACATCTTCACTAATCCGATTCATCAGATCGCCCGTTCTGTTTTTCTTGTAGAAATTTTGCGTAAGCACTTCATAATGACTGAAAACTTCATTTTTCAAGTCGAATTCAACTAACCGTGACATCACAATTAATGTTTGGCGCATCAAAAAAGTTAAAAGTCCGGCAATTAAAGTGGTGACTACAATTAGGATGATATTCTCTAATAATTCGCTTGCAATGGCTGATTTATCTACTAAACCATTGGCTTTCATGGATTCTTCAATCGCTTTAAAAGATTGGCTGATCAGCTTTGGTGTAAAGAGCATGAAAATTTGAGCAACGATTGTAATTACGATACCGAGAATAAATCGATATTTATATTTTACAAAATATTTATTTAAATACTGGAGTTCCTTCATAGGTTATTGGGTCGAAAAAGTTTTTATATTGATAAAGTGTTAAATTATTAATTAACTGTGAATTATTGAAACAAATTCTACTGTTCTATTAATTATTATATTGCTAAAAAAACACAAATTTATTGCAATGTTTTGAATTAAACAGTAATTTTGCCCCGTCTTTTTTATTAAAGTCATAAATCATTTAATAAGTCACAACTATGATTACAGAAGTATTAAAACCAAGTGAGCTTCATAAGATTGATCCAGTTTTTGGACAAATGTCGTTTGATAATCACGAACAGATTGTTTTTTGTAACGACAAAGATACTGGATTAAAAGCAATAATTGGTATTCACAATACCGTTTTAGGACCTGCTTTAGGTGGAACTCGTATGTGGAATTACACCAACGAATGGGAAGCTTTAAATGATGTTTTGCGTTTGTCACGTGGAATGACTTTTAAATCTGCTATTTCAGGTTTAAATCTTGGTGGAGGAAAAGCCGTTATTATCGGTGATTCTAAAATTGATAAAACACCTGAGATGATCAGAAAATTCGGTGAGTACGTAAATTCATTGAGTGGAAGATACATCACTGCGGAAGATGTAGGTACAACTACTGAAGATATGGATAATATCAAAGGAGTGACTAATTTCGTAACAGGTATTTCTCAAGGTAAAGGTGGATCAGGAAATCCTTCTCCAGTTACCGCTTACGGTGTTTACATGGGAATGAAAGCTGCTGCAAAATTTCAGTTTGGTACTGAAAACTTAAGCGGAAAGAAAATCTTGGTTCAAGGAATTGGACATGTAGGTGAAACTTTAGTGAGTCATTTGGCTAAAGAAGGTGCAATCATTCAAATTACTGATTTGAATCAAGCACGTTTAGAAGAAGTAAGTAGTAAATACGGTGCTTCTATTTTTACAGGAGCTGATATATATAGTGCTGATGTAGATATTTATTCTCCTTGTGCTCTTGGTGCAACGGTTAATGATGAAACAATCAATAAATTAAAAGCGAAAGTTATTGCTGGAGCTGCTAATAATCAATTGGCAAATGATGCTGTTCACGGACAAATTTTGAAAGACAAAGGAATTACTTATGCTCCTGATTTCTTAATTAATGCTGGTGGAATTATCAATGTTTATGCAGAAATCGTAGGTTACGACAGTGCTGAAGCAATGAGAAGAACAGAAAACATCTACAATACAACTTTAGAGATTTTAAATTTCGCAAAAGAAAGTGGTATTACGACGCAAGATGCAGCAATGCGTATGGCTCAAAATGTTATTGACCAAAGAAAAAAAGAAAACGCATCTAAATAAGAAGCAATTTCAATAATATTATTTATTTTTGCAAAGCGAAAGAACCTTCTTTCGCTTTGTTAATTTTATAAAAGTTCTTATCCGTGCTAAACAGAAGACATATCCGTGTGAAAGTAATGCAATCCATCTATGCATTACACCAAAGCCAATCTGGTGATCTTGAAAAAGAAGAAAAATTCTTATTCTACAGTTTAGAAAGTATTCAAGATTTATACCTTGTCATGATTTCAACACTCCTTGAGTTGAAAAAAATGGAGGAAGTGTTTCTAGATAAGTCTAGCAAAAAACATTTAGTTACTACTGAAGAGCGAAATCCAAACCGAAAATTTGTAGAAAATAAAGTAATTGGTTTACTTACGGAATCAAATCATTTGACAATTTCTCTAGAGAATAGAAAAATTGACAACTGGGAAATTCACGACGATTATATCCAACTCTTACTTCGACTGATTAAGGAAAGTGATTTGTATGCAAAATACATGACTACTCGCGAAAATAATTTTGAAGAAGACAAACAATTTATTGTGGATGTTTTTACAGAAATTATTGTTCCAAACGAAAAGTTGTACGATTATTTAGAAGACAATAAGTTGACTTGGATTGATGACATTCCTTTAGTGAATACGGAAATCATTAAACAGTTGAAAGCCATTAAGGAAACGACTGAAGTGAGAATGCCGCGTTTATATAAAGATGTAGACGATAAGGATTTTGCTAAAAACTTGTTTAGAAAAACAATTTTGAACGAAAAAGAATTAGCCAAACATTATATTGACAAAACGCCAAACTGGGATACTGAACGTATTGCAGAATTGGATACGATTGTTTTAAAAATGGCCATTTGTGAATTTTTGAAGTTTCCGTCAATTCCAGTAAAAGTAACTATTAACGAATATTTAGAAGTAGCGAAAGAATATAGTACTCCTAAAAGTAGTATTTTTATCAATGGAATTTTAGATAATTTAGTTAAAGAATTTCAAGCGAATAATACCCTTTTAAAAGTGGGTCGTGGTTTAATGTAAAAATATACAGGTTATGAATTACAAATCAATTGGTTTTCTTGCTTTGACAGTTTTAGCTTTCGTTTCTTGTAAAAAAGAAGTTGAAGTTAAAAATGTAACACAAGGTACAGAAATTATAACGGATCAAAGTAGTAAAGCAAAGGTTACGCAAGAACTAAAAGTAGTTGATCCAAATGCGAAATATGCTCAAATGAGTTTTTCAAAATTAGAACATGATTTTGGAACCATAAATGGTGAGGATCAGGTGGAGACTGTTTTTAGTTTTACCAATACAGGCGAAGCAGATTTAGTAATTTCAAATGCAAAAGGTTCTTGTGGATGCACTGTTCCTGAATACCCTAAACAACCTATTGCACCAGGAGAAAAAGCAGATATTAAAGTTTCATTCAGTCCAAAGGGAAAAAATGGGATGCAAAATAAAACAGTAACTTTGACTACAAATACTGCAAAAGGTATGGAGATGCTTACTGTAAAAGCAAATATTGTTAAATAATTAATTTTAAAATAGAATACAAATAATGGAAGATATAGTTAAGTTTTTACCGTACGTTTTAATGATTGGTGTTTTTTATTTCTTAATGATTAGACCACAACAAAAACGTGCAAAGTCTGAAAAAGAATTTGAAAGCCAGTTAAAAGTAGGCGATAAAATAATTACAAAAAGTGGTATTCACGGTCGGATTTCTGAATTATCAGAGAAAACGATAGTAATTGAAACGATGTCAGGAAAATTGAAAATGGAACGTTCTTCTATTTCTATGGAAATGAGTTCAAAAATCAATGCAGCTCCTGTAGTAAAGAAATAATTTACTGCCGTAAAAAAGTATAATCGAGTTAGAAATAGCTCGATTTTTTTTTTTGCACAAAATTTAGAAAAATCGTGTTAAAGGTTAATATGAAAGGATTTCTTCATAAAATAAAGTACCTTTGTGTGAATTTAATTTTCAACTTATGATTTCAACTGAAACCGCTTTAGCCACCGAATTAGAGACTTATTTCCAAAAATTTAGAAAGAACATTATTGGTATCAACCAAGAATTTGAATCACCCTACGGAAAGAAGAAAATAATTTATACTGACTGGACTGCAAGTGGAAGGTTGTATCAGTCAATTGAAAATAAATTAGTCAATGACTTCGGGCCTTTCGTTGCAAATACGCATACTGAAACTACGGTTTCAGGAACGGCAATGACTATGGCTTATCACCATGCAAGACATATTATTAAAAATCATGTCAATGCAAATCAAGACGATATATTAATTACCGACGGAACTGGAATGACGGGAGTTGTGAATAAATTTCAACGTATTCTCGGATTGAAAGTACCGGAAGATTTAAAAGATTTTGTTCAGATTCCACAAGAAAAACGTCCTATTGTTTTTATCACACACATGGAACACCACTCAAACCAAACTACTTGGTTGGAGACTATTGCAGATGTTGTAGTGGTTCCTTCTTGCGAAAGAGGCTTGTTTTGTTTAGATAATTTTACTGCACTTTTAGAAGAATATAAAGACCGAAGCGTTAAAATTGCTTCTGTAACGGCATGTTCAAATGTTACAGGAATTAAAACACCGTACCACAAGATTGCAAAATTAATGCACCAGAATAATGGCGTATGTTTTGTAGACTTTGCTTGTTCCGGACCTTACGTTCATATTGATATGCATCCTGAAGATGCTGAGTCGTATTTAGATGCGATTTTTCTATCGCCACATAAATTTTTAGGTGGTCCGGGAACTTCGGGGGTCTTAATTTTTAATAAGAAATTATATAAAAATATGGTTCCTGATAATCCAGGAGGAGGAACGGTAAGTTGGACAAATCCTTGGGGAAAACATAAATATGTAGACAACATTGAGGACCGTGAAGATGGTGGAACACCTGGTTTTCTTCAAGTAATTAAAACGGCTTTGGCGGTTCAATTGAAAGAAGAAATGGGTATTGACAATATGTTAAAAAGAGAGGAAGAAATTGTTGATTACGTTTTCAGTCGATTTGAGTCGGTTTCAAACTTGCATATTTTAGCAGGAGAACATCAAAATAGGTTGGGAGTAATTTCTTTTTACATTGATGAATTACACTTTAACCTTGGTGTGAAAATGCTAAACGACCGTTTTGGAATCCAAACCCGTGGTGGTTGCAGTTGTGCAGGAACGTACGGTCATTATTTGCTTCATGTAGATCAAGAACAATCAGACGCATTGACTTCAAAAATTGATTCTGGCGATTTAATGCTGAAACCAGGATGGATCAGAATGTCTATTCACCCAACGACGACAACTGCTGAAATTCAATTTGTTTGTGATTCAATTATCGCAGTCGCAGAAAACCATAAACAGTGGATTAATGATTACAATTATAACAATAGAACGAATGAGTTTACACATAAACAAGCCACTACTTTTGAGAAAGATCTCGTGAATAAATGGTTTATGTAACATTAAAATTTTGAGGTAAAAAAAAACTAGAATGAAAATTCTAGTTTTTTTTTGGTTTATACAGTGGGTTTTTTACCCATGTGTTTCCATCTTTTATGAGTCCAAAAGTAGTATTCTGGAGCAGCATAAATTTGTTTTTCAACTTCTCTTAAGAAAAGCGAAGTGATTTCATAATCAGGATAATCGCGTGGATTTTCAACAATTGGTACAATAGCCGCTTCATAAAATCCTCTTTTTATCTTATTAACGCGGATGTATACCATATTCATATCTAATCTTTTAGCAAGCATTTCAGCACCGGTATAAACGGGAACTTCAATACCCATGAATTTATCCCAATGTTTCGCTCGACTCAATTGTGGCGATTGATCGCTTGCAAAACCATAAAACGCTTTGATATTGTGTTTTTGATTGTATTCCATTAACTCCACGGTTTTTTTGGTTTCAACCAATTCTGCTTTTAGTTTAGAGCGAATTTTCCGAATTAATCGGTCAAAATATTTATTATTGATTTTCTTGTAAATACCAATACTGCTGAAATTGATTTTCTTTGCAATATTGATAAGCCACTCCCAACTTGCATAATGAGCACAAAGTAAAACAACACTTTTTCCTTTGTTTTCGTATTCTTTGATCAATTCAATATTAGTGACCACAAACCGGCGGTTGATTTCCTTATCGGAAATATTCATCGTCTTGATCATTTCTAAAAACATATCGCACATGTGCGTGTAAAATTTTCGCTCGATGTCCAATCGCTCTTTCGTATTCAAATGGGGAAGCGTCAAAGCTAAATTTTTACGAACCGTCGATTTCCGATAGCCAAAAATATTGTACACGAAAAAACAAACAAGGTCTGATAAGAAGTATAATATTGGGAAAGGTAAAATTGATATGAACCATAAAATGGGATACATCAGTATATAAACGAGTAATTGCATGAAGAAAAATATTTTTGCAAAGATACTTTTATTCTTTGGATTTAGGGTATTTATAACAGTGCATGAGCTGTATTTGCTTAAATTTGCAATTCAAAAAATCAATTTATGAGCACTAGTTTTATTGTCATTATTCTCGCAAACGTATTGTTTAGTTTCAAAGGGTTTAATGACCTTCTTTTCTTTAGAAAATACGATTTTCATATTGGAAGCATTCGAGCAGGTGAACAAATTCGGATGTTTTCGTCTGCGTTTTTACATGCTGATGTAACGCATTTATTCTTTAACATGTTTACACTCTATTTCTTTGCACCAGTTGTAATCGCTCATTTAGGAGAGTTGACTTTCGTTCTCATTTATATTACGAGTTTGATTTTTGGAAATTTACTTACGCTTTATTTACACAAGAACGATCTTAATTACCGTGCTATTGGAGCTTCAGGAGCGGTGACAGGAATTTTATATTCGGCCATTTTGTTGCAACCTGATATGATGTTGGGTATATTCTTCATTATTCCTATGCCGGCTTATTTGTTTGGAATTATTTATTTACTGTACTCCATTTACGGCATGAGAGCTAAAAATGATAATATCGGACATACAGCTCATTTTGGTGGAGCAATTGGTGGCTATGTTTTTACGATCATTAAACAACCCGAAATGTTGACTGATAATACACTGATGGTTGTACTTCTTACCATTCCAATTGTAATTTTATTTGTAATGGCTCGATTGGGGAAATTATAATGGCATAAAATTTGATTTTAACAATTGATTAATCACAAATACCAATAAAAATGAAAAAGAATTTATTAATTGCCTTGACTTTTTTTATGGCTGTAAGCCAAATTCACGCACAAGATGTAAAACCGTTGATTACCGTTACAGGTGAAGGTAAAGTAAAAGTCGTACCAGATCAAGTGAGCATTTCTGTTTCTGTAGAATCTAAAGGAACAAAAGCTGCGGAAGTTAAAAAAGCGAACGACACCAAAATTGATGGCGTTCTGAAATTTATCAAAAAGATGGGAATCGCTAACGAAGATTTTCAAACTACACGTGTTTCACTAAACGATCAATACGATTATGAAAAGAAAAAACACAATTATGTTGCTCTTCAATCGATTCAAATTTTGATAAAAGATTTAGCGAAGTACGACCAACTTATGGAAGGTTTAGTAGATTCAGGCATTAATAATATTGGAAACATCGAATTTAAATCGTCCAAAATTGAAATTCATAAATCAGAAGCTAGAAAATTAGCCATTCAAAATGCTAAAATGAAAGCCCAAGATTATATTGGAGCTTTAGGACAAAAATTAGGAATGGCATATACAGTTGTAGATAATTCACAAGATAATTTTCCACGACCTAGATATGAAATGATGGCAATGAAAATGGCGGATGGAATATTAGGTGGAAACGAAACTTTAGCAGAAGGCGAAATTGACGTTACAGCAAATGTCTCTGTAAGTTTTCTAATAAACTAATCACGTCTTAAATGATTAGAAGAAAGCCTTTCAAATTAAACTTTGAAAGGCTTTTTTTTATCTTATTTTTTGAAATCTACGGAAAGTGAATTTACGCAATAACGTTGTTTTGTTTCACTGGGTCCATCGTCAAAAACGTGGCCTAAATGACCGCCACAATTCGCACAAACCACTTCCGTGCGAATCATTCCATGTGTGGTATCCTTAATGTATTCGACTTTGCCAGGAATGGATTCGTCAAACGATGGCCAACCACAACTTGAATTAAATTTTGAACTACTTTCAAATAGCGGTTCTTCACAAGCACCACAACAATACGTTCCTTTTTCAAAATGCATGTTGTATTCCCCTGAATTAGGAAATTCGGTTCCTTTTTGACGTAAAATTCTATAGCGTTCTAAGCCCAATTCGGCTTTCCATTCTTCTTCGGTTTTTTTTACTGAATAGTTCATAGTTTTTTATTTTTTTGCTGCAACAAATTTTATTGATACAGAGTTTGTACAAAAGCGTTCACCAGTTGTTTCTTTCGGACCGTCGTCAAAAACGTGACCCAAATGGCTCTGGCAATTGGAACATAAAACTTCCGTACGATTCATACCATAAGAAATGTCTTTGTGATACGTTACGGCTCCTTTAATTGCTTTGTCAAACGAAGGCCACCCACAGTCAGAAACAAATTTTGAATCGGAATTGAATAAGGTTTGTCCACATGCTGCACAAACGTATTTTCCTTTTTCAAAGGTGTTCCAATATTCTCCTGTAAAAGCACGTTCCGTTCCTTTTTCTCTCAAAACTTGGTATTGTTCAGGCGTTAATTCCGCTTTCCATTCCGCATCCGTTTTCTGAGAAGCTTCGCTTGTTTTAGCAACTGCATTTCGTTCTGATGCTCGTTTGCTTTGACCTTGACAAGATGATAATGTCAATAATACAGTCAACATAAATAGAATCTTTTTCATAATTAAAATTTAATTTTTAATAAATTCAATAGTTTTAGCAAGTACCTGTTCGTCTCCCAAAATCTTTCGGTGCCCTAACTTTTTTGTAATATAAAGCGAACCATTTTTCAAATTTTCATGAATGTGAATTGCTGCCGAAACCGGCACATCTTCATCATCTTCGTCGTGAATGACGAGAACAGGAATGCTTACTTCCTTTGCAGATAGATACGCAGAAAAACTGTCCATGGTTTTCCCGTATTTTTTTTCAAAATGTTGGCTAAGCAATAATCCCATTGATTTCTTGAGTGCTAATTTTGAAACAAATTCGTCGATAATATCTTTGACAACATCACCACTTCCTATGGTTACTAGATGATTTACTTTAAAACCATCTTTTACCGAATTAAATAATGCCATACCACCAAGAGAATGTCCAATTGCGCTATCAAAAGGGCCAAATTTAGCATCAATCTCTTTTATCGACGCGATAAACTCCAACATAATAGACGATTTTCCAGCCGATTTTCCATGAGAAGGAGCGTCAAAACTTACCACTGAATAACCATGTTCTTGCAAAGTTTCGGCTATTTTAAACAATTGTGTTCCGCGGCCCGACCAACCGTGCACCAGAAGCACTTTCTTAGGAGCATTACCTAATTCATAAATTACAATTTGTTTATTGACTGCCGGAACATTCAAAAGGGATTGTTTGCTGTTTTGATCCATCTCAAATTCCCGTCTTGGCATTTTATGTTTGATTGGACTTGTAAATAATTTTGCTGCAAATAAAACAGTTAATGGAGTAGAAATTTTCTCTAAAATTCCGGCAGTTAAAAGTAACGCTTTGGGTACTTTTAATGCGTTTTTGGAATTTGATTTAGATTTAGACATGAAAATGAATTTTATGCAAGTTATTATTTTATTCAAAGAACGCGCGTTTAAAACTTCATAAATAATATATAAAATCAGGACGCAAATTATAAGAAATGTCCGTATTGAAACTTCCTATTTTCAATTTTAATATTATATTTGGAAAAAGTATCTCATGCAGAAAGTTGAACAACTACCTATTTATCAAAAAGCATTGAACATTAATAAATTAGTAGAGAGTTTTATGTTGGCGTTGCCGCAAGAAGACGTTTTTCTGCATCATTCAAAAAGTTTAATGATGGAGGACGCCATCATTATTCCTGCTAAAATTGCGGCTGCTGAAGGAGGCGATTTATATAGTATCCGAATGCAAAATGCCGCAATCATTAGAACCCATGCACTACATCTTTATGCACAAATTGGAAGTTTAAGATTTCATTCCAAATTTAAAGATTTAGAATATGTGACGTTACTTCGGCAAGAACTAGATGAATTCCGACTTCTATTTGTAGAGTGGATTGAATCATTTGATACTACAAATCACATTTGGGACGAGTGGGGAATGTTCAATCCTTCAGATGCACTTCCACCCAATACGTACGACGACGACTACTTTGGAATGGATGATTTTTCTGAAGATGATTATTAAAATTGAAATTGACTTCAACGAAATATAGCATTCATCTTAACTAAATTAAGTATTCTTCAATTATTATCCGTAATTTACTGTTCATTAGAATTCTCTATAAAATTCTGAACATAATTTGCTATGAAAAAAAATAAACTCGTTGTTATAGGAGGAGATGCAGCCGGAATGTCAGCCGCCTCGAAAGTCCGAAGAGAACAACCAGATTTTGAAATAATTGTTTTTGAAAAATCCGAATATACATCTTATTCTGCGTGTGGAATTCCGTACTTTATTTCGGGAGAAGTGGAAACGATAGAAGAATTAATTGTCCGATCACCTTCAGAATTTATTAAAAAGTACAATATAAAAGTGCAGACATTGCATGAAGTACTGGAAGTCGATACCGATAATAACAAAGTTTTGGTGCACAATTATGCGGATAAAACACAGTTTTGGGAACCGTACGATCAGTTGCTAATTGCCACTGGAGGAAAAGCATTTTGTCCGACTGTTGAAAATCATACTTCAGATGGAATTTTTGGAATACAAACCTTGACCAGTGGAATTAAAGTAGATGCTTTTATTTCAAAACACCAACCTAAAAAAGCAGTGATTATTGGTGGTGGTTATATCGGATTAGAAATGGCTGAAGCGCTAATTTTAAAAGGAATTAAAGTAACCATTGTGAATCGTTCCAAAGAAGTCATGAATAGTTTAGATCCTGATATGGGGAAAAAAGTACATGATGCTTTGCAAAATCTTGGTGTAACTATTTATAATTCAGAATCACTTTCCTATTTTGAAGAAAAGGACGGAATTGTTTCAGCTGTGGTAACGGACAAAAAAACGATTAAAACCGATTTGGTAATTCTAGGAATGGGAACATCACCGAATACATCGTTCTTAGCGAATTCCAAAATTAAATTATCAGAACGGAAAGCAATTAAAGTCAATCGATACCAGCAAACCAATGTGAAAAATGTTTGGGCGGCCGGTGATTGTGCAGAAACGAGAAATTTAGTAAGCAAAAAGCCTTTTTATATTGCTTTGGGAACTGTTGCCAACAAAACGGGTTTAGTCGCAGGAACGAATATTGCAGGAGGTAATTTGAAATTTCCTGGAGTAGTGGCAACGGCGGTTTGTAAGATTTGTGTTTATGAAATTGCCAGAACGGGACTGCTGGAAAGTGAATGTAAAGAATACAAAATTGATTATGTTACCACAATAATAAGGTCAAAAACAAGAGCAGGTTATTTTCCTGGTGCAAAAGATATCTTCGTAAAATTACTCGCAGAAAAGAAAACAGGTAAACTTTTAGGAGGTCAACTCATAGGAGAAGAAGGAGCCGCAAAAAGAATTGATGTTTTGGCAACCGCGTTATCAAGTAATCTTACATTGCAAAATATAATTGATTTAGATTTATCCTATGCACCTCCTTTTTCGCCGGTTTGGGATCCAGTTCAGACCGCTGCTCGAAAATTAATTGGTATGATATAAAAGTTTTTATTTGAAATTAAGACATAAAAAAAATGCACTGACGCTATTAATTTAGCATCAGTGCATTTTTTAATTATGATAATAGGTTATTTTTTAAAGTTTGAAATACCTTCCCGTAACCACATTTTATATTCTTCTACTTCTGGTGTGTAACCTACAGGAGTATTCAAGTTTTCTTCGTCGTGGCCCATTAAAATATAATACGGCTGAATGTTTGCTTTGTATTTTGTAATTGCAAAGTCACTCCACTTTTTTCCATATGTATTAATTTCTTTACCATTTGCAGTTGTATAAACATCGTCTTTTGGCAAAGGAGTGCGATCATCAACATACAGTGAAATCAATACTACTTCATCCTTTAAGATGGATAAAATTTCAGGCTTAGACCATACTTTTTCTTCCATTCTACGGCAATTTACACAAGTAACACCTGTAAAATCAATCATTACGGGTTTGTTTACTTTTTTGGCGTAAGCCAAACCTTCGTCATAATTATGAAAAGCAACAATATTATGTGGACCGTATTGTGCATGCTCTGGTAAAGTTCCGGTTGTTGTACTTGCAGCTCCTGCATTTTTAAAACCTACGCCATCAGGACTTTCACTGTAACTCATTGGAGGTGGGAAACCACTAATAATGTTCAAAGGGGCACCCCAAAGACCTGGAATCAAATAAATTGTAAAGGTAAGTGTTAGCAATCCTAATAATAGTCTTCCCACTGAAATATTAGATAGGGGACTGTCGTGTGGCAATGTAATTTTTCCTAGTAAATAAAGCGCTAGACCTCCAAAAATTGCGATCCAAACGGCAAGGAATGTTTCTCGTTCTAACAAATGCCAATCCATAACTAAATCGGCCATCGATAAGAATTTAAACGCCAATGCTAATTCAATAAAACCAAATACAACTTTAACGGTATTCAACCATCCACCTGACTTTGGTAAATTGCCCATCATACTTGGGAACAAAGCAAATATTACAAAAGGAAATGCCAATCCTACGCCAAAACCAAGCATTGCAATTGTCAGTAATGTTGCACCACCATCTGTAGATAAAACACCACCAATTACAGCTCCTAAAGCTGGACCTGTGCATGAAAATGAAACAATGATTAAGGTCAATGCCATGAAGAAAATTCCAGCAAAACCGCCTTTGTTTGAGGCATTGTCCACTTTGTTTGCTAACGAAGAAGGCATTGTTATTTCAAAAGCACCTAAAAACGAGATAGCAAATACTAGGAATATGATAAAGAAAAATATATTCAAGTAGGGATTTGTAGAAATTTCATAAAAAATATCCGGACTCAAGCTCTGAAAGATATGGAATGGCAATGAGATCAGTACATAAATCATGATGATGAAGAAACCGTACATCAATGCATTCATTCTTCCTTTTTTCTTGTCTCCAGCAGCACTTTGTTTTAAGAAAAAGCTTACTGTCATAGGAATCATAGGGAAGACACAAGGTGTGAATGTTACTAAAATTCCTGCGAAAAGAGTTCCTAGAAATAGCAACCAAAGATTAATTTCTTCTGATTTTTTTTCTTTCACTACTGGTGCAACTGCATCATTTTCCGTTGAGGCAACTTCCACTTTAACTTCTGTATTTTGTGTCGTTGCAGTATCTACAGTAGTTTCTGCGATAGGAACTATAGTTTCTACAGTCGAATTATCTGCTGGTGTAACGGCTGCTTTTTCAGTAATTTTTATAGGTGGTAAGTTGAATGTCAGCGTTTTGTCTTGCTGAATACATTGTTCTTTACATACTTGGTAGTAAAGGTCAACTTTTATGGTTTTTAAATTTGGATTTGTAACTTTTACAATTTGCTTAAATTGAGCTGTTTTTGCAAAATAATATTCATCCACTTCAAAAATATCATTAAAGACTTTTTTGTACGGGCTTTCTTTTGTTTTTCCTACAGTAGTATAATTTCCCTTAGCATCTTTGAATGTAAATTCTAATGGTTGTGCACCACCTTCCGGAGTATATTGCGAATAAACGTGCCATTCATTTTCAATGGTGGCCTCCATGACTAACTCAAATTCGGTGTCTGATTTTTGAATAACTTTAGTTTTCCATTTTACAGGATCTAAAATTTGAGCAGATAACGAATGCACTGCAAAAAAAGCGAGTAGTAGATAGATTAATTTTCTCATTATATTAAATCAATTTGTAATATGTTGTTGGTTGCATTATTAATTTTAAATCGCTCATCAGCTCTTATTCCAACAATCCAGACTATTTCAGTTCCGGAACATAAAAGCCAAGCATTTTCTTTCTCGATGCGTGAAAGTTTATCGTCTTTAAAAAGTTTACTTACTTTCTTAGATTTTCCATTCATGCCTAAGGGTTGAAAAACATCGCCACTTTTCCAACGTCTTAATGTCAGAGGATAATTTAATTTTTCATCGTCGACAAATATAGTCGTATTTGTGCTATAAAAAGGTTTTGTAATTTTACAAAAAAGCAGTTTTATGTGAAAATTAACTTCTGACGTTCCTCTATTAATACGAAGCTCAGAATCAATACCCTTACTTTTTGGTGCAATAATTAAAAAGTTTCTATTTTTTAGTAACTGGTAGTTTTCAGAAAAAATTTGTTTTCCTGTTTCGGCTTCCGCCAAATTATTAATATCTTCCCAAGCCGTAAATCCCAGCGGATGAAGCCACTGATATAAATACGCTTTAAAATTGGGCAACTGTTTTAATTCTGTGATGTTGATTTTTTTATAATCCAGTTCATCTTCTACTACTTTTTTATAAACAATTCGAGAAGCGTCGTAAACTAACGATTTTGCTTGTTGCAAATTTTCTAAGGTTTGCTGAAACGAATTGGAAAAAGACGGATTAATTTCCCGTAAAATAGGAGTGAGGTGGTGTCTGATTTTATTTCGAATGTAATAATCGGTAGCGTTTGAAGCGTCTTCGCGCCAATTAATATTGTTTTCATTCGCATAATTCAGGATTTCATTTCTATCAAAACACAACAAGGGTCGAATGGTTTTTTCATTTTGTAATGGAATTCCCGTCAAACCATCAATTCCTGTTCCACGAGAAAGATTGATTAAGAACGTCTCAATGCTATCGTCTAAATGATGTGCGGTTGCAACAAAATCATATTTTTGAGATTCAAGAATTTCGTAAAAATATTCGTAGCGTAATTTTCGTGCAGCAATTTGTGTGGATAATTTGAAATCTTTGGAGAAAGCCTGGGTATCAAAACTTGTTGTGAAAAAAGGAATGTTAAAGGAGTCGCAATACTTTTCAACAAATTTTTGGTCTAAATCACTTTGCTCATTTCGAAGTTTAAAATTGCAATGTGCGATTCCAAAACTGATTTCACTTCGACGGAATAAATCGACTAAAACCATACTGTCAATTCCGCCACTAACCGCCAAAAGAATTTTTTTAGTTTTGATTTCAGGGAAATGTTCTAAAAGTGTGTTGTGGAATTTCGAATGCATTTTCAAAAGTACTAAAATTAATAGTTACAGCAATTCTTTGTCATTTAAAACCAGTCGCATCGCCCGCGCTTTTAATAAACATTCTTCGTATTCTTTTTCAGGTTCCGATTTTGAAGTAATGGCACTTCCAACAGAAAAAGACACGTACTTTTTAGCTTCATTGTAGAGAATACTTCTGATGACTACGTTGAAATCAAAATCATTTTCAGGTGTAAAATAACCGATCGCACCGCTGTACAAACCTCTTTTTGTCTCTTCCAACTCTTCAATAATCTTCATCGCCGAAATTTTTGGAGCTCCTGTCATACTTCCCATTGGAAATGTCGTTTTTAAAACATCTACAGCTGAAAATTCTGGTTTTACTAAAGAACTTATCGTCGAAATCATTTGATGTACTTGCAAGAAAGAGTAAACCTGACACAATTCTTCCACAACTACACTGTCTTTTTGTGCTGTTTTTGACAAATCATTTCTGACTAAATCGACAATCATAATGTTTTCAGCACGTTCTTTTGGATCATTTGCCAAGTTTGTCTTGCTTAAATTATCTTCGATCTGATCGCTAAAACGTTTTGAAGTTCCTTTTATGGGTTGTGAAATACATTTTTCTGCTATCTTCTTTAAATACCGTTCGGGGGAAGCTGAAATTGCAAAATGCTTGTTATTCTTATAAAAAGATGAAAAAGGTGCTTTTGAAATTTCATTCAATGATTCGAAAGTTGCTGCAGGATTTATAATGGTTTCTAGTGCAAAAAATTCCATACAGAAATTGGCTTCATACAAAGTTCCGTTTTGGATGTAATCAAGCATTTTAGTTACTTTCTCAATATATGCCGGTTTTGAAACTTGCTGTTGAATGGAAATCTCATTTTGAAAAGTCTGCTTTAAAATTTCGAAGTGAATGATTTCTTGATAATCAGATTCCATTTCGTCATTACAAACATTGAGATACTTCAATTCTAATTGATTCCCTTTTAAAAAAAGAATTTTTTTAGGTTGAAAAAAGAACAAATCTGGAAAATCTAATTCGTCTTTGTTTTGTGAAACTAGTTTTTCAGTATCATTTTTCAAATCGTACGAAAAATAACCAAAAAGCCAATCTTTTGTGATGGTTTGGTACACATTTAAATCGTCAAAAGCATTTGTATAGTCGGTTTGAATTGCGGTAAATGCGTCAACGGCAACAATGCAATCGTAAGAGGAGTAGGTAGAATCATTCTCATTAGAATCTAAAAAAATGATTTCTCTAAATTGTTGTGACCATTGCAACAACTGCTTTTTCAGCAGCGTTGGATTTTCAATAGTTTGGGTTAATGCAGTTCTCAATTTTAGTACAGTTTTAAAATTCAAATTTACATCAAAACATTTTACAAAAAAAAACTCCTCAAATGATTGAGGAGTTTAAGTATAAAGTTGTTTTTAAAACTATTGTTTCAAGAACTTTTTAGTTACTGATTTGTCACCTGATTTAATGTTGATTAAATACATTCCAGCTGATAAGTCATTTACATTAATTTGTGCATCAGACACATTGCTGAACGATTTAGTAAATACTTCACGACCGTTTAAGTCAACGATTTGAACAGCGTTAATAGTGTCAGAACCATTCGTTGCAACGTTTAATAAATCTGTTGCAGGGTTAGGATAAACAGAGATAACGTTCGTTTCAACTGAAACAAAATCATTCACTCCTAATAATGTATTTGTTGCAGAAGCTCTAGCTACGTAGTTATCAAATAACATGTTTGAAGTTACTGTATTTGCAGGTACTGGAGGCACAGCTGTTGCATTTGCACCTACAACCACTTGAACGAAATCTACTTCATTAGGAACCATATTTGGAATCCAGTTTACAGCAGGTAATCCATTTGGAGTTGCTGTAGGACTTGTTTTCCACATCGTTTCTCCTGTTATAGTATTGTAAGAACACCCAATTGTATACCAAGTATTAGCATTTAAAATTAAAGGAGTTGCTCCTAAAGTTATTAAAAATGTACCATTACTAGCGCCATTTTTTAAATAGGCAACTCCACCAAGTACTCTAGTATTGGTAGTATATACAAAACCAACTATTGTTCTAGAAGTAACAACTGTTCCAACTGTCTCATCACCATAAGCTCTCATTCCAATTTGAGTTCTACTGTCCGTTACTGGTCCTGTGAAGAAATCATATTCTACTTCAATGATGTTATTTCCTGTAGTTCTTGATGCCCATGAAGCGTCTAAACCATCTTTCCACATAAAACGTTGCCCTTTGTCTCCATTAGGACTTGTAATTTGTAATCCTTGGGTCGAACCATTTCCAGTTGCAACAACTTGATAATTGTTTGCTGCTGAATTTGTTGATGTTGTTGGTGCAGCACCATCTGAAGAAAATGTTAACCAGCTTCCTTGTCCAATTGTAGTACCTGTAATATCTGTTCCAATGTTTCCAATCGTAAGAGCATTAAAACTCTCCGTTTGCAAAGTTTGAGAAAAAGCAATTGTCGATGCTGACAAAGCTAAAGTAAGTAGAATTCTTTTCATTTTATTTAGTTTTATAATTCGAATCAAAAATAATCAAAAAAATGAACAAACAATACGCAAAATGTTAAATTTTTATAAGAATTTTACGAGTTAAATATTTGTGGTCTATTTTAAGCAGTACTACTTTAAAATATGCATGCTCAATATCTTATAAACTTGATTAATATTATCGCCTCCTTTACCAAATTGTTTTTTAATGGGTAAATCTTCATGGGAAAGCCAAATTTTCAATTCAGCATCCATATCCATTATTCCAGCACTTTCTTTTGAGAATTTCTTGATACTTGAATAAGGAATTGACAAATATTCTACTTTCGTTCCCACCATTTGTTTCTCCGCAAGAATTAAACGTTTGTTTGTAAAGATAAACATGTCTCTAATAACTTTAAAAGCGCCTTCAATTTCTTCTCCTTCAATTAATAAAGGTCGAAATTCATTCTCCACATCTTGCTGATTTGCTTCTGAAGCATTTCCTAAAATCGCATTAAATAATCCCATAGTTTGTTTTTTTTTACGTTGCGTATTATCGGTCAAATCTAAATATATTTTCGTCTGTATTTTTACCTAAATACATATCTTTTATCATTTCGGCTGCAATTACGCTAAAAGTAATTCCGTTTCCACCGTAGCCAAGAGCAAAATACATATTGGGATGTTTTTTATGTTCGCCAATAAACGGCAAACCGTCTTTGGTTTCGCCAAATGTACCGCACCAGTAAAAATCCATTTCTATTTTACTTTTTGGAAAAAACTCTTTAAAACGTTTTAAAATGTCTTCGTTCTTTTTGTCCATCAAAGCATCTCGTTTCTTTGGGTTTTGGAAAGGTTCGTCAAAACCGCCAACCATTATTCGGTTGTCTACCGTCGTCCGAATATAAATATAAGGTCGAGCCGTTTCCCAAATCAGACATTTTTCGTTCCATAAATCGTCAGGATGCATCGGCTGACTCACTAGGACGTAAGTAGAATGAAGTTGCATTACCTTTTCGTCCAATAAAGTTTCCGATTCAAATCCTGGTGCGGCAACAATTTTTTTAGCTTTTATTGAAATCTTCTTGTCCGTTGTCGCAGTTATGGAATCCTTCGTTGATTTTATTTTTTTAATATCCGTATGGCTGTATACATCTAATCCAGAATGTTCGCGATGGTAATCTAAAATTGCTTGACACAATTTATAAGTATCTACTTGTGCAGATTCATTATTATACAATGCTGCTTTTCGTTTGATGTCGTATTTTGACACCAATTCCTTTTCCGATAAATATTCCACGGGCAAACCGTGTTTTTTTCTCGTTTCAAATTCAAGTTCTAAATCTTTTTTACCTTTCGCATCGGAAGCAATATATAACGAAGGAACACGTTGAAAATCGACCTTAATTTTTAGCTTTTTAATTATCTTTTCCAAAGTTGAAATGGATTCTAAACACATTTTATAAGCTTTAACTGCTTCTTTTTCTCCTACTTTTTCAATTAGATCATAAAGGAAAATGTCGATTTCATATTGCAACTGGGCCGTACTTGCAGTTGTGCTTCCCGTAGATTCCATTCTCCGGTCTACGATGACACATTTGACGTTGTTTTCACATAAAAAGTGTGCTACTAAAGCACCAGTTATTCCTGATCCTATGATCAGCACTTCCGTTTCAATGTCTTTTTCGAGACGTTTATAATTTTCTGACAAACCATTTTTTATGAGCCAAAAAGGCAATCCTGATTTTAAATCCATAGTTTTTTTTATTTTAAAATTAATTTAAAAATTGCTCTTTGTATCTAAATTTAAAAAAAATTAAGAAAATATTTACAAATTAGTTTTTGAGTTGAAAAAATCACTAATTTTAAATTAATTTAAAGTATACGCCATGTTAGTAAAAGTTTTTGGAAGTGCGGTTTTTGGAGTAGAAGCTACCACAATTACCATTGAAGTTAATATTGATAAAGGAATTGGCTACCACCTCGTGGGTTTACCAGACAACGCCATTAAAGAAAGCAGTTACCGAATTGCCGCTGCGTTAAAAAATAATGGCTACGAATTACCCGGAAAAAAAATCATCATCAATTTGGCTCCAGCCGATTTACGAAAAGAAGGTTCGGCTTACGATTTACCTTTAGCAATGGGAATATTAGTTGCTTCAGGACAATTGAAAACAGAGGAAATCGATAAATACATTATTATGGGCGAACTTTCGCTCGACGGCGGTTTACAACCCATAAAAGGAGCCTTACCAATAGCTATAAAAGCTAAGGAAGAAGGTTATAAAGGATTTTTTCTACCCATTCAAAATGCAAAAGAAGCAGCGATAGTTTCTGATTTAAACGTTTTTGGAATTGAAAATATTAAAGAAATAATCGATTTTTTCAACGGAAAGAGTACACTTGAACCAACCGTATTTGATACGCGGAAAGAATTTTACAAAACGTTAGATTTTCCAGAATTCGACTTTAGCGATGTCAAGGGACAAGAATCTATAAAAAGATGTATGGAAATTGCCGCGGCAGGAGGTCACAACATTATTTTAATTGGGCCACCTGGTGCCGGAAAAACAATGTTGGCTAAAAGATTACCAAGTATTTTACCGCCAATGACATTAAAAGAAGCTTTGGAAACAACCAAAATTCACAGTGTTGCTGGAAAGTTAAAAGAAGTGGGTCTGATGAATCAACGGCCGTTTAGAAGTCCACACCATACCATATCTAACGTGGCGCTTGTTGGCGGTGGAAGTTATCCTCAACCAGGAGAAATTTCCATGGCACACAACGGCGTTTTATTTTTAGACGAATTACCAGAATTCAAACGCGATGTGTTAGAAGTAATGCGTCAACCTTTAGAAGACCGCGAAGTTACGATTTCTAGAGCTAAATTCACCATTACCTATCCGTCATCGTTTATGTTAGTGGCGAGTATGAATCCAAGTCCGAGTGGATTTTTTAACGATCCAAGCGCTCCATCGACTTCGTCTCCTTATGAAATGCAACGTTATTTAAGCAAAATTTCAGGCCCTTTATTAGACCGAATTGACATTCACATTGAAGTAACTCCCGTACCTTTTGAAAAGCTTTCTGATAAAAATAAAGCAGAATCAAGCGTTACAATTAGGGAAAGAGTCACGAAAGCACGAGAATTACAAACCCTTCGTTTCGAAAGTTCAGAAAAAGTCAATTACAATGCTCAAATGACTTCAAAACAAATTCGAGAATATTGTGCTTTGGACGACACCTCAAACCAACTTTTAAAAACCGCAATGGAACGGCTGAATTTATCCGCTCGAGCCTACGACCGAATTTTAAAAGTTTCGAGAACTATTTCCGACTTGGCGAATTCTCAAAACATTGAATCAATCCACATTGCCGAAGCAATTCAATACCGAAGTTTAGACCGCGACGGCTGGCTCGGGTAATTTAAAGCGACTTCGTAAACGTTTTTCTACGTTTATTAATAATTGGATCAAAATGTTTCCAAATTGCATGAATCGCAGTGTTTTCCAGTAATTCAGGTGTTCGGATACAATCCGTAATTCCTTTTTGAGTAAAAGTGTCGTAGTATTGTTTAAAAATAATTGCCGTAACTCCTTTGTTCTGATATTCTGGAGCAATTCCAATTAAATAGAACAATACTGTTTTACTGTGTTTTTTAGCTTTCAGCATGTGGTAGAAACCAAATGGAAAAAGTTTTCCATTCGCTTTTTTCAATGCTTCGGAGAAGTCGGGCATTACGATCCCAAAAGCAATCAATTTATTGTTTTCATCAAAAATAAATTTGATGTATTCCGGATTTATTAAACTTATATATTTTTTTTTGAAATACTCTTTTTGCAAATCAGTGATGGCTACAAAAGAAGCTAAAACAGAATACGCATTGTTGAATAAATCAAACATTTCGTCAACGTACGGCATCACATCTTTGATTTTTGTAAAATCTTTCGAATGTAATTTATATCTTTTTTTGATCAGCACTTCTGCTTTTTCAAATAAAGCGGGATTCACATTTGAGAACGGAAATATACTTTCAATGTATTCTTTTTCAGGAGTGTAACCTAGTTTTTCTAAATGTTCAATATAATAAGGGAAATTGTACCATGTAATCATGTTTCCCATTTGATCGAAGCCATGAGTTAAAACGCCAACTTTGTCTAAGTTTGAAAATCCCATCGGGCCTTCAACGAATTCAAGACTATTTTGTTGTCCCAATTCATAAACCTTTTCTAAGAGCGCTTTTGTGACGTCAAGATTGTCGATGACATCCCACCAGCCAAAACGCACCTTCTTTTTCCCTTGTGTTTTGACCTCGTCCCAATTGATAATTGCCGCAATTCTACCTACTATTTTATTGTTTTGGTAGGCCAAATAAAAATGTGCATCTGCATTTTCAAACAATGGATTCTGCTGTTTGTCAAACGAATTTACCTCATCATTAATTAAGGGTGGAACCCAATTCGGCTCATTTTTATACAGTTCGAATGGGAATTTTACAAATTCAGTGATTTCAGCTTTAGTTTTGGCTTCTTTTATCGTTATCATTATGGTTTTTCTACTTCAATTGTTTCTACTTCGTCCTTGCGTTTCTTCTTGTCTTTTTTATCTTTTTTGTCCTTATCTTTTCCATCTTCTTTTCCACTGCGGATTAAAATTGGTTTGTAATTTTTATCAAAACGCCAGGACAAACCGATTCCGCCAACCAATATCGAAGGTGTATCTTTAAAATTCCCTCCTATTGAAGCATCCACTTGGATATTCTCTTTAATCAAATATGCGGCACCAGCTCTTAAAACAGAATCAGAATAAAAATCGCTTTTGAATCCTTGATTTTCAATAAATCCCGACCACTTCTCATTAAATCCTTTCGTTAGAGTTACAATGTAACCATAACTCGGGAATTCTGATGTAACCCGATCGGCAATAATATTCGTTACAAATACATAACCACCGCTGAATTGATTTTGAGTAATAACCATCAATTTAGGAGAAATCGATGCTTCGTTTTCAGGTAAATAAATGCTGTTAAAATTCAAATTTGCACCTGCATAAACACCAACAGCAGGAATAAATTGACGCCATTTGAATCTATGATTTGCTTTCCAACTTAGAATATTAACTTTTTCCTCATAATTTTTAAAAGGATCATAAATCAAATATTTCGCTCCAACAGTTATTTTTTTAAAATCACCTCTGTTTTCTGTTCCTAAACCGGTTTGAAATTGATCCCATTGGTGTTTTAATTCTATATTAAATTCTAATTGTTCTAAAAAAGCACCATACCGCAACGCTAAATCTACTCCGAAACCATTTGTTTTGGTACCCAATAAACTGTGTTCTTCTCTTGTTCCGTAAAATCCGGTTTCTGCTTGAAAAACAGTTTGTCCAACTGAAAATGCAGCTTGAGATTCACCAGGTCGGTTGGAATTTATTACGTCCGTATATTGTGCATTTGCAGAACATACGGTTAAAAAGGGAAGTAGTAAGAGTGCGTTTTTTAGTAGATTCGTCATAATATCAAATTTTTTGAATGCATTCAAACCCAAAAGTACTGTATTTTATTAATAATTTATGAATGATAATTTACTTTTAAAATGCAAAATGGCTAATTTTGCAAAATAATTTTGTCAAAATTTTAGTATAGAAATGGATACAGCATCTTCAACAGGATTAATAAAAACAATCGTTTACCTCATAATTGCTTATTATGTGGTAAAATTCTTAGCACGATTGTTTTTTCCAATTGTAGTGCGAAAAGTAGTTTCAAAAGCGGAAGAATCTTTTAAACAACAATACCAGTCAGCTCAACAAAATTATAATAATAATCCACAACCCAATCGTTCCGTTAAGGATGAAATTATTTTAGAAACGGGTAAATCGAATAATCCTAAATCAACCAAAAAAGTAGGAGAGTACGTAGATTATGAAGAAATTGAGTAAGTTTGCATGATCCTATTTTCATAAAGTATTATTTTTATGAATTATAGCGTTGGAAACCTTAATTTTAAGCTGTATCAATGAAATTTTTGAATAAGTTTTATCCCCATCTTTTAGCCTTTTTTGGATTTGTAATCATCTCACTTTTCTATTTTTATCCTGTTTTGCAAGGCAAAGCATTGTCGCAGTCTGATATTGTGCAATATACAGGAATGGCAAAAGAGCAAAACGACTTTCGCGCTGCTGAAAATACCGAACCTTTTTGGACAAATTCTGCGTTTGGTGGAATGCCAACGTACCAAATGGGGGCGAATTATCCAAATGATTACATAGGTGCTTTAGATGATTTCTTACGATTTTTACCACGACCTGCCGATTATTTATTTTTATACTTTCTGGGATTTTATGGTTTACTGTTAGTCTTAAAAGTAGATCCTTTAAAAGCCTTTTTTGGTGCATTAGCTTTCGGGTTTTCCACTTACATGATTATCATTTTAGGGGTTGGTCACAATGCAAAAGCCCATGCAATTGCGTATATGCCTTTGGTTCTAGCAGGCGTATTATTGGTTTTCAGGAAAAAATATGTGGCTGGAGGAATTCTCACAATGATTGCAGCTGCTTTAGAAATTAATGCGAATCATTTTCAAATGACGTATTATTTGTTGATTTTACTGCTTATCATCACAATTTTCTACAGTTACCAATTTATAAAAAGTAAAGAATACAAACCACTTTTAACTGCTTTTGGAATTTTTCTTATTGCAGGAATCTTTGCTATTGGAGCGAATGCTACGAATTTATTAGCAACCGCTGAATATACGGATTTCAGTATGCGTGGAAAAAGCGAATTGACTTTTAACCCGGACGGAAGTAAAAACGAAACTACTTCTGCAATGGATTATGACTATATCACTGAATACAGTTATGGAATTGCTGAAAGTTTAAACCTAATTGCTCCACGTTTATTTGGTGGTGGAAATTCTGAAAAGCTTGGAAAGGAATCACACGTTTTTGAATTTATATCTAAAAAAGGCGCTTCGCCAAATGAAGCTTTAGATTTTACGCATAATTACGGAGCTACTTATTGGGGAGACCAACCGATCGTTGCTGCTCCAGCGTATCTTGGTGCGGTAGTTTTTATGCTTTTCGTTTTGGCAATGTTCGTTGATAAACGTAAAATTAAATATGCTTTTTTAATTGGTGCTATTTTTACATTAATGCTTTCTTGGGGAAAAAATTTCGCATTTCTAACCAATATATTTATTGATCTGGTTCCGATGTACGACAAGTTTAGAGCTGTTTCTTCTATTCAAGTGATCGTTGAATTATGCATTCCCTTGTTAGCAATAATGGGCTTGCAGTCGTTCTTCAAAGCCGATAAAAAGGAGCAACTTGAAGGGTTAAAAAAGACAGCAATGGTTTCAGTTGGAGTAGTAGTGCTTTTATTTGGCGCCAAATTCCTATTTGATTTTGCAGGACCAATTGACGCGCGTTTGCAACAAATGTTTGCACAAATTGGTGATCCAACATTTTCAAATGAGTTTATAGATGCGTTGCGCAACGACCGAAAAAACATGTATTCGGCAGATTTACTTCGTTCAGGGGTTCTGATAGTAGTTGCTTTGGGAATCTTGTGGTTTTATACGAAAGATAAATTATCACAAGTGACGACAGTCGTTTTAGTTGGTGTTTTTATGGTAGGTGATTTAGTACTTGTTGACCGTAATTACGTTGATACTTCAGGGTTTGTTTCCGCTAGAGAGGTTCGAGAGCCGTTCCAACCTACACAGTCTGATTTGCAAATATTAGAAGACACTTCGCACTTTCGAGTATATGAAGTCAATGGTCGTTTGCAAGCGCGAACTTCTTATTTTCATAAGTCATTATCGGGTTATAGTGCCGTTCGTCCAAGAAGAATGGATCAAATTTTCAATTACCAAATCGACAATGGAAACATGGAAGTCCTAAACATGTTGAATACAAAATACGTGATTCAAGTGGATGATAAAAACCAAGAATTTCCCGCATTGAACGACAAAGCAAATGGAAATGCATGGTTTGTGAAAACAGTGAAATTTGTTACTTCTGCTGATGAAGAGATGAAAGCTTTAGACAAATTTGACAGTAAAAATGAAGCTATTGTTAACAATAAAGAGTTTACGATTAGTACGGAGACTTCGTATCAACGCGATAGTTTGGCACAAATAAAATTGATTGAATACAAACCTAATTTCATTAAATACACCACTGAAAACGCAAACAAAGGCGTAGCTGTTTTCTCTGAAATTTACTATCCGAAAGGATGGATTGCAACAATTGATGGTAAAGAAGTGCCTATTTTCAGAACCGATTATACGTTACGTGGTTTAGAAATTCCTGCAGGAAAACATACGGTAGAATTCAAATTTGAACCGCAAGTCGTAAAAACGGGAAGCACAATTGTATTGATTAGTGGTTTAGGAATGTTACTTTTAATTGCAGGTGGAATTTATTTTGAAAATAAAAGACGCACCAAGAATAATTTAGTCTAATTCGATTTTCAATAATATTTAATTTTTTGACGTGTGAAAAAAGTCCTCATCATCGCTTATTACTGGCCACCTTCCGGAGGTCCTGGCGTTCAGCGGTGGTTGAAATTCGTCAAGTATTTACCTGAAAACGGAATCGAACCGCATGTGTACGTTCCAGAAAACCCAACGTATCCCATTATAGATCTTGAGTTAGAAAAAGAGGTTTCTGCAAAAGCAATTGTAATTAAGCAAAGAATCTTCGAACCGTATGGTTTAGCTTCTTTTTTTTCAAAGAAAAACACTCAAAAAATCAGTTCAGGAATTATTCCCAATGAACGAAAACAATCCTTTTTACAGAAGATGTTGCTGTATGTTCGTGGAAATGCTTTTATTCCCGATGCTCGTGTTTTATGGGTAAAACCTTCGATTAAATTTCTCGAAAAGTATATTCAAGAACATAAAATTGATACCATTATAACGACGGGACCGCCTCACAGTATGCATTTAATAGGTTTAGGTCTGAAACAGAAATTAGCCGTAAAATGGATTGCTGATTTTCGCGATCCATGGACGACAATTGGCTATCACAGTGAACTGAAACTATCAGCAAGTTCGCAAAAAAAACACACCGATTTAGAATCAAAAGTACTGAATACGGCTGATTCCATTTTGGTTACAAGTGCAACAACTAAGAAGGAATTTCAATTGGTTACGACGAAGTCTGTTCACGTGATTACAAATGGGTACGATGTCGAGAAAATTGAAAAACTTCTTTTAGATGAGAAGTTCACATTAGCACATATTGGTTCCTTTCTTTCGCAAAGAAATCCACGAATTTTATGGAAATGTTTGAAAGAAATCATCAAGGAAAATCCTTCATTTAAAAGTGATTTTCAATTGAAATTAATAGGATCTGTTAGTCAGGAGGTTTTAGAAACCATTTCGGAATTCAGATTGGATTCTTTTGTTAATAACCTTGGGTATGTTTCCCACAATGAAGCCGTTTCGCAACAACGATCTTCTCAGGTTCTATTATTGATCGAAATTAATTCAGAAGCAACGAAAAATATTATTCCCGGAAAATTATTTGAATACATGGTCTCTGAACGTCCAATTTTAGCGTTAGGACCTGAGAATTCAGATTTTGAACAGATTATTAAATCTACAAATACGGGTGTTTTTCATCAATACGATGAATATGATGAGTTGAAACAAACGATTTTAGCGTTCTACGAAAAGTATAAAAGCAATGCGTTAAAAGTACAAGCGGTAGGTTTGCAACAATACAGTCGGAAGAATTTGACGAAACAATTGGCTGAAATAATCCATTCCAAAAAGTAAATTTTTATGGGAATTGTATTAAATCAGTCAGCTAAAAACATTGCAGTTACTTATTTGGGTTTCGGAATTGGTGCTGTAAATGCACTTTTTTTATACACGAGTTTTCTTGGCAAAACAAATTACGGAATTGTAGCTTTTCTATTGTCTGCTGGAAATGTCATGATGCCTTTGATGGCTTTTGGCGTTCACAGCACATTGATTCGATTTTATGCCAAATATAAAGACGAATTGGAGCGGGAACGCTTCATGAGTTTCATGCTTTTAATGCCGTTGCTGTTGATTATTCCCATTTCTATCATCGCCTTTTTTGGCTATGATTTAATTATCTCATTACTTCCAGCAAAAAATGAATTAGCGGAGCCTTATTTGTGGCTGATTCCTATAATAGGCTTGTTCATGGGCTACTTTGAAATCTTTTATGCATGGGTAAAAGTCCACATGAAGTCGGTTTTTGGAAACTTTATCAGTGAAGTTTTCGTCCGTGTCATTACCACAGGTTTGCTTTTTATGGTTTATTTCAAAATGATTGAAATTACAACTTTCATATACGGAATTACGCTTGCTTACGGCTTCCAGATGTTGGCCATGATGGGTTATGCCGTTTATTTAAAAAAGCCGAAATTTCATTTTGTCCTACCAGAAAACACGAAGGAAATCTTCAATTATTCCTTTTTTATCATCTTGTCAGGAAGCGTTGCAGTTTTTCTATTGGATTTAGATAAGCTCATGATTCCTTATTATACGGGTCCTGAACAAGTGGCTGTTTATTCAGTTGGGATTTTTATTGCTACTGTAATTGCTGTTCCAAGCCGTGCGATGTTGCAAATTATTTATCCCATTACGGCAAAGTTAATGAGCGAAAATAAAATGCAAGAATTGGACGTTTTATATAAAAAGAGCGCGATCAACTTGCAGGTTTTTGGTGGTTTGATTTTAGTAGGTATCTTTTTAAACATCAATCAAATGTACCTCGTTATTCCTGACGATTACAGCGGTGGGTTAATGGCGGTATTCCTAATTGGAATAGCCAAATTCTACGATGTCATTTTAGGAAACAACAACGCAATTTTATTAAATACAAAGTATTACCGAATGGTTTTACTTTTTGGAGTGGTGCTTGTGCTAATGATGGTGGGTTTAAACATGTTTTTGATTCCGCTTTATGGCATTACCGGAAGTGCTTTGGCAACGTTGATTTCAGTTGTTTTTTACAATACCATCAAGCTTTTATTCATTGTAAAGAAAATGGATTTGTTTCCGTTTGGACCTACAACATTAAAATCTTTTGGCATAATCGCAGTTATTTTAGCGGTCTTCTATTTTTGGGAATTTCCTTTTGAACCATTGATTAATATCATTTTAAAGTCAATTTTGATAACTATTGCTTATGTGTATTTGAATTACAGATTCAAAATTTCCACTGATATCAATGAGTTGGTAGATGGATTGTGGAAGAAGTATGTTAGGTAAAATTATTTTGTGTAAAACAGCTAATTTTCTACTTCTTCAACAGCTGTATTTTTTCCCTCGCAAAAGCTTTAGTATCGTCATTGCCATGTAAGATTGTCTTTTCGTAATATTCAATAGCCTTTGCTTTGTTTCCAATGAGATTATAACCGTGAGCGATATTAGCCAGCACAATGTAATCTTTCGGATTTGTTTTCTCTGCTTTTAATAAAATTTCAATTCCTTTGTCATATTGTTTCGTCAGGAAATAAGTAATTGAAAGATTTGACATACTTTCAATATTATCCGGGTAAATTGCTAAAATTGACGAAGCGATCCGCTGCATATTACTTAACAATGCATCATCTTCTGTATTGTAAAGTTGCAGTTGGTAACTTTGAATCGACGAAAGCATAAAACCTTTACCATCTTGTTTTTCTTCGTTATTCGTCCATAACCATTTGTTACTATTGGTTTTTGAATAGTTAACAGTGTTTATTATTTCATTCGTAAATTCTTCCCAGTTTTCAACTGTACCTAAAGCATAAATTTTTCCAAACCGCATATCTAGCCGATTGGGATGAAGTGTAATTCCTTTGTCTATTTTTAGAAATGCATTTCTTAGATTATTAGCATCATAATAAATCTTGCTTCCCATGTATCCAGCAGTTTGGTTTAAACTATCTCTTAAAGCAAAACTTTCGCCATCTGGTTGTTGTTTCGTTAAACTGACTACTTCTTTTTTAGCAAGACGGAAGTAATAATTATAGAAACTTGTAAAAAGTTCCGGGTTTTTCGGCGAAGATTTTTCCCAAGAATTCAAAATTTTTAACTGTTCTAAAGTATCATTTGCACGGAAAGCTTCGCCAAATTCTTGCTGGAAATTTTGTGACATCGAAAGATTACATAGCGCTAAAAATAGAATCGTAAAAATGATTTTCATGTGGTGTACTTTAATTCTGAGAAATGTTATTGGCTTTTAAAATTGTATCAAACTTTGCAATTTGATCTTTTGCTTTAAACTCATTGTATAAATTTTGAATCAGTTTTTCGGCATCCGTTCTGTAAGGTGAATTATGACTTATGTATAAATTATAGGCTTTACAAATATTATCTAATGCCTTCTCATAATCTTTTAAATTTTGATAATAAACGACGCCTTTTCCATAAAAAACTTCTGGATTATCTGGTTCTACTTTCTCTAATTCGCCATACGATTCAATCGCTTTCTTGTAATTCTTTTTGCTGATATAAACCACAGGCAAGTTTTGCAATGCAGTTATTCCTTTCGGATCTAATTTCAACGATGTTTTATAAGCTTTCAGCGCTTCGTCAAAATTTCCTAATTTCCTGTTGCAGATTCCGATATTATCCCAAGCAAATACAAATTCTGGATCAAACAAAACTGCTCTTTGATAGAATGGTAGTGCTTTCTCATAGTTGTTTTCTCTGATAAATGCATTTCCCTTATTATATTCGGCAATTGCCAATGAATTAGTAGAAACCGATTTTTGGCCTTCCTTATTATTCATCGCTGTAACTGATTTTATTGCAGGACAAGTTGCCATTAATTCGCGCTCTATTTCGTAATAATACTTTTTAAAATCTTCTGAATCAGGATTGTTCGCTAATGTAATTTCTAAATTTTCTCCTTCCTTCATACTTCCAACATTCTCTTGCACTGAATTTAATAATTCGCCTATTTTTACAGTAGTTTGGTAACCAACAACTTGTTTATCTATACAGTGTTTTACTTCAACAGCCGTTTCTTTTGCGTTTTTATTCTGAATTGAGATAGAATCAATGCACGTGCAACTTATAGCAACGTTTTCAGCTAACGCCTTTTCTTTTGAAAACGATTCTTTTAAAACGTTGTTTTCTACTCCATTTACTGGTTTGTCCTCTTTTGTAACTTGACTGAATGCAGTGATTGAGATCAGAAGAATGATAAGGAATGAAAGTCTTTTCATGGTTTTTAATTTAGCTTTTATTGAAATTGAAATCCTTTCGTAAGAAAATCTCCCAACTTTAATAATAATGATTGTGATAAACGAAAATACAATTGATATCAATGCGTTATTTGATAAGCAGTGGAAGAAGTATTTCCCTAGAAAAGTAAAGTAATTACAAGTTTTCTTAGAATATTGAATAGCCTACAATCAGTGAACTTGTACCATAGCTTGAACCCCAAAACGCGTAAGTGGATAATGGTTCTCTCGTTTGATATCTAAATTCTACACTGTACTTATCATATAATTTATATCCAAACCCGAATGCATAATTATCATGTGCTTCAATTTCAAGAGAATCAAGAAGCGAATCATCCGCTCTAGTGAAATCAATGGTTGATTTTGAACTGAAATCAAGTACGATTGAAGCGTTCAAAAACAGCTTGGAATTGCTATTCAGAAAAAAATAATGTCTTAAACTTATCGGAAGGTCTATTGATGTGTAATCAATTTTTGTGGTAAACTGTCCACCAACAACATCAACTGAAGCAGTCGTTTTTTCTGACTTGAAATTTTGATAGGTTGGTTCTACCGCAATGGACCATTTGTTTTTATTAAAAGGCAAAATAAATTCAGCTTCCAAACCAAATCCAAAGCCCACTTTATTACCAAAATCAACACTTCTATTGTTTGTCATTGAATTTTCTATGGACAGCGAAGAGCTATTAATGCGGGGTCTGAAAGTTATATTCAAGAAATCACGCTTCTGTTTTGGTGCAAAATCAATTAATGCAACATCATTGCAAGCGCTGTATTCTGAAAAATAGCGAACTAAATCCTTCTTGTTGTACTTGATATTTTCAACCTTATCTATTGTGAAGTTGCTGCACTTTAAATCGTTCCAAAGTTGTTCTCTAAATGCATTATTTGTGGCGATTTGATTATCTGCTGTCAAATATTTTTTGAATATTAATTGTTCAACCGTCCCATTTTTTTTACTGTAAAAGTACCTTATTATGTTCTCATCTACATATTGAAATAAAGTTGATTTGCCTTCAACAATCACCTTTAGAAAAAGTTCTTCTTGAATAAATTGGGGATCATTATTCTTGCTCATTTTAGTCAAATCATTTTTTGATTTGTCAATGTTTACTTTTGCTTTGACATACTTAAAAACGCCCGAAATCCCAAATTCTAACGCCGTCTTAACCGTTCCTTTTTTAGATTCCCCTTCTTCTGTTAAACGATATTCAAAGTCAGTAGGATTTTTTCTAGAATCCATATTTTTTATAAGGCACTGCACTCTCTGATTAGAATTATCAATGTAATAGCCTTGTTCAAAAATAATTTGCGAAAAACTGCTCATCGAAAAGAATAGAGTGACAAGAAATAGTAATTTTTTTAGCATCTGTGGTAAATTTCTGGTTTGTTGGTTTTTAGTTACTTGTTATAAACTTGTGCAAATTAAATCATTTATTGCGACGGATTATTATTTTGTCTAAAATAAATAATACAAATTTCCATCATTGTAAAACTGATTTTACTGAATAGCAGTACATTTCATTTAGAAAGTAATTAATATAAATAAAAAAAGGCAAATCGAACCTAGTTGGTTCGATTTGCCTTCAAAAAGTTAAAAAGGAAGTTTAGTTCACTCCAATATTGCCTTGAGCAACGATTGTTCCTAATGCTTCCGCACTTAAATGTACATTTACATATCCATTTGTAGTCAGTACGTCGCTGTATCCAAAAGCGGTTTGATTGTCTAATTTGGACACATTTGTTTTACTCATTCCAGTATCTCCGTTTACAGGATTAAAAGTAAATGTAATAGCTCCAGGTGAAGTTGCAACGCTTCCCATGTGAATGTGTGCTGGATGCATTCCACCAGCTGGTGTATTTACAATATTTAATACAGCAAGTGCGTCTCCGTTTTTACGCTCAAAGAAAGTAGCAGTTCCATTAATTCCCGGAACATCTTTCTCATTTAAAACATACGCTTTTGAAGTACCTGTCAATTCGTTTTGTCCGATATCTCCTTGCGCTACAATAGTTCCAAGTTCTGTTGCACTTAAATGTACGTTGATGTAACCATTAAAGTCAAGAATTTGGTCAAAAGTTACTGCAGTTCCATTGTCTAGCTTTGAAAATGTTACTGTACTGAAACCTGTTGTGCCATTTACTGTGCCTAAAGTGATTGCAATGTCTCCACCTTCCGCAGCAGTATTGAAATGTATATGAGCTGGATGCATTCCTCCATCAGGAGTTCCATTAAGTTTCAACTCTACTGTTGTAGAATTATCTGCGTTTTCAATAAACGTTGCAGTTCCAGAAATACTAGGAACAGCTACTGAGCTTAGTGCAAACACTTTTTTCTGACCCACGAATGTGTTGGTGTCGTCGTCGCTACAAGATGTAACTAGTGCTACACCCATAAATAGAATCATTAGATTTTTTAAATTTTTCATTTTTGAATTTTTAATTAGTAAAATTTGTTTAACAAAAATATAAAACAATTAAACAAAATCAAAACTATAATCATAAATAAAATATAAATTTTTAATTAGAAAATTACAGTGATGTAAAGTTTTATAAAACTGAAGTTGAAATAGGTCTGTAATTTGAAAGGTTTCGTAGAAAAAAAAGTGATGGTAAACGTAATTTATTGTTTGGTAATTTTAGAGAAAGTAATGGTTGCGACTTCGAACAGAGTTTTAAATCGTTATTTAAGTGTAGTAAACCCCGATAGTTGATTAGTTAATTTACAAAATTACGCGAAAGGATTCGCGCGATAGCGGTGTCAAACAAGTTAACTCTTGTAATATAACTCAATTCTCCAATTTGTGGTATCTAAAAATCCGTTTACAATATAATAATTAGGCATTATTGCAAAACTTACTTCTAATTTATTTCCATCATAAGCTCCAAATTCTACATTCTCAATGTCATATTCCAGTTCGAAGAATGTTATGTTGAAATTTTTATCCATTGTGCCAATTTGACAATAGTCGGCAACTACAAATTTTTCTTTTGTCGGTGTTTCAGCTATTATTTGCAAGTCGGTTTGTTCGTCGTAAAAGAGAACTTCTCTTTTCTCAATATCTAAAATATATAGGCCATCACTTGTTAGTACTGCAACTTGATTTATTTTTTCTGCGACTGCTATTTTTTTCGGTTCACCAGGAAATGCTCCAACCCATTCCTTTCCGTTATTTGTTATAAATTTTGCCCAACTCCATATTGGACTTTTCGAAAGGGCATTTAAGTCGAAAGTCTTTTCTTCGTATGCTCCAGAAATTGGTTGATTTATAAATTCAGCATTCATTTTTTAATTGTGGTTTGATGTGCTGAGAAGTCAGAGACATTCGCAGAGCGCGGTGGATTGGAACGAAACTTCGGAGAGCTGGTTTTTATACGATAATGAGATTATATGGTAATGCTGAAATAGATTTTTTTAAATGTAGTTTTTGGGGTGATTCAGGTTCTAAAGATTAATTGTAATTAGTGAGACTTGGGATAGTGGTGATTGTCAAAAGCGAAGCGCTCTCGCTAGCGTTGTATGTTAGTTTCTTCGATAAAGTTTATCAAGTATTCTTTACTTTCGCAGGCAATTTTACTTTGAGAATAATCCAGATTAGCCATATTAAATTTTTCCACTGTACTTGAATTGCAATAAGAAATACAAGAATCAGGCTTGTTTTTGCCAAATAGCTTTTCAGAATGAAAATGAATGTAAATTTTACTGCTCAACGGAATACCGATATAAGCAATTTCTTCAATATCAGGATTAAAATATTTATTAATTTTTGCTCTTGATGTTGCGGCAGCGATATCTGGAATTATATAATAGTCATTTTCATCTTTTGGAATTTCAATATTAAAAATAAGATTTCCCATTAGGGCAAGTATTTTGTCAGCTGTTTTTGAATAATCTAATAAATTACTGTACTTGGTAACTTTTCTGAATTCAAAAACTTCATCAACTCGCTGCTTAAATTCTGTAGTTGCATTCTTGGTAATCTCGTTAAAGGTATTAAATAGAGAATCGTCTATTTGCTTTTTATAACGTGGAGTTCTCATGTCTGCAATTATCCCGTATTTTGCAAAATAAGTTAATGCAGCTTCAACGTGGATAGTAAATTTTTGATGCTCTATAAATGAAATTATCACTTGATAATGTTTACTAAAATCATTTTCAAAATGATTATTTAAATCATTTTCTAAACTTTCATGTTCAACATTTCCTTTATTAAACCTTGAATTTAAATATTTTTCGCTGAAAAGAGTTTTTGTTGTTGTTTTACTAAAAAAATTATTTTTGAGTTTATCGTAAACAAAAATTTTACCTTCACAAAGATTGAAAAAATTTTTAAGATGAACTTGTGAAACGTAATGATGATTTAGCGGTACGTTCATAGATGAATGTATAGAATAAATAATAAACTTTCACAAGTTTACAATTTTTTAAATAAAATCTCCCTACAACTTCCCCTTCAAATACTTCCCAGTCACACTCTTCTTATTCTTCATCACGTCTTCAGGCGTTCCTTCGGCAAGAATATAACCGCCGTTTTCGCCACCTTCGGGACCTAAATCAATAATCCAGTCGGCACATTTTATTAAATCCAAGTTGTGTTCAATCACGATAACCGAGTGTCCTTTCTCAATCAAAGCATTAAAGGAAGCCAACAATTTCTTGATGTCGTGAAAGTGTAATCCTGTGGTAGGTTCGTCAAAAACAAACAAGGCTTTCTGCTTTGTCGTTCCTTTTACTAGAAAAGTAGCCAACTTAATTCGCTGTGCTTCACCACCCGAAAGAGTAGAGGAGGATTGACCCAATTGTACATATCCCAAACCTACATCCTGAAGTGGTTGTAGTTTTTGCATAATTTTTGTTTCATTATTTGCAGTGAAAAATGCAACGGCATCGTCAACCGTCATTGTCAAAATATCATCAATGTTTTTTCCTTGAAACTGCACTTCTAACACTTCTTTTTTGAAACGTTTTCCGTTACATACTTCACACGGAAGCGAAACATCTGCCATAAAAACCATTTCCACATTGATGGTTCCTTCGCCTTTACAGGTTTCGCAACGACCGCCATCTACGTTAAACGAAAAATGTTTGGCTTGATAACCTCTAATTTTAGACAACTTTTGTTTGGCAAACAACTCCCTAATATCATCATACGCCTTAATATACGTCACCGGATTGGACCGCGAGCTTCGACCAATTGGGTTTTGGTCAATGTATTCTATGTGATGAATTTGGTGGTAATAACCTCGCAATTCAGTAAACTGACCGGCTTTTTCACCCATTCCGTCCAACTGCTTTTGCATCGCTGGAAAGAGAATTTTCTTGACCAACGTACTTTTTCCACTTCCTGAAACACCCGTGATTACCGTCAGCATTTCCAATGGAAATTTGACATCCACGTTTTTCAAGTTGTTTTCACGAGCGCCTAAAATTTCAATATAACTTTTAGAAGTTCTGCGTTTTTTTGGCACTGAAATTTCTAATTCGCCGTTCAAATATTTTGCCGTCAACGAATCTGATTTTAAAATTTCGTCATAAGTTCCTTGAGCGACTAATTCGCCACCAAAAGTTCCCGCTTCCGGACCGATATCAATAATCATATCAGCCGCTTTCATAATATCTTCATCGTGTTCTACCACAATTACGGTATTTCCTAAAGCTTTTAAATCTTCTAAAACGTGAATCAAACGCTCGGTGTCTTTGGGATGCAAACCAATACTCGGCTCGTCCAAAATATACATCGAACCCACCAAACTACTTCCCAAAGAGGTAGCAAGATTAATACGTTGCGACTCACCACCCGAAAGCGAAGCCGAATTTCTATTCAAAGTCAAATAATCTAATCCAACATTCACCAAAAAACTCAAACGGTTGTTTATTTCCAATAAAAGTCGTTTCGCCACTTGCTGGTCAAATTCGGATAATTCCAATGTCGGAAAGAAGTTTGCTAAATGTTTGATGGGCATATCCACCAAATCCGAAATTGTTTTCCCTGCAATTTTCACATAAGAAGCTTCGGGACGCAAACGTTTGCCTTTGCAAGCGTAACATTTGGTTTTTCCACGATACCGCGAAAGCATCACGCGATTTTGGATTTTATAATTTTTTTCTTCTAATTCTTTAAAGAAAGCGTGTAAACCTGTAAAGTGTTTATTTCCATTCCAAAGCAGTTCTTTATGTTCTTCGGTAAGTTCAAAATAAGGTTTGTGAATGGGGAAATCAAACAAGTAAGCACTGTTGACCAATTGGTCTTTGTACCAACTCATACTTTCGCCACGCCAAGCGTAAACAGCATTTTCATATATTGATAATGAAGTATTTGGAATGACCAACTCCGCATCAATGCCAATTATATTTCCGTAACCGCCACAAACTGGGCAAGCACCATACGGATTATTAAAGCTAAATAAATGGACATTTGGTTCTAAAAAATCAATTCCGTCTAACTCAAATCTATTGCTGTAGGTAAATCGTTTTGCTGATTCTACTTCTTGCAAATACGAAACGCCTTTTCCTTCAAAAAACGAAGTTTGAATCGCATCAGACAATCGATTGTAGAATTCTTCTTCTTCCTTAACCACTATTCGGTCGATGATTAAAAGTACTTCAGATTTCTTAACTTTCTTGATTTTTTCAATTGCTTCCGCAAAATCATCTAAACGAACCGCTTCATTATTTACCAAAATTCTAGAGAAACCCTGTTGCAATAAAACACCTAATTTCTCTTCTAAAGTTCGACCTTTCTCGATATGTATGGGCGAAAGCAAAAGCCATCGACTTCCAATTTCAAAATTTTTCACTTGATTTACCACGTCCGTTACGGTATCTTTTTTCACTTCTAAACCTGAAATAGGAGAGAAGGTCTTTCCAATTCTGGCGTAAAGTAATTTCAAGTAATCGTAAATTTCAGTAGAAGTTCCCACCGTCGAACGCGCATTCGTGGTGTTTACTTTTTGCTCAATAGCAATTGCGGGAGCGATACCTTTAATGTATTCCACTTTTGGCTTGTCTAAACGACCAAGAAATTGTCGTGCATACGAAGACAAACTTTCTACATAACGCCGTTGACCTTCGGCATATAAAGTGTCAAAAGCCAAACTCGATTTCCCCGAACCGGACAAACCTGTAATGACTACTAATTTATTTCGCGGAATAGCAACATCCAAGTTCTTTAAATTGTGAACTTGAGCGCCTTTTATAATGATATTTTTTCGAGGGTCTAATTTAGAAATGTCAGTCTTCATAGTAAATACGTGCAATTTTCACAAAGATAATCAATTCGAGTTTTAAATTAATACAAGTGCTTTATCAACTTTTTCACTGACTTTCTTGTTTTAAAACACTGTTAAAAGAATCTTTTATTGCATGAAAACTGTTAAATTTTGATTTCATGTTTGGAATTTAAGATTTTATTATGTTATATTTGAACATACAAAATCACTTAAACAAACGTTAGCCTATATACAAAATTACTTTTTAGCACACACAAAGCGACCCTAACTCTAAAAAGATAATTATGACTAATGTACAAATCCCAGATGCCTTATTGGTAAAGAATTACATTGCTGGAGACGAAAAATCTTTAGGTACATTAATTACCAGACATCAATCCCGAATTTACAATTTTATATTTTCAAAAATCAACGACCGAGACGTCTGCGACGATGTTTTTCAAGACACCTTCATTAAGGTGATTAAAACCTTGAAATCAAACTCTTATAACGAAGAAGGTAAATTTTTACCTTGGGTGATGCGAATTGCTCATAACTTGGTTATTGACCATTTCAGAAAAAACAAAAAAATGCCGATGCTTCGAGAAACCGAAGAGTTTTCAATTTTTTCAATTATGAGCGACGATGTTCCCAATATTGAAAAACAGATGATCACGCTGCAGATAGAAAATGACTTGCAAAAATTAATTCAAGAGTTACCTGAAGATCAAAAACAAGTGTTGATTATGAGAATGTACCAAGACTTGAGTTTCAAGGAAATTTCAGAGCAAACTGGTGTTAGCATTAATACGGCTTTAGGTAGAATGCGTTATGCGTTGTTGAATCTTCGCAAAGTAATTGACAAAAATAAAATTATGTTGGCCAACTGACAATATAGTTTTTGCTTTGGCGTTATATCTTAAAATATATAAAGTTTATGGCAAAAATTTACTCTAAAAAATCAGTAGCTGACTCGAATATGAAACCAAAAAAAGAGACCATTTCTTTTTTATTAAATTACTCAAAAGCATTAAGTTACTTGAAAGTAAGCGGTTTAAAAGTAGAAGTTATAGCAAACTAATTTGAACTCCCATTAAAGAATTATTTTTTTAATGGGAGTTTTTTTATCGTATTCTTCCAAAACTGATTTTCTTCCAATTGTTTGTGTGATAATATCATTTTTTAAATCCCAACCTCGAGCTTGGCAGTATTCCCGACCGTACCAAATCATTTGTAGGTGTAAATCGTTCCATATCTCACGAGGGAAAAGTCGTTTTGCATCTTTCTCGGTTTGTACCACATTCTTTCCATTCGATAAATTCCAACGGTACATTAGTCGATGGATATGTGTGTCAACAGGAAAAGCAGGAACACCAAAAGCTTGTGACATTACCACACTTGCGGTTTTATGACCAACCGCTGGAAATGATTCTAATGCTTCAAACCTTTGGGGAACAATTCCATCGTATTGCTCAATAATCATTTTAGACAAGCCATAAATACCTTTCGATTTCATTGGTGATAATCCACAAGGTTTGATGATTTCCCGAATTTCTTCGACAGTCATTTTTACCATATCATACGGATTGTCTGCTTTGGCAAACAAAAGTGGAGTAATCTGATTCACCCGAACATCCGTACATTGTGCTGAAAGTAAAACCGCAATTAATAAAGTATAAGGATCTTTGTGGTCCAGCGGAATTGGGATTGTAGGGTAAAATTCTTTTAACGTATTTATAACAAATGCCACACGTGCTTCTTTGTTCATTTTCTTTATTTTTAGTCAAACAAATATACGCGATATGACACAATTAAAAAAAGGAGATAAGGCTCCGGATTTTTCTGGTTTTGACCAAGACAATAAATTCCACCAACTTTCTGATTACGCAGGAAAAAAATTAGTCGTTTTCTTTTATCCAAAAGCGAGTACGCCAGGTTGCACTGCTGAAGCTTGTGATTTGAGAGATAATTTTGCAAGATTTGAAGAAAATAATTATGCGCTTTTAGGTGTAAGTGCTGATGACCAGAAGAAGCAAGCTAAATTTAAAGACAAATATAATTTTCCATTTCCATTGATTGCAGACGAAGACAAATCTGTTATTGAAGCTTTTGGTGTCTGGGGTCCAAAAAAATTTATGGGAAGAACGTACGATGGAATCCACAGAACTACTTTTGTTATTGACGAAAAAGGAATTATCGAAGAAGTCATTTCAGATGTGAAAACAAAAGTACATGCTTCCCAGATTTTAAAATAAAAAAATAAGCCACGAATTCCACGAATTTTCACCAATAATTTTGAGAATTATCGATACAATTTAGTAGTTAAAAAATAAGCCACGAATTCCACTAATTTTCACTAATTAAATTAGTGCTAATTGGTGAAATTCGTGGCTAAATCATTAATCCTGATTTTAAAATTAAATCATTTTAATCTTTTAAATCAGTGGCAAAAAACTACTTTCTAAATTTATGTTGTTTTATAATGCCCTTCAATTGATTTTTTAAATCTTCTCCGGTATCAAAAACCATTTGTTGATTATTCGGGAACGGCACAGGACCGTTTCTGAAATTCGGCAAATATTTAGAATCAACGGCTCTTTTATCGCCTTTCATTTTAGCGTAGAAATTTTCAAAAACAAATTCGCTACTGATTGGAAAACTTTCCAACAGTTGGTTACTGTTTAAGTTGATGTAATCAATTTTTGCCACAACTTGTACCGTTTTAAACTGACGTACTTCGTTGATTAAAGCTTTTACAATCTTGATATTATCAACGATTACATCTTTTCCTAAACTGTCTTTAACAACACGACCTCTTGCGTCAAGCAATTTTTTCTTTCCATCAATGATTTCTTTTTCGAGAGTAAATTCACGTTCCTTAACTTGTTCAGGCGAAATATTAATTTGTCTGAAAGAAATGCTTAAACCGTAATCGTAAGTAACATTTTTTTGTTTTCCGCCGTGGTATTCTGTCCAATTGTCGTTCAAGCCGTATGTACTAAAATCCAATAACGCGTTATTTAGATTTACAGGAATCACCATTTTCGTTTCGTTTTTGGTGTACACGTGTACAAAATCAGTCCCTTTAAACTGTGCGTCGTTTATTAAACTATTGATGTCTTTATAGCCCGGAGTCAGTTCGTTTAAGTAAACTAAATCTGCATAAGCCCGACGAGCATTCATTTTATCTTTTGTAGATAAAAGAGCTTTAGAGTTGTCGTACAAATATTTTGAAAGTGCTTTTTTACTACTTATAATTTGGTCTGAATAGTCTTCAAATACAAAAACAGCTTCAGATCCCTTCGAATTTAAAGGTAAAAGTGGTCGGATTTTCTCTTGACGTGCATTTAGATTTTTATAAATATTAAAAATCTGTTCTAATTTCTGCGGATTTGCATCCTTAACTAAAAACGAAATTTCATTATTATCACGCTGTTTCGCTTTGGCAAACGCATCTTCTAAAAGAATAATGTATTCCCTACTTTTTTTATTGGTTTTGTTTTTTAAGAGTTTATGTGTTGCTTTTTCAATCGCGGCATCATAGTCGCCTTCACTAATCATGTTTTTAGTGTTTTTTACTCCACAAGCCGAAGCTATGATGAGTAAGAAGAGGTAAATAGTAGTTTTGTTCATGGTTTTTGGTTTTAGACAAATATAATTCGTTTTTTTTGTGAAATTCAATTATAATGCCATAAAAAAAGTCCGACTATTTTTCAATAGCCGAACTTCCCCTTATTTTATATAAAATATTACTTTCTTGTGAAAGGAGGTAACAATTTGCTTGAAACTTCCCCAAATCCGATACGAACCTCATTATTCTTACAAAAACCTTTCATGATAACGGTATCGTTATCATTTATGAATTTTCGTTCGGTTCCGTCGCTCATTTTAATTGGATTTTTTCCACCCCAAGTTAGTTCTAACATCGAGCCATAACTATTTGGCGTAGGCCCTGAAATAGTTCCCGAACCCATCATGTCTCCCGAATTTACGCGGCAACCGTTAGAAGTGTGGTGTGCCAATTGTTGACTCATTGTCCAATACATATATTTGAAATTGGATTGACTTACTAAAGTTGCTTCCGCATTTTCAGGTTCAATATACGCTTCCAAATGGATATCAAATGAATTTTTTCCTTTCGATTGCAAATAGGGTAAAGGTGTTGGAGATTGAGTCGGTCCTTTAGTTCTAAACGGTTCTAAAGCTTCCATCGTTACGATCCAAGGTGAAATCGACGAAGCAAAACTTTTAGCTAAAAATGGACCTAATGGCACATATTCCCACTTTTGAATGTCTCTCGCACTCCAATCATTCAACAAAACCATTCCAAAGATATATTCTTCCGCTTCATGAACTGGAATATTTTCGCCCATAACATTCGCATCTGTTGTGATAAAGGCAGTTTCCAATTCGAAATCCACTAAACGCGAAGGCCCAAAAACTGGAGAAGTTTCTCCATTTGGTAACGTTTGTCCCATTGGTCGGTGAATTGGAATTCCAGAAGGAATAATGGTTGAACTTCTTCCGTGATAACCTACCGGAATGTGAAGCCAGTTTGGAAGTAATGCATTATTTGGATCACGAAACATCGTTCCAACATTTGTTGCATGCTCTTTACTCGAGTAGAAATCAGTGTAATCGCCAATTAAAACTGGTAATTGCATTTCAATTTCGTCCATCGTAAAAATGATAATATCACGTTGTTTTGGATTATCTCTCAATTTTGGGTTTTCGGCGTCAAAAATTTCAGCAATACGGTTTCGCACCAATCGCCACGTTTTTTTTCCGTCAGAAATGAAATCGTTTAACGTGTCTTGCATAAACATGTCGTCCGTCAATTCGATTCCTTCAAAGTAGTTGAGTTGTTGTAAAGCACCTAAATCAATAGCGTGATCTCCAATTCGTGTTCCTATCGTAATCACATCATCTTTAGTTAAAAAAACACCAAATGGAATATTTTGTATTGGGAAGTCGGAATTTTGCGGAACATCAAGCCAAGATTTTCTACTTGGGTCATTTGCTGATATAGGCATTTTGTATGTTGTTAAGTTGTTTTAAATTGAATTATCAAATGTATTATTATAAGTGGATTTAACAAACGATTTTCGTATTTTTGACCAGTTTTTAACTAAATATTATCTACATGCAACAAGACCAAGAAATTTTCGACCTTATTCTTGAGGAACAAGACAGACAAATACACGGATTAGAATTAATTGCTTCAGAGAATTTTGTGAGCGACCAAGTTATGGAAGCCCAAGGTTCTTGCCTGACCAACAAATATGCAGAAGGTTATCCTGGAAAAAGATATTATGGCGGCTGCGAAGTGGTTGATGTCGTAGAACAAATTGCCATTGACAGAGCAAAAGCTTTATTTGGAGCAGAATATGCAAACGTGCAACCGCATTCAGGTTCGCAAGCAAATACAGCTGTTTTTTCTGCAATTTTGAAACCAGGCGATAAAATATTAGGTTTCGATTTGTCACACGGAGGACACTTGACACACGGTTCGCCTGTAAATTTTTCTGGTAAATTGTACAATCCCTCTTTTTACGGCGTTGAACGTGAAACGGGACAATTTGACTACGATAAAATTCAAGAAATAGCAACAAGAGAGCAACCAAAATTAATCATTGCAGGAGCTTCAGCTTATTGTCGTGATATGGATTTTGAACGCTTCCGCAAAATTGCCGACAGTGTTGGCGCTTTGTTATTAGCTGATATTTCGCACCCAGCAGGTTTAATTGCCAAAGGTTTGATGAACGACCCAATTCCGCATTGTCATATTGTTACAACGACAACGCACAAAACTTTAAGAGGTCCAAGAGGTGGAATGATCTTGATGGGTAAAGATTTTGAAAATCCAATGGGATTAACAACACCTAAAGGTGAAATCAGAATGATGTCTTCAGTGTTAGACTTATCCGTTTTCCCAGGAAATCAAGGTGGACCATTAATGCACGTTATTGCTGCAAAAGCGGTAGCATTTGGCGAAGCGTTGACCGATGAATTTTTCAGATATTCACTTCAAACACAGAAAAACGCTAAAGCAATGGCGGCTTCATTTGTAAAAAGAGGATATGATTTAGTTTCTGGTGGAACTGATAATCACATGATGTTGATTGACTTGAGAAACAAAAATATCACAGGAAAAGAAGCAGAGAACGCGTTAGTAAAAGCTGAAATTACGGTGAATAAAAACATGGTTCCTTTTGATGATAAATCGCCATTTACTACCTCTGGAATCAGAATTGGAACTCCTGCAATTACAACAAGAGGTTTGGTTGAAGCAGATATGGACAAAATTGTGGAACTTATTGACCGCGTTTTAATGGATCATACGAACGATGACGTTATCGAAGAAGTAGCAAATGAAGTAAATGAAATGATGAGCGAGCGAGCGATGTTCGTTTTCTAGGTTTCGAAATCATATATTATTAAGGTTTAAGAATTGCAGCGATGTGATTCTTAAACCTTTAATCTTTTTTAAAAATTACTCAAAATGTCAGTTTTAAGATTACAATTACCAACCGACCCAAGATGGGTAAATATTGTCGAGAAAAATTTAGAAGAAATTCTTACAGATCACGCCTGGTGCGAACAAAAAGCAGCAACAAATGCCATTACAATAGTTACAATCAACTCTGAATATCCTGATTTGGTTACGGATATGTTGGCTTTGGCCAAAGAAGAGTTGGAGCACTTCGAGATGGTTCATGAAATCATCAAAGAACGGGGTTTGGTTTTAGGTCGTGAACGAAAGGACGAATATGTTGGCGAATTAGCAAAGTATATGAAGCAAAGTAATACGGGAAGTCGTGTTTCTGGTTTTGTAGAACGTATGTTATTCTCGGCGATGATTGAGGCTAGAAGTTGCGAACGCTTTAAAGTGCTTTCTGAAAATATTCAAGACGAAGAATTGTCTAAATTCTATTGGGATTTGATGGAAAGTGAAGCCGGTCATTATACTACTTTTATCACTTACGCGAGAAAATACGGAACGGGAATTGACGTTGAAAAACGCTGGAGAGAGTGGTTGGAATTTGAAGCTTCGATAATTGCAAGTTATGGTAAAGGTTCTACAGTTCATGGGTAAAACTTTTTACACAGATTCCACGAATTTCCGCAGATTTAGATTTGGCATAATAACTAAATATTTTCAGAACACAGATTTAAGAAATTATTAAAATTTTAATAATTTCTTAAATCTGTGTTCTAAAGTTTATAATAGAGAGTCAGTTTCATAATAAAAAAATCATTCTAATCCTTTAAATCTGTGGCAAAAAAAATAAATTTATGATTGAAATTTTCCCTGCGACTTCTGACCATTTGTCCACTATAAAAAATTTAGCATATCGAATTTGGCCTGCGACTTATGATGAAATTTTGTCTGAAAAACAGTTGGCTTATATGCTTGAATTGTTTTATAATGAAAAAGCATTGCAACAGAATATTAATGACAATCACAACTTCATTTTGATTCAAGAAAACGATGAGATTGTAGGTTTTGCAGATTACGAATTGCATTATAAAAAAGAATATACAACCCGAATTCATAAGATTTATCTTTTACCCGAAACACAGGGAAAAGGTTTGGGCAAAAAATTAATTCAATTCATTAAAAATAAAGCGTTAGAGAATGATAATATAAAGCTATCATTGAATGTAAATCGTTTTAATAAAGCAAAAGGTTTCTACGAAAGTCAAAGCTTTAAGATAGCTTTTGAAGAAGATGTTGAGTTAGATTTTGGTTATTTAATGGAGGATTATCGGATGGAGAAATTGTTGAAATAAGTTACTTTTGTCATGCTGAATTTATTTCAGCATCTACTTGTTTTAGCTTGTATTTTCTTGATTGATTTGGAATTAATTTCAGAATCTGCTTTTTGGAGCGGAGGTTCCGCATCAAGTGCGGAATTGGGGAATTAGGTAACGATAATAGTATGATGAGAAAGCAATCCTTTCGCTCCTTCGAGTGAAAAGATTGCTTTTTTTATTTTAGTCAACTCGGGATTTATAGTGTAATTTTTACTTGAACTGAAATCGGTTTTTTGTGCATTTGCTTGTTCAAATTCCGCTCGGTATAAATCGCATTTTAGAAATGTAATTCGTGAAACATCGGCTTTCATAAAATCAACGGCAATCAAACTGGAATTGTAAAATTTGCATTGCTTTAAATTCAAAGCATACATTTTAGCGAAATCTAAATTACAAGTATTAAAGTTGATTTGGAAAATAAGTTGGTCACACATCGCAAAATTCACTTCTTTAAATTGACACGAATTAAAGAATACATTTCGAAATTTCACGTGATTAATTTGTGCTTTACTAAAATTACAATTGTTAAAATTACAATCTATAAATGTAAGGTCGTGAAAATTACACGCGCTAAAATCACAGTCGATAAAGGTACAAGCTTCGAATTCAAGATGATTTAATTCATCTCTTTCATAAACGATTTGGTCAAATTCTTTATCTAAAATATAGTCCGCCATTAGTCTTATTTGCAATTTGGCGTAAAGCTACTAAATTCCGTTGACTACTTTAACTAAACATTATTAATCGTTAAGTTTGGATTTTATGAAGTATGCTGTAATTTTAACCTATATGAAAACGATTAATAGAAAAGGGTTTAAATTCACTTCCTATCAGGCGAAGAATATTTCTCCATTTGAAAAACTGTTCGAGATTTTCAAGGAATTAATTGTACACACTTCGGGCGATTTTGAGGAAGCAATTGATTGGTTGCGAGAATTGGATACGGAATACCAACTTACCACGGCTGAATACACGATTGATGACTTCATCGAAGATTTAAAAAAGAAAGGATATATTCGAGAAGAAGCCAAAGGCGACGGAGGTTCTGGAGTTGGATTGACCGCCAAAACAGAACGTTTAATTCGTCAGCAAGCGTTGAATCAAATTTTCGGAAACTTGAATAAAAGTGGTTCTGGAAATCACAAGACTAAGCAAAGTGGAGCAGGAGATGAGTTGACCGGTGAATTGCGCGAATATCAATTTGGCGACGGCCTAGAAACGATTTCGCTTACCGAAAGTTTGAAAAATGCGCAAATAAATAACGGAATGGATTCGTTCAAGATTACCGAGAACGATTTGATTGTGGAGGACGCTCATTTTAAAGCTCAAATGAGTACGGTTTTGATGATTGACATCAGTCACAGCATGATTTTGTACGGCGAAGACCGAATTACTCCCGCCAAAAAAGTGGCTATGGCATTGGCCGAATTAATCACAACGCGTTATCCAAAAGATACGTTAGATATTATTGTTTTTGGAAATGATGCGTGGTCAATTTCCTTGAAAGATGTTCCGTACTTGAATGTTGGGCCTTATCACACCAATACTGTGGCAGGATTGCAATTGGCGATGGATATTTTGCGTAGAAAGCGAAACACCAACAAGCAAATATTTATGATTACGGACGGAAAACCAAGTTGCGTCAGAGAAAAAGACGGTTCGTATTATATGAACAGCAACGGTCTAGACGAGTATATTGTTGAAAAATGTTACACACAAGCCGCTCAAGCTCGAAAGCTTCATATTCCCATAACGACTTTTATGATTGCAAGCGATCCGTATTTGCAAAAGTTTGTAAATAATTTTACGGAAGCCAATCAAGGTAAAGCGTTCTACACGGGATTGAAAGGTTTGGGCGAAATGATTTTTCAAGATTACGAGACAAACAGGAGGAAAAGAGTTAAGTAAGTATTCAGTGGTCCGTTTTTAGTTTGCAGTTTGAGAATTCCCTTGCGAACTGAATTTCAATTTTAATGATAAGTAAAATATCGATTCGAAAACAGTTTAAGTATAAAAAAAAACTTTGTGACTTTGTGCCTTCGTGGCAAAATAATTATAAATATGAAAACAGAAAATATAAAAACATTCGGTGATTTAAAGAAATCAGGTTATCAATCGAAACCAATTAAAGACGAGTTACGGGATAATTTGAAGAAAAGTATTCAGGCAAAAGAATCGATTTTTAAGGGAATTCATGGTTTTGAAAATACGGTTATTCCTGAATTGGAACGCGCGATTTTATCACGACATAATATTAATTTGTTGGGACTTCGTGGTCAAGCCAAAACTAGGCTGGCACGAATGATGGTAAGGCTTTTAGATGAATACATTCCGTTTGTGAAGGGTTCAGAAATTAACGACGACCCGTTTCATCCGATTTCCCGTTTTGCAAAAGATTTAATTGCAGCACATGGTGATGAAACGCCAATTGAGTGGTTGCATCGCGACGAGCGGTTTTTCGAAAAACTAGCAACTCCTGATGTTACTGTGGCGGATTTGATTGGAGATATCGACCCAATTAAAGCAGCCAATTTAAAACTTTCGTATGCAGATGATAGAGTGTTGCATTTCGGAATGATTCCACGTGCGAACCGTTGCATTTTTGTGATTAACGAATTGCCCGATTTACAAGCACGAATTCAAGTGGCACTTTTTAATATTTTGCAAGAAGGCGATATTCAAATTAGAGGTTTTAAATTGAGAATGCCACTCGATATGCAATTTGTTTTCACAGCAAATCCTGAAGATTATACGAATCGTGGAAGTATCGTGACACCATTGAAAGACCGGATTGGTTCTCAAATCTTAACGCATTATCCGGAAGATATCAAAACGGCACGAACGATTACGGAACAAGAAGCAAAACTAGACGCACGTCAATCGGAATTAGTTTATGTTCCAAATTTAGCGAAAGACTTATTGGAACAAATCAGTTTTGAAGCACGTGATAGTGAATATGTAGATGCTAAAAGTGGCGTGAGTGCTCGAATGAGTATTACTGCTTTTGAAAATTTATTAAGTACTGCCGAACGTCGTGCATTGATGAATGGTGAAGAAAAAACTACAGTTCGATTGACTGATTTTATGGGAATTATTCCTTCTATAACAGGGAAAGTCGAATTGGTTTATGAAGGGGAACAAGAAGGTGCGCCATTTGTAGCTCAAAATTTATTAGGAAGTTCCATTAAAACGTTGTTTCCGGAATATTTTCCTGAAATAGAAAAACTAAAACGTCCTGATGCAAATGATGAATACAGCGAAGTTGCCGACTGGTTCTTCAACGAAAGTGGTTTTGAATTGTTGGACGATTCCACAGATGAAGCCTACAGAAAAATTTTAGATGGTATTAATCCATTAAATGCATTGGTTCAGAAATACCAACCGTATTTGATCCCTGAAGATGCTTATTTCATGAAGGAATTTGTTTTATGGGGATTGGTAGAGCATAAGAAACTGAGTAAGGAACGTTATGCAGATGGAACGGCTTTCAAAGATTTATACGGAAGCTATATTAGTAAATTGTAAGTATTTTAATTGGTTTTGATACTGAAAAAGCTTCGTTTGGTTTTAGGACTGAACGGAGTTTTTTTTTGGCTGAACACTATTAAAAAACTATTTCTCTAAAAAGTGAACCCAATTTTTATTCCACCCCAACTTGCTGATGTTCCTGAAGAAAACTCTTTAGTGATATCAGTTGTAGTATATTCAAAATAAAGTGTTTTTGTTTGAACAACCATTCCAAAGTGATTTTGCCCAACCACTCTTTCTACATTCGAAGAAGCAATGGTATAGGGACTTTTTCGGTTAAACAAGCCTCCTTGAAGTGATGCATCATAGCCTACAAAAGTAGCCTGTGGTTTGGAGTAAATATAAATTTGAAACTTTCGGTTTTGTTTATTTGAAAACGGATTGTTAAACAGTCCAGCCATTGCCACAATTCCTGCTGAAGCATTAGTATTAAGTGTTCCTAGATTGGCGGAAGCCTCATATTGAAAGGAAAAATAACGTGGAATAGCAAAAATTTCTTTCTGATAAATAACTTCATAATTCACAACTGCATCATTTTTAATTTGGTTTTTCCAACCTTGGGGAATTGTGTTTCCTGTGGCTTCGTGAATGCCAACTTGCATTTCTTTTCCAAAAGCACCAGGACCAATTAAACCCAATCGAATGGCAGAAATTAAGCGTGATTTGCGTTCAGCATTCGTATTTATTTTAAAACTTTTGAGCATGATTGCAGAAGCAAAAGGCCGATCACCAAATTGAATTTCAGTACTTCCAATATTAAATGGTGTATAGCCGATGTGGTCGATACTCAATCCAAATTGTTGGCTAGCATTTGCATCATTTAGGAGAAATGCATTCAATGGATTTTTTTTCAAATCTTGTAAAACGATTTCAAAACTGTAGCCTTGTGTGTAGTTTTCGTCGGTGGAAGTAAAATAATCATTGTCGTAATGAAACCTAAAATAAGACGAATCATTTATTTTGTGGTAGGAAGAAAAGTTATCTATTTTCTGAGCAAATAGTTGAAGTGAGACCAGAAATAGTAACGTAGCGAAAAGTTGGAAGTGTTTCATACTCTATGTACGAAATTATTGCGCTACAAGTTCATAAAAAAAAGCAATAGACTTTAAAACCTATTGCTTACTTATAGTTTGAAATTTTTAAACCGTTCCTGGTCCTGTATTTGTTTTTGGTTGATCGTGAGAAGAGTCGTGATTTGTAAAAGCTTTATACTTTCTATTTCCATGTTTTTCTTGATGGTGGCGTTCTTCTTGACCTAATTCGGAACGATTATCTCCCGAAACATTTTCATTAATCCCGGACATATGCTCAACATCTAAATGCTGATTTCCATGTTTTAATTCAATCCGATCTTTGGCTTCTTGAAATTCACGTTTTTCTTTTTCGATGTAAAAATTTTCATCCATTGGTTGGTTTTCATTCGCACTCATAACAATTGGTTTTTTAAGTTAATAAGTATAAAGTTAGTGTTCATACATTTGAAAATCAATGTTTTTAATTTAAAATTAGCATAGTTAGCTTTTCTTTTTATTAACCATTTATCTTATACCGTGGCAAATTAATTTCATGTTCTTGAGGATACGGTTTTCGTTGCGTCATACTTACGTCTTCCTTGATTTGGCGTTGGGTTTCAAATCGTTTTTCCTCCGTACTTGCATATCGTGGGTCGGCAATAAACGGCATTTTTGCCATTTTTGAAATGGTTATCGTGGGAAAATGATAATCGACTTCCACTTGTCCCAACAATAAATAACAGCCGCCGCCTTGAAACGGATATTTTTGCAAACAATCGGCAAAATGAGCAGTGTCAAAAAAGTTGCCTTCCACGTCAATCCAAGTGCCAAAAAACATGTCGCCTTTTTTAGTAGGAACGTGTTTGCGCGAAATCAGGTAAGCCAACATCTTTACCGTTTTCTTGTGGTAGTGTAGTAAATCTTTCGACATCACATCGCCTCGATAACTCGTTTGCAACAAATTAAATGGTGTCACAGAAACCGCAAACGACAACAATTCAATTTCATCAAAAGCATCTTCAAAAACAGACCGCGGAAGAATCGGCATTTTATATTCCTTAACCGGTTCTTGAAGCAAAAGCCAATTTCTATTTTGTAGTTTGAAATTGACTAAAATCATTCGGGCCGTGACTAATAATTCACTTTTTGCTTTTCCCGTAAATCGAAAAGCACCAATTAAAATCAGTATTTGAATCGTTTCTATACCAATGGGAATGCGTTGTATGAACTCTTCAATCGATTGGAACAAACCAAATTCTTCGCGATTTTTAGCAATCAATAAAGCGATTTTAGACTCCAAACTTTTCAGGTGTTGAAAGCCTAAATAAATATGGATACCATTGACTGTAGTTTGAAAGTCGCTTCTATTCACACACGGATTGTGAATTTTCGCACCTGACATTTTCGCTTCGTGAATGTAAACTTCCGTTCGATAAAAACCACCAAAATTATTAATCACAGCCGTCATAAACTCAATCGGGTAGTGGACTTTCAAGTACAAACTTTGGTAACTTTCCACCGCATACGAAGCCGAATGTGCTTTGCAAAACGAATAACCCGCAAAAGATTCAATTTGCCGGTAAATTTCCTGACTCAATTCTAACGGATGTCCTTTTTCGGCACAACACGCAAAGAAATTATCTTTTACTTTTTGCAACGCTTCTTTCGAACGGCCTTTTCCACTCATGGCACGCCTTAAAATATCGCCATCCGAAGCGGGAACGCCGGCATAATGCAAAGCAATTTTAATAACGTCTTCCTGATACACCATAATACCGTAGGTTTCGCCTAATTGTTCTTTAAAAACGTCGTGAAAATATTCAAATTTGTCTGGATGATTGTGTCTAAAAATATACTCTTTCATCATTCCCGATTGAGCAACTCCGGGTCGAATAATCGAAGAAGCAGCAACTAAAACTTTATAATTATCACATTTTAAGCGTCGTAACAAACCTCTCATGGCGGGACTTTCGATGTAGAAACAACCAATGGTTCGGCCTTGACTTAAAAATGTGTTGCATTTTGCTTCGTCTTTCGAAATCGAAGTATCGCGAATGTCAACGTCAATATTTTGGTTCTTTCGGACTAATTTTACTGTGTCGTCAATGTGTCCAATTCCGCGTTGACTCAAAATATCGAACTTTTCAAAACCAATGGATTCCGCGACATGCATGTCAAATTGCACAATGGGAAACCCTTTTGGAGGCATTTCTAAAGCAGAAAAATTCGTAATGGGTTCTTCCGAAATGATGATTCCACAAGAATGCATGCTTCGTTGATTGGGATATTTTTCGAGCATCAAACCGTATTTTTGAACTTGTTCCACCACTGCATTTGAGGAATGTTTACTCATCGGATTTTTAGCCAAAGCATCCAATTCCTCTTTGGGCAAACCGAATACTTTTCCTACTTCTCGAAAGATGGAACGGTATTTAAATTCCACATTCGTACCGCAAAAAGCTACATGTTCGGCTCCATATTTATTGAAAATATAATTCAAAATTGTGTCGCGTTCTTGCCACGACCAATCGATGTCAAAATCAGGTGGTGATTTGCGATTTAAATTCAAAAAACGTTCAAAATACAAGTCCAATTCTACAGGACAAATGTCGGTAATTCTCAAGCAATAAGCGATGATACTATTCGCGCCACTTCCACGACCAATGTGCAAAAAACCTTGACTCATGCTGTACTGTACGATGTCCCAAGTGATTAAAAAGTAACCGCTAAATTCTAATTCACCAATTACTTTTAACTCTTTTTCGACTCTTGCTTTCGCAACAGCATTATTTGTTCCGTAACGCCAAATTAAGCCTTCATAAGCCAATTTGGTTAACAATTCCATGTCGGATTTTCGGTCTTTCGTGTAGAATTTTTTGTTTTTAGGCGTTTTGAAATCGTATTCAAAATTACATTCGGCGATAATGCGTTCAGTGTTGCTGATAATCTGTGGATAATCTTCAAATTTTCGCATTAAATTCTCCAACGGAATCATGACTTCGGTGGTTTTGCAATAATCGGCTTCCGCCAATTTTGAACCAATCACGTTTTTTTCAATTGCCCGAAGTATTTTGTGTAAGTTGTATTCTCTCTTATTTCTAAACGTTACAGGTTGTAAAATTACCATTTTAGTAATCAAAATCTTCCATTTTGGATTGTATAATTTTGGTAATTCTTCCGGTCGAATGCCGATAAATTCATTTTCATCTAAAACATTAGGACAATTTTCTAACGGATATATTACGAATACATTTTTAAAAACAGGAGCTTGAGATAGGAGAGGAGTTGTTCCAAAATTATGTTGCGTAATTGTCCGATTCATTTCTGCGATGCCATTTTGGTTTTTGGCTAAGCCAATGTAAAGTAGGTCGTTTTCGGTTCGAAATTCAATACCAACTAATGGTTTTATTTGAAATTTTTCGCACAGTTTCAAAAAATCGTAAATGCCCGTTACGGTATTAATATCGGTCAATGCCATTGCTTTAATTCCGCACAAATGTGCTTGTTCGACCAAATCCGTAAGTGGAATTGTGCCGTAACGCAAGGAATGAAAAGAGTGGCAATTGAGGTACATTTTTGTTTTATTTTATTTTCCAAATATTTATTTTTGTCTCGCAAAGTCGCCAAGACGCAAAGCTTAAGTTGTTTTTCTTTGCGACTTTGCGACTTTTCGAGCATATTTTTAAATAATTATGACAATTAGTTTTTCATTTAAAGACTATCGTTTTCCTCCATATCTTCTGTTTTAGATTTCAAATTTGTTCCTGCACAACGGCTTACTGCAGTCGCTCCAAAACGATTTCTGATTTTGTCCATTGCTTGATACAACGCCATCATTTCGACGGTATCTTCAAACATATTGATTTGATAAGTCCCGCGTGCCAATCCACTAAAACGAACGCCAATTAACCGAATTCGCATTCGTCGGTTGTATAATTTATCAAACAATTCCAACACATATTTAATCAAAATATGGTCGCAAGAAGTGTACGGAATTTTCAATTGTTTGGGTTCTGTATCAAAATTTGCGTACCTGATTTTCACCACCACAACAGAAGGAAGCCATTGTTCTTGTCGCAACTGATACGCGAGTCGTTCGACCATGCTAATCAGCAAGAATTTTACTTTGACTAAATCAATTGTGTCTTGCAAAAACGTGTGTTCTTTAGAAATTGATTTTCGTTCGACATAAGGTTGGACGGGCGTGTTGTCAATTCCGTTGGCTTTTTTCCATAATTCAAGTCCAATTTTCCCAAATAAACCTTGCATGTACACTTGAGGCATTCCCGAGAGATTTTCGATATTTCTAATTCCCAATTGCGATAAGGATTTAAAATTTTGGTCACCAATTCCAGGTATTTTCCGAATGGAAAGCGGATTTAGAAACGATTGTACATTATTTTGAACAACTTCAAGATTGCCTCTCGGTTTTCCTTCGCCTGTAGCGATTTTAGAGACGGTTTTATTGACTGATAGTGCAAAACTAATGGGAAGTCCGGTTTCTTTGGTAATCTTCTGCGAAAGCTCGTTGGTCCATTTGTAACAGCCGTGAAATTTATCCATTCCGGTTATGTCCAGATAAAACTCGTCGATGCTTGCTTTTTCTACAATAGGCGCTTTTTCTTCGATGATTTCCGTAACTGTGTTGGATAAATTGGAAAACAATTCCATATCGCCTTTAATCACTTTTGCTTGTGGACAAAGTTGGAGCGCCATCTTAATTGGCATTGCCGAACGAACGCCAAAACGCCGCGCTTCATATGAACACGAAGCTACAACACCTCTGTCACCACCGCCTACAATCAAAGGCATTCCTTCTAATTGTGGGTTTTTAAGTTTGACGCAAGAGACAAAAAAAGTATCTAAATCCATGTGGACAATTGCACGATTCATACTGTTTGGGAAAAGTAGGTTTGAAAATTATTTTGCAAAATTATACTTTTAAATCCCTTAATTGATTATGTTTGTAGTGACTTAAAATCCCTTTAACATATGCTGCCAATTGCTGATAATTTGAAATATTTGAGAGGAAAGCGAAATTTATCGCAACAACAAGCCGCTGATGGAATGAAGATGCCTTGCGACCGTTACAAAAAATACGAGTACGGCAAAAATATTCCGCCCGCCGAATCGTTGATTGTGATTTCGCAATTTTACCACATCAGTATTGATTTACTGTTAACTGTTGACCTTCGGAAAATACCGATTGACAATTTGCTAAAATTAGAAGACAACCGAATTGTACTTCCGATAACGGTGGATAGTTTGGGGAATAATTTAATTGAAGTAATTCCTCATAAAGCGCAAGCGGGTTATTTGACCGGATATGCCGACTATGAATATATTGAAAGTTTGGAACAAATGGCGTTGCCTTTTTTGGGCAATGGAAAATTCAGAGCATTCCCAATTAGTGGAGATTCGATGCCGCCTCATACCGATAAAAGTTTTGTGATTGGTAAATATGTAGAGAATTTGGGGGAAGTTCGTACGGAACGGACGTATATTTTAATTACCGTAAATGAAGGAATTACGTATAAACGTTTGGGAAGTAAAAATCCAACTTCGTTAACGGTTGTTCCCGATAATATTATTTACAGTCCGTATGATATTAAATTGTCGGACATCATTGAGATTTGGGAATACGTAGCGCATATAGGACGGGAAGATAAAAAACCCGAAGCCATTGATGAAGAAAGCGTAAAAGGAATGTTTTTAGAATTGAAAAAAGAATTGATTAATTTGAAAGTGAATTAATTATCCTGTTCGTTTTGTTTCTCTTTTTTCTTTGGATTAGAAACAAATAAATTAAACAATAATCCGCCCATTAAACCACCATATAAAGTGCTGTTTATAGGCTTTGAAGTAATGGCGCAAGTTCCCGTAACACAACCAATTTCTTGGTAATACAAGTATCCAGCGATTAGACCAACTATAATTCCAATTCCCGTAATAATATAGGCTCTTTTTGTCATTTTATTTTTTTTGAAAAGTGATACTCCAAATTCCTCTCACATCATTTTCTGCGTAGCCGACTGCTAAATCTTTTGGATATAATTTTAAAATTTGTTTTGAAACATCAGGTTTAATTTGAGTGCCGTGGCATTGTAAACACATAGTGTTGGTTTCAATAGGATAATAAAATTGAATTTTATCTAGTTTTTCTAACGCAACGGGCTGGATTTGTTGTTTTTCGGCGATTAAGTTTTTGAAGTAATTAATGTAGTATAATTCTTCAAAATTCGCTTTATTGTTTGGGTTTCTATTTTTGTCTGAAACGCGTTTAATGGTGGCATTATAATGAACGGACATGCTGTCAGTCAAAGGCATGGCTTGAATGTTGCAAAATTCTAATGCAGCAATCGTTCCTTTTTTCTGAATGGTTCCCATCAAATTTTTACCCAATACTTTTTTTGTTTCTAAAGCGTATTCTAAACCAATATCAGCATACGTTTTTTCTGTAGAAACTTCTTTTAATTTCGCTCCAGATTGTTTCCAATCCTTATTTCCGTGTGATTCCCAATGGGCTTTAAACCAAGTTGGTTCTTCAATTTGATAGTCAAATAAATATGCAGCTATTTTCGCAACACTTCCTTCTGGAAAATCTTGTTTTGGCATCAACCCGTGTTTTTTTACCGCACCACGTAATAATGCTTTTTCAGTTGTAGGATTTTTTACAAATGCAGTAAAGTTTTTTATAAACTCTTCTTTATTGTAACCTTCTTTGTCAATGTATCTTGCTTTAATTGCAACCATCGGAGGAGCAACTCGGCCTTCACCTTCAGCTGCATTTGGACTGTGGCATAAATAACAATGGGTTTCCATTAGTTTTTTTCCTTCCAATGGATGGGTTGAAGTAGTGACATCATTTTCAGAAATTTCACTGTAATCCGTATTTTTTTTCTGACAGCTGAATAATGTGATGAATGCGATTAAGAAGATAAAATATTTCATAGGAGTATTATATTTTATTCAAAAATACTTACTATAATCTTGAAACAACGTAACTAATGTTACAAACAAATGGGATAACGTGTTATTCTAAAATTTAATAGTGTAGAAAATTTAAAAAAGAAGATAACAAGGTTAAATAAATTGTAAAAAACAGTTTTAGACAATACATTAATTTAAAACAGAAAAGCCTCATAATCATACGATTATAAGGCTTTTTGTGAAGATAGAAGGATTCGAACCTTCGACCGCCTGCTTAGAAGGCAGGTGCTCTATCCAGCTGAGCTATATCTCCAATTTACAATAAATGTAAAAACTTAAATGTCGGGGTGGCAGGATTCGAACCTGCGACCTCCTGCTCCCAAAGCAGGCGCGATAACCGGGCTACGCTACACCCCGAGAGGCAAAAAGCGGAGAGTAAGGGATTCGAACCCTTGGTACAGTTTCCCATACGCTTGTTTAGCAAACAAGTCCTTTCGGCCACTCAGGCAACTCTCCAACACTCAATGAACGTACTTGTTTTAAGCGGTTGCAAATGTAAGGTAACATTATCTATTTCACAACTAAAAACGATGATTTTTAAAAAATATTTTCGTCCTTTATGCAAATTATCTATGTATCAACGAACTACTATTGGAGTAAATTTTGGCCAATCCATTAACATTTCTGTTTCTATGTTGAAATTAGTACAATTATCGTATATTTATTTTTTTAGAGACCATCTTATGAAAGTGTTTAAGTCGTTACTATTTCTGTTTTTTGTAATTTTCTTCAGCTCAAATTTTGCGTTTGGACAAGAAACCAAAACGAATACTTCAGATTCTACTTTTGTAAACTTGAAGGATTATAGCAATGATTTTATCTATGATATGAGGTACGCTACAGAAGATAATTTTCTAAAAGCGAAAGTATATGATTGTGCCGAATGTTATTTAAGACTGAAAACGGTAAAAGCACTAATTGCTGTAAACGAGTCTTTTCAAAAGCTTGGATATACTATTAAAATATTTGATTGTTACCGACCGCTTTCCATTCAAAAAAGAATGTGGAAAATCGTTCCAAACCCGTCGTATGTGGCTAATCCTGCCAAAGGTTCCATTCACAATAGAGGAGGAGCGGTCGATATAGCTTTGGTAGATTTAGAAGGAAATGAAATCGATTTTGGAACCGATTTCGATTTCTTTGGAAAAGAAGCTTCGCATTCCTATAAAAAATTGAATAAAAAAATTATAAATAACCGAAAATTCCTTCGCAAAATAATGGAGGAAAATGGATTTAAAGCGTTAGAATCGGAATGGTGGCACTACGATTTTTCGGACGCTTTAGCCGATAAAGTATCTAATTTTAATTGGGATTGTAATTAATCGGTTACGCAATGTAAGTACTTCATGAAATAGGTTTCAGGAGCAAAAGTTTCGTTCATTAATTCTGAAACTAATTCTTTTTTTATAGCGAAATCAGCAGTTCCTGTTGCATATCGAATTCTGATTTCCCATATTGGAGAACTTTTTAAATCGTCAATTGTTCCTTTTAAAAACAGAAAATTTCCCGTAATAATTCTACTACTAATTGGGTCATTTTGCAATTGAATTAGATTTGCACAAGTCTCTTGGTCTTGATATATTAAGGTAATAATTTTTCCATTTAATAACTGTATGTATATTTTTGATTGGCGGTCAAAACAACTTGTTGGGATGAAGTCAGTACTTTTTTCAATTTTCTGTACTTGTAAAAACGGCGTTCCATTTTCATTTGCAAGTGAAAAAAACAAGTACGTTGCATTTCCTCCAAATACTTTTTCATGCATCAAATAGGATTTCGTTTCTCTATAAGTTCCGATGCTGTCATTGACCTCAGTCGTATATTCGCAATCTTTTTGTGCAAAAGTTTGCAATCCAATAAATAAACTTAAAACTAAAATAACGATTCTCATGTTTGTTGAATTTTTGTGCAAAGTAATACTATTTTCTGATTATTAATATCGGTCGTAAAAAAGGTGTATTGATTTCCTCCATCTTTGATTTTCCACTTTTTTCGAATGTTTTCAACGGTTTCAGGGAAATTACGCGTGGTTATATTGCACTTTTGATTTTGAAGATAGTGCTTTAAATTTTCTTTATTGTAAGCGAAATTAGCTTCAATTTGAAATACTCTTCCTGGAAAATCAATCAACGCATCAGAAGTATATAAATGGGAGTGAGGATGTAATTTTTCCAACGAAAATCGGCTGCTTATCAACTCGAAACTTCCTGATTTCATGACGGCACTATTGGGCTCGTACAAATATTTTTGGGGTAAACCAAATTGTAAATTAGGCGTTTGTTCTGATAAAAAAGTATCAAATCTGGTTGTGGTTTTACCGAAATCAATCGTTTTAATTGAAATTCTTTCTGTATAATTTCTTTCAAGTTCAAAAAGCAATTCTTTCACTTCATTATCGACAGCAACAATATGTATCGTTTTTACAAACTTTAGCTCCCTCAAAGCAGAAGAAATATCTAAAATTGGTGCGGTTTTGATTAAAATGCGATTTGCTTTTTCAAAATAAAAATCTAAAAGTTCAGGAACGTTGGGCAAACAATCAGCGAGTAGAAAAACCTTTCCTTTTTCGGAACTTCTCCGCGAAGGGTCAATGTAAATCCAATCGTAGTTGTCTGCAGTATTTTTTAAAAAATCAAAACTGTCACCTGAACTGCATTCGATATTTGTAGCGCCAAGCTGTTTAAAGTTATGTTTGGTTACAGATGATAAGTCGGCATTGATTTCGCAATGAATAACTTTTTCTATTTTCTTTGAAAAATAATAATCATCAATTCCAAAGCCACCTGTTAAGTCGACTAATCGAGCACCTGATACAAGTGTTGCTTTATATTGAGCAGTTTTTTCAGAGGAAGTTTGTTCGATAGATATTTTTTCGGGATAAATGATTCCATCGGTTGTAAACCATGTAGGTAGTTTTTCCTTTGATTTCCCTTTAGATACGATTTGGTTTAACAACATTTTATAGTCCAAATTAGGAAAAGGATTTTTCTTCAATGCCAATTTTTGGATATCTGAAAAAAGATTTGAATTTATAAAATCTTGTACTTCTTTTTGTAAAATAGAGTCGAACAAATCAGATGTTTTTAGTCAGTATTTGTACAATTTTGTTATCCGGCAGAAACTCTTTTCCTACCACTTTTAAAATAGTGTATAAAGGAACGGCAATTATCATTCCCATAATTCCAAACAAAAATCCCGCAATTAGAATGACTAAAAATATTTCTAATGGATGAGAATTTACACTGTTTGAAAAAATAAACGGTTGCGAAACGTTGTTGTCAATGACTTGGACAATCCAAAAACCAATCATCACGTAAATCGTAGTAGGTAATATCTCCGTTTGAAAATCACCTCCTAAATTATTAATCATTGTTAAAATAGCAGCTAAAACCGAGGCAATTAAGGGTCCGATGTAGGGGATAATATTCAATACCGCACATAAAAAGGCAATTACAAAAGCATTGTCAATTCCAAAAATGAGTAACACAATTAAGTAAAGTATAAATACAATAAAAAGCTGCAGCAGTAACCCAATAAAATAACGAGAAAGTAAATGATTGATTTTATCTAACGAGTGTATAATCCGGTCTGAATGTTCTTCGGGTAAAATAGATTTTGACATTCGAGTAAACAGTAGGCGGTCTTTCAAAAAGAAAAAAGTAATGAATAAAACCGAAGCTAATCCCATTCCAAAACTACTCACGGTTGCTAAAATACTGTTTAGAAAATTCGGAATAAAGTTTAAATTCAGCTGTGAAGTCAAGTTTGAAGGTTTTAAAATTTTCGAAGAATCCATTCCATGGCCGTCTAAAAAAACAGTAACTTGATCTGTTAAATTCGTAATCGTTGTTTCAATACTTTGAATATTCAAAATAGACAAATTTTGACCTTGATTCAAAACTAAAGGAATGAACATCATCACAAATCCGGCAATGATCAAGACAAAAACGAGTAAGGTGGTTATCGTTGCGAAAATATTATTAAATTTCAATCGCTTGCGTAAAAATGCAATGATTGGAATACCAATTAAAGTTAAAATTAGCGAAACAACAAGGTAAATAAGAACTGATTGTATCAAGTATAAAACATACAATAACAAGACAATTCCTGCTAGAATAAGGACGCCACGAACAATTCCGTTTCCAATTATTTTTGAATTCATCATACTAATTTGTAAAAATGTAATTAATAATATTCGCACCCATTTTTAATGCTTTCTGTCGGACTTCAAATGGGTCATTGTTCACTTCTTCATCTTCCCAACCGTCTCCTAAATCCGATTCGTAGGTGTACAGTAAAACTAAACGATTTTTGATAAATATTCCAAATGCTTGTGCTCTTTTTCCATCGTGTTCGTGGATTTTTGGTAAACCACTTGGAAAAGAATTTGGTTTTTGAAAAATAATATGCGAAGCTGGAATTTCAGTTAAAACGTCATTTGGAAATAATTTTTTAATTTCCTTCCGAATATATTGGTCCATTCCGTAATTGTCGTCAATGTGCAGAAATCCGCCTGATTTTAAATAATCCTCTAAATTTTTCACATCACTTTCGCTAAAAACTACGTTTCCATGTCCAGTCATGTGAAGGAACGGATAGTTAAACAAATCAGGACTATCAGGCATTACAGTAGCGGGCTTTGCTTTAATTTTTGTGTTAATGGTTTGATTGCAAAATTTAATTAGATTGGGTAAAGATGTTGGATTTGCATACCAATCGCCACCACCATTGTATTTTAACAAAGCGATTTCTTGCGCAAAAAATAGCGTTGGAAATAATAAAAAAAACACAACTATTTTCTTCATAATTTAATCTTGATTTACAAAAGCTACACTGTGACAACCAACAATCGCAGCCGTTTCTGTTCGCAATCTTGTGTCGCCTAACGTCACAGGAATGTAACCGTTTTCAATGGCCAACTTAATTTCATTATCAGAAAAATCACCTTCTGGTCCAATTAAAAGTGTGATTTCGTCTCCTTTTTTAAGTATACTTTTCAACGATTTTTTAGCTGTTTCTTCACAATGAGCGATAAGTAACGTTCCGTTTTTAGAATTGTTTTTTATAAATTCTTTTAATGAAATTGCGTCGTTCAAAAGAGGACAGTAACTCTGCAAAGACTGTTTTGCAGCCGACTGAATTATTTTTTCAAAACGGTCACTTTTAATGTGTTTTTTTTCGGAACGGTCACAAATAATTGGAGTGATGCTTGTCACGCCAATTTCAGTTGCCTTTTCTAAAAACCATTCGTAACGGTCGTTCATTTTTGTGGGTGCAACCGCAAGATGCAATTTGTAATCTAAAGTTTTTTGCCTTTCTGCCGAAATAATTCTCACTTGACATTTTGTATCCATACCAATGACAATTTGAACAGTAAAAATAAATCCTAAACCATTTGTAACGTGTAAAATATCACCTTCTTGTTTACGTAAAACTTTAACAATGTGTTTGCTTTCTTCACGGTCAAAAGTAAAGTTTTCTGTGGTTTCTGTAAGAGCGGGATTGTAAAATAATTGCATAATTAAAATTGTATTCGGGCTTTAGAAACCACTGATGTGTCTTCGAATTTTTCGTGTAAATATTTTTGATAACCTACAATTCCAATCATTGCAGCATTATCAGTAGTGTATTCAAATTTAGGAATAAATGTCTTCCAACCATATTTTTGTTCGGCTTCTTTTAGCGTTTTTCGAATGCCTGAATTAGCGGAAACGCCACCTCCAATTGCGATTTGATTAATACCTGTTTCTTTCACAGCCAACTTCAATTTGTCCATTAAAATTTCAACAATTGTATGTTGAATTGAAGCACAAACGTCGTCTCTGTTTTCTTCAATGAAATTAGGATTTTCAGCAACTTTTTTCTGAATGAAATATAAAATAGCCGTTTTCAACCCTGAAAAACTAAAGTCCAATCCAGGCACTCGTGGTTTTGTAAAAGCAAACGCTTTTTGATTTCCCAATTGGGCATATTTGTCAATTAATGGGCCTCCTGGATATGGCAATCCTAAAATTTTAGCGCTTTTATCAAATGCTTCCCCAACCGCATCGTCCGTAGTTTCTCCAATAATTTCCATTTCAAAAAAATCACGAACGACCACAATTTGCGTATGACCTCCAGAAATTGTTAAGGCTAAAAATGGAAAAGTGGGTTTTTCAAAACCTTCTTCTGCAATAAAATGAGCCAAAATATGAGCATGCATATGATTTACAGCAATCAACGGAATTTCTAATGCCATTGAAAGTGATTTTGCAAAGGAACTTCCTACTAAAAGTGAACCCATTAAGCCAGGTCCTTGCGTAAATGCAATCGCTGAAAGTTGATCCTTTTCGATGTTTGCCTTTTTTAAAGCAGCATCAATAACGGGAACAATATTTTGCTGATGGGCTCGGGAAGCAAGTTCAGGAACTACACCTCCATATTCGTTGTGAATCAACTGATTAGCAACTACATTAGATAAGACTTTATCGTTTTGCAAAATGGCTGCTGCAGTATCATCACACGAACTTTCAATTGCAAGTATAAAAACAGGCGAAATCGTCATATAAAAGGCATGAATTTTGAGTTAGAATCGGTTGTAACGTTAGAAAAAACTGTATTTTTACAACGTAACAAAAATAACGTTTTTTATTTTAAGGTTTTCCCTTTCCACCTGCAAAATATAATTATTGGAAAAAGTACAAAAAACATCTGCCATTAAACGCCTCAAAAAATACACATTCCGAGTTTTACTTGGACTGATATTGCTTTTGTTGGTTTCGGCAATTGTACTTTCGTTGCCTTTTGTGCAAACGCGTATTGGTCATTATGTTACTGAAATGCTCAACAAAGATTTTGGAACAGATATTAGTGTGGACCAAGTTAATATTTCTGTTTTTGGCGGTGTAAAATTGAAAACCGTTCTAATCAAAGACCACCACAAAGACACGCTTATTTTTGCCAATAGAATCAAAACCAATATTCTTGACTTGGGATTAATGTTGAATGGTGACTTGCTATTTGGCGACATTAGAGTCGACGGAGCCACTTTTAATTTGAAAATTTATAAAGGCGAAGATGAAACAAATATTGTAAAATTCGTTTCCCTTTTCGATTCCGATACACCTTCTAGTGGCAAGAAATTCTTAATGAAAGCCACAAACGCCTATTTGACGAATACCAATTTTAGAGTCATCAACGAAAATTTAGAAACGCCTAAAAGTGTCGATTTTACTAAAATAGATGCTTCTTTAAGTATGTTCAAAATTTACGGACCTGATATTACGACGAAGATTAATAAGATGTCATTTAAAGACCATCGCGGTTTAAAAATGGACAATTTGAGTGGTCAATTTACCTATTCTCCAACGAATATTATTCTCGACGACATGCTTTTCAGTACGAAAGATTCTGATTTTGAAGGGAATGTTAAATTGACTTACGAACCCGAAGATTTTGGCGATTTCATCAATAAAGTAAAGTTCGATGTGAATTTTGAAAAAGCCACTATTTCAACCAATGACATTAGGTATTTCTACGATGAACTGGGTAAAAATAAAACGTTCAATATTAAAACACATTTGACCGGAACTTTAAACGATTTGAAGTTAGATAACTTGAAACTAGTTGACGACAAGGGAAGTCAAATCGTTGGAAACGTAAATTTCAGAAATCTCTTTGGCGAAAATGAACAACGTTTTTACATGAAAGGTGATTTTTACCGCGTAAGTTCTGATTACGACAATTTAACTGAAATTTTGCCTAACGTTCTTGGAAAGAAACTTCCTGAAATTTTGCGAAAGCTAGGGAAGTTCATGGTGGTAGGATCTGCAGAAATTACAGCGTCTGAAATCAAGACCGACTTTTTCATGAAAACCGAAATTGGAAATATAAAATCGAATTTGGCTATGGCCAATATTGAAAACATTGACAATGCAACGTATTCGGGAAATGTGGAATTGGATAAATTCAATATTGGTCGCTTTTTGAGTATAAAAGATATTGGAATTGTCAGTTTAGATGTTGCCATTGAAGGAAAAGGTTTTACTGAGAAATATGTAGACACTTATATTAAAGGTGGAATTTCACGATTGAGCTATAACAATTATAATTATTCCGATATTTTAATTGAAGGACAATTCAAACGTCCTATTTTTAAAGGAATCATAAATGTGAACGATCCAAATTTATTTATGGATTTTGAAGGTTTGGTGGATTTGAGTAAGAAAGTATTGCATTACGACTTCAAAACCAATATTGATTACGCCAATTTATCCAAATTGAATTTTGTAACCGATTCCATTGCCGTTTTTAAAGGAAATGTCGCCATGAATATTTACGGAAATTCACTTGATGATTTATCCGGTGAAATTAATGTTTCTCAAACGGCTTATAATAATGACAAGGACAATTATATCTTTGAGGATTTCACGATCACTTCTTCATTTGACGCTGATAACGAACGTACAATTACTGTAAATTCTCCTGATATTATTGAAGGCCAAATGGTTGGTAAATTTAAATTCAAAGAATTACGTGCTATTTTAGAAAACGCTGCCGGAAGTTTATACGCGAATTATCAGCCTAATAAAGTTTCGAAAGGACAATACGTCAAATTTAATTTCAGTATTTACAATAAGATTATTGAAGTGTTCGTTCCGCAAATTGAATTGGGATTGAACACCACGATTCGAGGTGCTATTAATTCGGATAAAAACGAATTTAAAATGGTTTTTAATTCGCCTAATATTAAAGCTTTTGACAATATTATAGACCGAATTAAAGTCGATATTGACAATAAAAACCCACTTTATAATACTTATATTGAGATGGACACCATCAAGACGAAGTATTATAAGATCAGTGATTTCAGCTTTATTAATGTAACTGCAAAAGATACTTTGTTTGTACGAACAGAATTTAAAGGTGGAAATAAAGGCGAAGATTTTTATAATCTGAATTTATACCATACCATCAATCCTGAAAAAAACAGTGTTATTGGCCTTAAAAAATCCGAAGTTCATTTTAAAGATTATATGTGGTTTTTAAATGAAGAAGAGAATGCCGATAATAAAGTAGTTTTCGACAAAAGTTTGAAAAACTTTGATATCGAGAATTTTGTGATGACGCACGAAGACCAACGAATTGAATTGTTCGGACAGCTGAAGGATTCTACATATAAAGATTTAGAGTTGAATTTTGCGAATGTCGATTTGGCTAAAATCGTCCCAACCGTCGATAGTCTCAAAGTGGATGGAAACTTGAATGGGAAAATAAATTTCAAGCAAAACAAACAAGTGTACCAACCTACCGCTCAAATTCGAGTGGATAGTTTGAAGATGAATTCAATTGATTTGGGAAATTTAAATTTGAATATTGAAGGCGATGATTCGTTGAAAAACTTTACTGTTTTTTCAAATTTAGAAAACAAAGAAGTGCAATCGTTTCTAGCAGAAGGAACTTTTGCTATTGAAAATAAAGAAACGATACTGAATCTGGATGTCCGACTCAATAAATTTAATGCCGCATCGTTGAGTCCACTTGGTGGCACTGTGATTTCTGACATTCGAGGTTTGGTTTCGGGAACGGCAAATATTGCGGGAAATGTAAAAAATCTGGATATTAATGGAAGATTGTTTTTGGATAAGGCAGGACTGAAAATCCCGTATCTTAACGTTGATTTGGCTTTCAAAGAAAACTCAATTGTCGATTTGACTTCAAGTCAATTTATCATTCAAAATGCAATAATTGAGGACACAAAATACAACACGCAAGGAAGATTAAACGGCTTTATTGGGCATAGAAATTTCGGAGATTGGAAATTAGATTTGACCATAAACACTAACCGACTATTAGTTTTGGACACCAAAGATTCAGAAGACGCTGCTTATTACGGAACCGCCTTTATCGATGGCGTTGCCACAATTAAAGGACCTACAGATGGTTTGGTTATTGAAGTACAAGCCGAATCGAAACAAGGAACGGCGATTAAAATTCCAATTAATAATTCGGAATCGGTTGGTAATAAAAGTTTTATGCATTTTCTATCTCCTGCTGAAAAGGACAATTTGAAAAACGGAATTTTCACTTCTTCACGAGATTACAAAGGGTTAGAATTGAAGTTTGATCTGGACATTACTACGGAAGCAGAAATTGAAGTAATTCTTGATCGCGAAACAGGTCATGGAATGAAAGCCAAAGGAAATGGAACTTTGCTGCTTGAGATCAACACGCTTGGGAAATTCAACATGATTGGAGATTACCAAATCTACGAAGGAAGTTATAATTTCAAATACGGTGGTTTGATTGACAAGCGATTTGAAGTAAAAAAATACAGCACAATTGTTTGGGAAGGTGATCCTTTACGAGCGCGTTTGGATTTAGAGGCAATTTACAAAACAAGTGCAAACCCATCTGTTTTACTAGACAATCCTTCGATTAATAGACGTGTTCCTGTGGAAGTAGGTATTGGAATCACAGGGAGTTTAAGCAGTCCTGAACCGGATTTTCAAATTAATTTTCCAACGGTAAGTTCCGTTTTGAAATCTGAAATTCAAACCAAATTAAGTGATAAAGACATTCGGCAAACGCAAGCTTTGACGTTATTAAGTACCGGTGGATTTTTAAGTCAAGATGGTGTAGATCAAAATGCATTGACGCGAAATTTATTTGAAACTGCCGGTGGAATTTTCGACGATATTTTCCAAAACCCGGATGATAAATTGAAAGTAGGAATTGACATCGTTTCCGCAGATAGAACTCCAGGACGAGAATCAGATGGTTCTGTAGGTTTTACAGTTTCAACACAAATTAATGAACGAATTACCGTTAATGGAAAACTTGGAGTTCCTGTAGGTGGAATTAACGAATCGGCAATTGTAGGAAATGTGGAAGTGCAATACCGTGTTAATGAGGATGGTAGTATGAATTTACGTGTGTTCAACCGTGAAAACGACATTAATTATATAGGAGAAGGAATTGGATATACGCAAGGTGTGGGTATTACTTACGAAGTGGATTTTAATACCTTTCAAGAATTAGTAAATCGCTTTTTCAAAAAACAGAAGATTGATAAATTGACCATTGACCATCTTGTTCCGGATTCAGATCCAAACCCTGATTTTATGAATTTCCCTGAGAAAAAGAATAAAAAGCCAAAAGAAAAACACAATTCTGAAGCAATTCCGTCAAAAGAGGATTAATTAATTCTTCATTAAGTCATCCAACATTTCACTACAGAAATTTACGTTTTCAAAAACTTATTAACGAAAACGTTTGAAATCACAACAGTTTATTAAATAAGTATTCGACATCCATTTAAAGTGGGTAATCTTTGTTAAATTAGCAATTAAATTAGTCATTGAATGTCAAATACGATTAAAAAAATAGCAGTACTGACTTCGGGTGGAGACGCTCCAGGAATGAATGCTGCCATTCGATCTGTAGTTCGAACGTGTGCTTATCACGGAATCGATTGTGTAGGAATTTACCGCGGTTATCAAGGAATGATTGAGGGTGATTTTAAAGAAATGGGACCTCGTACCGTTAATAATATTATTAATAAAGGAGGAACGATTCTAAAATCGGCTCGTTCGAAAGATTTTCAAACTTCTGAAGGTCGAAAATTGGCCTATAAACATCTCACTGAAGCCGGAATTTCTGCCTTAATTGTTATTGGCGGAGATGGAAGTTTTACCGGTGCTCAAGTTTTTAGTAAGGAATTTAATTTTCCTGTCATGGGAATTCCAGGAACGATTGACAATGATATTTTTGGCACAAGCCACACTTTAGGCTACGATACCGCTTTAAATACGGTGATTGAATGCATCGATAAAATCCGAGATACGGCAAGTTCGCACAACCGCTTGTTTTTCATCGAAGTTATGGGTCGTGATGCGGGTCATATTGCATTAAATGCCGGAATAGGTTCAGGTGCCGAGGAAATTCTAATTCCTGAAGAAGATTTGGGATTAGACCGATTGTTAGAATCGCTTCAAAAAAGTAAGGCTTCAGGAAAATCATCCAGCATTGTTGTCGTTGCAGAAGGCGATAAAATGGGTAAAAATGTATTCGAATTGAAAGATTATATCGAAGAACATTTGCCGGAATACGACATTCGCGTTTCGGTTTTGGGACACATGCAAAGAGGTGGAGCACCGTCGTGTTTTGACCGCGTTTTAGCCAGTAGATTAGGAGTGAAAGCCGTCGAATCGATATTAGAAGGAAAATCAAATTTCATGGTGGGAATTAGCAAAGATGAAGTGACTTTAACGCCTTTAGAACAAGCGATTAAAGGACATTATCCAATTGACATGGAATTGCTTCGCGTTTCAGATATCATGTCAACTTAAGTACTAAAATTAAAAATAATAACACTTTTTAAAGTTCCAACTTTAAGAAAAAATCAAATACAAAATGTCAAAAGTAAAATTAGGAATTAACGGTTTTGGACGCATCGGCCGACTTGTTTTTAGAGAAAGTTTCAACAGAGATAACGTAGAAGTAGTAGCAATTAATGACTTGCTTGAAGTAAATCACTTGGCTTACTTGCTAAAATACGATTCAGTTCACGGAAAATTCAATCAGAATGTAGAAGTAAAAGAAGGAAAATTATACGTTAACGATACCTACATTCGTGTAACTGCGGAAAAAAATCCAGCGGATTTGAAGTGGGATGAAGTTGGTGCTGAAATTATCGCTGATTGTACGGGAATTTTCACAACGCTAGAAACCGCTCAAGCACATATTGATGGTGGTGCTAAAAAAGTTGTGATTTCGGCTCCATCGGCAAACGCTCCCATGTTTGTGATGGGTGTTAATGAAGATAAAGCAACCTCAAAAGATACGATTGTTTCAAACGCATCTTGTACAACGAATTGTTTGGCGCCGTTGGCAAAAGTCTTGCATGATAATTTCGGAATTGTAGAGGCCTTGATGACTACAATTCATGCTACAACTGCAACACAATTGACCGTTGACGGACCTTCTAAAAAAGATTTTCGTGCCGGTCGTGCGGCAGGTTTAAATATTATTCCCGCTTCCACAGGTGCTGCAAAAGCGGTAGGAAAAGTAATTCCAGAATTAAACGGTAAACTAACCGGAATGTCAATGAGAGTTCCCGTTGCCGACGTTTCTGTAGTGGATATGACCGTTAAGTTGGAAAAACAAACGACGTACGAAGAAATCATGAGCGTGCTTAAAAAGACTTCGGAAACTACTATGAAAGGCATTTTAGGATTCACTGAAGACGACGTAGTTTCCCAAGATTTCATAGGCGATTCACGTACTTCAATTATTGATTCTAAAGCGGGAATTGGACTGAATGCTACTTTTTTCAAAATCATTTCTTGGTACGATAACGAGTACGGCTATTCTTGTAAATTAATCGATTTGTCCGTTCATATTGCAGGTTTAAAATAAATTAAATTTCAAAATCCCGTTGATCTATTTCAATGGGATTTTTGTTTTTTGGAGCTATTTCCCGCATTCCATTGCAAGTCCTCATCTGAAACGCTATTTTTCCAAGCTGAAAAAGGAGCTTCCGTTGGTCGCTCTTTTTGAGCAGGAAAAAGTTAGCTTCTCCTATTCCGGGCTTTCCATTTCATTCGGGGCTAGGGATTTTCGGATAACAGATCATTGATTTTCTAGCATAAAATATATTTAAAAAAAAACGCATTGAAGTAATAAAAGATAGGTGAGCGATACAATTTAGAAATACCATAAAAAGCCAAACAACTTTGCGCCTTCGCGTCTTTGCGAGACATTATCTTAACTACTTATAAAAATTTTAAAGAAAATTAGTTAACTAAAAAGTGCTATATTTCAGAACTAATAATGAAAAATAAATGAAATTACTTGTAGATAGTGGTTCCACTAAAGCCGATTGGATTGCCATAGACGATTCAGGCAAAGTATTATTTACCACACAAACTTTGGGATTAAATCCGGAAGTACTCGGAAAAGACCAAATAATTGCTCGTTTAGACGACCGTTTTGACATTTTACACAATAAAAACAGCGCGACTCATCTGTATTTCTATGGAGCAGGTTGCGGAACAGATCGAATGAAAAACTTCTTGACGCAAGTTTTTCAAGAATATTTTTCTAAAGCAAATGTGGTAGTACAAGAAGACACCTATGCTGCAGTTTATGCTACAACTCCAAAAGGGGAAAAGGCTATTGTTTCTATTTTAGGAACGGGTTCAAATTGCAGTTATTTTGACGGAAGTGTGCTGCATCAGAAAGTACAATCATTGGGTTATATCGCAATGGACGATTGCAGCGGAAATCAATTTGGACGCCAACTAATTCGCAGTTATTATTTCAATAAAATGCCTTCAGACCTCGCGGTTATTTTTGAAAAAGAATACGATTTAGATGCTGATGCAATTAAGCACAACTTATACAAAGAAGCGAACCCAAACGCTTATTTGGCCACTTTTGCAAAATTTTTAATTCAACACAAAGACCACGTATTTTGTCAAAAAATTATAAAATCGGCGATGCAAGATTTTGTAAATTTTTACATCACACAATATGAAAATTGCCATGAAGTTCCTGTTCATTTTATAGGTTCTATCGCTTTTTATTTGAAGGATGAACTACAAGTTGTTTTGGAAGAAAACAATTTAAAAATTGGAAATGTGTTACGTCGTCCTATTGATGGATTAATCCAATACCACATTTTAAATCGATAACTATGGAAATTGCAATAATCGCACACGATCGAATGAAAGCGGACATGGTTCAGTTTTTAAACAAAAACAAATCGTTACTATCTCGTTCGGACATACAAATTGTCGCAACAGGAACGACAGGAAGTAAAGCAGAAAATGCAGGATTTAAAGTCTTGAAAATGCTTTCTGGACCGATGGGAGGCGATGCACAAATTGCGGCTCGCGTGGCAGAAGGAAAAACGCAAATGGTTTTATTTTTTAAAGATCCGAGTTCAAGTCACGCTCACGAAGTTGACATTAATATGTTGATACGGGTTTGTGATGTTCATAATATTCCACTTGCAACCAATGAGGCAACTGCTCAGTTACTTTTAAAAGCAATTGAATAAAAAAAAGAAACTCCCATAGCTTTTGAAAGTTATGGGAGTTTCTAAAAATATTGATGTGAAGCAATTATTTTTGCATTCTAACAAATGTTCTTGTCGTTACCGTATCTGAATCGTCGTCATACGTTTCTAAAACCATGTTTCCATCGACATCAAAATATCCAATTGAAATTGATTTTTCACCTCTAAAAATATAGCTGTTTGTTGTTGTTGCTCTTAAGATTCCAATTTTATTATTGTCAACATCAGTCACAATATAACCGGAAGGATCTAAAGATAACATATAATTATTTCCATTGAATTGGTAAGCAGAAGAACGGTCGATAGCAACTGTTCTCGTTGTTCCGTCAGGATTAGTTACAGTTGTAGTTGAAATCATTTCTACTGGAGAATCTTTAAGATTTTTATTCAATGTCTTAGAATCTGCATTCTCTAACTCTATTTTTTGTTTAGCTTGAATGTTTTGTTCTTTCACAGTTTTTTTAACTCCATCAGAATCTTTTACAGTTGTAACCGTCTTTTTTGTTACGTTAGTAACGTTTGTATTTTGCGCTTGTAAACCAACTCCTAGAAGTAAAGCTAAAGTTAAAGTCATTATGTTTTTCATGATTACTAATTTTTAGTTTTTATTAAAACAAATTTACAACGTGATTCCTCAAAATAAGTTACTCAATTACAGTAAAATGTTATAATAAATAGTATGGAATATCCAAAAATCGATTGATTTTGATACTTCATTTATGCAACTTAAAATGTATATTTGCACACTTTTAAAAATAGAACGTAATGAAAGCAGGAATTGTAGGATTGCCTAATGTAGGAAAATCAACTTTATTTAATTGTTTGTCAAATGCAAAAGCGCAAAGTGCCAACTTTCCATTTTGCACCATTGAACCTAATATTGGAGTAGTTAACGTACCAGATCCGCGAATTGCGAAATTAGAAGAGCTCGTAAAACCAGAGCGTGTTCAGATGGCAACTGTAGATATCGTGGATATTGCAGGTTTAGTCAAAGGAGCAAGTAAAGGAGAAGGTTTAGGAAATCAATTTTTGGGCAATATTAGAGAATGTAACGCGATTATTCACGTTTTGCGTTGTTTTGACAATGACAATATTATTCACGTTGATGGAAATGTAAATCCAATTCGCGATAAAGAAACGATTGATATCGAATTGCAGTTGAAAGATTTAGAAACCGTTGAAAAACGTTTGGAAAAAGTAAATCGTGCTGCGAAAACGGGTAATAAAGAAGCAATTACTGAAAAAGCTTTATTAGACCGAATTAGAGAAACACTTTTGCAAGCAAAATCAGCTCGAACCATTACGCTTCAAAACAATGATGAAGAAGTGTTGATGGAAGATTTTCAATTAATTACAGCAAAACCAGTTTTATACGTTTGTAATGTAGATGAAGAATCTGCTGTGAAAGGAAATAAATATGTGGACCAAGTTCGAGAATTGGTTAAGGACGAAGATGCTGAAGTAATTATCCTTTCCGTTGGTGCTGAAGCAGATATTACAGAATTAGAAAGTTACGAAGAACGTCAAGTGTTCTTGGAAGATATGGGATTGTCTGAACCAGGTTCAGCGGTTTTAGTTCGTGCGGCTTACAGATTGTTGAAGTTGCAGACTTATTTTACCGCTGGTGTAAAAGAAGTTCGTGCTTGGACAATCAATATTGGCGATACGGCTCCAAAAGCTGCAGGAGTTATCCATACTGATTTTGAAAAAGGGTTCATTCGTGCGGAAGTTATTGCCTTTGCCGATTTTGAATCTTTCGGTTCAGAAGCAAAAGTAAAAGAAGCAGGAAAGTTAAGAGTAGAAGGAAAAGAGTATATTGTAAAAGATGGTGATGTAATGCACTTCAGATTTAACGTGTAGTTTTTACAAACAAATATAAATTTAAAGGAGTCCAATCGGGCTCCTTTTTTATTGCAGTAAAATAGAGGTGCCTAGATTTTTCAAAATATATAATTAATTACTTTCGAAGTTTATAAAATGCTTTAAATCAATAGTATAAAATACCTACAAGTAGGTATTGTAAAATACATGGTAACACTTTAGTTTTGTTAAATAGATGTTAAAGCGCTTAGATGATTTTAGCTTAAGTGCTTAACATATTAATAAATTTTTTGTTTAATTAATAAATAGGATTAAAATGAAAAAAATTTTAACAAAAACAGTAAAATTATTTTTTATTGTAGCGCTTACATTTATGGCAAGTTGTGAGTCTGAAGAAGCGTCAACTGACCTTGGAGATAATGATCCAGGTGTCAATCCGTATGGAAATTGGGTGCGTGGAGACGGGCAAGACTCTTACTTAAAGTTTGGCACGGGAACAGTAAGTAACTGTAGTAATGGAAATCTTACGGTTGGAACTTTTAATGCTTCTGAGCCTTCAATGACTTACGTTGTACAGGGCGAAGTAATAAAATTTCCCTTGAAATTCAACTCTAACAATTTGTTATTAGTTGGCGTTCCGGACCAAGCTGTTGATACTAATACAGCGATGATTTATTACCGCTCCGAGGATTTTCCATGTGATGGAGGCGGTGGTGGAGGAAGTGGTGGCGGAACGGGTGGAGGAACTGGAGGTGGTTCAACAACAGGAAAAGTATTGTTCTGGACCTCATCTGATCTCGGTTGCGGTGTCATTAACGTTTCTATAAACGGTTCAAGTGGAAGTATAGCAGGTTATTATTCCAGCGGATCACCAGAATGTGGAGCTTCTTATGGTGCAAATTTTACTTTAACCGCGGGGACATATAATTTTACAGCTTCTTGTTCAAGTTACAATTGGAGTGGAACCGTTACTGTAACTGCAAATGGTTGTTTAAGAATGCAGCTGTACAATTAGAGTAGGAATTTATATTTCTGCGTAAATAATATAACTATTTCATTAGTGAGCGAATAGTAAATGATAATTTAGTAACAAAAAAAAGGTTTTAATCTTTATCTGCCAACTTTCGTTGTCTAAATATTGATTAAAACCTTAATAATATACTGCTTTTATGCAGTTTTTTGTGGGCGATGAGGGGTTCGAACCCCCGACCCCCTCGGTGTAAACGAGGTGCTCTGAACCAGCTGAGCTAATCGCCCTGAATGCGAGTGCAAATATACAATACCATTTGAAATCTGCAACATCTTTGTTAATAAAATTTAATCTTTTATTATGTCTTTTAAAACTGCTCTGTCGCTGTAATTAATTACTTCAAGCGTAATAGGTTCATTTTTAGAATTTTTACCTTCAATAACGTATAATTTTCCGCTTCCCGTTGGAATATTACTTTTGCCGAAAATAACGTCGCCATAGGTTAAAGTTCTCCGAATGTCACTCGTATCAACCCACTTTTGATTTAGTTTTTCTTTAGATTCATCAGAGTAATGAAATGGTTTCGTTCTCAAGTCTTTTAAAACTCGTGAATTCGGGAAGTAACTACAACTCATGTCTTTTCCGCTCAAAAACATAAATAGAAAAACCATTCCAATGATCATCCCAAAAGAATAATAGGCAAAACGCTGATAAAATTTCATGAATTTATTTTTTTGCAAAGTTACATTAAAGAAACTTTAAAAAACAATTAAATTGATATCACTATTGGAGAGTCCAAACCATTCCCCAATTGCTTTGTTAGTCAAAATTCCGTGGTAGAAGTAAACGCCGTTTTTAAGTCCATTGTCACATCGGATTGCAGTTTCAATACCACCATCTTCCGCAATTTGCAACAAGTAGGGAGTAAGGATATTGCTAATAGATAAAGAAGCTGTTTTTGAGTAGCGGGAAGGAATATTTGGCACACAATAATGAATTACATTGTGCTTAACAAAAGTGGGATTCTGATGGGAAGTCACTTCAGAAGTTTCAAAACAACCACCAGTGTCAATACTGACGTCAACAATTACTGCACCTTTTTTCATGTGTTCCACCATTGTTTCATTCACAATAATTGGACAACGTTCTTTGCCTCGCATTGCACCAATAGCAACATCACATCTTCTCAAGGCTTTTAAAAGCATTTTGGGCTGAATAGTAGATGTAAAAATACGTTGATTAAGTTGGTTCTGTAAACGACGCAATTTCACAATAGAATTATCAAAAACTTTTACGCTTGCTCCAAGACCAATTGCCGTTCGTGCTGCGAATTCACCTACAGTTCCGGCACCAATAATCACTACTTCAGTTGGCGCAACGCCGGCAATATTCCCAAATAATAGTCCTTTACCACATTGACTATTAATCATTAATTCAGAAGCAATTAAGACCGAAGCAGTTCCAGCAATTTCACTAAGCGATTTCACTGCTGGGTAAGTTCCGTCAGCATCTTTAATAAATTCAAAAGCTAATGCAGTAATTTTTTTCTTATGTAGAGCTTCAAAATAATCTGCTTTACGCGTTTTAAGTTGAATAGCAGAAATTAAAATGGTCTGCGGATTCATCAATTCAATTTCAGAAAGGGTAGGAGGTTCCACTTTTAAAAGAATAGGACAGCCATACACTTTCTTTGTGTCTTTCGTGATTTCTGCTCCTGCTTCACTGTATTCTTTATCAGTGTAGCTCGAACTTTCGCCAGCTCCAGACTCAATCATTACACGATGTCCATGATAAACCAACGAATTTACAGCATCAGGAGTTAAGCAGATACGACGTTCTTGGAAAGAAGTTTCTTTTGGAATTCCGATGAAAAGTTCACTCTTGTGACGTTGCACTTCAAGTTTTTCTTCTTGTGGAATAAGTTGCTGTTTCGTAAACGGAGATAATGACATACAATTCAAATTAAGAAACCTCTAATTTACAAAAAAAAAGCGGTTGTTATTTTATTAAAAAATTAGATTATGTTTAGTAGTATTATTCGTAGTTTGTTAACACCAATTTTCTTGATCCATCTGTTAATTTTGTGAGTTCAATCACCGAATATTGTTCGGGAATTAACGATGGAATTTTTTCGGCCCACTCAATAAAATTCCACGCACCTGAATATAAATATTCATCCATTCCCATATCGTAAGCTTCTTCTTCACTTTTTAAACGGTAAACATCGAAATGATAGATCAAATCTCCCGTAGTAGTATAGTACTCATTTACTAACGAAAATGTTGGGCTACTCGTCGCTTCCTCTACATCTAATGCGGTACAAAGTGATTTAATAAACGTAGTTTTTCCAACACCCATTTCGCCATTAAATAAAATTACCTTTTTTGGATTAGCAGATAACACCTTTTGGACAGCTTGATCTATTTGTTCAATTGAGAATAGTATTTCCATTAAAAATCAGTACTATATATTAATTTATCTTGGTTGAAAAACTAAAAAAGGGACAATCATTTCTTCTAACGAAATTCCACCGTGTTGGTACGTGTTTCTATAGTAACTTGCGTAATGGTTGTAATTATTTACGTAAGCTAAAAACAAATCATTTTTTGTAAATATGTAAGAACTACTCATATTAATAGTTGGCAATCCAATTGTTTTTGGCTCTTTTACTACATATACATCTTTATCTTCATAGGTCAAACTTCTGCCTGTTTTATAGCGCAAATTCAAACTTGTGTTTTTATCGCCTATTACTTTTGAAGGATGTTTTACGTTAATTGTTCCGTGATCCGTCGTTATTATTAATTTAAAATTCATTTTTTGTGCTTGCTGAATTATTTCTAATAAAGGCGAGTTTTTAAACCAACTTAAAGTCAGCGAACGGTATGCTTTATCGTCTGATGCTAATTCTTTTACAACATCCATTTCCGTTTTAGCATGTGACAACATGTCAACAAAGTTGTACACAACGCTTACTAAATCGTTATTTTTTAGAGCTTTGAAATTTTCTGCTAATTTTTTTCCCGCTGCTAAATTTGTAATTTTAAAGTAATCTTGCTTGATGTTTAAACCCAAACGTTTCAAATGTTCGGTTAAAAATTCAGCTTCGTATAAATTTTTACCTCCTTCATCGACATCATTTTTCCAATATTGAGGAAACTTTTTCTCCATATCAATTGGTAGTAAGCCAGAAAATAAGGCGTTTCTTGCGTATTGAGTTGCTGTTGGTAAAATTGCGTAGTAGGGAACTTCCTTTTCTAATTTGTAGTGATTATTGACCACACTTTCAAATACTTTCCACTGATCGTAACGCAAATTATCAATCACAACAAACAAAACAGGCTTGTCTTTCTTTACCAATTCGGGAACTACAAGTTCACGGAATAAAGTATGGGACTGTATTGGTTTTGAAGCTTTTGGGTCAAACCAATCTTCGTAATTTCGCTCGATGAATTTTCCAAATTGAGAATTGGCTTCCACTTTCTGCGATTCTAAAATATCAATCATATTTTGATCGTCGATATTTTCCAATTCAATTTCCCAGTAAATTAATTTTTTATACAATTCAGCCCAATCTTCATAAGAATTTACCATTGATAAATCCATAGCTATTTTTCTGAATTCCTTCTGATAATCTAAAGACGTTTTTTCAGAAATCAATCGTGAATGGTCTAAGTTTTTCTTTAAACTCAGAAGAATTTGGTTTGGATTTACCGGTTTTATCAAATAGTCGGCAATTTTTGAACCAATTGCTTCTTCCATTATATATTCTTCCTCGCTTTTCGTAATCATAATTACAGGTGTGGAGGATTTTTTTTCTTTCATCTCTTGCAGGGTTTCTAAACCGCTCATTCCAGGCATGTTTTCATCTAAAAACACAATGTCAAAATCGCCTTCGTCAAAAATATCAACGGCATCTCGACCGTTATTGCAAGTCGTTACGTTATAATTTTTTTTCTCTAAAAATAATATATGTGGCTTGAGTAAATCAATTTCATCGTCTACCCAAAGTATTTTTATCTGATTCATTTTTCTTTTTATTTATGTACTAAAGTACTGCAATTTAACATTTATTGACTGCGGAAATTCTTAATATTTTTGTAAACTTTACTTTTGAGATTAATTGGTTCTATAAACAGAAAACTCCCGATTAACGGGAGTTTTTATACATTTAAAGATGGTTGAAACCTATTCTTTCATGGTGTGATACACGTTTTGAACATCGTCATCTTCCTCAATCTTTTCTAATAATTTTTCAACATCAGCGACTTCAGCTTCAGTCAATTCTTTCGTTATTTGTGGAATTCTTTCAAAACCAGAAGATAAAATTTCAATTTTTCTGTTTTCTAATTCTTTTTGAATGGCACCAAAGCTTTCAAAAGGAGCATAAATTAAAACGCCGTCTTCTTCATCTGCAAAAATTTCTTCCGCACCAAAGTCGATAAATTCTAATTCCATTTCCTCAACATCAATTCCTTCTGCTGGAATTCTGAAATTACAAGTATGGTCAAACATAAATTCAACTGAACCTTGCGTTCCCATTGTTCCGTTGCATTTGTTGAAATAGCTTCTAATATTTGCTACAGTTCTGTTGTTATTGTCCGTTGCAGTTTCAATCAAAAGTGCAATTCCGTGAGGTGCATAACCTTCAAATAAAACTTCTTTATAGTTGGCCGTATCTTTGTCCGTTGCTTTTTTAATGGCACGCTCGACATTTTCTTTAGGCATATTTGCTGCTTTCGCATTTTGAATTACAGCACGAAGACGTGAATTTGCGTCCGGATTTGGGCCTCCTTCTTTTACCGCCATCACAATATCTTTTCCAATTCTGGTAAATGCTTTAGCCATTGCTGACCAACGTTTCATTTTTCTACCTTTTCTAAATTCAAAAGCTCTTCCCATTTCTTAAACTAATTTTAATGTTGCAAAAATAAAACATCTGAAATTCTAATTCTGTTTTTTGAACAAAAAGAATTGATTTTTTCTGCGAAAATCTAATCTGTGTCCTACAAATGTAGATTTTCTTCTAACTTCTAAAAACAAAACCGACAAATTTTCATCTGTCGGTTTTACTTTAAATTATAAATGAACTACTCTTTCTTATAAAAAGGTAATTTCACCACTTTTGCTAAAACATCATTTTTTCTGATTCTGATGTAAATTTCGCTGTCAGGAGTGGTAAAAGGCATTGTTACATAACCCAAACCAATTCCTTTATTTAATGAAGGAGCCATTGTTCCAGAAGTTACAATTCCGATTGTATTTCCGTCTTTGTCAACGATTTCATAATCTTGACGAGGAACACCACGATCCACTAATTCAAAACCAACTAATTTACGAGTAACGCCTAATTCTTTTTGTTGTTTTAATTTTTCAGAATTTACGAACTCTTTTGTGAACTTCGTAATCCATCCTAAACCAGCTTCAAAAGGAGAAGTAGTGTCGTTAATATCATTTCCGTACAAACAAAATCCCATTTCTAAACGCAAGGTATCGCGAGCTGCAAGTCCAATAGGTTTAATTCCGTAAAATGCTCCTGCATCAAAAACTTTCATCCAGATGCGTTCTACTTCGTCGTTTTTGCAATAGATTTCGAATCCACCTGAACCGGTATAACCAGTAGCTGAAATGATTACATTTTCAATTCCTGCAAAAGTGCCCACTTCAAAATGGTAGTTTTTAATTTCAGCTAATTCAATAGTAGTAAGCGTTTGCATTGCTTCAATAGCTTTTGGACCTTGGATAGCTAATAAACTATAGTCGTCTGAAAGATTTTTCATTTCGGCATTTACATCATTGTGTGCTGAAATCCATTCCCAATCTTTATCGATATTTGAAGCATTTACAACTAGTAAATATTCTTCGTCTTTCATTTTGTAAACGATTAAATCATCTACAATTCCACCTTCATTATTAGGTAAACAAGTATATTGAGCACGCCCGATAGTCAATGTTGACGCGTCATTTGTACAAACTTTTTGGATCAGAGCCAAAGCATTTGGACCGGAAATCATAAATTCACCCATGTGTGAAACGTCAAAAACGCCTACCGCATTTCGTACCGTTTCATGTTCTGCATTTACGCCTTCGTATAAAATAGGCATATTATAACCGGCAAATGGAAGAATTTTGGCGCCTAATTTTTCATGTATGTGTATTAAAGGAATATCTTTCATGTTGTTTTTAATAGTTTAATTTTGGGTGCTAATTTATCGTTTTTTTTAGGGTTTTAAAAACTTTTCGTAACCTAATTTTTACAAAATGAAACGCGTATTTAATACGGATTATAAAGTAATTGTACTTGTGACTTGATTCGTTCAACGAGTAAATTGGTAATTCGCTTACTCAATGCAGCTGTGTTTTGAATGTATCTCGCGTTTTCTTCTAAAGTAAAAAGACCGATAACAATTCCTTTGAGTAGATTTTGAAATTTAATATCTTTCTTAATCGCATTTTCGATGAAATTCATTCTTTTTTCTGTGGAAATTTGCGTAAAATCAACTTTGCTAGATGTTATATAATTTTGGAAAACAGCCAATAAAAGCTCATTTTGTAATTTCATAATAGGCCGAAGCGTTTCGTTTTGAAAAAATTCTTCCGCGGATGTTTCAGCAGTTACTGTACCAAACGCATCTCCTCGAAATTTTTTTATAAAATCTTCTCTTGTTGTCATTTTTTTTTATTTAAAAATACAAAACTCAACCTATGCTGTTGCTATAACTACTGTTATCTTTTCACTAATTTATTTTTTTTGTACTATTTTGAAGTCAATGTAAAAAAGGTTTTCGGGAAATTTCACTGTCGAGTTTTCTTTGATTTTCATGGATTGCCAACTGTTAGTAGGTAGAAGAGGTGTTTTTACTTCGTCAATTAAAAGATGAATTGGAAGTTGGAAATGAGAAACCGTATTCGTAAAACGATATTTAATTTTTTTACCGCATATTTTTAGCTCTAAAACAGGAACAGTTGTTTCCTGTAAATATTGTTGGAAAAATGGGGCTAAATTATATCCAAATTCATTTGAAAAAAATTGAATAACATCATTGCTTTCAACAATTTTGTGCCGATACGTTACCGCAAAGTTCTTCATAATGGACCACCATTTTTCATCGTCGTCAATCGCATTTCTTAACGTGTTTAATAATTGGGTACCTTTATAATACATATCTGCTGAACCTTCGTTATTGACACCGTATTTTCCTAAAACAGGCGATTTGTTTTCAACGAGTTTCTTTTGTCCATTGATGTATTCAATTGCTTTTTCTTTCCCAAATTGACATTCTACAAAAACCGATTCTGCATAAGTAGTGAATGCTTCGTGAATCCACATATCAGCAATATCGCGCGAAGTAATGCTGTTTCCAAACCATTCATGAGCCGATTCGTGAATGATGATAAAATCGAATTTCATTCCAATTCCAGTCCCTGAACGATCCTTTCCTAAGTATCCTTTTAAGTACTTATTTCCATAAGCTACAGCACTTTGATGTTCCATACCTAAATAGTTGCTTTCTATTAATTTATAGCCATCTTCAGAAAAAGGGTAAGCTCCAAACTTGCTTTCAAAGCAATCCATCATTGGTTTTACTTCTGCAAAATGGATTTTAGCCTTTTCCTCATTTCCACGTAAAACATAATAATCTAAATCCAGTTTATTATGTTTTTCATGAAGATGAACATAATCGCCAATATTCAGTGTAATACTGTAGGAATTGATTGGATTTTTTACTTCCCAATCCCAACGTGTGTATCCGTTATTTAAGTTTAAACTTCCTTTAAATCTTCCGTTTGAAACGTTCATCAAGCCATTAGGAACAGCGACTTTTATTGAAGCGCCTAAATCCGGCTCGTCGCTTTGTGAATCTTTTACAGGATACCATAAACTTGCTCCAGTACCTTGAACGGCAACACAAATCCACGGATTGCCATTGCTGTCTTTTGAAAAGACAAAGCCACCGTCCCAAGGTGCATTTTTTGCAATAATGGGATTTCCTGAATAAAAGAATTCAAGTTTTAAAATAGAATCTGTAATTTTAAGCTGTTTCGGAAAATCTATAAATACGGCGCCAAATTCTCTACGGAATTTTAAATTTTTATTTTCAAAAACGATACGATCCACTTGCATGTTTTCAAATAAATCCAATTGGATTGTACTTGATTCTTGAAGCATTTTGAATGAAATAGTATTTGACCCTGTGATGAATTTCTGTTCAGGATTCACCGTAATATTCAAATCATATTTTTGAACATCAAAGCACATTCTTTCAAATGAAAAACCACCTTGAAGTGAATCTTTTCTAGTGAAATTTTGCGCATTAACAGCATTACTTATTATAAAAAAAAGAATAATCGTGAACCATTTATTTTGCATCCGAATCTTGGTTTTTGATATTGTCTAAAATCCATTTCATTTCAGGATCATTTCCATTTATTTTGTCTTCTAAAGTCGGAATAATTTCGACATCTGGTCGGATTCCATGACCTACTTCTTCAGTTTTATAATGAGCGGCAATTTTCATTAAGCCGACACGCATTTTAACTTTGGAGTTGGGAAGTTCAATAATAGGCATTTGTCCCGCAACTGTTCCGTTAAAAGCGCCACCGGTTTCTTCACCGACAAAGGTGGCTCGTTTTGATCCTTTTAAATTAGATGATATTATAGATGAAGCTGAAAAACTGCCACCGTCAATTAAAACATACATTTCACCTTTGAACCGATTTTCCCGAATTGGTTTCACCTTATTTTCACTTGTATAATAATAGTACTTATCGCCTTCTTTTTTAACTTTCAAATACATAAAGCTAACATAAAATGGATAAACTATTGATTTGAGTACTTTCGTAGTGATTCCGCCGTTAAAATATTCTCTTTTGAGAAAACTCGTTTTCGTCGCGACCTCACTTTTGTCAGCGAAAGCGATTGCAGAATCAGCAACAAATGAATAGAGGTTGTTAATTTCACTCAATCGTCCTCCGGGATTTCCACGTAAATCTAATAGCAGGTATTTTGATTTATTCTCTTTAATTCTTTTAAAAGCGTCTTTATAAAATGGTTCGTAATTACCAATTGAAAATGATTTTATTTTTAAGACAGCCACGGAACTGTCTTTTTCCATAAAACTTAAAGTACGTTGAAATTCCTTTGTCGCGGCATCATAGCCATTCGTGCTGTTGTAAATTATTCTGTTTTTATTTGCGAGTGCAATTTTCTTTTTTTCAGCTTTAGTTTGCTTTTTTACAATGGAATCTTTAGTAATTACTTTTGATTCAGCCATTTTTTTTCTTGTTATCCAAATGTTTTTGATCGAATCATTAAATTTGAATTGATAAAGTAAGCTATCTTTTATACCATTTTCAAAGACGTATAAATTAGAAAATTTTTTAGGTAATTGATGTTTGTAAAAAGTAGTATTGTATCCATCTGAAGTCATCAATTTTCGGTATTTTTTCAAAAGGCGTTCTGTTGAAATGGAGTCAATACTTACAATCTCACTTCCTACAGCAATTGTAGAATCAATCGAATTGTTTTTTTCTACATATAATTTGTCACCAAACATCATGAATTCAAATTGTGAAAATGGACCGATGCCCTTTTTTATTAATTCATTTGCTTCCTTCTTCGACCAAATTTTAGAATTTGGATAAACGCCTAAATGACCTTGTCTGATTTCGTTCAGGACAGGAGTAATTTTAGTGTAAAACTCGTAACTAGTTAGTGGTTTATTTATTGTAGTTTTTAAACTGTCAAATTTAAAATCGAGTTGCTCCTTGGATATGTACCAATATAGAGAAGGATGTAGTTTCTGCAGTTTTAAGTATGCAAAATCAACATCACTTTTTAATTTATCAACCGCAATAGGTTTATTTACTAGACTATTGTGTTTTTTTACTGATGTACAACTCGTGATAAAAAGTAATAAAAGTAGTACTTGAAAAATTAATTTTTTCATTGAATTTCTGATGTATATTAAGAATTTCGAAAGTAATAAATAAATTAGTAATAATTGACTCGTTTTTATAAGCATGTTAAAAGTAAAAAAAACGAATCGTAAAAGGTTAAAAATAGGGAAAGATGTGAAAAACCGAAATAAAAATTGTAAATTTACGATCAGTTAAATGTAAAAATACAATTATGAAAACTGAACACCACAATAAAGAAAAATTGTATAAAACGAAAGTAGTTGAATATCCTTCAGATAGAGAAGAAGAGTTAAACTTTGTATCAGAATTTTCACCTGCTTGGGTAATTTCAAACACTACCAATGCACCACATTTTAAATTAGACTTAATCGATAAAATAAGAGAAGGCGTAAAAAAAACAGATTGGAAACAACTGTTGCAATTTACAAGTTCTACAGAAAAAGAGTTTGAGAATATTTTGCCAGCATCTATATCGAGCATGCAAAAAAATGCGGTGTATAATAAAGAAACTTCTGAACGAATTTATGAATTGGCTCGCTTATTTGGTTTAGGTTACGATGTTTTTGATTCTAAAGCTGACTTTAAAAATTGGTTAATGACACCTTCAAAATCTTTGGGAAATAAAGTTCCTTTTGAATTATTAGACAGTAGTATTGGTTTTGAAATTGTAGAAAATGAAATAGTAAGAATTCAGTATAATGTTTATAGTTAATGATCGTTTACCGAATTGCAAATATAAAATACAAGGACGCTACGCTATCTGGAATTGGTGCTGAAAAAGTAGGAGGAAGGTGGAATGAAGTTGGTACTCGAGCTGTTTATTGTTCTGAAAATATATCATTAGCGTTGCTGGAATATTACGTACATTCCGCAAATATAGCTTATTTACCAAAAGAAATATTGTTAGCTAAAATATATTTCCCAGACGATTTTCCAATAGAAGAACTCATTGATTTACCAGTAAATTGGAGTCAATATCCGTATAATTCTAAAACAACAGAACTATTTACAAATCTTGCAAAGGACCGCAATTTCTTTGCGTTACGCGTTCCTTCTTCTGTAGTTGGTTTAGAATCAAATATCATTCTCAATCCCTTGTACAAAGATTTCGGAAAAGTAGAAATTCTTGACTTTATTAAAATGCCAATTGACGAAAGGTTAACACAAAATCTGCATTAAATCAAATTCTAAAAAAAATGGTTCTCAAATATTTGAGAACCATTTTTATATAAATAGAAGAGAATCTTTACACCTGAATAACACCTAAATTAAATTTCTTTTCAATAGGTGAGTGATTGGCAGCTTCGATTCCCATAGAAATCCAAGTACGCGTTTCTAAAGGATCAATAATCGCATCCGTCCATAATCTTGAAGCAGCATAATAAGGAGAAACTTGTTCGTCGTATCGTGCTTTAATTTTATCAAAAAGTTCTTTTTCTTTGGCTTCATCTACAATCTCTCCTTTTGATTTTAGTGAAGAAGCTTCAATTTGTGCCAACACTTTTGCTGCTTGTGTTCCGCCCATAACGGCTAATTCGGCACTTGGCCAAGCAAAAATTAATCTTGGATCGTATGCTTTTCCGCACATGGCGTAATTTCCAGCACCGTAGGAATTTCCTACAATAACTGTAAATTTTGGAACTACAGAATTAGAAACCGCATTTACCATTTTGGCGCCGTCTTTAATAATTCCGCCTTGTTCTGATTTAGAACCTACCATAAATCCAGTAACATCTTGAACAAAAACCAAAGGTATTTTCTTTTGATTGCAATTCGCAATAAATCGAGTCGCTTTGTCTGCAGAATCGGAATAGATTACACCGCCAAATTGCATTTCGCCTTTTTTAGACTTTACTACTTTTCGTTGATTGGCAACAATTCCAACAGCCCAACCGTCGATTCTTGCATAACCGGTAATTAAACTTTGCCCGTAACCGTCTTTATAGGCTTCAAATTCAGAATTATCGACCAAACGATTGATGATTTCCATCATGTCATATTGTTCATTTCGTGCTTTCGGCAAAATTCCGTAGATTTCTTTTTCATCCATTGCCGGTTTAACCGATTTTACACGACTATAACCTGCTTTGTCGAAATCCCCAATTTTGTCAACGATTTTTTTAATTTTATCTAAAGCATCTTTGTCGTCTTTCGCTTTATAATCAGTAACGCCTGAAATTTCGCAGTGAGTTGTTGCTCCACCAAGTGTTTCGTTATCAATATTTTCACCAATAGCCGCTTTCACTAAATAACTTCCAGCAAGGAAAATACTTCCTGTTTTGTCCACTATTAATGCTTCGTCCGACATGATAGGCAAATAAGCACCTCCGGCAACACAACTTCCCATAACTGCTGAAATTTGGGTAATTCCCATACTACTCATGATGGCATTATTTCTAAAAATACGGCCAAAATGTTCTTTATCCGGGAAAATTTCATCTTGTAAAGGCAAATAAACGCCGGCACTATCTACTAAATATATAATAGGTAACCGGTTTTCCATTGCAATTTCTTGAGCACGTAAGTTTTTCTTTCCTGTAATTGGAAACCAAGCGCCCGCTTTTACGGTAGCATCATTAGCAACAACAATACATTGCTTTCCACTCACATATCCCATTTTTATTACAACTCCACCAGAAGGACAGCCGCCATGTTCGGCATACATGCCTTCTCCTACAAAAGCACCAATCTCAATACTGTCTGTTTTGTCGTCCAATAAATAATCGATTCGCTCGCGAGCCGTCATTTTTCCTTCCGCATGCAATTTTGCAATTCGTTTTTCGCCACCACCTAATTTAACTTTCGAAAATCGGTGCTTCAAGTCGGAAACTAATAATTTATTGTGGTCTTCATTTTTATTGAAATTCAAATCCATAATCGCGTTGTGTGTCTTTTATATTTGTAAACTGAAATATCTAATTTTCCGTTGGCTAAAGTACGAAAACCTTTGAAAATGTGAAAAATATTATCCGAATAGCTTCATTAAATATCAATTAGCGACTTCTTTTTTACGTTTAGTTAATGTTAACTTAACATTGGAGGTTTACTTTTGTCGCTGTAAAACGATCACTATGAACATAAATAGCATTTTCCAGTTTTTTGTACCGAAAGATAAAAAATTCTTTCCCTTTTTTGAACAAGCAACGAGTAATTTGATTTTGATGGCTACAACACTACATGAAGTGGTAAATTTACCAGTTGCGGAACGGAATGATTTGTTTCAAAAAATTGAAGAACTAGAACAAATAGGAGAGGACATTGCTCGACAAATTAATTTGGAATTGAGTAGTAACTTTATCACTCCGTTTGACCGCGAAGATATTTACTCATTAAGCACTGCTATTGATAATATTGCTGGAAATATTCACGGCGCTTCGAACAGAATGAAGTTATATCAAGTGGATAAAATCACGAAATCCATTCGAAAATTAACGGAAATTAATTTAGAGGCGTGTCACCAAATTGACATTGCGGTTCGCGAATTGCGTAATTTGAAAAAAATTAAAAATATTACGGACGCTTGCGCGAAAATTAATAAGTTAGAAAATAAATCGGATACCGTTTATGATAAAGCGGTTGCCGATCTTTTTGAGAATGAAACGGATGCTAAAAACATCATTAAATATAAGGAAGTATTGTCTACACTAGAAACGGCAGCTGACAAATGTAAAAGTGCAGCCAATGTTTTAGAATCAATTGCTGTAAAACATTCTTAATCATTTTCGGAGTTTCAATCTCAAAAGACGTATATGACTTTACTTATAATTATTATTATTCTTGCTTTAATTTTTGACTACATCAATGGTTTTCACGATGCAGCAAACTCCATTGCAACGATTGTAGCTACGAAAGTACTAACTCCGTTTCAAGCTGTAGTTTGGGCCGCTTTTTTTAACTTTGTGGCTTACTTTATTTCGAAATATTGGATCGGTGAATTCAAAATTGGAAACACCATTGCTAAATCAGTCAACGAAAACTTTATCACTTTAGAAGTAATTCTTGCAGGACTTATAGCAGCCATCATTTGGAATTTAGCAACATGGAAATTAGGAATTCCTTCTTCTTCTTCGCACACCTTACTAGGTGGATTTATGGGAGCTGCATTGGCTCATGCCGGAGCTTTGGCTGTTAATGGAGTGGATGTGGTAAATTATGTGAAGGTAATTCCAATTATCGCCTTTATCTTTTTGGCACCCTTAATAGGTATGATTATGGCCTATTTTATTACAATCTTGATTATGAATATTTGCCGAAAGGCCAATCCCAGTAAAGCAGATAAGTGGTTTAAAAGATTACAACTTGTTTCATCAGCCCTTTTTAGTTTAGGTCATGGTGCAAATGATGCTCAGAAAGTAATGGGAATTATTGGTGCAGCCGTAATTTATTACCATTTAAAAATTGACTTTGATCCCAATTATGTAAATGCTGAGGATACTTTTAAATATTTTGTAGATGATTATGCGTGGGTTCCTTTTGTCAGTTTTACGGTTATTGCTGCTGGAACAATGAGTGGTGGATGGAAAATTGTAAAAACCATGGGTTCAAAAATTACAAAAGTAACTTCATTAGAAGGAGTGAGTGCGGAAACTGCGGGAGCTGTTACTTTATTTTTATCCGAACATTTCGGAATTCCTGTTTCTACAACACATACTATTACGGGTAGTATTATTGGGGTTGGAATTACAAAAAGAGTTTCAGCAGTACGCTGGGGCGTTACGATTAACTTGCTTTGGGCTTGGGTTTTAACTATTCCGGTTTCGGCATTAATCGCGGCATTTATTTACTATATTGTCACATTGTTTTAAAATAAAAAATTATTTATACGTAAAGTCCAATTGAAAAATTGGACTTTTTTTATGCATTTAAGTTTCTTATATTTGAATTACACCTGTAAAATTATAGTTATGACCAAAGTTTACAAATCGAAAATTGGGATTGAGATTATTTTAATTCTGGGGGTGACTTTTGGATCTGTTGGTGTTGCAATGGTAATGTATGGGGATCATTCACCGCTACTAATTAACTTATTAATTGTTGCTTTCATTGGTTATATATTTTGGAAAACGGAGTATACAATTACGGGATCGAATTTAAATGTAAAATGCAGTTTTTTAATTAATCAGGATATCGAAATTTCTTCTATTCGCCGCATAAAAGAAACTTATAATCCGATGAGTGCTCCAGCAGAATCAATTGATCGATTAGAACTTATCTATAATGATTCTGACAGCGTAGTTATTTCACCAAAGAAAAAGAAAGAATTTATTACACATTTACTAAAAATAAATCCCAAAATTCATGTGGTGATGAGAAGCGATTTATAACAAAAAAGCATTTCGAATTGAAATGCTTTTTTGCTTTATCTTTTAGTTTTTAATTATTTTTATTGCTTTTTCTTCTTGAGACGTATTTTTTACTTTTAAAATATAAATTCCGTTTGGCAAACCTCGGACATCAATTTCGGTTAACGTTGTATTAGGTTGTATTTTTCGAACCATTTGACCGTATAAATTATATAATTCAGCACTTAATAATTCTGTATTTGATGCAATGTGAAGGGTTGTTTGTACCGGATTTGGATAAGCTGTAAATTTGATATTCGTTTCAGGATTAGCAATTTTTAAAGTTTCCTGTGCTTCGATTGCAAAATTATTAAAGTTTACTTTATTACCTTCTGACAAAAACATATTATCACCATCAAATCTGATTCTGAATTGAAATTGTGCTTGATTATTTACCTCTAAAATTGAACTCAAATCTATTGCTATCGCTTGATATTCTTGGGTAATTTGCGCTATTGGGTTTGCAATTCCAGTAGTAATCCAATCACTTCCACTCCAATAATCAAATAGAAGCGAACTTGCTGCTCCACTATTTTCAACTGCAAAAGAAATTTTTATCTGTTCTAAATCAGTTGTAGGAAAAACGAGACGAATTGCATTTTCTAATGTTCCAAATTTAAAGGGTTGTTTAATTTGTATACCCTTCATAGCATCGCTATCGTAAGGAAGGTTATCGTTTGCGGTAGGAAAATAATTAACTGCTGTTGGCGAATTTTTCCGTTCCATAGAAGCTTTCCGCCAATTTGGATGCGTACTGGTAAATGGATAACCGGATAAACATGAATCAAACAGTAAAGATGCTGTCAAGCTATTTGCGGAGTAAGTAGAATTTAGATTTGACAATGGTACGTTATTCGGAATAGAGCCATCCATAAACCAGAAATATGTAACGGCTACATTACTAACATCTGGGACAAAATTAGCTTGAATTTGTTTATTAGTTTCAGGTGAAAAAACAATCTCTGAATCTGTTCCGGAATAATCTCCAGACCAGTGCGAAAAGATAAATCCTGGTGCCGCTTTTGCTGCTAATTTTACTGGAATACCTTTAAAATAAGTTCCGGTCCATGGATATGGATTTTGAGTAATACCTGGAGTTGTAGCAGTAATGTCAATCGTGTTCATTTTTATTATTCCAGCATCGCTGCTTGACAAGCTAAGCACAATATCTACAGTGTTAGCAATGTTAAAAAAAGTATTAATTGCATTTCGCTGAACTGTCGGTTGATTTGTTCCCCAATTTATTAGCTTTGTTTTGTTACTTGCTGTATAAAAATTTGTAGCAGGAGTCCGATTAAAATTTTCGGCAAGATAAGGAGTGACTTCTTCGTAGGTTTTATTCACGACTGATAGAAAATTTGATGTAGTGAATGCGGAATTTAGCATGTCTGCAAATCGATTTATAAACTGCTTTTTAAAATTTTCATTAGCTAATAAATTGGCAAACAAAGCCTCATTAGGTGAACCTGAAATTGTTCCCCAATGTTGCAGCCAATCCGTTCCTGAAGTTAATGCAGGTTCAAAATCCTGAATAGTTGTTCGCCATTTTCCGTCTCCATAATCGTTATTTTCTGGCACTTTAGCTTTCCAAAATTTGTGTTCATATCCATTTGTGCCTGAATAAATCTGTAAAACCATGTGATCAATAAAGGAAGTAATGTCTAACTGATTTGCAGCAATTGCATAGAATGTTTCATTAGCCATATCATTCGCAATAATATAATTTCTTAAATTGTTATAATCGCTGTAATCTTCGCTAAGTCCTTCATCAAGTTCACAATTGTTTCCGCCACAACTTACTTGAACAATATTATCTTTATTTAAATTAAAATTATAAGCATAGTGGTATTTGTCAAATCGATCTCTAATCGTAGAGAGGCCCCAAAATTCACCATTTAAAAATTGTATAACAGGTTGAATTCTTGTAACACCATTATAGAAAGGTTGCATTATTCGATTGAAAACTACATCATAAGTAACTGCTCCACCCGAACCATTTGGCCGTAATAATATTCTTTTATACTTATTATTTGTTGCATTTGGCGCGTCAAAAATGGGAATAGTAAATAAATTGTGCTGAAAATAATCATTTTCGTCGTAGTCTGTATCGGCATACAGACGCATACTTTTTACTAAATAGGTTCTAGAATTATTTCCGTGAATCCTATATCCTGCATTTTGGCTCAGTACTGAATTTGAGTTATTAAAAATCTGTACATTCATTGGATATTCCCATGTACTCGATTTACGAGCATAATTGCACCATTCAGGTCTGTAATATTGATTATTAGTAGGGTTTTCAAGACGCCATGTATCAAAATCAACACCAGCGGTATACGTTCCCAAGTTATAATCAAATAAATTATTTTCTTGTGTTTGTAAAGAAACTACGGGTAAATTGTATGGATTTCCGTTAGACCAAACAAAATACGTTTTTGAAATAGTTTTAGAAGGAATACCATTTACGTATGATTTTGCTTTTAAAATCATCGCTTTTCGAAGAGGAACTAATGGAACATAAATAGTATGTTGTCTTGTATTTTTAGTACCTAATTTATCGGGTTGTGCAGATTTATCAACAATATTTATAGGAGAACTATATTGAAAAGATTTATAAATTTCAGATAGGAAAGGTCCAGGTAAATCGCCTATTTCAGTCTGATACACATTTTTATATTGAAAAGTGGTTCCAGATAAATTATTGATATCAGGATCCGAACCATCTAAAGTATAAATAATTGTAGCATTTGGGTTCGGATGGGAAAGGGTTAAATCAAATGCTTCTGTAAAAAAACCAGAATCTTGTGAAAACAGAGGTGGAACTAACAAATCAGTTAAGCCTAAACCACCATTAGTCGCGTTAGGTGTAGATTCATAAAAATAATACCATAGTCCAGTCCCATCAGGTTGACGGCCATAAGAAACATCAGAAGGCAATGCAACTGAAGGCGACTGACTTACTAAAACTTCATTTAGATTTGTTAATCGAATTTCTTCACCTCCCGAACCAATTTTAAAATTAGTATGCAATGGTTGGCCAATAATTTTTCGGTTTTTATCAGAGGCCCAAACTAGAAGATAAGTATTAGGATTTAAAACGACGTTTGGAAATGTCCATTTAAAAGGAAAGGCTGCATCATCCGTTAAACCAAAACCCTCTAAATTAATGGATTCAGTTCCATAATTATACAATTCAATCCAATCGGAAGGACTATCATCTTCATCTAAAATTGTAGTATTATTAGAAGACATCACTTCGTTTATCGCAATATTTTGCGAGAAAATCGACAAATTAAAAAACAGAAGGATTGCTAAAAAATTTAATTTCGAAGAGTAAATTTTTCTCATGGTATATAATATTTTAATTAAATAATATTATAAAGAAAAATTAAATTGTTATAACATTACAACTTATCCGACGAAAGGTATCATTTAATCGTTTAAATGCATTTATATTAAATTTTTAGAAGTAACTTTTAAAAAAGCACTTCAACATTTTTTATAACAAGTCTTAAATTACTAGTATAAAAATAATTAATTTGCGAATAGAAATAGTATTCATGCGACTATTCCTTTTTCTGACTTGATTCGCGTACTAATCGTTTCAAAATGGCCCATTGCTTCAATGCATCTCGAGCATCAATTGCGGGATAACCCAAAACGACTTTTCCAGCAGGAATATCTCCAGTTACGCCTGAACCAGCGCCAACTGTTGCTCCATCGCCAATAGTAGTATGGTCTTTTATAGAAGCGCTTCCGCCAATGATTACGCCGTTTCCTAATGTTACTGAGCCGGCTAAACCACTGTTTCCTGCCATAATGCAATATTTTCCTAAAATCGAATTGTGGCCAATTTGAACTAAATTGTCAATTTTACATCCGTCGCCGATAATTGTCGAACTAAATTTACCTCGATCCACACAACTATTCGCACCAATTTCAACCCAATTTCCAATAACTACGTTCCCAATTTGCGGGATTTTCGCCAATCCTCTTTCCGGACAAGGTCGGAACCCAAAACCATCTGCACCAATTGTTGCATTGGGATGAATTATACAATCCGTCCCGATATGACAACGTTCTCGAACTACAGTTCCGGACCAAATTACGGTTCGTTCACCAACAGTCGATTCATCCAAAATAGTAACATTCGGATAAATTCGTGCGTTTGCACCAATGGTTGCTTTTGGACCAACATAAACATTGGCGCCAATCTCTGCATTTTCACCAATAATTGCCGAAGCATCAATAACCGCGGTTGGATGTATATTTTGACGAAATAGAGGAGGAGCTTCCGCGAAAAGTTCTAAAACTTGGCACAGCGCTAAATCTGCATTTTTCACTTTAATAAAAGCACGATTTTCACCCGGTTCAATTGCAATATCTTCATTGACAATTGCCACAGATGCATTTGAGGAATTCCACAGACGCTCATACTTTTTATTTCCTATAAACGAAATTTCGCTTAATTTCGCGTTTTCCAATTGTTGTGGAGCCGTTATTAAATGATCAGTGGAACCAACAAGTGTTCCCTTTATTATATCATTAATTTCTGCTAGTGAAAACGATTTTGATTGCATTGATACATTAGTTTATAAAGTAGAAAACAAATAAAGTATTTTAATCTTGTTTTACAAAGCGTAACCTTCAAATATTATAATCTTATCGAATTTTTTAACAAATTAATTTAAGTTAAATGGTATATTTTCGCGGATTATATGCTTGCATAGTAAATTTACCAAAATCAAATAAAAAATCTATGAGAATTTTGTTAATGTTTCTGTTTCTACCTTTATTTTGTTACCCTCAAAAACAGTCGTTATTTTTAAAGGAAAATCGTAAAAGAACGATGAGTGAACGTTGGGAATTGGATTCCATTGATAAGAGAGGGACATTTCTCCTTTCTCCTTATAAACCTGTGTATGTATTGCCGACTCGATGGTCTTCGAAACCAAATGAACAACCATACTCCGGAAATGGCTATCCGGATTACATCGCTGAACCAGGTGTAGACTACAATAATATTGAAACTAAATTTCAGTTGAGTTTCAAAGTGAAAGTGTTGGAGAAAGTGTTGTGGGGTAAAGCAGATGTTTGGGTTGCTTATACGCAGAAATCGCATTGGCAACTTTATAATAACGAGTTGTCAAGACCTTTTCGAGAAATTAATTATGAACCGGAAGTCATCTTAAATTTCCCCGTTAACTTTAGTATTTTAGGCGTTGATGCTAAAATGTTTGGTGTGGCGTTCAATCACGAGTCCAATGGAAAAAGTTTGCCTTTTTCAAGAAGTTGGAACCGTATTATTTTCCACGCCGGATTTGAAAGTGGCGACTGGAGTTTCTATATTCGACCGTGGCTGAAGCTTCGTGCAGAAAAAGATGAAAATCCTGACATCAATAAATACATTGGGAAAGCGGATGTCAACGTGATTTATACCACTAATGGAAATGTTTTTTCGTTCATCGGAAGCCACAATTTACAATTTGACAGAACGCTTCGCGGAGCGGGAACTTTTTCTTGGTCGTATCCCATTCAAGGAAATTTAAAAGCACAATTGCAAATTTCGCACGGGTTTGGCGAAACCTTGATTGATTATAACAATTTGCAAACAACTATAGGAGTTGGTATTTCGTTAGTAGAGTGGTTGTAAAAATGATTTACAACTAATATCAAAAATTGTATTAAAATATTTTGACAAAGAAAGGGCTTATATCTTGCTTGCCAAAGTACTGCATTCATACACTTAACTTTATAATGCTAGTTAATTGTATGATTTTCTTAAAGTAATTTTTCACACGTATTATTTACTGTAAATCCCTACTAATTGTAATTTTCAAAAGACATTAGCCGATCAAAAATTAACTCCTTTTGTAAATTTTACCGATTACCTGGGAATTTAAAAGGAATGGAATACGAAACATCGATAAATTCACCGTCGTAACTAGCAGGATTCCATTTTGCAGATTTTTTTATAATATTTATTATATGATTGCTTAAATATGTGTCGTCAATATCTTTGTAAATAAAAACATCTGTAATAATCCCTGATTTATCAATCATGATATTTAAGTACATTTCACCCGATTTATGAATGTTGACCTTTTTAATGTTTTGATAGATGTAATTATAAAAATTTTTCATTCCGCCAGGATAATCTGCCCTGACTGATAGAGGATAATATTCAACTAAATTATTTTTTTCATCGTAGCACGTTCCGCTTATCCACTTGTCATTTTTATAAACATCAACTCTTTTTAAATTTCCACTTTCCCAATATCTGACCGATTGTCCATTCTTTTTATTTTGAACGTAATTGACTTGTGTTAAAACATTTCCACTTGGATAAAGCTCTTCCGTAATACCGTCTAAAATTTCTTTTGATAAACTAGAATACCGCTCATACTTTCGAACTTTTCCATTAAGATCATAATAAATTAAATTATTCTTGTCAATAGTCTTATCATATTCAGTAAAACTATAGAATGCAGCTACATCTAAATATTTAGTTTTATAAAATGTTTTGTCATAATACCTGTACGGAATAGTATCTTGACCAAAAAAATGGACTGTAAAAAAAAATAAAAAGGCTATCAACGTGTTTTTCATATCAATTTTAAATAATGAAATCCTGCAAAATTAATTTCTCGCAGGATTCTATTTTATTCTTCTTCTTTTTGTCCCATCATCATCAAATAAGCTTTCAAAAACTCATCAAGTTCGCCGTTTAAAACATCGTCCACATTACTTGTTTCATGTTGACTTCTAACATCCTTAATCAATTTATAAGGATGCAAAACGTAATTCCGAATTTGCGAACCCCATTCAATTTTCATCTTATCAGCTTCGATATCGGCACGTTGTGCCATTTGTTTTTTCAACTCAATTTCAAACAATTGCGAACGCAACATCTGCATCGCTCGTTGTCGGTTATCTTGTTGCGAACGCGTTTCTGAACACTGAATCTGAATGCCCGAAGGTTTGTGAAACAGTTGGACTTTTGTCTCTACTTTATTCACATTTTGACCTCCAGCACCACTCGAACGAGACGTTATAATCTCAATATCGGCGGGATTTATGTCAATCTCGATCGTGTCGTCCACTAACGGATAAACATAAACGGATGCGAAAGACGTGTGTCTTTTTCCGTTACTGTCGAAAGGAGAAATTCGGACTAATCGGTGTACGCCATTTTCACCTTTCAAATAACCAAAGGCAAAATCACCTTCAATTTCTAAGGTCACAGTTTTAATTCCCGCAACATCGCCTTCTTGAAAGTTCAATTCCTTGATTTTATAGCCGCTTTTTTCAGCCCACATCATGTACATTCGCATCAACATTGAGGCCCAATCGCAACTTTCCGTTCCACCAGCACCCGCTGTAATTTGCAAAACCGCACTCATATTATCACCTTCTTCCGAAAGCATATTTCTGAATTCTAAATTCTCCAAATGTGAGTTGGTCAATTCGTATTGCTCGTCAACTTCCTCTTCGGTCAATTCGCCTTCCTTGTAGAACTCGTAAGCCAATTGCAACTCATCACCAAGCAACACCGCTTTGTCGTAGTCTTCAATCCACTTCTTTTTAGAACGCAAAACTTTGATGTATGCCTCCGCTTCTCTCGCATTGTTCCAAAAATCGGGAGCCAATGTTTTTTCTTCCTCGTTGGTAATTTCGATTATCTTCTTATCGACGTCAAAGATACCTCCTCAACGCACCAAGACGCTCTACAATACCTTTAATTTGTTCGGTATTTGTCATAAATTAGTTTTATTTTTGTGAAGAATTTGGAGCTCATCCCGCTATCCGTTTCAATCTTTTTGTTCTTAAAGAAAGAACAAAAAGGATTTCTCTTCTATCGGGGCTAAAAAAGTATCCGTAATTCATCAAATTTAAATACAAAAATAAGACATCCTTTTCAATATATGGAAATAAATTTAGTAAGCGACACGGTAACAAAACCAACACCCGAAATGCTTCGGTATATGTTTCAAGCTCAAGTAGGTGACGACGTATACAAACAAGACCCAACCGTTATTGCACTTGAAAGTATGGTCGCTCAAATCTTCGGAATGGAAGCGGCACTCTTTTTTCCGTCGGGAACCATGGCAAATCAGACCGCAATAAAATTACATACACAACCCGGCGAACAATTGATCGCCGACAAATACGCACACGTTTACAATTACGAAGGCGGTGGTGCATCGTTCAATTCGGGCGTTTCGTGCTGTTTGCTTGACGGCGATCGTGGAATGATTACTGCTGAACAAGTTGCAGGAGCAATCAACAATCCCGAGTTTTATCACAGTCCTTTGACGAGTTTAGTTTGCGTGGAAAACACGACCAACAAAGGAGGAGGAGCTTGCTATGATTTTGAAGAGTTCAAGCGCATCCGTAAGGTTTGTGACGAAAATAACTTGAAATTCCACATGGATGGAGCCCGAATTTGGAACGCGTTAGTCCACAACAAAGAAAACCCAACTGAATATGGAAAAGTATTCGACACCATATCTGTTTGTTTGTCAAAAGGTTTGGGAGCGCCAATAGGTTCACTTTTAGTAAGCGATAAAGCAACAATTAAACGTGCTTTACGAATTCGTAAAATTCTAGGTGGCGGCATGCGACAAGTGGGTTATTTAGCTGCAGCCGGAATTTACGCCTTGCAAAATAACGTAAATAGGTTAGTCGACGATCATCGACGTGCGAAGGAATTAGGCGACCTTCTGGAAAAACTACCGTGGGTTGAAAAAGTAGAGCCTGTTGAAACTAATATTCTTATTTTCTCTCTTAAAAAAGGCTTTGACGAAAACTTATTAATTGAAAAGTTAAAACAAAAAAGTATTTTCATCAGTTCAATGGGACCAGGGAAGCTGCGAATTGTAACCCATTTGGATTATAAAGAAGTCATGCATAATTATGTATTAGATACGTTACAGAAGTTGCAGTAAAAAATATTATATTTTTCTAAAAAATAGTTTTTGCATAAACAAACTTCTATTGTCACGGAATTTATTTCAAATCTAAAGTTAGTACAGCAATATTCTGAAGCAAGTTTAGAATAATAACGTACAATTCCTTGTGATGCTAAGTTTATTTCAGCAACTCGATTATCGTAGTTAGATTATGAAACAAGTTCAGAATGACAAAACGCCAATCATTGTCATGCTGAATTTTTCAGCATCTTACCTTTCAAGTCTTCGGGCTTCTTTTTCTAATTTTATTTCTTTACTTAAAATTTCCGCAACCGCTTGTTTGTATTTGAAAGCGTTTGTTGCTTTTTTTATTGCTTTGTACGTTTTCTGCGGATTCGAAGTAGATTGCGAGAAGAATTCCCAAAAGCCAAGCATCTTCATTTGGATAGGAGTTGGCCCGCTCAAATATTCGTCGTATTGTTGGTAAATCGTATCGTGAAATTCAGAAAAAATAGACCATCGCTTTTCCGGATATTCAGTAGTATTATTTTTAATCATGCTCGGTAAAAACGGATCAGCAATTAAGCCTCGGCCAATCATAAAATGATCAATTGATGGAAAGCGCTCTTGAATTTTCTTAAAAGCTGGAACGCTAGTTATGTCTCCATTGTAGTACAATTTGTGTTTCGTACCGGTTAGACATTTTTCAAAAGCATCTAAATCTACTGGTCCTTTGTAGAGTTGCTTTCCAATTCGGGCGTGAATGGCGATATTTTTAAGCGGATATTGGTCTAAAATTTCAAATGCATCTAGAATTTCTGTTGGATTGTCATAACCCATCCGCATTTTCATAGAAACTAAAATATCAGTTTCGTTATGAGCACGATGCAAGATTTCATTGATTTTAGAAGTATTGCAAATCAGTCCCGAACCCATTCCGGATTTAGCCACCATCGGATAGGGACACCCTAAATTCCAATTTAATTCTTTGTAGCCTAAACTCTGAACGTATTTCGCCACAAATAGAAACTCCTCCGCGTCATTCGTAATGATTTGAGGAATGACTTCAATAGTTGTGTTGTTCTCCGGCAAAATATCATTTTCGTAAGACTGCTTTATTTTCAATTTACCATTTAATCGAATGTAGGGAGAATAAAACGTGTCAATCCCACCAAAGTAATGATTGAACGCGTTACGAAATCGGAAATCAGTAAAACCTTGTAAAGGCGAAGAAAGTAGGGTAAAGGACATAGTATTATTTAGTGGGGCAAAGATAGGGGAAATGAGTTGTTATCATTGCACTATTTTCTGTACTGTGTTTAGAGCTATTTTTTTGATACAATACACATGCTTTTAAATACAGTTTGAAATATATTTAATGTTGCTACAATAGAGTTCTATAGATAGTTTAAGAATGGATTATTAGCCTCCAAAAATAGTGAAAGTCGATATGCTTGCTTTTAAGTAGCTTGTCAACATACTGAAAGTCAGGTCTTTTTAATAAATATTAAAATTTTAATAACTTAGTAGTTCGATAGTTTACGAACTAATCGTAAATTAGCAATTGTAAAATAATCCAAGCAATCATGTCGCAGAAAAAAAAACAAGAACAACTTATTGAACAAATCGGCTTAGGAATTGAAGGCAATCTACATTTATCGCCTTTAGCAGCAAGAATTTACGCCTTAATCATCTTGTCTTCCGAGGAGGGTCTAACTTTTGAAGAAATAAGAGCGATTATTTTGTCAAGTAAAAGTTCAACTTCGGTAAATATTAATGTACTGCTACAATTAGATTATATTTTATTTTATACAAAACCTGGCGACAGAAAACGGTATTTTAAACTTGCAAAATACTCGTCTTTGGTACTGTTAGAAGCTTATCTTGACGGAACTGATATGGAAATGGAGATGGTTGAAAAGATTAATGATTACAACAGAAATTATTTTCCAGAAAAATTTACAAACGAAGAATCTGTAGGCCAAATTTTTGAAAGTTACTTAGAAGAGAAAAAGCAGCTTGTGGAGCGGACAATAAGCAAGATGAAAGAATTTAGAGAAAGCGAGAAAAAGCATTAACTAAATATGAATTTTAAACTTTAACAAACCTTTAAACTAATTTGGTTCGTATTGTTACGAACTAACAATATCTTTGTGCTTTGAATTGTGAACTTTTAAACTACGGTTTTAGAATAGTAATTTGATTTTATTCACTTTATTAAAATATTCGCTAGTAAGTTGGCGTCGGCAAATAAAGCCTTGCCATAATTTATAAAAAAGCTTCTCCTAATAAAACAAGTTTTACAACAATCAAAAACAATTTAACTTAAAAGCAAAATTACTACATCATGGAAAAATCATTTTTAGATTCTATCAAAACAGCTATTAAACATTGGTACGTACCTCTTTTAATAGGTATATTTTTTATTGTAGTAAGTATTGTTGCCTTTACTTCTCCGATAAGTTCATTACTTACGCTATCGATGCTTTTTGCAATTTCATTCTTGTTTGGAGGTATTTCAGAAGTTCTATTTTCAATTGTAAATAGAAATCAGTTGGACAATTGGGGTTGGTCACTTACTTTCGGAATTATCACACTTTTGGTCGGATTTTCATTATTAATACATCCAGCGATTTCAATAGGTGTAATGGCATTTTACATCGGTTTTGTAATCTTATTTCGTTCCGCTTCTGCGATTAGTTTTTCGTTAGATATTAAAAGTCGTGGAGGTAAAAATTGGGCTATGCTGTTAGCTTTGGGAATTCTAGGAATCATATTCTCTTTTATACTTATATGGAATCCGATCTTTGCTGGGTTAAGCGTTATTTGGTTAATTTCAATAACCTTCATGATTGCAGGATTATTTAGCATTGCATTATCGTTCCAACTAAAAAATTTACACAAAAATAGAAAGCAGATTTCTGCAAACTTAAGAATGCGTTTTGAGGATTTACAACAAGAACTGCGTGAAGAGTGGAGGAATTAAAAAAAACTATTAAATTTTCAGTCCGTTAAAAATTCCAATTAAAAAGTTTAATTTAGTGTAGCTCGTTACCGAAGTAAAAATAGAGGTCGTTAAAACTCGCAGGTATTTAATATTTTGAAAAATGGAAGTATGTATTTTAGCATACTTTTTCAAAATAACGATACAAATAAATGAGTTGTTGCATTTTTTGAGTTTTTGCCAAATTGATCTAAGGTTGAAGCGAAGGTTTCATCGATTGTGTCAAATGTAAATTTTCAAAAGTATGTGGCAAAATCAATTTCAATTTCAATTTAATATTATCCTAACAAAAGCTTTTACAAGTGGTAGAGGACAAAAAATAATAATATGGAAAGTACTAATCAAAAACTAATCAAAGGTGCCATAAAAACAGCAATTATCAATGGCTTTATCAACGGTGGAATTCAATATTTTTTATTAAAAGACCGCACTTTAATTTCAATAACCGTAGATTCAATTACCAATACTGACGAAACCGTTTTAGGCACAGCTGTTGTTTTGTCCATAACATTGGCAATGATTCTAACTGTTATTGGTTATTTTACTGTAAAACAAGAAAAAGTTGCGTTTTTTCCAAATGCATTTTGGCTAATTATCAAACATGGTTTTTTCACATTTGGAGTATTAACATCGTTAGCCGTTTTATGGCAAAAATATATGGGCACTGTACAAGTCCCATTACTAACCGCTCTGATTATTATAGGTGTTATATCTGGAGTTGTTTCTGGAGTGGTAAATTATTTGACGTTAAAAGGATGTGTAAAAACCAATCCGTTAGTTAGCGCATAATTTGAAAATAAACTAGTTAAATTAAAATAGAACTTTAAAGATTACAAGAGTAATACAATTTGAAATAAAGAGAAAACATTGTTATAGGATTTAAAAATAGTTCTTCCGCATTTATTATTTCTGACAAAAAGACCGGAATTCAAATGGTAAAAGTTGCGGAAGTAGAATCTTAGAAAAAAATATCATGAGAAACGTGATGAAACATTTATAATTAAAAATTAAAAAATATGGATACTAAAAAGTTGTTTGATTTAACAGGAAAAACTGCAATAGTCACTGGTGGTGCAGCAGGAATAGGTAAAGCAAGTTGCGAAATGCTTTCTGCATTTGGAGCAAATGTTGTAGTTTCAGATTACAATCTTGAAGCGGCAGAAAAAACCGCTAAAGAAATTAATGACAACGGCGGGAAAGCAATTGCTATTGATTGTGATGTGACTAAAGATGAAGCATTAGTAAACTTAGTAGAGAAAACTGTTGCGGCATTTGGAAGCATCGAAATCCTTGTCAATAATGTTGGTGGCGGAGGTGCAGGAAAAGAAAGTCCTTACGATATCGAAGTGGAACAGTTTAAGAAAGTTTTTGAAATGAATGTATTTAGTATGTGGCGTTTGTGCCAATTAGTGGCACCACATATGAAAAAAGCAGGTTATGGAAGTATAATTAATATGTCTTCAATGGCCTCGATTAATAAAAGTCCTGCGATTAGTGCCTATGCTTCTTCAAAAGCAGCAATTAACCACATGACCAGAAACTTAGCATTTGACTACGGACCAGACAATATCCGAATCAATGCAATTGGACCTGGAGCAACAAGAACACATGCTTTAAGTACAGTTTTAACTCCTGAGTTGGAAAAAGCAATGCTGAAACATACGCCAATTCATCGTTTAGGAGAAGCAGAAGATATTGCAGGAGCAGTACTTTACTTTGCAGCTCCAATTTCAAGCTGGACAAGCGGACAAGTTATATTTATCAATGGTGGAGGAGAACAAACCTTAGACATGTAAATTTAGAGTTCAAAATATTTTACTCATAACAAACCTCACAACTTTCAAAAGCTGTGGGGTTTTTTATTTGCACTAAAATGTAAAACAAGAGAGATTAAAGTCAGCATTACTTAAAATGGTTAGTAGGGAAATTATAATAAATTTCCATGTTAGTTGATTGATTTGGATGGATTAACAAATTTCGTAGCAAGTGAAATTCCAGTATTCGCTATCGGCGATGCTACCTAGGTTTTAATTTAACATAAGTTTATTTCTATTTGGTTCGTATCGTTACGAACTAATCGTATATTTGTGCTCAGATAATAATTAAATCATCTATTATGAAAACGATATTAGTTCCCACAGATTTCTCACGACACAGCGAAAATGCTTTAAAAGCAGCAGCATTAATTGCAAAACATCAAGATGCAAAACTGTTAGTAGTTCACATCGCAGGAATTAGCGGAACTTCATTAATAAAAGCTAAAAGTCAGAATTTAGAAGAAACAATATTTCAAATCAGGCTAGCAGAGAAAAACTTTTCAGAATTTTTAGATAAATCGTATTTAAAAGGATTACAAGTGTTTCAAGTTATAAAAAAAGAAACTAACTTTAGTGAAATTAATTCTATACTTGAAGAACATAACGTTTCGCTAATCGTGATGAGTTCTCATGGAACCAGTGGTTTGCAAGATTTTATCATTGGTTCAAATACTGAAAAAGTGATTCGGTTTTCAGATGTACCGGTTTTAGTTATTAAAGGTGAAGCCTCTAATTATAAAATGGGCGTTGGCGTTTACACAACTGATTTCTCAGAAGAAAGTATCGAAGCTTATAAAAAAGCAAAGAACTTTTTCAAGGATTGGCAAACAGAAATGAAAATGTTATACGTAAATCCTACAGGGCGAAAATTTAAAAATACGCGTGAGATTGACACTATGTTAATTGAATTTTTTCAAAAAGCAGAAGTAGAAGCGGAAGAAATTTTAGCATGCAAAAATAGCGTTAAAATATATTCAGAACATTCTATAGAAGAAGGGATTTTTAATTATAGTAAAGACATAAATGCTGATTTTATTGTCATTCCTACACATGCTAGAAAAGGAATTGCACACATTTTAAAAGGAAGTCTTTCAGCTGATGTTGCTAATCATTCAATGATTCCTGTCTTAACTATTAAAATATAAACGTAGAAAAATTTTGTCATTAATTTGAAACTTTACAAAATGAAAAAGGTACTATTTTTAAATCTTTTAGGTATAATGCTTTTTGGTATTGGTAACCAATTTGCCACTGCACAACAAATGCAAGAGCGCCAGATGACGGTTCAAGAATTAGCTAAGAGTTTGAGGGAAAACAACATTCAATTAAAAATTGCAAATACTTCGATCAAAGTTGCAGACGCACGAATTGGCGAGGTAAAAACCAACAGGTTGCCTGATATTTCAACAGATGTAAGTGCTTTTTATTTAAGTGATGTGACTATTTATAATACTGGTTTTAAAAAATTGCAAACTGTTGACCTTCCCAATTTTGGTAATCAATTTAATTTAAATGCGAGTCAACTTATTTTTGCCGGAGGTAAAATTAACAAATCCATTGCTCTAGCTGAACTTAGTAAAACCTTAAGTGAAGACCAACTTAACAATACTGAACAAGGTGTCAAGTTAAATGCAACTGAATTATATTTGAGTCTTTACAATCTTCAGAATCAAAAAGTAATTCTTGAAAACAATAAAAGCTTGGCCACAAAACGTACACAAAACACCAAGCTTTTTTACGATCAGGATATGATTACTAAAAATGAGATGCTTCGTGCAGAAGTTTTGGAACGTCAATTGGAGCAAAGCATTCTTCAAGTGCAAAATGCTATTTTGATTACTAATAAAAATTTGACGTTGCTAGCAGGATTAGACGAAAACATTCTAATTGTTCCAACTATTGATAATATTCAACATAATGTTCGAGAACAAAACGAGCAGTATTATCGTCAAATTGCTTTCGCCAAAAATCCACAGCTGAATGCGAGTGATACACAAATCGTCATTGCAGAGAAAAATTTGGAACTAACAAGAACGGATAGATTACCAGTGCTTGCAGCATTTGCAGGTTACAATTCAAGTAGACCGCAGACTTCCGGAACTCCTGTTGATTTATATTCTAATACGTATCAAGTTGGTTTAAGTCTGTCCTACGACATCGAGTCGATTTTTAAAAACCGTAAAAGAGAAGCTGTTGACAAAGTACTAATTGACCAAGCAGAATTACAGAAGGAATCCGTAAGGCAACAGATTGAAGCGGATGTAAATGCTGCTTATAAAAATTATTTGCAAGCGGTTGAGCAGCGAGAAGTAAGTATTATAAACCGAGACGCGGCGGATGAAAATTACCGGATTACAGATTTAAAATATAAAAATCAACTGATTACTTACCTTGAAATTATTGACGCTTCAAACACAAAATTGCAAGCTGATTTAAAGGTGCTTGATGATCAAACAGACATCATATTAAACTATGTGAGACTTCTTCGAGTAACAGGACAACTATAAAAATCATCATTTAAAGAATTAAAAGTTATGGCAACAACAGAATCAACACCAGCGACGGAAACAAATCCAGAACCAAGCTCCAAGAAAAATAACAAACTGTATTTAACACTTTTAAATGCTTTTGTATTTATTATTACTCTTGTAGTTATCTGGTTCGTACTAAAAAACTATCTGCATATAAATGATGATACTTATGTGAGTGATGCACAAGTCAAAGCTTACATCAGTCCGGTAAATTCAAGAGTTCCTGGTTACATCAACGATATTTATTTTGAAGAACATCAGGCAGTAAAAAAAGGGGACACCTTGCTTATTTTGGATAAAACCGAATTTGAAAATGCCATTTTACAAGCAGAAGCAGGATTGATTCAAGCAAAAGCAGGAAAAGCTTCAGTAGCTTCTTCTGTGGTTCGAGTGGGAAGTGGCGAAAGTACAGTTCAAGCAAATATGTTAGGCGTTAAAGCACAACTAAATAACGCACAAGCTGATTTAAGACGCTACAAAAATCTTTTAGAAAATGATGCCGTTACACTCCAGCAGTATCAACAAATTGAAACGCAAGTAAAAACATTACAGTCGCAATATAATGCACTTAGCAAACAGAAAAATACAGCTGCTTTAGCTACCAGTGAAACTGAAAGTCAATTAGCAGTAAGTGATGCTCAAATAAAATCAGCAGAAGCGACTTTAGAAAGAGCAAAACTAAATTTACGTTATACTGTAATTACGGCACCAGAAGACGGTATTATGGGACGTAGATCAATTACTGCAGGACAATACATTCAACCGGGACAACAAATTGCAGCTTTAGTTCAGCAAGATACGAAGTGGGTAGAAGCTAATTTATTGGAAACTCAATTAGCATTAGTAAAAATTGGTGACGTAATAGAATTCACTGTGGATGCTATCGGAAAAGAAAAATTTGAAGGAAAAATTACCTCAATTTCTGCGGCAACTGGTTCAGAATATTCCGCGGTTCCGACTGATAATTCTGCTGGAAATTTTGTAAAAGTGCAACAACGTATTCCAGTAAAAATTGAATTTACAAAAAACAATGATGCTAAATTAATGAATAACGTACGTGTTGGTATGAACGTGGTTATGACTTTAAAAGACTAATATAATGTATAACAAAGGCTTATTTGCAGATTGGGTTTCCAAGCCGTTAATGATGGTTTTACTTCTTGTATTTCTACTGCCAATATTGGTAGTGAGCGGAATTTATACAGGAAACCTGAGCTACATGGTAAGTAGTTTAGGTTCTCATAACGAATGGTTGGTTTTTGCTAATTATGCAGGTGTTGTGGGAATGGGTGTCAGCTTGCCAATTATATTTAGATATAAATTGCGATTTCATACTAAATATTTAATGGTGCGAACATTACTTTTTTTGGCTTTAGCCAATTTTATGATCGGTACCACAGATAGCAACATCGTTATTGTATCAAGTGCTTTTTTCATTGGATTTTTGAAGATGTTTGCGCTAATTGAATTTATCATGCCTGCAATGTTAATCATCAGTCCAGATGGAAATCGTCCGCTATTTTACGCCATCTTTTATCCGTCTGCGATTGTTTTTCCGCAATTAGCAGGTTATTTAATGACACGGATCGGTTTTAGTACGTATTGGGAAAACGCAAATTTTCTAATTGCAGTGATAATGCTTTTTCTTGCGGCATTAGCGATTGTGTTTATGCATAATAAACGCTATGACAAAAAACTTTCTAGAAAAGGAATAGACTGGACTGGAATGTTTTTATTCACATCGGTATTTTTAGCATTAGCTTATGTTATTTCATTTGCAAAGCAGCAAAATTATTTTAGGTCAGATAACATAATACTTGCTTTAGCCATTATATTCTTTGGAAGCATTTTATATTTAATAAATCAGAAGCTAAAAGATGAACCTTTTATTGATTTTAGTTTTTTTAAAAATTACAGTGTCATTCATGGAAGTATGATGCTTTTGATGCTGGGTTTTTTCTTGGCGGGAAGTTCTTTACAAAGTAAGATAACCATTGGAATTTTGGATTTTGATTCTGTGATGGATAACTCATTTAACCTTTGGATGATTCCCGGATTATTACTTGCTATTGGATTTAGTATGGTGTGGCTAGTTAGGGGAAAATCCTTAAAAATCTATATTCTTGCAGGATTCTCAGCATTTATATTTTATTACATTTTTATGTATTTCTTGGTTTCACCAGGTTTAAGTTACGACCAACTTATAATCCCAAATATAATTCGTGGTTTTGGGATGGCCGTTTTATTCATCGGAATTTGGCTTTATGCGCTAGGTAATTTACCGCCACAATCGATGCTTGGTGCAGCTGCAGTATTGATTATTGTGCGAACGATGATTGGGCCAGGAATGTGGAGTTTAGCATTTAATTATATTGATGGAATTTGGCAATTAGAAGCATTAACTAATATGGCTGGAAAGATTGATGCTTCGGCTTATTCGCGTCAACAAGCCATGAGTTTGTTTCGAACCATTAACCTTGATGCGTTGATGATTTCAACAAAAAGAATTTACGGTATGCTTGTCTTAGTAGGTTTTGCAGTCTTAGTATATGTCTCTTTCCTAAATCTAGATGGTTTAAGTAAAAGACGATTAGTGATTCTAAAAAAACGATTACGAGGACAATCGGTTGAGGGTTATTTGAGAGAAGTTGAAATTGATAATGAAGAAGTAATTGCAGAGGAAATAAAATCGGCAAGTGCCGTGGCGGTTTAACAATGAAAAGCGAATAACGCTATTTTAAAAAAAAAGACTTGTGTAGACAAGTAAAAAATATGGAAAAATTATCTAACGAAAACATTTTATTAATTGAAGATATAGGTTTGGCGCTGGAAGAGCGTGCTGATTTATCACCACTTTCTGCCCGAATATATTCTACATTGATATTGTCATCTGATGAGGGTTTAACTTTTGAAGACATTGTTACGATGCATCATGCAAGTAAAAGTTCCGTTTCTAATAATTTGAATGTGCTTATAAAATTAAAATACATTGAATATTATACGAAAACAGGTCAACGGAAAAGATTTTACAGAGCTTCAAGATTTTACGTGAAATCTGCTATGGAAAAATACAATCAAATGTTTGAAAAAGAAATTGAAGTACTCGAAAAGATAAATAGTTTCAATAAGATAAATAATCCTGAACGATTTGAAAGTGAAAGGTATATGGGTACAATTTATCAAAAACACTTGATTGATACTACAGAAGAATTTAGAAGAAAAATTAGAGAAATAAGCGTGTTAGATAATTAAACTAATAGCGGAGAAATCTATTTTAAGTATTTTAATTGAAAATGAAAAAATTGAACTTTTAATAATCATATATCTTTTAATAAGTAAAGTAATAACCTGTTTTAGTTGTAGAATTTACAAAGACATAGTTCTTATTTCTATCTGAAGGTTTAAACTCAATTATTTTAGGTTCATCAATTGAGTTTGGACTAAATCTTGGCGGATAAATTTCTGTAATAGGAAGTGATTCTGTTTTTGAAGAGGGGAAAGGAGTAGTGGTTAATTTATAATTTGCAGTGCATAAATAACCTTCCACATTTTGTGCTTCAAAAAGCCCACTGGCGAAACTTGGTTCAAAAATTATAAAACGTATTATCGAATCGCTCTCTATTTTAAAATCCTTGGTGTTTTTGGGATAATAAAAATCAGTGATGTTGTAGGCAAAATTTCCACCCCAAAGGACACTTCCAATTTTTTCCTCTGATTTATAAGTAAGTTTCGTTTTTGGAAGCGGAATATATTTATCTTCTTTTAAAATATAAATTCCCGACTTATTACTGTTTTTTACTAACGTAATATTTTGTTTATCTTTTTCGTAATAAGGCAGCTGGATTGCAACTTTTCTAAATCCTTCTTTCTCAATTGAAATTTGATTGTCAAATATTTTAAAATTAAAATTACCTTCGTCGTTCATGCTATACGATTCAATAGTAGAATCTTTTAAAGTCACACTAACATCTTTTAAAGGTTGCCCAAAAGAATTTAGTACGGTTCCATATAACTTTAAATCGATGAATTTTGGATCTGTATTTAATGAAACATCATTGTAGTTAGCAGAAGAATTGCTTGTTTTATTTAAAGTAATCCTTTTAAAATCATAAAAGGCATCTTCTGAAAAATTATCGATTTTAGCAGATAAAGTTTGATATCCTTCTTTCTCAAATTTAATAAACAAAGTTCTAGGTTGATTGATTACAAAAGCACCTACAGCATCTGTTTTTACAGTTATCAAAGAGTTGCGATAGGAAATTGAAACATCATTAAGCGGAATTCCTGATTCGTCCACTACGGAACCTGTAACTCCGCTTTCTTCTTTATCGTTTGATGTGCATGATGACAGAGATATAATGCTAAGCAAAATAAATATTGTTATAATTATTTTCTTTGTCATTTAGTGTTAGATTTTTAAGGTGTGATTACGTCAGTTGCGAAGTTCGGAACGAATTATTTTCTATTAAAGATAAAAATTCTTGCGAAACGTAATCTTGAATTAACCACAAAATTCGCAATTGCGAGAAACAGCTGTTGAACTAAACCTTCGGTAGCGTGTAACCTGAAAATGTTAGTCCTTTGTAAAACTAATTAAAAATTAATTACAATGACAAAAAAAAGCAGATGAGTTAGTTGGATCCAACACAATTCTGAGTCGAGCCGTTGCTCAAGTTCCTGAATTTGAAGAATTACTCCACCGATTTAAACGAGCGATGTCCATTTTAGGCAGGAGCGAAAGTACCTACAGGAATTATGCCCAACATGTAGCGGCAATAGCATTACACTTTGGAAAAATTCCAACCGAATTGGATGTAGAGCAAGTCCAAGAATACTTGTATATGCTCCAAAAGCGTTCCAAAACGCCTTCACAAACGTATTTTAAACATACCGTTTACGGACTTCGATTTATGCTCAAGTCCGAAGGATTGCCGTATGAATTTCTGCATTTACCTTCCATTAAACACGAGAAAAAACTACCAACGGTTCTCAGTAAAGAAGAAGTTTGGCGACTTCTTAAAAGCTGTCAATTGCTTAAACACAAAGTCCTTATCGGACTTTTGTATGGTTGTGGTTTGCGTTGTGGAGAAGTTCGTGCAATTCGTTTGCAGGACTTGGATTTTGATCGTTTACAACTCAAAGTAGTGCAAGGAAAAGGCAAGAAAGACCGTTATGTGCCACTTTCAAAACACTTAATTCGGGGTCTAAAAATCTACATTGACGCCGAAAAACCCAAAACGTATTTGTTCAATGGCCAACCTGTTGGCCGAGCTGGAGGCGACTTTGACTCTCGATATTCTGCAAGAGGCGTTCAATGGGCGGTAAAGCAAGCCTGCAAAGCCGCTGGAATCGCTAAAGATGTTTGTGTACACACGATTCGCCATACGTTTGCCACGCATTTACTCGAAGATGGACTCGATATTATCAGTTTAAAAAATCTCTTGGGACACGAGGATATTGAAACTACGATGCTGTATTTGCAAATTGCTCAACTCGACACCCAGAAAGCATTTAGTCCGCTAGATACTTTGTTTGATCAATGCGGTTCCAATGGAAACGAGCATTGAGCGAAGTCGAAATGAGGTAGCCCATGTACTTGAGAAACTTGGTAAGAATGTAGAAAATCTAGGACTCAACACGTGGCAATTGCGGACTTTATCCGCCATAAAAAGATGCAGAACCGTGGCTTTAGGCGGTCACATTGACGCTTGTAACGATTGCGGAAATATCTCCATCAGTTATAACTCGTGCCGCAACCGTCATTGCCCCAAATGCCAAGGCAAAAACCGAGACGATTGGATACAAGCTCGAACCACTGAACTATTGCCAGTACCGTACTTCCACGTTGTTTTTACACTTCCCGATAGCATTAATTCTTTAGCGATTCACAATCCAAAATTGGTGTACGACTTGCTATTTGAATCGGCCTGGGAAACCCTGAAAACCTTTGGTAAAAACAAAGGCGTTCAAAGCGGAATGATTGCCGTTTTGCACACGTGGGGTCAGAATTTAAGTCTGCATCCGCACTTGCATTGCATTGTTCCAGGCGGTGGCGTGGACAAAAATGGCAAGTGGCAAAACATCCGAAGCGATGGCAATTTTTTGTTTCCCGTAAGGGCTTTGTCCAAAGTTTTTAGGGCGAAATATTGTGAGAAACTGAAAGAGAAGAGTCCGCTGGACTATGTAAAACTACAACAGCAACTTTGGCAAAAACAATGGGTGGTTTTTGCCAAAAAGCCTTTTGGAAATGCGCATTCTGTGGTGGAATACTTGGGAAGATATACTCATAAAATAGCTATAAGCAACAACCGAATCCAAAACATTGACAATGAAAACGTAACATTTAAGTACAAAGATTACAAGCAAAACGAGACTAAAAAGCACATGACGCTCTCACATGGAGAATTTATCCGTCGTTTTGCGTTGCATATTTTGCCCAAACGCTTTGTAAAAATAAGGCATTACGGTTTTTTGAGCAGTACTTGGAAACGCCAAAAGTTGAAAGATTTACAACGCAAACTCAAAATTCAATTAGTAGCCAAACCCAATAAAGAACCTACAATCAGAAAGTGTCAATGTTGCAAAACAGGCAATCTGCATACGATATTGGCTTTTGACACGAGAGGTCCACCGACTTGGTATCTTGGCGTTAGCCAAAAGGCAAAGTCCCATCAAAGTTAACTTGGAATGGGTAAGGGCATTTGTGTGCAATCCCGAGACTTCGGGAAAGGTAAACACTAAAAAATGAACCAGATTTTACTGCATAAAAAAAGAGGATAATTAATCCTCGTAATATTCTTCAAAACGCTTTACGATAACTCCATAAGTGTTGACGGTATGTAATCGGTTCCGTTCAACACAGGCTTCATTGTTCGTTCTCCGAACGCAACGAAGCCTTTGCTGTTACCTGACGTTTCTTTTCTAATTTCTGTACATTACTTTTTTCTCCACGTTCCACTTTTTAGTATTTTCTGCGTAAGAATATGTAATTCCTTCTTCGGTTAAACTATCTATTCTAACATATACATGCAAAGTTTTCTTTTCGCTGTCTATGTAATCTGGAAAGTAAGTCATTTCGGTTGACAAGTATGTATCAAGAATAAATTGTTGATTTTCAGATTGAATGTAAAAATTATAAAGTGGACCACCATTTCCACCTTCTTCACGTTTTATTGCAATATCTTCCTTTCCATCAAAATTAAAATCAGCAACAATCAAATCTCCAAAGTCATTTTCATTGGATTTTAAGAACATATTTGATAAATATAAATTATTGTTTTCACATGCTTTGAAACTTTTTGATTTCAAAATAAATTCACTTTTAATATGTATTGTTTGGATTTTTATCTTTTTCCATTTATCAAATATTTTTATGATAATTTCAGCTTTACCCAAGTTATTTTGGTCTTTAGATTTAAGCAAAATATCAAAATCAAAAGTTTTTGATAGATGAAAGTCAATACAATTTTGAGCATTACCGAAATTAAAAATGCCAAATGCAATTAATGTAAATAAATGTTGTCTCATATCGTTTTTCGGAAATGTCAGGTAAATTACATATGTGCGAAACAAACTTGCGCAAACATGTCTTACGTCAGTTCTATATGCAGAGGTTTGTTTCGCTTTATATTTCAAAAATACGTTAATTTTTTTCTAACAGTAGTCAAGATTTTAAACATTTCGAAATAAATCAATAAAAGTAATTATTTGAAATACTTATACTACAAAACTAAATTCCACAAGAATATTATTTCTAAAAAACAATCTCCAGCCTTAGAACTCATCTTGCGTGAAGGATGGAAGAGGAGCTCTTTATTGTCTCGTATTTTGGGACGAGACAATAAAAGCGGGAACGAACAGCCTGACCTGTTATGGTATCGTTCCTAAAAACGAGACCAAAACAGGGCACGCCCCAGAAAATAAATTATGAGTTATGAATTTATAACTACTCTAAATCTGTGTTTTAAGAAATTAAGACGATTACTAAATCCGAAGTTGGAAATATAAAAAAAACCTTTATCAAAGTTTTAAGCTTTGACAAAGGTCTATGATGATAAAATCATAACTCTTAAATCATAATTCTCACTACTTAAACATATCCATACCAGGGATTTCCGGCATGCCATCTTTTGCTGCTGCACCTAATTCTGCTTCGTTAATTGCGGTTGCTTTTTCGATTGCTTTGTTCATAACTAATACAAAGTAGTCTTCTAATTGCTCTTTGTCTTCCAATAAACTATCATCAATACTTACTGATTTAATAGCGCGATTTGCAGTGATGGTAACTTTAAAAAGCCCGTCGCTACTTTGCTCGTCAATCAATACAGTATCTAATCTTTGCTTTGTTTCTTCTACTTTTTTCTGAGCTTCTTGCAGTTTGCCCATCATTCCCATTAAGTCTCCAAACATTGTTTATAATTTTAAAGTTTATATGAGTACAAATTTATTAAATTGCATCGTTATAACATATTTTAATTTTATGAAAAACGTACCTGTTTTACTTGGTCTTTGTTTTATTTTTGCAACTTCGTGCAACAAAAAAAACGACTCAAAAATGTCTGAAAATATACAGCCTCCTGTGGCAAAGATAATTCCGAAAACACTTGAAAAATTCGGCGATGTTAGAATTGATAATTACTATTGGCTTAACGACCGCGAAAATCCAGAAGTGATTGATTACTTGAACAAAGAAAATGAGTATTACCAGAAAATGACGGCTCATACGCAAACACTTCAGAAAGAATTGTTTGACGAAATGAAGTCCCGAATTAAAGAAGATGATTCTTCTGTTCCGTACTTTTTAAACGGATATTACTATTTAACCCGTTACGAAACAGGAAAAGATTACCCCATTTATTCGCGAAAAAAAGGTTCGCTTGACGCCAAAGATGAAATTCTTTTCGACTGCAACGAATTAGCAAAAGGACAAAGTTATTTCGCTTTAGGTGGAATGAGCATCAGTCCAGATAATAAATTGGCGTTGTTTTCAACAGATGTTGTGGGACGTAGAATTTACACGATGCAAGTAAAAGACTTGGAAACTGGAAATTTATTAGCGGACAAAATTGAAAATGTAGATGGCGGTGGCGTTTGGGCTAATGATAACAAAACTTTTTTCTACGTTACCCAAGATAAAAAAACATTGCGTTCGGATAAAGTATTCCGTCACCAAATAGGAACGGCTGATAAAAAGGATCCGTTAATTTTTGAAGAGAAAGACGATACTTTTAATCTTTCTATTGGTAAAGAAAAATCTAAAAAATATATCGTAATCGAGTCGGGGAGTACTTTGACGACGGAGTATCAGACTTTATTGACTGATGATCCAACGGGAACTTTTAAAGTATTTCAACCAAGACTTCGTGGTTTAGAATATGCAATTTCTCATTATGGAGACAGTTTTTATATCTTAACGAATAAAGACAAAGCAACGAATTTCAAAGTAATGAAAACGCCCGAAAATGCGACTTCAAAGGACAATTGGAAAGATTTGATTCCGCACCGTAAAGATGTATTGGTAGAAGATATTGAAATTTTTAAAGATTATCTAGTTGTTTCTGAACGTAGCAATGGTTTGAGTAAAATTCGCATCATGCCTTGGAGCGGAAAAGACGAATATTATTTGCCTTTTGAAATTGAAACGTACACGGCTTCGCCAACTACAAACGTTGATTTTGACACGGATATTCTGCGTTACAGTTACCAGTCGATGGGAACTCCTTCTTCAATTATAGATTTCAATATGAAAACTAAAACGAAAGAAGTTAAAAAAGAGCAGTCTGTTTTAGGTGGGAAATTTGACAAAAATAATTATACGGAAGAACGTCTTTGGGCAACTGCTACTGACGGAACAAAAATTCCAATTTCTGTAATTTACAAAAAGGGAATTAAGAAAGATGGAAAGAATCCGTTGTTGCTTTATGCTTACGGTTCTTACGGAGCAAGCATGGATCCTTATTTTAGTTCAACGCGTTTGACACTTTTAGACCGAGGATTTGTTTATGCGATTGCACATATTCGCGGAGGCGAGGAATTGGGAAGAGAGTGGTACGAGAATGGAAAGTTGTTGAAAAAGAAAAATACGTTTACTGATTTTATCGACTGTTCGAAATTTGTAATTGACCAGAAATTTACTTCACCTAAACATTTGTATGCTGAAGGTGGTTCTGCTGGAGGTTTATTGATGGGTGCGATTGTAAATATGGCGCCAGAATTATACAACGGAGTTATTGCTCAAGTTCCTTTTGTGGACGTAATGACCACGATGTTAGATGATTCTATTCCTTTGACTACGGGCGAATACGACGAATGGGGAAATCCAAATGAAAAAGAATCGTATGATTACATGAGATCGTACTCTCCGTATGACAATGTGAAGGCACAAGCGTATCCTAACATGTATGTTTCTACAGGATTACACGATTCGCAAGTGCAATATTTTGAACCAGCAAAATGGGTTGCCAAATTGAGAGCCACAAAAACTGATAAAAATGTTTTATTTCTTGATACCAACATGGATGCCGGTCATGGTGGGGCTTCAGGACGATTTGAAGCACTTAAAGAGCTTGCTAAAGAGTTTGCTTTTTTATTAGATTTAGAAGGAATTACCAAGTAATTGGATTTTTTTTGTTAAATTTGCAACGTTTTGAGGTTGATTTCGAATACTGAAATGCCTCGACTAACAATTTTTTTATGAAAGAGGAAATAAAAGCTTACGATAATGTTCTGGAGTTAATTGGTAATACACCACTGATTAAAATTAAGAAAGTTACCGAAGAATTAGAAGGTAATTTTTATGCTAAAGTTGAAGCATTCAATCCAGGACATTCCACAAAAGACCGTATTGCATTATATATCATTGAAGAAGCAGAGCGAAGAGGCATTCTTTCGCCGGGAGACACCATCATAGAAACTACATCTGGTAATACGGGTTTTAGTTTAGCTATGGTGAGTATTATTAAAGGATACAATTGCATTTTAGCCGTAAGTTCAAAATCATCGAAAGATAAAATTGACATGTTGCGCAGTTTAGGTGCTAAAGTATATGTTTGTCCCGCTCACGTTTCGGCAGACGATGATCGTTCGTACTACAATGTTGCTAAAAGATTACACGAAGAAACGAAAGGTTCTATTTATATCAATCAATACTTCAATCAGTTGAATGTTGACGCCCATTACAAAACTACGGGTCCAGAAATTTGGGAGCAAACAGGCGGCCAAATTACACATTTAGTAGCTTGTAGCGGAACGGGAGGAACAATATCAGGTACTGCAAAGTATTTGAAAGAGAAAAATCCAAACATAAAGATTTTAGGAGTTGATGCTTTTGGTTCGGTTTTGAAAAAATACCATGAAACGAGAGAATTTGACAACGATGAAATTTATCCATACCGTATTGAAGGTTTAGGTAAAAACTTAATTCCATCTGCTACTGATTTTGATTTGATTGATCAATTCATGAAGGTTTCTGATGAGCAAAGTGCACATGCCACTAGAGAAATTGCTAAAAGAGAAGGGTTGTTCGTAGGCTATACGTCGGGTGCTGTTTTACAAGCTATCAGGCAATATGCGGAAGAAGGAGCATTTGACAAAAACAGTAATGTTGTCGCAATTTTTCCTGATCACGGTTCAAGATACATGAGTAAAGTATTCAGTGACGACTGGATGAGCGACCAAGGTTTCTTTGACAGCGTTAATTTAGAGGAAGCTCAGAAAATTGAATTTATTAAATAGATCCATCACTTTAATATATAAAATACCGTTTCAATCTTTGAAACGGTATTTTTTTTTATTCTAAAAGTTAAATAGTTATGGACTGTGCTGCGTTTGTGGCTATATTTGTTGGTAAGTTCTTTGCTTATTTATCTCAAGAAAAAGGTCTTCGGTTTTTATCGAAGATAATAGGGAATCGTGTTTAATTCACGAACTGTCGCGCAACTGTAATCAGCTTTATAGTTTTTATCAATTAGATCCACTGAAAAACAACTTTTTGTTTTTGGGAAGGACGATAAAAATGCTGTAAGTCAGGAGACCTGCCTTTTTTTATTTGACAATGCTTTCGCGATTTGGAGTTATTGGTTTATTTTACGGGATACGTGTATCTATTCGTAACATAAATTATTTTCATTCGTTAAAGTGTTTTTAATAAGTCAGTACTTTTTAAAAATTAAAAACTACCAACTCTAATCACGAATGATTCACAAAAGAAATGCAACCATTACCGCAGTAGGAGGCTATGTTCCGGACACAATTTTGACTAATAAAATGCTCGAAAGTTATGTAGACACTAGCGATGAGTGGATCACATCTCGAACTGGAATTAAGGAAAGACGGATTCTGAGCGACATTACTTTGGCTACTTCTGATATGGCCGCTTTTGCAATTAAAGATCTTCTGCATGAATCGGGAGTTGACCCCAAAACAATAGATTGTCTAATTTTAGCCACATCTACGCCAGATCATATTTTAGCACCAGCCGCCACTTTAGTTTGTGAGAAAGCAGGATTAACAATTGCATGGGGATTTGACTTGAATGCCGCTTGCTCTGGATTTTTATACGCATTATCTGTTGGTGCAAGTTTTATTGAAAGTAATCGTTATCATAAAATATTAGTCGTAGGTGCCGATCAAATGAGTGCAATTGTCAATTATGAAGATAGAAATACTTGTGTGCTTTTTGGCGATGGAGCAGGAGCAGTCTTATTAGAATCTTCATCGGATGGTAGTGGTTTGATTGACAATGTGTTTAAAGTTGACGGAAAAGGCAGTTCCTCTTTATCCGTTTCTGGTGGAGGCTCGCTTTATCCTGCGTCATTAGTAACGGTGGCTGATAAAAAACACTTTATACAACAGGACGGAAAAAACGTATTTAAAAATGCAATTTTAGGGATGACTTCTACTTGTAGTGAGATTATGGAGCGAAATCAATTGGACACTGCAATGATAGACTGGATTATTCCGCATCAAGCAAATCTAAGAATTATCGAGGCGGTTAGTAAGCATTTAGATTTTCCGATGGACAAAGTGAAAGTAAATATTCAGAAGTATGGCAATACAACAGCGGCAACAATTCCACTTTGCTTATGGGATTTCAAAGAAGATTTTAAAGAAGGCGACAAATTATTAATTACCGCATTTGGAGCTGGATTTACGTATGGAAGTACGTATTTAAAATGGGGTAAACTACATTCAAAAATAATATAATTATGACATTAGAACAAAAAATTAACGCATCAGAAACGCATATTTTTAAAGCGGTGTTTCCAAATACTACCAATCATTACGATACCTTATTTGGAGGAACTGCAATGCAATTGATGGATGAAGTAGCATTCATTACAGCCACACGCTTTAGCAGACAACGAATGGTTACCGTTAGTAGCGACCGAATTGATTTTAAAAAACCAATTCCAGCTGGAACTTTTGCCGAATTAATTGGAAAAGTGATACATGTAGGAAATACAAGTTTGAAAGTTCATGTAGATATTTACGTAGAGCAAATGTATTCTTTGGAACGTGAGAAGGCCATTTCTGGCGTTTTTACTTTTGTGGCACTTAACGAAAATAAAGAACCAGTTTCTGTAATTAAATAAAAAATGCCTCAATTTAATTGAGGCATTTTGTTTTATTTTTTTTCTTCGTTATTCAATTTATCATCGAAGTCGGGTTTTTCACCTTTGAATTTCTGTGTGTCGACATCGTAATTTTCATCATTTGTCAATACTTCATCGTGGTCTTTGTATTCGTGCTTTCTCATGTCACTACGGTTATCACTTCCTTTGTTGTTTTGATTTTGAGAACTGTGGTTTGTCGGTTTCATAGCTTATGTTTTTAAATTCATTTAAAGATACTACTCGATGCACTGTTTGTTGTTACGAAATCACTTTCTAAAGTTTTGAAATTTCTATAATCCATCGCAATGGAGGAATTTTGTGTCTATTCAACCGTTTCCGGGTTTTCGCAGTATTTTTTAAAATTTTCTAAAATAGCATTCCAACCGCTTTGTTGCTCTTCAATTGAATTGCTTTCTTCTGCCTCAAAAGCATGTATAATTTCAGTCTCATTACCTTGTTTGCTAAAAACAATTGTAACGATACGTCCATCCTGTAGTTCATATTTGATTAGTTTTTCCTCTATTATATCAATGTAAGTTCCGTTAAAATCAATGCTGTTTGACCCATCTTTTGCAGACATTGTGTATGAGAATTTTCCTTTTTCTCTAAAGTCATTTTTCGCTTCTGGACAATAATAATCTTCCGAAGCATGATTCCAATTCTTGATGTGTCTTGGTTCCGTCCAGTAGTTCCACACTTTTTCTATAGGAACAGTAATAACTGTTTGAACAACAACTTTAATTCGGTCTTCCATAATAGGATGTTTTAAATTCTCTGTTAAAAAATAATCAGTGTGAAATTACAATTTTTATTAATTTAAAAATGATTTGCAATGTGCCAAATTTCATTTATTCGTACAATCTTAATTTATCTTGTAAGTATTTTGCGTGTTGATTAGCTGTATTTATCCTCTCTAATAGATCAAGAATGACTTCAATTCCTTCCTTATTGATGTTTAGTTCATTGTGAAATTGAATGATTTTTTCTATTTGTCTCAAATGATCTGAATGGATGTAGTTCTGTCCATTGGTTTGCACAAAATCTATTAAACCAAATTCATTTAGTTCCTCAATCAACGCTGGTTCCACTCGATATTCGGCACAAAAAACTTCAACTATTATTAATTCTGTATTTTCCATAATTAATTCTTTTTTGAAATTTGAGCTAATTCCTGAAATAACTCTTTTTCTTTGTCTGTAAGTGTCGTTGGAATTTTTATTTGATAGGTTACATACAAATCTCCAAATTCACCCTCTTTTTTATAAATTGGAAATCCTTTTCCTTTCAATCTAATTTTAGTACCAATTTGCGTTCCCGCAACAACTTTCAATTTTAATTTTGCGTTAGTAAAATCAGAAACGGTAATTTCTCCTCCTAAAACTGCAGTGTATAAATCCAATTCATAGTTCAAATACAAATCGTTTCCTACTCGTTTAAAGTCGGTATTATTTACAATCGAAAAGGTTATGTATAAATCTCCTTTTGGACCGTTATTTTGTCCGTCGCTCCCAAAACCTTTGATTTTAATGGTTTGTTGGTCTTCAATACCTGCCGGAATGGTAATCCTGATATTTTTTCCATTAACAGTAAGTTCTTTTTTATGCGTTTGCGACGCTTCCTTAATGTCAATTTGAAGTTGTGCGTTAAAATCTTGTCCTCTGTATTGACCTTGACTTCTTTGACTTTGGCGGCCGCCACTTTGACCAAACATTGAAGAAAAGAAATCTGAAAAATCTTCACCCTCATAATTCCCGTAGGATTGTTGACCTGAATTTGCATATGGTCTACTTTGTTGGCCTTGATTTTGTTGCTGGTATTTTTCGTATTCTTCGCCGCGTTCCCAATCCTTGCCGTACTTATCGTATTTCTTTCTGTTTTCGGCATTACTTAAAACGGCGTTTGCTTCGTTGAGTTGCTGAAATTTGGCTTGGGCTTCTTTATCGTCGGGATTTAAATCGGGATGTAATTTTCGTGCTAGTTTCCGATAGGCTTTCTTTATTTCTGCATCGGTGGCACTTTTTGTGATTCCCAAAACTTTATAATAATCAATGAATTCCATAGTTTTTAATAGGTTATTTGATTAGTGTTAAGGTAAGGAAAATTATAGCCATGGAAATTTAAAGCAGTGTTAAAATACTTTATTGAAATAAAAAAAGGCAATTAAGAAATACATAATTGCCTTTTGATATGAAAAAATTAGATTTAAATTTAATACCTTCCTGAAAGTAGACTTCCGCCAATAGCCGATTTTGCTTCAATTCCGAGTTTTTTCATCATTTCATACGTGGTACAAACCGCTGCAGAAGTGACGGGAATTCCAATTTCTTTTTCAATCAAATCAATTGCTTCAAGTGAGGGCATTTGTACACAAGCGGAAACCACTAAAACATCTATGCCTGTCAGATCTAATTGCTTGTAAATTTCTAATAAATTCATCGGGTTTTGTGCGGCAACTTCAAGATTATCCGGAATTTCAAGTGCAATACTTTCTTTCACTTCAATCCCTTGGTTTTCGATATAATCCACAACCATATCGGTTAGCGGTCGCATGTAAGGCGTAATAATCGAGATTCGTTTTGCTCCCAAAACTTTTAATCCATTAATCAATGCTCCTGCTGAAGTAACGATTGGAGTAGGGAAGTCGTTTGCAACTGTTTCCTGATGCAAATTTACTTCAGAAACGCAATGATAACCGCGACCCATGCTCATAATTGCTACCAAACAAGCATAACCCATCACATCCACGTGAGCGTCTGAAAGTTCTTGAGCACATTTTAAACTCATCGCGTCCATGGCTTCAAGTTCTTCCTTGGTCACTTTTTTCATTCGCATTCGGCTTGAATGGAATGTAAAACGCTCGGGTAAAATGGATTCCCGACTTCTAAAAATCGCCGGAATTTCGGTTTCCATGGTTACGTTTGAAGAGGGAACGATTTGTCCAATTCGATATTTTTTAGTCATAGTATTATTCTTTGGAACACAGATTTTAAAAATTCTAAAAATTTCGCTAATTTCTTATATCTGTGTTGCTTTTCTGTATTTATATTTCTCTAACGGTGTTTACTATTGTTCCAATACCTTCTACGGTAGCTTCCATCACATCGCCGTCTCTCATCCATTGCTGTGGATTTTGACCAGCACCAACACCTGCTGGAGTTCCGGTTGCAATTATATCACCAGCTTCTAATGTGAAAACAGTACTTAAATCTTCGATTAATTCATTGATGTTGAACAGCATCAATTTTGTATTTGAATTTTGTTTTTGAACGCCGTTTAATTTTAGCGACAAATTCAAATTATGTGGATTTTCTATTTCATCTTTTGTGACTAAATATGGTCCCATTGGTGCGAATGTATCTTGTCCTTTTGAAACAATCCATTGTCCTTCGCGACGGCAATCTCGTGCAGAAATATCGTTGATGACCGAATAACCAAATACATAATCCAACGCATTTTCAGCCGATACGTATTTTCCTTTTTTACCCATTATCACTGCTAATTCGACTTCATAATCGAGTTGTTGTGTCAGTTTTGTATTTAATAAAACATCTGTATTTGTAGCCGTAACCGTCGTTGGAGGTTTTGAAAAAATAATTGGTTTTTGAGGAAGTTTTCCTGTAGTATCTAAAGTTCTAGCACTTTCAGCAATATGTTCTGTGAAATTTAAACCAATTCCAATGATGTTTTTTCTTGGCTTCTGAATTGGTGCCAAAAGCGTAATTTCTGCTAATGAATAAGAAACTTCTTTCAAATCCTCTTTAGAAGTATTTGCAATTAGATCATTGATTTCAGCAATGACTTCAAAACCCATGTCAATCAATTCCAACATATCGTTTGGCAATGGAAAATTAGAGATGTCTCCAAAATCTTCCATATCAACGATGGAATTATTGGATAGAAAACCCAATCGTGGTTCTGACTCTGCTGTAGTATAAGTAGCTAATTTCATTTTTTAGTTGTTTGTTTTTTTAGTTGTAATTTTTTTATAAACGGTGAAAAGTAGGAGACCACTCCAAAATACAATTGAAATATAGCCAAAAATTACTTTATAATTTTCCTCCTGTTGGATTAAATAAAATCCGAGAAACAGGAATCCAATTGCCATTACAAATCCTAAAAGTGGTTTAAAATTGTTCATAGTTGGTCGTTTTATTTTTCAATTACTATTGATCGTATTTCATTCTCTTTATTCCGATAGTCAATTGTAACTTTTTCTTTGTTTTTAAGTTCTTTTCCTAGATTTAAAACGTCACAAAATGGCATTTTACTCAGCTTTTGAGAGTCAATGCTGATAATCTCATCACCATGACTCATTTTTTTTGCTAAATTTTCATCCCAAACAATTCCAACAACAAACTTGTTGTCTATAATTGTAGGCGTGTACTTTGGTATGTTATTTTCTAAAACAATTGTATCACTTGCCTCAAAGTACGCGTTTTTATGCCTAAAATCAATGATTAAATTGCCGTGATTCAAAAATGCTAATCCAATTCGTGAATTCGTATCATCTGTGGTCTCAATCAGCAGATTTTTGACTGAAGTATTATTTAAAATTGTAGTTTCTGCTTTCAGTAATCTTTGAGTGGCAACTGTTCCTGCTCCAAAAATTCCTATTCCTGAAACGCCTTCTGCTTTTGCAACCGTTTCAAAAATCTCACTTTCGACGAAATAATTAAATGCCCGATTAGACATGTCGTAATACCCGTCCATTCCAGTGTCAATTAACGCGATATCATTTGCTTTTTTATTGTTTTTCCCAATGAAACCAACTTGCATTAAAGGTGATTTTTGACTTCCTACTAATGTAATCTTTGTGGGTTTTGTCTTTGGTTCTACGTTTTTAACATTGTTAGTAATATAAATCTTTTGTTGACTTGTATTAATTTTTAAAATTGATTTTCTCAATAAATTACTTCCAATTATACCATCGATCTGGTAACAGCTAAACAAAGTATTGTTGTCAAAGTCATAAATTAATGTGGGCTGTTTTTCAAAATTTAAAGTACCGATTTTTATGCTGGGAATCTCAGTGACCTGCATTGATTGTAGTACGTTGTTGGCATCACTAATCTTACCGGCACTTATTTTAACCAAATTTAATTCCTCAAATATTCTTGTAGAAATTATATTTGGTGCACCTGTATCTAATAAAAATTTATAAATTTTTCCATTTATAGCTACGGGTACAATTATTTTCTCATTAATCAGCTCGTATGCAATTTCTGCAAAATAATTTCTTTCTTTTATAAAACCCTTATCAAAATTTATATTTTGAGAAAATAATTCGGAACAAGAAAATATAAGGAAAAGAACAAATTTGATCTTCATTCTGATAGGATTTAATTACAAAACCGTTTGATGTCCGCCATTTTCAGAATAAACTTTATCTTGGTAGAAACCAAGTTTCTCAATTACAGGCAAATCATTAAAAGAGAATAAACAAGCATCTTCTAAATCCGAATCATTGTGGTGTTCGTGCCAAGCCCATGAAGGAACACAGAAAATATCTCTTTCTTTCCAATCAAATCTTTTCCCGTCAATTATTGTGTATCCCGAACCTTTCGCACATTGGTACACAAATGACCCCGTATGCTTATGTGCTTTTCCTTTAAAATTTGGCGGTAATAATTGCATCGAACCTCCCATTGTTTGCATCACATGGCCACCCGTTAATGGATTTGAATACTGCATAATGATTCCGTCAAAAGGATTTAAATCGTTCACTTTTGCTGTTTCTAAAAGTGCAGGATATACTTTTTTCCATTCAAATTTGAATAGCGGAGAATAGCTTTCTTTCCAAACTTTATCAGCAACTAAAAGACCTGATAATCCATAAGTTATAGGTGAGTAATTAACTGGCGCATTTAACTCTTGTTTTCCATCCAAAACGGCATAATCATTTGCTTCCAAAGCGTTAGCTAAAGGAATGTCAAGTCCGTCTTGCCATATACAAGTTTTTCCATTAATATCAACTCCATGCTCGTGCCATGCAGAATTTGGCGTAATCACAAAATCATTTACTTCAAAGGTAATTTTGTTTCCGTTGACCACAGTATAACCGCCTTCACCTTCCATAATGAAACGTAATGCCGAAGCTTTATGTCGGTGAGCCGAAGTGCTTTCTCCAGGACGCGTTACCTGAATTCCTGTGTATAACCAACCCACAGCTGCCGAAACGTCTTTTCTTTTGTCGTTTACCAAATAAACAACACGACGTCCCGCTTGTTCCGGTGTTACTAATTCAGACGATTTTAGAACTAGATCTCTTAACTTGTCGTATTTCCACAACATTGGAACTGAAGAACTTCGCGGTTCCCATGGTTCGATATCATTGGCAACAGTCCACAAAGCACCTGCTCCAAGCGATTCTAAATCTTTGTAATATGCTTGTAATTCCGGAGAGTCTTGCACTCTTGCTCTTCCTATTTGGTCGTCTGAATGGTTGTTGTTCATGTGTTTTATATTAAAAAACCTTTGTCAAAGTTTTAAACTTTGACAAAGGTTGAATTGTTACCTCTTATTAAACTCCTCATGGGTATTTACAAAAGTAATTTTGCGAGTAGGAGCGACATTCACTCGTAAATCAAAAATATCGAACCGATTGTAATGACCTAAAATATCGTGCATTTGTTTGGGCTGAATGCATTTTTCCAAATCAATTTCGGCATAGACAATTCCTTCTTCGTCAATTAATGGTTCGCCAATTACAGCGCCATTTGGACCGATAAATCCAGAGAAAGCGGAATTTTTACGAGTCAATAATTCTTCTACATTTGGAACATCATCTTTTAAAGCGTCCATAATTTCTTGAGAAATAGTGGAGCACGAAACAATTGTAAAAAGTTTTCCTTCAAAAGAATGTGCTGCAGCTCTAATCTTAATTGCTTCAGCCATGTTGTAATCTGGTGGAGCAACTGGAAGTGAAATGTAATTTGCAATGTGAACCAATTCGCCTTGAGAAAGTAAGGTGAAACGTGCTAAAGTATTTGTATTTTCGCCACAAGCTAAAGTTCCAAGAGGTCCAACTTCTGTGTCGTATACTTTTAATGAAGAACCGTCGCCCGAAGTCCAAGTTAGTTTTTCGGCCCATGTTGGCACTAACTTTCTGTGTTTTCCAATTACGATTCCTTTATCGTCGATAATTAGATTTGTATTATAAATTTCCCCATAACTGTCGCCGCGTTCATTGATTCCTATTACGATATGACAGTTATAATCGATTGCCGCTTGAAACAAAGGTTTCATACTTTCATCCTCAACTTTAACGGAACATTTATACAGTTTTTCATACCATTTACTTCCTTGAACAGGTGTCATAATCCAATTCCAATACGGATAACCTGCGATAAAAACTTCTGGGAAAGCAATTAAAGTGGCGCCATTTTCAGACGCTTCTTTGACAAAGGAGATGGCTTTAGCAATTGTTGCTTCTACATCTAAAAAAACAGGAGACGTTTGAACTGTGGCTGCTTTGAACTTTTTAAATTCCATTATTTTTTATTTGGAACACTGATTTAAGAAATTAGAAAAATCTAAACAATTAAATAGGTGCTGATTGAAATTGCAAATAATACTATTATAAAATACTTTGTAATTGTTATTGCAATTGATATTTTTCTATTTTACTTTTCATTTCTTCATTAAAGGGAGCTGATTTAATTTGGTGGCGACCTTCAACAAATTCTACGTTTACTAAAGTAACTTCTCCTTCTAAACACGTTTTTCTTTGTTCGTCTAAAAACTCAAATCCACAATTAATGGATGAACTTCCTAAGCGAATTACCCATAAATTTTTAGTCAGTATTTCGCCTAAACGAGCGGCTTTTTTGAATTGCACTTTTAAGTCGACTGTAGGAATTCCATTCGTTTCATGGATTTTTGAAAAAGGTCTCTCTAAAGCTTCTTCGAACCAATCTTCTACAAGGTCGTTGAGCATTTCTAAAAATCGGGGATAGAAAACAATTCCGGCGTAATCCACGTGTTTGAAACGAATTTTTTCTTGTTTGCTAAAAGTTTGGTTCATGTTTTATATTTTAGTCAATTGGTATTTTGGTTAGAAATAAACATTCATTCAAAACTGAACATTCGGATGGTTTAGCCCGGATGGCAGTGAAAATCCTTTTGTTTTTTTCTTTAAAAAACAAAAGATTGAAGCGTACAGCCGGATTCAGCTCTAGAGAAAATTAAAAACTTTCGACAGTTGCTTTTTTCCAGAATGGTTTAAGCTTTTTTGGTACGGTATCTTCGTCAAGTAAACAGCCTTTTTCAAGCTCTGGATAAGTTTCTGCAAAAGTCTGAATCGTTGTACGATCTACTCGCATACTTACTACATGACGGTCCACTTCGTCTGGATGCGCAATTCCGGCAGAAGCCATTAAATCCATCGCACTTTTAACGGTTTCGAATTGGAAACGAGCTACTCGAACGCTTTTTTGTTCTGGAACAAGACCTTTAACTAGTTTAGGATCTTGCGTTGCAACTCCTGTTGGACACGTATTTGCGTGGCATTCCAAAGCTTGAATACAACCCAAAGCGAACATCATTCCACGAGCCGAATTACATAAATCTGCACCAGTTGCCAATGTTTTTATGATATCAAAACCTGTTACAATCTTTCCACTACAAATAATTTTGATTTGATCTTTGATTCCAAAACCATTCAAACAGTCGTAAACAAACGCCAATGCATCGCGAAGTGGCATTCCCACGTGATCTGAATATTCAATTGGTGCTGCACCAGTTCCGCCTTCACCACCGTCAACGGTAATGAAATCAAAATAGGTTTTTGTCGCAACCATTGCTTTACAAATGGAAATAAATTCAGATTTATTTCCTATACAGATTTTCATTCCAATTGGTTTTCCGCCAGAACCTTTTCGCAGTAATTTTATGAAATCCATTAATTCTAACGGATTTTTAAAAGCAGAGTGGGATGGAGGTGAGATAATATCGTGACCTTTAGTAACCAAACGGATTTCGGCAATTTCATCTGTAACTTTCTCTTTTGGTAATATTCCACCATGACCCGGTTTCGCACCTTGAGAAAATTTGATTTCAACCATTTTAACTTGTTCGTATTGTGCCCGTTTTGAGTATTCGTCAAAATTAAACGTTCCATCTTCATTTCGGCAACTGAAATATCCAGTTCCAATGTTCCAAACCACGTCTGCGCCAAATTGCAAGTGATAAGGAGAAAGTCCACCTTCACCCGTATTGTGGTAAAAACCACCTTGTTTAGCTCCAGAATTAAGTGCTAAAATTGCGTTTTTACTTAATGAACCGTAACTCATTGCACTAATATTGTACAAACTCGCTTCGTAAGGTTTTTCACATTGAGAAGATCCAATTTTAACTCGCGGATGCAAATCTACGTGCGAAAAAGGAATTGCTTTAATACTGTGATTGATCCACTGATAACCAACCTCATAAAGATCTAATTGTGTTCCAAATGGATACGAATCCATTTCTTTTTTACTTCGTTGGTACACCAAATTTCGCTCTAAACGATTAAAAGGTTTCCCTTCTAAATCCGTTTCGATGAAATACTGACGTATTTCAGGTCCAATTGATTCTAATAAATAACGCATTCTGCCCAAAAGTGGAAAATTTCGCCTAATGGTACGTTTCGATTGAAACATATCAAAAAGACCTAATCCAATCAACGGTAATAATATCAATAATAGATAAAGTGATTTTATATTTATGGTTGACATCCAACCCACAATACACAATAACGTAAAACTGACAACTAAAAATACTTTTCTCATTTTAATTTTTTAAGACAAAAATGTCATTCTAAATTCAACTCTTTAACTTAAAGCGCTGTATTTTACCGGTTTCTGTTTTAGGAAGTTGTTCCACAAAGTGAATGACACGTGGATATTTATAAGGAGCGGCGACTTGCTTAAACCAATTTTGAATTTCTAATGAATATAAATCTGATGCATTTGTCAAATCTTTCAAAACAACATACGCACAAACCACCATTCCACGTTCTTCATTTGGCAAACCCACAACCGCACATTCTAAAATGGCGTCGTGTGTTAACAAAACACTTTCGACCTCAATTGCTGCAATATTATAACCCGAAGAAATAATCATATCGTCTCCACGTGCAACAAACCAGTAATATCCGTCTTCGTCCTTACGGAAAATATCACCCGTAATATTCCATTTTTGCTCAACATATTCCTTTTGCTTGTCTTCGGCATTTAGATATTTGCAACCTGTAATTCCTTTAACAGCAAGTCTTCCCGGCTGATTTACAGCGACTTCATTTCCTTCTAGATCGACAATTTTTGCTTCGTAGCCACGAATTGGTAAACCTGTAGCGCCTTTTCGCATATTCTCGTCGGTAGAAGATATAAAGATATGGAGAATTTCTGTACTACCAATGCCATCTATAATTTTTAACCCTGTCAAATTGTACCAATCTTCCCACACTTTTAAAGGCAAAGTTTCGCCAGCTGAAACGCATTTTCGTAACGAACTAACATCGTATTCGTTAACTTTCGTACTAATAATTCGCCAAGCTGTTGGTGCTGTAAAACAAATAGTGATTTTGTAATCCTGAATTGCTTTTAACAATAATTCAGGTGATGGTTTTTCAATTAAAAAAGTCGAAGCACCATAATAAAACGGAAATAAAACCAACCCTCCAAGACCAAAAGTAAAACCTAACGGCGGACTTCCTGTGAAAATATCATTTGGAGTTACATTCAAAGAATATTTTGGAAATGCTTCACAAATAAGCAAAATATCTTTGTGATAATGAGCAGTCATTTTCGGTTTTCCAGTAGTTCCTGAAGTAAATCCGATGAGACAAATCGCTTCAAAACCGGCATCGAAATTTTGAAATTCTGTTGGTTTATTTGCCATCAAAGCTTCTAATTCTGAAAAATCATTTAAGTGAGAACTGAAAGTCGTAATTGATTTAATAAAAGAAGATTGTACCGATTTTAATTCGTCTACCAAATTATATTCAGAAAAAGCGTGACTAATTTCGGCACTGTCAATCATTGTAGTCAACTCTTTTTCACGCAGTAAAGGCATTGTTGAAACTACAATTCCACCCGCTTTTAAAACGGCAAACCAAATGGCAACAAACATTGGATTATTTCCCGAACGAATCAAAACTCGATTTCCAGATTTTAATCCTAAATCGTCAACTAAAACATGAGCGATTTGATTTGCTTTTTCATACAAATCTTGGAACGTCCATTTATCTTCAAAAGTTTGAATCGCAGTCGTATTTCCGCGACCTTCTCGAATATGAATATCGAGTAATCTATCCACACAATTATTTAGATCCGAAAAGTCGAAATCAGCATGATCGTTTAAATAATCAGGCTGTAAATCAACATGTGGAAGATGCCTTTCGGCAAAATTATCACTGTAATTTTTCATAGTTTACCTTATTATTTATGACTTTTTGGCTTCAATGCTTTCTTCATTCCTTCTATCATTTTCCGATTTGTTTTGGTCTCCGAAAATAAAGGTTGAACTCCCATTTTGTAGGAATTTGGAATGTCATTTGGTTCAAAATTCTCGTATGCTTGAGCATTTCTCACAAAATAAGGATTTAATAATAAGGGTTTTCCAAGAGCAACTAAATCAGCACGACCATTTAATATAATTGTGTTTATTTGGTCAATATCTGTAATCGAACCAGCAGTAATTGTTGGAATATGAAGTGTATTTCGCACTAAATCAGAAAAAGGCGTTTGCCACATTCTTCCCGTTAGCGGTTTTTGATTTGCAACAGTATTTCCTGTTGAAACATTAATTACATCAGCGCCAGCCATTTTAAAAGCTTCGGCAATGGTCAAAACATCGTGTTCACTAATTCCGTTTTCTGCCCAATCTGTAGCCGAAATTCGTACTGAAATAGGCTTTTCTGATGGGAAAGCATTTCTAATAGCTGTGAAAACTCTTAATGGAAATTGAAGTCGATTGAATATGCTTCCGCCAAATTCATCCGTTCTTTTGTTTGTCAATGGCGACAAAAATGAAGCTAGAAGAAATCCGTGATGTGCTTGCAATTCTATCATATCGAAATTCGCTTTCTCTGCATTACTCGCCGCATTTTCAAATTGACTTACAACTAAATCCATGTCTTCCAACGTCATTTCCCTTGGAATAATTCCGCCTTCCACAAATGGAATTGCAGAAGCTGAAATTAACTCCCATTCTTCAGAAGAAGATAGTTTTTCTGTGTCCCAAGGTTTTTTAATACTTCCCTTTCGACCGGAATGACCCAACTGAATTTCAACCTTTGTTGACGAGCTTTTATGAATGAAATCAGTTATTTTTTTCCATTCAACTGTTTGATTTTCATTGTAAATACCTGTACAACCTAAAGTGATACGACCTGAATCGCTTACTGCAGTCATTTCAGTAATAATCAATCCCAATCCGCCTAAAGCCCGTTGCGTATAATGACCAAAATGCCATGAATTAGGCAAACCATTTTCTGCTTGATATTGTCCCATTGGTGCCATTACTATTCTGTTTTCCAACTTTAAGTTTTTAATGTGGAAAGGCGTAAAAGCAGCGGGCGTATTTATATTTTCGCTTTGAATTTTTTTATTGAATTCCTGTAAAACTTTCGACGGAAAAGATGCATCACGAATGGCTAAATTTTCAAAAGTAACTTTCTTAGATCGCGTCATTACGCCAAAAGCAAACTGATTGAAATCAAAATCGATGTAGCGATCCATGTTTTCAAACCATTCTAAAGATACATTTGCGGCATATTGGATCATTTCAACGCGATTGCGTCGTAGTTTTTCATATTCAGAGAAAGCGGCTTCTTTATTGGTCCCAAATTTCACAATAGCATCTGAAAGTGCAATCGCACATTCCATTGCTAATTTTGTTCCAGAACCGATTGAATAATGAGCAGTTGCTTTCGCATCGCCTAACAATACAATGTTGTCTTTATGCCATTTTTCATTCGTAATGGCAGGAAATTGACGCCAATGCGAACGATTTGAAATCAATCCGTGTCCGTCTAATTCTTCTGCGAAAATCGAACTAATTTTAGCAATCGTATCTTCTTCATTGGTAGTTTCAAAACCTGCTTTCTGATACGTTTCGTCAGAACATTCAAAAATCCAAGTACTCATTCCTTCTTCGTATTGATAGGAATGCGCGACAAAAGGACCAAATTCAGTTGTTCTGAAAAAATAAGTAAAGGCGTCAAGTGGTTTCGTAGAACCCATCCAAACGAATTTGTTTTTCTTCAGTTCGGTTTTTGTGCCAAAATCAGTTTCAAATTGAGTTCTGATTGCACTATTTATTCCATCTCCAGCGACAATATAATCAGCTTTAAGATCTAAAACATTATCTATTGGATGTTCAAAATGCAAATTCACACCTTCTTCTCGACAGCGTTGTTGCAACAACTGAAGTAATTTTTTACGTGAACAGCCGCAGAATCCATTTCCTGTAATTCGAACAATTTCGCCATCTCGCGCGACATCTAAATCGTCCCAATACGCAAAATGGTGGCGAATTAAATCGTATGATTTTGGATCACGCGTTAAGAATTCGCTCAGCGTTTCATCTGAAAACACAACGCCGAAGCCAAAACTATCGTCCGCTTTATTGCGTTCGTAGATGTCAATTTGGCAATCAGGTAAAGCTTTTTTAGTTAAAATTGCAAAATACAAACCTCCAGGTCCACCGCCTACAACGGCAATAGATTTTGGTTGATCATAATTTGCATTCTCTGCGGAAGTTAAGGTCATTAAGTTGGTCTTTTGATAGTGAATAGTTCGCCCAGTTTAGCATAATTAGCTCCAGCTAGACGGGATATTGGTTGGTATTTATCTAAATTTATGTGAAAATTATCTAACAAAATTTCATCGGTAACATGCATGTGAATTACACGTCCGATGATAATCGTTGAACCCCCATTTTTATGTTGTTCTAAATTGTAATGATGCACAAGCACGCATTCCATAGAAACAGGACTTTCTGCAACTAACGGCGGTTTTACTTTCACAGAGACACGTGGTTTCACGTCGGCGAATTCAAATTCACTTTCGTGTGGTTGCAAAGGATGTGCCGTTGAATTCATCTTTTCAGCAAGTTCTTCAGTAACCATATTCACTACAAATTCCTTAATTTTTAGTATGTTATTTAAAGTATCTTTATTTAGGTGACCACTTCGTGAAATGGAAAACATTAAATGAGGCGGATCATCGCCAACAGCATTAAAGTACGAGAATGGTGCTAGATTTGGAACTCCTTCCTCGTTTACTGTGGAAACCCAAGCGATGGGACGAGGTATGATTAAGCCTGTTAATAATTTATAAACCTCCTTTTGCTGAAGGTCGTCCGGATTAAATTGCATATGTTGTCGTTGTTTCTACAAATTAAAGAATTTTTTTAGAATTTTATTTGGTGAATAAATTAAATATCCACTTAAAAGTACTGGTATAACAATTTTCTACTTAAAAGTTTAACAACTGTTGAGTTTAAATGCGCTGTTTTTTCAAAATAATTTTCTGATTTCATTAAAACAATAGTTTACTTTCGTATTAGACTTTTAAAATATTCCTCTTTTAAATCAAATTCAGCCTGTAACTTATGAATACACGTTTCAATTTTATAGTATTTATTACTCTTTTAGTAAGTGTAGTTGCTTTTTCTCAAACGGATAGCTTGAAGAAAACGGATTCCATTAACGGTAAAATCCTAAAGGAATATAAATTACAGCAAATTTCAAATTCGAAAGAACTGAAATTAGATTCGATTAAAAAATCGATTTTAGAAGAAGAGTTACTGAGTTTAAAAACTACTGATAATCTGAAGAAGCAAAATCTTTTGCAGCAATTAGAGGAATTAAAAAACGCAGAAACCAATCGATTAGCGATTAAGAGGAAACAAATCGAATCTTTAAAAGTTTCGGCGAAAGGGTATCCAGTTATAGGCACTTTCAGTGACACTTTGTTTTTACTGTACAATCGTTTGGGTAGTTTTTCCGCACAAGATCGGGCAGAGGCAGTCTCTAATCGATTACGTGTTTTAGAAGGCGATTATAATTTTGATCCCAAAAGTTTAAAAATAATCAATTCGGAAACCAATACCGATATTGTCACAGGTGAGAAAATCCTGTTCAGTGTTTCCGAAAATGATGCCATTTGGAACGATGCAACTCCCGAAGAATTAGCGGAGACGTATAGACAAATCATCGTCGCGAATTTTGAAAAACATAAAGAAGCAACAAGTTTTCCAACGTTAATGAAGGAAATCGGCTTGGCATTATTAGTAATTCTTTTGTTTTCTGCTTTAATTTATTTTACTGGAAAGCTGTTCACTTGGACGGCTTCTAAAATTGAGTTGAATGAAGAAAAATCCATTAAAGAAATCAAGCTTAAAGATTATACGTTGTTTGATGCAAAACGTCAAGTCAATGCATTGCTTCTCGTCAATAAAATCGTAAAGTGGTTTATCGTTCTGCTGCTCATTTATATTGCTTTACCTATTCTTTTCGGCATTTTCCCGTGGACTAAAAATTTTGCAGAAGTTCTTTTTGGCTATATTTTAAATCCACTTCGGAAGATTACATCGGGAATTTGGAATTACTTACCCAACTTGATTACGATTATCGTGATCGTGATTTTCTTCAGGTATGTGATGAAAGGCATTCATTTTTTGAAAGAAGAAATTAAGAATGAAAACTTGAAGTTTCCCGGTTTTTATCCGGATTGGGCAAATCCTACCTTTCAAATTGTACGTGTGTTAGTGTACGCTTTTATGGTTGTCGTGATTTTTCCTTATTTGCCAGGAAGTGATTCGCCTATTTTTAAAGGTGTTTCTGTTTTTTTAGGGTTCCTGTTTACCTTTGGTTCCGCAGGTTCATTGGCGAACGTAATTGCAGGATTAGTGTTGACTTACATGCGGCTTTTCAAAATAGGTGACCGGGTAAAAATTGGAGATGTTTTTGGCGACGTGATTGAAAAATCACTATTGGTAACACGCGTTCGAACAGCTCATAATGAAATTATTTCCATACCCAATTCAACCGTGATGAGTAGTCATACCATCAATTACAGCAGCGAAACTGTTGATAGTGGATTGATTTTACATACGACCGTAACTATTGGATATGATGTTCCTTGGCAGAAGGTACATAATGCTTTACTTGAAGCTGCAAACCGAACCGAATTCCTTTTAAAAGAACCAAAACCTTTTGTTTTTCAAAATAGTCTAGAGGACTTTTATGTGGGTTATGAAATTAACGCATATACTAAAAATGCCAATCAACAAGGTTCAATCTATTCTGATTTGCACACGCACATTCAAGATTGTTTTAACGAAGCCGGAATAGAAATCATGTCGCCTCATTACAGAGCGGGAAGGGACGGAAGTCAAACTACAATCCCCGAATCTTATTTACCAAAAGATTATAAAGCACCTCCTTTTAACTTCAATATCACCAAACCTTAATTAGGAATTTTCCGGTTCAACGTAATTTGCTTTTATAAAATCTGTGACAAGATAGGCGATTAATTTTCCAATCAAATGCGTGTTTTTGGCTTCCGCCAAATCGGGAGCGCCTTCGCAAATATGAAGATAAGCTGCATTTTGGCTTTTGCCAAAGTAATGAATAAAGTGCCGCACTTCTTCTACTGAAAAACCACTTAATGTCATCGCGCTACTTGCTACATTTGGCAACGCGTCTAAGTCAATTTCAAGACCAAAGTAATCTGTTTTCACATGGTTCAGTCCATTTATAAGTTCTTGCTCAAATGATTTTTCTTTGGTAATCTTAATTGAATCGTACGTATTGTATTTTACCCGTTGCTCCGTTTTTTTGATCAAGTCCAAAACGCTTTTTGAAGTATAGCTTTCGTGCAAGCCAAAAATGAAATATTTTTTAAGAAAACCTTCTTCGTACGCATACGAAAAACCGTTGCCACTATGTCGACCTTCTAAAATTCGAAAGTCCGAATGTGCATCAAAGTTGATTGCATTAATCGACTTCCCTTTGGCTAAAGCCGTACCTTTAATATTTCCGTACGCGTTGTTATGACCGCCGCCAATTATAATTGGAATTTTTCCTGCTTTGACAATGTTGCAAATGATGTGGGTTACTTCTTTGTCTAATTTTTCAACCAACTTACTTAATTGTAATCTGTTTTCTGCATTTTCAGTATTAATTTCATCTGCTTGTTGCATTTCAGCAGAAACATCAAGTTGGCCTAAGATTAATATTCGATTTCCCTTGCAGAACTTATTGTGTTGAATATTTGCAATACTTTTTAAAGCACTTTCCCAAGCAGATCGTGTTCCCGGTCGACCTAAATTGGCTCGAACGCCAATATCTTCTGGAATTCCAAACAAAACATATTTCGCTTCACTTTCTTCAAGGAACTTTATAATGTTTGCATTTTTGGGAAAGGTGAGCATTTTCTCACCAAACTTTATTTCTCCACTTCGGTGGTTTGTGATTTTGGCCAAATCAGAAGAAGTAAAGGGAATTAAATTTTCCATCGATCGATTTTTTTGATTTCAAAAATACTAATATTATATAAACTTACGTTAATTTGAAAAGGATTGCTCAATAATAAATTATTTTTGTTTCTTTGGGCCCGTAGGAAAAACCTTTAATTAATACCAAATACTAAATTAATTTTTACAAATGGAAAACGAAAGAAAAAATTCGAGTCTTAAAGCAATTGTTGTGGTACTTGCTCTTTTATTAGCAGGTAGCTTGGCGTACATTTTCAAAATGACGACGGATTCTAAATCTATGCAAACCGAGTTAACGAAAGAAAAAACGGAAAAAGCGACTTTCTTAACGGAATTGGAAGACTTAAAAGCATCTTACGACAATGCATTACAGGAAAACACGACCTTGTCTGACGATTTAGAAGCCGAACGTGAAAAAGTAATCAACTTAATTGCTGATTTAAAAAAATCAAAAGGCGATGCTATTTCAATGCAAAAATACCGCAATCAGTATAACGATTTGAATTCGAAAATGAAGCAATTGTTGGCTGAAAATGACCTGTTGAAAAAGAAAAACGAAACATTAACGACTCAGCGAGACAGTACTGTTGTTGTTTTAGGAGAGCAAAAACGTTTCAACGACACATTAGTTGTTCAGAATGAAAACTTAGCCAAGACCGTTGAAAAAGCATCTAAACTTAGTGTTATGAACTTACGAACACAAGCGATTAAAGTACGTAGTTCAGGAAAGCAAATTGATACGGATAAAGCAAGTCGTGCAGACCAACTGAAAGTTTGCTTTGCAATCGCTGCAAATGCAATTGCGAAGTCAGGTAACAAAACCTATTTTGTTCAAATTATCGACAGCAAGAATAATGTGTTAGGTGACAAGAAAATTGAAAACTTTGGAGATATGACTTTGACGTACAGCTTCACTACAACTGTAGCGTACGATAATAAAGCAGTTGATGTTTGTGAGTTTTTAGATGGAAAAGGTAAGGGTTTTGAAAAAGGAACTTACTTTGTAAACATTTTTGATCAAGCAGAATTGGTTTCTAAAACAAGTTTTTCTCTAAGATAAATTGGTTGTTATTAATTCAAAAAAAGAGCGTTTGTAATTTTCTACAAACGCTCTTTTTATATTTATATACTCTTTAAATCAAGATGCTTTTCTTTTGAACTCGTAGAAATTTATCTTGGTTTTTGGATCAACAAAATAGAGGTTTTTAGTTTTTAAATCATGTTTGACTTCTAATTTTGTTCCATTCATGGTTATGAAATACTTACGCTCTTTCGCGTCAAAAGTTATTTTATGGCTACTATTAAATTTATCTACAGCCCAAAACTCATCCTTTTCTTTCTTTATTACGAACAGTGATTTTTCATTCTTATCCGTATATCCGTTTTGGATCGCGATATATTTAGAATCTAAGACTTTCTTTCCACTGCGATACGCATCGTAATCTGAAAGAATTACTGTTCTGCCAGCATCTGTCGTGTCCACAAAACTGTATTTTACTTCACTCCATTTTCCGAGCATAGGTTCTGTCTGTGCCATTGAAGAAAGGGTAGCAAGTAAAACGACGGCAATTGAAATCTGTTTTTTCATAATGAGATTGTTTTAAATTTTAGATTTTTTTCACTCTCAAAGCGCGAATTAAGCACTGTTTTAGCGAAAATGTTTTCTTATCATCTCTATAACAACTTTTCGACTTTTTTATTACTAAAAAATTTAGATATTTAACTAAATCATTTTAATTTTTTGAAGTAATAGTAGTTATTTATTAAATTTCAAATCGCATCAAAAATTTAAGACTGTTTCGAAGTAATCACTCCGTTAATGATTACGTCTTCAATTAAATTACTTCCAAAAGCGTATGGAATTTGGTAATACGAAGAGATGGGTTTTGTAATAATTAAATTCGCTTTTTTACCAATAGTTATACTTCCATGTGTATCTGAAACTCCCATGGCATAAGCACCATTTATCGTCGCCGCGTTAATCGCTTCTTCGGGCGTCATTTTCATTTTGATACAAGCTGTTGCTACAACTAAATTCATATTTCCTGAAGGAGTTGTTCCTGGATTAAAGTCGGTTGCTAAAGCTAAAGGCAAACCAGCATCAATCATTTTACGAGCAGGAGTGTAGGGAATGCTTATAAAGAAGGAACAACTTGGCAAAGCAACCGCAATTGTATTTGAATTTTTAAGCACTTCAATGTCTTCATCCGTTACAATTTCCAAATGATCTACAGAAAGTGCGTCAAAGTCAACACACGCTTTAATTCCGTTGATTGCAGTAAACTGGTTGACGTGAATTTTCGGTCTTAAGCCGTATTTCGTTCCAGCTTCCATAATCTGCTTCGTTTCATCTACAGAAAAATAACCTGTTTCTAAAAATGCATCAATATAATCCGCTAAATTTTCAGCAGCTATTTTTGGCAACATTTCATTAATGATCAAATCAATATAACCTTGGTGATTTTCTTTGAATGCAGTAGGGAAGGCGTGGGCTCCCAAAAATGTTGCTTTAATTGGAAGAGAATAATTTTCTTTCAAACGTTTGATTACCCGAAGCATTTTCAATTCACCTTCAACTGAAAGTCCGTAGCCTGATTTGATTTCAACGGCACCCGTTCCTTGCGAAATTACTTCTTCCAACCGTTTTTTAGATTGGTTGTAAATTTCCTCTTCAGAAGTCGCATTTAGATTTTTTGCTGAATTTAAAATTCCACCACCACGATTGGCAATTTCCTCGTAGGAAAGTCCGTTGATTCGGTCTACAAATTCTTGTTCGCGACTTCCGGCATATACAATATGGGTGTGGCTGTCGCACCAAGTAGGTAAAACAACTCTTCCATCACAATTTATTTTTTGGTCGTATGTAATTTCTTTTAAATCGGTCATCAAGCCAAAATCGGCAATTAAATCGTCTTCAATTACTAAATAAGCATTTTTCAACGTAGGCAAAACAGCCATTGCTGCACCTGAAACTTTATCAATTGGAGTTTCTCGAACTTGAAGTAGTTCTTGTATGTGGGTCAATAAAATTCGCATAAGTTCTATTTTTTGTAAAAATAAAAGGGAATTTTAGAACGACCTATTTTTTAAAGCTAAATTATCGCTTCGAAATTTTATTGTGGGTGATTTGCCGTTGCAACGTGCATTTAAATCGATCGATGCCGTCAATGCGAAGTTTCGCATGTTTTGTCGCACGACCTTGAACGCGTTTGCGCCACATATTGAAACTTGATCGTTTCATTTCTGTTCGCATGATGTCAATCGTTTGTCGTTCAGAAATACCAAATTGAAAAGTAATCGCTTCAAAAGGAGTACGATCTTCCCACGCCATTTCTATAATACGGTCTAATTCTATTTCTGAAAAAGTACTTTTATCCATAAAGTAAAATTATTTCAAAATAATTCACTTTCAAATTCAACAGTAGTTAAATTAATTTTAAAAAAAATAGTTTTGAATTTGATTAATAAACAAAGTTAATTGCCGAAATTTGGAAGACAAAACCGTTAAAAAAAGCAATTTCATTTTGAGAAAGGTACGATACAAGAAAGGGAGAAAATCAAAAAGCAGCATATTTGAATACACGGGAATTCATACTACAGAACCTGTCGCGTTTCAATTATTTATTTACGATGCTGAAAAATTGCTGGAATTCAACAATATTTCAACGGTTGATATTCAAAAGAAATTAGCAGAATTACCTAAAACAGCAACGGCTTGGCTCAATGTACACGGTTTGCACGATGTGCCTAAAATATTAAAAATCAAAGAAGCTTTAAATATTGACAATTACATCATTAGTGATGTTCTAAATGTCGCTGCACGAACGCGAATTGAAGAGTTAGATGATTTTTTGTTTTTCAGTGTAAAATCTATTTTACAAGAAGAATCAGAACAGGTCAAAGTGGAACAAATTAGTTTTCTATTGAAAGACAATTTACTGGTTTCGTTTCAAGAAATCAAAAGTGATTACTTTATGTTTATCCGCGAACGCATTAGAAACAGCGAAGGAATTGTTCGTAAAAAAGGAGCTGATTACTTATTGTTTCTTTTACTTGATGCAATTATGGAAAACTTTTTCATCACTATTGAAAATTACGAAACGCGTATTGAGCAATTATTAATCGATGTGAAAGTGGATGATGCGACGCATTTATTAGAATTAATCGAAAAGCAAAGGGAAAATTTGAATTACCTAAAACGTTCAATAATTCCGCTAAGAGACGCTTTGTTTTCATTGAAAAGTACGCAAGACGACGATGATTTCAATGGAATCAGCAAAGGAAATATTACTTTTTTTACTCGTTTACACCAAAAGAGTTTAGAACTTCTTGAACAAGCAGAATACGACATTAATACACTTGAAAGTGCTTCTAATTTATTTTATTCCACACAAAATCAACGGATGAATCAGATCATGAAAACCTTGACGGTATTCTCCGTAATTTTTATGCCACTGACTTTTATTGTGGGCGTTTACGGAATGAATTTTAAATACATGCCCGAAATCGAAACCCGTAACGGCTACTACGTCACTTGGATGGTGATGATTTTGATTACCATAGGAATGGTTTTTTATTTTAAAAGAAAAAAGTGGTTTTAGACCAAAAATTGTATGACTAAAAAATTTATAAGTGATGTTTCTGGACAACAATTTCCGCTGCATCAGCGTGTACAAGGAAATGCGATTAGAAAAGAAATTGTAGATTTCATCATAAAATCGAATCCTGATTTCTCACTAGAAAAAAGTATTTCTTTAAGTGAATTGGCCTCTTTTAGAGAAGATTATGTAACCCAAATGTTGGTTAGCGAATCAGGAGAATTATCCGATTTAGAAACGAAAGTAATTGCTTCTTTAAAAAACGACACCTTGCTTTCTGACAAACTAGACGATGATATTAAAAACATCAGTTTTGGACAAAAAATTGCAGATAAAGTCGCTTCATTTGGCGGAAGTTGGACATTTATCTTATCCTTTTTAGGGTTATTAATCGTTTGGATTCTAGTCAATGTTCTTTTTCTAACAGACAAAGGATTTGACCCTTATCCGTTTATTTTGCTGAATTTAATTCTGTCCTGTATTGCCGCACTTCAAGCGCCAGTAATTATGATGAGTCAAAACCGAACGGAAGAACGCGATAGAGAACGGGCTAAAAAAGACTACATGATTAACCTAAAATCAGAACTTGAAATCCGAATTCTCCATGAAAAAGTAGACCACTTGATTATGCACCAAGAACAATCGATGATTGAAATTCAACGTGTTCAGATGGACATGATGAAAGAAATACTCGACCAACTTCCCAATAAAAAGTAATAAAAAAAGCCTGAAAAATTTAATTTTCAGGCTTTACTATTTTCAATAAACAAACTTAATTCAATTTTCCCACCATTTCTTCTGGTTTTACCCAAGCATCAAAATCTTCTGCAGTCACATAACCCAATCGTACCGCTTCTTCTTTCAAAGTAGTTCCGTTTTTATGAGCCGTTTGCGCAATTTCAGCTGATTTATAGTAACCAATCTTTGTATTTAAAGCAGTAACCAACATCAATGAATTGTCTACTAATTCTTTAATTCTTGTGTAATTTGGTTCGATACCTTGAGCACAATGTTCGTCGAAAGATTTACAAGCGTCGCCAATTAAACGAGCCGATTGCAAGAAATTCGCCGCCATCATTGGTTTGAATACGTTCAATTCATATTGACCTTGCATTCCACCCACAGAAATTGCTACATCGTTACCCATTACTTGAGCACAAACCATAGTCAACGCCTCACATTGGGTAGGATTTACTTTTCCGGGCATAATTGAGGAACCTGGTTCATTTTCAGGAATGATTAATTCTCCAATTCCTGAACGAGGACCGGACGCTAACATTCTGATGTCGTTTGCAATTTTATTTAAGGCTACAGCTAATTGTTTCAACGCTCCATGCGATTCTACAATGGCATCATGAGACGCTAAGGCTTCAAATTTATTTGGCGCTGTTACAAAAGGTTGGTTTGTAAATTGAGCAATATAATGAGCCACTTTTACGTCGTAATGTTCGGGAGTGTTCAATCCTGTTCCAACAGCTGTTCCTCCTAAAGCTACTTCTGACAAGTGCGAAAGTGTATTCTTTAATGCTTTCAAACCGTAATTTAATTGGGCCACATAACCGGAAAGTTCCTGACCCAAAGTTAGGGGAGTGGCATCCATTAAGTGTGTACGACCAATTTTTACCACATTCATAAATTCCTGCGATTTTGCATGTAATGTGTCGCGCAATTGTTCCACACCTGGAATAGTAGTTTCCATCACGGCTTTATAAGCGGCAATGTGCATTCCTGTAGGAAACGTATCGTTAGAAGATTGCGATTTATTCACATCGTCATTTGCTTTCAAAACCGGTTCGCCTTCGCCAATTTTAAAACCAGCCAAAACTTGTGCACGATTCGCAACTACTTCATTCACATTCATATTGCTTTGCGTACCTGAACCTGTTTGCCAAATAACCAATGGAAATTGATCGTCTAGTTTTCCTGCTAAAATTTCATCGCAAACGGCTGCAATAGCGTCTCTTTTTTCAGTAGATAAAACGCCCAAATCGCAATTTGCGTAAGCCGCAGCTTTCTTTAAATAAGCAAAACCTTCAACGATTTCTTTGGGCATTGAAGCCGATGGACCAATCTTAAAGTTGTTTCTAGAACGTTCCGTTTGAGCTCCCCAATATTTATCTGCGGGAACTTTTACTTCACCCATCGTGTCTTTTTCTATTCTGTATTCCATTGTGTGTGTATTTATTTAATGTGAAAATGTTGTTTTTTTAAATGCCATCAAATTTAACGATTAAAGCAGTTTTAAAAAAATATTTGAAAGGATTTATTAGTAGAGGTGGTGTAGGAATTTTTGAATCATTTTGAAATTAAAAAAGAGGACTAAATGTCCTCTTCAAATCTTTTGTAAATACTTTCCGATAACTCCGCTAGTACAATGGTCCCTTTATAAAATTTTTGATTTTATTGAATGCAGCACTAGGTTGTTCATTTAAATAGGAAATGTTAATTATTAATTTATTTTTATTGAATAACAAACGTAATTTAAATATAAGCTTATCGATGATTTTAGTTCTTTCTTCAACAGCTTTTTTGGGGTATTTAATTGATATTAAAACAAGCGAATTTTTATTTACAATTTCTATTTTTTTTATATTTTCTCTACTTAAAAAATAGTGACCATTTAAATAGAGTATGTTATTTTCAAATGATAATGTCATATTCTTTCGAAAAAATTTAATAATAAGATTAATTAAAATCGTTAAAAATAAAATATTGAAAATTAGAGAACCTGTAAAAATGAGGTGTTCATTATTATAGCCTAATTGTCCAACCCATCTATATCTTCCTGATTGAGGTGGTTCTCGCAATGATAAATATTCAGCATTAAACATGGTATAACTAAACAATACTAATAACAAAACTGATAAAAAGATAGAACTGATTATTTTCTTACTATTATATTTTAAATGTAATGACTTCAAATAACGGCACTTTTTAAAATTACTTTTAACTTAATTAATCTCGAACAACTACTAGTCTATCACAAGCACTTTTTCTCCGCTAAAGCCAGCACCAAGCTTCTGAAACGCGATTCCAAAAATTAAATTATTGCTTTTTAGTCGCTTGAGTTATAATGGCTATCAAGTGCCAAATCTACAATAGTTTATACAGCTTTCATATTATTGACAATCCCAAATATATACATTTTAACTCCAAAAAAACAAAAGGACTTATTCAAACCGATACAATTAAAAAGATTTCTCTAATTTTTTAAATCGGTGTTCCAGAAAAACTACAAATTTCTTAAAATATAGTCCAAAAGAGTTAGAAAAGTAGGTACATAACCTGTATATGTAAACACATCCTAGTCAGGAAGTGGTTTCAGAAGTTACTCATTTTAGGGTTCATAAAAAAAAGTCCCCTGAATACCAAGGGACTTTAATATAATACGTACGTTAAATTATATTTATTCTCCTCCAATCATTTTTGAAGCAATACCTTTTTTGTTGGAATTTTCCGCGATTGCAATTCCCGCTAAGTGTAAAACAATGTAGATGGGAAACCAATACAAGCCCCATTTGTGTATGGTTTCAAATAAATCGGCATAATCAGTAAAGAATTCTTTCTGAATGCAAATCCCTGTAAATGCTGAAATAAACACAAATACATAAAAGTAAATGTATACAAATCCCTGTAATTTCTCTTTTAAGGAATTATTTTTACGGAACGGATTCGGAAACCGAATTCCTTTTGCAATCATGTAAATAATTCGTGCAATAAAAGCAACCACCATGATGTTTGCAAAAAGTTCGTGCCATTCCCACATAGGTGCACGAATTGTTTTAGCGATGTCCGTCACGACCTCTTTCGGCAGGGGAGAAGCGGCTGTTTTACTATCAATGACCGCGGCCATTCCATTTTTATTGAGCCAAAACATGCGTAAAAAACCAGTAATAAATAAAACAGGCATTACAAAAGCAATCGTCCAATGTAAGATTCTGTGAATGACTGTAAATTTTTGTGTTCCTTCCATATAAGATGTATTTATTAGTTAAAGTACTGGTGATACATTTGGTACGAAGTCTGAAGTTCGGCAACCATTTCTTTTGCTTTCGCTGCGTCTTCCGTTTCCGCTAATTTACCCACAAGCTCTAAATGTGGATGCAACCATTTGTGCAATTCATCATGACTTGGACCTTCCATTGTACAACTTTTAATCAATAAATCATTTTGGTCTTTAATGTCTTGTGCCAATTTTTTATAATCGGTTCCGTTATTTTTAACGTACGCGTCTAATATTGCTTCACTTTTCATTACGAAAGGTTTCATCTCTTCGTTTACAACCCATTGTTCTCCGTTATTTAATGTAATTGCATCAGAAGTTTCATCTGTAGTTTGAACGTGTTCGATAACAGTTGTTTTATCTGTTTCTGTCGTTTTTACTTCGTCCTTACAACTCATTAAAAGTGCAGCAGTAACTGCTAGTATAAAAATCTGCTTCATGTTATAATTATTTATGGTTATTAAATTTAGTCATACTGTTTTCGATTAGTTCTAATGGTCAACAGATGTTTAACAAAAATACCACTTACCTTTCACATAGCTTGACTATTTCTGACTATTTTCAAAAAGTCAATTTATTTGAAATATTTCCTTGATTCTATTGGTAAATCTGAATATATGCGTTACTTTTGACGTAAATTCACTAATTCCGGAAAAATCATGTTTGAATTTCAACAGTATTTAGGTTTCCTTCTTTTCTTAACCGTCCTGACAATGGGATTTTGGTTAATGTTCTTTTTAGTTAGCTTCGTATCCTATTGGCTCGGAGGTTCTGTAATTGAACTTATTAAAGAAAAGAGAAACAAAAGAAAGTTAGAAGAATTGTAAATTCTTGCTTTATAAAAAAGGAAGTCTAACGACTTCCTTTTTTTATTTTAAGTAAGTCTGTTGGACTCGCGAGCGAATTGTACCAAACTCTTACTGGTAGGTAATTCGTAAATTTCAAGGTCGAAATAAACGACACTGGCGATCAGATGGTCAAAAATATCCGCCATAATATATTCGTAATTGACCCAAGTTTTATCTTCAGAAAACGCATAAATCTCAAGTGGAATACCAAATTCATTCGACTGCAATTGGCGACACATCAAAACCATGTTTTTATTTAAACCCGGGTAGTTTTGTAAATACTCGTTGATGTATTTTCTAAACAGTCCAAAATTAGTTAAGTTTCTTCCATTGACTAACAAGGATTTGTCCACAGCACGTAAACTATTAAATGTTGCGATTTCAGTTTGCCGTTCATCAATATAATTTGAAATTAATTGAATTTTTTTCAAATCATCAAGTTCTTCTTCAAGCAAAAACCGAACGCTACTTGATTTAATTAAAACGTGTCGTTTGATTCGTCTTCCATCAGAATTAAACATTCCACGCCAGTTTTTAAATGAATCTGAAATAAGCGAGTAGGTGGGAATTGTTGAAGTTGTATTGTCAAAATTCCGAACCTTAACCGTAGCCAAATTAATTTCAATAACATCACCATCTGCTCCAAATTTGTCCATGGTAATCCAATCGCCAATTCGAACCATATCGTTGACAGAAACTTGAATACTCGCGATAAATCCTAAAATGGTATCTCTGAAGATGAGCAGTACAATGGCGGAAATGGCACCAAATGTTGCGAATAAAGTTTGAATTTTTAAATTAAACAACATTAAGATAATTGCCGTAACGCCAAAAACCCAAAGCACAATCATGATGACTTGAATGTAACTGTCAATTGGCTTGTCGCTGTAACGCGGCATTAATTTTAAATGATCTCGAAGCGCGTTAAAAACAGTTCGGATGATTAATAAAATTAATATGACGATGTAAATATCAATTATTTTTCCAAAAAAACCTTCCCAAAGAATGAACTTCTGCAGAATTAGAGGAACCGCTTTATACACGAAAAGTAGCGGAATTAAATGCGAGATATACTTTGCTGTTTTATTGGAAATCAATAAATCATCAAAGGTTGTTTTCGTTTTTAAGGCCACATATTTAAGGACCTTATTGAACGTGTAAATGCAAATTAAATATATTGAATAAGCAACTAACAGCAAGACGAAGATGTTAATTATAGCACTCATATAAGAAGCAAAAGTGGGATTAAAACCCACTTTTACCATTATATCATCTGTGAAATCAATCACTTTCTCAATATTTGAATCAATCATTTATAAGTATTTTTTTTCTACCCAAAAAGTGGCGAATGGTAAAAGCGAAGCTACTAAAATAACTCCTAGTTTACTCCAATCCCAATTTTGTTCGTACTTTAAAAGTATCGCTAAAATTACGTAACCAATGAATAAAACACCATGAGCCATCCCAATTGGGTATAATAATGTTTTGTACAAATCTGGATAATTGGGCTTAATTGCTAGCATATTTGCGAATAAAACCAAGTAAGAAATTCCTTCGAGAATCGCGACTATTTTAAAAATTTTCAGCATTATTATTGAGTAATTGGTGTTTTAGGTTTAATTGTTTTAAGTATAAAAAATCCGATAAGTCCTGCAACAAGAGAAGCCATAAAGATTCCTAATTTTGCTTGCAATTGGTGTTCTGCTACAAGTTCAGGTGTTGGTCCTGTAAAAGCTAAATTGGTTACAAATAAGGACATCGTAAATCCAATTGCAGCAAGAAACCCAACTCCAAATAAATGTTTCGGTGTTAATCCTTCCGGCATATTTGCAATTTTGAGTTTAATAACCGCCATTGACACACCAAAAACACCTAGTATTTTTCCGATAATTAGTCCAAAAGCGACTCCTAAAGTTACGTTACTTGTTGTTTCTGCTAGTATATCGTTTGAAAAAGTAACTCCGGCATTTGCCAAAGCAAAAATGGGCATGATTACAAAACTTACAAAAGGATGCATTCTGTGTTCTAATCGTTGCAAAGGCGTCATCGCGTCTTTTGTAGTAATCCGAATGTCTTCTAGAACATGAAGTTGATCACTCGTTAACGTAGGTACTTTCTGATTTTGATCGGCATATCTAAATTGGTTTAAAAACAATTTGATTCGCTCAACATACGCATTTTCATTAATCTTAGAATCTGATGGAATCATAAATGCTACTAAAACCGAAGCAATTGTTGCGTGAACTCCGGAAAGTAAAAACGGCAACCAAACTCCAAAAATTCCAATAATTGCGTAATAAATCGTATTTCTGATTCCAAAGGCTTTGCTTAAAAACAAGAAAACTACGAATCCTAACCCTGTAAACAACATGAAATAATCAATTTCGGCCGTGTAGAAAATGGCAATAACCATTACCGCACCTAAATCATCAACAATTGCTAACGCGGTCAAAAACACCTTTAAAGACAGCGGAATCCGATCTCCTAATAAATATAAAACACCTAATGCAAACGCAATATCAGTCGCCATCGGGATTCCCCAACCGTGAGCTGATTCTGTTCCGTAATTGAAAAAAGTATAAATTAATGCAGGAACTACCATTCCACCCACTGCTGCAATTATAGGTAACATTGCATTTTTAGGGTTGGATAATTCACCTCCGATGAGTTCCCGCTTGAGTTCTAGACCTACCACAAAAAAGAAAACGGCCATTAAACCATCATTTACCCAGTGGTGAATAGAGTAATTCAAGTAGGTTTGCCCGTCAAAATATAAACCTATTTTGTGTTCCCAAATGTTATGGTACCATTCTGCAAGTGGTGAATTTGCTAATATTATCGCGATTAACGCGGCAACAAACAGCACGATTCCTCCAGTTGTTGATTTACTAATGAAACTATTAACAGGATTGATAATGTACTTGTCGGCGGGTGTGAACTTTACTCCTTCTTCCATATATTTTTCTCTTGTGGTTTACAAAAATAAGTATTATCATTGATTTTTCAAGTACAAACCTACTACAGATTTTAAGAACTTTCAATGAGTAAGCGGGATTTAAAGAAATATTTAACGGAATTAAGCAAAGAGCAAATCCAGGAGCAAATCCTTGAACTCTATGCTAAATTTCCTGATGTCAAAATATACTATGATTTTGTTTTCAATCCCAATGAGGAAAAGCTGCAGCGTGAAGCTAAAATTAAAATCAGCAATGAATATTTTCCTACCAAAAGTAAGCGTCCAAAAGCGCGGCGTTCGACTTCTCAGAAAATCATCAAACATTTTTTATCCTTAGGAGTAGACGCTTTTGTAACTGCTGATGTCATGCTTTATACTATTGAAATTGCGCAAGTTTTTTCAGAAAGCAACAGAATAAACAATGAAGCGTTTTACAAAAGCTTTCTGAATTCGTTCAATCAAAGTGTTTCTTTTATGATTGAAAAAGGTATTTTAGATGATTTTAAGATTCGTTTACATAATATTGTTTCTCTTACAATAAAGCAAAAATGGCCGAATCAGTATGAATTTAATGCCATTTTAGAGCGTCTCGATTACTAGTATACAGTTTATTTTTTACCAAAAAAAAATTAAATTTTGGTGTTATAGCTTTATTTAAGCGTATTTTTGCAAAAATCCACCGCTATTTAATGCTACACAACGACAACATTCCAGTAAAAGAAGAAAAGAAAATTCTCTACGATTATCAAAAAAGCGACATTGACGCCATTTTTGATAGAATGGACAATACGCCACCCAATTATCATTTGTTATACCAATTGCCAACCGGTGGTGGGAAAACGGTTATTTTCTCCGAAATCGTCCGCCGTTACTTGGAATACCACGACAAGAAAGTAGTGGTTTTGACCCATAGAATTGAACTTTGTAAACAAACTTCAAAAATCTTAAAAGGGTTTGGTGTGAAAAACAAAGTAATCAATAGCAAAATTAAGTTGCTGGAAGATCAAGAAGATTATTCTTGTTTCGTAGCGATGGTTGAAACCCTTAAAAACCGTCTGAACGATGAGCTTCTTGCCATTGAAAATGTTGGTTTAGTGATTATTGACGAAGCCCATTACAATTCGTTCCGAAAATTATTTGGTTCGTTTAGCAATGCATTCATATTAGGAGTAACTGCGACACCGTTGAGTTCGAACATCAAAAAACCGATGAACGAAAACTATAATGAATTAATTATTGGTGACACCATTACGTCATTGATCAACAAAGGATTTTTGGCGAAAGCCGTCACTTACACTTATAATGTAGGACTAAGTTCGCTGAAAGTGGGAATCAATGGCGATTATACGGTAAAATCTTCAGATGATTTGTATTCGAATATGGTGATGCAAGAGATGCTTTTGCATTCCTATACTGAAAAATCACTCGGTAAGAAAACACTTATTTTCAATAATGGAATCAGCACTTCTCTTTATGTTTATGAAACTTTTAGAGCTGCTGGTTATGAAATTCGACATTTAGATAACACGCACAACAACGAAGATCGAAAGGAAATCTTAAGTTGGTTCAAAAAAACGCCTGATGCTATTTTGACTTCTGTTGGGATTTTAACCACCGGATTTGACGAACCTACAGTAGAAACAATTATTTTAAATCGGGCGACAAAATCGTTGACACTTTACTACCAGATGATTGGTCGGGGTTCAAGGAAATTAGACCATAAGAATACTTTTAACGTAATTGATTTAGGAAACAATGCCGCTCGTTTTGGACTTTGGAGTGAACCGGTAAACTGGCAACATATTTTTAAATCACCCGAATATTATCTAGAAAACCTTCGGGCTGACGCTGAAATTGAACTGCACTTTAAATACCAAATGCCACATGACTTGCGTCTTAAATTCAAAAATACGCCTGATATTGATTTTGATGTAGATGAAATTCACAAAGTAGCAATTGCTCAAAATGAACGTTCAAAAGTGGTTTTAGACCAATCGCTTGAACAGCATTCTATCATGTGTGTTTATAATACAGAAACGCTGAATGAAGCAAAAGCTTTAGCGAGAGAATTGCACGACGATATTGAATGCCGCATAAAACGTTATTCCAATTGTTTAAGTCATTGCAGTAAAAACTACCGCGAATGGCTTGTGGAAGATTACAAATTAAAACTTACTCTATTAATAGGTAAAAAATACCGAGAGAAAATCTTTGCAGAAGACGATTAATACGTCTTCTGTAAATTTTCATTCGTAATATTCTTTTTGCCAAAGTGTAAAATCAGTAAGGCCAAAATAGAAGATCCTATAAAAATCATTGTAACGGGAAAAATAGAATCTGTTACAAAAATCCCTACCGCTACAGAAGCTAAAGAACCCAATCCCATCTGAACAGCACCCATAACGGCTGAAGCACTTCCTGCATTTTTTTCAAATGGAGCTAATGACAATGCTGTTGTATTTGGGTTGCAAAAACCTAAGCATCCTAAAAACAGGAATAACATAGCGATCACGCCGTATAAATCAAAAAAGTCGTAGAAAATTCCTATAGCAAAAACAATGCTTACCAGCACTTGTAATTTTAAACCAATTCCAATAAGTTGTTCGCTCGTATATTTCCGCAATAAATAAGAGTTTAACTGACTTGTACCAATAAAACTGATCGATAGAAAAGCGAAAATCCAGCCATATACTTTTTCATCGACGTCAAAAATGTCCATAAATATGACCGGTGAACTTGCTACATAAGTAAACAATCCGGAAAATGCGATACCTCCTGTAAACGCATACGTGTAAAATTGAGGCTGCTTTATTACCGATAGAAAGTTGCTAATAATCGGTTTAGGTTTTAACGAAATCGTCGTATCTGGTTGATACGTGCTTGGCAGCAAAAATTTTGACGCTAGTAAAACTGCGATTCCCATGAATGTCAACACTAGAAAAACCATGTGCCAACCGAAATCTGCTGTAATGTAACCACCAAGTGTTGGCGCTAACATTGGCGAAAGCCCTAGAATCAACATTAATTTTGCAAATACTTTTGGGATTTCTTTAATTGGAAATAAATCGCGAACCATTGTCATTGCAGCAACAGAAGCTGCACAACTTCCTACGGCTTGAATAAAACGCAACCCAATGAAGTAGTCAATTGAAGTTACAAAATAGCAAGCCAATGAAGCTAAAATGTAAACGAGTAAGCCAATATATAACGGTTTTTTTCTACCAAAACGGTCTAACAATGGTCCATAAAGCAATTGACCTGCAGAAATTCCGATGAAATAACTTGATAAAGTGAGTGAAACATTGTTCACTGATGTATTCAAATCTTCTGCGATTCCTGTAAAACCTGGTAAATACATGTCGATAGAAAAAGGTCCTAGAGCCGTTAAACTTCCGAGAACCAACACCAGCGAGACATATTTTTTCTTGTCCATGAATTTGTTTTTATTTTGAGCGTGCAAAGGTAAGTGATGCAAAAAAACTTTGAGCTACAAAAGGTGTTGGGTTATTCATAAACTTTTTATAAAATGTGGAGGCAAATAGTTTAAGATTATAAAAAGCTGTAATTTTAAGGCAATGAAGATTTTTTATGTAAAAATCACATTTTCAAAACTTTAAATACACAGAAATGAAGATAGTTATAGTAGGAGGTGGGTTTGCCGGAATTAATTTGGCAAAAGAACTGACCAATGTTCCTGATATTCAAGTAACACTAATAGATAAAAACAATTATAATTTTTTTCCGCCTTTAATATACCAAGTAGCAACCGCTTATTTGGAACCATCGAGTATTAGTTATCCTTTTCGAAAATTTTTTGCCGGAAAGAAAAATCTACAATTTAGATTGGGCGAAGTTTTAAGTGTCAACCAAGCTGAAAATAAAGTGATTCTTAGTAATGGTGAATTATTTTACGACCGATTAATTTTTGCATCCGGAGCGGAAACGAGTTACTTTGGAATGGAAAATGTGCAAAAAAATGCCATTCCTATGAAGACGCTTACGGACGCGATTGAAATGCGAAACCGACTTTTACAAAACATGGAAAAAGCAGTTTTGACGAAGAATATTCGGGAACGTCGTAAATTATTGACAGTTGTTGTAGCAGGAGGAGGACCAACAGGAGTAGAGGTTTCGGGAATGTTAGCTGAAATGCGAAATGGAATTTTACGAAAAGAATATCCCGAATTAGAAACTGCGGCAAGTAATTTATATTTAGTAGACGGTGGAAACGCGTTGCTTTCGCCAATGTCGGAAGCGTCTCAAAAAGATACCTATGAGGCCTTGACAAAAATGGGAGTGGTCGTCAAGTTGAATACCCGAGTTACCGATTTTAAAGATGACCTAGTTTATTTTGCTGATGGAGCAACAATTGCGACTAAAAATTTAATTTGGGCTGCTGGAGTTTCTGCAAAACAATTTGAAGGTATTTCAGCAGAAAGTTACGGTCGTGGACGACGAATGGCAACGGACGGGTACAATCGTGTAAATGGAACACAAAACATCTACGCTATTGGTGATACCGCAATAATGACAACTGATGCAAATTTCCCAGATGGACATCCTCAAGTAGCACAAGTTGCCATTCAACAAGGAAAAAATTTAGCTAAGAATTTTCTTTTTATGCTTAAAAACAAACCGCTAAATACTTTTGTTTATAATGATAAAGGCTCGATGGCGATTATTGGTAAAAATAAAGCAGTTGTTGATATTCCGAAACCTAAAATGCACTTTAAAGGAATCTTTGCATGGATGGTATGGTTATTTATTCACTTGATTTCGCTGATTACTTACAGAAATCGATTTAAAACTTTTTACAATTGGATGGTTGCTTATTTTGCAAAAGATCAGTCGTACCGGATGATTATTCGCCCTAACAAACAAGAAATTAGGTAAGGCTATTTATAAAGTATAAACTATTTTGAAAATAGTATAACTTTATAATTCAATATTATCAGGAAATTTGGACAATTAAAAAAGAGAAGTATTTTTACTACCTCCAAAAAAAAGCGAGAATATCAAAAGTGATATTTTCGCTTTTTGATTTAGTAAGAACAACAAATTTTATATATTTATAACTTAAACCAAAAATAAGATGAAACTGTACATAAAATATGATATTAATCTAGCTTGCCGCGTGATTTTGCAAGAACAATTAGAAGCGTTGCAGATTAAGTATGAATTGATGGAATTTGGCGAAATCGAAATAAGCGATTCCGTAACAGACGAACAATTTAGCCTGTTGCAAAGCAACATAGGACGTTACGGAATTGAAATTATCAATAATCAAAAAAGTCAGTTGGTTCAACGCATTAAAGACACCATTATTGATATGATCTATGAAAAAGACAAACTTCCTACAACGACCATCTCGAATTATTTAGCAGATCAATTGAATTTGAGTTACGGCTATATTGCTAATGTCTTCTCAGAATACACGTATACTTCGATTGAAAACTTCATCATTATTCAAAAAATTGAACGTGCTAAAAAGCTGATTGTAGAAGATGGTTTGACTTTAACTGAAGTTTCCTATAAATTAAATTACAGCAGTGTCGCTTATTTATCGGCACAATTTAAAAAAGTGACGGGATTAACACCTTCTTTATTTAAGAGAATTGTAGATAAAAGACGGGAACTTTCACAAAACGCATAAAGAGTAAAAATATGGATACTACACATTCGCAAATGAACATTTTGCTGTGTGACGATGATGCTGACGACCGTCTTTTTTTTAAGGAGGCAATGACAGAATTAAAAGTGCAAAACGATCTAAAAGTTTTTGAAAATGGTTCTGAATTAATGGATTATTTGCATCATCCCGACACGTTGCTTCCGCATATATTGTTTTTAGATATCAATATGCCTTGTAAATCAGGTTTAGAGTGCTTGAAAGAAATCCGGGAACATGCGAAATTTAAGAATCTAGTGATCGCAATTTATTCGACTTCAAATTCAGAGGAAGATATCGAAGAGACATTTACAAATGGTGCAAATATTTTTATAAAAAAACCTTCGGATTTTTCCCTTTTAAAGAAGGCAATTCATCATGTTTTAAATATTAACTGGCAGTACCACACAGACGGATTGAATAAAGAAACGTTTTTTTTAAGCCTATAATTTATGAAATTTTTAAAAAAATTCAATCATTTGACGATGCTTAAAATTGCCTTGGGGATTTCTATCTTCTCTATTGGTTATTTAATTACCATGTTTTATTTTCAAATGGATGATTTAAAAGAGTACAAGCATCGAATTGTGATGTACAATACGGCCAATGTGAATATTTTGCATTTAGAATCTGAAATAGAACGCGACAGTTATTTTGCGCAAACACAAGTACTAAACTTTAATCTGTCCCCACAAAAGACAAATTTAGACGTCAATTATATCAACACATTTTTAGAAAAAAACAATCTTTTAAATGACATTGATGCAGAAGTACTGGATCGAAATGCTAGAATTAAAGAATTAGTTCACGAGTATAATAATGCTAAAAATCAGTTATTTACAAATAGTCATACGAATAGAGCTGGTGTTTTCAATTCTTCCGTAATTGCCTTGAATAGAAGTATCAGTAATTACAGTACGTATCTTGAATCACAGATTAGAATATATAATGATAATTATGATATACGAATTGATAATGCCAAAACTTCCGGGTTTTTAATCGCGTTAATTTCGCTTGTTATTTTCATATTATCTTATGTAAAGATGAATGAAGATTTATACGAATTGCGTAAAATCAATGACGAAATATTGTTCATGAATGAAACGCTCAGCAATGCTGAAATGGTTGCGGGTTTTGGTAGTTGGAAAATAAATACAGTTCAAAATAAATTTATCATCTCTGATAATTTCTATCGAATGTTAAATTTAGAGCCACGTGAACGTGAATTTACAGTGGAAGAAGTAATGAATTATATTCATCCTGAAGATCGAGAAGCCGTTGTAAAATTGCATAAAGAGTCTTTTTTAAATAAAGAAACTACTACATTGTGGTACCGTTATCTTTTGCCTGATGGCGTTATCAGACACATGGTTTCTACTGGTAAATTTTTAAATAATTCTAAAGGTGAATTGGTAAAAATTGGTGTGAATCAAGATATTTCAGAGTTGATGACGAAAACAAAGGAATTAGAAGAAAATAATGCAAAATTAGTTAGTATTAATTCGGAATTAGAATCCTTTAATAACATCATTAGTCACGATTTACAAGAGCCGTTGCGCAAAATACAGATGTTTATCTCAAGAATAGAAAGTAAAGAATTCTTAGAATCTGCATCAGAAACGACCGTTACTTATTTTGAAAAAATTAAAGCTGCTTCCGCACGCATGCAAAATTTAATGACTGACTTGGTCGAATATACGCGAACGTTAAAAGCCGGTCGGGTGTTTGAAGAAGTAGATTTAAATTTTATTTTAAGCGAAATACAAGAAGAATTAGCCTTTACGACTGAAGAAAAGAATGCGAAGATCACTGTAGATCAACTTCCCATTATTTCAGGAACGCGATTCCAAATCCAACAGTTATTTATTAATTTGATTTCCAATGCTTTAAAATATGTTAAAATAGGTGTTGAACCAAACATCGCTGTAAAGCTCGAGACTCTTGATTCTGATGTAATTAACGACAAAACGATTACAGGTGCAGAATACCACAAAATAACGATTACGGATAACGGAATAGGTTTTGAACAAAAGTATGCTGATCAATTATTTATTTTATTCAAACGTTTACCAACGGAAGAAATTTACAAAGGAACCGGATTAGGCCTAGCGATATGCAAAAAAATCGTTGACAATCATAAAGGTTTTATAACAGCGGTAGGATTCCCAAATAAGGGATGCGTATTTACAGTGTATTTACTAAAAAAGGAAAAAGATGCCTAATTCCTAAATATTATAAATGAATCATAATTTATATTATGTAAAATAGAATGTAAAATAATTGCTATAATACGTTCAAATTTATAGAAAAATGATTTCCCTATTTGAGCTACTCTTTCAACATTAAAACTAATTCGTTATCTTTGCAGGATATGACACTTATATCAGTTGACAATAATAAAAATCAGGAAATTGTAAAAAATGTTTTTACAAAATACCTTGAGCACAAAGGCCATCGCAAAACGCCTGAACGTTATGCAATTTTGCAAGAGATATATGATAGCGAAGAACATTTTGATATAGAAAATCTGTACATCAAAATGAAAAATAAAAATTACCGCGTCAGTCGAGCGACTTTGTATAATACTATTGAACTTTTGTTAGATTGTGCCTTGGTGCGAAAACATCAATTTGGTCAAAATCAAGCACATTACGAAAAATCATACTTTGACAAGCAGCATGATCATATTATCATGACCGATACTGGTGAGGTGATCGAATTTTGTGATCCAAGGATTCAAATTATTAAGCAAACAATTGAGGAAGTGTTCAATATTAAGGTCATCAATCATTCCCTGTATTTTTATGCAGTTAAAAATGAGGAGAACAATACTCAAATAAGTGAATAACTACTTCACTTCTACTTTAAAAACAAACAACTAACACATACATAATGACCGTAGATTTATTATTAGGATTGCAGTGGGGCGACGAAGGCAAAGGAAAAATTGTTGACGTTCTTACTTCAAAGTACGATATTATTGCCCGTTTCCAAGGTGGACCAAATGCAGGACATACATTAGAATTTGACGGCATCAAACACGTTTTACGAACAATTCCTTCTGGGATCTTTCACGAAAAATCAATAAATGTAATTGGAAATGGTGTTGTAATTGATCCAGTCGTTTTTCAAAAAGAGATCGAAGGATTGGCTAAATTCAATCTTGATATCACTTCCAAATTAATTATTTCTAGAAAGGCACATTTAATTTTGCCTACGCATCGCTTACTTGATGCCGCTTCAGAAACTGCTAAAGGAAAAGCAAAAATTGGATCTACGTTAAAAGGAATTGGTCCAACTTACATGGACAAAACCGGTAGAAACGGAATTCGTGTTGGTGATATTGAATTAGCAGATTTCAAAGAACGATACCGTGCTTTAGCTGACAAACATGAAGCGATGATTAACTTTTACAATGTTAACATTCAATACAACTTAGCTGAATTAGAAAAGGAATTTTTTGAATCGATTGAAGATTTGAAGAAATTAACTTTCATTGACAGCGAAGAATATTTATACCAAGCTCAGAAAGCGGGAAAATCTATTTTAGCTGAAGGAGCTCAAGGTTCCTTATTGGATATCGATTTTGGAACGTACCCTTTCGTAACTTCTTCAAATACAACTGCTGCAGGAGCTTGTACTGGTTTGGGAATTGCTCCAAATCAAATTGGCGAGGTGTACGGAATTTTCAAAGCCTACACTACTCGTGTTGGAAGTGGCCCCTTCCCTACTGAACTTTTTGATGAAGTGGGTACAGCAATGGCGAAAATAGGAAATGAATTTGGTTCAGTTACAGGTCGTCAAAGACGTTGCGGTTGGTTGGATTTAGTAGCCTTAAAATATGCGGTTCAAGTAAATGGTGTTACGCAATTGATGATGATGAAAGGAGATGTTCTTTCTGGATTTGATACCTTAAAAGTGGCAACTTCATACAATTATAAAGGAAATGAAATTTCACATTTACCTTATAATATTGAAGAAGAAAATGTGACTCCAATTTACAAATCTTTTAAAGGTTGGGAAGCAGATTTGACAGGAATGACTACTTATGACCAACTTCCTGTTGAATTGAAAGAATACATTCAGTTTATTGAAGATGAATTACAGATTCCAATAAAAATTGTTTCTGTCGGTCCGGATCGAAAACAGACGATTATGAAATAATTTTTTAAAATAGTTTATATAAAAAATGCGATTCTTTTGAGAATCGCATTTTTTTATGAGTTGAAATTTTTTATTTATTTCCTTTCTCAAAATCAGCAATAAACTGAGCTAGACCAATATCCGTTAACGGGTGTTTCAATAGTCCTTCAATTGCTGAAAGTGGTCCAGTCATTACATCTGCACCAATTTTCGCACAGTTGATAATGTGCATGGTATGCCGAACAGAAGCTGCTAATATTTGGGTTTCATATCCGTAATTGTCATAGATCTCTCTAATTTCTTGGATCAAATTTAAACCGTCCGTAGATATATCATCAAGTCGGCCTATAAATGGCGACACAAATGTTGCACCAGCTTTCGCAGCTAACAAAGCTTGACCCGCTGAAAACACTAACGTCATGTTTGTTTTAATATCTCTATCTGAAAAATATTTACAAGCACGAATACCGTCTTTTGTCATTGGTAGTTTTACAACAATCTGGTGATGCAGTTCAGCCAACTCTTCTCCTTCGCGAATCATTCCGTCGTAATCAATTGCGTTTACTTCAGCACTGACTTCGCCTTCCGTCAAATTGCAGATATCCACGTAATGTTTTAATATATTATTTTTCCCGGTGATTCCTTCCTTTGCCATTAAAGATGGATTCGTAGTTACGCCATCTAAAACTCCTAATGATTGGGCTTCTTTAATTTGCGCTAAATTTGCTGTGTCGATAAAAAACTTCATCTTTTATATTTATTTAATTATACCTTGTTTTGAAATACAAAAGTAAGAAATGAATTGTGATTTTAGCCCTTAAAAAACGGTATAAAAAAACCGTTTCAGTTTTTGAAACGGTTTCCTCTAATTTACATTTAGTAAAAATTATACATTAACATGCGTTGTGGTAGTAGACTTCACCGCTAAGGTATAAATTACCAAACCAAAACCAATTTTGTTAATTGCATCAGCAATATTGTAGGCTACATCTACACTACCTTTACCAAGAACACTTGTGTACCAACCGTCTGTCCCTAACATATATCCTAAAGGATAAATAGCCCAACCTACTAATACAAACCAACATAAAATTTTGTGTGCTTGTAAAACGTTTCCTCCAGCAGCTTTCGCTAATTTGGACGCTTCACCTAACCATATTTCATAAACTATTGCAAAGTAAGCAAGTCCAGAAATGAAGCCCCAAAATGCTGCTTGATCGCTAAATACCGTTTCACCCAAATAACCGGTAACAAGCATCACGATTGAGTAGAAAATCATTTTCCACAATAAACTTTGTTTTGCTCCTGCAACTTTCAAAATTAAATAAAATTCTAAACACATCAATGGTACGGTTAGAACCCAGTCAACGTACCTGAAGAAAGTAGGCGATTCTTGGAATGCTTCCCAATAATCACGCATGTAGAAATAATGTACTGCAGCAATGAACGTAATTAAACCTGACACTAAAACCGATGTTCGCCACTTTTTATCAAATTGGTTTAATGATAAAAAGAAAAACGCAGAAGCAGCCATCATCGCCATACTTCCTACGAAAAAGGTAAACCCAACATAATCATTTGGTAGCAATCGCGCTACACCTGCCGAAAGAATCATAAAGTTTGACATAATTATAAAGATTAAATTAATTTGTTTGAGTAAATTTACAAAAGATTAGACAAAATAAACTAATATTTGTTTAATAATTTTCGAAATAAATTAAACAAAAATATGTTCCATGCAGAATAGACATAAAACAATTATACTTTTAAGCTTTTTAGGGTTATGGTTGACCTCTTATTTAAGTGTGGAAATTCAAATGCTCTTGGGTTTGAGTCTGATATTTAGCTTTGGTATTTTACATGGCGCGAACGACTTACAGTTGATTAATCAAATTGAAGAAGTGAAAAAAGTAAATTTTATAAAAATTTTAGGAGCTTACGTTCTTTTGGTGCTTTTATCGGTACTACTTTTTATGAAAGTGCCGCTCTTCGCATTGATACTTTTTATTTTAGTAAGTTCCTATCATTTTGGAGAGCAAAATTGGCAACAAATCCTGCAAAACTCTAATAAAGTAATCAGTATTGTAATGCAATGCAGTTACGGATTACTGATTTTGAGTTCAATTTTTTATTTCAACACGGTTGAAGTCGAAAAGATTATTTTAAAGATTACTGCACTATCTATTACTGAAACGCAGTTTCTGATTTTGTTTCTAACTGCAATCGTAATGTATCTAATTGCGGCAATCATCTTAGTTGTTCAAAACAAGCAAATTTTATCTCCTATTATAGAGCAATCATTTTACATTTTAATACTTTGCATCATTTTTAAGGCAGCAAGTTTGATTTTAGGTTTTGCCATCTATTTTATTTTATGGCACAGCATTCCTTCGCTGTACGATCAAATAAAATTTATGTACGGCTCTTATAATGTTGAGAACTTCAAAAAGTATTTTAGATCGGCATTTTGGTATTGGATCGTTTCTTTAGTAGGTGTTTTTATTCTTTATTTCGTATCAAAAGATATGATCATTTTTGACGCTTTATTTTTCTCTTTTCTAGCTTCTATTACCTTTCCGCACTTTATAGTAATCGTGAAAATGTATAAAAAATAGAAAAATATTTTCAAAACTAATTTCTAAAGAATTAAAAAGATTCCTCTTAGAATATTTGTTGCTCCTAAATTAAACTTTCAGAGATGAAGAACTTTAAGCACGTAATCAAAAAGCATTGCATTACTTACAATTTATAATGTTTCATCAACATTTTTTCATATTGCTTGTCGGGTAAAATGCGCTTTAATACAATAGAAAATTTCTGTAAAAAGGAACCGATTTTATAATGGATTTTTGGGGAAGGACTTTGGATGATTTTAAAAATAGCTTCCGCCATTTCATTTGGATTACTTCCCTGAGTCACATGTTCATCCATGGTGGCAAGTGTTTTACCGTAGGTTTTTTCATAGGCGGAACCTTTAATTAATGGTGCATGAAAACGACCAGCAGCGATATTGGTTGCAAAGTCTCCTGGTGCAACATTTGTAATCGTAATCCCAAAAGACTTTACTTCCATTCGTAAAGCTTCAGAAATTAGCTCCAAGGCGCCTTTTGAAGCCGAATAAACGCTTCGGTAAGGCAAACCCATATATCCTGCGATTGAAGTAATATTGATTATTAATCCCGATTTTTGCAAACGCATTTGGGGCAAAACTGCTTTCATAACGTCTATTGGTCCAAAGAAATTAGTTTCAAAATTGTTTTTTATTTCTTGCATTGGAATTTCCTCCAAAGGTCCTGTAATTCCAACACCCGCATTATTGATTACCACATCTACTCTACCCGATATCTTAATAATTTGAGCAACTGCAGCTTGAATACTTTCAGCATTTCTGACGTCAAGTTGCAATAAAGGAAAAATAGCATTAGAAATTCGCTCGGGATTCCGACTTGTGCCGTAAACCGTAAAACCTTTGTGGTGCAAAAACTCACCAATTGCTTTACCGATTCCTGAAGATCCACCTGTGATTAATACAACTTTTGACATTTTATTTTTTTTATGAAAATAAATTTTTAAGTTCAAATTTGGACATAGCCCTGATAGCAGTGGAAATCCTTTTATTTTTTTCTTTAGAAAATAAAAGATTGAAACGAATAGCAGGAAAAAGCTCCAAAATCAATTCGTCTAAAAATAAAAAAATCTTCCAAAGGGAAGATACTGAATTGAAAATAAAAAAGTGGCAAGCTACCTACATCGCACCGCTCAACCACGTACCCTTGCTGCGTTCCCACCCTGGGGGAGTCTGCAGGAGCTGGTCGTGTAGGACTTGCCGGTGCAAATATACAATCTTTTTGTATTTTTGCAAATGCAAATTACTATATTAATTAAGTTTGTATATTGTTTAAAATTTAATTCAAATCATGAAAAATCTTAAGTTATTCGCCCTCATAATTTTAGGTAGCGTATTAGTGAACTGTGATGGTTCAAAAAAGAGTAAAACAAATTCATTTAGCTTCAATCAAAAGGAATTAAAGAGTCAATATACGTCAAATGACGCCTTAAAACTTCAAATTGACAACGCAGAAAACGTCAAAATCGATAGTATTGTGTACTTTCTAAACGATAAGAAAGTGGTTTCAAAGAAAGATGCTACGCCTTTTGAATACCAATGGAAGAATCAAAAGTTAGGATATGTTGCAATTAAAGCAATCGTATATAGTGAAGGAATAGCAAATGAAACGAGTTCCCGTGTAGAAATGATTTCTGATATTCAACCCAAATTATTGACCTACAAAATTTTAAATACCTATCCTCACGATGTGAAAGCCTATACACAAGGTTTAGAATTTTACCGAGATACTTTATATGAAAGTACTGGAAATGGCGCTGGAAACGGAACAGGAATTCGAGGCATCTCAAGTTTGAGAAAAACGGATTACAAAACGGGTAAAGTGTACAAACAAGTTGATTTAGAGAATGCAATGTTTGGCGAAGGAATGACCGTTTTAAATAATAAGATAGTACAACTGACCTATACAGAAATGACCGCCTTTGTTTATGACGCAGATACATTCAAGCGTTTGAAATCATTTCCCTATTTTAAAGAAAAAATGCAAGGTTGGGGATTGACTAATGATGGTAAAAATCTTTACATGTCAGACGGAAGTGAGAAGATTTGGATTGTAAATCCAGAAACGTTTAAGGAAATCGATTACATTAATATTTATATTGGTGCTAATAAGGTTAAAAATGTAAACGAGCTAGAATGGGTGAACGATCGAATTTATGGCAATGTATATTTGCGCGACGCCATTGCTAAAATTAATCCACAAACTGGTGCGGTAGAAGCTATTTTAGATTTGAAAGATTTAAAATCTAAAGTTACGCAGCATCCCGACTTAGATGTATTGAATGGTATTGCTTATAATGCGAAAACCAAAACCTTCTTTGTAACTGGAAAAAACTGGGACAAAATGTTTGAAATCAGCATCTCAGAATAGTCGAAGATTTTTATAATTTTAAAATGCAGGAACTTCCTGCATTTTTTTTATCTTTAAATGAAAATGATATGTTCAAAATACTTGCAAAAATCAACAAAGTTCTTTTGCCAAATTATACAAAAGAGCAACTCGATTTAGGAAAAGCCACGAAACTTCAAAAGGCAATTATTGCTTGGAAGTACTTTGTAACTACCCGAGCGTTGGGATAAGTTGATTCTCAGTAAAATAATTACTTATATTTTAGATTTAAAACGATTGATAATCAGAGCTCTATTTTTATTTAGTTTCTTAAGTTGGATTTATTTCTAATTTTAGTTTGCGTGATACTTATATTTCCTTATATTTGCACCCGGAATAAAGGCCTTGTGGCGCAACTGAATAGCGCACTTGATTACGGCTCAAGAGGTTACTGGTTTGAATCCAGTCAAGGTCACAAAATAAAATCCTAAACAACTTGTAAAGAGTAGTTTAGGATTTTTTAATTTAAGACCTCATTGTACTTTAGATCTTCAGCCTATTGCTTGTTGTCTTAAAGTTTATCTTCTTCAATAAATAGCTCTTTTACAATATTATAGCGTTCAAATTTTTATAAAATTCATCTAATAAAAGAGGTGTTTTATCGGCGAAGAAATATATTTTTAGTTCAAAATAATTCGATTTAAAACCTTTCAAATGCAGTAAATATTGCTTAATTTTAAACTTTATTATTTATATGACCAACAGTTTAGCATCTCGTATTTCTGAATTTTTATCGTTCTATACTCCATTTTCAGAACTGTCTGCCGAAGATCTGTATGCTATTTCTTTGTCTGTTAACGTTTTGACTATAGATAAGAACGAAACGATTTTTAAAATTGGTGATAAACTACACGATCGGTTTTACGTTGTAGCTTCTGGATTGATGCACATTTCATTAATTAGCGATGCAGAAGAAAATCTAATTGACAAACCTGCAGTTGGAGAAGTTTTTGGCTTACGTCCTTTTTTTGCCAAAAATAATTATGCAACTAATGCTAAAGCAATTCAAGACTCAATTATTTTTGCCATTCCAGTTTTCGCGTTTAAACCCTTTATAGCTAATAATACAAAAATTCTAGATTTTTTATTGCAAAATTTTGCTTCATCGTCTTCTGATTCTACTGAAAATTTAGGATTGGGTTTTACAAATGAAGGAGGCAAAACCTATGAAACGCAAAGCGAAATTCAATTTTTTCAATCTTTAGAATACAATAAAAGTCCGCTTCTTGTACATTCGGAAGAAACCGTTCAAGAAGTCGCACAAAAGATGAGTGATTCCTTAGTAGGTTCGGCCTTGATTCATGAAAGTAATCTGCCGATTGGTATTGTTACCGATGTTGATTTGCGTTCTAAAATTGCGACTGGACGTTTTACTATAACCGCATTAGTAAAAAAAATTATGTCTTCGCCAGTGATTACGGTCCCGGAGAATACTTCTTTAGCGGAAGCACAGTTGCTGATGTTGCAAAATAATGTAACTCATTTATGCGTAACCAGTGATGGCACTGATAAAACAGGAATTGTAGGAGTCATTTCGCAGCAAGATCTGATTTTTGCACAAGCAAGTAATCCTGGTGTTTTGATTAAGGAAATAAAACGAGCTCCAAATGCGATCGCTTTACATAAAATCCGAATTAAATTTGAAGATTTTATTCAGAATTCAATTCAGAAAAAAATTCCCCTTTCGCATATAAATACGATTGCAGGAGAAGTAAATAATGCTTTAATTAAACGCGCCATTGATTTGACCATCTTAGAGTTAGGTTCTGCACCTGTTCGTTTTTCCTGGTTCAGCATTGGTAGTCAAGGACGTAAGGAACAATTGCTTTTTACAGATCAAAATAGTTTTCTTGTATACGAAGATGTAGCAGCGGAAAACAATTTAATGGTGAAAGAATATTTTTTGCGACTTGCGAAGAAAGTGATTGCAATATTAGAAGTCGTAGGGTACAATGCTACTACTCTTCCGTATTTGGCCAGTAATCCCGATTGGTGTAAATCGTATACAGAATGGGTCAACCAGTTTAATTTATGGATGAATTTTCCCGGCGAAAAATCAAATGTGATTGCGACCTTATTTTTCGATTATGAATTAGCTTTTGGTGCTATTGAAATTGAAGAACAACTTAACGAAGTCGTCTTTAAAAACTTAGAAAATGCTAAAAAGTTTTACGCTTATTTAGGTGCCGAAACCTTAAAAAAACCAGCTCCATTTACTTTTTTCAAGCAGTTCAACGTCGAGGAAGAAGGTGCTCATAAAAATTTATTTGACATTAAAAACCGCGCTATTTTACCATTAGTCGATGCCGCTCGATTGCTCACAATGAGTCATAAAATTAAAGGTATAAATAATACTTTTTTAAGATTTAAACAACTGGCAATGATTGAACCCAAATATGCTGATATTTACTTAAATGCTGCGGAAGCGTTTATGTTTTTCTCCAAATTAAGAACAAAAGAAGGATTGAAAAACAACAGTACTGGACAGTATATTTTATTAGAAGAACTTTCAAAATCAGACCGTGAAAAGCTGAGAAGTGCATTTGCTCCAATGAAGGAATTGGAAGAGGTTATTAAGAATAAATTTCAACTTACTTATTTTATGTAATATGCTTGACTGGTTAAAAAATAAAAAATATCCTGAATTTTGGAACACTTATTTGCAACTGCAAGAAGAAAAATCAGCACGTTACGTTACTTTAAGCGTTCAAACAACTGGATTAAACCCACAGAAAGATGTGATTTTGACTATTGGATGCGTCGCGGTTGTTAATAATGAGTTGGTGATTAGAGATTCATTTGAAATTATTCTGCTGCAATACATTTACAATCATGATAATGGTTTTTCTAATGAGTTTATTATTGAGTCTAAAATGCCTAAATCACCTCAATCGGAAGGTTTACAAAAACTAGTTGAATACATCGGAAACGCAACCATCATCGGTCATCGTGTCGATTTTGATTTGGAAATAATTTATGTCGGCTTAGAAAAAATGGATTGTGGAAAGCTCCGGAACGAAGCGTTTGATTTAGAAATTATGTTCAAAAAATGGAAAGAATCCAGCGATGATAAGAAGTTCACCATTGAAGAAATTGCACAAGCTTTAAAATTACCTAAAAACGATACCGATTCAACTATTGAAGAAGCGTATGCAATGGGACTGTGTTTTTTGAAATTGAAAAAATACCTACGAATCGATTAAAGTAATTTTTCGTTCAAACCGGCCGTGATTCGTAATAGATAGTGGTTGTAAGTAATTTTCAAGAAAAGGTATTCCATTAATTTTAATAATTTTTTGCTGCTGATGTACTTCAGTAATTTTTTCAAAATTTAAAATTGAATTTACAGCAATCGTATAAATATAATTTTCAGTAATTTCTGTATTGGTATAATACTGTTTTGCATTGATCGCTACTACTCCACTATTCCTTGCAATATCATTTTCTTCCAAACTACATGCTAATTTCCACGGAAAAAAACCCCGAATTCCTGTTTCCCGATTATAGATTTTATAGGCTGCCTCTTTCCTACTCCACAATTTCCAAATTTCGATTTCAGGATTAGCGGATTGCTTTATAAAATCTTGTTCATCTCCAGTGAAAATTTTATTTAGAAATTTTGGCCTCCGCCAATTGCTTTCGACGCTAGCCAGTTGCAAATCTACAATGTCGTTCCCAATCATTTTTTAGCTAACTCTTCGTCAATAATAGCTAAGGCAGATTTCACATCCATCATTTTTTCCATACCATCGTTGTCTATTGTGATTTCAAATTGCTCTTCGATATCTAAAATAATATCAACCAAATTAGCCGAATTTATCGCTAAATCTTTAATAAAATCAGTTTCAGGAGTCAGATGTTCAAGCCGTTCCCTATTTGGAACATAAGGTTTAATAATTTCCTTTAATTGGTCTATTTTATTCATTCTTATATATTTTTAAGATTACACAACCGTTCACGTCTCCAAATCCAAAGCTCGCTTTTGCTAAGATTTCAATCGGTTGATAAATTGTTTCATGTGGTATTTTTTCTGCCGTAATTAGTTTTAAAATCTCCGGATTTAAGTCAGCACAATTGATTGATGGAAAAATAAATTGATGGTGAATTTCTAAAATAGAAGCAACAAGTTCAACACTTCCCGCGGCTGACAAACAATGACCCACCATTCCTTTTAGAGAATTAATGTAGGGAAAATCGCTTCCACTTCTATTTAATGCAATAGTCCAATTTTCAATTTCCAACGCGTCTTTAGAAGTTGCAGTCAAATGACCATTAATAACGTCAATTTCAATTGCTTCAATTCCAGCATCTAGGATAGCATTTTTAATGCACTTCTGAACGGCTTCTGCATTTGGGGCAGTCATTGTTCCTGAACCTCTTTGACCGCCAGAATTGACATTTCCACCAAGAATTTCCGCGTAAATCGTAGCATTTCTAGCTAAGGCCGTTTCTAAATCTTCGACAATAAATGCTCCTGCACCACTTGAAGGAACAAAACCAGACGCTGATGCACTCATTGGTCTTGACGCTTGTTCGGGATTTTCATTGTGCTTAAAAGTACACACTTTCATTGCATCAAAACCTGCCCAAATATAAGGTCCAGAATCGCTCGTACTTCCTGCTAACATTCGTACTGCTTTCCCTGATTGAACACGTTCAAAAGCCATTAATAGACTTTCGGTTCCCGTTGTACACGCGGAAGAATTGGTCGTCACTTGATTCCCTAAACCTAATTTTCCTGCTAGAAAAGCACTCACGCCACTGTTCATGGTTTGCGCCACAACCGTACTTCCCAAACGACGTGTTTGCAAATCGTCAATTTTATAAATACTTTCTCTAAATTTATCTATTCCAGAAGTGCCGGAGCCAAAAATGGTTCCACTATCCCAATCCGGTTTTTCAGCGGAAGATATCGGTAGTCCCGCATCTTTCCAAGCTTGCATTCCAGCAATTACACCGTATAAAATGCCCGAAGCATTAAAATTTCTGAGTTCTAAATCCGTAAAAAAGGTACTGATATACTCATCTGTTAATTGCGGTTTTCCTGAAACGGTACACGAAAATTTCAAATCTGCTAATTGAGCATCGAACATTATTCCTGAATCGCCATTTTCTAAAGCAATACGAAATGCTTCTTTCCCGACCCCATTTGGAGCCACAATTCCGATTCCTGTAATAACGACTCTTCTTTTCATTTTTTACGAAATTATCATTCCTGCTATTGTACCACGACACACTTCTTCGCTTGCTTCGTTGACCATCGAAACTTTGCACTTTAATTTATTAAATCTGAAGTATATTTTTTCAGAAATCACTTTCACTTTTTGATTTGGGTAAACAGGTTTTAAATACTCTATTTCACTTGATGTCAAAGCTATTACACTATTTTTACTAAACTTATTATTTAGCAAATAAATCCCTAAACTAACCACTCCAATTTGTGCCATTGTCTCTGTCAAAATAACGCCTGGAGTTACAGGATTATGTTTGAAATGTCCTTTATAAAAGTCTAATGTTTCATCAAAAAAGTAAGTGCCTTCTACTCCATTTTCGGATATGGAAACAATTTCGTCCACAAAATGAAAAGGTTTTGAATAAGGTAAATTATCTAAAATTTCTTGATTTGTCATCTTTAAAATTCTAATAAAACACGTTGCGCTGAAAATCCTGGTCCAAAACTCAACATAATACCTTTTTCTCCTTTGTTCGGTTTTTCGTCCATAATTCGTTCTAAAACATATAAAACGGTCGCGCTTGACATATTACCGTACAACCTCAAAACTTCTTTGGTTGCATCAATATTTTTTCCCAAATCAGAAAATAATTCTTCTACGGTTTGAACAATTTTCTTTCCTCCTGGATGAAATATTAAGTGGTCAATCTCTTCAATTTTTAAATTATTTTTTGCTAAAAAAGGATGAATAATATCCGGAAAATGGGATGCGATGGTGTTTGGAACTTCAATATCTAATATCATTTGCAGTCCGGAATTCGTCAATTTGAATCCCATCATGTGTTCGTTATCATAAAAATGATACATTTCCTGATCAATAATTGTTGGACCTTCGTCATTTTCGTCTGAAGACAATAAAACGCAAGCAGCTCCATCTCCAAAGATAGCAGCACTTACAATATTTGGCATCGAAAAATCATTCAATTGAAAAGTAGCAGACGGACTTTCAACGGCAATAACAGCCGCTTTTTTATTTGGATTTGCTTTAAGAAAATTTTGAGCGTAAATTATGCCTGAAATTCCTGCTGCACAACCCATTTCCGTCACCGGAAGTCGGACAATGTCTTGTCGTAATTTCAGTTTATTGATTAGATAAGCATCTAAGGATGGAATCATAATGCCGGTACAACTGACCGTGATGATGTAATCCAATTCCTCGCCTTTCCAATTTGCTTTTTCCAAGGCTTTTTGTAAAACTTGTTCGCCTAAAATCGTAACTTCTCTCGCATAAATATCATTTTTTTCTTCAAATGAAGTCGCCGTAAAAACCTCTACGGGATCCATAATAGAATAGCGTTTGTCTACTGCAGCTCCTTCAAAAATCTTCTTTACTTTTCGTATAAAACGTTCGTCTTGGCCTTGGAGCCAAACATCTAAAAACGGAATTATTTCGGCAGTAGTTCTTGAATATTTCGGCAATTGCTTGGCAACTTGTACAATTTTTACACTCATATATTTTGAATAATCCATTGGTAACGGAAAGCCCATTTCCATTGAATAGTATAATATTTAAAATTTAATTTTTCTGAAAATGCAATTAATTCTTTCTTTTTAAAACCTCTTAAAATAGAAATTAACCCGTCTTCACGCGACATTTTGTTCAATCGAAAAGTTACACATAATAACTGAAACAATCGGTAAGCGATTGCACTTCTTTGTAAATCATTTATTACAATTCCTAAATTAGCTGCTTTTTTAAAAACATTTAGAATTTCGATTATTTCATCGTCTTTAAAATGATGCAACGTTAACGTACATAAAATAACGTCGCATTTTATTTTTGTACTATCGATTGTAAAGATATCTTCACATAAATAGCTGATATTTTGATATTTAGTAGATAATGTTATGGCGTGATTTATAGTGAAAGCATTTGCATCTATACCAATTAAATTAAAATTATATCCATTTTCATTTCCAAAATCAGCGATCTTTCGCAACATATCTCCGTTTCCGCAACCTACATCGATTATGGTAAGCAAACGATTTTTATCTTTCTTGCTTAAAAAAATTTTCAAACCGTTCAATGTCAATTTATTTCCACCTAATAGCTGGTTGATTTTTGCAATTTTATCTAGAGCGTCTCTCAATTCGTCGCCTTCGAGCGAAAAGTCGTCCATTATTTCAGGTTCGTCCGTACGGTATTTAGTATTAATGCTCATGAAATTGAAATCGTAATTGGGTTGCCGTGCGTTTTTTTGATTATATATTTAAATAACAATGGAATTTTAGCGACCGTTTTCAAACTGACTTTCGTTAAAGAGGGATTCAGTAATAATTTTGAAAGCATTTTTCCTGTATTTAAACGGTTCTTGAAGGTAGTATTCCAAATTTTCTGATAGTCTTGTTCCAACGTTCCTCTGCTAAATGTCTGATTATTTAATGATTTATGAACCAATTCGGAAACAATTTTAGCACTGTGAATTGCCATTGCCATTCCGTTTCCGCATAAAGGATGAATTAATCCGGCGGCGTCACCAATCATCAAAACATGATTTTCCACTGCTTTTTTATCATCAAATGAAATTTGACTAATTGTTAAGGGCATTTCAAAAACGGATTTTGATTCACTCATAATTTTTTTCAAACCTTTATTTTCAAAAAGAACATTTTCAGTAAAATCAGAGATGTTTTTATATTTTTTAAAAACGTCCGTTTGCACAATATAACAAATATTCAGTCTATTTTGCTCAACTTTAGAAACGCCACAATATCCTCCTTGAAATGGATATAAACCAACAAGATTATCAGAAAATAAACCTTCGTAATGTGCTTTTACGGCAAGCCAATGTGCTTTTTTCTGAATAAAATCCCGCTGTAAATGGACATCAATAGTGCTTCTCTTTCCGAAACTTCCAATTGCGATTGGAGTCTCAATCTCTAAACCTGAAGTTAAAATAATATGAAATAAATCATCTATAAACTTTACACTTACAACTGCTTCGTGAATAAACTGACAGCCTTGTTCTTTTGCTTTTTGATACAATAAATCGTCTAGCGAATACCGACTTATTCCGAAACCTCCTAGCGGTAATTTCACTTCGGACACATTTGATTCATCAATTTCTAATCTAAAATTATGAATGGGATGGCTTTGTGCCAAAACATGCTGCAGTCCAAGCCAATTAAAGTAGTCGACCACTTCGTTGGAAATGTATTCGCCACACACTTTATGTTTGGGGTATTCACTTTTTTCAACAACTGTTATTTCATGTCCCATTTTGGATAAATGAATTGCAGCCGTTAATCCCGCTAAACCGCCACCTAGAATGAGAATTGGAACTTTCATATTTTAGTAAATATAGGAAAAGCAAGTCATCAACAGTTCACAAATTAGCTATAAATTTTATAGTATTTGAATATTTGAAACAAAAAAAACTCCTTATCATAAGGAGTCTTCATTCATATATATTTTTTAAAGTTTTGCATCTTTAATTTCGTCAATAATCTCCGGATTTAATAACGTAGAAGTATCTCCGAAACTTGCAAAATCACCTTCTGCTATTTTTCTTAAAATTCGTCTCATAATTTTTCCAGAACGCGTTTTTGGTAAACCAGAAACGAACTGAATTTTATCTAACTTCGCAATAGGTCCAATTTGGGAAGCGATCATTTGGTTAATTTCGATTCTCAAATTATCTTGATTTCTACCTTCTCCTGTTTCTTTTAGCATTACAAAACCGTAAAGTGCGTTTCCTTTTACGTCGTGTGAAAATCCTACAATTGCACTTTCTGCAACCGCTGGATGTTCGTTAATCGCATCTTCAATTGGTGCTGTTCCAAGATTGTGACCGGAAACAATTACTACATCATCAACACGACCTGTAATTCTGTAATAGCCTACTTCATCTCTCAAAGCACCATCTCCCGTAAAATATTTTCCTGGAAAAGCACTGAAATAAGTGTCTTTGTACCGCTGGTGATCACCCCAAATCGTTCGAGCAATTCCTGGCCAAGGAAACTTAATACACAAACTACCGGACACTTGATTCTCTTCAATTTCGTTCCGTTTATCGTCCATCAATACGGGTTGAATTCCTGGAAGTGGCAAAGTTGCGTACGTTGGTTTTGTAGGCGTTACAAAAGGAATTGGCGAAAGCATAATTCCTCCGGTTTCTGTTTGCCACCACGTATCAACTAGTGGACACCGTTTTCCTCCTACGTGGTCGTTGTACCAGTGCCAAGCTTCCTCGTTAATGGGTTCTCCAACGGATCCAATTACTTTTAGCGAATCTAGCTTAAAACGTTCCACAAAATTTAAACTTTCCTTCGCCAACGCACGAATTGCTGTTGGCGCTGTATAAAATTGCGTAACATGATGTTTTTGAATCACTTCCCAAAATCGACTGTGGTCTGGATAAGAAGGAACACCTTCAAAAATTACGGTTGTCGCGCCATTCAATAATGGACCGTATAAAATATACGAATGCCCGGTAATCCAACCAATATCAGCCGTACACCAATAAATATCGTTTTCTTCGTAATTGAAAACATTTTTAAAAGTATAAGCTGTGTACACCATATATCCAGCAATCGTGTGCACCATTCCTTTTGGTTTCCCTGTAGAACCGGAAGTATAGAGAATAAAAAGTGGATCCTCGGCGTCCATAATTTGTGCAACATTATTTTCAGATGCATTTTCTAAAAGAGGCTGTAGCCACAAGTCACGGTTTTCTTGCATGTAAACTTCCGAATTAGTTCGTGTTACAACCAAAACCTTTTCGATTGACGGACAAGACTTCAACGCTTCATCTACGATACTTTTAAGTTCAATCGTTTTATTTCCGCGGTAACCGCCGTCAGAAGTAATTACCATTTTACATTCAGAATCATTAATTCTTGAGGCAATTGCATTGGATGAAAAACCAGCAAAAACTACGGAATGAATTGCACCAATTCGGGCACAAGCTAAAATTGCAACGGCCAATTCAGGAATCATTGGCAAATAAATACACACGCGATCTCCTTTTTTAATTCCTTGGTCTAGAAGCACATTGGCCATTTTATTTACACGAACGTAAAGTTCATTGTAAGTTATATGTTGTGCTTGTTCTTCCGGATTATTCGGCTCAAAAATAATGGCTGTTTTAGTACCTCGTTTATTAAGGTGACGATCTACGGCGTTTTTTACTATATTCACTTTGGCTCCAGAAAACCATTTAATATCTGCTTCTTCCATATTAAAATCGACCACTTTATCCCATTGTTGGTACCAAGTGAAGTTTTCCTCTGCTATTTTTCCCCAAAATTTTCGAGGTTCACGAATCGATTTATTGTAGTGCTTGAAATATTGTTCTAGACTGTCAATTTTGTAATAGCTCATAATTTGGTATGCATTTATTAATCTTGTAAATATACCAAAACAGATTTCACTGCACAATTACATCAATTAAAATTCGACATAAAAAAAATGTCCTATTTATTTCTAATTAAGACATTTTGTAGATTTAGGATCGGAGACTATTATACTTTAATAGTTCCTTGTATTGAATCGTCGTAGGTTTCTCCAACAATTGCGCCAAAAAGACGTTTTGCAGTTGCCACAGCAATTCCATTTTTAGTATCCCAATAATATCCTTCGGTAGGAATAAATTGTAAAACTGTGATTCTCGCATCATCTTCACCCTCAGTAAACCACGTTTTCATTGTAGGTTGCCACAATTCATGAATTTTAGCTTTGTCTTGCGAAATAATCACGCGACCATAAAGGGAAAGGTAGTTACTGAATGAAGAACCTTGAAATAAAAGTTGCGCTTTTGGATCTTCTTGTAATTCTAAATTTTTATGACTGTCTTTGGCACTCAAGAACCAAATATGACCATTATCATCAACGGTTTGCTGAGCCATTGGTCTAGTTTCAAATGCTTTGTTGGTTTCAATTGCGGTACAGAAAAGACAGGTATCTGCTTTATCTACCAATTCTTTAATTTTTTCAACACCTTCTTTACCAATTAAGTCTTCTAGGTTTTTTTCTTTCTGATTTTTGTCAATACTATTCATAGCTTTATTTTTTTATTAAAATTAAGCCTATTTTAAGTGTTAGGTCTTATATAATTTGAGGTAAAATGTTTAAGATCTGAATTTTGAACAGTAAGACTACTGTATTTTGTTAATATAGTCTAATAGTTCGTCCACTTCCATTATATGATTGGGTGTCATTGTGGAAAGTACACTTTGAATCATAAATGGCATTGCGGCATTTTCCGGATTTTGTACAATCACAATTCCTCCTGCTTTTTGAATGGCTTTCAAACCTTCTGTTCCATCAGCATTAGCACCTGAAAGTAAAATAGCGGTACATTTTTTTCCAAAAGCAATAGCACCAGATTCGAATGATACATCAATACTTGGTCGACTGTAGTTCACTTTTTCAGAAACGTCAAGCGATAATTGTTTATTTTTTTCAAATAAAAGGTGGTAATCGGAAGGCGCGACATAAATAAAACCTGATTTAAGTACTTCTTTATCTTCTACTTGTGCCACCGGAATTGTAGATTTCATAGCAATTAGATTTTCTAAAGTAGAATCTTCTGCACTTTTTCGATGTAGAATAACCACTATTGCAAAGTTAATAATAGGCTTTAAATTTGGAAGGATAGCCATTAAAACTTCTAAACTTCCAGCTGAACCCCCGATAAGGAGTACTTTACAGTGTTTTTTTAGATCATTTTCTTCCATATTTTTTCTTTATCAAGTTGTTTAAATCGATGTTGAATTGATGAAAACTTAATCGTTTCTTTTGTTCCTAAAGCTAAGTACCCCAATTTAGATAGACTTTCATCGAATAATTCTAAAGCGACCCTTTGAAAATCGTTGTCAAAATAAATCAGCACATTACGACATAAAATCAAGTCAAACTCATTAAATGAACCGTCTGTAATCAGGTTGTGTTGTGAATAAACCATTCGACTGATTAATTCATCACTAAATTTCGCATAACCATAATTTGCTGTGTAATAGTCTGAAAAATCATTTTTGCCACTTGCAATTCTATAATTTTCTGCATACTGTTGAATCGTTCGCAACGGAAAAAGACCTTTTTTAGCCACATCCAAAACAGCAGGATTTAAATCAGTCGCATACAGTAACGACTTATGCAGTAAATTTAATTCTTTAAGCAAGATTGCCATGGAAAAAACCTCTTCGCCAGTGGAACATCCTGCGTGCCAAATCCTTATAAAGGGTTTAGTTGCTAATGTAGGTAATATTTCAGTTCGTAGTGTTTTATAAAATGTAGGATCCCTGAACATTTCAGTCACGTTGACGGTAATTTCTTCAATCATGTGCTTGAAATATTCTTCATCAGATCGCGCTTTGGATAGTAATTCAGTAAAATTCTCGAATCCGTCCATTTGATACAAGCGATCGACTCGTCTGCGAAAAGACGCCGCGGAATAACCACTGAAATCGTATCCGTGGTATTTGTATAATTCCTCAATTAAAATGGCTATTTCGCGGTCTTCCAACATAAGTTTACAACTGATTAAGAACAAGCATCAACTTGTCAACATTTATAGGTTTAGAAATATAATCATCGGCTCCTGCTTCTATACATTTTTCTCTGTCTCCCGTCATCGCTTGAGCTGTAACTGCAATGACAGGTACTTGTTTATAATCGGGCAATTCTTTAATTAATGGAATAGCATCATAACCATCCATTTCAGGCATCATCATATCAATTAATATGATATCGATGTCTTTTTGTTTCTGCAAAAGTTCTATAGCTTCGGGAGCACTTAAGCAAGAAATACACTCGAATGATCTTGATTTTAACGTTGCCGTTAATGCAAAAATATTTCGAGAATCATCATCAATAATTAACACCTTTTTCCGGTTCATTTAAATAATTTATTAAATTTTAAACTTTATCGTACAACCACACTCGTAACAAAGACAGCAACTGATCTACATCTACAGGTTTTGTAATATAGTCAGAAGCACCAGCATTAATGCATTTATCACGATCGCCAGTCATTGCCTTAGCCGTAACTGCGATAACAGGTAAGTTTTTCCATTCTTTATTTTTACGGATAACCGTAGCAGTCTCATATCCATCCATGTTAGGCATCATCATATCAAGTAAAACAACATCAATATTGCTATTTTCATGCATTGCTTTTATGGCTTCGTTCCCGTCTATTGCAGTTACAACTTTCATCTTTACAGACTCTAACGCTTTTGTTAATGAATAAATATTACGAACATCATCATCAACAACTAAAACTGTTTTTCCGTGCAATAGATTATTAACCTTATTAAGTTTTTTAATATTGTCTTGTTTGCCATCCTCCATTAAGTGTAAAAATAAGGAAACTTCGTCTAACATTCTCTGGTATGAATACGCTGTTTTGACAACAATTGAATCTGCATATTTTCGTATTTTTTGCTCTTCAATCATCGATAAACTTTTTCCGGTAAAAACAATAACGGGTAAGTTTTCAAATGCTTTATTCTTTTTGATATTATCTAATATTTCGTAAGCGTGTTTGTCGGGAATTCCCATATCTAAAATGACGCAATCCACCTCTGGCTTTTGTAGCGCTTCGATTCCATCTTCGATCTTGCTTTTGATGTCAGAGTTGATGCTGTTACTTTCTAAGAATGACGACAATGCTTTTGCATGCTTTGTGTTGTCTTCAATGATTAGCACTTTTTGACTTTCACGATTTACATAATGCTCAATCTTTTTAAATACTTCCGGTAGTTTTTCAAAAGCAACTGGTTTATCTAAAAAGTTAACGGCTCCTTTTAGTAAACTTTCTTGCTTCAATTTGTGTGAAGACATAATGTGTACAGGAATATGTTTTGTAAGCGGATTCGCTTTTAATTCATCCATTACTTCCCAACCACTCTTAATTGGCAATTGAATGTCCAATAAAACACCCAAAGGTTTGTAGGTTAATGCTAAGTTTAAAGCATAATCACCTCGAACAGTTACCACTCCTTTGTAACCTCTTGCTCTTGTAAATTCAAGCAATGACTTGGCAAAATTAACGTCGTCTTCCACAATTAAAATAACCTTATCAGCTTCCGTAATTGACTCTTTGTCGTCCGGAATAGCTTCGGGAATTACATTGCTAATGTATTTTCCACGATCTTCTAATTTTTTAGAACGCAATTCGTTTTCTCGCTCTTCTAAGGTATATTCTTCTTCCTCTAAATTTTGATCGGCCGTTGATTTGTGTGAAGAAGGACTAATAGGTATTGTCAATGTAAATGTACTTCCTACGTTAATTTCACTACTTAATTTAATTTCACCCCCAAGTAATTTTGACAATTCGCGGCTAATGGACAAGCCAAGTCCTGTTCCTCCATATTTGCGTTTTGTAGAACCATCAGCTTGTTGGAACGCTTCAAATATTAATGGTTGTTTTTTTAATGGAATTCCGATTCCACTGTCCTTTACAATAAATGCAACTTTATTTTTTTCGTTCTTTACTTTTACAATATCCACCGTAACGGAACCTTCAGTTGTAAACTTTATTGCATTGGAAATTAAATTTTTCAGAATCTGCTCCAGTCGCACTTGATCTGATTTTATTAAAATCGGTGCTTGAGTAGTAGTTATTGTTAAATCAATCTTCTTTTCCTTCGCTACAATGTTGAATAAATTATGCAAATTCGTACCAATGTCGTTTACAAGAATATCGGTAATTTCCAAGTCCATTTTTCCTGCTTCGATTTTTGATAAATCCAAGATCTCATCAATCAATCCTAATAATCCATTTCCTGAACTTTGAATTACAGTTGCAAATTCAACTTGTTCAGGATTCATGTTTTTATCGTTATTCTCGGATAATAATCGACTCAGAAGCAAAATGGAGTTTAACGGTGTTCGTAATTCGTGCGACATATTTGCTAAAAATTCCGACTTATAACGTGTGGTCAACTCTAAATCTTCTGATTTTTTTTGAATTTCTACATTCCGTTGTTCCAGTAAAACACCTCGTTCCGTCAATTCTTCATTTGTCTGCTGCAGTTCTTCTTGTTGCACTCTCAACTCTTCTTCGGAGGCTTGTAACTTTTCAGTTTGAGCTTCAAGTTCCGCATTCATTCCTTCTAATTCAGAATGTTGTGCTTTTAACTCTTCAGATTGAGCTTCTGTTTCTTCCAATAATTCCTGAACACGTTTTCTGTTTTCAGCAGCTTTAATGGCAATCGCAATATTATTGGCAACACTATTTAAAAAATCGATTTCCAAATCTGTATATTTTCTTAGCGATGCTAATTCAATTACACCTGCCACAAAACCATCTATTATTGGGAATGCAAGAATGTGTTTTGGTTTAATTTCGCCTAAAGCATACGTAATTCGGACATTTTCTTCATCAAACGACTGCAGTTCGATCATCTTTCGAGAAACTGCCGCTTGACCTGTTAAGCCTTCTCCAAATTTTAATCGTTCTCTTGAACTATCTGGAATATAACTGAATCCTGATGCAGCAAATAGACCGTCTTTTTCCGATAAATAAAAAATTCCTGCACTACTTCCTGTATATTCGCAGATGTAATTTATTATATCTTTTGTTAAAACATATAAATCTTTTTCGCCGATCATTACTTTGTTCAACTCGGCAATACCGCTTTTAATCCACTCTTTACTTGCAAGCTCGTCAAAATTGGTTTGCAGAGACTCACTCATTAAATTTAACGAAACACCTATACTTCCTAAATCTCCATCGTGGCCTTCTACTTTAATAGAGTAATCACCTTTCAAAATTTTATCAGCGGCAACACTAACCATATTGATCCGACGGGCAGTTTCACGATCACTGTCTTCTAGCATTCTAGTTAATAACGCTCTTTTCTTGAAATCATTTAAAATTCTAACAAAAAACAAAACACTAAGTGTTATTGCAATTAATGCGGCAAGTATAATTAAAATACTGCTGTAAACGCCGTAATCTTTAGATTTGTCTGTCCGAGCTTTTAATAATGCAAGCTCTTCGTTTTCCATTTTATTATACAAATTACGAAGATCATCCATGATGGCTTTTCCTTGATTTAAATCTTCAGAACCAATGGGAACGCCTTGCCTTTTTAAATAAACTTTCTCTTTTAAATAGTTGTAAAACTTTTGTTGTTCTGTCTTAATTGCCCTTATATGAGATTGTTGCACGGTATTTCCAGCAGTAAGTACTTCTAAATCTTTTACAACATTGTCCAGCACCACACTACTTTGTAAATAACGATTTAAAAACATATCATTTCCTGTAACCATATAGCCTCGTACTCCGCCTTGAGCATCAAGGACAATACGTTGCGAATCATTCAAGTGATAAATGATTTTTTGAGTATGGTTTACCAGCGAGTTACTTTCTAATAAACTGTTAATACTTAAAAATGAAGCCGTTGAACTTATGATTAAGATTACAACCGATATTGTAGAGCTTACAATTAGATTCCTTCTAAAATTACTTTCCATGGAAATGTGCGTATTATTTTTTTAACGGTAAAATTACTATAAAGCTTGATCCTTCGTCGATTTTACTTTTAGCCGTAATTATTCCGTTGTGTTTCTCTATTATTTTTTTGGCAATAGCCAATCCTATTCCCGTTCCTTCGTAGACTTGTCGGTTATTCAAACTCTGAAAGATGATAAAAATCTTGTGCAACATACTTTCGTCAAATCCAATTCCATTGTCTGTCACAATTATTTTACAAAATTTACCGTTAGGATCTTCCGGACTGTCAATTGATCTGTCAGCAATTTGTTGCCAAGTTACCGAAATTATGGGTGGAACTCCAGGTTTTGTAAATTTGAGTGCGTTCCCAATTAAATTTTGAAATACTTGGCGTAATTGACTTGGAATACCCATTATTTCCGGCAGAATTGCGACTGTAATTGTAGGCTGTTTGGGATGCATTTCAGCATCTAAGTCGTCCAGAACTTCCTTTATAACTACATTTAAGTCCGTAGGTTCACAATCAACTTGAGCCGATAATCTTGCATACACAAGCAAATCGTCAATAAGTAACCGCATTCTACGCGCTGAATTTACCGCACGATCAATATAATCAACTGCTGGACTGTCTTTTTCAATAAAGCGGTCTTTGATCATCTTTACAATCATCTCAATTTTTCGTATGGGTTCTTTTAAATCGTGCGAAACTACCCAAGCAAATTGTTGTAATTCGTGGTTACTGAATTCTAAATCTTCATTCTTTATGGTTAATTCTTTCGTGCGTTTGAGCACCATTTTTTCCAAACTTTCATTCGTTATTTTTTGCTGGTGAATGTCTGTAAAGGTTCCTACCCATTTCGTAATGGATCCGGAAGGTTGGATTGGAACAATTTTCATCATAAAATAGCGGTATTCACTTGAAGATAAATGTTGCAATCTTATTTCCGACTGAAATTCTTTTCCTTGCATCAAATGTTGCTTCCACTTATTCCAAATTTCTGAGTCATCTGGATGTTTAGTTGGAAACTGATTCACATCATTTGAATAATCAGACCATTGCTTGTTTACATACTCTAAAGCACCATCTTTTGAAAGTACAAAAGCCATCTGTGGTACTGATTCAAGCACAAACTGAAGTTGATGCATTTCTTCAGATAGTTTTTCCTGAGCTGCTTTTCTGATTTCGACTTCCTTAAAAAGCATTTCTTGAATGCGTTTTAACTCTTGTTGTTGTTCAGAAATCTTTAAGAAAGATTTTACTTTTAAAATCAATAAATCCGGATCAACTGGTTTCGTGATGTAATCAACCGCACCAGATGCATATCCTCTGGAAATGTATTTTTTTTCTTTACTTATTGCCGATAAAAAAAGCACGGGAATGTCTTTTGTTCGATTACTTTGTGCCAAAATTTCAGCCACTTCAAAACCATCCATTCCTGGCATTTGAACGTCTAAAATAATTAAAGAGTAATCAAACTTCAGGATTTTCTTTAGCGCTTCTTCACCTGAATTTGCTGTTTCTACTTTCAGCCGATGCACTTCAAGCGTTTTTTGCAAAGCAATCAGGTTAGCATCAATGTCATCAACAATCAGTATCATAATAATAATTTACATTAATTAGCTCTCGTAGAGAATTAAAATAGGCAACAATGTACCAAAACGAATTAAATAAAGTAAAAAAAATCGCTTCTGCACTAAAAAGCACAAAGCGATTGTTGTTGTTTAGATCTAATTATTTAAAATAAAGGTATATTTTACTCACATCCAAAAATAGTGAAAAAATACGTCAAATTAAAAACCTTTCATAAAAATAAAACCTGTTTTGATTTACTTGGCAAAAATTACTGATATTGTGCTTGTAACGTTCGTAGTTTATTTTTTCTCGTCAGGATTTCAGCTATTTCACCGATCCGCCAAGGAAAAACATTTGGGTTTTCCATTTCTTCGTAAACGGTTTCTTCAAAACACAAGCCTTCACACTTTGTTGCCAGAGACAAGATGGATTCGTTGATGAGCATATTGACTGCAAAAGCAGTAATTCTGCTCATTTTATAGGTGTTGACTTTAAACAAACACGGCTTTTCAATTTTAGTTCTTGTACTGAATGGATTCCAATAGGTTCCCACTAAAATTGATTGCTTACTTTCCTGTAAAATGGTGGCGATTTCTCTTGACGACAAGTCCGTATTCGACATTTGAGGTAATGCCGCTACTTTATCATAAAATGCGGAACTTTGCAAAATTTCATTTGCTTTCTTAACAGCTTTCCGTATGGCGTAGTTTTGTCCTGTGTATTGTAATTGTATCATAGCTGGTGTATTTTAAAATAATTTTCAGATGGCTGTTGCAAAACCCATTTTTACATTCTAATAATTCGTACTTATTGATTTTCTTCAAAATTATATGAAGTAATTAAGTAGTTCAATAAGTAGAATGACGTATTTTGGGGCTACTACGTACAATTAAATATTCTAAAAATGCGCTTACTGAGCTAAGATACAAATTGCCTGTGCTTCAAACTGTTAAAACAGATGAATACCCAATATTAGTTTACGAAATGCGGTTTTCAATTTACGAATTCATTTTAGCCAACACTCTTAATATCAAACTAGAATTAAACGAGGATTTTTTTTTAAATATTATTTTTCTTTAAATAGTAATCGAATAGACACATTAGTTATATGGGAAACTATTAAGATTATTATATTCAAATTAATTGGCACGCTTTTTAGTCGCACATTCATTAGTTAAATAAACCTTAAATTAAATACTTTCTGCAGAAATTTTAATTTTCTGATTATTGATATATTAATCTAAAAAGTAAACGTTTATGAAAAATCATATTAAAATTATGTGGGTAGCTGTATTATTCACCATTTTATTTGCTTGCAAACAAGGTCCTGAATCAGCGGAAAATTCTTCGATGCAAGATCAAATGGAATCTGTTGAAAGCGCCAGTAATCTTTCCTCTTCGGCGGCTAAAGTTGATAAAAACAGCAGTCGTAAATTTATTAGAACTGCCGATGTAAAATTTAAAGTCAAAAGCGTTGCGAAAACCACTTATGCAATTGAAGATGCCACTTCAAAATTTGGCGGATACGTTACTTACACTAATTTGGAAAGCAATATTTACAGTGAGAACCAAACTAAAATAAGTCCTGACAGTACTTTAGTTTCTACGAAATATAAAGTTGAAAATAATATTACCATTCGTGTTCCCAATACTAAACTTGACACCCTGCTCAAAACGATTTCGAAGCAGATTCATTTTTTAAATTATAGAGTAATTAAAGCAGACGACGTTTCTTTAACAATGCTTTCGAATGAAATGGCACAAAAAAGAAGCCATTTATCAGAAAAGAGATTGGAAAATGCGATTGATAATAAAGGTAAAAAATTAAAGAACATTACTGATGCAGAAGAAAATTTGACTGATAAAAAGGAGCAAAATGATGCTGCTAAAATTCAAAATCTATCCTTAAAAGATCAAGTTGATTTCAGCACAATTACCTTAAATATTTATCAAGATGAAAGCATCACTCAAGAAATGGTAGCGAATGAAAAAAGCATCAATTCCTACCGACCAAATATTGGATTACAACTTCTAGATAGTTTAAAAACGGGTTGGTTTATGCTTGAAAATATAATATCATTCATCGTTTTAATTTGGCCAATACTGCTTTTTGGATTCCTTGGATATTTTGGTTACAAAAGATTGAAAACAAAAAAAGAATAACACCATAAAAAATCCCAAATTCTAACTATCAACAGTTTGGAATTTGGGATTTAAATTATTGAAATTTATTTTACTAAACGTGCAAAGCTCTATTATCAGTTGCTGCTAAAGCCGCTTCTTTTATCGCTTCTGCAAATGTTGGATGAGCATGACTCATTCTAGAAATATCTTCAGCTGATGCTTTAAATTCCATTGCAGTAACTGCTTCTGCAATTAAATCTGCACAACGAGCTCCAATCATGTGAACGCCTAAAACTTCGTCGGTTTTCTTATCAGCAAGAATTTTTACAAATCCGTCTAAATCGCCTCCAGCTCTCGCTCTACCTAATGCTTTGAATGGAAAACTTCCTGCTTTATAGTCTACACCTGCTTCTTTCAATTGCTCTTCAGTTTTACCCACTGCAGCGACTTCTGGCCATGTGTAAACGACTCCAGGAATTAAATTGTAATCAATATGTGGTTTTTGTCCTGCGATGAGTTCAGCAACCATCGTACCTTCTTCTTCGGCTTTGTGTGCCAACATTGCGCCACGAACTACATCACCAATTGCATAAATATTTGAAACATTTGTTTGTAAATGGTCGTTTACTTCCACCATTCCTCGGTCAGTGATTTTCACACCCGCTTTTTCAGCGTTCAAACCGTTTGTAAATGGTTTTCTTCCCACAGAAACTAAAGCATAATCACCTTCTAAAGAAATTGTTTCGCCTTTTGCATTTTCTGCTTTCACAGTTACAGCATCGCCGTTTCTTTCAACAGATTGTACTTTGTGCGAAACATAAAATTTCATTCCTTGTTTCTTCAACACTTTTGTTAATTCTTTTGAGAGTGAGCTGTCCATTCCAGGAATAATGCGGTCTAAATATTCTACTACAGAAACTTGTGCCCCCAATCGTAAATATACTTGACCTAATTCAATTCCAATAACCCCACCACCAATAACGATAAGGTGCTTAGGAACTTCAGGAAGCTTTAATGCTTCCGTAGAAGTAATTACTCGTTCTTTGTCTAAAGTAATGAAAGGTAAATTTGCCGGTTTAGAACCTGTAGCGATTATGATGTTTTTTCCTTCAATAACTTCCGAAGAACCATCATTTTTATCAATCTTAACATGCGTTGCATCTTCAAAAGAACCTGTTCCTTCAAAAACGGTCACCTTGTTTTTATCCATTAAATACTTAACACCACCACTTGTCTGATCTACAACGGCTTGCTTTCTATCAATCATCTTTTGAAGATTCACCTTTACTTCTCCAGTCACTTCGATTCCGTGATCTGCAAAATGTTTAATTTCAGCATAATGATGCGAAGAAGCCAACAGTGCTTTCGAAGGAATACATCCTACATTTAAGCAAGTTCCTCCTAAAGTGGAATATTTTTCAATAATTGCGGTTTTGAAACCCAATTGTGCACAACGAATAGCTGATACATATCCACCAGGACCTGAACCAATAATGACTACGTCAAATGAACTCATGATATATTGTTTTTGTGTGTTTAAATTTTTCAACGCAAATTTACGGAAGTTTTTTTGTTTAAGACTTGTTTAATTTGAACTTTTACAGCTGATTTTAAAGTGTGTAAACAGTAGTGTTTTTAACTTCTCCAATCATAAATGTACTGTGTGTACTTCCAATATGTTGCAAAGTAGTCAATTTTGTCACCATAAATTCACGGTATTCTTCCATATTTTCGACGCAAATTTTTAAAATATAATCGTAGTCGCCACTAACGTGAAAACATTCCAAGACTTCATTTAGTTTAACCACTTCTCTTTCAAATTGTGAAATAAACTCTTTCGTATGTTGCATCAATTTCAAATGACAAAAAACGACAAACGCTTTCCCGATTTTGTTTCTATTTAGCAAAACCACCTGTTTTTCAATAACTCCTTCGCGTTCCAGTTTCTTAATCCGTTCATAAACAGCTGTAACCGATAGATTCAATTTTAAAGACAGTTGTTTCGTAGTTTGCTTTGCATCATTCTGCAATAATTCTAATAATTTGGTGTCAATTGCATCAAAATTCATAAAATAGTTTTCACCAAAAATACAATTTTTATCGATTTACCTTAAAATAAATCTATATAAATAAAAATACCCAGTTCTAAAATCTAAATTTTTATAGTTATGTTGTTTAATCGTTTCGAAATCTGTTTTTTTGAATTGAATTTAAAACAAAACAATTATGAGTAATTTCAATCCTGCAGACAACATTCAAGATTTACAATATTTTGGTGAATTTGGCGGCGTAAATCCATCTATTTCAGATTCTTCCACGTACACATTCCTTTCGGCAAAAACAATGTTTGATACTTTTGAAGGAAATGCAGAAGGTTGTTACTTGTATTCCCGTCACTCTTCACCAAGCAATTTATATTTAGACAGAGCCCTTGCAGCAATGGAAGGAACGGAAACTGCAAACGTTGCCGCTTCAGGAATGGGTGCGATTACTCCTACTCTATTGCAATTATGCGGAAACGGTGATCACATCGTTTCAAGCAGAACTATTTATGGTGGAACTTATGCGTTTTTGAAAAATTTAGCGCCTCGTTTTGGCGTTAAAACTGCATTTGTGGACATTACGAAATTAGACGTTGTTGAAGCTGCAATTACGCCTGAAACGAAAGTTTTGTATTGTGAAACGGTTTCTAATCCATTATTAGAAGTGGCTGATTTAGCGGGTTTATCAAAAATCGCTAGGAAACACAACTTAAAATTAGTAGTTGACAATACGTTTTCGCCTTTATCAGTAACGCCTGTTCAGTTTGGTGCTGATATCGTAATTCACAGTTTGACAAAATACATCAACGGAAGTAGCGATACAGTGGGTGGTGTAGTTTGTGCTTCACAAGAGTTCATCAATGATTTGAAAAATGTCAACTCTGGAGCAAGTATGCTTTTAGGGCCAACAATGGACAGTATGCGTTCTGCAAGTGTGATGAAAAACTTGAGAACTTTGCATTTACGTATGAAACAACACAGTTTCAACGCGCAATATTTAGCAGAGAAATTTGAAGGATTAGGATTGAAAACGGTTTATCCAGGTTTGAAAAGTCACCCATCTCACGAATTGTATAAAGGAATGATTAATCCAGAATATGGTTTTGGAGGAATGATGACGATTGATGCAGGAAGTTTAGAAAAAGCAAACGCTTTGATGGAATTGATGCAAGAAAGAAACTTGGGTTATTTAGCAGTAAGTTTAGGCTTTTACAAAACATTATTTAGCGCTCCAGGTTCTTCTACGTCAAGCGAAATTCCAATGAAGGAACAAAAAGAAATGGGATTGACCGATGGTTTAATTCGTTTTTCAATTGGTTTAGACAACGACATCAAACGTACATTCGAAATGATGCATCAATGTATGAAAGACGTTTCAGTGCTTTAATTAATAATTTTTTTTCATAAAAAAAGCCGTTTGAATTTAACTTCAAACGGCTTTCTCATTACTATATTACTATTTATTTCTTGGTCGTATACAACAATTGTGCTAAACGATTGTCTCTATTGTACACATCTTCATAAAAATTCACGTTACCGTTTTTATCAGCCCAAGCGGTGAAGTACGAAATGTAAACTGGAATCTTCCGTTTTAAAGAAACGCTTTGTTCGGTTCCCGCATTCATTGCCGCATCAATCTGAGAAGTACTCATTTTATTTTGCTCATCCATTATGGCAATGGCCAAATCTCTGGCTTTTTCCACACGAACACAACCATGACTAAAAGCACGACTTTCTTTGTTGAACAAACTTTTAGAAGGTGTATCGTGTAAGTAAATGTTGTTTGAATTTGGAAACATAAATTTCACCAAACCTAAAGAATTTGCATTTCCTGGTTTTTGACGGACATTTCCGTCGTTCCATTCCATGTTTTTACTTTCTAAATAATTAGGATTCTTTTCCATTCCCGGTTTGATTTCTTTTTCAATAATACTTTTTGGGATATTCCAATACGGTGAGAAAACGATATAACTCATTTTTCCACTGAAAACTACGGTTTTATTCAACTCCTTACCTACTACAACATTCGATTCTAAAACCGTTTTTCCATCTTTCATATAATTCAATTTATACGAAGGAATATTAACGGCAACTAATTCCGGTGAATTCATGATTTCAGGATCAATCCATCTGCAACGTTCCATATTCACGATAATCGTTTTAATTCGGTCTTCAACAGGAATACTTAATTCTTTTGCTAATGTTGCGGTAATAATGTTATCGACTTTACGATTGTGACGTGTTTCATATTTTGCTAAACCGTCTTTCAATTCACTATCGAATACCTTTTTTCCATTGTCATTTGTCAAATCTCCTGTAATAAACAATCTTTTGCGGATTTGAGCAATTGCAACCGCAGAATCCCCTTCTTTCAACGTTTTTACATTTGCTGGAAAGTCAACTTTTCCCCAACCTCCTTTTGCTTGAATATCTTGGTAACGTTTCAATCCTTTTTTCAATAAATAATATTGACTAAAGTTTTCTGCTTCGTCTTTTTCTAATTTCTCAGGATCTTTCATTAGTTCCGCCAAATAATCAACATACGAAACATTAGGACGCGGCAAGTACCAACCTGTTTTTTTACTCGTTTTAGTATCGACACCAGCTAAAACATTATTGGTATAATAAAAATACATCGCACTCACCAATAAGTCATTTTCTAAAGTTGATTTGTCGCCGCTTTTTGAAGAAAACAATTCATCCAACTCCGCTTTATATGGCATTTTTACCACAACACCTTCTTCTTTGATTTCATTTAGTTTTCCATAAAGTACTTCGGCAAAGTCCACTCGACCGTCTTTATCGTACCATACGTAATGGAAATCTTCTTTATTGTACAGTTCATTAATGTCCTTTTCGTATTTTTTGAAATCGGGATGCGACTTAAAAAAAGTTTCTAATTTTGCACTGTCAAATGCAATTCTATCTTCAGGAGTGATGACTCCGTCCGTCTTCTTTTTACAAGAAGCTGCAACAATGAATAAGCTAAAAAGCCCAATCAGCATTTTGTTTTTGATGTTTTTCATAGTTTTCGTTTTAAGTAAGGGTATTTAAATTGTTTAAATTCTTGAATTTCAGGAATTATTTTTCACAAAAATTCATTTAATTTTCACCTTACAATGTTCCGACTCTTAAATGAATATGGTGTTATACAATTTTCTTCTTTTTTCATTATATTGCAACGTCATTTAAAATAACTATATGGATCAAAATAGCCTGAATCATGCAGACGAACGAATTATTACGAATAAATATCTTTCCATTTGGGAAGCACTGATTCCCATTGTTGTACTGATCGCAATCCTAGGCTATAATGTTTATATTTACGAAAGTGACGCTACTTCTGGTCCCAATCAGTTTGCATTAATAATTGGAGCTGCTGTCGCTGCAATCGTTGGTTTCCGAAATAAAATCACTTATTCAAAAATGATTGAGGAGATTTCGGAAAACATCAAATCTACAGCTGGCGCGATATTAATTCTACTAATGGTGGGTGCTTTGTCCGGAACTTGGCTTTTAAGTGGTATCATTCCAACGATGATTTTTTACGGAATGCAAATCTTACATCCATCCATATTTCTTCCCGCTTGTGTCATCATCTGTTCGATTATTTCAATTGCTACAGGAAGTTCCTGGACTACTTCTGCAACGGTAGGAATTGCTTTAATTGGAATTGGCTCTACCATGGGAATGCCGCTTGGAATGGTTGCTGGAGCTGTTGTTTCTGGTGCTTATTTTGGCGACAAACTTTCTCCGCTTTCTGACACCACTAATTTAGCACCTGCAATGGCAGGAACAGATTTATTTACGCATATTCGGTACATGACAATTACTACAGTTCCTACGATGGCAATTACTTTAATTCTATTTGTAATTCTTGGTTTGATGCAGGACACAAGTCTAATGGCGAACGACGGAACCACTTTGGCAGCCATAAAAGAAACGTTTAATGTCACTCCACTTTTATTTATTGTACCCGTTTTGGTGATTGTTTTGATCGTAAAAAAAACAGAACCACTTATCGCGTTATTAGTCGGTATATTATTAGGAGGTGTATTTGCTTTAATTTTTCAACCGGATTTAGTAGCAAAAATTGGCGGAGGAACCGAACTAAATTTTGTGAACGGATATAAAGGAGTGATGAATGCAATAACAGTAGACACTTCAATTGAAACGAGTAATAAAGTGTTGAATGATTTATTTACTGCAAAAGGAATGCAAGGCATGTTAGGAACTGTTTGGCTGATTTTATGTGCGATGGTTTTTGGTGGAATTATGGAAGCTATTGGTGCATTAGCGCGAATAACTGATTCATTATTGAAAATGTTTCACACTGTCTTTGGATTGTTTGCAAGTACAGTGGTAAGTTGTTTGGCGTTGAACTTGACCGCTTCAGACCAATATTTAGCCATTGTAGTTCCTGGTAAAATGTTTGCTAAAGCCTACAAAGAGAAAGGTCTTGCTCCCGAAAATCTAAGCCGAACTTTAGAAGATTCAGGAACTGTTACCTCTGTATTAATTCCGTGGAATACTTGTGGAGCGTATCATGCGGGTGTTTTAGACGTTACCACTTTTAGTTATTTGCCTTATGCATTCTTCAATATTATAAGTCCTTTCATGACGTTGATTTATGCGGCTTTCAGGATTAAAATTAAACAACTTTCAGATACAAAATAGCCAAATACTATTGCTATATAGAAAGATATAATTAAAATTGATTGTAGGTACTTTATATCCGTGGTATATTTGCATCAGAAAATAATAACACTTAAACTTATATTTATGTCATTAGTAGGAAAAAAATTCCCAAGTATTGCAGTAGACGCGATTTCTGAAATGGGAGATAACATGAAAATCAATATTTTTGAAGAAGCAGTAAACAACAACAAAAAAGTACTTTTGTTTTGGTACCCAAAAGATTTTACTTTCGTTTGTCCAACAGAATTACACGCGTTCCAAGCTGCTTTGCCTGAATTCGAAAAAAGAAATACAATGGTAATTGGTGCTTCTTGTGATACAAACGAAGTGCACTTTGCTTGGTTGAACACTGCAAAAGACAACGGTGGAATTGAAGGCGTTACCTACCCAATTCTTGCGGATACAAACCGTAACTTGTCTAACATTCTAGGAATTCTAGACATCGAATCTACGTCTTACGATGAAACTACAGATTCAGTAATGGTGGAAGGTTCTAACGTAACGTACAGAGCTACTTACTTAGTTGACGAAACAGGAAAAATTTTCCACGAAAGTGTAAACGACATGCCGTTAGGTAGAAATGTAAACGAATATTTACGTTTAGTAGATGCTTACACACACGTTCAAGAAAAAGGTGAAGTTTGTCCTGCAAACTGGGAACAAGGTAAAGATGCAATGAGTGCTGACAGAAACAGTACGGCTTCTTATTTAGCTTCACACTAATAAAAAACAGTAGGAATTGCCAAGTGAGAATTTTCAAACTTGGCGTTCTATTTTTTCACACTAAAAACAAATGATATGTTAATTGAATTAAACGAAGATACTTTAGCTGATTTAATCACTAAAAATGAAAAAGTGGTAGTACAATATTCCGCATCATGGTGTGGAAACTGTAGAATCATGAAGCCAAAATTTAAAAAGATGGCTACTGAAAACGAAAACATCACTTTCGTTTTAATTGACGCGGAGAATTCGCCTGAATCAAGAAAATTAGCCAATGTTTCTAACTTACCTACATTTGCCACTTTCGTAAATGGAAAGTTACTAAACGAAACACAAACGAATAAAGCAGATGTTTTAGCTGAATTAGTAAGTGAAATTTCTTCAAATTAAAGCCACATGAAACTACCTGTAATTAAACACTTAACACAGTTTATCGAAGAGAACGACCAGGATTATTTGGTTGAAACAATCGAAGTTTTAGAAGCATTGACTGAAGTTCCATCTTTGAAAGATGAGGAATTAGACGTCATTGGTGAGTTGATTTCAAATATGTACGGCGCTTTAGAGGTGCATAAAATGATCAAAAACGGAACAGATAAAAAAATTGCTTTAAATTCTTTTATGAAACGTGTTTTAGGTTCTATTGATAAATAAGAGCTTTTTTTTATAAACTAAAACAGCATCAGAAATGATGCTGTTTTTTTTGTGCCAAATTGATTTATTTAAAAGAAGAGTTTCTTCATTTGAAAATAAATCTATTTATTTTTGTAACAAATCAAATGCGGAGGTATCAAAAGAGAAATTCAAAAAACAGTTATCATGAAAAATCTCTTAACAACCTTCACCTTAGTATTCTTCGTTTTTCAAAGTTTCGCGCAAAACGCTAAAGCTTTTGAAGTAAAAGTCATTGGCAAAGGCGATCCCATCATTCTCATTCCCGGTTATTCTTGCAGTGGCGAAGTTTGGAACGAAACCGTTGATCATTTGAAAAACAAGTACCAACTCCACGTTTTAACATTAGCCGGTTTTGGCACTGCAAAACCCATTCAGGACGAAGAAATCCTTAAAACCGTACGCGACCAAATTATTCAGTATGTAAAAGATAAAAAACTAATCAAACCAATGATTATTGGTCACAGTTTAGGCGCTTTTATGACATTGTGGTTGCACAGTAACGAACCCGATTTGTTTGGAAAAAGCATTTGTGTCGATGGTGTTCCATTTATTTCATCAATATATAATACCGAAGCTACTGCAACATCGGTTAGGGAAAATCCACAATTTGATAAAGCAATGGTAATAGAAAATTTTAAAAAGTTGCCTAATGAAGGGTACATCGATAATATGACTAAAGCAATGGCATATCAAGTCAACGATACACTTCGTGCCCGTAAAATAGCCACTTGGAGTTTTCAAAGCGATCGAAGAACATTAGGAAGTACACTTGTTGAAATGTCCACCACCGACTTGCGTCCCGAATTGCCGAAAATCAAACAAGAAATACTAATTTTAGCAAGTATTTTTGGAACCAAAGAAAATAGCGAGAAAGTGTATGGCAAACAATATGAATTATTGCAAAATAAAAAATTAGTAGTTGCCGACAGCAAACATTTCATCATGTACGACCAACCGGATTGGTTTTACGCTCAAATAGATGCTTTTTTGAAATAAAAACAGATAGTAATTCAAATGAATTCATTTAAACGAGTATTAATAAGCAAGTATTTATCAAAGTTAGCCACAGATTAATTCAATTTCCACAGATTAAATCCTTTTCGTCTTTTTAAGCTGTGGCAAATAGAAAATTAAAAACAAAGTGAACCAAAATCAAGAACAACAATTCAAAGACCTTTACCAAAAGTTCGGCCCAAAAGTGCAACGGCTCTGTCTCGGTTACACGGGAAATACGATGGAAGCGGAAGACTTATTGCAGGAAGTTTTTGTAAAAGTGTGGCAGAATCTGCATACGTTTCGAGGGGATTCACAAGTCAGTACTTGGATATACCGCATTGCTGTTAATACGTGTTTGTACCAAATTCGATCTTCCAAGAATAAGAAAAGTGTGGATCTCGAAAAAGCACCTGCTTTATTTGAATCTGAAAGCGATAACAAAGAACTACAAATTCAGATATTGCATAAAGCAATCAGCGAATTAAAAGAAAGTGACCGTCTTATAATCACCCTTTTACTTGAAGAAGTTTCTTATCCTGACATCGCACAAATTACCGAAATTTCAGAAGCCAACTTACGAGTGAAAATTCACCGAATCAAACAACAATTAAGTATAATTTACGCGAAATATGAAAGACTTTAGCGACTTACAAAATCTGTGGAGCGACCAGAAATCAGTTCAATTACCAGACGTAAATAGTGTTTTGGCGGATGCCAAAAAAGTACAGCGTGATTTGAATTCTAAGATCATAATTCAAATTAGTATTTTAATAGCCGTCGTGATTTTTATAGTAGCCTTAATGCAAGTGATTCCTTTTAAAGAAGCAACCACTTTCCTTGGAATTGGTTTAATGGCAAGTACTATTTTAGTCTTTTCAGCTATTCGCTTGTACCAAGTAATTCAAATGAAAAATATTAATTTGACAAGTAACCCACGCATTTTACTTTTAGATTTAGAAAAATATTATAAGTTTCAAAACCTAGTAAATACCCGATATACTTTAATTTATTTTGTTTTGATGAACCTTGCCTTTGTGCTTTATTTTAGTGAAGTACTACAACCCGTTCCTTTTTTATATCAAGTCATTATCATCGTTGTTTATTTAGCTTGGATGTTTTTTGCTTACTTCTATTTAGGCAAAAAACACAAACAGAAAGAACAGTTAAAAACCCAAATTATAATTGACATCATTAAAGATATCGAACAACATTACGACGCCTAGTATGCTTGTTAAATTGAACTTTTTTTCGTATATTTATCAACATTTAAAATTTGAAGCCATGATACATAATTTATGGACCAATTGGTCTGTTTTTAGATGGGTTCGCCTGATTTTTGGCGGCCTTATGATTTTCGAAGCGGTAAGCATCAGTAACTATTGGTTGTTGATTCCCGGCGTAATCTTTATCGCTATCGCTTTATTTAATGCAGGTTGCGAAAGAAATAACTGTGCTGTTCCAAATAAAAGAAGATAAAACATGAGTAAATTCAACGAACTTATCAATTCAGACACACCAGTTCTAGTCGACTTTTTTGCCACGTGGTGTGGTCCATGCCAAATGTTGATGCCCGTTTTAAAAGAGGTCAAAGACAATATGGGCGAACGCGTCAAGATATTAAAAATTGACGTAGATAAAAATAAAGAACTTGCGGCACAGTTTCAAGTTCGCGGCGTTCCAACCATGGTATTGTTTCAAAATGGCAAACAAATCTGGCGTCAATCAGGTGTGTTGACAAAAGATGAAATCATTCGAACTATAATTGGGAAGAGCAATTAATTTTAATAAACTTGTTTTCTATTTATTAATAATCCTCATAGGAAATTGAAAAACCATTTCAAACCATTCTTGGACTGAAATGGTTTTTGTGTTTAAATATTTTACGCTTTTATCCTTTCAAATTCGCAAACATTATTATTCTTAGTACAAATACTACATTTTCATCGAAAAACAGAATTCCCTAATGTTAATAACTTTTGAGATTTGTTTTCCGTTTTAATTGATATATTTGTGACAACAAGGTGTAAGCCTTAGCAAAGTTATTAACATTTTAATTAAAGAGTATGCAAAATATTCCTAGTGTTGACTTGCGTGATTTCCTTTCGGACAACCCGGAACGTAAACAAAAATTTGTAAATGAAATCGGACGAGCTTTTGAAGACATTGGCTTCGTCGCTTTAAAAGGTCACTTCTTAGATGACCAATTGGTAGGTGAATTGTATGGAGAAATTAGAAATTTCTTCGCCTTATCCGTAGAAACCAAATATTCCTATGAAATTCCCGGAATTGGCGGACAAAGAGGCTATGTTTCTTTTGGAAAAGAACATGCTAAAGGTCGAAAAGAAGGCGATTTAAAAGAGTTTTGGCACTTTGGACAATATGTGGACAAAGATTCCAAATGGGCAAATGAATATCCAGACAACGTAGAAGTAAAAGAACTGCCTAACTTTAATAAAGCAGGGAAAAAAGCCTATCAAATGCTTGAGAAAACAGGGATTTATGTTTTGAGAGCGTTGGCTTTGCATTTAGGTTTGGACGAATTCTATTTTGACGAATACGCCAAAGAAGGAAATTCTATTTTACGACCAATCCATTATCCTCCGATTACGGAAGAACCTAAAAATGCAATTCGTGCTGCAGCTCACGGCGACATCAATTTGATAACTCTTTTAATGGGTGCTCAAGGCCGCGGTTTGCAAGTTCAAAATCACGACGGCGAATGGTTAGATGCCATTGCAGAACCAGACGAGTTAGTGATAAATGTGGGAGACATGCTTTCACGTCACACGAATAATAAATTAAAATCTACCATTCACCAAGTGGTAAATCCTCCGAGAGAATTGTGGGGCACTTCCCGTTACTCAGTTCCCTTTTTCATGCATCCTGTTAGCGACATGCGATTGGATTGTTTAGAAAATTGCATTGATGATGAAAATCCAAAATTATATGAAGATATTTCAGCAGGAGAATTCTTGCACGAACGTTTAGTTGATTTGGGATTAATCAAAAAATAAGTTTTACTTTTATAGTATAAAGGAAAGACATTGAGTTTTGCTTGATGTCTTTTCTGTTTTTAATTAAATATAATAATTTGGAACGCAGATTTTAAAAATTAGAAAAATTATAGAAATTTTATTTTAGGTTTTAAAATCATATCGGATTTACGATAAATATAATTTTTATGAAGATCTTTCCGCATCAAGAATTAACAAAAGAAATTATTGGTATTTATTATGATGTTTACAATGAACTTGGATATGGTTTTTTGGAACGAGTGTACCAAAATGCAATGGTAATTGAGTTACAAAAGAGAGGTTTTAAAGTTGAATGCCAAAAGAAATTAATCGTTTATTATAAAAATGAAATCGTTGGAGATTACTATCCAGATCTTATCGTAAATAATATAGTTATACTTGAATTAAAAGCTGTTGAGCAACTTATTGAAGCACATGAAAATCAACTTTTAAATTATCTCAAAGCAACAGAATGCGAAGTTGGCATATTATTAAATTTTGGAAAAGATCCACAATTTGTAAGAAAAATATTTACCAATGATTTTAAGAAAAATAGATTATAAAGATTTCTGTACTTTCTAAAATCTGTGTTCCAAACTTTAGATAAAAGCAAGTATTTCTAAAAATTAATAGATTTTAAAAGATTATAAATATTTCTCTAATTTCTAAAATCTGTGTTCCACAACACCAAATCAATTATAATAATGGACTTACAAGACCAATTAAAAAACCTCTTCCCCGACCACGAACCTTCCAACGAAGTAGAGGAATTCTCTACCGAACCCAAAGAACTTTGGATTCAAAAAGAACCCATGATTTGCAAATACGAAAAGCGAAAAGGAAAACCAACCACCATTATCGCTGGTTATGAAGGAGAAGACGAAGACTTTAAAATTTTAGCTAAAGAAATAAAAAATAAATTTGCCGTAGGCGGAAGTTTCAAAGAAGGCGAAATCATCATCCAAGGCGATTATAGAGATAAAATAATGAAATTCCTTCAAGAGAAAGGATTTAAAACAAAACGTGTTGGAGGTTAAAAAAGCGATCAGTAATCAGATTATTAGTAATCAGTTGTGAAACTTTAAACCTTAAACTTTAAACAAAAAAAATAATGATACAATCTTCAGAACTTATATTAAATCCAGATGGAAGTGTTTACCACTTAAACTTGAAACCCGAAAACCTTGCCCATACTATTATTGTGGTAGGAGATCAAAATAGAGTAGAAAAAATTACACAATTCTTTGAATCAATTGAATTTTCAACCCAAAAAAGAGAATTCAAGACGCAAACAGGAATGTACAAAGGCAAGCGTATTTCTGTAATTTCAACAGGAATTGGCCCCGACAATATTGACATCGTATTTAACGAGCTAGACGCGTTAGTAAATATTGATTTCGAAACCCGTCAACCCAAACAAGACCTAGTTTCACTAAATATCATTCGCGTAGGAACTTCCGGTTCACTTCAAGAAGATATTCCGGTGGACAGTATAGTAATGTCTAAATTTGGATTGGGGTTAGACAACATGCTCCACTCCTATTTAATTGAAGAAATCACACATCCCGAAATTGAAGATGCTTTTATTCAACAAACCAATTGGGACTTGAAAAAAGGAAGACCTTACGTGATTTCTTGCAGTGAAAAACTAGAAAAACTAATCGAAAGCGACCAAATTTTTAAAGGTTTCACAGCAACAGCACCCGGATTTTATGGTCCACAAGGTCGTGTGCTGCGTTTGGCAATTCAAGATCCAGAGTTGAACCACAAAATGGATAATTTCAATTTTGAAGGTACAAGAATTACCAATTTAGAAATGGAAACTTCTGCTATTTACGGGCTTTGCAAACTTCTTGGGCACGAAGCTTTGTCGTTAAATGCCATTATAGCCAATCGTGCCAACGGTACCTTCAGCGAAGATCCGTACAAAGCAGTCGATGATTTAATTGCATATACGCTGGATAAATTAGCACACTAATTTCAACCGATATGGATTTAATCCTAGAAACAGAACGCCTTCTGATCCGCGAAATGCTGCACGAAGATGCTGACGCTTTATTTGACATGGATAAAAATCCCGATGTTCATAAATATCTGTGGCAAAAACCGTTTACAAAAATCGAGGAGATTCACGATTACATTACTTATATAAGAAAGCAATATCAAGATAATGGAATTGGACGTTTCTCTACAATACTTAAGGAAACAAACGAGCTTATTGGTTGGACCGGCATTAAATACATAAACGATCACGTAGAAAATGGAAAAACCAATTTCTACGATTATGGTTACCGACTGAACGTTAAATCGTGGAACAAAGGATACGCTACAGAAGCGTCAAAAGCTTGGTTGGAATACGCTTTCAACCAAATGAATATTCCTGAAATGAACGCGTACACCCATGCAGAAAACGGAGCATCAAACCATGTTTTACAAAAAGTAGGATTTAATTTTGTAGAAAATTATCAAGATGAAAACGACGTGACTTGGAAATGGTGGCAAATAAAAAAACAGCAAGCGTGAAAATTCATAGAAAAATCAGATCTAAATTGTATAATCTGTGTAAAAAAATAAAATGAAAACAATAAATATAGCAGGAGTTCCAGAACATTTCAACCTTCCTTGGCAATTGGCCATTGAAAATAATGAATTCAAAGATCAAAATATCGATCTGCAATGGACAAATGTTCCCGAAGGAACCGGCAAACTGTGTGAAATGCTTCGCAACGGCGAAACCGATTTAGCCGTAATTTTAACCGAAGGAATCATCAAGGACATTCTCGCCGGAAACCCTTCTAAAATAGCACAAGTTTTCGTACAAAGTCCACTGATTTGGGGTATTCACGTAGCCCATAATTCCAAATATCAAACGCTGTCCGATTTACAAAACACGAAATGCGCCATTTCTAGAAAAGGTTCTGGTTCAGAATTAATGGCTTATGTCAACGCGCACAATCAAAAGTGGCCTACAGCTGATTTACAATTTGAAATCATCAACACTATCGACGGAGCGGTTGAAGCTTTGACAGCCGAAAAAGCAGATTACTTCATGTGGGAACGCTTCATGACGAAGCCCCTAGTGGACAAAGGGATTTTTAGACGTTTAGACGATTGCTTGACGCCTTGGCCAAGTTTCGTAATTGCAACCACAGATGCATTACTGCAACAACAACCTCATATCGTTCATAAAGTCTTGGAAATCATTAACGCAAAAACAGAATCGTTTAAAGAAATTCCAAATATTAAAACCATACTTGCCGAACGGTTCAATCAGAAACCAGCCGATATAGCCGATTGGATTTCACGTACCGAATGGTCACAAGAACCCATTAATGCTGAAATGTTAAACAATGTTCAAAATCAACTGTTTGAATTCGGCATTATCGATAAAAAAGGTACTTTTGCTCAAATGACAGTTAGCTAAAAAGCGACCTTGTAACGGTATATGATTCAGGAAACAAAAAAGAAATTTCAAGAACTTCGAAGTAAATTCCAGCTCAAAAAGCCGTGGAACAACATCGCCATTTTGATTCTTAACATCCTGATTACCATTCCCGTCTTCATCATCATCCACCAGAACCTTATCGATCCTGAATGGCCGTTTCAAATTGACCGTATTCTGCTCATTCTCTTAATAGTTTCCGTAATTCATGTAATTTTAAGACTGTTACGAACCATTATTATCATTTGTATGGGTCTGTATTTACTTGTACTCTTGTACGGAAGTACCATCGGAAATTACGGATTTAACGATGTTTTTGAAGATTACCGTTCCATGATGTACCTCATGCTTGACAACGCTAACCCGCAAGATTTAATTATTTCAAAATTACTTCCGTTTCCCAATAAGTCAAAAATTCTAAATGCCATTGACTATCAGAATCCAAAAGTGCGGAACTTTGCTTTAATGGCAACTGCAAAAAACTTTAGAGATGTAAAAGGATATCATGAATACCGAATGATCATTCAATGTTTCGCTGTTTTCAAAGAAATCAAAGGCCGTTGGAATTACGTCGATGACCCAAAAGGACGGGAATACATCGCTGCTGCAAGTGAAACTGTCCAGCACTTTTCTGGCGATTGTGACGACCACGCCATATTTATGGCAGCGTGCATTCGGGCAGTTGGCGGCACTCCCCGACTCATTCACACCGGTGGCCATATTTATCCCGAAATGTTAATTGGCGACAAGAAAGATTTAGAAGCCATCAATTACCTGATTAAAGAAGTACTGTTCATAAACGAAAGCAAAGGCAAAGAAATCCACTACCACATTGACGAACGCGGCCAAATATGGCTCAACCTTGACTACACTGCCCGATATCCCGGAGGCCCATTCATGTCTGAAGAAATATTAGGTGCTTTGACTCTAAATTAGTTTTTGGAGTAAATCGCTTGTTTTCATTTTAATTCATTTTCCCGACATCCTTCCATGCCGTAACAAAAGATAGGACCGCGGCTATAATAAAAGCGCTAGGCTGCTCTTAACTTTTAAGATTTGAGTAAAATAAATAGATTTCAAAACACCGAAATTTTAAAAGAATTATTTATGAAGTTCTTCAAATCAGAAAAGAATCTGACGATGTACAAGAAAAAGAATATATTTGGTAGAAAATACCTTCATACATCTAATAGATCTATTTACAAATGTTAATTTCGCCAATAACATTATCGTAAATCATTTTTAGAAATAACACGAGGATTATATATCCTTCCATTTTTTGGAGTAAAATGTACTTGATTTTTTATAAGCAGAATTTATTCTTCGAGAAATCCGTTACATTTAGTTCAAAATTAAGTTTAGATATAAATTTGGCAGTCTTTTTTGAAGAACTAACCATAAAACTACCGAAAAATGAAATATATTTATTTAATTGCTCTGATTCTCTTCTCTTTTAATGCCAAATCACAAGAAAATGTGCATTGGTTAATAAACAAAGATTCGATTACTGATTGTAGTTTTATTAAATCAGGGAAATTTGTTAATGAAGAAATTGGAGGTAAAATTACGAAAGGATACTCAATAGAATTTCGTGGCGAAAACGTTATAGAGAAGATTGAAAATGGAAAATATTATTTGAGATCTAAAATCAACTACACTTCAGAATGTAGTTATGAAATTAAAGTTTTAGAATCCAATATTCCTGGTTACGAAGTCATAATTGGACAAACATTTTATACAGAAATTTTAGAGACAGCCAAAATTGATAAATTGATAAAAATACGTTCAAAAGACGAACAATGGAAAACTTTTGTTTTTAGAAAAGTCGAAGAATAGAATTAGTCATACCAAATAAAGTTGTATTTGTATTAGAACAACGAACAATGAAACCTGTATTGATCAGCCTATCCAAACCACCTCTAACGCGAATCACTGACGTAGGTCTTAATGCAATAAAAAATGGAAAACGAAAAAATATCTGTTGAAAATGGAAAGTGGTATATCGCTGAAATCATTGAAAAATGTGAACCCACAAATAGAAACGAAGCTCAAGAATTACGAAGAGTTAAACTTGGGGTAATTTCCATTTAATTAAAGCCGAAACACCAAAAATGGCATATGACAAAGCGGTAAAAATTGGAAAGGCTGCAGAATATAAGTTTATTAATTCTGACAATTTACAAATGGAATGGATTTTTATTGGGATCGGAAATCTTCTTCCAATTTCCAAAGATATTGAAGATGGAAGTGAAATAATGTGGGAAAATTATGGAAATATCAGTAATCGAAGAGCGATGAAATTTCCAATTAGTGAAGAAAATCTTTTAGAAGAATTAAACAAAAAGAAAGAAATATGATTGAGAAAATAGTGCTGTATAGTTTTCTTGTTCTTAAATAAAAAAAAATACAAATAAAGGTACAGCTCCGAGTCCAATCTCTTATCGTGGTCTTCATGCTTAGTCTATGTTTTTTTTTACGTTGGACCAACTATCCGACTACTTCTCATTCTAACTTTCTCTAGATTTTCGAATTCAAATAAATTTATACGCTTTAATATTTCCTGAGTATTTGAAGCTAATTTATCAAAACATAAAAACAAAATAAGAACAGCACAAAAGCAGACAAATATGTGTTGCCAACCGTTAAGGATGACGACGCAACTTATGAAATAACAAGTATAAAAAAGAAATTATTTTACAGACTTTTTCATCACTAAATTTTAGAAAGCACTTATTTCAACACGCATCCATTAAATTAATTAAGAAAGTCAACTTTTTAATGTTCTAAAATGAATAACATTTAAAAATAAAATCCGTGTAAATTCGTGCAATCTGTGTAAAAAAAGTTCTATTCGAGTCTCAGAGCATTAAAGGTCCTCAAGCTCTTCAAAGGCTACCCACTTTAAAGCATTTCAATTAATGATTATAATCAGAAATAATGCAATTACTTCTTTAACTTTGCCACTATACGGACCAAATTTTAATTCAATGAAAAACTTAGAAGCAAAAACAGTATTAATAACAGGAGGAGCATCAGGTATTGGTAAAATAATGGTTCGCTTACTACTGGAGCGAAAAGCAAAGGTTATTATTTGGGACATCAATCAAGAAAAAATTGACGAGACAATTGCCGAATTCGCGCACAAAGGAAGTCTTACTGGCTTTACTGTAGATATTTCTATTGTGGATCAAATTCAAGCAACCGCCCTAAAAGTAAAGCAAGAAATAGGGATTGTGGATGTGGTGATCAATAACGCCGGAATAATTGTGGGCAAATATTTCAGCGAGCACACAACAGCGGAGATTTCAAAAACCATGGAAATAAATGCAAATGCACCCATGTTCATCACAAAAGAATTTCTAGGTGATATGGTATACCAAAATTCAGGACATATTTGCAACATCGCCTCTTCTGGAGGATTGGTTTCAAACCCTAAAATGTCGGTTTACGCAGCAAGTAAATGGGCACTTATCGGTTGGTCGGACAGTTTGCGTTTGGAGATGAAGCAACTGAATAAAAACGTAAATGTGACGACAATAATGCCGTATTACATCAACACCGGAATGTTTGATGGCGTACAATCAAAAATACCAATTCTTGATCCAGAAGCAGCAGCATTTACAATCATCAAGGCGATTGAAAACAATAAAAAAATGGTCACTATTCCAGGCTATATTTACAGATTCACCCGTTTAGGTCAAGCAATTATGTCGATAAATGTTTTTGATTGGTTCGCAGGCGATGTTCTCGGAATCTACAAAACTATGGAGTTTTTCACAGGTAGAAAAAAATAAAACGACTAAAAAATCCGCATTATCAGGGTCATCCGAATAATCAGCGTTAAAAGTTCGCATCAATTTTACAAATTTAAATAAAAAACAATCCGTGTAAATTCGTGAAATCCGTGTAAAAAAATTACCACTTAATAGCCTTCAATTTCCTCTTCCGCAAATACTTATTAGCCAAACTAAAGTGCTTGTTTCCAAACCATTTTCCCTGATTAGCACTCATCGGCGACGGATGACTACTTTGCAAAACAAGGTGCCGTTCGCCATCAATCTTAGCTCCTTTTTTGTGTGCGAAATTTCCCCACAACAAAAACACAACACCTTCCTTTTCGCTGTTAATCAATTCAATAACCGCGTCCGTAAAAACATTCCAATCCATGTTTTTATGACTATTTGCTTTGTCTTTTTCAACGGTAAGTCCCGCATTCAATAACAATACGCCTTGTTTCGCCCAACGTTCTAAACTGCCAAAAATAGGGAGTTCCGTTCCTAAATCTTCATTCAGCTCTTTAAATATATTGCGCAAAGAAGGTGGAATTCGGGTACCATCATGAACAGAAAACGACAGTCCATTTGCTTCGCCAATTCCATGGTATGGATCTTGTCCAATAATTACAACCTTTATATTATCCCATTCACATTGATTAAAGGCTTCAAAAATCAATCTTTTCGGAGGAAAACAAGTTGTGGTTGCATAGGCTTGCTGCACTTCGTTCCACAATTTATCAAAATAAGGCTTCTCAAATTCGGATTGGAGTTGGTTGTACCAAATTGGATCAATATTTAATGTTTCAGCGGTCAAATTTTTAGCGTTTAATGGTTATTACATCTATTTTACGAAGGTAAACAATTGCACTATTTATTTAAAATACTATTTTCAACTTTGCAAAAAAACACCAAATTGCAACATTACATTTCCAAGATTCATCAAGCAATTCAATATAAAAAACTTAACTTAGCAAAACCGATTCCTACATGAATCAACAACTGCTGCGACAGCTTTTTTAGAACCTACACTAATAAAATATAATTATGAACACCGATCAATTAAGCGAAAGCTTCGGCACACTTTCTGAAACAATAAACGGCCTAATTGGCGTTGGTTACATACACGACTTCAACATGCATGAAGAGTGCATCGTGTGTCGCCAAACCAACGATAGCTTGTCACCAGAAGATTTTCAAATCGACAAAGTATACCGTTTTGAAGGCGCTTCAAATCCAGACGACCAAGCAATATTGTATGCGATATCCTCACCAAAATACAGTTTAAAAGGTGTTTTAGTGAACGGGTACGGCATTTCTAACGACGAAAACACCTCTAAATTAATTGAGTTATTGGAAACACACCACGCAAACCAATCGTCTAATTAAGAAAGCAAAAAAGTTACAGTATTCCTAAAGTAGTACTTTGAATACATCTAAATCGCTAATTAAGTAAAAATAGTACGCGATTCCTAAGTCAAGTTTCTCATAATTTCCTTAATATTGCAACATGAAGTGGACGCATTTCCTAATGGCAATCTATCTTATGGCAGTGTCTTTTTATCCGTGTAGTGATACGGATAAAACGATTATGGCTTCAGTTGCTACAGAAACCACTCATGAACACGAAAGTCATTCGCACGACGAACACCATGATACGTGTCCCCCGTTTTGCGTTTGCAATTGTTGTGGTATGCAAATGTTAAACTATATTTCGACCGTTACTTTTGAATTTCCAATTCCTTTCCAAGCCATTCCTTTAAAGGAATCTTTTTACGTTTCTAATTTAAGCGATACCTATTCCGGTAGCATTTGGCAACCGCCCCAACTCGTATAATGAACTAAAACAACCTGTATTGAAGCAGTCATCTTGTATGTGCTGACTTAAATCAGGGTATTTCTTATTGTTTTACCTTTCTTATACCTTCTACATGTTAGATAAAATCATACATTTTAGCATCCATAATAAGTTTATTATTGGAATATTCACATTAGCATTAATCTTGGTAGGTAGCTATTCTGCTGTCCATTTGCCAATTGATGCCTTGCCGGATATTACTAATAATCAGGTGCAAATTATTACAACATCTCCTACCCTAGCGACTCAAGAAATTGAGCAATTTATAACGTATCCAATTGAGCAATCGCTCAAGACCATTCCGAAAACGGTGGAATTACGTTCTATAAGTAAATTTGGTTTAAGTGTAATTACACTTGTTTTTGAAGAAAACGTAGATATTTATTGGGCTCGAACACAAGTCGCAGAACGGCTAATAGAAGCTCAAAATGCGATTCCACCTGATATGGGAACGCCTGAAATGGCACCCGTTTCTACAGGATTAGGCGAAATATACCAATACATCATTCATCCTAAAAAAGGCTTTGAAGACAAGTTTGACGCTACAGAATTGCGTACAATACAAGACTGGATTATCAAACCTCAATTGATGGGAATCAAAGGAATTGCCGAAATAAATACGCTTGGCGGTCATTTAAAACAATACGAAATTGCCATTCAACCCGACCGATTGAACAGTATGAATACTTCGATAACCGAGATATTTGACGCGCTTTCGCAAAATAACGAAAACACAGGTGGCGCTTATATTGACAAGAAACCCTATGCCTATTTCATTCGTGGAATTGGCATGGTGAAAAGCATCAGCGATATCGAAAAGATAGTCGTCAAAAACAATAACGGTATTCCGATACTCATTCGTGACGTGGCTAAAGTACAAATAGGAAGTAGCACGCGTTATGGTGCCGTTACCAAAGATGGTGAAGGCGAAGATGTTTCTGGAATGGTCATGATGTTAAAAGGCGAAAATGGCGGCGAAGTCACTCAACGCGTCAAAGAAAAGATGGAGCAAATCAAGAAATCCTTACCTGAAGGCGTGGAAGTGACTGCTTTTCTAGACCGTTCGATGTTGGTCGACCGAACCATTAGTACCGTTGAAAAAAACCTGCTTGAAGGCGCTTTAATCGTTGTTTTTGTCTTGGTCTTGTTATTGGGAAATTGGCGTGCCGGATTAGTGGTTGCTTCTGTAATTCCCTTGTCGTTGTTGTTTGCGATTTCGATGATGAAACTTTTTGGCGTCAGCGGCAACTTGATGAGTCTTGGTGCGATTGACTTCGGATTGATTGTCGATGGAGCCATAATCATTGTCGAAGCCATCATACACCGACTCCATTTGGGCAAGAAAACGAAACTTTCTACCGCCGAAATGAACGAGGAAGTGTATAAAGGAGCTTCAAAAATCAGAACAAGTGCCGCTTTTGGAGAAATCATCATCTTAATTGTGTATTTACCGATTTTAGCATTGGTGGGTATTGAAGGGAAAATGTTCGGACCCATGGCACAAACGGTTTCGTTCGCGATTCTTGGCGCATTCCTGTTGTCTTTGACTTATGTGCCAATGATGACGTCGTTAGTTTTAAGCAAAACCATCGACCGACGACGGAATTTCAGTGATAAAATCATTGACAAATTGAATAGCTTTTACCAACCTATTTTAGAAAAAGCGTTGGAAATTAAAGGTTTAATTATTGCAATTTCACTAGGATTGTTAGCGATTTCATTGCTTGTGTTTTCAAATTTAGGAGGCGAATTTATTCCGAATTTAGATGAAGGTGACATTGCCACCCATATTATTATCGCTTCTGGCAGTTCACTTTCGCAAGAAATTGAAACGACTACAAAAGCAGAAAAGTTGTTGAAAGCCAAGTTTCCCGAAATAAAGATGATTGTCTCAAAAATAGGCTCATCTGAAATTCCGACGGATCCAATGCCGATGGAAGCCGCCGATATGATGATTATTTTGAAAGACAAAAGCGAATGGACTTCGGGGAAAACCAAAGAACAGTTGACGCAAGAAATGGAAAAAGCACTTGAAAACCTTCCGGGCGTCACCACCGAATTTTCACAACCGATACAAATGCGTTTTAACGAATTGATGACGGGTGTGCGAAGCGACGTGGCAATAAAGATTTTTGGTGACGATATTGATATGCTTGTGAGTCAAGGCGAAGAAGTAATGCGTAAAATCAGCGGTATTTCCGGAGTTACAGATGCTGAACTAGAACGTGTGGCGGGATTGCCTCAAATTACCATTCGGTACAATTCCGATAAAATGGCCGCTTACGGACTAAAAGTAAGCGACTTAAATCGCGTAATAAAAATGGGTTTTGCGGGCGAAAAAGCAGGTGTCGTTTATGAAGGCGAAAAACGTTTTGACCTAGTGGTTCGTCTAGAAAACTCAAGTAGACAAGATTTGAATAATTTAGAACAGTTGTTTATTTCGTTGCCTTCTGGCAATCAAATACCGCTGCATCAAGTCGCCGATATCAAGATGGAAAACGGTCCCATGCAAATTTCCCGCGAAGAAGGAAAAAGACGGATTGTGGTTGGTTTCAACGTTCGTGATAGAGATGTAAAAAGTGTTGTAGAAGAAATCCAAACGAAACTAGACGCCGAATTAAAACTACCCGACGGTTATTACGTCACTTATGGTGGACAGTTTGAAAACTTAATTCAAGCGAGTGAACGTTTGATGATTGCCGTTCCAATGGCGTTGGGATTGATATTGATTTTATTGTACTTCACCTTTAATTCCATCAAGCAATCGTTATTAATTTTTACAGCGATTCCGCTTTCGGCAATTGGAGGAATCTTCGCTTTGTGGTTGCGCGATATGCCGTTTAGTATTTCTGCTGGAGTTGGTTTTATTGCACTATTTGGCGTGGCCGTATTAAACGGAATCGTTTTGATTGCCTATTTTAACCAATTAAAAGCCGAAGGAATTACAGATATTACCACTAGAATAAAAATGGGAACCAAAACACGTTTGCGTCCCATTATCATGACGGCTGCCGTAGCTTCGCTGGGATTTTTACCGATGGCATTGAGTACTTCTGCAGGAGCTGAAGTGCAAAAACCATTGGCGACAGTCGTAATTGGAGGTTTACTGACGGCAACTTTGCTGACTTTAATTGTTTTGCCTATTTTGTATTATTATTTAGAGACCATGTTTAAAAATTCGATTAAAATGAATACGACTGCCACTACGCTACTACTTTTGATTTCAGGAATTACCGTTTCTCAAGCACAGGAGATTAAAACACTTAATCAACAACAAGCAATTGAATTGGGATTGCAAAACAACCTACAAATTGAAGTGGCGGCATTGCAAACTCGAAAAACAGAAGCATTGACCAAATCCGGTTGGGAAGTACCTAAAACCGAATTGAATGTTTCTTTTGGACAATTGAATTCTACGGAAAATGATAAGAATTTTGAAATAAATCAGAAGTTTAATCCGTTTGAAATTGGCGCGAGAAAAAAAGTATTGAACTTAAACAACGCTGTAAGTCAGCTGGAATTGGCGAAAGCCAAACAAAATTTGGTGTTTAAAATTAGGCAATCTTGGAACAGTTTGTTGTTTTACAAATCTCAAAATAAATTGTTGCAGGAACAAAATGAAATTCTATTGAAATTTGCAAATGCTGCTACACTACGCTACAATTTGGGTGAAACTAATGCGTTGGAAAAAAACATAGCCGTTGTAAAACAGATGCAATTGGAACAGAACATCAAAACGAATACTGCTTTGATGGACATTGAAAAAAGCAAATTGGCACATTTCATGCAAATCAACGAAGACTTCGATATAGCGGAAAAAGAATTAATTGCGTTGGAATACACACTTTCGGAAAATGCAACTGATGCGAATTTGAATTTAAAAGTGGCGGAACTGCAAATTAATTTGGCAAAAGCCAATCACAAATTAGAAAAAGCATCTTTGTACCCTGAATTTTCAGTAGGTTACTTTATGCAGTCGATGATTGGTGCTGAAAAATCCAATAATTCAGGTGCGTTTTACGGAAGTGAGTTGGATTTCAGTGGTTTTACCGTTGGACTTGCCGTACCTATTTTCGCAGGAAGTTCGATTTCAAAAGCGAAAGCTGCTAAAATTCAGACGGAAGTGGAAGAGAAAAACAGTGCGTTTGTTCAGAGTGAAATCAAAGCAAGTTTCCAACAAGAAACGACAAAATTAGCAACCGCAAAATCACTAATGGATTTCTATAAAACAATCGCACTTCCGAACGCGAAGGAAATCAACACCAACGCCGATAAGAGTTTTAAAAACGGAGCGATATCGTATGTGGAATATGTGGAGAGTATTCAAACGGCATATGAAGTGCGTTTGAGTGCCAATGAGGCGGTTTATAAATACAATCAAAATGTGATTAATTTGCATTATTTAACCAATCAATAAAATGAAAAAGACAAGTATATATATAAGTATTTTGATTGTAATTGTAGTGGGATTACTGCTTTACATTCAATTTGGTCACGACCACGAAGATGAACACGACCATCCTGTTGCCGCTGAAGAACCGCACATGGAAGAAAATGAAGTGCATTTGAACGAAGCACAATTCAAGGCTGCCGAAATTGTTTTAGGCACCTTTTCAAAAAAGAATTTGAATGAAGTTATTTCTTCGAATGGGTATACCAAATTACCTCCGCAAAATCAAGCCGATGTTTCCGTACATTCAAGTGGAATTGTCAAAAATATCTTGGTAGAAGAAGGCGAAAAAGTACGTAAAGGACAAGTAATTGCCACAATTGAAAGTCCTGAATTTGCAAAATTGAAAGAGGCGTATTTGCATTCAAGAAGCAACTTGACTTTTCTAAAAGCCGATTACGAACGTCAGAAAACGCTTAATGAAGAAGCAGTAAATGCAAACAAAACGTATGAGAAAGCCAAGTCAGATTATGAAATGGAACAAGCCCGATTTGCTTCATTGAAAAAACAATTGGCTTTGCTGAACATTAATTTGGGAGAAAATGCTTCGGCAACAGTTCCGGTTTTAGCCCCAATAAGTGGTTATGTGACAGAAATTCACATTCGCATTGGCACGGCAATTACCGCGGGAACTTCTCTCTTGAATATTGTAGATAATTCGAAATTACACGTCGATTTATTGGTGTATGAAAAGGATTTATACAAGGTTAAAATAGGACAAAAAATACGTTTTATTTTGACGAATCAGAATCAAAATGAAATTGTAGGAACGATTTTTGGTGTGGGAAAAGCATTTGAAAACGATACAAAAGCGGTTGCCATTCATGCCGAAATTGACAATAAGGATGAGAAATTAATTTCAGGAATGTATGTAAATGCGTTGATTGACCTTGGTGCGAATGCAGTTTTTGCATTACCTTTAGAGTCAGTTGTAAAAGCGGATGGTCGGTCGTTTATCTTTGTATTGGATAAAAACGATTCGGGCGATAACGAATATCATTTCAAAAGAATTGAAGTCAAAGAAGGCGCTTCCCAACTTGGATTCGTACAAGTTGATGTGTTGCAACAAATAAATCCCGATGCTAAAATTGCAGTTGACGGTGCTTATTACATTCAAAGTCATTTGACCAAAAGCCAAGGTGGTGGCGGTCATGCTCATTAATAACTAATTTAAAACAATAGAAAACTATGAAAAAAACAATTTTAATGTTCGCTTTAGCTTTAGCTACTTTTTCAATGACCTCCTGCAAATCCGAAGTAAAAACTGAAACGGCTACAGAAACAGAAACCATAATTAAGACTACGAGTGAAGAAGTTGCATATTCGTGTCCGATGGATTGCGAAAAAGGAAAAACCTATACTGAACCAGGAAAGTGTCCGGTTTGTGAAATGGATTTAGTAGCTGTCGATAACACGGCAACTGAATCGCACGAAGGCCACAACCACTAAAACTAACTTCCCCTATTGATTCATTTGATAGGGGATTTTTTAAACTTCTTTTGCATGAAACACCCTCATTCTGACTGCTGTTCGACCTCTCCTGAAGAAAACAAACACGACCACGAACATTCGCACGACCACGACCACGAAATCAATACTGAAAACAAACTTGCTCTTTTTGGACCTGCTTTAGGTTCGTTTGCACTTTTGATTGTAGGTCTAGTATTGGATTATCTGCTAAAACCGCTTTGGTTTACTGAAACCTATCGGTTGATTTTGTATAGTTTTGCGTATTTACCTGTTGGTTTTCCCGTTGTGAAAGAAGCATGGGTCAGCATTAAAAAAGGCGATGTGTTTTCAGAATTCTTTCTAATGACGATTGCAACTTTGGGTGCATTTGCGATTGGTGAATTTCCAGAAGGAGTCGCTGTAATGTTGTTTTATACGATTGGTGAACTGTTTCAAGGAATGGCAGTCACCCGTGCGAAAGCAAATATCAAAAGCTTATTGGATTCGCGTCCGGAAGAGGTTACGATTATTGATTCGGAAAATAAAACTACGGTTGTAAAAGCTGCAGAAGTGGCTATTGGTCAAATCATGCAACTCAAACCGGGTGAAAAAGTGGCGCTTGATGGTATCTTACTTTCGGAGAAATCTTCGTTTAATACTTCGGCGTTGACGGGTGAAAGTGTGCCGGATTCAAAAGTAAAAACGGAAACTGTTTTGGCAGGAATGATTAATCTGAATTCGGTTTCACATATTGAAGTGACGACCAAATTTTCAGATAGTAAACTGTCTAAAATATTGTTGATGGTACAAGATGCGACTTCGCGAAAAGCACCAACCGAATTGTTTATTACCAAATTCGCTAAAATCTACACGCCAATTGTTGTTGGTTTAGCCATTTTAATTTGTTTTGTTCCCGCACTTTTTGTTGAAAATTATGTGTTTAGCGATTGGTTGTATCGTGCTTTGGTATTTCTGGTTATTTCGTGTCCGTGTGCGTTGGTAATTAGTATTCCGCTTGGTTATTTTGGTGGAATTGGTGCTGCAAGTAAAAACGGAATTCTATTTAAAGGAAGTAATTTCTTGGATTTAATTGCACAAGTAAACCACGTGGTGATGGATAAAACCGGTACGATGACCGAAGGCGTTTTCAAAGTCCAACAAGTGGCTTTTAAATCGAAATTTGACGAAAAGGAGATTTTGAATTTAGTGAATGTGTTGGAAAGTCAAAGTTCGCATCCTGTGGCAACTGCAATTCACGAGTATATCGGAGCCGTTGATTCAGAAATCCAATTCAGTAAAGTGGAAGAAATTCCTGGTTTAGGTTTGAAAGGAGTTTATAATGGTGCTGATTTATTGGTTGGAAATTTCAAACTGATGGATAAATTTTCCATTAATCACCAAATAAATGTAGAGTCTATTGTGTTTACGACGATTGCCGTTGCTTATCAGAATGAATTTGTGGGCTACTTGACCATTTCAGATACCATTAAAAAAGAAGCACAAACGACGATTAACCAACTCAATGCATTACAAATTAAAACTACACTATTAAGTGGTGATAAAAACGCGGTTGTTCAAGAAGTCGCTACCACTTTAGGAATTGCAACTGCTTTTGGGGATTTACTACCCGAAGATAAAGTGTCGCATTTGACTAAAATAAAGCTGCAAGACAAAATCGTTGCTTTCGTGGGCGATGGAGTTAACGACGCCCCTGTTGTAGCGTTAAGCGACATCGGAATTGCGATGGGCGGTTTGGGAAGTGACGCCACCATTGAAACCGCTGACGTCGTTATTCAAGACGACAATCCGAGTAAAATCCCACTTGCAATCGCCATTGGTAAGAAGACCAAACAAATTGTGTGGCAAAATATTACGCTTGCATTTGTAGTCAAAGGTCTAGTTCTTATTTTAGGAGCCGGAGGTTTAGCAACGATGTGGGAAGCTGTTTTCGCTGATGTGGGCGTTGCTTTACTCGCCATTTTAAACGCGATTCGAATTCAGAAAATGAAGTTTTAGAAAGTATATTCTAAAGTACTGTAAAACGTTCTCGTTTCGGAAGGAATAATTCCTGGTCCTGGATATCCAGTGGCACGACGGGTAAAATAATTGTTGTTTGTAAAATTAGTAATTCCTGCTTCCAATTTGAATTTTCTCCATTTATAAGAAGCCGAAAAGTCCGCTACATAATATGATGGAATTTCACCAAAAATCCCGTACGTATTGTCATTTCTGTCCGTAATACTATTTCTAGCTTCTGTAAATTGAGAAGAAACATAAGTCAATTGCAAGCTTGTCATGAAGTTTTTGTACCCAATTGAAGTTCCCGTTTTTAAATTTAACAGCGGAACAAATTCGACTTTATTTCCTTCTACATTTGGTGCATCCGATTTCAAATATTTCGAATCTGTAATCGCAGAATTGGTAAAGACATTCCATACAAATTGGTCGTTATCCGCAAAAAAAGTTTTACTTAAACTCCAATCAATCAATGCTTCAAAACCATAAGTTGCCGCAGTTCCAAGATTATCACGGAAACGAATAACAGCGGCACTTCCATTGGGATTCTGTGCTTCAAATTCTCCAATTTTATCGTTGTAATAGAGTCCAAAAACACTTGCGTCAAAACTTACTTTATCGCTTATTTGTCCTCTAATTCCAATATCAGACGTATATCCTTTTTCATCACCAATATTCTCAGCAATCACTTGACTTGCCATTGCTGTTCGAATGTCATTAAAGGTGACTGAACGGTAGTTTTGCGAAACATTTCCGTACAATTCTAAACGATTTTTAAGTTTGTAGCTTAAACCAATTCCAAGTAAAAGAAAGTCGCGTTCTTTGATGTTGTCTTCCTCAATCGTTTCGTCAAAAATCACATTGTCTGCTAAGTCAAAATTAATTCTTCGGTAAGACCCTTTTGCTTCCGTTCTGATTTTCTCGTAACGAAAGCCAGGTGTAATGGAAAATTTTGGAGAAACTCTAAAAATATTTTCACCAAAAAGTGATAAATTCAAGTTGGGATATTCGTAATTCGATTGACTTGGGTAGTTTGGAAATTCGCTTGTTGCCAATGAAAAGTCAGGACCTTTGCCCGAACTTCCCGCTCCTTGAAGTCCTCCATTTTTAGATTGGTAATATTTGGCACCAATTAAAAAAGCATTGTCGGTTCCCAGGAAATCATGGCGTTGTAAAAAACGCACTTCCGCACCCCAATTCACAAAATCACCAATAATTAAATCACGAACCGTTCCCTCAAGATCGGTACTGGAAACACGGTTACTTCTATATCCAACCGCTTTCCGACTTGCATCTAGACCAAATAATTGCAATGAAAAATCGGCTTTTTCAGAAACTTTATGTTTCAATCTTAACGCAAATAAATTCCAATTCACGGCAAACCAATTTCGGTCTCTATTACTCTGGTTGGGATTTTCGTTGAACATAAAATCGGTCAATCCACCGGCTTGTTTCGCTAGGTAATTAAAATGAGTATAATCAAAATGCACCGATGTTTTTTCATTAAATTGATAATTGGTATTCACGAAAAAGTTCTTACTGTTGAATTCCGAATTTGGGCGAAAGCCATTACCTTGCTTAAAATTAAAAAATGTATAGTAACTGAATTTTCCTTTTGTACCACTTAACGACGTAAAATTGGTAAATAAGTTATGGGAACCAAATGTGTTTCGAGTCGTAATTTCCATCTCTTTTTTAGAAGGTGATTTGATTTTAAAGTTAACCAATCCTCCAAACTGCGTTCCGTATTGCAAAGAAGCCGCACCTCGAACAATTTGGATTTCTTCCAATGCCTCTGTTGGTGTGGAATAATAACTTTCAGGATAGCCCAAAACGTCGGCACTAATGTCGTAACCATTTTGTCTTGTATTGAAATTCGAGGTTCTGTTTGGATTCAATCCACGACCACCAATGCTCAATTGCAAGCCACCTTCTGAACCTTCATTAATAGTTAAGCCAACTACTTGACCAAAAATTTGTCGTGTATTGTTAATCGCTTTATTGGCTGTCAATTTAGATATTGCAATCACTTCTGTCTTTTTTCCAGCGTAAATTGCCGTTTCTTCCACATCACGTAATCGATTCAAATTAAATAATTTAGCACGTTGATTTTGAATCACTACTTCAGATAAATTATTAATCTTTTCTAAGGTAAAAATCGGATTGGTTTGATCAGGAGAAACCGTAGTTTCAACTAATTCATATCCTTCTTTATATAAAATAATTTGATTCGCAACTTGGTCTTTTATTTCGATTGAAAACATTCCATTTGCATCCGTAACAGTCTTTGCCGCAGAAGTTGTATTGTACACTTCTACTCCATTCACGGGTGTATTGTTTGAATTCTGAATCGTTCCACTCATCCGACTTTGCCCAAAAAGAGTAATCGAAAAAAGGAGAAAGAACAAAAAACTAAAAGCCTTTGATGGTGTCATTAAAAGGTAAAATCCAGTTTTTGTGTTGGAATGTATCATATTCTTTTGCTAAATTAATGTTAGGGTCAATGTATTTTTGACTTAATCGTCCGTTTAAAGCCACATAACTTTCAACGGTAACTATTGGATCATTGACACCCTGTTTTTGATAATAATCGTGTAAATAGTGGGCATACTGAATGATGAAATCCGGCTGAAAAGACATTTGCTTTTCTTGAAATCGGGTCAGAAATTCATCATTATCTACGTGAATTGTTTCTCTTGTAATTGCATCCGTTACTTGAAATTCGGTATAGCCTGCTTTTTCCATTAGCATTACTCTCCAAGAAAACCGAAAGCCTTCTTCGGTCCAAAACAATTCGTTTGGATACACTAAATAGCGGAATGGAACGAGCAATTGCAAGAGTAAAAAGGTACTTAAAAAGACCAATTTTGTTTTGTATATATTCGAAATAGAAGCGATTTTGGTTTTACCGTTTTCCCAAATATCTATTGAAATTTTAAACAAACGTGAAAAGAAGAAAAGCACTTTTTGATGAAAACTTGCATCGAAGAAAATAAGCGTACTTATAATCATGACGTACGGAAAAACGCCGATTGGAAAGAGAATTCGGGTTAGCACGTGAAAAACAACTACAAAAAAGAATCCTAAAAGGCGCGTTCGCTTATTTAAAAGTAAAAACACAATTCCTAAATCGTAAATCATGCCAAACCAACTGAACACATAAGCTACCCAAGTTTCTTTCAAAAAGGAGCCAATCAAAGGCAAATCAGCATTTGTTGGAAGCCAAATTCGCAAAGGCATTGCTTCTAGTAACCAATCGGAATTAATTTTGGCTAAACCAGCATAAAAATAAACAACAGCCAGCATTACCTTTAAAATATCAGTATTCCAACGCGGTATTTTAGCGAAAGCCAAATCTTTATTTCTATAGGAATCAACAGAAAAATACGCATTTGCCGGTAAAAAAATCAAGACAAAACTGACAAGCGAAATAAAATAATAGTGGTTGAGATAATAGGTTTTATCCATCAACTCAATATAAGTAAATGCTAAAAAAAAAGTAACAATTGATAGGCGGTATTTAAACCCCATTGCAACAGAAAATGCTGCTATTCCTGCAACTAAATAGATCAAATACGTGTAAATTCCAAGTGGTTTTACCCATTCAAAACCGTAATAGGTAAAATGAAAATTAGGCTGAATATAAAACTGATCAATCCACCCGTAAGACACAAATCGGATCAAACTCATAAGCATCATTAAACCAAACGCTAGCCTAAAAAAAGCTAGCGTTGCGGTTGATGTATACGTATTAAAATATGCGTTTAGTCTTTGATTCATAAGGAATTAGTCTCCATCGCCATCCACGTAATCGATGGTGATATTTAAGGCTTGCATCATGTCTAACTTGAAGTAAACTACATTTTGCTGCAAAGCATCATACGCGTCAATCATTTTAGCATTATTCGTACTTACTTGTTGTGCGAAATTATCGTTCAAAGTTGCATTTGCAGTATAAATTGTAGCAAACTGATTATTGATAATTGTGCTTAAATTTTGACCGTTGCGAATTGCTTTCACATCATCTAAATACGACTTCAAACTCGGTCCGGTAGCCGTTCCGTTAAATGATTTTCCATTAAAGAAATCTTGTTGAGACTGAATGGCAACGTTCAACAGCTTTTTAGAAAGATCTTTTTTGTAAAATGCTTCCACTTTCTCTGCAAATAAAGTTCCGTTAGAAAAGATGCCTGCTGGAATTCCAATTTTTCCGGTACGAATACTTTTCTCGAAGTTCTTTACGAAAATATTAGTCATTTTATTGGTTGAACTACTCACTGCTGTTCCACTATTTGAGATGAATGTATTTCGGTACGAACCGTTCCAATCGATTAAAATAGCGTTGCTTTTTGCAGTTAAAACAGTGGTTAGATCCAATAAATATTGCTTGTAAGCTGCTGCATTTGGCGTAGAAGTATAAAATGCTACGATTTGAGCATCCGTGGTTCCTAAACCATTCAGCAGGTAATCTAATGCAGGGAATCCTTGTTTAGAATACTGTGAAAACAATTCAAGGTTATAAGTTCCGGCAGCAATATTCTGCTCAATCCCGATCACATCTGTTGGATAAGTATTGGTTGCTTCACTGAAATTAATCTCAGCTGCTTTTCCGATATTAAATAACATTACTTGCTGATACGCTTCGTATGCCGCCGTCCAAGAAATTCGCACTGTAGCTAAGTTCTCTACGGAAGGATTATTTGTAAACGCATTCGCATCTGCTGAAAAAGCAGCAAGTTTATTACTGTAATTTTGATACGAAGGAATAATAATGTTATCTGCCCAATGGGTCAACAACGTTGTTCTGTTAAAATTGTCTCCACTTCCTGAAGGTCCGTTGTCACTAGAGGAACATGCCGTTAAAAACGCTACGAAGCTAACTAATACAATCAATTTTTTCATAAAGGGTACTAAATTTAATGCAAAAATACGAATTCAAAAAGAATCTATCTATATTTATTCTAAATTAATTTACGGTAGCTGCTTGTTCCACGCTGAAACCAAAACGACTCGCAATTTGAGCAGAAATAGCATCAAGTTTAGGACTTAAATTGTCAATATCCCACAATCCGTTCGGTCCACTAACTAAGGAAGCCAACATCGCATCCACTTCTACTTTGCTGAAATATGGATTATCAGTTCCTGGTTGGCGCGTGTATCGTAATGACATAATGAAACCATATCCTTCAGATAAAGCGTGAAACGCCTTGGCACCATTATCTTGTACCAACTTCGCTTTACCTTCTTGTAAGTAATATACCGAACGAACTGCAGCAACTAAAGCTAAATTTTTCTGAATAATAGCTGTTTGTTGGTCACGAACTAAATAATCATTATTCACAATTGCAGCACGACCTTTCCGGAATGCTAAATTGATATCAGTACTAACGGTATTAAAATCAGCATCTTCGTTTACTTGTTTGATATAAGAACTCCAAAATTTTAATGAATTAGTCGCCACATCATCTGCACCATAAACGTAGCCGTATGCTTCGTCCCAGTAATGCTCCATTGTTGTGAAATTTGAATTCTCAGCCAATACTTTATTTGTATTTTCGATTCTTGTGGACGCTTTGTCTAATGTATTTACGGATAAATATTGATTTGAGATTTGGTCCATCATTAAAGCACCCATCATTCCTTTTAAAAGAATTTGTTGTGGCTCTAAACCATTTGCAGCAAATAATCGCATTTTACTTCCGTCTAAATAAGAACCTGCAACTCCTGCTGAAGCCGAATTTCCAAGGCTTGCAACGTTTCCAATTGTAAATTGAGATTCAAAGTACGATTGAACTGCTACTTTTTCAGCTGTTGATCCGCCACCTAAAAACAATGTGAAATAATCATTTGATGCAGCCGTTTTACTTTTTATATTTTTTCCTGAACTATTTAATGCTGCAGAAGAAAAGGCATTATTAGTATTCGAAAACATATTTTGCAACTCAAGTACATTTAATGCCGTACCGTTGGTTCCAGCATCTGTAAATTTAGCACCCATTTCATTTAACATATTTAAACGAGTGGTTTGTCCGTCAAATTCAACAGTTGTTACTCCATTTCTATCAAAAGAATAAGTAGATGGAATCTCATAAGTGACAGGATTTGTAGCATCATCATTATCGCTAGAACATGAAGTCAACATCGATAAACTCAATACAATTGCTCCAAAAGAATACGTAATACGTTTCATATAGTTATTTAGATTTAATTAAAATAAAGTGCAAATGTACTAGCTGATTTTATATTCTGCAAGAAATATTTATAATAATTCTAAATAACTTTTAAGCTATTTAAATTAGTTCTAAATAAATTTGCAAGTATTTTTTAAACATTATATATTTGCTTAAATTTAATTAATCCAAATAAACATTCTACAATGAAAAGATTGTACTTCAAGGTTTCATTCATTTTAGCAGGAACATTTTTAATAGTATCATGCAGTAACGACGATAATTCAGTTACAAATGAGAACGTTACAAAAAAAGAGGTTATCGAAAATTATGCTGATATTGCTTATAACAATTATAAGAAAGCGTATGATGATGCTGCAGTTTTAGAAAATTCCATCACTACATTCACCTCCAATCCTACCGACGCAAATTTTACGTTTGCAAAAAAGAAATGGAAAGAAGCACGTGAAAGTTACGGAACTACCGAAGCTTTCCGTTTTGCAAATGGACCCATCGATGACGAAAATGGACCAGAAGCGTTGATGAATGCTTGGCCACTGGACGAAAATTTTGTGGATTATGTAGTTGGTAATTTAGATGCAGGAATCATTAATGCAACAAATACGTATCCTATAATTTCAAAAGAACTTCTAACGGACTTGAATGAAAATGGTGGAGAGAAAAACATTAGTGTGGGTTACCATGCGATTGAATTTTTATTATGGGGCCAAGATTTAACAGATCCGGCTGACAACTTACCAGGGCAAAGACCTTATACAGATTATTTAGTGAATGGTACTGCTGAAAATCAAGCAAGACGCGCGACTTACTTAAATGTTTGTGCAGATTTATTGACTGATCATTTGCAATATATGGTGAACCAATGGAAACCAGGTGGTGCGTACAGAACGATATTTTTAGCTTTACCGGAAAATACAGCTTTAAAAAATATGTACTTGGGAATAACCACGCTCGTTTTAGCAGAATTGCCTATTGAACGAATGAATGTTGCTTTGGGAAATGCAGATCAAGAAGACGAACATTCGTGCTTTAGTGACTATACACACCGTGATATTTATTTGAACCTGAAAGGTGTCGTTAACGTATATCAAGGAACATACGGTTCAATTAATGGTCCGTCTTTAGCAGATTTAGTTGAAAACGCAGATGCTACTATTTTTAATGCTACAGCAACTGCAGAAACACAAGCGCTAGCAAAAGTAGCTCAAATTTTAACTCCTTTTGACTTGGCAATCGCAGGAGGTCCGTCGACCGCTGAAGGTTTGAAAGTACAAGCGGCCGTATTACAGTTGGACGATTACGGATCAAATTTGTTAGCTGGTGCCGCAAAGATTGGCATTTTAGTTAATAATTAGTACTCTAAAATAAAATAATAACAAAGGTGGTCTTTAGTCAAGGCCACTTTTTACAGTTTAAAAAATGATAAAGAAGTGCTTAAAAGTAGTTTTATTTATAACGTTGATTTCATTTGTGGGATGTCAAAAAGACGACGACTATGAAACAATTTCCGTTGAAAGTGGTGAAGAACTCTTAGGCGGAAGTACGACTGTTTTCAATGCATCAGAAGAAGCATTTGGTTTTGCAGCTTCTCAGTTGACTTTTGAAGAACGAGCAGCTTTTGGAACAGGAAATTCTTTTTTTCGCCAAAGTTGGGTTTCTGCTCCTGCATCCACAACCGCTCGAGATGGTTTAGGCCCCTTTTTCAATGCAGTTGCATGTGCAAGTTGTCACTTTAAAGACGGACGAGGAAGACCACCGAGTTTTGATGGAGAAACAGCTCGCGGACTTTTACTGCGATTGAGTACAGATGGATTCGCATCTGATGGATCGACGCTTCCCGATCCTATTTATGGGCATCAATTGCAAGACAACGCTATTTTAGGACAAACCGTGAAAGGAAATTTTACCATTACGTACCAAGATATCACAGAATATTTTGCCGATGGAACTCAAGTTGTACTTAAAAAACCAGTTTATAATATTGCTACTCCTGGTTACGGAAATCTTACTTCGGGAATTCGAATTTCACCTCGATTAGCCAATCAAATTATTGGACTGGGATTACTGGAAGCTTTGGAGGAACAAACGCTTTTGAATTTGGCAGATCCAAACGATATGGATGGAGACGGGATTTCAGGTCGGCCAAATTACGTCCATGATATTGCCAAGAATAAAACGGTAATGGGACGATTTGGCTGGAAAGCAAATCAACCGAATGTCAAACAGCAAGTTGCTGCTGCATTTAGTGGCGATATGGGAATAACTTCCGTTTTATTTCCGAACGAAAATTGTCCTCCAGGAATGGATTGTGATGCCATTCCTAACGGCGGTTCACCTGAAATTACAGATAGCAATTTAGACAAAGTCGCTTTATACGCCAGTACGTTAGCAGTTCCGGTACAACGTGATTTCAAGAATCAAAATGTTTTGAAAGGCAAGAAAACATTTAATGCTATTGGTTGTGCAAATTGTCACATTCCTAAATTGCAAACAGGAAATACACATCCGATTGTCGCATTAAGAAATCAAACCATTCGTCCCTATACTGACTTGCTTTTGCACGATATGGGAAACGATTTAGCAGATAATGCTCCTGATTTTTTAGCAAGTGGAACCGAATGGCGAACTCCTGCTTTATGGGGTATTGGCTTACTGAATACCGTTAATAAATCTACATTTTTAATGCACGATGGTCGAGCAAGAAGTATTGAAGAAGCAATTTTGTGGCATGGTGGTGAAGCTCAGGTTTCAAAATCCAACTACAAAAAGCTTTCACTACAAAACAGAAAAGACTTATTGCAGTTTATGAATACGCTTTGATTTTTTATTTATAGTTAGTTTGATTATCCCAAGAGATTTTTTTCTTGGGATTTTTTTTAGAGTACAAAATTAATATTGCCAACTATTAATTGTACAATTCGAAAGTCAACTTTTTCGTTTTAAAATAGTTATATATTTGTAACGTAATTCTATTTGCCATTGCCAACTGTAATCGCAAATTTGACTGCTATTTTTTTGAATAAATTTTAAATGAAAAAATGAAACAAATTGCATTTCTTTTTCTGATACTCTTTACTTTTAACGCTAGCAGTCAAACGGTTTATAAAACACCTTCAGGCACAAAATATCATTTGGCTAACTGCAGAATGGTGACAAATGTTTCTAAAGGAATTACAATTGGTGCCGCATTAGAACTTGGCTTATTGCCGTGTAAAATTTGCAAACCTCCACTACAAAATAATTCGAAACTATCCATAAAGAAAAGTACCAAAGGAAGTTCGAGTACGGTTCAATGCAAAGGAAAAACGAAAGCTGGTTCGCGATGCAAACACAAAACCTCTATTGGAAATGGCTATTGCTTTCAACACAATCCAGATTAAAACAAATCGTAAAAGTAATTTTCGCTTTGTTTTTAATACCAACAAAAACAGACATTCTTTAAAAATACGGATTGTAATTTATTCAAAAACAATTTCCTTTTTACTGTGAATTTCTGCAATTACAAATGGATTTGTTAATGCCATTGTGACCATCTCATCTGCTTTTGGGGTTTCAATCTTTTTAAACACATAGATCTTTCCCTCCGATTCTTCTACCCGATCGATGGAAATTCGAAAACCTCCGGTACTTTTTGTTCCTAAGAATAAAGCTACAACTTGGTTTTTAGAAAAATCAATATTTGGCATCTCTTCAGCTCCAACGGATTTGAATAATGCAACTAAATCTTTTTGATTATCAATAATTATATTGGATTCAGATTCTCTTCCCTGATATTGTGACGTATAAATTGTGGTAACTAAACTTGCTTTTTTGGATTTATCGGTCATGGCATCTTTCTTCGTGTTGCATGCAAATAGTAAAAATACGAAAGGAATTAAGTAGCTACTTTTCACTTTACTTTAGCTTTTAGCGCTTTTTCATAAAGCGATTCGTATAAAGGTAAAATGTTGATGATGTCAAATTTCTTTGCCACTTCTAATGCGTTCTTTTTAAACAGACACAAATTGTCGTCGTCTTCTAAAATAGAAATTGCTTTTTTAGCCATATCATCTGTATCGCCAACATCACTTAAATACCCCGAAACACCTTCAAAATTTACTTCAGGCAAACCACCAGAATTACTTGATATTACAGGAACCCCCCAAGCCATTGCTTCTAAAGCTGCTAAACCAAAACTCTCAGTTTCAGAAGGCAATAAAAATAAATCTGTGTAACTTAAGATGCGATCCACCTCATTACTATTTCCAAAGAAAATAACTTTATTGGTGATACCCAATTCTTCACACTGAATTTCTGCCTTTTCACGTTCTGGTCCGTCGCCAACCATCATTAGTTTTACGTCTAATTTTTGTTGAATTTTATAGAAAATTTCAATCACATCTGGAATGCGTTTTACTTTTCTAAAATTACTAATGTGTGTAAGGATTTTTTGATTTTCTGTAGCCATAACAGAACGACTGCAAGGAAGTGTGTGGTCTTCAGTATTTTTTACCAATTCAATGAAATTCGGAATTACTTCAATTTCCTTTTTAATATTGAAAAGTTTCAACGTGTCTTGTTTCAAACTTTCTGAAACAGAGGTCACGTAATCTGATTTATTGATACTAAAAGTAACCGCTGATTTATAAAAGGGATGGCTTCCTACTAAAGTAATATCCGTTCCGTGAAGCGTAGTGACCATTGGAATGTCAATGCCTTCGTCTTTCAACATTTGCTTCGCCATATAACCTGCATAAGCATGTGGAATTGCATAATGAACATGCATCAATTCAATTTGATATAATTTCACCATGTCTACAAGTTTGCTCGAAAGTGCTAATTCGTAGGGTTGGTAATGAAACAAAGCATATTCGGGAACATTTACTTCGTGGTAGAACACATTTGGATTTAATAGCGCTAATCGAACAGGTTGCCGATACGTAATGAAGTGTATTTCGTGGCCTCTTCGTGCTAATTCTAAACCTAATTCTGTAGCCACTACTCCACTTCCACCAAAGGTAGGATAACAAACAATTGCAATTTTCATTCGAATTTTTTAATCTCACGAATGTACAAAATTACGACCTAGTTCTCTTTTTTTTAAATAACTTTAACGTGTGTTATACTTAGTTTTCGATCGCTTCATAAATCACTTTTTGAATATCTTCACGGATATTTGCCTTTGAAAGTTCATTTGGCAAATTCGAATCAGGGAACGTTCTGTTTGATAGAAAGATATATACTAAATTATGTTCAGAATCGGCCCATGCCATAGTTCCTGTAAACCCAGTGTGTCCAAAACTACTTGCAGAAGCACAACCACATGTTGGCCCCGAAGTTCCAGGTAATTGTTGCTTATCAAATCCAAGCCCACGACGACTTCCTGTTGCTTCAAAATAACGGGTATTAAAAGTATCAAAAGTACGAGGTGAAAAATAGGTTTTCCCACCATAATTGCCTTTCTGTAAATACATTTGCATCAATTTCGCCACGTCCATACTGTTCGAAAAAATTCCAGCATGACCTGCTACTCCACCTTCCATTGCCGCTTCCATATCGTGCACATAACCTTGTAGTTTTTGGTACCTGAAATAAGTATCAATTTCAGTTGGAATTATTTTTGTTGCAGGAAATTTATTCAGCGGATTGTATAAAGTTGAATTCATTCCTAACGGCTGAAAGAAATGATCGTAAGCCAAAATATTCAACGGTTGATGCGTTAACTTCTCTAAATATTCTTTCAACAAAATAAAAGTAAAATCGCTGTACTTGTATTCTTTCTTCGGTAAAAGCGCACTGATCTTAATTTTGTTGATGATCGTGTCTTGGTAGTCATTTCTCAAGTATAAACTATCCGCTACTTTTTTACTAAACTGTTCGTTGACAAATTTTCTATAGTATTTCTCACTCGGCTTTCCTTCTTCATTTAAAGTTGCTTTATAAAAAGGTTCCCAAGCTTGCAGTTGAGCCTGGTGTGAAAGCAAATCAGTAAAGGTAATACTGCTTTTATTTGAATTTTTAAAATCGGGTAGCATTTGACCTAAAGTAGTGTTGGTATTGATTTTACCTTTATCAAATTCTTGCATTACAATTGGCAAGGTAGCGATGATTTTAGTCAAAGAAGCCACATCATATAAGTCAGTATTTTTGACTTTGACTTTATTTTCATAAGTAGGTGAACCAAATGCTTTCTGGTAGACAATCTTTCCATCTTTTGCAATCAGCACTTGAGCTCCTGGTGTCATTTTAGCAGCAATCGCTTTTTGAACGATTTTGTCAATTTGTGCCAATTTTACGGAACTCATATTCACATTTTCAGGAGCAGAAAAACCCAATACATTAATTGATTTTGTTTCTAATCCGTGATTTACCGGATATAATTTACTTATTGAAACCGGAAGTTTTCCTTTAGAACTAACGGCTCCAAAGATTATTTCACTAGAAACAATTTGAGCTACATCCGTATTTTGATACGAAACTACTAAAGCATCATAGTCGTCGAAACCGTCGAAAGAAAGAAGTGAATATGGTTTTGCAAAAACGTCTAAAATAATGTGTTTGTATTTTGCAATTGAATCCAATCTAGCCATTTCATTCGGTTTAAAATCATGACTTTTCCAAGCGCCATCTGCTTTATGGAAGCCAACAATTACCTTTGTAAACGGCTGTAATTTTACCAATAGAGAATCAATATTGTCGTCCTTTATTTCAGTTACTTCTGTATAATTTTGCAAAGTAGATAAAAAAGTAGAATGACTGTCGTCACCCATTTTTACATAAGCAATTCGCTCTTTGTCGAAGTTTTTGAGTGGTAAAATTTCATCTCGGTTCCGAACTACCGTGATTGCATTTTCATACAATTGATATTGGAATGCTTTGTCTTTTGCCGGATTCAAATCTTCATATAAATTCAATGTATCAATTGGTTTATAATTATTCAAACCAGCTTTATATTTGAAATTCAAAATCTTTTTAACCGAATGTTGCAAACGCTCTTCAGAAATCAATGAGTCCTGATAGGCTACACAAATTTTCTCTAAAGCTAAAGGAACATTTTCTGGAAAGAGCAAAATATCATTTCCTGCCATGAATGCTGCAAGATCAATTTCGCCTGGTTTTTTGAAATTACTTGCCCCTTTCATGTTCAATGCATCCGTAAAAATCAGTCCATCAAAACCCAGTTGTTTTTGGAGAATATTAGTTACAATATTGTATGATAACGACGAAGGAAAATTTTCACGAGATTCTAAACTAGGTACATTCAAATGCGCCACCATAACAGAAGCAAGTCCGGCTGCAAAAAGTTTTTTGTACGGATAAAGTTCCACTTCTTCAATATGTTCTTTAGTAAAATCGACTGTGGGAAGTGAATAATGCGAATCTGTGGAAGTCGCGCCATGACCTGGAAAATGTTTTCCGGTTGCAAAAACGCCGTTGTTCTGAATTCCTTTCATCAATGCCATTGCACTTCGGGTTACGTTTTCCTTGCTTTCGCCAAAAGAACGGTTTCCGATGATTGGATTTTTAGGATTGGTATTGATGTCTAAAACCGGAGCAAAATTGAACTGAATGCCCATTCGCTTACTTTGTTTGGCGTAGGCCTCACCCACTTTTTCAATCAATAAAGTATCCTGAATCGCTCCTAAGGTCATGTTCCAAGGAAAACGTGCCACAGAATCCAATCGCATGGCTAAACCCCATTCCGCATCTATTCCTATAAATAAAGGAAGATTTGATTTCTTTTGATAACGATTTGTCAATCGTGCTTGGCGTTTTGGACCACCTTGAAAAAAGATAAGTCCACCTATTTTATAATTGGACACCAATTTATCGATGGAATTTACGTGGACAGAATCTTTGTTAGAATAGGCTGCAACCATAAATAATTGGCCAATACGTTCGTCTAAAGTCATCTGGTTGTAAACGCTGTCAACCCATTTTACTTGGGATTCTGAAGTGTTTTTTGAAAACGAATTGGTCTGAGAAAAAGAAAGCTGACTTAAAAAAATCAGCATCAGTATAAATTTGTTCATATGTATTTTAAAAAAAACGTCCGTGCCAACTATCCAATGCTGGAGTTTCCCACGATTCGTTAAATTCGGCGATGTTGTTGACTAAATTATTAAAGACGATGGTTTCGCCTGTAACCGCTTTGTCTTTAGCCATTTTTTTGAAGTCAATCAATGTTTTGTGTGCTACATGTTCGCCTACTTTAAACGTAACATTCATTTTGTCCAGTAAATCAACGTTGTATTTTTTCTCTAGACTTTGAATGAAAGCCACAGAAGAATCAATTGAACAACCTGTTGCCGCTTGCTCTTCCTGATTTACAGCTAAAATTATAAATCGGTTGTATTTTAACAAATACGAAGCAGACAATCCTGTTCCGTGAGCGGCCCAATTTTCGACAAATTCTTTCAAATCTGTTTCAATTTCAGCCATTTCATCATCTGAAAATTTTCGGTTGGATTGGTAAATCCAAATTTTGGATTCTTCGGGAAGTGTATCAAAAGGAACGTACATAATATATTTTTTTTAGTAATCAAGAATAGAACAGCTATTCTTATAAATCTTCAGCATTAGCAATCATTTCCGCAATATCCATTACTTTAACGTCGCCTTCTTTATTTTTGCCTTTCACACCATCCGTCATCATTGTGTTACAAAAAGGACAGCCTGTAGCAATAAAATCAGGTTTTAATTCCAGAGCTTCTTCTGTTCTTTCGATGTTGATTTCCTTATCTCCAGGTTCAGCATCTTTAAACATTTGTGCTCCACCTGCTCCACAACACAATCCGTTTGCTTTAGAGCGTTTCATCTCAACAAGTTCAGCATCTAATTTTGAAATCAAATCACGTGGTGCTTCATAAACCTTATTGGCACGACCTAAATAACAAGGATCGTGAAAAGTAATTCGCTTACCTTTGAATTTACCACCTTCAATAGATAATCGGCCTTCGTCTAATAATGATTTTAAAAACTGAGTATGGTGAACTACTTCATAAATACCACCTAATTCAGGATATTCATTTTTAATCGTATTGAAACAGTGTGGACAAGCGGTTACAATTTTCTTAGCTTCGTAAGCGTTTAAAACTTCAATATTCATCATCGCTTGCATTTGGAACAAAAACTCATTCCCCGCTCTTTTTGCTGGATCTCCAGTGCAACTTTCTTCAGCACCTAAAACGGCAAACGAAACATTTGCACGATTCAAAATTTTTACAAAAGCTTTGGTGATTTTTTTGGCTCTATCGTCAAAACTTCCAGCACAACCTACCCAAAAAAGGACTTCTGGTTGTTTGCCTTGTGCTAACATTTCTGCCATTGTTGGTACCACTATATTTTCTGACATTGTAAATTTTATTTTATAGTATAATAATTGGCTTTACTAAAACCGTTTTACTTTTCTTTTTGCGAATAATTTCCTGATTGCATTAACTTAATTTTCGTCTCTCCAGTTCAAGCGATCTTGCTGGTTGTATTGCCATGGCGCTCCGTTGTTTTCAATGTTTGTCATCATTGCATTTAGAGGCATTGGTGCAGCACTTTGCTCCATTACTAAATATTGACGCATATCCATAATAATGGAAAGCGGACTGATATTTACAGGACATTCTTCAACACAAGCGTTACAAGAAGTACAAGCCCACAATTCTTCTGGTGTGATGTAATCATTTAATAGTGTTTTATCATCTGGAATAAAAACGCCTTTATTTGCATCAATATTTTTACCTACTTCCTCTAAACGGTCACGCGTATCCATCATAATTTTACGAGGAGATAATTTCTTGCCTGTAATATTTGCCGGACAAACACTGGTACAACGACCACATTCCGTACACGTATACGCATTCAGCAATTGAACCCAATTTAAATCTTCTACATCTGATGCGCCAAATTTTGCTGGAACTGCATCTGCTGGTGCTGCAGCATACGGATCCGCATTTGGATCCATCATCATCTTTACTTCGGCAGTAACTGCTTCTAAATTTTCAAACTTACCTAGCGGATTTAAATTCGCAAAATAAGTGTTTGGAAATGCCAATAAAATATGAAGGTGTTTTGAAAAGTATAAATAATTTAAGAAAATCAAAATACCAGTGATGTGCAACCACCAAGCCGCACGTTCAATAACGTAAACTGTTCCATTTGGTACACCTTCGAAAAGTGCAGAAATGTATTGACTGATCGGAAATGAACCTGCAGGATGAAAATGCATAAAACCACCAGCAACGTTTTGCAAATGGAAATCAGTAGCATTCATTAATAAAAACAAACTCATTAATACGACTTCAAAATACAAGATGATGTTACCATCTGATTTTGGCCATCCTTTTAAATCTGAACTGACAAATCGCTTCAGTTTGATAATATTTCTTCTGATGAAAAAGATCACAACAGCTACCAAAACTAAAACCGCTAAAATTTCAAAAGAGCCAATTAGTACATTGTAAAAACTTCCCATGAATGAAAATACACGGTGCGTTCCAAAAAGTCCATCAATAACAATTTCTAAAACTTCAATATTGATCACAATAAAACCTACATAAACGATAACATGCAAGAATCCTGCAACTGGTCTTTTAACCATTTTTGATTGGCCTAAAGCAATCATAAACATATTGTTCCATCGTTCCCCTTTTCGGTCAGAACGATCAATATCTTTTCCTAATTTTATATTTCTAATTAACTTTTTAACATTAATTGTAAAATAACCAATTCCCAGAATAAGTAAAATTGCAAATAATATATTGTCTAAGTAATTCATCGTTTATACGCTGTTAGTTTGAGATCGTGTCTTGAGGTTTGGGTGCGACGTAAGGCTTGTTTTTCTTACCAAATAAAGAAACATTTATGTATCGAGTAGGATTTAAACGCAAATCTTGTAATAACAATTCTAATTCAGTAGAAGTCGAATTCAAGTTTTTATACAATGCATCGTCATTCAATAGTTTGCCTAAGGAACCTTTACCTTTATCCAAATTACTGATCATATTGTCCACACTTTTCAAAGAATGTTCAAAATGTTTGATGGCCTGACCAATTTTAGCTTTCGCCAATGTATCTGAGATTTTAGAAAAATTTGCAGTAGTCTTTTTTAAGTTCGCCAATGAACCATCAATATTCGCTTGATTCTTATCGATGATTTGGTTTACATTTTTACCCGCTTTTGCAAATTCATCCATTAAACTATTTAACTTGGCAATGCTTTCTCTTAAATTCGCTTTAGATTTATCATCTAAAACCTGATTTAAATTATTCAAAAGTACATCCGCACTAACGGCTACTTTCTCAATTTTTTCCTGCAGAGGAGTTAATTTTTCACCTACTAATGAAGTCAGTCCAGGAATGATACGGCCGGTAAATACATGACCTGATTCAGCCATATCGTTGTCTTGTAGATTTGGAACAATCTGAATTTGTTTACCACCAATTAATCCTGGCTCATAAATATCAATTGTACTTGATTTTGAAATTGGAAAATCGTTTTTAATTTGAAGTTCTACTTGTAATTTAGCTGTAGAAGGAACCAATTCAATTTTAGTAATTCGACCAACAATCAATCCGTTAATGGTGACAGGAGCTGAAGTAGCAAGTCCTTCAACATTGTCGTACTGAACGTAGAACATGCGGTATGAAGTCAGTAAATCTCTACCTTGAAGAAAACTATATCCCCAAATAAATAATAATATCGAAGCAATAACAAGTATTGCGGTTTTAATTTCTCTTGTAATTTTCAAAATGTAGCGCTTTTTATAGACAAATTTATAACAAAATATTGAAAGATGAGCCTATTTAATGGCTTCCTGCAAATTAATTTTCGTCCCATCTTTAAATGCAACGATGTAAGCTCCTTCAAATCCTTTTGATTTTGCCTCCGCTAAATTTTGTTTCGCATCGTTATAATTCGTCGCGTTTCCGTACATATATTTATAAAGCGTCCCATTATCTGTAGTAACTGAAATAGCATTTAATCCTTTAAAGTTACCAGGTGTCAAGTCAATTTTTTTTCCACTTGCAGCAAGTTGCACCTTAAAAACAATTCCCTTATCAGTTGAATCTACTTCGCTTTTCGGTTGCTTTACTTCCGGTTCTGCTTGTTTTTCAACTTTCTGAGCAACTACTTCCTTTACTTCTGCTTTTTCTGGTGTTTGTGGTACATATTTTTCAAGTGCAGGTTCATTCTTACCCGAACCATAAAATTCATTTTTATAACTGATGATGGCATTTGCAATTCCCGCAGCAATTTCGCCTTGTCCGTCTTCAGAATTCATGTAACCACTTTCTCGCTTGTTAGAAATAAACCCCATTTCCACTAATATTCTTGGCATTGAAATTTGACGCAATACAAGAAATCCTGCTTGTTTCACTCTTCTATCTTTCCGTCCAAAATTAGTAGCCATGCCATTCTGAACCCGACTTGCTAAAGAGATACTATTTGCCATATATTCTTCTTGCAACAACGAAGTTCCAATGGCGCTTTCCGGAGATTTTGGATCATAACCGTTGTATTTCAACTTATAATCTTTCTCCATGGTCACTACTTCATTCTCCTTTTTTGCAACCTCTAAATTTGATGCATTTCGGTGCATACCCATTACATAGGTTTCATATCCTTCAGCCGAAGTATTTTCGTTTGCATTACAGTGAATCGAAACAAATATGGAAGCGTTGTTTTTATTTGCAATATGAGCTCTTTCATTTAGCTCTACAAAAACATCGTTATTTCTAGTATAAATAACATCGACATTCGGGTTTTTTTCAAGAATTTTGCCCACCTTTAATGTCACGCTTAAAGCAATATTTTTCTCCGCTAAACCATGATAACTGGCACCAAAGTCGTTTCCGCCATGTCCTGCATCCAGTACGACTTTAAACTTAGTCGACTGTCCAAAACTATTGATTGAAACAGCAGTTAACAATATGATAATAAAAAGGTTACACTTGTTGAATATACGCATAAGAATCAGAAAAGTTAATTTAATTAAAAACAGTATGGTTATAATTTATAAAAATACTTATTTTGATGAAAAAAATATAGTAAGTTTGACACATCAAATAGTACGCCATATTTTTACAAAAATAGCATTTAAACTCTTGCGAACAAACTTATTTCATATCGTTTTATCGGCCATTTTCCTAACATTAGGAACTTCAAATTTACATTCGCAGGAAAAACCTAAAAAATTAAGCGTTCCAATTCCTGAAAAAAAAGAAGTTGCTGCTGATACAATTTCAATCCAACCTTTACAAGTACCTAAAAAAGAATTAGATAGCACTAAATCAGACACCGTTAAGAAGAAAAAGTCTGTTTTAGAAGGTATTGTAAAACGTACGGCTGTTGATTACGAACGAATCGACCAAAAAAAGAAACTTGTTACCTTATATAACCAAGCTGAATTGCATTACTTAGATGTTGTGCTGAAATCAGGCATCATTGTAATGGATTATGCCAAGAATGAAGTTTATGCAGGAAGGATCAAGGACTCTGCAGGAAATTTTACGCAACGTCCCGTTTTTACACAAGGTTCTAATGTCGTTGAACCTGATTCCATTCGTTTTAACTTTAAAACCAAGAAAGTATTAATTTGGAATTCCCGAAGTAAACAAGGAGAATTAAATTTCATTGCTCAAAAAGCAAAAAAGGAAAATGATTCGGTTTATTTTATGGAAAATGTAAAATTTACGACTGCGGAAGATATTGATGATCCGGAATATTATTTTTTAGCGCGAAAAGCAAAATTCGTTCCTAAGAAAAAAGTCGTAGTAGGATTGACAAATATGTACATTGCTGACGTTCCTACACCAATAGGATTGCCATTCGCTTTTTTTCCAATGACAGAAACGAGTCAATCTGGAGTCATTCTTCCTACATTTAACGACACAAGACGTCAAGGATATTCACTGCAAAATGGTGGTTATTATTTCGCATTAAGCGATAATTATGATTTGACATTTCTAGGTGATTATTATACGAACGGAAGTTATGCAATGCGTTTTGAATCCAGTTACGCAAAAAGATACCGCTTTACGGGAAATGTCAATATTCGTTTTGAAAACCAGATTACAAGTGAACGCGGTTTTCCGGATTACGCAAAAAGCAATGAATACAACATTCAATGGACCCATTCACAAGATCCCAAATCAAATCCAAATTCTAGATTTTCAGCGTCGGTCAACTTAGGAAGTAGTACCTATTTCCGAAATTCGCTGAACCAAATGAATGTCGGATCGCAATTGAACAACAACTTAAGTTCGTCCATCTCGTATTCAAAAACCTTTAATTCAGTACCAAGCGTAAATTTTTCGGTAACTGCAAATCATTCTCAAAATACCCAAACGGAAGAAATAAGCATGACTTTGCCTACTTTACAATTGAGTGTAGATCGTGTTTTTCCATTCGCTTCCGAAGACCAACCTAAAAAAGGTTTCATAAAAAACATTAACTTTCAGTATAATTTAAGAGGTGAAAATAGGATTCGTACCAATGACTCGCTGTTTTTCAAATCTGAAATGTTTAGAGATGCAAAAGTAGGTTTCCAACATTCAATTCCAATCAATACGAATTTTAAGGTATTTAAGCATTTTAGTGTTTCTACAGGTGTGAATTACAACGAAGTTTGGTATTTGAAAACATTGCGTAAAGAGTTTGATCAAGATCAAGGACGTGTCGTGGAAAGCGAAGTGAATAAGTTTGACGCTTACCGTACCTATTCTTTTTCGAGCAGCGTGGGTACGACGGTCTATGGAACATTTGACTTTGGCGAAAGCAAAAAAATTCAATCCATTCGCCACGTGATGAGGCCTTCAGTTTCGTACAATTACACACCGAGTTTTGAGAAATATTTTGACACCTATGCACTTGATGCAAGTGGTACGATGCAAAAAGACTATACACGATTTGAAGGCGGTATTTTTGGTGCACCCGGAAAAACGTACTCTAATAATGTAGGCTTTACCTTGAATAATACGTTTGAAGCAAAAGTAACAAGCAAGGATTCAACTTCTGCAGCGCCGCGAAAAGTGATGTTGCTGAACAACCTTCTTTTCGCTACAAGTTATAACATTGCGGCAGATTCATTGCAGTGGGATCCTTTGCGAGTAAGCGGTGGAACTTTGTTGTTTAAAGATAAAATGAATGTTAATTTTGGTGCCACTTTTGATCCTTATGCGATTGATAATGCAGGAAAAAGAATTAAAAAATACAACATTGACAACGGTGGAAGTTTATTCCGAATGACAAGTGCCAATATGACGATTAATTATTCCTTAAGCAGCACTGGAGACGGTAAAAAAGAGAAAGACAACACCCAAGGTGCAAGAAATGGTGGTCGCGAAGATGATTTATTTGGAACAAATGTCGATTTTAGTGAACGACGCGAAAGCCAATTTACCGAAGAAAACAAAAACAAAGAACAGTCCGAGTTTTTCACAACAGACTTACCATGGGATTTGACCTTTGCGTATTCATTGACCTACGGAAATATGACGCGTCAAAATGAAATTATAGGAAATTCAATTATGATTTCTGGAAATATTGACATCAGTCCAAAATGGAAAATAGGTGTTTCAACTGGATATGACTTTGTGCAACAAGGCGTTACTTTTACCCAACTTCGCTTCGAACGTGATTTATTGAGTTGGCGTATGGATTTCAACTGGACTCCTTTTGGTGAAAATGCATATTGGGGATTCTTCATCGGTATCAAATCAGGAATGCTGAGCGACATTAAGTGGGAAAAAAGAACACAGCCTGCACGTTTAATCAAATAATTATAATTCAAATAAAGATGAAAAAAATAATTTATACGGACAAAGCTCCCGCACCAATTGGCCCTTACAATCAAGCGGTTTTAGTAGGAAATACATTATATACTTCCGGTCAAATTGCCTTAAATCCGGTAACAATGGAACTGATAACGGAAACCATTGAAATCGAAACCAAGCAGGTGATGGAAAACATGAAAGCAGTTTTAGAAGCCGCTGGAATGACTTTTGAAAATGTAGTGAAAACTACTATATTCATAATGAATATGGGTGATTTTGGAAAAATAAATGATGTTTACGAAACCTATTTTGACGAAAAAACCGCTCCTGCACGAGAAACAATTCAAGTGGCGTGTTTGCCTAAAAATGTAAATATTGAAATTTCGATGATTGCAGTTTTGTAGTCTTGGACTTTTCTTTTTATAAAATATCGAAAAGCCATTTCTGTTTAGAAATGGCTTTTTTGTGTTTGTGAAAATTAAAAACTTTCTTAAAAAAAAAGAGATTATAATTAAATAATCTCTCTTACATCTATTCGTTGTGTAAAAACGCTTTCCTGTTCAGTAACGTTTCATCGCTTTCAACGTGATTATCATCAGGAACACAACAATCTACAGGACATACAGCCGCACATTGAGGTTCGTCGTGGAAACCTTTACATTCTGTACATTTACTTGGTACAATATAGTAGTAATCGTCTGAAACTGGGATTTGAACTGCATCCGCATCCACTTCTGTTCCGTCCGGTAAAACAACTTTACCCGTTAATTTTGTTCCGTCTTTATACCTCCAGTCGTCAGCACCTTCGTAAATTGCAGTGTTTGGACATTCCGGTTCACATGCACCACAATTGATGCATTCATCAGTTATTATGATTGCCATTTTTTATATTTTAAAACAGACTTTAAGCGTTTAAAAAAGTACTTATTGTCTATTGCTTAGAAAAGGTTTATTTTTGTGCAAAATTACGTCCAAAACATTTCATAAGCAAATCAATATGACCTTAGAACATAAAAAAAATACTTTAGTCGAATTAGGTAAATTCCTCTCCCAATTTCACTTGGAAAAAAGCGTACCTAATCCCGAAGTTTTAAAAAACGATTTGTTTTATACTGCCTTTTTAGACTTAATTGAATTGTCGCAATCGCACAACGGTTGGTACACACAAGAAAACGTTTATTTTGCTGTAGAATCGTGGGCTAAAGCACTTACTAAGGATAATTTAGAACAATGGCTTTCAAAATATAATTTTGATAATGTGAATCCAAAAACCGTTGGATTAGTCTTAGCCGGAAATATTCCGCTAGTTGGCTTTCACGATTTTATTTGCGTCTTGCTTTCAGGTCATCATGTACAAGTAAAAACATCTTCTAACGACCAAATGTTATTACCATTCTTGGCCAATTATCTAACTTCTGTTGAACCTGCTTTGTTGAATTGTATTCATTTCTCAGAAGGAAAGCTAACTGATTTTGACGCCGTAATTGCAACAGGTAGTAACAATACAGCGCGTTATTTTGAATATTACTTTAAAGACAAACCTTCTATTATTCGCAAAAATAGAAATTCTGTAGCCGTTTTAAATGGCTCTGAAACTGCAGCAGATTTTGAAGCTTTAGGTGAAGATATCTTCAGGTATTTTGGATTAGGTTGCAGAAATATTTCTAAGATTTTTGTGCCAAAGGGTTACGTTTTTGATTCATTCTTTGAAGGAATTTTCAAATACCAAGATGTAATTCATTACGAGAAATACGCCAATAATTACGATTATAATAAGGCCGTTTTCTTGATGAGTAATTTCAAACTATTAGATAACGGATTTTTGACAATTAAAGAAGATGCAAGTTACGCCTCTCCTATATCAAGTGTGTTCTATGAATTTTATGATGATTTAGATACTTTGAAAGCAAAACTTGCCGATGAGAAAGACCAAATTCAATGCATATCATCAAATAATTTAGTGCCCAATAGCATTCCTTTCGGGAAAACGCAACAACCTGAATTGTGGGATTATGCAGATAATGTGGATACATTAGAATTTCTATTGAAACTATAAAATAAAATTTCTTTTCTAAAATTGCTATTCTATGAAAATACATAATTTCAGTGCAGGACCTTGTATCCTTCCCCAGGAAGTGTTTGAAAAAGCAGCACAAGCCGTCTTAAATTTAGACAATTCGGGATTGTCAATTTTAGAAATTTCACACCGAAGTGACGCTTTTATTGCGATTTTAGAAGAAGCGAAAGCATTGGTGTTAGAATTGATGAATTTGGAAAATCAAGGATATGAAGTTTTGTTTTTGCAAGGTGGAGCAAGTATGGAATTTTTACGTGTTCCCTACAATTTATTGGCACAAAATCAAAAAGCAGCTTATTTAGATAGCGGACTTTGGGCAGCAAACGCAATTAAGGAAGCAAAAAGTTTTGGTGAGGTTGAAATTATAGCTTCTTCAAAAGATGAAAATTATAATTTCATTCCAAAGAATTATAAAATTCCCGAAGACGCAGCCTATTTTCATTGCACTTCAAATAATACTATTTACGGAACACAAATGAAAAATTTTCCTGAGACAAACATTCCCGTAGTTTGCGACATGAGTTCCGATATTTTTTCAAAAGCAATTGATTATTCCTATTTTGATCTAATTTATGCTGGTGCTCAAAAAAATATGGGTCCTGCTGGAGTAACTTTAATCGTTATTAAAAAAGATATCTTAAGAAAATCAGGCAGAAAAATTCCAAGTATTTTAGATTATCAAAAACACATTGATGCTAAAAGCATGTTCAATACGCCAAATGTTTTTGCAATTTACACCTCATTGTTAAATTTGAGATGGCTGAAAAAAAGTGGTGGAATTTCGAAATTACAAGAAAAAAACGAAGCGAAAGCTAATTTATTATACACAGAAATTGACAGAAATCCACTATTTGAAGGAACAGCAAATGCCGAAGATCGCTCGATGATGAACGCAACTTTCGTATTAAAAGATTCACGGCTAACTAATAAATTTGCACAAATTTGCGAAAGCAAAGGAATCTCTGGAATTCTTGGACATCGAACGGTTGGCGGTTATCGTGCTTCGCTGTATAACGCATTGCAATTGGAAAGTGTGCACGTTTTAGTAAATGCGATGCAAGAATTAGAAAAATATACAAATTAATTACATAAGATTTTCTCACAAATAAATTAAAATGAAAGTATTAGCTAACGATGGAATTTCAGCAAATGGAATCCAACTTTTAGAACAAAACGGATTTGAAGTAATCACTACGAAAGTCGCGCAAGAGCAAGTTGCCGCTTATATCAATAAAAATGAAATTGATGTTTTATTCGTTCGTACTGCAACAAAAATTTCAACTGAACTATTAGACGATTGTCCTTCGCTGAAAGTAATAGGAATTGCTGAAGAAGCTATTGACAATAAGATTATTGACTACGCGAAATCTAAAGGAAAAACAATTGTAAATGCATCCGATTCTTCCGCCGTAGCAATGGCAGAATTGGTTTTTGCACATTTATTTTCAGGTGCTCGTTTTTTGCACGATGCCAACAGAAATATGCCTTTAGAAGGAGATAGTAATTTCAATAGCTTGAAAAAGGCATACTCAAGCGGAATAGAACTAAGAGGAAAAACACTTGGAATCATTGGTTTTACAGCTTCTGGAATTGAAGTTGCAAAAATAGGATTAGCTTTAGGAATGCATGTAATCGTTGCTGATGGTTCGACTGAAGAAACGGAGATTGAACTGAATTTCTACAACGGAAAGTCGGTGATTGTAAAAGTAGAGAAAGTAGAATTAAACCAACTTTTAAGGCACTCGGATTTTATTACGATACATCTTCCTGCGTCTGAAAAGAAATATTTGATCAGTGAACCAGAATTCAAATTAATGAAGGACAATGTGGGAATTGTAAACGTCTCACAAGGCGGAATCATCAACGAAGTGGCATTATTAAAAGCATTAGACGACAACAAAGTACTGTTTGCTGGATTAGATGTTTTTGAAGAGCAACCGACTCCTGCCGTTCAAGTTTTGATGCATCCAAAAGTTTCGTTGACACCTCACATTGGAAGTACGACAGTAGAAACACAGCAGAGAATGGAAATTGAATTGGTACAAAAAGTCGCTCAGCTTCTAAAATAACAATAGATTTTTCAAGAAATTAAAAACTAGCCAAACTTCATCGTTTGGCAATTTTTGTTAAATCAAATAAAGTCGGCTACTATATCTACAAAAAATTGTATTTTTAGTGAAAATAATAATTATGAAAAAACACTTCGTTATAATTGTCGCTTTATTTTTCGCAGTGGCTTGCGGAACAAAAAAGACGACCACTTTTGATACTGGTACTTCAAAAAACGATACCATTCGCATTGCAAACGACGAATTGGAATATGAAGTAATAATTATTGATGCCGGTTTTAATGGTTGGTTAGCGAGCTATGCCAAACCTAGAAATTATTATACGCAAAATTACATGGAACAAAGAAACCGTCTTTGGGTAAACCAGTGGAATCAAAATGTGATTTCAGGACCAAGACGCGATTTGTTTGAAATGACCATCAATTATCAAAGTAATATTGATTATGGTTACGAAGTAAACTATTTATTGTACAACTATTTGACGTATTTTCAATTAACTAATAATATTCAATTGGGTGGTTTTAAGGCTCGATTATAAGTACTACTTTTGTGTATATTTTAGCACCAAATGAATAAGCTTAAGACCCGTTGGGGAATTACATCTAATTTTCAACTCGCAATTATTTTTATAGTTTTTGCGATAAACGGTTCCTTATCCGCTAGAATATCTGCTTTCTTTTTAGACGAGTTGGGAATGACTAAAGAAAATACAAACGTCATTATCTATTATATTATTTTACTTGTTTTAGTACTTCCACTCTATCCATTTATGCTGATGTTTTTTGGATGGCTTTTTGGCCAATCTAAATTTTTTACACCATTTGCCACAAAAATGATACGAAGTATGAAATTGGGATTTTTACTACCAAAACAAAAAAGCTAGAATTTCTTCTAGCTTTTTTTTATAAAATAACTGTAAAACCACATTAATGTAAACGACGGTATAATATCCGTGGCGGGAAGAAGTTCTTCAACGAAAGAAACGACACCTGCTACTTTTCCCATCGTACCTTTGTACATCCAAACCATTATCAAACCTGATAACGGAGCCCAAACTACGTCGGCAAATTCGCCAATCAGTGGAATTGAAAAAGACATCATTCCTATCGCGTCAAACAAGAGACTTAAAACTAAGTCTCGCGTTTGATTTCTCTTATCAGTAAGTTGTTCAATTTGTTTCATACTATTTATAAAACAAAAAACATGCCTAATTTATTGTGCTTACTTTTTCAACTTATCTTGAAAGTTCTTTTTCAATTTATCAATTTTTGGAGTAATCACATACGTACAGTACGACTGACTTGTATTTCGTTTGTAATAGTTTTTATGATAATCTTCGGCAACATAAAATTTAGGTGCTTTTGAAACCGCCGTAACCAATGGCTTGCCAAATGTATTTTCATAATTCATTAACGCAATGTAATCTTCCGTAATTTGCTTTTGTGTGTCGTTGTGGTAAAAAACTTCACTTCTGTATTGTGTTCCCACATCAGCACCTTGTCGGTTAAGACTTGTGGGATCGTGTGTCGCAAAAAATATTTCTAATAAGTCACCAAAACTCACCACATTTGGATCAAATACAATTTCTATTGCTTCGGCATGACCGGTTAATCCAGTAGAAATTTCATTATACGTTGGATTTTCAATTTTTCCACCAATGTAACCTGGTAGAACGGTTTTTACTCCCTCAATTTCTAAGAAAACAGCTTCCGTACACCAGAAGCATCCTCCTGCAAAAGTGGCCACTTCTAATTTTTCTTGCTTTAAGGTTTCGTTATTCGCATTTGATTCTGTCATTGTTACTTTTTCTTTTGATTGGCACGCCATAGTGGAAAATGCCAATGCGATTGCTATTAATTTTTTCATTTGTAAAATAGGTTTTTTAAAATTAAGTTGCCCTTTTGGAATTTAATCATCCTAAAACAACAACTGATTTGTGAAGCGTTCCTACTGCTTTTTTGTTCATCAAAATTAATTATTAATTAAACAAATTAAAGGTCTATTAACGCAACTTTATAACTTACTTACGAAACAAAGGTCGATTGTAGATTTGGATTAACGAAAAACTTTGTTACTTTGTGAAAAATTAAATTATGATTGAGGCGCTTCATATTGAAAAATTTTACGACGATTTACAAGTGCTGAAAGGCGTGGATTTGCACATAAAAAAAGGCGAAATTGTTTCGATTGTTGGCGCGTCAGGTGCGGGAAAGACTACACTACTGCAAATCTTAGGAACCTTAGATTTACCATCAATAAAACCGTCTACTTCTCTAAAAATTAACGGCGAAGATGTTTTGAATATGAACGACAAAGCGCTTTCAAAGTTTCGAAATTTAAACTTGGGATTTATTTTTCAATTTCACCAATTGCTTCCTGAATTTACGGCGTTAGAAAACGTGTGTATTCCTGCTTATATTGCAAAAAAGGACAAGAAAGAATCGGAGAAAGAAGCAATTCGACTTTTAGAATATTTAGGTTTAGGCCATCGAGTACACCACAAACCGAATGAACTTTCCGGTGGAGAACAGCAGCGAGTGGCAGTAGCTCGAGCATTAATCAATAAACCAGCCATTATTTTTGCAGATGAACCTTCGGGAAATTTAGATACCGCTTCGGCTGAGAATTTACACCAATTATTCTTTGACTTGCGCGATGAGTTTGGACAAACTTTTGTCATTGTAACCCACAACGAAGATTTTGCAAATATGGCAGATCGGAAATTAGTGATGGTTGATGGTTTAATTTCAAATTAAGTCAATGAATCAAGGCGACTTAAAAGATTTTCTTGATGAAAAGGTGCTTCTATACAATAATCCAAATTTCATTGAAAGCGACCCGATTCAGATTCCACATCGTTTTTCAATAAAAGAAGATATTGAAATTGCAGGCTTCTTGAGTGCTACAATTGCTTGGGGAAATAGAACGATGATTATACGAAATGCATCTAAAATGATGGATTTAATGGGGAATTCGCCTTACGATTTCGTGATGTCGCATTCTCCAAATCAGTTAGAGCGATTTGATTCTTTTGTACACCGTACTTTTAATGCGATTGATTTTAAAACGTTCATAACTGGTTTGCAACACATTTATACAAATCATAAAGGACTAGAAGGTGTTTTTAGTACTACAGAAGCACATTCAATGCAGAAAAACATCAGCGATTTTAAAAAGAAATTTTTTGAAATCAATCATTTGCAACGAACGCAAAAACATATTTCCGATCCTTTGAATAATTCCGCTGCGAAAAGAATCAATATGTACCTCAGATGGATGGTTCGAAACGACAATGCCGGAGTAGATTTTGGTATTTGGAACACTGTTTCCCCTGCATTTTTATCTTGTCCACTTGATGTACATTCAGGAAATGTGGCTCGGAAACTGGGATTATTGACAAGAAAGCAAAATGATGCGAAAGCAGTTTTAGAACTAGACACCAATCTGCGAATTTTAGATCCAAACGACCCAACAAAATATGATTTTGCTTTATTTGGATTAGGTGTTTTTGAAGGATTTTAGATGTGAAAATTTTATTTTGCTATAAAAACAAAATTCTTTGTTAAACCCATATATAATTGACTTACTTTTATAATTTGTGGTATATTTTTTGTACTTTTAATAGTCAGTACCATTTCAAAATTAAATCTCCACTCCATTCATTTTCAATTACAGGTTATTAAATATTTCGAGAAGAAAGCTATTATTAATAATTTTACGTAAGTACTAAAAAGTATTTATTGAATTTAACTAAATGAATCATTAAAATTATGTTCTTACAGAAACACAAAATAGATAACAGATGTTACAGCAGTACCGATTATTCTGGTCAGAAATATAATATCTTTACTGTGGAATCTAAACTGAATTTTCTATGAATAGTGCTAAAAAAATTGTTTTAGCGGAAGACAATTCAATGCTTTCTATGGTGCTGAAATTCCGGCTTGAAAAAGAAGGATACAAACTTTTAGTTGCAGCTGATGGCAAAGAAGCACTTGAGTTAATTGAACTGCACAATCCAGAATTAATTTTGACAGACATTATGATGCCATTTGTTAGTGGACTCGAGGTGATCAGTCATGTCAGAAATAAATTAAATCTCCAAACCCCAATTGTTGTCTTTTCGGCAGCGGGTCAAGAAAAAATTGTTCTTCAAGCTTTTGATTTAGGTGCCACTGATTTTATGACAAAGCCGTTAAGTCCTAATGAGTTGGTTTTAAGGATAAAAAGATTGTTGCGATAATTATACAAATTAGTTACCACGAAGTTAGTAGATGAGTATTTACCATGATTTAATTGACTATTTAAAAGAGTCTCCGCTTATTATTCAGATTTTGTGGATCATGACCGGGTTGTTTATTATCATCATCATTTTTCTTATATTTCGTTTAAGATCCTTGAGAAAGGGTTTGAGAAGTAAAGGAAGAACAATTGCTTTATACGAAAAAAAATACGAAGCGTATCTTTTGAACTATTTATATTCGGAATCAGATGAAGAAATTTCGGCTTCGCAAAAAGTAATAATCAGCCAATTAAAGAAATCAACAAAAGATCCGTTCATCCGCAAAATTTTGCTTTCGCTACTTGTTAAATTGAAACAGGAAGTATCCGGCGAAATTTCAGATTCAGTTCAAAGGCTTTATTTCCAGATTGGCTTAGTAGATTATGCAGTAGCAAGATTGTACCACAAGAAATGGTATGTAATTGCAAAGGGGATTCGAGAATTAAATCAGTTTCAGGTTAAAGCAGCTCACGATGATGTAATGATGCATATCAATCATCCGCGAAGAGAAGTTCGTAAAGAAATGCAGTTGTACATGGTGAATTTGTTCCATGCGGAAGGGTTGAACTTTTTAGCACAGTTGGAAATGCAACTTTCGGAGTGGGACCAGATCCAACTTTTACGTGTGTTACAACAATTGGAAAATCAGGAGAATCTGAATATTAAATCTTGGCTTAAATCAAATAACCATTCTATTGTTTGCTTTGCGTTAAAATTAGCTGAAATCTACAGTGATATTGAATCAATTGATGAAATTTTGAAATTGCTACATCACATTGAACAAAGAATTAGAGTGGAGTCGATAAGGGTTCTAAGTGTCTTAAATGCAGTTCAGGCTAAATATATATTAAAAGCGGATATAGAAAGCCGAAGTACTGAAGAGCAAATTGCTTTTTTTGCGATGATGGAAAATTTATTTGATGTTTCAGACGAATCTTTTATTAGTGCTTATGTTGATCATCCTGTGTTTGAGATTAAAGTTTCTGCTCTAAAAATTTTAAAAGTAATTAATAGAGCAAAATTTGATGCTTTAAAAACAGAGTCAACTGATCCGCACTTTTTGAGAATAATTACTTTCATAGAGAAAAATTAAGTATGCTAAATTATATTTTTCAAATACTAATTGATTTATTTCACTACCTCTTTCTGGTTTACACAGTAAGCTCTATCGCTTTTTACCTTATTTTAACAGCTATTTCTGAACTTGAAACAAGAGAATACAAGCGAAAAAACAGCTATGTCAATTATAAGGAAATCATGTCTTCCAGCAAATCTCCTTCCATTTCAATTATTGCTCCAGCGTACAATGAAAGTTTAAACATCGTTGAAAATGTTCGTTCGTTGCTTTCCAATCATTATGTCAATTACGACGTAATTATTGTAAATGACGGAAGTAAAGACGACAGTTTGGAGAAATTAATTTCAGTCTACAATTTAGTTCCTGTTGATTTACTCATCAATGAGCAAATTCCTACGATGCCGCTTCGACATGGAGTATTCAAATCAACAAATCCTGCATTTGAAAAATTAATTGTTGTGGACAAGGAAAATGGTGGTAAATCGGATGCCTTAAATACCGGACTGAATATAAGTACCAGTGAATTTGTAGCATGCATTGATGTGGATTGTCTTCTATTGGAAGATTCATTACAGAAAATGATTAAACCCTTTCTTGAAAGTACAGATAAAATAGTAATTGCTGCTGGAGGAGTAATCCGAATTTCAAATTCCTGTATTGTTAAAGACGGAAAATTGCACGATGTAAATTTCCCAACAAAACTTCTCGAGCAAGGCCAAATTCTAGAGTACATTCGAGCGTTTTTATTGGGCAGAATGGCGTGGAGTCGGCTGAATGGCTTGCTCGTTATTTCTGGAGCTTTCGGTTTATTTGATAAAAAACTTGCTCTAAAAGTAGGCGGTTACGATCGCAATACAGTGGGTGAAGATATGGAACTTGTCGTCAGAATGAGAGGTTACATGGAAGAGCAAAAAATAGATTACCGTGTTGCTTATATTCCAGATCCACTTTGTTGGACCGAAGCACCTGATAGTTATAAAATATTCATATCACAGCGAAACAGATGGACTCGTGGCACAATTGAAACGTTAAAGAAGCATCGGAATATCGGATTCAATTCTAAGTATAATCTTCTGGGAATGTTGAGTTATCCGTATTGGTTTTTTTACGAGAGAATGGCGCCAATTATAGAATTTGTGGGAATCATTTATTTTGGAATCTTAATAATCACCGATAAAATTCGATGGGATTACGCTTTCAGCTTTATTATTTTGGCTTACTTATTTACCGTAGTATTCTCCTTAATTGCATTAATTACTGAAGAGACGACCTACAATCAGTATAAGAAAAAAGGAACTGGAGTTAAACTTGTGAAAATTGCATTTTTAGAACCATTCGTGATCCACCCTTTTGTTTTATATGCCGCAATTAAAGGAAATATTGATTATTATTTCAATAAAAAGAAAAAGTGGGGAGAAATGACCCGAAAAGGAATGACTAAAGCTTAATTTTATTAATCAATGAATTTAAAGTCTAATTTTAAAGACAGTTTAGAGTACGTTTATGCGGTTGTTTCGCTAGTCGTCTTATTCTACTTAATGAGTATGATCGAAATTTTCAACGATTTTGATGTACAAACATTTGCATATAAAATACTGAACGATTCGTTTACTGGTGTAGCGATTGGGCTACTTTTTTTTCCTGTTTATTTCCTTTTTAAATTGATCAATAACCGACTTGGAATTAAATTTATCAATTTATTATTTTCAATTGTATTAGTCATTCAACTTGGTTTAATTGGCTACAGCCTTACCACTCACATCAATCTTGGAGCAGATCTTTTAGGATATTCCCTTGATGATATGTACACTACAGTCACCGCCTCATTAACTATTTCTTTGGCAACTTTTCTGCCCTTTTTTGTCGTTCTCCTTCTCTATTTTGGATTACGAAAATTGCTGAAAAAGTTTGGACCCAAAATAAATACAATAATTATTCTGGCAGTTTTCGTATTGTTTGCTGGATTGACGTTTATTTTTTCAGCTGCTGAAAAACCTGCTAATCAAAATAAATTACAGTTTCTACTGTCTGATATTGTTCGAGCTAAAAATGACAAAGCCGCTTCTTCTTCTGCAAACGTTACTTTTAAACAAGAGTTTCCGTTACAGCGTTCCTCGGAAGAAACTCCAGATGTTTTGTCGCCGTTTTTTAACATTAAATCACAGCGACCGAATATCGTTTTTATCATTATTGAAGGATTGGGAAGCGACTTTACAGATGGTGGCGAATATGCCGGTTTCACTCCGTTCTTAGATTCGTTGACTACCAAATCACTTTACTGGAAAAATTTTGTCAGTAATGCAGGACGAACATTTGGTGCATTGCCTTCATTAATGGGATCGCTCCCTTTTGGTGAAAATGGTTTCATGGAATTAAACCCAATTCCAAAACACAATTCCTTAATCAGTATTTTAAAATCGAACGGTTATTCAACCAGTTATTATTGTGGCGATGAATCCACATTTGATCGAAAAAGTAATTTTTTAGAATACAACGGTATTGATAAAATCATCGATATTAATAAATTTGGTCCCGGATATGAAATGACAAAAGCCAATTCAGGTGGTTTTTCTTGGGGTTATCCAGATGCTGAAATTTACCGTAAAACATTGTCAGAGCTAAAAAATTCAAACCAATCTCGGTTAGACATCATCATGACTTTGACCAACCACGAACCTTTTGATTTTCCGGCTAAAAAAGCCTACTTGGAAAAAGTAGAGCGGCAACTGAGTTCAAATCCAAACAAAAAGAAATGGAGCGAATACAAAGATATTTTTGCCTGTTTGCTTTACACGGATACTTCACTGAAAAATTTCATGAAAGAATATTCAAAACGAGCTGATTACGCAAATACTATTTTTATTATTACAGGCGATCACCGCTTAATTCCGGTACCGCAAAAAGACAACTTGTCGCGTTTTCATGTTCCTTTTTATATTTACAGTCCATTATTAAAGAAAACGGCCATTTTTAAATCAATTTCGGCCCATACCAATGTTACACCCAGTTTAATTTCATTTTTAACAAATAGTTATAAATTAAATAAAATTGAAAAAACAACCTGGATTGCTGATGGACTCGACACCGTTCGCGATTTTAGGAATAAGCATACGATTGCTTTAATGCGGTATAAAGGAAGTATAAATGATTATATTTATAAAGAATATTTTTACTCCGATGGTACAGTTTCGAAAATTGACGAAAAGTTTAATTTAGAAGAATCCGGAGGTTCGATGAAAAGCACCATCAACAGTTCGTTTAACGATTTTAAAAAATTAAATTCTTACGTAACGACAAAAGATAAGATTACAGATACGGCTACTAATTTCAACAAGCCTGCTTATGAATTTACAAAAGAAGAACTCGCGACCATAAAAAATTTAACGAAAGGCTTAGACCGTGACGAGATTTTCTTATTAGCACGAGAATTAGCGTTCAACAAACATAGGGCTAATGCCAAATTACTGTGCAACTACATCCTCAACGATCTTCCTAATTATGGAGATGTACGAACTTTAAAAGGACGCATATTAGCATGGGACGGCGATTATAAAAATTCAGAAAAAGAATTACTAGAAGTGATAAACCGAACTCCCTTCTACGGCGATTCGTATCTTGCAATTATGGATATTTATTGGTGGTCGGGACAAGATAAAAAGGGTATCGCAATTGGTAAAAAAGGATTGGCTAATCAGATTGACAATCCTATTTTAGGTTTGAAATTAGCTGAAGCTTACAAAAGAAATAACAATTCATCAGGTGCTAGAAAAATGATTGACAGTCTTTTAGTACTTTACCCCAATGAAAAAGAATACCTAAATTTTAAAAAATCTCTGAGAAAATGATTTTAAAGATAAATATAAAACTAGTCGTTATTTTAGCCTTATTAGGTGCTTTTCAAATGAAAGCACAAGATAGCGCATACAATGGTGATCCAGATGTTTCGTTTGAAACCGCACGTAAATTAGCATTCAACGAACAAAGAACACAAGCCCAGGATACTTTGCGGAATATTTTAACTAAATACCCAGATTACCATGAAATTCGATCTTTTTTAGCTACCACTTATTCTTGGGATGGTGATTATAAAAGAGCTCGAAAGGAATTTACTACTATTTTTGAAAAAAATTCAGATAGTAAAGAAACATGGATTGCTGCAATTAAAAACGAATTGTGGGCCGATTTACCTTATGCGGCTTTACGAATGACTTCAAAAGCGCTTGCAATTTTCCCCGAAGATCCTGAAATCTTATTTTTAAAAGCGAGTGCCGAGGAAAACAGTAGCGATCCTCAAGAAGCTCTAAATACGATTCAAATGATCATTGACAAAAATCCAGAAGATTTAAAAGCGCGTGATTATAAAAAAAGTTTAGAAAGTGTACTAAGAAAGAATACCGTTGGAATCAGTGCTTCCATAGATTTATATTCATCTGTTTTTGATCCCATGCAGTATTATACTTTAAAATACAGCAGACAAACAAAATACGGAAGTATTACACCAAAAGTCAACTTAAACAGACGTTTTAACGAAGTTGGCGCCCAATTTGAAGTCGATATGTATCCAAAAATTTGGAAAGGTTTGTATGCTTATGTAAATTTTGGTGTATCTAATTCTTTTCTGTTTCCAGATTACAGATATGGTGCTGAATTATACCAGTCATTGCCTAAAAGCTTTGAAATTTCAGCAGGTTTTAGAACTTTAAAATATTCCTCTACGACCAATATTTATACCGGTTCTGTCGGTTGGTATTATGGAAATAGTTATTGGTCGTTGCGTCCATATTTTACGCCTAGCGAAACGGGAACAAGTGGTTCTGCCACATTAACGTATCGGAAATACCGAAGTGATGCTGATAATTATTTCGGAATTTCATTCGGAATGGGACTTTCTCCGGAATTCAATCAATATGCCTTTAATGCAAACGATGATCCTGTTGTGAACCTCGAATCTCAAAAGTTGAATGTGAGTTATAATTTTACAACTGGAAATAAACGAAACGCTTGGGGTGTTCAAGCCGGAATTTCACACCAAGAAATTATTTTTGATCAAGGAAATTTCTTCTGGATTTATTCTTTGGCTGTGTCTTGGGATATGAAATTTAGATAAGCTTCTTGTACATAATTATTAAATGGAATTTGCGTAAAGTAATAAATTGATATACAAATTGCAGTGCTTAAAAATATAGAATATGCGTAAAATCAGGTTGTATTTTCTTTTCTTGTTTTTAATGACTTTTAATTTGATTTCTATGGCACAAGCAACATTATCAATTCAAAATTTGCCAGATAAAGAAAATGTAATTTTTATAAACAGTGAACGCTCAAATGCTGCTGCAGTAATTTTAAAAACATATTTAGATCAAAGTTGGAAGTCTCCGTTCTCAATTAAACGCTACTATAAAAATAATTTTGATGAAAAAGTGTCATCAATTCATCTTGTAATTGAAAATTCAAAAGATAAAAATAGTTTTAGCATTAACAGCGATGAAAATACCATTTATTTAATCGCACCCAATGAAAAACTACTAAGTTATACAGTGTATACTTTTCTAGAAAATATAGGCTTTAGAAAATTTACAGCAAAGGAAGTATTGATTCCAACTTTAAGCGAAATTACTTTCCCAAAAAATTCGGAAACAATTCACCTACCTTCTTTTGAATACCGTGTGCTCTATTATCCGGATGCATTTGATCAAGATTTTAGAGACTGGCATAAACTAGATTGGCACCGCGACGATTTTAGCGTTTGGGGACATTCATTCGATAAACTTTTACCTGCAAAAGAATTTTTCAAAACCAACCCGGAATATTTTGCTTGGTACGAAGGCGAACGAAGATCTGAATCACTTTGCATGACCAATAAAAAGGTGCTAAGAAACGTAATTAAAAAGATAGCTACCATCATTTCAGAACATCCAAACACCACTTTTATCTCAGTAAGTCAAAACGATGAAGCTGTTTTTTGTGAATGTGATCATTGTACCCGCTTAAATGTAAAGCACGGTGGACCTTCTGGCTCGTTGTATTATTTCTTAAATAAAGTGGCAAAACATTTTCCAAAACAAAAAATCACCACTTTGGCATATCAACATACCTTTCGGCCGCCTACACATTTAAAAATTCAAACTAATATTTACACGCTACTTTGTCCAATTGATTTAAATAGAGGTAAATCCATTTTAGACGAAGATTCAAATAGTTCGTTTTTGCAAATAGTAGACGGTTGGAACAAAGCAACCAATAATTTGTACGTGTGGGATTACACCGTTCAATTTTCAAACTACCTCTCGCCATTTCCAAACTTCCATACCTTTTCGGACAATTATACATTCTTTCAAAAAAACAATGTAAAAGGGATTTTTGCTCAAGGATATGCTGATGTTCCCGGAGATTTGTCTGAATTACGGCAATACCTTCTAGCTAAATTATTGTGGAATTCTGACATAGATATTGAAGCAACTACGGATGATTTCTTGAATGGATTTTACGGACCTGCAGCTCCATTCGTAAAGAATTATTTGAATAAATTGACAGAAAACCAAAAACGATCCGATCGAAAATTAGACATTTATTCAGGACCAATTCAGGAGCGAACGACGTTTCTGACACCAAAAGCAATGCATGAATACGATCAAATAATTGCTCAAGCCGAAGAAGCAGTAAAAGAAAATCCGTCCCTTTTTTCGAGAGTTAACAAAATCCGACTGGCTTTAGAATACGTTTATTTCGAGCAATCAAAATTTTATGGTTTTGAGAGAAATGGTATGTTCGCTACTAATAAAGAAGGCGTTAAAGTAATTCAATCCAGCTTAACAGAACGAGTCGTACAATTTGCAAACACCTGCAATAAATTGGGTATTTATGAATTGAGTGAAGAAGGAATTGCCCCAAATAAATACCTATCGAACTGGCTTGAAATTACAAAAAATACGGCAACACATCTCGGCGAAAAGTTGACCGTTAACTTTCGTTCGGAGCCTGCCATTGAATATGCAGCAAAGGGAACTAAATCACTCGTAGACGGAATTAGGGGACATACAGACTACAACATCAACTGGGTCGGTTGGTACGGCATAAATCCACAGATAGAACTGGAGACGAACGAAATTAACTTTAATCAAATTGTACTTCATTTTTTAAACAGTCAGCGGAACTGGATTTTTTTACCAAAAAAAATTGAAGTGTTTGGCTTTAAAAATGAAGAATGGCATTTAATAACTGAGAAAAAATTACTAGATTTAGAAGAAAATTATACAGTAGAGTCAAAGAGGATTGTCGTCTCCAGTTCCGAATTTTCTAATTTCGAAAAAATAAAAATTGCAGTAGAAAATCAAAAGCAATTGCCACTTTGGCGGAAGCGAAAGAACAAAAAGCCAATGGTCATGCTGGACGAAATTGAACTTTATAACAAATAAATCAAAAGATGAATAGTCCTAAAAAAATCTTGATTATTGAAGATGATGAGTTGAAGCTTAAAATCTTACAATTTATTTTAAAGAAAGAACAGTACGAATTTCAAATTGCTACAGATGGTGCAACCGGTATCGTCCAAATTACACAGTATAAACCCGATTTGGTCATCACCGATATAATGCTTCCCATAAATTCCGGCTTAGAGATTGTCACCCTTTTAAAGAATGACTTTCCTCAAATACCCGTGATCGTTCTTTCCGCTTTGGGAGATGAAGAACAAACAATTATTGAAGCATTCGAACTTGGTGCTGATGATTTTATTGCCAAGCCTTTCAATCCCATCGAATTGATACTCCGTGTTAAACGACTCATCGACAAGTAATTATTTTCAATAATTTGTTAAAATATTTAAATTCTAAAAGTGTACCTTTGCCCAAAAATAGCGAATGACAACTTTTGAACAATTTAATCTTCCCAAATCAGTACAAAAAGCAATTGATGAATTAGGATTTACGATTCCAACGCCAATTCAGGAAAAATCCTTTGCAACAATTATGTCTGGTCGCGATATGATGGGAATTGCTCAAACAGGAACGGGTAAAACTTTTGCCTATCTCCTACCTCTTTTAAAATTATACCGATTTACTCCTACCAATACTCCGAAAATTGTAATTCTTGTGCCAACGCGTGAACTTGTAGTTCAAGTTGTGGCTGAAGTGGAAAAATTGACCAAATACATGTCGGTTAAAACATTAGGAATCTTTGGTGGTGTTAACATCAATACACAGAAAAAGGCGGTCAACGAAGGAATTGATATTTTAGTCGGAACGCCAGGTCGTGTAATGGATTTAGCGTTGGACAGTGTCATTCGTTTTGAGGAAGCTCAAAAGTTAGTGATTGACGAATTTGACGAAATGTTGAATTTGGGATTCAGAACGCAGTTGACTTCTATCTTAGCAATGATGGATCGTAAACGTCAGAACATTTTATTTTCCGCAACCATGACGGATGAAGTGGATGCTATTTTGGAAGATTATTTTGATTATCCAGAAGAAGTTACCCTTGCCGCTTCAGGAACTCCTTTAGAAAACATTGACCAGAAATCGTATGATGTGGTCAATTTCAATACTAAAATTAATTTACTAAAGCACTTATTAGAAACAGATGAAACCATGCAAAGGGTTTTGGTTTTTGTGAACAATAAGAAGATTGCTGATATGTTGCACGAACGCATCGAACCTCATTTTGAAGATCAGTTTGGTGTGATTCACTCGAATAAATCGCAAAATTACCGTCTGACAACGATGGCAAATTTTCAAAATAACGAATTACGAGGAATTATCACGACCGATATTATGGCCCGTGGTCTGGACATCTCCAATATTTCCCACGTGATCAACTTTGAAATGCCTGAACTTCCTGAGTTGTACATGCACAGAATTGGTCGAACAGGTCGTGCCGATGCAAAGGGAACAGCTTTGAGTTTTGTAACACAACGTGAACAAGATTTTAAAGCAGAAGCAGAACTTTTAATGAATTATGAGGTGCCGGTTCTTCCATTTCCAGAAACTGTAGAAGTATCAAGTTTGTTAATTGGTCCTGAAAAAGACAAACAGCCGATTAAATTTCTAATGAAAAAAGCGAAATTAGATGGCGACGGAGCGTTTCATGATAAAGCAAAGAAAAACAAGAAAGTCAACTTAGGTGGTCCTTCAAAAACCAAGAAGAAAACACACGGTTCTGTAAACCGAAATATGCTTAAAACACAAGCAAAGAAAAGAAAAGACAAGAAGTAATTACTTTTCACATCCTATAAAAAATGCCTCCATAAGTAAGTTACTTTTGGAGGCATTTTAATTTATAATACTTTAATTATTATTTAAAATAGTTTTCAATATAAGACAATACATTTTTTTCAATCCGATTATTGATATCAGAAATAGCTGCTTTTACAAATTCTTGTCCTGCAATTTTTTCATACAATTCAATATAGCGTTCAGAAACAGAAGCGACATATTCTTCCGTCATATTTGGAATTTGCTGACCTTCTTTTCCTTGAAAATTATTTGCAATCAACCACTGACGTACAAATTCTTTCGACAATTGTTTTTGCTCTTCGTCGTTGTCTTGTCGTTCTTGATATCCTTCTGCATAAAAATAACGCGAAGAATCTGGCGTGTGAATTTCATCAATCAATACAATTTTTCCGTCTTTGGTTTTACCAAATTCATATTTTGTATCTACTAAAATCAATCCACTTGCCTTTGCAATTGCTGTTCCTCTTTGAAATAAACTTTGGGTATAATGTTCTAGAACGATGTAATCTTCTTCAGAAACAATTCCTTTTGAGATAATATCTTCACGAGAAATATCTTCGTCGTGCGAACCATTATCGGCTTTTGTGGAAGGGGTGATAATAGGCTCAGGAAGCAAATCATTTTCTTTTAAACCTTCCGCCAATTCAACACCACAAAGCATTCTTTTTCCCAACGCATATTCTCTTGCAGCATGACCGGCAAGATAACCACGAATGACCATTTCAACTTTGAAAGGTTCGCATAAATGACCTACAGCAACATTGGGATCTGGTGTCGCGATTAACCAATTTGGAACCACATCTTTAGTCAAATCCATCATTTTAGTGGCAATTTGATTCAGAATTTGTCCTTTGTAGGGAATTCCTTTAGGCAAAATGACATCAAAAGCAGAAAGTCGGTCTGTGGCAATCATCACCAACAATTCGTCGTTGATATTGTAAACATCGCGCACTTTTCCGTGGTATGCGTTTTTTTGTTTTGGAAAATTAAAATTAGTTGCAGTTATAGTAGCCTTCATTGTCGTTGTGTTGTTGTGTTGTTCTTTTATGGTTGCAAATTTAATTAAAAAAGACACCTTTGTAAAGTGTCTTTTTAATTATTGTGAAATATTATTCGATATTTTCAATTTGCTTGTATGCGTCAATCACTTTTTTGACCAATCGGTGGCGTACGATATCTTTATCATCTAAATATACAATTCCAATTCCTTCCACATCTTTCAAAACCAGCAACGCTTCTTTCAACCCAGAGATTGTTCGTCTTGGTAAATCCACTTGTCCGGGATCACCCGTAATCATGAACTTCGCACTTTTACCCATACGGGTCAAAAACATTTTCATTTGAGAATGGGTGGTGTTTTGTGCTTCGTCTAAAATTACAAATGCATGATCAAGCGTTCTTCCTCTCATAAATGCTAATGGAGCAATTTGAATAATGCCTTTTAACATATAATCTTCGAGTTTTTCGTTGGGTAACATATCACGCAAAGCATCGTATAAAGGTTGCATGTACGGATCAAGTTTCTCTTTCATGTCACCAGGAAGAAAACCCAAGTTTTCCCCAGCTTCAACTGCAGGACGCGTTAAGATGATTCTCTTTACTTGCTTTTCTTTCAGCGCTTTAACAGCCATTGCAACTCCTGTATAAGTTTTACCAGTTCCAGCAGGACCTACGGCAAAAACCATGTCATTCTTAGTAACGGTGTCGACAAGAATTTGCTGATTTGGCGTCATCGCTTTGATGATTTTACCCGCCACACCGTGAACCAAAATTTTGTCCATATCAGACATTCGTTCGGTTTGGTGGTGTTCTCCCTCAATGACACGTTCAATCACGTTGTTGTCAATTCGGTTGTAGCGTGAAAAGTGAACCAACAAGCGGTTGAAGCGGTTTTCAAATTCGTCCAACACTTCTTTTTCTCCAAAGGCTTTCAAAGTAGTACCACGAGCGACAATTTTTAGCTTTGGGTAGTATTTTTTAATGGTTTCCAGATGGATGTCTTGAGCACCCCAAAAATCTTTTGGGGCAATATCTACAAGTTCAATAGTTCTTTCGTTCAAATGGGATAGTATTTAATTAAAAATAGTCGCTGATAATTATTAGCTTTGCGTTTCTCAAATTTAGCATTTTTTGAGTTACATTTTTTATAATATTAAACAATTTTATGTCAATTATTACCTTAACGACCGATTATGGATTGAAGGACCACTTTGTAGGTGCTTTGAAAGGGAAAATCGCATCGCAATTGCCAAATGCTACTGTCATTGACATCTCTCACGAGGTAGATCCGTTTAATGTGGCTCAAGCAAGTTACCTCATTGAATCGGCTTACGCCAGTTTTCCAAAAGGAACCGTTCACTTGATTGGTGTTGACGCCGAAATGAATAGTGAAAACCAACACATCGCTTTGCAGTGGAACGGACATTACTTTATTGCTGCAGATAATGGAATTTTGAGTATTCTGACGCAGAAGATCATACCTGAAAAGATTTATGCCATTAATATTCACGATCGTTTGCACTTGGAAGCGACTGATATGGACGTTTTAATTACTGTTGCTACGCATTTATCAAAAGGCGGTTTACTGAATGTCATTGGTAAAGAAATAGTTGCTTTAAAGGAAATTACACAATTGCAACCAAGTGTCGAAAATAATACGATCATTAAAGGTTGTGTAATTTACATCGACCATTTTGGAAACGTGGTGACCAATATCACTAAGAAAATGTTCTTGGAAATGGGTCAAGAACGCCCGTATGAAATCTTTTTTAATGCAAAATCAAATCTCAAGAAGAAGAAAAATCCTATTAAAACCATTTATCCTAAGTATTCAGAAATAGTCAACAACGACGACTATTCAAGCAGTACGTACGACGGAATTCGTGTCGCCATTTTTAACGAAGCCAATTATTTGGAGTTGGGAATTTACAGAAGTAATCCGCGGTCTTTAGGAAGTGCATCCAGTTTATTTGGTTTAACTTACCGAGACACAGTCGAAATCATTTTTAAATAAAATATAAAATATATGTTTGTACGTATTGTCAAATTATCTTTTCACCAAGAACACATTCCTGCTTTCTTGGAAAATTTTGAAGAAAATAAAGATAAAATACGAAATGCTCCCGGAAACCGTTTATTAGAATTGTACCAAGATAAGGACAATCCGGATTTGTTTTTTACCTACAGTTATTGGGAAACCGAAGCCGACTTAGAAAATTACCGCCATTCGGAATTGTTTAAAGGCGTGTGGTCCTTTACAAAAAAATTATTCAACGATAAACCGCAAGCGTGGAGTGTGGACAAACTCGTTTCATTAGTTTAAAGTTTGATTCGATACATTTTTAAACCTTAAATCTTTTAAACCTTTAATTAAATGAAAGCCATATTACTACGAGAGATTAACTCTTTTTTTGGTTCACCAATAGGTTATTTAGTCATCGCCATTTTTTTGATTCTCAATGGATTATTTCTTTGGGTTTTTGACGGTGATTTTAACATTCTGAATAGTGGTTTCGCAGATTTGAGTCCGTTTTTTACTTTGGCTCCATGGATTCTGATTTTCTTGATTCCTGCCGTAACAATGCGGAGTTTTTCGGATGAAAAGAAACAAGGAACGTTAGAACTTTTGTTAACCAAACCGCTCTCCATTTCGGCTATTGTGAACGGAAAGTTTTTTGCAGCGTTGCTTTTAATTGCCATTGCTATACTACCCACTTTATTGTACGTTTGGGTTATTTACGGACTTGGATTACCGGAAGGAAATATCGATTTAGGAAGTACACTTGGCTCCTATTTTGGATTGTTTTTCTTAATTGCCGCCTACGCTTCTATTGGAATTTTTACTTCTACACTTTCAGATAACCAAATCGTAGCATTTATAGTAGCTGTGTTTCTGTGCTTCATCTTCTACTTTGGATTTGAAGGAATTGCAAGTTATTTTGGAACATTCCAACCTACCGTTTCTGGATTGGGAATGGACGCTCATTTTAAAAGTATGGCAAGAGGCGTTTTAGACACGAGAGACATCCTTTATTTCATAAGCATCACGGTTTTATTTTTAGCATTAACGGTTTACAAATTAAAAGCACTGAAATCCTAATGACAACTTATACTAAAAACAACCGCAAAAATATAGCTTTAATTATCGTGATTTTAATCGTGGTAAACGTGGTGAGCTCGCAATTTTTCAAACGTTTTGATTTGACATCTGACAAAAGATATACCTTATCGGAAACGACTTTGAACACGTTGAAACAAGTGAAAGAACCCATCAACATTGACGTTTTTCTCGATGGCGATTTTCCTGTTGAATTCAAGCGTTTGCAAAGTGAAACCTATCAATTGCTAGAAGAATACAAAGCGTACAACAGCAATATCATTTTCAAATTCAATAATCCAAACGGCGATGCATCAAATGCCGAACAATTTGCTAGTGATTTGATCGGATTGGGCTTCACTCCTACTAATATCAATCAAAATATAAAAGGCAAGAAAGAGCTGATTCAAATTTTCCCGTGGGCCATCGCAAATGTGGGCGAAAAATCTGTTCGTGTACCGCTTTTAGTAAACAATTACGGCAACCGACCTGAGGAAAACATCAATAAATCGGTTCAGTTGTTGGAATACGCTTTTACCGATGCGATTACAAAATTGATTTCGCAAAAGAAAAAGAGAATTGCAATCCTAAAAGGCAACGGCGAAATTTCGGACAAATACATGTCGGATTTATTGCTGAATGCAAAAGAGTATTACGCCTTGGGTGAATTTAATATGGATTCCTTAACCAATGATTTACCTAAAACGTTAGCCAATTTGAAACGTTTTGACATGGCTTTAATTGTGAAACCTACTCAGGCCTTTTCAGACGAGGAGAAATATATTTTAGACCAGTATGTAATGCAAGGTGGTAAAACGATGTGGTTGATGGATCAAGTGGCCATTGATTTAGACAGTTTGCACAATCAAGACCGTCAAGCTTTAGCTTATCCACGTGATTTGAATTTAGACGACCTGTTTTTTAAATACGGCGTTCGAATTAATCCGCGTTTGATTCAAGATTTACTTTCGACGCCTGTGACTGCTCAATCGCCAACGGGTGAAGATTTCCCAATTGATTGGTTGTATTCGCCTATAGTGCGTTCTGAAGAGAATCATCCGATTAATAAAAACATCAATTTGGTCAAACTCGAATTTGCCAATCAAATGGACACCTTGAAAAACGGTATTAAAAAAACAGTTTTATTGAAAAGTTCACCTCAATCTAAAGCGGTTGGAGCGCCACTTTTAGTAGGTTTGAATCAGTTTATGGATCATTTGGACGAAAGTCAGTACAAGGAAGGCAATCAAATTATAGGAACTTTATTAGAAGGTAAATTTACGTCTGCTTTTAACAACCGTGTGAAGCCGTTTAAAATCGCGGACAATAAAGACCAAGGTGTTGACACGAAAATGATTGTGATTGCTGATGGTGATATTGTGAATTATACCTACATCAATAAAAAACCAGTTCAAAATGGATACGATCAATGGACCCAACAAGTCTATGGAAACAAAGATTTCTTGATCAACAGTATCAATTATTTATTAGACGACGACGGATTGATCAACATTCGAAGCAAGAATATTGAATTGCCGTTGCTGGACGAGCAAAAAGTAAGAGAACAATATACGATTTCGCAAGTCATTACGGTAGGAATTCCACTTGTTTTGCTTGTTGTTTTTGGTTTTGCTTTTACGTATATTCGAAAAAGGAAATACCATTAAAATTTTAAAAAATTACTATTTTAATTAAATCAATTAAGATATATTTGTGCAATATAAAATCTTCGACTTAAATGAGGTCAAGACATAAAAATAAATGAAAATGAAGTTCATCGTATCGAGTTCGTACTTATTAAAACAGCTGCAAGTTTTGGGTAGCGTTATCAACAGTAACAATACTTTACCCATTTTAGATAACTTTTTGTTTGAATTAAACACTACCGTTTTGACTGTTTCCGCATCTGATTTGGAAACAACCATGTCGTCTACGATTGATATTGATTCAACAAGTACAGGAAGTGTTGCCGTACCTGCTAAATTATTATTGGAAATCTTAAAAACCTTTCCAGAACAACCTTTGACTTTTACAGTAGAAGAAAACAGTACGATCGAAATCAGTTCCAACTCAGGTAAATATGCTTTGGCGTACGCTCCAGGAGAGGAATTTCCTAAATCCGTACAATTAGAAGATCCATCGGTAACTTTAGTTCCCGCTGATGTTTTGGCAACAGCCGTTAGCAAAACGATTTTCGCTGCAGGAAACGATGATTTACGTCCTGTAATGTCAGGAGTGTTCTTCCAGTTTTCACCAGAAGGATTGATTTTCGTAGCAACAGACGCTCATAAATTAGTAAAATATGCACGAACAGATGTAAAAGCTTCTCAAGTGGCTGATTTTATTATGCCTAAAAAACCATTGACCATCTTAAAGAATATTCTTTCTACTTCAGATGCTGAAATCAAGATTGAATACAACGATTCGAACGCAACATTTTCTTTTGATAACTATGTGTTGATGTGTCGTTTGATTGATGGTAAATATCCCAACTACGAAGCGGTAATTCCAAAAGAAAATCCAAACAAATTATTGATTGATAGACAACAATTCTTGAGTTCTGTAAAACGTGTGGCGATTTTCTCTAACAAAACAACGCACCAAATCCGATTGAAAATTGCAGGAACTGAATTGAATATTTCTGCAGAAGACATCGATTATTCAAACAAAGCAGAAGAACGATTGACCTGTGATTACCAAGGTGATGACATGCAAATTGGTTTCAACTCTCGTTTCTTAACAGAAATGTTGACCAACTTACAATCAGACGAAATCATGCTTGAAATGTCGTTGCCCAATCGTGCCGGTATTCTAACGCCAGTTGACGGATTAGAAGACGGAGAAACGGTAACAATGTTGGTTATGCCTGTTATGTTGAACAATTAAGAAACAACTTATTATTGTCATATAGAAAAACCGTTTCATTTAATAATGAAACGGTTTTTTTTATGCGTATTGAATACTATTAAATTCTTATCTCGTTTTGATCCGAATTAATTTTTCATTCACAAATTCGGTAACTGCTGAAGGAGATAATTCCGTTCCGTAACCCGAACGTTTGGTTCCTCCAAAAGGCAAATCAGGTTTTGAAGCCGAATGTTCATTAATGAAAACCATTCCCGTATCAATTAAACTAGCGACTTCAATCGCTCTATCAATATCTTCGCTGAAAACAGAGCCTCCTAAACCAAAGGTAGAATCATTGGCCAACTCAATGGCTTCTTCCTGATTCTTCACTTTGTAAATTACTGCGACAGGTCCAAATAATTCTTCGTGGTACGCTCTCATTCCTGATTTCACATCAGTCAAAATGGTTGGTTCGTAAAACGCTCCTTCCCGATCCATTTTCTTTCCACCTGCAACAATCTTAGCACCCGCTTTTACCGTATCTGCCACTTGCTTTGCAATATTATCTGCTGCTTCTTGACTTATCATTGGACCTAAAGAAGTGGAAGCCTCCATAGGATCGCCCACTTTAAGTGTAGCCAATTCGCTTTTCAACCTTTCGGTAAAATCTTCAGCTAAGGAATCGTGGATGATAATTCGTTTGGATGAAGTACAGGCTTGTCCCATATTTCCAAACCGACCGATCATGATTTCTTTCATGACCAAGTCCATATTTGCATCTTCTAAAACAATAAAAGGATCGCTTCCTCCTAATTCTAGGACTGATTTCTTTAAGTTTTTACCCGCATTTTCTGCGAGACTTGCACCGGCTTTTTCACTTCCCGTAAGTGCCATGGCTACAATTCTGTCGTCTGCGGCAAGTTGGGCAATGCGATTACTTGGTAGAAATAAGTTGGTAAAAACACCTTTCGGCAACCCTGCTTCATGAAACAAATCTTCAATCATTTGGGCACACTGTGGCACATTCGATGCGTGCTTCACTACTACTGTATTTCCTGCCATTAAATTCGGAGCGGTAAAACGGCCTACTTGATTGAAAGGGTAATTCCAAGGTTCAACACCTAAAACAACTCCTTTTGGCGTGTAGCGAATAAAGGCTTTTCCGCCGTCGTCTTTTATTTCTTTGTCTTTTAGGAATTCCGCAGAATGAGCTGCATAATAGTTGTAAACCGAAGCGCACATTTCAATTTCTCCGACACTTTGGGCAATTAATTTACCCATTTCGAGTGTGATGATTTTTGCGAGTTCGTGTTTGCGTTCCAACATCAATTCTGAAACTTTGTGAAGGTACTTTGCTCTTTCTGCGATTGGAGTAGTTTTCCAAGAAGCATAGGATTTGTGGGCGTTTGCAATTTTCTGTTCCAATTGATCTTCAGTTAAAGGATCGAATGTTTTGACTACTTTATTGGTGTACGGATTGGTTGTTTGAATACTCATTTTGCTTTTTATTTTTCATTTGCACCTCTAAATTACAAATTAGTAGAGGAAAAATACGAGCGCTTAATTCAAGTTTAACAGTTGTGTAGAGGAGATGGAAAGATTGAAGGATTGAAGGATTGAAAGATGGAAAGATGGAAAGATGGAAAGATGGAAAGATGGAAAGATGGAAGAAGGAAGAAAGAAGATGGAAGATGGACGATCAACAGATATACTATAAAATCGTCAAAAATCAATGTAAATTAAAACGATACGGAATTATTTCGCCCGTTCAATTAGGGCTAGCGAAGCAGATGCATTAACGATTTTACACAATGAATCTGTGCTAATTCGTGCAATCTGTGTGAAAATTAGCTGTGGTGATGAAATACGCTTAAATCACGCCCCACTTTTTCATAATGAAGGTAGCACTTTTATTTTGGCAAATACCATCGCGTAATTTGTAATCAAAATACAATTCGTTATCGACGATGGCGACTTCAAAGGACTTGTTTGCCAATTGCGTTGGAAATGCATTGGTGGTCAAACACACTTCCGTATCATGCGTGGCAATTGCTCCAATGGCATGCTTGTTAATCATTTTCTTAATGACTTCGATAGTTCCATTTCGTTTGTCGTCCGAGTTTGTGCCTCGTAAAATTTCATCTAACAAAACAAACGAACGTTCGTTTTGCAAACGGTCCATGATTTGTTTTAAACGTTTTATTTCTGCAAAGAAATAGGAAGTACTGTCCGACAAGGAATCTGAAAGTCGCATGGAAACCAATACGTTCAACGGATGTACGTTCGCTTCAGCAGCACAAACCGGAGCTCCAGTACCCGCCAATACCATGTTGATTCCTAAACTTCGCAAAAAGGTACTTTTCCCCGACATATTGGAACCCGTAAGAATAATGAAATTTTCTTTAGAAAAATCGACGTCGTTCCCTACTCTACTCTTTTTATTCAGTAACGGATGACTCAAATCGGTGAATTGAATTTGATAGGAGTCGTTTAATTTTGGGAAAACATATTCGGGATTGTTGTAAGCAAAATTAGCGAAGCTGTTCAGCATTTCCACTTCTCCCATAATTTCAAGTGCGGTCATGAGTTGGCTTCCGTTTTTCTTTTTCCAATCAATCAACGCTTTTAAAGTATGTACGTGAAAAAGTCCGATACCATTGAGTACGGGCGTGGTAACTAAATTCCCGATGCTGTCTAATCGGGCAAACAACTCGGAAAGCTTCTTGATTTTAACAGAAGTTCTCTGATTATCCAGTAGTAATTGTTGTTGCAATTGGAGTAAATGAGGTGCCTTGAACGTGCTCTTTTCAATTTTACTAAGCAAAGAACTGTAATGCAGTAAGGCTTTATCAATTGCCTCAGAATTGGCGTTTTCAAGCATGATTCTTTTGAAAAAGTTGCCGAGCAAACCTAAGTTGAACACAAATATAAAACTGCTGATGGAAAGAAAAACGTATTCTTTTGTGATAAAATAGGTCGTTATCGCTGCCACAAAAAGTAAAGGTGTGCAATACGTGAGAAGTTGCATGTATTTTCCTATTGGAGCACTTGGAGCAGTACTCCACGTTTTTAGTTTTTGAACGAGTTGCTCTGAATCACTGCTTAGTTTTGCATGTGCTTCAAAATCTTGACGCCACGTCAAATCAGCAGCAAGTTCCTCAATGGCTTCTTGATTCGCCCGAATTTGTTCTTGTGATTGCTGTGAAAGCAACTGATTAGCCAAGGTTTTTTTTCCCATAAACGTCGCAGTTCGATTGAGGTGTTGGAACAATGATTCCGCACCAAAAATATCTAAATCGTACGCATATTCGTGTTTAAAATCAATGTATTCCGCTCCGTGTTCAAAGGGAAGTTTGCTGTCCGATACGTATTCTAATTCTGTTGTGTTGATTTGGACCAAGTGCTGCATCAGCCTTCTTTTGGTATCCACGGCTTTGTGAAACCGCATTACGGCTATGAATACGGCAATTAATAAAAAACCAATATAGAAGTGGTAATTTTGATAATTGTCAATTGCCAAATACGCATTCACCAAAAAAAGTACAGCGACGACTAACCTGAACAGGCTAATCGTGTTGTACTTTCTATTTATTGACTTGAGTGTGCTGCTGTATTCGTGCTGTAATCCTTTGTACATTTTATCGCTGGTGTAAGTCCGACAAATATAAGCGAACCTATTGCGAAATACTAGAAAATCAGTGGTCGTGTAATACTAAAAGTGGAATGTGGATGTGCATGGCCAATTTTTTAGTCAAACTTGCATGGAAAAGACTGTCCCAAAAGCCGCGTTTGTGTTTGGCTACAGCCAATAAGTCAACGTTGTTTGCTGCTATGAAATCCAAAATTGAATCTTCGACATTATCGCTTTTGATAGTGTTGAATTTAATGTCTTCGTTTTCAAATAATAATTTCCAATTCGCAACTACAACCTCTTTTACTTCGTTATCACTGGTTTGTACAAATATGCATTCGATTGCAGCATTGAATTTTTTAGCAATAGGAATCAGTTTTCGCAGTGCGTCTTGCTCTTCATCCGAAAATTGTGTGGTATAACAAATTTTATGTATCGGTCGGAACGTAGAATCGTCGGGAATTCCGATGATGCAGGCGTCACTACCCGTCATGACACTGGCGGTATTGGTGCCTAAAAACATTTCTTTAAAACCACTGACACGAGAAGTTCCCATGATCACAAAGTGAATGTGTTCTGATTCTACCAATTGTAAAATATTGGAAACCAAATCACCACTCAGGAGCACATTGCTTATTTGAATGTGTTCCAGCTTATGTCGGCTTGCAATTTCTCGCAAAACAGGAATCTGATCTTTAAAATTCTGAAAGGAATTGAGTTCTAAGCTTTGGTACACCTCCGCTTGATAAATAGGCACGTCTACATAACTCATGTCAAGGATCGGCAATTCGTACACGTGCAGCGTAATAATTTCGGCGTCAAACTTTTCAGCCCATTTCAGTGCGTAAACAAATGCGTTGTTTGCTTTTTCAGAAAAGTCGGTGGGAAAGAGTATTTTTTTCATAGGATTATTTTTGGTTTACGGACTTTAGATTTTGGAATTTGGAATTTGAAATTTGAAATTTGAAATTTGAAATTTTAGTTATAAAGTTAATGAAAAGTTTGAATGATGCAATGCGAAAATGGATTAAAAGAAGCGAACAGTTGGTTTAAATATCCCCGACAGGAAGGAGCATCCTGCCCTTTTTTGGGCAGATGCGGAAGGATGGCGGGAATACGGATCAAAAAATGCCCTAAAGCCGTGATCCAAACTCTTTTTGACGTCGGCTTCCTATTAAAAATCCTGTTTTATTCCTTGTTTGAAAATGCGTACTTTTGCGACAAATTAAAACAATATGATTTATCAAGATACGATTGTGGCTTTGGCAACGCCTTCTGGTGCTGGAGCGATTGCTGTAATACGAATTTCGGGAGTGGACGCGATTGCTATTGGCGCTTCGGTTTTTCAGTCGGTTTCAGGAAAAGACTTGGGCAAGCAAAACACACATACCGTACACTTGGGGCATATTATGGACGGTCAGAAGACTTTAGATCAGGTTTTAGTGACGCTTTTTAAGGGGCCAAATTCGTATTCCGGTGAAAACACAATTGAGATTTCATGCCACGGTTCGACCTTTATCCAGCAACAGATTATCCAATTATTATTGCGAAAAGGAGCTCGAATGGCACAAGCGGGTGAGTTTACGTTGCGTGCTTTCTTGAACGGAAAACTAGATTTATCACAAGCGGAAGCAGTTGCTGATTTGATTTCGTCTGATAATGAAGCGAGTCACCAAATTGCGATGCAGCAAATGCGGGGTGGCTTTAGTAATGAAATTGCCAAATTAAGAGAAGAATTATTAAACTTTGCTTCGCTTATTGAACTCGAACTAGACTTTGCCGAAGAAGATGTCGAATTTGCCGATCGGACGCAATTTAACGACTTGGTTACGCGAATTGAGTTTGTTTTGAAACGCTTAATTGACTCGTTTGCGGTGGGAAATGTCATCAAAAATGGTATTCCCGTAGCGATTGTGGGCGAACCAAACGTAGGGAAATCAACCTTACTGAATGCGTTGTTGAATGAAGAACGTGCGATTGTTTCTGAAATTGCAGGTACGACTAGAGATACTATTGAAGACGAATTAATCATTGGCGGCATGAGTTTCAGATTCATTGACACCGCCGGAATTCGCGAAACTACGGATGTGGTGGAAAGCATTGGGATTAAAAAGACGTTTGAGAAAATTGAACAGGCACAGGTTGTTTTGTTTTTGTTTGATGGTTTAAAGTTTAAAGTTTCAGGTTTGGAGTACGTTACTGAAATCGAAAAGGTTAAGAACAAGTTTCCGCTAAAACCTCTGGTTGTCATTATAAATAAAGTGGACTTGCTTTCTGCTGAAGATGTTGCTCATTTACGCGATCAACTTGAAACCTTAGACGTGAAACTAGAAACGATTTCGGCTAAGGAGAAAACAGGAATCGACGAATTAAAGAACACGTTGCTTTCATTTGTAAATACGGGTGCTTTGCGCAATAATGAAACGATCGTGACGAATTCACGCCATTACGATTCGTTAATCAAAGCCTTAGAAGCGATTCAAAAAGTGCAGTGGGGCTTGCAGTCGGATTTATCTGCTGATTTGATGTCGCTTGATATTAAGGATGCTTTGTTTGAGTTTGGTACAATTACGGGTCAGGTTACGAACGATGAGTTGTTGGGGAATATATTTGCTAATTTTTGTATTGGAAAATAACCTTACTTCCTACTGATCACTTTACTCACAATCTCAATCACTTTGCCAGCGGTTTGCAGTTTAGCTCCGATGGTTGCATTTACTAAATCTTGAATGGCTTCCTCATTTAACTTGAAATGTTTGAGGTCGTAGGTTTCTAAAATGATAATTGCAGGACTTAAAGACGGCGATCCTTTGATAAACAACTGATATTGGTACCCTATTTCTATCTTTTCAACTTCGCCAATGGCTAAAATACCGTCCCTTTTCTGTTTGAACGTGCGTTTGTACGGTTGAATTTGGATCTTAAAATCGTTTCTGAATTCTTCAATGGCTTCGTTTCTTCCACTGAAATAACTTTCTTTTTCAGCTTTCAGGCTTTCCTCTTTCAAAGAGGTGATTTGGTCCTTTAAATGTTGCGTTTTTTCGAGGGCTTCCTGATTGATTTTGTATTCAATGTGCACGTTCAGATTATGCAACTCATTTTCTAAGGCTGCCTTTTGGTCTTCTAAATTCTTAATCCTATGTGTATAGATAAAATACCACACGATTGAAGTGAGTAGGACGGCCAATAAAAGTACGACTAGAATCATTTTTATGTTTTTAAATATTCACCTTGACAAGGTAGTTCACTTTCGAAAACTTTTCCTAAAATTATATAAAAAAACACCTCACTATTTTACTATATTTATAACGCTAACCAACGAGGAAACCGACTCGTTTAAAAACCAATAAACCATGGATAATTTCAACGAATTACACAACTTAGAAAACGCTATTTATTTCAGTAATGCAATGGACGACGACCGTAAAGACAAAGAACAGTCTGATGAAGAAACGGAACAAAGCAGCGACTGGGGCGATGTAGATCCTGCAGGAGGACCGGCACCAAGTAGCCCGGGAAGTGCGGTATAACAGGATTTGGAAAATAGTGTTTCAAAAATCAATTGCCCTCGGAAGATGCAACTTCTTTTCGAGGGCTTTATTTTTGTAGCATTTCCATGAGCCACCATTTAGAGGCAGGTCTGCTGCATTACAAAATGCGTACTTGTTTTTATTTAAAACCTTGAAGAGCGTATTCTTTTAGTTTTCTTTTGAACCACTGTTCTGCAGATGGATCTACGCCTTTTTATTTATTGCAAATCAACCCTAATTTCAAATTTAAATAAAACACTTTAAAAGCAACTCATATATTAAAATAGCGCTACTTATAAAGCTACAGCCCGTAGATTTATAAAAGCAATTGGCCTACTAAAAATTAAGGATACAAAAAAAGCCTTTCCATTGAAAGGCTTAAAATGCGTTCTGGAACAATATTACTTTACAGCAACTTCTTTTTGCGCTTTTCTATTGTCCTGAGCGGTATAAATTTCAGATAGAAAAGGAGCTACTACTGTTTCTAATTCCGCAGAAGTTATTGTTAACGCCTTTGGATCTTGAACCAACTTCAACCAAGGTTTCTTCGCCTCAAAATCGTAAGTACCAAATATTACGGTTGGCGTTCCTTTTACCTTTACAGTTTCAGCGTCGGCCAGAACCCACTGATCGGCCCATTCGTACAATACTTTTGCATCTTTCTCTTGCAACCGCATGCAAGAGTGTGAAGCGGGATAACCTGGTAATGAATATTCATGCCATCCAATTCCTTCTAAATTTTCGACATTAAAATTCCACTTCAATTCCCATTCGTCGTCAAAAGTACTAATTGTTTCTTCTGCTTTCCAATTGCTAAAAAACAAGCCCGTCGGTGTCTTGTGTTTTTTACTTCCCATATTAGTAGGCCCTGTATGTGTCAAAGCACCTTTTTCATACGTTGCAAAAGTTTGGGTTGCGTAAGAGAAAAATATAATTTTATTGACTTTCTGTAATCCTTGGACTTCAAGAGGAAAGGGCAAGTAGTAAGCGATGTCGCCGGAAAAATCTTTGGGAACAATAATTGAATCCATGGTTGAAATATGGGTAGCGTCGGTGCGATTTGCAGCCAAGACTAAATTCATTTTTTGTTCGTCCTCCTTATTCGAAGCAAGCCACTCTTTGGTCAACACCATCGTAAAAGAAGGGTCTTTGGGTGCTGTTCGTGTCGGCAAAATAATTTTTGTATTTTCTTTTTCGACGTGCTCTACTCCCTCTCCTACTTTTTCCTTGCACGATCCCAATGTTACCAGTAAAATAAGGCCAAATGCTACTGCTGTATTTTTCATAATTGTATTTTAAAATGTAAGTTTTAGATCAACTGAAGATCAATTAGGGTAAAAATAGGATTGCAAATCAAGTTTAGCCAACTAATTAACGTCTCTTTTAAGAAAAAAACGCTACTAGAAAATCATTTTTAAACTCGTTTACAGTATTGCAACTAAAAGTTATAAAATGCCATACAGAATAGCTTTACAACTTCCGTATATGCGACATAAATACAATATATAGAAAACCTAGAAAAAAGACAATCCATGTTTTAGAAGCAAATATGGACAAATTACCCTTCTACTAATTTTCTTATTTCGTTGCGTAGCGTTATAAAATAATAGTGGACCAATTAGATGCAGATGTCACTACCTTTGAAAGGGCACCGCTTTTTAAAATTAGGCGACCGCTATTAATTAAAAAAACCAATTATGACGCTAAATAATCCGTTACCAACCGTTGATTTTCTTTCAAAACCTTTGCAATGGATTTTACTTGTCTTTTTTGGCAGTCTGGTTTTATATTACGGAAAAGTATTTTTTACACCGTTGCTCTTCGGATTACTCATTGCGATGATAATGTATCCGGCTTGCAAGAAGATGGAGACAAAGGGACTTTCCCGTACGGTAGCAATTAGCATTATTTTACTTTTTGTCACTGCATTAATGGTTGCTATTATTTGGTTGCTAAATGTGCAAGTCCACATATTTCTAGACAAACTGCCGTTGCTCACCGAGCGTTTATCTGGCACTTCTGAACAGGCGATGTTTTGGTTGGAAGAGGCATTCGGAATTGGCATTTCTGATCAAACGGTGTTCTTTAATAAATTTACAGAAAATGCAGAAAGCAGTGTTGGAAAAATTGTGACCAGTATTTTCAGCGCTACCATTTCTACCTTAGTCTTGTTGCTTTTAACTCCCATTTTTTCAGCATTATTTTTATACCACCGGGGCACCTTTGTTCGGTTTTTAGAAAGTATTGTAAGCAAAGAACACCACAAAAAATTACATCGAATTGTAAATGAAAGCATCTTATCGTATTTCAAATTTGCAAAAGGAACCTTTTACGTGTACTGCATTGTAGGCGTTTTAAATTCCATTGGATTACTGCTTCTGGGTATTGAAAACGCAATTGTTTATGGATTAATTGCCGCTCTAATGACTATTATTCCCTACATCGGAATCTTTATAAGCGCTGCCATTCCCGTTTCAATTGCTTACTTGACTAAAGATTCCATGTGGTATCCCATTGGTGTGATCGTTATTTTCACGCTCGTACAGTATTTAGAAGCGAATGTCATTTATCCAAAAGTAGTGGGTGCTCAACTCAACTTAAGTACCTGGGCAACTTTAGTGGGCATCGTTATAGGTACTATTATTTGGGGAATTGCCGGAATGATTTTGATTACTCCTTTACTCGCAATATTGAAAATAGTTTCTGATTATATTCCGCAGTGGAAGCCCGTGAACTTGCTCTTAAATCGTGCAGAAGGCTACCAAGGCAAATGACAGTAGTAAAGAGTTTTACACTTCGTTATCAGGCAAAGTACTTATATCATATTTAGTTTCACCATACCAATTTTAAAAACGATTGCAACTTTAAAAATAGATAAAAGGTATTCTGCTAATTGCATACAATTCCATTTAATAAGGTGTACATTCGTTGTACTAAACTGCATCGCATTAGGTGGATTTTGAAAATCCAGTAACGTACTACGCTTAAAAATAAATCGATGCTTGACAAAATAAAAAATAGTTTTGACGACGCTGGCAAACTTTCGCTTTTTACGGCGCGGTTTTTCAAAGAAGTTTTTAAGTGGCCCTTTCAGCTGAATGAGTTTTTGCGTCAATGTTACGTGATCGGCTACAAATCATTGCCATTGGTAACCATAACTGGATTTATTATGGGCTTGGTGCTCACGATTCAGTCCAGACCTACCATGTCTAAATTTGGTGCTGAATCTTGGTTGCCCAGTATGGTTTCCCTCTCTCTTATTCGCGAAATTGCACCGGTAATCACGGCTTTAATTTGTGCAGGAAAAATCGCTTCGGGCATTGGAGCGGAATTGGGTTCCATGAAAGTGACATCGCAAATTGACGCTATGGAGGTTTCGGCAATCAACCCGTATAAGTATTTGGTAGTCACACGTGTTTTGGCAACGACCATTATGGTGCCTATTTTGGTTTTCTACGCTGATTTTATTGGTATTCTTGGAGGCTATATTGGCTACAATGTGCATGGAAACGCAAGTATGTACAGCTACTTCACTAACGTAATTGAGCACCTGGAGTTTTTAGATATTTTACCGGCTACAATCAAGACCTTTTTCTTTGGTTTTTTTATTGGATTGATTGGTTGTTATAAAGGTTTCAACGCTTCCGGCGGTACAGCAAGTGTAGGTCATGCCGCAAATTCAGCAGTGGTAACGGCATCACTTTCTATTTTTATCATTGATATGCTGGCGGTTCAAATAACTGATTTATTTTTCTCCTAATGACAGCAACTCCACTAATAGCCGTTACTAATTTGCGCAAATCCTTCGGAACAAACGAAGTTTTAAAAGGCGTAAATTTTTCTGTAAACGAAGGCGAAAACTTAGTGATACTGGGCCGTTCAGGTTCAGGAAAATCGGTTACTATAAAATGTTTGGTAGGTTTAATACCAACAGACGAAGGCGAAATGAAGGTATTTGGGACCGATGTAGCACAATTGAGTTACCAAGAGCTGAATGAAATTCGGTTGCGCATTGGTTTCTTGTTTCAAGGAGGTGCTTTGTACGACTCCATGTCTGTCCGCGATAATTTGTCGTTCACACTCAAACACCATTCTCCAAAACTATCAAATGAGGAAGTGCAAACGCGTATTTTGGAAGTACTTGAAAATGTTGGTTTAGCGGAATCTATTGACAAAATGCCTTCTGAATTGTCAGGCGGAATGGTGAAAAGAACCGCTGTTGCACGAACACTTATTATCAAACCAGAAATCATACTGTACGACGAACCAACTGCGGGATTGGATACGATAACCTCGCGAGAAATTAGTGATTTAATTTTAGCCGTACAGAAAAAATACAAAACAACCTCAATTATCATCACGCATGATATGGCCTGCGCCAAAAGTACGGGAAACCGAATCATGATTCTAAAAGACGGCGTGATCAATGCCGCAGGAACGTATGATGAATTGGAAAAAAGTTCGGACGAATGGGTACGCTCGTTCTTCATATAATCATTCACAATAACAAAGTAGTAATACGATAAAAAGGTCATGGAAAAAAAATCAAAACATACATGGAAATTGGGAATGTTCGTCGTAATCGGATTGGCGCTCTTTTTTGTGACTCTTTATTTTATTGGCAAAAGCCAAAACCTTTTTGGTTCTAACTTTCACCTCAATGCAAAATTTAAAAATGTCAGTGGGTTAAAAGTAGGCAATAATGTACTGTTGTCCGGTATTCAGATTGGCACGGTAAGTCGAATTGAATTCATCACCGACTCGATTGTAGTAGTCAATATGGTCATAAAAACCGAGGTGCAAAAATACATCAAGACCGACGCGATGGCAAGTATTGGATCGGACGGACTCATGGGCGATAAAGTGGTTACGATTTCACCTGGTGTAGTGTCCCATACAATAGTAAGTGATCAAGCTACCATTGCAACTGTAGAAGCTGTCGAACTCCAAGACTTAATGTCGGGACTAAAAAAAAGTATTGATAATGCTGCGGTTATAACAAAAGAACTTTCGGAATTTAGTGTCAAAATCAACAATGGAAAAGGGGCGTTGTCTAAGGTGTTAACAGACGAAGCATTTGCCGAACGCATTGATGTTACCATGGCCAATATTGAGACCAGTTCAAATGAATTGGTTTCTTTTAGCAAAACGTTAAACGACAAAAACAGTACGTTGTCAAAATTGATGAACGATCCTTTTTACGCCAACAGCATTAAAAATACGCTTTCCGGTTTTGAAAAAAGTGCCTCTGATGTCAATGTCTTTACTGCTAAACTCAATAATGAAAACGGCATTGTTTCTAAATTATTGACCAGCGAACGGCTTGCTAATTCACTTGATTCCACTTTAATCAATATACAAACGGGTACAGAAAAACTCAATGAACTGGAAGAAGCTGCAAAACATAACTTTTTGTTGAGAGGCTATTTCAGAAAGCAGGAGAAAGCAAAAGCAAAGAAAGAAAAAGAAGCGCTAAAAAAGAGTAGTGAAAAGTAATAAAAGATTTTTTGAATGTGAAAATTTGCGTTGTTTTAAGAATGTCTTTTTTGAAAATAACTGTGACGGAGTGTTAAATTATGGGAATGGTTAAAACCTAAAGCTGCTAATTAAAGGATGCTTTTTAGGGAATTGATTTTTAATTTACACCTGCTTCTTTTATAATGTATGCTTCTACAAGTTCGTCGACTATTGAATCATGGAAAAGATTGCATACTAAAGAAACTTCTTGTGATCAGGCGAAAAATACTACTATTGAGCGGTTTATTGAAATATCGCAACAAAACGGCGTGATACTGTAATTATTTAAAAGATGTTGTGAAGTAACTTCGTAAAAGCTATTTACTAACAATAAAATCAAATAAAACTATGGGCTTATTTTCATTTATTAAAACCGTTGGAACTTCCATTTTTTCAAAGAAAAACGACACCACGACTCCTGAAGCAGAAAAACACCAACTCAAATCAAGTGAATTGATGGAGTATGTTAAGAAATTAGGGTTGAAGTATGAAATCTTAACCATTACCCTTCGCGGCGATGATGTGGTACTTGAAGGAAAAGTAGCCAATCAGGCTGACTCGGAACGCATTACACTTGCAGTAGGAAATGTGGAAGGTGTAGACACCGTTGACAACAAAATGACGGTTTCCGTACCCACTCCTGCTTCAAAAATGCATACCGTAGTGAGTGGTGATACACTTTCAAAAATCAGCAAAACCTATTATGGTGACGCCATGAAATACAACACGATATTCGAAGCAAATAAACCGATGCTGACAGACGTCAATAAAATTTATCCAGGTCAGGTATTGCGAATTCCTGAATTGTAAATTCAATACCAATTTAAATATAAAAGAGCTGCATTTGTAGCTCTTTTTTTTACGAAATTTTAAAAGTAACCTTCACCGCTCGTATTTTATTTAATTGCATTAAACCGAAGTCGAAATAGGAAATTTTACAATAAAATAAACGTATACTGTAATAATAATGAAATAGTTATGCATTAGATTTGAGGTTAAGAATTAAAAAATAAATTTCAACTTTAAAAAAATACACAGCTATGGATCTTTTAAGTGGATTTCAAAACGATAATCAAAAAGAGGCGATATCAAGTAAGGATACTAGTGGAACAGATCCCAACAGATATTCAAGCAGTAATACTGTTGCAGAAGCAGAAAGACTCTCCCAACCTACTACTCCATTAAAAACAAAAACGGGTTCAGGAATACACGTCAATGTCGGAAGGATTGAACGAATGCTGATGGTTGCCGCTGGAGGCTATCTTTTGTACCGAGGTTTAACGGGTTCTAAAAAGAACGTTGCCCAAAGCATTGCCGGAACAACGATGCTTGCGCGAGGAATTAGCGGCTATTGCCCTGTTTATGACGCCGTAGAAAATGCAGGATCGATGAAAAGTACGAATGTCAACATTCGCACGAGTATCCGTATTGATAAACCAGTTCATGAAGTGTATGCCTTTTGGCGAAAGCTTGAAAACTTACCTGCGTTTATGAACCATTTGGAGTCGGTTACTGAAAAAGACACTACGCATTCCCATTGGGTCGCTAAAGGTCCAGCAGGAATTGGGACGGTAAGTTGGGACGCTGAAATCTTGATGGATGAAAAAAACCGAATACTGAGTTGGCACTCACTTCCCTACTCTACTGTTGACAATGCCGGAAAAGTGGTTTTCAAAGAAAGCAACAACGGCGGAACTGAACTGGATGTTACGATTTCGTATCATGCTCCTTTTGGAGTCGCGGGCGAAAGTGCTGCTAAATTTCTAAATCCCTATTTTGAGAAGATGGTAAAAAAGGATATTGAAAGTTTAAAAGTATTTCTTGAAAGTGGCACAAGCGTAAATTAGGTTGTACCTGACCATACAAACACAAACACCTGAACGGACTAATAGTTGCGTTCAGGTGTTTGTGTTTTCTACATTTAGTGTCTCTTATAATAAATAAATTTTATAACTTTAACCTACTTATTTTAGATTGTTTGCGTAAAAGAGCGCCTGCTAAATAAAGTATTAATTACTAAATACCACCGTTATGAATTACCTCATTTTTGGCGTCATATTGCTCCATCTCGTTGCCGGCTTTGGTTGGTTGTTTTACAAATTAGAAATTCAGAAAAGCAAACCAAAAAAAGAGGATACATCCAAAACATCTTTAGAAGAATAAATCCAATTTATAAAGATAAAACTTGATTACTTATTTAGTATTTGTCTCCTTCTATCGCTTCAATAAGACCTAATGCCGCACGTTCTCCTGCAATGATTGCTGCATTTAACGAGCCATTTAATAAGAGATCACCAGCTAAAAAGATATTGAAATTTAATCTCGTTTCCGAAGGGCTCAGTTCGTATTGCAAATCGTCCAATTTAGGAAGTGCTTTTGCAATCGTATATTGTTTTAAAAAAGAAACTTCTTTTATTCCGCAATACTGTTGCAGTTCTTTTGCAACCTGTTGTTGTAATGCTTCTGGCGTCAAATCATGTTTTTTTACCACGGTCACCGAAAGCAATTCTCTTTTGCCGGTCGTTTTTGTTTCTAATGCGGTGTGAAAAAAGATGTTGTTTACCAATGCTGTTGCATCAGGTATTAACCCAATAAGTGGTTTTTCAATTACGCGATCAGTTATTTCAAAATATAGGGTGTCGCAGGATTTCCATTGTACTTCCTGATTTTGCAAGTTTTTTACGAGTTGGCTTGCCTCCGTTGCAATTATGGTATAATCACTATGCAAGGCAGTACCGTTTTCAAGAATAAGCTGATCGCCTTCCACCTTTTCTACTTTTGTGTTGAACAAGAATTCGGTCGTACTCAAATTTGATTTCAATTGTTTTGGGATGGCTTCAATACCTGCTCTTGGCAATGCCGCGACACCTTCACCAAACATTTTATACACAAATTCAAACATTCTGCTGGATGTTTCCAATTCGGATTCTAAGAATATACCGCTGAAAAATGGTTTGAAAAAAGTATGGATCATCTCGTTTGAAAAGCCAAATTCTTTCAGATACGCAACCGTAGATTGTTCGGGTTTTTGAAAGATGCTTTCAATTGACGTCTTCTTTAAAAGCATGTCTAATTTCAAAACTTTGATTTTGTCTCCAATAGATCCAATTCCTGAAAATAAAGTGGGTACTAAAAGCGAAAAATCACGAAAGGGATCGCCTATGATTTTCTGTTTGCCTTTTATGAATACTGCGGCACCGGATAAAAAGGATTGCAATTCCAATTGTTCAAAATTCAAATACTTTTGAGCAGCGGGATAAGCAGTTAACAAAACTTGGAATCCGTGATCGAGTTGGTATCCATTGACTACATCCGTTTTCACGCGACCTCCAACGCGTTCTGTAGCTTCGATTATTGTAGGACGGTAACCGTTGTCTTCAAGCACCTTTGCGGCAATCAATCCGCTTATTCCGGCACCAATGATGTGTATTTTATAGGCTTCTTTTTGCATGGTTGTTTTTTTGCTTTCACAAATATAAGTATCATCAGCAGATCTGGCACTTTAAAAAGGCATATATACGATCGCCATTTTCTTCTTTTTTTGTGGTTGCATCGTTCTTATCGAAAAAGCAAATAGAAAAACAGCGTTAAAACGATGGAGAAAATAATATTCAAACCCACACCAGCTTTCATCATTTCTTTTTGGGGTACAAGTCCTGTGGAAAACACCATGGCATTTGGAGGTGTTCCCACAGGCATCATAAATCCGTACGATGCGGCAATAGTCGCCGGAAGGACTAAGATCATGGGATTGATTTGCGTTTCCTGAGCTAAGGTGTACAGTAAAGGCAAAATTAGCGCTGCACTCGCTGTATTGCTCATGAATTCAGTCATAATAATACTGCCCAATACAATCAACCATAAAAAAAGAATGAGTGGAACTTGTTGACTCAAAGTCATTATTCCACCAATTAAAATAGTTCCCAAACCCGTACTTTCTACAAGTAAACCCAATGTAAGTCCACCACCAAAAAGCAGTAGAATGTCCCAACGTATTGCGGTAATTATTTGGTCCCAATCCAATACTTTGAAGGTGAAAAGTAATAAGATAGCGACGATGGCTACTAGTGAACTAAAGCCAGAGGTTATGTTTAACAAAGGCGACAACACACCTTCAAAAACCCACAATAAAATTGTAAACGCAAATATTACGATTAATGCGGTCCGTTGTTTACTTTTCTTTCCGGGTAGCGCCACAGTGGGAACAAGCATCTGGCGATTTGGTTTGAAGTACAACGTCAACACCAACACCATAATTGGAAATGTAATCAGGAATATCGGAATGCCATACAGCAACCATTGCGAGAAGGTCAACTTCAGTAAGGCTGCCCCAATCGCATTGGGTGGACTTGCAATCATGGTTACAATTCCTCCAATATTCGCTGCATACGCGATTCCCAACAATAAGAATTTGGCTTCCGCCGTAGATTTATGGCTGTCTGTTACGGCTAGAATCCCCAACGCCAACGGAATCATTATTGCTGCAGTTGAGGTATTGCTGACCCAGCAGGCCGTTAAAGATGTGGCAAGCATTAATAAAATAGCCGATTTGTAGAAATTTCCCTTTGCAAAAAGCATCAGTTTATGAGCAAGTAATCGGTCTAAAGCGTGAACCGATAACGCACCTGCAAGGACAAAACCACCCATGAACAAATAGATGATGGGATTTGCAAATTCACTAAAAGCAGTGGCTGGCGTGGCTATATTGAGCACTACAGCGAGTACAGGAATGAGTAAAGCCGTCATTGCTAGAGGTATTGCTTCTGATATCCAAAGAATTGCTGCGAAAATCAAAATGGCAAAAGCACTGTTGACTTTTACTTCATCAAATACCGGTACAACAAGAACACCGATCAGGACGATGGTTGAAAAAAGTAGGCCTTTCCATTTTAACTTTTGGTGCATAGCAAATACGCTTGGTGTCGACTAAAAAAGACAACTTTAAATGAAAGGGAAAGGTAGCCACTTATAAGGCTAAAAAAGCTGTAAAATTATAATTCTTCTTTAAAAAAATTGCACAGTGGAGATTCACTAGGATTGCTCGAAAAAGACATTCGGATTATCCGTAATTTTCAGTTTTAAAATGTATGCTTTAAACTGATTTATCTTTGTGGTATTCCAACTTTTCAGGTTTGGATCAGTCAACTCTTTTAAAACGATCGTTTGCAAATGCGATTGTTCCGTTCCCTCGTGAATGCCTTTTTCAAAACCTTTTAAGCCGTCTAAATTGTTGATCCAATATTGAAAGAAACCATTGTCAGAAGTGGTGACTACTTGTTTTAAAATGATGTAACTTTTCTTGGTAGGCAATTCTGCTTTATTAAATGATTCAAAAAGTTCTTGTGCTACTTTTTGCAGTAACGCCTCGTTTTTATTGATTCGCAACACATCGCTATAGGCATAAAGTGTTCGAACGGATCGGTCTCCTGCTTCATATTTGGTTTTTAATCCCGAAGAATTATACATCGGATTCAGTGCTTTTTTAGCTTCGTTAACAACGGTTTCTTCGTCAATCTGTCCGTTACTGTGGTGTAGAAAGTTTTTGTTTTGGTCAAAATACAACAATACAGGAACACTTTCAAAATTGAGATTTGCCTCTTCCATAAACATTTTATCTTCTTTAGAAAGGTCGTCGTAGGTATTCATCGCATAGCCTATGAAGTTGGCGTTATAATAGCTTGCAACTGCCGCATCTTCCCGAAGAATAGCACCCAAGCGCTTGCAAACCGAACAATCTGAATTGTAGTATTCAATGAAAACCGGTTTGTTTTGTTGTTTTGCTTTTTTGAAAGCCATGACAAGCGAAGATTCAAAAACAACTTGTGCATTGAGCAACAAGCCTGATAGTATAAAAAACGCTAGGTATATATTTTTCATGGTGAACGATATTTAAATTGTACGAATGGGCAACTTAGCAAAGTATTTTCAAATTCACTATCACTTTTAGAATTCCTTATCATTTTAAGAATGGTTTTTTCATTATTGCAGTAGTAATTTGGCTGTTGCCAAAAGAACGCCGACCATTCCTCCCACTACCGCTCCGTTGAGTCGGATGTATTGCAAATCACTTCCCACTTTCCCTTCTATTTGTTCCACCAATTCTTCGTTATTCAATTTAATCATACTCGACCGCACCATATTGCCAATTTCGCTGTGAAACTTAGTCAAAAGTGCCGAAATGGATTCTGTAATCCATGTATTGATTTTTCTTTGCGCTTCTTTATCATTTTGTAAATCAAGAACGATTCGGTTGAAATTGGTTTTAAAAAATTGCATCAGTGGCGTATCATCCGTATCCAGCTGGGATGCAAAAGTTTGTTTAAATTTGCGCACTAGATTTTGGACCGTCTGTTCTGTTTCCATGTAGGCAATCAATTTTGTTTTGATGTTATCCAGAATAAGCACTTCATTTTCGCGGCCGTTTACTAAATTTTGTGCGAATTCAATGATCCAATCGTCAAACTTAATTCGAATGGGATGTTGCGGATTTTCTTTGGCTTCCACTAACATTTCATTTGTTTTAAAAAGCAACTCCGCAGTCAAACTGTTTATATTCAGACCGCCTGTTTTCTGAGCAAGGAACATTGTTGTTTTTTTGAAAAAGCCTTGTTCTCCGTATTCTTTGATGGCTTCCTCTAATTTAGAAAGAATGAGTTCTTTTGTTTCGGCATTGTTGATGGATTTTTCACTTGCTTCAATTAAGAGTTCCCACAATTTATGGTGTTCTCCATTGTTCACTGCTTTTTCAAGGTAATTGCCTATTGGCGAAGCTAAATCCAAGTTGGTTATTTGACTGTTCAACATCTTTTGCAGCGTCGCTACAAACTCGGGATGGTCTAATTCTGTGGTCAGTTTCAAAGCAATTTCCCTGATAAAGCCAATGGATTTCTGTTGACTTTCGGGATTTTGAAGAAATTCCAGAATGGCGGATGCGATATCAACTTCGTTCAGCTTCTCTGAAATCACTTCGGGTGACAGCCATTCATTGGTTACCAAATCAACAATGCCTTCGGTCATTTTTTCTCTGTTTTTTACAATGATATTGGTATGTTTTCTAATGAAAGGAATTGGAATTTCGTGAAACAAAGCTCGCACAGCAAACCAGTCGGCTACGCCACCAATCGTTGCCGCTTCAAAACCGGCCTTTACAATGTGCCAACCGGAATGGGTCAAGATTTCCATATAAATGAGCACTTCAAAAACAAGCAATCCGGAGAAAGCAATTAGTAAAGAGGTAAATCCAAGGTTGTTTTTCATGTAACAGTGGTAATTTATTTTAAATGTAAGAAAAAAGTCACGAAAAGTAACTGAAAAAACGATAAAAATAGTTGTTTAATTTAGTAACGCACTGTATAGAAATAACGCTGAATTATGACTTTAAAACCGTTATGACATTGTAAACGTAATTCGCATTTTATGAGCAGCCTTTCGACTTATAATTCTTGGTTCATTCACTTTTTATAATTGAATACAAATTAAGTTAGCTGCAGTACGCTTTCTTTTTCTTCCTCAATGAAGGCTTTATATGACGTTATTTTTAAAATCAATTTAGATGTATAAATACATTCCTTTTTAAATTTTCTAACAATTAGTTATAAATAACAAAATAAAATCGACTAACTGCAGTATTTTTACATAAACAAAGCAGTTTTTTCAACAAATACCCTATATCACACATCGTGTTTGATTTGTTGAATCCGCATATTGCCATTGGCTAAATGGCAGCAAATAGGTAAGTTTACAAATTATTAACACAAATATATCTTTTATGAAAAAATTTACGCTATTGGTGTTGTTTTTTTTATCAGCAATCCTTACTGGATACGGTCAAGTTGCTGTAGGAACTAGTCTAAGCACGGGACAATATGCTCCATTCAATCCGTTTGCTAAGTATTCGTACGCTCAGACCATTTATTTAGGATCTGAAATTAATGCAGGAGGTTTCATCACATCCATTCAGTGGTATTATACCGGATCAGGTGCGTTGACAAACAGCCAGGATTTGACTATTTATTTTGCCGAAACAGGTAAAAGTAGTTTCACTTCATCTGCTGATTTCGTTCCATTATCAGAACTTACTCAAGTGTATACGGGCGGAATTACAACCGGAAGTACTCCAGGATGGAAAACCATCACGTTAACCACTCCCTTTGCTTTTGACGGTGGATCCAATTTAGTAGTTGCCGTAGACGAAAACATGGCCGAGTTTGACGCTTTTGCAGATAAATTCAGATTCAGCCCCGTAAGTACAGATCGAACTATTTATGTGTATGCGGATGAAATGAATATTGATCCTGCTAATCCAACAAATGATCCAAATGAACTTACTGTTCGTGGTTCAGGTTCTTTTGTTCCAAATATTATTTTAGGAGGTATTCAGCAAGCCTGTCCTGCTCCATCACTGATCACAGCAAATAATGCGACTGCAAGTGAAGCAACTATTAACTGGACTGCTGCTACAGGACAAACGGATTGGGAAGTATATGTGGTAACGGCAGGAAGTCCTGCTCCATCGGGTGCTACTTCAGGAGATCAGGTAACAGGTACGCCTACTTCTCTACAATCAAATTTAGCATCAGAAACAGATTATAGTGTATATGTAAGAAGTATGTGCTCAGAAACGATGGGAAGTGGCTGGACAGGTCCGATTAATTTCAGAACGCTTTGTCCTCCTTTTGGAAATTTTGATGAGAATTTTGATACCACTGCTACTGGTGCATTACCGCTTTGCTGGATTAAAACGATTGAATCAACAAGTGCAAGTGCCAACATATCTGTAATTAGCTACACGGTATCTTCAACGCCAAACACGGTGTTGATGTCAAATTCTGGTGATGCTAATGCACAAGTACTATTCGTAACACCTGCATTAGATGCGATTGGACTGGACACACATCAATTAAAATTTAAAGCTAGAGGTGGTGCTAATAATCAAGTCTTGATCATGGGTACAATGAGTGATCCAAAAGATCCAACAACCTTTGTAACCTTACAAACAATTGCATTGACTAATGTCTACAAAGATTATTTATTAACTTTAAATACTTCTACAACTGCGAGTCACATCGCTTTTAAACATGGTTTAGGCGGAACGTTTCGTAGCATTTATATTGATGACGTGAAATGGGAAGAAAGCCCAACTACAGTCCCAGATTGCATTACTGAATTTATGGCTACACCTGCGAGCGGTTGTGGAAATTTTGCAACTGCTTTCACATGGACTCCTGTTGCAACTGCAAGTGGCTACACCATTTCAATTGCAACCACACCTAACGGAACTGATTTAGGTATTAACGATTTAGATCTTTCAACGGCACTTACCTATTCTTACGTGGGAGCTCCAAATACCACTTATTACTACAAGATTAAAGCATATAACTTGAATGGAACCCAAGATTGTTGGGAAGATACGTTTACAACCTATGAATTTGGATGTTACTGTGGTTCATTACCAACTTCAAATCACGGAGCTGGAATTTCAAATGTTCAAATTGGGAACGCGAACTTTCCTGTGACAGACGTATATCATGCGGACTTTATCACCGGGACTGCCTTACCTTTAACAAGAGGCGTTAATAATGTAATGAATATTGAATTTTCAACAGGATCTCCTTACTATACTACGATTTGGATTGATTACAACAACGACTTTAACTTTGATGTATCTGAAATTGCTTATACAGGTCAAGTCATGTCAAATCTTATCCCTTCGCTTTTAAACACTTCGTTTGACATTCCTCTAACAGCGCAATTGGGCGAACACCGAATGCGAGTACTTTCAACTTACGCGAACGCTACACCAGCAAATCCATGTTACAGCGGTACTTATGGCGTATCATTAGACTTTAAAGTAACGATTCTTGAAGCACCAACGTGTTTTCCACCGACAATGAATACCGTTTCGGATATTACGGCAACTTCTGCGAAGTTAGAATGGATTTCAGAAGCACCTTCTGTAAATGTGGAATATGGCATAACAGGCTTTACACAAGGAACGGGCCTAGTTAGTAGTGATGTAACAGCTGAGACAGTTACTTTAAACAACTTAACTGCTCAAACTTCTTACGTGTATTATATTCAAGCAAACTGTGGTTCTACGAATTTAAGTCCATGGAACGGACCGTATGCATTCAAAACAGCTTGTAGCAGTTTTGGTGATTTTACTGAAAATTTCACAGTAGAAAATACAGTACCTTCTGTAGAATGCTGGTATACGCTTAAAAACAGTACTTCAGCATCAGCATATGTTCAAATTAGTGCTAGTTCTGATTATGTACAGCTTTCAAATTCTGGTGATGCCGCTGCAGCATTGTATCTAATTACACCGTCGTTAACCGCTTTACCGCTTAGTACACACCGCGTAAAATTCACAGCAAAAGGATCAGCAGGTACAAGTATTATGGTTGGTACGATGGCGAATCCAAGTGTAGAAGGTACTTTTACCAATGTACAAACCCTTCCTTTAACAACAACTTTTACTGAATATTCAGTATCGTTTACTGCTGCAACAACCAACGCTCACGTTGCGTTTAAATTTGTAGGAACAGGAACGTACCAAACCGTAAGTATTGACGATGTAATATGGGAAGCAATACCTTCTTGTCTTAAACCTTCAGCTCCAACAGCCACTAACGTAACGACCACTACGGCAACCATTAACTGGACGGCATCAGTTCCAGCGCCTGCAAATGGATACGATTATTTTTATACGACAGATTTGGCTTTGGTACCAAACGTGGCTACAACGCCATCAGGAACCGTTGGTGCAGGAATTACTACTGCAAATTTAACAAATTTGGCTACGGGTGCTATTCACCGCCTTTTTGTAAGAAGTATTTGCAATGCAAATGACCTTAGTGTTTGGAGTAATGCAGGTTTATTGACCACAGATTGTGTGACTGCAACTTTACCATACACGATTAATTTTGAAAATGCAGTAGTACCAAACTTACCGACTTGTACGACAGGTCAAGTACTTGGTTTTGGAAATTCTTGGGCGACTGAATCACTATCTAATTTCGGTTTTAACAGTAAAGTTCTTTCATTTGAATGGGCGTTCTACGATGCAAATGCATGGTTCTACACAAACAAGGTAACGTTAGTTGCAGGAACAACGTATTCGATATCTTACGAGTATGGAAATGACGATGACCTTTATACTGAAAAATTAAAAGTAGCCTTCGGAACTACGGCAAATGCTGCCGCAATGACTACTGAAATTGCCAATCATTCAGCGATTAATCAAGGTACATTGCAATCCAATATCGCGACGTTTACCCCAACAGCAAGTGGTGAATATGTAATTGGATTTCAAGCGTATTCGGATGAATTTCAAAGTTTGTTGTTTGTAGATAACATTGTAATTCAAGAAGCGTTAGGATCAAACGGATTTGAAAACAATTCATTTACAGCGTACCCAAATCCGGTACAAGATGTGTTGAATTTGAATTATACTACGACTATTTCTACTGTAGCAGTTTACAATCTTTTAGGACAACAAGTTTTATCCGTAAATCTGAATGCAAACAAGGGTCAAGTTAACATGTCCGAATTAGCTGCGGGAACTTATTTAGTTAAGGTACAAGCAGAAAACGAAATGAAGACTTTTAAAGTGATTAAAAAATAAGTTTTTTATTTTAAGACTTTTTTCAAGCCACCTTCGGGTGGCTTTTTTTTGCTCTAAAAAAAGCGGATCCGTACCGTTTGTGAAACTAGCTATTATTCTGCTAACAAATCCTCCATCTGCTTACTGAATTTCTCAGAAGCATAATTCGCAAAATTTTCATGGTGAAAGCGAATCTTTCCCTTTTTATCTAACACAACGGTTGTTGGTAAACTACCCGTATAAATAGCATAAGGGATGTAGGAATTTGATGTCTGAAGCGGAAACGAAAATTGCTCGTTCTCCATATAGTTTTTTGCTTTTGAAATGTCCTTGTCTTGGTTGATCATTAAAAAATAGACGTTTGGATTGTCTTTAAATTTCGAATATAGTTTCTCAATGGAAGGAAATTCAGCACGACAAGGTCCACACCAAGAAGCCCAAAAATTAATAAAAACGACTTTACCTCTTAATTCAATTGTATTTTGAACCGTACCGTCTTGGTTCACAAAATCAAAATCATTTGATTGAGCAAGTTCTGCCGTGGTACTTTCATTTTCAATTTTAGCATTGAAAATTCCTGTTAACATTATTTTCTGCAATACCCAGGCTTTGGCATCCGGATTCACCATAATAGTGACAAATGCAATTACCATGAGAAGGGAACCACCATGTTTTTTAATAAATTGAATCGCCTTTTGCTTCGTAGATAGTGGCTTGGAGTTATTATCGGAATTCATTTCAGATTTTATTTAGTGCAGAAAGTCCGTTGTTTTATAAGTACGGCACTTCCTTGTTATTTTTCAAATTTGCCTCTAATTAAAGGAATTTACGATTTCCCACTTCAATTATACCAAAACATTCAATTTTGTTTAACATTAAAAACATATTGATAAACAGAAAATATAATTTATCTTTGCATACAAATCAAACTGACTACGTAATTTTAGTTGGAAAAAGATGTTCAGTATCGTTACTAATTTGATTCTTTAAATACTTATAAAATAAAATTTTGAAGGCACCTCTTTTCGGTCCTTTTCAAAAATAAAAATCAGCTCTATGGAAGACAAAAAACCGGATAATGTGGTGTATTCAAAAACCGAAGGCTACAACGCCCATTTATTGCCTTATGCGACAAGTGTTGGTGCACCAGCCATCAGAATTGACGACTTGGTATCGTGGAAAAGTCGAGGAATTACGGCAGTAAATAAAGAGTTTGAGGCAAAGTTCAACGACTTAAAACTGCAATATGAAAGTCTGATTCAAGAATTTGAATGGAATGAAATCGTCTACAATTCTAAATTTTCTTTTGAACCTGTATTTGGCGAGATGTATCATTTATACCGCGGTAAAGATGGTTTAAATTTCCTTTCGCTGATTGGTCCAGACGAATGGAACAGAGAACACATCGGCACGTTCAAGATGAACAGTGATAAGAAATGGTTGCATTTGTATTAGTTTTTACCTAGATAATTAAAAAAAAACAGCATCTCTGAAAGGTAAAAGTCTACTTCTCAAAGATGCTGTTCGTTCAGCTCAATTCAATCCAGCTGCTTTCGTTCGTTCACTATTTGATTCGTATAGCGAATTCTTCCATAGGGTTTCTTACTTTTTTCATCGTAGAAAGCCAATCGCGTTGTTTGTCGCTGTAGCCCATATACAATAAAGTTACACTTTTTAAACCCCGTTTTTCTAATTCCAAAACGTCGTCAATTCGCTTATTGTCGAAGCCTTCCGCAGGCGTAGTGTCTATTTTAAGTTCCGCCGCTTGAGCCATTGCCAATACTAAACCAATATACGATTGCTTCGCTGCATGGTTAAAATGCGCTTCTTTTGACTGATTGCCGTACATTTCCTTTATCTTATCCGTGTACGAATTGAACCTGCCTTGTGGCAAATCCCGCTCCTCAGTTGTTCGGTCGTAAATCGCATCTATTCGTTCAGGCGTATATTCATTCCACGCGGCAAAAACCAAGACGTGTGAACATTCTACCATGCATTCCGGATTAAGCGATCCATCCACCAATTGCGCTCGAATTGCTGGATTTTCAACAACAAGTACTCTAAATTGCTGCAATCCAGATGAGGTCGGTGCTAATCGGGCTGCTTCTAAAATTTTTTGTAAGTCTTCTTCGCTTACTTTTTTTGTGGGGTCGTATGCTTTCGTGGCATGGCGCCAATTCAAATTTTCAATTAAACTCATAACTCTTGTTTTTCAATTTTTGTAATGTTAAGAATTAATTAGAGAAAAGAGTTTTAAAGTTTTATTAAAAAGAATCAGCGTGCTGTAATTAGTTCCTGATTCAAAATAGAATTAGCCACTAGAATTTTATAGCAAATTAATGAAGTCGTTGCTAAATGATTCTATGTTTGAAATAAACAAAAGACTTTTAACGAAGTACCATTTAAATTACTAGCTTTACTCTAAATTAGTTATACTTAAAAATTTGCTAATTAAGAAAAATACCATCAACGCCAAAAAATCAAATTATGAAACGACGAGACAGCGAACGCATTCATCCTTATTCCAACACACTATTTCGTGAGTTGGGCATTTTCGATTTACAAGGTGTTTTAAAAAAGGATTCCCTTTATCAGTGCGGAGTTGAGAATTATCAAGTGAATAAAATAAGCGAAATAGATTTTGGGATTTTACAAAACGAGGTTGAAATAGCACGATACTATTTCTGCCAGCACTTGCAAATTCCCTACTACACCATTATTTCAGTGGTTGAAAAGCAATGCTTTAAAATATTCAACACTTTTCTCATTGAAAGCAAAATAATATTTCAAGAAGAATGCCAACTCACAATTTCTGAATTTATTGTGTGGTGGCGCGACCGACAACCTTACACCCAAACAAAACCCATGTACGATGCCGCTGATCGAATTAAAAACAGTATGATAGATTGTGTTTTATTTGAAAACAAACTGGCTTGGGGTGTAAACATTGATGGATTTTCATTCAAAGAAAATCAACACGTAGTTAATGCCATTTACGAGAAACGAATTTGCACCTGCAAAACGGCTTACAATGTTTCTAATTACGATCCCAACAAGTATTTTTTTGGTACAACCGAACGTAAAGGCGATTTTCCTTCATGGAATGTGCTCGGAAATTTAGCGCGAACACTAAGCTGTCGACTCTTCTTACTTACTTTTGACACCAGCGATCATTCTCAGGTGGGTGTTACGCGAATTACAAATATTTCGAAGGAAAATGGCCTTACTTATTTGAATGATGCAAAACCGTACCATACCATTTTTGAAAATAATTCAGAAGAATTAAAGCTTTGGATGCATGCTCGAATGTGACTATTTTGTCCATTGATCGGCCATTGCCTTTGCCATTCCTTCAAAGGTCTTGCTTCGCATCGTGCGTCGTTCGGCATCACTTTTAGAAAGTGTCAAAGCATCAGAATACCATTTCGGCAAACTTTTCCCACTGCTCAAAACAAGTCGCTCTCCCTTTCCTACCACATTAGTGGGCTCTAATAGCGGAAGGTTTTTTAACCACAAACACGTCGCTTTTGAGGCTTCGTCACCAAACATCCAGGGATGCACTGTTTGGTTTGGTTTTCGGTAGCGGGTACTGACAATTCCTACTGGATTTTCGACCGCAATTCGTTCAATTGGAGCTTCAAGCAATTTTATGAAAAAGGCAAGTGCTTCTTCCCGATCCACGGCACGATTTGGAAATCGTGGATGGGGCCGTCTTTGGTCAAAAGGCATATCGCTGTCGTCCGGATGGTAATACCAACGCGCTCCACTTACCGCCAAAAAAGTACACGGCGGATGTGCAATCATCATATCCCAACTTCCTTTTATTTTTATAATATCGCCATTTTGAACCGCACCTCCTTTATTTTCAATGACTTCAAAAACATCGTGGTGAAAATGCCATTCCGGATGTCCTCCACTGCAAGGCAATAAATCACAACTGAATGCCTCATGACCAAGAAGCCGTAATTCTTTAGTAACTGCCTGACTTTCTTCGCATGCCACAAGTATTTTCATAGTCAAATTGGGAGATAAATGGTTTGTACGGTAGTATTGTATTAAAATAAATTAAATTTTGATGCACTGTATTGCGCACTAAAATTCGACTAACAAATATAAACAAACAGGCGAAAAACAACCTATGAATTCCTGATTAAAATGACTTTTTTAGTAATTGGATTATAAATAAACCCTTGGAAAATAATTTCATACGAAAACGAAGCGTTCCCTTAAAAATAATGCAAAATAAATTATTTGTGCTCCTTATCATTAGCTTTCAAACTGATTCTTAAAATAAGTATCTTGCACCACTTACCGCTAAATGCCATGCCTGTACATTTATTTAAAATTAAAACGCTTTACATTCTATCGTTTCTACTTTGGATTACCATTTCTGGAGTTAGCTTTTCACAAATAAAACTGGTTTCTTGGAATGTTGAAAATCTTGGCCAATCAAAGTCGGAACAAGAAATTAAATTCATCGCGCAAACCTTGAAAAATTATGATGTGGTGGCACTGCAAGAAGTCGTGGCAGGTTATGGAGGTATTCAAGCGGTTGCAAAACTAGCGGACGAATTGAATCGGACGGGTTCTAAATGGGATTATGAAATTAGCGAACCTACTTCGAGTAGTGCCTACAAAACAGAACGCTACGCTTTTTTGTGGAAAACGGCTGCTGTAAAGAAAATAGGTACAGCTTGGCTTGAACAAACGTATGCGTTGGAAATTGACCGCGAGCCTTTTTACAGCACCTTTGAATATAAAAACAAATCGTTTACGGTGGTAAATTTTCACGCCATAACAAAAAAGAGACAACCCGAAACCGAAATAAAATACTTCAAATTTCTTCCCGCCTTATATTCTGATTTGAACTTGATTTTTGTAGGCGATTTCAATTGTCCCCAATCCAACTCGGTTTTTAATCCTTTGAAAAAAATAGGTTATGTACCTTTACTTATCGATCAGAAAACAACTTTGAAAAAGCAGGTAAAACACGGTGAATACTTAGCCTCTGAATTTGATAATATGTTTTACGCACCAAAAGTAACTAAAATAAACGGCGGCGTTCTTCGGTTTTATGAACACTTCTGTTCTTTAGCGGAAGCCCGAAAAGTTTCGGACCACATTCCAATTTGGATGGAGTTTTCGTTCAATTAATTATTTTTTAAAGGTGAATTATTTCTCGTACTAGCGCTCTAATTCTACCACTCGATTCCAAAACTTATTTTCGAATTCTTCTTTCGGTGCGATACGAATACCGATAGGCCCGTTTTACCACTTGCGTAAAAGTGATAAAAAACAAGCCGATGATAAAGGCATAATTTTTCGGCCAACTACCAAGTGGAGCATAAACAATGGCATAAATCATCAAACCAAGAAGCAATGTCCAAACGCTTAATGTAACGATAAAAACCCATCTCTTACTTGATTTCATGGTTGCTTCTTTCTGTTAAAGTGATAAAAAAAGCAATTTACGAATAAATCAATACTATTGATTTCCCTACTCAAATCTTTTTTACACTAAATACATCCTCGATAAACTTATCAACAATTTAATTTTCAATTTGTTGATTACTAATTAATCAAACAAGACTAAAAAGTCTTTTTAATATATAGATTTGTCGTGAATCCTTCAAAATTATAACTCATGAATCAATTTGTAATCAAAAGAAACGGCGAATATGTACCCTTTGAATTCTTTAAAATTGAAGAAGCCATTCGAAAGGCGTTTGAAAGTGCTTCTATTCCTTTCGACGAAAAACTTATTTCGCTGATTTTTCAACAACTCAACAATCAAACCACTTGGGCCGTTGAAGAAATTCAAGATAAAATTGAAAAATTATTGTTTGAATGCAATCACTATGAAGTCATGCGTTCGTTTATGTTGTACCGACATACGCGGAAAATGCAGCGCGAACACGTTTTGGGAACAACCGATTCCACTACTTATGTGGACAGTACACAAACCATTGAAGAATACATTCGTCAAACCGACTGGCGAATTAATGCCAATGCGAATACGTCCTACTCCAATGCTGGATTAGTGAATAATGTGGCTGGAAAAGTGATCGCCAATTATTGGTTGGATAAAGTCTATTCCCCTGAAGAAGGCGCTTCGCATCGAACAGGTTCTTTGCACATTCACGATTTAGATTGTTTGACTGGTTATTGTGCAGGTTGGAGTTTGCGTGTTTTACTAAACGACGGATTTAACGGCGTCCGGGGTCGTGTTGAAAGTCGGCCTCCGAATCATTTTAGAGAAGCCTTGGGGCAAATGGCAAACTTTCTTGGAATCTTGCAAAGTGAATGGGCTGGAGCACAAGCATTCAGTTCGTTTGATACTTATTTAGCGCCTTATGTGTTCAAGGATAATTTGAGCTACGAGGATGTTTTGAAAGCCGTTCGAAGTTTTGTTTACAATTTAAATGTTCCCGCTCGTTGGGGTCAATCTCCGTTTACCAATATCACTTTGGATTGGGTCGTTCCAGATGATTTAAAAGTACAAGTTCCTACAAGAAGCGACAATCATCTTTTCAAAGATATTAAAAACGAATCCTTACTTCAAAGAGCACAAGAACGAGGTGTAGCTGATTTAATAGAAATGCGTTACGAACATTTTCAACCTGAAATGAATACTATAAATAAAGCGTATTATACTGTAATGACCGAAGGTGACGCTCATGGCCAACCGTTTACATTCCCAATTCCAACTGTGAATATTACAGAAGATTTCGATTGGTATGGAGAAAACACCGATATTTTATTTGAAAATACAGCAAAAATTGGTTCTTCTTATTTCCAAAACTTCATCGGAAGTCAATACTTATTCGATGAAAACGGAAATAAAGTCGAAAATCCGGAAGCCTATAAACCCAATGCCGTACGAAGTATGTGTTGCCGATTGCAACTTGATTTGCGTGAATTACTAAAACGGGGTAATGGCTTGTTTGGAAGTGCGGAAATGACAGGAAGTATTGGCGTAGTTACAATCAACATGGCAAGACTCGGTTATTTGAACAAAGGAAATCTACCTGAATTATATATCCAATTGGAACATTTGCTTGATTTGGCACAATCGACTTTAGAGAAAAAACGCATCTTTATTCAAGAAATGTACGACCGCGGCTTATTTCCGTACACAAAACGCTATTTGCCTCATTTCAGAAACCACTTTTCAACCATTGGTGTAAACGGAATGAACGAAATGGTGACGAATTTCACCAACGGAACACACGACATCGTATCTGATTTTGGTATGGAAATGACCACTGAAATTTTGGAATTCATCCGTACAAAAATGAAGCAATACCAAGAAGAAACAGGGAATCTTTACAACCTTGAAGCCACTCCTGCAGAAGGAACAACCTATCGTTTTGCAAAAGAAGACAAGAAACGATATGCTGATATTCTGCAAGCCGGTCAAGGGGAAAATATTTATTATACCAATAGTTCGCAACTTCCTGTGGATTATACAAAAGACCCTTTTGAAGCTTTAATGCTACAAGACCAATTGCAATGTAAATACACCGGCGGAACCGTTTTGCATCTTTATATGAACGAAAAATTGAGCTCTGTGGAAGCGTGTCGGAATTTTGTAAAGAAGGTTATAACCAACTTCAAACTGCCTTACATTACGGTAACTCCTGTTTTTAGCGTTTGTCCAAAACACGGCTATTTGAACGGCGAACATGAATTTTGCCCTAAATGTGATACTGAATTATTAAATCAACTAAATATAGAACAACATGAAAACACAAATCATTGAAAATGCATTATTGCCAACTGAAAAAAGAACCAGATGTCTGGTTTATACACGTGTAATGGGTTATCACAGACCCGTAGAAAGTTTCAACATTGGAAAAAAAGGCGAACACAGACAACGCACTCATTTTACAGAATCCAACTAGCGAATTTCTGTTCAAAAAAGCGATTCACAGTATTACACCTTTCACCTTATTGGATTATCCGGACAAAACCGCTTGTATTTTGTGGTTTTCGGGTTGCAATATGAAATGTGGCTACTGCTATAATCCTGAAATAGTTTTCGGAAAAGGAATTATTTCCTTTTCCGAACTCTTTTCTTTTTTGAAAAAGCGAATCGGACTTTTAGATGCTGTCGTTTTTAGTGGTGGCGAATGTTTGCTGCACAAAGACATTGTTGAAGTCGTAAGAAGAGTGAAACAAATGGGTTTTTCGGTGAAAATTGATACCAACGGTAGTAAACCTTTAGTGCTAGAAAAGTTGCTAACAGAAAAGCTAATTGATTACGTAGCAATGGATTTTAAAGGCACAAAAGAAAAATTTCAAAACATTGCAAAATTAGATAGTTACGAACGGTTTATGAACTGTTTACTTCAGTTAAAAAAAAGTAGTATTCCATTTGAAATTCGCACCACTTTTCATTCCGAATTATTGACAAAAGCTGATATTTTAGAAATGCAAAATGTTCTCGAAAACGAAGGTTACACCAATCCATTTTATGTTCAAAATTTCAGAAGATATCAAAGTACAATTGAGCCACTGCCCGATTCTATTCCGCTAAATGAAACAAATCTTTCGTCGAATATGACCAAAATCATATTCCGATGAATGGAATTGCCTAACTTTGCACAAATTTCAACTATGTTTTCAAAGACGTGTGAATACGCCATTCGAGCTACAATTTATATTGCATCAGAATCTTCTGACGGCAAACGTTGTGGTATTAAGGAAATTGCACGAAAAATTGAATCTCCTGAACCTTTTACCGGAAAAATTTTACAGCGATTAGTGAAAGCAAACATCATTCATTCCATCAAAGGAAATGGCGGTGGTTTTGAAATTCCGCAAGAAGAATTTACGAAAATTAAGATGGAGGACATCGTCAGAGCTATTGACGGTGATGATTTGTTCAACCGTTGCAGCTTGGGTTTGCACGAATGTTCAGACGACCAACCATGTCCCTTTCACCACAAGTACAAGCCAATTCGCGAGAATTTGAAAAAGACTTTACGCGATACTTCATTAGCGGATTTGATTTTGAAATTCAATTCTGGTGATACGTATTTGAAATTGTAAAAAAAATTACCAATTTAGAAGACAAAAAACTCTTTTATTATGACTGAATTGCAACAAAGTATTCTCACTTTAAAAAAGAAAAAGAACGCCGTTATTTTAGCCCATTATTACCAAGAAAAAGGCATTCAAGAAATTGCTGATTTTGTTGGTGATAGTTTGCAATTATCTCAAAAAGCAGCCACTGTTGACGCTGACATCATTGTTTTTGCAGGTGTTTACTTTATGGCAGAAACCGCAAAAATTGTGAATCCAACAAAGAAAGTTTTGGTTCCCGATTTGAAAGCGGGATGTTCATTAGCTGATGGTTGTCCACCCGATGCATTCAAAGCGTTTCTCGCACAATATCCCAACCATAAAGTAGTGACGTACATCAATTGTACCGCTGAAATCAAGACGTTGACGGATATTGTTTGTACTTCTTCGAATGCAAAAAGGGTGATTGACACAATTCCGCTTGACCAACCGATTATTTTTGCACCCGATAAAAATTTAGGCAAATACTTAATTGCTGAAACCGGTCGCGACATGGTTTTATGGGAAGGTTCATGCATTGTCCATGAAGCATTTTCATTAGAGAAATTAGTGGAATTGTATAAACTAAATCCTACTGCGAAAATCGTTGCACATCCCGAATCAGAGACGCATATTTTGCAAGTCGCTCATTATGTCGGTTCCACTTCCGGTATGTTGAACTATGTAAAAGCAAGTGAAGCACAAGAATTTATAGTCGCAACGGAAGCGGGAATTTTGCACCAAATGCAATTTGAAAATCCAGCAAAAACGTTGATTCCTGCTCCTTCAAAAGAAGACAACACATGTGCTTGTAGCGAATGTGCATTTATGAAAATCAATACGTTACAGAAATTATATGATTGTTTACTTTCAGAACAACCCGAAGTACTTTTGAGTGAAGAAGTGATTGAAAAAGCATTGATTCCTATCGAACGAATGTTGGCCATAAACTAATTTCTATGAAAATTTCCACAGACGTTGTAATTGTCGGAACGGGCTTAGCAGGCTTGTCGTTGGCAAAATATTTAAGTGAAATTAATCCGAAAACTTCCATTCTTTTATTGAGTAAAACGACTTTGGATGAATGCAACACCTATTATGCACAAGGTGGAATTGCAGTCGTTCATGATTTCATTAAAGACAGTTACGAACAACATATTGCCGACACAATTGCAGCCGGAAAAGGATTGTGCGACGAAGAAGTCGTAAAACATGTTATCACGAGTGCTCCTGCCCGATTGCAAGAATTACTATCGTGGGGCGTTGAATTGGATAAAAATGACTCTGGCGCTTTAGATTTAGGTCTTGAAGGCGGACATTCACAAAACCGGATTGTACATCACAAAGACCAAACGGGATGGGAATTGGAAACAAAATTAATTCAAGTCGTTCAAAATCTACCAAATGTCTCGATTCAAACTTCCTTTTTCGCAACGGATTTAGTTGTAGAACATGAAAAATGTGTTGGAATTATTGGTTATAATAGTGAAAATGAATCGGTTTTTATAAATGCGAAAGCTACTGTTTTAGCAACAGGCGGTTCAGGACAAGTTTTTTCTACCACTTCGAATTCTTCTGTAGCAACAGGTGACGGTATTGCCATGGCTCTTCGTGCTAAAGTTAAAATTGAAAACATGCAGTATGTTCAATTTCATCCCACGGCTGTTTACGAACCTGAAAACGAACAAGCTTTTTTAATTACGGAAGCGATTCGTGGTTTTGGCGCTCATATTCTGAATAGAAAAAGGGAACGTTTTTTACAGAAAGTCCATCCGGATACCGAACTAGCGACTCGCGATATTGTTTCAAAAGCGATTTGTGACGAAATGCATAAAGAAAATTCAGACAATGTATGGCTTGATTTAAGTCATTTGAATCCAAAGGAGTTGCGTCTTAAATTTCCAAAAATCACCAACTATTGCAAACAGAAAAACTGGGATTTTACTATCGATTTAATTCCAATTCGACCTGCAGCTCATTACCAATGTGGGGGTATAACGGTGGATCAATTTGGAGCTACTTCAATGAATAATCTATTTGCCATTGGCGAATGCAGTCACACTGGACTACATGGCTCCAACAGATTAGCATCCAATTCGTTATTAGAAGCGGTCGTTTATTCGCATGATTTAGCGGGACGCCTTTCCATTTTATTGAAATCAGCAGTCTTTCGTTTTTCGATAGAACCTGAAATTACTTACCAAGAAATTGGTAGAAATGACGTTGGATTTTTTAGAAGTGAATTAAAAAATATCATGAATTATGATTCGGTTTATGGTTCGGATGAAGTGATTTTCGAAAGTACAAAAGCGGTTCTTTTGCTTGCAAAGCAGTTTGAAAATAAATTTCCAAATTATTCCGAAAATCCTCATTTGTGTGAAACATATAATTTAATTCAAACTGCGGTTTTGATTTTAAGCCAAAAAGCAATTGACGTAACGCTTATTTCAAATACAAGTTCAAGTATAAATCAGCCTTATATAATTTTGTAAATCAACAATCTATGGCTACATTTCCACAAATCCGCACCCGACATTTCTTTGTTTTTTTAGTGTGTTGCTTTTTAACCTACAGTTTTTGGATTTATTCGGTGCCGTATTTTAAGCCTAATCAATTGACTTCACGCGAGCAAAATTTAGTAAGTGAAGGCCGATTGGTTTTGCAAAAATACAATTGCCATACGTGTCATCAGATTTATGGTTTGGGCGGTTATTTGGGGCCTGATTTGACGAACGTATATTCACGAAGAAACCAAAATGAAGACTATTTAAAAGCCATAATTCATTCAGGTGTTCGGCAAATGCCTGCTTTTAAAATGTCGGAACTAGAAATGACTTCTCTTTTGGCGTTCTTGAAAAATTTAGACGCCACAGGAAACGCGGATGTTACGAAGTACCAACCGGAATCGATAGGAACTTTTACGCTTACAAAATAATGAAAAATACAGGTATTTGGTTTGTCAGAATTGCTTTTGTGCTGCTGATTGCAGGACTGCTTTTTGGTCATTTGGCTTCGGAATCCTACAATCAAACTACTGCTAAAGATGGCGTGATGGGATTCTTATCGCTTCGGCCGTTGCATGTGAGTTGTGCTTATTTGGGAATTATTTCAGCTGGAATTGGATTTGTCAGTATGATTTTACAAAGTAGAAAAAGTACCACTTTTGGTCGGCGATTGCAATATATTCAATTGGCTCTATGGGTTTTGGCCTTAACGGGAATTTTTCACAGTTACTTTACTGGAAATTTTGGTGGACGGGAATATTGGGAATTCGATCCAATCTGGGCGATTCCGTTGTTTTTATCTTTTATTGTTTTTCTGATTTATTTTCTACATCAAGTGGAACTGAAAGAAAAATGGCCCGTTTATCAGTGGATGTGGCTCACGGGAATCATCTTTTTCATCTTCACTTTCGTTGAAAATTATTTATGGGTGATTCCGTATTTTCGTGCTCAATTCATCACGGATATGACGATTCAGTGGAAAGTAAATGGCTCGCTAGTGGGTGCTGTAAACCAATTGATTTATGGCGTTGCGTTTTATTTGATGGAAAAAATTAGTGGTAATAACAAAACTTCCTTTCAGAAATTATCCTACGCTTTTTACTTTCTCGGGCTTTTTAATTTGATGTTCAATTGGGGTCATCATATTTACTTGTTGCCAACCGAAAAGTACATTCATTACATTGCTTACGGCGTAAGTATGACGGAATGGATTATCCTTTTGCGTATTTTTTACAAATGGAGTGGACAAATCAAAGAAAACAAACAACATTACTTTTTCTTTCCGTACCGTTTTTTAATGGCGGCAGATTATTGGGTCATTATCAATTTGGCAATGGGTATTTTGATGTCCATTCCTGCAATTAATTTGTACACCCATGGAACGCATATTACCGTCGGACACGCTATGGGAACGACGATTGGCATTAATGTGATGATTATCTTGGCTTCGGCATTTTACTTTTTCAAACCTTCATTTAAAAATGGTAAAGCACTGAAATTTAACTCCACGTTGTTCTGGATTGTTCAAGGCACTTTATTTTTATTTCTAATTTCCTTAATGGGAATGGGTGTGCATCGTGCAATTTGGCAAGCGGGATTATCAACTGATTCGTTTTCCCAAATGATGGACGGTTCAAAAACGTGGTCGCTTTCCTTTATTACTGCCGGCTTACTTTTAGCGGTTTCGATGGGTTATTTCTTTGTTTATATACTGGTGCAATCCTGGCGAAAAAACCGTTGTCCTGCGGATTGAAATAAGTGTAAGTTTGTTAATAATTGTTCTATCTTTGCAAGTCATCAATTCCGCATCGCTATGTTTTCAAAATCATGTAATTACGCCATTAAAGCAAGCATTTTTATTGCGAAATATTCGTTGGAAAACGAGAAGGTCGGCTTTGTTGATGTGGCCAAAGAAATCGATTCCCCTCAGGCTTTTACGGCTAAAATCTTGCAAATTTTAGTAAAGGCAGGGATTATTGATTCCGTAAAAGGCGTGAATGGTGGCTTTTATATTCCTATGCGAAGAATTGCTGCTACTTATTTAGTACAAATCGTCCACGCTATTGATGGAGATGCTGTTTTCAGCGGCTGTGGATTGGGACTAAATCAATGTGATGAAAACCATCCGTGTCCGGTTCATGATAAATTCAAAAGCATACGGGATGAACTTTCGGCTATGTTGCATACTACCAATTTGGAGGAATTGGCTTTGGGGATTAAATCTGGAACTACATTTTTGAAATCATAGTTAGTTTTGGAACGCGGATGAATGCGGATGACGCAGATTTACGCGGATTTTTAAAATTGATTTGTTGTTGAGCGTTTTGGAACGCAGATGTGAGAAATTCGAGAAATTTGCACGGAGTTTTTAATTCAAGAATTATCTTTTACACAGATTAGAATAATTTATATGCTTTTTTTGAGTTGCTGTTTTGTGAGCGATTTTGGAACGCAGATTTGAGAAATTCGAGAAATTGACACGGATTTTTTTGGAGTACTTTGATAAACATAATTCGCAAGAAAGGGTTTACACAGATTGCACAAATTTTCACGAATTTTATGTTTTAAAAAATCTCGCAAATCCCGATACTTCGGGATTTGCGAGATTAAAACACAGTAAACGTTACGAATACAACTTAAACTTTGCGTTCTTTGCGTTCGTTGCGGTAATTTTTATACACTTCAAAACTGATCAACTTTGCGTTCTTTGCGGTGAAAAACAATCTCCATAAATGATCATCAATCAAAACTTTGGGTTCTTTGTGGTAATTTTTATACACTTTAAAACTGATCAACTTTGCGTTCTTCGTGGTGAAAAACTACTACTCTAAAATAATCAGCAATCAAACCCTTGCGTTCGTTGCGGTAAAATTTTTATAATCATTCATCGTGTTTTTATCGAAAAGAAATATTCAAAAAGAAATTCCTTCCCATTCGAGGCAAATTGTTCCAATCCGTAAACGTACTGTAATAAGCGTCTAACATATTTTCAACCCCAGCGTTTACTTGAATTCGGTTGGCGTTCCAATTGAATTTTCGACCAATACTAGCGTCTAATATTGCAAAAGAAGGCGTTCGGTCTTCACCATAAGTCGGGTTGAAATTCGTTTGTGTCGCATTTCCTTTTACAGACAACATTCCATTCCATTTATTTTGGCTGTGGCCAAGTGAGGAAGCATACGAAAGCGGACTCATAAACGGTAAATTTCCGTTGTCGTTGTCTTTTCCAAGATAATACTGCAGTTTTGAAGTCCACGTGAAGTGGTCGTTTAGGGTACATTTCAAAGTCAAATCATTGGACCAAATAGATGCATAATCCAAAGCTGCATAAATCTTAATTCCATTCGCACCAATGGTCATCGGAGCTACATTCGGATCTGGGATTCCAATGATGTAGTTTTTAATGTGGAAATAGGACGAGGTTACTTTGGCAGACCATTTTTTGTAGGTTTTTCCGATATAGACATTGGCTTCTAGGGATTGCTCGTTTTTCAAATTTGGATTTCCAATGTAATCAAAGCCGTCAAAACTATTGTACAAATAAAAACCATATCCTTCAGAAACAGACGGAGCTCTTTCGCCGAAAGCGACTCCTCCTCCACTTATCAATCCGTTATTCTCGTAGCTGTAGTTGGTAGAAAAACTTTTAAGGAATCTTGATTTTGTAGAAGACATTTCGGGATAGAATATTTGCAAACTTTGCAAACCAAATTCGCTTGCAACTTCATTTCCATGGTATCCTAAAGTAGTTGCAAAAGTCAAAGCTGAATTGGAATTGTATTGCCAATGGTCTTCCAAATGAATGCCTGAATACAGCGTTCGCACATCAGGCCATGTGTACATAAACATTAAATTTTCATTGGGATCAGCTGGATACATCGTCATTTCTGCTACAGAACGGTTGTAGAATCCGTTAATATTTCCTGAAAGATGGTGGTCGTTAAAATGTGCTTTCACATTGCTGTAAAAACCATACGTGTCGCTCCAACCCGGCATATCCATGTGAATGGGAACAAACGGTCGTTTTGTATCGTCCATCGTGTGCGTTATGGTATTGAAATAGATTTTTGATTCCCAACTTCTGATCTTTCCTCCCAGTGGTTTTACCTCATATTTCAACGAAGTAATTAAGGCTTCCGCCAAAGAAACGTCCATGGGTAAAGACGGATAACCCACATCGGTCGCTTTATCGTAAATTACGGAGCCTTCAATTAATTTATTTTCCGATAATTTGTATCCGCTTGTTGCGGAAAGATTCATTTTGGTAAACTGGGAAAAGGAAATTTCCTTGCTATTTCCAGCCTTATAATTATCGGCATCGCGAAACATCACGTCTGTATTGATGTAGAACGTTTCGTTTTTATAATTAATTCCCGCTCCTGCTATTTTTTGGTTGTTATTGCTTTCATATCCAGTCAGCAAAGCAATATCCAAACCTGGCTTCTGAACCGAACCATCGCGTCGTCGTAAATCAATAGCACCGCCAATGGTATTTCCATGAGAAGTTCCCTGTTGTCCTGAAGAAACGGTTGCTTCAGCAAGATTAGAAACTTCTACATACGAAGTAATAGGATCCATTTTATCCGTACATGCACCAAAGATTCGCATTCCTTCAATAGTAATTACGGTTCTTTCAGTTGCCATCCCGTTGATGAGTGGTTCCCATGCATAAGCCCCTCTTTTAATTAAATCTATTTTATTTGATTTTTGCAGAAACTCATCTACGGAAGCTAAGGTTTTAAATTGCTTTTCGTGCAAAGGCGTCTTGGTTCCTACGACAATAACTTCACTCAATTCGTTTGCAGGTAAGGTATCTTTCTGGATTTCTTGGCCGTACGAAAAGGCAATGAAACCAGTAAATAGAAAGGAAAATATAGTTTTCATAAGCTTTCATTTTATAAGATGCTGCCTGAAAAAGCAAACCATTTACCAATCTGAACTCGATTCAGATTCGATCTGGAAATGGTTTTACATTCTGAAGTACGTTCAGAACGACAATTTGAATACTTTTCAGATAGCGACTCTTATAAATCTTTAGGTTTTAGAATTCAATTTCAAAGAAAATACTACTTGCTTCTACGGCATCAGTAACGGTTTCTCCTTTTAAAATTTCACCAGAAGTATTGGCTAATTGCAAATTAATTTTCCAATAACCCGTCATTGTAAGCGATAATTTTCCAGTATACAATTCCCCTGGATTTGCTTGAACAGCATTGACATTATTAGGCGAAGTGTGATTTCCCATGCTTGGCATTCTTGGGTCAATTTTAACCGTATAACCATTTACCATTGGAAAATTCATCATGTTTTCCATTTTCCAAACACCCACTTTTAAATCGTTTACAGCTACTTTTGGTGCTGTAGGTTCGATATAGGCCACTACGTATTTTGTACCATCAGTTCCCGTGAAGGTGTTGAGTGTTCTTTTTGCGGAAGCTGGAACATCAATTTGCGAAATTGCTGTATAATTTACACCATCAATAATATAGTTGATTTCCAAATCCCAATATTCTGTGGTGTTTTGAGGCATCGTGAATACGATAAATCCGTTGTATAAAGTTCCCGCTGCATTCGTTTTAGTTAGTGCAGAATACGGACAAGCGTGCGTCATCATGGTCATGTGCATCAATGGTTTCCATGTAATCGTTGCGTTTTTTACGTATGCCGCAGATTGTTTGTCTTTGATTCGAATGTTGATGTCGTTGTAACCTTGCTGTAGCAATCCATTTTTTGAATACAATTCAATCGTATGCGAATCGTTATCGAATTGTTGGATTTTTACCAATCCGTCCAATTCATTTGTTGGGTTAGTGGTGTTGTTATCGTCGCTTGAACAAGAAGCAAAAGTAAAGACCATGGCAATTACTGCCACAAAATAGTTTAATGAAGTTTTCATCTGTAATTTAAATAAAAGGTGAAGTGATGCAGCTTGAATAAAATTATTCAAACTACTGATTTTTAATGCATACGATTACTTTATCGTATTGAATACTTTACATGAAACCTGTTATAAAATGGGCGGATGAAACGTAAAATCAATTCCCAGATGGAAGTAGTTATCGGTATAGGAATTTAGTACTTCGGGAGTGAAGTTGGCATTTAAGAAACGAAAAGTTATTGATTCAATCTCTTGAAAATAGACGACTTCATATTGTTGCGCAACTACTTTTTTATCGGTAGAATTCGTTGCATCGCTATTGGAAGCACTCGCTAATTCTTTAACAAGATGGCATTTTCCATTACAATTAAGTTCCGGCTTTGCTTTATTTTCACAAAGTTCTTTCACGATATAATCATAATTGAAAAAATACTCTAAAACGGGAAATACCGGTTTGAGTAGTAAAGTCAGTGACACTATGATGAATAGCAATTTCATAGTGCAAATATAGTATGAAAAGGACTATTAAAACCTGATTAAAATCATGATTGTGGGAATAAAAGTAATTTATTTTCTCTTTTAAAAGTCCCTAATTTTTCTGTAGTGAAAAGCTATTTAATTTAAACGCAGGCTGATTAGGGCACAATGCACTTAGAAGCAAAACCACGAATAACTGTCCAAAATTCGGTTCTACTTACTTTTCAAAAAAACCCGAAATCATCAATCACTTGATTCATAACGGGCTAAACTTTCTATAACAACACATTTAAACTTTTCCCGTTTTAAAATTTTAAACGGAGTAACATTTGTAAATCTCGTGTTTTGTAAAATAATTTTGAATTAAAGCGTCCGAATAATTACTTTTTTAGAGGCATCCAATCTTCTCGTGAAACCAATAACTCCCAAAGTGGATTTGGTATTTTCAACAAATCTTGTGTATCTACATCCAGTTCGGTTCTAATTTGTTCAGTATTATTATTTGCAACTTTGATCAGCCAATGCGGGTCCATTAACAATTCTCTTCCCATGGCGACCAATGGAATGCCAATACCAAGTACGCGTTGCACTTCTTCTGGTGTGTGAATGCCTCCAACACCGATTACAGGAAGTACGGCACCTATCTTCTCGGCAATGACTTTTGTACGCGGTTTTGTGTCTTTTGCATCTCGCATAGAACCTTCCCAAAAATCCTGTACAGAAACATGAAGATAATCCAGTTTTTTCTTAGAAAGTGCTTCCACCAACTGAAGGGTATCATTCATTGTAATTCCTGGGTTTTCGACTTCTACTGGTGAAATTCGATAACCAACCAGAAAGGGACGTGGCGAAAGTGCAGCTGCTTTTATCACACAATCAGCCACTGCTAACGGAAAAGTCATTCTGTTCGCTAAGCTTCCACCCCATGTGTCTGTTCTACGGTTGGAATGTGGTGAAAAGAATTGCTGCAGCAAATAAGTATTTGCCCCATGTATTTCTACACCATCAAAACCAGCCGCTATTGCTCTACGCGTTGCTTCACCAAATGCTTCAATTGTTTCTTCTATTTCAGCGGTCGTCATCGCCCGTGGAGTTTGTGCGTCTTCACGCTCTGCAGCAACAGCACTGGCACTGACGGATTGCCCATCAACCAGTTCTTCGGGAGCCGACATCCTTCCTCCGTGGTGGATTTGAAGTACTGCTTTATTACCATTTTCCTTTAGGGTCTCAGCTATTTTCGTCAAACTTGGAATTAATTCATCTGAATCAGCTCCTATTTGGCCCTTGAAAGCTTTACCTTGTTTATTCACATACGCACAAGCGGTAAGCAATAATCCAGCAGATTGGTTCCGTTCCCGGTAGTAGATTACTTCAGCATCGGAAACCGTTCCATCTTCATTACCAGAATAAGTAGTCATAGGAGCCAATACAATTCGATTTGTTATTTCAATTCCAGAATTTGGGAAAGTAAAAGGGGACAAAATGTGTTTATAATTTGAATTCATTTTTATTTAGATGTAAATTTTTATCCTTTTTTAAAGTTTGTTTGGAATGAGATGCGCTTCTTTAAGTTGGCGTTGTATTTAGCAAAGTACTTTTTTAAACTTTTATGTTTTCTTTTAGTAGCACGATGTGGTCTAGTTCAAGTGTTTCATTATTAAATATGCTAAACATCCCGTAACCAAAAACTCCTGCTCAATTCAAAACAAAGACTTAAGTGGAAAGCACAAAATTATCAATAATAAATGAACGTTCATTTAGTATTAACTGCGATTTAGGAAGTGATTAAACGAATAATAGCACCCTTTCAATCTTAATTTTTCCATTGCGGAAAATTAAAGGTACTCATCTGAATTTTGAAGGCAACTACTAAATTTAATTAATTGCAGCGATACAAGAATTTTATTATCCAAAAAATCAGCAGATTAGAGGCGCTTTTTTTTGCGCTACAACTATAAGTATTGTATAGGTCCGACACTGTAAAATAAGCGGACTTGAGTAAATGAATAACAATAAAAACAGCACATTGAAAAAATAGACGCAAAAGAGTACGATACGGAAATACAGAGGTTGAATTGTATTATTTTTGCAAATCTATACTCCTAAAAATGAATCAACATACGATTGAAATAATAGATTTCGCTAAGGGACTTGAACTTCCTATAAAAACGCTGAATTACCAATGGCTCGAAAAATATTTTAAAGTAGAGCCCACTGATGTGCTGTCGCTTTCAAATCCCAAAGCAGAAATAATTGATAAAGGAGGATTTGTTTTTTACGCAAAAATGAACGGTGAAATTGTCGGGACTGCTTCCCTATTAAAAAAAAGCGATGCTGTTTTTGAAGTAGGAAAAATGGCAGTTGCTGAAAAAGTTCATGGACAAAAAATTGGAACACTATTATTGGAACACTGCATAAAATTTGCAAAACAAAACAAATAAAAACCTTGATTTTGTACTCGAACACACAATTAGAAGCGGCTGTTCACCTGTATCGTAAATATGGTTTTACCGCCGTTCCCTTAGAACCCGGACTGTATGAACGTGCAAATATAAAGATGGTAAAGCATCTGAAGGTGTAAGTAGCGTTTGCTCTATAATAAATCAACTACCGACCAAATTACAAAATTAGTAAATCTTTGGAAAATGAAGCGTTATGTATAATCCTTGCAGAGTGTGCTGTTGGCTTTTTCAACAACGATTATAAATAAGAAATCCTACAATCAGCAAGATGGCAGGATTTCTTATAGGGATTATTTGATGAAATTTACCTCTTAATAATTTTTACAGTTTCGGTGTTACCACCGCTAATAATTTTTGCGATGTACGTTCCAGCAGTAAAATTAGACACGTCTACGTGTAAGATTGTACCTGATTGATGACCTGCGAACACTTCTTGGCCTAACAAATTATAAATTGATACTGATTCAATAGTTGAATTATAGGATATCGTAAGATGATCTGTCGCCGGTATTGGATATACGGCGAGTGCACTCTTATCAAACCCGGAAACACTCAAACTTTCCACATTTAGTGTAAAGTCTAACGCTTGACCGTAGCCTGGATTTGCTCCAAAACCAAATGGATCAAAAGAAATAGCACACGGGTTAATTATAGATTCAGAAGTGGGATCACCGTAAATTTTAGTCAACCGAATTCGTTTTATACCATCAATTGTACCGGCTGGTACTGTGATGTCCATGCTGACAGAAGCACCATCGGCTCCAGTGCTATTCTCTAAAGTTCCTATCTCATAAACTTCACCAGCATCATCCAAGACGCCATTGTTATTCCAATCAATGAAGGCAACAACATCGTTACCAAAGTTTCCTTTCGTATCTCCCGACACTTGAAGTGTATAAACTTGGTTGGGAACTACAGAAACAGAAACAGCCGTCTGGTTTATTAATATTGAGTTTACATCGGAATTATTAATGACAGTTCCCGCGAAATTCACAATAGTAATTGCTTCCGTTGTAGTCCCAGTTGCACTAATATCGCAGTATGGGGCGGGAAAACTTTGTGCATTTAAACCTAGAGAGCATAATGCAATTGCAAGAGTAATTTTTTTCATATTGTTCTATTTTAGCTATACAAGATATAAAAAATAAGCATTAAAGAAAATTATTCTTTGCGATATGTAATTCTTTACAATTATAAATGCACTTGCTCTTAAGGTATTTTATGTTTGCTAATTGCTACCATTGCAGCATTTTGAAGCAAAAGTAATAGCTTAGTAGTTCTCCAACTCGTCCATTGCAAATGTCGCATAAGCCGCACCTACTCTTATTTCAACCGCAACCCAAATCGCCTCCACAGCACCTGGTTTAAACACCGAACTGCTAAAATTTCACCAAACATCAAAATGTTAGGAGCCAAAGCAGCTTTTTTTTCATTCAGTTCCCTTGTCATTTGAGTAATCTGCTTCACAGTGCTTCATTTTTATTTACTTAGCATTTAATTTTAATTGTCCAAAAATTGACGCAACACGTATTGTAAAATTCCGCCGTTGCGGTAATATTCAATTTCAATCAGAGAATCCAAACGTGCAATAGCGCCAAATTCTATTTTGGTACCGTTACTTTTTTCAGCGATCACCTGTACTTCTTTTAACGGTTTAATGTTTTCTGAAATACCAACGATCGAAAATATTTCCGTACCGTCAATTCCGAGTTTCTCAGCAGTATCTCCCAACTTATACTGCAGCGGAAGTACTCCAAGACCTACTAAATTACTTCGGTGAATGCGTTCGTAACTTTCGGCAAGCACACATTTGATTCCCAATAAGAACGTGCCTTTGGCAGCCCAATCACGGGACGAACCGCTTCCGTATTCTTTTCCAGCAAGAACCACCAGTGGTGTATTTTGCTCTTTGTATTTCATCGCTCCTTCATAAACGGTCATTTCTTCACCAGTTGGCAAATACCGGGTGTACCCTCCTTCTCGATCTGCAAGTTTGTTTTTGATGCGAACATTGGCAAAAGTACCGCGAACCATCACGGCATCATTACCACGACGACTTCCGTAGGAATTGAAATTTTCTTTCGCAACACCTTGCTCAAGCAAATATTTCCCAGCCGAAGAATGTTCGTTGAAAGAGCCTGCAGGTGAAATGTGGTCGGTAGTAATACTGTCTCCCAAAACTAGTAATGCTCGCGCATTTGTTATGTTTTGCAATTCTGGCGCTTGTTCTGAAATATCTTTAAAAAACGGAATTTCCTTGATGTACGTTGACTTGTTGTCCCAGTGGTATAAGTCACCCCCCGGAACCTGCAGATTTTTCCAAATTTCATTGCCTTCAAAGATCGTGTCGTAATTCTTTTTGAAATCCTTTGGCGAAAGCACACGACGCATCACTTCATTAATTTCATCGTCTGATGGCCAAATCTCCTTAAGATAAACCGGCATCAAATTGCTGTCGAAGCTAATAGGCTCATTGACCAAATCAATATCAACTCTTCCTGCAATGGCGTAGGCTACAACCAACATCGGCGACATCAAAAAATTCATTTTTACTTGTGGATGGACCCGTGCTTCAAAATTCCGATTTCCCGAAAGTACCGAAGCCACAACCAATTCATTCTCTTCCACCGCTTTGGCAATCGCTTGCGGTAATGGACCTGAATTTCCAATACAAGACGTACAACCGTATCCGACCAAATGAAACTTCAATGCTTCTAGATCTTTCATCAGATCTGCTTTTTCTAAATAATCAGTCACCACTTTTGAACCCGGTGCGAGAGAAGTTTTCACCCAAGGTTTTACATTTATGCCGTGTTCACGCGCTTTCTTTGCCACTAATCCCGCTCCAATCATCACAAAAGGATTCGATGTATTGGTACAAGAAGTAATTGCAGCAATTACAACAGAACCGTCAGATAACATAAATTTATCGTCTCCGCGATCAATCCAAATCGTTTTAAGTCCGTCTTTTACAACCGTTTCAATAGTTCCTGAATTAACAGGAACGGTTGAATCGTAAATTGGTTGGTCACCTCCTTCTGCATTCCAATCTGCAATGGATTGTACAATACGATCTCTCTTATCATGTTCAACGTATTCCCGTCCAAAGGAATCGCGTAACAAATCAACAAACTTCGGTTTGAATTCACGCAACAAAATTTTATCCTGTGGACGTTTTGGACCTGCCACTGTGGGTTCAATAGTCGACATATCCAACTCAACTACAGTTGTGTACTGAATTTGCTCTTCGTTTTCACGCCACAACATATTGGTTTTGCAATACGACTCCACCATTGCAATCTGTTCTTCGGAACGATTACTCAAAGTCATGTACTCTAACGTTTTATCGTCAATAGGAAAATAAGTAATGGTACAACCAAATTCTGGTGACATATTCCCTATCGTCGCGCGATCGGGCACCGAAAGATGACTGCAACCGGGTCCGAAAACCTCAACAAATTTTCCCACCACGCCTTGCTTACGCAAAAGATTGGCAATAGTAAGCACCAAATCAGTTGCTGTAGAACCTAAAGGTAATTTTCCGGTAAGTTTAAGTCCCACCACTTCTGGCATTATAAAATAAAGGGGTTGACCTAAAATAGCGGCTTCGGCTTCGATACCACCCACACCCCATGCCACAACGCCAATTCCGTTCACCATCGGTGTATGACTGTCCGTTCCCACTAACGTGTCCGGAAATAATTCGCCTTCCCGCTCAATGACACCTTTAGAAAAATATTCTAAGTTGACCTGATGGCAAATACCCATTCCAGGAGGTACAACACGGAAATTATCAAAAGAGTTTTGGGCCCATTTTAGAAATTGGTACCGTTCCGTATTGCGTTCAAATTCCTCATCCATATTCCGGTCGTAGGCATATTCGGTACCAAAATAATCAACTTGAACCGAATGATCAATCACCAAATCGACAGGAACCAAGGGATTTATAATGCCCGGATTCTTTCCTTTTCGTGCAACTTCTTCCCGCAAAGCGGCAATATCCACTACAGCGGGAACGCCTGTAAAATCCTGCATCAGGACTCGTGCGGGTTTAAAGGGAATGTCTTTTGAAGAGGCTTCCGGTTGCCAATTCAGTAGCGTTTGAATGTGTTCTTCGGTTACGGTAAAACCATCGTAATTTCGCAACGCATTTTCTAATAAGATTCGAATTGAAAACGGAAGTTTGCTTATTTTATGTCCTTGTTCTTCGAGAACCGAAAGACTGTAGTAGCCAAATTCTTTTCCCAACAATGCGATTGTACGCTTTACTTTAAATGGATCTTTTTCTGTCGTATGCATATTCGTTTTATATTTATAATTCCCAAAGTCGGGAACTGTTGTTTTTACTTTCAATTAGTGCCTTGATTTGAGGATCATTTTATCCTCTTTTAGCTGTAGCGTTTTAAAGGAATGCTATTTTAGCGCTTTAAAAACCTTTCTATTTTTTAATTTAAATGTGCTGTAAGTTAATCAATAATTAGCAATTTTTGGGATTTTGTAAATGAGAAATGTGCTACTTTTTAGTTGATTTTGGTTATAAAATGTAAAAACGTAGGACTTAATAGGTTGAATAACGAACTTATAAATATGTTTATCTCCTGCGTCTTTTAAGTAAAATTTAAAAAAAAATGAGCAGAAGTTTAGTACGACAATATAGTTAGACAAAATCTAGTACTTTGAATGGGATATGTTATGAATTGAAAGGCTAGCTTAATTTTTTAAAAATATACTTTTCAACAATTGAATTAAAATAAAATTTTACACCTCAATATCCATAGCGCTAGACAACGCTAATATATGTTTGATTCTGCTTCACAATTGTTTATATTAAACCTAAATTTGCATTTGAATACTAATAAATATTAGTTATTTTTAAAAATCTGAAAAATTATAAATGACTCCTATAAAAAAAAAAAAGTAGAAGGTATAATCGCTGAGATAATCGACCAATATGCCTATGCGGATACTTCTGACCGTCCTTGGATTATTGGATTTAGTGGAGGTAAAGATTCTACTGTCTTACTAATGCTGGTTTGGATTGCACTTCAAAGAATTAGACAAGAAATGCCATTTCCGTTTCAATTGAAAAGGAAAGTATATGTCGTTTGTAATGATACAATGGTTGAAAATCCAATCATAGCTAACTATGTTGACGATGTTTTAGCAAAAATCACAGAAGCTGCAAGAGATCAAGATTTACCAATATTTGTGCAGAAAACGACTCCGAAATTAGAAGAAACATTTTTTACTAGTGTTATTGGAAAAGGCTACCCCGTTCCAAATAACGCTTTCAGATGGTGTACCGATAAATTAAAAATTAGACCAACTTCAAGCTTTTTGGTAGAGCAAATTGATGAAAAAGGAGAAGCTATAGTTTTACTTGGAACGCGATATGAAGAGAGCGCGACTAGAGAACGTTCCATGAGAAAACATGAAGTTACAGGTAGTCGTTTATCAAAGCATCAAACTACTGTAAATACTTATGTTTATGCACCAATTCGAGAAATGATTATCGATGAAATTTGGTATATCATTAATGCAGTAAAATCACCATGGGGTTTTGATAACTCAATTCTTTTCAAAATTTACGCAGATGCCAGTGCAGATGATTACGAATGTCCAACTGTAGTCGTTGACAAAGAACATAGCTCTTGCGGACAAAGTCGTTTTGGATGTTGGACTTGTACAGTTGTAAAAAATGATAAATCAATGGCCTCATTAGTAAATAACGGTCAAAATTGGATGCAACCTCTGATGGAGTTTAGAAATAGATTAGTTGAAGACAGAAATGTTTCCGAAAACAGAATGGATGTGAGAAGAAATAAGCAAGCAGCTGTACGCGAAGATGGAACAAATAATGGGACGTATACTGTGGAATATAGATATCAGATTCTTAAAGACTTACTTTTAGTTCAAAAAGAAGTTCAAAAAGAAAGACCATATATAACATTAATTAATAACCAAGATTTAATTGCAATTCAAGTTACTTGGAATAGAGACGGATACTTTGAACATACCGCTGGTGACTTATATAAAAAGATTTACAATAAGGAAATTAGTACAAACAACATCAAATCGCTTGACGACACTGAACGAAGAATTTTGAAAGAAGTTTATGCAGAACAACTAGGCTATTATAGTTTGATTGATAATCTTATAGCTTTGCAAGAGACAAAAACATTGATGATTTCTAAATTTGGTATTCATAATGATGTTAGAAAACGAATTGAAAGTTTCGTAAATCAATTTTAAAATCAAAATGAAGAAAGATTTACCTTATTACATCTACTGTTTTACCCATTTGAAAAGAGATATGAAAAATGGTGGTGCGCCACATAAACCCATTTTAATACTTGGTCTGATTGAAATGTTTGAAACACAAATATTTTATAATAATCAAATTTACATATTACCAGAATTAGTTTCTAGTTTTAAAACGCATTGGAATGAATTAGTAAAAACAAATCATCACCCAATTTTTGCTCTACCTTTTTATCATTTAAATTCTGAACCATTTTGGAAATTAATCCCAAATCTTGGATGTGAAAAATGGATTGAAAGTAAAAGTTCAATGCGAAGTTTCAATAACTTGACTACTGCTGTAAATTTTACATTGATTGATAATGAATTAAGAGAGTTATTAGAAATTAAAGAAAATAGAAGTGTTTTAAAGTTTGCAATTTTAGATAAGTATTTTCCCGAAACAAAAATGTTATTTGGCAGTATTGCAGATAACTCACAAAACATTGATGTTTTAAATGAACCCACAGAAATATACAGGCAAAAAATTATTGAATTAAAAAATAGACTTGATGAAAATGCTTTTCAAGAAGAAGTTTTTCTAAGAAGTGGAATATTTAAAAGAGAAATACCAAAAATTTATAACAATACTTGTGCAATTTCAGGATTGAGAGTAGATGCTATTTTAAATATTTCAATGATTGATGCTTGCCATATAGTTCCATTTTCTGAAGGATATAATGATACTTTAATAAATGGTTTTGCTTTATGTCCAAATCTTCATCGGGCATTTGACAGAGGCTTAATTTCTATTTCAAACGACTATAAAGTAGTTATAAATAATAATTTTGTTGAAAACAAAAATTCGACTTTAAATTTGAATCAATTTAAAGATAAATTACTTAATTTACCTAAAAATAATGAATTTCATCCTTCATTAGAAAATTTCAAACATCACAGAAAACGATTTGGTTTTGAATAAATTATAAAAATTTTTTGTCCAAATTATATTTTCGGCAAATGTATATTCTAGTAAATCGGTTAATTCATTTATTTTCTTTTTCCTTGCGATAATTTTATTTGTTTCAGCCTAATCATTATTATCTAAAATATTTTTTTTTAATAATATTTAAAAACTCTCTATGTTTTTTAATTCTAAAATTTAAATAATTTTTAGTATCATCAATAAATATTGAATTTTTATGATCTATATAAACTTTAAAATTGTTTTCAATATCAAATAGATTTTTATCTTCCATAATTTATACTTTATTTTTTAAAAAGCGGAATTAATTCAATAGTAATTTTTATTTAAATTATTTATGAATTTCAAACTATTTTGCAAGTTTATTTGTAATTTATAAGTAAACTTTTGTTGTTCTACTTTCGATTTGAGAATATGTATTATATTCTTAATTCTTTAACACGTTGTACAAATTTGATTCTAAGATCTTCCATTTAGCCAAAGTCGGATTTAGTAGACTTGTGTACAATAGACAATTGCCTACATTACTTAATTTAATGCCAATTATTAAAGATTGTAGAAATCTAATGCCATAATAAAATTGGGGTTTTTATATCTGTTTATATATCACTGAATCATTTTAATAAACTAATTATAAGCACTTTATTGCAATATATTTCAACTTTCCATACTATTTCAACTTCTACAAAAAATCAAAAATTCGACGCAAAAGTTAAAAAAAGTTTATCACAAATGAATCAATATCCACTTTCCAACAATATTACAATTATCCTTTTCTACCACCTCAACTTTTCCTAAACCCAAAAAAACCACCACAAAACTACGTGCAAGTTACGACCCTATTACGTACTCATTACGTCGATTGTCGACCAAATTACGTACAAGTTACGTACAGGTTACGTGGAGGTTACGACAAAGCTTCGAAGTAGTGACCAACTAACTACTACTTTACAACGATCATACAACGACACTACTACACTACTCCAACGTAGCACCTAAAATAAAGTTGACGCAACAGGTTGGCGGTTCCTCAAGTTCAAAAGAAAAAGCATGCAAACTATTCGAACCTAAAAAATAAATCAAGCGTTTTGAGGCTTTATTTTTAGCTAAAAAGTAATATGCATGAAACGTGATTTATAATTGAAGAAAGTCAAAGAAAATGACGGTAAACTTCACCAAAATCAAAAACGCTTTGCAAGTAAGAATCTGCGTATCCAAATAGGATTTGACACTACTATCTTCCCTATTGTAAAACTCGGAAACCAAAAACGAATTTTAACAAAAAATAAATTTTATACTTCAACTGTTATTTTAGTAGTGGACATTATTGTCCTTTACTTAATTTTATCTATCTTTGTACTCATAATTCTAAAGATAAAAATCATGAAAATTACAAAATGGAATATAGATCCTACAAATACAGAAGCCACTTTTAAAGTAAGAAAATTAATGGTTACAAATGTTATTGGGCAATTCAAATCTATTGAAGGTCAAGCCGAAACAGCAACCGAAGATTTTGAATCCATTAAAAGAATTTGTTTTAAAGCGGCCATAAATTCAATAAAAACGGATGATCCAAAGCGCGACGAACATTTAAAATCAGCCGACTTTTTCGATAGAGAACAGTTTCCTTACCTCCTATTTGTTGCTGAAAATTTCGCAATAAACGATAAGGAATTGCACACGAATTTAACGATTAAAAATACCACAAAAGCAATCGTACTTGCAATCGATTCGTATAAAAAAACAATTACCGAAGACAAATCAGACAAAATCGAATTATCCTTATCTGGAAAAATAAACCGCAGGGATTTTGGATTGACTTGGGATGGAACAAATGCCGCAGGCGAAATTTTCGTTGGTGACGAAATTAAATTAAGTGCCAAAATTCAATTTGTAAAAGAAGCGCAAAATGCAAATCTGCAGAAAATGAAAGAATGTACGCTTTAATTATATTTTGACCATAGTTTCAAAACTTGAACCCAAGAAAACCAACCATTCAGTACACCTAAAGTAGTAGGAATCCACGATACTACATCAAAAGCCACTTTTATGCAAGTCAATAATCAACACACAGAAATCAAGAAGGAACTTGTAAACAGCATCACACATGGTTTCGGGATCCTGTTTGGAATCGTAGGAATTCCCATTTTGATTGCCTTTGCTTTAAAAAGCGATAACACCGTGGGCGTTGTAGGAGCCGCGATTTACGGATTCTGCTTTTTACAATTGTTTACCTCGTCCACACTTTACCATGGGTTCCAACATGCAGAAGCAAAACGGGTATTTAAAATATTGGACCACATCAGCATTTACTTCTTAATTGCGGGAACGTACACGCCGTTTTTATTGATTTACATGAACAACACGTTTGGAATTACATTGCTAACTGTGCTTTGGAGTCTGACTGCAATTGGCATTATTGTTAAGATTTTTTTTACGGGGAAATGGGAAATTGTTTCTACGCTCGCTTACGTCGCTATGGGTTGCATTATGGTCGTTGGCGGGCGTACTTTTTTTGAGGCAATTCCTTTTGGTGTCTTAACAATGATTCTTATCGGAGGGGTACTTTACCTAATGGGTGTTGTATTCTACGTTTGGAAAAAGTATCCCTACAACCATGCCATTTGGCATTTCTTCGTTTTAGCAGCGGCCGTTTGCCATTATGTAGCCATTTTAATGGCGGTTTAGCATCCAAATAAGGGGAATTCTAAGATAGATCTAAAGGGTTTCTTCATTGAAAAATGGTAAACTAGTACCTTTTTTTCAAATACCTGACTGAAATTAAATGGCACAAGTGTGCACATCATTGCAATTAAAAGTAATTAATTTTTACAACAACGTCCTGTTATTTTATCTCTTTACTCTTTTCTAAAACGAGCTAAAGTGAAATGTCCCATCAGAAATGACGAAACACCGAATTGCATAAATTTGTATTTAACAAGTGTAACACTGCTTAGCCCAATCCATTTTTCAAATTTACCATCGCTCTTTTAAAACCTTTTTCGCGCAAAATGGCAATTGCTTTCTTACTTCGCATACCGGATTTACAAAAAACCAAAAGACTTTTGTCCACAGCCAATTCCGTCCATCTTTCTTCTAATTCGTCAAGCGGAATGTGAATACTGTCCAATTGAATAGCTTCTCGTTCTAGAAAAGTACGCACGTCAAGCACATTGAAATCAGCCCCATTTGCTTTGTATGCTTCCAAACTTAATTCTACAACTTCTTTAGGTATACCACAGAAACCTTCATAATCAGCTGCTAAACTAGCAATGTATATTTCGTGATTTTTCTCAAAAGTGAGCAAATTTTGTTTCATCGAAAGTGCATCAAAAGTCAACAACCTTCCCGATAAAACGGTACCTATTTCTAAAATCATTTTCAAAACTTCATTCGCTTGCAAACTACCGATGATTCCAGGTAAAACGCCTAAAACGCCCACTTCAGAACAATTGGGCATCGCATCGGGTTTGGGCGGATTTGGATATAAACAACGGTACGTAGGTCCTTGCTTGTAATTAAAAACGGTTACTTGTCCGCTAAATTTGTAAATCGAACCAAATACGACCGGTTTATTCGCTAAAACCGCTGCGTCATTAATTAAATAACGTGTGGAAAAATTATCAGTTCCATCAACAATAATGTCATAGTTTTCGAAAATTGAAATTGCATTTCCGACAGACAAACGTTGAGGATAAATTTCAAAATGTACATGTGGATTTACAGCTTGAAGTCGGCTTGCTGCAACCGTTGCTTTTTTTTGTCCAATGTCATGTTGAGTAAAGAGAATTTGGCGTTGCAAATTACTTTTTTCAACTACGTCATCATCCACAATTCCTATAGTTCCCACTCCAGCTGCCGATAGATATTGCAACGTTGGACACCCTAATCCGCCGGCACCAATTACTAAAACGCTAGCATTCTTGAGTTTCAACTGACCTGAAATTCCTATTTCGTCAAGAAGTAAATGCCGACTGTATTGTTCCTGCTCTTCGTGTGCTAATTCCATAGTTTTTGGCTTCAAAATCCATTGGTAAAATTACGTTCCCAATCTTTCCAAACTACCTCATAACCTTGCGATTGAATCATTTCTTTGATTGCAGCAGTGCTTCTTTCATCGGAAATTTCAAATTGTTCTAACGATTCTTTTTCCACTGCATAACCTCCGGGATTTGTTTTAGATTCGGCACTAATCGACGTAATTCCCAGTGGAACGATGTGGTTTCTGAACACTTCACTTTCGCGCGTGGACATCGATAATTCCACATCTTCGTCTAAAATTCGGTACGCACAAATGAGTTGAACCAAGTCGGCATCCGTCATTTCCACTTTCGGCTGCACTTCTCCTTCATGCGGTCGAAGACGTGGAAATGAAATGGCATATTTAGTTTTCCAATAGGTTTTCTGTAAATATCTTAAATGCAAAGCCGTGTAAAAACTGTCCACACGCCAATCTTCTAAACCAAACAAAGAGCCGATTCCAATTTTATGTATTCCTGCTTTCCCTAGTCGGTCAGGCGTTTCCAAACGATAATCAAAATTAGATTTCTTGCCTTTGGGATGGTGCATTTTGTACGTCGCTTTATGGTAAGTTTCTTGATAAACCAAAACGGCATACAGTCCAGATTGCCTTAAAATTTCATATTCCTCCCGCTCCAGCGGCTGCACTTCCATACTGATATTTGAAAAATAAGGTCGAATCAACTCAATTGCATTTGTTAAATAATCCGTTCCCACCGTGCGATTTGCTTCGCCAGTAACCAATAAAACGTGGTCGTAACCCAAACTTTTAATGTGTCTGACTTCTTTTAAAATCTCCGCATCCGTCAACGTCTTCCTTTTGATTTTATTGGTCATACTAAAACCGCAATACGTACAAATGTTCTGACATTCATTCGACAAATAAAGCGGAATGTACATTTGCATCGTCGTGCCAAAACGCTTTTTAGTAGTTGCATTACTTCGTTGTGCCATTTCCTCGATAAAAGGTTTCGCAGCCGGAGAAATCAGGATTTTAAAATCTTCTAACGTAATTTTTTGTTTGCGTAAAACAGCGCGAACTTGCTCTGTTTTAACCGCATAAATTTCTTGTTCCAAGGCATCCCAATCGTAGGTTTCGAAAACTTCTTTAAAACTAGACATTTAGAAAAGAAGTTAGTGGACTACTCGCTTCCGCCTGCTTCCGAATCGGAGCTAATTTGGCCAAATAAGCCATTCGTCCCGCTTCCACCGCTTTCTTAAAAGCAATTGCCATCGCAACAGGATTTTGAGAAACCGCAATTGCCGTATTGACTAGAACCGCGTCCGCTCCCAATTCCATTGCAAAAGCCGCATGCGAAGGTGCGCCAATTCCGGCATCTACAATTACCGGCACATTACTTTGTTCAATTATAATTTCCAAGAAATCAACCGTTCGCAAACCTTTGTTGCTTCCAATTGGCGCTCCCAAAGGCATCACACATTGTACGCCAACATCCTCCAAACGCTTGCAAAGTATAGGATCAGCATGAATGTAAGGCATAACCACAAAACCCAATTTGACCAATTCTTCTGCCGCTTTTAGTGTTTCAATCGGATCCGGCAATAAATAACGCGGATCGGGATGAATTTCTAATTTTATCCAGTTGGTTCCCAAAGCTTCTCGAGCCAATTGTGCTGCAAAACAGCTTCTTTCGCCGTTCGTACACCAGAAGTATTGGGCAATAAGTGAATGTGATTTGCATTTAAATGCGTCAGAATAGCGTCAGATTCATTCGACAAATCCACGCGTTTTAAAGCGACAGTAACCAACTCACTTTCCGAAGCAAGTAAAGTTTCGCGCATCAATTCCGAACTGCTAAATTTTCCCGTACCCGTAAACAACCTGGATTGAAAGGTTTTATCGGCAATTTTTAATACATCGTTCATCGCTTATTCGGGTGAATTATTGTTCCAAACTTCCTCCATAAAATCAGCACCTTTCAGAAAAGTATGGAGCTTGCTGACGTTATTAAAGTCGGCCGTCAACATCGTCGAAGTCGCGATTCCGTAAATTCCAGTACGCATTAAGTCGGTTACATCGTCTAAAGCAATTCCGCCGATAGCAAAAATTGGTGTCTCTGTTTTCAACTCATCCAAAATCGCTTCATAACCTTCAAGTCCTAAAACAGGACCTAAATTTTGCTTCGTAGTCGTAAATTTAAAAGGGCCAAGACCGATGTAATTCACTCCTTTTTCTATTAATATCTGACATTCTTCTAACGTATTTGCCGTTCCGCCGATCATGTAAAAATTACCCAAATAAGCGCGTGCTTCCCCTGGATCACTGTCGGATTGACCTAAATGTACGCCGTCTGCGTTGACTTCTTTGGCAATTTTATAATTGTCGTTGACAATTAATCTAGTTTGAAAATGTGCGGTGATTGTTCGCGCTTCTTTTGCAGCAGCTAAAAAAGCTTCGTCGGAAATATTTTTCAATCGCAATTGAACTAATTCAACGCCGGCACTACACGCTTTTTGAATGTGTTCTAAATGTTCTTGCGTCGTTGCTCCTTGTGAAATGTACTGTAATTTAGGTACTATCATTGTTGTTGTTATTTTTTAGAACGATGCCTTTTTTGGCAACGCTGGATAAGTATGAATTCCTAATAAACTCGGATGTGAATTTAAAAAGGCTTCTGTGTATTTTTTTGCATGAAAAGCGGCCCCTTCAATCGAATGGCCTAAAGCAATTGCACTTGCCAAACTGGACGATAATACGCAACCGCTGCCGTGTTTTTCGTTTACGGCTTCCGCCAAAGGGGGAATATTGAGTTGGATTATTTTATTGTAATATAAGAAATCCCAACCCTTTTTATCAGTTCGATGACCTCCTTTTAAATAGATATTTGTTTTATTTGAAATGTATTCTAGCGTTTCTTCAACTAATTTATCTGGATATAATGCTTGTATTTCTTGGTAATTCGGTGTTATCAAATAACAATCGGCTAGCACTTTGTCCAAAAAATCTAGTGATTCGTCGTTGTGAAAATCAAAACCCGCACTTGCATTTAAAACCGGATCCAACACTATTTTTAGTTCCGGATTGAGTTGACGCAAATGATTGGTAATAACAGAAAGACTTTGCCAACTCTCAACAATTCCGATTTTGACTACTTCAATTTGAAATCTTTCAAAAAGTGAATTTATTTGTGCAAGAATTACTTCTAAAGAAATCCATTCGCAGTGTTTAAAAGCAATGTCATTTTGAACCGTAACCGCTGTACAAACCGAAAGTCCGTACAATCCGTGTGCTTCAAATGTTTTAATATCTGAAGTCAAACCCGCACCGCCACTGGGGTCATGTCCGGCAATGGTGAGTATATAATTTAATTTATTCAAAATACGTTTTCATTTTTTTAAATGTTTCCACGGGAGATTCTGAATGCCAAATACCGCCTAAAACACCCACTCCTTTATAACCCAATTTTGTAAAATCTGCCAAGTTTTCTGCCGTAACGCCTCCCATTCCAATAATGGTTTTTCTAATTCCATTCACGTCAAAGCCTTTGCCTTCATAACCCACCTTTGAAATGGATGAAAAAACGGGACTCAATAAATGGTAATCAAACTCAAATGAAGCATTTGCTATATCTTCTGGATGATGAAACGACGAGCTGATTGTCTTTCCAAACATGTTTAATTTCATAAAATAGTCACTTGGCACTTCCAAATGCAGTTCTCTTGCTGCTTCCTGAAAATGAATTCCTTTCAGCGGAAAATCATTGATCAATTCATGAAAATAATGCACTACAATTAGGTTGTGGAATTGCACGTCAATTTGGTTTAAAAAAGCCACGTGTTCATCATAATTCTTATTTGGTTTTCTCAAATGATAATACTGTAAACCCGCTTCAAATAATTGATGCAGTAGTTCAATTTCATTGGGAATATCATTTTCGGGCGCGATTACTATTATCATTTTAATTTATTTTGAAAAACATTCAGATTTGAGTTACAAATATACTTCGGAACCTTTGTCGTTAAACTCTTTGGATTTACTTTGCATGCCTTTTTGAATAACTTCGTTGTCCACAATATCATTTGCTGCAGCAAAATCCCTTACTTCTTGTGAAATTTTCATCGAGCAGAATTTTGGTCCACACATCGAACAAAAATGCGCGATTTTAGCACCATCAGCTGGTAAAGTTTCATCGTGGTATTCCAAAGCACGCTCTGGATCCAAACCTAAATTAAACTGATCTTCCCAACGAAATTCAAAACGCGCCATACTTAACGCATTGTCCCGATGTTGCGATCCCGGATGCCCTTTTGCTAAATCTGCAGCATGTGCGGCTAATTTATAAGTTACTACTCCTACGCGAACATCTTCTTTATTGGGCAAACCCAAATGTTCTTTTGGTGTCACATAACACAACATTGCGCAACCGTACCAACCAATCATTGCCGCACCGATTCCAGACGTAATGTGGTCGTAACCAGGTGCAATATCTGTAGTCAATGGACCTAAAGTATAAAAAGGAGCTTCATCGCAGACTTCAATTTGGCGCTCCATATTTTCTTTAATCATGTGCATCGGAACGTGTCCGGGACCTTCGATAAAACATTGGACTTCATGTTTACGGGCAATTTGCGTCAGTTCTCCTAAGGTTTCTAATTCCGCAAACTGCGCTTCGTCATTGGCATCAGCCACAGAACCGGGACGTAAACCATCGCCTAACGAAAAGGCAACGTCGTACTGTTTTAAAATTTCGCAAATGTCCTCAAAATGTGTGTATAAAAAACTTTCTTTGTGGTGTGCCAAACACCATTTGGCCATGATAGATCCGCCGCGCGAAACAATTCCCGTCACTCTATTTGCAGTCATCGGAATGTATCGCAGTAAAACGCCGGCATGAATGGTGAAATAATCAACGCCTTGTTCTGCTTGTTCGATTAATGTATCGCGGAAAATTTCCCACGTCAAATCTTCGGCTACTCCGTTCACTTTTTCCAAAGCTTGATAAATGGGAACCGTTCCAACCGGTACAGGCGAATTACGAATAATCCACTCGCGGGTTTCGTGAATATTTTGTCCCGTGGATAAATCCATAATGTTGTCGGCTCCCCAACGGCATGCCCAAACTGCTTTTTCAACTTCTTCTTCAATCGAAGAAGTTACCGCTGAATTTCCAATATTAGCGTTGATTTTTACTAAAAAATTCCGACCTAATATCATCGGTTCTACTTCGGGATGATTGATGTTTGAAGGAATAACTGCACGTCCTCGAGCCACTTCAGAACGGACAAACTCGGGTGTGATTTTCGCAGGAATAGACGCTCCAAAATGCGCTCCGGGATGTTGCTTTCTAATTTCGGTCATCTCATCAATTCGCTGGTTTTCACGAATAGCAATGTATTCCATTTCAGGCGTGATTATTCCTTTTTTAGCATAATGCAATTGGGTTACATTCTGCCCTTTCTTGGCACGTAACGGTTTTTTCAATAAAGAAAAACGCATGTGATCGAGGCTTTTATCGTTCAATCTTTCATTGCAATAGTTTGATGAAAATTCATTTAAACGCTCAACATCATCGCGATCCATGATCCAAGATTCTTTAATACGTTCAATTCCTGCATGCACATTGATCGTTTTATTTGGATCTGTGTACGGACCGGAAGTATCGTAAACAGTAACCGATTCGTTTGGCGTTTTCTTTTTTGTCATCGAATCTGTAGTGTCACTTAAGTGAATTTCGCGCATCGCAACTTTAATTTGCGGATGCAAAACACCGGGAACGTAAATTTTTGTGGAGTTGGGAAAAGGCTTTCGTGTAATTTGTCCTTCTTTAGGCGCTGTGTCTTTGGTTTTCATTATAAGTTGTTATTTAGTAGTTTATGTATAGAAGTAGCATGAATTATTTAGCCACCTTGGGTAGCTTCAATAATTAGAAGTGTGTCGTTTTGAGCTAAAGTTGTGGAGGACCAGCGGGATTTTAAAACAATCGTTTCGTTAACGGCAATAGCAATTCCGTCCCCTGAAATTTGGAGTATTTGTAGTACTTGTAGGAGATTGCACTCTTTCTGGGTTTCTAAAATTTGGTCGTTGACGCGGATCGTTATCATTTTACAGTGTTTTAAAGGTAAACTGTAAATGGGGAATTTTTAATGAGAAATTACGATGAAATGAACTTACATTTTAAGAAATGTACGTTTATGAAAAGACGCGTAAACACCTGCCTGGATGTTTTCAACTTTTCCCTTCGCTGGTATTAGCCATGTCAGGTTCAAAGGGTCTTTCTCAGATCTAAAGAATTTTAGAACACCCCTAAAGTTTACGCCGCAAATGTAAACAAAAAAGTATACAAGTACACGTTTAACTTATTTTTAAAAAAACTAGTACGGCAGAAGTGCGATTTGAGCTGTATTTAAAAGCGGAAAGAATACGGCATTTTCTACGTAATTTCAGTCCTTGGTAGTTTAGTAGATCCGTTAGTAACCCACATACAAATTTGTTTTCTTCGAGAAGCACTTCAGATTAAAATGCATAAAAAAACAGCTGTTCAAGTGAAAAGCTGTTTTGTGGTACACACGAATTTAAAACACCACTTTCATCAATCCAAATGAGTACCGCTCTGCTGAAAAATACAAAAATTGGAACACTAAATGAAGAACAAGCCCATTTAATTGATAGCATCACGGACGAAAGCAACCGACTCCTGAAAATAACGGGCGAATTGCTCAACATGACACAGTTAGAAAGTGGAAACATGGAATTGACAATGACGTCAAACGAACCCACCAAAATTATAAAAGCAGCGATGGAAGCTACGCAAATACAGGCGGAACAAAAAAACATTACCATACGAACTGACTTTAGTGAAAATTTGCCAGACGTTCAAGCTGATTTTGAAAAAACAGTTTGGGTTTTTACCAATATCTTATCAAATGAAATTCGGTATTCCTATGAAAATGCCACCATTTTAATTGCATTGAAAACAGCAGAAAACAAGGTTGCATTTTCCATTCGCGATTATGGCCAAGGCATTTTAGAACAGTACCAAACGAAGATTTTTAACCGCTATTTCCTCGTACCTAGTACAAAAAAAGAGGGAACTGGCCTTGGACTTGCCATCAGTAAAGAATTTATCGAAACCCAAGAAGGTACAATCACAGTTGAAAGTGAATTTGGATCAGGTAGTACGTTCACTGTTTCTCTTAAAAGGGTGTAGCAAAACAGCGCACCCGTTTCTGTAGCGTAAAGGAGTGGATTCGTAACAAAAATAACCTCCATAAAAGAAAGTTCTCCCATACCGTTTTGCCTTCCAAGGTCTATAGAACTAGCCATCGTTCCCTACCCTAGAAGCTTTAAATTCCAATTCCCCTACCTATATCAATCTTTCCGTCTTTTAATTTGCATATCCAGTAAAACACTGGAGACAAGATTGGGAATTTGAAAACACCTCTTTTTACCAATTTTACAAAGACAAAACATGGAAATACCAAACGCTTTCTAAAAATGACGTAAAAGGACAATGGACACAACGTGTTTTTCAAGTAGATGACAGTCCGCGTTACGAGGGAAGTGCAAGCTGGGTTCACGTTGACGGCCGTCATTATTGGGAAGACAATACGGACGCGCCACTGCCAAGAAGAGAAGAAAGTATCCGAAAAGATTACAACGTTTTAAACCGTACAAACGTGCATGAAATCACTAAAGACGGATGGATTCACGACCAGGACAACGTTAAAATATTGCGGAAAGAAAACGGAAAAGACGTGATGATTGCGAAAGAAAAAGGAACCGATTACTACAGAAAAGTAGCCGATTCAAAATGTCTTGCAGGTCAAAAATACTGGAAAGAAAATGCGGCAATGTGGAAAAACGTTCGCGATAAATGGCAAACCGTTTTTAATCGTAAAATGGATTTGAATTTAGAAAACAGAGTGAACAAAAAACCACTATACTCCTATTTATTCGACTTGAAAGCTGATACGCCGAAAGCAGAAACGGATAAAATTATTGATAGTTTCGTGAAAAGCTAACTAATAACAATTAAATACAAAAGCCTCAAATTCAGCAGAATTGGAGGCTTTTTAGTTTTTAAACAAGATGTAAATTTCGACTTATAATTTTCAAAGTATGCAGTAAATGGCTTTTTAAATTTAAATAATAAATGGCTTGAACCACTAAAGTATTTTAACCATTAGAGAAGGATACAAATAGAAGTTGTAGCTAATATAAGACTTCTATTTCCGACGAAAAGAAACACAGCATAATTCTTAAGTGAATAATTTCAAACGAAAGTACTTCTTACGACTTAAAAATTCCGAATCACGCTACCTTCATTAGTTAAAATAACATACTCATATTCAGGATATTTTTTAATCAAATTAAGTCCTTTTTTCAGACCTAAAACCAATATCGAAGTACTGAATCCATTGCACATTTCGGCATTTTCGCCAATAATTGTGACACTAGTTATTCCCATGGAGGGAAAACCAGTTTTCGGATTGATAATGTGCGAATAGCGTTTGCCATCTATTTCAGCATACTTTTCATAAGTGCCAGAAGTGGTAACAGCTTTATCAGTCGAAAATGCTAAAACAGCAATTGTTTCTCCGGTTTCAAAAGGATTGTTTACGCCAATTTTCCACGGCTGACCATCGAGTTGAGTACCCCAAGTCGAAATATCTCCAGCAGCATTTATAATTCCTCCTTTTATACCTAAAGATTGCATCAACTGTCGCCCTTTATCTGCGGCATATCCTTTACCAATGGAACCAAAACCGATTTTCATTCCCTTTTTTGAAAGATAAATGGTAGAATTAATGGAGTCTAAAACAATGTTCTTGTAGTTTACGTTCTCAACCGATTTTTTGATACTTTTTTTGGAAGGTAATTTTTCCATACTGTCGTCAAATATCCAAATTCGGTCCATAGCCACAATGCTAATGTCAAAAGCACCGTTTGTTATTTTTGAAAACAAGATGCCTTTTTTGGTAATTTCAAACACTTCTCGATCCACTTTTACCGGTTTTATTCCCGCATTGTGATTGACTTGCGAAATTTGTGTTTCCGGCCGCCATTCCGAAATTAAATTTTCTATTCGTTCAATTTCGTCAATGGTTTTTTGAATGTTTTCTCGAGCCGAAGAACTGTCTTTGTCCACAATTGTGATTTGAAAAACGCTTCCCATCAAATTGGCTGTTTTTGTTTCTTGAACTTGAGCTAATGTGCAGAAAGTAAAGAAAAGTAGACTTATAGTGAAACTGAATTGAGAAATTTTCATTTTATAAATTTAATAACAATCGGCTAAAATTTGACCATTTGACTTAAATGTTTGAAAATCGCATCCGTCTTTTTCGCAAATGCAAGTTAACACCGATTCAACATCTTTTTGCATTTTTAAAGCACCGCAAATCATAATAACGCCATTAGTTTTCAATAAGGTCAGGAAAAATTCTTGGTCGCGAAGAATCAAATCCATCACATATTGAGGCGAATCTTGTCGAGATAAAGCGAGATGAAAAGACTTCAATTTCGCGTCTTGTAGATGTTTGTCAGCAATTTCAACATAGCGTTTCGTAAGCTCATTTTCTTTGCGAAAACCACAGTACAAATGCGTTTCTATCTTCTTTTTATTTTCGTCAAGCATACCTAAAAAAGGCGCAATTCCGGTTCCATTTGAAATCAAAGCCACTTTGGACGCTTTCTTCGGAAAATGAAAATGCGAATTTTTAATTAATCGTGCTTTAATTTCAATGCCATTTTCCAAATCATATAAAAATGGAGAACCCAAACCATTTCGATGCAAACGAACAATTAATTGTACTGAATTATTGACTTTTCCAACCGAATAAAAACGCTCAATAGAATTGCCTTTCGGATAAATAGCCAATAAATCACCTGATTTGAATTTGGTAAACAAATTTGGTTTCAAATTAATTCGGAAAGTCGTGACGTCGTCTGAAGTAATTTCCGCTCTATCAATTACTTTCAACTGCTGTAGTTTTGGTAATTTCTGACTGTACAAAGACGGAGCTGTTGCAATGGCAAGCGTATTTATATTTGCCCAATCAGCCACCCATTTCGTGAATTCCTCTGCCGATTTATCATTTACGGTATAAAGTCCAAGTGCTTTTTGAGTCCAACTTTGTTGTGCCAATAATTCATCTACTTTTTTGGCATATTCACAAAAATCAGGATACGATTTTGAACCAAATCCAACAACTGAATAAGCGATTTTTTGGTTTTGAGAAAATTGATTTACTAGTTTTTCAAATTTAGAAGCGTTTGTCGGTGCTTCGCCTATACCGTAAGTGGACGTAAAAACAACCAACTGTTTTGCCCTTGGAAACGCAGCAAAATGATTCATATCCGTCAAATACGATTTCTTTCCATTAGCTTGCAATTGAATGTGAATCTGATTTGCAAATCCAAAAGTCGTCCCGTTTTCCGAACCAACTAAAAGAATGAATTCGCAATCTTTGGCTTTATACTTATTTTTTACTTTCGTCTTCGTACGCTTTAAAGTAATGGCAAATCCGGAATAAATAAACAGCAAAATGTTGAGTGACGCAAACGCTAAAATAAGTGACCAAACCCAATGTATTTGGCCAGTATGCAAATCAAAACTAAACTTTTCGACAAGGTGGGTAAAAGGATATTTTCTTTCAGCTACAATTTGACCGGTAATTTGATTCAGCGTGAGTTCGCGGTCTTTCAATTTCAATACGAAAAATTCATCCGGATCGTCTTCCATAAAAGGAAATTCGATTTTAGAAACTTCCGCAAGTTTTATTTCTTTAAAGACAGCAAAATCACTTATAGTACGTTTTGCTAGAGTTTTATTTTCGGCGAACGATGTTTTGCTAACTTTTTCTTTAGGAATAATTTCAAAGCGAATTAAAAATAAATAAGTTCCAGTTAAAGCAATAATCAAAACGGGAATCAGCATAATTCTCCCAGTCACAACGTGTAAATACTGCGACAAAGAATCAGAGCTGACTTTAGAAAAGAATTTTAAAATTCCATTTTGTCTTTTAATCAACAATATGGCTCCAGAAATTGCAATTAGAAAAAAGAGAAAGGAGGCAAAACCAACGATGAAACGACCAGTTTCATGGAGAAATAAAGACCGATGTAAAGTAATATTCCACTTTACAAATTCGCTTTTTTCGATTGTTTTTCCAAGAATTTCAGCTGAATTGGGATTGATATACCCTTTGATTTCATTACCCTCTGCATCAAATGCTTCAAGTGAAACAAACTGATTGTGGTCAACTGAAATGTTAGTAATTTCAGGATATTTAGCTTTTAATGCCGGTAAAAATTGGTGCAGCGTTATTTCATCGAAATTAGCAACACCGTACGGGTTAGTTTTTTCGTTTGCCGTATCAATCGCCAGTACCACTCCAGTTAAAGAAGCAATTACTAAAACGAATGATGCTAAAATAGCCAGCACCAAATGTGCATACCTCCAAATTGATGCTGTCATATTTTATTTACTGAACTTTGTTAAGTTTTACGTATCTAATGTAACCTTTACCTTCTGTTTTTGTTGAAATTCCTTCTGTTGTTAAAGGAATTTCAACATCTTTTACGTTGTACATATCATCTTCAACAGCGGTTTCAAAACGCAATTTGTAGCCTTTATTCATTTTAGATTCATCAAGTGAAAAAGTCGTAATACTTCTATTTCCAGCTGCAATGGAAGCGCCCGTCATTGCACTCAAATTTTCCTTCTTTTTACCCAATTTTTTATTCCATTCCTTGAAGCCGTTATACCATTGTTTATCAGGACCCATAACGTACAAAGTCTTTTCGTAGTTGCCTTGAGCATCGATCAATGAAACAATTACATACGCTTCTAATCCGTCGTAATTCGTCATTTGAAGCATGCATTTATATTTAGCTTCTTGTGCTGAAACATTCAGATTTACTAAAAGTACTAGTAAACCAACCATCCATAATTTTAGATTATTTTTCATATTGTACTATTTAAATAAAAGTATTTTTTGAACGGAAATCATTCAAAAAATCCTCCAATTGTATTATTTTAAAAATTCTACAGAAACATTAGTTGCTCTAAGCGATTCGTTTTCTAACGCCAAATCATAAGCCGTCTCGTCAAATTCAGTTTTGATGTCTTTTTTAGCCCCATTAGATATTAAATATTTCAAAACCGTATCTTCTTTTGCAACTAACGCAGCTTTATGCAAAGCGGTCATTCCTTCCTTGTTTTTTGCATTAATGTCGCCACCTAATTCTGCTAATTTTGTAAAAAGGTTTAAATCATTTTTTGCTACAGCTAAATGATACAAGGTATTTCCATCCTTTTGTGGTATTGTAAAGTTTAAACCTGCTTTTTGCAATAAGTCAAATTTAGCTTGAAATTCGTCTTTTGCTTCTTTTTTAGCTGATGCCGGTCTATAAGATTGAATCCAATAATAAGCTAAATTATTTCCGATTTTGTCAATTACATTTGCTTTTGCGCCATTTGCCAATAAAAATGCAACCATATCCGAAGAACCATTTTCAACTGCAAAATTCAATGCCGAAAGGCCTTTTGAATTTGTCGCATTCACGTCTTTTACTCTTGAAATAATGCTTTTTACCAAATCAATACTTCCACGAGTGGCGTTCATCAAAACCGAATTTCCTTCTTTATCTTGGTGGTTTACATCTACATTTTTAGATAAGAAATAAGCGATGATTTCATCTTGCTTTTGTTTCCGAACCAAATTGTGCAATACATTTTCGCCATTATCTCCCTCAGCATTTGGGCTAACCTTTAAATCTTCAACCAAATATTTATAAGCGTCCAAACCAGCAGATGAAGACCTTGTTCCTTGTGAAGCAATAATCATCGCTCTTCCGTCAAATTTAATTCCCTTTTTATTTAGCTTTTGCAAAAGCGCAACATCACCAGTTCTTGCCGCATAATTAAACGCGGTATTTCCTAAATCATCTTTATCATTTAAAGAAAGTCCTTTGGTAGCAAGATAATCTGCTAATTTCAAATCGGAGTCGTTTGAAATAGCAAGAAGCAGTAAGTTGGCACCGTTTTTATATTTTTGTTTTGGATTGGTTCCTGCTTTAAAAAACAATTCATACAAATCAGGATTAGCTTGTCCATTTGAAGCTGCAAATACAAGAGCCGTCGCGCCTTTGTCATCAGTTAAATTAATGTCCGCACCTTTTTCTAAAAGATATTTTACCAATGCTACATTACCACGGTAAGCAGCCCAATGCAAGTAAATCCGACCATCATGCGTCAATTTTTTTACACTATTTCCTTCTTGCTCTACTAAAAATTTAATCGTATTTAACGAAGCGTCGTTGTTGATAGCAAGTGTCACAACATCAAAGTTGTTTTTGTTTGCTTCAGAAACACTGTTCCCTTTTTTGATTTCTGCTTGAACGGTGCTTAATTCTGGATTTTTTTTCCAAAAATCAGCATTCAATAATGAATTTTGAGCATTTGAAAAACCGGCCGTTAAAAGCAGTGCGATAAACAATATTTTTTTCATGTTCTGCGTTTTTGCGAGAACTACTAATTCTCCTATTACTACTTAAAAATTCCGTGTAGCAAAAAACTACACGGAATTTGTATTATTATAAATTACGAACAAACTTTAGAACGCACCTGAAAAGTGATTTCCAGGTTTGTTGATTAATTTAGCTCCTTCAGTAATTGTACCATTTTGACTGTTAATAATGTAAATACGACCGTCTTTTCCTACTGGTGCTAAAGTCACATAAATGTCAAATCCATCGACTACAAATCCTTGGTATTGGAATAAATACAAATCAGCATCATAAGGCAGATCTAATTTTTGTGCTGTTTTAGTATTCAAATCTACAAGTGCCAAGAAACTTTGCGACTGATTTGTTAAGCCAGAAACTGCAGAACCGCTGTGTGTATATGCTACAATTGCTTTTCCGTTTCCTGCATACCTCCAAGTTTCAATATACGAACCCGTTACACCTAATGCGGCATCTAAACTAAAAACGTACGAATTATCATATTGGTTATTTTGACCAATTCTCAAGATGTGAGAACCTTGAGCATCTCTTTGTGTAGCTTGGTAAATACTGCCGTCGTCACCTAAAAAAGCATTAAAACTTCTGTAACCACTTGTGTCTCCGAAGCCTACTGTAGAAGTAATTACCACTGGATTATCTAGTGTTGGAAAATCAACTACAACTGATTTTGAACCTAAACGTGTAAAGTCTGATTGGTTTGCACCTGTAGCTGGGTCCGTTTTACGCATCCATGTACCGATGATTAATTTATTTCCTGCTTTATTTAAAACGGGAGCGTCTAATCTAAAAATGTGGTGTCCTTGAATTTCTTCGGCATCATTCAAAGCAATTTCATACGATTTTACTTGAGAAATAAGTGAGTTTTGTAAATCAAGAGACAATACATTTGCAGTTCCTCTTGTTCTTAAATAAGAGTCACCTTCGCCTGTAATTACCGTTGGTTTAGTAACATTCACAGCAATTCCTGTTTTGTCACCGTCAAATAATTTTGCCCATCTTGGAGCAGGTCCGGCATATTGAGAGATGTTTACTAAAGCTCCCGTTGGCGTAAAGTTTTGTCCACCACCCACAATATATTTTGAATATTCACCACCATTTGCACCTGCATAAGCGATGCTGAAAAGTCGGCTACCGTCTTGAGATGCTTGTAAACGTGCAGTTCTGTTCGATGGAACTACAAATCCATTTTCAAAAACATCATAAGATTTACTTGGGTCTTTAGCATTTTCCTTACTAATGGAATACACAATTGTTCCGCCATTTCCATCTCCAGGCGTTCCATTTTTGGTTCCCATAACAGCGCCTGCTACAGTAATCCATCGTCCTTCCGTTATTGGTGGTTCAGATGTTCCACTACCTTTATCATCGTCACTACAAGCAGTTGTGAAAATTAATGTACTGAAAAGTGCAGTTAAGGTTACGAATTTGAATACGGTTTTCTTCATTATATATAAGTATTAAAAATTATTGATTACGTAGTTTAATTTTAAGTAGAATGCTCTACCCGGTTTCTGAACAGCCATGTTGTCAAACACTTGTTCGTTAAAAATGTTTTTGGCATCGAAACTCACAATATATTTTTTGCTTGGAAAAACATAGCTTACGCCCAAATCATGCAAATATTGCTGTGGAATGTCAAAAAATTCAGTACCGGAAGTATTGCCATATAATTTCCTGATGTAGCTGAACGTATCAACAAACATAAAATGATAGTATAAATTCAATTGCGAATTTTGACCGATAACATTCTTAACGCCATATTGAACGCTTGCATTTGCAGTCAAAAAAGGTTCGTTCGGGATTTGATATTCGATTCCGTACACATCTTTAGTAGTCAAATTAAATTTTGAAGCATTCAATACAAAGCTCAAATTTTTCTTAAATGAATAATTCAGTTCGACGTCAAAACCAGTTGATTTCGTGTTTCCTTGATTGACAAAAGGCAAGGTTTGTACGTTTGAATTTAAACTAGTTTGCACAGGCGTTCCAATTCGGTCGGTTACATTTCTAATAAAACCATTTACTCCAACTGAAAAATCGTGATTTTCTACTGTGAAATTTCCAAATTTTGCTCCAAGATTATAGTTTTTACTAATTTCAGGTCTTATGTTTGGATTTTCAGAAATATTATCTCCTGCGTCTCCAAAAACTTCATTTTCACTTGGCAACCGCACACTTTTTTCAGCGGAAGCTAAAAGGGTAACTTTCGGCAAAAGCGCATAAGAAACTGCCATTCCGTAACCGTCTGTATTCACATTGCTCTTTACAATATCTTCAACTCTTGTTGGCACACCGTCAATGGATTGAACAATTGGATTCATTCGCTCGATGTGTTGTTGGTAATACTTCCCAAAAAGCGTTGTTCTCAATCTATTGTCTAAAGCAGTAAATTCATAGCTTAAAGAAGTAATGTTTTTAGTTAAATCTCGTGTTCCAAAAAACTTGCGTTCCAAAACTGATTTCAATTCATCGTCATCACTTCGATCCACAACCGAAAATAAGTGGTTCAATAATATTTTATGATTGTCATTAATTGCATAAGACAAACCTGTTCTGATTGTTGCTACTTTTCTTTTAATAGTTGCAAGCGTTGGCGCACCTTGTTGAGCACCTTGCGGTCGGAGAATTGGCGTTCCATTTAAGTCTAAACTTTTTTCGCCAAACCAGTTGTAATTCCATTTTTCAGTATCATTTATTACGCGATTTCTTTCGCCATAAACACCATGAAAATTAAAATCTAAACCTTTCGTGAAAATTCCTTTTTTAGTATAAGACAAATGAAGCAAATTCGCATCCGATTCTAAAAATCGACCTTTGTAAGGCGTAGTCATAAAAGTTCCGTGCTGCACTTGCTTGTACGAATCAGAAGTTGTAAAACCGATAAAGAACGAATCAGCCCATTTTACATCCGTAAAGCCAACTTCCACAACACTTCCCAACGAACGGAATTTGTCGTTAAAGCGTTTTGCTCGAACATAATCGTATTGGCCGTTTGGCAAAATATTATAAACGTTTTTACCCCAAACCTCATAATCGTTATCCGAATAATTCAAAAAGCCAGACGCTTTAAAAGTCAAACCTGATTTTTCCATACGATACAATCCGCTGAAATTAGTTTGAGCCGTATTGAAAGAGCCGTAGGAAGCCGAAACATTAAAATTATTTCTAAACGAATTTTTTAATACAATATTGATGGCGCCTCCTAATGAATCATCAGACAAATATCCAGGAACAACACCTTTGTACACTTCGATTCGCTCAATGATTGCAGGCGGAATACTATTTAAATCAAAGGAAGAACCGTAAGTGGAGATTGGAATTCCATCTATAAAAATACGAACTGCATTTCCAGACAAACCATTAATCGCATATTTTACTTCTGAACCTAATCCACCATTTTGACGAATTCGAACACCGGTCGTTCGGTCTAAAAGTTCATTGGTTTGCAAATTTCGAAGTCCTGCTACTTTTGTTTCGATGACATTTACCGCAAAACCCTTATTTTCTATTTTTTTCTTTTCAGATAAAGCAGTTACAACAACTTCTTTTAATTCTTCAGAACTTCTTTTCTGTAACTTTAAGTCTAATTTTAAAAAGGGAACATTCAAGTTGACACTTTGCAAACTGTTTTCCGCTTCCATTGAATTGGTTTCTAAAACATAAATACCAAAACTAACGTCGTTGATTTTAAATGCGCCATTTTCATTGGTTACCGCCGATTTTTGCGTTCCTTGAAGAAAGACCAGAACAGCAACAGCTGGTTCATTATTTTCGAATAATAACGTTCCCGAAATGATCCCATTCTGTGCGAATGCGGAAAGACTTAGTAAAAAACTGAAGAATATAAAACCCGATCTAAACATAATAAGTGCAATTGTTGTTTGCAAATTTATGTTTATTTAGACTACTTCCAAATAGAAAAGAGGATAGAGCTGCGAATTGCGAAGTCTGTTGCTCCTAATTACGCTTAATACAAAAACCACAGATTTTCACAATATAAAAGTCGAAATACATTTTTATTCAGTTAATTTTAAACGACATTTTGATTAAGATATCAATACTCATTCTAAATAATGAAAGTTTATCCGTTGAAAAGAACTAGAATCCGATTAATTAGTGGTAAAAAAAGAAAACTGAAAAAAAAAAATGTCGGTTTTAAATAATATTCGTTGTACAGTTAATATACGAGTCTTCGCTTTAATTAATAGACAAACTCCACTTATAAATACCTATTCATTTACTCGTTTCTACTAAAATTTCATTATTTTTTTATCATAGAATACACTAGAGAAACGGATAAACGAGCGCTAGTGGCTAAATATTCCCATCACGAAGTTCAATTATCTTTTTAGAAACGACTTTGAAACGTTCTTTAGTAATGCATTTTAAATTGAATTAATGAGCGGGTTTTATATGTGTATGGATCATGTAGAACGTGATTGGTTTTAAGACTTTTCCGTTTTCAGGGTGAAAGCCCGGTCCATTAAAAAACTCCAGATTATTGTTAGTTTTACTGTACCACACAACTGGTTTGTTGTGCCTGAAAAAAATGGTGGTGTCACAAACTTGTATTTTTCTCAAATTGAGCAGCTCGTTATTTAAAGGCATTGTGGTATACAAGTCTAAAATACCAGTTGATTTGGTTTCACAATCAACGGCAATATAGTGGTCTTTTTGCCACTGCATACATTTCTTTTTCGGTGAAAGTAAGTATCCAAAACCACACAAAATACTGAACAGAAGTATAAAAGGCACAATCTGTTTTTTATAAAAAGCACGCCTAATTTTTAGGTGAGCGGGGACTTTTTGTAAAAAGGGGTCTACTCCACCACTTCTATTATCGGTTTCAACACCCATCTTGGCAAATGGAACGGTATCCGTTACCTCTAAATTATTAGAAATCACAGGATCAGTCTTGAACGCTACTTCCTTTGAAAATTTAAAAAAAGGTCTAGGTTGGAAATCGACCAATATTGCCGCAATGTTCATTGCTTCTATATCTGTCAAATCCGTTTCTCCTTTAAAAAAAGTTTCAATGGGTCTGAATTTGTCTGTTTGTTCTTTTAATTTATTGCAGCAATTTGGGCCATAATCAAATTTAAAAAAAGCGGAGAAACTTTTTAAATCAGCAACGCTTGTATTTTGCAAAAAGATCTCGGCACACCACTTCCTTAATTTAGCACGAGAAGGATGCGCTAAAAAAGGAGCAGCAACTCCCGTTTTTTCGGAGCTGTACTTCCTTTTAATAGCCGCTTTATAATCTTCTAACGTATTTTTTACCATAAACTTAAAAGGAATTAGGAGGAATTCTTAGGAATTCTCGGAATCCGCGGGAATCATCGGAATTCCGTGTCTTTTCTACTGCGCAAAGCCCTTTACTTTGCCAAAGAATTAGTTTTTGTTCTATTTCGCGACAGGAACAAATATAAGAAACTACTTCTATAAGATGCTGCTGTGCAAACCCGAATTTTGATTCCGGGAAGTATAGTACTTCGGTGCTGCATGGGCTCACTTTACTTCCCTAAAGGTATATAAACCCAATTCATTTTAACAAACTGGTGGCTCTCAAAATACGATTAAAGTAATCGTAGGGCCCTGCCTGTGTTCAATTTCTAAAAATCAAAATTATGAAAAAATTACTTTTAGCAGCTGTTTTAACAGCAGCAGGATGCACATTGGTATCTTGTGAACCAGATGCTCTTACCGACCCTACCCCTCAATTCGAGCAGGTTCACGCAGACGCTCTTGATGATAACGGGCCTGTTGTAGGAGATCCGAAACCTGGCGAAGGTCCTGGCGATGATGTGATTATCATCATACCACCAAAAAAACCATAATGAATTACAAGTAATTCTAATTATAATGTTAATTTCGGGGAAAGAATCTTACCAATGACTCGTTCCCTGATTTTCGCTTTATTTTTGTTAGTAACCGTTGTATCTTGTCAAAAAGAGGTAAAATCTGTTGTTGTTTTAGAGACTAAAAATAACGAATTGGCAACTCAATTCTCTGCTTTAGGCGATTCGCATTACGCTGCAAAAAAGTTTGACTCTGCCTACTACTATTACAACAAATCGAAAGAGCTTTTTGAATTGGCGAACGACAGTTCTTATGTGGCGTACACGCTAATTCAGTTGGCACGCATTCAACAAACCTTTAGCGATTACGGCAGTAGTGAAGAAACGCTAACCGAAGTGCTACCTTATATTGAACACAATTTACCCTATCAAAACGCGACAAATAATCTTTTTGGAATTGCAGCCAAAGAACTCAAAAACTACACGGAAGCGTTGGCCTACTACAACAGCGCTTTAGTGGCAACTACAGATCCCATATTACGTGTGAGCCCTCTCAATAATATTGCCGTTGTCTATATTGAACAAGAACGATACAGCGAGGCAATCGCACTTTTGTCTCCTCTTGTACACGCTACGCTTCTTGACCAGTTACCCGACAAGAAAGCATTAGTTATGGATAATTTAGGATTTGCTTACGCGAAATATGCACAGGGGACCAAAGGTTTAGAATTGATGAATCAGGCATTGGCCTTGCGAAAGAAGTTAGCTGATTCCTACGGCAGCATTGAAAGTTATTTGCACTTGGCTGATTTTTATAAGGACACCCATCCACAAGAATCAAATAAAAATGCCCTATTGGCATACAAGGTCGCCCGCCTAAACAATAGTCTTGACGAACGGTTAGAGGCTTTAGCTCTTCTAATGACTTCCAATGAAAAAGGAGCAACAAATACGTATGCCTCACAGTTTTTACATCTGAACGACAGTGTGAAAAAAGTAAACAATAATGCCAAATATCAGTTTGCAAAAATAAAGTACGACGCCAGAAAAACCGCCTTAGAAAATAGTATAATTAAAGGCGAACAAGCCGCCACTCTTTTGCAACTTGAACGTCAAAAAAACCAAAAGAATATCTCTTTTTTTAGTTTTATACTGTTGCTCATCGGTACTTTATATGCACTAAATTATTACAAACGCAAGAACAAACGAGAACGTTTGGCCTCAAGTTATGCTACCGAAACACGCATTTCAAAAGCCCTACATGATGAACTTGCAAATGATGTTTTTTATGTCTTGAATTTTGCAGAAACCCAAGATTTGCAGCAACCTCCAAAAAAAGAAATTCTTTTAGCACAGCTTGATAAAATTTATGGCAGGACCCGAAATTTTTCTAAAGAAAACAGTCCAATCGATACGGGCGTTGCTTTTGAGGCGGATGTCAAGCAGATGCTCAGCAGCTATAAATGCAGCGCGACTGAAATTATAATCAAAAACGGCCAACCAATCGACTGGTTCAAAGTGGCTCCTGAGAAAAAGATCGCCTTGTACCGCGTTCTTCAAGAATTGATGATCAATATGAAAAAATACAGTCAAGCAGGTTTCGTGGTCGTTGGTTTTGATCGGGACCAACATGGGATCCAAATTGACTACTCTGATAATGGAGTTGGATTTTCCGAAAAGCTAATTTTTAAAAATGGACTTCAAAATGCGGAAAACCGTATTCAAGCTGTAAATGGAATACTTACATTTGAATCCGAACCTAATAAAGGTTTTAGAGCAAAAATACTTCTTCCTAAATAAGCGATAGATATGTTTACAAAAGTTTTGATTGCAGATGATATTGATTTTAATGATGTTGGCGCTGTATTGACGCTTCAGGAGCTAGGTGTGCCTTCGATCGAATATGCTAAATATTGTGATGATGCACTCTTGAAAATCAAAAAGGCACATCACGACGACAACCCGTTCCAACTCCTTATTTCTGATTTATCCTTTAAAAGCGACCATCGGGTCAACCAACTTAATTCAGGAGAAGAACTGATTGCAACCGTAAAAGACTTATTCCCCAGCATCCAAGTAATTGTATTTTCAATTGAAGACCGGGCACATCGCATCAAACTCTTGTTCGACGACCTTGGTATTGACGGTTTCGTAGTAAAGGGCAGAAATACGGTTAGCGATCTTAAAAAAGTCATTCAAAATGCATACACAAACGCGCCCGAAAACATCTCGCCTGAGCTGTTGCACGTGCTACAGGACCGAACGACCAGTGAAATTGGCACGTATGATGTCCAATTGATTAAGCATCTTTCGCTGGGCATTTCTCAAGAAAATATTGAATCGGTATTCAAGAAAGAAGGCATTCATCCGCACAGTAAAAGCTCCATTGAAAAGCACCTCAACAAACTCAAAATTTATTTTAAAGCAAATAATACGGTGCATTTAGTGGCGATTGCCAAGGATTTAGGAATTGTGTAATTTATTAAATTTTCAATACACACATTCTTAAGGTTCTCATTCTCGGTATTCCAAGGCTTTTTCCCTTATAGTAAAAGGAATACGATTCGAATTGAAAGCAAAAGTGATTGGATGTTTATTGAGTAGAAGCGTTGGTAAATATCCGAAAGTTTCGGGCCGTGATAATCGGCAAAACGCATTAAGATAACGCTATAAATGTGATCGGCATAAAATTGGTAATCCAGAAAGAACGGGAAAGGCTGTTCCGCTGGGCCGATTAGTTCCTCAATTCGGCTAAAGACGCTGATGTTCGTCTTACAGACGCAACGAAGCTTTGTCATTTATTAAATGGTCTTCGTTGCCTGTTTTATTTAATACTAAATTCTATTACATAATCCGGCTAAGCCACTAACATTTTTAAAGTTGTGGATTGAGCCAACATTTACAAAATCTTACATATTATTTCGTTTGTTCAGGAATGTACCAAGTGAGATTTTCAGCTTTTAAAAATACAACTCCGTAAATGAAGCCTAAAGTTCAAAATAATAGTGCAACTGCAATAGCAAAGAAAATGGATTGTAATACGATTTTTAGAACTTTTTCGGAGTCAAGAAGTAATGAAGCTAAAGCATATAAAAGCCTACGCACAAACTTGCCATAAAATCAATGATTCCCGCTTTTGTTCTTGCATCAGAAATCCACGAGCTAAATCCAAAATTGAAGACGCCCAATAACTAGGAACATAAACTAATTTAATTTCCGAGGGATCTTGTGGGCCGTTATTTATAGGGTATTGATACTGAGATTATATAGCCGAGATTAAAAAAAAGAAAGAGGTAGATTAAGTATTCCAGTATCACGCATTTTTTTTATTTACGTTTTTTATGGTTTAGAATATTCTATTTTATTTGTGTACAAGGTACTTGCACTCCTCTTTCCTATTTTAGTTCTAGAAACAATGTACGACCGTTTCTCTTTTTGCAACATTGATGATAAATGACGCAACGAAATGAATTTGATTTACTTTTATTGGCTTGTAAGCGTTCTCTAAAATCAGTACTGACTATTTTACGTGGCATTAATATCTATTAAATCAATTACTTCAATTTTGAAAGTCCAACAAAACAGTGGGAAAAGCACTCCGTAACCTCCTTGTCCTAGATAAAATCGAGGAACACCTATTCCTCCTGAAAAGAAGGCTAAAATTGCGGCTGTTGATTTACTTTTCATATTTATTTAAATTAGTACCGTACTCTTATGGATTTTCTGTAGCTCCCCTTTTATTTCGCGGTTTCAGGTAACCGTTATCTTTTCTCGTTTTACACGTACACCTTTGTTTTATGGTACGTGAAATTCAATGCGTCAAATTTAGTTTGATAAAAAGTATGTTTTTTACGGTTTTCCGTATCCAATGAAAATAATTTTTAAAATGTAATGCGAAGCCCGATTTATGTAAGGTTTCGGATCGGCCTTCACGTAAAGTGTATACACCTTTATTTCAGAACACTAGAAGTCAGAAGTTCACTTCAAAAGAAACTGCTCGATACAAATGCGTTTTAGAATTGAGTTGGATAACCCTTAAAAAAACTAATTTTTATCCGATTAGAAGGCAAATAGAATTGGTAGTAAGAATATAATAAACGAGATTCAAGGTTTGTAGTGCAAAAACGATTAGATGTACCACGTTCCATTGTCCCAACTCTTTGGTCATCGTTTTAAAATTGCCAAATGCATTTTACATTAAAATTTCGTTGTGCTGAAAAATCCAATGATTGACTTTCACTTTTTGAAAGATGGACCTTCATTTAGTTACACTAATTGTTTCTTTTGCAATCCTAAATTTTATAAAATAGTATGCACACTTAATCTAATAATAGGTCTCAATCTCTACTATAACACAATTATTGCCCTATTCCTTTCCAAAAAGCAGCAGTAGTAATTTAAGCAATGGCAACAATGCGAAAAGCATTATGCAAACCGCCATTCAACGCAGTGAAATTTCCTTCCATTTCCTGATGGAAAGAAATACCTACAACCAGAAACAGGGGATGAACACTCAGAACAGAATGAAGATGATGTACAGCAACACTGTCAATTGAATTCAATAGTAAGGCAGCTGTTTCTGTTGATGAAATTTCAAAAGTGCCTGCATCAAAATCCACCGCGGCAACAGCAGAAATAATTTTAAAATGCGTACCGCCAGTTGGTGCAAAAACAACTTTAGACGCAAGAAAAGAAGCAACAGAAAAAGACACTATACCAGAGGTACGGTCAATAGTAGTCAATACCGGTGCACCAAAGACACACGCAAACGAACTCCGATCATTAAACTCAAAGTCTTCTACAAAACCCAAGTCGCCATCAATGCAATTTCTAAAACCAGGTGCACTCTTAAAGTCCGCGTTTTTTGCTTTAAACATGCGTTGTGTCATACGGTTGCCAACCTTACCATCCGATGCATTTAAAACCACACTTTTAAAAGCACGAACCAAAAGGGCACCATAACGAACACAACGTCCGAACTCCGAAGCATGCTCTCGTGTACGTTGAAAAACAGGGTCTGTTGCAACACGCTCCACATCAATACGGCTGCTTTCACGAGCCAAATACCCATGACGGGTTTTGTAATATGTAATGCCACCGATCGCACCTCGTAATTTTAATAAACCCACTTGCTTTGCCATATTTTTAAAAATTTAAAATCACGATGCCAACAATTTTGAATGATTCAGCACAATTCAAAACCCGTACTTGAAACAAACATTACAATAATTTTTAGAATACCAAGACACGCCACGTACCATCTGACACAAATCGACACAAATGGCAGAAATCGACACAAATGACCACGTTTATTATGCAAACTAGTATTGAATTGCATCGTCCTAAGCTTAAAAAAATGTAGTAATTAGCACCCTAACTAAAACTCAAAAACAGCCCGATCCTGAACTACTGACACACGAGGAAAGTCCATATAGAAAAAACACACGAGTACGGTAGGCGTCCTGCAACAATTAGCAAAGCTATAGGATTATAAAAATAGTGGAATTGGTACTACTTAACTCGAAGACCTGTAGGAAAATGAAGTAAAAAATCGTAAAAAGAGAATCATTCAAACAGTATCCAATCTGCACAGTAGTCAATTGGGTGCTGAACAAACGCATAAACAGATAAAGAGAAGTAGTACAGTCCGAAATGAAATAAAACCACATTCTAATTGCCATTATCTAACCTAAAAGCAAGCGCATCTGCAATCAGACATCCTAAAGAAAAGAGAAACAAGTATGCTAATTACGGTAACGATGCAACAGCACGTAACCAGTAAGTTTAGGATTGCTAATTATAGGTGTACAGCTAAAGTAGGAATCCCTACGGTCATTTTAAAACGTATCAGTAACTGATCAAGAGTAAGGATAGTGTATGGATAATGTATGGATAGTGTATCAGTACTGCATCGATGAAATACAAATAATAGCACACTACCAAACGAGAAAACGAAAACTGATCAGGTACTCAACTACTGAATTACCCTTGATTTATCCGGCTAGAAAAATAGGTAAAAATAAACCATCGCTTAAAATCCGGTCTATATGGTTAATATTTTTAATAATTAAAATAAAATAAAAGGTAGAGCTTTGCCACCCTTAGCCACGATTATATTTCAGTTGCGGCAAGAATTTCTTTATTTTCTAACAGCCGCACTTGTATCCTTTTTAAAATCTGATTTAAAATAACTTTATAAAGCGGCAGAAAAAACAAGGCGTTGATAACCATTTTAAAAACGTAATCAACAGTGGCAATTTCGACCAAATTTTCAGCAAGGTACACGTCTGACGTTTTATAAAATGCGATGGTGAAAAAAGTAAATGTATCCAATAAATTTCCGAATATAGCCGAGGCAAACGGAGCATGCCACCACTGTTTGTGTTGCCGAAGTGTATTAAAAACATAAATGTCCAAAATTTGCCCCACCACATAAGCGGCAAAACTAGCGATAGCAATTCGTGCTACAAAAAGATTAAAACGGAAGATGCTGTCGATTCCAAGCCAACTCCCATCTTGAAAGCCAACAGTGATGAGGTAGGAAACGAGTAGTGCGGGAAACATGGTGTAAAAGATAATGCGTCGTCCCAATTTAGCACCCAGAATGCGGACCGTTAAATCGGTAGCCAAAAAAATAAGGGGAAAAGTAAAGGCACCCCAAGTCGCCTTAAATCCAAAAATGGATAATGGGAATTGAACCAGATAATTGCTCGAGGCAATAATAAGAATATGGAAAACGACTAATAGCAGTAACAGCCGCTTGTTTTTTTTGGAATACTTCACTTATTTCGTAGTTTTTTAACGTGGGGGAATTTCGAACCACACAGCTTGGCTTTAGTGCCTTACTTTAAGAAATGCAAATTTACTACTTTTCTACCATATTACCGCGACTACAATACCCTTTCGAAAAAAACGGAGGCCATTTATTTAACTATGCAAGTGATTTACATCCTCTTTTATAAAATAATTCCCTCTGTTCTAGAGGCACCAATAGTCCACCCGTTGCCCAAGCAACATGTGTTGCGTTTTTCAAATGGAGTTGGTGTATTTGTGCATATCCGGATTCTTGCATGCGTTGAGGACCTATCAATCCCGCTGTGGCAGAAGGTTCAAGGAATATATTTTCAGAATCTTTTAATTCGGCTAAAAGTGTAAAAAGCACTTCGTCTTCGATAGTGAAAATACCACTTATCAGGTCTTTACTAATGGCTGTCGCAAAATGAGAAGGACGTCCCACCGCTAATCCATCCGCTTCTGTTTTATTATCAAGTCCAATATCTTGCACACTAATGCCACTCATTTCCCCGGTAACCAATCCCGTCAAAACTGCAGGACAATGCGTCGGCTCGATAAAAAAGCAATGCACATGATCACCGTAAATTTGTTTCAGGCCAAAGGCAGTTCCTCCTGGAGAACCACCGACGCCACAAGGCGAATAGACAAATAACGGATGAATAGCATCCACTTTGATCTGTTGCTCTTCTAATTGTTCGGCAATTCGGAGCGCTCCCACACTGTAACCCAAAAATAAATCCTTAGAATCTTCATCATCGACAAAATAAGCGTTAGAATCCAATTGTGTTCGTTTCCGTCCGGCAGAAATAGCTTCGCTAAAATCGCCTGCAAATTCAACGACAGCAGCTCCTTTTTCGCGCAATAAGTCTTTTTTCCATTCCTTCGCATCTGCAGAAACATATACGGTAACTTTGAAACCCAACTTTGCACTTATAATTCCAATACTAAGACCGAGATTTCCCGTAGATCCTACGCCAATCGAGTATTGACTGAAAAAAGCTTTAAATCGTGGCGAAGTAAAAATACTATAGTCCTCGTTATGTTTTAACATTCCTGCTTTCAACGCCAAGGATTCAGCATATTTCATGATTTCAAAAAATCCACCGCGTGCTTTTATAGAACCTGAAATGGGAAGTTCATTATCACATTTTAAAAATAACCGTCCTTGAATTGGAACCGCATCTTTGCTTAAAACTGACTGCATTCCTCGAATTTCACGCAAAGGTGATTCTAAAAAACCATTCGTTTTTTCAGTTTCGGGAAATGCTTTTACAAAGAACGGTGCGAAACGCTTCCATAGTTGTTCCGCTTCTCGCATGTCATTGAGGTTGAGGTCGTATTTTGGGGTGTTTTTGAAGGGTTTTAAGTTTGGATTCAACCAAGAAATAGCTTCGGTATTGATGATTTGATTCAGAACGGGCGACTGCTGAACCAAGTCTTTTATTTTGTCTTTTGAGTACATCGTATTGTTATTTAATTCACTAAATAATTTCGTTATTTAGAATGAATAAAGATAATAATAAGTTTTCAATTGCAATTAAAATTAGTCTTAAATAATTAATGAAAAAAAAGCGTTTTCGCATCCATTCTTCATTTGTTCAGATCAATGTTTTTTATTCCTAACAAAAAAGCCGAAAGTCACCACTTTCAGCTTTTTGCCATTCCCGTATAAAAATACAATTTGTTTTTGGTCGTTTATTGTACCAGAATGTGTCTTTCAAATAAAAAGAGGTGCTACTTTTTGTGGCGTTTAAATTCCTGCTTTAAAGCAACAGTATAACGACTAATCCTACAAAAGCACCAAAGGCAATAATTAAAACCTTCCAAAATACATTTCCATTTTTTAGCTCCATAAATTGGAACGCTACGGTCCAAAATTTGAGCAATGAAAGGCCCATAATTACAGGGACCATATACGTTGGGTTTGCAAATGTGGCGGTCAAAGCCGTGAGTAGAATTAATACCAACAAAATTAGATAAGTAGAGTTTAGTGTAAGTTTCATCTTAAAATAGTAAATAGATTATCGGAAATAATAACAGCCAAATGAGGTCGCATAAATGCCAAAACGACGCACCCGCTTCAACATCTTCTAGTAAAACGTTTTCCTTCTTTTTTACAATGGAGCGTCTAACGAAGAACAAGATCACAACGCCGGTCAATACGTGAAGCCAATGAAAAGCGGTCAAAAACCAATAGAACGTAAAGAATAAATTGTGGTCCATATCGAGTCCTGCTTGAAGTTTTTGATAGTATTCCACTAATTTCAACAGTAAGAACGCCAGTCCGAAAAGCATGGAAATATTGAAGAATTTCCCTGCTTTATCCCACTCTTTTCCTTTAAAAAAGTGAACGCCTCGCGCCACAAAAAATCCGCTGGTTAAAAGCAAAACTGTGTTTGCCGTTGCAATTCCTTTGTTTAATAATTGGGCGCTTTCATGGAACATTTCACGTTCAAGTGAACCGTAATACGCCATCGCCAAAAGTGCCATTCCAAAAGTGAATAATTCCAAGTAAATGACAATCCAAATTAAAATTCCTCCTGGAGGATAGTAAATTGATTTATAGTTTATTTCCATTCTAATAGTCTTTTTTGTCCGTCAATATGTTTCAATTCGGTGATATCTTGCGACATTTCAACCACGCCTTTGTATTCTTTTTGTGCATCTCTTACGGCAAAATACCGAATGTAAATCAGCCGTTCTTTGTAGGTAATCCAAAAAGAAGCTTCATTCTGTTTCCCCGAACGAAATGCTTCTACGATTTGCAAAACCGTGTCCACACTTTTCGGCGGATGGCAAAAACGCACTTCCCGACCAATTACTCCAGGACTTCTAGGAAAAACACGTTCCTCTCCCCGATTGTAAAAAATCACTTTGTCGTTTTCGTCCACATAAGTAATGTCAATCGGCAAAGTTCTGAACAATAAATTGACTTGTTCCACCGTCATCATTCCTTCGTCAAAATGCGAAGCCGTTTCTGAAAACACAACATCTGTTCTACGCGTTATATCTTCGGAAGGATGAATGTACGCTTGTTCGGCAGGATAGTTTTTCGGTGTTTCTTTCAACATCCAACCAATTTCGTCTTCGCCTTTTCTCATGGTTTGCCAATCTTCATCGGTCAATAAATCCATCGAGTTTGGAAAAAGTTTGCTTTCTTCAACGTCTAATAAACGTTGCAAATTTTGCGTCAGCATGCCTGTGTTGTGTTGAACGGAAGTAAAATCCTTGTCGTCCAAATTGGTTCTTATAATTCTAAAGATCTCCCGAATCGTATCGTGAAAAGACCACATTCCTTGCGAAGGTCCCGTCCAACCTTTCTTCTCTAAATAAGGGAATAATTGGTTTTCCTTGCGTTCAAATCTTTTTTCAACCGTGGCCAAATGATTGAATACGTTGTAGAATTTCTGAAACTCTTCGCGAACGTCAATTGCATTTAATTCGTTGAGTAATCCATTGATTAAATCGGCTTCCAAAAAGTAGGTGTGAATCGGATGCCCTTCGGTAATTTTGGGGGTTTGTATATCTGTGTCCATGTTACTGGTGTTTAATTTTCTCGTACAGCTTGACCATCGATTTCAGCAAAGCTTGTGGCGAGGTTAATATTTGGTAATGGTTGTGTCCAAACATTTGCGGTAAGTAATATTTGGCTTGATTTTCAATCGCAAGCGCGTAAGTATTGATGTTTTTCTCGTTGAGTTCCCGCAACGCTTGTTTTATATCTTGAATGCCGTATTGGCCTTCGTATTTGTCGTAATCATTGGGCTTCCCGTCCGAAAGTAAAATAATCCATTTGTTCTTCGCGTCGACTTTCTCCATTCTAGCTGCAGCATGTCGCAATGCAGGACCAATTCGAGTGTAGCCGTTGGGTTGAACGGAACCTATTTTATCTTTGGCGTGTTGCCATTTTTCGTTGAAATCTTTGACCGTTAAATAAGTCGTGAAGTTTCTAGTTTTCGAATAAAATCCATCGATGGCAAATGAAATATCAAACTCTTGTAGAATTTCTCCAAACAAAATCGATACTTCTTTTTCGACATCAATCACTCGGTTTCCAGCCGCATAGCCGTCGCTTGACAAACTCAAATCGAGCAATACCAAAATGGCAATTTCCTTGTCTTTTTTTCGGTTTGCCAAATAAATCCGCTCGTCCGGTGATTTCCCCGAATGCAAATCCGAATATAAATCGGTTAACGCATCCAAATCAAACTCCTCGCCTTGCAATTGGCGGCGTTGTTGTTGCATTTTATTGTTGACACTCGTCAACATTTTTCGCAAACCATTCAGCGTCGTTTTATATTTATTGATTGTGTTTTTGTAATACGTATCGTGCGTTTTCAATTGTGTTTTTGGATACACTTTGCAAAAATCATCCAGATACGCGCGCTTTTTGTAATTCCACTCGTTGTATTTGAGGTGAAAGCCAGTCGCATCAATTTCGGCACTTTCTGCAATCGAAGTATTCTCAATAAAATCCGCTTGATAAACCGAATGAACCGTGTCGTCCACTCGTACGGTAAATTTCATTTTCATGTCTTCCAACGCTTCTTGGTGACTTTTTAATTCGTCTTTTCCGTCGAAATCACGCCAGTTTCCATTGAATTCTTCAGCAGTTTCAATCTTTTCAAAACTGTGCATCAACACATAATCTTCTTGTTGCTTTTTGTCAATTGCCAATGAATTGATTTCTTCCACCGCTTTTGCTTGCAAAGTAGTTTTGGCAACTACATTATTTGCTTTTTTGATTTGGTCGTCAAAATTATGCAGCGAATCAGCAACTTCTATTTCAATCGTATTCAACATCCATTTGCCATAAAGCCATGAAACATCAGGCATTTTGGTTTTGGGATGCAAAGGAATTTGTGGAACTGCATTTTCGTAAAAAAGATGCAACGACGGATAATCTGCGAAGAGTTTTGTCAAAACTTGTGGCGCTGTTTCAATCGCTTTTTCAGAAGATAAAAGTTCAGTTTGACCGCTTTCTGTCCAATTTAAGTCTAAACTTTGTTGAACACACAAATAAACCACACGGTAAAAATAGTATTGTAGATTTTCTTCTTTGGTTGAAAATAAAGCGCAACTAATCGGTAGAAAAAAGTTTTTGTTTTTATAACCGCCTTCACGTTCAGCAGGGAAAATTTCAATAGCTCGAGCCGATAACGCACGAGCAAATAGTGTTAATCGTTGTTTGATATCCACCAAATTCACTTGCCGACTTAGTACTTCTGCATTGTTGTATTTTCGGTTTCTGAAATATTTTGTAGCTTTTTCAAAAATGTATTCGTCTAATTCAAATCCCATAATACTGTATTTAAATCATTAAATCACACAAATCTTTTAGTGCTTGAATGGTTTCCAATTCGTCTGTCAACGGTTCAACAATCGCCACGTGAACCGATAATCGTTTCGGCAGACCGTTGTGAATTAACTTTGCAGCATCCACTAATAAGCGTGTGGAAACCGTTTCTGTCAATCCCAACTCGGTTAAGTTTCTAATTTTCGAAGCAATGCCAACTAATTTCGAAGCAATATCAGCTGAAATACCTGTTTCGTTTACTAAAATTTCAACTTCAATTTTAGGTTGTGGGTAATCAAATGAAAGTGCTACAAAACGTTGTCTCGTAGAGGGTTTCAATTCTTTAAATCCTTTTTGGTAACCAGGATTAAAAGAGGCAACTAGTAAAAACTCTTCGTGTGCTTTAATGGTTTCGCCTAATTTATCAATAAACAATTCGCGTCTGTGGTCCGTTAACGAGTGAATCGCAACGATAACATCCGGTCGAGCTTCTGCAATTTCATCTAAATATAAGATGTAACCTTTTTTGACAGCGATTGAAAGTGGGCCGTCAATCCAAATGGTTTCTGCTCCTTTGATGATGAATCTTCCGATCAAATCCGTTGCAGAAGTTTCCTCGTGACAACTGACTGTGACTAGTTTTTTGCCAACTTCATTCGCCATAAATTCAACGAATCGGGATTTCCCAGTTCCTGTTGGACCTTTGATCAGCAAGGGCATTTTGAGTGCGTTAATTTGTTGGAACACGCTTATTTCCGAGCCGATGGCTTTATAAAAAACAGTGGTTTCTTGTACTAGCATAATTTCTTTGTTTTAAAAAACCGAAACCAAAAGTCACAGCGACAACTCTGTTCAATTGGTCTCGGCTTAACGCCAAAATAAATTTGGCCCCTAATATTTTAAATTTCTTTTTCTAACGCTTCGTCTGTTGGTCGGCCGTATTTGATGAATTCAATGATGAACATTACAATTCCAGTCGTAAATAAAGACGCACAAAGTAATAAAACTACAAAGTGAACTGCTACTTCATTTTGAACATCCATAAAGTCTAGTTTTTGCTTACGCTCCAAATAAACTTGAGCAACTCCAGCAACTCCAAACGCAACGGTCATTCCTAACATTCCCACATTGGATAACCAAAAAGCCATGTGACCTTGAGTCGTATTGTAGCGTTTTCGACCAGTCATATTTGGCAACGCATAACTAATAATTGCTAAAACAATCATGGCATAAGCACCCCAGAATGCGTAGTGTCCGTGCATGGCTGTAACTAAAGTTCCGTGTGTAAAGATGTTTGTCTGCGGTAAAGTATGTGCAAATCCTAACAATCCAGCTCCAACGAACGATACAATTGACGCACCAATAGTCCAGAATAAAGCAATTTTGTTGGGATGTGATTTCTCGCCTTTTCGGTACATATTCACAGCAAATAATGCCATTGCCAAGAACGCTAACGGTTCCAATGCAGAGAATACACCTCCTACGATTAACCAAATTTTATTTACTCCGATGTAGTAATAGTGGTGACCTGTTCCTAACAATCCTGATAGGAAAGTTAAACCTACAATTACGTACAACCATTTCTCTATAACTTCTCTATCAACACCCGTCAATTTAATCAATAGGTAAGATAAAATACCACCCATAATCAATTCCCAAACCCCTTCAACCCATAGGTGAACAACCCACCAACGGAAAAATGAATCCGTTACTTGACTGTCAAACCAAATCATTCCAGGTAAATAAAGCAAAGCTGCAAAAACAAGTCCCATAGTTAAAACCAAGGCTGTTGTAGTTCGACGTTCTGCTTTCCAGAGTGTGGTGAGTATAATTCCTAAAAATAACAACACGTTGATTACTACTAAAAAGTCAAGCTCACGTGGAATCTCAAGGAATTTTCTACCTTCCCAAATATTGAAGTGAAAACCTACAATGGCTGCGACTCCAACAATGGCAAGCGAAATTAATTGTACATATGCCAGTTTTACACTCATCAATTCGCGTTGTGCTTCTTCCGGAATAATATAATAAGCCGCACCCATAAATCCGGTTAATAACCAAACTACTAGTAAATTCGTGTGAACTGCTCTTGCTGTGTTAAATGGAATCCAGTCGTGTAAACCGTCCATTCCGATACGGGCAAAGCCCATGATAAAACCGTAGATAATTTGTAATGCAAACAATAACATGCATAAAGCAAAGAACCAATACGCTACTTTTTGAGATTTATATTTCATAATGTTTCTTTTAAATTATTCAGTTACTTCTTCTTCATCTTGTGCCAATGGAGAAACTACGCGGTCAAAACCATTCAAGTCCAATTGACCAATCCATTTGAAATACGCGATCATCGCTTCCGTATCAGCGTCGTTCATTTCGTATTTCACCATTTTACGTCCTTTTGGACCCCATGGAATTGGCGATTGAAGCACAGCTTTTATGTAGCCTTCGCCTCTTCGCTCCACAACTTTGGTCAATTCAGGAGCATAATAGCCTCCTTCACCCATAATCGTATGGCAACCCATACAATTGTTACTTTCCCAGATTTCCTTACCTCGGATAACTTGCGCATCAATCTTCTCATGGTGCGTCTGGTCGTTACTGGGCATGAAGGAATAAACCGTCAGGCCTATAAAGACCAGAAAGGTTACCACAGTACCACCCAGGAAAAACGTTCTTGCTTGTGATTTTGATAACATAATTTTAAGATTAGTTAGACAATAAAAGACTTTTTTATCTTCTATAATAGTGCAAATTAAAAGAGAAAATTAAAGCTCTATTATGACTTAAATCATATTATTAAAAGTAATAAAGGATATATTTGTCCTTTAGCAGTTTAGAGATTGTAAAAGCTGAAAATTAGTTCTAATTAGGTCTTTTTGGTCAAAAAAGAAAAAAAAACCGTTTTAGCAGAGCGCTAAAACGGTTCTTAATAGATATGATCTGGTGACTTATTTAATCCACTTTCAGGAAAGTTATTAATTCTTTTCCGTCTTTGTCGAACATCGTAAAATGCAAATCTTCAAACTTATAACTAGCGGTTTGTTGTAAAGCTTGGTCAAATTTACCCGGAAGAACCATGTCCTGACACATCATTCGAGTCATTGCCATGCCGCCAAACGTAATATTTCTTTCCGTTACAGACGTAATCTTTCCGTTAAAAGCGTTACAACCATTGTTTCCAAATATTTCCATCGTATTCAAATTGATTTCAAACCGTGGCATTTCTTCCCTCTGTCCTATTGCTTCTCCTCTAATTTTTACTGCAACATAGATGTCGTGTATTCTCATATCCGGTGTTGAAAGTGATTTTTTGGTAAAAGATAAAACTTCTTCATTCGCCTTATTACAGAACGACAGAATATTGTGCTCCACTTGATAAACATAAATGTCTTTTACCGCAATATCAAATGCATCTGTAAGTGGCATATCCATACAATCTCTCAGTGTGGTTGACGTATTTTCAAACAACAACTTATCAGAAGTAACATTATAAATCACACCCGAAAAACTATTACACCCGTTATTACCTGAAAATCGATTTTTAGTCAAATCGATGTTCACATGTGGAATTTCATCGGACTCTTTTAAAACAACTCCTCTAATTTTGTTTAACGTCCAATCGCCTTGCAAAGCTATTCTTGTATCCTTAGTTTTGTCCAACGCTTTTACGAGTGTATAGGTTAAAGAGGATTGATCTGCAGCAATTTTAGTATTGGATACGTCTTTTACCTTCACTTCAATTTTTTGCATAAAACCTTCTTCAAAGCTGAAACCTTCAATAGTTGCATAGAAATTCTCCCACTTGGCTTCCGCCAAATCAGAGTCGGTTGTTACTAACAAGCATTCGCCTTTTCCAGCTCCAGCATCGCATTCGGTTTTATAACCGCTTACCCAAAAAATCTTGTTTGCAGTGTGTGTGTTTTTCTTTGTTCCGCAGGCTTGCAAGAGCACAATCGTGACTAATATTCCGATGGTTTTTAAGTTCATAGTTATAAAATTAGAAGTTTGTATTTATGGTTTCTTTAAATTTAAGAATTTGTTTGCAATTAGTCTGCCAAAGAACATACAACATGTCGTATTCTTCGATCTTATTTTAATAATTCGCTACTATTCTTTTGCAACCCAAGGCTTTTTTAATAGGTTTGCAGCCTACTATTATTCCACACATTTAAACCATGGATTCATTTACGCAAGTACTTTTAGGAATTGCTACAGTTGAAGTTATCGCTGGACGCCAACTCAAAAACAAAACCTTTATTTACGGTGCTATTTTAGGTACGCTTCCTGACTTAGATGTAATCGTTGGACTTTTCATGGATCCCGTTTCTGGAGTCGCTATTCATCGGGGCATCAGTCATTCTATATTTCTATTTTTACTCGTATCTCCTATTTTTGGTTGGGCTATTGCCAAAATTGAACGGGGGAAAATTAATATTCAGAGGGCAACGCTTGTAGCTTTTTTTGGTTTATTTACACATGTACTTTTGGATTCTTTTACATCATGGGGAACTCAAATTCTGTGGCCTTTGTCGCACCGTTATGCGTTGAAGACCATATTTGTAGTAGACCTATTTTATACAATACCTTTACTAATTTCACTCATTTATGTCTACCGATCCAAAACACAAATATTACGTAGCACGTTTATGTGGCGAGGAATAATAATTAGTTCTGCTTATCTTATTATCAGTTGTAGCATCAAATTATTTGCGTTGCATAAATTTGAAAACGCCCTGCAAAACCAAAACATTTCATACCGTGAAATCATCGTTAAACCAACAGCTTTCAACACAATACTATGGAATGCAAATATCGCAACTGCCGAAGGTTATTTATTAGGTGATTATTCGCTATTTGATACAAAACCAATTTCATTCAAATTATACAAAGGCGACAAATTAATGGAACAAAAAATTAGCAATGCATTGGATTTTAAAAAGCTGACTACAATCTCAGAAGGTTGGTATATTGTGAATAAGCAAAACGATAGGATTCTATTTAATGATTTGCGTTTTGGCTTATTAAATGATAATCCGGATAATCCACAGTTTGCTTTTAGCTATGAATTCAAACCAAATACTGACGGAAGTTTCACAGTAGTGGAAGTTCCAAAAGCGAAGCGAGACGGCAAACTTTTACTACAAAAGTTATGGAAACGGCTGCAAGGAAATTAATATTTCAAACAAAAAAAAAAGGATGTAAAATTTAATTCCACACCCTTTTTCACCCATTTAAAAACAAACTTAAAGCGTTTCTTCTCGAGGCAAAGTTCCCTCTTGAGAAGCAACGGCTAAATCTTTATCCATTTCATACAAGTTATTATTCTTCGCCGTTTCGGTCGAAGCCAAATTGTATTTATCGATCACGTCTTTAATTAACGTTTCTTCTTCAATCTGCTCTTTTACAAACCATTGTCCAAAATTAAACGTAGCCCAATCCTTTTCTTCGTGTGCTAAATTGACGATTTTATCAATTTCTTTAGAATTTTCAATTTCATGTTTTAAAATTGCATTCAGGCATTCGCCAATATTTTTTGGATTTACAGGAGCAGCCGGAATCGCCTCAATCGTGGTTTTTCCGCCTCTATCATTGATATATTTTAAAAATTTAAACATGTGTTCGCGCTCTTCGTTCGAGTGCTTGTATAAAAATGTCGAAATTCCTGGAAAACTATTTACTTCTGCCCAAGAGCCGTAAGACAAATACACTTGTGCTTGATAAGCCTCGCGTGTCATTTGTTTGTTGAGTAATTGTTCCATTTTTTCGGAGATTCTTCTGTCATTCATAGCGTTGAATTTTTGATTATAGAGTGTGTTTCGTTTTTGAAACGGTATCTAAATTACAAATTATTAGCCGTGGTCTTATTTTTTTTATAATAAATTTAAGAATTACAGCCTTTAAAATCAACAATTTAAAATGTCTTTAAATAATTAGTTGTCTTCAAATAAATGCAACACCACGATTATTTTTCTTCATACGAATGTTACCAATTTTTTAAAATTATTTAATTCATCAACGATTTAGTACCTTTTTTGAACATCATCAAAACACATCAAACTATTTTCAATCTGTGTTAATTGGTGCAATCAGTGTGAAAATACCTTTCTTTTTCGTGATAAAAATTCACTTTCCATATTTAGTGTTTCTAATTCTAAAATATTGTAATTTTAAATTCAATAAAAACCATTTATGAAACGCACCTTACAAATTGCCAACGGAATCGCCTTAGTTGCTACTATAATCATTAATTATTTATCGAATACTGGTTTGCTCAACGGCAAAACGATTGGTGATGTATCTAATGGTTTGACCACCTTATTTACACCAGCGGGTTATGCTTTTGCCATTTGGGGATTTATTTATCTACTCCTTATTGGCTTTATTTTCTACCAAGGAAAGAGTTTATTTTCGTCAAATACCTCATCGGATGAAGTCGTTTTAAAGATTGGATGGTGGTTTGTTATTTCTTGCATTGCCAATAGCGCTTGGGTATTTCTCTGGATTTATGGTTATACGGGACTTTCGTGTTTGTTCATCCTGCTCCTTCTTTATTCGCTACTGCAAATTATCTTTAGATGCCGATTAGAGTTGGATTTAGAACCGTTCACAAAAATGATTTTTATAGCTTGGCCGTTTGTTTTTTATGCGGGTTGGGTAACTGTGGCAAGTATCGCGAACATTTCAGCCTATTTATTTAAAATCAATTGGGACGGCTTTGGAATTGCAGCAGACAATTGGGCAATTGTTATGATTGTGGTAGCAGTACTGGTCAACATTTGGGCAATTAAAAGCAGAAACTTACGTGAATTTGCAGTTGTGGGTGCTTGGGCATTGATTGCCATTGGCGTTCGGAATCAAGAAGCCGCCGAAAATGTAGCGAACATTGCTTATATCGGGGCGGTTACGCTACTCCTGGCGTGTGCTGTTGATGCTTTTTCTAAATTTCGTAAAGGTGGTTTTAGTTCCTTTTTTTTACTAAAATAAATACTATAAAAAGGGCGATAACAACCGCACTAATTTCTCCCAGAGGTGAAACCTTTTTGGTCGCGCGAGCCATGCTTTTGCATCAATTTTCGCTGAGAAACTCAAATCATCTTCAAAAGCCACAAGGAGTTGGCGTGCAATTTTAGAACTGTACACCATTGCATTCACTTCAAAATTCAAATCGAAACTGCGGTAATCCATATTTGCTGAACCGATGATGGCCAAATCTTCATCCACGACCATTGTTTTGGCGTGCACAAATCCTTTATTGTATAAATAAATCTGGGCACCGTGTTGCAAAATTTCGGTGTAATACGCTCGAGCTGCAGCATTCACCATTTTGGAGTCGGAAATGCCTGGCACAAGAATTTTGACTTTTATTCCTTTTTCGCATGCCATAATTAACGCGTCTACTAAGCTTTCACTGGGAATAAAATACGGACTTGTGATGCAAATTTGTTTTTTGGCTGAAGCCAAAGCATCAATCAAAGAATAGTAAATTAAAGGCAAATCAGAATCGGGACCTGAAGAAACAATTTGGACAATTTCGCCCTCAATTTCTTGTTGATTTTCTGGCGTAGGAAAATACTTCGGATCGAATATTAATTTTTGATTGCTGCAATAATTCCAATCACACAAAAAAGTGTATTGCAAATAAAAAGTTGCCGGACCTTGAAGCATCAAATGCGTATCACGCCAAAACAATTTGTTTCCGTTATCTAAATCATTCCGATATTTATCACTTATGTTAATTCCACCCACAAAAGAAGTCAATCCATCAATAACAATGATTTTACGGTGGTTCCGGTAATTGATCCGATTAGCGAACGCATAAAGTTTAATTTTATAAAAAGGAGCCGTTTGTACACCATTTTCGGTCAGTCGCTTAATGATATTATTTTTCAATCCATGGCTTCCAAAATCATCGTACATAAAGCGAACTTCAATTCCTTCCTTTGCTTTTTCAATTAATACATCCACAATTTGATTGCCTGTTGTATCATTTTCATAAATGTAATATTCTAAATGAATACTTGATTTCGCATTCCGAAGTGCCTCAAGAACTTTGGGAAACTTTTCTTCACCATTGCGCAACAATTCGACTTTGTTATTTGCAGTCAGCGGACTATTCCCTACATTGTAAATCAGCTTTGCTAAGCCACGATATTGCTTGTTCATCAAATGTGAATCGGCTACTTCTTGCGAATAATTGCGCACTTTATTTATAATCTTCTGCAGCAGTACTTCGTCGTCAACCATCTTTCTGTCGTACAATACTTTCTTTCTGTAATTGATACCAAAGGAAAAGTAAAACACCATTCCTACTACCGGTACCAAGACAATAAACAGAATATATGCCAGCGCTTTCGTTCCACTTCGGGTGTCGTACAACACTTTCGCAATTACTAAAAAAACCAAGAGACCGTATAGAATTTGAATAAGAATGAGCCAAGTCATTTGCACTATAATTTATTTAAAAGTGAAGGTACTATAAAAAATTGCAGATGAATGCGATTTGATACCTACTTTTTAATTGCTAAAATATTTTCCTTCTTTCGTAGTTAAACTACTCCCGATAAAGTCTCTATTTTATATTTGCAATATTCTATTAAACGGCAAAACTTAAAAGTCCTTTGGTATTTAACTTCACTTCACAGCTATGGAATGAAGCGTTATCTCCATCATTAGAAGTTATTACGTTAATTTAATTCTTAATTTACAGTTAAATTCGTTAAAACTACTTTAAAATCAATTTTCGTAGTAAGATAATGTTTTTAATTTGGCTTAAATAAATCATTAAAACAAACAAGATGAAAAAAATTTTGACAGTCGCAGCCTTTACTATTTTGGGATTTGCAAGTATGAACGCACAAGACTTGAACTACGGACTTAAAGGAGGTATTAATATCGCAACGGCAACGGGTGATAATTCAAGTTCTTTTGATGCAGTAACCGCATTTCACATTGGTGCAATGGCGGAAATAAAGTTAACAGAGAAATTTTCGTTCCAACCCGAAGTATTATTTTCTGGTCAGGGAACAAGTTTTAATGATGATATTATAGAACTAAGGTATATTAATGTTCCATTGATGGCGAAATATTATGTAGCAAAAGGTTTAAGTCTTGAAGCTGGACCGCAAGTTGGCTTTTTAGTTTCTGCTAAATATTTAGGTAACGATGTCAAAGATAATTTAGCGAAAGTAGATTTAGGTCTAAATGTCGGTTTAGGATATAAATTGGATAATGGACTGAATTTTGGAGCGCGTTATAATTTTGGTTTATCAGATGTAAACGAAATTAAGGGACTGAACGACAGTAATAAAAATTCAGTATTCCAATTTTCAGTGGGATATTTCTTCTTATAAAAAATAAAATTATTTAATAGATAAAACTCGGAGTTGAAAAGCTTCGAGTTTTTTCTTTGAATAATTGTCAATCCTTCTATCTTTCTATCCTTCTATCTTCCACTCCTTTCAAAAATTATCTTGCAATTCTATTTAAATTTAGTTAGTTTTAATAAAATTTTTAACCAATAAAAACAAAACATTATGAAAAACGCAGCAGGAATCATCATTTTAGTAGTAGGAATCGCACTAGCAGGTTACGGATTCAACCACATGAATTCAGCGGGATCTGAAATCAAAGAATTCTTTGGAATGGAAGATAAAACGGGATTGACCTTTTTAATTATTGGTGTAGTCGTTGCTATTGCTGGATTATTTGCGATGGTTAAGAAAAAATAAGCTGTATTTTTGTGTCTGCCAAATCGAGAGCTTTTCTCTTTGATGGTTTTAATTCCAATTAGAAATGAAATTAAGAACAGTTCACGTTACGCGATACATTCAAGCACTTCGCGAAGGCGGTTCGTTACCGGCTTTGGCTGATGCCAATGACGATTTTAAATACGTACTCAAATTTCGAGGTGCCGGTCACGGAACAAAAGCATTAATAGCCGAATATTTAGGTGGTGAAATCGCTCGAGCAATGGGTTTACCCGTTCCTGAGTTGGTTTTTATTGAACTTGATGAAGCTTTTGGTCGCACCGAAGCTGATGAGGAAATTCAAGAATTATTACAAAAAAGTCGTGGACTTAATTTAGGTTTGCACTTTCTTTCGGGTGCTTTAAATTTTGATCCCAATACACAAGAAGTTGATGCCAAATTAGCTTCGCAAGTAGTTTGGCTCGACTCTTTTATTACGAATGTCGACCGCACTTTTCGAAATACCAACCTTTTACTTTGGCACAAAGAATTATGGCTCATTGACCATGGAGCCGCTTTCTATTTTCACCATTCGTGGGAGAATTGGGAAAAGCACGCGATGAGTCCGTTTGCGTTAATTAAAGATCATGTGTTGCTTCCGCAAGCGACTTTACTTGAAGAAATCAATACAGAATTTCAAACACTTTTAACCGACGAAAAGTTAAAATCCATTGTTGATCATCTTCCCGATGACTGGTTGGATTGGGAAGGAAACGAACAAACTCCTGACGAAATACGAGCTATTTATTATCAATTTTTAGTGTTGCGAAAATCACACGCAAATACTTTTGTAAACCAAGCACAAAATGCAAGAGCCTCACTTATATGAGTATGCCGTAGTTCGCGTGGTGCCAAAAGTAGAACGCGAAGAGTTCATCAATGTCGGCCTCATTTTGTTTTGCAAAAGACAACGCTACATCCGCATGGAATTTCAAATCAACGAATCGAAGTTCAATCTTTTCAATACTGAAATCGAGCTTGAAGATGTAAAAACTTATCTCGAATCGTTTCAAAATACAGCTAAAGGAAACAAACTAGGAGGAAGAATTGGACAGTTAGAAACACCCGAACGCTTTCGATGGTTGACGGCGGTGCGAAGTTCAGTACTGCAAACTTCGCGACCACATGCTGGATTGTCCGAAGATTTAGATGGAACTTTTGAGAAATTGTTTCAAGAATTAGTTTTGTAAAAAAGGATTGAAAGATTGAAAGACTTGAGCTACAAAAGATTGTACAATTACCTGAAAAGATAGAGGTTTCGATAAAGTAAATTAAATTTTTGCCTTCCAAAACTTCAAACTTTAAAACCTAAACCTTTAAACTTTAAACCTTAATTTTTAGACCTTTTTAAGAATTCAATTTCTTACTTTGCGCTTCCAAAATTCCACTCCAAAATGAAAGTCTGTATTGCTGAAAAACCAAGTGTCGCACGAGAAATTGCATCCGTTTTAGGAGCGAATACCAAACGAGATGGCTATTATGAAGGCAATGGTTATGCGGTTACTTACACTTTTGGTCATTTGTGCACGCTAAAAGAACCGAACGATTACAAACCGTATTGGAAAAGTTGGGATTTGAACAACTTACCGATGCTTCCTGAAAAGTTTGAGACCAAAGTCGTTCCCAATGCCGGAATTTTGAAGCAATTTAAAATTATAAAAAGTCTTTTTGACAAAGCCGATTTGGTTATCAATTGTGGCGATGCTGGACAAGAAGGAGAACTCATTCAACGTTGGGTGATGAACGAAGCCAATTACAAAGGTGAAGTGCAACGATTGTGGATTTCATCATTGACTACAGAAGCAATTCGGGAAGGTTTTGAGAATTTAAAACCGTCTGCCAATTACGATAATTTGTATTATGCAGGTTTTTCTCGAGCGATTGGCGACTGGCTTTTAGGAATGAATGCTACCCGATTGTATACGGTCAAACACGGCGGTTACAAACAAGTTCTTTCTATTGGAAGAGTGCAAACGCCAACATTGGCAATGGTTGTGGACCGTTTTAAAGAAATAGAAAACTTCAAACCTCAACCGTATTGGGAATTGCAAACTTTATATCGAGACACGCTTTTCAGCTATGAAGAAGGTCGTCTTTTGAAAAAAGATGCGGGTGAATTATTGGCACAAAAAGTCCAAGAAAGTGATTTTGAAATTGTCGCTGTTGAAAAAAAGAATGGAAATGAATTTGCACCAAAACTCTTTGATTTAACTGGTTTGCAAGTATATTGCAATACCAAATTTGGCTTTTCAGCGGAAGACACGTTGAAGATTGCACAAACTTTGTACGAGCAAAAAGTAATTACTTATCCAAGAGTGGATACGACTTTCCTGCCTAACGATATTTATCCAAAAGTACCTGGTATTTTGCAAAAGTTGACGGCTTACGCCAATTTGACGCAGCCACTTTTAGCAAAGAAAATTAAGAAGTCACCGAAAGTTTTCAACGACAAAAAAGTAACGGACCACCATGCTATTATTCCAACGGGGATTCAGCAAAATTTACAATACAACCAACAACTGGTTTACAATATTATTACCAAACGATTTATTGCAGTTTTCTACGACGATTGTTTGGTTGCCAATACGACAGTTTTTGGAAAGGCAGCTGAAGTTCAATTCAAAGCAACTGGAAAAGAAATTCTGAAGAAAGGATTTCGCATTGTTTTTGAAGACCCAAATGCCGTTGAAAAAGAAGCGGACTTATTACCAAGTTTTACCGTCGGCGAAAAAGGACCACATCAACCTTCATTTTTAGAAAAAGAAACAAAAGCGCCAAATTACTATACAGAAGCTTCGTTATTACGAGCGATGGAAACGGCAGGAAAGCAAATTGACGACGAAGATTTACGCGATTTGATGAAAGAAAACGGAATTGGCCGACCATCCACTCGAGCGAATATTATTGAAACTTTGTTCAAGCGGCAATATATTGTTCGAAATAAAAAACAGCTGTTGCCAACTCCAACCGGCGTTCAATTGATTGATACGATTCAGAATGAACTACTGAAATCGGCAGAACTGACAGGTTCTTGGGAAAAACAGTTGAAAGACATTGAGAAAGGAACATTTACTGCTGCTGCTTTTATCAGAAACATGAAGCAGATGGTGGACAATTTAGTTGCTGAAGTTCGATTGGAACGTAAAGGCGCGAATATTTCACACACTGAAAATACACCGAAAAAAGTAGCTGTCGTTGAAAAGAAAAAAACTTCAGGAATTTCTGCTGAAACGTGTCCGAAATGCAAAAAAGGAAATTTACTAAAAGGAAAATCGGCTTACGGATGCAGCGAATACAAATCAGGTTGTGATTTTAAACTGCCTTTTACTTTTGCCGACAAAAAAATATCGGAGAATCAGTATGTTCGATTACTTCAAAAAGGTTCGACAGTAAATTTAAAAGATTTCAAAACAGAAAATGGAACTGTGGAAGGTTTGCTTCGCTTTGATGAAAACTTCCAACTAAAATTAGAACCAAAAAAGACAATTGAGAAACCAACTCCCGACTCTTTAACTTGTCCGAAATGCAAGAATGGAACTGTTTTAAAAGGAAAAACGGCTTATGGATGTAGCGGTTATAAAAGTGGTTGTGATTTTAAAGTAACTTTTGAAGAAGTTCGGAATCAATTAGCCGATCAGAAAGTATCCAAGGAATTAGTGTATGCTATTTTGAAGAATTCGGTTAGGTAAGGTTTATAATATAATCGCTATTACTTCATAATTTCCTCTCATTCCATTTTAAGGCAAATCTCCTTGCGAACTTAAATCGGATCAAAATCAAACCTACACTTGTAAACTTGGCGAAACTTTGCGGTAAAGATTTTTCATCCACCAAATAATGTCAAAAAAATATTAAAAGTTTTAATCGACCTTTCCCTCCTCAAAAGAAATTACTATCTTTAAGAATCGGTTTTTTAACTACGAAGTTTTTTTAAAATCATCTTGTATTTAAAATCCGAACTATAAATCAACCAATAAAATTAATAATCATTTAAAATTAAAAAATTATGGCAATTGTAAAAGTTATCGAAGTAATCGCATCATCTACAAAAGGAATTGAAGACGCAGTACAACAAGCAGTAACAGAGGTTTCAAAAACTGTTCGCAATATTGATTCTGTTTATATTAAAGACACTAAAGTGCACGTTAAAGACGGAAAGATTCATTCGTGGGGTGTAATTTGTAAAGTATCCTTCCGGGTTGGTGAAGAGTAATTAAAATAATATTTATAAATTTAAAATACATACTATATGGAACAAATAATCAAAATGATTACTGAAAAAACAGGAATTTCGAACGAACAAGCAGAAACTGCCGTAAATGTAGTTACCGATTTCCTAAAGGAAAAACTTCCCGCAGGAATGGGCGGACAATTAGATGGTTTGCTGAAAGGCGATACTTCTTCTTTAGGCAATATGGCCGACGGAATTAAAGACAGTTTAGGCGGAATGTTCGGGAAATAATTGTTTTTTTAAAATAGAATGCTGAAGGGTGTTGTTCAAAGACAATGCCCTTTTTTGTGCTTTTTTTTAAATTAAAAGCGTAAGAACAAGTGACTGATATTTAGGAATTTTAGCTTTTATTTGAAATTAAAATATTCATGTAGTCAAAAAATAGTATCAGACAAACTTGTCCACTACTAAAAAAATAACTTACCTTTGTAAAACCGAAAATTCAAATCTATGTTTTCAAAAGCTTGTGAGTACGGAATTAGAGCCTGCATTTATATTGCAGAACAATCCCAACTGGACCGAAAAGTAGGTTTAAAGGAAGTGGCCGACGCCATCGAATCTCCCGAAGCATATACTTCCAAAATTCTTCAATTACTTTCACGCAATAAAATCATCAACTCTGGGAAGGGACCTCTAGGTGGTTTTTCTATGGATAAAGAAGAGTTGAATTGCATCAAATTAAGCAGCATCGTAAAGGTAATTGACGGCGACAACATTTATACGGGTTGCGGTTTAGGGTTAAGCAAATGCAACGAAGAAATGCCTTGTCCGTTACACGATCAATTCAAACTCATCCGCGAAGAACTCAAAATGATGCTCGAGAGGACGACCGTTAAAGCACTTGCCGACGATTTAGAAAAAGGACTCACCTTCTTGAAAAGGTAACAAAATTTTTAATTTAATAGAGGATAGAAACATCCCACAACGACAACAATGAAAACTACCAACATCTTTAGTGAATCCGGAATCATCATCACGATTATACTGATTCTAATACCCGTCCTAATCGGTATTGGAATTCTAATCATGAAATTGTATTCCATCATGGAAAAATTTCTCAAGAAAAAAGAATTAGAACGTTTTAACGCGTATGTCAAAGATTTAGATCCGGAACAAGTGTCCAAATTAGAACAACGCAAAAAAGAATTAGAATACGGCCTTTCAAATTATGAACTTTCGGGCAACTCCCCTGCCGTCGATTCAAAAGGATTGATTAATAATATTAATGAAGCAGGAAGTGTTCGTTTCATTGAAGAAAAACGAAAAAGTCAACCTAAACACGATGTCGACCCGCAATTGACCACAATGATTCTGTGGTATTTGGGTTGTGCTACTTTTTGGCTTGTATTCGGAACAACTGTTGGAGAATACTTGGGAATTAAATTTGTCGCTCCTGATGCAGACCATATCAGTTGGTTGAGTTTTGGTCGATTAAGACCGGTTCATACCAATGCCGTATTTTGGGGTTGGGCTTCCATTGCCATGATTGGACTCGGTTATTATGTGGTAGCGAGAGTAAGTAATGTCGCACTTCACAGTATTAAAACCGGTTATTATTCACTTATCCTGATTAATGCTTCGGTAGTTCTTGGAACACTTTGCCTTATGGCAGGAATCAATAATAGTGGCGGAGAATATAGAGAATATGTTTGGCCGGTTATGGCATTGTTCGGAATCGCAGTCATTATTTCACTTTACAATTTTATAAAAACAATTGCCAAAAAAACCACCAAGGAGATTTACGTTTCTAACTGGTACATCGTTTCCGCAATGATGTTTGTACTGGTAATTGCAATTGTTGCGTATTGGCCAACTTGGCAAAATGGTTTGGGCGAAACCATCGTTCAAGGATATTACATGCACCAAGGCGTTGGAATGTGGTTTATGCTTTTCAGTTTAGGTTTGATGTATTATTTCCTACCACAACAATTAAACAGACCTATTTATTCGTATAGTTTGGGAATTTTGGCATTTTGGACACAGATCTTATTTTACACTTTAATTGGAACACACCACTTTATTTTTAGTGCGATTCCGTGGTGGTTGCAAACAGTTGCCATCGTGGGAAGTGTTGGAATGGTGATTCCTGTAGTTGCGGGAACGACAAATTTCTTAATGACTTTTAAAGGTTCTTGGCACAAATTATCAAGCAGTTATACGCTTCCATTTTACTTAATTGGAATTATATTTTACTTCACAGGTTCGCTACAAGGAACTGCAGAAGCGTTTAGATTTACAAATTTAGTTTGGCACTTTACTGATTTTACAGTCGCGCATTCACACTTAACCATGTACGGAATTATCTGTTTTATGCTTTGGGGATTCATTTATACGCTTGTGCCAAGATTAACAGGAAAAGAACCACCGCAAATTACAGTTGGAGCGCATTTCTGGTTGGCATTAATCGGCTTATTGTTTTATACATTCCCATTAATGTACGGTTCAACACTTCGTGGATTGATGTGGATTGATGGAAAACCATTTATTGAAAGTGTCGAATTAATGGCGCCGTACTGGTTGTGGCGTGCCATCGGTGGTTCGTTAATGTGGTTGTCGCATATCTTATTTGCTTATAATTTCTACAGAATGATTAAGCGAAACGATGACATTATCATTCCGACTTCGGCAATTGATATTTTGAGAGCTAAAAAAGAATTGGAACAACAAGAATTGGACAATCAAGGTCTAACTAATTAATTTACAAGAAATGGAATTTTTCGACAATCATAAAAAACTATTCTTATCCGCTTTGGGTTTATTTGTCCTCTTGACAATCTTTGTGGCCATTCTTCCCGCATTGAATAACCAAATGGATAATGCTCCTTTGCCCAATGCAGAACCAATGAGTGCTGATGCACATCAAGGAAAATTGAGTTACATCGCAAACGGGTGTGTCGCTTGTCATACGCAACAAGTTCGAAATGTAGACATGGACAAACCGTGGGGAAGCCGACCAGGAATTGCAGCTGATTATGCCGCAAATACACGAATCGACTTCTTGAGAAATACGGCGACATTGATGGGAACTGAACGAACAGGACCGGATTTAACGAATATTGGAACGCGTCAACCAAGTATGGCTTGGAATTTACTTCATCTTTACCAACCTCGTGCGGTTGTGAAATCATCAATCATGCCGGCTTATCCTTGGCTTTTTGAAATCAAACAAACCGTTGGCAAGGATGAAGTGGAAGTTGTTGTTCCGGATGAATTTAGCAAAGGAATCAACGGAAAAGTAGTGGCAACCAAAGAAGCTATTCAGTTGGTTAATTATCTGCAAAGTCTAAAACAAACTCCTCTTCCGGACGGTAAACTTCCAATGGAATTTTTGTACAAGAAAAAAGAAGTTCCTGTTGTGGCAGGCGGTTCGGCTGTAGCCAATTTGCCTGACGGTGGCGCACTTTACACACAAAATTGTGCAGCTTGTCACCAAGCTAATGGCGAAGGATTGAAAGGCGCTTTTCCGCCAATTAAAGGAAGTCCAATTGTTTTAGGTGATGATTTAGATTTATTTGTAACCATCATAATGAAAGGTTACGATGCAAGAGCAGAATATGCAGTAATGAACGCTGTGGGAACCGATAATAATTTGACTGCTGAAGAAGTAACGGCGATTATTAATCACGAAAGGTCAAGTTGGGGCAACGATGCTAAACCGGTGTCGTTAGAAGAAGTGAAGAAAATAATGGAATCCATTAAATAAATAAAGCGATGAAAAATAAACTAAAATATCAGTTGGCAGTACTCGCATTTTTCTGCTTGAATTTAGCTTTATATGCTTGTCCGGCTTGCGAAAAACAGCAACCTAAAATCACGCAAGGATTAACACACGGTGGCGGCCCAGGTAGTAATTGGGATTGGGTCATCATTGGCGTAATCACTTTAATCACAGTTTTGACCTTGGTTTTTTCTTTGAAATTTCTAATCAAACCAGGAGAAAAAAACACAGACCATATTAAACAATCCATTTTAAACAACTAACACGATGCAAGAAGATAAAAGTAAAGTTTCACTGTTCATTGACGACGATTTACAACCCATTGCTGAATTGTTAGCACCTGTTCAATTTGAATTGGATACAAGAAAATTAACAGACGGCGAACACACCTTGAAAATGGTGAGTAAATCCGCATTAGGTCGCGAAGGAATTCGCAAAATAAAATTCATTGTCCGAAATGGTCCTGCGATTTCTATTGAAGGATTATCAGAAAATGCAGTCGTTGACGGAACCGTTCCGTTGATGATTAATGCTTATGATAAAGGCGACCAGAAAAAATTTATAATTGAAGGTAGCGAAACACCGCAAACTATTCCCAGTTGGTTGTGGATACTGTTGGTTGCGTTTGTGGGTTGGGCTGCTTTCTATGTTGTAATGAACATTAGTCTGTAGAAGATTTATTAAAATAAAATTATTCAGTAAACCATAATAAAACACATCATGAATATACAAGAAGATCAAATCATCGGAGAATTGGTAGCAAATGACTACCGAACTGCATCCGTATTTAAAAAACACAATATCGATTTTTGTTGCCAAGGAAACAGAACAATTAACGACGCTTGCGAAGCAAAGAACATTGACGGCAAATTAGTTGTAGGCGATTTAAATGAGCTTTTAAATTCAAAAACCGACAGTGCTCTTGACTATCAGAGTTGGCCATTAGATTTACTTGCCGAATACATCGAGAAGAAACACCACCGTTATGTAGAACAAAAAACGACTGAAATCAAACCTTATTTGGAGAAAATTTGCCGTGTTCACGGAGGTCGTCATCCCGAATTACATGAGATAAGTGAACATTTCAATGCAACAGCAGGAGAACTTGCCATGCACATGAAAAAGGAAGAATTAATGGTTTTCCCTTTCATCAGAAAAATGGTAAAAGCGAAAGAAGCAGGTACAAAAGTGGCAATGCCTAACTTTGAATCCATTCAGTTTCCCATTCAAGCGATGATGGACGAACATACAAATGAAGGCGAACGCTTTAGATTGATTGATGAATTAAGCAATAATTACACGCCACCAGAAGATGCTTGCAATACGTATCGCGTGACTTTTGCACTTTTGAAAGAATTTGAACAAGACTTGCATTTGCACATCCATCTAGAAAACAATATCTTGTTCCCTAAAGCAATTGAACTCGAAAAAACATTTATATAATGCCTACAAAAAAGCCTATCAAAAGAAATGAAAACCTAAAAGCAATAAGTCGTGAACACCATCACGGCTTATTGCTTTCTTGGAAAATCAGAGCCGGTGTCAAGAAAGAAGTGGAACCTATTAGAATTAAAAAATATTTAGATTGGTTTTATACCGAACACCTTTTACCTCATTTTGAAATTGAAGAAAAGCATATTTTCCCTATTCTTGGAAACGAACATGAATTAGTAAAAAAAGCACTTACGGAACACCGAAGATTAATGCGTCTTTTTGAATCTGATACTGATTTGGTGAAAAACATTCATTTGATTGAAGAAGAATTAGAAAGTCACATTCGGTTTGAAGAACGTGTTTTATTCAATGAAATTCAAGAAGTGGCAAGTGAAGAACAATTGGAACAAGTTAGAATTCACCACACAGAAGAGAAGTTTGTGGATAATGACGAAGACGCGTTCTGGTTGTAAATTCCAATATAGTTAGAATAAAGTGTGTGTTAGAATTCATTATTAAGAAGAAATATTTAACTTGTGCTTCATAAATAATAGGGTACTATGAATAAAGCACGATTAGTGGGACTTATAATGATTGTTATCGCAATCGTTTTATACTTTGCGTTTGAAAATGACGGCAATGATTTCTTAATGGGATTCTTTGGTGGTGGTGGATTAGCACTCTTGTTTTCGGGTAGATTTAGTCGAAAGTCGAAAGCAAATTAAATTACTTATCGTGCATCCTATTGCTATAAAATGAATTTACGACGAAGTTTCAGCTGATGACGGCTACCGCATTTTAGTGGATCGAATTTGGCCACGTGGAATTGCAAAACAAGCAGCTCAACTAAATGATTGGAATAGAAACGTTGCTCCATCGACAATACTTCGAAAATGGTTTGATCATAAAGAAGAACGATTTCTCGAATTTGAAGTAAAATATAGAGAAGAACTAAAACAACAAACTGCAGAATTAGACAAAATACGCCAAATTACTACTATTCAAAAAGTAACGCTTTTATATGGTGCTAAAAATAGTACAATGAATCAAGCAGTTGTGTTGAGAGAAGTGTTAGTCAATGAATTTTAATTAATAAACCAATTTTTTAGTTATGAATAAAGCGAGAATAGTTGGCCTGATACTGCTTTTAGCAGCGGTAATAATCTATTTTTATTTTGAGAATGATGTAAATTCTTTCCTAGGTGGTTTCTTAGGAGGTGCGGGTCTTATTTTTTTATTGACTGGTAAATTTGTAGCTAAAAAGCAATAATTTTAAGTACTCGCTTTACCTAAACACCTCGAAAAGTATTGTTAAAAATCCCTCCACTTTAATATAAAAATTCTAAATTAGTAAGACAAAATTAATGCTGCAACCCAATTTATTTTGGCGTCAAGCAAATGATTCAAAATGCTATGTCTTACAATCTCCACCATCCTACTACTACAACTGCCGAATTTCATACAGCGAAAACTACTTTTTCAACACGCTTTCGCAAAATTCGACAACAAACGGAATGTATTTGCAAACCACTTGAAATTGAAGATTATGTGGTCCAACCCGTCGTTGATGTGAGTCCACCGAAATGGCATTTGGGACATACCACTTGGTTTTTTGAAACCATGATTCTCCTTCCCTATTTTGCCGATTACAAAGTTTTTGATGCCAATTATAATTACATTTTCAACAGTTACTACGAAAGTATTGGTGCACGAGTGATTCGAACGGATAGAGGAAATTTGAGTCGACCTTCGGTTGAAAATGTGTATCAGTATAGAAAATATGTCGACCAAGCGATGGAGGCTTTTTTGCAAACAAATTATCCCGATGAAGTAGCTTCAATCTTAGAACTTGGGTTGCAACACGAACAGCAACACCAGGAATTATTAGTCACTGACATTAAATATATTTTAGGAAACAACCCGTTATTTCCTCCGTATTTAAAAGTGGATCAAACAGCAAAATCTGAAGTTAAAACTTCTAAATGGATTTCAATTGATGAAGGCGTTTATGAAATTGGTTTTGAAGGCGAAGGGTTTTGCTTTGACAACGAACTCAATAAACACAAGGTTTATTTGAATACTTATCAAATTGCTTCCGAATTAGTAACCAATCGAGAATATCTTGAGTTTATGAATGAAGGTGGTTATGAAAATTTCCGTCATTGGCATTCAGAAGGTTGGGATTGGGTTCAGAAAAACAATTCAAAAGCACCGATGTATTGGTATTTCATTGAAAATCAATGGCACAATTATACCTTGAATGGGTTGCAAGTTGTTGACCTAAACGCTCCCGTTACTCATATTAATTTTTACGAAGCATTTGCATTTGCTTCTTGGTCAGGAAAACGATTGCCAACCGAAGCCGAATGGGAAGTTGCCAATGGGTATTTCGAATGGGGAAAACGCTGGGAATGGACACAAAGTGCGTATCTTCCTTATCCTGGATTTACTAAAGCGGACGACGCAACTGGCGAGTACAATGGCAAATTTATGGTTAACCAAATGGTACTTCGTGGTGCTTCTGTTGCAACCGCAGAAAATCACTCTAGACCAACGTACCGAAACTTTTTTCAAACCAATTTACAATGGCAGTTTACCGGAATCCGACTTGCCCAATAAACTATTTATGACTAAAAATACTTTTAAAAATGATATCTACGAAGGTTTAAAAAGCACGCCAAAATCACTTCCTTCTAAATATTTCTACGATGAAAAAGGCGACATTCTTTTTCAAAAAATAATGGCTTGCGATGATTATTATTTGACGAATGCTGATAATGAAATTTTTTCTCAGCAAACCAAAGAGTTGGCGAAAGCATTAGCATCCAATAACGAACCTTTTGATGTATTAGAATTAGGTGCTGGAGATGCCACAAAATCAACGTATTTACTAAGAGAATGGCAAAATGCAGAAGCCGATTTTACCTATTACCCTATTGATATTTCGTCAACGATGATTTCCTATTTGGAAAACGAAATGCCAAAGCGAATTCCGAATCTGAAAGTCCATGGATTAACGGGTGAATATTTAGAACAAGTTTTAGAAGCGCATCGGATTTCAAAGCGAAAGAAAGTAATCCTGTTTTTAGGATCAAGCATTGGGAATTTTGAACTTCATGAAGCGCATGATTTTTTGCGAAAATTGTACGATGAAATTCAATCGGATGACGTCGTGCTAATTGGATTTGATTTGAAAAAAAATCCACATACGATTCTGAAAGCCTATAATGATTCAGAAGGAATAACAAGAGAATTTAATTTAAATTTATTAGACCGAATTAATCAGGAATTAGCGGCTAATTTTGACCGTTCCAAATTTGAGCATTTTCCAATTTACAATCCACTTACTGGAGCCTGTCGTAGCTTTTTGATCAGTCAAGTAGCGCAAGAAGTTAAATTTGGCGATGGAACTTCCATTTACTTTGATGCGTTTGAAGCCATTGACATGGAGCTTTCTCAAAAATTCGCGGTATACGATATTGATAGAATTGCTACGAGAATTGGATTTCACAAACAATCTTATTTTTTCGATTCTAAAAATTATTACTGTAATGCCATTTGGAAAAAGTAAATAAAGTGTTGAAATGTTGCAATATATAGGTTCAAAAGCATAAAGCGTTTACGCGAGTGTAGTCTAAATTTGTTGCAGGCGTGATTTGCTTCAAAAAAATTGCTATGAAAATTTCAAACACCAAAAAAACACCTTCTAAATCCGAATCCACAACTTCTAAACCTGTTGAAAGGAAAGTTAGTGAGGAGAAAGATTACCGGGATTTAGAAGATAGTTTAACGGATTGGAACGCGGAACAAAATCACAGTGGCCGAAAAAAATAAAAATCGAAAGCTATGAAAAACAACCAATCAGCACAATCGACTGAAAAAGGATCGAATGTGAAAGAAATATCCGATGGAGTCTATATTAACTTGAGTCGGATTACTTCTGACAAACGTGATTTTGAAAAAGACATTGAAGAAAGTTTCAAAAAACTAGATGAAGACGAAAACAGGAAAGGTTCTCATGACGAGCCTTCTAAATCAAATGCTTAAAGTTGCTTTTTAAATTGTAAAAAATGGATTGGCACGAGCTTTTGTGGGGTGATTTAGATGCAGCATTCTTAGGACAGATTGGGATTCGAACGGTCGTGATGTTTTTTATAATCTTGACCGCACTAAAGATTTTAGGAAAGCGTGGCGTCAAACAGTTGTCTGTTTTTGAACTCGTCATTATCATTAGTTTGGGTTCTGCAGCAGGTGACCCTATGTTCTATCGAGAAGTGGGTTTACTTTCTGCACTTGCAGTATTTGTTGGCATTATTGTTTGCTACAAAATCACTACTCATCTTGTTTTCAAATTTAAGGCTGTAGAGAAAGTCTTGGAAGGAGAACCTATTTATTTGATTGACGATGGCGTTTTTTCCTTAGAAAATTTCAATAAAGAAGCGCTAGGTTACGACGAATTTTTCTCAGAAATGCGTCAAAAAAGCGTTTCACATTTAGGTCAAATTGATATTGCTATTTTAGAAATTTCTGGTGAACTCAGTTTGTATTATTATGAAGATGATGCCGTTTTATGGGGCCTTCCAATTCTTCCTACGTTATACAATAATCAGCTTTGTATAATTAGTAAAGAAGCCCATTATTCTTGTAGTTATTGTGGTTACACGGAGATTATAACTCCAACAATCAAACACAGTTGTCCTAATTGTAACCATGAAAAATGGGTTGCCTCCATTAATTGCAAAAGAGCAAACTAATTATAAAATTTAGTGCATTTTTTGATCATTAAATATAGGAATTCTTTACTTTTATGGGAATTTAAAGTTACTTTGTAATGAGTGACGATAAGCTTATCTTTGCATTCCTAAATATAAATAATGGCGCGACATTCTAAAGAAAACGATTTACCTAAGGCAAAATTAACTTCCAACTCCCTTCAAAAATCATTACGGATTTTCAAATACGGTAAAGGCCATAAATGGAAATTTTATATTGGATTGGTATTTTTACTTCTTACAAGTGCAACCGCATTAGCGTTTCCAAAATTAATGGGAATGTTAGTGGATTGTGTCACCAATAAAGATTTAGATCAGGCCAATTATGTAGCGTTATTGCTAATGGGCGTTTTGGTACTACAAGCCATTTTCTCATTTTTCCGAATTTCACTTTTTGTGAATTTTACTGAAAACTCACTTTCAAATATTCGCTTTGCTTTGTATGAAAATTTGGTCAAATTACCAATGACATTTTTCTCACAGAAAAGAGTTGGTGAACTCAATAGCCGTATCAGTGCTGATATTTCACAATTACAAGACACCTTTACGACTACTATTGCCGAATTTTTACGTCAATTGATTTTGATCATTGGTGGATTCATCATTTTGGGAAGCATCAGTCCAAAACTGACTTTGATGATGTTAGCTATCGTTCCATTAGTTGCAATTGGAGCTGTGATTTTTGGCCGTTTTATTCGAAAGTACGGTAAAAAAACACAAGATAAAGTAGCCGAAAGTCAAGTAATTGTAGAAGAAACCTTACAAGGAATTACGAATGTTAAGGCTTTCGCCAATGAATGGTATGAAATTCAGCGTTACAAAAACAAAATAAAGGAAATTGTTCAAATTGCCATTAAAGGAGGGATTTACCGTGGCTATTTTGCTTCATTCATCATTTTATGTCTCTTCGGTTGTGTAGTTGCCGTAGTTTGGTACGGAATTACATTGACGATTAAAGGCGAAGTAGAAGGTGTCGGTGACTTGATTTCATTCATTTTATACACCACTTTTATAGGAGCTTCTTTTGGTGGAATTGCCGAAATGTATGCTCAAATTCAAAAAGCCGTTGGAGCAACAGAACGTGTTTTTGAATTGTTAGATGAAGTTCCGGAAGATATTAATTCGACTCCAAATCCAACAACAGAAAAAATTAAGGGAAATGTAGTTTTTCAAAATGTCTCGTTTAGTTATCCATCCCGACCTGAAATTGAAGTGTTGAAAGATGTGAATTTCGAAGTTAATTTCGGTCAAAAAATAGCCATTGTCGGACCAAGTGGTGCAGGAAAATCAACGATTGCTTCTCTCCTACTTCGTTTTTACAATATTGATAAAGGTCAAATTTCGATTGATGGAAAAGACATTAACGAATTTGGATTAGAGCAATTAAGAGGAAATATGAGTATTGTTCCGCAAGACGTCATTCTTTTTGGAGGAACAATTAAAGAAAATATCGCCTACGGAAAACCATCTGCTACTGATGCCGAAATTATGGAAGCGGCAAAACAAGCCAACGCGTTCAACTTTATCGAAGGATTCCCGGAACAAATGGAGACATTAGTTGGCGAACGCGGAATTAAACTTTCCGGCGGACAAAGACAACGAATTGCGATTGCAAGAGCTTTATTGAAAAATCCAAGTATTTTAATCTTAGACGAAGCTACGTCTTCTCTAGATAGTGAAAGCGAAAAATTAGTACAAGAAGCTTTAGAAGTTTTAATGCAAGGCAGAACAAGTTTCATCATCGCTCACCGACTTTCCACCATCCGAAAAGCCGATCAGATTTTTGTCCTCGACGACGGAAGAATTACCGAAAAAGGAACACACCAAGAATTGATTGCTTTAGAAAATGGAATGTACAAGAATTTGAGTACGTTGCAGTTTAGTAATGAGTAGCTATTAAGAATTAAGATAAAAAGATAGAAAGATAGAAGGATTAAAAGATAGAAAGACAGGAAGTATTAAGATTGGAGTATTAAGAATTAAGAAAAAAAGATAGCAGGATTGTCTGTAGGAAAAAGATCAAAAAGCTAAAAAGAAGCCTAAAGAATGTTTTAATATCCCCGACAGGAAGGAGCATCCTCGCTTCTTTCAAGCGAGATGCGGAAGGATGGTGGGAACACGGCTAAAAAAAAGCCAAAAGCCGTGATTCTAAAAATTTAATTTCGATTTCTATCGAAAATAATAATTCATAATTCAAAACTCATAATTCCTAAATTTTCCCCTTGTAGGGATTTTAAGAAAAATCTATCTTTGCACCATAAATAAATCATGATGATACAAATTACGTTACCCGATGGGTCAGTTAAGGAGTTTTCGATAGGAACGACTCCGATGGAAGTGGCAAAAAGCATTAGTGAGGGATTGGCTCGAAATATTATTTCGGCTTCTTTCAACGGAACTGCTGTGGAAACCACGACCGCATTGACGACGGACGGGTCACTTATTTTATATTCTTGGAACGATAAAGAAGGAAAGAAAGCTTTTTGGCATTCTAGTTCGCACGTTATGGCACAAGTTTTAGAAGAACTTTGGCCTGGAGTGCAGTTGACTTTAGGACCTGCGATTGACAACGGATTTTATTACGATGTTGACTTTGGAGACCAAAAAATTACGGATGCCGACTTTAAAAGAGTTGAAGACCGCGTTTTAGAAGTTTCAAGACAAAAACATGAATTTTCGATGCGTTCGGTTTCAAAGGCAGAAGCTTTAGAAATTTACAAGGACAACGAATATAAAACAGAATTGATTTCAAATCTAGAAGACGGAACGATTACTTTTTGTGATCACGCTGACTTCTTTGACTTGTGTCGTGGTGGTCACATTCCAAATACGGGAATAATCAAGGCATTTAAAATCATGAGCGTTGCCGGTGCTTATTGGCGCGGTGACGAGAAAAACAAGCAGTTGACTCGTGTTTATGGAATCTCATTTCCAAAGCAAAAAGATTTGACGGAATATCTTTTATTGTTAGAAGAAGCAAAACGCCGTGATCATAGAAAATTAGGGAAAGAATTGGAATTGTTCGCCTTTTCACAAAAAGTAGGTCAAGGTTTGCCGTTATGGTTACCAAAAGGAGCTGCTTTGCGCGAAAGATTAGAGCAGTTTTTGAAAAAAGCACAGAAAAAAGCGGGTTACGAACAAGTAGCTACGCCACATATTGGTCAAAAAGAATTGTATGTGACTTCTGGTCATTACGAAAAGTACGGAGCGGATAGTTTTCAACCGATTACAACGCCAACAGATGGTGAAGAGTTTTTGTTGAAACCAATGAACTGTCCACATCACTGTGAGATTTATAACGTTCGTCCGTGGTCATACAAGGATTTACCGAAGCGTTACGCTGAATTTGGAACTGTATATCGTTACGAACAATCGGGTGAATTACACGGTTTGACACGAGTTCGTGGTTTTACGCAAGATGATGCACATATTTTCTGTATGCCAGAACAATTGGATGAAGAATTCAAAAAAGTAATTGATTTAGTGTTGTACGTTTTCGGTTCTTTAGGATTTGAAGATTTTACTGCTCAAATCTCTTTGCGTGATAAAGAAAATCGCGAAAAATATATTGGTTCTGATGAGAATTGGGAAAAAGCAGAGAACGCGATTATCAATGCTGCGAAAGATAAAAATTTGAGAACAGTCGTGGAATACGGCGAAGCGGCTTTTTATGGTCCAAAATTGGATTTCATGGTAAAAGATGCTTTGGGACGTCAATGGCAATTGGGGACAATTCAAGTAGATTACAATTTGCCAGAACGTTTTGACTTAACATATAAAGGCTCAGATAACGAATTGCATCGTCCGGTAATGATTCACCGAGCTCCTTTTGGTTCGATGGAACGCTTTATTGCGATTTTAATTGAGCATACAGCAGGAAATTTCCCACTTTGGTTGATGCCAGAACAGGCTATTATATTGTCTTTGAGTGAGAAATATGAAAAATATGCTAAAAAAGTTTTAGATTCGCTAGAAAATGACGAAATTCGCGCCGTGATTGATAACCGAAATGAGACTATTGGTCGAAAAATTCGCGATGCAGAAACACAAAAGTACCCATTCATGCTGATTGTAGGCGAGGAAGAAGAGAAAAATGGTACTATTTCTGTACGTAGACACGGTCAAGAAGGAAAAGGAAATATCAGCGTTACCATTGAAGAATTTGCGGCAATGGTAAAAGAAGAGATCAGCAAAACATTAAAAACATTCAACGTTTAACTTAAATTTTAAGGCCATAGCAATAAGAAACAACAGAGGTTACCAGCCTCGAGTAGAAAAAAAAGATTTACACCGAATTAATGCATTAATTCGTGTGCCGGAAGTACGACTTGTAGGAGACAACATAGAGCCAGGTGTTTATAAAACATCAGACGCTTTAAGAATGGCTGACGAACAAGAGTTTGATTTGGTTGAAATTTCTCCAAATGCAGAACCTCCTGTTTGTAAAATCATGGATTACAAGAAGTTTCTTTACTTGCAAAAAAAGCGTGAAAAGGAATTAAAAGCGAAGTCTACTCAAATTACTGTAAAAGAAATCCGTTTTGGACCTCAAACAGATGAGCACGATTACGAATTTAAACGAAAAAATGCGGAGAAGTTTCTAAAAGAAGGTTCAAAATTAAAAGCATTTGTATTCTTTAAAGGACGTTCAATCATCTATAAAGACCAAGGACAAATTCTTTTATTGCGATTGGCTACAGACTTAGAAGATTACGGAAAAGTAGAAGCAATGCCAGTATTAGAAGGAAAGCGAATGATTATGTTCATCGCTCCTAAGAAGAAAAGCAAGTAAAAAGTGGGCAGTCACCGTTTTCAGTTTCCAAACTGTGACCTGAAAACTGCGACTTAAAACTAAATAATAAGTAAGTAAGAATAAATTAAATACACACTAGGAAAAATGCCTAAAATGAAAACCAAATCTAGCGCCAAGAAACGATTTAAAGTTACTGGTTCTGGAAAGATTAAAAGAAAGCACGCTTTTAAAAGTCACATCTTGACTAAAAAATCTAAAAAGCGTAAATTAGCTTTGACGCATTCTGCACTTGTTCACAAGACAGATATGAAAAGCATCAAACAACAATTAAGAATTATCTAAATCAGTATTCAGTTAGCAGTATTTAGTTGGCAGTTAATAGCTGAACACTAAAATGCTGAACACTGACCACAATTTAAAAATTCTTTAGGTTACAAATTATTCAATAACCTTGGAGTATGGCCTTAAGTTCCTTTGATTTAATTCAGGACGCCTGCTACAAAAACACATTAAAATTATGCCAAGATCGGTAAATTCAGTTGCTAAAAGAGCACGTAGAAAAAAAATAATGAAGCAAGCCAAAGGTTACTTTGGTAGACGTAAAAACGTTTGGACAGTTGCAAAAAATGCGGTAGAGAAAGCAATGGTTTATGCTTACCGTGATAGAAAACAGAACAAAAGAACTTTCCGTGCATTGTGGATCCAACGTATCAACGCTGGAGCTAGATTGGAAGGATTGTCTTATTCTCAATTTATGGGTAAAGTAAAATCTAACGGTATCGAATTGAACCGTAAAGTTCTTGCTGATTTAGCAATGAATCACCCAGAAGCTTTCAAAGCTGTCATCAACAAAGTAAAATAAGAACGTTTGTCAAACACTAATTTACTTCTTACTTATATAGAAATCCCAATCGAAAGATTGGGATTTTTTTTGTTTTTATTTTTAGTATCGTATTTCGCTAAAATCAATAGTGTAAAGTAAGTTGACTGCAAATCAAAGTCGTAAAGTATTTGCGATTTCACCTATTTGCAATACCGTAAAGTTTAGTTTAAATCACTCTACTACCCTATCTTTACGACCCAATTCATTTAAAATCAATCTTTAAAATGAAAATCGCAATTCACTTATCTTAAAAACATCTAAAAATGAACAAGCTCTACTTCATCTATTTTCTTTGCTTTGGTCTTTTAACTGGTAATGCACAAGTTACCACTATCATTAGTAAAGAAATTATACACAGTCCGAAGATTCACGATGCGTCAACGCTCAAGCAAGTTCTAGATTTGAAAAATATCGCTCATTCCTACCTAAATATGCAGGAATACTTTCCTTCTAAAACAGTAGCTAAAGCAGCAAAACCTTTTCTTTTTCCTCGTGTTAAAAACAGCGTACTTCCAACGGATTTTTCGCACAAGGGAACGAAGTACAACACTGAAAAATTCATTGATTCTTCTTATACGCAAGGATTAATATGGATTCAAAACGATACGATTCAATATGAAAATTATTGGCGCGGACAAAAAGAAGACATCAAACATATTTCATGGTCCATGTCAAAATCTTACGTTTCTGCTTTATTTGGTATTGCGATTGATGAGGGTTATATCAAAAGCATCAATCAAACTGTAGACGAATATTTGCCTGAATTAAAAAGCTCGGGGTATAATGGAGTAAAAATAAAAGATGTTTTACAAATGGCAAGTGGTATTGGTTTTAACGAAGATTATAGCGATCCAAATGCGGATATTAATGTGTATTGGAATGGCTTTGTTTCTGGAAAGTCACAAGACAAATTTGCAAAGACATTAGTCAATCAGCGACCACCAGGAACTTACAACCAATATGTTAGCATCAATACTCATGTTTTGGCAATGATTATAGTAAAAGCTACAGGAAGAAGCTTGACCGATTACTTACAGGAAAAAATATGGAAAAAAATCGGTACCGAATATGACGCGTATTGGCTAGTTGATGGCGAAGGTATGGAAATGGCGTTAGGAGGTTTAAATGCTTGTTTGCGTGATTATGCTAAACTAGGCCAACTTTACCTCAACAAAGGTAAATACAATGGCGAACAAATCATTCCTACAGCATGGATTGAAAGCTCTGTGAGAGCTACTGAAAAACACTTACTTCCAGCCACTAATGGCGGTACAGGTTATGGCTATCAATGGTGGATTCCATTTGGTAGCGAAGGTGAATTTATGGCAATTGGTATTTTCAATCAGTACATTTACATTAATCCAACTACAAAAACGATTATTGTAAAAAATTCGGCGAATCAAAATTATTACGACAGCAGTAATCCGTATTGTTCTTCAAATGTTCATCTAGCATTATTTAGAAAATTAGCACATTCGACCTTTTCGAAAAAAAGCGCAACTTTAAAGTCTAAATAATAAGTGAAATTTGAAATTTTAATCTCCAGTAGAAAATTTCCAACTTAATTTTTTTAAAGTCACGTAAGTTAAGATTTTTAGATCAAATAGCTTTTGTATTGTAAGACCGGCATGATTCGACGAAGAAATAAGATCAGCAATTTTAATGTAGAGATTTTGGAAAAATAAAGCTTTAAAACCTAAGAATCTTTCAATAAAAATAATATATAAATTTACAAAAATTTTAAATTATTAATATTATTATGCTATTTTCGCATCTTAATTTAATATATAATATGAAAACACAAAAATTTATTGGCTTATTATCATTTCTTCTTATTGCAACCTTTACCTCTTGTTCTAGTGACAGCGATGGAACTGCAGTTGCTAATTCAACTGTTTCCGCAAAAATAGATGGTCAAAATTGGCAATCAATACCTAATGGCGTTAACATTACTGTAACTAGTGTTGAAGATGAAGGAGTAAGTCAAAATGTATTGCAAATGGTAGCTACAAGTGCTAACTTAACTGTTTTAACCTTACAATTCCCGATCAATAATCTTGTTGAAGGAACGTATACTTTTCAGGGTGATCAAGCAGGAATGTTAAGTTATACGGATTTGAGTTCATTTTCATTGTACGGTTCATCAGCTGAAAATGGAACATTATCAGTAACTATTTCTAATGTAAATCTTGCACAGAAAACACTTTCAGGTACTTTTTCTGGAACACTATACGATCTTATGGAATCTGGAGCAAGTAAACAAATTACCAATGGTACGTTTCAAAACGTAAAATTTGAAACTGCAGGAATATACAGTAACGGTTCTATGAGTCTTTCTAAAAATGGCAACCCAAACTTTATCATTTCAGCGAATGATGAGGCTAATTCTAAGATCTTAATTGGTGAAAATTCGGTAGATAATTCAATTACTGTAAATGGATATGCACTTAAAACAGACAACAATTTTGGAATTTACTCTGTGAAATTCCCAAAAGACGCTACAGCAGGAACTTACCCAATTACAGCTACAGGAGATTACCAAGCTTCTTATGCTGGTAATGAAGCAGACGATTTTACTGTATCAACGGGAAGTGTAACAATAGTTTCTCACGTTGGTAATGTAGTTAAAGCAAACTTTAATTATACAGCTAAAAAAGGAAATATTACAGTTACCGTTTCAGATGGTTCATTTGAAATTACACATTTAGACTAAACGTTTTTTGTGAAATAAAAATAGGGAAACAGAACGCTAAGTTCTGTTTCCCTATTTTGCTTTATATTAAATTCTACTGCTGCTTTTTAAAAGCATTTTTACTGAAATACACGTCTTCATTATTTTACAAATTTATACACAATATTCTGTCAAGCGGTCTGCAAAGGGATTGTCAAGCTGAAATAAAATAGCCCCTTAATAATAACTTATTTTTATTGCAGCTGAACATCTTCCTCAACTGTACCAATTTCTAAAACATTACTTAAATTCACAATAAATAACACAATTAAAATACTGTAAATCAATTAACTAAACTTCATTAATTAAGGATAATCCTCTTATTTTTAAACTTTAAAAAAATAGAAGCGATTCGGTCCGTTTTTTGGCTACCTTTATCTTGTACAATTGTTAAAAATAATACTACTGATTGTTTCAAACAGTGTGCAAAATTGTATTTGAAGGCTAATCCACTCTATAAAAATCAACCGTTAATTTTTGCGTTTATATTATGAAGAAGCGTCGTATTCAATGCTAATTATTACATCCAAATTCCTAATCTATTTCAAATGAAAAACCTGCACATAAGTCTTTATTTTATTTTTATTGTTACTGCGACTATTATTCTGCTCAATCGGTATACTGATTTTTTGCTCACTGATTACCGTGTTCATTTTTTCTTTTTATTTTTTGCCGCTTCGTCATTTGTAATTATTGTGGGCCACATTTTTAAAAAACTAAGAACTACGAAGTCTATTATTCTCACATTTGTGATCGTGGGAATTCTTTGCTTCATTAAAGCGTTCTTTACTTGGGTTGGCGATTGGAAAACGCAGACCGTATTGTATCAAAATATCGCTGATAAAAATAAAACTGTGAATGTTCAAATGCGAGCTGATAAGTTTTCATTTGGTTACAAAAAACGAGTGATTGCTATTTACAATATTGCTCCTTTTATGCAATGGACTACCGATATTGATACGACGACTATTGATCAATCAAAATGGGAACGTGTGAATTTAGATTTGAATGAAATGAATTTACCCAGTGAAAATTACTAGTTATATTTGGTAACCAATTATAATTTAAACTAGATTTTCCGCTGCTTTTTTTATAACTGATACTGATTTTCTATTTTACTATTTTGCCAATGACAAATTTTGACATCAAAGGTTTGACTGACGAAGAAGTACTTCATTCTCGAACTCAATTCGGCAGAAATGTTTTGAAATTTAAGAAAGAAAACGGAGTATTCGACGCTTTGAAAAGCCTTGCGAAAGAACCAATGATTGCACTTTTGTTGGTGGCGTCTCTGATTTACTTCATAAGTGGACAACTAGACGACGGACTCTTTCTGTTATCAGCAATCGTTATTGTTTCAGTTATTTCATTGTACCAAGATGCGAAAAGTCGCAATGCGTTAGAAAAACTAAAAGACTTTACAATGCCCACTTGCACCGTGATTAGAAACGGTGTTTCGGTTAAAATTAAAACAGAAGATTTAGTTATTGGCGATAGTTTGATTGTTGAGGAAGGAAGTTCAGTTCCAGCAGATGGAATTATTGTTCATTCTAACGATTTCTCAGTGAATGAGTCCATTCTTACAGGCGAATCTTTTTCGGTATTCAAAGATAAATTTCACGAAGACAATAGTGTTTACAAAGGAACAACCGTTGCAAGCGGATTAGCCATTGCAACAATTTCACACATTGGCAATCAAACAAAATTGGGGAAAATTGGCGAAAGCCTTGAAAATATCCAAGTTGAAAAAACACCTTTAGAACTTCAAATCAACAGTTTTGTAAAGAAATTAGTCATTGCTGGAGCGTTCGTATTTTTAATTGTCTGGGCAATCAATTACTTTCATTCCTATAATTTTTTAGACAGTTTACTGAAAGCATTAACACTCGCAATGAGTATTTTACCGGAAGAAATTCCGATGGCGTTTACGGCTTTTATGGCAATTGGCGCGTTGCGTTTGATGAAAATGGGCGTTGTAGTAAAGCAGATGAAAACGGTGGAAACTCTGGGTTCTGCAACTGTTATTTGTACCGACAAGACGGGTACGATTACAGAGAATAAAATGAGCCTTGCTAAAGTATTTTCATTAGAGACGTTGCAAATTTCAAACCCGCAAGACGCCGAAGATTCTGAGAAAAAATTACTGCAAACTGCAATGTGGGCGAGCGAACCCATTCCGTTTGATCCTATGGAAATTGCGTTGCATCAAGCTTACGCCAAATTTAATTCCGTTGATGAGCGAGCAAATTTCAAGATGATTCATGAATATCCGTTGGGGGGAAAACCACCAATGATGACGCATGTATTTGAAAACAAGTTGGGTCAACGAATAATCGCGGCAAAAGGAGCTCCCGAAGCATTGATACAGGTTTCTAATTTATCGGAAGAACAAAAAGAACAGATAAATACTGCCATAAAAACCATAACTTCCCAAGGATATCGTGTTTTAGGAGTTGGTGAAAGTACGTTTATTGGAGCGGAATTTCCCGCAACTCAGCAAGAGCTATTTTTTGACTTCAAAGGAATTGTTGCCTTTTATGATCCACCAAAAGAGAATATAAATAAGGTATTAAATCACTTCTACGAGGCAGGAATTAAAGTAAAAATTGTTACCGGTGATAATGCAGAAACTACAACGGCAATCGCAAAACAAGTTGACTTTCAAGGATATGAACACAGTATGACCGGTGATGAATTGATGCAACTTTCGGACAAAGAATTACAGGAAAAAGTAACTGAAACCAACATTTTCACTAGAATGTTTCCTGAAGCAAAGTTGCGTATTATTAATGCTCTGAAAGCAAATAATGAAATAGTTGCAATGACTGGCGATGGTGTGAACGACGGTCCTGCATTGAAAGCGGCACACATAGGAATTGCAATGGGCAAAAAGGGAACTGAAATAGCCAAACAAGCCGCTTCACTTATTTTGGTCGACGATGATTTATCTAAAATGGTCGATGCGATTGCAATGGGAAGACGCATTTATATCAACTTGAAAAAAGCGATTCAATATATTATTTCTATCCACATTCCCATTATTCTTACGGTATTTATTCCACTTGCTTTAGGTTGGATCTATCCGAATATTTTATCGCCAGTACATATTATTTTCTTGGAATTAATTATGGGTCCAACATGTTCCATCATTTTCGAAAACGAACCAATGGAGCAAAACACGATGACAAATAAACCAAGACCATTTGCGACTTCATTCTTTAATTGGAGCGAACTAACAACGAGTATCATCCAAGGATTAGCAATTACTGTAGGAACTTTATTCAGTTATCAATATGCCGTTTACAATGGATTAGGCGAAGAACAAACGAGAACAATGGTGTTTATCGTTTTAATTTCGGCGAACATCTTTTTAACCCTCGTAAACCGCTCTTTTTATTATTCTATTTTCACAACATTGAAATACAAGAATAATTTAGTTCCAATGATGATTGGAATAACCATCTTCATCACGGCACTACTACTTTTTGTACCGACGTTGACTTCGTTTTTTGGGTTTGCAACTTTGACAAGTTTAAACCTTTTAATCGCGGTATTGATTGGATTTGTATCGGTGATTTGGTATGAAATAGTGAAATTCAATAAGAGAAGAAAAAGCAGTAACGAAATTGTATAATAGAGCAAACGCACATTTTCAATTTATAAAAGGTCTCTTTCACTTTCATCCTTCTATCTTTTTGTCTTTCAATCTTTATTTCTTCTTGAATCTTACAAACGTAAAATGCTGTACCGTTCCAAAAGGCGTATCGTGATTGATTTGAAATTTTTCGACCGGTTCAAAATTACTTTCAAAACAAGTTGTCAATTCAACGATAGAATAACGTTTGATTTCAATTCCACTGCATTTTAAAGGTCCATTTTCTGAAAAGGTTCCTACAGCTAAAGTTCCGTTTGAAACTACTGCATCAGCAACTAATGTGCGATACTGCTCAATTTCTGTTTCTTCAGTTAAAAAATGAAAAACAGCTCTGTCGTGCCAAAAATCATAAGACACTTCAGGTTTAAATTGAGTAATGTCCGAAACAATCCATGTTACTTTCGAAGCATTCTCATTCAATCGAACTTTCGCGCGTTCAATTGCAGCAGCAGAAATATCCAATACACTCAAATTTGTGTAACCCAATTCCAACAGATTATCCACTAAAAAACTATCTCCACCTCCAATATCAATGATTTTGGCGTCAAGCGGAATATTGTTTTTAGTGAAAAATTGCAAAGACGTTGTAGGAATGGGTTGATGCCAACTCACTTCTTCCAAAGATTTCGTAGAATAGATATTTTCCCAATGGGATTTGCGGTCAAAATTAGTCATGTGATTTTATTTTAAGTACTGAAAATAATAATTTAGTTCTGTTACAAAAATAGTTCTTTTGCGATAATGTAAATTCCCATTACTAAAACAAACCAACCAAAAATAGGCTTGAGTTGTGCCCCATCCATCTTTTTCGAAAGAAATGTACCAATGAAAATTCCAATTCCGGCAATGAATGCAATCGAAAGTAGAAAAATATAATCCATTTCAACCCCGTTTATTACATCACCTAAAAAACCTAAAAGTGAATTGAATCCGATAATTAATAAGGAAGTACCAACGGCTTGTTTCATTTGCATCTTGGCAAAAAACAATAAAGCAGGAATAATCAAGAAGCCTCCACCGGCTCCTAAAAATCCGGTAATTATTCCAACAGCAGCACCAATAAACATTAAATGAAGTGGTTTAATTTGATTTTCGTTGAAGATGCTTTTTTGTGTTCTAATCATCGAATACGAAGCCAAAACCATTAAAATAGCAAATAAAACCATAATCACCATTCCACGCTTGACTGAATAATTTTCAGTTATAGTGATGATTTCAGGAATACGTAACAAAACGATTTTCCGCACTAATAATAAGGTTATTAATGACGGAATGGCAAAATAGACCGCCGATTTTACTTTAATGTTCCCCATTTTATAATGCCGAATAGCTCCAAATGCTGCCGTTAATCCTACTATAAATAACGAATAAGTGGTAGCTAATTTAGGATTGACATTAAACAAATAAACCAATATTGGAACGGTCAAAATACTGCCACCACCGCCAATTAGTCCTAGTGATATTCCGATAAAAAGCGACGCAAAATAACCTAAAACTTCCATGATTGCATTGTTGTAATTAATAGTGCAAAGATGCGTAAAGTTCTACGTTTCTCCTGTTACTTTTATGACATAAAAAAAGGCAAACCGAAGTCTGCCCTTTCACAATTATTAAAACTAAAAATTAATTATCCATTGGTAAAAAACCAAAGTTTTTAGAATAATACAACATTTGTTCTGCAAATGATTTTGGCTGCGTTACTTCGATGTCAATAATTTTTCCATCGCCATCCATTTTCGGAACTAATAATGGATTGATAAATCCACTGTAAGGTGCTGATTTGAATTTAGCATTACGTTCCAACACTTCTTTGTGCAACTTTTGGTCCACTTTCACACCGTAAGTATCTACTAAAGCTTTACCTGCTTTGTAATCTCCTTCGGATTTGATGCGTTGTGTTTCTTTCAACAATTCACCAAATAACGTATGCAATTTATCGTAATCTGTAATGTTGAAATAGGTTTTTACATCACGAACAATTCGTTCAATTACATTGTCTTTCTTTCCTTTTTCAAAAACCCAAGCACTCACCCACTGACGGTTTCTCATGTGTGATTCTTCGATATCAGCTCCTGGCTCTAAACGAATCAATTGTGTCATTAAACCGTTTCTTATGTAACCATCGTAAGCCGCCATTCCGGTGTTTTTCCAGTTGTCAGTTAAACCTAACTCTTGAATTTTAGGATTGTATAAATAAAACAAACCCACTAAGTCAGCACGTCCTTCTTCTAATGTAGAAGCATAACTTTTCAACGTTTCCTTTGGCGTTCCTATACCAGGATTGATTTGGCCTGATGCATGTCCTACCACTTCGTGTAAAGCAGTATGTAATTTATCTGCTTCTTGTCCGTATTTTTCTTCCAATTCAATTTCGTCTGCATCGTTGGCAAATTCTTTCAAACGGTCTGTTCCACCCGCATTGTTATACGCTTCCACAATATTCCCTAAAGAAACTGATTTTGAACCATGTTCTGCTCGAATCCAGTCTGCGTTTGGTAAGTTGACACCAATTGGCGTACTTGGTGAAGAATCACCACCTTCTCCAGCAACAATTACTGTTTTATATGAAACGCCAACTACTTTTTTCTTTTTGTGTTCAGGGAATAAAGGGGAATTATCTTCAAACCATTGGGCTTCGTGTCCAATTTTTTCCATTTTAGCCGACATGTCAAAATCTTTGATCTGCACCACACTTTCGTAAGAACCACGAGCTCCTAACGGATCATTATACACTTCTACGAATCCGTTGATGTAGTCAATGTTTCCTTCGGTTGCTTGAAGCCACGCGATATTATAATCATCCCACGTTTTTAAATCTCCTGTTTTGTAGTATTTAATAAGCAAGCCTAAAGCGTCTCCTTGCTTCTGATTTTCAGCAACTGTTTTTGCTTTTTCCAACCAATAAACTACTTTATCAATTGCAGGTCCGTACATTCCACCGCTTTTCCAAACTTTTTCTTCAATTTTACCCGCTGCATTTCTTACTAACTTTGAATTCAAACCATACGAATAAGGACGCTTCGGATCAATTGGTTTGATTGCCTTATAAAAATCTTCTGCTTCTTTATCCGAAATTCCTTCACCATAAAAGTTAATCGCAGAACCAGCAATCAATCCTTTACTTTCATCTAAATTCACTTTTTTACTGTCTTTATCGTTGAATAAAACAGCCACAACTTCTGGCGCTAATGCAGTATTGGTTTCCTTTAAAAGTGTTTCAAAATACGCTTGATTGAAATCAGGCTTGATTTTCTCCATCGAATAATGGTGGTGAATACCATTGGCAAACCAAACTCTCTTCAAATAAATTTCAAAATTTTCCCAATCTTTACTTTGTTTATCACCCGAATAATTTTGGTAAACTTGTTCTAAAGCTTTTCGGATTTTCAAATTATGTTTGTAGTTTTGGTCCCACATGATGTCGCGACCTGCGGTTCCTGCTTGAGTTAAATAATAAACCAGTTCCTTTTCTTTCAGCGTTAAGTTTTCCCAGTTTGGTACTTTATAGCGAAGCACCTTAATGTCTGCAAACTGTTCCGCCACATAGTCGAAAGGAGTTTCAACGGCGGTTTTCTTTTCGTCAACAACCGTACTTTCTTCTTTTTTGCAAGAAACAAACAAGGTTGCTGCTGCAAAAACGCCCACAAATGTGTGTAATTTCATAATCTAAAAATGTTTTTTCGATAATTAATAGAACACAAATATAGTTAACTTGCGACGGACAAAATATTTTTGAGTTCGCGAATAATTCATTTTTACATTTATTTATTAAAAAAGAAATGCAATTTTACTCTAAAAAGTCGTTAAGAATAGTATTTTTTATTAGTAGATTGCCTAAGAATTAATTTTAAAAACCAAATCATAACTTTATACACAATGAAAAAACTTTTCGTACTCGGATTCATTCTCCTACTTATAGGATGTAAAACAAAACAGAAAACAGTTGAAGCTCCCGCTTTACCAGCAATGTCAGTAATATCAAGCACTGAAGTTGCACCAAGTTTAAAAACGAAAGCCTATTCGTTAGGAAAACGTGTTTTAATGACGTGCAATACGTCCCGATTCAAACCATTTACTACGGAAGAAGCAACTGCTTCAGTAATTCAGAATACGACTGCAGAACGCTTGTCAAAGGTGTGTCACAAATTCAGAGTAAAATATGGAGATTTCAAAGAAATTGAATTGGCAGAAGTATTAAAAAACAACCGCGATGGCAGTTATATATTTCGGTACAAAGCAAGATACGAAAGAGATTTCGCAAAGAAGGAACTTCGGGTAACCATGGATAAAAATCAGAAGGTTTCAGCAATTAAATCAACGGATTGGGTTGATAAACTTTATTAAAACACTTAAAATGCCAAATAAAATAGGCTCATTATTCTTGTTTTTATTTATTTCTCTATCGGTTTTTTCACAAGACAGAATGATTTTAAACGATCAAAAATCGATTCCTGCCACTGAAGTTTGGAAATTTACAAGTGACACGTATACGTATTCTGGAGGTGTAGAAGTGCAAATTGGAAACAATGGGAAGGAAGGAGCACTTTTAGTACAACTCGAATCATCTGAACCTACATTTTATATAGGTGGAAATGTTTATTTGTTTTTAGAAGACGGAAATGTAATTACATGTACAGACAAAAATGTAAGAAGTATTTCGGGAAAAATGATTCAGTCCTACTATGTATTAACTACCACCGAAATTAATTTATTGAAAAAGACTAAAATCACCGACATTCGTTTTAGAATAAATGGTAATGAAACACAATTTTCAAGTCCAACCGGATTTTTTACCGCTCATAATAAAATCAGAAGGTTTGGATTGCCAGATAAAACCTATGATACCGTAACCGAAATCAAACAAGTATTCAATTAATGAAAGCGAGAGAACAAATTATCGAGGAATTTTATTCTGGTTTTGCTGCGGCAAATAGTACTACAATGTGCAGTTGTTACCATCCTGAAGTGATTTTTGAAGATCCTGTATTTGGTATATTACAAGGTGACGATGCACGAGATATGTGGGAAATGTTGATTGAGAAAAGTCATGGATTATTAGATATAAAGTTTTCGAATGTAATTTCAGATGGGAAAATTGGCTCTGCAGATTGGACTGCAGATTACATGTTTAGTAGTACGAACCGGCACGTTAAGAATGTAGTTCACGCAGATTTTGAATTCAAAGATGGTCTAATTTACAGACATGTTGATACCTTTGATTTGTATTCTTGGTCTAAACAAGCATTTGGATTAAAAGGTGTTTTATTAGGTTGGACTCCTTTCTTTAAGAATAAAGTGCAGCAACAAGCAATTTCATCACTTCGCTCTTTTCAACGAAAAAAAGAAAAAGCACTTAATTAACAGTTCTTTAAAATGTATGCCGACTTTTATTGCTTAATTTTAAGCAACACATAAAACGACACATATGTTTACAATCAATACGCGGATCTTTCTACCGTTGCTTTACATTGTCTGGTCTGATGATTTATTAACGGCTGACGAATTCAAAATACTTTCCACTTTCATACAAAACCAAGATTGGCTTTCTGCTGAAGAAAAGGAATTTTTAGACAGCAAACTTGATTTGGCGCTACCTCCTACTCGTTCGGGACTTAATAATTGGCGAAAAGAAATTGCCGAAATTGTAGCAGTTAATCCTAAAATGCTAAGTCTTTTTGATCTACAATTAAAAGTGACTAGCTCAGATTCTTTAGAACTGTATCGAGAAGATTTTGAAGTACTAGAGCAAAAACTAGGAATTCTTGGTTCTGAAGCATTGCTTAAGTTCACTCAGAACGATAAAAATCAAACCTATAATTACGAAACAGATTCCACTTTTGCTGTTGGCAAAATGACCTCTATTTTAGATGGAGATGTCGCGGATGCTATTAATGAAGTAAAAAAAGTAATTAGTACGCCTGAATTTGCCTACGAAACTTCTACTGATGTCAATGTTTACAGAGAAAAAGTACTTGAATGGTGTTTCATTTTAGCGGAGAAAAATTTAGGAAATCGAGCGTATCCTAAAAAATATGGTGGTGGAGAAAATCTACCAGAATATTTTGCCATTATGGAAACATTGAGTTACCATGATTTGAGTTTGGTAATTAAATTTGGAGTTCAATTTGGACTTTGGGGAATGAGCATCCAGTCTTTGGGAACAGAAAAACATTACCGAAAATATTTAGATAAAATAGGAAAACTTGAAATTCCAGGTTGTTTTGCAATGACGGAAACGGGCCACGGTTCTAATGTGAAAGGATTGCAAACTACAGCAACCTATAATCATGCAGAAAAAACGTTTACTATAAATACGCCCACACCAAAAGACCAAAAAGAATATATTGGAAATGCAGCGAATCACGGTCAGATGGCGACGGTTTTTGCTAAGCTACTTATCGACGGTACAGATTATGGTGTAAACGCTTTCATCGTTCCAATTCGAGATGAGAATATGAAACCGTTATCTAACGTTGAAATCAATGATTGCGGTTTGAAGATGGGATTAAACGGCGTGGATAATGGAACCATTTCGTTTCACAATGTCGTGATTCCAAAAGAGAACATGCTAGATCGTTTTGCAACTATAAACGAAAAAGGTGATTTTATAAGCCCAATTCCAAGTGACAACAGACGATTCTTTACGATGCTAGGAACTCTAGTTGGCGGCCGAATTGGAATTCCGCGTTCTGCTTTGGCTGCAGCCAAAGTTGGTTTAGCCATTACCATTCGATACAGCGACCAGCGACGTCAGTTTGGCCCAGAAGGCGGTTCTGAAATTCCAATTTTAAATTACAGAATGCATCAAAGACGTTTGTTTCCACCTTTGGCACAATCGTACGCTTTACATTTTGCACTAAGATATTTAACGCAGCGCTTTATTGATAAAACACCTGAAAAAATGCAGGAAATTGAAGCATTAGCGGCAGGGTTGAAAGCATATACAACTTGGCATGCAACGGCAACTTTGCAAGAATGCCGCGAAGCTTGTGGCGGAAAAGGTTATTTATCAGAAAACAGAATTGACCGTTTGAAAAATGATACCGAAGTCTACACCACGTTTGAAGGAGACAACACCGTTTTGATGCAATTAGTAGCAAAAAACAGACTGGCCGTTTTTAGAAGACAAGTTTCTGAAATGGATTCGATGGATAAAGTTAGTTATGTATGGAATCAAACGAAGGTGTTTTTCTCTGAAAAAAATCCGTTTACTACCCGCGATACAAGTGATTCTCATTTACTTGATACCGAATTTCACCTGAAAGCTTTTTATTATAGAGAACATGAAATTACAACTTCAGCAGCAAAAAGAATTAAGAAATTAATTGATTCAGGTTTAGATGCTTACGATGCTTTTAATGTTGCACAACATCAGATGATTGACGTGGCAAAAGCCTATTTAGATCGTGTAGTTTTAGAGCAATTCTTGATAAAAATAGAAACCTTAGAAGATTCTTCATCGAAAACTATGCTTGTAAAATTAGCACAACTTTTCGCATTGCACAAAATGGAAGAAAACAAAGCATGGTATTTAGAAAATCATTATTTCGAAACTTCTAAATCAAAAGCAATTCGTAAAATGGTAAACCAACTTTGTTGGGACATCCGACCAGATGCAGTTGCTTTAGTCGATGCTTTTGCGATTCCTGAATCGTGTTTGGCGGCACCTATTGCGAAGAAAATTTAGTAATTGAACTGATCAGATTTCGATTCTGATTGCAAAATAAGCGAGTAATTTATTGAAGGCATTTAACTGTGTATTCAAATAAATTTTTCGCTTTTTTTGTTTTAAAAAAAATATAATTTCGAGGTAATTATTTATTTTGTAATTAATTTCAAGCTCTACTTTTTACCAAAGTCTAAAACCAGAGGCCATTTTCATTCTCTTTATATAAATAATCTCACTCTTCCGACATAGATGTTATAACTTATAAATCAGCTTATTAAAATAATTTTTATTACAATTTTGAAAGTTTTTAAACTTTAAAAATTTTTTAAGTACTATTTAAACTACATTTGTTAACCAAATGGTTAAACCAAATATTTAAACTCTATGGCTAGTGTGAAAATAGAAAATACAGAAGAAGAAATCTTAAATGCGGCGAAAGAAGTATTTCAACAAAAAGGAATGGCTGGCGCTCGCATGCAAGAAATCGCAGACAAAGCAAAAATTAATAAAGCTTTGCTTCATTATTATTACAGAAGCAAACAACTATTATTTGAAGCCGTTTTTAAAAACGCATTTAGACTGTTAGCACCGCAAATAGGAAAAGTACTGAATGACGATACCGAGTTATTTGATAAGATCCGGAATTTCACTGATAGTTATGTTTCGTTTGTAATCAAACATCCTTACTTGCCAAATTTTGTTATTCAAGAATTAAATAGCAATCCGGAATTTGTGTTGAAACTTCGTGCGGAAGCAAGTTTTCCCTCTACAGAAAAATTTAAACAACAAGTTTTAGAAGCGATTGAAACCGGCCTGATTAAACCTATTGACGCTGACCAATTGCTAATCAACATTATCTCACTTAATATCTTTCCGTTCATCGGAACACCATTATTGATGGCACTTATAAATGTGGATAAAATTAAATACGACCAACTTTTACAAAATCGTAAAACAGAAGCAGCAGATTTTATCATCAATTCTATTAAAATATAATTATGAAAAATAAAATCATATTACTCTCAATCTTCCTTATTTCATTGATTTCTAATGCACAACGAACTTTGACATTAGGCGAATGTTATAATTTGGTCGAAAAAAATTATCCGCTTGCTAAACAAGTTGGTCTTTTAGAACAGAGATCAAGTTCTGAAATTGAAGCGATTAACAAAGGGAAATTACCAAAGGTAGATTTGAATGCGCAAGCTACTTATCAATCGGAAGTTATTGGTTTGCCAATGGCGCTTCCTGGAATTGAACAAGCGAATAAAGACCAATATCGTGCAACTTTAGACGTAAATCAGCTGATTTATAACGGCGGAATTATTGAGGCTAATGCGAAATTAAAACAAGCGCAAACCAAAACACAACAGCAGCAAGTGACGCTGAACTTATATGGATTGCAGAACAGAATCAATCACTATTTCTTTTCAATATTACTACTTCAGCAAAAAAAAGAGCTCTTATTGTCGAAAGACGATTTGTTGTTTTCAAAAATAAAAGAGGTAAAAGTTGGCGTAAAATACGGAGCACTTCTTCCTACTTCTGAATTAGTTTTAGAAGCTGAACGATTTAAAATCAAACAGCAATTGACAGAAATTAAATTTGAAAATAATAAAATGCTGGAGAATTTGTCACAATTAACTAATAGCATAATAGATGATAAAACAGTTTTATTAACTCCTCCATTTCTATTAAACACAGGTAATCGCTTACGACCAGAATTAGCTTTTTATGATTTACAAAACGAACAAATTGAATCTTCAAAGAATGTTTTGGCAAAATCAAATCTACCAAAAGTATTCGCTTTTGGTCAAGCTGGGTACGGAAATCCAGGATTAAATATGTTAGATAATTCATTTCATTCCTTTTACATCGTTGGATTAAAAACAAGTTGGAATGTTTTTGATTGGGGAAAAATGAATAAGGACAAACAAACTTTGGATATCGCACAAGAAATCGTGCAGACAGAAAAAGAGACTTTCGAACTGAATAACAAAATAGAATTGCAGCAACTTGACAATGAAATTAAAAAAATCCAACAGCTGTTAGAATCTGACATAGAGATTATTCAAATTTATGAGAAAATCGTAAAATCATCTGATGCCCAAATGAAAAATGGAGTGATAACTACTTCAGAATATTTGACTGATGTCATCCGACTTTTCGAAGCAAAAAATAGTCTAGCTCAACACCAAGTCGGATTGAGTTTAGCACAACATAATTATCAAACTATTTTAGGAAATTAACAAATACTAGAAAAACGTAACAAAATGAAAAAAATAAGCTTACTTATAATTGCAATCTTCGGATTAATTTCTTGTAACGATTCTTCGGACAAAGCCGATGGTTATGGAAATTTTGAAGCGACAGAAATAACCGTTTCGTCTGAATCTAATGGAAAAATTATATTCTTAAATGTAGAAGAAGGGCAACAATTAGAAGCACAGAAACAAGTTGGACTTATTGACACGCTTCAATTGTACTTTACCAAACAAGAATTATTTGCATCTAAAAACACGGTCAATTCGAAGTCAGGAAATGTTATGTCACAGAAAAGTGTTTTGGCAGCACAACTTCAAACCGCACGATTAGAGCAAAAACGTATTGAAAGTATGTTTGCAGAAAACGCAGCTACAAAACGTCAAGTGGATGAAATTAACGGACGAGTTAGCGTGATTTTGGAACAAATGAAAAGTGTAGGAACGCAAAACAATCCTATTTTGAACGACTTGAAATCGATTGACGTTCAAATTGAAAAAATCAACGACCAAATCAAGAAAAGTAAAATTACAAACCCAATCAACGGCGTGGTTTTGAATAAATATGCTGAACCTAGCGAAGTAACTGGTTTTGGAAAGCCACTTTATAAAATCGCCGATATTTCTGAAATGACTTTGCGCGTTTTTGTGAGTGAAACACAATTGCCACAAGTGAAAATAGGTCAAGAAGTTTCGGTGAAAATTGATGACGCAAAAGAAATGAAAACGTATAAAGGAACAGTTTCTTGGATTGCTGCTCAAGCGGAATTCACTCCAAAAATCATTCAGACAAAAGAAGAAAGAGTCAACTTGGTTTACGCGATTAAAGTAAAAGTAAAAAATGATGGCAGTTTAAAAATTGGAATGCCTGCTGAAATGTGGATTAAATAATTTGAGGTTAAGTGGTAGAATTCAACCAAAATAGTATTGATAATATAATGGGAATTTCTGTAAAGAACATATCTAAATCCTTCAAGAAAGTAAAAGCTGTCGAAAACATTTCGTTTGAAGTGGCTGAAGGCGAATTATTTGGATTAATTGGTCCAGATGGAGCTGGAAAAACAACACTTTTCAGAATCCTGACGACGCTTCTGATTGCTGATGAAGGTCAAGCAACTGTGGCAGATTATGATGTAGTGAAAGATTACAAATCAATTCGGAAATCAGTTGGATACATGCCGGGAAAATTCTCGTTGTATCAAGATTTGACAATTGAAGAAAATCTGACTTTTTTCGCAACCATTTTTGGAACAACAATCGAAGAAAATTACGACTTAATCAAAGATATTTATGTTCAAATAGAACCTTTTAAAGATAGAAGAGCTGGGAAATTATCCGGTGGAATGAAACAAAAATTAGCTTTATGTTGTGCTTTGATTCACAAACCAAAAGTGCTTTTCCTTGACGAACCAACAACTGGTGTTGACCCCGTTTCTCGAAAAGAATTTTGGGAGATGCTAAAACGATTGAAAGAAAAAGGAATAACAATTTTAGTTTCGACACCATATATGGACGAAGCTGCATTGTGCGACAGAATTGCGTTAATTCAAGACGGAAAAATTTTAGAAATTGAAACGCCTCAAAATATTGTGGCTAATTATTCTCATAAAATTTACAATGTCGCAAGTCACGATATTTATAATTTGTTGTTGGATTTAAAAAGCTATCCTACGATGCACAGCGTTTATGCTTTTGGCGAATTTGTTCATTATACAGATAAGGAAACCAACTTTATACCGGCTGATTTGGTAAAATATTTACTCGAAAAAAATCATTCAGATGTTGAAGTTCACTTGACGAATGCAACTATTGAAGATGTATTTATGGAATTAGCATCGTCCAATAAATCGAATTAAAGTGGAAAGAGAAAAAATCATAGAAGTAAAAGATCTGACTAAAAGTTTTGGTGATTTCACGGCTGTAAAAAGCATCACATTTGATGTGTATAAAGGTGAGATTTTCGGATTTCTAGGTGCAAATGGTGCTGGAAAAACTACGGCTATGAAAATGCTGATTGGGATTTCCACGCCAACTTCAGGTTCTGCAACGGTTGGAGGTTTTAATGTTTTCACCCAAGCTGATTTGGTTAAGAGAAACATTGGTTACATGAGTCAGAAATTCTCAATGTATGATGATTTGACCATCAAAGAAAACATCACTTTTTTTGGTGGAATTTATGGTTTGTCCCGAAAACAAATTAAAGAAAAGATTAAACAAGTTTTAGTAGAATTAGATTTAGAACAAGTCGCAAATAATTTAGTTGGCTCACTACCATTAGGATGGAAACAAAAATTAGCGTTTTCGGTCGCATTATTACACGAGCCTAAAATTGTATTTCTAGACGAACCGACGGGAGGAGTTGACCCTATTACGAGGAGGCAATTCTGGGAATTAATCTATGCGGAAGCAAACAAAGGCACGACGATTTTTGTGACGACACATTATATGGATGAAGCCGAATATTGCAATCGCGTTTCCATTATGGTTGACGGAACAATTGAAGCACTCGACACGCCAAAAAATTTGAAAGAACAGTTTAATGTCGACTCGATGAACGCTGTTTTTCTAAAATTAGCAAGGAATATAGAATAAATTTTAGTTTAAAATTTAAACCTAAATAAAAAGAATAATGAAAAGATTTATCGGTTTTGTAAGAAAAGAATTCTATCATATTTTTCGTGACCGACGCTCTATGTTCATTCTTTTTGGAATGCCAATCGCACAAATCATGTTATTTGGTTTTGCCATTACCAATGAAATCAATAACGTAAATATCGCGATTTTAGATAAATCAAAAGATGCTGAAACAAAAGTAATTATTGGAAAAATAAGCGCTTCAAAACATTTCAATATCGAAAATGATATTCTTAATGAGAGTCAAATTGAGTCGGTTTTCAAAAAAGGAAAAGTCAAAGCTGTTTTAGTTTTTGAAAAAGATTTTGCTAGAAATTTAGCCACTCAAAAGAGCGGAACAGTTCAGGTGATTTCTGATGCAACCGACCCGAATACAGCTAATACAATAACAAATTACACGCAGGCAATTCTTCAATTATATCAAAAAGAATTAAATAAGGACGTACAGACTCCATATCAAATTCAGGTGCAATCTCAAATGTATTACAATCCTGAAATGAAAAGTGTTTTCAATTTCGTGCCTGGAGTAATGACTGTTATTTTGATGTTGGTTTCAGCGATGATGACTTCAATTTCCATAACGAGAGAGAAAGAATTGGGAACCATGGAAATTTTACTGGTTTCACCTTTAAAACCTATTGTTGTGATTCTTGGAAAAGTTTTCCCGTACATATTCTTGTCACTGATTAATGCAGTTGTAATTGTGGTTTTGAGCATTTTTATTTTCAATATGCCCGTTGAAGGAAGCTTATTTCTTCTCGGTTTAGAAAGTATTTTGTTCATCATCACTTCGCTTACATTGGGCGTTTTAATTTCGACTATTTCGGAGACACAACAGACTGCTTTAATGATTTCATTGATGGGATTAATGCTTCCCGTTATTATACTTTCGGGATTTATTTTCCCGCTTTCAAGCATGCCATTGCCGTTGCAAGTTATCAGTAATATTATCCCTGCAAAATGGTTTATAATAATTGTAAAAGGAATAATGCTGAAAGGTGTCGGACTTTCAATGCTTTGGAAAGAGACTTTGATTATGGTAGGTATGGCGCTGTTTTTCACAATAATTAGTATCAAAAAATACAAGATTCGACTAGAATAAACGATTGGCAATTGAAATACAACAAACAATTATTGCAAATGTAATCACGCATTTATGAGAACTATTCTATTTATTATACAGAAGGAATTTAAGCAGATTATGCGAAACAAAGGAATGCTACCTATCATCTTTGTATTGCCTCTTTTGCAACTTTTAATTCTGTCAAACGCCGCTACTTTTGAAGTGAAAAATATTCAGCTTTCTTATGTGGATTATGACAAATCGACTTCGTCTAAAGAATTGGTTGACAAATTCAGAGCTTCCTCCTACTTTGCTGTTTTAGAAAGTTTCCCATCAAAAAAATTAGCCGATGAAGCAATGGAAAAAGGTAAAGTTGAAGTTGTTTTAGAAATTCCACTTCACTTTGAAAAAAATTTAATTAAAGATAAAAAAGCTGATTTAGCTGTTTATATAAATGCAATTGATGGTGCGAAAGCAGGTGTCGAAAATGTGTACGTAAACCAAATTGTTGGTCAGTTCAATCAAAATATAATGTTGAAAGCATTTCAGCAACAAGGACAAATGGCAAGACCAATGCAAGTCACTACAATTCCGTCATTTTGGTACAATAACACGTTGAATTACAAAACGTATATGGTTCCTGGAATTTTAGTTTTGTTAATTACAATGTTGACGCTTTTTCTTTCGGGAATGAACATTGTTCGGGAAAAAGAAATGGGAACTTTAGAGCAAATCAACGTTACTCCTATTAAAAAACATCAGTTTATTATTGGCAAATTATTTCCGTTTTGGGTGTTGGGAATGGTAATTATGACGATTGGATTACTGATATCTAAATTCGTTTTTGCGGTTCCGTTGATTGGAAATATCGGATTGATTTATTTGTTTTCAAGTGTTTACTTACTTGTGATTTTAGGAATGGGATTGTTAATTTCAAATTATACTGATACGCAACAGCAAGCCATGTTTATCGCTTGGTTTTTTGTAGTGATTTTCATTTTAATGAGCGGTTTGTTTACACCAATTGAAAGTATGCCAAAGTGGGCTCAAAACATAACACTTTTCAATCCAATTCGATATTTTGTTGAAGTGATTCGGATGGTAATGTTGAAAGGTTCTGGATTTAAAGACATTTATTTCCAACTAATAATCATTTCCTTATATGCTGTTTTAATGAATGGATTAGCGGTTTTAAGTTATAAAAAGACGAATTAGAGAAGACTATCTGATAATCACATTTCAATAGTCAGAAAATATAATAATGTTAACATCCTTAAACGGCTGATTGCGTATATTTGTACTTCAACGAAATTATAACTATCTATAACACTATATTTATGCAACATCTTATTGACCGCTTTATCAGTTATGCAATTATTGATACAGAAGCGGACCCAAATTCTGACACGACACCGAGTTCAATGAAACAACACGTTCTTGCTGATTTATTGGTAAAAGAATTGAATGAAATTGGCATGACCGACGTTTCGAAAGACGCGAATGGTTATGTGATGGGAACTTTGGAAAGCAATGTTGACCATGAAGTTCCAACTATTGGATTTGTTTCTCACTTTGATACGACTCCTGATTTTACGGGATTAAATGTAAAACCACAACTCGTACACAATTACGACGGTGGCGATATCATATTGAATGCAGAACAAAACATCATTCTTTCTCCAAACTATTTTGAAGATTTATTGATGTACAAAGGGCAAACAATCATTACAACTGACGGAACAACTCTTTTAGGTGCAGATGATAAAGCAGGTTTGACAGAAATCGTTTCAGCAATGGAACATTTGATTAAAAATCCACAAATCAAACACGGAAAAATTAGAGTTTGCTTTACACCTGACGAAGAAATTGGTCGTGGAGCAGATTTACTAGATGTGGAGAAATTTGGCGCAAAATGGGCTTATACAATGGACGGAAGTCAGATTGGTGAGTTGGAATACGAGAATTTTAATGCGGCTGGAGCCAAATTGACTTTCAAAGGGAAAAGCGTGCATCCAGGTTATGCCAAAGGAAAGATGATTAACTCGATGTTGCTTGCTAATAAATTCATCAGCAAATTACCTAAAGGTGAAGTTCCAGAACAAACCTCTGGTTACGAAGGATTTTTCCACGTACATCATTTTGACGGAAGTCTTGAAGAAACAGTTGTTCAATTAATCATTCGTGATTTTGACCACAAAAGCTTCGAAAAAAGAAAGAAAACGGTTCAGAAATTAGCTGATAAAATCAACAAAAAATACGCAAAGCAGTTTGGCGAAGACATTGTAGATGTAGAAATTACCGACCAATATTTCAACATGCGTGAAAAGGTTGAACCAATGAAATACATCGTTGATTTAGCTGAAATGGCAATGAACGATTTAGGTATAAAACCATTGATTAAACCAATTCGTGGTGGAACAGATGGTTCAAAATTATCTTACATGGGATTACCTTGCCCAAACATCTTTGCGGGTGGTCATAATTTTCATGGAAAATATGAATATCTTCCAGCTGAAAGTATGCAAAAAGCAATCGACGTTATCATCAGAATTGCTGAATTGACTGCTTCAACTGACCTTGCAGCTTTAGAAGCGAATAGCACATTGGACGAAAAACCTGTTAAAGAGAAAAAGTCTAAAAGCAAGAAAGATAAAAAAGGAAAAGACAAAAAGAAGTCGAAGAAAATGGTTTTGAAAAAGAAATAATTCTTTTCAAATAATATAAAAATAGCGTGAAGAAATTATATTCTTCGCGCTATTTTTTTTGTCAAAATTGAACACAAAAAAACCGAGCTATTTCTAACTCGGTTAATTCTAAATTTAAAGTTTTAATTCTTAAAACACTTACGTCTTAATAATTATTTTACTTCTTCGTAATCAACGTCTTGAACGTTATCACCTTCTGGAGCGTTAGCTTCTGGTTGAGCACCTTGAGCTTGTCCTGCATCTCCTTGAGCGTACATTGCCTCAGTTGCAACTTTCCATGCAGCATTGATGTTATCAAGTGCTTTTTGGATCGCGTCAACGTCTTGGTTTTCGTGAGCTAATCTTAACTCAGTCAATGACATTTCGATAGAAGTTTTATGAGCGTCAGTTAATTTATCACCCAATTCTTTCAATTGACTTTCTGTTTGGAAAATCATAGAATCAGCTTCGTTTAATTTCTCTGCTCTTTCTCTTGCTAATTTATCTGCTCCAGCGTTAGCTTCAGCATCTTTTTTCATTTGCTCGATTTCTTCAGCTGTTAAACCAGAAGAAGCTTCGATACGGATATCGTGTGATTTTCCACTTCCTTTGTCAGTTGCAGAAACTTTGATGATACCATTCGCATCAATATCAAAAGTAACCTCAATTTGAGGAACTCCTCTTGGTGCTGGTGGAATACCGTCTAAGTGAAAACGACCAATCGTTTTGTTATCAGTAGCCATTGCTCTTTCACCTTGTAAAACGTGAATTTCAACAGATGGTTGAGAATCAGCAGCAGTTGAGAATACTTGTGATTTCTTAGTTGGAATGGTAGTATTAGACTCAATTAATTTAGTCAATACACCACCCATAGTTTCGATACCTAAAGATAAAGGTGTAACGTCAAGTAACAATACATCTTTCACATCTCCAGATAAAACTCCACCTTGAATAGCTGCTCCAATTGCAACAACTTCGTCAGCATTTACTCCTTTAGAAGCTTTTTTACCAAAGAATTTTTCAACTTCTTCAGCGATTCTTGGCATACGAGTTGAACCACCAACTAAGATAACTTCGTCAATATCAGAAACAGTTAAACCTGCATCTTTTAATGATTTAGCAACTGGTTCCATAGAACGTTTTACTAAAGTATCTGTTAATTTCTCGAACTGAGCTCTAGTTAATTTCTTAACTAAGTGTTTTGGTCCTGAAGCCGTAGCTGTAACGTATGGTAAGTTGATTTCAGTTTCTGAAGAAGAAGACAATTCAATCTTCGCTTTTTCAGCAGCTTCTTTCAAACGTTGCAACGACATAGGATCTAGACGTAAATCAATACCTTCTTCAGCTAAGAAATCTTTTGCTAACCAGTCAATAATTTCGTGGTCAAAATCATCTCCACCTAAGTGAGTGTCTCCGTTTGTAGACAATACTTCAAAAACTCCGTCTCCTAATTCAAGGATCGAAATATCAAATGTACCTCCACCTAAATCGTAAACTGCAATTTTTTGATCAGTTCCTTTTTTATCCAATCCGTAAGCTAATGCCGCAGCAGTTGGCTCGTTGATGATACGCATTACTTTCAAACCAGCAATTTCTCCAGCTTCTTTCGTAGCTTGACGTTGTGCATCGTTAAAGTAAGCAGGAACAGTAATAACCGCTTCTGTAACTGTCTGACCTAAATAGTCTTCAGCTGTTTTTTTCATTTTTTGAAGTGTCATTGCTGACAATTCTTGTGCAGTATAAAGACGACCATCAATATCAACACGTGGTGTATTGTTGTCTCCTTTTACAATTTTGTAAGATACTTTTTTAGATTCACCTGACACTTCAGTAAAAGTATGTCCCATGAAACGTTTAATAGAAGCAATCGTTTTGGTAGGATTAGTTACTGCTTGTCTTTTTGCAGGATCTCCCACTTTAATTTCGCCACCTTCTACGAAAGCAATGATCGATGGTGTTGTTCTTTTTCCTTCTGAGTTAGGAATTACAACTGCTTCACTTCCTTCCATTACAGACACACATGAATTCGTTGTTCCTAAGTCAATACCAATTATTTTACCCATTTTATTGTATTATTTAATTTATTGATTTTTTTTACTAACCACCTAAAAGCAATGATTATGCCACAGGAAAAAACCATATAAATTGTCAGTAATACTATTTTGTCACGTGTAATTGGCTGACAAGATGACATTTTCATACCGGTTTACGGCATAAATAGAATAGAACTTGGCGAACAAATGCCAATTGTTTTATTCGTAAGTGTCAATTTACCCGAAACAATGTCGCGTTTAAACAACGTTATTTCATTCGAATTTTGATTGGCTACCAATAAATAAGCTCCTGATGGATCTATTGCAAAATCTCGTGGTCCTTTTCCACCCGATGGATAACTCGCTTTATAATTCAATCTTCCATCCGCTTGTACTACAAAAACCGTGATGTCATTTGCCGTTCCGCGATTCGTAGCATATAAAAATTTGCCGTCAGGCGAAAACTTAATTGCTGCAGCACCAATTTCTCCTCTAAAATCATCATCCACAACTTGAGTTTCTTCTAGCTTACGCAAAATTCCATCGTGGTAACTAAATGCGATTAGAACTCCATCCAACTCTTGCAGCATATAAGCAAACTTTCCGTTAGGGCTAAATGCCAAATGTCTTGGTCCGCCTCCTCTTCTCACAGCAACACTATCTTTTATAGTAAGCATTTCTTTGTCAGAAAGTTTGTCATAATTATAAATGTAGATTTTATCTGTTCCCAAATCAGCTGCAAATACATATTTGCCGTCCGGCGAAAATTGAACTTGATGCACATGAGAGGAAGCTTGACGCTCATTATTCTTGCTTCTTCCTTTATGCGAAATAATTTGCGAAGCAGGATTCAATCCGCCCGATTTTGTTTTCTTAAAAACACTTATGGAACCGCTTGAATAATTGGCAACCAAAACATTTTTATCGTCATTAATAAGGTAGCACGGATCTGAACCTTCCGCATTTTGCTTGTTAATTAAAGTAACTGCTCCACTTTCTTTATTATACTTGAAAGCTGAAACTTCACTCTTTTCACCACTTTCATTCACTGAATAAATGATTTTAGAATCCGCCGAAGCCGACAAATAACTTGGATTCACAACTTTATCAGAATGATTGTACATCGAAGCATTTCCGGATAGCAAATCTAAATCGTAAACATAAATACCTTCGCTTTTACAAGTATTCGTATTAGTGCCCACTAGAAACTTCACGTGATTTTCCTGCGAATACATTCCGCTGAAAGTCAACAAAAACATTATAAGTAAACTATTTTTCATCATTGCTACATTATATTAAACGACAAACATACATTCTAAAAATCGAATCAGAATTAAATATAAACGAAGTTAATAACGTTTTATGATTTTAAAATAATATTTCAAGGCTACAAAATAAAAAGTAGTATTTTTGACAAACAAAATTCAGTTGCTTTTCTGAAAAAACCCATTTAAGTAAACTAAAGTTAGAATGCAGTTCAAACATCCCGAGATTCTTTATTTTCTGTTCCTGTTGCTTATTCCAATTTTGGTACACTTATTCCAATTGCGACGTTTTAAAAAAGAATACTTTACTAACGTTCAGTTTTTAAAAGAATTAAGTCTTCAAACCCGAAAGAGTTCAAAAATAAAGAAATGGCTTTTATTAGCCACAAGGTTGTTGATTTTAACTGCTTTGATTATTGCTTTCGCCCAACCTTTTTTCGCCGCAAAAGATGCAAATGCGATCACAAATGAAACTTATATTGTAGTTGATAATTCATTTAGTATGCAGGCTCAAGGCCAAAAAGGTCCGCTTCTAAAGCGAATATTGGAAGATTTGCAACAACATCTTACTGAAGACCAAACGTTCTCACTTATTACTTCTTCCGAAAGTTTTTGGGACACAGACATCAAATCATCTCAAAAAGAAATTCAGAATTTAAACTACAGCCCGTCAGAATTTTCTTTAAACCAAGTGCTTTCGCAAATAAAATCCAGAAAAACACCTTTTCAAAAAGATGTAATTATCATTTCTGACTTTATAAATACGGAAACAAAATCGCTAGAAAAAATCGACAAAGAATTTAATACTTTTCTTGTTCCCGTTAAAGCAGAACAGAAAAATAATATTTCTATCGACAGCGTCTTCATTAAAGAAACAAGCGATAAGTTTTATGAGATTGGTTTCCAACTTACCAATTTTGGCACAGAAATAACCGAAATACCTTTAGGAATTTACAACGAGAATAAGTTGGTTGCCAAGTCAGTTGTGAAATTTGATTCTGCAAAAAAAGAAGTCTTTTTTACACTTCCAAAACAAGCATTTAATGGTTATGCATCGATAACTGATAACGGCTTAGCTTACGATAACGAATTGTATTTCAGCATTTCTGAACCAAAGAAAATGAATATTTTAAGTATAGGTTCGGCAGATAAAAGTAAATTTTTATCAAAGATTTACAATTCTTCTGAATTTAACTATTCTAATGTTGAACTTAATGCGTTGAACTATAATTTACTCGAAAAACAAGATGTGATTGTGTTGAACGAGTTAGCAGAAATTCCACAAGCTTTACAAACTACCTTATCAGATTTCGCTAAAAAAGACGGGAATATAATTGTAATTCCATCTTCAGAAAGCAAAATTGACGAATTAAATAATTGGCTTAAAAATCTAGGAAACATCCGATTTTCACAAAATGAAAACAATAAAAAATTGATTACGAAAATCTCCTTTTCTCATCCATTATATAAAAATGTTTTTGAAAAAAATGTTACTAATTTTCAATTTCCAAGTGTGAATAAGCAGTTTGCAGTTTCGACAACTTCAGCGCCAGTTTTAAGATTTGAAGACGATTCGCCATTTCTTACTGCAATTGGAAAAGTATATGTTTTTTCGGCAGCGCTAAATAAAGAGAATAGTAATTTTCAGAATTCACCGTTGATTGTTCCTACCTTTTATAATATGGTGCAAAATACAAATCGTTCAGGAATTTCTGCGATGCAAATTGGAGTTGAAAATCCGCTAACTGTTGACGCACAACTTCAAAAAGAAGAAATCTTAAAAGTAAAACAATCTAAACAATCAAACGCGACTGATTTTGTACCTTCGCAGCAAATTCGCAATAATAAAGTCCAACTGACTTTTGACAATGCACCAGAAATTGCAGGCAATTATGGCATTTATCAAAACGATGATTTGGTACAAAATATAAGTTTCAATTACGCTCGAACTGAAAGTAACTTGAATGATCCTGTAGCAGATTTAAGCAAATTTAAAACTGCAAATTCAATAGAATCAATCATTGATACGTTGCAAACCGATCGAACGAATAATGAAATTTGGAAATGGTTTGCCATTTTAACCCTACTTTTTTTAATCACGGAATTGTTTATTCAAAAATTTGTCAAATGAATCTAATCCTACGAAAAGCAAAAATTATAGATGCCAAAAGTTCTTTTCACAATCAGATTGTTGATGTGGAAATTGAAAATGGAATCTTTAAAAATATCGGTGCAAACCTTGAAAATAAAAACAAATTTCAGGAAATTGAATTATCTGATTTAAACATTTCATCGGGATGGTTTGATACTAGCGTTTGTTTTGGCGAACCAGGATACGAAGATCGCGAAACCATAGTAAATGGATTAGATGTGGCAGCAAAAAGTGGTTTTACAGCAGTCGCATTACAACCTTACACTACTCCAATAATTGACAATCAGTCGCAAATTAATTTTGTCAAAACGAAAGCACAAGGTTTTGCAACTGAAGTTTTCCCAATTGGCGCGTTGACTAAAAACAGCGAAGGAAAAGATTTAGCCGAATTATTCGACATGAAAAATGCCGGAGCAATCGCTTTTGGAGATTACAATCGGAATATTGACAATGCAAATTTGATGAAAATCGCCTTGCAATACACAGCTGATTTTGATGGAATAGTTATCGCTTTTTCACAAGAACCAAATATTAAAGGAAGCGGAGTTGTCAATGAAGGAATTGTTTCCACACGATTGGGATTGAAAGGAATTCCATCTTTAGCAGAAGAATTACAGCTTGCAAAAAATCTTTTTATACTTGAATATTCAGGTGGGAAGCTACATATTCCAACGATTTCTACTGCAAAATCTGCGCAATTAATTCGCGAAGCTAAATTAAAAGGTTTGCAAGTTACTTGCAGCGTTTCGGTTCATCATTTGGTTTTAACCGATGAAAAACTAGAAACATTTGATACTAGATTTAAAGTTTCGCCACCTTTACGAACTGACGAAGATCGTTTGGCTTTAATTGAAGCGGTAAAAGATGGAACAATTGACGTCATCACTTCTGATCATAATCCGATGGATATTGAACACAAAAAGATGGAATTCGACTTGGCTAAAAATGGAACAATTGGATTAGAATCGGCGTTTGGAGCTTTAATGACCGTTCTTCCTGTGGAACTTATAATTGAAAAATTAACTGCAGGAAGAAAGTTGTTTTTGAATATTGAAAGTCAAATCGAAATTGATAAGCCTGCAAATATTACATTATTTTCGACAGACGAAAATCACGTTTTCACGAAAGAAAACATTTTATCAAAATCAAAAAATTCAGCTTTTCTTGGTACAGAAATGAAAGGAAAAGTGTACGGAATATATAACAATCAGAAATTAGTTTTAGCATAAATATGGATACTTTTCAAGAAGGAAAAAAAATAGCAACTATAAGCTACATTACTATTATAGGTACAATTATCGCTTTTACGATGAATAGCGAAAAGAAAAATGATTTTGCTGCGTTTCATATTCGCCAAGCATTAGGAATTTTTATTACATTTTTCGCATTTGGTTACATCATCGGCTATTTTAACAGTTGGATGATTACCTCGGCATTTTGGGTATTCATTTTCGTACTTTGGATGTACGGCTTTTTAGGTGCTTTAGAAGGAAAAAAACGATTAGTACCGATTGTTGGACCGTTGTATCAAAAACTATTTACAGCTAAAAAATAAGTATGAAATTATCATTAGAATACCTTGTTAGAGAACCGAAAATAAAAGCAGACAAAAATCCACTAATCTTATTATTGCACGGTTACGGAAGTAATGAGCAAGACTTGTTTTCCTTCGCAAGCGAATTGCCAGAAGAATATTATGTGATTGCGGCAAGAGCTCCTTACGATTTACAATACGGAAGTTACGCTTGGTATGCCATCAATTTTGACGCGGATGAAAATAAATTTTCAGACCACAATCAAGCGATGCAATCACGCAATTTAATCTCAAAATTCATTGACGAATTAATTCAGAATTATCCAATAGATTCAAATGATTTTACATTATTAGGCTTTAGCCAAGGAACTATTTTGAGTTATGCTGTAGCACTTTCCTATCCTGAAAAAGTACAACGTGTTGTAGCTTTAAGTGGATATTTGAATGAGGAAATTATCGCAACAAATTATAAAAACAATGATTTTTCAAAATTGAAAATATTTGTTTCGCACGGTTCAGTGGATCAAGTGATTCCGATTAGTTGGGCGAGAAAAGCGCCTGGAATTCTTACTTCATTAAATATTCCAAATGAATTTAGAGAATATGAGGTAGGACACGGAGTTGCTCCGCAAAACTTTGCTGATTTAAAAAACTGGTTACAAAGAACGAAAAGCTCCAATTAGGAGCTTTTTTGTTTTAACGTTTCGGATAAATAACCGTTTCTGCAACTTCAAACGAAACTGTTTTATCATCGTTGATAAAATACTTAATTATTGATTCTCCCCAAGTAGTTCCATCGTTAAAATCGGCAATGATCCATCGGTGGTTTAAAACCTTTGCTTTATTGATAATGAATTTTCGTTCTGATAATTTCTCAAATCCAGTATACGGATTTCCTTCAGGCTTATCATTAAACGAAATCAATTGGTCTTTTACAAAAGGAATTAATTTTTGGTAATCTAAAAATTCGCCCGTTTGTTTATCTTCAAAATAATCTTGTGCATTTTGATTGGTTTCCAATGAGAAATAATTGGCATCAAACAAATTGTTATTTACAACACTCAACGAATCATGTAGCTTTTTATCCAACTTGCTGTATCGCTCTTTCTCAAATTTCTGATCTTTTGAAAAGTAGGCAAACGTGAACACATTAAATAAAAGGGCTAAAATAAAAAGATATAACAATAACGATTTTCTCATAAAAGATAATTAAATAGTAAGTTCTAAATTGTCGTAAGCCAAATAAACATTAGCAGGTAGTTCGTTTTGAACTGCTTCATGCATGCCGAAATTATGACTAATGTGAGTTAAATATGTTTTTTCAGGAGCTACTTTTTTAATGAAATCAAGCGCTTCTTCCAAATTAAAATGAGTAGGATGCGGTTCTTTTCGTAAAGTATTAATCACCAAGACTTTTACACCCTTAATTTTCTCAATTTCAACATCTTCTATAGTTTTGACGTCTGTTAAATAGACAAAATCGCCAATGCGGTATCCAAAAACTTGTAAACCGCCATGACACGCGTTTATTGGAATTATAGTTTGGTTGTTAACCTCAAAAGGTTCGTCTTTATCAACAGGAATTGGCAAAACTGATGGCGCTCCAGGATACTTATTTTCAGTTCTAAAGATGTAATCAAACCGTTTTGCTAAATTCTCTAGAACTCTTGGATGACCATATAGCGGAATATCGCCTTGCTTAAAGTAAAAAGGGCGAATGTCGTCCAAACCGGCAGTATGATCCGCATGTTCATGGGTAAAAAGCAAAGCGTCCATACGACTGCAACCCGATTGTAGCATTTGATACCTAAAATCAGGACCACAATCAATCACAATTGAAAAGTTTTCATCGTAAACCCAAACGGCAACGCGAAGTCTTTTATCTCTTGGATCGAGACTTTTACATACAGCATCTGTGCATCCTATCACAGGAATGCCTTGAGAAGTTCCAGTACCTAAAAAATAAACGTTCAAAAGTGATAATTTTTTACAAAAATAAGATAAAATTCGTTCTATAATGCCCTATTTTACTAACTTTGTTACTTATTAAAATGCAACTTATTTTCATGGATACTGAAATAATATTGAAAGGTGATAAAGTCATCGAACAAATCCCTTCTATCAAAGACAAAGCACTTCGAATTAATCTGAACGAAAACATTTACGGTACTTTTGCCGAAATTGGTGCAGGACAAGAAACTGTTCGGCATTTTTTTAGAACAGGTGGTTCGTCTGGAACTATTGCTAAAGCAATGTCGGCTTACGATAAAGATTTTAGCGATTCTATTTATGGAATCGAGACAGACGGTCGTTATGTAACTGAAAGTCGTTTGAAAAAAATGCTTTCGCACGAAGTCAACTTAATAGAAGCAAGACTTAATCGTGAGAAACATCCTAATAAAATGTTCTTTAGTTATGCAAATACAGTAGCAACTATCGACTTTGCAAAGCAATTTAAAGGCCATGGTTGGGTTGGAATTCGGTACCAATTAGATCCTTCTGCAGATTATAACGAAATTATCATTCACATTCGATTTAAAGAAATGGATGCGCGTTTGCAACAAGAAACTTTAGGAGTTTTAGGGGTGAATTTAATTTATGGTGCATATTACAAATACAACGATCCTAAAAGATTATTGCGTTATTTATACGATCATTTAGACAAAGATCAGTTGGAAATTGATACCATCAACTTTTCAGGTCCTCTTTTTAGCGAAGTCGACAACCGATTGATGAGTTTACAGCTGGTTAAAAACGGAATGACTGACGCGGTAATGTTCAATCCGGATGGACAAAACATTCTTCCTGCTTCCATTTTATATAAGAAGAATATTCTTGCTTTGAGAGGAAGCTTCAGACCTGTGACCAAAGTAAACATTGATATGTATGAGAAATCGTATAAGATGTTTGTCCAAGAAAATAAGGTCGATGAAAAAAATACTTTGGTAATTTTTGAAATTACACTTTCCAACTTGCGTTCTGAAGGTGAAATTGACGAACGTGATTTTATGGATCGAGCGGAACTTTTATGTTCGTTAGGCCACACGGTTATGATATCTAATTTCCAAGAATATTATAAAGTGGTTGAATATTTCTCTAATTACACCAAAGCCCGAATGGGATTAGCAATGGGAGTAAATAATTTAGTAGATATTTTTGACGAAAAATATTACCGTCATTTAAGCGGTGGAATACTGGAAGCTTTTGGAAAATTGTTCTACCGAGATTTGAAAGTATTCTTATATCCAATGATTGACGAAGAAGGACAATTGATCAATTCTGAAAATTTAAAGGTACATCCAAGAATGAAGGAATTGTATAAATTCTTTAAATTCAACGGAAAAGTAATTGATATAGAAGAGGTAGACGAAAATCACCTTCAAATTTTCTCACGTGAAGTGCTGAAAATGATTAGCAAAGGAAAACTTGGCTGGGAAGGAATGCTTCCTCAAGGTATTGCAGAGTTAATTAAAGAACACCACCTTTTTGGTTATGGTGAAACTAAATTACTTGAAAAGACAAATTAATTTCAGATTAGAATAAAAAAATCTCCAACGCTTTAAAAAGTTTTGGAGATTTTTTTTGAAATTGATTTAAGCAAACTGTTCTAATGAACTTGCATCAATACTTTCATGCGAAGCGTCATAAATTGACTTACCGTCTTTCAATACGATCATCTGAGGCGATTGATGCGTGACGTCAAAACGTGCTGCAATTTCGTTTGAAATAGGTCGGTATTCAATTAAATCTAAAAAATAAATTTCCATTTTATCTGCTGGAATCGCGTATGTATTTTCAAAACTTTTCAACACAAATCGGCTGATGCTGCATCTTGTGCTGTGTTTAAAAAGCACTACCACTTTTTCGTTTGATTGTTGTTCTGCATGATCTAAATCTTCCATGGACTCTAAATAATTCCATGCTAATTTTGAACTTTCTTTTCCTTCGCTTTTCGCAAACATTCCTCCAAATATACCCATTTTGTCAGTTTTTATGCCAATTTGTCGTTAAATTCAAAATAAAAAGTACCAAAATGGCGCTAACTTTACTATGGAATATAAATTGACGTTCTGTTATCAAAGTTAGAAAAATATAATTTAAATATAAGACACAACATATGAACATTAACAATTTTACAATCAAATCCCAAGAGGCGATTCAAAAAGCTCAGATGTTGACTCAAATGGGAGGCCAACAACAGATTGAAAACGAACACATTTTCAAAGCTATTTTTGAAGTAGACGAAAATGTCGCTCCATACCTACTCAAGAAACTAAATGTAAATGTCGATTTATTCAAGCAAATCTTGGATAAAATGATTGAATCGTTTCCAAAAGTTTCTGGAGGCGAAATCAGCCTTTCGCGCGAAGCGAATGCTACTTTAAACGAAGCAGAAATTATTGCTAAAAAAGGTGCTGACGAATACGTTTCGATTGAACATTTAATTTTAGCCATTTTCCAATCAAAAAGCAAAGTTGCTCAAGCCTTAAAAGATCAAGGAGTAACCAGAAAAGGATTAGAAAGCGCGATCGAAGAATTAAGAAAAGGAGAACGAGTAACTTCACAATCGGCTGAAGAAACGTATAATTCGTTAAATAAATATGCTAAAAATCTAAATGAATTAGCTCGAAACGGAAAGCTTGATCCTGTGATAGGACGAGATGAAGAAATTCGACGGGTTTTGCAGATTTTAACGCGTAGAACGAAAAACAACCCAATGTTAGTGGGTGAACCAGGAGTTGGTAAAACCGCGATTGCAGAAGGTTTGGCACATCGAATTGTAGATGGCGACGTACCAGATAATCTAAAGGACAAAATTATTTTCTCCTTAGATATGGGAGCTTTGATTGCTGGTGCAAAATATAAAGGGGAATTTGAAGAACGACTAAAATCGGTAGTGAAGGAAGTAACTTCTGCCGACGGTGACATCGTTTTATTCATCGACGAAATCCATACTTTAATTGGAGCTGGTGGTGGCGATGGCGCGATGGATGCTGCGAATATCTTGAAACCTGCTTTGGCAAGAGGTGAATTAAGAGCAATTGGAGCAACAACTCTAGACGAATATCAGAAATATTTTGAAAAAGATAAAGCCTTAGAGCGTCGTTTTCAGAAAGTAATGGTGGATGAACCAGATACTGAAAGTGCTATTTCAATTCTACGTGGAATTAAAGAAAAGTACGAAACACACCATAAAGTCCGAATCAAAGATGATGCAATTATTGCTGCAGTAGAACTTTCGCAACGATATATTACCAACCGATTTTTACCGGATAAAGCGATTGATTTAATGGATGAAGCAGCTTCCAAATTGCGAATGGAAATCAATTCAAAACCAGAAGAATTAGATGTTTTGGATCGCAAAATCATGCAGTTGGAAATTGAAATCGAAGCAATTAAAAGGGAAAAAGACGAAAACAAATTGAAAGGTTTGCATTTGGATTTAGCCAACCTGAAAGAAGACAGAAACGAAATTTTTACGAAGTGGAAAACTGAGAAAGATTTTGTAGATTCTATTCAAACCGTTAAAACCGAAATTGAAGATTTAAAATACGAAGCAGAAAAAGCAGAACGCGACGGCGACTACGGAAAAGTAGCTGAAATTCGTTACGGAAAAATGAAGGAAACGCAAGAGCGACTTGATGTTTTGCAAAAGGAATTAGCTGAGAATCAAAATGAAACTTCTCTCATTAAAGAAGAAGTTACTCGTGAGGATATTGCTGAAGTGGTGGCAAAATGGACGGGTGTTCCTGTTATGAAAATGTTGCAAGGCGAACGTGAGAAACTATTGAATCTTGAAAATGAATTGCACCAAAGAGTTGTAGGTCAAGAAGAAGCAATTACGGCTGTAGCTGATGCGGTACGTAGAAGTCGTGCCGGTTTACAGGATATGAAGAAACCTGTTGGAACGTTCCTATTCTTGGGTACAACTGGTGTTGGAAAAACGGAATTGGCGAAAGCCTTAGCAGAATATTTATTCGATGATGAAAATGCGATGACGCGAATTGACATGAGCGAATACCAAGAACGCCACAGCGTGAGCCGTTTAGTTGGAGCACCTCCTGGATATGTGGGTTATGATGAAGGTGGACAATTAACGGAAGCCGTTCGGAGAAAACCGTATTCCGTTATTCTTTTAGATGAAATTGAAAAAGCACATCCGGACACCTTTAATATTTTGCTGCAAGTTTTAGATGAAGGTCGATTGACCGATAACAAAGGACGTTTGGCCGACTTTAAAAATTCGATTATCATTATGACTTCGAATATGGGAAGTGCAATTATTCAAGAGAAATTTGAAAAAGCAACTTCTAAAGTCGCAATCGAAGATGCAACGGAACAAGCAAAAGTGGAAGTACTGAATGTATTGAAACAAACGGTCAGACCAGAATTTATTAACCGAATTGATGAGATTGTAATGTTTACGCCTTTAACTCAAAGTAACATCCAGAAAATCGTGGGATTACAGTTGAAATCGGTGAGTAAGATGCTTTCACAACAGGGAATTACTTTTGATGCAACGCCCGAAGCCGTGGCTTATCTTTCGGAGAAAGGTTTTGATGCTGAATTTGGCGCAAGACCAGTGAAGAGAGTTATTCAGCGTGACGTAATGAATCCACTTTCAAAAGAGATTTTGAGTAATCAAATTTCAACAGACAGTATTATTTTACTGGACGCTTTTGATGGAAAGTTGGTTTTTAGAAATCAGTAATTAAAATTTATAGTGTTGAAAAGGACTTTTGCAATTAAGCATAAGTCCTTTTTTAATTTAAATTTTTTTGCGATTTTTAATTTGCATAAGCGGCAACAATAAACCAAGAAAAAGATATTTTTTTCAACACAAACTTCTACCTTACGTAAAATTGCGAGGAAGAATATATTAGAATAAGAAGCGTAAACTATTTTTGACAAATGACTGAAGAAAACAATACTATTTTCAAGAGATTCTTTGATATCTCACCTGATTTACTTTGTATTGCAGGTTTTGATGGCTATTTTAAAAAAGTAAATAATTCGGTATCTGAATTGTTAGGATTTACGGAAGAAGAATTACTATCTAAACCCATAAACGAATTTATATATCCGGATGACCGAGATACAACAGCGAATGTTCGAAAGCATTTAACTAAAAATAGTACTTTACAAAATTTTGAGAATAGATATGTGACTAAAAGCGGCGAAATCGTTTGGTTGGCATGGACTTCAATGCCTGTTAGCGAAGAAGAACTTGTTTTTGCAATCGCTAAAAATATCACGCATAAAAAAATTTTAGAGGAAGAACGTAATTCGCTACTTACCACTATTACTCGAATTAATAGTGATTTAAAACAATTAACGTACACGAGTTCACATGACTTGAGATCTCCGGTTAATAATTTAATTTCAATTTTCAGCTTGTTAGATGTTTCTAAAATTGACGATAGTGAAACATTAGAGTTTATAAAAATGTTAGAAACTACCAGCGGAAATCTAAAAGAAACTTTAAACGAGTACCTTGATTTATTTATTCAACGTGATAATTTGAATGCAGAACTAGAACCTGTGAATCTAAATAAAGCTTTAAATTCTGTATTGCTTTCAATTAATTCATTAGTCAAAAGTTCAGGTACCAGCGTCACAACCAATTTTTCTGCTTTTGAAAACATATCCTTTAACAAGTCTAATCTTGAAAGCGTACTATTAAATCTTACGACAAATGCGATCAAATATGCAAAACCAAATATAAAACCTAAGATTTCAATTACCTCGAAGATTCACAATGGAACATATCAACTCATCTTTGCAGATAATGGTTTGGGATTTAATATGGAAGTTGTGAAAGATAAAATATTTGGACTGCATCAAAAATTTCACAATCATGTGGACAGTAGAGGAATTGGACTTTATTTAGTACACAATCACATCACCAGTTTGGGAGGGCAAATTACAGTAGAAAGTGAAGTGAATGTGGGAACTCAATTTACAATTTCTTTTAAGAGTTAATTCATTTTCATTAACGATAATATTTCAAATAATTACAATAAAAAAAAGGGACTTGTATTACTACAAGTCCCTTTCTCAATCAACCTTAAATCAAACCTTTTTCATTATGCTTTTGGAGTAACTACTGCATCAATCACATGAATTACACCATTTGATTGGTTCACATCTGCAATTGTAACTTTTGCTTTATTTCCATTTTCATCCGTGATGTATAAATCTTTACTCATCATCCAAGCTGTTAATGTTCCGCCTTGAACGGTTTTCAACATTGCTTTTCCATTGGCTTTTTTAATTGCTTTAGCGATGTCTTTCGCATTCAATTTTCCTGCAACAACGTGGTAAGTCAAAATGCTTTGCAACATTTTTTTATTTTCTGGTTTTACCAAAGTTTCAACCGTTCCTTTAGGTAATTTATCGAAAGCTGCATTTGTTGGTGCGAAAACTGTGAATGGTCCTTTGCTTGATAAAGTTTCTACTAAATCTGCTGCTTTTACTGCTGCAACTAAAGTCGTATGGTCTTTTGAATTCACTGCATTTTCAACAATGTTTTTAGTTGGATACATCGGAGCTCCTCCAACGGTAACTGTTTTTTGTGCGTAAGAACTTGTTCCGAATGCTAATGCAATTGTGAAAACTGCAACGCTAAATAAATTTTTGTTTTTCATGATATTTCTATTATTAGATGTTTATACAGTCATTTACGGGAATGGATTTGATATGGTTTTAAATTTTTAAAAATTATGCATAAAAAAAGCCTCACATTTCTGTGAGGCCTTCATTTGATTGAAATAAAGTCAGAAAATTAGTTTCCTCCTTTTTCCATTTTAGCTTTCAATGCAGCAAGAATGTCGTTACTGTCTCCTAAAGTAGAAGCAGGTGCATTGTTGTTGTTTGAAGAACTATTACTATTGTTATTATCAGAGTTTGCTTTCACATTTTTCTCTTCTTCTTCGCGGAAGATAGCAGTGTGAGATGCAACTACTCTTTTAAATTCTTTATTGAATTCGATTACTTTGAAATCAGCAGTTTCGCCTTTTTTCAATTTTTTACCGTCTTCTTTTTCTAAATGACGTGTTGGAATAAATGCAACAACATCATCACCGAAATCTACAGTAGCTCCTTTGTCAACAATTTCAGAGATTTCACCGTTGTGGATTGTTCCTACAGCAAAAGCTTCTTCATGTTTGTCCCATGGATTAGCAGTAGTTTGTTTGTGACCTAAAGATAATTTACGTCCGTCAACATCCAACTCTAAAACTACAACGTCAAGTTTTTCTCCAACGTTTACAAATTCAGATGGGTGTTTGATTTTCTTAGTCCAAGAAAGATCAGAAATGTAGATTAATCCATCAATTCCTTCTTCTAATTCTACGAAAATACCGAAGTTTGTAAAGTTTCTAACGATACCTGAATGTTTAGAACCTACAGGGTATTTAGAAGTGATATCAGTCCAAGGATCTTGAGATAATTGTTTGATACCTAAAGACATCTTACGATCGTCTCTATCTAAAGTTAAGATAACTGCATCAACTTCATCACCTACTTTTACGAAATCTTGAGCAGAACGTAAATGAGTTGACCATGACATTTCAGAAACGTGGATCAAACCTTCAACACCTTCAGCAACTTCAATAAATGCACCGTAATCAGCGATAACAACTACTTTACCTTTTACTTTATCACCAACAGCAAGGTTAGCATCTAAAGCATCCCATGGGTGAGCGTTCAATTGTTTCAATCCTAATTGAATTCTTGTTTTCTCGTCATCAAAGTCAAGGATTACAACGTTCAATTTCTGATCTAATTCAAGAACTTCACTTGGGTGGTTGATTCTTGACCAAGAAAGGTCAGTAATGTGAATCAATCCATCAACACCACCTAAGTCAATAAACACACCATAAGAAGTAATGTTTTTAACAACACCTTCTAATACTTGTCCTTTTTCTAATTGACCGATGATTTCTTTTTTCTGTACTTCAATATCCGCTTCGATAAGCGCTTTGTGAGATACAACAACGTTTTTAAATTCGTGATTAATTTTCACAACTTTAAATTCCATTGTTTTGTTTACGTAAACGTCGTAATCTCTAATTGGTTTAACATCAATTTGAGATCCTGGTAAAAACGCTTCAATTCCGAAAACGTCAACGATCATACCACCTTTAGTTCTGCATTTTACAAAACCATTAACGATTTCTCCTGTTTCGTTTGCAGAAATTACTCTATCCCAAGCTTTAATTGTACGTGCTTTTCTGTGAGATAATACTAATTGACCTGTTTTGTCCTCACGGATGTCAATTAATACTTCTACTTTGTCACCTACTTTTAAGTTTGGATTGTAACGGAATTCGTTTAAAGAAATTACACCTTCAGATTTAGCGTTGATATCAACGATAGCATCTCTGTCTGTAAGTCTAACAACGATTCCTTCTACTACTTCTTCTTGATCAGTTGCAATAAAAGTTTTTGCTACTAATTCTTCAAATTCTTGTAAGTTTTTTTCATCAACTAAGTCAATTCCTTCTTGGAAATTGTGCCAGTCAAAATTTGCTAAAAACTCTTCTTGTGATTTGTTAACGTCAGACATATGTTCTGATAAAAATTTGTATTCTGCATTCCTTGCGTTTCTTAATGCGATAAGAAAAAAACAGAAGTTGTTTTACTTAAATATTTGATACCTAATGGAAACGCTATTCGCTAAAAGGTGTGCAAAAGTAAAACTTATATTTTGAATTACAAAACAATATAGATGATGAAATTTATATTGAACAGAAATAATTTTAAATACGTGCAAATCTTTGACAAAGAGTGAAAAATATGAGTATCAATTTAGGACCAAAAAGATTTCTAGAAATAAAAAAGTCCAACAATACTGTCGGACTTTTATATCTAATTTGGAAAAATATTATCTTGAATAATTTGGCGCTTCCTTAGTAATGGTCACATTATGTGGGTGACTTTCATTGATTCCGCTTGCTGTAATTCTGATAAAACGACCAGTTTCCTGCAAAGTAGGAACATCTTTTGCGCCACAATAACCCATTCCGGCACGAAGTCCACCAATGAATTGTTGCATACTTTCATTTAGTTCTCCTTTATAAGGCACACGACCTACAATACCTTCGGGAACTAATTTCTTCACATCGTCTTCCACATCTTGAAAATAACGGTCTTTCGAACCTTCTTGCATCGCTTCAACAGAGCCCATTCCCCGATACGACTTGAATTTTCTACCTTCAAAAATAATGGTTTCTCCTGGAGATTCTTTCGTTCCGGCTAAAAGTGAACCTAACATTACACAATCAGCTCCTGCAGCAATTGCTTTGGGAATATCACCTGTATAGCGAATTCCACCATCAGCAATTACGGGAACTCCTGAACCTTTGATTGCAGCGGCAACTTCTAGAACTGCAGAAAATTGTGGAAAACCAACACCTGCTACAATTCTTGTCGTGCAAATTGAACCAGGTCCAATTCCAACTTTTACACCATCTGCTCCATTTTCAACTAAAAACTTAGCTGCTTCTGGCGTGGCGATGTTTCCTACAATTACATCTATAGCACTAAATTTTGCTTTTATTTCTTTCAAAATATTCACAACTCCTTGCGTATGTCCGTGAGCGGTGTCAATAATTAAAGCATCTACTCCAGCATTCACCAAAGCTTCAGCACGTTGAACTGCATCACCCGTTACTCCAATTGCAGCTGCAACTCTTAGTCTTCCGTAAACGTCTTTGTTAGCACTAGGTCGCTGCGTTAGTTTTGTGATATCTCTAAAAGTTATTAAACCAACTAAAACATTGTTATCGTCTACAACAGGAAGTTTTTCGATTTTATGCCCTTGCAAAATAATTTCAGCTTCACTTAATGAAGTTCCTGCCGCAGCAGTCACTAAATTTTCAAAAGTCATTACCTCAACAATTGGACGCGTCCCTACTTTTTCGAAACGCAGATCACGATTTGTAACGATTCCTTTCAATTTCTTGTTTTCATCAACAATCGGAATTCCACCAATACCATATTCTTTCATCGCATTTTTAGCATCTGCAACAGTTGAATTTAATGGCAAAGTTACTGGATCGATAATCATTCCTGATTCTGCACGTTTAACACGACGTACTTTTGCCGCTTGTTGTTCAATCGTCATGTTTTTATGCAAAACACCGATTCCGCCTTCTTGAGCCATAGCAATTGCCATAGAACTTTCAGTAACGGTATCCATTGCTGCAGAAACAATAGGAACGTTTAAGGTAATATTTCGTGAAAATTTTGTTTGAATATTGACTTCTCTTGGAAGTACGCTAGAAAAATTGGGAACTAATAAAACATCGTCGTACGTAAGTCCTTCTCCAATAATTTTTGTTTGATGTGCAATCATTGCCAGTTGTAGTTATACTGAAAGTAATTTCAGAGTTGTGGTTAAATTGCGTGCAAATATACTAAAAATAAATAAAAATATTTTTTAATTTTTCATAAAAGAAATAATAAATTCAGTCCCTACTTCTTCCCCACTTTTAATATCAAGGGTTCCTTTATTATTTGCGATAAACTGTTTTACTAAAAGCAGCCCCAATCCTGTCCCTTCTTCAAAAGAAGTTCCAAGCTCCGAATAGATGCGTTTGTCGCTTTTTAAAATCTCAGTAATTCGACGTTCTTCGATACTTGCTCCAGAGTTGGCTATATGCACATTGATGAAATTTCCGTTTTCAGAATAACTGCAGGATATCGTTCCATTTTCATCTGTGAATTTTACTGCGTTTGCAATAATATTTTGAATAATCACGCGAACTTGTCCTTTGTCTGCACTTATAAAAAGTGCTGTTGAGGGAAGCTCATTTGAAAACGTAATATTTTTTTTATTCATTTCTAAAATGTACAATTCTAGAACACTTTTTGAAAGTTCGTATATATCAATTACCTCAAAATTGACAATTTGACCATCCATTTGGGTATTGGCCCACTGTAATAAATTATTCAACATGTTTGAAGTGGCTACAGTCTGCAAATGCAATTGATCAAAGATATCTTGTTGCAATTCTGGCGTTAAAGAATCGTCTTTTTGAAGTTCTAGCATTTGCACAATATTTGCAATAGGCGAACGTAGATCGTGAGAAACAATCGAAAATAATTTATTTTTAGTATCGTTTAAGGCAATCAATTCTGTGTTTTGTTGACTAATCAACAACTTTTGATTTTCGATGTCGGCATTTTTTACACGCAACTCCTCATTAAAAACGTCTTTAAGTCTTGCATTTCTGCGTCTTAAAAATATAATTCCAATTAAAAACAAAATCAGAATTAAAAATGAGTAGATGATTATTTGGTCTCTTTTAACTTTTTGAGCGCTTAATTCATTTTTCGCTTTAAGTTTTACGTTTTCAACTTCTTTACTTTTCAATTGAAGATAATTAACGTCGTTGATGCGTCGTTCGCTGTACAAACTGTCGTTTATTGCGTTATTAATTTGAAGAAAACTATATGCTTTTGCGGTGTTATTTTTCTTCTCGTAAATCTCAGCAAGTATTTTTGCGGCACGAGATAGATCCCAATTTGCATTGAGTTTTTTTGCTGTTTCATATGCTATTATGCCATTTTTTTCAGCATTATCGTACTCACCAATTGTTAAATAAGCGTTTGCTAAACTTGCGTGAACATAGGTAGTTTCCCAATTATTTGGCAATTGCTTTGGATTACTAAAAACTAAATTATAATAATAAAACGCAGAGTCTTTCTTATTTTTAACCAACATGATGTCTCCTAAACGGCTTTCGACCATGTGGTTGACCTGATTTAAATTATTTTTCTTAGAATAAGTAAGTGCTTTTTTGAGATTCTTAGCTGCTAAGTCGTATTGCTTCAGATCTGTTTGCGCAATTCCGATATTAAAATAACTTCTTGCGATCCCTTGATAATTATTATTTTTAAGATCTAAAACGACCGATTTCTCGAACGTAATTATTGATTCTTCCAGCTGATTGAAGGCGCTTTGAATGAGTGCAACACCGTTAAGTGAGCGTGCAAGTGATTTCTCATTATGGTACTTTTCATGAATTTGTATCGCTTTCAAATACATCTGTAGGGAATGATCGTAAGTTCCCTTTCTGTAGTAATAGATTCCAAACATGGTATAAACATCACCAAGTTTTTCGTCGCTTTTGAGCTCTTGGGCTAAATGTTGTGCCTCTTTTAATTTTGCAAACCCAGCGTCAAAATCTTCGTATTTTAAGTCATCCGCTTGCTGTAACAGCTGATCAATTTTCTGTTCCGGTTTTTGAAAAGTAACGGCTGCTTGCGTGTTGAAGACAAAAATAAGAATGATTAATAACGTAAAATACCTCTTCAATAAAAGAGATTTTGCAACATGTTTTACATTCAAATTAAGCTTTTTCACAGAAATAAATTGCGATTAAATTTATTAAAGATACAAAGTTTTATCTTTTACTAATGGTATTTACTAAATATTTTTGTTGCTTCATTGTAACAACTTTCAAATGACATTGGGCTTGTATGAGTGTTTGCTTTCTCGGCAGTAAAGTAGGACAGTAATTTTTCTGTCGGCATATTCCCAGTCAAATCATCCTTAGCCATCGGGCAACCTCCAAAACCTTGAATGGCTCCGTCAAATCTTAAACAACCGGCTTTGTATGCTGCATTTACTTTTTCAAACCACCGGTCTGGAGTCGTATGAAGATGTGCTCCAAATTCAATTTGTGGGTATTGTGGAATCAAATGCGAAAACAAATATTCAATAATTTCAGGCGTGGAACTTCCAACCGTATCAGACAAGGAAAGAATTTTAACGCCCATATTTGACAAACGTTCGGTCCACTCGCCTACAATTTCTACGTTCCAAGGATCACCGTATGGATTTCCGAAACCCATAGAAAGATAAGCAACTACTTCTTTATTAGTGGCGTTAGCAATATCTAAGATTTCTTGTAAAGTCACTAATGATTCTGCTATGGTTTTGTGTGTGTTTCGCATCTGAAAATTCTCAGAAATAGAAAAAGGATAACCCAAATACTGAATTTCTTTATGTTGAGAAGCCAGTTCCGCTCCTTTAGTATTGGCAATAATTGCCAGGAGCTTACTGGAAGTTTGTGATAAATCAAGTTGCGCTAAAACCTCCGCTGTGTCTACCATTTGCGGAATCGCTTTTGGAGAAACGAAGCTTCCAAAATCAATGGTATCAAATCCGACACGCAAAAGCGACTGAATATAGGCCACTTTTTCCGCAGTTGGAATAAATGCTTTAATACCTTGCATGGCATCACGCGGACATTCTATAATTTTTATTGACTTCATTGTGCCAAAGATAGTAAAGTATTGAAAATTACGAAATCGATTTTTTAGATAATTGAAGATTTAAAAAAACCTAAAATTATTTTTTTGTCGCCAAAATCTTTTTATTGATTTCCTTAATTAATGCAGGACCTTCGTAAATGAAACCGGTGTAAAGTTGGATTAAACTGGCTCCAGCATCCAATTTCTCAATTGCATCATCCGCAGAATGGATTCCTCCCACTCCAATAATTGGAAACGAACGATTGCTTTTGTCTGCTAAAAATCGAATTACTTCTGTGGAACGCTTTGTCAACGGTTTTCCAGACAAGCCACCCATTTCGTCTCTGTTTTCAGACTGCAAACCTTCTCGAGAAAGTGTAGTATTAGTAGCAATAACACCCGCTATCTTAGTGGTATTGACAATATCAATAATGTCTAACAATTGTTCATCCGTTAAATCCGGAGCAATTTTTAGTAAAATTGGTTTTGCTTTCGATTTGGTATTGTTCTTGTTTTGCAGCGTTTGCAATAACTTTTGCAACGGTTCTTTATCTTGCAATGCTCTTAAGTTGGGTGTATTTGGTGAACTCACATTCACAACAAAATAATCAACGTAGTCGTATAAAGCATCAAAACAGATTTCATAATCTGAAACAGCTTCTTCATTTGGAGTTAATTTGTTTTTGCCAATATTTCCTCCTATTAATACACCATTATTTTTCTTTAGACGTTCCACAGCTTCTAAAACACCACCGTTATTAAAACCCATTCGGTTGATGATTGCTTGATCTGCTTTTAAACGAAACAATCTTTTCTTAGGATTTCCTTCTTGCCCTTTTGGTGTCAACGTTCCAATTTCTATAAATCCAAAACCAAAATTAGAGAGTTCTTTATACAATTTCGCATCTTTATCAAATCCCGCAGCTAAACCTACAGGATTTTTAAATTTCAGCCCAAAAACTTCACGTTCCAATCGAGTGTCCTTGACTTCATACATACTTTTAAAAAGTGCATTAACTCCTGGGATTTTTGATAATTTCTGAATCAACGAAAAAGTAAAGTAGTGCACTTCCTCAGGATCATATTTAAATAGAAGTGGTCGAATGAGTTGTTTGTACATGTTGCAGTTGTTAGTTGCGCAAAAATACACAAATTCGCACAGCAAACGAACGAGTATTTTAAACAAATAATTTGCAACTCCCTTTTAATACGTGTTTTTTTTCTATTGAAAAACGATCCGACAAATTTGTTATTACATTATATACACCTTATTGAACCGTATAAAAAGGCGATTTTCACGTAGAAGTTTAAATATTATAAACTATAAAAAAAGTACTGTAAAAGTTTTGGTCGGAAAGCGTAGCATCTTTGTACTATAGATTTAATAACCTATAGAATTAAAAAAACGCTATGAAAAAATCAGTTTTAACTTTAGGAATGCTTGCTTCGTTTTTTGCAGTTTCACTTACAAGTTGTAAGGATGCAGAAACGAATGTTAAGGACACTCAAGAAGAAGTTTTAGACGCCCGAGTCGATTTGATGGAGTCGAAAAATGCGGCTGCGGAAGCTTTGGAGAAATTTAAATTAGATGTTTACGAAAAAATATCTAGTAACAACAAAAAGATTCGCGATTTAAGAGTCAAAGAGATTAAAGGTACTTCGAAAGAAAAAGAAGAATACACGATTCGAATTGACGATTTACAAACTAAAAATGAAGCTTTAAAATCAAAACTTGATGCCTACACATCTTATGATGAATCAAGTTATGAAACTTTCAAAAGTGATTTGCAAGAAAATGCAGATGCTTTAGAACGTGAGTTTCAAGAATTAGAAAACAGAAAATAAAACCCCAAAATTAAATTTTATACAATTATGACAACTTTAAAGAAATTATTTATCGCTCCTGTATTTGCAGTTGCATTATTCGCTTCACAATCAACTATTGCACAAGATCAAACAACTAGCAGTACTCCTTACAATATGGATGCTAGAGAAGAACTAAAAGTAGGAATTAAAGCGGGAATGAACTATTCTAACGTGTACAGCGAAAGTGGTAACGATTTTGTTGCAGACGGAAAAGCTGGATTCGCAGGTGGAGTATTTGTTTCCATTCCTTTAAATCAATTAATTGGTGTTCAACCTGAATTGATGTATTCACAAAAAGGATTCAAAGGTGAAGTTATAGGAATTGACTATAAAGCAACGTTCAACTATTTAGATTTGCCAATTCATTTACAAATCAAACCTACAGAAAACATTAGTATTCTTGCAGGGCCACAATTTTCATACTTATTGAGTTCAAAATACGAACTTGGATCTTTAAGTGCTGTAAATGAAAAAGATTTAGAAGATGACAACAACAGAGCTACTGTAGGGATTTCTGCAGGTGTGGATTTCACAGTTCAAAACTTCCTTATTTCTGCTCGTGGATCATGGGATTTAAGCAAAATGAACAAGGATAACAATACTAGTGATATCAACTATAAAAATCAATTATTTCAAGTTACTTTAGGATACCGTTTCTAAAGAACAGTGGGAGAAATTGTTATTGAAAAAGAAAAAAAACCGAAAGACCGCTATATCTTTCAAAATATTAAAAAAAAATACTAATTTTAAAAACAAACATTATGAGCTCAGGAAAAGTAGTTTTAGGTGCAATCGCAGGATTAGCAACAGGTGCAATATTAGGAATTTTATTCGCTCCAGAAAAAGGAAAAGATACTCGCAAGAAAATTGCTAAAAAAAGCAAAGATTCTGTTGAAGATATCAAAGCAAAATATGAAGACATTATCAGTGCTTTAACATCAAAAGTGGAAAGCGTAAAAAAAGATGCTTCAAAATTGTTTGAACATGGAAAAGATTTAGCAGAAGATGCTAAAGACGATGCTTCAAAATTATACTCAGGTGGAAAAGATTTAGCCCACGAAGCTAAAATCAGAGCTGCTAATCAAGTTAAATAATTAAATGTACTATTATGAAAGATAAAGCAATATTAATAGAAATGCTTTTTGAGAAGGTGGAATCATATACAAAAACCTCCTTAGAATTATATCGACTGAAAGCGATTGATAAAATCACAGATGTGTTTGCAACAATTGCATCAGGAATGATTATTGCTCTTATTATTGCTTTATTCTTCATTTTAATTTCAGTAGGTTTAGCACTTTATTTAGGTGAAGTACTTGGAAAAACGTATTATGGTTTCTTTGCACTAGGAGGTTTTTACGCTTTAGTTGCAATCATTATCGCGATGAATCGTCGTGCATGGTTGGAAAGCAAACTAAATGATTTCATTATTAATCAAACTTTTAAAAAGAAAGACAATGTACACAATTAATAGCGACAAAAGTTTAGCAGAAGCCATCCGTAATCTAGAAGCACAACGTGTTATAGAATTAGAAATTTTAAAAAAGACCGCCGAATTAACTTTACATGAGTTAAATCCGGTCAACATTGTTAAAGAGAAAATTCACGACGGATTATCTAACATTGGAGAAACAGTACAATCCACTGGTTTCAAAAATGGATTATTGAAAACTGGAATTGGTTTAGCTACTGGTTTTTTAACCAAAAAACTATTAGTGGGTTCGAATGCCGGAATAATGAAGCGGCTTTTAGGAACCGCAATTCAAGCAGCAGTTTCCGGATTTGTAATCAAGAAATTACCTGAAGAAGATGAATTTAAAAATACATAAAGTGAAGACCGGTTTTTTTTATAGAAATCGGTTTTTTTCTTTGTAATTAAATTATCTTGGACGCGCCGTAATAGTGCCTTTTTTTACCCCAAATTTTACTTCTATTTCCTACTCTAATGATAAATAAAATTTCATTATATTCATTCGTGGTTGCATTAGCTCTTTTTTCGAGTGTTACCGTTGCACAAGAAAAAGACAAGGTAAAAGATACTACACAAACGAAGATAATAAAGCGTACCGCAAAAGTTGAGGAGGAAACCAAGGACACTACACTTTACAAAAACATTGAAAAATTTAGTAAAAAAAGCAAATTTACTAAATTATTACACAAAGCTATTTTCGAAGGAACGTCAACAAAAAGTTCAAATCCCATTCGACGTCCTAAGAATAAAGTATATAAAAAATACGAAGGAAAGATCATCCGAAATATAAACATCGAAACCCTAGATCCTTTTGGTTACTCAGTGGCAGACACGACCAAAAAGCCTAAAAATTGGGCAGAAGAAACAGGGAACAAGTTGCATTTAAAATCAAAGGAATTTGCCATTCGGAACCTTACTTTATTAAAAAAGAATACACCACTTGATTCGTTACTTGTTCGGGAAACAGAGCGATTGATTCGTAATCAACGTTTCGTAAGCCAAGTGCAAATTACTGCTCAATTGGCAAGTAAAAATTCTGATTCCGTTGACGTTACCGTACGCGTTTTAGATTCTTGGAGTATAATTCCAAAAGGTTCCATATCACCAAATCGAACTCGCTTTGAGTTAATTGACCGAAATTTCTTCGGCTCAGGTGTTGATTTTAGCAATAAAGTTACCCACGAGAACAGTTCTGGAATCACCGGTTATGCTACACGACTGATTGTACCTACAATTAAAAGTACTTATATTCGAACAACGATTGAATACCGCTTAGAATTAGATGGAAGTTACGGTAAAAGTCTGAATATGGAACGCCGGTTTTTCTCTCCTTTTACCAAATGGGCAGGAGGTTTTTATGTGGATCAACAATTTCAAATGGATTCTTTAGCAAATTCTTCCGGCGACTTTGCAAATCAAAATTTCAAGTATAATTCAAACGATATTTGGGCAGGTCGCTCTTTTCAATTGTTCAAAGGAAATAAAGAGGCAGATCGAACTACAAATTTTATTTTAGCGACTCGATTTTTACATACCGGATATATCGAATCACCGACCCTTGAATATGATCCTACGCATTTTTATTCCGGCGAAAACTTCGTAATGGCAGGATTTGGTATCTCTTCCCGACAGTTCGTTGAGGACCAATATTTGTTTAATTATGGAATTATTGAAGATGTTCCCATTGGAAAAATTTACAACCTTACAGCTGGTTACCAACAGAAAAACCATGAAGGCCGACTCTATTTAGGAGCTCGAGCATCGTTTGGAAATTATTTTAAATTTGGTTACTTAAGTACAAACTTCGAATATGGAACCTTTTTTAATGATAAAAAATTAGAACAATCGGCATTTACTTTTCAAGCCAATTATTTTACAAATTTAATCCCATTAGGCGAACGGTGGAAAATGCGTCAATTTGTAAAACCGCAAGTTGTATTGGGGTGGAATCGTTTAAACATTAAAGACGATCAAATTAGTATTAATGAACGAAGTGGTTTTCAAGGTGAATATGGTGCCGGTTATGCTGGAACAAATACCTATGGAATTGGAGGTTACAACACCGAACTTTTTGGGACAAAAAAATTAGTATTGTCACTACAAACGCAATTTTATTCTCCGTGGAATCTTTGGGGTTTTCGTGTGAATCCTTATTTCAACATGACTACCGCACTTCTTGGAAATGAAAAACGCGGCTTACATAAAAGTCCGCTTTATGCGTCTTTTGTAACGGGAATAATTATCAGTAACGACTTTTTAGTATTTAATTCATTTCAGTTTTCATTGGCGTATTATCCCTCAATTCCGGGTCAAGGCTACAACATATTCCAAACCAATTCTTTTGAAACTACTGATTTTGGCTTCCAAGATTTTGAGCTGGGAAAACCACGAACCGTCTCCTATCAATAAAATGCTACAATTTGAAATGTAATGTTAAAGGTTTTTCAAAACAATTCTAACTTTCTTTAAATTCTTATATTTGGCATTCTAACCTTACTATTCCATTTAGAATGCAATCACGCTCTACTTTATTTGTGCTTTTCTTGCTATGTTTTTCATTACAAATTAACGCACAAGCCCCGGCAAAATATAATGCTGCTGAAATTTATGCTAAAATCGAAAAGCTAAATTTTCTAGGTTCTGTACTTTACATTGCCGCACATCCCGACGATGAAAACACGCGTTTAATTTCCTATATGTCGAATGCCCAAAAAGCACGAACAGGCTATCTTTCATTAACGCGTGGCGACGGCGGACAAAATTTAATTGGCCCAGAATTGCGGGAACTTTTAGGCGTTATTCGAACTCAAGAATTAATTGAAGCTCGGAAAGTAGACGGAGGCGAACAGTTTTTCTCTCGTGCAAATGATTTTGGTTATTCAAAAGTACCAACTGAAACCTTGAAAACTTGGAATAAAGCAGAAGTGCTGGCCGATATGATTTTCGTGATCAGACAGTTTCAACCCGACGTAATTGTGACTCGATTTGATTATAGAACTCCGGGAACTACTCATGGTCATCATACTTCATCGGCTTTATTGGCGCAAGAAGCTTTTGATTTAACCAACAATAAAACTGTTTTCCCTAGCCAATTAGATTTGGTTCAACCTTGGCAACCAAAACGTATGTATTTCAATACTTCGTGGTGGTTTTATGGCACGAAGGATAAATTTGATTCGGCAGATAAAACGAATTTGGTCAATTTATCGACAGGAACGTTTTATGAAGCTTTAGGTAAATCCAATCAAGAAATTGCCGCTTTAAGCAGAAGCCGTCATCAATCACAAGGATTTGGAACTTCTGGAGTCCGAGGTGATGATATGGAATATTTGGAATTTATTAAAGGTGAAAAACCAACTGACAAAACCAATTTATTTGAAGGGATCGACACTTCTTGGAATCGCGTTGAAGGTGGAAAATCAATTGGCATTCTTGTTTCAAAAATAGCAGAAAACTATGATTTTAAAAATCCGTCTGCAAGTATTTCTGATTTGACAAAAGTGTACCAACTGATACAAAGTTTAAAAAACGAACATTGGAAAACGGTTAAGACGTCAGAAATAAAAGACATTATTGCTGCTTGTGCAGGACTTTACTTAGAAACTGTTGCCGAAAATCAATCTTCAACTCCAAACTCAGATATTAATTTGACCGTTGAAGCGATAAACCGCAGTGCTGTTAAAATGACACTAGAAAGTATCACCGTTCTCCCAGAAAATACCGTTTTCAATCAAAATATAGATTTAAAAAATAATGTGAATGAGAGTTTTCCGTTACAAGTTCATTTACCAAAGAACTTAGAGTATACTGCTCCATATTGGCTCAAAGAGCAAGGAACTGTAGGAATGTATCGTGTTGATGATCAAAAAAATATTGGAAAACCAGATATTATTAGACAACTAAAAACAATTTTTAATGTAAAAATCAACGGCGTTTTAATTCCATTTGAGCGAACGGTTATTTACAAATTTAACGATCCTGTAAAAGGTGAAGTGTACCGTCCTTTTGATATTGAACCACTCGTAACCACAAGTTTTGTTGACAAGGTAAAAATTTTCAGTACTGATTCAAAACAAACGGTTGCTGTTAAAGTACAATCAGGTGCGGCAAATACGAATGGTGAATTAAAATTACAACTCCCAAAAGATTGGAAAGTGACTCCCGAAAGTATGCCGTTTTCAATTGAATTGAAAAATCAGTCCAAAACCTACACTTTTCAAGTAACACCTCCAAAAGCAAGTAGTGAAATTGAAGTTAAAGCTGTTGCAACGGTAAACAACGCCACATTTGACAAAGAAAAAATCATGATCAACTACGATCATATTTCAAATCAGCAGGTTCTTCAGCCTTCTGTGGGGAAATTTATAAAATTAGACATAAAAACGGGTAGTGAAAAAATCGCCTACATTATGGGTGCCGGAGACGAAGTTCCTACAAGTTTGCAGCACATGGGTTATGCTGTGACAATCGTCAAACCTACTGAAATTTCAAAAGAATACTTGCAGAACTTTGATGTAATTATGGTGGGAATTCGTGCCTACAATACCATTGAAGAATTAGCATTCAAACAACCTATCTTGTTGGAATTAGTTCATTCGGGTAAAACAATGATTGTACAATACAATACGACGGGCAAATTAGTTACGGATAAAATTGCTCCATTTCCCTTGCGAGTTTCAAGAGACCGTGTGACTGAAGAAGATGCTACCGTTACATTTTTAGCGCCAAACCATTATGTTCTAAATTATCCAAATAAAATAAATACCAATGACTTTGAAAATTGGGTTCAAGAACAAGGTTTATATTATCCTGATCAATGGGACGAAGCCTTTACTCCTATAATTTCTTCGCACGACGAAAATGAAACACCAAAAAACGGTGCATTATTAGTCGCTCCTTACGGAAAAGGATATTATATTTACACGGGATTAAGCTTTTTTAGAGAATTACCTGCGGGAGTTTCTGGAGCACATCGTTTGCTTGCCAATTTAATCAGCCTGAAAAATGCAAATTAATATATGGAGCCACAAAAAATAAAAACATGGAAAAAGAATTACACATTAGTACTTGTTGCTAATGCCATTTATATTCTGATTTTTTACATTATAATGACCTACTTTTCTTAAATTATGCAGGAATTAGATTGGATTATACTCAGTATCACTTTAATATTTATTGTTTCGTACGGTGTTTGGAAAACCAAAGGAAGCAAAGATGTAAAAGATTATATTTTAGGAAATAACGAAACACCATGGTATACGGTAGGAATTTCAGTGATGGCAACACAAGCGAGCGCCATTACTTTTCTTTCTACTCCAGGTCAAGCGTTCAATGATGGAATGGGATTTGTCCAGTTTTACTTTGGATTACCATTAGCGATGGTTGTAATATGCTATACGTTTATTCCTATTTACCACCGACTCAAAGTGTACACAGCCTACGAATATCTTGAACAACGTTTTGATTTAAAAACGAGGTCCTTGGCTGCGATTTTATTTTTAATTCAACGTGGTTTAGGAACCGGATTGACAATTTACGCTCCAGCCATTATCTTATCCACGATTTTAGGTTGGGATTTGACCCAAATGATCATTGTCATCGGAACACTGGTGATAATTTACACGTTTACAGGTGGAACGAAAGCTGTTAATGTCACTCAAAAACAGCAAATGTTCATCATTATGTCGGGAATGTTCATTGCATTTTACCTCATATTGAGCTATTTACCTGAAGAAGTTACCTTTTCAAATGCGCTTCAAATTGCAGGAGTAAACGATAAAATGAACATTATCGACTTCTCATTTGACACAAAAAGTAGGTATACGTTTTGGAGTGGAATTACAGGAGGTTTTTTCTTAGCGCTTTCTTATTTTGGAACCGATCAATCGCAAGTACAACGTTATTTGTCTGGAAAATCAATCCGCGAAAGTCAGATGGGATTAGTTTTCAACGGTCTTTTGAAAGTACCGATGCAATTTTTCATACTTCTTACTGGAGTAATGGTTTATGTGTTTTTTCAGTTCCAAAGTTTGCCAATAAACTTCAATCCAAACAGTAAACAAGCGGTTGAAAATTCAATATATGCGGGAGATTATGAAAAATTAGAAAATGATTTAGTAAAAGTTTCTACCGAAAAGAAAGAAGTCACTTTGGCCTATGCTTCTCAACTTAATTTAGACCGAGAAAATAAGGTTTTAAAAAATCGGATAATTGCGTTAAACGAGAAGGAACGAAGCATCCGTGACGAGGCGAAAGTTATTATTGGAAAGGCAAAAGACAAGGAAAAAACAAGCGACGCCGATTATGTCTTTATACATTTTATTGTAAACTTTTTACCCAAAGGAATGATTGGGTTATTATTGGCTGTTATTCTTTGTGCGGCAATGTCTTCCACCGCTTCTGGATTGAGTTCATTGGCTTCTACAACCGTAATTGACATTTATAAGCGTAATTTAAAAAAGCCTAAATCCGATAAGCATTTTGTCACCGCATCTAAATTATTTACGATAATGTGGGGAATAATTGCGATTCTATTTGCCTGCTTTGGAACGCTTTTTGAAAATCTAATCCAGTTAGTCAACATCATTGGATCCATATTTTATGGAACTGTATTGGGGATTTTCCTTGTCGGTTTCTATGTGAAATATGTCAAAGGAAGAGCGATATTTTGGGGAGCCGCGTTAAGCCAATTAACAATATTCTTCATCTACTACTTCGCAATTCACATTTATCCAAGCGGACAAGAAAAACTAGGTTATCTGTGGTTAAACTTTATTGGAGCGGTATTGACATTGATCTTTTCAGTATTGTTTCAAGTACTTTTCAAGGATGATAATTCTATAGAACCGGAACAGATTGCAACTACATAAGTTCATTTTAAAGCATAAAAAAAGCGGCTGTAATAGCCGCTTTTTCTGTATAGTAAAATAAATTATTTCTTGCTCCATTCAGCAATACTGTCTTTATTCATTTTAACGTAATCATTATTTTTTGCAGTTTCAGCAGCAGCTAAAGAAAGTTTTGCTGTTTCGATAGCTCCTTTTTTATCACCTAATTTTGCTTGAATTAATGATTTTTGTCTCAATTGCCAGAATGCCTTTTGAGGGCTCATTCCTAAAGCTTTGTCCACATACTCCAACGCCTTTTTCATATCACCATTTGATTGGAAATAATACGTTCCTGCTGCATAATAATCAGCTGCTGTTGGTCCGTTTAGCGCTTTGTCAATACTTGCCATTGCAATTTTATCCGTTGGAAAATCAATTCGAACAGGAACTAACGTTTTTTCCCAAGAAATTTCAAGGTGAGCAAAATTATTATCCAAGTTGTTCATTGCAACTGTAAACGTCTCTAATTTATTGTTCGACATTTGTGGTTTTGCAGTTGTTTTCAAAGCTACTTTTGCTTCGTCAAAATTTTCAGGATTTCCCCAATTGTCTGTGTCTTTGTAAAAAATAACATCCCACATATCCGCTTTTGGAATCGTGTATAATGCATACTTTCCTTTTGGTAAAGCCTTACCATCAATCATTACATCGTCTGAAAAGGTAATAATTGTATTAGCATTCGCACCTGTTCTCCATAATTTTCCAAAAGGAACTAAATCACCAAAAATAGTTCTTCCCTTTGCACTTGGACGACTGTAATCTATAGAAACATCCGTTAAACCCACTGATTGAGAAATCACTGCTTTAGGACTTGACTGTGGTGTTTTAACCTGAGAAAAGCCTGTCGAACAAACGACTGCCATCAATAACGTACTGATCATTTTTTTCATGTTGTAAATCTTATAAAGTTTAGATTTCAAAGATAGTATTCTAAGTGAAGTATAAAAGTTAAAATTATTATAAAGAAGCTTTTTTGTTTAATTAAGCACATCAAAGATTAAACATTATAACTACTTTTACTGAAATTTATTTTATGAAAATTTATAGTAAAAGTAGCAAGCAAAATATTCCCATTTCAATAGATGAAGCTTGGGCCTTTTTATCTAATCCCAGAAATCTAAAAGAAATAACTCCTTCTTACATGGGTTTTAATATAATTTCCGGAGCAGATCGAGCGATGTATCCTGGCCAACTCATACAGTATATTGTCACTCCAATCATGGGAATTAAAGCAAAATGGGTGACAGAAATCACGCATGTAGAACATAAAAAATATTTTGTTGACGAACAGCGCTTTGGTCCTTACGCTTTTTGGCACCACAAACATTTTATAAGAGAAATTCCCGGTGGCGTAGAAATGGAAGACATTATTGACTACAAAGTACCAATGGGAATTCTTGGCCAACTCGTACATCCTTTTTTGGTTCAACCAAAGTTGGATGAAATTTTTGAATACAAAAGAAAAAAATTAATTGAACTTTTCGGAGTTATAAAATAAAACAACACTATGAAAAACATACTTTTAATTGGCGGTTCACAAGGAATTGGTTTAGAAATCGCAAAAAATTTAAGTCAACAGCACAATGTAATTGTTGCCTCAAGAACGACCGGAGATTTAGCAGATTTGAATGTGAAACATCTTACATTTGATGCAGCAACGGACACTTTAGATTTAGATTCTTTACCTGAAGTTCTAGACGGATTTGTGTATTGTCCTGGAAGCATTAATTTGAAACCTTTTAAAAATTTGAAAATCGAGCATTTTCAAGAAGACTTAGAAATTAATTATTTACACATGGTAAAAATAGTGCAAACTATTTTACCTCGATTATTACAATCTTCTCAATCAAGTGTAGTTTTATTTAGCAGTGTCGCTGCATCAACAGGAATGCCTTTTCACTCAAGTATTGCAGGTGCAAAAGCAGCTGTTGAAGGGTTTGGAAAAGCAATTGCTGCTGAATTTGCACCAAAAATTAGAGTAAATACAATTGCTCCTTCCATAACGAATACGCCATTATCAGAAAAATTCTTAAATTCGGAGGCTAAAATGGAACGTTCTGCGGAAAGACACCCTTTGAAAAAAGTAGGGCAACCACAAGATATCGCTCAAATGGCGCAATTTCTGTTAAGCGATGATTCTTCTTGGATTACCGGACAAATATTTCACGTAGATGGAGGAATGTCCACTTTAAATATATAAAAAACAACGAATGACGATTTTTTGGTTTAGAAGAGATTTAAGATTAGACGACAATCATGGTTTATTTGAAGCTTTATCAGATTCTAAAGCTGTTTTACCAATTTTTATTTTTGATAAAACAATTTTAGACGAGTTGCCAAAAGGCGATCCTCGTGTAACTTTTATTCACGAATCGCTTTTCGAGATCAATTCTAAACTTAAAAAAATCGGAAAGTCTTTAGCGGTTTTCTATGGAACTCCTGCGGTTGTTTTTAAAAAATTATCAACTGAAAATAACGTAAAAGCAGTTTACACCAATCACGATTACGAACCTTATGCGTTAAAAAGAGACGGCGAATTAAATAATTTTTTTAACGAAAAAGGAATTGAATTTAAAACCTTTAAAGACCAAGTTGTTTTTGAAAGAAATGAAGTAGTTAAAGACGATGGTCTGCCTTATGTTGTGTATACACCATTCTCAAATAAGTGGAAAGAAAAGTTGAAAAACAATCCGATTGTAAACTATGATTCAGAAGGTTTATTAGAGCATATTTCAACGCACTCCTACCCATTTTTGAGTTTAGAAGAAATTGGCTTTAAAGCCTCAAAAATCAAGGTAAAACCATACGACATTTCAAAAAAAATTATTGAAAATTATAATGAAACCCGAAACTTTCCGGCAATAGATCAAACTTCATACGCAAGTGTTCATCTTCGTTTTGGCACAATTAGCGTTCGGAAATTAGTCCAATATGCAGCAAAATTTCAAGAGGAAACGTATTTAAAAGAATTGATTTGGCGCGAGTTCTTCATGCAAATACTGTGGCATTTTCCGCATACAGTTCACCAAAGTTTTCGTCCAAAATACGATGCCATTCAATGGAAAAATGATGAAAAATTATTTGAAAAATGGTGTCAGGGAAAAACGGGTTATCCCATTGTAGATGCTGGGATGCGGCAATTAAATAAAACAGGATACATGCACAATCGCGTTCGGATGGTTGTGGCAAGTTTTCTAACGAAACACTTGTTGATTGATTGGCGTTGGGGTGAAACGTATTTTGCCCAAAAATTATTAGATTACGAACAGTCGAGTAATGTTGGAAACTGGCAATGGGCTGCAGGATCAGGCGTTGATGCAGCTCCGTATTTCCGTATTTTTAATCCAACAGAGCAAGTCAAGAAGTTTGACAAGGATTTGAAGTACATTAAGAAATGGGTTCCGGAATTAGAAACACTTCAATATGCCAATCCAATTGTGGACCATAAAACTGCAAGAGAACTTTGCTTGAAAACCTATAAAGAAGCTGTTGGATAGTGTTTTTAGCCACGAATTTCACAAATTTTCACTAATTAATTCTGTGAATTATTCGGATTAATTTTTGAATAAATTTGTCGAATAGTATCGTAATTTAATTCTTTATAACTATAAATAATTTCATCTGCCAGTGATTGATTTTGCGAATTGACCTCAGCAGCTTTGTAAGCAATACAATAAATTTCTGCTGAATTCGCGGCTTTTATTCCGTTCGTACTGTCTTCAATAATGATGCATTCTGACTTTGAATGATTGGATAATTCAACTGCTTTCAAGAAAATAGCCGGATTGGGTTTTGATTCAGGAAAATCCGCACCACTTACTTTGTGCGAAAAGTATTTATTCAACTCAAACCGTTCGAAAATAGCATCGATGATTTCCATTTCAGAAGAAGAAGCTACAATAAGTTGCATTCCATTTTCGTGTAATTCTATTATTAAATCCTTAACACCAGCAATTAAAGCATGTGTAGAATCTTCGTCAAACGCTTTAATGAACAATCTGTTCTTCTCAGCGATTAATTCGGTAACGTTTGAATCCAAATTAAAATGATTTTTCAATTTCTTGTAAATCATCTTGTTTGAACTGCCTGTAAATGTGGCGAACAATTCATCAGAAACATCGATTTTCAGATTTCTAAATTGAATTTTACAAACTTGATGGTGAAGCGGTTCACTATTTACCAGAACACCATCCATGTCAAAAATCACAGTCTTTATCAAGGCAATTATTTTAAATTTTTAATTTGGTCCAAAGTCAGTTCGTCAAAATGATTCACAATGATATTTGCTTTAGATAAATCTTGCATTTTCGTATTTGCACTATTATAACCTACACAAAAGATGCCAGCGCCAACAGCAGCTTCAATTCCGTTCCAACTGTCCTCGATAACAATACATTCATTTTTGGGATTTTTTGACAGACTTGCCGCATGCAGAAAAATAGCTGGATGTGGTTTGCTTTTAGGAAAATCTTCTCCACTGACAATGTGAGAAAAATACTGATGCAGGTGAAATCTTTTGAAAACACGCTCAATAGTCACTTTCGAAGCAGAAGAAGCGACGATTAATTCAAAGCCGTTCGCATGCAAATTTTTAATTAAATCTTCAACGCCTTCAATTAAACACAAATCTTCTTTGGTATCAAAAGCATCATTAAAAATAGCTCTTTTTCGCTGAATTAAATCTTCCACTTCGTGATTGATTTCGAACGTACTTTTTAATTTTTGAAATACATTTCGCGTTGAATTTCCCGTATAAGTAGCAAACATTTCGTCTGTTACCGCAACATTTAGTTCGTCAAAATGTTTGAAATAAGCATAACGGTGAACGGGTTCTGTGTCCACGATTACGCCATCCATGTCAAAAATTACTGTGTTAATCATCTGAAAGTTGTGTTGTTATTTGAAGCGGCAAAGGTACGTTTTACTGATACAACTGCCAACTTGCTTTTGCAATGAAATTATATTTTTACGAAAGCTAATGTAAAATCAAAAATAAAGCCTGACAAAATAAATCATCAGGCTTAAAATATATTTTAAAAAAAGTTCTATTGAAAAACTTCTGAATTTTCTCCGTCATAACTTGCAAAAACCATAGTTGGATGCGAATCTTGGTGGAATATAGTTCCGTCTTTATCGATACCAATGGCTCCTGCAAAACCGTCAATTGGTTTCAATTCCTGAAAAGTTTTGGCGAAAGCCTCTTTCATTTCAAAACCGTCCGTTACACGAGTTACGATCTTTGCCGCAACCGCACCACTTACGATATCTTCACCTACTCCGGTCAAACTCACGCCACAAAATTCGTTTGCATAATTTCCTGCAACGGTCGCCGAATCAGAAATCCTACCAGGAACTTCAAAGCCTTTTCCTCCTGTTGAAGTGGCTACGGCAATTTTTCCTTCACGATCAAAAGCGACACAACCCACAGTTCCTTGTCCGTTTCCTGAAACTTTCGCTTCGTATTCTGCTTTTCGCTGCGGAATTTCGGTAGAGAATACTTCAAATCCATTTTTGCGTGCAAAAGCAGTTGCTCCACTTCCACCCAAAACTTTATCTTCACAATCCAATAAGTGTTGGGCTACAAAAACAGGATTTTTCACCTCTTCAATATTAATAACGCCACTCATTTTTAAAGTAGTTCCGTCCATAATTGAAGCACTCATTCGGATTTTTCCATCACTTTGAATTTGCGAACCAATTCCTGCATTAAAAAGCGAATTATTTTCCAGTAAACTCACGGTATAAATTACCGTTTCTAAAGCGGAATGATTTTGTAAATAGGCATGTCCTTCTTTCGCAATTTGCAAAAGCGCTACTTGCTTCGCTACTTTAGTTTCATTATTGGTGGACGATTCTGAAAAAAAACCGCCGTGTATAATAATTTTCATAGTAAATTCTAATTATGATGTTCTAAAATTTCACTTGTAATTAATCGGTTGGAACACCTAAATCATCCGCATATTGGGACGCGTTGATGTGCATTTTGTTTAATTTAATATCGTACGTATCGTACTTGCTTAAAACATGCGTTACCAAGTGATTGATTGAAATAGGCTGACCTAATTCTATTTGCGTTAAATTTGTATCTTTAATTTCACGACCATCTACGATGATTACTAAGCCAGAACCTATGGCTTCCATCGTAGAGTTATGTTTAATAAGCAATCCCGTGTCCTCTCCTAAACCAATTCCTAAAATCCTAGGATTACTAACAACTGCTTGAAATAAACGGCCTATTCTACCCCTTTGCACGAAATGCGTGTCGATTATTACTCCACCTATTAAACCCATTCCGCCTGTAATTTTCACTTCACCTTTAAGCAAAGCTTCAGAACTACTTCCTTGATAGATCATATTATTAGAAGCGGCTGCTGCACCTGCAGAAGTTCCAGCATAAATAAACTCTTCCGTTTGGTATTTTTTTAGCAATAAATCTTGAAACAAAGTCCCTCCCAAAATAGAAGTCAATCGCAATTGATCGCCACCGGTAACCATAATTACATCTGCTTTTTCTAATCGTGCAATAATTTCTGGATCTGCTGCTTGTTCTCTTTTCGTAATATCAAAAACGCCTACATTATCAGCACCCAGATGTGCCAATGCTTTCACATATTCTGCTCCAACTTCTTTGGGTATTTTTGAAGCGGTTGTCAAGATTTCAATACGTGATTCCGACTTGTGTTTTGATTCATCGATTAATCTTTTCAAAATGCCAGTCTCAAAAAAATTAAGATTTTTTGTAACGTCTTGGTCAAAGTGTCCTTCTGTAAAACTTCCTTTATCTACTGCTCCTCCAATTATTATTAGCTTTCCTTTAATTTCCATGTGTCTTTGTTAATTTGTAAAAGTAACGAAAATTTGAAAATGACCAAATATAACCGCTGTTTTTATAAGTAATCCTTAACGAAATACGACCTATTATTCATTTACAAAACGAAAACTGTAATTTATTCACTTTGATTAAAATTAAATAGAAAAAATGCAGAAAACTTATTTTATTTAACTAATTTTCTAAACTAAATTTTTTTGAAATCCATTTCAAATTGTAATTTAGTCCGACAAACCCAAAAAACCGCAAATTCAATGAAAATTTTAAAAGTACAAGTTTTACGAGGTCCTAATATATGGAGTATTTCACGTAAAAAACTAATCCAAATGCGTCTTGATTTGGAAAAAATGGAAGAATTTCCAACAGATAAAATTGATGGTTTCGCCGAACGTATTGAAGCAATGTTTCCCACAATGTTTGAACACCGTTGTTCTGAAGGAGAACCAGGCGGTTTTTTCTCCAGAGTACGTCGTGGCACTTGGATGGGTCACGTGATTGAACATATTGCATTAGAAATCCAAACTTTAGCAGGAATGGAAACGGGTTTCGGTAGAACGCGAGAAACGAAAACGCCCGGAATTTATAACGTGGTTTTTAGTTACACAGAAGAAAACGTAGGTATTTTTGCTGCAGAATCTTCCGTACGAATTGCAGAAGCTTTAATTGCAGGAACGGAATATGATCTTGAAGCAGACATTCAAGAAATGCGAGAAATCAGAGAACGTGTCCGTTTAGGCCCAAGTACCGGAAGTATTGTAGAAGAAGCCGTTTCGCGAGACATTCCATGGATTCGTCTGGGAAATAATTCACTTGTTCAGCTGGGTTACGGAATCAATCAAATGCGTTTTCAGGCAACAATAACTTGTAAAACAAGCAGCATCGCGGTTGATATCGCTTGTAATAAAGAAGAAACAAAACGACTTCTTGATTTGGCTTCAGTTCCTGTAGCGGCAGGAAGCATTTGCGTTGATTTATTAGATTTGGAAACAACGGTTGATAAAATTGGTTATCCTATTGTTTTAAAACCTTTAGACGGAAACCATGGAAAAGGCGCTTCAATCAATATTACAAATTGGGAAGATGCAGTTGCCGGATTGGCTTATGCTCAACAATACAGTCGAAGAGTGATTGTAGAACGTTTTATTACGGGATTCGATTTCCGAGTTTTAGTGATTGATAATAAATTAGTAGCGGCTTCAAAAAGAGTTCCGGCTCACGTAATTGGAAACGGAAAATCTACTTTACAAGAACTTATTGACATTACAAACGAAGATCCACGTCGAGGCTATGGACATGAAAATGTACTCACGCAAATTGATGTAGACCGTGATACGTTAGATTTGCTTAAAAGAGCGGAACTTACGTTGGAGAGCATCCCAAAGAGTGGTGAAATCATCTATTTAAAATCAACTGCAAATTTAAGTACAGGTGGAACTTCTGTTGATGTCACCGATATGATGCACCCGGAAAATATATTTTTGGCAGAACGTATTTCACGAATCATCGGACTTGATATTTGTGGAGTGGATATTATGGCAGAAAATTTGACGCAACCTTTAAAAGATAATGGAGGTTGTATTCTAGAAGTAAATGCAGCTCCAGGATTCAGAATGCACTTGGCTCCTTCTGAAGGATTGCCAAGAAACGTTGCCGCACCAGTAATCGATATGCTTTATCCTCCGGGAAAACCAAGTCGGATTCCAATTATTGCCGTAACGGGAACGAATGGAAAAACTACAACTACCCGACTTCTAGCACATATTGTTAAAAACAACGGGTTTAAAGTGGGCTTTACCACTTCTGATGGAATCTACATTCAAAATCATTTGATGGAAAAAGGCGATACAACTGGTCCACTTTCAGCGGAATATGTTTTGAAAGATCCTACAGTAGAATTTGCAGTTTTAGAAACAGCACGCGGTGGAATTCTTCGTTCAGGAATGGGCTTCAGTCGCTGTGATATTGCAGTAATTACAAATATCCAAGAAGATCATTTAGGTTTGAGCGACATTCACAACTTAAAAGATTTGGCACGTGTAAAAAGCACTGTTGCTGAAAGCGTAAAAAAAGACGGGTGGGCAGTTTTAAATGCAGATGATCCGGAGTGTATTGAAATCGGATCAAAATTAAAATGCAATGTGGCTTATTTCAGCATGGATGAAGAGCAGCCTTTTGTAAAAAAACTATCCAAAGAAGGGAAAATTGTTGCTGTTTATGAAAACGGGTATTTAACCGTTAAAAAAGGCGAGTGGAAAATCCGTGTCGAACGTGTTTCATTAGTTCCTTTAACGATGGGCGGTAAAGCAAAATTCATGATTGCAAACGCACTTGCCGCAACTTTGGCAAGTTATTTATGGGGTTTCAAAACGGAAGATATCAGTCAATCCTTGCAAACTTTCATTCCGGGAGTGGCACAAACGCCGGGAAGAATGAATATTTTTGAGTTCAAACGTTTCAAGGTATTGATCGATTTCGCTCATAATGCTTCGGGGTATTTAGGCGTTGAGGATTTCTTGAGTTCTGTTGATGCTAATAAAAAAATTGGAATTATAGCAGGTGTTGGCGATCGCCGTGACGAAGACATTAAGGAATGTGCCAAAATCGCAGGTCGAATGTTTGATCACATCATCATTCGCCAAGAAAAACACTTACGCGGCCGAACGGAACAAGAATTGATTGATTTAATCTTGGAAGGAATTTCGCTTAGCGGCAATAACGTCACGTATGAAATTATTCCTAAAGAAGTTGAAGCCATCCGACACGCTATTAATAGTGCAGAAGAAGGAACTTTTATTACGGCGTTAAGTGATGTGGTGACAAATGCTATTGAAATTGTGCAGCATTATTTAGACAAAGAAAATGAAGAAGGCGTAATTTAAAAACAGTTATATTGAGCAGCATTGATTTGATTTTATATCCCATAAAGTGAAATCAATGCTGTTTTATTTTTAAAAATTTATCGGTGGTCACTCATATCCTCATTTTTATTTTGAGCATATTCGTATCCTTGATGCCACCACATTTTCATTTTGCTTTTATTGAAAATCAAGGCATTATCCGTTAATTTTGTAGGTGTATAAAAAAGATTGAGCTTAACTCCTTTGCTTGTTGCCGTTAATTTTCCGATGGCAATATCATGCTTTTCAACTTGATCTAATAGTGTTCCAAACAAATCGACCATTAATGAAAATGGATTTTTACCGATGACCCGAGGAGCAGTTTGTGTTTCGGTTTCTAAAATTACAACATCCACTTCCGTAGCACCACGATTTATTGCTTCGGTTATGGGCACTAAGTTTGAAAATCCTCCATCGCCGTATTCGTAATTACCCTTTTTAACCAAACTCATAAACGGAATGTAATTGCAAGAAATCCAAATCCATTCACAAAATTCTTCGTACTCAAAATCGCGAATGCATTTATATTCCACTTGATTTAAAGTAATGTTCGTCACCGTAACCACGATATCACAACTCGACGCTTTAAGTTGGTTGAATTCTGTCAACGAAAAATTATCTTTAATGTATTTCAGTAATCGTCGGCTTTCGCCAAATGTCCGCCGTCCCTTAACAAATTGTTTCAGAACGTTAACGTGATTAATCGTTACAATATCAACGCCGTCTTTTTCCTTGATAATAAAGGGAGAAACATTAAAAATATTGTCCGAATTTACACTCGTGTAGATTTCGTAAATTTTATTTATTTTGCCTAAAGCCAAATGCGGAATCAGCAAGCTACCTGTAGAAGTACCCAGTAATAAGTCATATTGATTTCCCCTAACTTCCATCAGATATTGTGCAACACCTCCAGCAAATGCACCTTTACTTCCTCCACCTGAAATGACTAAAGCTCTCATATTTTCTCAGTAATTAATCGTTCCAACTGTATTTTTTCTCGCTCAGGAAGTTGCGGTACCATTTTTTCAAAAAATGTTCTATGAATGTCACTTTTTAATAAGTTTCTAATATTTTCTCGGGCAAATTTCACAAACTGCCATTTGTGACTTACCAAAGCATTCACTAAATATTTCAAAGTATTCTGATCGTTTTTATCCAAAAACAACAATTTTGTAACCGCGTTTTGACGCAAATTACTTTCATAATTTGGCGTCGCATAATCTAATAATTCCTCGTAATAAGCAACCTTTTTGTCTTGTTCAAAATCTTTTGTAGCCAAAGCCAAAGTCAGCCAAAGAACGCGTAAGTTTTTATCATTCAAGCCAACCCAATTCCGAGACTTATTCAATACTGAAATACGTTCTTCGGGAAAATCCGACCAATATTTATTCAATGCAATTTCTCTAGTGATATAAGATGCATCTTCAAAAAACGTAAGATAATTGCTTTTGAAATCGTCAGGGATTTCGCGTGTAGTTTTCGCAATCGCTTGTCGAACTCGAATACCGCTATTTTGCATCGCAAACTTTAATAACTCCTTCTTATTTTCGTAAGGAACGGACTGCAACTGGTAAATTACTTCTTCTTTCAAAGGATAAAAACCATTTCCTTTCAGCAAGTTTCTGTACGTGAATTCGGTTTCTGAAAAAGATTTTTCACTCAATCCTGAAACTTCAAAGTAAGCACGAATAAACGGACCTTTATTCAAAACAGCCAACGCATCTTTGGTTTGAAAAACAGCACTTTCCAACCACTCTTTTTTGAATTTCTGGGTGTCAAAATCAGAAACTTTATTGATTTCTGCTAGAAAATCATCCGTTTCTACATTTTTAAATTGGTATTTCAACAAGTAACTTTTTACTGCTTTTTGAAAATTTTCGTGACCTACATTTTCACGTAAGTAATGCAAAGCCCAAGCTCCTTTTTGGTAAAAAGTCAACGAACTTGCTTTCGGATTTAATATTGGAATCGTATCTGTTCTAGAAGCGCCAATCAATCTTTCAGCAATTTCATACAGTTGAAAATTAAAATGTTCACTTCCAAAAACTTTTTCTTCCGCCAATAAAGCATAGTACGTTGCAAAACCTTCTTGAAGCCAGTGGTGTTCCCCAGATTTTGCAGTAACCATATCGCCAAACCATTGGTGAGCAAGCTCATGAGCATTTACATTGATGTAATTTCTGTCATTAAATCCAATAGAATCAACGACGAAATCTTGCGCAAAAAGGGTTGAAGTAGTGTTCTCCATTCCAGCATATAGGAAATCTTTTACCGGAATTTGACGATATACTTCCCAAGGATAAGGAACGCCAATTTCATTTTCAAAAAAGTCGAAAATTTGTTGGCTATAGCGGTAAGTTGGCTCAAATTTAGAGACGTCGTTTGGCGCGATGTAATATTCTAAAGGCGTTCCGGAGTTTGCTACTTTCGTTTCCTTTTGAAATTTACCAATCGCCATCATTACCAAGTACGAACTCATCGGATGCGTCATCTGATAGTTCCAAATAATTAATGAATCTTTTATAGATTTTGCTGCCAAAACGCCGTTAGAAACGACTTCATAACCATTTTCAAAAGTAATTGTATTGTTGAAAATTACTTTTTCATTTTCGTCGTCAAAACTGGGCAACCAATGACTCGTATATTTACCTTGTCCTTGCGTCCAAATTTGTTTTCCATCACCTTCACCTACAAAATAAAGCGTTTGTTTTGGAGTCGCCTTATATTCAAACGTAAGTGTGTTTTTCCCTTTTTTATACCCTTTAAATAGTTGCAATTCTTTGCCTGAATTTTTGAAAACAACCACCTTATTGTTGATTTTCAAATTGGTGAAATTCATATTTATCGCATCAATTCTGATCGTATCAATGGAAGATTTTACTTCAAATTCATACGAAACAGTTCCCGAAATCGATTGTTGGTCAAAGTTTAAAGTCAGGTTTGAAGTTGCTGTTTTAAAATCAACTTTTGTGTTTTGTTGCCCGAAAATTAAGCAAGGAATTAAAAGTAAAAGATAGGATTGTAATTTCATCATAGAAGTTAATAATACCAAAGTTACAAAATTACGTGGTTAACGTTCTTCATACATTTTCAATAATTGCGTTACCGTATTCCAATTTCGAATCGTAGCAATTAGATTTAACTTCTTCTCAATATATTTTTGATCCAATCTTGTTTTACCAGCGCCAACTGCGTATTTAATAAAAATTTTATTGCCATCTATGATTGCTTCATCAGGTTTAAACTGACTGATTTTTAAATCATTGACACTTTCTGTTCGCAACGTATTAGATAAAAAGGCGACGTATAACTTTTTTGTATCGACGTCTTTTTCTTTTAAAAATGGATTGGTTTTCAAGCATTTTTCCAAGTCTTCTTTGCTAACCACAACCACAGGAACTTCATGACCAAATGCTTTGAAAATCTCATGTTTGATTTTAAAACCAACAGAAGCAGCACTTTCTTCTTCCGAATCTACAAATACATTTCCGGATTGAATGTAAGTTTGCACATTTTGAAATCCAACAGATTCGAGCATGCTTTGAAGCGCGTCCATTTTCATCATATTGTGGCCAGAAACATTGACTCCTCGAAGTAGAATAAGGTGAGTTTGCATTGATTTATATTTTAGAATTTCAAATATAAAGTTTTTCGAAACTAAAATTCTGTATTAAAACAGAAATGTATGCAATTCATTCTTAAACGCCAATTAGAAAGTCACTTAAGAAAAGCGTTAAAGATTTCACATTTCACAGCAAAAAGAAAATTATATGCTAAATTTACGAAAACCAAATTACCAATTAAAATGAATAACGAAGAACTTAAAAACGAAGCTTTAACTGAATTAAAATCTTTACTTGCAGAATTAAAAAGCAAAGGAGATTGCTATTTAAATGTGGAAACTTATAAAAATGGAATTAAAGCACATATTGTCTGCAACAACGAAATTAGCAGTCGTAAAGTAGAAGTTGGCGATGCTATCGGTGATGTTTTGGGTTCAAATGGTTTAAATAAATCTTCGAAAGAGTCCGATATAATTATGATTGCAGAAGGTGTTTTCGGAAAAAGAGACCAATAATACTTCTATGTTTAAAAAATAGAAACAGGTAATTTATAAGGTTATTTTACAATCCTCAATTTTCAAATTCACCAATTAAAATCTATCTTCGCTTCGCATAAAAATCTAGTTCAGAAAGCGAATAAATGAGTCACGTATTACAAAATCCTATTGAATTTTTAAAAGGCGTTGGCCCCAATCGGGGTGAACTGCTTCGTAAAGAATTGGGAATATACAAGTACGGCGATTTATCTTTGCTTTTTCCAAATCGATACATTGATCGAACCCGTTATTATAAAATTAATGAACTGACGCCAACAAATGCTGAAGTACAATTAATGGGCAAAATCACGAATTTAAAAACCATTGAACAAAAACGGGGCAAACGATTAGTAGCGACTTTTAAAGACGAAACGGGTCAAATGGAACTTGTATGGTTTCAAGGTCAGAAATGGGTTAAGGAAAATTTGAAATTGAATACTGATGTAGTAATTTTCGGTAAATGTTCCGCTTTTAATGGCGTTTTCAACATGCCACATCCCGAAATTGAATTGTTAGCTGAACACCAACAAAGCTTACGTTCCGCAATGCAACCCGTTTATCCGTCAACTGAAACACTTTCAAACCGAGGAGTTACCAACAGAACATTGGTAAAAATGATGGAACAGTTATTTTCAGAACCGCAATTAAATTTCATAGATCCACTCCCCGATTATTTAATCAACGAACTCAAGTTGGTTTCAAAAAATAAGGCGATTTTCAACATTCATTTTCCGCAAAGCACGGAAGATTTGGCGAAAGCCCAATTCAGATTGAAATTTGAAGAATTATTTTTCATTCAAATGCAATTGATTACGAAGAATCTGATTCACAAGCATAAAATAAAGGGACATCAGTTTGCAAGCGTTGGAACTTATTTCAATGAATTTTACAGCAAACATTTACCATTTGATTTGACTGGCGCTCAAAAAAGAGTATTGAAAGAAATCCGGAATGACATGGGAAATCCCGCTCAAATGAACCGACTTTTACAAGGCGACGTTGGAAGCGGAAAAACGATTGTGGCTTTGATGAGTATGCTTTTGGCTTTAGACAATGGTTTTCAAGCGTGTTTAATGGCGCCAACAGAAATTTTGGCCAACCAACATTTTGTTGGACTTTCAGAATTAGCAACTCCTTTGGGTTTAAATATCAAACTATTAACCGGCTCCGTGAAAATTGCACAACGCCGAATTATTCACGAAGAACTAGAAAACGGAAGTTTGGATATTTTAATTGGAACACACGCCTTAATTGAAGATAAAGTTAAATTTAAGAATTTAGGATTGGCAATTATTGACGAGCAACATCGTTTTGGCGTCGAGCAACGTTCTAAACTTTGGAAGAAAAATACCATTCCACCACACGTTTTGGTGATGACGGCAACGCCAATTCCAAGAACGTTGGCGATGAGTTTGTATGGCGATTTAGACATTTCAGTGATTGACGAATTGCCTCCGGGAAGAAAACCCATTCAAACCGAACACCGTTTTGATTCAAATCGATTGAGAATTTGGAAATTTATACGCGATGAAATTGACAAAGGACGCCAAATTTACATCGTTTATCCACTGATTCAAGAATCAGAAAAAATGGATTACAAGGATTTGATGGACGGTTACGAAAGCATTTCAAGAGATTTTCCACTTCCAGATTACGCAATTTCTATTGTGCATGGCAAAATGAAACCGGCTGAAAAAGAGTCTGAAATGCAACGATTCATCAAGGGAAAAACGCAGATTATGGTTGCTACAACGGTGATTGAAGTTGGCGTGAATGTACCAAATGCAAGTGTAATGATTATTGAAAGTGCCGAACGTTTTGGACTTTCGCAACTCCACCAACTTCGCGGTCGTGTAGGTCGTGGTGCAGAACAAAGTTATTGTATTTTGATGACTTCGTATAAATTATCAGAAGACAGTAAAGTACGGATGGAAACGATGACGCGAACAAATGACGGTTTTGAAATTGCAGAAGTCGACCTAAAACTTCGCGGTCCTGGAGATATTATGGGTAAACAACAAAGCGGTATTTTAAACTTAAAAATTGCCGATTTAGTCAAAGATCGAGAAATTTTAGAATTAGCACGTCATCATGCGTTGAAGATCTTAAAAGCGGACGCACCACTTGTTAAACCTGAACACGAAACTTTACGAAAAGTGTTCATTGAAATGGCTAAAAAGCAAAATATTTGGAATTATATAAGTTAGAGCAAATTTTAACACACAACATTTGTTAAAAAAAGTCTAACTTAAAAAAGACTCCAATTTATAACCTTTAGTTTTGTCTGTTTCACCTCTTAAATTTCCACATGAAGATAAAATACTTAGTTTACGCCTTAATCATTATAGGTTTGGGAACCTTAATTTTTTACCGAATTAGCGCTAATAAAGAAGATAAAAAAGACCCCAACTTCAAGCAAGGTCCAACGGTTGTTTTCGGAAAAGTGTTACAACCACAAGAATTTGCAGATAATTTAAGTCTCACGGGAACTTTAGAAGCGAATGAACAAATTGAAGTGCGTTCCGAAGTTTCTGGTGTCGTGGAACAAATTAATTTTGATGAAGGAAGCTCCGTGACTAAAGGTCAGGCACTTATAAAAGTCAACGATATTGAACTTCGTGCTGAATTACGAAAAGTACAAACTGCTCAAGGTTTGTCTTCTGAAAATGCCCGTCGTGCAAAATTGTTATTGGATAAAGAAGCAATTAGTCAAGAAGAATTTGACATTGCCACTGCAGACTACAAATCGGCTCAAGCCCAAGTGCAACTCATTCAAGCACAACTTTCTAAAACTACCGTTCGTGCACCTTTTTCAGGAAAAATAGGTTTGCGTTCCATTTCTAAAGGAAGTTACATCTCTCCTACTACGATGATTGCGAAGTTGGTCAACACCAATCAGCTGAAAATAACTTTCTCTATTCCGGAAAAATACGCCCAAACCATGAAAGTCAATCAAACGTTAACTTTCACGACCTCAGGCTCAAAAGAAGTATACAATGCTAAAATTTACGCAATCGAACCCGAAATTGAAATTGAAACTCGAACATTAAAAATTCGTGCAATTGCTGATAATAAAGAAGGAAAACTAATTCCTGGAACATTTGCAAATGTGAGTTTACCGCTTGCAAAGCTAGAAAACGCACTTTTAGTTCCGACAGAAGCTTTGATTCCAATTCAAAATGGTAAGAAAATATTTGTTTCTGTAAACGGAAAAGCAAAAGAAATCATTGTAGAAACAGGTGCTCGAACCGATAAAGATATTCTAATTACTTCAGGCCTGAAAGCAGGTGACACTATTTTGACTTCTGGTGTAATGACGTTGAAAAACGACAGTCCTGTAAAAGTGAAACTTCAAAAATAGATTTTCAAACTAGGTCAAATCCTAAATCTAAAATCCTAAATCTAAAATCTAATGAGTTTATCTACCTTAAGTATTAAACGTCCGGTTTTGACCATTGTGATGAACCTTGCCATCGTGCTGTTCGGAATTATTGGTTATACCTATCTTGGCGTTCGAGAATTCCCATCCATTGACCCGGCTCAAATTTCAGTTCGCACCAATTATTCGGGTGCCAATGCGGATATTATTGAATCTCAAATCACTGAACCGCTAGAAAAAGCAATCAACTCTATTGATGGAATTCGGAATATAACTTCTTCGAGTAATCAAGGTTCGAGCAATATTAATATCGAATTCAATTTAGATAAAAATCTAGAAGAAGCGGCGAATGACGTTCGAGATAAAGTTTCTCAAGCGATTCGCAGTTTGCCACAAGATATTGACGCGCCACCGGTAGTTTCCAAGGCCGATGCCAATTCAGATGCGATTATTACGATGACCATTCAAAGTGATAATAAGAACGTAATTGAACTTTCGGATTATGCTGAAAATGTAGTTGCACAAAGACTTCAGACGATTCCTGGCGTGAGTAGTGTTCAAATTTGGGGACAGAGAAAATACGCGATGCGACTTTGGATTGACCCTTCAAAATTAGCTTCATACGGATTGACGACTTCGGATGTTCGAACGGCTTTGAATGCACAAAACGTGGAACTTCCTTCAGGGAAATTAACCGGAGCCAACACTGAATTAACCGTTAAAACATTAGGCAATCTTTCTACAGAAGACGAGTTCAATAACATCATTATTCTAGCAGATGGCGACAGAGTGGTTCGTTTAATTGATGTTGGAAAAGCAGCTTTAGAAGCTGAAAATTTAGAAACAAAATTGAGTGATTCGGGCCAACCAATGGTAGGAATGGCAATCGTGCCGCAACCAGGAACCAATTATCTGGATATTGCGAATGCTTTTTACAAAGAATACGATAAAATCGAAAAGGATTTACCTAAAGATTTTAAATTAAATGTCGCCATTGACAATACGATTTTCGTAAAACGAGCTGTTGAAGAAGTAGCTGAGACACTACTGATTTCGATTGTTTTAGTAATTTTAATTATCTATTTATTCTTTAGAAATTGGGCAATCGCATTCCGACCTTTAATTGATATTCCCGTTTCGCTTATCGCAACGTTTTTTATCATGTGGTTGTTCGGATTTTCAATAAATGTGTTGACACTTCTAGCCATTGTTTTAGCAACCGGATTAGTAGTAGATGACGGAATTGTAGTCACTGAAAACATTTTCAAAAAAGTAGAAGAAGGCATGTCGCCCATTGAAGCGGCAATTAAAGGTTCAAACGAGATTTTCTTCGCCGTAATTTCGATTTCGATTACGTTAGCGGCAGTATTTTTACCTGTGATATTTCTAGAAGGATTTGTAGGTCGACTCTTTAGGGAATTTGGCGTCGTCATTGGTGCGGCAGTTTTAATTTCTGCTTTTGTTTCGTTGACTTTAACACCAATGTTGAACGCTTATTTGATGAAAAAAGGCGAACAGAAAAGGTCGAAATTCTACGACATGACTGAACCCTATTTCGTTAAAATGAATACCACTTATGCCAATTCTCTGAAGCGATTTATGGTTAAAAAATGGATTAGTTTTCCAATTATCATTGGTTGTATTGGTCTTATTGTTCTGTTTTATTCACTACTGAAAAAAGAAACTGCTCCTTACGACGATAGAAGTTTTATCAGTCTAAATGTTTCGGCTCCAGAAGGTGTTTCTTACGATTACATGGACCGATTCATGAATGAATTAACCGAATTAATCAACGATTCCATTCCGGAGAAAAAGGTGAGTTTGATAATCACTTCACCAGGTTGGGGTTCCTCTTCAGTGAATAGTGGTCGAGCTCGAATTCGTTTAGTAGAACCGGGCGAACGTGAAAAAACACAGAGTGAAATTGTTCAAGAGTTAAGTGGTTGGACCAAACAATATTCAGAAGCAAAAGTTTCCGTCTCTGAATCACCAACGATTTCTGTAGGTCGTGGTGGTGGATTTCCGATTCAATATATTATTCAAGCACAAAATTTTGAAAAATTGCAGGAAAAAATCCCTGAGTTTATGGATGCTGCGGCAAATGACCCAACGTTCTCTGTAACGGACGTGAATTTGAAATTTAACAAGCCGGAAGTTTACGTAACAATTGACCGTGAAAAAGCGCAAAGTCTAGGGATTTCTGTAATTGATGTGGCGCAAACCTTACAACTTTCTTTGAGTGGACAGCGTTTTGGTTACTTTATGATGAATGGAAAACAGTACCAAGTCATTGGACAATTTGACAAAAAAGACAGAGATACACCAATGGATTTGACTTCTATTTTTGTAAAAAACAAAGAAGGAAGATTGATTCAATTGGATAATGTTGTTACTATTGAAGAACAAAGCAGTCCACCCCAATTGTATCATAATAATAGATATATGTCGGCTACCGTTTCTGCGAGTTTAGCCCCTGGAAAAAGTATGGGTGAAGGAATTGCCGCAATGGAATCGATCAAGGAGAAAGTATTAGACGACAGTTTTACAACTGATTTAGGCGGAGAATCGCGCGATTTTGTTGAAAGTAGTTCTAACACCGCTTTTGCTTTTGGATTAGCATTATTACTTATTTTCTTAATCTTATCGGCTCAATTTGAAAGTTTTATCGACCCATTTATTATTATTTTGACTGTTCCAATGGCAATTGCTGGAGCGATGTTTTCGTTGTGGTTGTTTGGACAGACTTGGAATATTTTTAGTCAAATTGGAACGATTATGCTGATTGGTTTGGTAACTAAAAACGGAATTTTAATTGTCGAGTTTGCCAATCAATTGCGCGAACAAGGAAAATCGAAATACGATGCCATTGTGGAAGCTTCAGAATCCCGATTACGACCTATTTTAATGACTAGTTTAACGATTGCTTTAGGAGCATTACCAATTGCTTTGTCATTGGGTGCCGCATCCACAAGCCGAATAGGAATGGGAGTTGTTATCGTTGGTGGAACTTTATTTTCACTTGTTTTGACCTTATTTGTAATCCCATCGATTTACTTAATGTGGTCGAGAGAACGCAAACACCATCCTGAATTTGACCACGTAAAAGAATATGAAAATGAAATTTAAAATAGCCCAATATACTTTAGCTGTTCTGTTTTTTTTAGGAAGTACAAACCAAGCTTTTAGCCAAGAAATTTTGACTGTGGAAAACGCGGTTAAAATTGCTTTAGAAAATAATTTCGACATTCAAATTGCGAGTAATAATGCAAAAATTGACGCAACGAACGTAAGTTTGGCGAATGCCGGAATAGTGCCGAATTTAGATGCTGTTTTGACGAATTCGAATAGTATTTTAGATACGAAACAAACGCAATCTGACGGATCGATTAGAGATTTAAAAAATGCCAAAAACATGAATTTGTCTTATGGTTTGGCATTGAATTGGACGGTTTTTGATGGTTTTAAAATGTTTGCCAAACACGAACAGTTGAAGCAAATGGAGCAATTGGGGAATACTGAACTTCAGTTTACAATTTTGAGTAAAGTAGGAACTGTTTTAGAAACGTATTATCAAATTGTACAACAACAACAGCAATTAAAAGTGTTGGATACGACTTTAGTTATTTCTCAACTTCGATTGGATTTAGCAAAAAACCGGTACACAATTGGGAAGGCATCGAAGTTAGAAGTATTAAATGCAGAAGTAGATTGGAATACAGACAATACCAATTTGCTGCGTCAGAAAGAATTGTATTCGAATACGAAAACGGCTTTAAACGAACTTTTAGCAAGAGATTTGACTTCTGAATTCTTAGTTTCTGAAGAAGTTATTATTGATAAAGCATTGCAGCTTGCCGATTTAAAAACAAAAGTTTCGAGTCAAAATCCACAATTGCAGATGCAACTTTTAAACAAACGAATTGCCGAACTTTCGCTTAAGCAAGTGAAAGGCGACCGCTACCCTACTATTGAACTGAGTTCAGGCTATAATTTTACACGTTCAGAATCGTCGTTGGGATTTGTATCGCAATCCACTGGAAATGGTTTAGTTTATGGCGTAAATGCTCGAATGAATATTTTCAACGGGAGTTTGCAAAATAGGAATGAAAAGGTCGCAAAAATCAATGTACAGAATGCAGAAATTTATTTAGAACAACAAAAAACGCAGTTGGAATCACATCTATTAACGGCATATAACACTTATTTAACCAACATTCAACTGACGGAATTGGAAGATAAAAACGAGAAAATTGCGGAGCAAAATCTAGATATTACGTTAGAAAAATTCAAAATTGGAACGATTACTACTGTTGAATTTAGGACGGCTCAATTGAATTATGTGAATGCTAAGTTCAGAAATAATTCGGCTCAATTTCAAGCGAAGTTATCTGAAATTGCTTTGAAGGAATTAGCGGGAAATTTGGATTTGAATTAATAAAGTGTTACTTAAATGATTTTTTAGAGTTCTTTTTACAAGATTTTATTTCAATTCGAAGTACTTATATTCTTTTACCATACAAATAGGTAATTTTTCCGAAAATAAACAAATTGACATTATTATAATTTGCAAAATTGGGGTATTATTATTTTCAATTTAAATGACTTCTGTTTCTGCAGTGTCGTATTAAAATCAATTTCACTACTAAATTTTATCGGAGTAAAAAAGCACGAATATTCTTTCCAACTCCAATTCGCAATGATTATATTTGCATTCGATTTTAAATACCCAAACAAATTACAAGCAAATGAAAATTTCTTACAACTGGTTAAAGCAATTTATCAAAACCGACTGGACTTCTGAAGAAACCGCTACTTTACTGACCGATTTAGGTTTAGAAGTAGAAGGTGTTGAAAAATTTCAATCTGTAAAAGGAGGTTTAGAGGGAATTGTAGTAGGACATGTTTTGACTTGTGTACAGCATCCAAATGCAGACCGACTGAAAGTAACTACTGTTGATATTGGTACGGGAATTCCTGTGCAGATTGTTTGTGGTGCTTCTAATGTTGCAGCAGGACAAAAAGTGCCTGTAGCGACTATTGGAACCACACTTTACGACGCGGATGGAAAATCATTTGTAATCAAAAAAGGTAAAATTCGCGACCAAGAAAGCCACGGAATGATTTGTGCCGAAGACGAATTGGGTCTTGGAACGAGCCACGAAGGAATTATGGTTTTGGACGAAGATTTAATTCCTGGAACAACCGCTTCTCAAGTCTTCAATATTGAAAATGACGAAGTTTTTGAAATTGGCTTAACGCCAAATCGTGCAGACGCAATGAGCCACATGGGTGTTGCACGAGATTTAAGAGCTGGAATGCAGCAAAAAAATATCTCAACCGAATTTATTACACCTTCGGTTTCGAATTTCAGAGTGGACAAACGCATTTTGAAAATGGATGTTTCAGTTGAAGACAGCAAATTAGCACCAAGATATTGTGGCGTTACCATATCAGGAATTACAGTAAAACCTTCTCCTGATTGGTTGCAAAACCGACTAAAATCAATAGGTATAACTCCTAAAAACAATATAGTAGACATCACAAATTACGTTTTGCACGAATTGGGACAACCTCTTCATGCTTTTGATGCTGCAAAAATAAAAGGCAATAAAGTTGTGGTAAAAACACTTCCTGCCGGAACAAAATTCACCACTTTAGATGATGTAGAACGTACGTTGCACGAGGAAGATTTAATGATTTGTGACGAAAACGGACCAATGTGTTTTGCAGGCGTTTTAGGTGGAATCAATTCAGGAGTTAAAGAAAATACGAGTACTTTATTTTTAGAAAGTGCTTATTTTAATCCTGTTTCTATTCGAAAAACTGCTAAAAGACATTCGTTGAGTACCGATGCTTCCTTCCGTTTTGAAAGAGGTATAGATCCAACAATTACAGAATATGCATTGAAACGTGCGGCAAATTTGATTATCGAATTAGCCGGTGGAGAAATTACTTCAGACATTACCGATATTTATCCAAAGAAAATTGAAGATCATTCTGTGGTTTTGAACTACACGAAGACTGCTAAAATTATTGGTGAAGATCTATCAAAAGAAACGATCAAAAAGATTCTGGCTTCATTAGACATTAAAGTCAATAGCGTTTCAGACGTAGGCTTAGGCTTGACAATTCCAAGCTATCGTGTGGATGTGCAACGCGATGTAGATGTAATTGAAGAAATTTTACGCGTTTACGGATACAATAATATCAGTTTCAGTAAAAAACTAAATGCATCTGTTGCTAATGCTCCTCGAAATGAAGATTATAAAATGCAGAATATTGTTGGCGGTCTTTTAAACGGTTTAGGGTTTAATGAAATGATGGCAAATTCTTTGACTTCGCCGGATTACATTAAACTTTCAGATGATTTAAAAGAAGAATTTAATGTAACGATACTCAATCCGTTGAGCCGCGATTTATCAGCAATGCGACAATCACTTTTGTTCTCCGGACTAGAAGCTTTATCGTATAACATCAACCGTCGTGCGACCGATTTGAAGTTTTATGAATTTGGAAAAACCTATCATAAATTACCCGCAGGTTATGAAGAGCCAAAGCACTTGACTCTATTTGTAACAGGAGCTAAAGATGGAGCGTCGTGGACAAATCCGCAAAAAGCAAGTGATTTCTTTTTATTCAAAGGATACGTAAGTAGTATTTTATCCCGTTTTGGATTGGAAAAAGTACAGAGCGAACCTGCAACTTCTGACGTTTTTGTAGAAGGAATGGCATTTACAATAGGAACTGAAAAAGTAGTGCAATTTGGAACAGTCAAAAAATCAATTGCCAAAGCTTTTGATATTAAACAAGAAGTTTTTTATGCCGACTTTAACTGGAACGCGATTTTAAAATTGGTTGGAGGTAAAATTAAATTTACAGACATTCCTAAATATCCTGAAGTACGACGTGATTTGGCCTTACTTGTAGATCAATCGGTTCAGTTTGATAGCATTTATAAAATTGCGCGACAAACTGAAAAATCACTGTTGAAAAATATTGATTTATTCGACGTTTATGAAGGGAAAAATTTACCGGAAGGTAAAAAATCGTATGCAGTAGGATTTACGATTCAAGATGCAACTAAAACATTAACTGATTTGCAGATTGACAAGATTATGTCTAAATTAAAGAAGAACTTTGAAACAGAATTAGAAGCTGTGCTGAGGTAGATTTCTCAAAGTAAATTATATAGAAAAGGACTTGTAATCATTTACAAGTCCTTTTTTTTAATTTAAATTTTCACACGTATAACACTAATTAGAATAGAACGTAAATTTTGCCACAGATTTTAATGAATTAAACTGATTATAAAATCTATTTAATCCTTTGAATCTGTGTCAAAAAAATAATTATGCGGACGATTAGCAATTAATAAACGGATGTTGCAGTCCAAGTGATTCCACTAATATCCGTTAACTTTAAAGTGTATTTTTGTCCTTTTTGCAACTTATTTTCATCAATAGGAAGCGTTACAACCGCTTTTGATCCAAGAGGAATAATCAAACTGTGTACTCCTGCTTTAATTTTGGCAATATATACATTTCTGATTGCATCGGAAGATAATGCTGCTAATTGATCATTATTTAAAGACGTAATTACGTTGTTTTTAGAATCCAATACATCAATTCTAATTAAAAAGGAACCGTAAACATCTGCTCCTTCCACTCTGTACAATTGAAAATTCATTTCCGATTGATTGATGGTAAAGCCACTAATTTCAACTTTTGGCTTGACCGATTTATTGTGTAACGTCCCAAAAACACCGCCATGAAAATATTGATTGGTATATAAAGTCAATCCAAAGATTAGTACAGCACCTGTCAAAACAATTGGTTTTATGTTTGCAAATTGCAGTTCACCAGAACCCAACCATTTGAACCATGTTGTTGTCGTGAATTTAGATGCTTTCTTCATAAAATAATAATCTAGCGAATAGTAACTACTTCCGCTAAAGAACAAAGTAAATCCACTAGCGATTCCTAAAACGCCAATTTGCCATTCGTCTAAACAAGTGGTTCCTATCCATCCAGATCCCAGTAAAATTCCCATTGCAAGCATAAAAACACCGATGCTCATCAATCGTGTAAAGAATCCAAGAATCAAAAGTAGTCCTACAATTCCTTCAATGATGGTGAATGCTACCATGGAATACCAAAGATGGTCTGGGTTTGTAACTAAGAATTCAATCATCGGTTTTATACCTAAAGCGTTCGGTAGAAAGTGATTGAATTTCTCGCCAATGTAACCTGCTTGTTCTGGATCTAATTTATTTTCTAATACTAACCGACGCCAAAAAGCGGAAAAGTAGGTCCAACCAATTACTAAACGGATGGATAAAGTGAAAAGTCCCGCCCAATTTTGGGTAGGAATAATAGCATTATTTTTCATGTGGAACTATTTTATAAACGTAAAATTTTTAAAGAAGTCGTGATGCGTAAATTACACCACGTCGAATTTAAATTGTTTATAAAGGATGTATTTGGGCGGAAGTTGTAATGAAATGACTTTAGTAAAAAGCATTTCTTTATCAACTTTTTCTTTAATCGAAAAATATCTTCTTACAACAGCAATTTTAGGAGTTGCAATTCCAGCTGATTTTAATCCAATTTCTTTTTGATTTATAAAACAACTACTGTTGCAATTTGAAGGCGCTTTACTCTGGTTTAAAGTTTGTTCATAAGAAATTCCAAAATTTTCAAACAAAGATGCTTTCACTTTACAAGGCGTAAGTGAAAACAATAATGCAATTGCAAAAAGCACTATTCGATTGTTATGAAGTAATTGTCTTTTCATCGAAAGCAAACATAAGTATTAACTTTAATTCTGATCCTTTTTAAAAGTCAAATATTTGTTAAATCAGAATTTAATGGATGATATTTAGCAATCTTTAATGCAATTCCGTCAAAAAAATTTAGTTGAATACCATTTTTAAATTCATTCTGAAATTTGATTTAAACTCAAATTTCATGCATTTATCGGTTTTATTCCTTGGTTGATTGTTTTGCTATTTAATAAAATATCTATTTAAAATAGATTTGTAGCCAATAAGTTTAACCTCAAAATAATATAACATGAACCGAGAACTGATTTTTTTAAGAGCATTTGCCGTTTGCACCGTAATGGGCATGATGGTGTTGACTTTTTCTTCATTCAAGAAAAATGGCAATCAACGATTTACTGAAATTGACGTAGAACGCATTAACATTGTTGAGAAAGATGGAACTGTGAAAATGATGATTACAAATGTGGATCGATTTCCAAATGGATCAACTACAATTAACAATCGACCGACGACCGCGGACCGAAAAAAACGTTCAGGAATGTTGTTTTTTAACGAAGACGGAATGGAATGTGGCGGTTTTATTTACGACGGAACGAAAAATGAAAATGGCCACAGTTCAGGATTGTCTTTAACATACGATCAATACGACGGCGACCAAGTGATGCAATTACTTACGCAAGATTACCAACAAGGCGACAAAAGAATGGTTTCCAGCAGCCTTGCATTTAACGACCGACCAGCGAAGGAATCCCAAATTAAAACTACTGCAATTATGAAGGAGTTGGACGCGCTTCGTAAAACAGATCCAAAGGAAATGCAACGAAGATTTAAAGAATATCAAAAGCAAGAACTTGTAGGTGGTGTTCCTAGAGTATTACTTGGTAAAACACAGAGCCAGAACAATGGACTGTTTTTATTTGACGATCAAGGCAAACCACGAGCGATGTTTTATGTTGATAAAGAGAATAATGCAAAGCTTGATTTTCTAGATGATAAAGGCGCCGTTATTTCTTCTTTTCCACAAAAATAATACAGTCAAAAATAGTCCTATTGAAAAATAGGATTATTTTTGTTCTATACCTAAAGCATTCCAAATGAAGCAGTATTTTCAGAAAATAGGACAACATAAATTATTCATCGCCTTTGTGTTTCTGTTTGCTTATGCACAATCCATCCAGATTCGGGTGTGGGTCCGGAATGAAATTACCTCGTACACGTTTACTCCAGAAGCCGCGATTATTACTTGTGCAAGTAGTGGGTTTCTGTTTTTTATTATTCACTTTTTTATAAAAAAATGGCATTCTACAGACCGATTCAACAGTGGAATTCTTTTCAAAATATTTGGTTTTTCGCTTCTTGTGTATTTAATTGCGGTAAAAAGTTTGGGGTTCATTACTGCTCTAATTTTTAATACGGTGGAGCGTAATTTTAACAAAGAGACGATTTTACAATCTACACTCTCCGATTTAATGAACGGACTGATTTACGGCAGTTTTTTTCTCGCCTATTATTATTATCAGAAAAACAAAGCAAATCAACACCAGTTGACTCTTTCTAACAATGCGCTTTCAGAAAGTAAAATAAGTCAACTGAAACAACAATTGAATCCCCATTTTCTCTTTAATAATCTGAATATTCTGGACCAACTGATTGACGAGGACAAAGAAATTGCATCCCAATTTCTAAATGAATTTGCTGACATTTACCGATATGTTTTAAATGCTTCAGATCAAAAGATCATCTCAATTGATGAGGAGGTTGTATTTGCCGACAAATATTTTAAGTTAATCGCACATAAATACGGTGCAGCTTATCAGTTGGAAATTACCCAAAACAATCATGAAGGCTTTATTGTACCGCTCACCTTGCAATTATTAATTGAAAATGCACTGCAACATAATTTGGGTTCACATGCAAATCCTGTTTTCATTCAGATTACTATTGCAGATGATTTATTCGTTACAAATACATTCCGACCCAAAAGAAATGCAAAAAGTACTTCAGGTCGAGCGTTAAAAAATCTGCAACTTCAGTATAATCTTCTTGGTAAACTTCCTGTTGAAATTCAACAGAATGATGCATTATTTTCCGTCCGAATTCCTTTAATTCCAAAACTAACGCAATGCTAAAAGTACTCCTTATTGAAGACGAATTACCTGCTCGAAAAAAACTGAAACGGTTTATAGAAGAATTGAAAGAGCCAACAGTACTTGTCGGAGAAATTGACACCGTAGAATCGGGAATTGATTTTTTACAAAATAACGATGTGGATGTTATCTTTTCTGATATTGAGCTTCTTGACGGCACCGCTTTTGAAATATACAGCCAAGTTCCTGTCAAATGTCCGATTATTTTCACAACGGCTTACGACCAATTTTGGATGAATGCATTTGACACTAATGGAATTGCATATTTGCTAAAGCCATTTTCAAAAGAACAATTTCAAAATGCATGGAGCAAATTTTTACTCTTACGAACGGCAGTAAGTAGTGAGAGTAATCAATTAGAACATCTAGTTCGGTTAATGGAACAAAAGTTCGAACCAAAATCCTATAAAAGTCGATTTACAATTCATACACACCAAAATATTTACTTTTTACCTACCGTTGACATCAGTTATTTTGAAGCGGTCGAGGGTGTTATCTTTGCAAATGATTTCTTAGGAAAAAAACATCTTTTGCGTGAACCTACATTGAAGGAAATTGAAATAGTACTAAATCCTGTCGAATTTTTCAGAATAAACCGCAGTGAAGTTGTAAACAAACAATATTTAGAAAAAATAGAACGTTATACAAAAAATACGTTGGCATTAAAAATGAAAGGCTATAATACATTTTTAAAAACCAGTCAAAGTGCGACGGCTTCGTTTCGTGATTGGATTGAAGAATAATTTTTTTTGAAGGTTATCCAAATAGTACCAACTTAAATTTTAAAACCTAAAAGATTTGTAAACAGATGCCAATTGAAAATATTCCTGAAATCTATCTTAGTTCAAAGACTGAAAATCCAGACTTATTTGTCTACGATTTTAAAATGACGAACGATGTGGTAAAAAGCAAAGTTAATCTAGGCATGAATATGTTTAGCTTTTTGCAAGTTGGAAAAAAGCAAGTTCATTTTGCCGGAACATCTGTTATTGTCAATAAAGATCAGTCGTTGTTACTTAAAAAAGGAAACTGGCTTTGGACTGAATTACTTGAAAAGGAATCTACTTATTACTGCAAGCTGTTCTTTTTTTCTGAAAAAATACTGCAAGAATTTTTAGAAAAACATTCAAAAAACTGTAAAGTACTAGAAGATGAAGTACCTTATTTTATTATTAGAAATGACAACTACATTACTTCCTATCTGAATTCATTGTACACTATTAGTGAAGCGCCACCTGTTTTTTTAAAGAATTTACTTTCCATAAAATTTGAAGAGTTACTGCTTTATTTAGTACAAAAATATGGCGAAAAGTTTGAATTCTATTTACACTCTTTAGTAGTGAAGGAGACTTCCGATTTTAGAAAAATTGTAGAAAGCAATGTGCATTCTAACCTGAAATTAGGAGAAATCGCATTTCTGTGTAACATGAGTTTGTCCACCTTCAAACGTTATTTTATAAAAGAATATGCCATTTCTCCCGGAAAATGGATTCAAGATAAAAGACTGCAGAAAGCAAAAGAAACTTTAGCATTGGGAATTTTAAAACCCTCCGATATTTACCATGATTTCGGATATACTAATTTGTCTAATTTCAGCATTGCCTTCAAAAATAAGTTCGGTTGTAATCCGACAGAAATTTCAAAATAGAAAAACCGTGCTAAAAAATGACCTTTTATCATAAGCTGTTGAACTTTATTCGTAATATAAAATTCAAAATTGAGCAGTATTTTTGTATTATTATTAATGATACTAAAATAAACAAAGATGAATATTACATTAGCACAAGCAGAAAAATTAATTTCAATAGCAAAGGAAAAAGCAATAGCGATAGACACAAAAATGAATATTGCAATTGTAGATGGAGGAGCAAATCTAGTAGCATTTGTCCGTATGGATGGCGCTTGGTTGGGTTCGCTAGATATTTCAATTAAGAAAGCAAAAACGGCTCGTTTCTTTGATATGAATACAGGAATCGTTGGTGAATTATCTCAGCCTGGAGGTTCTTTGTACAACATTGAACATTCAAATAATGGACTAATCACATTTCCAGGAGGTATTCCAATTAAAAATGCTTCAGGAGAAATTATTGGTGCGATCGGTGTAAGTGGAAGTTCAGTTGAAAACGATCATACAGTTGCGGAAGCAGGAGCTGCAGCACTCTAAAATTTATATTTTTTAGAATTGAAAAGGATAATTACTAGTAGTTATCCTTTTTTTTGCCAACATTTTTCTAATGATTTCCTGTTTTTTAATTACTTACGTTAGAGTTCTTAGGAAAATCGCTCCAACTGAATACCTGTAACTACGTTTTCTTATTCATTGAATTCACAACTCTTCTTTTCGCTCCAAAATTATTTTGGTATCTTTACAATTGTGAAAATAAGTTTCTATTAGTAAATTTATTTGGCACAAAACATAAAAATCATACCATAAATACAGCAAATGAAATTAGCTTCAATTGACAATAAAACACGAGACGGACAATTAGTAGTCGTAAATAAGGAATTGACAAAAGCAGTAAAAGTACTTGATATTGCAAAAACGATGCAAGATGCCATTGATGATTGGGCAGAAATAGCACCCAAATTAAAAACCATTTACGAAGACTTAAATGCAAATAAAGTATCCGATGCATTTGATTTTTCTGCTGTACGAATTTTGGCGCCACTTCCACGAGCATATCATTGGGCAGACGGAAGTGCTTACGTTACCCACGTTGAATTAGTTCGCAAAGCTAGAAATGCAGCATTACCAGAATCATTTTGGACCGATCCATTAATGTACATGGGTGCTTCCGATGCTTTTATTGGTCCGAACGACGATATAGAAATAGAAGACGAAGCTTGGGGAATTGATTTTGAGTCGGAAATAGCCGTTATCACAAACGATGTTCCAGCAGGAACTACGGCAAAGGACGCGTTAAATCACATTAAATTAATTACCATTATTAATGATGTTTCGTTACGGAATCTGATTCCAAATGAATTATCAAAACAATTTGGTTTTTATCAGTCGAAACCGTGGACTTCGTTTGCACCAGTTGTTGTTACACCAGATGAATTAGAAGGCGATTGGAAAGATGGAAAACTTCATTTACCGTTACACTCCATTCTAAACGGAAAACTCATTGGATCGCCAAATGCAGGTATTGACATGGTATTTGACTTTGGACAATTGATTGCACATGCTGCTAAAACACGATCTTTAATGGCAGGAACAGTAATTGGTTCGGGAACAGTTGCGAATCAGGGAAGTCTCAATGGATCCAGTTGTTTAGCAGAAGTACGTTGCTTGGAAATTATAAAAGAGGGTAAAGCTACTACTCCATTTATGAGTTTTGGCGACCGAATTGAAATTGAAATGAAGGATCAGGACGGTAAATCAATTTTTGGGAAAATAAATCAAGTCGTAAAAGCGTATAAAAAACAGTATTAACTACTGCTGAAAAAAATAAAAAAGGGAAGCATTTGCTTCCCTTTCTATTAATAATTTGAAATGAATGTACTTAATTCTCTTTTTGAACTTTCAAAATTGAATGCTTCGTACACTTGGTAGAAATTTTTCTTATCCACACATTTAGAAAACAGTTGTTTCGCTAGTGCGAGTCTATTGTCTTCAAAACTTAACAGTTTTACCAAATCACGAGTTTGTGTCGCAGTAAAATTAGTGTGTTTTCCGATGGAGAAAATCATTTGACTTTTACTGTCGTCAAAATTAGCTTCTCGTTTAATTGTCTTCAAAAGTGTATTAAATTCCTGATTGTTCATTACACTTCCGTAAAATCCTTGATTTCCATAATTAGGATTAAAATCATTCTGTTGATTTCCGTACGGATTATTCCATACATCGTCCCATTCGTTGAATCCGTAGGACTGCTTATTTTGAGGATAATTTCCTAAAAGATACAAACCGTAATCAGAAAAGAAGTCAAGCACCGTTCTCGTATTGTTTCTTAAACTAATTTTGGTTCTATAAATCAGAAAATTATCATCGTAAATTGAAATGGGTACGAGTCCCGCTTTTAAGTCAAAAAATCTAAACTTTCCGGTGGCGTTACTCATCATTTGATCTCCAATTTCTACTGTAAACCGATCATTTTCAGGAATACGCAAAAACACTTCTGAAGTTCCATAATTCGTATTCCAGCGGTACTCATTGTTGTTTATTGGATTTCGACGGCCGTTGTTGTTCCCATTTCTGTTGGTCGTTGGAACCCCATTTTTATCTTTATTTGAATGTCGGGTATTTTGTTGCGTTTTGTTTTCATTGTCTTTGACTTCATTTTTCAGAAGCTCTCCCGCTTTTCCCGCTTCCTGGGCATACATCCCAAGGCATACTACTAAAAGACAAATTGTGTAAAATTTCTTCATGGTACATTAGTTTTTGGTTACTAATGTCGAATATTCTAAAAGTGTGCCAAATTTGTTAATCTACTCCTATATCAATTAAAAAACTATTAAAATTCTGATTCATAGTAGAAAAAAAAAGAATCTTTTTAAAAAACAAAAAATTGACTTTTAAAAAAATTTTGAATTTTACTACAGTATTCTTTCATGGATGTCTTCCGGTTTTCGCAATTTGCCAACGGAATTCCCCACAATAACGGCAACAGCTGAATCACTTGTGACATTCACAACCGTTCGGCACATATCGAGTGGTCGATCGATAGCAAAAATCAACGCTAAACCCGCTTCGGGAATTCCAGCTTGCCCTAAAACAATAACAAGCATTACCATTCCCGCACTTGGCACTGCTGCTGAACCAATAGAAGCTAATGTCGCCGTCACTACAATCATCAATTGTGTCGTTAAATCGAGGTGAATTCCCATTGCTTGAGCGATAAAAACTGCGGCAACAGCTTGGTATAAACTTGTTCCATCCATATTTACCGTTGCACCAAGAGGTAAAACGAAACTTGAAACTTCTTCATCAACTCCTAAATGCTCCGTAACTCGTTCTAAAGTTACAGGTAAAGTAGCTGCACTTGAGCTTGTTGAAAAAGCCAATAATTGGGCTGGAGCGATTGCAGAGAAAAAGCGTCTTGGTCCGACTTTTGCAAAACTGTAAAGTAACGTAGGATAAACGATGTAAGTCATTATTAACAAGCCAAGTAAAACCGTCATGCCGTAAACCAGTAACGCACCAAGCGTTGTAAAATCAGGAATTTCAACCATCAAGGAAGCCATCAATGAAAAAACACCAATTGGAGCACCAAGCATAATGATGTCAATTAATTTCAATATAACTTCATTTAGACCTTTGAAAAAATCAACGACCGGTTTCGAATGTTTTTCTTCTACTAGAATAATTCCAATACCCAAAAGAATGGTAAATAAAATCACTTTTAGCATACTGGCGTTATCAGTAAGCGCTTCAAAGAAATTCTCCGGCACAACATCGACTAAAGGTTGTAAAGGACCTTGATTTTTAGCGGAAGCAGCCAATTCAATTTTAGCATTCGCATCGCCGGTAAAACTTTCCAACAGCGTATCTCTAGAAACTTCATTGATGTAACTTCCTGGTTCGATTACATTTGCCAATACTAAACCAATCGAAACGGCAGTAACTGTTGTGAACAAATAAAGAGCTACTGTTCGACCGCCAAGTTTGGATAGCTTTGAAATATCCTTTAAATCTGCTAAACCAGTAATTAAAGAAACTACAATTAAGGGAACAGCAATCATTTTCAGGAGATTAATAAAAATTGTCCCAAATGGCTTAATCCAATCCGTTACTACTCCTACCAACTCTAAATTCTTCATGGTCAAACCAAAAGCTAAACCGAGAATCATTCCAATTAATATTTTCCAATGTAAAGCTAACTTCATTTTTGTGTTTTGTTTATTAAATAAAAATCTGCTAAAACTAAGGCAGCCATTGCTTCAACAATTGGAACCGCTCTAGGAACAACACAAGGGTCATGACGACCTTTTCCTTGCATTTCTACAAGATTCCCGTCTTTATTTATGGTTTCTTGCTTTTGCATAATGGTAGCCACAGGTTTAAATGCTACCCGAAAATAGATGTCCATTCCGTTTGAAATTCCACCTTGAATACCGCCTGATAAATTTGTTTTGGTAGTGCCATCTGAATTGTACAAATCATTGTGTTCGCTCCCTTTCATTTTCGCTCCGCAGAATCCACTTCCATATTCAAAACCTTTGACAGCATTTATGGATAACATGGCTTTACCTAATTCGGCATGCAGTTTATCAAAAACAGGTTCACCCAAACCGACAGGAACATTTTGCAAAACGCAAGTAATAGTCCCTCCAACGCTGTCGCCTTCTTTCCGAATTTCCTTGATGAAATCTTCCATCTTTTTAGCGGTATTTTCATCGGGGCAACGAACAGCATTGGATTCAATTTTGGAGAAATCCAGATCCTGATAAGGTTTGTCGATAAAAATTTCACCTACAGAAGAAACAAAAGCATTGATTTTTATTTGAGGTAAAATTTGTTTTGCAATCGCACCTGCTACGACACGAGAAACAGTTTCACGTGCTGAACTTCTTCCACCGCCACGATAATCTCGAATTCCGTATTTTTTTTCATACACGTAATCGGCGTGACTTGGTCGATATACGTCTTTAATGTGCGAATAATCGCCTGATTTTTCATTGGTATTTAAAACCGTAAAACCTATTGGCATTCCTGTGGTTTTACCTTCAAAGATTCCTGAAAGAAATTGTACTTCATCATCTTCTTTTCTTTGGGTGACAATGGCTGATTGACCTGGCTTTCGCCGAGTCATTTCGTTTTGAATTGCTTGAAAATCCAATTTGATTCCTGCTGGACAACCATCAATTATTCCGCCTAACGCTTCTCCATGCGATTCTCCAAAAGATATTAATTTAAAAAGAGTTCCAAAGCTATTTCCCGCCATATTAGATACGATTTAGAACAAATGTAAACTTTTACAATAACGTATAAAACGTTTCTGTATTAAAATTTAAAAACATTGAATTGTCACTGATCCCTATATATAGATAGACAAATTAGATAAAATAAAATAGTTAAATTGCATTTTCACTATAATTTTAATACTTGAACAACACTTTTTATACTAAAAACAATTGCTCTATCAATAAAATGTCACGAATTTATAACATAAACATATTTATACTACATTAGCATAAAATTTAAACTCATTTAAATCATGAAAAAACTATACATTATTGCCAGCCTTTTATTCCTCGCACTAGCTTCGTGCTCGAGTAGCGATGGGGATTCTAGTGGACCTGTAAGCCCATTTATACCCTTAAACGCCTCGTCGAGCTGGGTTTATGATGTGAAACTAAATGGTGAACTTATTGGTCGAGATTCGCTTTACGTAAGCGGAGAAAATACTATAAATGGTACCATTTACCAAAAATTAAAAACAAAAGAAGTTCCAAACGGATTTTACACGAATGCGTTAAACAATAACAATATTCGTAAAAGTGGCGATAAATTACTTATTAGTGGAAGTACAGGTTTGGGATTAGCTGAATTTCTCCCAGTAAATATTGAAGTTAATGATTTCATACTTTTTAAAGAAAATAGTATTGCTAATGCACAACTTGATGCTATTTCGGGGACTGCGGAACAAGATTTAGACGGGCTTCCATTAAAAATTGATTATACTTTAAAAACCTTTTTTAAAGAATCATTAGCTACTTTTACTGTTCCTGGAAAAGAAACGTATTCTAATGTAAAAGTGATTAAACTTATTACCAACTTAAAAGTATCCACAGTTTACTTAATACCCGTTGTCAATACACCATTTCCTGTGTCAATACTCAATGCACAAGATGTAATTATATCCCTCCAGTATTATGCTGAAGGTGTAGGAATGATTTATTCGAAAACAGATATTAACTATCAATTAAACGATTTTTCTGAATTTGGAATCGAACTACCGATACCACAACAAGGCTCAAATTCTATAGAGGAATTTCTAGATTAATGAAATTGAAATCCAAGTAAAATTATATATAAAAACTAATGTAATTTTGTAACACAATTTAAAAATAATACAACTTATAATTCATTTTATGAGGGTATATTTGCAAGACAAACATTTATAAAACAATTATGAAAAAATTAATTTTATCAGCAGTAATGCTAGTTGGTTTAGCATTTGCATCGAATGCTCAAGAAATCAGTAAAAACGCTTTGGGTTTACGTTTAGGAGATAATGATGGTTTTGGTGCAGAAATTTCTTACCAAAGAGCTTTAGGAAGCAACAACCGTTTAGAGGTAGATTTAGGAATCAGAAATAATGATCATTATGACTCGTTTAAATTAGTTGGATTATACCAATGGGTTTGGAACATTGACGGAGGATTCAATTGGTATGCTGGTGTTGGTGGTGGTGTAGGAAGTTATAGTATCGACAAAAAACATAATGATAATGATTTTGAAAGTAGTGGTACTTACTTCTTGGCTGCAGGTAACTTAGGTATTGAATATAATTTTGATATTCCATTGATGTTATCTTTAGATATTAGACCAGAATTGTATTTTGGAGATGATTTCAGAGATGATAATTTTGGACCAGATATCGCATTAGGTATTCGTTACCAATTCTAATTGAAAAAAGTAAATTAACTAAGTTTCAGTTATACATATTAAAATCACCTACAAATTATATTTGTAGGTGATTTTTTTTTGAATAAAGTCAATGTTTTACCAAACAAGAATGGCAATTGAAATAATAATCGTGTGAGAACTCAAGTAGTCAATTTATTTTGAGAGCATTTTAAGAACTACGGAATAAAGTTTATATAAAATACGAAATGTAATTTATTTGAGCGTTGAAAATTTTCAGAATTAACCTACTACAAATCATAATTATAAAACAACAACTTAGACCGCTGTAAAAATCTAACGCTAAGAATTTTTAAACTGATTATCGCAATAGTGAACTCGTAGAAAATATTCTAAAAAATAGGATAATTGGAAGAAATATTTAAGTAGATTTTATGCTATTTAAAGATACAATATTCTTAAATATATCGTACGATATATTTTACTTTGAGTAATCAAAGAAATGATTGATAAACAATTATATAATGAATATCAAGAGGTTAGATTCCTCATAATATTAAAAGAGCTATGTATAAAAGATAAAAAATTTTAGCTCTTATAGTAAAAAGTGGATATACTAATTTAGCTAGGAGTTTAAGTTAAGAGAAAAAACCTTAATTTTAACTTATGACAACAGATAGAAAAAAATATGATGCAGCATTTAAGATAAAAGCTGTAGAATTAAGTAATGAACGTTCTAACATTACTGAATTAGCTAGAGAATTAGGTATCCGAGTTAGTATGCTTTATAAATGGCGCAAGGATTACGATAAGTTTGGTTCTAATAGTTTTCCTGGTAATGGAATTATAAAACAGACAGCAGAACAAAAATTAATTAGCGAATTAGAGGCGAGATTAAAAGAAGCTGAATTAGAACGAGATATATTAAAAAAAGCAGTGGGCATTTTTTCCAAGAGCGGTCGATGATATTTGGTTTTATTAAAAATCATGCAAANATATTTCCGATTGAGAAAATGTGTAAAGTTTTAAATGTCAGCCAGAGTGGCTATTACCGGTGGAAAACCGCTACTATTTCTCAGCGACTTCAGAAAATGACTGTTTTAAAAGAAAAAATTACAGCCCTTTATTTTGAATCCAAACAACGCTACGGTAGTCCCCGAATAACAATGGAATTAAATATTTTAAGATATAAAATTTCAAGAATTACAGTTGCAAAATACATGAGAGAACTTGNTTTAAAAAGTAAGTTGAGCAAAAAATTCAAGATTACCACTGATTCTAAACATAATTATTTACTTGTCGAAAATATCAGTGGTAATCTTGAATTTTTTGCTCAACTTACTTTAAAAAGTAAGTTGAGCAAAAAATTCAAGATTACCACTGATTCTAAACATAATTATTTACTTGTCGAAAATGTATTAAATAGACAATTTCTAGTTTCTCAACCCTCAAAAGCATGGGTTTCAGATATTACATATATTCACACGAAAGAAGGNTTTTTGTATTTAACAACTGTAATGGATTTATATGACAGGAAAATCATTGGCTGGAGCTTAAGTGATGGAATGAGTACAAAAGACCCGAGCGATTGCGAACCGGCGAAGCAAACAACTTTAGCATCTTGGAAGATGGCAATTAGGAACAGAACTGTACAAAATGGATTAATTTTTCATTCCGATCGAGGTGTCTAGTATGCTAATAACAAATTTGCAAATGTATTAGACTCATATAAAGTAACTCGAGGTATGAGTAGAACAGGAAATTGTTGGGATAAAGCAGTGGCAGATAGCTTTTTTAAATCTTTAAAAACGGAATTAATCTACGGCGATAAGCTCATCTCAAAAGAACAAATGAGACTTCAAGTTGTTGAATATATTGATCTTTGAAATATATGACAATAAAGGAATTTAACAAACAATCAAATAATTATAAAAATGTCACTTAACTTAAACTCCACTTCTTATTTACATATCCAATTAACGTATATTATTCAACAAACCTTATTATTATTTTCCTTTATATGCATATTTTTCAAAAATATTTTAATTTACAAAATAGTATATACAAAAAAAGCCTCATCTTACGATGAGGCTTTGATTAAGATCCTAATTTTGATCAGGATAAAGAAAGGCGACGACATACTCTCCCACAAATTGCAGTACCATCTGCGCAGGCGGGCTTAACTTCTCTGTTCGGGATGGGAAGAGGTGAGCCCCGCCGCAATAACCACCTTAAGTCGTTTTGCAATGGGTATCTTGATTTATCAAGACAACATTACACAATATCTTAACATACTGAGATAAAGAAAA
>NZ_ATTM01000003.1 GCF_000419685.1 Flavobacterium antarcticum DSM 19726
GCTCCTTGGTTTACATTCACTACCGCTGGGGCTGAAGTGACTGCTGGGGCACAGATTCCGCTTACCGTTACCGTATAGTTTCCTGCTTCGGCAAGAGTCACAGTTGCATCACTATACGTATTGGCTGTTTCTCCGGGAAGNAGGGTTCCATTTAAATACCATTGGTAAGTAATTCCTGTTCCTGATGCCGTAACGCTAAAGTTGATGCCTTGTCCTTCACAAATGGTTGTTCCTTGTGGNTGANCNGTTATCGCTGGTAATTCGTTTACAATTACTTCGGCNGTAGTGGATGTTANACTTTGGCATGGGTTTGTNATTACTACGGTATATATTCCTGCACTGGTTGTAGTTGCAGAGGTAATNTTCAATGTTGTATTCGTTTCTCCTGTNAAAAGAGTCGCTCCTTTAAACCATTGGTACGTTAAATTTGTTCCTGTTGCTGTAACGCTTAAATTAATAGGTTGTCCCGCACAAACTGTAGTAGAGGCTTGGGGNTGAACTGTTATGTTNGTTACTTGTGTAATCACTAGGGTNGCNGGATCTGAAAGTACAGGCGTTCCACAAATTCCCGAAACTTCTACTGTGTAATCTCCTGCATCCGCTACGGTTGCATTGGTTACGGTGTAATTAATGCTTNTTGCTCCTGGAANTANTGTTCCGTTAAAGAACCATTGGTAGGNTAAACCATCTCCTGTTGCTGCAACGCNAAATNTNTTGTTTGTATTTACACAGATTGTAGCTCCTGCAGGTTGTGTGGTNATTACCGGGTTTTTATTTATTGAAATCACTACATTTCCGGTAAGGGTTTGTGAACAAAGTACGGTATTGGTCACTTCAACGCTTANTAATGTATACGTAGTTTCTGTGGAAAGTAAAGGCGTATCAAAAGATGCATTTCCTGTTGCGTCTAAAGTGATGGTTGCATTTGCAGTTCCATTGTTATATGTCACAGTAGCGTTTGGCGTTCCGTTGAAGTTTAGGGTCGCTTTTGTTCCTTCGCAAATCGTAGTATTTACAGCAACCATTGTTGCCGTTGGTAATGCATTTACAGTTAAAACAGCACTTTGTCCTGTGATTGCGTCTGAACAAGGTGGCGTACTATTGCTTTGTACATTGGTTAACTCATAAGTATAAGAAGTTGTTGCCGTTACCGTTTGAACGCCTGTTGGAATTGTAAAACTTCCTGAGGCAGGAATTTCAACTGTAGCTTGCGTTACACCGTCTTTAGTGTACGTCACCGTCGATCCTGGTGTTCCCGTGATTTCTAATCCTGTTGCTGTTCCTGAACAAATTACAGCATCGGTAAATTTAACGATGGAAGCCGTTGGCAAACCTACCGAAATTAATATCGATGCATTTAAATTTTCCACACAAGCCGGTGTTGTGGTTCCCGTAACATCTACTAAAGTAAAAGTGGTACTTACACCTAAAGCTGGAGTGTCAAAACTCCCATTTCCTGTTGCATCTAAAGTCACTGGATAAGTAGTCGTTCCATCACTAAATGTAACTAAAGCTCCAGGGGTTCCGCTGAATAATAAAGTAGTTGAAGCATTGGTACAAATTGTAGTCGAAGTCGATACAAAACTAGCAGTAGGTTTTGGGTGAACGGTTAAAGTTGTTAAAGAAGGATTAGATGGCGAACCATTTATTGTTGCAATTACACTATAAACGTAATCACCAGCCGTTGTTGGAACGGAAACACCCGTTGGATTTTGGTCTGTAGAGAAAGGTACTCCATTAAAGCTCCATTCATAAGTAGCTCCTGCTCCTGCATCTGTTGCAAATAAGTTGAAAGTCGGCGTCCCTACGCACACATTTCCAGAGTTAGAAGCTGTTGTTCCAACACAAGAAACGACTTGTACTTGTTGCGAGTAAGAATACGGCGGACAATCTGCAGCGTTAATAGTATAGGTTATTGTATACGTATTTGCTAAACTATTGAACAAATCAATTCCACCTGTAGTTCCATTTATTGTTAATCCTGCCGGAGTCGCTGTATAATCACCTCCTGATGTTAACGCGACTGTCGTAGGTAAAAGATTGTTATTCGAGTTGATACAAAAACCAGTCACTCCATCATTGTCATCTGGATACGAAAAAGTTCCAGAAGGTGCGGCAACTGGATATAACTTAAAGGACTTTATTGGATCACAAACTCCTCCAAAAAATTCGTTGAACATTTTCATCCATATTTCTTGACCACTTGAAGTAGCGGCAAAAGCTACTTTTTCCGCATCTGAAAGCGCTCCTGCTTCCGGATCTAGAGCTTGAGCAGCTTCTAGAGTAGTATAATAATAAGTAATAAATTCACTTTGATTGTAAGATGCCATCACGACTGGCTCGTTTACGGTTAAATTAAATAGAGTACAAGAAGTCAAATCATTTGCTTCTGCCATTAAAGGATAATCTCCTGGGGTGAACTCCACTACAATTTCATCCGATTGTGTACAACCATTACCGTATGAAAATATAACCGTATAGGTACCTGGTTCCGTGACTTGTAAACTATAACTCGTAGCACCAGGAATTAAAACACCGTCTTTCAACCATGAGTAGGTTACTCCCGCTACTGGTCCCGTACCTGCTTGAATGGTTTGAGGAGTTCCTTCACAGAATGCACTACCATCCGTAAAATTCGTTTCATCAAGATGAATACCAGTTCCTGTAATTCTTGGACCACCGATGGTAAAACTTCCTGCTTCCAAGAATACAGCGCTATCAAAATTTGTATCTTGATGGTCAGCAATTACTAATTTTATTCTATAAGAAGTCCCAGGAATAACAGTAGCAGCTGCAGTCATAGGGGTTGTCTGACCTATCATATTAATAGCTGAACTTGCAGGACCAGCATTGGGACCTGTTCCGCTCGCATTATATCTGTCGAAAAATGCTGCATTTTCGCTACTACACCCGCCGTTGTACGCAGCATCACGAATGGTAACAACCGAAACTCTTTCACCATCAGGATCAGCTGCAGTTACAGAACCAGGAACAACCGCTAAATTTTTAGGCACTCCCGTTGGATTACCATTTGAATCAAGTTTAGTCAAGATAAAAGCAAAAGTATCCCCAAAAGTACATTGGTACGTTCCATATTCATTAGAAGCAAATAAAAATTTAAAGCTGAATTTTTCTACAGTGGGTATAAAATCAAATTGCACAAAAGAGCGGTCATTTGTATCCGAGTTCAGCCCATTAATAATATCCAAATCTGAATCACCTTGACCGTCACCTGAACCGGTGGTCCCTTGATCTGAGCCATTATATTTACCCTGCGTCTTACTTGCATCTCCCGAACGAATTATGACTCCTTCTTTAAATGGAAAATTTGAATTGTTTCTCTTAAACGCACCAAAGCCTTTTTTAGCAGCATCTGTAGTTCCAGATGAGGTAAAACCAGTTAATTGAACACATGGCTCATTGATTAACACCTCTTTAATAAGTTGTGTAATCGTATAAGATCCTTGAGGACCACTGTCAATAGTTACAAAATCAGGACGAGGCTGATCAGAATCATTCGAATTATTATTGTTGTAATTGTATTCTAAAGTAGTTGTATTAACGGTCACATTATTTATTAACGCACCTGTATAATTTGCTGGAACAGTAATAAATACGCTGTATGTAATTGTAACTCCAACAGGAAGTACAGGAATTGTTTCTGTCATCGCACCTGTTCCCTGAAGACCTGTACTGCTGGACCACGTCATTTGCGAAGCATTAAGACCCGCGGGAATCGGGTTATTTACGACCACATTATCTGCACTATTTGGACCTAAGTTTTTGACTGTTATGATGTATTCAACAGTCTCATTAATTAAATATTCTGTCTGGTTATTAGTCATCGTACTAACTATATCAGCAGAGGGAACCTGTGCAAAACTTATGTAAGAAGTTATTAAAAAGACAAATAAAAGTAGCTGTTTTTTCATGGAATGCTCAATTTAACAGAAAATTATTATTATTTATATACATTATTCAAATGTTAATTAATGTATTAAAATCCAAATATAATATTTCATACAAGATATCTTTGTTAAATTTGCAAAAAATACAAATCTCATGATAAATGTTATAATAAGAGAAACGCAAAATCCCGCTATATTAAAATTCGAATTTCCTGACTTCATTGCCAACCATGTAAGTTACGAATTTAAAAATATTGACGAGGCTTCTGCTTCTCCACTTGCACAAAAATTATTTCACCTTCCTTTCGTAAAAGCCGTGTATATCTCAGGAAATTTCATCGCAATTGAACGTTACAATATCGTTGAATGGGACGATGTCCAGGATGCTGTTGCCGAACAAATCAACGAATTCGTGAACGCGGGCGGAAAAGTGTTGAACGCACCAGAACAAGCTTCGCAAAAAATGCCAGCAACCGTTTACGGTGAAACGACTCCAAATCCAAGTGTGTTGAAATTTGTGGTAAGTCGTGGTTTGACTAAAACGGCTTTGGAATTTAAAAGTATTGACGACACGGCGGCTTCTCCATTAGCAAAGGAATTATTCAAATTTCCTTTTGTGAAAGAAGTTTTCATCGACGAAAATTACGTTTCCGTAACGAAATACGACATCAGCGATTGGTCGGAAATTACACTGGAATTGCGAACATTCATCAAAGAATTCATCGAAAATGGTGGGACTGCAATTGACGAAAGCAAAATTATAAGTCATCCAAAAGTAGAAAAGCAGAAAATTGAAAATTTCGACAACCTTGATACTACTTCACAAAAAATCATCAACATTTTGGAAGAATATGTAAAACCGGCAGTTGCTGCAGATGGTGGAAATATTCTTTTTGACTCGTACGACCCAGTTGAAAAACGCGTAAAAGTGGTTCTTCAAGGCGCTTGTAACGGTTGCCCTTCATCGACATTCACCTTAAAAAGTGGAATCGAAAATATGTTGAAAGACATGTTGAAAGACGAAGATATTAAAGTAGAAGCATTGAACGGATAAATTCTGTTTTAGTTTAAAAAGATAAAGCACTCGTTTCGGCGGGTGCTTTTTTTGTGGAATTTCAGCAACTAATCTTACTGCCATACTATATTTTTCAAGCCAAATATTTAATTCCCGTCAACTACAAAACCTTAAAGGTTATTTTTTCAAAAATTAATAATGACCTAATGCAGCAATCACAACAACGAGTTCTTCGGGTTCTTCAAAGATTTCATAAATGAGTCGGTCTTTTTTATTGAGACGCCGACTCCATAAACCGGAAAGGGAATGCTTTAAAAGTTCAGGATTACCAATTCCGATGGTGGGATTTTTTTCTAATTCTTCTAAAATCTTCTTCAACTTCTTTATCGTCTTTTTATCTCCAGAATGTACAATTTTCTGAATATGCGATTCGGCTAGCTTCTGAATTATTACAGTATACTTCATAAACTTCCAAATAATTCATTTTTATATTCTTCCGTTACGATTCTACCGTCTTTTTGTTTTCGTGCCTCCAAAACCATTTTTACAAATTCTGGGTCATACGTTTCCTCTTTCGGTTTCTTAACTTCAAAAGGAATATCAAAAGCTTTTAGAATCTCTAGTAAGGCTTTCTTTTTCTTGGGTTCTGCTTGAATGATAATTGTGTCCATAACTGTAAAATTTACACAAATATACGTCTTTTTTGAAAACAATAAAAGCTTTAGAATTTATCCTTAACTGCCTTTCATTAAAGCCCATATCTGTAGCCTAATAGTCGAAAAAGTGGAGTGCTGATTCTGAATTTTCTTTTTGAAATTGAATTTAAAATTGCCTTCCCGTTCACATTTTGTAACTTTATGCCACTTAAATTAATTAAACCTTGTACGGCTTTCGCCAAATCAAACTTATATAATGAACGAACTCTCCATAGAATCCAGTCCTTACCTACTCCAACACGCTGAAAATCCTGTGCATTGGAAAGCTTGGAACCAAAAAACAATTACAGACGCTTTAAATAAAGAACAACTTATTATCGTCAGTATTGGTTATTCGGCTTGTCATTGGTGCCACGTGATGGAACACGAAACATTTGAAAATGACGACGCGGCAAAAACCATGAACGCTCATTTCACTTCGATAAAAGTTGACCGAGAAGAACGTCCCGATATTGATGCAGTTTATATGAAAGCCGTTCAAATTATGACCCAAAAAGGAGGCTGGCCACTCAACGTAGTTTGCCTTCCCGACGGTCGACCAATTTGGGGCGGCACTTATTTTAAGTTGGACGAATGGATCGACACTTTGGAACAATTACAAAAATTATACGATTCAAAACCCGAAAAATTATTGGAATATGCTGATAAACTGCAAGAAGCCATTTCTTCCCTTCAGCATCTTCCCAACGAAAAAACAGAAACGCCAACTGAAATTCTATTACAAGAATTAGTGGCCAAATGGACGAAAAGTTTCGACCACGATTTTGGCGGAATGGCACGAGCTCCAAAATTCATGATGCCGAATAATTACGATTTTTTACAGCGTTACGGTTTTCAAAACAAAGACGAAGAATTACTGAAATTCGTTGATTTGACTTTGACCAAAATGGCGTATGGCGGATTATTTGATACTATTGAAGGTGGATTTTCGCGTTATTCAGTCGATATGAAATGGCATGTTCCGCATTTCGAAAAGATGTTGTACGACAACGGTCAATTGCTTTCGCTTTATGCAAATGCTTATAAAAGAACTAAAAATCCTTTGTATCAAGAAGTTATTGAGAAAACCATTTCTTTTCTGCAAACCAATTTAGACAACAAAGAAGGTGGATTCTATTCTGCTTTAGACGCCGATAGTTTGACCGAAAATCAGGTTTTAGAAGAAGGTGCTTTTTACGTTTGGAGGAAAAGCGAATTGCAATCTTTAATAAAGGATGATTTTGAATTGTTCAGTACGGTTTTCAACATTAATCAATTTGGACATTGGGAACATGGCAATTATGTGTTGATTCAGAGCGAATCTTTGGAGGAAATTGCAAAATCGTTCGCGATTTCCACTTCTGAATTACATCAAAAGAAAAAAGCTTGGGAACAAATTCTATTTGGCGAACGCCAAAAAAGAAGTTCGCCACGATTGGACGATAAATGCCTGACTTCTTGGAACGCACTCACAATTACCGGACTTGCTGAAAGTTATAAAGCGCTGCAAAATCCAATATATCTTGAATTGGCACTTAAAAACGGACAATTTATTGCTGAAAAATTATGGTCTCCTGAAGGAAATTTATTCCGAAGTTACAAAAATAGAAAAGCCACAATTAATGGTTTTTTAGAAGATTATGCGTGTGTGATTCAGAGTTTTATCGCTTTATATGAAATCACTTTGGACGAAAAATGGCTGAATGACGCAAAACAATTGACGGATTATAGTTTGGAACATTTTTACGAACCTGAACAGCAGTTATTCAATTATACTTCTAATTTAGATTCGGCTTTAATTTCAAAACATTACGACATTGAAGACAATGTGATTGCAAGTTCCAACTCGATGATGGCGAAAAATTTACGGTCTTTAGCACTCCATTTTTCAAACTCCTTTTATGAAAAAACTGCACAAGAAATGCTTGATAAAATTCTGCCAAATATAGATTATCCATCGGCATTCTCCAATTGGCTTGACCTCGCATTAGACTTTGGAGAATCGAAAGAATTAGCGATTATTGGTACAAATGCGTTGAACGAAGTACAAAAATTAAATTCGCATTATTTACCCAATATTTTAATTGCAGGAAGTACAAAAAATAGTTCACTTTCTTTATTGGCGAATCGTTTTCAACAAGAAAAAACCTTGTTCTATTTGTGTGAAAATAAATCGTGTCAAGCACCGACCGATAATTTGGAAAGTGTTCTAAAATCAATACTTTAACTTCATTTTAAATATAAAAGTGAGTCAATTTAAGTAGTTTTGCACCAAATCTATTCAAAAACAACAATTTATACTTTTTAATGAATCCATTTTTAGCCATTAGTTTCGCACCAAAAGATATACAAATGTATGTAGAGCAGTTTATCAGTTCTCTTGTACACTACCTTCCTAGTTTGATTTCCGCTTTTATATTATTATTCCTTGGATTATATACCATTCGACTTATCAATCGCCTTATTCGGCGAAATATGGTAAAGCGGGAGTATGACCCCACATTAAGTAAATTTCTTGCTGATATTTTACTTTGGACAATGCGAATTGTGCTTTTCGTTGCTGTAATTGGTCAGTTGGGAATTGGCACTTCCTCATTCGTTGCTATTTTAGGAGCGATGGGTTTAGCAATTGGTTTATCGCTTCAAGGTTCGCTTTCTAACTTTGCCGGCGGAATGTTGATTATTATGTTCAAACCTTTTAAGTTGGGAGATTTCATTGAAGCACAAGGCGTTATGGGAACCGTTACTGAAATTCAAATTTTCGTAACGAAATTAACAAGCACTAATAATCAAATAATTTTTGTACCAAATGGCTCGTTGTCAAATGGCAACATAACCAACTATTCTTCGGCAGGAACGCGTCGAGCAAATATCGAATTTACGGTTTCCTACGATAGTGATTTAAAAAGAGTAAAAGAAATTTTACATTCTATTTTAGAAAAAGATTCGCGGATTTTAGAAGAGCCAAAACCCGGAGTTGTCGTAACCGGTTTAGTGGATAACGGAGTCCGAATGGCGATACGACCTTGGGCTACGAATGAAGATTTTTGGAGTATGTATTCTGATGTTCTACAAAATATGAAAGAGCAATTAGATGAAGAAGGTCTAGAAATACAGCCTTTTGTGAAAGAAGCGAATGTGCAACAAATAACCAAAAACTAAATAAAAAATCCCATTTTGAATTGTCAAAATGGGATTTTCTTTTATCCTTTAATCTTCTTTGCAGGAACTTGTTTTTTATCTAAACCTCGTTTTCTCAATAAAGGTTCGATACTTGGTTCCGCTCCTCGAAAGCGTTTGTACAAAACCATTGGGTCTTCGGTTCCCCCTTTTTCTAAAACGTTTTCACGAAACGATTTTGCCATTTCAGGATTGAATAATGTTGTAGTTTTGAATGCTTCAAAAGCATCTGTATCCAAAACCCCCGACCATATATAACTGTAGTATCCTGAAGAATATCCACCCGAGAAAATGTGTTGAAAATACGTGCTTCTGTAACGTGGAATAATTGCATCAATCAAACCAATTTTTTGCATCGCGTTTTTCTCAAAAGTATTCGCGTCAAGCGTAATTGCAGCAGTTTGTGAATGGTAATCCATGTCTAATAACGATGCCGCCAAATATTCGACAGTAGTAAATCCTTGGTCAAACGTTCCTGCTTTTTGTAATTTTTCAATCAATGCATTAGGAATCGTCTCGCCTGTTTTATAGTGTTTCGCATACATTTTTAGTACTTCAGGTTCCGCTGCCCAATTTTCCATAATTTGCGAAGGTAACTCTACGAAATCTCTCGGAACGCTTGTTCCTGCAAGACTTTTATAAGTTACATCCGACAACAAACCGTGTAATGCGTGTCCAAATTCGTGGAAATAAGTCGTCACTTCATCAAAAGTCAACAAAGCTGGAGCATCAGCTGTAGGTTTTGTAAAATTACAAACGATTGAAATTACCGGAGCTTGTCTCACGCCGTCTTTTGTTTCTTGATTTCTGTAAGAAGTCATCCAAGCGCCACTTCTTTTTGAAGCTCTCGGGTGAAAATCCATGTATAAAATCCCAACATGCGTTCCATTTGCTTCTGTAACTTCCCAAGCCGTAACCTCTTCATGATACACTGGAATGTCGGTGAGCTGCTTGAATTTCAAACCGTATAAATTTTCGGTCACTTGAAAAACACCTTTTCGAACGTTGTCTAAGCTGAAATAAGGTTTCAATTCTTGTTCGTCTAAATCAAATCGCTGTTTTCTGATTTTCTCGGTATAATACCTCCAATCGTAAGGCTGAACTTTATCTTTAATTCCTTCTTTGTACATCATTTTTTGAATGTCGGCAGCTTCAACTTTAGCAATTTCTAAAGCAGGTTTCCACAAATCATTCAATAATTTGGCCACATTTTCAGGTTTCTTAGCCATCGATTCTTCTAGAACATAATCAGCATGTGATTTATAACCTAACAATCGCGCTTTTTCGCCACGAAGATTGGCTAATTTTACCGCGTTCTCTTTGTTGTCAAACTCGTTATCGTTATTCGCTCGCATTTGGTACGCATTCCAAATTTCTTGGCGTAACTTTCTGTTGGAACTGTATTGCAAAAACGGCATCACGCTCGAATTGGAAAGCGTAAACACCCATTTTCCTGCTTTACCTTTAGCTTTTGCATCTGACGCAGCCGCTTCGATAAGTTGGCTTGGTAATCCTGCTAATTCCTTTTTGTCTGAAATTACCAATTCATATTTATTCGTTTCGGCTAGAATATTCTGACCGTATTTCAAACCTGTAATAGAAAGTTCGGCGTTAATTTTTCGCAATTTATCTTTATCGGTCGCTGACAAATTTGCACCACTTCTGACAAAGGATTTATGGCGGTTTTCTAAAAGTTTCGCTTGTTCTAAATTCAAGTTTAAGCTTTCTTTTTTGTTCCAAAGTGTTTTCACACGAGCAAATAATTTTTCATTCAAGGAAATATTATCATAGTGCGAAGATAAATTTGGCGCAATTTCTTTAGCAAGCGCTTGAAGTTCGTCGTTTGTATTGGCTGAATTGTAGTTGCCAAAAACGCGGTTTACTTCCGAAAGTAATTGACCCACATTTTCCATTGCCAAAATAGTGTTTTCGAAAGTGGGTGCTTCCGGATTATTTGCAATTGCGTTGATTTCAACTTCATTTCTTTTAATCCCTTCTAAAATAGCGGGTTTAAAATGTTCGTTTTTAATTTTATCAAACGCCGGAACATTAAAAGGCGTGTTGTAGGATTGAAAAAATAGATTCACGGCTTGCTTTTTTTCTTGTGCTTCCATTGGAAAAAAAGAGCCAATGGTCAGCAAAATTAGAAGAGATTTTGATTTCATTTTATTATGTTTAATAGGAACGTAAACTTAACTGAAATATAATAGGAAGGAAAGTTTCAAAAGTTAAAGTCAAGGTAAAAATTGCAGTTTCAAATGCTATAGCTGAAGAGAATCGCTAAAAAATAAATTTTTCAGTTAGAACCAAAAAAAAAGTCCAAACGTTTGTTTGGACTTTTTTGTGCGGATAATAGGACTCGAACCTACACGCCTTGCGGCACCAGATCCTAAGTCTGGCATGTCTACCAATTTCACCATATCCGCGAAATTCGTGAGTGCAAATATAAACATATCTATTAAACTACAAACATTCAGAACTAAAAAATTTACTTATTTTCGGTATTAAATTTTCGACGTTCCTTAAACCACTCATTTCCAATTAAAATCATCAAAACACTTCCCAAGACAAGCGATGAACCAATAGTTCCCAAATTCAAACCGCCTTTATCAACGGATTTTGTTAGTAAATCTCCAAAAGTCGCGCCAAATGGTCGTGTCAGCACAAACGCTATCCAAAACAAAAGCACTCGTGAAATTTTGGTAAAGAAAAACAAACCAACTAAAATCAGCAATAAACTCCCAATTAACAAAGCACCTCCGCTAAACCCTAATCCCGAATCATCGGCGAGAAAGTCTCCTAAAGCAGTTCCTAATGTATTTGAAACTAAAATCGTCAACCAGTAAAAAACTTCCACTTTTCGAGAATGAACATTGGTTACAGAAAGTGATTTTTCTGAAAAATACCAAACCGACAACATCATTATTAACGTCGAAAACAAAATCAAGGAACCAGTCAAATAACCCAATCCCAAAGTACGGTCCATGAAATCTGAAATTGTCGTTCCAGCCGTACTCGTAGAAATAATAACCAACCAATATAAAATAGGATTGTACTTTTTAGCAAATAATTGCATCAAAAACGTTAAAACAAAAAACCCCAATAAAACCAATGAACTCAATCCATAACCCCAATTGAAAGTCATTGACAACATGTCGCCTGCCGTTTCTCCTAATGTGGTTGCGCTGATTTTCATAATCCAAAAAAGCACGGTTACATCTGCTACTTTTTTGACAATATCATGACTATTATTTGCATTCATTAGTTCCTTATTTATAATTAATTAGAAAATCATACACTACAAATAACTTCAAAGTACTTCACTTTCGTACATTAAAAACAGCATCTTAATCAACCTTTAAGAAATAGGAAATAAGTGGGAAATTGGATTTTCAATTTGTATATTTGACGTTACAAACAATTACAACACCTTATGAACGACATTAAAAAATACGTACAAGAAAACAAACAACGGTTCATTGACGAACTGATTGAACTCCTAAAAATACCTTCTGTAAGTGCCGATTCTGCTTATTCACAAGACGTTATTGATACGGCAGATGCAGTAAAATCGCGACTTGAAGAAGCAGGTTGCGACAAAGTTGAAATCTGCGACACTCCAGGTTACCCAATTGTTTATGGTGAAAAAATGATTGACCCAAAATTACCAACTATTTTGGTTTACGGTCATTACGATGTTCAACCGCCAGACCCGATGGAATTGTGGACTTCCCCTCCATTCGAGCCTGTAATTAAGAAAACAGAAATTCATCCTGAAGGAGCAATTTTCGCTCGTGGTTCATGCGACGACAAAGGTCAAATGTACATGCACGTCAAAGCGTTGGAATACATGGTAAAAACCAATAATCTTCCTTGCAACGTCAAATTCATGATTGAAGGTGAAGAAGAAGTAGGTTCAACAAGTTTGAGTTGGTTTGTAGAACGCAACCAAGAAAAACTTAAAAACGACGTGATTTTAATTTCTGATACAGGAATGATTTCTAACGAACAACCTTCGATAACTACAGGTTTGAGAGGTTTAAGTTATGTAGAAGTTGAAGTTAAAGGACCAAACCGCGATTTACATTCGGGATTATATGGTGGAGCTGTGGCAAATCCAATCAACATTTTAGCAAAAATGATTGCTTCTCTTCACGACGAAAACAACCATATTACGATTCCAGGTTTCTACGATAAAGTACAAGACCTTTCGGATGCAGAACGTGCTGAAATGGCAAAAGCGCCGTTTTCATTAGACGCTTATAAAAAAGCACTTGATCTAAACGACGTTTACGGAGAAAAAGGCTACACAACTAATGAAAGAAATTCAATCCGTCCAACATTAGACGTAAACGGCATTTGGGGTGGTTATCAAGGTGAAGGTGCCAAAACAGTTATTGCAAGTTCGGCTTTCGCTAAAATATCTATGCGTTTGGTTCCAAATCAAGAATGGCATGAAATCACTGACTTGTTCACCAAACATTTCGAAAGTCTAGCGCCAAGTGGTGTGACTGTAAAAGTGACGCCGCACCACGGAGGTCAAGGTTACGTAACGCCAATTGACAGCATCGGTTATCAAGCCGCAGACAAAGCATACCATGAAAGTTTTGGCGTGAAGCCAATTCCAGTTCGTTCGGGAGGAAGTATTCCAATCGTTGCTTTGTTTGAAAAAGAGTTGAAATCAAAAACTATTTTAATGGGATTCGGACTTGATTCAGACGCGATTCACTCGCCAAATGAGCACTTCGGGATTTTCAATTACTTAAAAGGAATCGAAACTATTCCGTTGTTTTACAAGTATTTTGTCGAGCTTTCGAAATAGATTTTTTTAAATTAATACTATTAAAATCCGTTTATTCTTCAAGAGTAAACGGATTTTTTTTATTTGCTATTTTCAATAATTATTTGGGCGTTCCCTCGTCGCGTCGAAAAGGACGAGACGATGTCGCGTCTTCCGCTGTATCGTTTGTAAAGCTTTCGCATTACAAAAGGATGCCGCTGCAACCGCTAACGCAAACCCATTTTCAATTTAAAACATTCTTTTATTTCAAATAAAAACTGTCATATCAGCTACAATCAATTCAAAAAAATTTCAAAGTTTTAACTTTAGGAGGAAAGCTTTGTCAAAGTTTAAAGCTTTGACAAAGCTATTTTAAAAGCAAACCAGTCAGCGATTTATACCATAAATACTATTTTGGCGTTACTTTTGTTAATCATCATCAATCATTAATGCTGAATTTATTTCAGTAAAATCAATCATCATGTTACAATCATTTTTTATTTCCTGTTCAGGAGCCGATCGCGAGGTCTTGAAATCGTGTTCAGACGGCGAAAAAACCAAATTTATCGGCATTGGCGGAACCGTTTTCTTCACAGCTGTTATGGCATTTATCGCTAGTGCTTACGCTTTATTTACAGTCTTTGATACCATTTATATTGCTCTTGGCTTTGCATTAGTTTGGAGTTTATTGATTTTCAATCTCGACAGGTTTATTGTTTCCACAATTAGAAAAAGAGATTCGTTTTGGAGCGAATTTGTGCAAGCGACTCCTCGAATTATATTAGCTTTAATTATTGCAATCGTCATTTCAAAACCTTTAGAAATCAAGATTTTTGAAAAAGAAATCAACACCGTTCTTTTGAAAGAAAAAAATGCAATGATGCTGACCAATAAGAAGGAAGTTGCTAATTATTTCCAAACCGATTTAGACAAAAACAAATCGCAAGTGGACAGTTTAAAAGCTGAAATTCTAAAAAAAGAGAAGGAAGTCAACACGCTTTATGAAACCTACATTACGGAAGCGGAAGGAACTGCGGGAACGAAGAAACTCGGAAAAGGTCCTGTTTTTAAAGAGAAAATTGCCAAGCATGATTTGGCGAAAGCCGAATTAGACACGTTACGGAAAAACAATCTAGTGAAAATTGCCGAAGCGGAAACCTCAACGAAAACTATTCAAACAGATTTAGATAAAAAGCTAACCGAAACCCAACCTATAATTGATGGTTTTGATGGTTTGATGGCACGAATTAATGCATTGAACAAACTTCCGTGGTTGCCTTCTTTCTTTATTATGCTTTTATTTTTAGCCATCGAAACTTCTCCAATTATCGCTAAATTATTGGCTCCAAAAGGAGCATATGATTTGAAATTAGAAGATTTAGAAACTGCATTACAAGCTACAATCACACAAGACAAATACCAACGCGAATTACTCGTGAAAACCAGTGCTAAGATGTACGATAAGGTTTACGAAGACCTCGCAACTGATAAAGATGTATTGAAGTCAAATTATCAAAAAGCGAAAGAATTACTTGAGCGTCAAGCAGAAAGTTTCGTAGAAAAGCAGAAGAAAACACTTTAAACTTCACTTTTTCAAAATGAAATAAATTTCAACTTAAGACAATAGAAATTATTCGAAATCCACTTTCCACAGTGGATTTTTGCTTTTTAAATTCATACAGGATTTATTGGAGTTTTGATTTGTATACTAGTAATTTAAAAAGAAAACCTGTTTCTAAAATTTATTTCTTGTCAAATTTAACGCACAACGTGTTGAACATCTTTACAATAAAATATTTGCTTCTACGTTTGTAGAATAAGAAATAGTTTTCTACATTTGTAGAACAAGAATTTAAAAAATGTCTGTAATCCGAATTTTAAGTTTACTTTTAATCTGCACTTGCCTGCTTTCAAGTTGCAAAACCAACCAACGAAAAAACGGAGAAAAAACAGGAAGATGGATTTATAAAGACCAAGTTTCGGATGGATTCCTGATTTCGAAAGGCAGATATAAAAACGATTTCGAAAAAGGAACTTGGCGAGAATACAGCAATAAGAAGTTGGTTTCAAAAAAAAGATATAAAAACGGTATTTGCTATACAACCGACTATCATTTGAATGGTAAAAAAATGTCTGAAGGAATTTCAAAATTAGAAATCAACAGTACCAACATGCATTGGTTTTTATCCGGCGAATGGAAATTCTACGACGAAAACGGTACATTCTTGGGTTCCCAATTTTACAAAAGAGGAACGCCAATCGCAACAACTTTAGATACCTTAAATTAAACATAAAAGCATGGAACTTACCGCAACCGAAGAACAATTAATGCAGTATTTGTGGAGCATAAAAAAAGGTTTTATGAAAGACCTTTTAGAATGTTATCCAGAGCCAAAACCTGCGTCAACAACAGCCGCTACTTTGCTTAAGCGAATGATTGACAAGAAGTTTGTGAGTTATATTTTGATTGGAAATAACCGAGAATATTTTCCTTTAGTAAAAAAGGAAGCTTATTTTTCGAAGCATGTCAACGGATTGATTAAAAATTTCTTTAATGATTCTGCGTCCCAATTTGCATCGTTTTTTACTACACAAACGGATTTATCAGAATCGGAATTAAAGGAATTGCAGCAGCTAATTGATATTCAACTTAAAAAGAAACAGCAATGATAGATTTTTTATTAAAATCGACACTTTCACTTGGACTGCTTTATGCAGTTTATATTTTGTTGTTAGAAAGAGAAAAAATGCACAAGTTCAACCGATTTTTTCTATTATTTAGTTTATTGTTTTCGTTGATAATTCCCTTTATCTCTTTTGAAATATATGTTGAAAGCGCTACTTTAGTTACTGAAAATAGAATGCAAGTAATGCCTTTTTCGTCTGTAATTGTAGAAGAAAAAGTAAATTATACGCCGCTTTTTCTTTGGAGTATTTACGGTATTGTAACAAGTATTTTGATAGGAAGATTTATAATTAACCTGATTAAAATTCAACGAAAAATAAATTCAAATGCAGCTGAAAACATTGGAAATTATTCCTTGATTTTATTAGATGAAAAAGTTTTACCGCACACTTTTCTGAATAACATTTTCATCAATAAAGCCGATTATGAAAACAGAAAAATTGAGGAGGAATTGTTTTCGCATGAGTTAACGCACGTTCGGCAGAAACATACCTTGGATATTTTACTAATTGAAACTTTAAAAACAATCTTCTGGTTCAATCCGTTATTTATTTTATACAAAAAAGCAATTCAACTCAACCACGAATTCCTAGCAGATGAGAATGTGGTAACATCTTATAATAATGTTCCGTTTTACCAAAAACTTCTTTTGGCGAAAGCTTCTTCGAACAGCAACTTTTACTTGGCCAGTAATTTAAATTATTTAGTAACGAAAAAACGATTAATTATGATGACAAAAAGCACATCAAGAAACTTGGCATTACTTAAAAAAGCAACCCTAGTTCCAATTTTAGTAGCATTAATTTATTTTTTTAGTGTTGAAGTTATTGCGCAAGAGCCAGTAATTAGTGTCAAAAACGGTACGCAAAAGAAAGAAAGCACCATTGCCGATAAAGATAAAATTAGAGATAATTACTATTCGGGTGTTAGAATTATTTTGAAAGACACAAGAAAAAACATTTCAATAAATAAAATGTATGAGGAACTTACTCTCGAAGAAAAGAGAAGCTATTTAGATTGGGTGCCTGATGGAAATATTGAAAAAGAAATTCCAGCACCATTGTTTGAAAAAATGAAAACAAAAAACTTGGCAGTTTGGATTAATGATAAAATAAGTACAAAAGCAGAAATTAATAAATATAAAAGATCCGATTTCTTCTATTACACTTATAGCTTTGTACATAAAAACGCCCGCTCAAAACGTTTTCCGCAAGAATATCAATATACTATTTATACAAAAGATTACTTTGACAAGAATCTTAAGAATAGTCATTCACACTTCAGCAACGACACTCTAAAATTGGTTATATCGGATTATAGAAAAGTAGTTAAAAAAAATTCCGCAGAAGAGGACAAATTATACCAAGAATACCTCAAAAAAAATAAAGAAATGAATGAAGGTCAAAAAGAAAAATTAATAGATCAGCAATCAGCAACAACACTTGAAATTGAAGCTGAAAAAAAACCTGATTTCCCAGGAGGAATGATGGCGTTTTACGATTTTGTAGGTAAAAACTTTAAAGTGCCTGAAGCAAAAGTAAGTGGTAAAGTGTTCATTCAATTTATTATAGAAGCCGACGGAAGTTTGAGCAATTTTGAAGTTTTACGAGACATCGGTTACGGAACTGGCGAAGAAGCCGTTCGAGTAATGAAGCTTTCGCCAAAATGGATTCCAGGCGAAAAGGACGGACAAAAAGTAAGTGTTCAATATAATTTACCCATCTCAATACAGTCTTGATATTAAAAAACTAAAAAAATCCATTCGGTATCAGAATGGATTTTCTATTTATATGTAAATTTCAAAGATTACATATGACTTAAAACTTCTTTTTTCAAAGCATCGTATTCGCCTTGCATAATTAATCCGTTGTCTAGTAATTTCTTGTAATTCTGTAATTTTTCAAATAATTCGTCTTGAGAAAGATGACTTAATCCGCTTTCTTTCGTTTCTTGGTTTACGTCTGGAAATTGCTTTTCGTCCCTGTAACCGGACAATGAAACAGGAACAATTTCCGCAAAATCAGTTACTTCTTCTGTATCTATTTCTTCAACAACGTCTTCAGTTCTCTCCTTTGGAATCTCCTCTGCAATTGATTCAACAATTTGTGCTTGAAATACCGTTTCTAGTGGTTCAGCAGTTTTTGTCTTCAATTCATCTAATTGCTCTTTGGCAAACGTATAAATCTTTCTAGCCTGAATTTTTGGCAAATAATCGATAGAAATCGTCAAATCTGTTTTCGTCGTAAAAGAAAATTCCGAACCTAAAATGCTTTCATTTACGAAAGTATGCGAAATACTGTCCCAATTGTAATCCACGAACTCCATTGAGAACCCTAAGTTTTTCGGTTTACAAATAATGATTCTTTTATTGGTTAAAACAATGCTGTCTGGAAAGACCGTCACAGGTTTTTTTTGAACACCAATATAACCTACTTCTTCATTTTTCATCAATAAATCTTCAAGTTTATTGCTGATTTTATCAATAGCTTTGGGATCTTGTTCCTCGTTTAGAAACTTTTTTATTTGCTCTTTCATAGTATAAAATTATTAAGGCTAAAACCTGCGTAGTTCCGCAAGTTCCTTTACAAAAATACTGCCTAATTTTCTAATTCGGCAATTTCATGTTGGATTTTCTTTGTTAAGCTTTTGAAAATTAAATCGTAGGAATCTGAAATCATTTCACACAGGAATTTATCAGATACGTCGCCATTTAAAGTCACCGTATTCCAATGCACTTTACTCATGTGATATCCTGGCTGAACACATTCATATGCTGCTCGAAGTTCCAAGGCGTGTTCAGGATCGCATTTCAAATTTATAGACGGCGTTCCATGTTCCCATTGTTTCAACGAAGTCAACACAAACATCTTTCCTCCCACTTTCAAAACCAACGTTTCTTCGTCAAAAGGAAAATGTTCTGTAACTCCTTTTTTTGCCAAGCAAAATTCATAAAACTGCTCAATATTCATATCAGATTTTTATTTCAAATAAAGCAAAACTTCCGTCTTTATAATGTTCGGGCAAGGTTTCGTTCCATTCAATTTCGCTGATTCCTCTAGAAGTAAATCCGCATTTCATATAATATTTATTTAGAAGTTCGTTGCCACTTGTAGTATCTAATCGGACGTATTTTAATTCTCTTGCTTTCGCAAAATCAACGCACCAATCTACAATTTTTTGGACATAATTCCGACCTCGAAACTCAGGATGCGTTGCAATCCGATGAATGTAAACGGAAGGTTCTAAATCGGCTTCCTTCCAAATAACAGCGTCGTTAAATGTGATTACAAATGTGGCAGAAATTATACCTTCATCTAGAATTACAAAATGGCGTTCTTCAACAATTTCCTTTTCAACCATAGAAACTTCGAATCCTTTCCAACTATTGGTTCCCACTTTTTGCTGAAAAGCAGTTGCAAAATCATACAACTCAAAAACTGCAGGAATATCACTTATCAATGTTTTTCTAATCTCCATTATTCTTTTTCAATTTTATATAAAACAGGTTTACTTGGCGAAGCATCGTTCACAAAAGAAGCAATTTGTATGTTTAATAAATAGCTTCCATCTTCAATTGCGTTTTCCATAAAAATCAATTCCGTAATCGTGCAATCCATTCTTGCATCGTGATTCAAATTCACCACATCCTTCACATTCCAAAATGCTTTGTGTGCCAATAGTTTTCCTTCGTCGTGTTCTTTATCCACACTTGGCAAGTCAATTAAAAGATGTTTAATTCCTATTTTTCGAATATAAATAGCAGCTTCTTCTGACAAATAAGGCGGATTCGTATTCGAATAATTGAGATGTTTTTTTGCTTCTTTATTTGGTAAAGTACGAATAACAATTGCCTCTATACTCTTGTTTTTCAAAGCCATTTCGACTTGTTCTTTCGTAATAACCAAATCTTCTCCCACGGATTCAGGAGTAATTGAAATCAATTCGGCAGTAAAGAAAAACGTTTTCAGCGCTTCATTTACATTATAAAAATCATTGGTAATATGTCCCAAACATTCCGTGTGCGTTCCGTGTGCGTGTGGATTGAAGAAAATATTGTTGAAATTCGTAGATGATTTTCCCTCCGAAACTTTCCCAATCCATTCCCCCATTTTTACAGGTTGAATTTCTGGGATTTCCTGATACCAAGCAATCGGATTTTCAGTAGTATTGGATAAGGGAAGTGCAATATCAATTGGTTTTGATAAATCTACGGAGAATAATTTGTCGTTATGTTGAATTGTTGCTTTCATAATTTTATTTAACCGCGAAGGTCGCAAAGTTTTACGCGATGTTCGCAATGTTGAATTTATGGAATTTAAATTTAACCGCAAGGGTAGCAAGGTTTTTTAATATTATTTGATGTTTCTTACCGCAAAGGTCGCAAGGCTGAGTAAATAAAAAATGCGATAGTACTATTTTATAAATTATTTACAACACGTCGAATTCCGTTTTTTATTAAAAGTACATTGAAATTAATTAGCATACCTAATTTGCAATCGGTCAGTTTCAAGTAAGTCAAAAGTTGTGCAAAATGAATATCATTTAAAGCTTCCACCGATTTAATTTCAAGAATCAGCTTATCTTCAATAATAATATCAATCCGATAACCTATTTCCAATTTGACATCTTCATAAATCAATGGCAAAGACTTTTGTTTTTGTACAAATAAATTTCTCTTCTTTAACTCATAAAACAAACACTCTTCATACGCACTTTCTAAAAGTCCAGGTCCTAACGTTTGATGAACTTTCAAAGCACAATCAAAAACAATTTTTGACAACTCGTTTTCAGTCATAATAAAATTATTTGGCATTAAATTGAAACTAAAATGCGAGCTTTCGCAGCTAACCTTGCGTAATTTAAAATTGAACTACTTCACATTCACTTTGTTTTGCGAACTTTGCGTAAAGCTTTGCGAACCTTGCGGTTAAACCATTCCACTCATATAATTATTTCAAATAATAAAACTTTTCTTTGCGAACTTCGCGTAAATCTTTGCGAACCTTGCGGTTAAAATCTTAAAATTTTCGTCGTAAACCTCGCCGTTAAACTAATCTAAATTTACTAAAAACAAATCACTTGCAATTCCATCCACTAAAAACTTCCCTTTTGAAGTTGCTGTCAATATTCCGTCAGTAACAGAAAGCAATTCATCAACAAGAAATTTATCCGCTTGCTTTATCAAATAATTTAAATATTCAACGCCAAATTCCTTTTCAATTCGTCCCAAAGAAACACCCCAAATCGTACGCAATCCCGTCATTACATATTCATTGTAACGGTCTTGCACCGTCAGAATTTCAATCTCGTGAGGTAATTTATCTTCGGAAATACTTTTGATGTACAAACTATTATTTGCAATATTCCAACTGCGTGATTTCCCATCAAAACTATGAGCCGACGGTCCAATTCCCAAGTATTTTTTGCCCAACCAATAACTCGAGTTGTTTTGAGAAAAGTAATTTAGTTTGCCAAAATTTGACAATTCATAATGAATGAAACCTTTGTCGATTAGCGTTTTTACAAGAATTTCAAAATGTTCTTGAGCCATTTCGTCTTTAGGTTCAACAATTTTTCCTGTTTGAATTAGTTTGTACAAAGCCGTTTTAGGTTCAACCGTCAAAGCATAACTCGAAATATGCGGAACACCAAAATTCAACGCAGTTTCGATATTCTGTTTCCACATTTCATTGGTCAAACCTGGAATTCCATAAATCAAATCTACTGATATATTATCAAAATACCGCGTTGCAATTTCTAGCGATTTTTTAGCTTCTCCAGAATTATGAGCGCGATTCATCATTTTCAAATCAGCTTCAAAAAAGGATTGAATTCCAATGGAAAGTCGGTTTATTGGTGTTTTTGAAAGTGCAATAATTCGTTCTTCCGACAAATCATCTGGGTTTGCTTCTAAAGTGATTTCGGGATTTTCTATTACTTCAAAATTGGCGTAGACTTCACCAATCAAAAACTCAATTTCAGCATTCGTCAAAACCGAAGGCGTTCCTCCGCCGAAATAAATAGTTTCTACTTTTTCAGTAATCTCACTTTTCCGCAACTGGATTTCTTTGGCTAATGCCAAAACCATATCGTCTTTCTTTTTCATAGAAGTCGAAAAATGAAAATCGCAATAGTGACAAGCTTGCTTGCAAAAAGGGATGTGAATGTAAATGCCGGCCATAGGAAAGTGTTCAGTGTTCAGGTTATTAGTGGTCAGTTTTGAGGAAAGTGTTCAGTGGTCAGATTGTTAGTGATCAGTCTTTAGGAAAGTGTTCAGTGGTCAGGTTATTAGTGGTCAGTTTTAAGGAAAGTGTTCAAATAATAATCTTTACACACTGAACACTCAAAAACTGAACATTGACCAATCTTCCCGACTGACTACTAAATTGCTGACCACTGATCACTCTTATTGACCACTATTTCATTACTCCAAACTTCTCTGGGTTTAGTATCATATAATTTAATAATTTTCCAACTTCAAAACTTTCCGAAATTAATGAGTCGTAAGTATCTTTTGAAATATAATTGCAAGCGAATGCAAAATCCAACCACACTTGTGTTTCAGAATTTTCTCCGTCTGAATCAGTTAATTTACTATGAAAATGTTTCGGATAAATTCTTTTACGATATGCTTCTGCAATCGTAACGGGAACACTTCGCGAACTTCTCCGCACTTGATCCGTCAGTGAATAAATTTCTTCTTTTGGAAAAGACTTTGTAATTTCAAAAATTTTCATTGCCAAAGCAAATGATTTCTTATAAGCTAATAAATCTTGAAATATCATAATAAACTTTCTTTAATTTCAAAAACTGAATACTCAAAACCTGAACACTAAACACTTTTCCTAACTGACCACTCAAAAACTGACCACTGGCCACTACTTCTTAACTCTATCTTCGTTCTGTTTCACAAAAGAATCCCATCCGGAATAACTTTTCTCGCCAACTACTTTCCCACTATTAAAAAAGTGACAAACGGCAGCGGCTAAACCATCCGTTGAATCTAGATTTTTGGGTAATGTTTTTAAGCCTAAAAGTTGCTGCAGCATTTTAGCTACTTGTTCTTTTGACGCATTTCCGTTTCCGGTAATTGCCATTTTTATTTTCTTGGGTTCGTATTCTGTAATTGGAATTTGACGTGAAAGTCCCGCCGCCATTGCCACACCTTGGGCTCTTCCTAATTTCAACATAGATTGCACGTTTTTACCAAAAAAAGGCGCTTCAATCGCAATTTCGTCGGGATGATGTGTGTCAATTAATTCGATGGTACGTTCAAATATGACTTTCAACTTCATATAGTGGTCGTCGTATTTGTTCAGAATTAATTCGTTCAATTGCAGAAATTCCATCTTTTTATTGACGACTTTGATGAGTCCAAAACCCATGATTGTCGTTCCAGGGTCAATGCCTAATATGATGCGTTCGTTTGCCATTTAGTGGTCAGTGTTCAGTTTTTGAGTGTTCAGTAAAACGTAATGTTTTCAAAACCCTACAAGATTGTTTGTGGATTTTTTGTTCCTTTGCGGCAATGATTTCAATTCCTTACAAAGCTAAACAATTCCTCGTGTTTCTCGCGAAACTTTTAATCGTTGGCGGTGCTTTATATTTTATTTACAATCAACTCGTAAATAATGAAAAGCTGGACTGGAAACAGTTTTTGGAATTAGTAGACCGGAAAAAGTCGATTTTTGGAATTGCTTTTATTCTCTTCTTAAGTTTCTTGAACCGGTTTTTAGAAATTTTGAAATGGCAGAATTTAGCACAAAAACTCCAATCCATTTCTTTGCCAAAAGCTACTGAACAAGTTTTAGCGGCTTTAACTGCTGGACTTTTTACACCAAACGGAATTGGAGAATATGCAGGGAAAGCACTTTATTTCCCTAAAAAAGATGCGGGAGAAGTTATTTTTCTGAACTTGATTTGCAACGGCATTCAAATGATTTTGAGTATTCTTTTTGGAATTATTGGATTGTTGATTTTAGGATATTGGCTTTACGTTGGTATTTTAATTGGAGTTGTTTTTGGCATCAGTCTGATTTTATTTTTATTGAAAAAAATCACGATTAAAGGGTATTCACTTTCGCAGTTTTTTCAAAAAATCAATGCGTTACCAAAGAAGATGCATCGTAAAAACATCTTTTTAGCCGTAGTACGCTACTTGACTTTTTCGCATCAATATTACTTTTTATTTTTAGCTTTTGATGTGAATTTACCTTATTTCACGTTGATGGGAACGATTGCAGCAACCTACTTTATTGCGTCTTCTTTACCTACGTTTCAGTTTTTTGACTTTGCCGTGAAAGGTGGCGTCGCTGTTTGCTTTTTTGGACTTTTGGGCATTAACGAATGGATCGTGGTTTTTATCAGCATGTTGATGTGGTTTTTGAATATTGTTTTGCCCGTTTTGATTGGAAGTATTTACGTGTTCCGATTCAAACCTCGACTGCAGAAGACCGAAATTCCTTAAAATAAGAATTATGATTTACAGTATTGTTTTATTTTTCATCATGACTGTCTATGCTTTTTTTATTTTGCTTCTGGCAAAAGGAATTAAGAAAGTTCCTTATTTCACAACTGAATATCAAAGTCCACAAACAAAATTTACGGTAATTGTTCCTTTTAGAAATGAGGCTAAATTTTTGCCTGAATTACTGAATTCCATTTCTGAATTGAATTATCCAACTGATTTATTTGAAGTTATTTTAGTAGATGATGCTTCTAATGATGGATTTCAAATTGCCAATTATAATTTTGATTATACCGTTTTACAAAATATTCGTAAGTCGAATTCACCAAAGAAAGACGCAATTGAAACAGCAATTCATGAAGCAAAATACTCTTGGATTATTACAACAGACGCCGATTGTTTGGTTCCTGAAAATTGGCTCAAAACATTAGATTCTTTTATAAGAGAAAATGAAGTTGAAATGGTTGTTGGAGTCGTAAGTTATCAAACGAACGAAGATTTTCTGCACCATTTTCAGTTATTAGAAATGGTAAGTCTTCAAGGTGCAACTATTGGAAGTTTTGGAATTGCTCAACCTTTTATGTGTAATGGTGCTAATTTCGCTTACAGCAAAAACTTATTTCAAACGTTGAATGGCTTTGAAGATTCGAATCACATTGCAAGTGGTGACGATGTTTTTCTGTTGCAAAAAGCGTTGTATTCGAAGGATTTTGGAATTTCAAAAATAGGATATTTAAAAAGTCATGATTATTTAGTTTTGACGGATCCGTGTTTTACTTTGAAATCATTAATGCATCAACGGATTCGTTGGGCTTCAAAAGCGACTGCTTACAAAACTGTGTTCGCGAAAATTTTAGCGTTATCGGTTTTCTTGGGAAATCTATCCATTGTCTTTGGATTCATCTTCTGTCTCTTCGGAATAATTCCTTTTTGGGATTGGTATTTATTATTTGGCATAAAAATCAGTGTCGATTTTGTTTTGCAATACCAAACAGGAAAATTCATTCAACCACGACAGATTCGGTATTACTTATTGAGTACCTTACTTTATCCTTTTTTTAGTGTGGGAGTTGCTTTGCTTTCGTTTTGGGGAAAATATGAGTGGAAAGGGAGAATGAATTAAATTATTCTTGTTTCAAAATCACCGGAAGGATAAACTGCGTTTTCACCGGAATTCCGCGTTTCAAAGCGGGATTAATTCTAGGAAAATCTTTCAACTTTTCAGTAAGTAAGCTGTCGATTTTAATCTTGTCGTAAACCACCGAATCTTTCGGAAATTGCGGTTCGAAATCAATTGTCGCATCGGGAAAAACAGTCACTTTTACGGTAATCGTATCGATGTCAATTCCCGGAAACGGCAAAGTGTCTTGACTTAATTTTTGTTGGATTAGCGAAGTTAAATATTCAAAGAAGCATTGTTGGCGCTGCGTTTTATCTTCGATGTTTTCACACTCCACAATAGACGGATATTGGTCGACTTGATTCCAATCAATGGATTTTAATTCTTCTTGCAGCAAAATCTCTTTTGACGGAACAGGCTTGCGAAAATAATCGCAGGAAGTTCCGCAAATCAGTATGAGAATAAAAGCGATTATTTGTTTAAATTGCATGTGTGCCAAAGCCGTTTATAATTCCCAAATGTACTAAAATTAATTTTTATGGATTACGTCTTATTATCGATTGGTTTGATTTGTATAATTGTCGGAATTATCGGCAGTTTTCTTCCTGTTTTACCGGGAACTCCGTTGAGTTGGGTTGGCTTACTTTTAATAAGTTTGACTTCCGCCGTTTCGCTAAATTATTGGCTTCTATCAGTTACCGGACTAATCGTAATTGTCGTAACTTTTCTAGAATATTACATTCCGGCGAAAGGGACAAAGCATTTTGGCGGAAGCAAATATGGCATTTGGGGAACCAATATTGGAATCGTTGTTGGTTTACTAATTCCAATTCCTTTTGGCGTTATTTTCGGTCCTTTCATTGGCGCTTTTGTTGGTGAACTGATCAACAACTACAACAATCCAAAAGGCGCATTAAAAGCCGCTTTCGGTGCGTTTTTAGGTTTTCTCGCATCGACATTTATTAGCGTAATGATTAGCCTTATTTATTTGGGAATTTTTATCTATCTCTTTTGGAAAAATTACCAAAATTACTAATTAAAAATCCCGCTAAATTACCTTATTGAAAAAGTAGTTTAGCGGTATTATTATATTTTACAAAATTCAATATCTTAAATGGTGTCAGCCAATTCTTGTTCTTCAACTTCAATTAAATCTTCATCGCTTTCGCCTGCAGCAACTACTGAAGGTTTCGAAGCTTTCGTTGCGTTGAAACGTTCTACTTGTTCTAAATCGCCTTCTTCACCACTGAAATAAGGAAAAACATCCATAATAGGCGATTCCATAATCATCGGAATTGTATAATCTCCCATTGTGTTTTTCATCACTTCAACGGTATTGTCGAATGCTTCCTTAATATCATTCGCTTGAAGCAAAATGTGAATATTTGTTTTGCGTTCCTTCCCACTTTCTTCATCATACGCTACTAAAGCGATTTTGGATTTAAACCAACGGTCCGAATTTTCAAAAGGATGAATTTCAGCAAAACTCGCTACTTTAATAGTCGTGATTTTAAACTCTTCACTAATGTACGCCGACATTTCTTCGTTGATTCTACTTTCTGCTTCTGTATACGAAACAGCATCAACAAGATACGCTTCCGTTACAACTTTTTGGATTCCCGTTTCGTCTGTTTTTCTATATTTTACTTTGCATTCGTACCAAATTGCACTCATAATCATTTATTTTTTAGGAAGTCAAAGATAGATTTTAAAGAAAGTAAAAAGTGAGGTTTGTAGAAATAGATATCCACAATTTGGAATTATTTGTAAATTAGAAATAGAACTATTTTCCCAAAACATTGATTGTGTTGCCTCTGTAGGAGATCAACTTTTAATTATTATAATTTGAAAGGAAATTATAAGTGAGAAGCAAGTCTTTTTTAAAGTAAAAACTGCCCTAAAAACAAAAAAGCCATCCACAAAGTGGAAAGCTTTTCATCGGTCTAACTACTAAACCTACCCTTTCGGGTAAAACAACACAACTATTTTCGATGCTTTTATTGGGCAAAAAAGCACCTCATCTCTGAAGTGCTTTTCCCAATCTAGCGGTCTGGACGGGACTCGAACCCGCGACCCCATGCGTGACAGGCATGTATTCTAACCAACTGAACTACCAAACCTCTGCTCTATTGCGGTTGCAAATATACAACACATTTTGAGTTCTGCAAGCCTTTTTGAAAAATAATTTCAACTTTCTTCAATGAAATCAAGCAAAAGATTGTTTCTCAATTAAATAGGTGGTTAAAATTTTTTCGAAATTATCGCCAACATTCACCGGAACGTATCTGATCCGGTTCTGCATGCAAATCATTTCTATCTTCTTGAAGTACGCTTGCACCTCTTTCTCGTATAATTCCTTAATATTATCCGCAAAAATGTTGACTTCCTCATTTGTTTCTACGTCAATGAACTTCCTTGGACCGTTATCAAAATCGAAGTTGACCTCAGTTTGCTCGTCGATTACGTGAAACAAAACCACTTTGTGCTTGTTGTGTTTTAAATGCTGTAAAGCGTTAAAAAGCGCTTCTTCGTTGCCGTTTTGAAACATATCCGTAAAAAGTACAATCATCGAGCGACGGTGTATCTTTTCGGCAATTTGATGCAGGAAAGTTACAGTGTCGGTATGTTTGGTTTCTTTTTTATTTTCAATTAAGTTTTCTAGTTGGTTCAGCAACATTCGGTGGTGGCGGTCGCTTCCTTTTTCTGGTGCATAATATTCGTAGGTGTCGGAATAAATACTCAAACCAACGGCGTCGCGTTGTTTTTTAAGCAAATTCATTAATACGGCTGATGCCAAAACTGAAAAGCCAATTTTACTTTTATAAAAAGGTTCGTCAGATTTCAAAACGGGATATTGCATCGACGAAGAATTGTCTATAATAAGATGACAACGTAAATTGGTTTCTTCCTCGTAACGCTTTGTGTACAAACGGTCGGTTTTTGCGAATAATTTCCAATCAATGTGTTTGGTGCTTTCGCCGGCATTGTAGGTTTTATGTTCGGCAAATTCTGCTGAAAAACCATGAAACGGGCTTTTGTGCATTCCAGAAATGAAACCTTCTACAACTTGATTTGCCAAAAGTTCAAGGTGTTGAAACCTTGCGATATTTTCGAATTGTGATTCAATGTTCATCTTTTCTTCGTGTGTTTGCCAGATTGGCTCGAATCAAAGATATTGAAAAGATTGTAGATTTTGAAGAAGATTCCAAAAGTGCTGTAAAAACCTAACTAGCCGCGGCTGGAGCGAACATCCTTTTTTTATTAGTGGTGGCGATAGCCAGCGGTAATAAAAAAGATGTGGAAGGAAGACGGGAAAATGGAAACCTGAAAAAGCCCAAGCCATTCGCTCCAAAAAAAAAGGTTTGACTATTGCCAAACCTTAATTTATATTGAAATGCTCGATTTACAAAAGTGCATCGATTGCATCCGTGTATGCTTTTTTAGGAGAAACGCCCACTTGACGACCTACTACTTCACCGTTATGGAATACCAAAACAGTTGGAATATTTCTTACACCGTATTTTGCAGCAAACTCTTGGTTAGCGTCAACATCGATTTTTGCTACTACTGCTTTTCCTTCGTAATCAGTAGAAACTTCGTCGATAACTGGTCCAAGCATTTTACATGGTCCGCACCAAGCTGCCCAAAAATCTACTACTACTGGTTTGTCTGATTTCAATACTACTTCTTCGAAGTTCGCATCTGTTATTGTTAAAGCCATAATTTTTTTTTAGTTTATTAATAGACAAATTTACATCATTTATTTGAGTATTAAAACCGTTTTAAATTAGTTTTGGCTATTTGCGAATTGTTAAAATTGATGCTGCTAATTGAGTCGGAACGATAAGTCGAACTTTTCAAGTTGTTCCAAAAGTTCGTGACAAATGTTGACTTTTAGTTTTCTACTATTCATTGAAAGCTTTGTGAGTACTCGAATTTCCTCAATTTCAGTCGAAATATCAATTGGAACTTCCGCTTCAGTTTCTTCGTCATTTTCTAATTCTAATACGTCTTCTACCTCATTTTCATCGTCAGAAACTGCAATTGGAGCTGTTGAAATATTCTTTTTAACTAATGCTGTTTCGGTTTCTAAAATTTCGAAACTGACTTGATGGTCGCCTTGGTGCTCTTTAAAAACAGTAGTTAGATTTTCAATTAATTCAGGTTTCAATTTTTTAATATCTAAATCAATGATGATTTTCTTGGAAAAATTCGTCAAGACATCTTGCAATTGTTTTGCTTCTGTGAATTGGATTCGCGGCTCGGACTTCTTGCCTGTTTCCTTATTAATCCAACCTTCTTTTACCAGTACTTTTAGATAGGTAAAGTTGTTTTGAATTAAGAAATGTCGGAATTTCAAGTAATCTTCACCGAAGATTTTGAATTCAAAACTTTCATCGTAACCTTCTAAATTGAAGGACGCCCAACCTTTCCCGTTTTTTGCAACGCGGTGTTGCACGTTATTTATAATTCCCGCAAAAGTCAAACTCTTGCCTAAATGCTGGTCCAAATTTCGCAAAGCATCCAAATTTGAGTTACAGAAATATTTCATTTCAAATCTAAAATCATCTAATGGATGACCAGAAATATAAATTCCAACAACCTCTTTTTCTTTGGCCAATTTCTCCATTGTACTCCAATCTTCACAAGGAGGAACGATTGGTTCGGCAATTTGAACATCGCTTGCTTCGCCAAATAAACTTACTTGAGACGAGTTTTCATTCTCTTGAAATTTAGCTCCGTAACGAATTGCTTTTTCGTAAAAAGTTACATTATCACCGTCATCGTGATGAAAATATTGAGCTCTCGTTGTTCCTTCGAAAGTGTCAAAACCGCCTGCTAATGCTAGGTTTTCAATTGCTTTTTTATTTGCAGCGCGAAGATCAATTCGTTTCGCTAAATCAAAAATCGATTTGTATTTTCCATCTTTCCTGGTGTCGATAATGGTTTGAACTGCACCAGAACCCACACCTTTAATCGCACCCATTCCGAAACGAACTGCGTAATCATTATTTACAGTGAATTTATAATACGATTCGTTCACGCAAGGTCCGAGAACGTTCAATCCCATTCGCTTACATTCTTCCATAAAGAAGGAAACTTGCTTAATGTCGTTCATGTTATTTGACAAAACCGCAGCCATATATTCTGCCGGGAAATGTGCTTTTAAATACGCCGTTTGATACGCAATCCAAGCATAACAAGTCGAGTGTGACTTGTTAAACGCGTAACTTGCAAACGCTTCCCAGTCTTTCCAAATTTTCTCTAAAATTTTCGCATCGTGGCCTTTTGCTGAAGCTTGTTCGACGAATTTAGGCTTCATTTTATCCAAAACGTCTTTCTGCTTTTTACCCATTGCTTTACGCAAAACGTCGGCGTCACCTTTTGAGAATCCAGCTAACGATTGGGACAAAAGCATTACTTGCTCTTGATAAACCGTAATTCCGTAGGTTTCCCCAAGGTATTCTTCACAAGCATCTAAATCGTACTTAATCTCTTCTTCGCCGTTTTTTCTCCGAACGAAAGACGGAATATATTCAATAGGACCCGGACGATACAACGCGTTCATGGCAATTAAATCGCCAAAAACGGTTGGTTTCAAATCCTTCATGTATTTCTGCATTCCGGGCGATTCATATTGAAAGATTCCTACTGTTTCTCCACGTTGAAAGAGTTCGTAGGTTTCTTTATCGTCAATTGGAAATTCATCCGGATTCAGGTCAATATTATTTCTATACTTGACTAATTTGACTGTGTCTTTAATTAAAGTAAGGGTTTTCAAACCCAAGAAGTCCATTTTTAATAACCCCGCACTTTCTGCAACGGAGTTGTCAAATTGAGTTACAAATAATTCAGAATCCTTTGCAAGTGTCACGGGAACGAAGTTTGTAATATCCGAAGGAGTAATGATAACTCCACAGGCGTGAATTCCTGTATTTCGCATAGAACCTTCCAAAATTTTAGCTTGTTGAATGGTTTCTCCTGCTAAATCTCCCTCATTCGCAATCGCAATTAATTCTTTTATTCCTTCAAATTCATCCGAGCGTAAAGCTTTCTTGACGTCTTCTTCTTTCTCCGAAATAAAACGTGCAAGGTTCCATTTTGACGGCATCATTGCTGGAATTAACTTCGCAATTCTATCCGCTTCAAAAAGTGGTAAATCAAGCACTCGAGCCGTATCACGAATGGCTGATTTTGTTGCCATCTTACCATAAGTAATAATTTGAGCAACTTGTTTCTGACCGTATTTATTAATTACATAATCCATTACGCGACCTCGACCTTCATCATCAAAATCGATATCAATATCGGGCATCGACACACGGTCGGGATTTAAGAAACGCTCAAAAAGCAAATCGTATTTAATCGGGTCAATATTTGTAATCCATAAGCAATATGCCACCGCTGAACCTGCTGCAGAACCACGACCTGGGCCAACAGACACATCCATTCTTCTTGCTTCGGCAATGAAATCCTGAACAATCAAGAAATACCCAGGATAACCAGAATTCGAAATGGTAAGCAATTCAAAATCTAATCGTTCTTGAATTTCTGGAGTAATTGTTCCGTATCTTTTTTGGGCGCCAACCATTGTCAGGTGACGCAAATATGCATTTTCTCCTCTAACGCCGCCGTCCGCTTCATCTTCTGCAACAACAAATTCTTGAGGAATATCATATTTTGGAAGTAAAACATCTCGGTAAAGTGAGTAAATTTCAACTTTATCTACAATTTCTTGGATGTTGATAATCGCTTCGGGCAAATCAGAAAACAACTTTTTCATCTCGTCTTCCGATTTGAAATAGTATTCTTGATTTGGCAAACCGTAACGATAACCTCGTCCACGACCAATTGGCGTTGCTTGTTTCTCACCATCTTTTACACACAATAAAATATCGTGGGCATTCGCATCTTCTTTATTTAAGTAAAAGGTATTGTTTGTCGCAACAAGTTTTACATCGTGCTTTTTTGAAAATTCAATCAACGTTTTATTTACCCGATTTTCATCTTCTTGGCTGTGGCGCATAATTTCAAGATAGAAATCTTCTCCAAATTGCTGTTTCCACCAAATAACTGCGTCTTCAGCTTGGTTTTCACCAACGTTTAATATTTTACTTGAAATTTCGCCGTACAAATTTCCAGACAAAACCATAATGTCTTCTTTGTATTGCTCAATGATTTTTCGGTCAATTCTTGGCACATAATAAAATCCTTTGGTAAAAGCCAAAGAAGACATTTTTACTAAATTATGATAGCCTTTTTTGTTTTTAGCCAATAAAACAATCTGATATCCATTGTCTTTCTTGGACTTGTCTTCGTGATTTTCGCAGACATTAAATTCACAACCTACAATAGGCTTAATTTCAATATCTGTTGGTTCTTCACCTGCTGCAATGGAAGCTTCAATTTTAGATTTTGCTCCTTTATTGTGATTCATAACGGCACTCACAAAGTGAAAAGCACCCATCATGTTTCCCGTATCCGTCATCGCAACGGCGGGCATTTTAAATTTGGCTGCAGCCGAAACCATATTTGGAATTCCAATAGTCGATTGCAAAACGGAAAATTGCGTGTGATTGTGCAAGTGTGCAAATCGCGCTTCTTTTAAATCTTTTTTAGCAGATTCAGAAACTGTAATCTTAGTTCCACCCGATTCTAAAGCTTGCAGTTGCTGACGAATTTTATCCGAAGCAACTTTAAGGTTTATGTGTTTTAAGCCAATTAGCGGAATTTCCTGATTGTTCCGTTCCTGAAATTCTTTGAAATAGGAAAGCGGAACATCTAATTCTTCTTTTGTGAAAATTTCACGTCGAATCAATTCGAAGAAACAACGCGTCGTTGCTTCCACATCGGCAGTTGCATTGTGAGCTTCCGAAAATGGCTTGTTGAATAAATATTGATGTAATTCGGTTAAGGTTGGCAATTTAAATCTTCCACCTCGACCTCCAGACAGTTTTAATAAAGATGCGGTAACTTCCGTACAGGTATCTAAGATTTTCATCGAACTCATTTGAGAATCAACACCCATTCGGTGAAATTCAGCTCCCATAATATTGATGTCAAAACCTAAATTCTGACCAACAATAAATTTGGTTTTCGATAATGCAATATTGAATTTTGCTAAAACTTCAGCTAATGTTGCTCCTTGCGCTTCGGCTAATTCTGTGGATATTCCGTGAATTCGTTCAGCGTCATAAGGAATATTAAAACCTTCCGGTTTTACTAAATAATCTTGATGTTCGATGAGTTGACCCAAATCATCGTGTAATTGCCACGCGATCTGAATACACCGAGGCCAGTTATCTGAATCGGTAATTGGAGCGTCCCAACGTTTAGGCAATCCGGTAGTTTCCGTATCAAAGATTAAGTACATAGCTGATTTTTAGTAGTTTAATTTTCGCTTTTGGAGTGAAGCGAAGAATTCAAAATTACAGCTTTTTTACTCAAATCAAATGGGAAGTTATCAACAACAAAAAACCATTTCAAAATTGAAAAATCAATCTTAAAATGGTTCTTTATATATTTGATAAAAACAGTTACATCTACTAAAAGTACATTATTCTATTTTCGTCCGATATGTTGAAAAAAGATTGGTTTAGTAACCTCCTCTGTCTCCACCACTACGGTTATCTCCGCCACGGCTGTTACCTCCGTATCCACCACCGCCAGAATTGCGATCGTTTCCACCTCTGTAACCACCTTGACCTCCACCGCCACCGCGGTTTCCACCACCATTGAAGCTTCTTCTTTCTCCTTCTGGTTTTGGTTCTGATTTATTTACTACAATTGCACGTCCTTGAACAGTAGCTCCGTTCAATTCGTCAATCGCTTTTTGTGCGTCGTCATCATTTGGCATTTCAACAAAACCAAATCCTTTACTTCTTCCAGTAAATTTATCAGTAATAATTTTTACTGAATCTACAGCTCCATAAGCCTCGAAAGACTCTCTTAAATCTGCTTCCTCAATGCTGAAAGGAAGACTTCCTACGAAAATATTCATATGTACTATTATTATAATTCAAACAAATGTAATCTATTTTATTTTCATTTTAAAATGTATTTAAATATTTGTGAATACATTAGGAAAATTCAAGGATTGTTTTAGATAAAATCCTGCTTTGCAATTGTAAATTTAAAAGTAGTTCCTTCCCCTAAAACAGAAAATACTTGAATTTTACCTCCCAGTCCTTCCACAAGTTTTTTAACCGTAGAAAGTCCGATTCCAGTACCTTTTTTCCCAAAGCGATCTTCATTAGATACTACTTCAAAAATATCGAAAATTTTCTCTAAATTTTTAGCAGCAATACCCATTCCATTGTCGCTAACGGCAAAGGTGTAGTACTGATCGTCTTCTGAAAATTTAATTGTAATTTCAACTTGAGGCTTCTTATTGTACTTAATTGCATTGCCCATCAAATTTAGTAAAATCTGTTGTAGCGCTACTTTATTTACTGCAATTAAGGCATTTTCAAAATCTTTAACAAAATGATATTCCCCTCTATTATCTAATAATTCAATACACTGCTTAACCAACTTATCCAAATTAAACACACTGCGATTTTCGGTCAAAATATGATCACTTTTACTGTGTTCTAAAATTCCGTCCACTAATTCTCGGAGCGTTTGTGAAGAAGTATCTAACATTGTCATCATCATTTTTGCTTCATCATCTAATTCTGCCGAATATTGATGGAGTAAAATCTCTGTAAGACTGGATATATTGTTCAGCGGTGATTTAATATCGTGAGCGGCAACTCTTGCGAATTTCTCTAATTCTCTATTTCTGTTTTCCAAATCATTGGTAAGGCGCTCCAAAAGCATTTTACTTTTACGAAGTTCAAACAAACTTACCACTTGATTTGAAAGTGCTTTTAACGAACTCAATTGTTCGCTATCCAGTTCTTTTGGTTTATCGTCAATCACGCAAAGCGTTCCAAGCGCAAAACCTTCTGGACTTACTAAAGGCACACCTGTATAAAAAATAACATGCGGCTCACCCACAACCAATGGATTGTCTTGAAACCGCTCGTCTAAACGAGAATCTTTGATAGTGAAAATTTTATTAGGCTCCATTATGGCATGTCCACAAAATGAAATTCCTTTATCTGTTTCATTTACATCTAAACCTACTTTGGATTTAAACCACTGTCGCTTTTCGTCAATTAAACTGATCGATGAAATAGACGTACCGCAGATTTGCGAAGCGAGTTGCGTGATGTCGTCGTATTCCTTTTCTGGAAGTGTATCCAAAATGGAATATTCTTTTAAAGCTTTTAGCCGTAATGTTTCGTTTGAAGGAATTTCTGGAGTTTTCATATGCCAACAAATTTATAATTAATATAAAAAAAAGCCACTCTATTTAAGAATGGCTTAGCATTTTATTTATAATGCCGGAGCAAAAAAGATCGGAATTTCATGAAATTCACCATTTTGAAAATTTACTCTTTCAGCAACGTTGGGAATTTCACCTATATAAGGAGCGTCAAAACGAAATGTTCCTGAAATAGTTCCTGGTTTCTGAATAGGATCATTCGCAAGTGTTAATTTACCATTTGCTTGATCTTCAACATCTGTTGAATACAGTAAGGTCTGACCATTATTCACACTGGAATAAGTAGCAATTGCATTTGGATTATTACTTAAATCAAATGTAGTATCTTGAAAAAATGCAGCAGTTCCGTCTCCAGAAATCAAAACGGGATAAGCAGTCATGATTACTTTTTCAAAACCTTGAAAGCCTGATAAAACTAATGTACTATCTGAAGCTCTGTAAACAGCATTGTAATCTGAAGCTCTCCACATAAAATTATCTTTTCGTGCTTGAAAAGCGGGACTGTTAAAACTTACATCTTCTTCACATGAAGCTAAAACGCTTACAATCATTAATAACGCGACAATTTTTTTCATTTAAATATTCCTTTTATTAATTGGGACTCTATATTATAGATTACAAAAATAGTTTTTAAAACGAAATATGCTAAATATTTTATAATAAAATAAAAGGGAGCACCTATAAATAACAAATTTTACCAGCTTGGTGAAATTAATAATTACCAATAAATTAAAAATCAGCGATAAAGTCTCCTGAATTGAAAAAATATGTATATTTGCACCCTTAATTAATCGAGGTCGAGAACCTCAAAATTTAATCTTAGATTATGTCTGTAAAAATTAGATTACAAAGACACGGTAAAAAAGGAAAGCCTTTTTACTGGGTTGTAGCAGCTGATGCTCGTTCAAAAAGAGATGGTAAATACTTAGAGAAAATCGGTACTTACAATCCAAACACTAACCCTGCAACTATTGAATTAGATGTAGAAAGCGCTGTTAGATGGTTGCACAATGGTGCTCAACCAACTGATACTGCAAAAGCAATTCTTTCTTACAAAGGTGCTTTATTGAAACACCACCTTGATGGAGGTATTCGTAAAGGAGCTCTGACTCAAGAACAAGCTGACGCAAAATTAGCGACTTGGTTAGAAGCTAAAGACAGCAAAGTTGTTGCTAAAAAAGACGGTTTATCTACTTCTAAAGCAGATGCAAAAGCGAAAGCGATTGAAGCTGAAAAGAAAGTAAATGCGGACCGTGTTGCTGCTGCTAAAAAAGCAGACGCTGATGCAATTGCTGCATCTGAAGCTGAAAACGCTGAAGCAGAAGTTGCTTCAGAAGAAACAGCAACAGAAGAAAACAACGAAGAAACTCAAGCATAATTTACTAGCGATCATGCGTAAAGAAGATTGTTTCTATTTAGGTAAAATCGCGAAAAAATTTAGCTTTAAAGGAGAAGTTCTTGTCTATTTAGATACGGATGAACCCGAGTTATACGAAAATTTGGAATCAATGTTTGTCGAATGCGGCAAACATTTGGTTCCTTTTTTTATTGAATACAGTTCGCTGCATAAGAATGATTTTCTACGCGTTCGTTTTGAAGACGTAAAAAACGAGGAAGAAGCAGATGCTTTATTAGGCAATCATGTATATCTTCCTTTAAAAATGTTGCCTAAACTTTCGGGTAACAAATTCTACTTTCATGAAGTTATTGGCTTTGAAGTGGAAGATAAACGATTGGGAATTGTTGGAGAAATTCAGTCGATTAACGACAGTTCTGCTCAACCTCTTTTTGAAGTTTTGAATGATGGTGTCGAAATTCTAATTCCTATGATTGATCATTTCCTTGTGAAAATTGATCGAGAAAACAAAAAGGTTATTATGGATTTACCAGAAGGACTTATTGAAATGTATCTTTAAGAAAGTTTTCAGTTTTCAGGCAAAGTTTTCAGTTTTGAAAAATGTAAAATCCACATTATATATTCTTCCTTAAAAAATGTAATGCAATGTCATTTAAATTCAAACAATTTTCAGTAGAACAAGACCTCACTGCAATGAAAATTGGAACTGACGGCGTTTTACTTGGTGCTTGGAGTCCAATCCCTTCAAATGCATTTAGTGTTTTAGACATTGGAACCGGAACAGGAATTATCGGTTTGATGTTGGCACAAAGGTCAAGTGCTGAACAAATTGACGCATTAGAAATCGATGAAGAAGCTTACGAACAAGCTACTGAAAACTTTGAAAACTCACCTTGGAGTGATCGCTTATTTTGTTTTCATGCTGGTTTAGATGAGTTAATTGAAGAACCAGAAGATGAATATGATTTAATTATTTCAAATCCACCTTTTTATACGGAAAATTACAAAACGGAAGATACTCAAAGAGATTTAGCTCGATTTGAAGACGCAATGCCTTTCGAAATGTTGGTTGAAGCCGCCGATTTATTGCTTTCTGAAAATGGTATTTTTTCAGTTATTATTCCGTTCAAAGAAGAAGAAAGTTTTTTAGCTCTTGCCAAAGAATTTGAGTTATATCCAATGAAAATTACCCGTGTAAAAGGAACTCCAACTTCGGAAATCAAAAGAAGTTTATTGGCTTTTAAAAGGTTTGAAACTTTAGAAATTGAAGTGGACGAGTTGGTTATTGAAACCGCAAGGCATGTTTATACTCCTGAGTATATTGCTTTGACGAAGGATTTTTATTTGAAGATGTAATTCCACTAAATTGCAATAGGGATAGTAGTGGAAATCCTTTTTATTCTTTCTTTAAGAATAAAAAGATTAGAACGGATAGCCCGCCGTTTTTACGGATTGCCCAAATCTCTAAAATTAGCGAATTTGGGGTAAATTATAACTTCTGTTTGTTGATTTGTTAAGTATCTTTCTTTATTTTTGCGAAGACTTAAAATTTCACAACAATGAAACCAGATCTTTTTCAAGCTCCAGATTACTACTTAGTAGACGATTTATTGTCAGACGAACATAAAATGGTACGTGACGCAGCCCGCGAATGGGTAAAGCGCGAAGTATCTCCAATTATTGAAGACTATGCTCAAAAGGCAGAGTTCCCAAAACAAATCATTAAAGGTTTAGCCGACATCGGTGCTTTTGGACCTTACATTCCAGAAGAATATGGTGGTGCAGGTTTAGACCAAATTTCTTACGGCTTAATCATGCAAGAAATTGAACGAGGCGATTCAGGCGTTCGTTCAACAGCTTCTGTTCAATCTTCTTTGGTAATGTATCCAATTTGGAAGTACGGTAACGAAGAACAACGAATGAAGTGGTTACCAAAATTAGCTTCTGGTGAATTCATCGGATGTTTTGGATTAACAGAACCGAACTACGGATCTGATCCGGGAAGCATGATTACCAACTTCAAAGATATGGGTGACCATTATTTATTGAATGGTGCTAAAATGTGGATCTCAAATGCTCCATTTGCAGATATCGCTGTAGTTTGGGCAAAAGACGAATCAGGAAGAATACATGGACTAGTTGTAGAACGTGGAATGGCAGGATTTACCACTCCAGAAACACATAACAAATGGTCACTTCGTGCTTCGGCAACAGGTGAATTGATTTTTGATAACGTGAAAGTTCCGAAAGAAAATTTATTACCAAATAAATCGGGCTTAGGTGCTCCACTTGGTTGTTTAGATTCAGCACGATATGGAATCGCTTGGGGTGCTATTGGTGCTGCAATGGATTGTTACGATACGGCTTTGCGTTATGCAAAAGAACGCATTCAATTTGACAAACCAATCGCTGGAACACAATTGCAACAAAAGAAATTAGCCGAAATGATAACCGAAATCACAAAAGCACAATTGCTAACTTGGCGTTTAGGTGTTTTGAGAAATGAAGGAAAAGCTACTTCTGCTCAAATTTCTATGGCAAAAAGAAACAATGTGGATATGGCCATAAATATCGCAAGAGAAGCACGTCAAATTCTTGGAGGAATGGGAATTACAGGCGAATATTCAATCATGCGTCACATGATGAATTTAGAGTCGGTGATTACGTATGAAGGAACACACGACATTCACTTATTGATTACAGGAATGGACATTACAGGTATCGCTGCTTTTAAATAATAGTCCTTTTTTACTACATAAATCCTGATTACTACGAAGTAATCAGGATTTTTTTTGACTAAAAATTAAATAAAAAAAACCCGATTATTTTCATAATCGGGTTCTCTTTCGGGACGTAAAATGTATTCTAGTCTGTTAAACTAATGGTCCACCTGCTAAAATTTCTTCGTTCGCAAACTCTTCAAATTTTGCAAAGTTTTCTTTAAATTTATTTGCTAATTCAATTGCTTTTTTATCGTATAAATCTTTGTCTTCCCATGTATTTCTTGGGTTCAAGATTTCAGAAGGAACATTTGGACATGTTTGTGGTTTTTCAATTCCAAAAACATCGTGTTTCTCAAATGTTACTTTATCTAATTCACCGTCTAATGCAGCGGTAATCATTGCACGAGTGTATTTCAATTTCATACGACTTCCAATTCCGTAAGGTCCACCAGTCCAACCTGTATTGATTAACCAAACTTGAACTCCGCTTTCTTTTAATTTCTGACTTAACATTTCAGCATATTTAGTTGGATGTAACGGCATAAATGGCGCTCCAAAGCAAGCTGAGAAATTAGGTTGTGGCTCTGTAACTCCTGCTTCAGTTCCGGCAACTTTCGCTGTATATCCTGAAATAAAGTGGTAAGCCGCTTGACCTGGAGTCAATTTTGAGATTGGAGGTAAAATTCCAAAAGAATCTGCAGTTAAGAAGAAAATATTTTTTGGATTTTTTCCAATAGATCCTGGTTGGATATTATCAATGTGGTAAATTGGGTAACTTACACGTGTATTTGGAGTGATAGAAACATCTTCGAAATCTACTTCATTTGTTCCTTCTTTGAAAACCACATTTTCTAAGATCGCGCCTTTTTTGATTGCCCTAAAGATATCCGGCTCCTGCTCTTCTGTTAAGTTAATCACTTTAGCATAACAACCACCTTCAAAGTTGAACACCGTGTTTTCACTCGTCCAACCGTGCTCATCGTCACCGATTAATTTACGTTTTGGATCTGCAGATAAAGTCGTTTTTCCAGTTCCTGAAAGTCCGAAGAAAATTGCTGTATCGCCGTCATTTCCTACGTTTGCACTACAGTGCATTGGTAACGCATTTTTATCCACTGGCAAGATGAAATTTAAAGCAGAGAAAATTCCCTTTTTCATTTCACCTGTATAACCAGTTCCACCGATTAAAGCAATTTTACGTGTAAAATCTAAAATCGCAAAATTATGTTGACGTGTTCCATCTACAGCAGGATCTGCCATAAAACCTGGAGCAGCGATCAAAGTCCAATCTGACTTAAAACCTGCTAATTCAGATTCTTCAGGACGAAGAAACATGTTGAATGCAAATAAGTTTGACGATGCTTTTTCAGTTACAACGCGAACGTTTAAACGGTAATTAGCATCGGCACAAACATAACTGTCACGAACAAAAACTTCTTTTTGCTCTGAAAGATAGTTGGTTACTTTTTTATAAAGTTTGTCAAAGTTTTCTGATGAAAATGGAATGTTTACTTTTCCCCACCATACTTTATCTTCCGTAATTGCATCACGAACAATAAAACGGTCTTGAGGCGACCTTCCTGTGAATTCTCCCGTGTTGATTGCGAGAGCTCCTGTTGAGTTTTCTACTCCTTCGCCTGACTTGATAGTGATATCATGTAGTTGATCTGGCGTTAATTGGTAATGAACATTTGAATTTTTAATTCCTAATTCGTCTAACGAAATCGATTTCGTAATTAAAGCGTTATTATCCATAAATTTAATTGTTGTGTGTGTTTAATACAGATTGCAAAAGTAAAAATTATATTTTAGATAGGACACTATTCTACTGAAATTGTGACCTATTCTTGTAAACATTAATAAATAAAAGGCTCCATGCTATTATTAACAGTAATCCTCCAATTGGAGTTATGAAACCGATGACTTTAAAGTCAAACGCTGTCATTTCATTTGTTGCCAATAAGTAAATAGAACCTGAAAAAAATAAAACGCCAAAGATCACTAATATATGTATCACTTTTTTAGTTTTTTCTTGAATCAGGTTGTTTGTTGCCACAAACAGCAGAAATAATGCATGATACATTTGGTAACGAACACCCGTTTCAAAAGTAGCTAACGCATTTACGTCAATTAACTTTTTTAACGCATGCGCTCCAAAGGCTCCTAAAACAATTGAAATTACTCCTAACAAAGTTGCGGTTAAACTAATTTTTCTGTTCATTATTTGAAAATTTGCACAAAGATACTCAATCTTTTCATGCGATAAAGATTATAACGTTTTCGTTGGCTCAAAATAGATCAATTCAATACCTTTGTGTTAGACAACTTAACTATGAGAAAAATACTAATTATTGGTGCCGGACGTTCCGCATCTTCGCTTATTCGCTACTTGTTGAACAAATCAGAAGTAGAACAGTTGAATATTACAATTGCCGACTTATCAGTTGAATTGGCACAAAAGAAAACACAAAATCATCCGAATGCAACTGCTTTAGCATTAGACATTTTCAATACTGAACAACGTCAAACTGAAATTCAGAAAGCAGATATTGTAATTTCTATGTTGCCTGCTCATTTGCATATTGAAGTCGCCAAAGATTGTATTGCTTTCAATAAAAACATGGTCACAGCTTCGTACATTAGTCCTGAAATGCAAGCTTTAAATGATGAAGCTGTTGCAAAAGGTCTTGTTTTGATGAACGAAGTGGGTCTTGATCCTGGAATTGACCACATGAGTGCGATGAAAGTGATTGACGAAATCAAAGACCAGGGTGGAAAAATTATTTTGTTTGAATCGTTCTGTGGTGGATTAGTTGCTCCAGAATCAGACAACAATTTGTGGAACTACAAATTTACTTGGGCTCCCAGAAATGTAGTTTTAGCGGGTCAAGGCGGAACGGCAAAATTTATACAAGAAGGAAAATACAAATACATTCCGTATCAAAAATTATTTCGCAGAACCGAATATTTCCACGTAGAAGGTTACGGAAAATTTGAAGGTTATGCCAACCGTGATTCTTTAAAATACAAAAGTGTTTACGGATTAGACGACGCGTTGACTTTATATAGAGGAACGATTCGAAGAGTTGGTTTTTCCAAAGCTTGGAATGTGTTCGTGCAATTGGGAATGACAGACGACACTTACGTTATAGATAATTCAGAAACGATTAGTTTCCGCGATTTTACCAATTTATTTTTACCGTATCACCCGTCCGACTCTGTGGAATCTAAATTCAGAATGAGTACGGGAATTGAGCAGGACGATATTATTTGGGACAAACTTTTAGAACTTGATTTATTTAGTTCAAAGAAAATTGTTGGCGTAAAAAACGGAACGCCTGCTCAAATTTTAGAACGTATCTTAAATGACAGTTGGACGCTTGCTCCAGAAGACAAAGATATGATTGTGATGTATCATAAATTTGGTTACGAATTAAACGGTGTTCAAAAACAAATTGATGCCACAATGGTTTGCCTTGGTGAAGACCAAACCTATACTGCAATGGCAAAAACCGTTGGACTTCCCGTAGCAATGGCGACACTTCAAATTTTGAATGGAAACATTAAAACGCCAGGTGTTCAATTGCCAATTCTAAAAGAAGTTTATTTGCCGATTTTGAAAGAATTAGAGGAATTTGGCGTCGTATTTCATGAGAAAGAAATGCCTTATTTTGGATATAATCCTGATAAATTGGTGTTGTAAAAATTAGATAGATTTATGTAGAAAATTCGCTTTGTAATGGAGCGAATTTTTTTTGTGTTTTGAATTTGATTGTTTGATTCTTTATAAAATCTTTGGGCTAAAGCCCAAAGCAATTGAGGCAATTGAGAACCATTTATTGTAATTAATTATAGATTTATAGATTCTTGCACTTTCGTTTGTATTTGTAAAAATATTTTTCCTTGTTCAAACCTTTTAAAAAACGATAAGAAACCAAGGAGAAAGTAGGATTTTAAATAGCCCCGATTAGAGGGAACATCCTGCTCTTTTTTAGAGCAGATGTGGAAGGAAAGCGGGACCAGGGCTTGCTGAAAATCACTAACGATTCGCTCCAAATATGTTTAACTAAAGAATCTGAAACAAGTTCAGATTAAAGAAACTGAAATAAATTCAGCTTGACAATTATAACTTAGGTGTAGATTAAACAAAAAAATCCGCTCTCAAATGCATGAAAGCGGATTTTCTATTTATATGAATTTCTCTTTAGTCTCTTGAACCTCCAAAAACTCTCAAAGCCCAAAACAATAACATGGCAACGGCTCCAATTGCAGCGACAAGATAAGTTCTTGCTGCCCATTTTAGAGAATCTTCGGCTCCTGCGTATTCTTCTTGACTTAGCATGTTTTTATTTTTCAACCAAGCCAAAGCACGGTGACTTGCATCATATTCTACTGGCAAAGTGATTAAAGTAAATACGGTTGCAACAGCCATTAAAACCAAACCGGCAACGGCAACCCAATATCCAATTCCCAGTCCGGCAGCAGCTCCTAACATCAAACCTCCAATAATTAACCATTGTGAAATTCCTGAAGAAACATTCACTAAAGGAACTAAAGCAGAACGCAAACCTAACATTTGATACGCTTGAGCATGTTGAACAGCGTGACCACATTCGTGAGCGGCAACGGCTGCCGCTGCTGCGTTTCTTTGATTGTAAACGGCTTCACTTAAGTTGACGGTTTTATCTGCTGGATTATAATGATCGGTTAATCTTCCTGGTGTAGAAATTACACGTACGTCGCGAATTCCGTTGTCTGCCAACATTTTTTCAGCAATTTCGGCACCGCTCATTCCGTTGCGTAAATGTACTTTTGAATAGAATTCAAATTTGCTTTTTAGTTTTGAACTTACCGCCCAACTTACTAAAGCAATGACTCCGATTAAAATATAATATAGTAACATGGTTTTTATTTTTTGTACGAATATAACAAATTGTATTCCACTTGCAAATTTATGTCAAGTTGACTTGCGTTAAAGATTTTGTAAAATAAATTTTATTTACAAAGTGTAATGAAAGCTACGAGTTCTCGAGCTTCAAAATAAGTAAAGGAAACTGAAACCACTTCATAGCCCGCATTGACTTTTTCATTTAAAAAGTGCTCTACTTCTTTAGACAATTCTTCTTTCATACTCGAAAATCCAACGGATTTAGATAAAGTATGTACTTCGTGTTTTTTCATGGCTGTTGTTAAAAATATTTAAAATAATTCTAATTCAAATAAAGAATCCCTATTTTTCAAAACGAAAGATAGGGATTCTTAAAATATGTTGGTAAATAATTATCCCACTAAATTGATGATTTTCCCCGGAACGATAATCACTTTATTTGGCGTTCGTCCTTCCAATTGTTTGATGGTTCTTTCGTCGTTCATGACGATTTCTTGGATTTGTTCTTTGGTTAAATCCAAAGGCAAGTTCAAGGTAAAACGCATTTTTCCGTTGAAAGAAACGGGATATTCTTTATTGCTTTCTACTAAATATTGGGGGTTGAAAATAGGGAAAGAAGCTTTAGAAATACTCATTTGATGTCCTAATTTTTCCCACAATTCTTCAGCGATATGTGGTGCATAAGGCGAAATCAAAATCGCTAAAGGCTCTAAAATACTACGTTCGTGGCATTTCATGGCAGTCAATTCATTCACGGCAATCATAAACTGACTTACCGAAGTATTGAATGAGAAATCCTCAATATCGTCGTTGACTTTCTTAATCGTTTTGTGCAATGTTTTCAAGGCTTCCGCCGAAGCTGGATTAGAAGTTACAATCAATCCACTTTCGTCAAAATACAACCTCCATAATTTTCTCAAAAATCCGAAAACTCCTGTAATTCCGCCTGTATTCCAAGGTTTTGCTTGTTCGAGTGGACCAAGAAACATTTCGTATAAACGTAAAGTGTCAGCTCCGTATTCTTCGCAGATGTCGTCTGGAGTAACTACATTGTATTTGGACTTGGACATTTTTTCTACTTCTCGAGAAACGATAAATTTATCATTATCTTCATAAAATACTTCTCCACTTTCTCCAATAAATAAAGCATTTGTGTAGTGTTGATTTAATGGGTGGTTTTTGAAAGCATCAATATCCAATTCATCAGATGAATTCACTAAATTAACATCAGCATGAATTTGATTAAAAGATTTTAAATCAGTAAAATTAAACTTATCATTATCACTAGGATAAGATTTTAGCTTCTCTGAATTTAATATTTCTGAAAATACTCTTGTTGCAACTTCATCGTCTGCTTGTAATTTCGCGTAAAATCCTTTCGATATAAATATGTTAGGCAATTTACTAAAGTCAAAATCATCACTTCCTGCAAGTTGATTTGAGAACTTATAAACAAAAGCACTCATCCCCAAAATCATCCCTTGATTTATCAATTTCTTGAACGGTTCTTCTTGATTTACATATCCTCTATCTTTCAAGAATTTATTCCAAAAACGAGAATATAACAAGTGGCCCGTGGCGTGTTCGCTTCCTCCTATATATAAATCGACATTTTGCCAATAATTTTGCGCTTCTGCAGAAACAAATTCGTTTTCGTTTCCGGCATCCATATAACGCAACCAATACCACGAACTCCCTGCCCATCCTGGCATTGTGTTAAGTTCAAGAGGAAAAACAGTTTCATGGTCAATTAAATCAGTATTTACAACTGCACATTTTACAACATCCCAAGCCCACTCGGGTGCATTTCCTAAAGGTGGCTGACCGTCTTCGGTTGGCAAATATTTCTCTACTTCTGGCAAGCGAATTGGTAAATGTTTCGTATCAATCATTTGTGGCAATCCATTCACGTAATACACCGGAAACGGTTCGCCCCAATATCTTTGACGGGAGAAAACAGCGTCACGCAAACGGTAATTTGTTTTCCCTTTTCCTTGTTCCAATTCCTCTAAAGCTTCGATGGCTTTCGCCGAAGCTTCTTTGTAACCCATTCCGTTTAAGAAATCGGAATCGATTAATTTGAAACCGTCTTTTGCTCCAAAGGCATTTTCAGAAATATCTTGGTCAAAAATGTTTTTAATTTCAGGCATTCCTTCATTTCCTTTGAAGAAGTTGGCAAACGCATAATCGCGTTCGTCGCCACAAGGAACCGCCATAACCGCACCTGTTCCGTAACCGGCAAGTACGTAATCTCCAATCCAAACGGGAACGGGTTCTTTTGTAAAAGGATGTTCAGCATAAGCTCCCGTGAAAACTCCTGAAATAGTTTTTACATCCGCCATACGTTCGCGTTCACTTCGTTTTGCAGTCGCTTCAACATACGCTTCAATGGCTTGTTTTTGTTCAGGAGTTGTTATTTTTGAAACCAAATCGTGTTCTGGTGCCAATGTCATGAATGTAACTCCGAATATGGTGTCCGGCCTTGTGGTGAAAACTTCGATTCTGTAATCATTCGTTTCATCTCCTGACAACACATAATCAACATTGTCTTTTTCTAATTCCGAATCTTTTACTTTGAAAGTAACTAACGCACCCACCGATTTTCCAATCCAATTCGTCTGTGATTCTTTCAAAGAAGCAGTCCAATCGATATCTTTCAAACCTTGCAAAAGACGTTCTGCATAAGCCGAAATTCGCATGCTCCATTGCGTCATTTTCTTGCGAAGAACCGGATGACCACCACGTTCAGAAACACCGTTTATGATTTCGTCGTTCGCCAAAACAGTTCCTAAACCTGGACACCAATTCACTTCGGTTTCTGCCAAATACGTCATTCTATATTGCAATAAAATGCGTTGTTGGTCTTCGTTTGAAAAATTATTCCAATCTTCTGCTGAAAAAGATATGATGTTGTCGTCGCAAACGGCGTTTACTTTTTGGTTTCCGTTGGCTTCAAATTCCATGATTAAGGTTTTGATGTCGCGTGCTTCATTGGCATCGGCATCAAACCAAGATTCGAACAATTGGATGAAAATCCACTGTGTCCATTTGTAATATTCAGGATTGGACGTTCGTACTTCGCGACTCCAATCAAATGAAAACCCGATTCTGTCGAGTTGTTGACGGTAACGGGCAATATTTTCCTTTGTAGTTTTATCAGGATGTTGACCTGTTTGAATGGCATATTGTTCAGCTGGAAGTCCAAAACTGTCGTAACCTTGCGGATGCAAAACATTAAATCCTTTGTGACGTTTGAATCGGGCATAAATATCTGAAGCAATGTAGCCTAATGGATGTCCAACGTGTAATCCGGCTCCCGAAGGATAAGGAAACATGTCTAAAACATAGTATTTTGGTAAATCAGAATTGTTTTCGGCTTGAAATGTGCCGTTTTCGCTCCAATATTTTTGCCACTTGGCTTCAATTTCGCTGGGATTGTATTTCATTTTTTCGTGAGGTTCAAGGTTTTGGGTCGAAGGTTTTAGGCTTGACGTTTATTCTGTATTTTTGCCATGATGGCACTGATTTTCTAAAGTTAAAATGGTAACCTAGATAGCCGCGATTGTAGAGGAAATCTTTAATTTCCGGAGTTCGGAAATTAAAGATTGCAACGGAAAGCGGGAAAATGGATGCCAAAAATGCCCGAACGATTCGCTTCTATACAAAAAAAATCAATTCGAGTGGGCAAATTTACATATATTGTACGAAAGTCAAAACTTTGAACGTTATAAAGTATGATTAAACAAATTCTTTATTATTTTTACGCCATAATTAAAAAACTATGAGTTCTTCTTACGATAAATTTCAAAAGCGTCGGTTAATTTCCTCTTATTTTTCAGTAGTGTTGAGCGTCTTCTTGGTGCTTTTCTTGCTGGGAATTTTAGGTTTGTTTGTCATTAATTCGAAAAATTTAGCCGATGATTTCAAGGAAGAAATTGCAATGACAGTCTTTTTTGACAATGACGCAAACGATACAATCATCAAGGCTTTTGACAGCGAGTTGCAAACGGCTCCTTTTGTGAAATCGTTTGTTTATGTGACAAAAGATGAAGCTGCGAAGCAACATACGGATATTATTGGTGAGGATTTCATGAACTTTTTAGGTGCGAATCCTTTGCAAAACTCTTTTGACATTCACTTAAAAGCTGATTATATTGTGAATGATAGTATTGCGAAAATTGAATCACGCTTGCGCAAAAACGAAATGGTTTCTGATATTGTTTATGACAAGCAATTAGTCAATTTGGTAAACGACAACATCAAGAAAGTGAGTTTCTGGATTTTAATTATCAGCGGATTTCTTGCATTTATAGCGGTATTGCTGATTAATAGCTCAATGCGACTATCGATTTACTCCAACCGATTTATCATTAAAACGATGCAAATGGTTGGTGCGACGAAGTCTTTTATTAGAAAACCATTTATTTGGAGAAGTATAAAACTAGGAATGATTGGCGCTGGATTAGCTATTTTGGCTTTAATAGCGACTTTATATTATGTGAATATTACGTATCCAAATCTAAATATTTTAGCGGAAGAAACTTTGACGGCTGCGGTTTTAGTGGGCGTTTTAGTCGTGGGAATTATCATTACTTGGTTGAGTACATTCTTTGCAACACAACGTTTCTTAAATTTGAGAACAGACGACTTGTATTAGGCAGATGGAAGTTAGAAGATGGGAGTTTGAAAGGTAAAAGTTAAATTATAAAAAAATAAAACAATGGAAAATAAACCACAACACGAGTTTCTTTTTGACAGAGTAAATTACAAATTCTTATTAATTGGACTTGCTGTAATCGCTTTAGGATTTATCTTAATGTCAGGTGGTGGTTCAGATAATCCTGCGGTTTTTAACGAGGAGATTTTCAATTGGAGAAGAATCAGATTAGCACCAACGACCGTTTTAATTGGTTTTGGAATTACTATTTATGCGATACTTAAGAAGAAGTAATCAGTGGTCAGTTAAATTAGTGGTCAGTTCGAACTATACTGATTACTAGAAAAGACTGAATACTATAAATCTGAATACTGAAGACTCCTTACGACTGAACACTAATATTCTGAACACTGAACACTAATTTATGGATACGTTACAAGCCATTCTGATTGCCATTATTGAAGGTCTTACCGAGTTTTTGCCTATTTCCTCAACCGCCCACATGGGTTTTCTTGCGTCAATTTTAGGAATGGGCGAAAGCGAATTTCTAAAAATGTTTCAAGTTTCGATACAATTTGGTGCCATCTTGGCGATTGTAGTTTTGTATTGGAAGAAATTCTTTGACTTTTCAAATTTCAATTTTTATATCAAATTAATTTTTGCCGTAATTCCTGCATTGGTTTTAGGGTTTCTTTTTGACGATATGATTGAAGCCGTTTTAGGAAACCAAATTGCCATTTCTTCTGTTTTGATTTTAGGTGGAGTGGTGCTTTTATTTGTGGACAATTGGTTTAAGAATCCACGAGTTCTGGATGAAAAAGACATTTCAATCAAAACAGCAGTTATCATTGGTTTTTGGCAATGTCTAGCGATGATGCCGGGAACTTCTCGTTCTGCAGCTTCGATAATTGGTGGAATGACACAAGGTTTGAGCAGAAAAGCTTCGGCTGAATTCTCTTTCTTTTTAGCGGTTCCTACGATGTTAGCGGTTACCGTCTATTCTATTTTTGTAAAAACTTGGGGCAAAGGAACGGCAACTGAAATGAAAGGTTTTGAAATGATTTTGCAAGACCAAAATCACATTAATTTATTCATTATTGGAAATATTGTGGCGTTTGTAGTTGCTTTACTTGCAGTTAAAACATTCATTACTGTATTGACGAAATATGGTTTTAAATTTTGGGGTTGGTACAGAATCATTATCGGAATTGCTTTGTTGATTTATTTCTACACTAAATAATGGACAAATTAACTATTGAACAATACCAAGAAGGACAAATTTTATTGGTAGATAAACCTTTAACTTGGAGTTCATTTCAAGCGGTCAACAAATTAAAATATCATTTAATTAATAGAGTTGGACTTCCCAAGAAATTTAAAATTGGTCACGCTGGAACGTTAGACCCTTTGGCAACAGGACTTTTAATTGTTTGCACAGGAAAATTTACCAAAACAATTTCTGAAATTCAAAGTCAAGCCAAAGAATATATGGGAACTTTCTACATTGGTGCTACCACTCCATCGTATGATTTAGAAACAGAAATTAATGAAACATTTCCAACTTCACATATTGACGAAGCTTTAATTCACGAAACTGTGAAGCAATTCTTGGGTGAAATTGACCAAAAGCCGCCTATATTTTCAGCGATTAAAAAAGACGGAAAACGACTTTACGAACACGCTCGTGCTGGTGAAGAGGTGGAAATCGCTTTTAGAAAAACTACGATTTACGAATTTGAAATTACGAGAATTGATTTACCTGAAATTGATTTTAGAGTAAAATGTTCGAAAGGAACTTATATTCGTTCTTTGGCGTATGACTTTGGAAAAGCAATGCAATCGGGTTCACATTTAACGGCATTACGAAGAACTAAAATTGGTGATTATTCGGTTGAAAATGCTTTTTCTCCTGAAAATTTGGCCCATTTATAATTGTAAAGTTTTAAAAACAAAGCAAGTACGTATCTGAAAATTTAGTAAATTTACTTACTATTTAAAATTCCTTGTTATGCAACCATCAGAACAAAAAGCAGAAAACCTTGCCACTCCTTGCAAACCGATGTCTCAAGAAGCTTTTGAAAATTTAATCAAAGAAGCGGAGGAGGGGGATTTTCACACTTTAGAAGAATCTAAAAAGCTTTTTAAAGAATGGCGGAAAAACAGAAAGATTAATAAAAATACAAAATCCCTTTAAAAATAATTTTAAAGGGATTTTTGTTTACTATTTTTTCAAAGAAGATTATTATTTAAGCAAACTTACAATTTCTTTCTGAGTCGAAACTCCTTTATCGTGTAAATACCACATTTGCAAATCTGCTTTTGCAATTTCATCTACAATGCCGTGTTTTGCTTTATAATCTAGAATTAATTTTATCGCGTCAGCTGGTCTTGGACCCCAATCAGCAAGAACTTCTAGTGTGTTCTTGTCCAAAATTATCATCTTCGGAATGGATTTTCCACCGTTTGTTAAATACAAATTCATCAATTCAGGATTCTCATCTCTGAAAGCAATTTTCAACTCTACTTTATCGGAAACTTGTGCCATTTTATTTATGATTGGCAAAATTTGAGCCGCGTCACCACACCAACCTTCCGACAAAACAAGCCAAATATATTCGGTATTTAATACTGACAAAAACGCTTCTGTTTCAGGCGTTATTTTGATAGTTTTGTCTAAACGATTCATTCGAGTTTCGTTCAATTGGCTATAAGCCAAAATTTCGTCTGATTGTTCGTCACCTGAACTTTTACCTTCGGCTAATAAATCTTTAATTTTATTTCGGTACTCTTCGTAGGAGTAGGAATTGGCTAAACTATTTGGAATTATATCTTTCATCTGTATTTCTTTTAAATATTTTTATTGCGATACAAAGATACAATTCTACTAAAGTCCGCATGTGATAAAAGTCACATAAGCACAATTTTCTAAAAAGAAAAAAAGGAATTGTCTATATTTGCACTTGCAAAGCGTAAAATGGTGCTTGAGAATTAAATTTCTGTTGACCCAGATTACTTTTGCGTAAGCGAAATTCCAAAAAATAACACACGAATGAAATACAAAAGAATTCTTCTAAAATTGAGTGGCGAAGCATTAATGGGCGACCGTCAGTACGGAATTGACCCTATTCGTTTAGCCGAATATGCTGATGATATCAAAACTATTCACGAACAAGGGGTGGAAATCGCGATTGTTATTGGTGGTGGAAACATTTTTAGAGGAGTTGCTGGAGCAAGTAACGGCATGGACCGCGTTCAAGGCGATTATATGGGAATGCTTGCTACCGTTATTAACGGAATGGCGCTTCAAGGAGCTTTGGAAGACAAAGGAATGCTGACGCGTTTGCAAACGGCTTTGAAAATTGAAGCAATTGCAGAACCTTATATTAAGAGAAGAGCGGTTCGACATTTAGAAAAAGGTCGGATTGTGATTTTTGGTGCAGGAACTGGAAATCCTTATTTCACTACGGATACTGCAGCAGTTTTGAGAGGTGTTGAAATCAATGCAGATGTAATTTTGAAAGGAACACGTGTGGATGGAATTTATACTTCTGACCCGGAAAAAGATGCTTCGGCAACTAAATTTGAACGTATTTCATTTGAAGATGTATTGGCCAAAGGATTGAATGTAATGGACACAACCGCTTTTACATTAAGCCAAGAAAATGAATTGCCAATTGTGGTTTTTGACATGAACAAACCTGGGAATTTGCTTAAAATTTGCGAAGGAGAAAATATTGGAACGTTAGTAAATAAATAAAGTTTAAAAGGTTATGAGGTTAACTGGTTATGAGTGTAGCCTTTTGACCTAATAAGCTTTAAACCCTTAAACTAAAAATTATGACTGAAGAAATTGATTTTATATTAGACAGTACAAAGGAATCGATGATTGGTTCTATTGCGCATTTAGAAAAAGCATTTACAAACATTCGTGCTGGAAAAGCATCTCCATCGATGTTAGGAAGTGTTTTTGTAGATTATTACGGTTCGGCAACTGCTTTGTCACAGGTTTCTAAAATCAGTGTTCCGGATGCTCGAACAATTACGTTACAGCCGTTTGAAAAAAACATGATTCAGCCGATCGAGAAAGCGATTATGCTTGCCAATATTGGTTTCAACCCAATGAACAATGGTGATTTAATCATTATTTCTGTTCCACCTTTAACGGAAGAACGTCGTCGGGAGTTGGCTAAACAAGCTAAAGTGGAAGCAGAAGATGCAAAAATTGGTATTAGAAACGCTCGTAAAGACGCGAATTCTGATATTAAAAAGCAAGAAAAAGACGGAACTTCTGAAGATATTTGTAAAGATGCTGAAGCACAAGTTCAAAAATTAACGGATGCTTACATCAAACAAATTGACGAACTTTTAGTGGTGAAAGAAGCTGAAATTATGAAAGTATAATTTTCTATTCTTCAAAGAAATACTATTAAAATCCACTTAAAAGAGTGGATTTTTTTATGCAAGTAACTTACTTTTGTCGCAGAAAATGGTTTGCCAAATTTGGCTCCGAACAATATGAAGCATCTTATTTACTTGGTCTTATTAATTACGTGTTCCGTTCAAGCTCAATTCGAGATTACGGGTCGGATAATTGATGGAACCACTAAAAAACCATTGCCGTTTGCTTCAATTTCTACTTCTAATTCATTTATTGTCGGTGATGTAGATGGGAATTTCATTTTGAATAACATTCGCGTTAGTGATTCGATTACGGTTTCTTATGTGGGTTTCGAATCGCAAAAAATACTAGCAAGAAAACAGAAAAATCTTCTGATTCAACTCAATCCGATATCTGAAAATTTGAGCGAAGTTATTGTTGGTAAAAATCCTGCAATTGGGATTATTGAAAAAGTAATTGAGCATAAAAACAACAACGACCCGGAACGAAAACTTCGATTTTTTCAGTTTAAAGTCTACAATAAACTCGTAATTACTGCAAATCCTGATTCTATTAACGGCACTTTAGATTCGATATTTGTTACCAATCGCCGGGTTCGGAAATTTGTAAAGCTGGATTCTACCAATTTTACCTTCAAGAAAATAGTTAGTAAACGGCATATTTACCAAACGGAAAAAATATCAAAAGTTCAGTTTGACGGCACACATATTAAAGAAACGGTAGAAGCTACAAAAATGGCAGGTTTCAAAAAGCCAATTTATGAATTGATTGGACTCAATTTGCAGTCGTTTTCGATTTACGGCAATCAGTATGACTTGTTAGAAAACCGGTACAATGGACCTTTAGGAACAAACGCTTTGCAGGATTATTCCTTCAAAATTTTAGACACACTTTCCATTCAAAATCGTAAGACGTATCTGATATTCTTTTCGGATAAAAAGAAGGATAAGAAAAATGGATTGAATGGCATTTTGTACATAGATGCTGAAAATTATGGCGTGGCCAAAGCCGTAGTACGAATTAAAAACATCATTGACGTCAGTGCGACTCATGATTATATCTATTTCCCTGAACAAGATTTATGGTTTCCGAGTACACGAACACTCAAAATTATTAAAGGAAACAATAAAGAAAACATCAAAATTTTAGGTGGACAAATTCACTTTGAAGAAGATAGCTTTGAAAATTTTCAAAATGCGAGCGAAAAAGCACCGTCTGATTTAATCCAACTTATTTCAAAATCGGTTTATTACGAACACGAATTCAATCAGCCTTTGGTCATTTCCCGAAAAACACTTGCAATTCAAATTAAAGACGATGCAATTAAAAAGAGTGATTTATTCTGGCAACAAAACCGAAAAGACACGCTCGATTTTAGAGGAATTGAAACCTATAAATCATTAGACAGCCTTGTGATTTCAAGAGGACTTGAACGGAAATTAAACATTGGACGTCGGATTTTAGATGGTTATGTTCCCGTGAGTATTCTCGATATTGATTTGCGTTATTTGATTAAATATAACAATTATGAAGGATTCCGATTTGGTTTTGGCGGCGTTACCAATGAAAAATTATCTGATATTTTCAAACTCGACGGTTATATAGCTTATGGTTTGAAAGATGATGAATTGAAATACAAATATGGTGGTGCGATTCGGTTGGGAAAAGCTTCTACAACTTGGTTTGGCGGTTCGTATACCGATGATTTACGCGAGATTGCAAGTACTTCTTTTGCGATTGACAAACGTATTTTTAAAATTTACGACCCACGTCCCATCAACGTCAGTACTTTTTACAATTACAAGCAAATTCGAGGTTTTGTAGAAACGAAAATTATTCCCAAAACGGAAAGTATTTGGGAATTAAGTCAAGCAAAAGTGGAGCCAACATTCGATTATACCTTTAAATACAAAGACAAATTACACGACCGATTTACATTGACCACGTTCATGGTTTCGTTGCAATGGAATCCGTTTAGCGCTTTTATGTTAACGCCTTCCGGCCGATTAGAAATTGAGAAAAACTATCCAAAATTTACTTTTCAAGTCACTAAATCCTTGCCTGGTTTCGTGGGAAATGATTTTGAATACACCAAATTTGACCTTCGTATTGACATTCAAAAAAAATACATTAACGGACAGAAAACTACGTTCTATTCAGAAATTGGAATCGGAATTGGTGACATTCCGCTGACGCATTTGTACAATATGTCGCCAAATAATTTGAATAACGACAAGATTTTACAACGTTTGACTATTGCAGGAAAAAACAGTTTTGAAACGATGTATTTCAACGAATTCTTCAGCAGTCGGTATGCCTTTTTCCAAGTTAAACACGCATTTCAACGGGTGACTTTATTTAAAAAAGTCAAGCCTTCCTTGGTTCTAGTTACGAGAATGGGTTGGGGAACGATGCAAAAGCCCGAACAACATTTGGGAATTAATTATAAAACCCTAGACGACGGCTACCTTGAAAGTGGTATCGAACTTAATAAGATTTTCAAAGGTTTTGGGCTTTCCGGTTTTTACCGTTTTGGGCCGAATCAGTTGCAGAATTTTGAAGATAATATTGCTATAAAAGCAACTTTTATACTTGATTTGGGCTTTTAATTGGAAACAAATTTCAAACCGACAATTGAAACAATTAATGTGGTTAAGAAAAATATTCTCCAAAAAGTCGCCGGTTCTTTAAATATAAAAACGCCTACTAATACAGTTCCAACGGCACCAATTCCGGTCCAAACCGCATAAGCAGTTCCAATGGGTAATGATAAAGTCGCGCGATAAAGTAAATACATGCTGATGGATAGACAGACAAAAAAACCAACCATCCACATTCCTGAAATCGTTCCCGTAGTTTCTTTAGCTTTGCCTAAACAAGTTGCAAATCCTACTTCAAAAAAACCTGCAATTATCAATAAAATCCAATTCATATATGAGTTTTGAGGTGGCAAAGATAATGAAAGAAATATTTAGACGCGAATTGCACTTTTCTCTAAAATTTATTGCTGGTAGGAAAAAAGGAAGACACGAATTTCACAGATTTTCACGAATTTATTGAAACTTTATTTCTGTAAAAATATTCAACCACAAATTACGCGAATTTTCGCAAATTTTTAAATCTTGATTTATGAAAATTATGGTGAGATGAAAAAAGTCATACATTAATTTTTAAAATTAATTCGTGTTAATTTGTGAAATTTGTGTAAAAATATTCAACCACAAATTAAGCAAATTTTCGCAAATTTTTAAATCTTGATTTGTGAAAATTTCTGCAATTTGTGGTGAGAAGAAAAAAGCCATACACCAATTCTTAATATTTAATCCGTGTTAATTAGTGAAATCTGTGTAAAAACTTCAGTCACGAATTACACATAAAAAAACAGATAAACCACCGATTTCTGTACCTTTGCAATTCGAAAATTTATGCAAATGATTAAATGGTTTAGTTTGGGATTTTGGGAATTGGTTGCCCGAATCGTACTTCGAAATAAAATACTCATGTTGTCCATTGTGGCACTTATCACTATTTTCCTAGGTTTACAGTGGAAAAACATTAGCTTCACCTATACCGAAGCTAACTTACTTCCGGAAGACGACAGCGTCAATATTGAATACAATGCGTTTCTAGAAAAATTTGGCGAAGAAGGAAATCTCGTCATCATCGGGTTGCACGACGACGTATTATTTACTCCAAAAGCCTACAAAGCTTGGGGCGAAATGATGCATAATCTAGAGAAAGACAAGGAAACGGATTTGGTTCTATCTGTGTCAAATTTAAAAAAACTAACCAAGAACGATTCCCTACAAACCTTTGAATTAACCAACTTTGTAGACGTTTCTCAAACGGCGAATCCCGCTTATCTAAAGAAAATTCAGAAGGAATTATTTAATGATTTGCCTTTTTACGAAGGACTTTTATTCAACAAGAAATCGGGAAGTATTCGCGCTGCGGTTTATTTGGACAAAGCCATTGTCAACACGCCTATTCGGAAGGATTTTATATTAGAAAAGTTGATTCCTCAAGTTAAACTCTTTAAAGAAAAAACAGGAATTGACCTTCGCGTTTCGGGAATGCCGTACATCCGAACGATGAATACGGAAACCATAAAAGGCGAAATCGGACTTTTCATCGGCATGTCTTTATTGGTAACTTGTTTGTTGTTTTACTTCTTCTTTCGCAGTTTTAAAGCTACTTTAATTTCGTTAGTCATTGTGCTAATTGGGGTGGCATGGTCCTTTGGAACACTCGGATTGTTGCATTATGAAATCACAGTTTTAACGGCATTGGTTCCCACATTAATCATCGTAATTGGAATTCCCAACTGTATCTTTCTGACCAATAAATACCACCAGGAATATAAAACCCACCATAATAAAGCAAAAGCGTTGCAACGGGTAACGACGAAAATTGGAATGGCAACATTGATGACTAATCTGACGACAGCTATTGGTTTTGCTACGTTTATTGTTTCAAATAATGATTTGCTGATTGAATTTGGCATCGTGACGTCGCTCAATATTATGGGCTTGTTTTTCCTTTGTTTGATTATCATTCCTATATTTCACAGTTATGTAGCTCCGCCAAATGAGCGTCATTTGAAACACCTGGATTCGCAATCGGTAGGTACGTTTATGGATTGGATTTTGCATCACATTCGCGAAAGTCGCTTGTCTATTTACATGATTTCTATTCTACTTTTGGTCATTAGTATCATCGGGATTTATCAAATTCGGGTTTCAGGAAGCTTGATAGAAGACATGCCGAAAAAGGAAGCGTTCTTTAAAGATATTTTGTTCTTCGAAAAGGAATTTGATGGCGTGATGCCGTTGGAAATCATGATTGATACCAAACGGAAAAAGGGTGTGATGAAACTTGCTACGCTTCGAAGAGTGGACGAATTGCAAACCGTTATCAATGACATTCCCGAACTTTCAAAACCCATTTCGATTGTGAATTTGGTTAAATATTCAAAGCAAGCCTACTATAACGGCAATGCCGAATATTATGAATTACCCACCAATCAAGAGCAAAGTTTTATTTTATCCTATGCCAAGAATACGGCGAAAGGTGGCAAAGACAACGTGATGAAAAGCTATGTAGATTCCACCGGACAATATGCTCGAATTACCACATTTATGCGGGATGAAAGCGGGCAAAATATTCAAAAAATTGAAGATGAATTGCGGAAAGAAATAACTAAAATATTCCCCGAAAAGCAATATACGGTTACAATAACGGGAAAAGCATACGTGTTTCAGAAAGGAACGAATTACCTGTTGCATAATTTATTGACCTCATTGGTTTTTGCTATTTTACTGACTGGATTTTTAGTTGGTTTTATGTTTCGGTCGTTTAAAATGGTCATCGTTTCGCTCATCCCCAACTTGCTTCCGTTACTTCTTACGGCAGGAATTATGGGGTATATGGGAGTTCCGTTAAAACCTTCCACAATATTGGTTTTTGGAATTGCGTTTGGGCTTTCGGTGGATGATACGATTCGGTTTTTAGCACAATACCGAGAGGAATTGAAAAAGAACAACTGGAAAATCAAGAAGTCGGTTTTCTCTACTTTTGCAGATGCAGGTTTGAGTATGTTTTACACGTCTATCGTTTTGTTTTTTGGTTTCTCTGTATTTTTAGTTTCAAGCTTTGGAGGTACAATTGCTTTGGGAGGTTTGGTTGCTGTAACATTGTTTTTCGGAATGCTGTCTAATTTGATGTTGCTTCCCGCTTTGGTTTTGACGTTGAATAAAACATTGGCTAATAAACAGGAATTGGCTGAACCAAGAATTGATATTATTGAACCGAGTGATGAGGCGATTGATAATTTGCCGAAGACGAAGTTGTAGCAAGGATGCTTTGATTCACAATAATGATTAAGAGATTAAAGATCAAGTCCAAAATTGATTATATGTTTTGCTTGTAAAGTTTCGATTGTTATATATTTAAGAATAAGTTTTATAGAAGCTATAAGTTTTGAATCAATAAACAAATTTTTTAATATGAAAGATATCGGTTTTCAAAAGCACCCATCTGTATTACTCAATAATTTATATAAGATAAAAAATTATCAAGGTGCAAATCCTGCTGATGCAAAGGTTTTATTTGTAGGACGTGACCCGAATTGGGCTATTGATTTAGAAAGTAAAGAAATGTTTAATTTTGTTGCTGACTATTTAACTGACGGAATTAGTTTTTGGGAAAAGCACACTATTCATCACCCTTTTTTATTGCCAAACTACAAAGGGGATGGTAAAAGATATCATCGAATTTTTTCTAAATTGAAAGTTGAAAGTAATCAGGCAAGTAAAATTTCATTCGTTGAATTAATAGGGTTTCCAACTACTGGAATGGCGAAAAGTAATAATAAAATTTTCTTGGAGTATTTAATTTCAGAAGAAAACAGAATTCACTTAATAGAATTAGACAAATTCTTCAGTCATTCAGACAAAACAATATTTATCGCTTGGGGATTAATGAACGATTTTAAGATTATCTATGACAAAACGGGTTTATTTAAAAAGTTTGCAGAATTAGATAAATCAAAAATGATTATTAGTGATTTGAACAATTTTGAAAACATTTTCATTCACAGACATTTTTCAGATGCCATTAGTAATTCGACGCTTGATAAAATGGGAATGGAATTAGAGAAAATTTTAAAAGATGAAACATCAATTGATAAAAATAAATTGCTTTTTAAAGTTAGTACGGATGAATCTGGATGGATAACTTATTATGTTGATGAAAATTCTTGTAAATGGATTGAAGATTATCCCGATTCAGAAAATCATGGTGGTGGATTACCCCGAATAAGGAAGTTAGAGAAATTTCCTTGGGAATGATTTAGAGTTTTTAGCTGGTATTTAGGTAAAAGGTTATGGGGTTAAAGGTTGTTTTAGTGGGCACGTATTACAAATCTGTACTATCGGGGGTAATTTGAAATAACATTTTCGTTCTTTTAATAAAATTAACAAAAATATTATGAGATATTTTTTTTCTACAATTGCATTCTTAATAATCATTTTGGGCTGTAAATCTTCAATTCAAAAAGAAGAAATTAAAAGTATATCACTTATCGAATTAATTGCGAATCCCAATAAATATCACAAAAGAAAAGTAAAAGTTCAAGGATACTTTTCTAATGAGCACGACGGTAGGGCAATTTATATTTCAAAAAATGATTTTATCACAGGTATATATAAAAACGGTATCTATTTATACTACGGAAATTTACCAATGCGAAAATTTGAAATTGAACCTCCCTATCAAGGCTATGTTACGATAATAGGCGTTTATAATAAAGATATGAAGGGTTCTTACAACTTTTATAGTGGGGGATTTGAAGAAGTAATCAGTTTACAAAGAATGTATTTACGAGGTAGTTTGAGTGATGAATATAATATGGAATAACCTAATTACAAAAAACAATCACCCCGCTTTCGCGATCGTCTCCGCTCGTGCAACTTTATCAGTTCTAAAAATTATAATAGTCACGACCGATACGCTCGCGATAACAACTAAAAATAGGAATAAACCTCAATTTTAATTCCCAACACCTCAACATTCCCTAATCCCATAGCCCAGATAGTAGTGGAAATCCTTTTAAATTTATAGCCCATGGTTTAAACCATGGGCTATAAATTTAAAAGATTGCAGCGGATAGCTGGATTAAGCTCCAAAAACAACCATTGAAGATGTTATAATGGTCGGCTTTTAGAAAGAAATCAATTATATTTGTATCGGATTTCGAGACTTTCGGAATCTTTTTTATGTAAACACTTATTTAAGCTGAAAAATGAAACATACAAAAGTTAAAGACTTGCTGAAAAGCACGACGACACTTCAAGAAGTAAATGCAAAAGGATGGGTACGGACTTTTAGAAATAACCAGTTTATTGCTTTAAATGACGGCTCGACGCTTAATAATATTCAGTGTGTGGTAGATTTTGAAAACACGCCTGACGAAATTTTGAAACGAATCACAACTGGAGCTGCGGTTTCGGTTACGGGTGAATTGGTAGAAAGTAAAGGTGCAGGTCAGACGTATGAAATTCAAGTTAAAAAGATTGAAATTCTAGGTGATTCAGACCCGGATAAATTCCCAATGCAACCTAAAAAACACTCATTAGAATTTCTACGTGAAAATGCACATTTGAGAGTTCGCACAAATGCTTTTGGAGCAATTATGCGTGTTCGCTCGGTTTTGGCTTTTGCTGTTCATAGTTATTTTCAGAAAAAAGGTTTTGTATATGTAAACACGCCGGTAATTACGGGTGCGGATGCTGAAGGTGCGGGCGAAATGTTCCAGGTCACTTCATTGCCAATGGATAAACTGCCTAAAAACGAAGAAGGTGCAATTGATTACAAAAAAGATTTTTTTGGAAAGCATACCAATTTAACCGTTTCCGGACAGTTAGAAGCAGAAACGTATGCAATGGCTTTGGGTCAAGTTTATACTTTTGGACCTACATTTAGAGCTGAAAACTCAAATACTTCGCGTCACTTGGCGGAATTCTGGATGATTGAGCCGGAAGTTGCGTTTAATGATTTGAACGACAATATGGATCTTGCCGAAGATTTTATTCAATACGTGATTAAATACACGATGGATAAATGTGGCGATGATTTAAAATTCTTAGAAGGCAGATTGCTTGAGGAGGAAAAATCAAAACCGCAAGCGGAAAGAAGCGAATTAGCTTTGTTAGACAAATTGAATTTTGTTTTAGAGAACAACTTCAAACGTGTTTCTTACACGGAGGCGATTGATATTTTGAGAAATTCAACACCAAATAAAAAGAAGAAATTCAACTATATCATTAACGAATGGGGTGCTGATTTACAGTCAGAACACGAACGTTTCTTGGTTGAAAAACACTTTAAATGTCCGGTAATCTTGTTTGATTATCCTGCCAATATCAAAGCATTTTACATGCGACTGAACGAAGACGGTAAAACAGTTCGTGCGATGGATATTTTATTCCCTGGAATTGGCGAAATCGTTGGTGGTTCACAAAGAGAGGAACGTTACGACGTTTTAGTAGAAAAAATGAAAGTATTGGGAATTGATGAAGAAGAGTTGTCTTGGTACTTGGATACAAGACGATTTGGAAGTGCAGTTCACTCTGGTTTCGGACTTGGTTTTGAAAGACTTGTGCTGTTCGTGACGGGTATGACTAATATTAGAGATGTGATTCCTTTTCCAAGAACGCCTGGGAATGCGGAGTTTTAAAAAATAGTTAGTTTAAAGTTTCAGGTTTAAAGTTGTTGAAATCTTCAGCAGCTTTAAACCTTTTATTTTCAAATACTTTCATGTAATAAATTATCAGTGCTGAATCAAACAATCCCTATTTGTTACCGCTGTGGTATTTTTTTGTTATCTTTGTTTTAAACTTACATTTTGAGAGTACTTGCTAAACGAACCTTACGATATTTTTGGGAATTGAATCCTGATAGCGAACAGCAACTTCTGGTTTGGTTTCGTGAAGCGTCAAAAGCAGACTGGAACACTCCAAATGAAATTAAGTTGCAATATGCATCAGCGAGCATTTTAAGAAACAACAAGGTCGTTTTTAATATCTGTGGAAACAAGTACCGTTTAATTGTAGAAATAAATTTTATAAGAAAATGGGCATTTATTCGATTTATAGGGACGCACAAAGAATACGATAAAATAGACGCAAATAATATTTGACATGGAAATAAAAGCAATTAAAACAGAGCAAGATTACGACGAAGCATTGGAGCGATTAGAAGTAATTTTTCACGCTGAAGTTGATACACCTGATGGAGATGAGGCAGAAGTGTTGTCTATTTTAATTGAAAAATATGAAGATGAACACTATCCGATTGGAATGCCCGACCCAATTCAAGCGATAAAATTTCGCATGGAACAAATGGGAATGAAACAGAAGGACTTGGCAGAAGCTGTTGGTTTTACCAGTCGTGTAAGTGAAATTCTTAATGGCAAACGCAAACTAACTTTAGGAATGATTAGAAAATTAAGTGCAACTTTAAACATACCTACCGAGGTTTTAGTCCAAGAATATTAATTTCCAACATTAATGTTTCGTAACTTGAAGCTTCAAACCTTACAATTAAAATCATAATTCATAAATCTTAAATCATAATTTCTTAAAATGCTTAAGCAGTTTTTAAATTTAAAATTATCTCAAAAATTATCTCCTCAGCAAATTCAGTTGATGAAGTTAATTCAATTGCCTACGCAAGCTTTTGAACAACGTTTGAAAGAAGAAATGAACGAAAATCCTGCACTTGAAGGAAGCGAAGAAGAGGAATATGAAAACGATGAACTCGAGTTTGAAGACGATGATTATGATGATAATGACGACAACGAACGCATTGAAGCAGAAGACATCAACATTGATGAATATTTAAGCGACGACGAAACGCCGGATTACAAAACGCAAGTCAATAATTACAGTGAAGAAGACGAACGCGATTCGCCTCTAGCGGCTTCGTGGAGTTTTCACCAGGATTTAATTAATCAGTTAAATACGTTTATCCTGAATGATAACGAACGTCAAATTGCTGAATTCTTGGTTGGAAGCATTGACGACATGGGTTACATCCGAAGAAGTATTCCTGATATTGTGGATGATATGGCGTTTACGCAAGCCATTTATACCGACGAAGCTGCAGTAGAAAAGATTCTGCACGTCATTCATCAATTAGAACCTTCAGGAGTTGGTGCTCGTGATTTGCAGGAGTGTTTGTTGTTGCAATTGAAGCACAAAACACCAACAGAATCTGTTGATTTAGCGACTGACATTATCGAGAATCAGTTTGACGCGTTTACCAAAAAACACTACGACAAGCTTTTACAAAAATACGATTGCACGAATGAATTGCTTAAAAAAGCGGTTCACGAAATTGAAAAACTAAATCCAAAACCAGGTGGTTCTTTTGCAGGAAACAGTAAGATTACGGAGAATGTGGTTCCCGATTTTACCATCAGGATTGTGGATGGCGAACTAGAATTGAGTTTGAATGGCAGAAATGCTCCGTCTTTACATGTTTCGAAAGATTACCAGGAAATGATGCAGACGTATAAGGATTCGCGGGATAAATCGAATTCGCAGAAAGATGCGGTTCAGTTTATTAAGCAGAAACTTGATTCGGCAAAATGGTTTATTGACGCGATTAAGCAACGTCAGGAAACCCTTTATGTGACAATGAATGCCATTATGCATTACCAAGAAGATTTCTTTTTAGAAGGCGACGAAACCAAGTTGCGACCGATGATTCTAAAAGATATTGCGGATTTAGTTGGCCTTGATATTTCGACCGTTTCTCGTGTGGCGAATAGTAAATACGTGGAAACGCCTTATGGAACGAAATTGATTAAAGAATTTTTCTCCGAAGCAATGAAAAATGACCAAGGGGAAGATGTTTCGACTTTGGAAATTAAGAAAATTTTGCAAAACATTATTGAAGCAGAAGACAAGAAAAAACCATTTCCGGACGATCAACTTGCTGAACTTTTAAAAGAAAAAGGCTATCCAATTGCAAGAAGAACGATTGCGAAATACCGCGAACAACTTGACATTCCTGTGGCTAGAATGCGGAAAAAAATGTAAGCAAACACCTATGTTGAGAAAAATCCTACCTGCATTTTCCTATTTATTTCATCCGTTATTTATATCGGTTTATGCGGTAATTTTGTTTTTCTTTTTTGGCAAACACAGCTATGATTATCGTGAAGTATATTTGGTCATTATTCAAATTGTCATCATTACCATCTTCATTCCACTGACGATTTATTACCTTTTACTTTCTCTTGGAAAAGTAGATTCCATCATGTTAGCACACAAAAATCAACGTAGATTGCCTTTATTAATTCACGCAATCTTACTTTTAATTTTGATTCGAAAAAGCATTACGATTGACTACTTCCCTATTTTGTACTTTTTCTTTTTAGCGAGTTTTATCAGCACATTTTGGGCATTTGTATTTTTGTTTACCAAATTTAAAGTGAGTTTGCACCAATTAGCGATTGCATCACTTACCGTATTCGTAATCGGAATCAGCATGCATTATAATGTACGAATGTTGTGGGTTATTGTTCCTTTACTTCTTTGTAACGGTTTTGTCGCATCTTCGCGTCTGGCTATGAAAGCACACACGCCCACGGAATTAATTTTAGGGGGATTGATTGGAAGTTTGCCACAAATTGGACTCTTATATTTTTGGTTATAGAATATAAAACATCAGTCCAAGATTTAGCGTCTTCATTTTCAAGGACTCATTATTCACAGTAACATTTTTAAACATGGGATTCAAACCATAATAGGCTTGAAAATTCCACGTGTTAAATCCAACGGCAATATAAGGTCCAAACTGAAGCTTGTTTAAGTCTTTATTATTTGTAACACTGTAGCTGAACCCAATTCCTTCGTGTTTGCTTCTGTCGTAAATTGCGTATTGAACCTTAAAACCAGTATAAATACGCCAAAACTTATACGATGTTGGCGTCGAGTTTCGCCATCGGAATTCAATGGGAACATCAATAAAAAATTGCTCAATTTTTCCTTTTGAAAGATCTGCATCGTCAACGATCTCGTAATTTTTAGTTCCAAATTCTTCATTGATAACTAAATTCTGTCGGTAATTGGCATACGATAGACCTGCTCCAACGGCAATTGCAAACGTCCGTTTCTCGTTAAGCGGCATGTCTCGAAGAAAACCAGCCGAAATTCCAGATGAAAATCCATTTTGTCGAACTCCTTTTGGCACATTCGTCAATAAATTATAATTTATGCCAACATAAAACTGATCTTCCCGATACAGTGAATCCACTTTCGTAAAAAAGGTAGTATCAACAGTTGTTTTAGGCAAATCTTCTTGCGCAAAAGAAGTTGCTAAAGTCAGGCAAGCTAAAAGTAATAAGAGGTACCGCATTTATTTTGAAGGAATGAAATTTTGAAGCATGATACAAATATATCAAAGTTATCTTTACCGATTGAAATTGTAGGAATAGAATTTATTTTCACGATAAAAATAACGCTTTATGTGTCACAATTTTTTACTAATTGAATGGCTTTTGTTAAGTGTGTTGCTTAAATTTGAGTAGCTATAAATTAAAAAAAACTAATTATGCAAATACAATTCAATACAGACAAAACAGTAGAAGGACACGAGAGAATGCAAAGTCACTTTTCAGAAGAAATCACGGAAAGTTTAAAACGCTTTGAAGATAAAATTACCAGAGTTGAAGTTCACGTAGGTGATGAAAACAATGATAAATTTGGCGTCGATGATAAACGATGTATGATTGAAGTACGTCTAGCCGGAAAAAATCCAGTTGCCGTTACCAATCACGCAGATACGATTGAAAAAGCCGTTAGCGGTGCGACTGATAAAATGAAAAAATTACTGACAACTACTTTTGAAAAGTTGAAAGCACATTAATAAAATAACTAAAAGCTCCTAATTAATTAGGAGTTTTTTTTTACCTCATCGTTATTGAATATGGATTGGTTTGTTAGCATAAAGTGTATTTATTAGGTTATTTTTGCAGTCAAAACCACTACACGATTTTCACATGCAATTATTCGATTTAGTCATTACCGACAAGCAAGATGTTGATTTAAAAGACATCATTTTCGATTCTGAAAATGAAAAAAATATTCACAACTTATTGAAAGAGTATAAGTATGTCGAAGAATTATCTAAGTTCAATTTGCCCATCAATAATAAGGTTTTACTTTACGGAAGTTCGGGTTGCGGGAAAACCACTACTGCAAAAGCTATTGCGAAAGCTTTAGGCAAACCTTTAGTGATTTTAAACTTGAGCAATGTAGTTTGTTCACGAATTGGCGAAACGGCTCAAAACGTAAAGCAGGTTTTTGACAAAGCAGCACGAGAAAAAGCGGTTTTATTTTTAGATGAATTCGATCAAATTGGAAAAGAACGCGAAACGGACGATAAAGATGTGGGTGAAATGCGACGACTCGTTAATTCCATCATTCAATTGATTGACTATTATCCGAAAAATGCATTGTTAATTTGCGCCACGAATCACGTAGAAATGATTGACAAAGCACTTTTGAGAAGATTTCAGCTTCGCATTAAATTTGAAATGCCGAGCCAAAACATATTAGATAATTACTACGACGCCATTTTATCAAATTATCCTGAAAATTTGAAAAACATCATTAGAAAATACGGGATTTCATTTGCAGAAGCGAAAGACGATGCATTGACACAAGTGAAAACGATACTAATTTCATCTTTAGAAAATTCTGAACAAGAAGATTAACGTCAGATAATTATACCTGATTTAAAGTTCTTTTGAAACCAAATAAACGGTATAAAGCAAGTAAGAAACCAGCAAAATCGAACCTTGAATTCTACTAATATTCCGACTCTTTCCTGTAAAAATTGCAATTACTACGAAGATAGTTCCACCACTTAAAATCAGCAAGTCCTGATTAAAGTTGGTATTGTACTGAATCGGATTTATTAAAGCTGAAATCGGTAACACCAATAATAAATTAAAGATATTCGAGCCAACTACGTTTCCAATTGCGATGTCGCTGTTCTTTTTCATGGCGGCAACAACGGACGTCACTAATTCAGGTAAAGAAGTTCCTGCGGCAATAATTGTTAACGCAATGATTTTCTGACTTACTCCTAGATCTGTTGCAATTGAGACGGCATTGTCTACCACTAGTTTTCCACCAATTATTAATCCTGCGAATCCAAGAATGATCAGCAATGTAATTTGACCATTTGACTTCGGAGAAACGTCAATTTCTTCAGGCCGTTGTGTTTTTAATTGTCTGAAAATATAATAGAGGAAGCCACCAAAAAGCATTAATAGAAAAACAGCATCAATTCTTGATATTGATGAATTTGAGCCTGTAAAAAAATCATTCGCAAAAGCAAAAACCACTAAAGCGACAAGTAATGAAATTGGAATTTCACCTTTCGCTGTTGAGTTTTGAACTGCGATTGGATACACTAAACTAGCGATTCCTAGAATAATAAAGAGGTTGAAATTATTGCTTCCGATAATATTTCCCAAAACAATATCAGTAAAGCCATCGAGCGATGCCACGGAATTAACGACTAATTCTGGAGCGGAAGTTCCAAAAGCAACGATCGTCAAACCAATTACTAAATCAGATATATTGTTTTTCTTTGCCAAAGAAGAAGCACCATTTACAAGCCAATTTGCACCGTAAATCAGTCCTACAAAACCAAGAATAACTAAACTTATTGATAGAAACATAACTTTTCCTTTTTGTATTATAAAAAAAGCCTCGTAAATCGAAAGATTGCAGAGGCTTTTAAAATTTTTATTTTTTGCAGAGAGAAAGGGATTCGAACCCTCGATACAGTTACCCCATATACTAGCTTTCCAGGCTAGCTCCTTCAACCACTCGGACACCTCTCTTTATTGGATTGCAAATAACATTAAAAAAAAGCAGTTTACATAATTTAAACGGTACTTTTTTAGGATAATTCACCACGTAAAGACGTTTCAAAAATGGTTTTGAAACTCGTTGCAGAAACATTTTGCGCTAATAAATACATCATTTTAGTAATTGCAGCTTCGGTAGTAATGTCTTTACCTGAAATTATGCCAAGCGTTTTCAGTGCTGTACTTGTTTCATACTGACCCATATTTACACTTCCACCGGAACATTGCGTAACATTGACGATATGTAACCCTTTATTTACGGCTTCTTGTAAGGAACTCAAAAACCAATCCTCAGTTGGTGCATTTCCTGCTCCATAGGTTTCAATGACGATTCCTTTCAAATTTGGAATATTGATAACTGCATTCATGGCTGCTTCATTTATTCCTGGAAATAACTTTAAAACAAACACGTTGTTGTTCAAATGTTTATGAACGATTAAATCTTTGCTTGATTTGTTTTTAAAAAACAATTCTTTTTCCACCTTTAAATGGACACCTGATTCTGCTAATGCAGGATAATTAGGCGAATTAAAAGCGTTGAAATGTTCCGCGTTTATTTTTGTAGTACGGTTTCCACGGTATAATTTATATTCAAAATACAAACCCACTTCTTGAATGACAGGTTTGCTTTTAACTTGTAAAGAAGCGATTTGAATTGCTGTAATCAGATTTTCTTTAGCATCAGTGCGTAAATCGCCAATTGGCAACTGGGATCCTGTGAAGATTACTGGTTTTGCTAAATTTTCCAACATAAAACTCAATGCTGATGCAGAATACGACATGGTATCAGAACCGTGAAGCACCACAAAACCATCGTAAATAACATAATTTTCTTCAATCATTGTGGCAATTTGATCCCACATTTCAGGATTGATATTCGAAGAATCAATTGGATTTTCAAATGAAATCGTTTCAATTTCGCAATCCAATTGCTTTAACTCAGGAATGCGTTGCAGTAATTTACTAAAATTGAAAGCTTTCAAGGCTCCTGTTTCAAAATCCTTCATCATCCCGATTGTTCCACCGGTGTAAATGAGTAAAATTCTAGCTTTAGATGGCATTTTCGTATTTTAATTTATTCGCAACTGGATTTGCATACATCGCTAAGAATCCGTCTCTTTGAATTGGGTTTCCTTCGTCAATTCGCATCTCTAAACGGCGTTCAAATAAACATTTTTCATTTTCGGTGTAAAAATCTTTATAGGTTTGCGTCTTGTGCAGAAGATCGTATGCAATGTAATTGGTCGGCCACAATTTGTAGGATTGTAAAATGGAGTCGTCAATTACTTGTGCCAAAGCTTGAATTTGCTTGTTTGTATTGTCAAATTCTGCTTTAATGCCGTCTAATTCTTCGTTTAAAACTTTTCCTACATGAATATGAATGTGCTTTTTTTGGCCCATAATTCCACTCATTAAAGTATTAAAATCTTCATTTTTCTCTTTAATGTACACTTCTTTATTGGCTTCAGCCATTAGTTGGGGAATTTTCAACGCATCTGTTGGGTCGTATTCATAAGAAATAGATACAGGAACAATTTTTACTTTTTTAAAGTAATCCATCAAGTTAGGTTCATCAGAACCCATTCCCAACATCTTTAAAACACCTTGATGTGTGGCGTCGTTTCCGTCTTTTGTTCTTCCTTCCCGCTGTGCAATCCATACTGAACGATTTTCGCGTTGCAATAAACTTCCTATGTATTCTGCTAAAAGTTTCGAACTCTGCAACATTTCACGAGGTGACAAACCTCTTTGCACTAAAAAGTTTCTGTTCAATTTTGACAACGTATAAAGAAACTCTTTTTGAACTAAATTATCACCAATTGCCGACGCCGTCATTACCAATCCATTGTCAAAAAGACACGCATTTAATAAGGAAGTATCTAAAATAATATCACGATGGTTGGAAATAAAAAGATAGGATGTATTAGGCTCTAAAGTATCAAAACCTGAAGTAGACATTCCGTCTGAAGTTTTCTGCAAAACCTGCATCAATGCTTGGTAAATAAAATTGCACTGAAAATCACGCGTCGAATGTGTTTTAGTTAATTGCTCTTTCCAATGCTCGTCGTCAACGCCTGGAAAAGCAAAATTCATTAAGGCTTTCATCATCGGATGGTCAATAACTTTTACAAGTGCCTCGTTGATTTCGGAATCATAAAACGGACGAATAGCGTCAAATCTCTGCATTACTACTTTTTATAATTAATATAACAAAAGAACAATATTTTATTGACTTTTGTGATTTTTTACTCTCTAAATACCGAAAACTGCTTTTGAATTTTCCGTTGTAATTTCCGCAATATTCTCGACAGTTGTGTCGTATAATTCTGCTAATTTCTTTACAACATTCACCACATAACTGCTTTCATTCCGTTTGCCACGATAAGGAACAGGAGCTAAATAAGGTGAATCTGTTTCTAAAACAATATGCTTGAGATCAATCTTATTTAAAAACTGATCTACTTTGCCATTTTTAAAAGTTACTACTCCACCAATTCCCAATTTCATATTGTACGAAATCGCTTCTAAAGCTTGTTCGTAAGTCCCGGTGAAACAATGAAAAATACCGAATAATTCGGGCGACGCTTCTTCTTTTAAAACTTCAAACACTTCATCAAAAGCATCTCTACAATGAATATTTATGGGAAGTTTATATTTTTTTGCCAATTGTATCTGTCTGCGAAAAGCATATTTCTGCTGTTCTAAAAACGTTTTATCCCAGAATAAATCAATACCGATTTCGCCAACGGCATAAAATTTTCTTCGTGCCAATTCCGTTTCTACAAATGCAAGTTCAGCTTCGACATTTTCTTTAACATGCGTTGGATGCAAACCCATCATCAGAAAAACATTTTCAGTATATTTAGCTTCCACTTCGTACATTTTTTCGGTATAAGTAGAATCAATTGAGGGTACGAAAATTCGGTGAACGCCGGCGTCAAAAGCACGCTGCATCATCTCATCTTGGTCCGCTATAAATTCTTCGCTATATAAATGCGAATGGGTATCTGTAATAATCATTTGGTTTTGTAAAGTGGCAAAGATACAAAGTTAGCAAAAAAGAAAAGCCGTTACACTTCAATATAACGGCTTTTGAACAAAATTAATCCAAGTCTTTTAATAATTTCTGTGCTTTTTGATAATCTTCAGCTTCTGAAGGAATCTCTTTTAAGATTTTTCGACACCTGTCTATTTTTTCTTGTTTCAATGCTGATAACGCTTTGTACCAAACTGCTTTTTCTTTATAAACTGAATTTCCATTTTGTAAATCAGTAAGAATGGCTTCTGCTTTCGAATAATTTTCAATTTCAATAAGAGAAATAGCGTAAAAGTAATTGACCTCTTGATTGTCGCGTCCTAATTTCTCAAAAACTGAAACTGCTTTTGAATACTCTTTGTTGTTGAATAAATCTTGCGCAATTTTCAGGTCAGCATTCTCGCCGTCACGGCTGACAAAATGAGCTTCTTCATGAGCAAAATCGTCATAAAGAGGTTGGTTATTTTGAAATACAAACCAAGTTCCCATAAGCAACACGAAAGATGCTGCTGCAGCATACAACCACGGCTTAAACGAAATTACTTTCGGTTTTTTAAATTCCGTTTTGGAAAAATACGTTTCGGATATGGTATTTAAATTTTCTTTAAATGAATCTTTTTCTGCTGAAAATTTTTGTTCTAGTAAATTGGTTACTTCCCGATAAGCCTCAAACTGCGTCCGAAAATCGGCATCGTTGGTCAACTGCTCCTCAAAGTCAATTTTATCAACCGATGTCATTTCGTCTTGAAGGTAACTTTCAAAACTTATGTATAATTCCTCGTTCATGGCTTTAGTTTTTAATTGATTTAAATCTGTTCGATTCTTGAATCATCTGCGTCAATTGGCCGGTACAAATTGATTTCTTCTTACGAACGTATCCATAAGTTACATTTAGTTTTGCAGCAACTTCTTCCATTGTTTTAGTCACAAAACTCAATTTAAGTACCTCTTGACATTTTTCACCTAGTTTTTGAAACATTTCGTCAAATAAAGATTGCCTTTCATTAAAATGTTCTGTTTCAAATGCCATCGCTTCAGCAGCTTCCTCTTTATATCCACTATCGTCCTGAATTGTTACCGTATTATTTGAAGATTTTTTTAATTCATTGAGCCATTTTCTTTTACAGAGTAGAAAAAAATACGCATCAAACGGACATGTAAGCTGAAGTCCGTTCGTTTTTGCTTGGTTGTAAATAATAATCAATACTTCTTGAATAACATCCTTTGCAGCAGCATCATCACCATTATTTGTTCTAACATAATGCTTCACTTTTGGCGCAAATTTTTGATAAATCAGATCAATTGTACGGGAATCGTTCTGGATTAATCCATCAATATAGAACTGATCTTTATGTACAACAACTTCCTTCATAAATGCCTTATTTACTGCTAATGTAAAAAATATTAGCGAAAGAGGGTAACAATTCTAATTACTAGTTGATCTACCATCAGTAACTCTGAAAATAAAATTTCAACAGAAAACAAAAACAGGGGTAACAAATTTAAAACACAATTGATATAATAAAAACCAACCTTTAAAAATTAGAAATCATGAAAAACACATTTAGAAAAACCGGACTATTACTTTTAGCGGCATTGGCATTTGCTAATTGCGACAGCAACGACGACGACAACAATCCAAGCAATGTAGCACCAACTGCTTCAGCATTTAACGCTTTACGAGAAAGTGCGATGGATAAAATTACCCAACAATTTACTTTAATTGCAGAAGATGGAACCTCAACTTTTACGAGCGACAAGGGAGTTGAATTAACGATCAATGCCAATTGCCTTACTCTTAATGGAAATCCTGTAACCGGAGAAGTGAATATTGAATATGCAGAAGTTTTTGACCCAGGAACAATGTTAGTAACAAACAAAACAACGATGGGAGCTTTGCCAGGTGGTGGATTCGGACTTATTATTTCAGGTGGAGAATTTTACATTAACGCAACACAAAATGGACAGCAACTCGACCTAGGTTGTAATATGAATTTAAAAATTCCAGCAAATTTAACTGGTGGAATCGATAACGAAATGGTGCTTTGGACAGGAGTTATTGACGAAGACGGAAATTTAAAATGGAATGAAATCGGACCCGATGCTGCAGGACAACAAGGTGTATTTGGGGAAGGACAAGGAGAAGGCGCTGCTTATTATGCATTCTTTGGCAACTTTGGATGGACAAATGTAGACCGTTTTTATTCTGACCCTCGACCAAAAACTACGATTCTTGCTGACGTACCGGAAGGATATAATTTTGGAAACAGTGCTATTTACTTGCATTATGATGGCGAAGGAAGTTCATTAGCTAAACTGGATAGTTTTGACAATGTGAGCCAACTTTTCACAGAGCATTATGGTCAAATTCCAATTGGATTAGAATGTCACGTGATTTTTGCCACAGAAGAAAATGGACAATGGAGGTATGCCGTTAAAGGAGTTACTATTCAAGAAAACGACGTGTACACTTTTACTTTAGCTGAAACAACTTTAGGCTCAGAAGCAGCTTTAGTAAGTGTTATTAATGCACTTCCTTAACTAAAAAAAAATACAAAGACGGTGTAAAACCCACCGTCTTTACTTTCAATAAAAATAATAAATAATCTTAAAATTTAGAAATCATGAAAAGAACAAATAAAATTTTCGGTGTTTTAGCACTACTTGCGTTAATCACCATCAGTTGCGATACGGACGGGAATCAAGAGTCTTATGGGAATCCTCCAACTACCGCTCAATTCAAATCTTTGTTTACAACAGGAATGAATAATCATACCCAAACAGAAAGTTTTGACGCGACAACTACTTTTACATTTACTTCTGAGAGAGGTGTTAAACTACTGATTAATGGTGGTTGTCTCCGCAAAAATGGAGCAGCTGTAACCGGAAATGTAGATCTTGAATATGTTGAAATCTTTGACAGAGGAGATATGATCGTGACTAACAAACCCACAATGGGTAAAGTTGCAGGCGAAAACCGATTGTTAACTTCGGGTGGAGAATTTTATGTGAATGTGACTCAAAATGGTGAACAACTAACATTAATTTGCGACATGCTACTTGTTGTTCCCACTTCTTTAACTGGCGGAACTCAAAACGACATGCTTCCTTTTGATGGAACAATTGATGCCAATGGCGAATTACTTTGGGAAGAATCAACGAGTACGGAGTTTTGGATTGGTGAAAGTGATTTTACAACTGCAGAATCATACACAGCGCTTTACAGCAGTTTTGGATGGTTTAATTGCGACAAGTTTATGAATTATCCAGGACCTAAAACGAATATTACAACATTAGTTCCACAAGGTTACGGAAACGGAAACAGTTTTGTTTTTCAAGCGACATCCGATTTTCCAAATTCATTAGGTAATATTTCTGGCCAATATCCCGTTGGATTAGATTCCTATTTTATTTTCGTAACGGAAGAAAATGGTAAATTCAGATATGCAATTAAACCAAGCCAACCGATTGAGATGAATCATTCTGTGACTTTTAGCTTGTCTGAAACCCAACTAGCTACTGAAACGCAATTTATCGCAATAATCAATGCATTACAATAGTTGAATCTAGACCCTAATTTACAAAAATGCCTCTGACTTACTTTTTTTAAAAGTAGGAAGATAATTCAGATTATGCATTTTAAAGATAAAAGTGAGGAGATGTCCCTCACTTTTTTTATATTTATGAACCCCTAATTTTTTAGTTATGAGAAATTTAGTCTTTTTACTTCTAGTTGCATTCAGTTGTAACTTGGCCTTTTCGCAAACTGTAAAGAACGATACTGTAACAAGACGGGCGAATATTAAATACGAGAAAAAAGGAAATACAGTCTATTTTTTAGCAGACTTACCGCCACTTTTTCCTATTGCGGGAGCACCCCCAGCCCGATTTACTAATTTTTGGGAATTTGGTGACGGCACTTTTAGTAAAGAATCAGAACCAAAAAAAAAGTATAAGAAAAAAGGCGATTATAAGGTCAATCTTTCCGTAACCAATAACTACGACAACGGAAAACCACCCAAAACACGACCTAAAACAGTTGCTGTAACTGATATTACCGATACCGATTTTAGCGACTTTGCTTCAATTCCTATCGCAGATGGCTACACTATTTTCGCAAGTAGAGAACCAGTACCAGAAGAAGAACTGGTTGTTGTTGTCAGTTATGAAAATCAATTGAATTATGTGGCAAACGGAAAACTGTATCTTTTTTACAATGAAAAAGAGTTTAAAAATAAAAACTTCGATTTAATTGAAACTCGAACTCATTTTAATGAAAAAGAAGTACTAGAAAACGATTTGGCTTTTGCCAAAGAAAGCAATTACACTCAAAGTTATTTGGCTTCAGCTTCTGGTTTTTCAATTCCAAAAAACATTCTAAATCCGACGGATGAAAATCTAGAAATGACGATATCAGAAAGCAAATCACTTTTTAACAACAACCATATTTTAGAATTTGACAATATGGATCCCGGCGAAATCAGAAATGTGTTTTTTACGTTCAAAACCACTCCGGAAATGCTGAAAGACACAAGCGCCATCGTAAAAATGAGAGGTGTTTACATTCCAGATCGAAACTACAAAACCCATAAAAAGAAAACACTTGAGATGGAAATTGTTACTTCCCATGATCCAAACAAAATGTCGAGCAATGCCGCTTTTATGAATTACAGATTAGTTCGTTTTAAAGCATTGAACTTCAAAATTCGTTTTCAAAATGATGGCGAAGGTCCTGCGAGAATGATTCGACTAGAAAGCGATATTCCAGACATGTTTGACAAATCGACGTTGGAAGTAACTGACATGTATCCAAAATGTCCCATTTGCCCAAAAGACGAAGTGGTAAATTACAGTTGTTTGGATACAATAATTAAGGAAAAACAAATCCATTTTGTTTTCAGAAACATCTATGTTCCCGGAAGCAATCAAAAAAATGTAACCGAGAAAGACAGTACGAAAGGATTTGTAAAGTACACTCTGAAATTCGCAAAAGATTTCCACAAGAAAAAAACCAAAAGTCGCACGGCTATTTATTTTGACAAAAACGAACCTGTAATTACAAATTACGCCACTACAAGATTTCTTCCAGGAATTTCAATCGGTGCCAAAGCGGGATACAATTATTTTCCTGATCTGAAAGATTCTAAAAGTTATTTCGTCGCAGCAACCGTAAGTCCTTTTAAGTCCTATCGTTGGTATTGGCAAGTGGAATTGCAAAATGGTCTAAACAATTATAAAAGTGACACTACTGTCAAGGACTTCATCATCACTTCTGAAAATGGAAATCCGCACTTGCAAAGGATCACCTCTAATTCAGAATTTCAAAATTACAATTTGGAACTTCCGATTTTGGTTCGTTATAATTTAAATAATTATGTGGGAATTGGAGCAGGAATTCAGGGAAATATTAATATCTCTAAAAAAGAAAATACGGATCTTATTATTGAAAATTTCGAAGGACAAAAGGACGATTATTTAATGAATACTGAACTGGCAAACACTAAAAATTCGGAAACATTTAGCGATTTCAAAGCCGGTATTTTGCTCGATTTAACGTTGGGATTTGCAAGGATTGGACCAACTTTCGGTACAAGATATAATATGAGTTTCGATAAAAACTTCAATTATTGGCAAGTTTACGGACTTTGGAAATTTTAACGGTTCGAAAATTATCCGTTATGAAAAAAATCATAATTCTGCTATTCCTTCTTGGACTAAATCTGCTTTCTGCCCAAGAAAAGACCGTCGATAAAATCTACGAATCTTTAGATCGATTTATTGAAAATCCAACGCCTGAAAGTATAAAAAAACTTGAAAGTGATGCGATTCAATTCACTAAAAAAACGAATAAATCCAAGGATGAATTGTTGGCACTTGTTATTTTAAATTGCAACAAAGCCTATTATGAAAATAAGTTTGGAGCAACTCTAAAAGCAATTTCAACCTATGAAAATGCGTGGAAATCCTACCAAGAAAACAAACTTGAAAATTACGATATTGGCGAATATTGCTTGAAACCATTGGGAAACCTCTACACAATAGTTGGCGATTATGAAAGTGCTGAAAACACTATCAAGCAGTATTATTATTTGGCCATATTAGAGAAAAATCAAGCACAGAAAATTGGAGCGATTCTCAATTTATCAAATGTGTATCAAAGTTCCGGTAAAACCGATTTAGCAATCCTATTACTTGAAAAAACAATAAAAGATGAAGAACTTGCACCGTTAGAAAAAGGAAAAGCACTTAACAACCTTGGTACAAACTACATGTTGCTCAATGATTTTGGCAAAGCCAAACAAAAACTAGAGTTGTCCTTAAAATACTTACAAAAAGAAAAGAATCAAGAAGAAGTTTTAAGCAACACTTACAGAAATCTAGCTTTCATTGAAAATAAAAATAAAAATTTTACAGAAGCAAATTCAAATTTATCAAAAGCAGAAACACTTTTATTTAGCAGTCGACAAAATCCTAGAAAAATCGCAAAATTTTTTTACGACAAAGCCTTGATTCAATTGGAACAAGGAAATGCTATTGCTTCAAGAACAAGTATAAAGCAGGTTTTTAAAACGCTACTTCCTAATTATGTGAAAGAAGGTAAAGTAGTACCCAGTAAAAAATCAGTTTATGCCGACACGGTTTTAATGGAAGCGATCGATTTACAAGCGGAAATTTATGCCCAACAAAATAAATTTCAGAATGCATTGGAATGTTATACTCTTTCCTTTTACATCGAAGATTTATTACAAACACTACTATTTTACGAAAATTCAAAAATTATAAGTCAAGTAAGAAGTCGAAATCGTTCAGAAAAATGCATTCAGATCTACTATGTTCTTTATCAGAAAACAAAAAACAGTAAACATTTAGAACGTGCTTTTCAATATGCAGAAAACAATAAAGCGTCTGTTTTAAAAGCAATGATTATTTCGGAAAATGTAATTTCTATTGAAAAAAGAAAGTTGTTTGAGCAAATTCAGGAATTGAATACGTCAATTCTGAAAGAACAGCAAAAGTTTGAAAAAGCAGATATTGAAAAGATTAATCAAGCTATAAATAAGCAAAATGAATTGATGCTTTCTGTAAAATCATTAAAAGAAAACAAGCAAATTTCAAATGAAGATATTCCGCTTGAAAAGCTATTTAAACAGTTGGAACACGACAAGACAATTTTGATTTCGTATTTTTATGGTTCGGATAAATTGTATTCATTTCTACTAGAAAATCACGCTATAAAACTTACAATTTTAGAAAATGATGCTAAATCTCAAACCTTGACAAGCGAATTTCTTGAATTTTTTAGCGATGCAAACAAGATTACGACTGATGTGAATCGCTACAATACTACTGCAAATAAATTTTATAATTATTTAAACTTACCTAAAAAGTCAAATACCGAAAACTTAATAATTCTACCTGATGGGATTTTGAATTTTGTTCCATTTGAAGCCCTAATTACTAAGAGTAAACCGACTTCTAATTTTGCAGAAATGTCCTATTTTCTGCATGATTATAAAATTGCATATAACAATTCCGCATACTTTTATCTGACCAAAAAACCATTTCACTTTAAAGAAGAAACAATTTTAGGCGTTTTTCCCATCTTTGAAAACACAAATTTGGAATTGGCGTATTCCAAAAAAGAACTAGAAGAAATCAAAGCGAATTTTAAAGGATTATATTTAGAGAAAGACAAAGCCACTTTTAATTCTTTCAAACATCATGCGGCTGAATATTCCATTCTACATCTTTCGACTCATGCTTCGTCAGGTGACATTTATACACCGGCAAGTCTAAAGTTTTATGATGAGGAAATACTCTATTCGGAATTATATAATTTAAATATTCATCCTGATTTAGTAGTTTTAAGTGCATGCGAAACTGGAATGGGTAAATGGTATAAATCAGAAGGTGCAATGAGTATTTCTCGTGGTTTTCAATTGGCTGGAGCCAAAAATTTACTTTTTTCTTTGTGGAAAGTAAATGATTACACCACTTCGGTTTTTATGGAAAAGTTTTATAAAAACTTAAAAAAGAGCGGCAATTATAGGGAAGCGAATCATCAAGCAAAATTAGATTTTCTCAACGATGAAGCCATTTCAAATTCTAAAAAATCGCCTTATTACTGGAGTGCAATGGTATATTATGGGACTATGGAAAGCAAGTCAGATTCTAATTATTTAGTATATATTTTGGTATTTTTGGGAGCAATTGCCTTAATTTTACTTTTACGAAAATTTATAAAAGGTGTAAAGAAATAGTACAGTAATAGTTATGAAAAGAGTACAGGAAATTTTGAAAAAAGAAAAGTATAAAAAGATAAAATTCAAAGTCACTAAAACGCAACATCTTACCGTAAAAGCAACTATTAATGGTGTAAAAGGAGATTTTATTCTAGATACGGGTGCTTCAAACAGTTGTGTTGGATTTGAAAGTATCGAACTTTTTAAACTGAAAGCAAGTAACTCAAAAACAAAAGCTTCTGGTGCTGGTGCGACCGGAATGTTGACCCAAATTGCCAAAGAGAATCAATTGCAAATTGGTTCTTGGAAATGTCCTGATTTTCACCTTGTGATTTTCGATTTATCACATGTAAATGAAGCTTTACGCCAACATAAAACAAAAGAAGTACAAGGAATTATTGGTGCAGATGTATTGCTTGAAGGCGAAGCTATAATTGACTATTCAAGTAAGTATTTGTATTTGAAAAAACTATAACACCATCAAGTTGCAACCACGAATATCCGAATTATCAAAACGACCTAAAACTTCAAAAGAACCGTTGTCGTATTTTTTTCCTAAATCTTGAGTAGCGATAAAGGAACACGAATTGATGTTCGCCAAATCAATTACATTGATACCACCTGTTTTTCCGTTTGCAATGTAAGTCAATGCATCTTCCGTGTCGCGAATGTGAATTTGCATCCAAGCTGGACATTCAAAAATTCCTTCTCCTAATGAATACGCTTGTGAAAGTAATTCCGTCATTCCATACTCTGAATGAATGGCTTTTACGCCAAAACCTTTCGTCAGTATTGCATGCAATTCTTCCCGAATCATTTCTTTTCGACGGCCTTTCATTCCGCCGGTTTCCATGATAATGGTGTTTTCTAATTTGAAATTTTTCTTTTCAATTAAATCCAGTAAAGCAAACGTAACGCCAATCAATAAAACGTTCTTGTTCTCCCATTCTTGTTCTAATAATTTACGTACCAAAGCATCATAATCATTCAAGTAAAAACCACTATCCGAATTATTCGAAAGTTCAATCAAATCTTCTACCATGTGAATTAACGACGAACCTTGACGCTCTAAATAAGAAGGCAAAAGTGCTAGAACAGTATAGTCTTCAATATTTCCATAAAATTGAGAAAAAGCTTGTCGGTAACTTTGTTCGTATAAACGTACATCAGTCACTAAGTGCCGACTCGTAACAGCACCCGTAGTACCAGAACTTGTAAATACAGTTTGAGGCGTATCTAAATTAGAAACTACTTCGTGGCTTTTAAAAAATTGAATCGGTAAAAAAGGAATTTGCTTTAACGACTTAACCGACTGTTTGTCTTGACGTACTAAATCGCAAAATTCGCGATAAACGGCATTGTTATCATATTGAAAACGAAACACTTTTAGCGCTGTTTTCTCAAATTGTTTGGAAGATGAAATGTTAAATATGTCTTCGGAAGTAATCAATCTTTTTTTTTGCAAAAGTAAGAATTAAACAATGAAAATTAAGCATAAAAAAAGCCCCAACGTTAATTGGAGCTTTTTACTATTTTGAAAAAGTAATTATTTGATCACTAATTTTCTTGTAGCTGTATTTCCGTCTTCAGTAATTTTTACGATGTAAACACCACTTTTTAAGTTAGAAACATTTACAGCATTCGTTGTAGAAGTTTTGATCACTTGTTTTCCTAATACATCATAAACAACTACGTCTTTTGTAGTGTTAGCTGATGTGTTAATGAAGAAAGTTCCGTTAGTTACTGGATTTGGGTAAATTTTTAAACCTTCGATTTGGTTTTGGTTTACACCTAAAGTTGATCCTGAAACTGTAAAATTATCAATTCTCCATGCTCCACCAGTACTATATGTTGAAGTTGCCCCAACTGCTGCATATTCCGCTGTTGCTGGTGCAAATATTGATACAATTCTAAATCTAAAATTAACAGCATTATCAGCTCCTGATGGAAGTGCTAATGTCACCGGATTTGCGAAATCATTTGCAACAGCTCCACCATTATTACCAAAAACTACCCACGTAGCTCCATCTGTGGAATATTCAAATTGTTGCCATTTTGACCCTGTATTAGAAGATCTTGGATCAAAAGTAATTCCGATAGAAGAAAATCCAACAGTACTTAGATTAAATTGATAACCTGCAGTACCTGAAGCGGTAGCTTGTTCAGGAAATGATTTAATGCTATATGCTTTTCCTGTTGATGGATTCCCACCTGGCATATTACCACTATTTAAATTGTCTTCTACTCCGCCGATTGTTACAAATGTACCTACACCACTTGATGATACCATTGCAGCAGCTGGCGTAGCAGCATCGAAATCCCATTGAGCAATTGTAGATTGAGCATTAGCTCCAAATGCTAAGGCTACTGAAAATAATAAAGTGTAGAATTTTTTCATGTTTTATTTTTTTAATTATTAAGGCAAAGATAAGAAGTATTTTGTTTAGTTATAAACAATCAATGTAAAATTATTATTAAATTATAACAATTTATCATTATTAACTACTTGACAATCAATTTACGAGTAGCTGTAGCATCGCCTTCTTTGATTTTAATTATGTACACGCCTGAATTTAGTGCCCCAATATTCACTTCCTTATTGTTTACGTTTAAATTGGTCTGCAGAACCAATTTCCCTAAAACATCATAAATACTAATCTCTTTCGCAGCAGAATTTTTAGAAGTAATATATATTTTACCGTTTGTAACCGGATTGGGATAGAAGTTCAAATTCTCAATCGCAACAGACGAGGTGCTTTTTGGCTCTTGAGCTTGTACAGCGCCAAAAGCGAAAAACAGTGTGAGTAGTAATGAATAAAAGTATTTTTGTGTCATTTGATTTCAATTTGGTACTACAAAAGTATAAAATATATTTTCAAACATTCCAAAAATTATACCAAAAAAAGCATCCGCCATTATGACGAATGCTTTCCATTAACTAAACCCTCATTTTATCTTAGAAACCTATCGCCCATTCCGAAGCCCAAGATGGTTTTCCCGCTCCAGCACCTGCTCCAGTTGAAGCTCCTTCTGTAATTCCAGCAGAAACATCAGTACTTGCTCCAGCAGTATTTTTACCTTTGAATGAAGTACTAATTTCATTGAAAGTTACATTTGAAATTTTTAACGCTGATCCAACGAAAGCAAGCGTTTCATCATGCTCAATGTCAGCTCCTACTTTCCATTGGCTTAAATATACATTTGTAAAAATTGCTTTTGTTCCTCGTCTTAATTTGATTGCTGCATTTTCGGCAAAATTAGCAGCATCAGCTGTACTTCCAGGTCCGATTAAAGAAATATTTGTAATCGATGGATTGGCAATTGGCGTATTCGCAAAACCAAATTCAAAATTATCAGCTTCAATTCCTCTATTTCCTTTGCCAAAATCTAATCTTCCGTACCAGTTTGTGTTTGTTCCATTCCAACCTTCAGTCCAATCAAATTGATCATCTTCGTTTCCAATAGAAATCAAATTTGACGTATTTACAGTTCCTCCAAAAAATTCAAAACCGTCATCCGATCCGTGAATCGCTTGCACATTTTGAAATACGGTTCCTGAACCAACTCCAAATAATGAAACTCCGTTAAATTCTTTTTCACTGTTGAAAGCCGCTCCCGCATATTCCACAATTAAATACGTGATTGAACCTGAACTATCATTGTTAATTGTTCCACCGTAAGTTAAATCTGCAACTTCTGATTGAGCCGTTGTCATTCCGCCCGAAACTCTATTTATCGGTGCTTTTCCACAAATTACTAAACCACCCCAATCTCCAGGTGCTTTTGTAGCCAGTCCACTTGTCATAATAACCGGTTTTGCAGCCGTTCCATTCACATTTATTTTTCCTCCTTGAGCAACCGCAATATAAGCAGAAGTACCGCCTAAACCTTCAATCTTTGTTCCAGCAGGAATTGTAAGAATTGCACCACTATTAATTTGGATTTTTCCAGTTAATTTGTAAACTTTTGAAGCATCTAAAGTTACTACTCCTTCTGTTATTGTTCCTTTAAAATCGTTTGGATTTACTACAAACCCTGAAGTCGGTTCCGTTGCTTTTCCGTTGTCGTCTGATGTACAGCTTGTGAAAAATGCCGCACTAATTGCTAAGATTCCAAATACTTTTCTCAATGTTGTTTTCATTTGTTATAGTTATGTTTAATTATGAAGCAAATATCAGCCAACTATTTTCTTTTGGCGTTAAGTTAAAATCATGGAATGATTATCAAACTTTAAGCTAAAGATTAACCCAATGTTACCAAGTTAACTTACCGTTTTAAACAAAAAAAGAGCCGTATTTCTACGACTCTTACTTTCTATATTTTACCGTTTTTAGAACTGATAATTAACGCCCAATCCAAAATTAATTCCTTTTGTATAGGACAAAACACTTACGTCTCCACCTCTATTTTCTTGTACCCGATTGATGGTTGGATTTAAAATATTTTTTATTCCAAAGTCTAAACCCAGTTCTTTATTCAACTTCGATTTTACAATGAAATCTAAAGTTCCAGCGCCTTTATTTACTAAATTTCCTCTTTGTGCTGTTCCAATGGAATACACGCGGTCTGAAAAATAACTATAAGCTAATGTCGTAGAAACCGAACTGTTCTTGTCGTTCCATTCTTTCACAAAAGTCAAGTCGGCATTTAAGAGTAAAGGCGAAGCTCCTGTAAATTGTCCTTTTTTGTTTGTAAATTCAGCATTATAATCATTTTCTGCTTTCACTTTTTCTGAATCCAATTCTTGTTCCGTGTACATATACGATGCATTCAATCCAGCAGAAAGTTTGTTCGCATTTGCTTCTTTTGTAGCAAAAATTAATTTTCGGTATTCCAATTCAATTCCCGCAACAGAACCCATATCTCCTGTGTTGATGTAGGAAATATCATTTGTTGGCGAAGCAATAATCACTTCATTGATGGGATTCAAGATATATTTTCCGAACGCGGCTACTGAAATTAATTCTTCCTGATTTGGAAACAATTCCCATTTTAAATCGAAGTTATAATTATCCGATGGGTATAAATTTGGATTTCCAATGTGGACTTCCGTAACGTCTTCGTAAACAAATAATGCTCGTTCTTTAAATTGTGGCAACGTATAGGTTTTGCTAAATCCAAAACGTAAATTTTGTTTGTCATTCAATGCATATCGAGCGGTTAAACTTGGCAAAAATGCATTTTTTTCAAACTTATCTGAATCGCCTTCCGGGTCTAATTGCGTGTTCCAATCTACTTTCTGAACAATATTTTCACCTCTTAATCCCAAAACGGCTGTAAGTTTCGAACCAAATTGATATTCAACATTCGCAAAAACACCATTTATTTTTTGGTCGCCATTATAAACTTGCGGGTCTAAAGCATTTGCAACTCCCGAAACACCTCTAAATGTTGAGATTTTAAATGCTCCGTTTGTAAAATTTGTTTGGTTGTAAAATGCATCTAAATTATTTGGGTCCACGATGGTTGCTAGAAAAGTATTATCGGTTTTTAAATTGAATTGCGTGGCTTCAAAATTTCTCTTTTTGAAACGACCATTGTATCCTAAAGTCAATTTTCCTTTGAAAGCCAAATCTTCGGTTTTCACAAATTTATAATCTACACTTGCATTTGCCGCAACTTCATCTTCATTCAAACTCTGAAAATAACGATTATTGTTTGGTGCTGATTGAGAGTTAATCGTATAACCTCCGTCCACTTTATTCAACGTATTTGTCGTTCTATCCGGCATTTCACCGTTTACTTTATCGTAAGAAACTCCCCAATTTAAATTCATTTGGTCTGAAAAACGGTGATTTCCCAACAACTGATTGACAAATAATTTATTTTCTGTAAAAGTCGAACGTCTGATTAATCCGTTTCCGTCATTGGCCAAATCCACGATTCTACCCGCATATTCTTCAGTACCTTGCGACGAACTGTTTACAAAAATAGAGTTGAATTTAATTTTATGATTCGTATTGATTTTATATCCCACATTTGCCATAGCCGTGGCATTCGTGCTGTAACCAAAAGAAGAATAATCATCAAATTTTCGGCCGTACAAACCGTCTTGTCCCCCAGCTCCAGTCGCATTTTCGTTAATTCCACTTGCAGCCGAACCTTCGTTTCTTGACGAATAATCATTTGAAAAAGATGCCGTTCCAAAAAGACTCAACTTTCCATTTTCTCCGACATTATAACTATCTCCAGCAGAAATTCCGAAATTCCCTGAAAATGGTGTTTTCTTTTCTAAAGACAAAGTTTCAAAATTGTAACTGTCTAATGGATTAGACGGAATGCTTCGAGTACTAAATCCGCTATCGCTAAAACCACTTTGTACTTTAAAATTATCTTTTTCACTAATGGCATTTGAATTTCCTGAAGCACCCATTTTAACTTTAACGAATCCTTTTCCTTGATAATCTTTAGAAATAATATCTACATTTCCACCTGAAAAGTCACCGTACAAGTTGGCACCGTACACTTTATCAATCGAAATATATTCAACTAAATCCGTTGAAAAAATATCTAAATTAATATTCTTTTGTTCCGGATTATTCGATGGAACGGGAAGTCCATTGATGGTGGTCGAATTATATCTATCGCCCAAACCACGAACGTAAATATTGCCACTTCCTTCTTGTTTTGTAATTCCTGTCGTTTTTGTTACCGCAGTTGCCACATCGCTAACGCCTTTTCGAGTCAATTCTTGAGCACCAATACTTTGTTTCATTTCAACCGCATTTTTCTGCACCATCAATAACGCAGTTTCTTTCGTTCGACTTACTCTCGATTGAATCACGATGTCTTCTAATTTTACACTTCCCGATGAAAGTGCTTTACTAATTGTTGTCGTTTCATTCGGCTTTACTTCAAACGGAATTTCAACGGATTCGTAACCTACATAACTAACTACTAAAACATGATTTCCCGCATCAGCAAGAAGTTCAAATTTTCCGTTCATGTCAGTAGCATGTCCGTTCGTGGTCCCTTTAATCATTACGTTCACAAAAGGCATTGCCTCATTATTTACATCAGCATCCGTAATCAATCCTGCGACTTTTCCTTTATTCTGCGAAAAGCCCAACGTGCAAATTAAGATTGTAATAAATAGAAAATTAAATTTCATTTTGTTTTTATGTTATAATTTTCAGCAAAGAAAAGACCACATTGTAACTATGGCGTTAAGTTCATATTACACTTGTGTATTTTAATTATTACCCTAACGTTAAGACATTAAATTACGGTTAACAATGCCAAAACCGACATATTTATCTATACATTTACATCAGAAAAAACCTATTTTCGTACCATGAAGAAAAAAGATATTAAGATTTTATTAGTCGATGACGAACCAGATATTCTCGAAATCATTGGGTACAATCTTTCGCAAGAAGGCTATCAAATCATAACGGCGAAAAACGGAAAAGAAGCCATTACAAAAGCAAAAAAAGAACTTCCGCAATTGATTATTATGGACGTAATGATGCCTGAAATGGACGGAATGGAAGCATGTGAAGCGATTCGAAAAATTCCTGAATTAAGTCACACGATTATTACCTTTCTAACTGCACGAAGTGAAGATTATTCACAAGTTGCCGGTTTTGATGCAGGTGCTGACGATTATATTGCAAAACCGATTAAGCCAAAATTATTAGTCAGTAAGGTAAAAGCACTTTTAAGAAGATTAAAAGAAGTAGAACAAAATTCAGAAACCTTAAATGTCGGCGGAATCGAAATCAACCGTGAAGCTTACAAAATCATTAAAGACGAAACTGAAATAGTTCTTCCGAGAAAAGAGTTTGAATTGTTTTATTTATTGGCTTCAAAACCCGGAAAAGTTTTCACTCGCGAAGAAATTTTAGATAAAGTTTGGGGCAACGAAGTAATTGTTGGAGGTCGAACCATTGACGTTCACATCAGAAAGTTACGCGAAAAAATAGGCGAAGAATTATTCAAAACCATTAAAGGTGTTGGTTATAAATTCGAAGTGTAAACGCGAATCTTTCACTGCGAAAATATTTTCTTTGAGCAGAAAAAATTATTAATTTTAGTCCGTAAACTTGGACCAATTGAAAATGAGTTTAAATTTTAAACGTACCTATAAATTTGCCTTTATTTCCGCTTTATACATCACCGTATTTGGCGTTGGTTTCGTCGGGTTTTTAAGTCATTATATTTTTCATTCGGACCAAGAACAATTGACGCTTTTTCTACTTGTTTTCGGATTTTCACTTTATCTTTTTTCTTTTTTAGTTATCCAATACCGCGTTGAATTCTTCATTTACAGACGAGTAAAAAAGATTTACGACGACGTTTCTTTTTTAGAATCAAGTACCGTAATTAGTCAACCAATTACCACAGATATGGCGACTTTAACGCGTGAAGTAAAAAAGTTTGCCACCGATAAAAAGATGGAAATTGAAACTTTAAAAATTAAAGAAGCGTATCGAAGAGAATTTCTTGGAAATGTTTCTCACGAATTAAAAACGCCTTTATTCACCGTTCAAGGTTATATTTTGACTTTATTGGGTGGCGCGATGAAGGACAAAACGCTTCGCAAAAAATATTTAGAACGTGCCGAAAAAGGCGTCGAACGCTTGGTGTACATTGTTCAGGATTTAGACATGATTTCTAAATTTGAAATGGGCGATTTGAATTTGAATTTTGAAAATTTCAACATCGTTCAAGTCACGCAGAATGTCTTTGATTTACTTGAGATGAAAGCGGAAAATAAGAATATAATTCTTTCTTTCGACAACAAATATTCAAAACCGATTTTCGTTTCAGGCGACCGCGAAAAAATCCAGCAAGCCATCACGAATCTTGTTGTAAATTCCATTAAATACGGCAAAGAAAACGGTTTTGTGGAAGTTGGTTTTGAAATTTTGAATAACGGAAAAGTAATTGTTCGCGTCAAAGACAACGGCGAAGGAATTGAAAAACAAAATATTCCAAGATTATTTGAACGTTTTTACCGCGTCGATAAAAGTGGCGCTCGAACGGAAGGCGGTTCCGGTTTGGGATTGTCTATTGTGAAACACATTATTGAAGCGCATAATGGAAAAATTCACGTGCAAAGCGAATTCAATAAAGGTTCTGAATTTTCATTTACCATCGAAAAGGCTGAATAATTCGTGCCAATTTACTTCCTGTTCAAAATGCGATAATCCTTTATAATTTTGAACTTCTTCCAACTTTTCTATTGAAAAATCTTCTTGTTTACAAAACGGAACTAATCCTTCTTTTTGAAATTTATCCACTAAATATTCCTGCTCAAATTGTCCCGGAGTTGGAATGAAAAATGCTTTTTTGCCAAGTTTAGCCAAATCCATAACTGTTGTATAACCGGAACGACACAAAATGAATTCACTTTCATTTATCGTTTTTTCCAATTCAGAACTTTGCATGAAATTATAAAACAAGATATTTTCGCATTGATGCACTTCTTGCTTTACTTCCACTTTACCTTTTATAAAAACCACTTTTCCTGAATAGTTTTTCAATTCTGAAATTAGTTTTTCTTCCAAGAAAGTCCGTTGTGGTTCAGGCCCAGAAAGCAAAACCATTAAATCGTATTTAATTTCTAAATCTATTTTGCGAAAGCGACTCAACGGACCGATGTGTTTTAATTTCGAATCTTGGTGATCTACATGTCCCAACTTTCCCGAAAGATTTGGCTTTCCAGCAACATCAGGAATCCAGCATTCGGCAAACTTCTGAATAATTCTCTGATGTATTTTAGTTGAAAAATAAGTAGTAGAACCTGTTAAAACATTCACCTGATGCGTCATAAAAACGCTTGGGACATTTTTGTTATAAACGCCAAGTCGGTTGTCAGAAATTATTCCACAAAGTTGAAATTCTTCCATCCATTTTTGAACTAATTTTCGTTCATTTCGAATAGCGAACAACATATTGGGAATATTCTGAAGCATTTTCCACCGAAAATTTTTTCCTTTTTTCGGATAGGTTATAGTATAGGAAGGAAGTTCTAAAAATTTTAAATGCGGAAATTCTAATTTCAGAAGTTGTAAAGCTTCGCCATCGGAGGTAATTATTGGTGTAAAGCCAAGATTTTCCAAATTTTGAATAATCGGAATGCATCGAGTGGCGTGACCTAAACCCCAATTCAGAGGAGCAACTAAAATATTTTTTTGTTGAATTTTCAAATTTCTATGTTTTCTCAATACAATTTTTACAAACTAATTAAAGTTTGATATATTTCCTTAATTTTACCAAAATATAATTAAAGATTGTGGGAAGTAAAAATAAGTTAAAAAGATTTAAGGAAAACGAAACATTTGAAAATGTATTTCAACCAACGCGTGAAGAAGTAACTTCAGGAGAATTTGCTATGAAAGGCAAATGGAGTAGCGATTTCTTCAAAAATGACCATCCAATTATTGTGGAATTAGGCTGTGGAAAAGGCGAATATTCGGTTGGTTTAGCTGAACGTTATCCCGAGAAAAACTTCATCGGAATTGACGTAAAAGGTGCTCGTTTTTGGCGTGGTGCAAAAACTGCTGTCGATTCAGGAATGAACAACGTTGCGTTTATCCGTACTCAAATTGAGTTGCTTGACTTCGTTTTTGCTGAAAATGAAATCGATGAAATTTGGATTACTTTTCCCGACCCACAAATAAAATACAAACGTACCAAACACAGAATGACCAATTCTGAATTTTTACAATTGTATAAAAAAGTATTAAAACCAGACGGCGTGGTCAACCTTAAAACCGACAGCGAATTCATGCACGGTTATACACTTGGTTTGTTGCATGGTGAAGGCCACGAGGTTTTATACGCGAATCATAATGTGTATAAAAACGAAGGAAGTCCGGAGATTGTGACGGCTATTCAAACTTTTTATGAAAAACAATACCTTGAAATAAACAAAGCAATTACGTATATTAGGTTCAAAATTAAAGAATAAATGAGCTTTGCGTTCCCGATTTTTCTAGGATTTCTCACTTCAGCAATAGGAATTACACCTCCGGGTTTAATCAACATGACTGCGGCAAAAGTGAGTATCGAGGAAGGTCGGACGCGTGCTTTTATCTTTGCAAGTGGCGCCGTTTTCATAATTTTATTTCAAACGTTTCTTGCCGTTGTTTTTGCAAAATTCATCGATAAAAATCCATCCGTTGTCATTTTACTTCGGGAAATTGGATTAGTTATTTTTACGGCACTTACTTTTTATTTCTTTTTGACGTCCAAAAAAGTAAAACAAAAAAAGCAAACCGTTCAATTGCGAAGTAAGAAAAGTCGTTTCTTTTTAGGCATGTTACTTTCTGCTTTGAATTTTTTTCCCATTCCTTTTTACGTTTTTGTAAGCGTTACTTTAGCTTCGTACGACTACTTTTCGTTTGAAAGGAGTTTCGTTTACAGCTTTGTACTTGGCTCGGGATTAGGTGCTTTATTTGCGTTTTATTGCTACATCGCTTTTTTCAAAAAACTAGAAAATAAAACGGAATTTTTCATGCAAAACATGAATTACATCATCGGTTCAATTACAGGACTTGTTTCCGTAATTACTTTGGTCAACATCATCAATTATTATTTGAATTAAATTCACAAAATGGCAGAACCAACTTCTGAAATTTCCTTTTTTGAACGTGTGTACGAAATAGCACGTCAAATTCCTGAAGGAAAAGTCACTTCGTATGGCGCCATTGCAAAATGTTTGGGTTCTGCACAATCTGCTCGAATGGTAGGTTGGGCAATGAATGCTTCACATAAGTACGACGATATTCCAGCTCATCGCGTGGTGAATCGAAAAGGTTTATTGACCGGAAAACATCATTTCGACGGCACAAATTTGATGCAACAATTACTCGAAAATGAAGGTGTGAAAATCGTTGATAATCAAATTATCGATTTTGAAAAACATTTTTGGGAACCAAGAGAAAATGCTCAGTGGTCAGATTTATAGTGTTGATTGCCGCAAATTTTGGGAGTTAAAGCATTCGGTTTTAAAAATTTGAAATTGAAACCTACATTATCTTTATTCTACCAAGCAAACAGTAAATCTCGTATTCTTTTCATCACTTGTAAAAGTCAAATATCCGCCGTGAGCTTCAATAATATTCTTTGATAAAGTCAAGCCAATTCCGGCTCCATCTTTTCGTGTTGTAAAAAAAGGCAATAGAATTTTATCTTCAATTTCAGGTTCAATTCCGGTTCCATTATCCGTGATGATAATATACAAACGCTTCTCTTTCAGTTCAGCACTGATCGTAATTTCTTTGCTTTCCTTCTCAGCTAAAGCAAATAAACTGTTGGTCAATAAATTGATGAATACCTGTTCCATTTGATTTGGATCAACCAAAATCCAACGGTTAAAATGAAGGGTGTTCTTTACCTCAATATGTTCTTTTTTGAAAAGTGGTTTCATGATTTGAAGACAGTTTTCAATTAAAGCAGACAGTTCAATTTTCTCTTTTTTAGGCGTTGGCAACATCGCTAATTTCCGATAACTTTCTACAAATTCTTGCAAATGATTACTTCTGTTGAACATAGTATTCACGCTGTCTTTAATGTCTTGTAAATCTTCCTGACTCAACGATTCTTGACTTACTAACTCTTTTAAATTTTGCGAAAGCGAACGAATAGGCGTCAAAGAATTCATCAATTCATGCGAAATTACTTTCATCAAATTAATCCACGCTTCTTTCTCTTTTTTCTCAATTACTTTCTGAATGGAATCCAGTAAAACAATGTAATAATCTTGATTATTGGTTTTCGTTCGCGACGATTGCATCACAAAAGTTTGTGTTTCTTGTTGGCTCACTCTAATCTGTAAAGTGGTTTTAATTTCGCTGAAATTTTGTTCTTCAATAAGCGAACAAAGCGAAGGTATTTGGTTTTTTAAATAATGCCATTTAGAGACTTTTGGCACTTCAAAATGTTTCGAAAAAAAGTCATTCATCAAGAAAATGGACCAGTCACTTTCTTGTTTTTGTAAAATTAGAATACCGGTTTCAATGTTGTTTAATATCGATCGATAAACTATATCCTTGGAAGCTTGTTCATTTTCCGCTTGTTTCATTTTGTCATACAATTGAAACAAACGACTGTAATTTTGAAACGATTTGTGTTTTGAAAAATCTGCTGAAAAGTCTTTGTTTAAAATCGCATTTATAGTTTTGTCGTAAAACAAGAAGGCATTTTTAAGATAGAAATACAGCTCAATAATGATTAATAAAACTACAAACCCGATAAATGCAGACGTGTAAATTAAACTTCTCTGAAGTAGTAAAAACGCTGCTCCAAAACCCAAAAGAATCAATAGGATTCGAATAAAAATTTGATTGTATATTTTGACATTGGACAACATATCAGGAAGTTTGAATGTTATACTTTTCAATTCTTCGGTATAAAGAAGCTCTTGACAGTCCTAATTCCTCGGCAGATTTGCTAATGTTGTGGTCATTTTTAATCAATACTTTTTCAATAGTTCCTTTTTCAATATCTGAAAGTTGAAATTCGTCGTGATTCTCATACTTTGTAATAATTTCTAAATCTAAATCCGAAGCTTTTATGGTATTGTTTTCACACAAAATAACCGCTCTTTCAATTCGGTTTTCTATTTCACGAATGTTTCCATTCCAAGCGTGGTTTTCAATTTGAATTAGTGCTTTTTCATCAAAAGAAATTGTTTCTCGTTCGTATTTTGAAATCATCTTATCCAATAAAAATTGAGCTAACGGAATTTTATCTTCGATTCTTTCACGTAAAGAAGGCAATGTTATTTCCATAGTATTGATTCTGTAATACAAATCTTCACGGAAGTTTTTTACGTTTACTTCCGCTTTCAAATTTAAATTGGTTGCTGTAATAATCCGAACGTCAATTTTTCGTGGTTTGGTTTCTCCCAATCGTGTTACTGTTTTTGTTTGAATCACTTGCAATAACTTGGATTGCAAATGAAGCGGAACATTTCCAATTTCATCAAGAAAAATGGTCCCGTTTTGCGCGGTTTCGAATTTACCAGTGGTGTCGACTTTTGCATCTGTAAAAGCACCTTTTGCGTAACCAAACAATTCGCTTTCAAAAATGTTTTCGTTCAGCGAACCTAAATCTACGTGAATGAATTCGTTGTTTTTGCGTTCTGAATTTTCGTGAATATATTTTGCTAAAACATATTTACCTGTTCCGTTTTCACCAAGAACCAATACATTGGCATCGGTTTTCGCCACTTTATTGGCTAAAGAATAAGCCTTTTCAATTGGTTTTGAAGTTCCAATAAAATAGGAAGAATTACTTTCCGATGAGGAATTTGCTTTCTTATTCTTTCGAGATTCTGCAACTCCTTTTTTGATGGTTTCTAATAATTTCTCATTGTCCCAAGGTTTTAAAACATAATCAAAAGCACCGTTTTTCAATCCTTCTACAGCGGTTTCTACTTTTCCAAAAGCCGTCATTAAGAGTACAATTGTATTTGGCGATAGCTTTTTTATTTCTTTCAAAAAATACAAACCTTCTCGTCCATCTTCAAAACCAATGCGGTAATTCATGTCTAACAAAACCAAATCAATTTCATTTTCTGCTAAAAGTTGCACCACATTTTTTGGATTATTCAAGGTGTAAATCGTCTCAAAATGTTTCTTCAACAGCATTTTCGCCGTAAAAAGAATGTCTTCTTGGTCGTCAATTACTAAAATTGTGGCGTTGGTCTTTTTCATTAGGTGTTCATTATCGGACGATTGGTGTTCATTATCGGACAGTCGATTTTTAGATTATTTTATATTTTACAACAAACCAGGTCATTGTAAATCTTTAAAGTTTGGCACAAAATTGCTAATAGGTTCATAAAATAATAACAATGGACACCATCATCGCTCGTAAAAATAACAAAAAAAAGTATGCATTAGTTGCCTTACCAATTATATTGATTTTGGGTTATTTTGTTACGACTTCTTTGACAAAAAAAAGAAGTTTGAATGTCAATCCATCAGAAATTTCGATTAAAACAGTGGAAGAAGGTTTTTTTGAAGACTTTATTATGTTTCAGGCGAAAGCGACTCCATTAAATTCGATGCTGGTGAATGTCATTGAAGGTGGAGCGGTTCAAGAAATTTTTGTAAATAATGGAGATATCGTTGTCCAAGGTCAGCCGTTGGTTCGATTGTACAATCCAAATACGGAACTAAATTATATGCAACAAGAAACGACAATTATCGAACAAATTAATAATTTGAATAAAGTCAAACTTGATTTAAGAAATCAGGAATTGAATTTGGCGAAAGATTTAATTTCCATCGAACACGATTTCGTAGATGCAAAGAATCTTTTTGATTTGAATAAAAAATTATTCGACCAAGAAATTTTATCTGCTAATGAATGGCAGAAAACACAAGAAAATTTCCGATTCCAAAAAGAGCGAATGGATATTATTAAGCAAAGTGTGACGAAGGAAAAGCAAGCGAACAAAATTCAAATTGGCCAACTGAATCAATCCATTGGAATTATGAACAAGAGTTTGTCTATTTTGCGGAAAAATAAAAACAATTTTCTGATTACAGCTCCACTCTCGGGTCGTCTTTCTTCTTTTGAACCTATTTTGGGCAAAACCTATATTCAAGGAAATAGCATTGGGACAATTGATGTGATGAAAGGGTATAAATTAGTGGCTGATGTAGATGAGTTTTATTTAGACCGCGTTTCTGAGGGACAAAGAGGTTCTGTGGAATTTAACGGAAAAACATTAGAAGTTCAGATTACAAAAGTAATTCCTGAAATAAAAAGTGGTCGGTTTATGGTGGAAGTTAATTTTGTGGATGGCGCTAAATTAGAGCTCAATCAAGGATTAAGTTTTGGTGTGAGAATCACTTTGTCAGAGAAAAAGAAGACCACACTTTTACCGAAAGGCAGTTTCTACCAAGACACTTCGGGCAAATGGATTTTTGTGGTGAAAGGAACTGAAGCCGTACGGAGAACTATTAGTTTAGGAAGGGAAAATCCTTTGTATTACGAAGTTTTAGAAGGATTGAAAGAAGGTGAAAAGGTGGTGACTTCGAGTTATAAAGACTATAAGGAAGTGGAAGTATTGAATTTAGAATAAAGAATTTAGAGAAGAGAAAATAGAATATAGAGTAAAGAATATAGACGAAATCAAAACATACAATCAAATGATTCAAATCAAAAATTTATCAAAAATCTTCCAAACGGAAGAAGTGGAAACGAAAGCGTTACACGAGGTTTCAATCACAATCAATGAAGGTGATTTTGTCACCATAATGGGTGCTTCGGGAAGTGGAAAATCGACATTACTAAATATCGTTGGGCTTTTAGACAGTGCTTCTTCGGGAAGTTATCAGTTGCTTAATCAAGAAATGATCGGGTTGAAAGAGCAACAGAAATCAAAAATCAGGAAGGAAAATATTGGGTTTGTATTTCAAAATTTCAACTTAATCGACGAATTGTCGGTTTATGATAACATTGAGTTACCGTTGATTTACAACAAAGTTTCAGCTTCGGAACGCAAGGAAAAGGTAGAGAAAATTGCAGAACGTTTGGGAATTTCACATCGATTGAAACATTATCCGCAACAACTTTCTGGTGGTCAACAGCAACGTGTCGCCGTTGCAAGAGCTTTAATAAATGACCCAAAAATAATTTTGGCCGACGAGCCAACCGGGAATTTGGATTCTAAAAACGGAAATGAAGTGATGGAACTTTTGACGGATTTACATGCTCAAGGCGCGACAATTTTAATGGTAACGCATTCGGATTATGATGCCTCTTTTTCGCAAAGAACCATATTTATGAAGGATGGAATCATTCTTTCAGAGAAAAATAATAGTAAAAACGTAGACGTGTTAATATCCTAAATAAAAGCAAAATGAACAAATTAATCATTTTTACCACATTATTAGTTACTGGTTTTTTAACGGCACAAGTATCAGAAAACAGAGCAGTTGCAAATTTTTCAAAATTGAAAGTGTCGAGTTCCATTGATGTTATATACACGATTTCAGATAATATAAGTGTAACCGTGGAAACAGATGATGCAGAGAAATTAAAACTTGTAAAAACAGAAGTTACTGATGGAACACTGATTCTATCCATTGATACGAAAGATTATAAGGAGAAGAAAAACAAAGGCAAGAAGAAGAACAAGAATAGAAGCTATTTGAGTTTTATAAATGGAGTTGAATTTCAAGTTTTAAAAATTACCGTTTCGGGCCCTAACTTGGAATCGGTAAAGACAAGTTCATCTGCTGACGTGAAATTTCAGAACACAAATACCATTTCAAATTTAGAAATAGCAGTCAGTTCATCGGGAAGTGTATCGGGAAATTTTGAATGTACGAATGTAATAATCACTGCATCTTCAAGTGCTGATTTAAAAGGAACAATTACTGCAAATTCAGTTCAAATTGAATCTAGCAGTTCAAGTGAAGTGAGTTTATCTGGGAAAGCTGTCAAAATTTCAGTAAAAGCAAGTAGTTCTTCCACCTGTAATTTGAAGAATTTAACCGTTGAAAATGCATTTGTTCAGGCAAGTTCTTCAGCAGATGCAATTGTAAATGCAACAAAATTAATTGAAGCAAAAGCCTCATCAAGCGGAAGTATTTCTTTTTACGGGAACCCCGCAAATGTTTCAAAAGATGTAAGTTCATCTGGTTCAGTGATTAAAAAATAGGCATTAATATCATCAATCAAAAATCGAACAATCATGTTAAAAAATTGGACACACCTTTTTATCTATCATATAAAAAACAATAAACTATTTACTTTTCTTAACGTTTTGGGTCTGAGTATTGGAATTGCAGGATTAATTTTTGCCATTTTATATTGGAACGACGAACACAGTTATAATGATTGGAATCCTGGGAAAGAGACTGTTTTTCTATCCATTAGTAAAATAAGTGCGGACGAATATTGGGCAAGTTCTGTTGCGACTTTTGATAATTATTTTAAGACTGATTTTCTAGAAATTGAGACCCATTGTTATTTAGACAATTGGTATTACGAAGATTTTGTGCAGTACAAAGACAAAAAACAAATGTTTAACGTTACGGAGACTCAAAATCAATTTTTTGAAATGTTTCCTTTCCCATTTCTAAAGGGAAATTCTAAAACAGCACTTAACGACAAAAATGCGATCGTTTTTTCCAAAAGTGCTGCCGAAAAATTATTTGGAACAATTGACATTTTAGGAAGAGAAGTTACTTATGCTAACACAAAGTTAATTGTAAGAGGTGTGTATGAAATTCCCGGGAAATCATCAATGGCGCCACAAGCGGTTACCGGAATGTTAAATGGACGTATGGATGGAGACAAAGATAACTGGGGAAACTTTAGTTACGGTTTGTTACTAAAACTAAAAAATCCGGAGGATAAAGACAAAGTAGCTGCTAAAATGGAAACTCTAATGCGCAAAAATAGGGCTGAAAAATGGGCTGCAGAAGAAGGTTTATCCGTAGAAGACTGGATTAAAAAAAATGGAGCTGATGAATTTGAATTTGTGTTAGAGCCTTTGTCATCAGCGAGATTGCATTCGCTCGTTGACGGCTATGCAGAAGGACGGGGAAATTATCAATTTCTGCTAATCATGTTTTGGCTTTCCATTTTGATTCTGGTTTTATCCATCGTAAACTACGTTAATTTAGCGACCGCAAATGCAATAAATAGAGCAAAGGAAGTAGGTGTTCGAAAAATTGTGGGTGCGTCAAAAATGAATATTATTCAACAGTTTTTATACGAAACCATTCTGATGGTATTGTTTTCCATTTTACTCTCATTAGTTATTGTTGAACTTTCTTTACCTTATTACAATTCGTTCTTGAATAAAAGTTTAGTCATTTTTGGAGGACAATTTTATGGGCAATTACTCTTAATTTTTATCATAACTATAATTTTTGCAGGAATATTTCCGGCGATCTATGTCTCTAACTTCGAAACTTTAAAAGTCTTAAAAGGAAACTTTGGTCGAAATAAAAGTGGTGTTTGGTTGCGAAATGCAATGTTGATTTTACAGTTTTCAATAGCTACCTTTTTTATAATTGGTTCGTATATCGTGTACCAACAAATCGATTACATTAGTAATAAAGATTTAGGATTTAAGGGTGACCAAGTACTTTCAATTTCCTACCGAAATAATTACGACTGGCAAAAAGAGGATTATAAAGCAAAACTCTTGAGTCGTTATAATATGGTTAAAAGTGAAATTTCAAAAATAAAAGGAGTCGAGCAGGTTGCCGCTGGATCTATTGAATTTGGTACAGCGAATGGATCGTCCTCCGGATTTACCTATAAAGGCGGTAGCACTATTCAAGCAAGAAATATGGGGGTGGATTTTGAAATGCTGGATATGATGGAAATCAAAATTAAAGAGGGACGGCAATTCTCGGAAAAATTTGCTTCAGACACCATCAATTCTATGATGGTTAATGAAACCACTTTAAGAATGATGGGGGAAAAAGATCCTATTGGTAAAGAAGTAGAATGGAACGACCGGAAATTTAAAATTGTGGGTGTTGTAAAAGATTTTAATCTATATGGTCCACAAGCGGAAATTCCACCAATGGTTTTCTTTCATTTTAAAACGGTTGATTGGATGCTGCAAAACGTTCAGAAGATTAATGTAAAAGTCAATCCGAATGACATGGAACAAAGTATCGCTGAAATTGAAAAATTTTGGGTAAAAAATGTAAATACTGAATATCCGTTTTCGTACGATTTTGTGGATAAAAGTTATGCGAGAACTTATGCATCATATGTGAAGCAAAAAAACCTGTTTTCATTGCTAAATTTCATTGTAATTCTGATCGCGCTTTTTGGATTATTTGCATTGGCAAGTTATTCAATTCAGAGAAGAATGAAAGAAATTGCGATACGCAAAACGCTTGGTGCAGAAACTAACACATTGCTTTTGTCACTTTCAAAACAATATGTGATTTTCTTTATAATTGGATTTTTAATCGCGCTTTTTCCCGTGTATTATTTTTTGAATAAATGGCTAGAAAACTTTGCTTTTAGAATTGAAATTTCCATTTTGCCGTTTTTTATTGGGTTTGTTGTTTTGTTGATTTTAACTTTAATCGTAGTGCTTTCTCGAGCGTATCAAGCTACAAAAGTGGATGTTTTAAAATATTTAAAATACGAATAAACAATATCGAAAAATAATATCAATTTAAGATAAAGGAACACTGATTTGAAAAATTCTACAAATTCTTAGATTTTCGTAGACCGGTGTTTCAAAATAGAAAAAATAATGAATCATTTGACTAAAATAATATTTATTTTGCTGTTAGTCATGGCATTCCAGTTTGCTAACGGCCAAAAAACAAATTGGTCGTTGCAGAACTGTATCGACGTAGGTATTGAAAATAATATTGGTATTAAAATTCAGAAATTAGAAGTCAATAGAACGGAGAAATCTCGCGTTTCAATGATTAATGAATTATTACCGACGGTCAGTTTATTTGGAAGTCAAAGTTATAATTTCGGTTCTACCATTGATCCCTCAACTAATGGACGAGTGAGTTCCAACATTCAGTATGATAATTTTTACATGAATGCTCAAATAAACCTCATCGACTTTGGGGCGATTGCGAATTCACAAAAATCAAAAATTGCAATCAACCTTGCAAAAGCCGACCTAGAAATAATTGAAAATGAATATAAACTTCAAATACTAACGCAGTTTTACGAAACGTTATTTACGCAAGAATTACAAAAGATCCAAAAACAACAACTTGAAAACACAAGACTAAATTTAATTCGTGTTTCTAAAGAAATTGAAATCGGTAGTAAACCAAAAAGTGACTTATATGATATTCAATTTGAATATTCAAAAGAAGAAAATCAGCTTCTTGAAACGCAGCAATTGTTCGAAATCCAAAAAATAAATTTATTCCAGCTCATAAACTATGATGAAAAAATAAACCATAATATTATATTTATAAATGATATTGAAAATAAATATGATACTTCGGAAATAATTCTAAATCCAAAAATAAAATCAGCTGAACTTTCTTCTAAAATTAGTGAGAAAGAGTTGCGTATACAGCGTTCAAAAATGTATCCAACGCTGACTACATTTTACCAATTATCTTCCTTTTATTACCGACCGATAAACGACGCAGATTTACTCCTTTCTAATTTTAGCGATCAACTCGGAAACAACAAAAATCAACAAGTAGGACTGCAATTATCAGTTCCCATTTTTAACGGGTTCAAAAATAATAAAGCAATAAATGCTGCAAAAATTGAAAGTGAAAAATCAAATCTAAAAGTGGAACAGCAAAAAATTCTTATTGAGCAACAAGTTGAAATTGAAAAAGTAAACATAGTCCATTTCTTATTATTTGAAGAAAAATTAGCAGATGTTTTGCTATTTGCTGAAGCATCTTTTAAAACTACACAAGCAAAATTCACATCGGGAAGTGTTGACTCATTTTCATTTTCAATCGCAAAAAACAATTTGTTAACTTCAACATACAACGTTTTAAAAAACAAACTTCAGCATCAGTATACGGTTCACAAAATCAATTTAATTCGCACGAATTCCTTGTAATTTTTTAAAAATTCACACGCTATTAATTGCAACTTCTTCCGCAAACATTTTCAATTCATTAACTATACTTTCACAACATTTCGTACTATCTTTGCAATTAATATTCAGTTTAAATAAATGCAGCTTTTTGTAAACGGTTGCGCAATCTAAATATAATGAAATTAGATAGAAAAGAAATTCTTAAAGCACTCGAAACCATCTCTGTTGCTGGAGAAGGAAAAAATATTGTAGAAAGTGGCGCGGTTAAAAACGTAGTTACATTTGGCGAAGAAGCCGTTATCGATTTGGTATTGACAACGCCGGCGATGCACATTAAAAAGCGTGCAGAAGACGATATCAGAAAATTGATTCACGATAAATTTTCACCGGACGCGAAAGTGAAAGTGAATATTAAAGTGGAAGCTCCTGAAAAAGCAAACGAAATTAAAGGAAAAGCCATTCCTGGAATTAAAAATATTATTGCCGTTGCTTCTGGAAAAGGTGGTGTTGGAAAATCAACGGTGACTGCAAACTTAGCGGTGACTTTAGCAAAAATGGGATTCGCTGTTGGTGTTCTAGACGCCGATATTTACGGTCCGTCGATGCCAATCATGTTTGATGTTGAAAGTGCAAAACCAATTTCGGTTGTTGTAGATGGAAAATCAAAAATGAAACCTATTGAAAGTTACGAAGTGAAAATTCTTTCAATTGGATTTTTTACAGCTCCAAGTCAAGCAGTTATTTGGCGTGGACCAATGGCTTCAAAAGCGTTGAACCAAATGATTTTTGATGCTGATTGGGGCGATTTAGATTTCCTTTTGATCGATTTACCTCCTGGAACGGGTGATATTCACCTTTCTATTATGCAGTCGTTGCCAATAACGGGTGCGGTTGTAGTTTCAACGCCACAAGCAGTTGCTTTGGCTGATGCCAAAAAAGGAGTTTCGATGTTTATGTCGGATTCCATCAATGTTCCTGTTTTAGGAATTATTGAAAATATGGCGTATTTTACACCTGAAGAATTGCCAAACAACAAATATTACATCTTTGGAAAAGAAGGTGCTAAAAATTTAGCGGAAGACTTACAAGTTCCGTTTTTAGGAGAAGTTCCCTTAGTACAATCCATTCGTGAAGCGGGAGATTACGGTCGTCCAGGTGCTTTGCAAAGCGGTTCTATTGTTGAAAAAGTGTTCCAAGAAATTACCCGAAATGTAGTACAAGAAACGGTAAATCGTAACGAATCACTTCCGGCAACTGAAGCAATTAAAATTACAACAATGGCAGGTTGTTCGGCAGTGAAGAAATAGTAATCAGTTTTCAGTCACAGTTTGCACCTTGTATTGCTGACTGCGACTGAAAACCGAGACTGAAAACTAAATTAAAATTATGAATACAGAAGAATTAACTCAAAATATTTTGAAAGCTTTAGACGAAATTCGTCCGTTTTTAAATTCTGATGGCGGTGATATTGCACTTGTTGGAATTGAAGATGGCAAGCACGTTACTGTTCGTTTAGAAGGCGCTTGTACTTCTTGTAGTGTAAACCAAATGACGTTAAAAGCGGGTGTGGAAACTACTATTAAAAAGTATGCTCCCCAAATTGAGACGGTCGTTAATATCGCGTAGTTTTCAACTAGTACACATTTCAACTATTTGCACTTTCAAGCTAGAATTAGGGTTTCAAAAAGTCTAATTACTGATTAGAAAAAGCGCAACTGACAAATATCATAGAAAAAGCGTGCTTAAAGTTGGAATTTTGCTCAAAATTTTGAGTACGCTCAACAACAATTCAAAAGATGATACAAACAGATATTCTTATAATTGGTGCAGGTCCAACTGGACTTTTCACCGTTTTTGAAGCAGGATTACTTAAATTAAAATGTCATATTCTTGACGCACTTCCGCAACCTGGTGGACAGTTAGCCGAACTTTATCCTAAAAAACCGATTTTTGACATTCCGGGATTCCCAGAAGTTTTAGCAGGTGATTTGGTAGACAATTTGATGGAACAAATCAAGCAGTTTCAACCGGGATTTACTTTGGGAGAACGTGCAGAGACGATTGACAAACAAGAAGATGGAACTTTTATTGTTACATCTGATAAAGGCACAGAAATTCATGCTAATTCAGTTGCAATTGCCGGCGGATTGGGAAGTTTTGAACCTAGAAAACCGTTGATTGAAAATCTGAATTTCTACGAAGATAAAGGAATTGAATACTTCATACGTGACCCAGAGAAATTTAGAGATAAAAAAGTGGTTATCGCTGGTGGAGGAGATTCCGCATTAGATTGGAGTATTTTCTTATCTAATATTGCTTCTGAAGTAACGTTGGTGCACCGTAGAAATGAATTCCGTGGCGCTTTAGATTCGGTTGAAAAAGTACAAGAACTTAAAAACCTTGGAAAAATTCGATTAGTAACTCCTGCCGAAGTAGTAGGTTTACAAGGAGACGAACATCTTTCTGGAATCGTTTTAGATCAGAATGGAGCTCAAAGAACTATTGAAACGGATTATTTAATTCCGCTTTTTGGGCTTACGCCAAAGTTGGGTCCGATCGCAAATTGGGGATTAGAAATCGAAAAAAATGCAATTAAAGTCGATAATTCATTGGATTACCAAACGAACATTCCTGGTATTTATGCCATTGGTGATGTGAACATTTATCCGGGAAAATTAAAATTAATCTTGTGTGGTTTTCACGAAGCGACTTTAATGTGTCAGAGCGTTTACCAACGAATGAATCCAGGAAAAAAATATGTTTTAAAATATACAACCGTTTCTGGAATTGACGGTTTTGACGGAACACGTAAAGAAGCTGAAAAAGCGGTTGTACAATCAATAGTATAAAAATGGCACAAGACGTAAAAATTACAATAATTGACCGCGAAGGTGTTTCTCATGAAGTGGAAGCGCCAACCGATATGAATATGAATATTATGGAACTTGTTCGTGCTTATGAACTTGCTCCAGAAGGAACTATTGGTATTTGTGGCGGAATGGCTATGTGTGCTTCCTGTCAATGTTACGTTTTGAACGACGTTACTTTACCGGAGAAAAGTGATGATGAAGAAGCAATGCTATCGGAAGCATTCAACGTAAAAGACAACAGTAGATTGGGTTGTCAATTGCATATTACTAAAGCACTTGAAGGTCTGAAATTAGAATTAGCACCAGAATAATCATAATTTAAAATAGATTAATTCAGCATCTACTAAACCAGTATGCTGAATTGATTAACAAAAAAATCGGAGCAGAAATAAATTTCTGTTCCGATTTTTTTATGTTTATGCTTTATAACCTTTATTTCTTGATAAACTTAAAGGTTTTTGATGCGTTTTGTCTTTCAATTTTAATGAAATAAATTCCAGTATTCATTGAATTGATGTCAATTTGTAAATCATTCACAGATGATATATTTTTCACTGCAACGATTTGACCAAGTGCATTAAATATGCTGTAAGAAGTTGGCAGAATAGCTGAATTCGCTATTCCAATATTAATTACGTCGCTTGCTGGATTTGGGAAAATTGCAAGTGCATTATTATTGTCAAATACTTCAGTACCTAAATTAGACTGACATACTGTAGAAGTTACCAACGTAGATCTTCTTACTGAATTTTGTAAAACCGCCACTATTCTCGCTTTCTGATCTAATGTAAAGGTACTCATACACGTATCATTTGTATAGTCCATGTAATTTTCAGTCATATCGTTTCCTGGAGCAGAAAAACAGGTATTGTACACAGCATTACAGTCAAAATGGGGTGTGTTTGCTGCAGGCGTATCAGGACAATAATCTTGACCACTATCAGCGGTATTTACAGTGCAATTAGAATTATCTCCCCAAATGTGACGCAGGCCAAAACAGTGTCCAATTTCGTGAGTCGCTGTACGTCCTTTATCGTAACCCGAATAATAAGAGCCGAAAGGAGCAATGTCAGATGAACCAAACGCTCGGTAATCCATAATAACTCCATCTGTTGTTGCTGATCCTCCATTAGTACTAATTCCTCCCAAGCCCGAATTACTAGGAAATTGTGCATATCCTAAAACTCCATTTAAACTATTATTACCCGTACCTCCAAATTTAGCTACCCAGATATTAAAATATTGCGTTGGATCCCAAATCGTTTGTGGTTTTAGTGTATTCTCTACAGCCGATTCTGACGTCCATTGCGCAACACCAAGATTTACGCGGTCAATTCCTGTAGTGGCTGTTCCGTCAGGTGCTGTTAAAGCCAAACAAAATTCGATTCCTACATCAGCACCAATAGTGTTCGCGTTATATCCAGGCGTATTTAACATTCTTCGAAAATCTTGATTTAAAACCGCAATTTGCGACAACACTTGAGCATCAGAAATATTTTCAAAAGAACCCACACCTTTTCCATTGTGAATTACGTGAACTACAACAGGAATAGATATAATAATTGGCTCATCAGTTGTTGCATACAACATACGTTGTTTTACCGCTTCTACTTTTGGCGCAAGCCAAGCTTCAAACTCTTCGGTAGTTGCTCTATTGGGTTCATTCTGAAATAAGTGCTTTTCGTATTCTGACGACACACATCTAATTAAACCATTTTCCGGATTTATACTTTCTAATTTATTTCCAAAAATTTCTCTTCCCTGTACAGTATGTTCTTGCGCAAAAGTCAAACCAGATAGGAATAACAATAAAAACACTAACAGGGACATTCGGATCGTTCTAAAGTTCATTTTATAAAATTTTAATTATGGAATTAGTACTTATGTATATCTGACAAATACCGTAAAATTAAAGTTTGCTCTTCGGTCAAAATTTAAAGTTTGCAAAAGAGAAAATTAACGCCAAATTTTAACATCAATCTTTTTTCACACGGCTTTCTTGCTGATAATGTAATAGTATTTGCAGTAATTAAAACAATTAATGAGTCAGCAAATACCACCACGGCCGCAAAGTTGTGAAAAATCTTTCTATAAAACACTCATAAATCGTTTTATTTTTTGAATAAAGCCCTCCCAAAACACCTGTTAATGTGTAGATTCGTCTTATAATAACTTTTTAACATTGAAATGTTTAATTTTTACCCACCCTATCTTCTAACTGAAGATCTGAGTGGACTGTTACGAAATTGAAACAAACAAAAAAGCCGCACAATATTGTGCGGCTTTTTATACGTTTTTAAACTCTTTATTTATTTTGATTCTTTATTTACTTTCGCAACATATTTTTCAATTGCCATGGTCATAGAAGGAGCTTCTGGTGTTGGAGCCATAATGTCAACTACTAAGTTGTTTTCCAATGCTTCTTTTTGAGTTGTACTTCCAAAAACAGCAATTCTGGTATCATTTTGTTTAAAATCAGGAAAGTTTTTAAATAAAGATCTAATTCCTGTTGGACTAAAAAACACTAAAATATCATAATATACGTCTGCTAAATCAGACAAATCACTCATTACCGTTTTATATAACGTTGCAGCAGTCCAATCTACTTTCAGGTTATCTAAGGTTTGAGGCGCTTCATTACTCAACTGATCTGAGGCTGGTAATAAAAACTTTTCATCTTTATACTTTTTGATCAAAGGAGATAAATCAGCAAAGTCTTTTTGTCCCACGTAAATTTTTCTCTTGCGGTACACAACGTACTTTTGCAAATAAAAAGCTACCGCTTCCGATTGACAAAAATATTTTAAATCTTCCGGGATTTTATAACGCATCTCTTCGGCCACTCTAAAAAAGTGATCTACAGAGTTTTTACTTGTTAAAATAATTGCAGTATAATTTTTTAAATCGATTTTTTGCAATCTAACGTCTTTGGCGCTAACGCCTTCAACATGTATAAAAGGACGAAAATCTACTTTAACTTTGTGTTTTTGCTGTAATTCAAAATAGGGTGAATTCTCTACTTTAGGTTCAGGCTGTGACACCAATATTGTTTTCACTTTCATGTTTGCTGTATTCTTTTCTACTATTTATTTGTAAGCCAATAATAAACGAAATAATAAGGCGCTATTTCGAGAGTGCAAAGATACAAAATAAAATAAAACAACTTTCCAATTATGAATTTTTGATAAATTTTCAAAGAATTTAGATAAGTCAGAATATTTGACACTAAAACTAAAGAAATTAACACGTAAATTACAATTATAGATAAATTATTCACATAATACAAAAGCATGTTTACCGGCAACAAGCACAAAGAGATATAGGTTCTGTAATTTACCTTTTGAAGATTGTATTGTTCGATAAGCTCTTCAAAGTCAAATGCAACAGCAATGATCTTTTCAATTAGAAATTTCGCCAATATGAAAACAGAGCAAATCGTAGCTATTTGGATAAATAACATCCAATCGTATTTCGAACCAATATCAAAATAAGCTAAGATCAATTGTATAAAAAAACTGATTGAAATGAACTGAACAAACATCAGAGCAATGTTAAACCAACTGAATAACTGCGAACTTTCCTTATAAATTTTGTTGTATTTATCAGAAACAATTAACTTGGAGAAATCGGCAAAACGCGTTTCAAAAGTTGATTTCGTAACTGCAATTACAACAAAAGAGAGCACAAATAAAATCGTTGCCCAATCCTTATTTTCTATAATCCGTTCGTGTCCTAATAAATCGTTAATCATGCTGCAAAATTAGTCATTTTTTTAATTGGCAAACAAATTTAAAAAAGTGTGTTTTGAAATTCTATTTTCATCGAAAACACTTAATAATTATACTTTTATTAGGACGCTTACGCTATAAATAGTTTATTTTTGTTGTCGAAATTTACAAACTTATGAACCACGGAATAATTATCATTCCTACTTACAACGAGATTGAGAATATTGAGGGCATTATTAGAGCGGTTTTGTCTTTGCATAAACCATTTCATATTCTTGTTGTGGACGATAATTCTCCTGATGGCACTGCTAGAAAAGTCAGCGAGTTACTATTGGAATTTCCAGAGCGTCTTTTTATTGAAAACAGAACTAAAAAAGCAGGATTAGGAACCGCTTACGTTCATGGTTTTAAATGGGCATTGGCACGCGATTATTCCTATGTCTTTGAAATGGACGCTGATTTTTCGCACAATCCAAATGATTTAGAAAAATTGTACGACGCTTGCCATTTTGGAAAAAAAGACGTCGCCATTGGCTCCCGTTATGTTACCGGAGTAAATGTGGTCAATTGGCCTTTGAGCCGTGTACTTCTCTCCTATTTCGCCTCTGTTTACGTTCGTTTAATTACGGGAATGCAAGTCCATGATGCAACGGCTGGATTTATGTGCTACCGACGTGAGGTTTTAGAAAAAATAAATTTAGACCGCATCAAATTTGTAGGCTATGCTTTTCAAATTGAAATGAAATACCGTTCCTATGCTAAGAATTTTGAACTCTTTGAAGTTCCTATTATTTTTACAGATCGAGCGAGAGGAACCTCAAAAATGAGTGGATCCATTATCAAAGAAGCTATTTTTGGTGTAATTTCACTACGAATAAAAAAATTATTTAATCGATTATAAAGAATATGAACACAACGTTAATTCGGAATGCGAAGATTGTAAATGAAGGTGTTATTTTTGAAGGAGATGTATTGATTGAAGGCAATATAATTACTGAAATTGCTTCGCAAATTAGTGCCAAATCCTCTTCAACAAAAATTATTGATGCAGAAGGAAACTATTTGATTCCAGGAATTATTGACGATCAGGTTCACTTCAGAGAACCAGGCTTGACGCATAAGGGAACGATTTATACGGAATCTCGAGCTGCTGTTGCGGGAGGAATTACTACTTTTATCGAGCAACCCAACACGGTTCCTAATGCCGTAACCCAAGAATTATTAGAAGATAAATACAAGATAGCTGCGGAAAAATCATTTACGAACTATTCATTTATGATGGGTGGAACAAACGATAATTTAGAGGAATTATTAAAAACAGATCCAAAAAACGTTGCTGGAATAAAACTTTTCTTAGGTTCTTCAACCGGAAATATGTTGGTAGACGATGAAGCCGTTTTAGAAAAAATATTTTCAAGTACTAAAATGCTGATTGCAGTACATTGCGAAGATGAAGCGACAATCAAAGCTAATTTTGCAAAATTTGAAGCAGAATACGGTGAAGACATTCCCGTTTCAGCCCATCCGTTGATTCGAAGTGCAGAAGCGTGTTACATTTCTTCGTCAAAAGCAATTGAATTAGCTAAGAAAACAGGTGCTCGATTACATGTTTTTCATATTTCAACTGCGAAAGAATTGGATTTGTTTACCAATAAAATTCCGCTAGAAGAGAAAATGATTACCGCAGAAGTGTGTATTCACCATCTTTGGTTCAGCGACAAAGATTACGAGAAAAAAGGCAATTTTATCAAATGGAATCCAGCTGTTAAGACTGAAAACGATCGTGATGCATTGTGGCAAGCCTTACTTGACGACCGAATTGATGTTATTGCAAGTGATCATGCACCACATACTTTAGAAGAAAAAAATCAGAAATATGCAAAAGCACCTTCAGGCGGACCGTTAGTTCAACATGCCGTGGTTGCTATGTTTGAAGCGTATCACCAAGGGAAAATTTCTATTGAGAAAATCATTGAAAAAATGGCGCATAATCCTGCAAAATTATTCAAAATTGAAAAGCGTGGATTTATCAAAGAAGGTTATTTTGCTGATTTAGCCATTATCAATACCGGCTTACCTTGGACTGTAAAGAAAGATAATATTTTATACAAATGTGGATGGTCTCCGTTTGAAGGCACGACTTTTAAGTCAAGAATTACACATACATTCGTGAATGGACAATTGGTTTTTAATAATTCAAAAGTGAAAGAAGTTCATGCCGGACAACGCTTGACATTTGATCGTTAAAAAGGAACTTCTATGAGAAAATTAATTTTGCTTTTTAGTTTGGGAATTTTACTCGTCAACTGCGAATCTAAAGGTGTTGAAAAACCCAAAGATTTAGTGGGTAAAGATAAAATGGTCGATATTTGGTATGATTTGTACTTGATTAACGCCATGAAATCAACCGAATTAAAATTCCTACAAGACCGCAACATCACTCCAGCAAGTTACATTTTTGAAAAGTATAAAGTCGACAGTATTCAATTTGGCAACAGCGACCGTTATTATGCAAGTGATGTCGAGTTGTACGATAATTTACATAAAAAAGTCACTACCCGTTTGCAAAAAAACAAAGCTGCAATTGATTCTATTCTGTTGAAAAATCCGGAAGTTGAAGTCAAAAAAGAAGAAAAAAAACCAGCTGAGATACCTCTAAAATCTAGAGAAATGCTGCGTAAAAAACACGATCTTCGCGGAGCATTATTTAAAGACACCATTAAAAACTAATACTTTTCAGCTATATTAGAAATAACATTTTCAATAGGCTCAAAAGTAAAATTCAGCTCCTTTTCTATTTTTGCACTCGAATAAAAATCTTTTGTATGTAGTGATTTTGCAACCGCTTTAGTCAAATTCCGTTCTTGTAAAAATAGATTTGTTGCCAACCAATCCCAACGCCAAGCGAGTTTTGTCATCCATCTTTTGGCTTCTTTTTTTGGTGGTGTAACATTCAAATTCGCAGCAATTAGCGTCGTCAGATTTTTATAAGATAGATTCTCAGAAACTAAGATGTACCGATTCCCTTTTTTGTCGCTGTCCATGAGTTGTGTCATGCATTTTACGACATCTAAAACACCTACGAATCCTGTTGTCCCGTTGGTATAAAACTGTAAACCGCCTGCTACTTTTGTAATTATTTTAAAACTGCCTTCGTTCCTATTCCATGATTTTGGGATTGCTCCAAGAATAATTCCTGGATTGACAATAACCACTTCTAAACCTTCTTGTTGACCGCGCCAAAGTTCCATTTCAGAACCGTATTTAGAAATTGCGTAGTCGCTGTGTGGTTTTTCAGGATTCCAGTCGGTTTCTTCGTCGGTGATTTTTGGTGTCAGTTCTCCGTTCTCTTGATTGAAATTGTATTCAGGTAAATCGCCTAAAGCGGCAATCGAGCTCACAAAACAGAGTTTCTTAACGTTTTTTGCCAAACAGAAATTGACAATGTTAGCCGTTCCTTCAATGTTTATCTTTCGTAATTTTTCTTCATCACGTGGATCAAAGGAAATTTTTGCAGCACAATGGTACACATATTCAATATGTTCAAACGCAATTTCGAGTGATGGAATGTCGTTGATGTCGGCAGGAATCCAATTTATATTGGCAAACAAATGTTCCTTATCGTACATTTTAAAAAGTGCTTCCGTTTTACCAATGGAAGCTTGGTTTCGGTAAATCGCCGAAACATTCCTTCCCTTTTCTGCTAAATGTAAAACCAAATGTGAACCTACTAATCCGGTTGCTCCTGTAACTAAAATCATAGCAGCAAAGATAAGGCAATTAGTATTATGTATTAGAATTTGCTTGTTGACTATTGAAGCGATTGATCACGTTTAAAAGTCAAATTTGTATTTTGCCATCAACTATACTTACAAGATTGCGGGAATTAAAACGCAATTGCAACTCAGGCTAGAAAACTTTTGTTACTTTTATTTTGCATATTTAAAGCTATCTTGATTAATTTTTATGGTAAAAAATTTGCAATTACCTAAAGAATTAAATCCGCAATTGTCCCAATAATTGTTACCACAACAAAAAAGGAAATCATTCCTAAAACGTAGGCAAAGAACGACTTCACGTAACTCTTTATTTTTGTTTTGTCAAAAAATTGTCCAATCGCCCAAGTCATGTAAACAAAACCAACGATTCCTGCAATTTGCATGACCTGAACATGAAAAAGACCTTGGATCAACGCAAAAATCGCAAAAATAAGCATTCCCATTCCGATGGTAAAACACAACATGATGACTATTTCGTAGAAATTATAGAGGTGCTTTCTGAAGAATAATTTGAGCCACCAAGCAATAAAAACGCCCATTAAAATATTAGCATATCCATAATGATTTTGAATCCATTGCATCATAATACCGATGGAAGTTGGATTCGCTTCCTCAATTTTCATATAACCGTCTTCAATGTGAAAAAAACTATTGATTAGCGTATAAATCAACGAACTGATTACGATGAAAATGATAGGCTTTACTAATCGGCTTCTATTCTTATTGATGAAATTCTGCACACTTTCGCCAGGTCTGATCAGTAGCTCTTTGATGGTGTACAAAATTCCTTTTTCAAAATGAACAACGTGTATGATTTCGTGAAGGATGTAAGGTCCGTCAATTCGTTTTAGAAGGGCTGCTTGTCCACAATTGGGACAGAAGTTTTGAGTAACTGGGGTTTGGCAGGCGGTGCAGTGGGTCATTAGTGTTTAATATGTGATTTTTTGATTACAGAACGGAGTTAAATTTATTCTATCACTAATTCGGTTTCAATCAGAATCTCTTTTTCAGAATTTTTATCTTTCAACTTTGCACTTAATTTCCAAGGATTATTAAATGTCCCTTTTGTGATGGTAATTTTAGCCGTCACCTGTTTCTTCAAATCCGCAGCAGAAGCGCCCACATTTTCTATAGAACTCAAAATATTTGGACTCGATATAATTGCATTTCCAATATTGTCAGTCAAATTAAGCGAAAAAACAGGAAAAACTTTACCGTTAATCGGCTCCATTCCCTCCACTCCATCAAGAATCAAAATGAGTAGGTGGTCTGAGTTTACACTATTATTTAAAACCGGTTCTTTAAGCGTTTCATTCCACAAATAGATATTGGAATAAGTAAGTCCATTATTTTTTATTCGAAGCAAATCGCTTTCTTTCACAGTAAAAGGCAATTCGTAATTAAAAGTTCCTTTGCCTTTTTTATCGTATATTTTTACATGCACCATAAATTTGTCACCACTTTTTGAAGGAAACGCTGCACTAAAATTTGCATTTAATTTTAAAGGAGAAAGAGCTGTTCCATTGTTAAAATCTTTAAGCAAGTCAGGGCTTGAAAGTAATGTATCTTTTTCATTTTTTACAATAATTACCGATAGCCCGGGAAACACTTTACCGTCAGATTTAGTTAACCCTTCTACATTCTCAAAAACAAGATTTATTTTATCACCAAAGGCATAATCGGTTCTATTATCGTTTTTTCCGTTTACTTCGATAATTACTTTATCTGAACTGATACCGTCTGCACTAGAAAAAGCACCTGTTGATAGGTCTTTTTCAACTGATTTACTAAAGTTACAAGAATATAATGTCATTGCTATCAGTATTAAAATCGTATTCACTTTAAATGTTTTTCCTTTCGTTTTCATAAGCTTCTTGAATTTGTTTACTGCAGTTTAAAAGTGAATAAGGACTACAGATTTTTAGTTGAAAGTAAATGTAAATAAAAAAATCTCTCATTTAATAAAATCACTGAATTAGATTTCTACGGAATGACAAGTATGGTTGAAGATGATTGTGGATAAGTGCTCTAATTATTACTTGTTCCTAAAGTCTACAAGTTGGTAACTCTAGAAGAATGTTGTGTTACAATGCTATCGTAACAATAAATTTGACAAATAAAATTGAAGATGCCTCTTAAAATGTGATTTGGCTCTTCCTTCGTCAAGGTGATAAATGTCGCCTGTTGTTATAAACATTATACGATTGCCTTATTCTTCAACATTACTGCAAACCATTCCAAAAGAAAACTCTAAAACTTGAACAGCCCCGATTGAAGTGGAAATCCTTTTTTATTTACTGCCTTGGGCGTTGCCCGAGGTACTAAATAAAAAAGATTGCAGCGGAAAGCGGGAATACGGAAACCAAAAAAGCACGATCGATTCGCTCCAAAAAGAGCTTATTTTTACTATTGAGATTGGCGATTGAATTGTTATCTTTGCGCAAATATTTGTATAAAAATGAAGAATTTAGTAGAAGAATTGCAATGGAGAGGGCTTGTGCAAGACATGATCCCCGGAACGGAAGAACAATTATTAAAGGAAGCTACTACTGTATATATAGGGTTTGACCCCACCGCCGACTCATTACATATTGGGAGTTTGGTGCCAATTATTATTTTGAAACATTTGCGCAATTTTGGCCACAGACCCATCGCTTTAGTAGGTGGTGCAACAGGAATGATAGGCGATCCTTCGGGAAAATCAGACGAACGAAACTTGCTTGACGAACCTACGCTAGACAAGAACGTCGCAGGAATTAAAGCCCTACTTTCTCGGTTTTTAGATTTCGATGCAAAAGACGAAAATGCACCAATTTTAGTGAATAATTACGACTGGATGAAAGACTTTTCGTTCATCAACTTCGCTCGTGATGTGGGTAAGAGAATTACTGTAAACTATATGATGTCAAAGGACTCTGTGAAAAAAAGATTCTCTGGCGATGCCGGTGACGGAATGAGTTTTACCGAATTCACGTACCAATTGATTCAAGGTTACGATTTCTACCACTTGAATAAGGAGTACAATTGTTTGCTTCAAATGGGAGGAAGCGACCAATGGGGAAACATCACCACAGGAACGGAATTAGTCCGCAGAATGAACGTAGATAATGCTGAAAAAGGAAAGGCTTTTGCCATGACTTGTCCATTGATTACAAAGGCTGACGGTTCTAAATTCGGAAAATCAGAAGGCGGAAATGTGTGGTTGACGGCTGATAAAACTTCGCCGTATAAATTTTACCAATTTTGGTTGAACACATCAGATGTTGACGCAGAAAAGTACATTAAAATCTTTACTTTTCTAGATAAAGAAACGATTCAGGGCATTATTTCAGAACATACAGAAGCGCCTCATTTAAGAGTTTTACAAAAACGTTTGGCTGATGAACTGACTTTATTGGTGCATTCGAAAGAAGACTTGGACGGAGCGATTTTCGCATCGGGCGCTTTCTTTAGTAAAGACATGACTGATTTGAAAACGTTGAATGAAAATCAGTTGGCTGAAATATTTGAAGGAATTCCACAAGCGGAAGTTTCTATTTCTGATATTAATGCCGGAATTGATATTGTGACTTTATTGAATGAAAAGACGTCTTTTTTAGCTTCGAACGGTGAAGCGAGAAGAGCTTTAAAAGAGAATTCGATTTCGGTTAATAAAGAAAAAGTGACTGAAGATTTCGTTTTGAAAGCGGATGATTTGATTGGAAATAAATTTGTGTTGTTGCAACGCGGGAAGAAGAATTACTTTGTGGTTCGCGTAATGTAACTATTATTAATATAAATTTTAAACCATTAAGGTGTTAAGAAAATGAAGCATAAAAGCTTGATTCAACTTGATACTTTAATGGTTTTTATATTTCACAGAATAGCGTAATTAGATAAATTTTAATTGTTTTATAATGTTTTATTATTGTTATTCAATAATAAAACTATATTTGCATATAATCTAATTTGAATCTATATGAGAAAACTAAATGTTTTAAAAGCGTGCATTGATCTTGCTTTTTATCTTTCATGTTTAACTGTTTTAGCATTCGTGCTATTTATTCCTTTTGCCATTCTAGGTCAAATGGATGGAATACCAATAAAAATGCAAGGACGTGAATTAATCATAGACAATTGGCAAGGGAAAGTGGTTTTGGTTTTTGCGGCAGTAAGTGCACTCTTCTTCGTTTATGGAATTTATTTACTCCGAAAAACCATTGGATTCTTTATTAAAAAAGACTTATTCAGTGCTGAAGTCATCCGCAACTTCAATGTCATCGGGATTTGTGTCGTTACTTCAACACTCTTAATGGTAATCCCCACTTTTCTGTACAATGCGTTTTATAGAACTAAAATGGGGTTCAAGCTAGAAGTTGGCTTCGATTCACCTTTATTAGTAATCAGCTTGGGATTGTTCTTCATGGTTTTAAGTGAAGTATTTAAAATCGCAAAGAACCTGAAAGAAGAAAATGACTTAACACTTTAAAACAACTCATTATGAAAAAAATTAAAATTCTATATATTACCCTGTTCCTCTTTATGATATTCGGTGTTTTAGGAATAACAGGAAGTCTACTCACTATTTTTCTAGGCGAAATAAACCTACTAGAAGTCTATGCCTACCGCAATTTCGGAATCTTGACGCCGTTCATTTCCATTCTTATTTCAATAATGCTTCTTTGTGGAATTTTTAATATTCAAAAAGCATTACAAGGTTTTCTACGAAACACTTATTTCAACGCAAAAAGTGCGAAGCATCTGAAAACAGGAGGACTGATTTTAGTTGGTTCAAGCATTCTTGCTATTTTAAATGGCTTCATCAACGGTAGCTTTGTAGACAAAGAATCTTTACTATTATCGTCAATAATTTATTGCTTGCTTTTAATAATTGGAATCGCGGTACTCGCAGTTTCAGATATCATCACCAAAGGAGAAGTAATTGAACAAGAAAACCTTTTAACGATTTAGACATGCCAATTATAGTAAATGTAGATGTAATGCTTGCCACCCGAAAAATGCGTTCTAACGAACTCGCAGAACGAATTGGGATGACGACTGCGAACCTTTCGATATTGAAAACTGGTAAGGCGAAAGCCATCCGTTTTTCGACTTTGGAAGCTATTTGTGAAGTATTGGAATGCCAGCCTGCAGATATATTAGAATACGTGAAAGAGTAAAAATCACTGAAATATAACGATTTGACTTAATTGGAAACATCAACTGACGGATTTACTTCAATCCATTTAGAATCTCCTTTTACAGTGGCGTCTAACAACTCCAGATTCAATTTCGTCGCAACATAACGCGCAAAAACGAATGCTGCTTCACTGTCGTAGAAATCACACATTACATAATGCTTGTTTCCGATGTACCACAGATTGACATCATAACCTCCTCTCGCATCTTTAAAAACAGATACGTATTCTAAACTTGGAACGGGTGAAGATTTGTCATAAGAAAACATACCTATAGAAAATCTGGTCACTAATTTATCCGTATCAACATCAATCAAAACGGATTTTACTACTGAAAATCCTAAGCCTAATACTAAACAGTATGCAATAGGAAAAACAAAGTGCGGAAACATTTTCAAAGTGTATTCCGAGTAACCAAAATGGTAGCACAATTGTCCCATTCGATAAATAAAATAGAACATGACCGTAAAAATCAAACTTGCTACAACGGTTTGCCACAACGGTCGATTGCCTTCATGTACGATCAATTCAAACTCCTGGTCATTTTCCATGAGTCAAAAATAAATAAAAAAGCCTAACAAATGAATGTTAGGCTTCCTTTATAAAGTAAAATAGAAGTTAATCTACTAAAATAATAATCTTGTTGTCGTTCATTTCTAAAGTACCAGACTCGATAGCTAAATGATGCTTTCTGTCCGCTCCTAATATGAATTTAGATTCTCCTTCTTTAGTAGCTGCAAAAATTTTAGCTTCTACTTTGATGGTTCCTTTTGCTAATATCGACACAATTGCAGCGTGGTGATTTAACATCTGAAATTCTCCATCAATCCCAGGAACGGTAACTGAAGTCACTTGCCCTGAATATAACTTTGCCTCTGGCGATACTATTTCTAAAGTCATAATTTTTAAGTTTACAGTCTCAGTTTACAGTCTCAGTACTGAACACTGCGACTAAAAACTGAAAACTTTTTTAAGCTTCTGCCAACATTTTCTCTCCTGCTTCAATCGCTTCTTCGATTGTTCCTTTCAAGTTGAAAGCTGCTTCTGGAAGGTGATCTAATTCTCCGTCAATGATCATGTTAAATCCTTTGATGGTATCTTTAATATCAACTAAAACTCCTTTCAATCCTGTAAATTGCTCTGCAACGTGGAACGGCTGAGACAAGAAACGTTGAACACGACGTGCTCTTGAAACGGATAATTTATCTTCTTCAGAAAGTTCTTCCATACCAAGAATCGCGATAATATCTTGCAATTGTTTGTATTTTTGAAGAATTTCTTTTACTCTTTGTGCACAGTCATAATGCTCATCACCAAGAATTTGTGGAGTTAAGATTCTTGAAGTAGAATCCAATGGATCTACTGCAGGATAAATTCCAAGCTCAGCAATTTTACGAGACAATACAGTTGTTGCATCAAGGTGGGCAAATGTTGTTGCCGGTGCCGGGTCAGTTAAATCATCCGCAGGAACATAAACCGCCTGTACTGATGTAATTGATCCTTTGTTTGTAGAGGTAATACGCTCTTGCATCGCACCCATTTCTGTTGCCAATGTTGGTTGGTATCCTACTGCAGATGGCATACGACCTAAAAGTGCCGAAACCTCTGATCCTGCTTGTGTAAAACGGAAGATATTGTCAACGAAAAACAAAACGTCTTTTCCTTGATCTGTTCCTGCTCCATCACGGAAATATTCAGCAATAGAAAGTCCAGAAAGTGCTACACGAGCACGAGCTCCTGGTGGCTCATTCATTTGACCGAAAACGAAAGTAGCTTTAGACTCTCTCATTCCTGGCATATCTACTTTAGACAAATCCCATCCTCCATTTTCCATAGAGTGCATAAATTCGTCACCGTATTTTATAATTCCAGACTCTAACATCTCACGAAGTAAGTCATTTCCTTCACGTGTTCGTTCTCCTACTCCTGCGAATACAGAAAGTCCACCGTGACCTTTTGCGATATTGTTAATCAACTCCTGAATCAATACTGTTTTACCAACTCCAGCACCACCGAACAATCCAATTTTTCCCCCTTTTGAGTAAGGCTCAATTAAATCAATTACTTTAATACCTGTGAATAAAACTTCAGAAGATGTAGATAAATCTTCGAATCTTGGTGCTTGACGGTGAATAGACATTCCGTTTTCACCTGTTTTAGGCAAATCTCCAAGACCATCAATTGCATCTCCGATTACGTTGAATAAACGACCGTAAACATCGGGACCGATTGGCATCTTGATTGGATTTCCTGTAGCTAATACATCGTATCCTCTACTTAAACCATCTGTTGAGTCCATAGAAATGGTACGTACAGTGTTTTCACCAATGTGAGATTGAACTTCAAGTACTAAAATGGTACCGTCTTTTTTAGTGATTTCCAATGAATCATAAATTTTTGGAAGTTCAACATCCTTACCGTTGAAAACTACGTCAACTACTGGACCAATGATTTGAGCAACTTTTCCTATTACTTTTGACATTACTTATGTATTTATTAAATAGCTATTTAGGTTTGTGAAAAATACCTCTTTTTTCAGAGTGCAAAGATAATTTTTTAAAATACATAATCAATAGAATTTACGTATTTTTTTATGCAAAAATTAAGTCAACTCGTCTGCTAAATTATTTTTTATGATAATCCTCTACTTTATAACGCAAAAAAAGCCATCCGTTAAGATGACTTTTTTTATTATATAATTGTTTCTATTGCAAAAATGCAGGGTAGCTTATTGGAAAATCTCCCGGCTTATACATTCTTAATGTAGAACCGTAAGTAGTATTGATTGATTTCATAAATTGATTTGCAATGTACGCATTCGCTCTCGCCGTCAAGTGAACACCATCCAAACTAAATGCTCCACCTTGTACAAAAGCAGCCGTCATGTTGTAATTGTCAAAACGAACGCCGCCATTTGATAATTGCGTCATAATTGCATTCACATCAACAAATGCTAATCCTGCTTGATCCGCTGCAGATTTGATAATTCCATTAAACAAAGTTGTAGCCGTTTGAAGCTCCATTTGTTCGCTAGGCAATAAAACCCATTTATCTTGTAACGGATAAGTAACACCGTTTACTGATAACTGCCCAGCAGTTGCAGCAGGAACTCCCTGTGATACTAAAGCAGCGTAATATTGTGCATTTGGCTTCCCAATAATACTTGAAGCTGGCAATACAAATAAATCTTGTGCCGTAGCCTGACGTGATTGTCCAAACTGGTTTGCTAATAACATAGCCGTTGGAGCAGGAACGCCTCCACCTTGCAATACAGCAGATAATTGAGCGGCAAGATTTGGCAACGTTTCGTCGTGAATAACAACTGGACTTTTCCCGTTTTCATTGAAAACAATTGAACGTTCTGGAACTCCTAGGAAAGCAAATGCCTGGTTTAAAGGTGCTAAAGTTGCATTCAAAGTAGCGATTTGCGGTCCAAAAGCAGGATTTGCAGAATCTAGAGGATTAAAAGGAACTACTTTAAAGTGTGGAATCGTTTTAACATCTGGAATATTTGCAACAATCCCTTTTGCACCATTTGAAGTTAAAGTCGTAACTAAACCATTGTAAGCTTGTGTAAAAAGTGCCTCAGGAGTAATAGGATTTGTTCCATCTCCACCTGAAAGCGCATAACCTAAAACATCGTTGTTACCAATCCATAGTGAAAAGAAAGTTGGATTTTGAGCCATTGCATCCGCAATGACTGAAGTGGAAGCACTAGATCTGAAACGCACAAAATAAGGATTTGCTGTTCCTGACATTACACCTGCTGCATCTCCATAATTAGGAGCTAATAGATGGTAACTTTTTGCTCCTGGAACTCCCATATTGTTAAACGGTCCAGCTAAAGGAACTGCGATTTCCGTCGTTGGCATTGCGTTTGGCAATACCGTTGGCGCTCCATTTAAGAAAATCAATCTTGGTGCAGCAATTACATTACCACCTAAAAGTAGGCCACCAATATTATCATTCACAAAAGGCGTTTTAAATTCTCCACCACCTGCTAATGCAAATTGTTCCGCCATTAATTTTGGAAAAGCATTATCCTGAGACGCTTTAAAAAGCGCTCCGTCGCTGTATCCTGCAGTTAGTGAATTACCCAAAGCTACATAGGTGCTAAAATCGGCAGAACCTGCAACGATTGGCACTTCTACTACTTCATTGTCCTCAATATCTGAATTACAGGCTGCAAAGGTCAAGAAAACCAACAGTAGCCATTTGAAATTTTTTATCATAATGTTGTATTTTATATTTTGACTAAAGTGTTTATAGTTATGGATTTATAGTTAAAGATGCAAATACTTGACGACCAATCAAACCTGCTCCAATAACTTGAATGTAATCATCACCAAATAAATTAGTAGCGCCAACTTTTAATACTGATTTAATAACTGGAATTGCATAATTGATTTGAGCATCAAAAACTACATTTTCTGGAACCATTCCATCAGCAAATGAAGACTGCCATAAATATTCTGAATTGTAACGAGCGTTGAAGTTAAAACCAAAGTTTTTGAAAAGCGCTGTGTTTCCTAGAGAAGCTTTCACACGGTGTTTTGGCGTATTAAATCCTGCAATAAATGATGGATCTTTGGCTTGATCAAAATCAAAATCAGAGAAGTTATAATTTAATCCTAACTCAAAATCTTTGTATACTTTTTTAGACAATCCAATACCGATACCGGCAGAATTAACTTTTTCAGAAGTATTCGTATAAACTTGATATACTCTTCTGTCTCCGTTCGCGATTGCTTGAAGTCCCAGAAGTACTTGTGGATCCGTTAAATCAGAACCAACAATACCGTAGTAAGGAGTGATGATACGTGATGTACTCATAAAGTCATTATAGATATTGTAATAAACATTCATATCTACTGAAATACCATTTTCTAAAATTGTTTTGTAACCCACTTCAAAAGCTTTCACTTGTTCTGGCTTTACAAGATTTATATTTACAACTTCTAAATCAGCAGGATTTTGTGACAAACCAAATCGTGTAACCGAAGGTACAGAATATACTGGACTGTTATAAGCGTTACCACCTGTTAACGTAACTTCAGCAGGAATATTTGCTCCTGGAATTGCTTGACCTGCAGCACTAACTGGCATTGTCTCAACATAACGATTTAAATTGTCTGGTGCTGAACCAATTAAAGCGAATGGCCCTAAATCCAAACCAATGTACTGATCTTGAGTCGTTGGGTTTCTGAAACCCGTTTGGAATGAAGCTCTGAAATTGTGGTTTTTCAATTCTCCTGCAGAATATACAAAGGATATTCTTGGTGAAAACTGTCCGTCAAAATTTTGTGCTTTGTCGTAACGAATAGATCCTGTAAACTTCAAACGTTCTTCCATGAATTTCTTCTGAACTTGCGTGTAAATTCCAAATTCTTCGTAACGAATTGGACCATCATAATCCGTGAAAATTGTCCCAAAAGAGTTCATTTCATATTGACGAAGAGAACCTCCCAATTGAATTTCTGCAACTTTTATAATGTCTTTAAAGTTGTAATTTACATCGGCATGATAAATTTTACTATTATCTAAAAACTGAGCTCCTTCTTTTAAGTTAGGGTTTGCCGTAACTGCATCAAGTGCATTCTTAAATTCTGGAGTTCCAGGAAGGAAACGTGGTTGGCCATTTGGTGTCAAACCTAAAGGATTAGCACCAAGTCCTTCAATTGAAGCGTCATTGTTATCCGCAAAATTCCTAGCAAAATCTCTTGCTTCATTGGCATCATATCCTAAACCAATTTGCGACTGTAAAAATGCCGTTGCATAATCTGTAAACCAACCTTTATCCGTTTTAGAAGCTCTGTTTACGTTCCAACCTGCAAAACGCATGTCGTAAGAATTCCCAGCATCTTCGCCTGTCATGTACGCTCTTACAAAAAAGTTTTTACCTTTTACTTCAATTTTTGATTGATTCATGTAAAAATCTTTCAAATAATAACGGTTTGCTCCTTGATAAATCGTGTTTCCAAAACCAAGTTTGTGTTGTAAAATTATCTCAAATTCATTTTCCCAAGGGCGAAAATGCAAAGAGAAATCTGCTTTAACGCTTTCCACTTTATTGTCAGACAAATCTTGTTCTCTGTAACCTGTTCTGCTTACTTGTCCAACGTTAGGGATGAAAGTTGTTACCTCATCACCGTACAAATTCAAACCATCATAATTTTGATTTTTACTACGATTTCCACCAGTTGTCATGCTTCTTTCATCAGCAGCAATCCATTCTGTACCTTGCATGTAGTTAAAATTTGCTTTAGCTGCAAAATGAGGTGTAAAAGCGTGAGCTGCACGAATTCCAAAATCATAATAATCATTGTCTCCTGCTGCATCTTGAGAAGTAATACCTTGTTTGTAGTACATACTTAAGCCTTGCGTTGTAAAAGGACTGCGACTTGTCATGAATAAAACACCGTTAAATGCGTTTGCTCCATAAAGTGCCGAAGAAGCACCTGGTAGTAATTCAACACTAGCGACGTCTAATTCTGACAAACCAATTAAGTTTCCAAGAACAAAATTTAAAGCAGGTGAAGAATTGTCCATTCCGTCAACCAACTGCATAAAACGCGTATTTGCAACTGATGCAAATCCACGTGTATTGATTGATTTAAAAGACAAACTACTTGTATTGAAATGTACTTCTTTCAAGTTTTCCAAACCTTCATAGAAACTAGGAGAAGAGGTGTTTCTAATTTCCTTAAGTCCCATTCTCTCAATGGTAACTGGAGATTCAATAATTCGTTCTGGCGTTCGTGAAGCTGAAATAACAATTTCATTCAAACGATTTTCTTCTTCAAGCAAGGTAATGTTTACCACTTGATTGTTTTTTGTCACCTGCACTTTTTGTGACGTATAACCGACACTCGAAATCTCGATGCTAAAGGGTAGCTGTTTATTGGCAATTAAAATAAATTTACCATCCATATCTGAAATCGTTCCAATATTTTCACCAACAACCGCAATGTTAGTTCCTGGCAAGGACAATCCATCTTTGTCCTTAATCAGTCCCGTCGTTTTTGTTTGTGCAAATGTACATCCGCAGAAAAAGAGGGACAAAATAAAAAAATACACTTTCATTTGTTTTAAATTTTGTTGGTTAGTTGTAGCCAAATTACAAATAAATCTGACATTATTAAAAAATGTTGATTTATTTTCAACATATCGCAACAAAACAACAATTGTAATTCATTATAATTAGCAAATTTTATTGTGATTTTGTTAACATTGTTGCTTAATCCGTGAAAATAGTATTATGCATACATACAATATATCCATTTCTTTACAGATTATATAAAAATAAAACTTTCAAGTTTGGCCCATAAAAAAAGCGGAAATAAATTCCGCTTTTGATATTCTGTTCTAATTTAATGAATTACTCTACAGTAACTGACTTTGCTAAGTTTCGAGGTTGATCTACGTTACAACCTCTCATTACAGCAATGTGGTATGAAAGCAATTGCAAAGGAATTGTAGTAATTAACGGCGATAAAGCGTCTGTAGTTTCAGGAATCTCAATTACATAATCCGCTAAATCACGAACTTGTGTATCTCCTTTTGTTACAATAGCAATGATTCTTCCACTTCTAGATTTAATCTCTTGAATATTACTAACCACTTTGTCGTAATGTCCTTGTTTAGGAGCGATCACAATTACTGGCATTGATTCATCAATTAAGGCAATCGGACCGTGTTTCATTTCCGCTGCAGGATAACCTTCCGCGTGGATATATGAAATTTCTTTTAATTTCAAAGCACCTTCTAACGCTACCGGGAAATTATATCCTCTACCTAAATAAAGACAGTTTGGCGAATCTTTAAATACAGCGGCAATTTCTTTTGCGACATCATTTGTCAGTAATGCCTCCTGAACTTGTTCTGGAATCATTTCTAACTCGAGCAAATATCTTCTGTAATCTGTATTGTTTAATGTTCCTTTTGCCTGTGCAATTCGCAACGCAATCATCGTCAATACGGTAATTTGTGTTGTAAATGCTTTTGTAGAAGCAACTCCAATTTCTGGTCCCGCATGAGTGTAAGCACCTGCATGTGTTTCGCGCGAAATAGACGAACCAACCACGTTACAAACACCAAATACAAATGCACCGTTTTCTTTTGCTAATTTAATAGCGGCTAACGTATCTGCTGTTTCTCCTGATTGAGAAATCGCAATAACAACATCGCCTTTATTTATAATTGGATTTCTGTATCGGAATTCCGAAGCATATTCAACTTCTACTGGAATTCGTGTAAATTCTTCAATAACATATTCTGCTACTAATCCTGCATGCCAAGAAGTACCACAAGCCACGATAAGGATTCGTTCTGCATTTAAAAAACGCTCTAAATTATCCTCAATTCCAGCCATTCTAACGATTCCTTGATCTGCTAATAAACGACCTCTGTAGGTGTCTTTAATAACACTTGGTTGTTCGTAGATTTCTTTCAACATAAAATGCTCGTAACCGCCTTTTTCAATTTGCTCCAAATTCATTTGAAGTTTTTGGACATAAGGATCAACTAAAGAGTCATCTTTAATTTTACGCACTTTTAATTTTTTATTCAAACGAATAACTGCTATTTCTTCGTCTTCTAAATAAATAGCATTAGACGTATATTCAAGAAACGGTGAGGCATCGGAAGCAATAAAGTATTCGTTTTCACCCACACCAATTGCTAGTGGACTTCCTAAACGAGCTACAATGATCTCATTTGGTTTTTTAACATCAAAAACACAGATTGCATACGCACCAATTACTTGATTTAATGCTACTTGAACTGCTTTTCCAAGCTTTAAATTTTGTTTTTTCTGAACATCTTCAATTAAATTAATCAATACTTCTGTATCGGTATCTGATTTAAAAGTATATCCTCTATTGATCAACTCTTTCTTCAACGGCTCATAATTTTCAATAATACCATTATGAATCAAAGCCAACTCTCCTGAGTTTGATAAATGCGGGTGTGAATTCACATCATTGGGAACGCCGTGTGTCGCCCATCTTGTGTGACCCATACCAATTGTAGCTCCAGAATCGCTAATGTCGCCACAGCGTTCTTCTAAATCTGCAACTTTCCCTTTTGTTTTACAAACCAACAAATCTTTACCATCGTACAGCATTACTCCTGCACTATCGTAACCACGATATTCTAATCTTTTTAAACCTTTGATCACAATAGGAAAGGCTTCTCTATAACCAATGTACCCAACAATTCCACACATAGTTTTACTTAATTTGGTTTGGTATAATAAATTTCTAACTTCACTCTTTTTCTATAATCAGCACTCTCTGGCGCAATATTATTTCCGTATAAAACAGTTCCTAACGGACTTAATAACGACGCCGAAGGAATTCGATCTAATGTAAATGCACCCGATTGGGGAAATACACCAGGAACAGTCTCATCTGTTTTCAATTTTAAATTACTTGTAATTCCAATTGACTCGGTAATACTAAGTCCCAAACGAATATTTGTAGAATCTTTGCGAATTAAATTTCGAATGTGATTCGTGATTCTAATACGATATTTCACGCCTCGGCCATCTTCCTTTTGAATGATTCCGTCGTGAACAGATTTAGCTAATTTTGGTTTTGTAGCTGTTCCAGTAAAATCTGAACTCCAATCTACTAAAGGTTTTTTGTTCGTCAAGTCAAATAAATAGATTCTTTGTGGCTCAGCTGTTGATGCCATTTGGGTTCTATCAATGTAAAACGTCAGATTCGCTTCATTAATCAACCACCCTTTATTTCGTATGATATTTAATTCATCAGCAACTCCATCAGGACTGCCGGTCAATCCATCTGCTCCAAAATTATCAGCCCCAAATAAATCAATAACAGCAAAAGAACCTTCTCCACCTTTCAAGAATAGTTTTGAATCACCGATTGTAGAATTTGGCGTTGACAGAGCAGAAGCGTAAGCAGTTGAATTGTCAGTTTCTATTAAATTAACCGAATTTCCTTTCATATTTAAAACGAAAGTCTTTGCTACTAATTTAGGAGTTCCGCCATAGCTATCACCTTCAACGTCCTCATATTTTATTGGAACACCATTTACAACCGAAGCAAATTCATGGTAATGAAGCGTTATATCTCCTTTACTGAAATCCAGTTGCATCAAAGTACCTGTTCCAGCGTCTTCCACTTGGAAATAGATGCCTCTGAAGTATTCTTTAAAAATGCTATTGTTAATCAGTTTTCCAGCTGGAGCATTCAATATTTTCTGTTCAAAAAACGCCTTATCTAATTTTAAACGAATTCTTGGAGCAAGTCTTGCTTCAACTTCTGCTGGAACTATTGGCTTCAATCCACGATCCAACTTGAATTTCACATACTCTTTCTTACTTGTTTCAAATGCCGAATTCTGTTTTGTATCAGAATCGTTATTTAATGAAGTACCTTTTTTATTTTCATTAAAATCCGAATCTTGATCCGAATAGTATCTTTGCTGTGTTTGAAAATTATCAGTCGGATTCAAATCATTCAATACATATCCAGATTCGAAAACTTTTAAATTAATTGGACCTGATCCTTGGATGGAATCCAATGTATACGTTACTTTATTATCTATTTCAAATTTTTTCGTGCTGAAATAAGGAATGGTCAATACAACACTGTCTAAAACTTGCATCTTTTCTGTATCAAAAACAGGATTCAAATTACCCAATTCCAATTGAGTTGCAAAATTAGCTTTCACTTTTCCGAAAACAGAATTGCTGTAAAGCCCCAATGAATTGATCGGCAAGTTATTAGATTGTACTGCCCCAAATCCTTGTGTAAAAGCACGAACTGTGCTTGTTGTATCTGGTTTAAATGCGAAATGATCGTCGTCAACGATTCCAGAACCCATCTCATTAAAGTCTTGATCACAGGATGAAACTAATGATGCGGACAAAATCAATGCTGCCGCAATCCCGTAAAACGATATTTTATTCATAAAAAAATTTAAATATTAACTAAAGTACTTTTGTCTTGTAGAAATCCGTATAAACCTCTGCAAACTTGTCTTTTGGGGCGAAAGGTAAAAAAGGTTTACCTGCCGATTCTATATATTTTGTTAAACTTGGAGAAATACTTTCTGAACCAATGATTATAGCGTCTGAATGCGAAATCGTAGTTTTCAAAAGGTTCTCATAATTTGGAAGTTCCAAGTCCGAAATGGCTTCGTGTGGAATTCCGTCAAACTTTACTTTATTGATCATTTCAGGGTTTAAATTACCCTCAAATGAATGACCATAAACGGACGTTACAATTTTCGTGTTTTCAAATAAAGCTTCATCTTTATAGTAATGCTTCATGTAAACAGGTAACAATCCTGCCATCCAACCGTGAACATGAATAATATCTGGAACCCAATTTAATTTCTTTACCGTTTCTACAACGCCTTTCGCAAAAAATATAGCTCTTTCGTCATTGTCAGCAAACATAACGCCTTCTTCATCCGTGAATGTAGCTTTGCGTTTAAAATATTCATCATTGTCAATGAAATAAACTTGAATGCGTTCCTTTGGGATCGAAGCTACCTTTATAATCAAAGGCATGTCTAAATCATTTACTACTAAATTCATTCCTGAAAGTCGAATTACCTCATGAAGTTGATGTCTTCTTTCGTTTATATTCCCATAGCGTGGCATAAAAATTCTAATTTGTCCTCCCTGATCATTAATCATCTTTGGCACTTCATACGACATTGACGAAACTTCGTTTTCTGCTAAATAAGGCACCACTTCAGATGACACATATAAGATCCTCTTATCCTCCATATTGATTTTTACTTTTTTTATTGGCAATAAATAACACGCAAAATTACGAAAAATTACGGAGTTATTAACTATTATATTAATTTTGCACCTTTCAAACAAAATAGACATGCTCATTTTCAAAACACAAGAGGACTTAAAAACACATTTACAAAGCGACTTCAATAGTCCGAAATCAGTTGGTTTTGTTCCTACAATGGGAGCTTTACATCGCGGACATTTATCATTAATTGAAAAGTCCATTTCGGAAAACGATCTTACCGTAATGAGCATTTTTGTCAACCCTACTCAATTTAATAACCAAGCAGATTTAGAAAATTACCCTAGAACCTTAGAGGCTGATGTGGAAAAACTAAAGCAAGTCAGCGACAAAATTATTGTATTTGCTCCTTCGGTTGAAGAAATCTACCAAGGAAATACGCAATCTCAAAATTTCGATTTCGACGGATTGGAACATGAAATGGAAGGAAAACACCGTCCGGGACATTTTGACGGCGTGGGAACAATTGTCAAAAGACTTTTTGAAATTGTACAACCCGACAAGGCTTATTTTGGCGAAAAAGACTTTCAGCAACTTCAAATTGTAAAGAAAATGGTTGCTAAAAATCATCTTCCTGTAGAAGTAATCGGCCAGCCTATTTTCAGAGAAGAAAACGGTTTAGCCATGAGTTCACGAAATGAACGTTTGTCAAAAATAGAGAGAGAAGAAGCTTCTTTTATCTACAAAACCTTGCAAGAAGTTAAAAATCAGTTTGGCATAAAAAATGCTACCGAATTGACAATTTGGATCGAAGATGAATTTAAAAACAAACCTAATTTCAAGTTAGAATATTTTGAAATCGCAGACGAATCCACACTAAAATCGATTCAATCAAAAGAACCGAACAAAAAATACCGTGCTTTTATCGCCGTTTTTATGAACGATGTTCGATTGATTGACACCATTTCATTAAATTAATTATCTTTGCCGCATGCAAATTGAAGTAGTAAAATCCAAGATTCACCGCGTTACGGTTACTGGAGCAGATTTAAATTATATCGGAAGCATCACTATTGACGAGGCTTTAATGGAAGCTTCCAATATTCTTGAGGGCGAAAAAGTAGCGATTGTCAATATTAATAATGGTGAACGTTTAGAAACGTATGCGATTAAAGGAAACCGAAACAGTGGCGAAATTACACTTAACGGCCCCGCTGCTCGAAAAGTGCAGAAAGGCGATATCGTGATCATCATCGCTTACGGGATCTTAGATTTTGAAGAAGCAAAAACATTCAAGCCCAGCTTAGTCTTCCCTAACGAAAAAGACAATTCGTTGACTTAATTTAGTGAAAAAGAAAATCAGCAAATGGCTTTCTATTCTCTTACCGCTTTTATTAGGCGTGTTTTTGATTGTTTATCAATACAATCAGTTTACTGCTGACCAATTGACCGAAATGAAAGGCTATTTTAAAAACGCCAATTATTTCTATATTTATTTATCCTTACTTATTGCCGTTTTCGGGTTTGCATCAAGAGCGTATCGATGGAAATTCTCTATTGAACACATGGGTTATACGTCAAAGTTTCGCAATAATTTCATGGCGGTCTGTATTGGCTATTTCCTTAATTTAACGATTCCGAGATCAGGTGAAATTTCACGAGCTGTAGTGGTTAAAAAGTACGAAGACATCCCTTTTGACAAAGCTTTTGGAACTATTGTTGCCGAACGAATTGTTGATCTAATTTTGTTTTTTCTCTTTGTTTTGACCGCGTTTATTGTTCAATTTAAGGTATTGAAAGACTTTATTTTTGACAACATACCGGTTGAAAAGCTAATTCTATTAGCCTTTATTGGATTTGTTGGATTCATCATTTTTGTACTGTTATGGCTGTATTCAAAATGGCGTTTTATCATTTTCATGAAAGAAAAATTAGCCGGTTTGATGGAAGGCATGTTGAGTATCGTTAAAATGAAGAAAAAATGGCCGTTTTTGTTTCATTCTTTATTCATTTGGTTCACATACATCTTAATGTTTTATGTTGCTATTTTTGCACTTGACGAAACAAGTACGATTGGTTTAGGTGCTATAATTACCGCCTTTGTGATTGGTAGTTTTGCCATCGGATTTACAAATAGTGGCTTTGGTGCGTTTCCACTTTTAATTGCACAAATATTTCTACTTTACAGCATTCCTGAAACGGTAGGTACTGCATTTGGTTGGCTTGTATGGATTTCTCAAACCGCTTTAATGATTGTTTTAGGCGGATTATCTTTATTCCTGTTGCCAATTTTAAATAAAAACAAATAATTTAGTATCTTGCTTTCCTATTTGCTTCGGCAAAACGTCCAACCAAACCAACCTATTACATGAAAAAACAAGTACTATTATTTGTTTTGAGCCTGTTCGTATGTCCCGTTTTTGCACAAAAAACGACAGATACCATCCATTCTCAAAAACTAAAAGAAGACCGTATTATTTCCATTTCCCTTCCAGCTTCTTACGGAAAAGAAAAAAACAAAAAATATCCTTTACTGCTTTTACTAGACGGTGACTACTTGTTTGAACCGTTCAATGGCGCATTAAAATTCGGGAATTATTGGGATGATTTGCCCGAAGTAATTGTCGTAGGAATTGATCAAAGTAGGCCCTACAGTCGCGATTCTGAAAGCGATGTAGATCAAAATGGTTTGCCAATTGAAAAAGGGGCTCAGTTTTTTGATTTCATTTCGATGGAACTACTTCCCACTTTAGAAAAAAAATACGACATCGCTGCTTTTAAAATCATTGCAGGTCATGATGTAACGGCCGGTTTTATGAATCTGTTTTTATACAAGGACAACAGTCCTTTTGATGCTTATATTTCGATGAGTCCTGAACTTGGAACAGAAATGGAAACAAGACTTCCAAGTCGGTTAAGTCTGATCAAAAAACCGCTCTTTTATTATCAATCCACTGCAGATGGTGATTTGAAAAAGATGCAAGATTTGATTAAAACGTTAGACACAAATATCAAGTCGGTTAAAAATTCTAATTTATATTACCAATTTGACGATTTTAAAAATGCCTCTCATTATTCACTCGTTTTATTTTCAATACCAAATGCGTTGTACCATATTTTTGGAGCCTATCAACCCATTTCAAGTACTGAATTCCAAACAAAAATTGTTACGTTGCCAAATGACTACGTTGGATACTTGACTAAAAAGTACGACATCATCGAAAAATCGTACGGGATCAAAATGCCAATTCGCATCAATGATTTTAAAGCGATTGAAGCGGCCATTTTAAAGAATAATGCATTTGCAGAATTTGAACAATTAGCGACTTTGGCCAAAAAAAGTTACCCTCGCGCCATGTTAAGTCAATACCACATGGGAATGTTTTACGAAAAAACCGGAGACACAAAAAAAGCAGCCAAGGCATACATGAATGCCTATAATATGGATGAAATTGGGAATTTAACAAAGGATTTTATGCTTGAAAAAGCAGATCAAATGAAGTAGTATTACACTTATGTCAAAAATAAAAACTGCTTTTTTCTGCCAAAATTGCGGCACTTCTTACGCCAAATGGCAAGGACAATGCAACGCTTGTAAAGAATGGAATACCATTGCAGAAGAAGTGATTCAGAAAGAAGAGAAAAAAAGTTGGAACCCAACACAAACAGAGTCAAAAAGAACGGTAAAACCGCTCAAAATTCACGAAATTGACAGTACGGAAGAAATCCGCATGGACACACGAGACAGTGAATTGAACCGCGTGTTAGGTGGTGGAATTGTTCCCGGTTCTTTAATTCTGTTAGGTGGTGAGCCTGGTATTGGAAAAAGCACATTGTTACTGCAGATTTCTTTAAAACTTCCTTACAAAACCTTATATGTTTCCGGCGAAGAAAGTCAGAAACAAATAAAAATGAGAGCCGAACGCATCAATCCGCTGAGTGACAATTGCTATATTTTGACGGAAACGAAGACGCAAAATATCTTCAAGCAAATTGAGGCTATTCAACCAGAAATTGTCATCATTGATTCCATTCAAACGTTGCATACCGATTACATTGAATCTTCACCTGGAAGCATTTCTCAAATTAGAGAAACAACGGCTGAACTGATTAAATTTGCAAAAGAAACAAACATTCCTGTGATTTTAATTGGTCACATTACAAAAGATGGAACCATTGCTGGACCGAAAATTTTGGAACACATGGTTGACACCGTTCTTCAATTTGAAGGCGATCGAAATCACATTTACCGCATTTTACGTTCCTTAAAAAATCGTTTTGGTTCAACCGCCGAATTAGGCATTTACGAAATGTTAGGAACAGGATTACGCGAAGTTTCAAATCCTTCTGAAATATTAATTTCACACAAAGAAGAACAACTCTCAGGAACTGCAATTGCTTCTACTTTAGAAGGAATGCGGCCTTTGATGATTGAAATTCAAGCATTAGTAAGTACTGCAGTTTATGGAACGCCACAACGAAGTACAACCGGTTATAATGCGAAAAGACTCAACATGATTCTTGCCGTTTTAGAAAAAAGAGCCGGTTTCAGGCTTGGAGCCAAAGATGTTTTCTTAAACATAACAGGTGGAATATCAGTGGATGATCCGGCCATTGATTTAGCTGTTGTGGCTGCAATTTTGTCTTCAAACGAAGACATTCCTGTGGATAAAGATTTTTGTTTTGCAGGAGAGGTTGGACTTTCAGGAGAAATTCGTCCTGTAAACCGTGTAGATCAACGTATTCAAGAAGCCGAAAAATTAGGTTTTTCAGCTATTTTTGTTTCAAAATACAATAAAATTTCACTAAAAAAAACAGTGATTAAAGTTCGTTTAGTTTCAAAAATCGAAGATGTAGTTGAAGAGCTTTTTGGTTAACACCAACCCAATATGAACAAACGCAAAAAAATTACCATTCGCATCCTTGTCGGAATTCTTGTTGTTATCGTTGTAGGAATTGTCTTGTTTTTTAGTTTTAGAGAGTCACTTTTAAAAGAAGCGATTGCTAAAATAACAAACAAAATGGAACGCGATTATGATGCAAAGCTATCTATTAAAACAGCTGAATTTGATGGATTTACAGCAGTAAAACTTACTGACATTACATTAGTTCCAAAAAACGCTGATACGCTTTTTTCAATTAAAAAGTTAAGTACATCTGTCCGATTCCTTCCTTTATTTACTGGCGATATGCAACTGGGTACTTTATTTGTTGAAAACGGCTTCGTGCAACTTACAAAAAAAGGCAACCGAAAAAACTTTAATGCTTTTTTGAAAAAAGAAAAAACGGCTTCAAATCAATCCAGTGGAAATAACAAGAGAAATTATGCAGATTTAGCGTACAAGATTATTTCGCAAGGACTGAATTTGGTTCCTACCGATATGGAAATCAAAAATCTGACTTTCAACTTAGACGACAACGGAAAGAAAGCAAAAATAAAACTACAAGATCTTCGGTTGGCTGACAAGCAGTTAGAGACGCTGATCAATGTACAAACAAATACCTTTGAACAAAATTGGAAAATCAGCGGTTTTGCCGATCCAAGAAATCAAAAGGCAGACATCGCTTTCACAAATCGCGATACGGGAGCGATCAAAGTTCCTTATTTTGACGAACGGTTCAATTTAAAATCAAGCTTCGATTCCATCCGAATTAAAGTGGACAATATCTCAAAAAGTGGTGGCACTTTAAAAATAGACGGCACTTCTTCGATTGCGAATTTAATTGTCAACCATCCTAAAATCGCTACAAAAGATGTACTTTTCAAAAAGGCAGGCTTTGATTTTCATTTTGTTTTGGACGAAAATAATATTGGAATCGACAGCAGTTCAACAGCAGTTTTAAATAAGATAAAGTTCCATCCGTACCTCAATTTGAACACCGAGAAGGATACCATTTATTCGATGAATGTTTCCATTCCAAAAATGAAAGCACAAGATTTTATTGAATCCTTGCCAGCGGGACTTTTTTCAAATTTTGAAGGTATGGAAGCGGAAGGTATTTTCGACTACCGATTGGACTTTCAATTCAATAAAAACAATCCGGACGCACTCGTTTTCGACAGTAAAATCCACAAGAAAGATTTTAAAATCATTAAATATGGCGAAGCAAATTTGAGTAAAATAAATGCTCCTTTTACGTATCGAGCCATCGAGAACGACAAATTACAAAGACCTATTTTCGTCGGTGAAAGTAATCCAAATTATACACCAATGAGCGAAATATCTCCGTATTTGAAGAAAAGTGTTTTAACAACAGAAGATCCCTCTTTCTTTTCGCACCACGGATTTATCAATGAAGCTTTCAAGCAGTCCATCATCAAAAACATTAAAACTAAGAAATTCAGTCGTGGCGGAAGTACGATCAGTATGCAACTGGTAAAAAACGTGTTTTTGACTCGAGAAAAAACACTTTCCCGAAAACTAGAGGAAATCTTACTCGTTTATATTTTAGAAAACAACCGAATTGTAAGTAAAGAACGAATGCTTGAAGTCTATTTCAATGTCATTGAATGGGGACCAAATATTTACGGAATTGGCGAAGCATCGCAATTTTATTTCCAAAAGCATCCTTTTCAATTGAGCTTGAACGAATGTCTGTTTTTAGCAAGTATTGTTCCGCGTCCTAAAGGATTTATGTGGAAATTTGACAATACCGGAAATTTGAGAAATCAAGGCGTAGTGCAGCAGAAATATTTAACCAACTTAATGTTACGACGTGGTGTTTTAAGCTCTGCAGATACAGTTTTTAAAGCATTTCCAGTTCAAGTAACAGGAAGAGCACGTTCGTATTTACGGATTACTGAGAAGGACACAACGGTCGTGGATACATTAGATCTCGATGAATTTGATTTTGGTGGATAAAAATTTAAAGATATACTCGGAAGACTTCGTTTTATTTTACCCAATGTCAAAATGAGAACGCATTACATATTCTTTAATCCGCAACCAAACCGACTTTTAGCACTCTATATTTTAAAGGCCAAATTGAAATAAAATAATTCCTATGAAAAAGCTGCTCATTCTTTTATTGTTTCCAATTGTTATTTACGCTCAAAAGCCCGTTTTCACTACCGCAAAAGTAAAAAGTGCTACCGTCTATTTTAATTCTGCTGAAATTTCGCAAACTACTTCTGCAACTTTGCCTAAAGGAACAAGTGAAATCGTGGTTAAAAATGTCGCTGATTATTTAAATGAAAATACAATACAAATTGGAGCGCCTTCAAATATTACCGTTTTGTCCGTGCAATTCACCAATAATTATATTTCAGAATATGAAATTGACGAGAATTCTCCAGCAATAAAAAAAGTACGCGACAGCATTACTTTGGTAGAAAAAGAAATCAAAAAGAATAACAATTCAAAAATTGCAGAAGTAAAAACCATAGAATTACTGGACAAAAACCAACAGGTTTATGGTGTTAATTCTGGTTTAAGTGTGGTAGAATTGACGAAGATGGTTGATTATTATAAATCGAAGCGAACTGAAATCAGCAACACCATCGATGTTTTAGAGGAAAAATCAAAAAAATTGAATGAAACGTTGACCCGTTTGAAAAACAAATTGGAAATCAATACCCAAAAAGAGGAGAAGACTTCAAAAGGAAAACTAGTACTTCAAATCATGAATGAAACGGCAGGAAATGTAGATTTCAGCATTAATTATTTGACAAACAACGCCAGTTGGCAACCATTCTACGATTTGCGAGCGAACACCGTTTCAGATCCTATTGAAATGATGTACAAAGCACAAGTAGCTCAAAACACAGGGATTGATTGGAAACAGGTTAAACTTACTTTATCCAGTGGAAACCCAAATCAGAATAATCAGGCGCCAATTTTAAATGCTTGGTTTTTGAGATATGGAAATCAAAATAATTACGGATATTTACAAAATGACGCAAAAAGTAATTCACTACAAGGTCTAGCTGCAGGAATTCAAGTGGAACAAGCTGAAATGGTGATGAAAGATAAATCAATATCACGCTATACCACAATTCAAGAAAACCAACTTAATATTTCATTTGACATCGACATTCCTTACGACATTTTATCAAATGGAAAAGCCCATAGTGTCGCTTTAAAAGAAATCAATCTTCCGGCAACTTACAAATATTATGCAGCTCCTAGAGTGGAAAAAGAAGCGTTCTTGCTTGCGGAAATCAGCGACTATTCGAAATATAATTTATTACCTGGAGAAGCCAATATTATTTTTGAAGGATTGTATGTTGGCAAAACCTATATCAATCCAAATCAAACTTCTGATACCTTGAATTTAAGCATGGGAAGAGATAAAAAAATATCCATTAAGCGCGAAAAAGTGGTTGATAAATCAGGAACAAAATTTTTATCCTCTAAAAAAGAGCAAACGTTTACGTATGATATTACGATTCGAAATAATAAAAAAGAAGCGGTTGCTTTGATGTTGAAAGACCAATATCCGCTGAGTACGGACAAGGAAGTTGAAATTGAATTGAAAGAAAGTGACGGTGCAAAAATCAATTCTGAAACGGGAATTTTAACTTGGGATTTAAATTTGAAACCAAATGAAACCAAAAAAATCAGAATCAGTTATAAAGTGAAATATCCAAAAGATAAAATCATAGATAATTTATAAAACAAAGTAAACCTCATCCTAACCGATGAGGTTTTTCTTTACATAATAACTGAATATAGATTCTGAACTGAATTCAGAATGACAAAATCGAGCGTTTAAATAAACTATTTTTTTCAAATTATACTTAAATATAATTTACGGGGAAGGATTTGGATACAATTCCTGGACTTGATTTATAGCGTCAATAACGTTTTGCGTCAATTTAATTTGATGTGTTTGAATATTTTCCTGAAGTTGATTCAAATCCGTTGCACCAATAATGCTACTCGTTGTAAAAAATTGTTCTCTTACAAAAGCTAACGACATTTGCGTCAACGTCAATCCATTGTCTTTTGCAATTTGATTGTACAAAACCGTCGCTTTCTTGGCATTATCAGAATTGTACCGTGAGAACCTCGGAAACAAATTGATTCGAGCATTCGGAAATGCCTCTCCAGTCAGAAATTTCCCCGACAAAACACCAAATGCTAAAGGTGAATACGCTAAAAGTCCGACATTTTCATAATGCGAAATTTCAGCCAAACTTTGTTCAAAAGAACGATTCAACAAAGAATATGGATTTTGAATCGTCGAAATTCGTGGTAAATTGTGCTTTTTACTTTCTTCCAAAAAACGCATCACACCCCACGGCGTTTCGTTTGAAACTCCAATGTGTTTAATTTTACCTTCACTAATTAGTTGCTGTAACGTTTGTAAAACGAGGTGAACATTATCGTTCCAATCGTCTTCTTCTAATGAAAAACTTCGTTGCCCAAAGTAGTTCGTTTTTCGTTCAGGCCAATGCAACTGGTACAAATCAATGTAGTCCGTTTGAAGTCGTTGTAAACTTTTTTCAACAGAAATTCGAATCGTTTCCGCGTTAAAACTTAAGTCGTCTCTGATAAATTCGAGTCCGCGATTGGGTCCAGCGATTTTTGTCGCCAAAACTATTTCGCCTCTTCTACCCGATTTTTTCAACCAAGTGCCAATAATTTTTTCGGTGCTTCCAGAAGTATCTTTTTGTGCAGGAACGGAATACATTTCAGCGGTATCGATAAAATTAATTCCCGAATCTAAAGCAAAGTCAATTTGAGAATGACCTTCTGCTTCTGTATTTTGTTGTCCAAAAGTCATGGTGCCCAAAGCGATTTCACTCACTTGGGTTTCGGTATTCGGTAAAAATGTGTAGTTCATTGTGTTTGTTTCGGAGAACAGCAAATATAACGCTTAAGCTGCTTTTTCTAAAGCTATAAAATGGGTTAATTCGCCTTTTTTATTGAAAATAGGAAAACTACGGATGTGGCAATCGTACAATTCGCCATTCTTCTTATAGTTGACCACAACAGTATCAAAGGGCTGAAGATTCAATACCGCTTCTCTAATTGAAGCACGTTTCTCCACAGAAGTTTCTTTACCTTGAAACATTTTTGGCGAATTTCCAACAACTTCCGCAGGTTGATATCCACTCATTTCGGCGATTCCCTTTGAAGCAAAAACAATTTGAAGATTGGCATTGGTTACGATTATCGCGTCATTGGTTTGCAATTCATCTGCCAAATCAAGATTTAAATTCCATTTGTACAATTTTGAAAGTTGATTCAACAAAGACAAATCGTGTTGGGCTCCCATCAAATTGCGAAAGAAAACACTATACAAGTCCCACGACAACAATGGCATTTTTATGCCTTTATCATTTGCAGTCGCAATTGCAACGCTTTTATCATAAATGTTTAGATCAATCATAACCTGAAATTTTTAACAAAAATAAATTTATTTTTCGGGTAAAAATGAAAATGAGGCAAGTTTAACTACTGTTGAAGACAACTGACAGTGTTTCTTAAAAGTCGAATTTCAGCTGCACGACAACTGATTTCTTAACTTCTGTATTCAAACTCGTTACAGAAATCCCTAACAAACGAACTGATTCTCTCATTCGTTCTTGGTACAACAATTCCTTAACCGTTTCAAAAAGTAACGCCTTACTTGCAATGAAATACGGTAATGTTTTACTTCTCGTTTGCTGCGTAAAATCACTGTATTTTATTTTTAGAGTGACGGTTTTTCCTGCGAGATTATTTCGCAACAACCTCTTTTCAAGCTGTTCGGCAATTGCTTTTAATTTCTCTTCCATGAAAATTTCAGAAGATAAGTTTTCGTCAAAAGTATGTTCTGCAGCTACGGATTTTGCAATGCGTTCTGACTTCACTTCACTGTTGTGAATGCCTCGAACAACATTGTAATAAAAACTACCTGATTTTCCGAAGTGCTTTTCTAAAAAATCAAGTTCTTTATTTCGCAAATCTAATCCTGTAAAAATACCCAATTGATACATTTTTTCTGTCGTAACTTTCCCAACGCCATAAAATTTACGGATAGGCAATTCTTCTAAAAAAGCAATCACTTCATCTGGATTTACCGTCTTCTGTCCGTTGGGTTTATTCACATCAGAAGCAATTTTAGCTACAAATTTGTTTATTGAAATTCCCGCAGAAGCCGTTAAACCCACTTCGTTAAAAATGCGTTCGCGAATTTCCTTTGCAATCAAACTCGCACTTGGATTTCCTTTTTTATTTTGGGTGACATCCAGATAAGCTTCGTCAAGCGACAAAGGTTCAACTAAATCGGTGTAATCGTAAAAAATGGCTTGCACTTTTCGTGAAATCTCCTTGTAACGGTCAAAACGCGGACGAACAAATAAAAGTTCAGGACAATATTTTTTTGCTAAAGCACCACTTAATGCACTTCTGACACCAAACTTCCGTGCTTCGTAACTTGCTGCGGCAACAACGCCTCGCACTTCACTTCCACCCACCGCCAAAGGCTTTCCCTTGAGTTCCGGATTGTCCATTTGTTCCACTGACGCATAAAATGCATCCATGTCTACATGAATAATTTTGCGGTTTGGTACTATTGAAATTATTTCTGTCAATCTTGTTTTTCGTCGGGTTTTAGGTATTTTTCTTCTACTTCCGTTTTTAATTTTCGTTCGGTTGGAAAGAAAAAACTCATGGGTTTATGCTTGAAATGGCTCCAAATTGCAGCGGACACAAATCTTAGTTCAAAAATAGAAATGGCACGTGAACGAAATGCTAGTCCAAGTGAAAGTCCAAAACTAACTGAAAAGTTGATAAATCCAATCACTCCAATTCCAAAAATTCCCCAAAAAAGCATCAGATTATTTACATGAAATTCAGAGCCGTAAATTGCTAAAGCTAAATTTCCACTTGCAAACGAGATGTGCCGAATGTCCAAATTAAGTCCTAAAAAGAGACCCACTGAAGCCGTACTTCCCATAAAAACACCAAACCAAAAATTAGAAATAAATCCAGCCCAGCGTTTTTCATACCAATCGGCAAAGCGTTTTGTGCGTCTTTTGCCAAATGTTTTTTTCAACAAAGGATGTTCTTGAATTCGATAATAAACCTGATTGTGTTTGTCTCGGTTAGAAACGACACCATTAATAATCCCGCTTAAAAATAAAAACAATCCTGCAATTGCCGCATGAAACATTGCCAGTGAGTGAACGGGACTGATATCTGTTAAGATATGTTCCCATTTTGCTGTAGCAATATTGTAGCCAAATATTTGATCAATGGACCACATTAAAAACAGTGAAATGGGAAATGCCATTGCCACGTTTCCTACAAAAGCAATAAATTGTGAACGGAAAACACGGGCGAATAAAATAGCAAAAGCGCCGTATTTCTGACTACTATTTCCTTCCTTATTGTGTCCTTCTTCCAAGGCTCGAGCTAATGCAGCTGCAGTTAAGGCCGGCTGTTTTGTTGCCAAAGCAAATCCAAGAAGAAAAATCGTAATGAAACCAATGGAATAGTTCATACTGTACAAAAATGCTTGTCCAAAATAACTTGTATCCACTTTGGAAAGCAATAATTTTACGATACATAAAATTCCTACAATCAAACCACCTCCAAGTGAATTTCGCAACATTCTGAAATATTCTCGGTGATTTTCAGTAATGTAATGCCCACCTGTTTTTGCCGTGTGTTGTGTAATTTCGTAGGAAAGCAACTGGGTACTTTCTGCGAAAAACTGCCGCACATTATTTTTATAACAATTGTAATCAATAAGTTGAATACTCATTTTTACTGCATTGTCGTCTATGTCTTTTTCAGAATCAACAATCATCAAGGGAAACAATACTTTAAGCCTAACGAGTTGTTGCCGAATTCGAAGTAAATTTTGATTTACGCGAAGTGAAATTCCATACTTTGAACTATTTTTAAAGGCTTTGTCCACATACTCTTCACATTGTTTGTGAAATATCAATAGCTGTTTGTAAGACAAGTCTTCGGATGTTAAATAGTGAGGCGTTTCTGTCGTTATCCGTTCCTCTAACATCAATAATTCTTTCTCGAAAGCAGTGAATGGACTTTCAACACCTTCGTACTCTGGAACCATTTTTAAAACGTCCGTTTCCATCGCGCGACCACCCACTCTTTGCGTGATCAAAGTCATGGCATTCATCAATTCTGACAATGCAGTAAAGGGTTCAACCGTTTCGTAAATCGATCCAAATTCTAACATCTCGTGCAAAGTTTCCAACTGTTCAAAAGGGATTTTGCTGACCCATTGAATATCGCTGGCAAGATAAAACACTTGGTTCATTACAAATTCCAGTGTGTCTTTTTGCGGCTGATTTGGTAATACTTTCGCGAACAAGCGACGACGCACTTCAAATAAAAAATCGACATCTTGCAAAATTCCCGCATCGGTAATCGTCAAGGTAAACTTTTTTTGATGTAGAATTTGCTTCAAGTAAACCGCTAATTCTTTGCGAAAATTTGGATTGTGGTCTAGAAATGTTAGAAATTCCGTTAAGTCAATCTTATCAACCCTTTTGGGATGTTCCGGACGAAAAAATTGTACTAAATCAATTAGTAATTCTAAATCGTCGTCGTTAAACATCCAACCTTCTTTGTCGTTAAAATGTTGCGACATAAAGGTGGCTAAACTCCGTTTAACTTTAGATTTTTTAGATTTAAAAAACAACCGAATCCCCATGTTTTACCTTTACTAATTTGGGAATAAATGTACAAAGACAATTGATTAAATAAGTAACTTGCTGAAAAATAATTTTGTTAGAAAATGCAGGAAATTGAACGTAAATTTTTAGTCAAAAATGATCGCTTTAAAACTTTGGCTACAGCCAAAAAAGAAATTGCACAAGGTTACTTAAATACCAATCCTGAACGAACAGTTCGTGTTCGAATTTCGAATGAAAAAGCATTTTTAACCATCAAAGGAAAAGGAAACGAAAGTGGCATGACGCGTTTTGAGTGGGAAAAGGAAATTCCACTAGAAGAGGGAAAAGCACTTTTACTTTTGTGTGAAAAAGGTGTTATTGAAAAAACCCGTTTTGAAATTCCTGATGGCAAACATCTCTTCGAAGTCGATGAATTTTATGGCGAAAATGAAGGTTTAATTGTAGCTGAAATTGAACTTTCTGATGAAAATGAAGCTTTTGAAAAACCGGATTGGCTTGGAATAGAAGTTACAAATGATGAACGATATTACAATGCCTATTTAAGTAAAAATCCTTTTTCAGAATGGAATGAGAAAGTTTAATTTTTTAAATTAATTTCAACTTTATTTGAAACAAATACGCCTTTTATGAAGTTGGGTAATTTCATTATTTTCTCGTAAACTTCTGGTTTTATATGACTCTCAAATTCTTCTTTAAGACAAACTAATGTAATTTCAAAAAAATGTTTGGCATTTTCATCTAGATAATATTCAATAGGCTCTTTGTAAAAATACCTGTTTTTATCCCAATAAAAAGTTGATGTACATTCGAGTTGTTCATTTGGTGCTAATACTTGAGGAATTGATTTTCGTTCTTTTTCAAGTTGGTAATATTTTTTAAATACAAATTCATGTATCGCATCCATCCCTTTTTGGCTGTAAAGCAATTCCAGTGAGTCATTTGGTGTTTTATAAAGTTCACTTAAATACCCAATTTCTTTTCTATCATAATCTTCTTGTGTCATAATAGAATCAGCGTCGGTAATTTTAAATTGACTAATTATCGTTCCTTTGGCGCTAAAAATTTGTCCCACTTCGATAAAAGTATCGTTCTCATAAATCTTATAATATGGACATTGCGACATTGAGCCTCCTGTACTCGGACTTATCGATTTTGTATCTAGAAAAAAATGCAATGTATCCTTTGTGTTATTTATGACGTAGTATTTTAACTTAAATTCTCTTTCATTTGGCAAAGAGTCTTTCGAAGTAATCGATTCAATTTTCAAAGTCAACGGTTGCCCAAAACAAATAGAACTCATCAATAGAAAAACAACAGAAAATATTCGCATAAATTAAATTTAGATTTCCGAAATTACGAATTTTGAGCTTTGATTTTAACGTAAAACAGATATTAACGTAGGATTAACTTTGAACAAAAAATCCCGCTTCGAATGAAACGGGATTTGTATTTGGAATCTGAGATGAATTCAGATTGACAATATTGGGGTTTAGAATTTTATAACTCCAATGCTTTTTTAGCATCTCCATTCATCAATAACTCTAATGGATTTTCTAACGCTTCTTTAATAGCAACTAGGAAACCAACTGACTCACGACCGTCGATAATTCTGTGGTCATAAGAAAGTGCCACATACATCATTGGGTGAATTTCCACTCTACCGTCAACGGCAATTGGACGCTCAATAATGTTGTGCATTCCTAAAATTCCTGATTGAGGAGGATTGATAATTGGCGTAGACAACATACTTCCAAAAACACCACCATTTGTAATAGTAAATGTTCCACCAGTCATATCGTCAACTGTAATTTGTCCGTCACGCGCTCTGATTGCTAATCTTTTGATTTCCGCTTCAACACCACGGAACGTCAAGTTTTCAGCATTACGCACTACAGGAACCATCAAACCTTTAGGTCCTGAAACTGCAATTGAAATATCGCAGAAATCATAAGCAACTTTATAATCGCCGTCCATCATTGAGTTTACGTCTGGATACATTTGCAATGCTCTTATCACTGCTTTTGTAAAGAAAGACATAAATCCTAATCCTACGCCACCATGTTTCGCTTTAAAAGCGTCTTTGTATTCGTTACGGATTTTGTTGATAGGCGTCATGTTCACTTCATTAAATGTAGTCAACATTGCTGTTTCATTTTTAGCCGCTACTAAACGTTCTGCTACTTTACGACGCAACATAGAAAGTTTAGAACGCTCTGAACCACGGCTTCCGCCCGTTGGAGTTCCCATTGATGGCACTGATGCATTCACAGCGTCATCTTTAGTAATTCTTCCTGCTTTTCCTGTTCCTTGAACTGCAGAAGCTGCAATATTTTTTTCGTCTAAAATTTTACGAGCTGCTGGAGAAGGCGTTCCTGCAGCGTAAGTTGGAGCAGCCGCTTTTGGCTCTTCTTTCTTAACTTCTGCTTTTGGAGCTTCAACTTTAGGCTCTTCTTTTTTAACTTCCGCTGCTGGAGCTGGTGCAGAAGCACCTGGTTTAGCTGCTGAAGTATCAATCAAACAAACGACAGCGCCAACTGCTACTGCATCACCTTCTTCTGCTTTAAGCGTAATAATTCCGCTTGCTTCAGCTGGTAACTCTAAAGTTGCTTTATCAGAATCAACTTCAGCAATTGCTTGGTCTTTTTCTACATAATCGCCATCTTTTACTAACCAAGTTGCAATTTCAACTTCTGTGATTGATTCCCCTGGTGAAGGGACTTTCATTTCTAAAATCATTTTATATCTTGTTTAAGGTTTAAAAAGTTTAAAGTTTAAAGTTACTAATTAGAACTTTAAACTTTAAACCTGAAACTAATTTTTATTTGTATAAGTTCTTGTCAAAAACCATTGCAATGGCTTCTGCATGACGTTTTTTAGAACGTGCATAACTTCCTGCAGCTGGTGCACTATACGCTTTCAATGAAGCCAAACGCAATTTAACCAAGTCAAAATTCATCAACATAAAGCTATAAGCTCCCATGTTTTTTGGTTCTTCTTGTGCCCAAACGTAATCGTCAACATTTGGATAACTTGCAATCACTTCTTTTAATTGTTCTACTGGCAATGGAAATAATTGCTCTAGACGAACAAATGCAACATCTGTTCTTCCGTTTGCTTCTCTTTCTGCTACTAAATCGTAGTAGAATTTACCTGTACATAAAACCAACGATTTAATCGCTTTTTTGTCTGTAACTGATGGATCGTCTAACACTTCTTGGAACGTTCCGTTTGCAAATTCATCAACCGTAGAAACTACAGATGGATGACGCAATAAACTCTTAGGAGTAAATACAATTAAAGGTTTTCTAAACGTAGTTTTCATTTGTCTTCTCAACAAGTGAAAGTAGTTTGCTGGAGTGGTACAATCTGCAACAAACATGTTTTCAGTCGCACACATTTGTAAATAACGCTCCATTCTTCCTGAAGAGTGTTCCGATCCTTGCCCTTCATAACCGTGTGGCAATAACATTACCAAACCGTTTTGATTGTTCCATTTGTCTTCTGCTGCAGAAATATATTGGTCAATCATAATTTGAGCTCCATTACTGAAATCTCCAAATTGTGCTTCCCAGATTGTTAATGTTTTTGGACTTGCCAAAGCATAACCGTAATCAAAACCTACAACACCATATTCAGAAAGTAGCGAATTGTAGATATGGAATTTACCCATTTCGTTATCGGCAGTCGCATTTAACTGCTGTAATAAAATTACTTTTTCTTCAGATTCTTCCGCTTTAATAACGGCATGACGGTGCGAGAATGTTCCTCTTTCCACGTCTTGACCTGAAATACGAACGTCGTATCCTTCTGTCAGTAAACTTCCGTATGCTAATAATTCAGCCATAGCCCAATCCAATTTATCAGAACCGAAAAACATCTCTTTACGGTCGTTGATTAATTTCTGGATTTTGCTGATGAACTTTTTATCTTCTGGTAATTTTGTTATTACGTTTGCAATGTCAGTAAGCGTTTCTTTCGAAAAAGTAGTATCAACTTTCTCTTTCATTTTCGCTACATCTGCAATTGCATAACCTTGCCACTCATTTTGCATAAATGGAGTAATAATCGTCAACTCTTTTTTACGAGAAGCTTCCAGATTTTCTTCTAAATTTGCTTTGTAAGCCTCTTCAATTCCTTTTACATAATCTGCTTGAATCACACCTTCCGCTAGCAATTGTGCTGCATAAATGTCTCTCGCATTTTGATGTTTTGCAATTATTTTATATAATTTTGGCTGTGTAAAACGAGGCTCATCACCTTCGTTGTGACCATATTTTCTATATCCTAACAAGTCAATAAATACATCACGTCCAAATTCCATGCGGAAGTCTAACGCAAACAACATTGCGTGAACAACTGCCTCAGCGTCATCTGCATTTACATGCAATACTGGCGACATCGTCACTTTTGCAATATCAGTACAATACGTAGAAGAACGTGCGTCTAAATAATTCGTTGTAAATCCAACTTGGTTATTTACCACAATATGAATCGTTCCACCCGTTTTGTAACCGTCTAATTGAGCCATTTGTATGATCTCATATACAATTCCTTGTCCAGCAACGGCTGCATCTCCGTGAAGTGCAATTGGTAAAACTTTAGAATTGTCTTCTGGATAATAACGGTCTTGTTTCGCACGCGTAATTCCTTCGATTACTGCTCCAACAGTCTCTAAGTGAGATGGATTTGGCGCCAAGTTGATGTTGATGCTTTTTCCAGTTTTTGTCTTACGATCAGCAGTAATTCCCAAGTGGTATTTTACGTCACCGTCAAACAATGCGTGATCATCATAATCTTTTCCGTCAAATTCAGAGAATATATCTTGCGTGTTTTTCCCGAAAATGTTTGCTAAAACACTCAAACGACCACGGTGTGGCATTCCCATTACAAATTGCTCTACCCCTTTTTCAGCCGCAGCTTCAATCAAAGCATCTAATCCAGGGATTAAAGATTCACCACCTTCTAAAGAAAAACGTTTTTGACCTACATATTTTGTATGCAAAAAGTTTTCAAAAGAAACTGCTTCGTTTAGTTTTCCTAAAATGCTTTTCTTTTCTTCGTTGTTGAATTTTGGAAGATTGTCATTGTATCCAATTTTTGCTTGAATCCATTGAATAATTTCCGGGTTTCGAACATACATATATTCAACACCAATATGTTGACAGTAAATGTTGTTCAAGTGCACTAAAATTTGTCTTAGTGAACAAGGCTGGATTCGGATTGCTTTTGCAGCATCGAAAACAGTATCTAAATCTTTGTCTGAAAGACCAAAATTTGCTAATTCTAATGTAGGAGAATAGGTTCTTCTGTCGCGAACTGGGTTTGTTTTTGTAAACAAGTGACCGCGATTTCTATAACCATCAATTAAATTTAAAACATTAAATTCTTTTTGAAGGTTATCTGAAACTAACGAACAATCCTGTGGTTGAGCGGCAACAGCCGCGATTTGCACTCCAGGACTTTGATCGTTATAAGTTGTAGTACCAAAATCAAATCCTTGAAAGAAACTTCTCCAGCTTGGCTCTACGCTGTCAGGATTTTCTAAATATTGGTCGTATAATTCTCCGAAAAACTCTGTATGAGCTGCATTTAAAAATGAAAACCTATCCATAATATTGATTGAATGTCCAACTTCTGTTAAAAATAATCCCGCAAAAGTACAACATTTACTACAGTCTAATAAATATTTTATACATTTATGACTTAAACTTATCTTAAAACCAATATGAAATACTTTAAATCCGTAAAATCAACACTTTTACTTCTTTTTGTTGTAATTCTAAGCAGCCAAATTACTGTTGCACAACACAAACCTCCTTTTTCAGACAAAGTACACTTTGGAGGAACTTTGGGATTGAGTTTTGGTTCAAATTATACCAATATTGTTGTCGCACCAAGTGTTATTTATGATGTGAATGATTATTTTTCAGTGGGTGGTGGAGTTCAAGGAAGTTACGTGAAATTCAAAAATAATTTTGAATCTTACATTTATGGAGCAAGTATCATTGGTCTTGTAAATCCCATTCAGGCAATCCAACTTTCAGCTGAATTAGAGCAATTGAGAGTTAACACCACTTACGACGGCACTGATTTCAAAGACAATTTCTGGAATACCGCTCTGTTTTTAGGTGCCGGTTATCGCACAAATAACATTACGGTTGGTGTCAGATATAATGTATTGTTTAAAGACAGCAACAACGTTTATAATGAAGCTTTTATGCCGTTTGTTAGAGTTTATTTTTAAGGAAAAAGCTCAAAATTCGCAGCTGATTTTCTTTAAAATTTATTCCGAAACCACACCTTCTGCCATTCTCTTTTCAAAATCAAAAAAGCCACTTGTCCTGATAATTCAGAAATATCAGAGCCGTCTAACTTTTTTATTTCACTTTCAGAAACGTCAACGATATAAAGCAAGTTCAAGTATTCGGCAAATTTATATTGAATTAATCTGTAGATTTTTTCATGTAAAATCACTTTCAAATTATCGGGCGAAGTGTTGTCAGGAATATCAATCGATTCATTTGCCAAGGTAAAATCCTTGTTGAGTTGATCAATTAGTTTCTGGTATAAATTTTCTTTTTCGGCTTCCGCTAAAAGGTGTTCACTCGATATTGGTGCAATATAACTAGACATTTCTACTCATTAATTTCTCCCCAAATAAACGTAGGATTGCTTTTTTATCATCCGAAATATTCATTTTTTCCAACGTTTCAAAAGCTTTCATCGTAAAGTCTGTTATTGCTTGTTGCGTTGCATCTGCAGCACCTGTTTTTTCAAAAACTTTCTTAACCGATTCTACTTTTTCCGTGGTGTCGTTTGGATGAATGGAGAATAAATGTTTCAATTCTTCCCGCTGTTCTGCGGAAGAAAATTCTTGTGCTTTTAAGTACAAATACGTTTTTTTGTTTTCAATAATATCACCGCCTACTTGCTTTCCAAAAGTGGCTGGATCACCAAAAGCATCTAAATAATCATCTTGCAACTGAAACGCCAACCCCAAATTCAAACCAAAATCATAAATCAAGTCGCAGTTTTCCGTTGTCGTGGAGGCAATAATAGCACCCATTTTCATTGCTGCAGCAACAAGAACGGCCGTTTTATACTCAATCATTTTCAAGTATTCTGGAATGGCAACATCTTCGCGGTCTTCAAAATCCACATCCCACTGTTGACCTTCACAAACTTGAATTGCCGTTTTACTGAATAATTTGGCTAAATCTCTAAAAATGATTGGCTCGTATTGCTCAAAATATTGATAAGCCAAAATCAACATTGCATCACCAGAGAGAATTCCCGTATTCAAATCCCACTTTTCGTGAACGGTTTCATTTCCTCTTCGCAAAGGTGCGTCGTCCATAATGTCGTCGTGAATCAACGAAAAATTATGAAACACTTCTATTGCCAAAGCTGCTGGTAAAGCTTCCTTATAATCCGCACCAAAAATTTCTGCCGTCATCAAAGTAAGCGTCGGGCGAATTCTTTTTCCGCCCAAAAGTAAGATATAACTAATCGGTTCATACAGATTTTTTGGCTCACGCACAATTTGTTGGGCGGACAAATACTCTTCGATAAATTCTTGATACTGCTTGATGGAACGCATGTCTGTCTTATTTTTTTGGCTAAAATAATCTATTCCCGCCTCATTAAAAATGCTATTTGCAAAAACGATTGTTAAATAAAGAATAAAAACTATGGAAACTATTGTGGTGTTCGAAGTTTCCGGCTTACATTTGTACCTGAAATTAAATGAAGTAGGGAATGATGCAAAGTAAAATAATCAACAAGTCAAGAGAACTGTTTCTGAAATTGGGATTTAAAAGTATCACAATGGACGATATCGCTCAAGAAATGTCGTGCAGTAAAAAAACGTTATATAAATTTTTTGCCAATAAAGAAATCTTAGTTGAGAAAACAATTGAACATGTTCAGGACGAAATTCACCTAAATATTTCAAAAATATTAACTGAAAACGATAATGCGATTGCAGGAAATTTTAAAGTGACCGCTTATTTTCGAGACATGTTTAAGTCTTCTGAAACATCGCCCGTTCATCAATTGAAAAAGCATTATCCAGAGATTTATCAGAAAGTGCACGAACGGCAAGTCTCAGAATGCAAAATTTGGTTTGTCCAAAATATTGAGAAAGGCATCAAGCAAGGCTACTTTAGAGCTGAAATTGACTCCGATGATTACGCCAATTTCTACTACATGCTAATTTTTCAAATCAATGAAGACACAATGTACGAAAGAGATGCAGCTGCATTAGAATTTAAAGCTTTAGAATACCACATTCGGGCAATGGCAACGCCAAAAGGAATTACAGAATTAGAACATCAAATAGCTCAAATACATAATTAATAATGAAAAGGAATAGTCTTTTAATCACCTTTCTTCTACTGTCAGCATTCTTATTTGCTCAAAATGACACACCTAAAACCTACAGTTTTTCGCTAGAAGAAGCCATCAATTACGCCATCGAACACAATTATTCTTCGATTAATGCGAGTCGGGATATTGATGCAGCAAAACAAAAGAAGTGGGAAACAACTGCAGCGGGTTTACCCCAAATTAGCGCAGGAATTGATTACACCAATAACTTCGAATTGCAGAAATCGTTAGTTCCAGCAGAATTTTTTGGCGGACAACCGGGAGAATTTGCTGAGTTAGCTTTTGGAACAAAACATTCTATGAATGCTCGTTCGCAATTGACCCAAATCATTTTTGATGGTTCTTATATTGTAGCACTTCAAGCGTCGAAAACCTATTTGAAATACTACCAAAACTACAAGCAGAAAAATAAGAATGAAGTTCGAGAAATGGTAATCAATTCTTATGGGAACGTACTTTTGGCAGAAGAGAACATTCGCATTTTAAATAAAAATAAGACAACTTTAGATAAAACGCTTTTCGATACCAATGAAACGTTCAAGAACGGTTTGATTGAAGAAGAAAATGTAGAGCAGTTGAAAATTACGCTTTCCTCTATTGTAAGTAATTTGAATTACACGTTGAGATTAAAAGAAATTTCGATGAATATGTTGAAAATCGACTTAGGAATTCCTTTGGAAAACGAATTAATTCTTACAGATGAGTTGCAGCAATTGAGCGAATCGAATTTAGATTTTGCTATTGCAGCTCCAGCTTTCGAAGTAAAAAACAGTATTGATTATAAAATAAGTGAAAACCTGGTTGACCAAAGAAGATTAGAATTAAAATTAGAGAAAAGTAAAGCGTTACCAAATCTTTCTGCTAATATGAATTTTGGTTACAATGCTTTTGGAGACGATTTTCAGTTTACAAGCGCAGACCAAAAATGGTTTAATTATTCGAATCTTGGAGTGTCATTAAATATTCCAATTTTCAGTAGTTTCGGTCGTCAAGCGAAAACGCAACAAGCAAAAATTGAGTTTGAAAAAGCAACGACGCAACAAACAGAAACCGAACAAAAATTACAATTGCAATACCAAACTGCAAAAAGTGATTATGAATTTAGAGTAGAACAATATGCAAGTGCAAAAGAAAATTTGCGTCTAGCAGAACGAATTGAAAGAAAACAAAACGTAAAATTCACAGAAGGAATTTCAACAAGTTTTGACTTTACAGACGCACAGCAACAATTGTATAAAGCACAACAAAATTATTTGCAATCAATGGTTGACGTAATTAATACGAAAGCGGCATTGGACAAATTGATTCAAACAAACGAATAATCATCAATCTTAAACTTACTATAATGAAAAAAATAATTGCCCTTACCATAATCGCTTTCACATTATACAGCTGTGGCGATGCTTCGACTAAAGAAGTTCAAGCTACAATTGAAACAAATGACTTGGCCCAAATTCAGAAAAAGCGAGAAGAAATTCACGCTGAATATGAAAAATTAGCGGCTCAAATGGCTGACTTAGATGCAGCAATTATCAAATTAGACGACACGAAACGTTATCCTTTAGTGAAAACGTTGACTGTAAAAGATTCAGCGTTTACACATTATATTGAAATTCAAGGAAATGTGGATACGAAAGAAAACATTCTGATTTACCCAGAATTTTCAGGTGTATTGACGCAATTGAATGTAAAAGCGGGACAGAAAGTTTCAAAAGGACAAGTTTTAGCAAGAATTGACGATGGCGGAATGAGCGCTCAATTAGCGCAAGCCCAAAACAAATTAGCTTTAGACAAAACGACTTTCGACAGACAGAAAAATCTTTGGGACCAAAAGATTGGTTCGGAAATTCAATATTTGCAAGCACAAACTGTTTATCAAAGTCAGCAAAAAGCTGTCGTACAAATGCAAGCGCAATTGTCTAAAACTGTAGTTCGTGCTCCGTTTTCAGGAACGATTGATGAAGTAATTGCAGAACGCGGACAGGTTGTGGCGCCAGGTCAAGAATTGTTTAGAATTGTTAATCTTGGAAACATGTATGTAACTGCAAATGTTCCTGAGAATTATTTAAGTGAATTGAAACTAGGAGCTACGGTTGAAGTGTATTTGAACGCTATTGGCAAAACCTATAAAGGAAAAGTAAGACAAGTTGGAACTTATATCAATCCAAATAACAGAACTTTTGGAATTGAAATCGCGGTGCCAAATCCAGACAATTTATTACGTCCAAATCAAGTGGCTGTTTTGAAAATTGAAGATTACACAAGCAAAAATGCCTTGTTAATTCCTGAGAATATCATTTCAGAAAACGCATTAAACGAGAAAGTTGTTTTTGTAGTTAGTGGCGATAAAGAACCTAAAGTTGCGCAAAGAATTATCGAAGTTGGTTATTCTTCTGGAGCAATGGTGGAAGTGAAATCAGGCTTAAAACCGGGTGATATTGTTGTGACTGAAGGAGCGAAAGCCTTGACTGACGGTGCAAGTATTGAAATCATCAAATAAATTTATCTCATAAATACATAACTCATGAGTAATAAAATAAATAAAGAATTTGCCATTTCGACGTGGGCGATTAATAATAAAATGACGGTTTATGTCATCACGGCGATTTTGCTTATCGGTGGATTATTATCGTATTATGCGATGCCACGCGAGAGTTTTCCAGAGATTGTAGAAACTAAAATTTACGTTAGTTCAATCAATCCTGGAAACTCGGCTGAAGATGTTGAGAAACTGATTACAAAACCTTTGGAGGAAGAATTCAATAATATTTCGGGTGTAACTAAAATTACGTCGAATACGTTGGAGGATTACTCTATGATTTTGGTTGAATTTGACGAAGATATTTCTGTTGAAGATGCCAAACAAAAGGTAAAAGATAAAGTTGATAAAGTAAAATCGGATACGCAATGGCCAACAATTGATGGTGGCGGAAAAGTAGAGCCGAATGTTTTTGACTTGAATATTGCCGAAGAAGTGCCGATTTTAAATATCAATCTAAAGGGTGATTTTCCTTCGCAAAAGTTGAAAGATTATGCGGAATATATTGAGGAACGTGTAGAGCGTTTGCCGCAAATTAAGGAAGCGGCGATTCGCGGTGTAGATGATAAAGAGGTTGAAATTGCAGTAGATATTTACAAAATGAGTGCGGCAAAAGTTAGTTTTGACGACATCATCAATGCGGTTAAATACGAGAATAAAACCATTTCAGGCGGAAGCGTAACGAGTAATGGAGTTAAGAAAAACATTCGTGTAATTGGTGAGATCAATGATCCAAGCCAACTAGAGAACATCGTAGTAAAACAGCAAGACGGAAATGTGTATTTGAAAGACATCGCTACGATTGTTTTCAAAGAAAAAGAGCGAACTACCTTCGCAAGAGATTTTGGCGATAATGTCGTCATGCTTGACATCAAGAAGCGTAGTGGTAAAAACATGGTGGAAGCTGTGGACGGCGTAAAATCTATTATTGAAACTGCTCAAGGAAACTATTTTCCAGAAGGATTAAAAGTGACTTACGCGAACGACCAGTCTGAAAAAACAATTGCTCAAGTGGATGATTTGGTAAACAATATCATCTTTGGAGTTTTATTGGTAATCATCGTTTTAATGTTTTTCCTAGGATTAAGAAACGCATTATTTGTAGGATTTGCAATTCCACTTTCGATGTTCATGTCTTACATGATTTTAGCGTCGTTTGGAATTACGTTGAATACGATGGTACTATTTGCATTGGTAATGGGACTAGGAATGTTAGTAGATAATGGAATTGTTGTTGTCGAAAATGTCTACTCATTAATGAGTCAAGGAATGTCTCGCAAGCAAGCGGCGATTGAAGGAATTGGCGAAATCGCTTGGCCTATTATTGCTTCTACAGCAACAACTTTGGCAGCCTTTTTTCCATTAGGACTATGGCCGGGAACGATGGGTAAATTCATGATTTACTTCCCTATGACGCTTTCTGTAGTTTTGTTTTCATCCTTATTTGTGGCGTTAATTATCAATGCGACAATGACGGCAGATTTCATGCAGTTGCAAGAAAAAGAAATGCCTCGCAAGAAATTAATTTCAATAAGTGCCATCATTGGTGGAATTGGAGCTTTAATTTTAATATTCGGATTGATTAAGGATATTGGTTTCGCAAGAGGAATTGGAAACTTAATGTTGTTTTTCGCCATAATGATGTGGGTTTACAAATATTTCCTACTCAAAAGAATGGATAAATTTCAAGCCACAAGTTTAGTTGGTTTAGAAAATAATTATCAAAAGTTTTTGCAATACGCTCTAACAGCAAAACGGCCAAGATGGTTTTTCTTGGGAACGTTTGGGGTCTTAATTCTGTCTTTTATTCTAGTTGGCGTTGTAAAACCAAATGTCTTGTTTTTCCCTGAAAATCAGCCGAACCAAATCATGGTTTACATTGAATTTCCAGAAGGAACAGATATTCAAAAGACCAATGATTTTACCAAATTAATCGAGAAAAAAGTGTACGCTATTGCCAATAAATACGAGAAAGATGGCAAGAATTTCATGGTTGAAACTGCGGTTGCACAAGTGGGTCAAGGAGCAGGAAATCCGCAAACGGATGGTGGCTCAGAAAACGAAATGCCACACCGTGGAAAAGTGACTTTGTCGATGCGTGAGTTCAAATACCGACAAGGAATCAACAGTCTGGACGTGATGGAAGAAATTCGGAAATCAGTTCAAGGTTACCCTGGCGTTTCGATAATTGTTGAAAAAGAAGCAAACGGTCCTCCGGCTGGTTATCCGGTGAACATAGAAATTACTGGTGAAAATTATGGCGATATGTTGCTTGAAGCACATCGTTTGAAAGATTTTCTAAACGACCGAAATGTTGCTGGAATTGAAGAATTAAAAATTGACGTTAATAAATCAAAACCAGGAGTTGATATTTCGGTGGATGTTGAAAAAGCGGGCAGACTTGGAATTACTTCAGGACAAGTGGGACAAACTCTTCGTCGTGCGGTTTATGGTGAAAAAATCTCAACTTATAAAGAAGGAAAAGACGATTATGAAATCAATGTTCGGATGGAAGAAGAGCAGCGAAATGACAATAATGTTATTTACAATCAGCCTGTCACTTTTAGAGACCAAGCTTCGGGAAAATTAGTGCAAGTGCCAATTTCAGCGATTACTTCGACGAAAGATTCCAATACTTTTAACACTATAAAACGTAAAAACTTAAAACGAGTGATTACGGTTTATTCGAATGTTATTGGAGGTTACAACGGAAATTTAATCGTTGAGAAAATCAAAAAAGAGTTGTCCGACTATAAAATGAAAGACGATATCACTTTTGCTTTTACAGGTGAACAAGAAGAGCAAGCGAAGAACATGAGTTTCTTACTGAACGCACTTTTAATCGCAATGGGTGGAATTATTTTAATATTGGTTGCACAATTCAATTCTATTTCAAAACCAATAATCATTATGGTTTCGGTATTGTTGAGTTTTGGAGGAGTGTTCTTGGGAATGGTCATTTTCAACAATGATTTCGTGATTATCATGACGATGATGGGAATTATTTCGCTCGCCGGAATTGTGGTGAATAACGCGATTGTTCTGATTGACTACACCCAATTGCTTATCGATAGAAAGCTGGACGAAAAAGGAATGGGTGAAAAGGAACTTTTATCACGAGAAGAATATTTCGACATTATGGTTGAAGCAGGTCGTTCTAGATTACGTCCAGTGTTATTGACCGCAATTACAACAGTACTAGGTTTAGTGCCACTTGCAATTGGTTTGAATATTGATTTCTTCAACTTATTCATTAATTACAATCCAAATATTTACATTGGTGGTGACAACGTAATTTTCTGGGGACCTTTGGCGAAGACTGTAATTTACGGCCTTGTTTTCGCAACGTTCTTGACGTTAGTAATTATTCCGGTGATGTTCTTTTTATTACAGAAATTCAAAATTAGATTGAAGAATAGAAGATTGAGAAATCAGGAAGCTGTTGTTTAGTGGTCAGTGGTCAGTTGAGGAAGTTATTAGTTCTCGGTTGTCAGTCTTGTAATTGAATTAGATTTATATAAATAACCTCAACTTAATTGTTGAGGTTATTTTTTTGGGTTTGCTTTGAAAGTAAATCGCATAAAAAAACCGTCTTTAAAAAGACGGTTTACTATTTTAAAAGAAGTTAAATTAGTTTAATAATTTCTCCAATTGTGTTGTTAAAGCGGGCGAAGATGGTCGTTGTGCATTAGCATCTACAATCATTCCTTTTGGGTCAATTAAGATAAAACGCGGAATTCCGTTAATACCATACGCTTTTACGAAATCAGAATTCCAGTCGTTGTCTGCGAAAAGTTGGATTCCACCTAATTCTTTCGTTACTACAAATTTCTTCCACTTCTCGTAATCTTTTTTAGTATCGATTGAAATACTTACGAACTCGATGTTCTTTCCGTGAAACTGCTCTTCTACTTTTTTCAAATGCGGAATTTCACCAATACAAGGTCCACACCAAGTTGCCCAAACATCGATATACACATATTTTCCACGCAAATCTTCTAACTTCGTCATTCCACCTTTGTGGTTTTCATAGTTGAATGTTGGTGACGGAGCATTATTCAATTTTTGCAATGCCAATTCCTCTTGGTAATACTGCTTCAATCCCATCATCGAGCCTTCAATTTCTTTGTTGTACAAAGTTGTAAACGCAACGTCTAATTTTGAATCATTCAATCGTTTTAAATCTCCTTCTTTTTTAGCCATCGCCATTTTTTCAAACATCGCTTCGTCGGCTTTCAGTAAATCAGGATAATTATAATTTTCTTCAATTAAAGCGGTTTGTGCTAGAAAGTTATTTTCCTTCGCTCCTTTTCCACTGTAAACGATGCTTTCGTCAAATAGTTTTGCATCCATTTTCAATTTCAAATCCATCCCGTTTTTCAAGAATAAGGAAGTATTTTCTACGCCATCACTCAAACGATACATTCCTTCCGAAACCATCAAAGTATCTTTAAAAACACCTGATTTATTCAACACAAATTCTTTCTTATACTTTTTTGGCCCTAAAATATAGAGTTTTTCGCCATTTTTGTTGTCGATTTTAGCCTCAAACGTCATGTAGTTTTTTTGGGCGAAAGCCGAAAGAGACAACATTCCCACTAACATTCCTGTGATTATTTTTTTCATATAAATGTTTATTAAATTTTTCGAATACCAAATATAGTTTTTTATTTATTTCGATGTGAAATTATTTCGCGTGATTCGATTTTCTTTCTACACAGATTGCACGAATTTAAACCGATTTCACTTGTTAAAATTTAAAAATATTTGTATTTCCGTAATCGTAAGCACAAAAACTTTAAAATCGAATTAACGAAAACAAAGTGCTTTTATCAAAAATAAAATTTTCAGCGAACAAAGAGGAGAGTCATTTTACTTTAATTACTTTTGCAATCTAAAATTTTGATATGTATAGAAGTCATAATTGTGGCGAACTAAATAGTTCTCACATCAATACCGAAGTTACACTTGCTGGATGGGTTCAAAAGTCACGCGATAAAGGATTCATGAATTGGGTCGATTTACGCGATCGTTATGGAATTACGCAATTGATTTTTGACGAAAGTCGCTCTGAAAAATCTGTTTTTGAAAAAGCAAAAACGCTTGGACGTGAATTTGTAATTCAAGTTAAAGGAATGGTTATCGAACGTGAAGCGAAAAACAAGAACATTCCAACGGGTGAAATTGAAATTTTAGTAACTGAAATGACTATTTTAAACGAAGCCATCACGCCTCCTTTCACAATTGAAGATGAAACAGACGGTGGGGAAGATATCCGAATGAAATACCGTTACTTGGACATCCGAAGAAATCCAGTTAAAAACAGTCTTTTATTTCGTCACAAAGTTGCGATGGAAGTTAGAAAATACCTTTCTGATTTGGATTTCTGTGAAGTGGAAACGCCTTACTTAATCAAATCGACTCCAGAAGGAGCAAGGGATTTCGTGGTTCCAAGTAGAATGAACGAAGGACAGTTTTATGCTTTGCCACAATCACCACAAACGTTTAAGCAATTGTTGATGGTGGGTGGAATGGACAAATATTTCCAAATCGTGAAATGTTTCCGTGACGAAGATTTAAGAGCGGATAGACAACCAGAATTTACACAAATCGATTGCGAAATGGCGTTTGTAGACCAAGAAGATATTTTAAATATTTTTGAAGGGTTGACACGTCATTTACTATTGGAAATTAAAGGAATTGAAGTTGATAAATTCCCAAGAATCACATACGATTACGCTATAAAAACCTACGGAAACGACAAACCAGATATTCGCTTTGATATGAAATTTGGCGAGTTGAATGAAGTTGCACAGCATAAAGAATTTCCTGTATTCAATGCAGCAGAATTGGTAGTTGGAATCGCAGCGCCAAATTGCGCCACTTATACTCGAAAAGAAATTGATGCTTTAATTGACTGGGTAAAACGTCCTCAAGTAGGTGCTTCAGGAATGGTTTACGTGAAATGTGAAGCAGATGGAAGTTACAAATCTTCAGTAGACAAATTTTATGACCAAGAAGATTTGGCAAAATGGGCAAAAGCAACAAACGCGAAAGCAGGCGACATGATTTTTGTGCTTTCGGGTCCAGCGGATAAAACAAGATCGGCACTTTCTGCTTTACGAATGGAATTAGCAACACGTTTGGGATTGAGAAATCCAGCGGTTTTCGCTCCACTTTGGGTAGTTGATTTTCCTTTATTAGAATTTGACGAAGAAAGCGGTCGTTACCACGCAATGCACCATCCATTCACGTCTCCAAAACCAGAAGACATGGCTTTATTGGAAACCGATCCAGGAAAAGTGAGAGCAAACGCTTACGACATGGTTTTGAATGGAAATGAAATTGGTGGAGGTTCAATACGAATTCACGACAAAAAGACACAAGAATTAATGTTCAAATATTTAGGTTTCACGGAAGAAGAAGCGAGAAATCAATTTGGATTCTTAATGGATGCATTCCAATACGGAGCGCCACCACACGGAGGTTTAGCTTTTGGATTGGATAGATTGGTAGCCATTTTAGGCGGTCAAGAAACAATTCGTGATTTTATTGCGTTTCCTAAAAACAATTCGGGAAGAGATGTGATGATTGATGCTCCATCTGCGATTGATGAGAAACAGTTGAATGAATTGCATATTAAATTAAAATAATACTTCTAAAAGCCTCGAAAATTTCGGGGCTTTTTTTATCCGTTACGTGTACTATCACCTCACAATCTCAATCTTCCTACTAATCTCATTGCCATTACCATCTACTACAGTAATTCGATGTATTCCTGCTTTCGCTAAAATCGATTTTTCGTGGAAAACGGTAGTTTTACCCTGAAAAACTTCATCAACGTACCAATACAAAATGGCATCACTTTGCGAATGCGCTATTTTCATAATTAAAGGTTGGACATCACTATCAAAATTCTTGGTCAAGTAAATTTTGCTGTTGTTTTTTGGATAAATAAAATCCATTGTTCCAGCTGTATTTCCAACGCAATCTTCGCGGAAAGGAGGCAACATTTGGTAGTCAATGTGTTTGCTTTTATAATACCATTCCATCACCGGAGGCAACACAAACCAATATTTCACAACCATATTTTCAATCGCTTCACAATTGCTATTCACTCGGAATCTTTCAGAAGCATCAAGTTGGATTCGCTTGTGATACGAACATAAAGCAGAAGTTTTTCCCTTCAACGGAATCCATTCTTTTCGTGTCGGGCAACCTTCGTTTGCAAGGGAACCACTGTGCTGACAAACTTCCACTTCTTCTAAATCATTTAAAGGCGGTTGAAACCAATTCGACCTTGGAAATAAATTAAAAACATCAAATAAAATGGGTGCTGCACTTTCAACTCCAGTTAGTTTTGGTCTACCTTCTCCTGTTGCATTTCCTACCCAAATTCCAACCACATAACGAGAATCAGTTCCCACAGCCCAAGCATCCCGATTTCCAAAGCTCGTTCCGGTCTTCCACGCTATTTTTCTAGCACTATCATAGAAGCGCCAAGCTTCGTCTTCTTGTGGCCGATTCACTTCTTCCATCGCTTGATACGTCAGATAAATCGAGCCCGCTCCCAAAATAGTTTTCTGAAAACTTTCCTTGCCAAAATCTATAGCTTCATTTTTCAAGAAAAGCGGTTCAGCAAATTCATTCTTTCTGTATTTTCCTTGATTAGCGTTGAAGTAGTTTAAAGTCGACGATAATCCAGCGTAGGTTCGACACAAATCCCACAAATTACTTTCAGCTCCACCTAAAATTAGAGATAATCCATAATGATTTGCAGGTTTAGTTATGGTTGTGAATTTGAATTTTTGTAATTCCTCGTAAAACGTATTGACACCAAAATCCTGCAACATCAATACCGACGGAATATTCAACGAACGCGATAATGCTCGTCTTGCAGCAACGGCTCCATCAAAACTTAAATCATAATTTTCAGGTGTGTAGCCCGAAATTTGTGTGGGAACATCCGCAATTAATGTATTGGGTAAAATTTTTCCAGCATCCAACATTCCCGCAAACAATAAAGGTTTTAAGATACTTCCCGTACTTCTCGCAGCTTGAATAATATCAACATCTTTTTTGTGTGTTTTATCTGTGGGAGAATTTCCTACATAAGCCACCACTTTCCGCGTTTTTATATCTAGAACTAAGACGGCTAAATTGTAAACTTCATTCTGTTTGTATTGGATGTAATAATTCGCAGCTAAATCATTTACCCGCGATTGAATTTCATAATCAATACTACTTTGCACTTTTTTTCCTCCATAAGTTTTAGCCATTTTCTGCACTAAATGTGGCGCTAATTCTGGAAGAGGAAAAGGTTTTCCCACTAATGGTTCGGCTAAAGCCAAATTATAAGTTTCGGAATCAATTGTTCCATTCTTGTTTAATTTCTGAAGTAATAAATTTCTTTTTGCTAAAAGTAATTCTTGATTTTTTCCGGGGAAAATTAAACTTGGCGCATTTGGTAAAACGGCTAATGTCGCACTTTCAGACCACGAAAGTTGATTTGGCTTTAAACCAAAATACCTCCAAGAAGCCATTTCTAAACCAACGACATTTCCGCCAAAAGGAGCGTGAGCTGCATATAATTCTACAATTTTATCTTTGGAATATCGAAACTCAAGTCTAGTTGCTAAAACAAGTTCAATTGCTTTTTCAAAATACGTCCGACTTTGGCCTTTTCGCGCTAAGCGAATAACTTGCTGCGTCAACGTACTTCCACCACGAACCACTTTTCCAGCTTTGTAGTTTTGAACCATTGCATTAAAAACCGCCACAGGATTAAATCCGGGATGTTGGTAGAAATGTTGATCCTCAAAAGTTACAATGCACTTTTTAAATTTTTCAGGAAGCGTGTCATTTTCAGGAAACCGCCATTGTCCATCATTAGCGATTTTGGCGCCAAGCAATCTTCCTTCTACACTTTCAACAACCGTAGAATATGGAACTTTGAATAATGGAGAAGGCAAACTGAAATAATAAACTACCAATAATGTAAAAAAAACACCCGACTTGATCGGATGTTTTTTTAGGTAATTTAATAAGGATGAAAAAAAATTCTTTAATTTCAAAATCAGATATTATTTTTCAAATTAAGGTAAAACTTCTATCCAATATCCTTTCGTTCGATTGATGAATGTCGCATCATACATCGCTTCACATTGAATTCCCGGCATATAATATTTACCCAAATACGAAGCGTTCAGCAACAATGTAAACGTTTTACTTTCCGAAGCTTTCAACCCAAAATAATAATTCGCACGGTCGTCTCTTATATCAATATAATCCGCTCGATTGTCCGTTGACGAACCGTAATCTGTATATCTTGTGTTGACAATTTCAAATCCAGAAGGAATAATTTGCGTCAAAGCTACATTTTCAACCGATTCATTTCGTTCGTTTCGAATGGTAATCGTAGCGACAAATTCGGTTCCTTGTTTGATACTTTCAACTGAAATCAGATTGCCTTTTCTGTCTTTATAAGAAATATAAGAAGAAACGTCGCTTTGGATTGTTTTCTCTTGACCGACAGGCAAAATACCAGTATTCAGTAAGCGAACATAAATTGTATTTCCTTTTGTGTTTTTAATGGTTACTGCGTTTCCGCCCGTTCTTACCGTTAAGCTTCTACTTACAATTGATTTAGAGGATGAAATACTTTCTTTCAACGGCGTTCCAGAAACTTCTACACCAATGCCAGATTCGCCATTGCTTTTCGCAAATAAACTCATCGCATAAAGTGAGTAAGCCGTAGTTTGCGTGCTCATCCATTGTTCGCTTGAAATTTGTTTCGCTAAAAGATTTGCTAATCTAAATGCTTTCTGTTTCTCGCCTAATAAAATTAAGGTTTCTAACGCCATCGCACGGTTTCTATCTTCAGAACCGTAATAGTAATACGAATAACGGTCGGCAGTTTCAGCAATTGTGCTTTGTGCTAAAAGTGTTTTTCCAGTTGATTTTTGCCCACTCAAAACATAAGCTGCAGCTAATCTTAATTTCGCTTCGTTCGAAATATCCACGGTTTCTCTCAATCTATTCATCGATGCTAAATCGGCTGAACCTGCTAAAGCCAACGTATATAAACGATAGGCTTGCGCCAAATCATTTCCGTATTGCGGAATGAAACGCCATTTTCGAGCTTCACTTTTTTGGAAACTCAACCACTTGCTTTTCACATTTACAGGTAAAACATAGCCTTTTTTCTCTGCTTCAATTAAGAAATGTCCTGCATAAGAAGTACTCCAATCATCCGTAGTTCGGGCTCCAGGCCAATACATAAATCCGCCATTTGAAGCTTGTAAATTCGAAATTCTTGTAATTCCAGCCGTAACATTTTTCTGTGTATTTGCTTTCTGCGTTGAAGTCATGTCCACAATATCTGCTAAATAAAGCTGTGGAAAAACACCAGAAGTCGTCTGTTCCAAACATCCGTGTGGATATTGTATTAGAAACTGTAATCTTCGGTTGATGTCGATTGTTGGCATTGAAGAAATCTCCAATTTTGCCAAATTGCTTCCGGCAGTTCCAAAAGTGCTCCAATCAATTTTCTTGGTACTATTTGGTTCAATTACATAATCTTGATAATCATTGGTAACCGGATTTGGATTAATGACATCAATTTCCACTGCATAAGAAGCTTTTTCAGTTCCAGAACTTACAGCAACTTCAATTTTGGCAATTCCAGTACTTTCTCCAACTTCAATGTCAAAATAAGCCATTTTTTCGTCTGGAGATGTAAATGAAATATTTTGCGTTGGCGAACCAACTACTCTTAATCCTTTTGTCATTTTCAAAGACACCGCAACATTCTTGATTTTTGCTTCTGTTGTAAAAACAGTTACGGGTAATCGCACTCTTTCTCCGGGAGAAATCTTTCTTGGCAATGAAGCCAAAACCATTAACGGACTTCGAACCGCTGATGTTTTTTCGGCCGCACCATAAGCGCTTTTTGAAGCTGAAGCGGCAACAACCATTGTTCGAACCGAGCCCACATATTTTGGAAGTTGCAACGTATGTGTCGTAGCTTTTCCTTTGTCCAATACAAACGGACCGTAATATAAAACCACGGGCTTGAATCTATTTGCTTTTTTGGCTTGACCGCCAATCATACTTTGGTCACCTCCAATTGCGAATATCTGATTCACTTTTCCGCCATAAGCACCAATAATATCGTCGTAAACGTCCCAAGTTTTTACACCTAAAGCTGCTCTTGCATAGAAACTATCCCAAGCATTTGGCGTTTTAAATCTTGTTAAATCAAGTAATCCTTCATCCACAACCGCAATTGTGTAGGTCATTGGTTGACCATTTTTCTCCGAAACATTCACCGTAAATTTTTCTTCAGGTTTCAAAACATTTGGCATTTTAATCACCGGTTCCAACTTGCTATTTGGGTCTAACACTTCAATCGCTGTGATTCCGTACATTCGGATAGGCGAATCATTTTTAGTCGTAGCGTGCGGTTGCAAAAGTGTGACGTTGAAATACACATTTGGCGCCATATCTTTTGTCAAAGGAATTTCTGCTTTCGTTTCTCCTTTTTTGGTGTCAACCCAAATTGTTTTTAAAACTTTCGTTCCGTTTTCTATTGAAATTAATGCACGTCCACCTTCACTTGAAGGAAATGAAATCATCGCTTTTTCGCCTACATTATATTTCTTTTTATCGGTTGCAAAAACCAACATATTCGCGCTCGAAGCATTTCCATCTTTAGTTTTCCCAGACCAATAAGGCCAATCAATCAAAACTGTTTGAGCAGTCGCATGTCCGCTTGAACCGTTGGAAACACGAATCAAATAACGTCCCCAATCATTTTCAGGAACTTCAAATTCAAAACTTCCTTTTCCAGCAGAATTGGTTGAAACAGTAAAACTTTTGTAAGAAGTTGTAGCGTCAGACGAACTGAAACTAGACAAGTTATCGTCAGAAGCGTCCCACCACCATCTCCATTCTACTTTGTAAACGCGAACTTCAAGATTGCTAACTGATTTTGGACTTCCATTTTCATCTACTGTTTGGATTTCAAATCGGTTGTTCTTTCCGGTTTCAAGCATTCCATATTTATTAGGTTCAGGCGATTTTATTCCCACATACGTTTCGTACGGTGAATAAGTCGTTGCAAAAACATCGGTACTTACATCGCCGCCTTCTTCATATACTTTCGTGATGAATGCTGCTTTCAAGAATCCTGGTGCTTGAGCAGTTAATTTCGGTTCTATCGAAATGGTTGCTTGTCCGTTTTCATTTAATCTTCCGGAAAATAAATTTATTTCTTCACTACTGAACTTCCGAACTTCATCGTCAAAATCATATTTCGTATAATTTTTAAACGTAGTAACTTGTTGCGAAAATTTAGCTTGTACCTCTACTTTTAAATTTTTTGCCACCGCACCGTGCAACCAGTTTACTTGCAAATTATTTGTGTTTGCACCACGAGAAGACAACACTTCTTTTTGAAAACTATTCTTGATTTTTAAACGATTCGGCTTAATGGTTTCTACTTTTAGACTTTTGTAGAATTTAGCACCACCAACACTAATTCTCGCTTCCCAATTTCCTGTTGGCGATTCTTCATTAGTAGAAAATTTGAATAAATAATGATTGTTTTTATTCGTTTTTGAAACGGTTTGATAAGCAACTTTTCCTCTTGGATCGGAAATCCGCAATTGAATTGGGTGATTTGCAGGAAGTGGATTTGCAGTATCGTCTAAAATAAAAGATAGAAAAATTGGATCGCCTGGACGCCAAACACCTCTTTCGCCATAAATATATCCTTTCAAACCCTTTTGCAAAACTTCACCTGAAACATCGAAATTACTTACTGATAGTGAAGTTCCATCGTCTAATTTGACGTAAGTCGTATTCTTGCCTCTCGTTACAATTGCAAAATAAGCGTAGGTATCTAATTGCACTTCCGCAATACCGTCTGAATTTGTCGTCAGAGAAGTCAATTTCTGTTGTTGGTAATTATACAAATCAATTGTAGCTGCTGAAACTGGATCCGTATTTACAATATTATTTACTGCGAAGAAATACGATTTATTTTCGCCTCTTTTTGCAATAACTCCTAAATCAGAAGCCAATATATTTGTACCTACAACTGCATTGTAAAAGTAAGATTCTGAACAAGGGTCTTGACTTTGACGCCAATCGTAATCGTAATATCCATCATAGTAATCGTCGTAGTAATAATCCCCAGAATTACTATAATTCACGTCTTTCTCGTCTATTTCTTCCACCTCATCTTCATCAGCAATTTTTTCAGCGCTTGAACAATTGTAAAGTGAATAACTTCTTTTAAACGAAATTTCAACTCGGTACATCGCTCCCGGGTCAGGAGTTATCAAGGTTGACAAATCCAATGCGTACGTATTCCATTTACTCGTGTCGAATAAATTATTTTGCTTTAAATTAATGGTTTTCTTGGCAACCGGTTGCGAAACTTTTTTAAGATTTCTAGCTCCGTTTAATTCGTTTTCCTGAAGAAATTGTAGAATTGTATTCGTGTAAATTTTATAGACTTTTACATCTACTGCTTTTAAATTTACCGTTTCGAAGTTCAATTTTAAGTTGTTCGAACTTGGCAAAATAATTCCGTTTTTCAAAAAACGAACGTTTGGTTTCAATTGGTCGAAAAGTACTTTTTCACGATACGTTTCTTTCATCTTTGCGCCATACTCATTTTCAATTCCTTGAAAAACTTCCACCAATAATTCGCCTTTTAAGGATGAGTCAAAAAATACTTTTAGTAGATTTCCTTGAACTGCGTATTTTAAATTTCGAGCACCATCAATAGCAATTAATCCGTCAAAATCTTGGTCTTTTGATAACGGGTCAGAAAAATTAAGCAATAATGTTCCTTCTGTATTGTGCAAAACTGATGCTTCAACTACGGTGAAATTATTTTTCCCTTTAACGGAATAATCAATCGTGCCTTTTTGATCAATGTCAAAAGAATTTCCGTTGTAGCTTATTTTTAGGTTAGTATCCGAGTCGTAACGCTGCAAACTGTCGATGATAAACTTGAATTCAGATGAAACACCGCTCGTTTTTTCAAACTTAAGGTTTAACTTCTTACCATTTTGTTCCGCAGTAATTAACTTCGTAGCCGTTTCGAAATCCATTTTATCTGCCGTTTTTACATTGGCATTCAAATATTGGTAAACTGGAGAATACGATTGCACATCATCTGTGTCAACAATGAAGTCTTGCTTAATCGTCTTCACCGTGAAATTAAAATCATCTAATTCTTTTGGCGTTTTTATAAGTTTGGATAAATGAAGTGTGACTTGATATTCGGTATCTGACTTCAATTTTTTTGTAGGAACGAACGCAACGGTACTCGAAGAAAGTGCTACCACTTTTCCATCCACTGAAGGGGAAATACTAAAAAGATTGTTGTCTAAAACTTGGTCTTTCTTCCACTCTTCATTGGCGAAAGCCAAAACCACTCTCACATCAGATTGAGCGGAAACTAATCCGCCTGAAAAGTTAGTGATGTAAGGTTTATAGGAAGTGAAATTTGAGTTGAAATCTGCTGCCGATTTCTTGGAACAAGATTGAATGAGCAGCAAAAAAAATAAACAGTAAATAGCATGTTTGGTCTTCATATTCGAGGCTTGGAGTTGGAATTCATTATAAAAATGAGGAATTTTAAAATTTTAAAATTCCTTACTTCACGTAAATATAAATAATTTAAACAAACGTTAAACCAATTCCCTCGAAAATAACACTTTAAAATCCAAGTACGGCTTTCGCAATAGAGAAATAAATCAAAATTCCGCAAATATCATTACTTGTAGTGATAAATGGTCCTGTGGCAAGTGCCGGATCGATACCAAATTTATCCAATAATAACGGAATAAATGTACCGATTAAAGAGGCAATAATAATTACAGAAACTAATGATACTGACACAATCATTCCTTCTATGTACTGTAAATCCAAAAGAAAATGCCCGCCAATAAATAAGATAGTTGCTAGAATTGCACCATTAAATAAACTTAAGGAAATTTCTTTAACCAAGCGTCTAAATATTGAACCGCTCAATGTATTATTGGCCAAACCTTGCACGATAATTGCAGACGACTGAACGCCAACATTCCCCGCCATTGCTGCAATTAAAGGAGTAAAGAAGAATAATTTTCCGTGTTCTTTCATTGCTCCTTCAAAAAGTCCTAAAACACTTACGGTTACAAATCCACCTAAAAGCGCTAAAACCAACCAAGGCAATCGCGCTCGGGTGAGTTCTAAAATACTATCATCCGCTTCAACATCCTGCGAAATACCCGCCGCCAACTGGTAATCTTTGTCGGCTTCGTCTTTTATGACGTCTATAATATCATCGATTGTAATTCGTCCCACTAACCGTCCTAATTCATCTACGACGGGAATGGCTTCCAAATCATATTTTTGCATCGTTCTTGCCACTTCCACATCTTCATCGTCGACCTTTGCAAAATTTAATTTCCGAATATAAATATCTTTAATCGGTGTTTTTGTAGAAGTGGTCAACAAATCTTTTAAAGAAAGGCGGCCTTTTAATCGGTCTTCATCATCAACCACATAGATTGAATGTACGCGAGAAATATTTTCAGCTTGAATGCGCATTTCTTTGACGCAGGTCAAAACATTCCAATTTTCGTTGACTTTAACCAACTCTTTATGCATAATTCCACCAGCGGTATCTTCGTCGTAACGCAACAAATCCACAATGTCTTTGGCGTGTTCAACGTCTTGAAGTTCGCTGATTACTTCCTCTTTAATTTGTTGAGAAAGTTCGGCAATAATATCCGCGGCATCATTGGTTTCTAACTCATCAAGCTCTTCCGCAATTTCTTTGGACGAAAGTCGAGAAAGGATATTCTCCCTTAAATCTTCATCTAATTCTAATAAAATCTCGGCGGTTTTCTCACTGTCCAAGATTTTAAAAATATGAGTGGCATCGTCAAAATCAAGTTCATCCAGAATTTCGGCAATATCAGCGTGGTGTAAATCATTTAACAAAATTTCCAACTGGTGGTCATTTTTGCTCGCGATTAACTCATTTACTTCACTTAAAAATTCCTTACTAACTTTAAACTGCATCGGCTTCTATTTTTTGGGTAATACTGATAAAATCTTCGACACTCAATTGTTCCGGACGAAGATCAAAAATTTTATCTTGACGCAATTCATCTGAAAGCTCCATGGATTTCAAACTATTACGCAACGTTTTTCTTCTTTGTTGAAATCCTGTTTTAACGACTCTAAAAAACATCTTTTCGCTACAAGGCAACGAGAAGTCTTCCTTTCTTGTCAATCGCAAAACACCTGATTTCACTTTTGGTGGCGGAATAAATACATGTTCGTCCACCGTGAATAAATATTCGGCGGTATAAAAAGCTTGAACTAAAACCGAAAGAATTCCGTACGCTTTTGTTCCCTTTTTCTCACAAATTCGTTGTGCAACTTCCTTTTGAAACATACCTGAAAACTCAGGAATCTGATTTCTTAATTCTAATGCTTTAAACACAATTTGCGTCGAAATATTGTAGGGAAAGTTACCAATAATAGCAAACTGCTTTCCTTCAAAAACTTCGTTGATATCGTAACGCAAGAAATCTTTTGCAATGATTTTTCCATGTAATTTTGGATAATGTGCTTCCAAATATTCGACAGATTCATTGTCAATTTCGACCACATAAGTTGTTACAGGTTTTTCGAGTAAATATTTAGTCAAAACACCCATTCCTGGACCAATTTCCAAAATATCTTCGTAGCCTTTTAACAACAACGTGTCGGCTATATTTTTGGCAACTTCTTCATCTTTAAGAAAGTGTTGTCCGAGGTGTTTTTTTGCTTTTACTTTTTCCATTTTGTCTGTTTAAAATTTCACACAGATTTCACTAATTAGCACAGATTGAAAATTTCTAAAAGTCTAATTCGTTTTGGTGAATTTTATTTTTTTAATGTTCTGAAATAAATTCTAATTCAGTTCGAAATGCCAACATTTTGTCGCCAAAAAGTCCGTGTCCTTCATCCCTTAATCTCGGAGCGTCTTCTTGATAATAGCGTTCCAAAGTTTCCTTTGAATCCGTCACATATTGAATCGAATACGTAATTCCACCCATATCTTCTTCTACCAAAACTTTAACCATTCGTGCTGTGGAGAATTTTCCAGTAGCTAATACGTCGCCGATGTGTTTCTCCTGCATCCACTTCATCCATTGGTCGTGAACACTTTCGTGGATATTTACAGTTACATTATATATAATCATTTGATTTGTGAATTTAGATTTAAGAATTAGGATTTAGGAATTTATAAATTATTGTCTCCTCGGATTTCGCGGAATTTTCTTCGGGCTTCAATAAAGTAGATACTATCTTGATGGTTGAAAATCATTTTTTCGTACAATGGTTTTGCCAATTCGGGTTGTTTCAACTTCTCGTCATAAATTTCTGCAGAGAAGAATAACGCTTCGTCCACGTAAATTCCATCCGAATGTGCGTCAATAATATTTTTGTATAAACGCAAAGCCTCGTTATAATTGCCTAATTTCTCGTTGATTTTTCCCATTCGCAACAAAGTTACGGCTTCAATTTCGTCTCCTTTGTGTTCGGTTAAAATTTTTGCAAATTGGGCTAATGCCAAATCGTTTTTATTCTGGTACATCAAGTAATCTCCTCGCGCAAATTTCTTCAATGCGACTTGAGTAGAATCGGCAACGGTGTTGTCGTTTATAAGTAGAAAATATTCCATCGCATCATTTGCAATCAATTGTGTCGATGCTGATTTTAGTATTTTAAACTGACTTTGAGCCCACTGAAAATCACCTTGAAAATAACTTGTTTTGGCAACTTTCAAACTTGCTTCGTGTCCAATTTGGTCGTTTTTTAAATCGTCTTCAATTTGTGAATAGTAAATCAACGCTTGATTGTATTGCTCTTGCAAAAGCAAAATATCGGCCAATTGCATTTTTAATTCAGCCTTCTGGTATTCGTTCAGTTGAAATTTTAAAGCATTTTTCAACACTTCTTTTCCGTTTTCTGGTTCATTTAAATTGAAAGCAAAAAACTCCGCTTGCAATTCTTGTAATGAAATGGTGAATGGGCTTACACCAAATTTTTTCAGTGCAAGTTCTAAATCGGTTTTGATTGCTGGATATTCTTTTGGAGTTGATTTCTCGATTCGATTTCGCAGTAAAAATGTATTCGAAAATATCTGCAAATCTAGATTCTGCGTGTTTTCTAAAACGAAATTAATAATGTTTACGGCGTCTTCGTCCTGGTCCTCTTCAATGACTAATTCGGCTAAACCAACGATGTTTGAAAATGATTCGGGTTCTCTTTTATAAATTGCTTTTTCTTGAATAAATGCTTTTCCATATTCTTTTTGTTGGACAAAAAACCAACTCAAAAATTGGTTCCAGTAAATATCTTGACTTTTTTGAGTTTTTAAAATCAAGGCTTTTCGTAAACTATCTGGAAAAGAAGTTTCACTTTCATCTGTCATAAATCTTGACAAATAATTCTGAATGTAAATCGTAGATTGTGGACGTTGTTCGCCTTCTTCTAAAAACTTTTCAATCATCAAATCTACTTTTCCTTGTTGGCCATACAAAACCGCCATTTGCTGATTAAAGCTAAACTTTGGTTCCAAAGTCAACGCTAAATTATAGGCTTTCAAAGCATAATCTAACATTGATTTCTTTTCGAAATTAGCAGCAAGTGCATAAACATGCGATGGATTTTCGTTTATCTTTTCAATTGCTTGCTCAAAAAGTTTCGACGCATTTTTTTCGTCTTTTTGCAATTGATAATTGTAACCTAATTCAATTAAGAGATTCGGTTGTTTGTATTTATCTAATCGTTGCTGGATTAAAGTTTGTGCTTTATCAAACTGCGATAATTCTTGGTAGCAATCGACTGTTCGCTGAAAATAATTAGAATTTCCAGGTTGTTTAGCGAGTAACTCTTCGTAAGAAACCAAGGCTTTTTCGAAATCACCTTTTTCAAAATAATTCGCTGCTAATTGTTCGTTTTGGGCGAAAGCCGAAAACGTCAGTAACAATAAAAGTGTGGCGAAAAAATTTCTCATAAGTGGTAAAAAGCAAAAAAAGTACTATTTGTTGAAAAGTAGTACTTTTTAAAATTTTATAGGGCAAAAGTTACGTTAAAATTTGAAGACGGTTTCAGTTGAAAGTTCACTTTAATTTGTTACGATAAATGTCTCGCAAAGGCGCCAAGACGCAAAGAAAACAAATTGTGCTTTGCGGCTTTGCTCCCGAATGTTCGGGATTGTGAGCTAAAAATTATTGAATTAAAAATTAATAATTAGAAACTCTAGTATTAATCTATAATATCAAATCCCGTATATTTTCTCAATACTTCAGGAATCACAATTCCTTCTGGCGTTTGATAATTTTCTAAAATTCCCGCTAAAACTCTTGGCAATGCTAATGAACTTCCGTTTAAAGTATGTGCCAATTGTGTTTTCCCATTTTCATCACGGTAACGCAATTTTAATCGGTTTGCTTGAAACGTTTCGAAGTTAGAAACGGAACTGATTTCCAACCAGCGTTCTTGAGCAGTTGAATACACTTCAAAATCATATGTCAACGAAGATGTGAAACCCATATCGCCGCCACAAAGACGTAAAATTCGATACGGTAATTTTAATTCTTGCAAAATACCTTTCACGTGTTCTACCATTCCGTCTAAAGCTTTATACGAATTATCTGGATGTTCGATGCGTACGATTTCTACTTTGTCAAATTGGTGCAAACGATTCAAACCACGAACGTGAGCGCCATAAGAACCTGCTTCACGGCGAAAACATGGCGTGTAAGCGGTGTTTAAAATTGGCAAATCACTTTCGTTTAAAATCACATCCCGGTACATGTTTGTTACTGGAACTTCAGCAGTTGGAATCAAGTATAAATCATCAACAGTTGAATGATACATTTGTCCTTCTTTGTCTGGTAATTGTCCTGTTCCGTAACCTGAAGCTTCATTCACTAAATGCGGAACTTGCACTTCATTGTAACCTGCAGCCGTGTTTTTATCTAAGAAATAATTAATTAATGCACGTTGCAATTTGGCTCCTTTGCCTTTGTAAACTGGGAAACCTGCACCTGTAATCTTATTTCCCAATTCGAAATCAATGATGTCGTATTTTTTCACCAAATCCCAATGAGGTTGCGCATTTTCATGCAATTTTGGAATTTCTCCTTCTTGAAAAGCAGTTACGTTATCTTCAGGCGTTTTTCCTTCTGGAACTAAATCGCAAGGGAGATTTGGTAACGTGTAAAGTTTTTGCAACAATTCTTCAGCTAAAGCATCTGCTTTTTCGCCTAAATCCTTGCTTTTTTCTTTCAAAGAAACCGTTTTTAATTTTAGAATTTCAGCTTTAGATTTCTCTCCTGATTTCATCAAATCTCCAATTTCTTTGGACAATTTATTAGATTCCGCCAAGGTATTATCCAATTCCACTTGTGTTGCGCGACGGTTTTCGTCTAGCGCCACCACTTCTTCAACCGTACTGGTTGCATCCATATTTCTTTTGGCCAAAGCCTGAATTACTTTTGCTTGATTTTCTCTAATAAATGCGATCTGTAACATATCTTGATTTTTTATACGAACGCAAATATAATTAGATAATTTGACAATGCAACGACCTAAAGATAGAAAGACTTAAAGATTCAAAGACACAAAAATCGAAAGATCGAGCCGTTAAAAGTTTCGATATTGCGTTGAAATCTAGTGCCATAATATTATATTTGACTTTTATTTTTCAGGAGATAAAAATACGACGACATTTAAAGATAGATTTTCGCTGCGTAAATAATGAACCAGTACATTTTATGAAAAAAATATTCGCATTCGCCTTGATGGCATTTTTTACTACTACTTTTGCACAAACCACTCCGGATTTACTGCATAAAATTGCTGAAGCAGAAATGAAATCAGCGTCGGCAACGATGAATTTTGCCGTAAATCCAAACACTTTGAATTACGATATTACCTATCAGAAGTTAGAATTTGCTGTAGATCCTGCGGTTTATTTCATCAACGGAAAAGTGACTACAACATTTAAAGCTTTGAGTTCAATGTCGACTGTAACCTTTGATTTAACGAATGACTTGACTGTGAGTTCAGTGAAGCAAAACAATGTACCACTTACTTTTTCACAATCAGACGATCAACTACAAATTACATTACAAAACACTTTAGCAGAAGACACTTTAGCAGAAGGCACTTTAGCAACTGTAGAAATTATTTACTCAGGAGCTCCATCTACTACCGAACAGGCTTTTACGACTTCTACACACGCAAATATTCCTGTTTTGTATACACTTTCTGAACCTTATGGCGCCAGAGACTGGTGGCCTTGTAAACAAGATATGAACGATAAAACGGATTCTATTGATATCTATATTACAGCTCCAAGTCAATATGTGAGTGTCGCAAATGGATTAGAACTTTCACAAATCACTAATTTGGATGGAACAAAAACGACGCATTTTTCACACGGTTATCCTATTCCGGCTTATTTAGTTGCAATTGCCGTGACCAATTACCAAATTCTCACACAAACAGCAGGAACAGCTCCAAATACATTTCCTATTGTAAATTACTTGTATCCTGAAAATTTTGCTTCTGCATCAAACAGCGTCGCGGTTACTTTACCAATTATGAATTTGTTTGAAACCTTATTTGAAACCTATCCGTATGCAGATGAAAAATACGGCCATGCTCAATTTGGTTGGGGTGGTGGAATGGAACACACGACGGTTTCATTTATGGGAAGTTTTGAGCGTGAATTAATTGCACATGAATTGGGACACCAATGGTTTGGCGACAAAATTACTTGTGGTTCTTGGAACGACATCTGGTTAAATGAAGGATTTGCCAATTATATGTACGGCTTAGTTGTTGAAAATTTAGATGGAAACAATCAATTTCGAAGTTGGAAAAATTCATTAATTTCAAATATTACTTCACAAAACGGCGGTTCGGTTTATGTACCTGAATCCCAAATTTCAAGTGTTAACCGGATTTTTAGTAGTCGATTGACGTATAATAAAGGAGCGATGGTGGTGCATATGCTTCGATTCAAATTAGGCGATACCAATTTCTTTCAAGGTGTAAAAAACTATTTAGCGGATACAGATTTGGCTTATGGATATGCCGAAACATCTGATTTAAAAGCACATTTAGAAACAGTTTCTGGATTGAGTTTGACAGAATTCTTTGACGATTGGATTTACGGACAAGGATATCCAAGTTACCAATTTCAAGTTGCAAATTTAACAAACAACCAAGTCAAGATTACGGTGAATCAAACCCAGTCGCATTCATCCGTTTCGTTTTTTGAAATGCCCGTTCCTCTTCGTCTGATTGGAGCAAATGGTCAGCAATTAGATGTTATTTTGAACAACATAAACAACAATCAAAGTTTTATTGAAAGTGTTCCTTTCACAGTTACCTCAGCGATTTTTGATCCTGAAAAACAATTGATTTCAAAAAATAATCAAGTCACTTTAGATACCATTCAAGTGGAACTGAACTCTATCATGCGGCTGTATCCAAATCCAACTTCTTCCTTATTGAAATTACAACTACCAAATGATGTGAAAATTGAAAAAGTGCTTTTTTACAATACATTAGGTCAGATTATTTCGACTTCAACCGCGACTTCTTGGGATGTAAGTGGTTTTGCAAACGGCGTTTATTACCTAAAGGTTTTTAACACTTCGGGAACAAAAACATTTACGTTTATTAAAGCGTAAAACTATTAACAAACATTTAAAACACCTGCAAAACTAATAGTGTGGAAATAAACTAGAAAACGTTACTTTTGTGCGTTATTTAGAAATTTTAAATTTAAAAATGGAATTACTTATTAAGCTTTCTCAATTTTTATTGAGCTTATCTTTACTAATTGTTTTACACGAATTAGGACATTTTATACCCGCCAAATTATTCAAAACGAGAGTCGAAAAATTTTATTTGTTTTTTGATGTGAAATTTGCACTTTTGAAGAAGAAAATTGGTGGAACAGAATACGGAATTGGTTGGCTACCGCTTGGTGGTTACGTGAAAATTTCCGGTATGATTGACGAAAGTATGGATACCGAAGCGATGGCTTTACCTCCACAACCTTGGGAATTTCGTTCAAAACCGGCTTGGCAACGTTTAATTATTATGTTAGGTGGTGTTACGGTCAATTTTATTTTAGCGTTCATTATTTATATTGGAATGGCTTGGGGTTACGGCGATTTATACATCAATAACAGCGATGTTAAAGACGGCGTTTGGATTAACAACCCAGTTGTAGAGAAAATCGGATTGAAAACGGGAGATAAAATTCTTGCTGTTGACGGCGAGGAAGTAAAGCAATTTCACGACTTGAATGCCAAATTATTCTTGGCACGAAAAGTGGAAATTGAAAGAAATGGCATAAAACAAACGGTTGATTTTCCTGTAAATTTTATCGATAAAATGTTTCAGGGTGAAAAAGCACCAGTTGTAGAACTTCGAATTCCATTTATTGTTGTCAATCCCGAAGAAAACTCTGTAAATGCTGGAAAGGTTCAGGCAAAAGATATCATCGTAAATTTTAACGGAACGCCTGTAAAATATGCAGATGAAGTGTTAGCAGAAGTTGAAAATTTAAAAGGACAGACTGTTGCTGCAATTGTAAAACGTGATGGAAAGGAAATTCCGGTTCAACTTACCGTTACAGATAGCGCTAAAATGCAAATTATTTATGCAGGAAGAGTTGGCGCCAATAATTTAGAAAAATTAGGATTGTACCCAATCCAACGTCAACAATATAGTTTTGCGGAGTCTTTTGGAGTTGGAATTGAAAAAGGTGTAGACCAACTTTCAAGTTACGGCGGACAGTTAAAAGCGATCTTCAATCCTAAAACAGGAGCTTACAAAGGTGTGGGTGGTTTTAAAGCCATTTTTGACATTTTCCCGGAACAATGGTCGTGGCAAACTTTCTGGAGCATCACCGCTCTGTTATCGATTATGCTAGGTGTAATGAACCTTTTGCCGATTCCAGCATTAGATGGAGGTCATGTTTTATTTTTATTGTATGAAATTATAAGTGGCAAAAAACCGTCTGACAAATTCTTAGAGAAAGCACAAGTTGTTGGTTTTGTTTTACTTATCACGCTTGTACTTTTTGCAAATGGAAACGATATTTACCGTGCGATAATCGGCAAGTAAAAAAAATTAAAAATAGTTTGGTTATTATTTGCAGAAACCAAATTTAGCCCTATATTTGCACCGCTTTACAAGGCAATACGCCTTCCTCCTTAGCTCAGTTGGTTAGAGCATCTGACTGTTAATCAGAGGGTCCTTGGTTCGAGCCCAAGAGGGGGAGCACAAAACGAAAGACGATCAGAAATGATCGTCTTTTTTGTTTTATAGAAATTTGAAAAACTAATTTCTTTATCATTTAATACGATCCAGGAACTTCTAAAACGAATCCAATTATCTAACATTCAAAAACTGGATCATTACTTATAAATTATATTATTTCATTATAAAGCAACTGGAAAATCTATTACGAATTTCCAATACAAATAAGAAGTAATAGAATATGATACTAAACAAGAAACTAAAGCGTTTTACGAGAACAATACGATTGCTTCGTTCACCACTATTCGCTAAAACTGTTTTAGCCCTTTCAAAACGAATTAAAAGCACACAATTATCAACTTTCACCACAACTCTATCGAAAGGAGATTATATTGGTAATTGGGAAATTATTGGAACTTAAAAAAATTTGTTGAATTGTTCACACTCGATTTACCGCTGTTTTGCGAGTAGATGCATAAAAAATCAATAGATAAATGCGTGGGTAGAAGATTTACGCAAGGAGAATACGATTAAAATTATGTGCTAGAACTGAAACAGAAACATTCAGTAGCTTATAGTAGTGCTGAAACACAGTGTTATTCATCAAAACCAACTGATCCTTTAAAATACCAAGAAATACAAATTTATTAAAGACCACAATTTTTTTCGTAAAACTCGACCATTTCGATCGTTTTAGTTTTTTCAAAAGTATCGTTGTCTACATTTTCTATTAATGCTGGACAGTCTGCAAAGTAGTCGCGAACGCGTTTCTTAATACCACGAGGACCAGCTCCATAAATGTAGCCCATATTATAAGCAATATCTTCCTTGTTTTTTTTGACGTACGTTTCAAAACTATCTGAATTAAAGGAGACTCCAAATGACCCGCCACTACTAATGGTTTCTGCCACATAATAAACACTCATTTTCGATCCAGAATACACCAGTAATCCCAATTTTTTCTCACTCTTTCTGTCGTTGAAATTGGTTTTTACATCAATGACAACATACTGCAACTCTTTATCCTCGTCGTAAACTAATACACTTGCAAAATCTTCCAACGGAATTTTTACGGTAGGATTTCGAGAAACAAGTTTCGTTGATGAAGAGGAGTTTGAAAAAGTTCCTGTTCTAATGGAATATACATCTGTTTTTTGCGTTCCGTCTCTAAATGTTACCGTCATTTTATTTTGCCCATTGGCTATAAAAAAACAAAAGAAAAGTGCCTGAATAAGTAGTGTTTTTTTCATATGAAATAAATGAATTCGATTTGTGTTCCAAACTTTTATAATTTGGAGAATTTGAACCGTAATTGTAGTACTCGTTTTGTAATTGTGCCCGCTGTTCTTTATTATAAATAATACCAAATTAAAAAAGTCTTTATTTTACCCGCATTATTTTCACAAAGGTTACTTATTTTCCGTTGAATCCGGTCATCGTATGTTCAAGTCCAGCTGTTCCAAATGACCGAATAATTTCTGCAGCAACATCTAGTCTTTCGGGTAAATTGGCTTTTTCTGTTTCGTCCCATTCACCTAAAACATAATCTACTTGTTGGCCTTTTTTAAACTCGTCGCTGATGCCAAATCGGAAGCGTGGATAAACTGTAGTGTTTAATAAAAGCTGGGTGTTTTTCAGTCCATTGTGACCTCCATCACTTCCCTTTGTGCGAATTCGGATGGTTCCAAAAGGTAAATTCAAATCATCAGTGATCACTAATATGTTTTCAACAGGAATGTTCTCTTTATCCATCCAATATTTAATGGCTTTTCCTGAAAGATTCATGTAAGTATTGGGTTTGAGAAGTAAATACGTTCTTACTTTGAATTTATATTCTGCCAAAGCACCTAGTTTAACGGTTTGGAAATCGATTCCTTCTTTTCGAGCCAAATGATCTAAAATCTTGAACCCAATGTTATGTCGGGTATTCACGTAATCAGCACCTATATTACCAAGGCCTACGATGAGAAATTTCTTCATATCAACAGCAGTTGTTTCTTTTTTTGAATTAAATAATTGCTTAAACCAGTTCATGGGTGCAAAAATACGGATTTGTTTTTAGTTCTAGATTGGGTGGTCAAATTTCATTCGAAGTCAATTTAAAAACTATTTTTTTCGAAATAATCGAATCAAATTTCATCAAAAGATGCAGCGACTCCAATCCGTTTTTGACCGAAACAAAAACTCAATTCAGTACCATTTCAACTCGTTATAAAATTCTTAAATGGATCTTACATCTAAAAAATATTGCATAGATTAGCTAAAAACAATACTATGGAAGATTATAATAAACCGGTTTTGGACGAGATTATTCGAAATGCTTTTCCCAAAGTGAATCATTTTCAATATAAAATTACAGAGTATTCACTGAACAGTACGTTTAGTTTCAAGTTTGAAAATTTATCGCACTTCATCGAATTTTTAAAGCAACACCAATCCGTAACAGACGAAGAAATCGCTCTTTTAGAAAACAGTTTAAAAGAACTAAATTTACAATCGCATTCTTTTTTCTTTGTCAACTTTTTCGAGTAAACAAACCTTCTCGCTTACGATTGTTGATTGTAAATAGAACGAAAAAAATGAGTATTATTTAAAACCAAGGTCGTTTATTTTTCTGATAAAGCTCATAAAATTCGGCATCCGATTTTGTGAGATACACGATGCCTTCAATTAATCCAATCAAACTGGTCGCTGTAAGGACAAATGCACCTATAAAAATACATAAGGTCGCGTATCCAATTACGGTGAGAATTAAAAGTATAAATCCTTCGTTGTTGTAACCTAAAACAAATTTATGAACACCAAGCGATCCCAATATTATTGCTAAAACACCTGTTAAAACGCGCTTATTGTCTTGCGAATATTGCGGTCGAGTATCTTGATGCGGTTGATTCCAAGTCTCTTGTTGTGGTCTACTGTTTTCCATGAATAATTGATTTGTTTTTTGATTCAGGTTATAAAAATATACAATTTGAAAATGCCAGCCACTTATTATCAGACTAAATCTCCGTTTGAAACTTTATTTTTTTAGGAATTACTTTCAACCCCGTAAAGTAAGAGAATTTTATCTACAATTGTTTGAGCCAATTTCGAATGACTTTCAAAAGTCCAACCCGCAATATGTGGACTCAAAATCACATTATCAGCATCAATTAAATATTGCATAGCTTCTGGAATTTGCGAATCCGTAAAAGATTCAAAAGAAAGTTTCTCGTATTCCAACACATCTAATCCCGCACCTAAAATTTTCCTTTCTTTCAAGGCTTTCGCCAAATCAGATGTTACTACGCTTTTTCCTCTTGCCGTGTTAATCAACCAGAATGGTTTTGCAAACGCATTTATAAAAGACGTATTCACCATTTTATCCGTTTCATGAGTCCAAGGAATGTGTAAACTCAACACATCAGTTTGTTCCTGTAAAGCTATTAATGAAACTTGGTTCGCATTAGCATCACCCACATTTGGCAAAATATCGTAACACAAAACCGTCACATCAAAACCGCGTAATTTCTTTGCAAACGCTTTTCCCATATTTCCGTATCCAATAATTCCAATGGTTCTACCATCCAATTCATGTCCGCGATTTGGTTCACGCAACCATTTACCCGATTTCACTTCTGCATTCGCCCGATTTAAATTATTGAATAAACTTAAAATCATTCCCAAAGCATGTTCACCAACGGCATTTCTATTTCCTTCTGGCGCTGCAATTAACGCAATTCCTTTGGCGGAAGCGTAGTCACAATCGATACTTTCCAAGCCAGCTCCTACTCTTGCAATGAATTTCAAATTCACCGCTTTGTCAATAAATTGCTTGTCAATATTAAACCGACTCCGAATGACAATTCCGTCATAATTGGAAATTTTAGCCTCAATTTCTAACTTAGTGGACGTAAAATCATCTTCATTTTGAAATCCAGCGAATTCTAATTGGCTTTTTAACAACGGATGATTGCCGTCAATGTGGAGAATGCGTTTCATGTATAAAGTTTTTGCTTTACAAATTAACGAAATCCAGCGTCCAAAACCGCACAATAAAAAGGGTTTATCTGTGTTATACTTCTTTCTTTCACGTTAAATAAGTCAATATGAAAATAAAATTCCTTTCGCTCTTATTGGTTGCTTTGGTAGCAATATCTTGTAACGAATCCATAGTTTACGAAGAAATGAACAAAACATTCCCCGATAATCGATGGCAAAAATCGGAGGTAAAAGAATTTGAATTTACCATAGATCAAGAAGCACGAAATTATGATGTGAATGTACATTTTGCCTACTTATCCGATTTTCAAATCAATCCCGTTCCAATTTCCGTAACAATTATTCATCCCGATAAATCCGAAGAAATAAGGGAAGTAAATATTCTCGTCAAAGACAAAGACGGCAAGGAAACGGGTGATTGTGGTGGGGATTATTGTGACATTCGGGAAGTAGTTTTTGCTAATAAAGCATTGGAAAAAGGAACTTACAACTTGAAAATCAAGCATGTTTTCAACGGGGAATATGTACCTAATGTGAATGGAGTTGGAATTGAAGTCATTGCGAAAGCAGATTAAAGTTACCAACACTTTATATTCCTTTTAAATCTTAAAAATATTTATATTAAATTTGGTCAAGACACATTGTTGTCTTGACCTTTTTTTATTGTAGAAAAACGTGTAATCGCATCCCGTTTTCTATCTGCAAATTGGATCTAAAAAATCAAAACACTTTCACCCATGAAATATCTCGTACTTTCCTTTTTACTTGTGCCAAATTTATTTTTCGCTCAAGTTGGTGAAATTTCAAAGAATGCAATGGTCGTTTCTGCAAGAGAAGAAGCTTCAAAAATTGGAATTGAAGTCATCAAAAAAGGCGGAAATGCTTTTGATGCAATGGTTGCCACCGAACTTGCTTTAGCAGTCGCATTTCCTTATGCCGGAAATATTTCAGGTGGAGGATTTATGGTTTACCGAATGCGTAATGGCGAAATAGGCTCTTTAGATTACAGAGAAAAAAGTCCGATGAAGTCTACCAAAAACATGTATTTAGATGCGAAAGGAAATGTAATTCCGGATTTAAGTGTAGATGGCGCTTTAGCTGTTGGCGTTCCTGGAACAATTGCAGGAATGTTTGCGGTTCATGAAAAATTTGGAAAACTTCCACTAAAAGATTTGTTCCAACCTGCGATTGATTTGGCGAACAGAGGCGTCTTTGTAACTCAAAAACAAATCACTCAAATGAATGCCAATAAAGCAAAAATACTCGAAGTTTCAGGGGAATTACCAACGTATACCAAGACTTACAAAGTGGGTGATTCCATTAAATATAATGCTTTGGCAAACACTCTAGCTCAAATATTAAAAAACGGAAAAGACGAATTCTACAAAGGAGAAACAGCAAAGAAAATGGTTTCGTTTCTGCAAGCTAGAGGAGGAATTATGACTTTGGAAGACCTTGAGAAATACGAAGTAAAATGGCGAACTCCCGTTACATTTAATTATAAAAATTTAAGAATTATTTCAATGGGTCCGCCGTCAAGTGGAGGAATTACGTTGCTGCAAATCATGAAAATGATAGAACCTTATCCTTTGGCAAAATACAAACACAACACAGAAAAATACATTCAAGTATTGACAGAAGCGGAACGAAGAGCTTATGCAGACCGAAACCATCATTTGGGAGATCCCGCTTTTGTGAAAATTCCAACAAAGGAATTGACGAGTCAAAAATATTTGAAAGACCGAATGAAGAGTTTCAACTTTAAGAAAGCTACAAAATCTGCAGACATGAATGCGGGTGAAGTGAAGATGTACGAAAGCAATGAAACCACACATTATTCAATTGTAGATAATGAAGGAAATGCAGTTTCGGTCACAACAACTTTGAACGGCGCTTTTGGTTCCAAATTATATTCGGAGGAATTGGGGTTCTTTTTCAACAATCAAATGGATGATTTCAGTGCGAAAGCTGGTGAACCAAATTCGTACGGATTAGTCGGTTCTGAAGCAAACAGCATCGAACCAGAAAAAAGAATGTTGAGTTCAATGACGCCAACAATTGTAGAGAAAAATGGAACGTTATTTATGGTTGTTGGAACGCCTGGAGGTTCCACGATTATCACTTCTGTTTTACAAACAATTCTGAATGTCTCAGAATTTAAAATGACAATGCAGGAAGCGGTCAATGCTCCTCGTTTTCACCACCAATGGTTACCGGATGAAATTTGGTTTGAACCAAAGAAATTCGACGCCGCAGAATTATTAAAATTAAGCAAAAAAGGATATATCATTGATGAAAAAGTAGCCCCAGTTATTGGAAAAGTTGACGCAATTTTAGTGCTTCCAAACGGAAGTTACGAAGGTGGTGCGGACTCGAGAGGAGATGATAAAGCGGTTGGATTTTAGTGAATTATTATAGTGTAAAGACATTTACTTGTCATTGCTTCGCGAGTTCGAGCAAAGCTCTCGGGTCTGAACTTGTTTCAGAATCTCAATAGCACACATTAGATGCTGAAATAAATTCAGCAGGACAATTTGAGCGCTATTAATTAATCATATTCAGCTACTTAAACCAAAGCCTGCTCTAAATCGTCAAGCAAATCGTCAATATCTTCAATACCAACGCTCAACCGAATTAAATCATCTGTTATGCCAACTTCCAACCGTTTGTCAACAGGAACTGAAGCATGCGACATATTAATTGGGTGATTTGCCAAAGATTCAACGCCACCTAAAGATTCAGCTAAAGTGAATATTTTTATTTTTTCTAAAAACGAAATCGCATCTTCCATTTCTCCTGATTTGAAATTAAAAGAAACCATTCCGCCGAAATCTTTCATTTGTTTTTTAGCTAATTCATGGGAAGGATGAGAAGGTAATCCTGGATAATAAACATTTTTGACTTTCGAATTATTTTCCAAAAATTCAGCAACTTTCTGACCGTTTTCGCAATGTCTTTGCATCCGCAAATGCAAGGTTTTAATTCCTCTTAAAACTAAAAAACTATCCATTGGACCTAAAATAGCACCAGTGGCAAATTGTTGAAAGTGTAGTTTCTTTCCAAGTTCCGCATCTTTTGTTACTAATGCACCTGCAATCAAATCAGAATGTCCACCCAAATATTTTGTCGCCGAATGCATCACAATATCAGCACCTAAATCCAATGGTTTCTGTAAATAAGGCGTTGCAAATGTGTTGTCAACAGCAAAAAGCAATTTATGTTTAGTAGTGATTTCAGCAATCGCAGCAATATCCACTAATTTCATCAAAGGATTGGTAGGCGTTTCCACCCAAACCAACTTCGTGTTTTCATTAATTAATGATTCGAATATCTCCAAATCATTCATATCTACGAAGTGAAATTTGATCCCAGAATCCTTAAAGATCTTGGTAAACATACGGTACGTTCCACCATACAAATCGTTCATTGTGATGATTTCATCGCCCGATTTAAACATCCGAATCAAGCAATCGGTTGCCGCTAAACCGGATGAAAAAGCCAAGCCTCGTGCTCCATTTTCAATACTTGCTAATGCATGTTCTAAAGCTGTTCGTGTAGGATTTGTCGCTCGAGCATATTCATAATCGGAATGCATAGGTTGACCAGGACTGATTTGAGCGTAAGTAGATGTTTGATAAATCGGCGTCATTACTGCTCCAGTTGATGGGTCCGGCTTTTGACCGCCATGGATTACTTTCGTATTAAATTTCATTTTTGAAAGACTAAATGTTTAAAACAAATTTACTTTTAATTATAACCTTATCCCAATTAGATGTACTTACCTTTGCATCAATTAACATTTTATTTTGAACAATGGGTTCTCATAAATGCTAATTTTAATATCTATAAAAATCTCGAGAGTTTCCTAAAAAAATAATGCTCTACAATTAATGCTTGCTATGAAAAAAATCCTATCATTATTCGCCTTTGCCGTTGTTTTAATCAGTTGTGAAAAAGACAAACAACTTGAATTTACCACCGAAACCTATACCGAAAAATCTACTTTGCCTTGCAGCGACAATTGTCCAATTGTTGAAGTTAAAGTTCCCGTTGCTAAAAACATTCCAATAGTGGCAGACAGCATTAACAAAAGAGTTTTCGCAGTAGTAAAAGAAATCATTTATTTTGGTGAAAAACCATATACATCAAAAGATTACCAAGGATTATTACAGTCGTTTATTTCGTCTTATGATGAATTGAAAACGGAATTCCCGGAAGACACTTTTGGTTGGGAAGGAAAAGTGGAAGGTTCAGTCGTTTACGAAACTGAAAATGTCTTAAATATTAAAATCGACCATTATACCTTTACCGGTGGAGCTCACGGTTACCAAGGAATTCGTTCCTTAATTTTTAATCCTAGTACAGGAAAAATAATTACAAACGCAGAATTATTTAACGATTTAAATGCGTTTACAAAATTTGCAGAACAAAAGTTTCGAACCGCTTATAAAATCCCGGAAAACGCCGCCATAAACTCAACAGGTTTAATGTTTGAAAACGAAAAGTTTGCATTGCCAATGACGCTGATTTTCAACGAAAAAGGACTTTTTTTATACTATAATTCTTACGAAGCAGCATCTTATGCTGATGGCCCAAAGGAAATCCAATTGACCTTTGCTGAACTTGAGCCGTATTTGAAAGTAAAATAATGTCAACTATTTACTAAAAATCTTCTTTTGCTGCAGCAAAAGAATTTTCTTTGCACTTTAATTCAACTCATGGACAAAATATACTACCTCGCTTCTTGCGACACTTGTCGGAAAATTATCAAAAATCTTCCTAAACCAATTGAAATGGAGTTTCAAGACATTCGTCAAGACCCGATTACGCCAGAACAATTGGAAGAATTATACCAAATGACCGGAAGTTACGAAGCGCTTTTCAGCAAAAAAGCACAGTTGTACAAATCGATGGATTTGAAAAATAAAAATCTTACCGAGGCGGATTATAAAAAGTACTTACTCGAACATTATACCTTTTTGAGTCGTCCCGTTTTTATCATAAAAGGGAAAGTATATGCGGGAAATAGCCAGCCTAACATTCATGCCGTTACACAAGCACTCAAGCAGTAATGTCTAAAAGATATTTAGCTTTAATCGCAGCGACACTCGTTTCGATTATTTACGGAGTGACTTTTACAATTGCCAAAGACGTCATGCCTCTCTACATTTTACCCTACGGATTCATCGTTTTACGCGTTGGAGGTTCGGTAATTTTATTTTGGTTAATCTGGCTTTTTGTTCCCAAAGAAAAAATTGACAGAAAAGATTTTCCGCGAATTATTGCCGCCGCATTTTTTGGTGTTGCCTTTAATATGCTTACATTTTTCAAAGGATTGAGTTTGACTTCTCCTATTTCGGCAGCGGTTTTAATGGTCTCGACACCCATAATCGTGCTCATTCTTTCCGCCATCATTATGAAGGAACGAATGCTCAAACGAAAAGTTTTCGGAATCGTTTTAGGGTTGGTTGGAACCGCATTTCTTATTCTTTACGGAAAATCTGTTGGCAACGCATCCAACGCAAATCTAGGAAATCTACTCGTGTTTGCGAACGCAGTTTCCTATGGTTTTTACCTCATTGTAGTCAAGAAATTAATGGATAAATACAGCGCGTTCACTTTCGTGAAATGGATTTATTTATTTGGATTCCTCATGGTTTTACCCTTTGGTTATACCGAATTACAAGCCGTAGCATTTAGCGCAATTCCATTAGATATCGCTTGGAAAATCGTTTTCATAGTAGTTATTTCGACCTTCTTGACCTATTTATTGAATTTACTTTCAATGAAAGAATTAAAACCCACAACGGTAGCCGTTTTCATTTACCTGCAACCTGTTTTCGCTACAATTTTTGCCATCGGTTTGGGAAAAGACGAACTGAATTTAGTCAAAATTGGCGCTGCAATTCTGATTTTTTCTGGTGTTTTTTTAGTCACACAAACGAAGAAGTAAATCCTCCAAAGTCTAATTGAGGCAAGAATTTTATTTTTATTGTTGTAATTATTTCTGTGAAATTTTAAAACAATACGTGTTGTGTGGAAGGATTTTCGTGTTCTAAAAGCCATTTTTTGCGCCACAATCCTCCTGCGTAACCGGTCAATGAACCATCACTTCCAATAACGCGGTGACACGGAATTACAATCCATAGTGGGTTTTTTCCGTTTGCTGAAGCAGCGGCACGAATGACTTTAGGATCGCCTAGCTTTTTTGCTAAATCCATATAGGAAATGGTTTTCCCAAAAGGAATAGCACGAAGTTCTTGCCATACTCTTTTTTGAAATTCAGTTCCTTGCGGTATTAACGGAAACGTAAAATCAGTTCTTGTTGCATTAAAATATTCATTCAGTTCGCGAACGGGAAGTTGGAGGCATTTTGGAATATTTAGAGAAAACGCTTTTGGAATATTTAAAATTGTAATTGAAAACACACCGTTTACATCGCCGGTAATTTCGGCTGTTCCGAGAGGCGTTTTGATGTAAACGGTGTGCATTTTTTACTATTTGTTTTCTTGATTTTACAATCGGTGGCAAAAGTTAATAAGAATAATTGCATAGCCCCGGTTGAAGGGAATCCCGACCTTTTTCGGACGGGAAGGAATGAAGACGGGAAAATGGAAACCTGAAATAGCCCAAGCCATTCGCTCCTATTTATTATTCTTTAAATAAATGGCTGCTTCTTTTGCAAAATACGTGGAGATTAAACTAGCACCTGCTCTTTTGATGCACATCAATTGTTCCATCATAATCTTGTCGTGGTCAAGCCAACCTCTTTCGGCAGCGGCTTTAACCATTGCATATTCGCCGGAAACATGGAAAACAGTTACGGGAACATTCACGGCATTTTTTACTTCTCGAACGATGTCAAGATAGGCAATTCCGGGTTTTACCATAACCATATCTGCACCTTCTTCCACATCCCAAAGTGCTTCTTTTATGGCTTCAAGTCGGTTTGCATAGTCCATTTGATATGTTTTCTTGTCTTTGGGAATTTCTTGATTGTCAACGGGAGCTGAATCTAAAGCATCACGAAACGGACCGTAAAACGCGGAAGCATACTTTGCAGAATAGCTCATAATTCCTACGTGTGGAAATCCGGCTTCGTCTAAACCTTGACGCAATCGCAAAATCCGACCGTCCATCATGTCGCTTGGCGCCACAAAATCAGCTCCAGCTTGAGCATGGGAAACCGCCATTTTTACCAAAGCGTCGTTCGTCTCGTCGTTAGCAATATCGCCGTTTGCAATAATTCCGTCGTGTCCATAAATGGAATAAGGATCTAAAGCAACGTCTGGCATTACGATCATTTCTGGACATGCTTTTTTGATTTCACGAATCGCTTTTTGCATTAAACCGTTCTCGTTCCAAGCTTCTTTTCCGGTGTTGTCTTTTAAATCTTCGCTGACTTTTACGTAAATGTTTACGGCACGAATGCCAAGTTCGAAAAGTTCTTGTACTTCTGTAACCGTCAAATCTATTGATCGACGAAAAATGCCCGGCATCGAAGGAATCTCTTTTTTATAATTTTCGCCTTCAGCGATGAACATTGGAAACATAAAGTCGCTTGGACTCAAACTCGTTTCACGAACTAAACTTCTAATGGATTCGTTAACTCGTAATCTTCTACCGCGGTGTGTTGGGAACATAATTTTATTTTTTTGAACCTTTAATAAATTAAGAAAAATTAAGAAAGTTACTTTATTAAACTTAACTTTTTAATTATTTATTTTGATTGTAATTGATTTTAACCATTGTAAAATTAAGTAGTTCGCTTAATGAATCTTAATATCTTAATGGTTTACTATTATTTTTTAATATCTTGATTTAAACCCACTCAATTGGATTTTCTAATACTTGAATTAATTTTTCTTCTTTGCTGTTTTTTTCAGGATGATGATCATAAACCCACTGAACATGTGGTGGTAAACTCATCAAAATACTTTCGATTCTACCATTGGTTCTGAGTCCAAAAAGGGTTCCTTTATCGTGCACCAAATTAAATTCTACATAACGGCCACGGCGAATTTCTTGCCACGTTTTTTGTTCAGAAGTATATTGTAAGTCCTTTCTTTTCGCTACAATTGGAAGATAGGCTTGTAGGAAACTATTTCCAACTTCAGAAACAAAGTTGAACCAAGCTTCCATTTTCATGTCTTCGGTTTCTTTGCAATAATCAAAGAATAATCCACCAATTCCTCGTGCTTCGTGGCGATGTGCATTCCAGAAATAGGCGTCGCATTGCTTTTTATATTTGAGATAAAATTCGGGATTGTGTTTATCGCAAGCTGTTTTACAAGTCTGATGAAAATGAGATGCATCTTCTTCGAACAAATAATAAGGCGTTAAATCTTGTCCGCCACCAAACCACGAATTAATAACGTTTCCATTATCGTCGTACATTTCAAAATAACGCCAGTTCGCATGAACAGTTGGAACCATCGGGCTTTTTGGATGAATAACTAAACTCAATCCACAAGCAAAAAAATCAGCTTCGCCAACATTGAATAGTTTTTGCATGGAATCAGGTAATTTTCCATGAACTGCGGAAATATTTACTCCTCCTTTTTCAAAAACAGATCCGTTTTCAATAACTCGTGTTCTTCCGCCTCCGCCTTCAGGTCGTTCCCAAATGTCTTCGCGAAATTTGGCTTGACCGTCCATTTCTTCTAATCCTTGACAAATTTGGTCCTGTAGATTTTGGATGTAAGCGTAAAATTTATTTTTCATTCCGTATAGATAATTTTAAAGTAGCTTTTAATACGCTAATAGTATGATTTTAAATTCAGTTGAAATTAAAGTGTAATTCTCTTACTACTTTTTTTTCAGTCCGAGAATTTAGTATAGTAAGAAATCTGAAAAACAAAGGTATAAAATCTGAAGGTTTAATCCAGTTGATTTATGGAAGTTTTGCTATTGATAATAGAATCTAAGTCAAGTGCTATTAACGTTTAAATTGTCTGTTTCTAAAATTTTATTTTGAAATGAATGCAACTGTATTTCGTAAAATTAAAAAATAAAACAGCAAAAAATTGTTATTCTTAAAATATTTTTTAGATTTGCCTAAATTTTAATTTAGCAATGATGAAAATATTACTTAATGCTTTTCTATTTCTCTTTTCCATATTTGGTTTTGCCCAAGACAAAATCATTTCCGGAACTATTACTTCCCAAAACAAAACCGTTGAAGCGGTAATAATCACTTTAAACGACGGTCAGAAAGTGACCACAAGTAGTACAAAAGGATATTATCAATTTAGCAATTTGGCAAACGGAAAGTACGAAATTATCGTTTCTGGAGTCGCTTATCATTCGGCAAAGAAGAATATTATAGTTGGCGGCAAACCAACCTACACCTTGAATTTTGATTTGACAAATTTTCAAAACGATTTGCAAGAAGTCGTCGTTACAGGCACTAAAACCTTTAAAAGAAAAACGAACAGCTCAGTTATCGTTAACGTTTTAGACAGTAAGACCTTAGAAAATTTACAAGTTTGCAACTTGTCTGAAGGATTGAAATTCCAACCTGGACTTCGAGTAGAAACGGATTGCCAAACGTGTAATTACCAACAATTGCGAATGAATGGTTTGGCTGGAGGTTATTCTCAAATATTAATTAACGGCCGACCAATTTTCAGTCCATTAATGGGGTTGTACGGAATGGAACAACTTCCGGTTAATATGATTGACCGAATTGAAGTAGTTCGTGGTGGCGGTTCTTCGCTTTACGGTTCAAGTGCGATTGGAGGAACGGTGAATGTAATTACAAAAATTCCAACAAGAGATTCATTCGAATTAAATTCTTTTTACCAAAGTTTAGACGGAAAAAGCAGTGATTACATGCTTAATGGGAATGCTTCTTTCATTTCGAAAAATCGTGATGCAGGCGTTTCGCTTTTCATGACACACAGAGAACGTGATTTTTACGACGCAAATGGAGACAATTTTTCTGAAATTCCTTATATCGAAAACAATTCTGTTGGAGCGAATTTATTCTTCAAACCAACTGACAATCAAAAACTAGAAATTAGTTTGAGTAACTTAAACGAATACCGATTTGGTGGTGAAATGGTGGATAAACCTGCCTACTTAACGCAACAATCGGAAGAACGCAAACACAAAATTTGGTTGGGAAGTTTGGATTACCAAATCAATTTCAATGATGATAAATCTTCATTAATTACTTATGCCGCTTGGCAAAATACCGACAGAACCCATTATACAGGAATAATTCCAGACACAGAACCTGAATTGCAAAATCATCTTGAAAATCCGCCTTATGGTGTTTCCGATACGCAAACGGTACAAGGTGGTTTGCAATTTAACTACAGAGTAGATCATTTCTTAAAGGGAACGAATGTTTTCACTGTAGGTTCGGAATATATTTCAGATAAAGTTTTTGATGAGATCCGTTCGTATAATTACGAAATTGACCAACACACAAAGGATTGGGGTTCATTTTTACAAAGTGATTGGGAAATTCTTCCCAGTTTAAATTTGCTTTCAGGAGTAAGAATGGATGTTCATAATTTAGTCGATGAAGTAGTTTTTAGTCCGAGATTGGCGATGCTTTATAAATTAAAAGAGTCAACTCAATTTAGAGTCAGTTACGGAACGGGTTTCCGTGCACCACAAGCTTTTGACACGGATTTGCACATTGCATTTGCTGGAGGTGGCGTTTCTAGAGTGGTTTATGATCCAAATTTAATCGAAGAACGTTCTAAAAGTTGGAGTGCTTCTGTAAATTATGATAAAGCAACAGAGAAATTCATCGCAGGATTTACATTAGAAGGATTTTATACGCATTTGAATGACGCATTTATTTTGGAAAATATTGGCGAAGACGAATTTGGCCAAATTTTCGAAAAGCAAAATGGTGATGGAGCAACTGTCCAAGGAGTTACTTTAGAACTTCGTGCGAATTACAATAAAAAAGTACAATTAGAAACGGGTTTTACATTTCAAACAAGTCGTTTTGAAACTGCAGTAAAACATATTGATGGCGTAGCGCCAACAAGTGATTTCTTAAGAACACCTGATGAATATGGCTTTGCTAACTTGACGATAAATGCTTCAGAACGATTAAAACTAAACTTGAATTATGTGTTTACAGGTACGATGAAAATAGCGCATTTTGCTGGCGCGATAAACCAAACAACAGATGAATTTGTGAATACCAAAACATTTTCAGAAGTGAATAGTAAAATTGTGTACAACATTCCAAGCAAGAAATATGACATGAATTTTGAAATTTATGGCGGCTTAAAAAATATGTTGAACCAGTATCAGTCTGATTTTGATATAGGTAAAAATCGCGACAGTAATTATGTTTACGGTCCGTCATTACCACGAACAATTTTCTTCGGATTAAAGATCAGTCGCGGTTAGTTAAGAGTTGTTTAATTTGATTTTTAGTTCAATAGGTGTACTTTTACATGGATAAATAATTTCATGGAGAAGTACACCTTTATTTTTGCTGGAGCGGGATTGTCGTCGTTAATGACGGTTTATGAAATGATTCAATCAGGATTATTTTCCGAACAAAAAATTCTTTTAATCGATGCTAATTCAAAAAAAACCAACGACCGAACATGGAGTTTTTGGGAAAAAGAAGGGGGCGAATTTGATTCAATCGTTATCCAAAAATATCAAACTGCCTTTTTCAAAAGCAATCGCTTTTCTCGAAAATTAGACTTACAACCTTATGTTTACAAGTCCATTCGCGGTGTTGATTTCTACAATAAAATATTTGAATTACTAAGTCAACAACCAAATGTAGCATTTATTGAAGCAAGAATTTCGAATTATTCAGAAACCAATGAAGGTATTGCGGTTGAAACAAATCTCGGCACTTATTATGGTGAAAAATTATTCAACAGTCTTTATAATCCTAATCCAGTTGCATCGCAAACGAAATATCCTTTAGTTCAACAGCATTTTATAGGTTGGTTTATAAAAACTAAAAATCCGATTTTCACTCCTGAAACGGCAACTTTCATGGATTTTTCAATAAATCAAAAAGACACGACTCGTTTTATGTATGTTTTGCCAACTTCAAAAACGGAAGCTTTATTAGAGTATACTTTATTCTCTCCAGATTTGCTGAAGAAAGAAGAATACGAAACCGGAATTGTAGATTATATCAAAAATTTAGGCATAACCGAATATGAAATCATCGAAGAAGAACACGGAAATATCCCAATGACGTGTTATCCTTTTTGGAAACACAATACGCAAAACGTCCTAAATATTGGTTCTGCCGGAGGTTGGACAAAAGCGAGTACAGGTTATACTTTCAAAAACACAACTAAAAAATCAAAGGAAGTCGTTCGTTTTTTACAAAACCATTCCGACTTCAGAAAATTCCACAAAGACAACAAATTTTGGTTCTATGATTTACTTTTAATTGATATTCTATTTCGTCGAAATGAAATTGGTTCTACCATCTTTTCGTCAATGTTTAGAAAAGCAAAAGCATCATTGATTTTTAAGTTTTTGGACGAAGAAACTTCACTTTGGGAAGACTTAAAAGTGATTTGGCAATGTCCAAAAATGCCGTTTTTAAAAGCGGTGTGGCAAAGAATATTTTAAGTACTGATAAGCTATTCAAATTTTTAAAGCAAAAAATTTTTAACCGTAAAAATTTATTTCATTATCATTTTTCTTCATTTTGATAAGTTAAATGACCTGCTTTTTTACCTTTAGCAAAATTTCCATTATGAAACAAATCGTTTTAGTACTCGCCTTATTTTCCACTAGCCTTTCGTTTGCTCAAGAAGGTAAAAACGCAGAACAAGAAAAAATTATCGAAGAATATCTGACCAATTGTGCTTCAAAATACAATTATAATATTCAAATGTCAGAACGTCAAACTTGTTTAGACGAAGGTTTGAAAATCGACAGCACCATCGCTTACTTATGGCAACAAAAAGCAATGCCGTATTTCAAAGTAAGGAAATATGAAGTAGGAATGGAATTTTTAAACAAAGCCGTTCAATACAATCCTGAAAGATGGCAACCGTACCGTGGATTTATGAAATGTATTTTCTCCAAAGCTTACAAAGATGCCATCGTAGATTTGGAAGATTGCAAGAAGAAATTCGGAAACGGATATGTAATGGACCACACGTATGATTTCTATATCGCTGTTTCCTATCTTCAACTCAATGAATATCAAAAAGCAGAAACCATCTTGCAAAAATACGTGGATGAAATTTATAGAGATCGACAACAATTAGAACACCACACCGCTTATTTCTATCTTGGTATTGCTAAATATGAGCTCAAAAAATTTGATGAAGCAATTGCTGTTTTCGACAAAGCTTTAAAAATTTATCCCAACTTCTCGGACGTGAAATTTTACAAAGGAGTTTGCTTATCACTTTTATCAAAGAAGGAAGAAGCTGCCGAATTATTTAAAGAAGCAAAACAAGATTTCAAATTAGGCTATAAATTAAACGAGGATAATGTAATTTACGAACTATATCCTTACCAACTTCAAGGCTATTTCGTAGGATTGTAATCCGTCGATTCCACGATAACAAATCTTTATGAATTGCACCTGTTTTCCACCACAAAATCTTCGTAACTTTGGCATTCGTAAAAGTCAAATATAAAATATAAAAATATGTATCCAGAAGAAATGGTAAAACCAATGCAAGCTGAACTTACAACTGCAGGTTTTCAAGATTTACACACTGCTGCAGATGTAGATAATGCGTTAAAAGCAGACGGAACAACACTTGTAGTAATCAATTCTGTTTGTGGTTGTGCGGCAAGAAATGCACGTCCGGGAGCAAAAATGAGTATCGAAGGAGCTAAAAAACCAGATAATTTAATCACTGTTTTTGCAGGAGTAGACAAGGAAGCCGTTGATGCAGCGCGTCAGCACATGTTCCCTTTTCCTCCATCTTCGCCTTGTATGGCGTTGTTCAAAAACGGCGAATTGGTTCACATGTTAGAGCGTCACCACATCGAAGGTCGCCCAGCTGAACTAATTGCTGAAAACTTGCAAGACGCTTACAACGAGCACTGCTAAAATTTCAGAAATCACAATTACAACTAATCCTCGAAGAGTTTCAAACACTTCGAGGGTTTTTTATTTAAAGCTTATTTAAAGGTTTAGGAGCAAATCGCTTGGGCATTTTTTAATCCATTTTCCTGCTTTCCGCTACAATCTTTTTTAATTGCCTCGGGTTAAAACCCGAGGCAATTAAAAAAGATTTCCACTTCAATTAGGGCTATTTTAAAGTCTTTCGGCTTCTTTTAATCTTTCGCCAAAATTACACGTACAACTCTGACGGAGTTCCAAACTCCGTCAGAGTTAATCAAAAAAATTTTATAAAAATTATAAGAAATAAAATAAGTACCAACTTCTCCGTAATTTCTACCTTGTAAACTTGTAAATATTTGCATTTCAAATTCAATATGAAAAAAGAAACAACCCAGGAAGTCGACGTAGTTTTAATTGGTGGCGGAATAATGAGTGCCACACTCGGAACCCTAATCAATAAATTACGACCCGATTTAACCGTTGAAATTTTCGAGAAATTAGATAAAGTAGCTACCGAAAGTTCACATCCGTGGAACAACGCAGGAACAGGACATTCCGGTTTTTGTGAATTAAATTATTACCCCGAAAACCCAGACGGAACCGTTGACATCAAAAAAGGAGTAACAATTGCGGAACATTTTGAAGTTTCAAAACAGTTTTGGTCGCATCTTGTAGAACAAAATATCTTACCAAACCCAAAAGATTTTATCCAACCCGTTCCTCATATCAGTTTTGTTTGGGGCGAAAAAAATGTGCAGTATTTAGAGCAACGCTATTTGGCAATGCAAAAATCGCCTTTGTTTAAAGGAATTCAATTCAGCACCGATTTTGACGAAATTTCAAAATGGATGCCGCTCGTCATGAACGGTCGTGACCGAACTCAAAAAGTGGCCGCCACAAAAATTGATTACGGAACCGATGTAAATTTTGGCCAACTAACTTCAAACTTATTTGAATATTTAGAAGATAAACAGCAAATTAATTTAAGATTAAATCACGATGTTTCAGATTTAAAAAGAAACAACGACGGAACTTGGAATATTTCCGTAACTGATGAAAAAAATAAAATTGACAAAAATATCAAATGCAAATTTGTGTTTATTGGAGCAGGAGGTGGAGCGTTGCTTTTGCTAGAGAAATCGGACATCGCAGAAGCGGAAGGAATTGGCGGATTTCCCGTAAGCGGACAATGGTTAAAATGCACAAACCCCGAAATCATAAAGCAACACGGAGCCAAAGTTTACGGAAAAGCGAGCGTTGGAGCGCCACCAATGTCGGTTCCGCATATAGATTCACGCGTAATTGATGGAAAAAGAGAATTGCTATTTGGACCTTACGCAGGATTTTCAACAAAATTTTTAAAGCAAGGTTCTTATTGGGATTTACTAAAATCAGTTACTTTTTCCAACTTAATTCCGTCTATTTCAGCAGGAATTCAGAATTTGTCTTTAGTCAAATATTTGTTCGGACAAGTAGTGCAATCGGACGACAAAAGAATGGAAGCGTTGAAAGAATATTACCCTTTGGCAAACAAAAAAGATTGGGAATTAATAACGGCCGGACAACGCGTTCAAGTCATTGGCAGAAAAGAAAATGGAATGGGCGAACTGCAGTTTGGAACTGAAATAGTCTATTCAAAAGATGGTTCAATTGCAGCACTTTTAGGCGCCTCACCAGGAGCTTCTTCTTCCGTTTCAATTATGTTGGATTTAATTTCTAAATGTTTTCCAAAACGTTTTGAAGATTTAGACGTTCAAGAAAAGATTAGAAAAATGATTCCATCTTTTGGAAAAGAGTTGAATGAGAATCCTGAATTGTGTGCTCAAGTAAGAATTGACACTATTGAGAGTTTAAAATTGAACGAAAAATAATTTCAAATTAGATTCAATAATTGCACATGACATTTGTCATTTTCAAACCCGTAAAATAATCCGTATTTTTGCACCGAAAATAATTTCTCGACTTAAAAAGTTTATAGCATGCAACTGTACAACACCTTAAGCGCCGATGAAAGAGCCGAACTTATTGATGAAGCCGGTAAACAACGACTCACGTTGTCTTTCTATGCGTACGCCAAAATTGAAGACCCAAAAGAATTTCGCGACAACCTATTTATAGCCTGGAATGCACTCGATGCACTTGGCCGAATTTACGTTGCCCATGAAGGAATCAACGCTCAAATGAGTATTCCTGCCGAAAATATGGATGCTTTTCGTGAAACATTAGAAAAGTACGATTTCATGAAAGATATTAGGCTGAATGTTGCCGTTGACCAAGACGACCATTCGTTTTTGAAACTTACAATAAAAGTACGCCACAAGATTGTTGCCGACGGTTTGAACGACGAAACCTTTGACGTTACTAAAAAAGGAATTCACTTAAAAGCAAAGGAATTCAATGCAATTCTTGACGACCCAAATACGATTGTAGTTGATTTTAGAAATCATTATGAAAGCGAAGTTGGACATTTTAAAAATGCAATTACTCCCGATGTGGAAACGTTTAGAGAAAGTTTGCCAATTATCAACGAACAACTAAAGGATTTCAAGGAAACCAAAAACTTGGTAATGTATTGTACCGGCGGAATTCGTTGCGAAAAAGCTTCGGCTTACTACAAACACCAAGGTTTCAAAAATGTTTACCAACTTGAAGGCGGAATTATAAATTATGCCAAACAAATCCAAGAAGAAGGATTAGAAAGTAAATTTATCGGAAAGAATTTCGTTTTTGATAATCGTCTTGGCGAAAGAATTACCGACGACGTAGTTTCTCAATGCCACCAATGCGGAAAACCGTGCGACAATCATACGAATTGTGCCAATGACGGTTGCCATTTATTATTCATTCAATGTGATGAATGTAAAGCCGCAATGGAAAATTGTTGCTCAACCGAATGTCACGAAATAATTCATTTACCTTTAGCAGAACAAGTAAAACTTCGCACTGGAAAAGAAGTTGGCAATAAAGTTTTTAGAAAGGGAAAATCAGAGAACTTGAAATTCAAGCTTTCAGGCGAACTTTCGGACAAACCATTAGCAACAGCTCCAAAAACGGATATCCGTCAAAAGGTAAAAATAAAGAAAGTACTTTTGGCGAAAGCCGAACATTATTATGTAAAAGCAAAAATCGCTCTTTTCATAATTGAAAATCAAGAACTAAAAGTTGGCGATAAAATCATGATTTCAGGACCAACTACTGGTAATCAAGAACTGATTTTAGAAAAAATGTTTGTTGAAGGAAAAGAAACTGCATTAGCAAAAGTGGGAGACAAAGTAACGTTTGAAGTGCCATTTAGAGTTCGATTGTCTGATAAATTGTTTAAGGTTTTAGGTTAATTCATAATGAAATGATATCAATATAGCCCACGGTTTTAACCGTGGGTTTTTGAGTTAATTAATAAAAAAATTATATTGATCTAGCTCACCTTTTAACCGTGGGTTTATTATATAATATAGATACACCACGGTTAAAACCGTGGCCAATGTTCTGATACTATTTAAATTATCGAACACAATAAGCTTTGCTTTTCAGTTGTAGGTTTGCTCTTCCATTAAAATATCATGGAAATTAATTATATTTGAATTTATAATCTCCTTAAATTTAAGTACATGCCAAACTCTTACTGTAAAATATGGATTCACGCTATTTGGGCAACAAAGTTACGAGCTGAACTAATTGACTTCTCAATTGAGAAAAAAGTCTATGATTATATTTATGAAGAACTAATTGATTTAGGTTGTCCGGTAAGAATTATCAACGGAATGCCAGACCATGTTCACGCTTTGTTTCTATTAAATCCAAACAAATCCATTGCTGATGTAATCAAGCAGATAAAAGGAAGTTCATCTCATTCAATAAATGGACATGATTTAATTCTTGATAAATTTGCTTGGCAATCAGGATACGCGGCTTATTCTGTTAGTGAGTCCCAAGTAGAAAAAGTTTTTCAATACATAAAGAATCAAAAAGCACATCATCTGAAGCAAACTTTTCAGGAAGAATTTGATGAATATGTTCGGATATATGGATTATCAGAAGAATAACTATTTCTACCACGGTTAAAACCGTGGCCCATATTCTGATAATAAGTAGCGGAAAATTTCAAATAATACTTTTCTGAACAAGCATTAAATCCTCGATTATTAATCATATTTATCATTGTCTTCAAATATTGCCCACGGTTTCAACCGTGGGTTTATTATGAAAACAAATTCAAAAACAAACCTTTTCAACTCCGACTAAACCCAACTCGCATCCGCAAAACAGCTTTAACTTTTTTTGGCAATATCATTGCAAATTCCCGTAAAAACAACAAAATTAATTTTCCTATCTTTACGACCAAATATATTTACGAATTTTAAGTTATCCTAGATAACATTCTATATAAAATTATGGCTTGTACAAGTTGTTCAACGTCTGATGGTGGTGCACCAGCAGGCTGCGGAAATAAAGGGAATTGCGGCACAGATAGTTGCAACAAATTGACGGTTTTTGATTGGCTTTCGAACATGAGTTTACCTAACGGCGAAAAGCCGTTTGACTGTGCTGAAATCCGATTTAAAAACGGTCGAAAAGAGTTTTACAGAAACACCGAGAATCTTACTTTAAGTATGGGCGACATCGTTGCTACAGAGGCTTCACCAGGACACGACATCGGAATTATTACCTTAACAGGCGAATTAGTTCGGATTCAGATGAAGAAAAAAGGAGTGAATCCGGAAAGTAATGAAATCGCTAAAATCTACCGAAAAGCTTCACAAAAAGATATCGATATTTGGTCTGTAGCTCGTGATAGAGAAGAGCCTATGAAAGTTCGCGCTCGTGAACTAGCAATTGCTCAAAAGTTGGAAATGAAAATTTCTGACATCGAATTTCAAGGTGACGGTTCAAAAGCAACTTTTTATTACACGGCAAACGATAGAATTGATTTCCGTGCATTAATCAAGGATTTTGCTAAAGAATTCAGTACTCGAATTGAAATGAAACAAGTAGGTTTCCGTCAGGAAGCAGCTCGTTTGGGAGGAATCGGTTCCTGTGGTCGCGAGTTATGTTGTTCTACTTGGTTAACAGATTTTAGAAGTGTAAATACTTCGGCTGCTCGTTACCAACAATTATCTTTAAACCCACAAAAACTTGCCGGACAATGCGGTAAATTGAAGTGTTGTTTGAACTATGAGTTGGACACTTACATGGACGCTTTAAAAGATTTTCCTGAATTTGAAACGCGTTTGGTTACTGAAAAAGGAGATGCAATCTGTCAAAAACAAGACATTTTTAAAGGTTTAATGTGGTTCGCTTACACCAATAATTTTTCAAATTGGCACGTATTAAAAATCGAGCAAGTACAAGAAATTATTGCTGAAAACAAGTTGAAAAACAAAGTTTCATCGTTAGAAGACTATTCGATTGATGACACTCCTGTGGTTGAAAAAGACTTTAACAACGCAATGGGTCAGGAAAGTTTGACTCGTTTTGACCAACCAAAAAAGAAAAAACGTCCTACTAAAAAGAAAAAACCAACTGAAAATGCAATTGTAGCAAATAAACCAGCGGGTTCAAATCTTATTAAACCTAATAAACCAGGAAATGTTGCTATAAAGCCAGCTGAAGGTCAACCAAAAATCATCAAAGCAACAGCAGAAAATCCGGAACAACCTGCATCAGATAAAAAGCCAAATAATCGTCCGAAAAATAAAAAGCCTTCAGGAAATAAAAAACCAATCGAAGCGAAACCAAACGAACCAAAGCCAGATAACCGTATAATTCCGAATAAGAAAAATGAATCTAAAGAGTAGTTTACTATTTTTAGTTATCCTGATTACTATCGTTTCATGCGATAAAAATCGGGTTTTTGACGAATACAAATCGGTCGGGAATGCTTGGGTAAAAGACAGCATAGTTGAATTTGATTTCAAGCACGAGGACACTGTAAAATTGTATAATTTATTTGTCAATTTGCGTGCGAATCAAGCATATCAGTTTAATAATTTATACCTTATCGTTTCCATGGAACGCCCAGGTGGATTGACAAAAGTAGATACTTTGCAATACCAAATGACCAATCCAGACGGTTCACTTTTAGGAGAAGGTTTTTCTGATATTAAGGAAAGTAAATTGTTTTATAAAGAGAATTTAAGGTTCGATACCATTGGAGATTACAAAGTAAGAATCCAACAAGCGGTTCGCCAAACAGGAAAAATTGAAGGAATTCAAGCATTAGAAGGAATCACAGAAGTAGGTTTTAGAATCGAAACAATAGAATAATATGGCAGTCAAAAAAAAGAATAAGTCCGCCGAAGCAGATTTTCCATTTTACATCAAACGTTTTTGGCAGATTTTCGGAATTGGAGTTGGTATCGTAGTTTTAATCTTCCTTTTAGCTTCTTGGGGCGTTTTGGGACACATGCCTTCATTCAACGATTTAGAGAATCCCGAATCTAATTTGGCCACCGAAATTATCTCTTCAGATGGAGAAACGATTGGTAAATTTTACAACGAAAACCGCAGTTCAATAACGTATGAGGAACTACCAAAACATTTAGTTGACGCATTAGTTGCCACCGAAGATGAACGTTTTTACGAACACTCCGGTATCGATGGAAGAGGAACTTTACGGGCTGCAACCAGTTTTGGAGCAAGTGGTGGAGCAAGTACTCTTTCACAGCAACTAGCTAAACAATTATTTCACGGTGAAGGTTCAAAAAACATCGTGATGCGTTTGTTTCAAAAAGTAAAAGAATGGATTATTGCGATTCGTTTGGAACGACAATATACTAAAAATGAAATCATTGCGATGTATTTCAACGTGTATGATTTTAATAATTATGCTGTAGGAATTCGTTCTGCCGCAAAAACATATTTCAATAAATCACCAAAAGAACTAACTATTGACGAATCAGCGATGTTGGTGGGAATGTTTAAAAATTCTTCCTTATACAACCCAATTCGGAATGCTCAAGGTGTAAAAAACCGTCGAAATGTCGTGCTTCAACAAATGGAGAAATCCGATATTATTACAGAAGTGCAACGCGAAAAATTAAGTGCACTTCCTATCACGTTAGATTTCAAATTGCAAACGCATAAAGAAGGAATTGCGACTTATTTCAGAGAATATTTACGTGAATTCATGAAAGGTTGGGTTCGTGAGAATAAAAAACCGGACGGAAGCGATTACGATATTTACAGAGATGGTTTAAAAATTTATACCACAATTGATTCTCGAATGCAACAATATGCGGAAGAAGCAGTGTATGCCCATTTAGCAAATTTGCAAGAAGAATTTTTTGACCAAGCGAAAACCAATAAAAACGCTCCTTTCATTAAAATTTCAGAAACAGAAACAGAAAGCTTAATGAACCGTGCTCGAAAAAATTCGGAAAGATACAGAATCATGAAAGCCGAAGGAAAAGACGATGCCGCTATCATGAAATCGTTTACAGTAAAAAGTAAAATGCGTGTTTTTTCTTGGAAAGGCGAACGCGACACCATCATGACTCCTAACGATTCCATCCGATATTACAAACATTTCTTACAAAGTGGTGTGATGTCAATGGACCCAGAAACGGGTTATGTAAAAGCGTGGGTGGGCGGAATTAATTACAAACATTTTCAGTACGACCACGTGAATCAAGGTGCTCGACAAGTGGGTTCAACATTCAAACCATTTGTTTACGCTACTGCAATCGAGCAACAAGGATATTCGCCTTGCGACTCCATAATTGATTCGCCATTTACAATTCCAAAAGGCCGTCATCACGTCACGGAATCTTGGACGCCTAGAAATTCAAACAGCGAATACCGCGGAATGGTTACTTTGAAAAAAGCATTAGCGCTTTCTATAAATACCGTTTCGGCAAAATTAATTGACCGCGTTGGACCAGAAGCAGTAATCGAATTGACTAAAAAATTAGGAGTGAAATCTGAAATTCCTGCCCAACCGTCCATCGCTTTAGGAGCTGTAGAAATTACCGTTCACGATATGGTTGCCGCTTATGCGACTTTTGCAAATCAGGGAATTTACATTAAACCGGAAGTGATTACTAAAATCGAAGATAAAAACGGAAATATTTTATACCAAACCATGCCAGAATCCCACGATGTTTTGAACAAAGACATCGCTTACGCCGTTGTAAAATTGCTTGAAGGAGTGACGGAAACGGGTTCAGGGCTTCGTTTGAGAACGCAAGGTGGTGGTTACGGCTACAATCGCGTAACCGGTTATCCATACGCTTTAACGAATCCAATTGCGGGAAAAACAGGGACAACTCAAAACCAGTCTGACGGTTGGTTTATGGGAATGGTGCCAAATTTGGTAACTGGAGTTTGGGTCGGAAATGAAGACCGTTCTGCCCATTTCAAAAGCATCACATTCGGTCAAGGAGCCACGATGGCATTGCCAATTTGGGGCATGTATATGAAAAAATGTTATGCTGATAAAACCTTAACCGTTTCGAAAGAAGACTTTAAACGTCCTGCTAATTTGGCTATTAAAGTCGACTGTTGGGTACCAAAAGTAAAAGATTCAACCACGGTAGATTCTGAACAAAACACAGACGAATTCGATTTATAACGCTGAAATTATTTTAGAGTTTCAATATTTTTTGGAGCTATTTCCAGCTATACGTTGCAATCTTTATGTCCCGAACCCCGGTTCATAAAGGATTTTCACTTCTATCTGGGCTAAAAATTTAGGAAACAACATCATTTATTTTTTAAATAATAATACCAATTATGATTAATAAAAAAGTAAACAACGTTCACGAAGCACTTCAAGGAATTGAAGACGGAATGACGATAATGCTTGGAGGTTTTGGACTTTCAGGAATTCCAGAAAACTCAATTGCTGAACTGGTAAATAAAAATGTACACGACTTAACTTGCATTTCAAACAATGCAGGAGTCGATGATTTTGGATTGGGATTGCTTTTACAGAAAAAGCAAATCAAAAAAATGATTTCTTCTTACGTAGGAGAAAACGCTGAATTTGAGCGCCAAATGCTTTCAGGTGAATTAGACGTAGAACTTACTCCTCAAGGAACATTAGCCGAAAAATGCCGTGCAGCTCAAGCCGGAATTCCAGCATTTTATACTCCTGCAGGTTACGGAACGGAAGTAGCCGAAGGAAAAGAGTCAAGAGAATACAACGGAAAAATGCACATTCTGGAAGAAGCCTTCAAAGCTGATTTCTCAATCATAAAAGCTTGGAAAGGTGACGAAGCTGGAAACTTAATTTTCAAAGGAACAGCTAGAAACTTCAACGCGCCAATGGCAGGTGCTGCAACAATCACAATTGCTGAAGTTGAAGAGTTAGTTGCTCCAGGAATGTTAGACCCAAATCAAATTCACATTCCAGGAATTATGGTACAACGCATCTTTCAAGGAGAAAAATTTGAAAAAAGAATCGAACAACGTACGGTTAGAAAAAAGTAATCAGTTTTCAGTTTTTAGTATTCAGTAAAAAATAAAAATCATGGCTTTAGATAAAAACCAAATTGCAAAACGTATTGCGAAAGAAGTACAAAATAATTATTACGTAAACCTCGGAATTGGAATTCCAACATTAGTTGCAAATTACGTTCGTGAAGATATCTCGGTTGAATTTCAAAGCGAAAACGGAGTTCTTGGAATGGGACCTTTCCCATTTGAAGGAGAAGAAGACGCTGACATTATCAATGCCGGAAAACAAACGATTACTACTTTGCCAGGTGCTTCATTCTTTGATTCTGCTTTTAGCTTCGGAATGATTCGTTCTCAAAAAGTTGATTTAACTATTCTTGGAGCAATGGAAGTTGCCGAAAACGGTGACATTGCCAATTGGAAAATCCCAGGAAAAATGGTCAAAGGAATGGGTGGTGCAATGGATTTAGTGGCTTCTGCCGAAAATATTATCGTTGCCATGATGCACGTAAATAAAGCAGGCGAATCTAAAATTTTAAAACGTTGTACTTTGCCTTTAACGGGAGTTGGTTGCGTGAAAAAAGTAGTTACTGAATTGGCCGTTTTAGAAGTTACTCCAAAGGGTTTCAGATTATTGGAACGTGCTCCAGGCGTTTCGGTAGAACATATAATTGCATCAACAGAAGCTGAATTAATTATTGATGGAGAAATTCCTGAAATGGTAATTGATTAATTTAGATTCTAAAAAATATATGAAAGCCTTGAGAAATCAGGGCTTTTTTTGTGAAGTCCACCTTCAGTTATATTATGTAATCTATAGTTTAATTATTATTTCCACCAATCTTTTATTGGTTTTACCCACCAACCATTTTTTCTGTATTTTTCAGAAACGCCTAATTCCGCAGCTCCAATATCGAAATCACATTTAACACTTGGAACTCTGTAATCAGCCCAATTGCATACTTTTTCAATAATTGAATTGTACATTTTCCAAGTTCCAACAAATGCGTTGTTAAAATAGCCATCAGTGAATGAATCAATATCATTATAGATTATTTCGTTATTTTTATCCAAATACCACTTCGATTGCAAAATTCCCTTAAATAGTCCTGAATGATTTTGTTCGTTATTTTCATAAAACTCGTATTTGGCGGTTAGAACTCCTTGCTTTTTTATACCCGAATCTTTAAATTCAGCGTCAACCCCGAAATTTTCAACATTTAATTCTTGAATTTTAAAAATTGTAATGGTTCCTAAAAAATCACATATATTTGATTTGACATTTGATTTTCCATATACGAAGTATTCATATGGAATATTTAAATTTCTTTCTACAAAAATTAACTTTATTAATATTCGCTGATATTCATTTCCTATTATTCCATAAATAAGTTCGTTTTCAGTTTTTGTCCATAAGTTTGAAAAATCATATTTCGTATATTTTTCAATTTCATTTTTTTCGATAATTGGATTTTCATCTATAATTTTTTCTCTGCACAAGTCATTTTGTCCAAAGAATGTAAAGGAGTAAAATACAAATATGATTAAAATTTTTATTTTCATTTTGAAAGATTTTTAAGAATTCTAATTAATTTATTATTTAATTTAAAAATAAACTACTTCACAAACCTTTGCACCTTTTCGAGATAAATTCTACCCTTTCACCGGTATCGCTGCAATCAACTTCTTCGTATATTCCGTTTTTGGATTAGAATAAATTTCATCGGCATCGTCAATTTCTTCAATCTTGCCTTTGTTCATCACTAAAACTTGGTCACTCATATATTTCACAACTGCCAAATCGTGCGAAATAAATATATAAGTAAATCCGAAATTTTCGTTTAATTCATTTAACAAATTCAAAACTTGTGCTTGAACAGAAATATCCAATGCCGAAACCGATTCGTCACAAACGATTAATTTAGGTTGTAAAGCAATTGTTCTTGCAATACCAATTCGTTGTCTCTGACCGCCTGAAAACTCGTGAGGATAACGATTGAAATGTTCTTCTCCAAGTCCGACGCGTTCTAGGATTTCAATAGTTTTCGCTTTGCATTCTTTATCGGAAGCGTATAATTTATGAACTTGCATTGGTTCCATAATCGCTTGTCCAACAGGAATTCTCGGATTTAAAGAAGAATAAGGATCTTGGAAAATAATCTGAATTTCAAGACGCAATTTTCGTAATTCACTTCCTTCTAATTTGGTGATATCTTGACCGCGATACAAAATTGTTCCCGCCGTTGCTTTGTCCAATTGCAATATAGCGTTTCCTAATGTCGATTTTCCGCAACCGGATTCGCCAACTAATCCTAAAGTTTCGCCTTCGTATAATTTGAAACTCACATCATTTACCGCTTTGAAACTGCTTTTCTTCCCAAATATTCCAGCAGATGAAAGATATTCTTTCTCTACATTTTTCACTTCCAAAAGTGGTGCTTTCGCATATAGTTGTTTATGAAAAGCTTCTCTTTCAGCAGAAGTAACAATTTCTGTCGAAACATTTTCTTGCAGGAAATCTTGAATTGTGGGTAATCGCACAAGTCTTGTATCTAACGACGGACGCGAATTGATTAACGCTTTCGTATAAATATGTTTTGGATTATTGAAAATCGTTTCCACAGTTCCTTGCTCGACAATTTCACCTTTATACATCACCAAAACCCGATTGGCAATTTCAGAAACCAAAGCCAAATCATGTGAAATAAAAATAATACTCATCTGATTTTCTTGCTGAATTTCTTTCAACAATAGAATAATTTCCTTCTGAACCGTAACATCTAAAGCAGTTGTTGGTTCATCTGCAATTAATATTTGTGGTTTACAAGCAATCGCCATTGCAATCATCACTCGTTGTTTTTGACCGCCCGAAATTTCGTGAGGATACTTATTGAAAATAATTTGTGGGTCAGGCAATTTTACTTTTTCAAACAAGGAAAGTACTTCAGCCGTAACTTCTTTCTTCGATAATTTAGTATGTTGTTCCAACATTTCAGCAACTTGAGGTCCACATTTCATTGATGGATTTAGCGAACTCATAGGCTCTTGAAAAATCATCGCAATCTGCTTTCCACGAATTTTTCGAAACGATTTGGTATCAAAATGCGTAATGTTTTCACCTTCTAAAAAAATAGAACCATTTGAGATTTTAGAAATATTTTTAGGAAGCAAACCCATAATCGCCAATGAAGAAACTGACTTTCCAGAACCCGATTCGCCTACGATTCCCAAGATTTCATTGGGAAATAAATCGTAGCTGATTTTATGAATTACGGGTGCAAAAACTTTATCTTTCTGAAAGGAAATTTCTAGCTTTTCTATTTTCAATAACGGTTGGCTCATTGCGTAAAAATAGGAATTTTAAATATGTATTATTTCATCATCAATCAATAATTCTTCTCGTCTAAAACGAAGAAATATTTGTGCAACTGCAATGGTATCTTTTTCGCAATAGGTTACAATTCGGTCGATGTCTTTTTCAACATAAAAAACGTGGCCAACTTGACTTCCATCTATATCATCTTTTGGAGAGGGAATTCCCAAGATTTTCGTTAGTAATTTCAAAGATGTGAAATGTTTGTAATCGCCAAATTTCCACAATTCCAACGTATCTAAATGCGGCACTTCCCAAGGTTTTTTGCCAAATAAATTAAGTTTTTCAGGAAGTTTGATTTGGTTGATAATCATCCGTCTTGCGATGAAAGGTAAATCAAATTCCTTTGAATTATGTCCGCATAAAATATGTTGCGGAAGATTGAAATGATTGTTGATTAGATTGCTGAAATCCGTCAATATTTTAGATTCTTCGCCAAAAAAAGAAGTCACTCTAAAATGCCGAATATCACTTTTAAAAGTGAAATAACCCACAGAAATACAGACGATTTTGCCAAATTCGGCCCAAATTCCGGCTCGATCGTAAAAGTCTTCTCCGGTTACGTCTTCTTTTCTTTGGTATTGCGTTTTGTGTTCCCACAATGTTTGAAGCTCGTTGTCAAGCAAACGGTAATCATCCGTTTCAGGAACGGTTTCGATGTCTAAAAAGAGAATGTTAGCGAGGTTGATTTTTTCTATCATAACGAATATTTTAAGTGGATTATATCTTTTTGGTTTGTTAAAGATAATTAATTTCACATTCAAATAAACGCACCGCTAAAAAATTTATCGCTTCATCGAAAAATGATTTTTGTATTCTTGGTACATTCCATTTTGAGTATAACGTATTGTAAACCAATAATCATCAGCTTTAAGTGGTTGTCCGTTGAACGACCCATCCCAACTTTGGTTTTTCGCATTTAATTCAATAATAAATTTACCGTACCGATCAAAAATTTGAATAGTAGCTTTGTCATCTAAATTGGGAACAGTCCAACTATCGTTGTAACCGTCGCCGTTTGGAGTGAAATATTTTGGAAAATTAATAATTGTAACTATTGATTTTAAATTGGAACAATTACGTTGGTCAGTCACTTCAATTTCGTACACTCCGGGACTTAAATTGGTAAATGTATTTGAAGTCTGAAAACCCAAATTATTTATTTGATATAAAAATGGAGGTTGACCACCCACTACGTCTATCGTAATAAAAGTGTTGTCGCTAAAATCTTGAGATTGAATAACCGATATACTTTGTACTTTTGGAATTTCGCTTACCGTTGCAGTTACTAAATCAGAAACACAACCAGAAATAATATCTGTTGCAATCACTCCATATTCCCCGATTTGTTTAGCTGAAAAAGTTGGATTTGACGCATTTGCAATTGGATTTCCATTGAAAAACCATTCAAAGCTGTAATCACTATTGTTCAGTTCAGTATCTAAAATATAGGGTGGAATTCCGAAAATCCCAGAACCTAAAACACAAATTTGTCCATCTTGAATAAGTGGAATTGGAGTTGGAGCAACATTCACAACAATTGTAATTGGATTTCCATCACAACTATTAAAGGAAGGTGTCACCACATAAGTTACACTTCCAGAAACTCCGTTTGTGGTTAGATTTTGCATAATTGAATTTCCTGTTCCATCAACAGCTCCATCAACATTATTAGAAATTGTCGTCCAATTAAAAGTAGTTCCCGAAACGTCTGAAAATAAATTAATATCCGTAATCTGACCTGAACAATAATTTAAATTTCCTGTAAAAGTAGCTGTCGGACTTTGAGAAATAGTCAGTGTTACCGACGTTCTTGAAGTGCCGTAACAGTTACTTGACGCGTTGTAAACTTCCGCATAATACGTTCCCGCATTCGTAGGCGTATAACTGCTGGAATTGGCAAGTAATAGATTTCCACCTGAAGCTTGGTCAAACCAATTGACAATATTTTCAGCATTTGTACTCACTGAAATCGCAGGAATCGGTTCATTGTTACAACTATTTACATTTCCATTACTTGTGGCGGGAGTCAATCCATTTGACATCGTAAGGGTAAAAACATTCGAAACTGTAGAACAAAACGCGGAATTAATATTGGCAATATCTTGAGCAATTTTTACTCTAAAATAAGTTGTTGCAGAAATTGTTGGACTTGTGAATGTTGAATTATTTTCTCCAATGAAGTTCGTCCAATTTATATTGTCTAAACTAGATTGCCATTGGTAAAAGTAAGTTGAAGCTCCATTTGTAGTCGCATTTAGAGTTATGGAAGCTGTAGAATTACAAGTTGTATAATTATTATTGGGATAACTTGGATTGGAAACGGTAGTCAAATCGCCACAGGATTTAAACGAAATATCATCAATTGCTAAATCGTTTCCGCAACCGCCAACACCATTATTTTTCATAATTAACACAACCGATGTTTGATTTGATGTGGTAAAAACCAAAGCAAATTGTTGCCACAAAGGCGAAGTAGTTCCAAAAATATCTCCTGTATCTCCCGAACCTAAAAGTGTAGTTTGCGTATCGTCCCATATTTCAAATTTCACGTTAATAGGAATCTCACCTTGTCCACAAGCTCCTGAACTTGAATTAAAAACATTCAGTAACCAAGCCGAAAACTCAAAAGTGGTATTGACGCACAATCCTGTTACGGTTCTTTTATAGAAGGATCCGGAAACGTTATTATTAGCATTTACAATCAGGCATTTTCCATTTGGGCCATCGGTCGCATCTGGTGTATGGTCAGGAGAGTTATGCCAAGATTGAAGTAAATTTGTTCGATGATATAAAGTGTAAAAGCTGTCTTGAGGTGCACCGCTAATAAAAGAATACGTGGTAATTCCAGGCGATAATGCAGGTCCATAATCAGTACCGTTGCCAAAACTTTCTGTAAAAATAGCATCGCCTGTACTTCCGCCACAAAATCCCAATTGTCCGTAACTTAACGAGACGAAAAATAAAAAGAACGTTACAACTGAAAGTTTAAAGTACGGCATTTTGATGAAAAGTTTTGTCAAAAATACTACATAATTTTAGACAATAGTACATTTAAATTAGAGTTCCAGTTACTGTTTCAGCATCTTATAAGCCTCATCAATATACACATAAAAATCATCGCTATGTGGACTGCCGTTAGTAGTTGGAGCATTTGTATGACCAAGTCGAACGATAATCAAATCATCTTCGGGAATCACAATTACGTATTGACCCAAATGACCACGCATGTAGAAAATCTTTTTGTTTTTATAGTCACTTAACCACCAACCGTAACCATATTCAGGCGAATTTGCGAAACGCGGTTGTGTTGATTTTGCAACAAAAGCGCTGTCTAAAATTTGCGTTCCATTCCAAATTCCATTTTGTTTATATAACTTTCCAAAACGGGCAAAATCTCTAGCATTACTTGCCACACAACAGTACGCTTTTACAATTCCACCTTCATGATCTGTTTGCCAAAGCGCTTCGTTTTCAGCACCCATTGGTTTCCAAAAAGATTCAGATACATACTCTGCCAAGCTCCTATTTGTAGCTTTTTCAATACACATTGCTAACAATTGGGTGTCACCACTTAAATATTTATAAGCGGTTCCCGGCTTTGTCACACCTTTCAAACCTAGAATCACCGAATTTAAATCTTCGTCAAAATAAGCTCTCGTAGTTACTGAAAATGGACTGTAATAACTCTCGTCCCAATTTAATCCTGATGACATAGAAGATAAATCTCCAACAGTCATTTGAGAAGAATAGTTGTCGTCGAATTCCGGAAAAAAGTCGGAAACCTTTTGGTTTAAACTTTTAATTTTGCCTTCCATAATCGCTTTTCCTAAAGAAGCAGAAACGATACTTTTTGCCATAGAAAAAGAATTCGATTTAGAATCTTTCGTATAATTATCATAATAACTTTCGTTCCAAATACTGTCATTTTTGATAATCAAGAAAGCAACAGTTCCAATTCTCTTGTGCATTTTCTCAAGTGAATCCGTAGGTTTTACTACATTATATTGCTTGGAAATAGCCCAAGGTTGACCAACATCGTTTTTGATTTCTCTGTTGTCAAAATACTGATAGTCTTCTAAAAAAGCAGTTGTATGTCCGTTTAGATAAATCGTTCGGACGGCTTTTAGCAAATAATCTACATTGAAAACGTACATTAAAACAACAAGTAAAACTAAAATACCTGCAAACCAGACTAGAAATTTTTTAAGAAAACGCATTTTCAATTATTTAGTGATGGATACGAATGTACATAAAATTCAATTTAAAAATTAAACTGTATTTTTTTTAGTTGTTTGCAGCAAACCGGTTGGGCTTTTACAGGGTTCCATGTTCCCGCTTTTCGCAATATCTTTCTGTTTTTAAAGAAAAAACAGAAAGGATATCTGCTACAATCGGGGCTAAAAAAATTTTCATAAATAATTTGCAAACTTGACAAAATGTAAACTATATTTGTCATTATGATTAACTAACTTTACAAAAAACCATGAGTACACCAAAATCCATCAGCAACACCCCTCGCTTATTTCCTAACTCATTTAAGAAGATAGGACTTGCAATTATTATTTTAGCCGTAATTTCTGCTGTGGCAGTAAAATTTCTTTTGGATGAACCCAATTTAGAAACGAAAGCACTTCTTAAAACATTTCATTTTAGTTTTTTAAACATCGGACTATTTATCTTTAGTATGTCTAAAGATAAATTGGAAGATGAACGCTCTATGCTGAGGCGAATGCAAGCGATGCTGTTTACTATCGGATTTGCGGTATTGTATCTATTATTTAGTCCATTAGTAGACTTAGCTTTTGGAAATCTAATCACAGAGATGAGTGCCAATCATTTGATGTTACTGCTACTTTTAGAATATATTATTTTCTACAGAATTCAGATGAGAACGCAATCCTAAAAGACCTTGCAAATTTATACATTGAAATTAATTTTTCAAAATGACGTAAAATGAGAAATACAATTAAAGTGGAACGCGCCAAGAAAGACATGACCCAACAAGATTTGGCAGAAGCCGTGGCCGTTTCTAGGCAAACTATTAATTCCATCGAAAGTCAAAAATATACACCTTCCACAGTACTTTCGCTTAAAATCGCACGTATTTTCGAAACAACTGTTGATGCTATTTTTGAGTTGGAGGAAGATGATTTTTTATAGAAATTCATTTGGCGCAAAGCCCGTAACCACTAAATTCTTTTCCTTATATTTGTGCTCTTTTTAAAATACTTATGATACAATCGATGACTGGTTTTGGAAAAGCAACCATGCAACTTCCAAACAAAAAAATTACCGTAGAAGTAAAATCATTAAACAGCAAAGGTTTGGATTTAAACGTCCGAATTCCGTCTGTTTATCGTGAAATGGAATTGGGTTTACGTAACCAACTTTCAACCGTTTTAGAACGTGGAAAAGTAGATTTTTCTATTTTCATGGAAAATACCGCTGAACAAACTTCTGCTAAAGTCAACGTGCCTATCGTAAAAGCATATATCGCTCAATTGAAAGAAGTTTATGCAGATGCTGATGTTACGGAATTGATGAAAATGGCAGTAAGAATGCCGGATGCCATGAAAACGGAACGTGAAGAAATTGACGAAAACGATTGGAATCTAATTCAAAAAGTCATTGACGAAGCATTAGAAAACATGCAGTCGTTTCGTGTTTCTGAAGGAAGTGCATTAGAAAAAGAGTTCTTGCAACGCATAGCAAACATTATGACTTTAATGAATGCAACTGTTGCTTTAGACGGTGAAAGAATTGAAACCGTAAAAACAAGACTTCGCACAGCAATTGATGAACTAAAAGTTAATATCGACGACAATCGTTTTGAACAAGAATTAATTTTCTACCTTGAAAAATACGACATTACCGAAGAAAAAGTACGTTTAGAAAATCACCTACATTATTTCATTGAAACGATGGCAGGCAAAGAAGCTAATGGTCGGAAATTAGGTTTTATCACACAAGAAATTGGTCGTGAAATCAATACAATGGGTTCAAAATCAAATCATGCTCAAATGCAAAAATTAGTCGTTCAAATGAAAGACGAATTGGAGAAAATTAAGGAGCAGGTTTTGAATGTACTTTAGAAAAGCTGTAAGCCAAAAGCTATAGGCTTTAGGCTCTCAATATAAACACATTTGGATTACGGCTTATTGCCTAAAGCTTAAAGCATAAAAAATGAATACAGGAAAATTAATTGTTTTTTCAGCACCTTCGGGTTCAGGTAAAACAACGATTGTAAAATACCTTCTTGAACAAAAAGAATTGCACTTAGACTTTTCTATTTCAGCAACTTCGCGCGAAAAAAGAGGCGATGAAGTTGATGGTCAAGATTATTACTTTTTGTCATCGGAAGAATTTCAGGCTAAAGTTGCTGCAAATGAATTCGTAGAACATGAAGAAGTTTACAAAGATAATTACTACGGAACTTTAAAAACCGAATTAGAACGAATTTGGGCTTTGGGCAAACACGTGATTTTCGATATTGATGTGATTGGTGGTTTGAACATCAAGAAACAATTTCCAAAGAAAACATTAGCCGTTTTTGTGAGTCCGCCTTCTGTGGAAGAATTAGAAAGACGTTTGCGTTTCCGACAAACCGAAACCGACGAGAAAATCCAAATGCGTTTGGCGAAAGCCGAAAGAGAAATCGCCGAATCTGATAAATTTGATATCATATTAAAGAATTACGATTTAGAAATCGCCAAAAATGATGCATACGCATTGGTAAGTGATTACTTAAAAATGGTAGAATAAAACCCACACCCATTTCATAAATTAGTACGAATTAAATCTGTGAAAATTTGTGAAATCTGTGTTGAAAAATAATCGCAACGAAAATCATAAATCTAAAATCGCAAATCATAAATCTAAAAAAATGAAAGTAGGATTGTATTTCGGAACCTTTAATCCCATTCACATTGGTCATTTAATTATTGCCAATCATTTTGCCGAATTCACGGATTTAGAGCAAATTTGGATGGTGGTTACGCCGCACAATCCGCTGAAAAAGAAAAACACTTTGCTTGATGATTATCATCGTTTAGAAATGGTACATCTTGCAACTGCGAATTATCCCAAGATTAAACCTTCTGATATTGAGTTTAAACTTTCGCAACCTAATTATACTGTCAATACATTGGCTCACTTGCAGGAAAAGTTTCCTAATTATGAGTTTGCCTTAATTATGGGCGAAGACAATTTGAACTCATTAAACAAGTGGAAAAACTACGAGGTGATTTTGCAAAATCATGAAATTTACGTCTATCCTCGAGTTTCTGCCGAACCAAAACCGGAACTTTCTTTTCTAGAAAATTTCAAAGCTAAAATTCATAGTATTGAAGCTCCTATAGTAGAAATCTCTTCGACTTTTATTCGGAATTCAATAAAAGACAAGAAAAATATTAGTCCAATGCTTCCTGAAAAAGTAGCGGAATACATTGAGCATAATTTGTTTTACACGAAATAAGTTAACACGCTTTTATCATTCAACTCGTCCATGTTTTCGTAAATTTGATACACTTAAAAAATCAAATTATGAATAATTTCGAACTATACAATCCTACCAATTATATATTTGGCAAAGACCAAATGGAAAAATTAAGCACTTTAATTCCAAAAGGAGCTAAAGTTTTAGTGGCCTACGGAGGCGGAAGCATTAAGAAAAACGGTATTTACGATTCAGTACTGAAAAATCTAAAAGATTTCGAAGTGACTGAGTTTAGTGGAATCGAACCCAATCCACATTTTGAAACTTTAGAAAAAGCAATCGCAATAGTCAAAGAAAAAAAGATTGATTTTCTGTTGGCTGTTGGTGGTGGAAGCGTAATTGACGGAGTGAAATTTATTTCAGCTGCTGTAAATTATGATGGAAATCCACTTGAAATTTTACAGAAAAGAATTTTGATCAAAGAAAACGCAATGCCTTTTGGAACTGTTTTGACTTTACCTGCAACGGGAAGTGAAATGAATTCGGGAGCTGTTGTTACAATTGAATCCACTCAAGAAAAACTTTCGTTTGGTGGTTCGGCATTATTTCCACAATTTTCAATTTGCGATCCAACTGTTATTGCATCTTTGCCAAAGAGACAAATTCAAAACGGAATTGTAGATGGATTTACACATGTAATGGAACAATATTTGACTTACAAACACGACGCTTATTTACAAGATCGAATTGCTGAGGGAATTCTAACAACTTTACTTGAAATAGGTCCAAAAGTGGTAGAGCATCCAACGGATTACCACCTAGCTTCCAACTATATGTGGTGTTGCACGATGGCACTGAACGGATTACTAAATAAAGGAGTTCCAACAGACTGGACAACTCACATGATCGGTCACGAGTTAACAGCGATGCACGGAATTGACCACGCACGAACTTTGGCGATTATAGGACCACATTTATATACCGTCCTTTTTGAAACTAAAAAAGAGAAATTGGCACAATACGGAAAACGTATTTTTCATTTAGCAGGTAGTGATGACGAAATTGCAAAAGAAGCGATTAACAAAACTGTTGAGTTTTACCATTTGATGGGAATGGATACGAAGTTGTCCCAATACACTGATGATTACGAGAAAACAGCTGATTTCATTGCAAAACGTTTTGAAGAAAGAGGCTGGAAAGCCATGGGAGAAAAACAAAATCTGACTATTGAAAAAGTAAAACAGATTGTAGAAATGAGCTACTAGTTAGAATTCTAAATAAATCAAAAGGCACTGCTGAAAATTTTTCAGCAGTGCCTTTTTCAAAACACCAAAAACAAAATCTTAACTAACTCCTAAACTAAAACAAATGGGTATTTAGCCCTATCGTTATAAGATAACGCAAGTTTTAAATTTATAGTATGTTGAAAGTCAAAATTTTAACTTTTATTTCTATTTAAAAACTAAATTCTTCTGAAACACGCGTGTTCATTGGAAAAATTTATGGTTATTAATTTTAAAATAAGTATTTTTGACAACAATATTTCAGCTTTAAAAAAGAAAATGATGACAGAGCAACCAAAATTTGCAGTAATTGGAGGAGGAAGTTGGGCAACTGCGATTGCCAAAATGTTGTGTGTGAATTTGCCTGAAATTGCTTGGTACATGCGAAATGAAGATGCAATTAGTCACATCAAAGAATTTCACCACAATCCAAACTATTTAAGTTCGGTCGAATTTCACACTGAACAACTGCGATTGACGAGCGATATTAATGAAGCAATCGAATATGCTGATTATATTGTTTTTGCAATTCCATCCGCATTTTTAGATGGTGAATTAAAGAAATTAACTGCAAGTCTAAAAGATAAAGTAATCTTTTCAGCAATTAAAGGAATCGTTCCTGAAACGAGTTTAATTGTTGGCGAGCATTTCCATAAGATGTACGATATTAGTTATGATAATATTGGCGTAATTACTGGTCCGTGTCACGCTGAAGAAGTAGCTTTAGAACGTTTGTCCTACTTGACAATTGCTTGTGGTGATGCGGAGAAAGCGAAAGTTGTAGCTAAATGTCTAGCTGGAAATTACATTAAGACTAAAATTTCTGACGACATCGTTGGAACAGAATACGCCGCAATGTTGAAAAACATTTACGCAATTGCAGCCGGAATTGCACATGGTTTAGGCTACGGAGATAACTTCCAAGCCGTATTAATGAGTAACGGAATTCGTGAGATGAAACGTTTTATTCGGGAAGTACACAAAATGAAGCGTAATATCAATAATTCGGCTTATTTAGGTGATTTATTGGTTACAGGATATTCTTTGTTTTCTAGAAACAGAACTTTCGGAAATATGATTGGAAAAGGTTATACCGTAAAAAGTGCAATGATGGAAATGACGATGGTTTCAGAAGGATATTATGCTACAAAAAGTGCTTATCACTTAAACCAAAAGTACGGCGCTAAAACACCGATTATCGATGCAGTTTACAGCATTCTTTATGAAGGAAAAGAAGCAAAGAAAGTCTTTAAGAAATTAACAGACAGATTGGATTAAATAAAAAAGGGAGCATTTGCTCCCTTTTTAGTTTTTTATATATTATCGTTCAATAACGCCTTCTACAAATAAAATCGGAACTTCTTCCGTAGCGTTTTCATTGATGGAATTGCTTTTGAAAATAAATACTTTATCGTACAATTTATTGTCAATAAAATACGTCAACATAAACTCATTGTTTAAAACTAAAATACTTTTATCAAGTAATTCAACCTTCACGACAGAAACTGCTGGAACAGCAGGAAATGCGTGACGTAACAAAGAAGTTTTCTTCATTTCGCCGTCTAAAGTTCCAAATGCTGATGAAACAATCATCACGCTTTCTAAATCAAAGTCACTGTCGTTTACTAAATAAACGTACCACACTTTTTCATTAAACTCAACGCTAAATTCTTGTACTGCAGCAAGAAATACATTTTCTACAGTTGGTATTTGAATGTCTTTTTTCATGTTGTTTTACTAGAATTCTGAAAATTGAATTGTTTGTTATACGAATATTGAAACCTAATTAACCCCGATTGGAGGGAAAATCCTCCCGATTTTTTATCGGGAGATTTGGAAGGAAAGCGGGAAAATGGAAAGCTGAAAAAGCCCGAGCGATTCGTTCCTAATAAATCTAAATACTCGACTTAAATTGCTCCAAAAAGCGAACGTCATTTTCATAAAACATACGGATATCGCCAATTTGGTGCAGCAACATCGCGATACGCTCCACTCCCATTCCGAAGGCAAAACCGGTATATTCTTCTGAGTCGATACCGCAGTTTTTTAGGACATTTGGGTCGACCATTCCACAACCACCAATTTCTAACCAGCCGGTTCCTTTTGTGATTCGGTAATCGGTTTCGGTTTTTAGACCCCAATAAATATCGATTTCCGCACTTGGTTCTGTGAACGGGAAATACGACGGACGTAAACGGATTTTTGATTTTCCGAACATCTCTTTGGTGAAATATAAAAGCGTCTGTTTCAAATCAGCAAAGGAAACATCTTTGTCGATATACAATCCTTCGATTTGGTGAAATATACAGTGAGAACGTGCCGAAACAGCTTCATTTCTGAAAACTCTTCCCGGAGAAATCGTTCGAATAGGCGGTTTATTTTCTTCCATATAACGCACTTGAACGGATGAAGTGTGCGTTCGCAACAACACGTCAGGATTGGTTTGGATGAAAAAAGTGTCTTGCATATCGCGAGCCGGATGGTATTCTGGCAAGTTTAATGCAGTGAAATTATGCCAATCATCCTCAATTTCTGGACCTTCAGAAACATTGAATCCGATAGTCGAAAAGATGTCGATGATTTGGTTTTTTACTAATGAAATCGGGTGACGAGAACCTATTTTGAACGGTTCGCCTGGACGAGTCAAATCGCCGTAAATTCCTTTGATTTCTTCTTTGCTTTCCAACGCTTCTTGAAGTTGTTTTACTTTCTCTTCGGCAGTTGTTTTTAACGCATTGATTACTTGTCCAAATTCTTTTTTCTGTTCGTTTGGAACATTTTTGAATTCGGCAAAAAGGGTTTTCAATAAACCTTTGGTTCCAAGATATTGAATTCTAAACGCTTCTAATTCACTCGTGTTATCGGTTGAAAAAGATTGAGCTTCGGCAATATATGCTTTGATTTTGTCTATCATCGTTTGTAGTAAAGGTGCAAATTTAAGGTTTTTCGCTGAAAGTTTTGGTGTAAAAAAGCTTGTTTTGTCTTTTTAGTTTCCTGCCACGAATTACACGAATTGGCACTAATTTATTGACTTATATTAATTAGCACCAATAGTAGTGAATCATAATTTTTACAAATTAGTATTCGTGTATATTAGTGAGATTCGTGGTTGACTTTTAATTAATCTATGTATTCTTTCTCTAAAAAATAACTGACAATTGCTTCTTTCATTAAAACGGTCTGTTCGCCTGCTTTTAATGTTGGCAATTCTTCTTTTACACTATAATGTGGCCAACCTTCTTGGTCCACGTGGTCAAAAGTGTAAAATCCGTAAGGTTCTAACAATCGACAAATGGCGATGTGCATCAAATTTAACTTCTCGTCTTTCTTGAATTTATCGTGTACTTTTCCTAATTCTTGAACACCGATTAAATAAATGATGGCGTCCAAATCTAAATCTTCGCCTTTTGAAAATTGGTCTGAAAGTTTAGCGACTAAACCTTCCCAACGCTCTTTAAGTTGTATATCTCTTGACATTGTCTTTTTATATTGAAAAGAAGCGGTTTTGCTTCTGTGAAATTGTAGCTACAAAGATACGTCGTTGCTTTTGGTTTTTCTACAAAAGTAACTACCTTGGCCAAACATTTTTTATTATGCAAGTTATTGACATTATTCTAGGTTGTTTGCTTTTATACGGATTGGTTCGTGGGTTTTGGAACGGATTTTTTATTGAAATTGCTTCTTTGTTTTCACTCCTTTTGGGAATTTTTATTGCGATTAAGTTTTCTTCTTTTGCGCAATCCCTTTTAAGTTCACATGTTTCTTGGTCGCCGAAAACGATTCAGATTACGGCATTCGCATTGACATTTATTGCAGTAGTCATCGGCTTATCCGTTCTTGCTAAATTTTTAACTACAATCTCAAAATTCGCTGGTTTGGGAATTTTTAATAAAATTGCAGGTGCTTTTTTCGGTTTGTTGAAAACAATTCTTTTAATGAGTGTTGCACTTCACTTTTTTCAAAAGATGAACTCAAAAGCAAGTTTTGTTTCGAAGGAACAATTGGTAAAATCGATTTTGTATTATCCTACTTTAGAAGTTTCTGGGAAAATTTATCCTACTTTGGAAAGTTGGTTTGAGGAATTTTATCCTAGTAAAGAAGAGCGATAGAATATTTCTATCTACAAGATCCCGCGGTTGAAACCGTGGGCGATATTTTAGCATGATAATAAATTGTATTCAAGCTAAATTCGTATTCCGACTTTCAAAAATTGGCCACGGTTTTAACCGTGGTGCGAAATGAATTTAATTTGCATTAATTAATTCCAATACAAATTTCATCTGTGTGTCTTCCTGCTTTAAATAATCCTCGTAAGTTTGCCTCACATTAAAATCCGGAATAATTCCTCGACCAAATATTTGATTTTCCTTTTTCAAAACATCTTGATCTAAATTAACAACAGAAAATTGAGTTACAATTTTAGAATCTGGTAATTTATATTCCATTGGCGTGTGACCATTATGACCATAATATCCTCCCATAGTTTCTTCGCCAACCGTGGTTGTATTTGTATTTCCCGCTAACATTGACGCAAATAAACTTCCGGCGGAAGCAATTGCTGGACTGGTTAGCAAATATATTTTACCCTTAAATGCATTCGTGTTTGGCGTTCTAACTTTGTGGTCGTCACTATTTTCGTCTTGATAAAGTTTATCATCAATTTCTTTTGTGAATATTTCTTGAAATTCCTTGTTGAATTTTCCAATGAAGAGCGGTCGCAAAAATCTTTGGATTTTACTGTCGTAATATTTAAGTAGCGGGATTTTCTTAAAACTAATCCAAGCTTGCTTATTTTCTTGGAAATTTCGTTGAGTCAAATAAGAATAAGTCACAAGATCGTTTGGGTCCGTTCCTCCACCATTTTGCCGAACATCAACAATCAGATTCTTTACTTCCTCTTTTTTAATTGTAGTAAAAATACTGTCTAAAAAAGCAACGTAAGTATGATGTTCTTTAGAATTTTCATTACCCATTACAAAAGTATAGATGGTTAAAACACCTATTGAATCATTTATCTTTTTATAGTTATATTTTTTATCTTCGGGCAAATCAGCGTAATAAATATTGTCAAAGTTAGCAGAATATCTTTTGATAAAGTTAGCGTAATAGCCAGAATAACTAACACTTTCTATAACTTTAGTTTCAAGCGAATTCGGTTTTCGCCCTTTATAATTAACCGTGAATTGGTTTTTCAGTCCATAATGTAAACGATAATATTTTGCAAAATTAGTTCGAATCCCTATCCTTTTTCCCGTTAGATTGTCGCCATCAGTGGTGTAATATTTATTGAAATTGGAAATAATTTCTTCAATTGAAACATTGTCAATCGAAATAAGCTCGGAACCTAGAGGAATTGCTCCATTTTCGAAGTTTATCAGCCATTTTCCGTCAATCCATTTTACAGGAAAAGGAAAATAGCCTGAAGTTTCTTTACGCAATTTTTGTATTATTTTTTTCGGTAAAAAAGTTTCATTATGAACACTTCCTTCGAAATTAGTCAATTGACAAATAATATTATAAAATTCTCGGTAACTTGAAGATGTAGTTATTTCTTTATCAGCCCAATTATAAATACTATCAATTTGCGCTTTCGTTCGATATTTATAAAGACCCGAATTTGCTTTAACTCGGATTTCTTTGAAAATTGCTAAATCTTCACGCATGTTTTTCTGTGAAAAAACATCGTCAATAGATTGCGAAAATGCAAAGTTTGAAAGCAGGATAAAAATTAGTAGAGAAGTAGCGTTTTTCATTTGAGTCGAAATAGTTGTCAAATGTAATCGTATAAGAAATAGAGTACTTGTATAATATTGGCTATTATATTTTCGCAGAAAGGCTTTCTTGATATTTCTTTGGCGAAACACCAATAAATCGCTTGAAGGTTTTAGAAAAATGAGCTAAATCTGTAAAATTATATTGATAAGCAATATCGGTAAGTTCTGAATTTGAATCAATTAATTTTTTACTTGAGAAAATTTTCTTCATCAAAATATAATTAATTGGTGTCATTCCTGTCGAAGCTTTGAATTTCTTTGCAAATCCAAACTTGTTGATATTTGCCATTTCAGCCAATTCATTCAAGCAGAATTTACTACAAATATGCTTTTCGATGTAGGTATTAATTTCCTTAAAACTGTCGAAATTCAAGGCTGAATATTCATTTTCATTTTCTTCTGAATACGATTTCAAAAATTCTAAAAACCTTTTCAAAGCAATTTCAATAAGGGAATCATTTCTCGAATCAATTGCTTCTTTAACTTTTAAAAATAACAGGTTTGCTCTCTTACTGTTTATTTTTCTATTCAGAAAGATGATGTTTTTTCCATCCAAAGCCGATTTCATTAAATCGTTTGAGATGTAAATCGTATCGAATTTTAAAGGAAAATTGATGTCAATTATAGGATTCGAATGAATTTCAAAGGGATTCGTTATCGAGATACTTCCGGCTTCACTAAACAAACTTTGATGCTCAAAATCGATTTGTTCCGTTCCTTGATGAATCAGCGAAATGCAAAACGTTTCATGAAAATGCTTTGGAAAATCAGTAGTTTGATTGTCTATCGAAATGTATTCTAAATCGTCAAAGTTCATTTGCTGGAATTGAAGTTGGCGTAAAGTTAGTTTAATTATCTTAAATTGCTTATGCTAGCGCGAGCGTCCCGCTGGAGACAACAACAAATAAGATTTGGTTTTACGTTTATGGGTACGAGCGAGACGCTCGCACTAGCTTGAGTTTTCTATTTATAAAACCCGACGGTTGAAACCGTGGGCAATATTTTAGCGCGATAATAAATAATTATTGGAGTTAAAATTGACCTCCAATATTCAAACATTGGCCACGGTTTTAACCGTGGTATAGTAAATAAAATTTACTTCAATTCCTTTATACTACTCGCCTTAATCCAACCATCCGTTCCATCAGGAAGCGATATCCTTCTCCAATTGTCAAGATTTTCTTTCACCTCAACCTTTGTTCCTTCGTGTAAAGTAAAAGCGTCAGAACTTTCAGTTTTAGGTTCAGCTTTTACAGCAACCATTTCGTCGAAAACAATCGCAGGACGGTATAATTCATCATTACTTTTCTCTGAAATCGACGCGAATATTGCTAACACCAAAACAATTCCCGACAGAAACATTCCGCCAAAAAATATACGTTTTAATAGCGTTCGGTGTGAAAAATAATATCCAATGAAGAATAGCAAAATAAAAAACGAACCAAAAACTGCAACCCAAGCCCAAGAATTATAATGTCTCGACGAAGTCAAATTGGTCAACACTTTTTCAAAGCCAACTTCAGGCAATTCTTTTACCTCATCAATTTGGAGCTTTTGAGCAAAAGCAAGGTTGTTTAAAATCTGTTTATCGTTAGGTTTTATCAACAATGCTTTTTCAAAATTGTAAATTGCAGGCGCAACTTTGTTCAATTTGTAGTATGAATTCCCCAAATTAAAATACAATTCCGCTGATTGCTTATTGGTTTTTAAAACCGATTCGTATGCTTGAACTGCATCTTGAAATTGATTTTTTCGGTACAATTCATTTCCTTTTTCAAAACCGTTTTGGGCAAGAAAAATTTGCGGAAGCAATAATAATATATAAAGTAGATTTTTCATTTTTAAAATATTTTAAACACGAGGTTCACAAAGTTGGCACAAGGTTCACAATGTTAAAATGCTTTTTTCGATTATAGTGTTCCGTTTATTACTCTTTTTACTCCGTCTTTTAATAAAACAACATTAAAATTAATTAACAATCCTAATTTGCAATTAGACAATCTTAAATAGGTTAAAATTTGTGCAAGATGTATGTCATTCAATTTTTCAACCGATTTTATTTCGACAATAAATTTATCTTCTATAATTAAATCTAAACGATATCCAACATCTAATCGAACTTCATCATAAATTAAAGGCAAAGCTTTTTGTTTCTCAACTTTTAGATTTGCTTTCTTCAATTCATAAAACATACATTCTTCATAAGCACTTTCTAACAATCCCGGACCTAATCTTTTATGAACTTTTAAGGCTGATTCAAAAACTACACTTGCAATTTCGTTTTCTGTCATTTGTTTGGCTTTTATTAATTAAGGGTGTGAAATAATTTTGTGAACCTTGTGATTCCTTGGTGCCCTTTGTGTTAAAGAATTTGTTTTTCTAATTCAGAAATCAATCCCACTGCTTTGTCAAAATCCGACTGAATTGCCACACTTGATGACGGAGCATATCGAGCGAATTCGCAGTTATCCACTAATTTAATAAATTCAGAAACTGTGTTTTCATCCGCTTTTCGTTCTAACAAAACAGCGTGAATCGTAGCTTTACTCATCTCCGAAGTTTCGATATGCAACTTTGCTTTCAAGAAATTATGCAATGCTTTTTCTAAAGCGATGTAAAATAATTCTTTATTTTGAAGTTGGTTTTTAGCTTCTGATAAATATTTTTTAACCAATTTATTCGAACGACGAATGCGGTTTCCTGTAACGTCACCATCTCTCGCTTCTTTTTTACTTCTGAAAATCATTAAGATTGGAATACACAAAAACGGAAAAATCACCAACCCATAAAACAATGAACTTCCAAAAAAGTCCTCTTGTTTGATTGGTTTCAAATCTGTTTTCAACTTGATGAACTCAAATTTAGAATTCGCAGTAATCGTTCTTTTATTCGATGGCTCATCAGGACTTTGAGCAGCAACTGCAGCTGTACTTTCTGGACCGTCTAAAACTTTGACCATTATTTCAGGTGAAGAAATGGTTTTGTAACGCTGCGATTTCAAATCAAAGTACGAAAAAGTCATCGGTTTGATTGGATATTCGCCTTTGTATTGAGGAATAACCTTGTAAGTATCGGAGATGGAACCCGTCATTCCGCTCAATGGAGAATTGACATTTTCTTTATGAACAGGGTCGTACATTTCTAAAGCTGTTGGCACGACCGGTTTTGGTAAGGTAAATAATTTTAAATTTCCTGTTCCTGAAACTACAACTTTCAACTCTAAACTTTCGCCGTGTTTCAAAGTTGTTTTTGATGGTTTTGCTTCGAAATTAAAGTTTCCAACCGCTCCTGTAAAATCTGCTGGCTTACCATTTTCAGGCAACGCTTTTACGTTTATAGTTTTGGCTCCAGCCGAAACTCTCTTGTTTGATTGTGTTGTTTGTACTTGGCCAAAGAAATTTCTACGGTTTGTAGGAAGTTCTAAATCAATATCCATTGACAAAGGTTCGATAGATAACTTACCTGATTTTTGAGGATACAAAACTGTTTTTCGCAACGTAACTACGCGTGCTCTTTCGCCATTATAATTTCCTTCTTCAACAACTAATTGCTTGATATCAATGTTTTGACTCCAAAAATCGTTGTATTTCGGTTTGTCTAATTCACGCCAATTTGTAATTCCGATGTTGTAACTGAAATACAATTTGTAAACCACAGTAATCGGTTCGTTGATATATGGATTCACTTTTGAAACTTCAGCAACAAGATGAATCGCATCATTTGCCGAAATTTGTGGCGCGTCTTGTGGGTTTTTAGGAACATCAATTGCAGCGCCTACATTTATTTTTACCGGCGACGTTTTATACGTTTGACCGTTGATTTCAATACTGGCTTGATTGATAGTTACGTTTCCTTTTCGCGTAGGCAATAAAAAATACGAATAACTTTTATTAAACGACGAACGTCCATTTACCCACGATTGACTCACTTGTTGCATCGGACCATTCACCACTCGAAAACCATCAAAATCAGGTGGTGTAAAATTATCACCATCTGCATTCATTGAGAAATCAACACGAAGTCGCTCGTTCAATCCAAGCGAAGTTTTGCTGACTTTAGCTTCAAATTCAACTTGTTGCGCAAAAGTGGCTACACTAAAAAAGAATACATATAATAGAAGTAACTTTTTCATTTTCTAACTTACATTTTTGTAATTACAATTGGTTTACCAATCTTTATCGGTTTCCACGGGTTTTCCTTTTACCTTTTGTGCATTGACTTTTTCCTGCACTCTTTTCTCATCATTATTTACCGCGTCAAGCAAATTCTGGATGCGTTGTTGCGAAATCTGACCTTCTTTTGGCTTCTTTCCGTCGCCTTTGTCGTCTTTCTCATTTTTACCTTCATCCTTTTTGTCCTTGTCTTTATCGCCTTTATTGTCCTTTTTATCCTTGTCGCCGTCTTTCTTATCTTCCTTCTCCTTCTTATCCTGCTCTTTTTTCTCGTCCTTTTCTTTGTCGTTTTTCTTCTCGTCTTTCGGCGGATTTTCTTTCAACATTTTCTTTGCCAAAGCATAATTATAACGCGTTTCATCGTCAGACGGGTTGTTAATTAAAGCCTGTCTGTAAATATTAACCGCTCCTTCGTAATTTTTTTCTTTCATCAAAACATTTCCAAGATTATGAAAAGCCTTATGTTTTTCAGCTCTTGTCGTGGCGTTTTTAATCGCATTTTGATAAGCAAACTTCGCTTCTGCGGGTTGATTTATGGTGTAAATTGTATTTCCTAAATTGTAATACGAATCCGCTTTCTTTGGAAATTTAGACGCAGAAATTCGGTAATTCGTTTCCGCATCTGCATAATTTTTTTCGTTGAAAGCTTCATTCCCTTCCGGCAAATTCTTGTCTTTTTCCTGTCCTTTGACTACCAAAGAAAAAAGAATCGCCAAGACTACAACTATATTTTTATAAGTCATCACGCTAGTTTTTAATTTTTTCTTCGTTAAACAAATTCATCTTTTTCACCCATCCTGTTTTTTTCTCCAACAGAAATATATCTACAAAAACCAACAACATTCCGAACCCTAAAAACCATTGAAACTGTGAATTAAAGTCGGTGAATTGTGTCGATTCAAATTCGGTTTTTTCTATGTTTTCCAATGCTTTTTTGACAAAATCAACCACTTCTTTGGTATTGCTTCCGTTGATGTATTTCCCTTTTGTCGCTTTGGCAATTTCTTGCAAACTACTTTCATTCAATTTTGTAATTACCACTTCGTTTTGGCGGTCACGCTGAAAACTTTCTACGACGCCGTTTCTCTTCAACGGAATTGGACCTCCTTTTGCAGTTCCAACACCGATTGTCAAGATTTTTAAACCTGCTTTATTTGCTTCTTCCGCGGTTGCTTTTGCTCCTTCAGAATGGTCTTCACCGTCCGAAATCAAAATCACCAATTTGCTGGTTTTACTTTTTTCGTCGAAATAACTTTCCGACATCTTAATCGCTTCTTCCAATGAAGTTCCTTGCGAAGAAACCATTCCTGGATTCATGCTTTGCACAAACATTTTGGCCACGCCGTAATCCGTAGTCAACGGTAAAACTGGAAAAGCACTTCCGGCATAAGCTACAACGCCAATTCGGTCATTTCCTAATTCATTGATAACTTGCGAAATAATCTGCTTGGTTTTGTCCAACCGATTCGGTGCGATATCTTCGGCAAGCATACTTTTAGAAACGTCTACAGCAAACACAATGTCAATTCCTTCTCGTTTCACGGTTTCGGTTTTGGTTCCGATTTTTGGGTTAACCAAAGCAATTATGAAGCAAGCAAATGCCAAAAGCAAAATCACAAATTTCAAAACGGATTTAAAAACTGATTTTTCAGGTGTCAATCTTTTTACCAATTCTACATCGCCAAATTCGCGTTGCTTTTTTCTTTTCCAATATAAATTATACAGGAAAATCACCACCAAAATTGGCAGAATAAATAAAAGATATAAATATTTTTTTTCGTCTAATTCCATTTTTTCAACTAATCGAAATTTTAAATAAAACTTCTGTAAACCGTATTTCGTAATCCTACTTCAAGCAACAATAATATTCCTGCGAAAATCAAAAACGGTCGGTATTTTTCATCGTAATCGTAGAATTTTAGTTCTTCGATTTCTGTGGTTTCCAACTTATTAATTTCATCGTAAATCGTTTCTAACTTCGCGTTTGAATTGGCTCTGTAATATCTTCCGCCTGTGTTTTTTGCAATATTTTTCAGTAATTGTTCGTCGATTTCTACTTTCATCATTCTGAAAATAAAATCGCCGTTTGGTGCAACAGAATACGGATACATTGCCATTCCGTTACTTCCTAAACCAATTGTGTAGACTTTAATTCCGTATTCTTTTGCAATATCAGAAGCGGTTTCCGGTTCAATTGTTCCTGAATTATTGACTCCATCTGTTAGCAAAATAATCACTTTACTTTTCGCTTTACTGTCTTTTACACGGTTTATGGCTGTTGCCAATCCTGTTCCAATTGCTGTTCCGTCTTGCAACACATTGTCGAATTTTATACTATTCAACGCGTCAACAACAACGGCTTTATCACTCGTCACTGGCACTTTTGTATAACCTTCTCCCGCATATAAAACTAATCCGATTCGGTCATTTGGTCTAGATTCGATAAATTCAGAAGCTACTTTTTTCAAAGCTTCCATTCGGTTTGGCTTTAAATCTTTGGCCAACATACTACTCGAAACGTCAATCGCTAAAACAATATCGATTCCTTTTGTGGTTTTGGTTTGACTACTAATATCCACCGTTCGTGGTCGAGCCATTGCAATTATTAAAGCCGATAAAGCTAAAATTCGCAGAACAAACAACACAGGTTTTAATTTACCCAAAACTGATTTCGACGTAGAAAAACCTTTTAGCGAACTCATTTTCAAAGTTGCCGATTGATTATTTCGCGTCCAAATATACCAAGCAATCGCAATGGGAATCAACAAAAAGAACCAAAAGAAACCGGGATTTAAAAAAGTTACATTCGTCATCATTTGTCGTCTCTTTTAAGTTCTACCGATTGTAAAACGCGTTCTGCAATTTCTTTTGCGTATTTATCACCTTGTTTTTGAACGATATTAATTTGTTGTAATCCGCCGTCTTGCGCGAAAATAATCGTTTCATAATACATTTCGTAGCTTTTCTTGTCAAGAGGATTTAGAATCGTAAACGTTCCGTAACCTTTCATTCCGCTAATTCCTTCGCGTGTTGTAAACTCGCCTTGGTCGCCAATAATGTTTTTTGCTCCTTGCGATTCGAAAATTTGCATTGTCGCTTCAACCGCAGTTTTCAAATCAACTTTCGTCTCTTTCTTGTATTGCAACGTTGAAATCGACACGGAAAAATTACTCATAATACTTCCGTAACTGAACGTTTGCATATCTTTAATTACTGCAAAAGCTTCTTTTGGCAACGTCTTTTTAACGTCAATTCTCGTCAGTACTTTTGGGGTTTCGATGTGAATTCCTGAATCGCCATATTCACTCGTTACCCATTCGCCTTCCACTAATTCTTTCGACGGATGTCCAAGAAGATTGTCTTGCAAATAATCAAATCCTTTCGTTGCAATGAAGAAAATCGCTGTTCCAAAAAGCACTACAAAAACAACAAGAATTGAAACTACAATTCGAGTAATTTTTTTCTTGCGTAATTTTTGTTTGATTAATTTCTGACGTTGGGCTTCGTTTAAAATATCACCTTCATCTTCTACAGCTTCTGGAATCGCGTTGTCAAGCGTAAGAATCGTTTTCTCAATTTTCTTTTTGTCTTCAGCAATTTCGAAATCTAGTGGTTTTGATTTGGCAAACTTCACTAAATCGGCTTGCATCAAAACGCGTTCTAAATTCTCCAAAGTCTCTGGCGAAACTTTCATTTTCTTTTTCAAAGATGCTTTTCGCAAACCGGCAATTAATTCAGAAGTTGTGCTTTCCATCGCTGGAATTTCAATCGCTTCTTCAATGTAATTTCGAGCGATATTAGTCAATTCACTGTAATATTCTTTAATCGCACCTTTTTGCCAAAGTTCTCTTTTTTCCAAATTATTCAGCAAATTCGTCGCTTTTTCAATTGGCGATTTGTAAATAACAGCTTCGATTTTCTTCTTTTGAAATTTTCGCATTAGAAAATAAACCAAAGCTCCAATTCCGATGATAAGCAAAATTCCAAGAATCCATTTCCAAATCCAAGACGAAGAACTTTCTGCTTTTGCAATTGGTTTTATTTCGTACATCTTCTGTTTCAAAGTATCAACCGCAACATTTTGAACGGTAACTGATAAAGAATCAGAAAACAAAACGTTTTTGCCAAACAACACTTTTAAAGACGGAATTGTATATTTCCCTGAATCAAATTGCGTCAATCCGTATTTCTTAATCAATTCATAGCGACCGCCGTTTTTAATTGTGTCTACTTTATACGAACGAATTACTTCCAAAACACCGAAATTTTTCCCTGACGGAAAAGTCACTTGTGTCGCAGTATCCGCTTCGGCTTTTAAAGTCAAATTGAACTGGGCTCCAATTTTGTTTTTTGTTGTATCAATGGAAGTCGTCACTTTTTGAGCAAAAAGCGCGTTGGTACAAAGCAATAATAAAATATATATTTTAATTTTCATTTTTTAAAAATAGTAATACGTTGGATTAGCGCGATTTAAAATAACCCAATAATTTAGTCACATAACTTTCGTCGACTCTTGTATTTACTACACCTGAACCGCATTTGCTAAACGTTTCTTTGAAATATTTTACTTTTTCGTGGTAGTATTTTTCATATTCCATGCGGACTTGTTTTGAACCGGTATTTATTAATTCAACATTTCCCGATTCTGCGTCAAGCATTGGAACAACACCTAAATTTGGCATTTTCTCTTCCCGAATATCATACACTCGAATTCCGGTAATATCGTGTTTTTTAGAAGCAATTTTCAACGTATGCTCATAATCAGCCGACATAAAATCAGAAATCAGAAATACAATTGCTTTCTTTTTTTGAGTGCTTGACAAAAACTTCAACGCTTGAGCAACATCAGTTTTATTACTTTTGGGTTGAAATTCAATCAACTCACGAATAATTCGCAATACGTGCGATTTCCCTTTTTTCGGTGGAATATAAAGTTCGATTTGGTCGGAAAATAAAATCAATCCAATCTTATCATTATTTTGAGTCGCCGAAAAAGCCATCGTTGCCGAAATCTCCGTAATAATATCTTCTTTAAAAGCATTTTTAGTTCCAAAACCTGATGAACCACTGATATCAACCATCAACATCATCGTCAACTCGCGTTCTTCCTCGAAAACTTTGACGTGAGCTTCATTGTATCGAGCCGTAACATTCCAATCGATTGCTCGAATGTCATCGCCGTATTGGTATTGTCGCACTTCCGAAAAAGTCATTCCGCGTCCTTTAAACGACGTATGGTATTCCCCCGAAAAGATGTGATTGCTCAATCTTCGGGTTTTGATTTCGATTTTTCGTACTTTTTTTAATAGCTCTTTTGTATCCATCTTTCTTTAGTTGTCGGTTGTCGGTTGTGCGTTGTCAGTTTCTCGAGTAACTGGAAACTGATAACTGATAACTGTAAACTAAATTTAAGGCACCTCGATTTCGTTGATTATCTTATTAATGATGTCAACTGAAGTGATGTTTTCTGCTTCGGCTTCGTAAGTAATTCCGATTCTGTGACGCAAGACATCGTGCACAACAGCACGAACATCTTCTGGAATCACGTAACCTCTGCGTTTGATGAATGCATAACATTTTGCGGCTGTAGCCAAATTGATACTTCCACGTGGAGAAGCTCCGAAACTGATTAACGGTTTCAAGCTTTCTAATTTATATTGTTCTGGATAACGAGTAGCAAAAATGATATCAAGAATATATTTCTCGATTTTTTCGTCCATATAAACCTCACGAACTGCTGCTTGAGCACGAACGATTTGTTCAACAGAAATAACAGCATTTACTTTTTCAAAAGCACCTTTTAAATTCTGACGAACGACCATTCTTTCGTCTTCCATTTTTGGATAGTCGATAACGGTTTTCAACATAAAACGGTCGACTTGTGCTTCTGGTAAAGGATACGTTCCTTCTTGCTCAATTGGATTTTGCGTAGCCAAAACTAAAAACGGACGGTCTAACTTAAACGTCGTATCGCCAATAGTTACTTGCTTTTCCTGCATCGCTTCTAACAAAGCGGATTGTACTTTTGCTGGAGCACGGTTAATCTCATCTGCCAAAACGAAGTTTGCGAAAATCGGACCTTTCTTAATCGAAAATTCGTTCGCTTTAATGTTGTATATCATTGTTCCAACAACGTCTGCCGGAAGTAAATCGGGTGTAAATTGAATTCGACTGAACGAGGCCTCAATTGCTTGCGACAAGGTATTAATCGCTAAAGTCTTTGCCAATCCTGGAACTCCTTCAAGTAAAATATGTCCTTGGCCTAAAAGTCCAATCAGCAATCGTTCAATCATGTGTTTTTGACCTACAATTACTTTGTTCATTTCCATGTTCAGCAGGTCGATAAATGCACTTTCGCGTTCTATCTTTTCATTAATCGCTCTAATGTCTAAAGTAGCCGAATTTTCTTCCATTTTGTCTCTAATATTAAGGTAACTTTCAGTGTAAAATTATAACGATGCAAATTGAATTTTTTTTTAGAAGTTTGATGTTAAGAATTGGTTAAAACTTGTAAGAAACCTTTGGTTTTAAGGACGAATTGTGATTTTGTTTTTATAAATTTAAGAACTTAAAATAAGACTCATGAAAATTGCTAACATTAACGATTTCAAGGAATTAATTAGAGTCGGAACTTAAGAGAAATTCAACATTTACAAAAACAATAAATCAATACTTATGAACTCAAGATTTTCACGCATTATTGCAGGTACAATGAACTGGGGAAGTTGGGACAAAAAATTTTCAACTTCTGAAATGTCCAACATTATAAACGTTTGTGTAGAAAACAAAATCACGACGTTTGACCATGCTGCAATTTATGGCGATTATACGACGGAAGCCGACTTTGGAAAAGCTTTCAAAGCAAGTAAAATAGACCGCGAAAAGGTACAATTCATTTCAAAATGCGGGATTTTATATGCTCCAAAAGACACGACAGGAATAAAACAATATGAATCTTCGAAAGAAAGCATGATTAAATCGGTTGATGCTTCGTTGAATAATTTGCAAACTGACTATTTAGATGCTTTGCTTATCCACAGACCAAATCCATTGATGCATCCTGAAGAAATTGCAGAAGCAGTTTCGCAATTGAAAAAAGACGGGAAAATATTAGATTTCGGTGTGTCAAATTTCACTGCTTCTCAAACCGAGCTTTTGCGCTCAAAAGTGGATGTGAATTATAACCAAATTCAGTTTTCAGCAACTCACTTTGAAGCGATGACAGATGGAAGTTTAGATTACATGCAAATTCATGGAATCCAACCGATGGCGTGGAATCCGCTTGGGACTGTTTTTAGAGAAGACACGAGACAAACACGTGATTTAAAAAAGTTAATGGCTCGATTGGTTGAGAAATACGAAATTGGAAGTGATATGATTTTATTGGCTTGGATTTTAAAACATCCGGCGAATATTATTCCACTTGCTGGAACTGTGAATACGGCTCGTTTGCAGAATATTCACAAAGCAACTGAAATGTATTTGGAGCAAGAAGATTGGTTTGCGATTTGGAGTGAAAGTATGGGACATCGAATTGATTAAATAAAAAGCAGCCACGAATTGCACGAATTCCCACTAATTAATTTGTGAAAATTCGTGTAATTCGTGGCAAAAATAAGTGGTTAAAATACAAATATATTAAATGAAAACAGTTTTAATTACAGGTGCGACAAGCGGAATTGGTCGCGCTACGGCTCGACTTTTAGCACAAAACAATTTTAGAATTATTCTCTGTGGAAGACGGAACGACCGTTTGCAGGAACTAGAAACAGAGTTGAGTGCATTTACGGAAGTTCATTCGTTGCAGTTTGACGTTCGGAATCAGAATATGCTTTTGGAAAGTATGAAAACACTCCCTGAAAACTTTTCACAAATTGATATTTTAATCAACAATGCGGGAAATGCACATGGAATGGATACGATTCAAGACGGTTCGACGGAAGATTGGGATGCGATGATTGACATTAATATTAAGGGTTTGCTTTATGTTTCCAAAGCGGTAATTCCACAGATGTTGGAGCGTCAAAGTGGTCATATCATTAATATTGGATCGACGGCTGCGAAAGAAGTGTATCCAAAAGGAAATGTGTATTGTGCGACAAAACACGCTGTTGACGCGATAAATCAAGGAATGCGAATGGATTTGAACGGAACTGGAATTCGTGTGGGTGCGATTCATCCGGGAATGGTGGAAACGGAATTTTCAGAAGTGCGTTTTAAAGGAGATTCGGAACGAGCAGGACAAGTGTACAAAGGTTTTAAACCATTGCAACCGGAAGATATTGCAGATATAATTCACTTTGTGATTTCACGGCCTTATCATGTAAATATTGCAGATTTGGTTGTGATGAGTGTGGATCAAGCTTCTTCTACTATTGTGAATAAGAATTTGTAAAATAGGTTTTCACACAGATTTCACGAATTTGCACAGATTAGTAATTATTGAAAACCTTAATCGTGCAAGATCTTTTTTTTGACCTTGCAGGAAACAAAGAAGAATAAAATTTAGCCACGAATTTCACAAATTGGCACGAGTTAATTCGTGAAAATTCGTGCAATCCGTGTAAAACTATCTCCAAAAAAAATGATTAACAAACGTCTTTTGATTAAAAATCTTCTCGCTCATAATGATGAGAATAGTTTTTATGACAAAAAACGACAGTTGAATTTGCATACAAGAGAGGGAAAAGCAAAATTTTTGAAACACATTTGTGCTTTGTCTAACTCGAACCCGACCAACAATTCCTATATTGTGGTTGGTGTGGAAGACCACGATAATGAGATTGTTGGTGATGATTTTTTTGACGATAGTCGGATTCAGAATTTGGTAAATGCATTTTTAGAAAATCCACCGAAGATTAGATATGAGAACATTCAGTTTCCTAATTTGTCGAAAGACAAAGTAATTGGATTGGTGACGATTCAACCAAATGCTTCTGTTTCTTTTTTCAAAAAAGGAATTCATACGATTCCTGCTCAATCTGTTTTTGTTCGAATTGGCAGTAATACAAAACCAACCGAATTAGGTTTTGAGAAAAATAGCCAGAATGAAGCGACGGTTTTAAGTATTGAAAATAATTCAAGAAATAGCATTGGCGATACTTTGGATGGTGTGATGGATTTCATGAACAATCGGCATAAAAACATGCAACCGAAGTACAAAGTGTTCAAAGAATTATTTGTGCTTTGTTGGGCTGGAATTCCAAAGAAAATTAAAGGTCAGACTTTTTATTCTCGTGTCGATATTGAATTAATTAACGAACAGATTAAGTTGTTTTATTCGGTTCTAGACGATGTTCAAATTGAATATGACGATGACAACTTTACAATTACCGAATATGTTTCATTAGGATTGAATGATAAAACAAGCTTTTATCCTTTAGAACGCGTTTCGATTCATTTTGAGGAAAATGGGTATTATAAGATTGACCGAGAAATGCTTTTTGCACCACCGGAATTCAACAAGAAAATGTTGTACCACATTTACAATTCTAATTTGGCTTTGATTTCAAAAATGAATAAAGGTTTTGCATTATCGCATCGCGAAATAAAGGATTTAGAGAATGTTCCTGCGACGTTAATGATTTGCTACCTCAACGGATTTGAAGATGCAAAAGAACAATTGATTGTAGCCAAACCTTTATTGAAAGCTGCCGAAAATAAAATAGTTTACGTTGCTTTTAAGGAAGTAATGCGGATTTTAAGGAAAATGAAATATGATGTTAATTGATAGTATAAAAACAAAACGAACCCTCGTCATCGGCGACATTCACGGCGGATTAAAAGCACTAAAACAAGTTTTAAAACGAGCGGAAGTAACTAATAATGATACTTTAGTTTTTCTTGGAGATTATGTAGATGGTTGGAGTGAATCGCCACAAGTGTTAGATTTTTTAATTGAGCTTCGTGGAAAGCAAAACTGTATTATTCTACGAGGAAATCACGATGAACTACTTCAAAAATATCTGGAGACCGATACGTATAATGAAATGTGGAAAAAGCATGGCGGAGAATCTACCATCAAAGCGTATGAAAGTATCAGCGAACAGAAAAAGCGTTTTCACATTCAGTTTTTGAAATCTTTAGAAAACTACCATCTAGACGACAAAAACAGAATTTTTGTGCATGCTGGTTTTACAAATTTAAGAGGCGTGACGAGTGAATATTTTCCGAAATTACTTTATTGGGACAGAACCTTATGGGAAATGGCGCTGGCTTTTGATTCGCGTATTCCCAAAGACTCACACTTTTATCCGCCCAGGTTTTTATTATATGAAGAGGTTTTTATTGGACATACTCCGGTAACTCGCATTGGCGAAAAGACTCCTGTTCAGAAAGCTAATATTTGGAATGTCGATACTGGTGCTGCTTTTAAAGGATCGATTACAATTATGGATGTAGATTCAAAAAAGTTTTGGCAGAGTGATTGCGTTTGTGACTTATATCCCAACGAAATTGGTCGGAATTAGATACACTGATTGTATTTTTTTCAATGAAAATCGATTTTATAACTTTAAAATATATATTTTTACCTGTTCTAACATGCAATCTGTTAGATTTTTAGATCTGAAATGAAGTATCCATACATAATTATTGACGACAATCCGCAAGACGTTTTGGAAACGCAGTCCGCATTTGACAGCTTTTCAAACTATTTCTTGTTGGGTAAAGCTGATAATTATGACGATGCTGTAAATTTAGTTCTAGAACACAATCCAAAATTGATTGTTTTAGAAATTGATCCTGAAAATAAAGAAAGTCGGTTGTCTTTGGCGCTAATTAACGAATTGCATCGGTTTGTTAAAACAATGCCGCGAATTGTAGTTTTGACTAAAGGAAAAGAGTTGGCTTACGAAGCTTTAAAAAATGAAGTTTTCGATTATTTGCTAAAACCACTAAACATTCATGAGTTGCGTAAAACCATCATGAAGTTTGAACGGAATGTGGAAGATACGCCAACTACCATTTGCATTAAATCCTATGGCGACTACCGATTTGTAGATACTGAAGATATTGTTTATTTGCAAGCGGACAATAATTCGACGGATTTATACATTAATAACGGTGACACAATTACTGCTTTCAAAACCTTGAAACATTTTGAAAATACGTTGCCGCCACAATTTGTGAGAATTCACAACAGTTATATCATTAATATGAATTATGTTTCCCGAATTCATTTGGGAAATAATGTTTGCTACATTAAAAACAGTAAAGTCCAACTCCCATTTTCTAAATCTTACAAGAAAAATGTGGATTTAATTATAAGTTTGATTTCTAATAATGACTTCAAGGAATTGTAATAATTTTCTGATTAAAATATAAAATGCTCTACTTAATACGTGGAGCATTTTTTTTTATAACTGTTTAACTAAATACAATAATTAATTAAACGCTTTTCAAAATTTCAACTACCCCTCAAAACCATCCATTCACTCACGAACGAGATGCATCTACACAATACCACTTTAAATGTTTGACTATCAAGTTCTACTGATGTAGTTTTACACTATCAAAATGAAACAAATCATTTTAAACAAGTAAAAAAAATATTAAAATATAAAATCCTACTATCATGAAAAAAGTAATCGCAATCGTATTTGTAATCGCAATCGCAATTTTAGGTTTGTCATCTTACAACACAAATCAAATTAAGAAATCAAGCAAATCAGATAATTTGATTGCTGAATTGAAAACTGGTGGTAATGGCGGAGTAGTTATCGGACAAAATAAAAAACTAGATGATTAATTCATCGTCAATATAATTTGAAGGACTATCGAAAGATGGTCCTTTTTTTATTGAGATTGTTTCGTACTTTTGACTGGATTAAATCAATTTTCATTGAAAACTTTCTACTGTCTTTTTATAATTATTTCACTATCACTCGCTGCATGTAAAGACGACACGGCAATATCATTAGAAAATGTAAACAATGATAGTTTAAATTTTTACTTTGAAAAAGCAAATCAAGAATCTTTAGATTTTAAAAGCAGACATAACGCGGCTGATAGTATAAAGAAAATTATAAGTTCACTTCCGAACGATTCATTAAATCGAAAAAATTATTTTAAGCTTGCCAATCGCTACTTTAATATGAATGCGATGGATAATTACAGAGAAACTACTGAATTAATAATTTCTCACGCAACTGCAGCAAAAGACTCAACGAGCTTAGCAAAAGCATATAGCTATTTAGGAGATTATTTTGGTAGCAAGTTCGAATCAGAGAAAGCTTATCAAAATTATTTTTTCGCCGAAAAAATTTATTCTAAACTACACGATGATTCAAAAGTTGCTAAAACACTTTTAAACAAATCTGTAATTCAATTTAACGAGAAAGATTTTATTGGTAGTGAAAGATCAGCGATTAATGCGTTAGAAATTTTAAAAAAAACAAGCAGTGATGAGTTAACATACGAGGCCAATAATGTTCTAGGAGTTATTTATTTCGAGTTGAGTGAATTTGATAAAGCTATTGAATATCATAATAAGGCACTACTAATTTTAAAAAAACAAAATGTTCCTTTCGAATTCCAATCAAAAGCTACTTCACTAAATAATTTAGGAGCCGTTTACCAAAAAAGGAAAAACTATAAAAAGGCATTAGCGTATTATAATGAAAGTTTAAAGTCAAAAAACATTTTCGAAAATAAGGTTTCCTTATATGCCACAGTAATTGACAACATTGCCTATTCTAAATTTAAATTAAATGATTTAAATTCTCTACCAGGTTTGTTTTACGAATCTTTAAAAATCAGAGATAGTATAAAATATTTTCCCGGTATTGTAGGAAGTAAACTTAATCTTTCAGAGTTCTATGCTTTCAAACAAAACATCCCGCTATCCCAAAAATTTGCAAAAGAAGCTTATTCATTAGCAAAAGAAAAAAAATTAAGTAACGAAGAATTACTTTCACTTAAGCAACTTTCAAAAGTAGATCCAAAAAACTCTTCCTTCTATTCCTCAAATTATATTCGAATTAACGACAGCTTACAACTTTCAGAGCGTCAAATTAGAAATAAGCTAGCTCGAATTGAGTTTGAAACAGATGAGCTTATTGAACAAAAAGACAAGTTAGTGGAACAAAGACAATCCCTGATCTACCTGGGTTTTTCACTGTTGGTGATTGGAATTTTTGTTTATGTGATTCGGATTCAAGCTTCTAAAAATCGCGAATTATTATTGGTTCAAGAGCAACAAGCGGCTAATGAAGAAATCTATCAACTGATGTTAACCCAACAAGAAAAGGTGGAAGAAGTACGCCAACTCGAGAAAATAAAAATTGGCCAGGAATTACACGACAGTATTCTAGGTAAATTATTTGGAACACGGATGGATTTAGGCCGACTCAATTCAAGTACTGATGCAGAAGATATTGAAAAAAGAACTACTTTTATTGATCAATTACAAACCCTTGAAGGGGAAATCCGCGAAATTTCACACGATTTAAATACAGAGAAAACAGCCGTTTTCAATAACTTTGTATTAATGGTTTCCAATTTTATTGAAAATCAAAGAACTGCATACGGAACTCTTATTAATGTTGAAAAAGACGAAAAAATTGATTGGAATGAACTTGACAACATCACTAAAATCAATTTGTATCGCGTATTGCAAGAGTCATTTCAGAACATAAATAAGTATGCAAATGCATCAAAAATAGAGCTGAGTTTTAAACTAAAAAACGATGTTTTAGAATTAAAAATTAAAGACAACGGACAAGGTTTTGACGTAAAAAAGAAAAAGAAAGGCATCGGATTAAAGAACATGACGAGCCGAATGAAAACCTTAAATGGAACAATGCATATTGATTCGAAAATAGGTAGTGGCACTACCTTATTGTTTAAAGTACCCAAAAACAACCCCAAATAAATCAAAATGAAGAAAAAAATTCAATTATTAATGGTCGACGACCATCCCTTTATTCTTCAAGCCTACAAAAATACTTTGAATGGTTTTAAGAAAGACGAGTACGAGATAATTTGTACTGAAGCGATTTCAGGAAAATCAGGTTATGAAATTATTGAAAATAGCCCTGTCCATTTTGACGTTGCTTTTTTTGACATCAGCATTCCCACTTATCCTGAAAAAAATATTGAATCAGGTGTCGATTTAGCAGTACTTCTGCGAAAAAGAATGCCCGAATGCAAAATATTTTTGCTTACAATGCACAGTGAAAAATTAAAATTCAAATACTTTTTTGATACCGTGAAACCACAAGGATTAGTCGTCAAAAATGATTTGACTTTTGAAGAATTAATTTATGCTTTTGAAAAAGTATTAAACGGTGGTACGTATTTAAGCGAAACCGTTCTACAAATGATGGTGGACGATCATTAAAAAAATCTGCATTGGAAGATTAATTTTCTTCCAATGCATTCCAACCTCTCGCACGTAATTCAATTTTAGTATTGGCACGTGTGATTAAATGTACGCCTTCACTTTCTTGCGTCATGTGACCAATAATAGTAAAGTGTGGATTCGCTTTAATTTTTTCAAAATCTTCCATTTTGATGGTAAAAAGCAACTCATAATCTTCGCCACCATTAATTGCCACTGTTGTAGAATCAATGTTGAATTCCTCGCAAACGTTAATTAATTGAGGATCAATCGGTAATTTGTCTTCGTATAAATTACAGCCTACTTTCGAACTTTTACACAAGTGAATAATTTCTGAAGAAAGTCCGTCAGAAATATCAATCATTGAAGTCGGTTTTAATTCTAAAGCATGAAATAAAGTTCGGACATCCGTCCTCGCTTCAGGTTTCAATTGACGTTCTACTAAATAAGCGTACAAATCTAAATCAGGTTGTGAATTTGGATTGACCAAAAAGACTTGTTTTTCCCGTTCTAAAACCTGCAATCCCATGTATGCTGAACCCACATCACCTGTAACCACTAATAAATCAGATTCTCCTGCTCCATCTCGGTACACAAGATCTTCTGCATTCGCCTCTCCAATTGCAGTAATACTAATAATCAATCCCTTCTGAGAAGAAGTTGTATCTCCACCAATTACATCCACTTTATAATGATTTGCAGCCAAATTGATTCCCTCAAAAAGTTCATCAAGTGCTTCTAATGGAAAACGATTTGAAACGGCTATAGAAACTGTAATCTGTGTTGGTTTCGCATTCATCGCACAAATATCCGATAAGTTAACAACCACCGCTTTGTAACCCAAATGTTTCAATGGCATGTAAGCCAAATCAAAATGAACGCCTTCGATTAACAAATCAGTTGAAATCACCGCTTTTTTACCGCCAAAATCTAAAACTGCAGCGTCGTCACCAATGCCTTTCAAAGTGGAAGGTTGAACAACTTTAAAATTTTGCGTTAAATGGTCAATTAAACCAAATTCACCTAATTGTCCAAGACTCGTACGTTGCTGATTTTTATCTTCAATCATTATAAAAAGTAATTTTTTTAGAGTCGCAAAGGTACGAACAATCAGGGTTTATAAATTACTTTTATAATTTATGTAACAAAGTCGGCTCATTCGCCACTAATTAGTTAAACAACTTATAAAGATTTAGATACTTAATGCCAATTCTTTACAATAAGACAATCTAATTTATCAGTAAAAAGAAATTTTAAAACCTAAAAAAATCAATTATATGAAACTTAAAATTACAAATTTAAGTAAGACCTATAAAAACGGCGTTAAAGCATTAGACCACTTAAATTTAGAAATTGGAGCAGGAATGTTTGGTCTTTTGGGACCAAATGGCGCTGGAAAATCATCGCTAATGCGAACCATCGCTACTTTGCAAAAACCCGATTCTGGAAGTATTGAATTTGACGGAATCAATATACTGGAAAATGAAATGGAACTTCGAAAAGTGCTGGGTTATTTGCCACAAGAATTTGGCGTTTATCCCAATATGTCGGCTAAAAATCTTTTAGATTATTTTGCAAGATTAAAAGGAATTTCTTCTGCTAAAGAAAGAGATGCGATTGTTAAAAAAGTTTTAGAAGTAACCAATTTATACGACCAAAGAAATAAACATGTCAGCGGTTATTCTGGTGGTATGAAACAACGTTTTGGAATTGCACAATTATTACTGAACAATCCAAAATTGATTATTGTGGATGAACCAACTGCTGGTTTAGATCCTGCAGAACGCCACCGATTTTTAAATGTTTTACGTGAAATTGGAACCAATCATACCGTTATATTTTCAACACACATTGTGGACGACGTGAAAGAATTGTGTCACAATATGGCAATTTTAAACGGTGGAAAAATTTTGGCACACGGAACTCCAAAAGAAGCAGAAGACCGTTTGAGAGGACACATTTGGACAAAAATTATTATACGCGAAGATTTAGAAGAATACAAAGCGAATTTTAATGTTATTTCCGAAAAGTATAACCAAGACAACACCTTAAACATCAAAGTTTACAGTGAAACAGCTCCGAACGACACGTTCATAAATGCTGAACCCCAACTGGAAGATGTTTATTTTGTTGCACTTAAATCCGACCAATAATATGTTTTCAACTATATTCAACTTTGAGTTTAAAAGATGGTTGAAAAACCCGTCTTTTTATATTTTTATATTCCTGTTTTTTATCATGTCTGCTTTTATTGCTGCAACAAGTTTTGGTGTTTTTGACAGCATTACCGCATCACGAGGAAGCAATTCTATGGCAAATTCACCGTTAGCGTTAAGCGAATTTATCAACGGGATGAATTACTTAATCTATTTCCTACTTCCCATCATTATTGGTTCGTCGGTATACCGGGATTTCAGGTACAACATGCACACGATTTTGTTTAGTTATCCTTTTACAAAATGGGATTATATTGGCGGAAAATTTTTAAGTTCCTTACTGGTTGTCATCATTATTACGTTGTCAATAATGGCGGGAATTACAGTGGCTTCTGTCCTTCCTTGGGCTAATCAGGATTTATTGCTTCCGTTTAATATGTTGGCGTATGTTCAAATTTATCTTGTTTACGTCATCCCTAATTTATTCTTTTTTGGGGTAATTATTTTTGCTTTAGTGACGATTACCAGAAATATTTCTGTGGGTTTCATAGGAGTAATTGTGCTGATTTTAATTACCATAATCTTAAGCAGTTTTACACGAGATATTGATAATCGTTACATGGTGGCACTTTTTGAACCCTTTGGCGAGGAAGCGCTAGGCTATTACACCAAATATTGGACTGTTGCTGAACAAAACAATAATTTACTTCCTTTTAAAGAAGTCATTATTTACAATCGCTTGATTTGGTTAGGTATTTCGTCCTTAGTTTTGGGATTACTTTATTATTTCTTTTCCTTTACACAAACGGCTTTAACTTTTGGAAGAAGCAAAAAGAACGATCGTGTAACTAAAAATAATTTTGGGGGAATTACAGCGATCAAACTTCCAACAGTAAAATATGATTACAGCGGTTGGCAGAACTTCAAAACAATGTGGAGCTTATCTCATTTTGATTTCAAATTCATCATTAAAAATTTTGCCTTCTTAATTATTGCATTTGTAGGCTTACTCGTTTTACTTTTGATGTCAATGACTGCAGGTCAAGTTTTTGGAACAAGTACTTATCCCGTTACGTGGCAAATGTTGATGCTTCCTGGAACCTTTTTCAGCTTTTTTATCAATATCTTGACTTTCTTATTTGCGGGAATGCTGATCCATCGTGGCGATACTTCACGAATGGGCAACTTAATTGACGTTACTCCTATTCCAAACTGGGCTTTATTAGGTTCAAAATTCATTGCATTAATCAAGATGCAAATTGTTCTACTTTTAATCATCGTTATCGCTGGAGTTTCTATTCAAGCGTATCATGGCTATTATAATTTTGAACTCGGACATTATTTCTTTGAATTGTATGCGTTGAAATTAATCAACTTTGTAATCTGGGCTTTTCTAGCGGTATTTATACAAACCATTTTTAAAAATTACCTTCTTGGATTCTTTGTTTTATTGATCTTATCTATTGGAATTCAGTTTTTACCTTTATTAGGAATTGAGCAAGCAATCTTTAATTTCAACTCAGGTGCAAACTACAATTATTCGGACATGAACGGGTATGGAAATAGCATCGAATTATATTATGTCTATAAAATATATTGGTCGCTTTTTGGAATTTCATTGTTCTGTTTGGCTTTATTATTTTGGAAAAGAGGGATTCCAATGTCTGCGAAAGAAACTTTTTCAAATGCTAAAAAACGATTCAACGTTTCTTTTGGAGCGGTATTAGCGATCAGTTTAATTAGCTTTTTCGCACTTGGAAGTTACATTTATTATGTAAACAACATTGAAAACCCACGCTACTCAGATAAAGAAAGTGAACAACAAGCAGTGGATTGGGAGAAAAACTATAAAAAATTCGAGCATTATGCCCAACCTAGAATTACCGATATTAAAGTCAACATGGATATTTTTCCAAACACAAGAGACTTTAAAGCAGCAGGTTCTTATTGGTTAAAGAATAAAACTAAAAAAACGATTGACTCTTTGTTTGTTAACTTTAACGATTATCCAACTGTTTTTAAATTTGATGCTGAAACAACATTAGTTTTGAAAGATTCATTGTTTAATTTCAATATTTATAAATTAAAGACAGCTTTACAACCTGGAGATTCGATTCGAATGAATTGGGAAATCACGAATAAACCCAATACAATTTTACGTGACAACTCCCCAGTTTTAGCCAATGGAACTTTTATTAGTAACGGTTATTTCCCGAGCATTGGATATTCAAGTAATGGCGAATTAGAAGACGATAAAACGCGCGAAAAATATGGCTTGAAGCCAAAAGAACGCATGGCAAAAGCTACGGATTCTATCGCTCGAATGAATAATTACATTTCTAACGATGCGGATTGGGTTTCGTTTGAAACTACGGTAAGCACGTCTGACGACCAAATTGCGATCGCACCTGGTTATCTTGAAAAAGAATGGAGTGAAAACGGTAGAAAATATTTCCACTACAAAATGGATCGACCAATGTTGAATTTCTATGCCTATCAATCGGCTCGATATGAAGTTCGAAAAGACAAATGGAAAGATGTCGCTATCGAAATTTATTACCATAAAGGACACGAATACAACTTGGACCGAATGGTAAAAGCGGTTAAATTATCTCTTGATTACTATACTGAAAATTTCAGTCCATACCAACACCGTCAAGCTCGAATTATTGAGTTTCCAAGAACCGGTGGTGGATTTGCACAATCATTTGCCAATACAATTCCGTTTTCAGAAGGAATTGGTTTCATTGCAAATGTTGACGACGAAGATAAAGATGCTGTTGATTACCCGTTTTCAGTAACTTCACATGAAATGGCACATCAATGGTGGGCTCATCAAGTAATTGGTGCGAATGTACAAGGTGCAACACTAATGTCTGAAAGTTTATCAGAATACAGTTCACTTAAAGTATTAGAAAAAGAATACGGAAAATCGCAAATGCGCATGTTCTTAAAAGACGCTTTAGATAATTATTTACTAGGTCGAACTTTTGAAAGTAAAAGAGAACAACCGCTGATGTTTAATGAAAACCAACAGTACATTCATTACAACAAAGGTTCACTCGTTTTATATGCTTTGAGCGATTACATTGGCGAGAAAAACATGAACAATGCGCTTCAAAGTTACATTAAGAAAGTAGCGTATCAAGAACCGCCTTATACCAACTCAATTGAGTTTGTATCGTATTTAGATCAAGCTACTCCGGATTCCTTGAAGTATTTGATCAATGACATGTTCAAAACAATTACTTTGTATGATAATGGCGTCAAAAAAGTAACTTCTAAAAAACTAGAAAATGGCAAATACGAAGTAACGATTGAAGCGAATATCAGCAAGTACCATTCAGACGAAAAAGGAAAACGTATTTATGCAGACAAATATGGAAAAGCGCTTCGTTACAAAGACCGAGATCAAAAAGAGCCAATAGAATCATTGCCGTTGCAGGACTATATTGAAATTGGAATTTTCTCTGATAAAGTTGACGCGAAGTCGAAATCAAAAGAAAAAGTTTTATATCTAGAAAAACGCAAGGTCACAAAAATCAATAACAAGTTTGTAATTATTGTAGACGAAAAACCTACTGAAGTGGGTGTAGATCCATACAACAAGTTGATCGATACAAATTCAAACGACAATAGAAAGAAATTGTAATTCGAAATTCTTTTAAAAAAAGCAAACCCTACAGATGTAAAATTTGAAGGGTTTCTTTTTATAAAAAAACCGTCTTGAAAAGTTCAAGACGGTTTTTATAATATAACTAACTAAAAAAATTTACCACTTGTATAAAAGTCCAAATTGTGGTTGAGCAAAAATGTTTTCAAACAAGTTAACATTCAATTCAAATTTGTTCACTGAATCTCCATTTTCTGGAGAAACGCTGTTGTAAGACAACACATTTGCTAAAGTAAACGTTGCAGCAAAGTTCTTTGTAAAGAAATAGTTCAAACCTAAATTAATATCAGCAGTTACACTGTTGTTATTATCTGAAAATGTAGGTCCTTCCGTTTTGTTTTTTCCAAATCCTAAACCAGCTTCTCCATAGGCTTTTAATCTTTTGCTGTCTAATTCTAAGAAGTAGTAACGAGCAAAAGCACCAATTCCGAATACGTCTGTTTTAACATTTGTTACGTCGTTATCAATACTCCCAAAAGAAGCTTGACCTCCAACTGCTACTCTAGGACTAAGAAAGTAACCCACTTTAGCATTTACGGCGTAAGCATCTTCCTCTCCTCCAGTTGTAATTTTTAGGCCACCTTCAACGAACATGTTTCCACGATCAAAAGTCATCCCTTTAGAAGAATTCATTTCTTCTTCCACGTCGCTGTTCATCGTGTTTACTTGTGCATTAGAGTAAAAAAACGTGCAAATTAATGCAGCTGCTGTTAAAAATTTTGTCTTCATAATGTTTGTTTTTAAAGTTTAAATTTTAATAGATATGTTTTGTTCATAAATACTAAGTAAAACTATGACAAAAATTGAAGTAAATTCTTACAACATTTTCTTTATATGTTATTTCTATTAATAAGAGATATAATCGAAAAAATCCAGCTCAATCACCTTAAGTTGAACACGAACAGCTTTTTTGAAAATTCTTTAAAAAAAACCTCGATAACTTTTGCTATCGAGGCCTATTCTTTATAATCTAAAGGAATTTTAGTCATTTAACTTCAAAACCGCCATAAACGCTTCTTGAGGAATTTCTACATTACCAACCTGTCGCATACGTTTTTTACCTTTCTTTTGTTTCTCCAAAAGTTTACGCTTACGCGAAATATCACCACCATAACATTTGGCCGTTACATCTTTACGAAGTGCTTTAATGGTTTCACGAGCGATCACTTTAGCACCAATTGCAGCTTGAATAGGTATATCAAATTGCTGTCTAGGAATCAATTCTTTCAACTTCTCGCACATTTTTTTACCAATGTGAAAGGCATTGTCTTCGTGAATCAAAGCCGAAAGTGCATCTACAGATGTTGCATTCAATAAAACATCTAATCGAACTAACTTTGAAGTTCGCATTCCAATAGGTGAATAATCAAACGATGCATATCCTTTTGAAACCGTTTTTAAGCGGTCGTAAAAGTCAAAAACGATTTCCGCTAATGGCATATCAAAAGTCAATTCTACACGTTCCGTAGTCAAATAAGTTTGGTTCGTAATCAATCCGCGTTTTTCAATACACAAACTCATAACATTACCTACGTAATCTGACTTCGTAATGATCGTTGCTTTAATATACGGCTCTTCCACTCGATCCAATTTAGATGGCTCCGGTAAATCGGTTGGATTATTAACTATAAATGCTGTTTCAGGATCTTTCTTCGTGTACGCAAAATACGAAACGTTGGGAACCGTTGTAATCACGGTCATGTCAAATTCACGTTCTAAACGTTCTTGAATAATTTCCATGTGCAACATTCCCAAGAAGCCACAACGGAAACCAAAACCTAAAGCCGCTGAACTCTCCGGTAAAAACACAAGCGAAGCATCGTTCAATTGCAATTTCTCCATCGAAGAACGCAAATCTTCGTAATCTTCCGTATCTACAGGATAAATTCCTGCAAAAACCATTGGTTTCACATCTTCGAAACCCTTGATCATATTTGTAGTTGGCGTTTTAGCATCAGTCACGGTATCGCCCACTTTTACTTCTTTCGCCTCTTTAATTCCTGAAATCAAATAACCAACATCTCCTGTAGAAATGATGTTCTTCGGAACTTGATTTAGTTTCAAAGTACCAATTTCATCCGCATAATATTCATTTCCAGTTGCCATGAATTTAATCTTCTGACCCTTCTTGATTTCACCATTTTTCACACGAAAAATAACTTCAATACCACGGAACGGATTGTAATGTGAATCAAAAATCAAGGCTTGCAAAGGTTCTTCTTTGTTCCCTTTTGGTGGTGGAATTTTTTCAATAATCGCTGCTAAAATATTTTCTACACCAAGACCAGTTTTACCTGAAGCGTGAATAATATCCTCCAGCTTGCAACCCAATAAATCAATAATATCGTCGCTTACCTCTTCTGGATTCGCACTAGGCAAATCCACTTTATTAAGAACCGGAATAATTTCCAAATCATTTTCTAAAGCCAAATACAAGTTAGAAATGGTTTGAGCTTGAATACTTTGAGCGGCATCGACAATCAAAAGCGCTCCTTCACAAGCGGCGATGGATCGCGAAACTTCATAAGAAAAATCTACGTGTCCAGGAGTGTCAATCAAGTTCAAGATGTATTCTTCTCCTTTATACGTATATTCCATTTGGATCGCGTGACTCTTAATCGTAATTCCACGTTCGCGTTCCAAGTCCATACTGTCCAGCAATTGAGCCTTTTCTTCACGAGCCGTAACCGTTTGTGTCGCTCCTAAAAGTCGATCCGCAAGCGTACTTTTCCCGTGATCAATATGGGCAATAATGCAAAAATTTCTAATGTGTTTCATTTAAAACTGTTCTATTTTGTTCAAGAAACCAAATTGTTTCTTCCGTCGTTTCCTTAATTAATATTTTTGTGGGCGTTCCCTCGTGTCGTCTTTAGAGACGAGACGAGGTCGGGCTGTCCACTCTCAATCTTTATGTCCCGAACTACGGGCCATAAAGGATTTCCGCTTCCATCCCTAACGCAACTATTTTCGTAACCCAGCTCTTTTCATTTTCAAAATAACTCCTGCTGAATTAATCCGCAAAGATAGTAGATTAGAGTATAACTTGAAACGCTTACAATCAAATAGTAAAAGATAATTTTCAACTGAAATTCTGACTGAAATTTTATCCAAACAGCACGTCATCCAATACAAAAAAACCCAAAGATTAAACAAGTATTAAAAAACACAATTTAAATTTAAAAACCATTTTGTTGCCCTATTTTTGTTATCCCAAATTTATTTCAACACGTGGATTACGACAGAGTTAAAGAAAAATTAGAAATTCTCGCAGATGCTGCAAAGTACGACGTTTCGTGCTCGTCAAGTGGAGGAAACCGCAAAAACACCAACAAAGGTTTAGGCGATTCCTCTTCGTCGGGAATTTGCCATACCTACACAGAAGATGGACGATGTGTTTCTTTACTCAAAATTTTACTTACAAATTTTTGCATTTACGATTGTGCCTATTGTGTCACTAGAAAAAGCAACGACATCCAACGTGCTGCTTTTACGGTGGAAGAAGTCGTAGATTTAACCATGAATTTCTACCGCAGGAATTACATCGAAGGTTTGTTTTTGAGTTCAGGAATTTTCAAAAATGCCGATTATACGATGGAACGATTGGTTCGTGTGGCGAAAAAATTACGATTGGAACACAGTTTCAACGGATATATTCACTTAAAAAGTATTCCAGGAGCGAGCGATGAATTGATGCGAGAAGCCGGACTTTATGCCGACAGATTGAGTATGAACCTCGAAATCCCAACAGAATCAGGTTTGAAATTATTAGCTCCTGATAAAGACCACCAACAAATGATTAAACCAATGGGTTTTGTCAAAAATGAAATCAATTTATACAAAGACGAACGTAAAAAATTCAAGTCGACTCCAAAGTTTGCTCCAGCGGGACAAAGTACGCAAATGATAGTTGGTGCAAGTCCGGAAACCGATTTACAAATCATCCAAGTTGCCGACCATTTTTACAAAAACTTCAGCATGAAACGCGTGTATTATTCCGGTTATGTTCCCGTTTCAAATGACGCAAGATTGCCAGGGTTGGGTTCGCAAGTTCCTCTTGTTCGTGAAAATAGATTGTACCAAGCCGATTGGCTGATGCGGTTTTACGGTTTTAAAGCGAACGAAATTTTAGCGAAAAACAATCCATTTCTCGATTTGGAAGTCGACCCAAAATTAGGTTGGGCTTTAAGAAACATCACGGATTTTCCAGTGGCTTTGCAAACAGCTTCGTTAGAAATGATTCTTCGTGTACCTGGAATTGGCGTAAAATCTGCTTATAAAATTGTGAATGCAAGAAAGTTTCAAAACCTCACTTTAGAACATTTGCAAAAAATGGGGGTTGCCACCAATCGAGCGAAATATTTTGTAGTGGTTGCCAATTCAAATAAAAACTTGATTCATCTTGATTCGGTGCATTTGAAAAGTCTGATTGTTGGCGATACTAAAAGCAAATTCGAAAATCCATTCAGCAACCAAACTTCCCTTTTGAATGACGATACTTTTCTACGATAAAACCTTTGAAGGATTTCTAACAGCTGTTTTTGAAGTTTTCGAATTCAAATACCAAGACGTTCAGATTGTCCATGAAGGGACTTTTCAAAACTCCTTCTTTGCCGAACCAATAGAAATTATCACTAATTCTGAGAAATCAGATCGCGTTTTAAAAAAACTCGAAAAGCAATTAGGCAAAAGTGGCATTCAGCAAATGCTTTACACTTTTTTGTCTGAAGATGCTTCGCGCGAAATGGTTTTATTGCAAGTCATTACTTATGCAGTTGAGAATCCAGGTAAAGATATTCTGAAAGATTACTCGAATTCTTTCGTAATGCAATTGTCGAAATTTGTCAAAAGTGTCAACCGTGAACGCCACAGAATGAAAGCTTTTATTCGGTTTGAATTGTTGAAAGACGAAATTTACTTTGCTGAAATTTTCCCTGATTTTGACGTGTTGACGTTAATAATCACCCATTTCAAAAACCGTTACCAAGACCAAAAATGGTTGATTTATGATTCGAAAAGAGGTTACGGCGTTTATTACGATTTGAATGTGGTGGAGATTATTTCGCTCGAAAATCCAATTCAATTTGGCGAAAGCCATAAAAAAGAATTGCTCCACGAAAAGGAACTAAATTATCAAAAATTGTGGATTGAATATTTTGACCACACGAATATTAAAGAACGCAAAAACGACAAATTGCACGTGCAACATGTTCCAAAAAGATATTGGAAATATTTGACGGAGAAGAAAATACTTTAGCACTAAAATTTAAAATCGTAAATTTGCACCCAAAATGCAGTAGATGGTCAAGATAGGCAACATAGAATTACCCGATTTCCCTTTATTATTAGCTCCAATGGAAGATGTGAGTGACCCGCCTTTTCGCAGGTTGTGCAAACTTCACGGAGCAGATATGATGTATTCGGAATTTATTTCTTCAGAAGGATTGATTCGTGATGCGATAAAAAGTCGGCAGAAGTTGGACATTTTTGACTACGAACGGCCTGTGGGAATTCAGATTTTTGGTGGTGATGAAGAAGCAATGGCAATGTCAGCTAAAATTGTGGAAACGGTAAATCCGGATTTAATTGACATTAATTTTGGTTGTCCTGTTAAGAAAGTGGTTTGCAAAGGAGCTGGAGCTGGAGTTTTAAAGGACGTCGATTTGATGGTTCGTTTGACAAAAGCAGTTATCAGAAGTACTTCTTTACCTGTTACTGTGAAAACACGTTTGGGTTGGGACGAAAACTCAATCAATATCGACGAAGTGGCGGAACGTTTACAAGACATTGGAGTGCAAGCTTTGACGGTTCACGCAAGAACGAGAGCTCAAATGTACAAAGGTCATTCCGACTGGAGTCACGTGGAACGCATTAAGAAAAACCCTCGAATTACGATGCCTATCTTTGGAAACGGAGATATAGATTCTCCTGAAAAAGCATTGGAATACAAAAATAAATATGGTCTTGACGGAATGATGATTGGTCGAGCTGCAATTGGTTATCCTTGGATTTTTAATGAAATAAAACATTTCTTTGAAACCGGAACGCATTTGCCAAAACCAACAATTGAACAACGTGTGGAAGCCGCAAAAAATCACCTGCAATGGGCAATGGATTGGAAAGGGGAAAAACTCGGAATTCTAGAAACACGTCGTCATTATACGAATTACTTCAAAGGACTTCCTAACTTTAAGGAACACAGAATGAAAATGGTTTCGAGTGAAGATCCAGCATATATTTTTGAAACTTTTGCGGAGGTATTAGGTATTTACGAAGGAATCGAATTGGTATAGAAGCTGAAATAAATTCAACTTGGCAAATCTTTTCTGCCTCTGGTGGTTTTTGTGTTAGGGATGGAAGTGGAGCTCTTAATTGTCTCGTCTTTTTGGTACGAGACAATTAAAGCGGGAATGAACAGCCCGAGCCTTTAGGCAACACCCAAATAATTCTAAAAAGAAATTATGGAACTTCTATAAAATAAAAAAGGTGGAAATTAATCCACCTTTTTTGCCCCAAATCTACCATAAACTTAACCTACTAATGTCATGGTGTTGTAAATATATATTGACGATCATTGTTGAACAAAAAAATCAGATGAAATGCATATTTATCCGATGAAGTGCTCATTTAGAACTTAATATGCTCGTGCATCGTTTCCTTCATAGAAATTAATAAACGCTTTATTTACTACTCTATTGCCTCCAGGGGTTGGATAATCTCCCGTAAAATACCAATCGCCTAAGTTTTTAGGACAAGCAATGTGTAAGTTTTCAACCGTTTGGAAAATAATTTTTACTTCTGCGTTAATTTCCGGCGAACTCAACATTTCTGCAATTTTATCAGAAACCTCTTGTGGTTCAAAAGGAGCATAAATTTCTTTGACGAAATTGACGATTTCACTATCTTTTAAGTGCTCTTGATTCTTACATTTTTGGTAAACTTCTTCTACAACATTAAACATATTGCGGTCGCGAAGCAGTTCCAAAGTCGCTTTAAAAGCAACCAATCCTTCCATTTTTGCCATGTCAATTCCGTAGCAATCTGGATAACGAATTTGCGGTGCCGATGAAACAATTACAATACTTTTTGGTTTCAAACGGTCCATCATTTTGATGATACTCATTTTCAAAGTAGTTCCCCGAACGATACTGTCGTCAATGATGACCAAGTTGTCTTCCGGTTTAATTACGCCATAAGTCACATCATAAACGTGAGCGACCAAGTCGTCCCGACTGCTGTCTTCCGTAATAAATGTGCGGAGTTTAGCGTCTTTAATCGCCACTTTTTCGGTACGAATTTTAACTTCAAGAAGTTCTTGTAAAGTCTCTTTTGTTAACTTATTTCTATTCTTTAAAATGTAATTATTTTTTCTTTGGTTCAAGAAATCTTGAGCGGCTTCAACCAATCCGTAAAAGGAAGTTTCGGCTGTATTTGGAATGTAAGAAAAAACAGTATTGTCCGTATCGTTATCAATCGCTTGTAAAACCGCTGGAAGAATCAATCTCCCTAACATTTTACGTTCTTGATATATTTCAGCATCACTTCCTCGAGAAAAATAAATGCGTTCAAAAGAACACGCTTTTTTCTCTACTGGTGTAATTATTTCTTCTTCAGTAACAGTTCCGTTTTTCTTAATGATTAATGCATGCCCAGGTTGCAATTCTTTAATTTGCTCGAAATCTAAATTGAAAGCCGTTTGAATCACCGGACGTTCCGAAGCAACCACTACAATTTCGTCATCTTCATAGAAATAAGCAGGACGAATTCCCGCAGGATCTCTGAAAACAAATGCATCGCCGTGACCAAAAAGTCCCGCCATTGCATAACCGCCATCCCAACCTTTCGAAGCTCTTTTTAGAATCTTCTTCACGTCTAAACGTTCTGCGATGATTGGAGAAGCTTCTCTTTTTGAAAGTCCTTCATTCTTACATTCAAAGTATAAATCAGTCACCTCATCGTCTAGGAAGTGCCCTATTTTTTCCATAACTGTAACCGTATCCGCCATTTCTTTCGGGTGTTGGCCCAATTCAATCAAACTATTGAAAAGTTCCGAAACATTTGTCATGTTGAAATTCCCGGCAACAATTAAATTTCGGTGCATCCAGTTGTTTTGACGTAAAAAGGGGTGAACGCTTTCAATACTGTTTTTTCCAAAAGTACCGTAACGTACGTGACCTAAAAATAATTCACCCACATACGGAAGATGCTTTTTTTGTAAAGCAATATCATTTACATATTCGGGATGCTCCTTTAATTCTTCGCTAATTCGTCCGTTTATTTGCGTAAACACATCTTGAATCGCATGCTGATCGTTTGAACGGACACGACTGATGTAGCGTTCGCCCGGTTCAACGTCCAATTTGATACTTGCAAAACCAGCACCATCTTGTCCACGGTTGTGTTGCTTTTCCATCAACAGATACATTTTCTGTATCGCGTAAAAAGCAGTTCCGTATTTTTCTTTATAAAACTCGAGTGGTTTTTTTAATCGTAAAAGTGCAATTCCACATTCGTGTTTAATTGAGTCGCTCATTGTGTGTAAGTTGTGTTGTAGTAGTTGTTAAAATCAAAAACGCCTCGTTTCCGAGGCGTACATATTTATGCTAAATCAATATCAAATTGAGTTAATGCTTTGAACTGTTTCAAGCGGTTTACCACTTCTTCCTGTTGCAAATGTTCCATTCGTTCTGTGCCAAATTTCTCTACACAGAATGAAGCCAAATTTGAGCCGTAGATAATCGCGTTTTTCATGTTCTCAAAAGAGATGTTTTCACTTTGTGTGATAAATCCAGAAAAACCTCCTGCAAACGTATCTCCAGCACCTGTTGGGTCAAAAACTTCTTCTAAAGGTAAAGCCGGTGCAAAAAACACTTCTTTTCCTTGAAAAATTAAGGCACCGTGTTCGCCTTTTTTAATCACCACGTATTTTGGTCCCATGGTATGAATTTTCGCAGCTGCTTTCACTAATGAATATTCACCTGATAATTGACGGGCTTCTTCATCATTAATTGTGATTACATCAACTCTCTTGATTACTTCCATCAATTCAGGAAGTGCACAATCCATCCAGAAATTCATAGTGTCTAAAACTACTAATTTTGGTTGTGTTTCCATTTGGTTCAAAACACTGCTTTGTACCAATGGATGTAAATTTCCTAACATGACCACATCAGAATTCTTGAAGTCTTGTGGTACTTTAGGTTGAAAATCAGCTAACACATTAAGTTCTGTAACCAATGTGTCTCGAGAATTTAAGTCGTTGTGGTATTTGCCACTCCAGAAGAATGTTTTTCCTCCTTTAACAATTTCGATTCCAGAGATATCAATGTTTTTACTTGTTAGTAAATCCAAATGCTCTTGTGGAAAATCATCACCAACAACCGAAACAATTGCCGATTTTAATTTAAAAAATGACGCTGAAAGTCCGATGTAAGTAGCTGCACCACCTAAAATTTTGTCTGTTTTACCAAAAGGGGTTTCAATGGCATCGAAAGCAACAGTTCCGACAATCAACAATTTATTCATTTTTAAAATTTTGAATTAAGAGGCAAAGATACTTTATAAGTTATAAAGTTGCAAAAGGATGGAGTGACAAATTTTTCACAATTTATCCAAGGATTAAGAAATTGGTTATCAATAATCTAATTGAGAAATAATCCGTCTTTACAACAGCTTTTTTTGCTCTTTTTCATAAAAAGCATCCACATTTAAGTTTTTCGATTCTGCTGCAAAAACAGCCAACTGATCACATCGTTCATTTTGAGGATGATTGTTGTGTCCTTTGACCCATTTAAAATCGACTTGGTGTTTGCGGTAAATAAGCAAAAAGCGTTTCCATAAGTCGGGATTTTTCTTACCTACAAAGCCTTTCTTTTCCCAACCAAAAACCCATTTCTTATCCACAGAATCAATCACATATTTAGAATCTGAAATAATTAAGACTTTCATATTTGGATTTCTGAGTTTTTCAAGACCTACAATTACCGCCAAAAGTTCCATACGATTGTTGGTCGTTAGTCGAAAACCTTCGTAGAATTCTTTTTTATAAGGTGTTCCTACGAGTTCCATCACAATGCCGTAACCGCCGTTTCCGGGATTTCCTTTTGCAGCGCCATCGGTGTAAATATGTACGTCGTACGTTTTCAAACTATATTTTTTGAAGCAATTTTTCAATTACTTGTGGAAAATGCTCTTGTTCTAACTGATGAATTTTGCTTGCCACCTCTTCTGCAGAAGTACAATCTTGAATAGAAATCGTTTTTTGAAAAACGATTGCACCTTCGTCATAGTTCTCATTGACATAATGAATAGTAATTCCTGTTTCGAGGTCCTTGTTTTCCAAAACCGCACGATGTACATTCATTCCGTACATACCTTTACCCCCGTATTTAGGCAACAAAGCCGGATGGATGTTGATGATATTTGGAAACTGCTTTATTATTGCGATTGGAAATTGGAGTAAAAATCCTGCTAAAACAATAAAATCAGGTTGGTATTGCCACAATTTCTCTAAAACTGCATTTGAATGGAGCTCGTCTTTCGTAAAAACAAATGTAGAGACATCTAAATTTTTTGCTCTTTCTAAAACTTTAGCATTCGGATTGTTACAGAAAACGGCTGCTATTTCCGCTGTCTTTTTTTCTTGAAAATAACGGATAATATTTTCAACATTTGTACCCGAACCCGAGGCAAATAAAAGTATTTTTTTCATCATCATCAGAATTGTTCCGCAAAAAAAAGAATAAAAATTGATATTAAATCGATTTTAAAGGGCTTTGTGAAATATATTTTATAAATTAGTATTTATATTTATGAACAAAGGGTGGTTATAAGATAAAGTTTTTTATTTTTGCCAACAAATTAAATTTTAAAATTAAAGATTATGTCAGACATTGCATCAAGAGTAAAAGCGATTATCGTAGACAAATTAGGCGTTGACGAAAACGAAGTTGTGTTAGAAGCTAGCTTCACAAATGATTTGGGAGCTGATTCATTAGACACTGTTGAGCTTATCATGGAGTTCGAAAAAGAATTTGATATCCAAATTCCAGACGACCAAGCAGAAAATATCGCTACTGTTGGTCAAGCTATTTCTTACATCGAAGAGGCTAAAAAATAATAATTTAACGTCTGGATTACTTGTGGTCCAGACGTATTTTATTTTCATTAAAAAAGTAAGCTTTGGCAATTTATATATTGTCAAATACTATATAAAAGTAGCGTTTAATACCTATGTATTTTTTATGATTCCCATAGAAGAACAGAGGTATTATTTGTTTTAATACAAAACTAAAATAATTTACGAATGGAATTAAAGCGCGTTGTAGTTACCGGTTTAGGTGCACTTACTCCAATTGGAAATTCAGTTGAAGAATATTGGAATTCCCTTATAAATGGTGTGAGTGGTGCTGCTCCAATAACGTATTATGATACGGAAAAACATAAAACCAAATTTGCATGTGAAGTAAAAAACTTCAACATTGAGGATTATATGGATCGTAAAGAATCCAGAAGACTCGACAAATTTGCTCAATATGCCGTTGCCGCAAGTGACGAGGCAATTAAAGATGCTGGTTTAACACTTGAAAACGCGGACAAAGAACGAATTGGTGTTATTTGGGGTGCGGGAATTGGTGGTTTACAAACCTTTCAAGATGAAGTAATGTATTATGCTCAAGGTGACGGTACACCAAAATTCAATCCGTTTTTTATTCCAAAAATGATTGCCGATATCGCTCCAGCTCATATTTCTATGAGAAATGGCTATATGGGTCCCAACTATACAACGGTTTCTGCATGTGCTTCTTCTGCAAATGCGTTAATTGATGCTTTTAATTACATTCGTTTAGGAATGTGTGACGTGATTGTTTCAGGAGGTTCTGAAGCAGCGGTTACAATTGCCGGAATGGGCGGATTTAATTCAATGCACGCTTTATCTACTAGAAATGAATCTCCAGAAACAGCTTCAAGACCTTTCGACGCCACACGCGACGGATTTGTTTTGGGAGAAGGTGCTGGTGCATTGGTTTTAGAAGAGTACGAACATGCAAAGGCTCGTGGTGCAAAAATTTACTGTGAAGTTGGTGGTGGCGGAATGTCTTCCGATGCGTATCACTTAACTGCTCCACATCCAGAAGGAATTGGCGTAATTGCTGTAATGAAAAACACGTTACGTGATGCGGGAATGACTCCGGATCAAATTGACCATATCAACACACACGGAACTTCAACCCCATTAGGAGATGTTGCGGAATTGAAAGCCATTACAGCTGTTTTTGGCGATCACGCTAAAAACATCAATATCAATTCAACGAAATCAATGACTGGACATTTACTTGGTGCTGCAGGTGCTATTGAAGCAATCGCTTCAATTTTAGCCATGAAGCACGGTATTGTTCCTCCAACGATTAACCATACTGTTGTAGATGAGAATATTGATCCATCTTTAAATTTGACTTTAAACAAACCTCAAAAGAGAGAAGTTAAAGTAGCAATGAGTAATACATTCGGATTTGGAGGTCATAACGCTTGTGTTTTATTCAAAAAATTAGAAGAGTAATCGAGAATGCGTATTTTTAATAAAATATTTCCAAAATCCCGTTCTCTTGAAGACGGGATTTTTTTTGATGCTATAACAAAAATGATTGGTTTCAAACCAGTTAATCTTGATTGTTATAGAACCGCTTTTACCCACCGCTCCATTAACAAGATGGACATTAATGGAAATCCTATTAGTTACGAACGTCTTGAATTTTTAGGAGATGCTATGTTGAGTTCTGTAATTGCAGCTCATTTATTCAAGGAAGTTCCCACTGGAGACGAAGGATATCTGACAAAAATGCGTTCAAAAATTGTAAGTCGGGAACACCTTAACGAATTAGGCCGCGATTTAAACCTGATTCAACATGTGGAAAGTAAAGTTTCTTCACAGCATTTTGGCGAAAACATTCACGGAAATCTCTATGAAGCTTTAGTTGGTGCAATTTACCTGGATCAAGGTTATTTAGTTTGTGAAAAATTTATTCAAAAGAAAGTAATCACTCCTTACGTTGACATTGCACGATTGGAAGGAAAAGTAATCAGCTATAAAAGTTTGATTATTGAATGGTGCCAAAAAGAAAAAAAAGCATTTAATTTTGATGTTTTTGAAGACAATGGCATTACGGGAGAACGTCTTTTTGGAGTGAAATTAAGTATCGACGAAAAAATCATTTCGAAAGCGAGAGCAGGTTCAAAGAAAAAAGCAGAAGAAAAAGCAGCACAACGTGCTTATTTTGCATTACAAGAAAAAATGTCGGACAATAAATAAATCGACTAAACCTACATCGTTTTCGTTAATAAATTATCGTTAAGTTCCTGTTTTAAAGTCTCTTTTTAGTGGTTTAAGTCTTATATTTACATCTTATTTTCAACGCAAATGAAGATCATTAAACTGTCTTTAAGTGAATTTGACGCAATTGACTACGATTTAATTGCCATTCACACGTCATTAGAAGATTATAGATTAGCGTATTTTCTGAATAAAAAACTTCCTATTCTCTTAACCAAAAGCAGTGAATTCATAGCGTTCGAAACGCAAAACGGAGCTGCTTTTTTCTCAAAATTTTCTTATTTAGTAGAAGATACTGAGGAAGAATGGACACTAATTGAAAATAAAGATGAGTTGATTGAGTTAGAACCAATGGCATCAAAAGATTTATTTTCTGAGGAACAACCAAAAATAACTTCTAACGTTTATTTTTTACCTGATCTGAAAAAGGTCGACTTTCTCTTGAAAATAGAAAATACATTTTTGGATATAAATGATATTGTGTCCTCTTTGAACGAAATAACAAAAATTTCTACTGCTTATTTAGTAGATCTTGAAAATTTAAAATCAAAAAACAATTTAATTTTTTAAAAATATGCTCACAAATAAAAAAACGAAAATTGTAGCCACTTTAGGTCCTGCATGTAGTACGAGAGAAGTCTTGAAAAACATGATTGATGCCGGAGTTAACGTTTTTAGAATAAATTTCTCCCATGCAGATTATGCAGATGTTAGTGAGAAAATTAATATAATTAGAAGTCTAAACGATGAATTTGGTTACACAACAGCAATTTTAGCCGACTTACAAGGTCCAAAACTTCGCGTTGGTGTGATGAAGGAAGATGTAGTTGTACATCCTGGAGATTTGATTACTTTTCAAACGGCCGAAGACATTCCTGGAACGGCAAAACGAGTTTACATGAACTATAAAGAATTTCCAAAGGATGTAAATCCAGGTGAATTAATTTTATTAGACGATGGTAAGCTAATGTTTGAAGCCATCGAAACTAATAGAACGACAGAAGTGCTATGTAAAGTTATTCAAGGTGGTCCGTTGCGTTCTAAAAAAGGAGTAAACTTACCTAATACCAAAGTTTCCCTTCCTGCTTTGACACAAAAGGACATTAGAGATGCATTGTTTGCCATTGAAAATCACGTGGACTGGATTGCATTGTCTTTCGTAAGAACAGCAAAAGATTTAGAAGAATTACAAGATTTAATTGCAGAACATTCTGATTATAAAATTCCAATTATTGCTAAAATTGAAAAACCAGAAGGTGTTGAAAACATCGATAAAATTGTGGCTTTTTGTGATGGTTTGATGGTTGCTCGTGGAGATTTAGGTGTAGAAGTTCCGGCTCATGAAGTACCTTTAATTCAGAAAAAACTAATTCACAGAGCTAAAACGGCTCGTATTCCTGTAATTGTTGCCACACAAATGATGGAAACAATGATTACAAGTTTAACGCCAACTCGTGCTGAAGTGAATGATGTAGCCAATTCTGTTATGGATGGGGCCGATGCGGTAATGCTTTCAGGAGAAACTTCTGTTGGTAATTATCCGGTTCAAGTTATTGAGAAAATGACGCAGATTATTGAGGCTGTAGAGGATTCTCCACTGATTCAAGTTCCACAAAACACACCACAAATTCGTACAAAACGTTTTATTACTAAAACCATTTGCCATCACGCGGCAATGATGGCGAATGTGATTAAAGCAAAAGCAATTTGTACGTTAACAAACAGTGGTTATACTGCGTTTCAAATTTCAGCTTGGCGTCCACAAGCTCATATTTTAGTATTTACTTCTAACCGACGAATTTTGACCCAGTTGAATTTACTTTGGGGTGTAAAATCGTTCTACTACGACAAGTTCGTAAGTACTGATGATACCGTGACAGACGTAAATAAAATTGCGCAAGACAAAGGTTTTGTAGAAAAAGGAGATTTCTTGATTAACCTTGCCGCAATGCCAGTGACTGATAAAGGAATGGTGAATACATTACGAGTTTCAGAAATAGAATAATTAGATTTATTTTTATAAAAAAAGGCGATTTGAAATATTTCAAATCGCCTTTTTTATTAGCTTTCGCCGTTGCATTCTGCATAAAACTGTTCTAGAAAAACTTCCATAAAATGATGCCTTTTTTCTGCCATTTTCTTTCCAGATTCCGTGTTCATCTTATCTTTCAGCAACAATAATTTCTCATAGAAATGATTAATTGTTGGTGTTTCAGCGTTTTTATATTCTTCTTTTGTCATGGATAAATTTGGCTTGACATCCGGACTATAAATAGTCCTGTTTTTAAATCCTCCATAGTTGAAGCATCTTGCAATTCCGATAGCTCCAATAGCATCCAAACGATCGGCGTCTTGCACCACTTGAAGTTCAATAGAGTTGAATTTCTTTTCGAAATTTCCTCCTTTAAAAGAAATGTTTTTAATAATATTCAATACGTGTTCAATAACAACTTCTGAAACACTTTCGTTTTCTAAAAATTTCCGAGCTGTTTTCGGTCCGATTTCTTCGTCTCCATTGTGAAATTTACTATCAGCGATATCGTGTAATAAAGCGCCAAGTTGGCAAACCAATAAGTCGCACTCTTCAGTTTTAGCTATAGCCAAAGTATTCTTGTAAACACGTTCAATGTGAAACCAATCGTGTCCACCTTCCGCATGTTCCAATGCTCTTTTTACAAAAGAAATCGTATTCTTTATTAATATTTCGTGTTCCATTTGTTTGAAATAAAAAATTGGATGTTGAAAATTTGATTTTCCAACACCCAATAAATATATAAATTAATTTTATTTTAGATTTTTGCAGGATTCACCCATTTGAAAATGTACGATTGCTCAGGAATTACTAAACGCTCTGAAACTCTCGTCATTCTACCTGGTAATTTCAATAAGAAATCACGTGCTTTTTCCGCTTCATCAGAAAGATTAGTGACTTTATCAATTTGCCATTTTTCGTTTAATTTCTCCATGATATCCACGTAATCTGCAGCGGTGTAAACGCCAATTCGCTGAGCAGAATCGGAGAAGTTTTCAAAAGCCGAACTAATTTTTTGTCCCGATTCTCTTAAAAATTGAGCAGGCATGATTATTTTTTGTTTCATCATGTAGGCAAACGCCAACATCATTTCACTTGGATCCACTTTAAAAATTTGCGTTACAAATTCGCTATAAGCCATGTGGTGACGCATTTCGTCTCCAGCAATTAATTTACAAATTTTTGCCAATTTTGCATCGCCATGTTTTTTGGCAATTTGAGAAACGCGGTTGTGCGAAACATAAGTGGCTAATTCCTGAAAACTTGTGTAAACAAAGTTTTTATAAGGATCGCGACCCGTTCCGATATCAAAACCATCAGCAATTAAATGCTGTGTCGTCATTTCAATTTCCTTCATATTTACACGACCTGATAAATACAAGTACTTATTCAATAAATCTCCGTGGCGGTTTTCCTCGGCAGTCCATTGACGCACCCATTTTGACCAAGCATTTGGCTCCATCTGGTCCACTCCTTCTACATCCATTAACCACGACTCGTAGGTTGGAAGTGCTTCCTCAGTGATTGTATCTCCAACTAAGGTCACCCAAAAGTCGTATGGCAAATCTTTTGCAATTTCTCTTAATTCCTTTACCTCTTCAAAAAAAGTTTCTTCTTCAGAATTGGGCAACAAATCTGAAGGTTGCCAAATTTTCTCAACAGGTATTAGATAATCGTCTACGAAACCGTTGACTTTTTTTTCCAAAAATTGCATTACTTCTAATCTGACGTTGTGTATTGACATTTTTGTATGTTTTAAAATTTAAAATAATCGAATTTTCTGCGAAAGTACAAATAATTATAATTCTATAGAATTAACAATCGTTTGCTCTGTTTTCTGCATTATTTCGTCGAAAGTATAGTCTTTTACTGCTAAAGCAGGATGTATTGTAAAGGTAAGGCGATTTCCCAAACCAAAAGGTAAAAAACCGTATTTAACAAACTTCCAAGAATTGTTGATCGTTATCGGAACAATGTAAGCGGACGGAGCTGCTTTACAAAGGATTTTTACTCCAGTTTGTGCAAATTCCTTAGGTTTTCCAGTTCTACTTCTTGTTCCTTCTGGAAAAATTACTGCTGAACGCTTGTACTTTTCAATGTAATCTCCTAGCTTTTTAATTGTAGGAATCGCTTGTTTTGGATCTTTTCGGTCAATTAGAACCGAACCTCCATGCGTCAAATTGTAAGAAATACTTGGAATACCTTTTCCCAATTCTTTCTTGCTGACGAATTTGGGATGATTTTTTCGCATGAACCAAATGATTCCGGCAATGTCATATAAACTTTGGTGGTTTGAAACAAAAATAATAGGTACATTTTGAGGAATTAGTTCCCGTCCAGTCACTTTATAGGTATTTCCTAATAAATGTCCAATTCGCAGTAACACTAAATTTAAGTAATCTACACTTTTCTTATGTGCTTGATAACCAAATACGTTGAAGCATATCCACTGAATAGGATGAAAAATCACCAAAGCAAGCAAAAACAAAAGCATGCTTATCAATGAAATAGGATAGGAAATTATTTTCTCCATGAGACAAAATTAATCTACAAAAATAGGAAAATCTTACTTTAATTCTATTTATTTTCCTGTAAAAACAGGTTTTCTCTTCTCTAAAAATGCCGTGGTTCCTTCTTTAAAATCAGCTGTTCCAAAACTTTTACCAAAATGTTTGATTTCAGTTTCAAAACCGTTTACACCGTCTTTAAAATTTGCGTTAATTGCTTTGATTGCGGCTGAAATTGCCACTGGAGAATTTCTCAAAATTTTGTTGGCAATTTCCATACAAAAAGAAATTAAATCCGATGAAGGAACAACGTAATTTACTAATTTCCAATCCAAAGCTTCTTGTGCATTCAACATTCCTGCAGTCATAATCAATTCCATTGCTTTTCCTTTGCCAATCAGTTGAGGCAAACGTTGTGTTCCTCCGTACCCTGGAATTACTCCCAAAGAAACTTCCGGCAATCCCATTTTTGCATTTTCTGAAGCGACTCTAAAATGACAAGCCATTGCCAATTCTAGTCCTCCACCTAATGCGAAACCATTCACTGCAGCAATTACTGGCGTTTTTAAATTTTCAACTAAATCAAATAATAATTGTTGGCCTTGAGCCGCTAATTGAGCGCCTTCTTCTACAGAAAAATTAGCAAATTCTGAAATATCTGCACCAGCTACAAATGCTTTTTCACCTGAACCCGTTAACAAAATCACATTCACATCTGAATCCGCTTCGGCACTTTTAAAAGCTTCGTGCAATTCGTGAATCGTCGCTTTATTCAAGGCATTCAATTTTGTAGGACGATTAATTGTGATGGTTGCAATTCTATTTTCGGCTGTTACTAAAATATTCTCGTAGTTCATTGTCTGTATTTTTTAATTTAATTTTTAATTAAAGGAAGTGTCACTGTAAAAATCGTTCCTTTTCCAATTTCGCTTTCAAAAGTAATCGTTCCTTTATAATTTTCTATAATATTTTTAATAATTCCAAGGCCTAAACCCATTCCGCTACTTTTAGTAGTAAACTTAGGTTCAAAAATTCGAGGGATATTCTGTCCTTCAATTCCTTTTCCGTTATCAATAACTTGAATTAGAACGGCATGATTGTCTTCTTTAACTCTTACCGTAATTTTCTTTTCAACTTGTTCTTCTGGAATCGCTTGAATTGCATTTTTAACCAAATTCGTAATAATTCGAATCAATTGCGTTCTATCAATTAGTGTGATAATTTCTTTCTCTTCTGCTTCGAAAGTGATGAAGTCTTTGTTGAAAATTTCTAAAGCCAATTCAATTACAGAAACTGCATTTAAAGTCTCATTTTGTTGAGCCGGCATCGAAGCAAAGTTAGAAAACGCCGACGCTACCGAACTCATCGTGTCAATTTGCTGAATTAAAGTATCTGAATAATCTTTCAACTTTTGCTTGACATCAGGATCATTTGCATCAAATTTACGTTCAAAACTCTGCACCGTCAATCGCATGGGTGTCAACGGATTTTTAATCTCATGTGCAACTTGTTTCGCCATTTCGCGCCAAGCTTGTTCTCGTTCACTTTGTGCTAATAATAAGGCGCTTTCTTCCAACTTATCTACCATGCTGTTGTAAGCTTCAATCAGTAAATTGACTTCACTACTACTGTCGTCGGTTTCAATTTTCTCATTCTTTTGGTTCAAATTTGTCGCCGTAATTCGCAACGAAATAGATTTCAGCGATTTCGTAATATAACTCGATAGAAAATACGCCAAAGCAAATGCGATAAGCAACATAAAACTGTAAACTTGTCCTAGACGGATTAAAAAATTCCTCAACTCTCGCTCGTAAAAACCGTCATCTTGAATGTATGGCAAATTCAAAATTCCAAGCGGTTTAAACTTTAAATCCTTGATTTGGCTAAATGAGGCTCGGTATTTTTTTCCGTCGATCGTCTTGACATCCACATATCTTTTGTCAATCGACGATTGAATCAATCCTAAAACATAAGTTGGAATTGCAGGAGCTACAGTGTCAATTGAAAAAGAAGCTTTAGATGATTTTAAAAGCTTTCCCTGTAAACTGTAAATATTAATTTGAAGGCTGTGAATATCTGATAATTCGTGGATTTTATCTTTGAAAATTAAAGGCAAATTCTTCTCTGTCAAAGGATAAGTTGTGGTTGCAAGCACAAAATTAATATGCTCTTTAATGGCATTTTCCTTTCGTTCCAGACGTTCTTGGTGGTAATCTTTAGCTTCTCTTTTGAATTGGTAAATGGAAATCGAAGCAATCAAAACAGAAGCAATCAAGGTCAACAGAATCATCGAAAGGAAAATCCTAATTCGCAACGAAATGGTTCTTATTTTGATTCTTCTTAGCATAATTTACGACTGATTCCGCTCCCGAATTTTCTTGTAGAATTTAAATCCTAACATAATGATAATCGAAAACAGGAAGATTCCGATAACTCCATAAATCCAATTTACGGCATTTTTTAGGATAACCAAAAAGACAACGGCAAATAAAATAATTGTAGCACCTTCATTGAAAAGTCGCATCCAAGTATTTGAGTATTTTACGACATCTTTTTGCAATTCACTAAAGATGATTTGGCATTTCCAATGGTACAAATAGAGTGCAAAAACGAAGCCAAGTTTAACATGCATCCAAGGCTGATGCAACCAAGCTTTTCCGTAATCCGTAAAAAACAACATCCAAAAGGCAAAAATGCTCGCCAAAACCGCCGATGGCCATGTAATTATATACCACAAGCGATAGGTCATAATTTTATACTGCTTCTGCAAAATTTCCTTTTCAGGCGATTCTTTTTTAGCAGCTTCAATTTGGTAAACAAATAACCGAACAATATAAAATAAACCTGAAAACCAAGTAATTACAAAAATTAAATGCAAAGATTTGATGTAATTATAATATTCCATTTTAGCTCGTGGTTAGGTGCGTTTTCATTTCTCGATTCAGAAAATAATAAGTAATTATGGTGGACAATACATCTGAAATCGGGAATGCAATCCAAGCACCAAAAATACCAAAAAAATTGGGCAATATTAAAACTAATGGAATTAAGAAAAATCCTTGTTTACTTAACGTCAAAAACAATGCTTTTTTCGCTTTTCCAGCCGCTTGAAAATAAGCGGCACCAATTAACTGAATAGCTATAATAGGTGAAGCTGCAAAAACCCATCGCAAAGCATTTGGTGTTTCGGCTAAAACTGTTTCGTCTGTAGTAAAAACAGCCACAATTTGTCTCGTAAATATTAGAATCACCACATAAATTATGGTGGCTAAAATCGCTGCATATTTTATGGAAATAAATATAGTTTCCTTGACTCGTTTATGGTTATTTGCTCCGTAATTATATCCTGCAATAGGCAGAAAACCCTGTGTAATTCCCAAAACAGGAAACAAGGCAAACATCAACATCCGACTTATAATTCCGTAAATCACTACGGATTGTTCGCCTCCGTAAGTGTACAAAGTGTGATTTAAAATAATCGCTAAAATACTTACTACACCTTGTCTCGAGAACGTAACAAAACTCAAGGAAGTGATTTCTTTTACGATTGGAAAATTGAACTTCATGTCGTGCAACTTCAGTCGGAGTTCACTTCGGTAAATAAAAAACCAAACGATGAAAACGAAACAGGTAAAATAAGATATGGCTGTTGCCAAAGCAGCTCCAAACATTCCCATGTCCAAATATTTTATAAACAAAATGTCCAGTAAAATATTGGCGAAAGCCGGAATAATCATCGCATACATGGCAAACTTTGCCTTTCCTTCAGCCCGAATGACGGCATTTCCCATCATCGAAAGTGCGAGGAATGGAACTGAAACAATGATTGGAAAAAAGAATTCTTTTGCCGGTTGCACAATTGCACCTTGTGCTCCAAAAAGTAATAACATTTCGTCGCTGAAGAAAATTCCTAACAACACGAAAACGGTGGCCAACACAAACGTCATCAAAATTTGATTGGCAAATGTGTTGACCGCCTTTTCTTTATTTCCCGAACCTAAAGCACGTGATAAAACAGAACTTCCTCCAATTCCGACAGCCATTCCTAAAGAAGAGATGAAAAACGTCATCGGAAGGACAACTGTTACTGCAGCAATTGCCAATGAACCAATCCATTGACCGACGAAAATAGTATCTACAAGAATATTAACCGACATAAACAAGATTCCGACAGATGCCGGAACTGCTTGTTTTATCAGTAAAGATTTAATGCTTTTATTTCCTAATTCTTCGGAGGTTACCGCCATAAATTAATTTAGTTCCTAGTTTTTTTGGAAATCTGAAATCCAATTTGTTACCGTTTCAACCCACGCATCATCGTCATTTAAACATGGAATGGCTAAAAATTCTTCACCTCCGTTTTTCTCAAAATCTTCCTTCGCTCTCATAGCGATTTCTTCTAAAGTTTCCAAGCAATCCGTTACAAAAGCAGGCGTTACCACCGCGATTTTCTTAATACCTCGACTTGGCATAGCGTCAATTTCTGTATCGGTATAAGGTCGAAGCCATTTGTCTCCAGCTAAACGTGATTGGAACGTTTGCGTGTATTTATCTTTTGGAAGTTGCAATTGTTCCGCAACTAATCGTGTCGTTTCATAACATTGGTGACGGTAGCAAAATTCATGAGCCGGTGAAGGCGTATTGCAGCAGGAACCGTCAATTTTACAATGCGATTTCGTTACGTCAGTTTTACGAATATGTCTTTCTGGAATTCCGTGGTACGAGAAAACCAGTTGGTCGTAATCATAACCTTCAAGATTCGTTCTGATCTTATCAGCTAAATTCTTAATGTAATCCGGCTTATTGTAAAAAGCGGGAACATTTGTGAACTTCATATTTGGATATTCTTTTTTGCGAATTTCTTCGGCTAAAACCAAAATTGTCAACGTAGATGCCATCGCATATTGTGGATACAATGGAAAAAGCATCACATCTGTAACACCTTGATCGTGCAATTCTTTCAATCCTTTTGCAATTGACATTTCTCCGTAACGCATGCACAAAGCCACAGGAATGTTAACTTTGGCTTGTACTTTTTTATGCATTCTTTCGGAAAGCACAATAAGTGGTGAACCTTCATCCCACCAAATTTCCTTGTAGGCATGAGCTGATTTCTTTGGTCGAACTTGTAAAATAATTCCACGAACCAGCAAAGCTCTTAATAAAAATGGAACGTCAATAACGTATTTATCCATTAAAAATTCATCTAAATAGGGCTTTACATCTTTCGGTTCTGGACTTTTTGGCGAACCAAGATTTACTAATAATACTCCTTTCATATCGGTATTTGGTTTTTAACAAATATAACGAAGTCAATTTTCGTTATGTTTTGGATTAACTATATTTTGTTTATTGTTTAATTATGCTTTTGTGCTTTGTGTGAAAGTTTTTGCCACAAATTTCACGAATATAATTTTTTGAAATTAAAACATAATGTTTCATATTATTAAAAATCCGTAAATTTTTTGACACGAATTTCACAGATTATCACGAATTTAATTTCTCATATTTGTGAAGATTAGTGCAATTCGTGGCTAATCTTAATTCTATTTACGATAATTATCACATTATGTATTTACATTCATTGACATCAAATATTTTTTTGGTGTCGTGGCGTATTTCTTTTTGAAAGCGGCGATGAAATGACTTCCGGTACTGTAGCCAATTTTCAAGCCAACTTCATTTACATTATATGAACCTGAATCAAGTAATTTTCGGGCATAATCCATTTTGTAATCAAATAGAAAACCGTAAACGGTATCGCCATAAATTTGCTTGAAACCCATTTTAAGTTTCTTTAAATTCAAACCCACTTGATCTGCTAATTCTTGTAATCCAGGCGGTTCAGAAATATTGCTTAAAATGATTTCTTTCGCTTGACGAATTTTCATTACGTTTTCTTCGTCAATTAAAAATGGACATTGTTCTGCATTTGGGTCTTCGGTTCTGTTGAAATAAAGACTTAATAACTCGTATCCTTTTCCACGATAATACAAGTTTTTAATCGACGGATTTAAGTTGAAATGAAATATTTGACTCAACACAATTGACATCGACGGACTGATCTTTCCATCGTTATAATATTTCTTATCTTGATTTTCATCGCTCAAAAACGGAATGTAATCCGCTTCTGATGAAAACAAAGCATGAAACTTTTTAATGGAAATAATGACAGATATCACCCAAGTATTTGGACCAATTTCTAAATTTAGAGGGAGTTCTTTTTGAGGATTATACAACAATAAGGAATGTTCTTCTCTCAATTCTAACGCATAAGTTCCTTGATTGAACACAAATTTTGCTTTTCCTTTGATGCCAAAGTGAAACTGTATTAACCCTTGATTAACAGGCCTTTTGACCATCATATTTTCATTTTCATCATTTTGAAAACGAATTAAAATAAAATCTTCTTCAATTATTATTACTTCTTGAGAACCCATAGCGATGTTTTTTCGTAAATGTTCTTGAAGGCAAGTCACAATTCTATTTAGAATTATTCTACATAAGACATTTGTAAAGACTTGAATTCATTGCAAATTTAATAGAAATAACGGTGAAAAGCCTAATTTGGTTTAAAAATCTTAAAGCGACACAAATAGTCCCTCTAGCGTTACTTTTATCATAAGCATAGTAATAATTTTGTCAAACATTTTGGAAGAATGTCAATTATGGAAAACAACAATACTTCGAAACCTCAATATTTTTACGCTGTTGGCTTGAGCTATAAAAAAGCAGATGCAGTTGTTAGAGGAAAATTTAGTTTGGACGCTAACGCAAAAAACAATTTATTGATTCAAGCAAAACAGGAAGGCATTCAAAGCATGACTGTAACGTCAACTTGTAACCGTACAGAAATTTACGGTTTTGCTGAACATCCTTTTCAGTTAATCAAATTGATTTGTGAAAACAGTAACGGAAGTGTTGAAGAATTTCAGAAAGTTGGTTTCGTCTATAAAAACCAAGAAGCCGTAAATCACATGTTTCGTGTAGGAACGGGTTTAGACAGCCAAATATTAGGTGACTTTGAAATTATCAGTCAGTTAAGAAACAGCTTTACAGAATCGAAAGCACACGGATTAATCAATACTTATTTAGACCGTTTGATTAATATGGTGATTCAAACCAGTAAAAAAATCAAAAACGAAACTGAAATTAGTAGTGGTGCAACTTCTGTATCATTTTCTGCTGTTCGTTACATTATGAATAATGTGCAGAATATTTCAGAGAAAAATATTTTACTTTTCGGGACAGGAAAAATTGGTAGAAATACATGCGAAAATTTAGTAAAACATACTAAAAACGAGCATATCACTTTAATCAACCGTACGAAAGACAAAGCAGAAAAGTTAGCAAGTAAATTAAATTTAATTGTAAAAGACTATTCTGAATTACACGTTGAACTTCAGAAAGCAGATGTTGTAGTTGTTGCGACTGGTGCTCAAAATCCAACAATTGACAAAGCTATTTTAAATCTAAAAAAACCAATCTTGATTTTAGATTTATCGATTCCTAAAAACGTGCATGAAAATGTAACCGAATTGGAAGGTGTCACTTTAATCCACATGGATCATCTTGCTTTGATGACAGATGAAACATTGGAAAAAAGAAAAAACCAAATTCCTGCAGCAGAAAAAATTATCGAAATTTACAAGGAAGAGTTTATGACTTGGACGAAAGCTAGAAAATTTGCTCCAACGATTCATGCTTTGAAAGAAAAACTGAATGCGATTAAGTGTTCTGAAATGGCAAATCAAAGTAAAAAAATTGCAGATTTCAACGAAGAACAAGCAGAAATTATCAGCAATAGAATTATCCAGAAAATCACGACACACTTTGCCAATCACCTGAAACATGATGATACCATGGTAGACGAAAGCATCGGTTGGATTGAAAAAGTGTTTCAAATAGAAGCAGCAAGATAATTTTAATATTAAATTCAAATTTCAAACTTCTGAAAATTGATATAAAAATACGTATTTGTGGTAGAGAAAGTAATTAGAATTGGGACTCGCGATAGCGAATTAGCATTATGGCAAGCCCACACAGTTCAAAAGAAAATAAATGATTTAGGGTATAAAACAGAAATAATCGCAGTGAAATCTCAAGGTGATATCATGTTAGACAAACCGCTTTATGAACTTGGAATTACCGGAATTTTCACAAAAACATTAGATATTGCAATGCTGAATGGCACAATCGATATCGCTGTGCATTCTATGAAAGATGTTCCAACAGCTTTACCAAAAGGAATTGTTCAAGCAGCTGTTTTACCGCGTGCCAACTCAATCGACTTATTGATTCACAAAGGAAATTTAGACTTTCTAAACAGCGATGGAATTATTGCAACGGGAAGTTTGCGTCGTCAAGCTCAATGGTTCAGTAAATATCCATCTCATACCGTTGTAGATTTACGTGGAAATGTAAATACACGAATGCAAAAATTGAAAGATAATCCTTGGAACGGCGCTATTTTTGCCGCAGCAGGATTGGAACGAATCAATTTAAAACCAGAGAATTACTTAAATTTAGATTGGATGATTCCAGCACCAGCTCAAGGTGCAATGGTGGTTGTTGCCATGGAACATGATTCGTTCTGCCGAGAAGTTATTGGTAAATTAAATGACGAAGCAACCGATATTTGTACAAAAGTAGAACGTGACTTTCTTCGCACTTTAGAAGGAGGCTGTACGGCACCAATTGGCGCTTTTGCAACTATTAAGGAAGACATCATTGAATTAGAAGGAATTTTGCTTTCTATTGATGGGCAGACGAAAATCGAAGTTAAAAAACAAACTACAATCACAAATCATAAAAATTTTGGCGTTCTTTGTGCTACCGAAGTTTTAGAAAATGGAGGAACTGAACTAATGAAATCTATAAAAATTTCATTAGGTACTCTGAACAAATAAAATCGTTTACGTGCAAAAAGAGGCAATTCTTAAATTTATCTATCGATTTTTCGATATTTTCGTCTTGGCCTTTTTGGTTTTCGACTTTGGATATACCGTAAACGAAAGTTATAAAACACCTAAATTTATTGGACTTGTAAGCATAACTCTTGCTTTATTAGCATTCAATATTTTCAAATTCTACTATTATACTACTACCGGAAAGAAACGAATATCACTGTTTAATTCTTTCATTTTAGCAGGACTTCTTTTAACCTCAATAATTGTCGCTTTAGTCAATCTTGACTTGTATTATCTAGATGTTTTCCGAAAGATAAAACCCATTTTAGAAGCCGGTTTGTTTATGTATTTCATTATACGACTGATGCTTTTGGTCCGTTATATCTACCAAGTTTACTATAATCCAGCTATTGTTTTTGTAGGAAGTTTCTTTGTGATTATTCTCGTAGGAACCATTTTACTATTACTTCCAACAGCAACTACAGGTTCAATAACTTTTACTGACGCTTTCTTTACAGCGACAAGTGCGGTTTGCGTTACCGGTTTAACCGTCATAAATGTATCGAACGAATTGACATTTCTAGGCCAAACCATTCTTATCTCGTTAATCCAAATTGGAGGTTTAGGAATTTTAACCTTTACCTCGTTCTTCTCTTTCTTCTTTAGAGGAAGTTCAAGTTTCAAAGAAGGACTCAATGTAAAAGATTTCACCGCACAAGAAAATTTACGCGACGTACTTAAAGCAGCACTAAATATTGTTGCTTTTACTGTTTTTATAGAGGCTATTGGAGCAGTTTTTATATATACGTCCATTATGGACAATCCTGCAATAACAGATAAAGTCTATTTTTCGATTTTCCACTCGATTTCAGCGTTCTGTAATGCAGGATTTTCAATTGTAGAAAATGGATTTAGCGAAAGCTACATTAAATTCAACTACTATATTCAGTGGGTTGTAATGTTTTTAATCATCTTTGGAGGTTTAGGATACACTATTATTTTCAACTTTTCACAGTATATTAAAACGTCAATCGTACAATTTTTCCAACGAGCATCTGTTCCTAAAAAAGTCAGAATGTTATCTGTGAATGCGAAAATTGTCTTATTTACTACTTTACTGTTACTCGTAGGTGGTTTTGCATTTTTCATTATTGCAGAACAAAATAATCTGTTACTTGAACATAAAACGTATTTTGGTAAAATTACACAAGCCGCTTTTCACTCCGTATCTCCTAGAACTGCAGGTTTCAACACGGTAGATTACAGCCAGATGAAAGTGCCATCGCTATTATTTATGATTTTTCTGATGTGGGTGGGAGCTTCTCCAGCCTCAACCGGTGGTGGTATAAAAACGAGTACTTTTGCATTAGCATCCTTAAATATTATCGCTGTAGCGAGAGGTAAAAATAAAATTCAAATTTTTGGACGTCGCATTTCAAGCGAATCTACACACCGTGCTTTTGCCATTTTGTGTATTTCACTATTTGTAATTGGTGCTGCAATAATTACAATATTAAGTTTTGAACCTGCAGGAACAGATGTGCTTTCAGTGGTTTTTGAATGTTTCTCAGCTTACAGTACGGTTGGTTTAACAATGGGTTTTACAACTGAAATGTCGGAGCCAAGCAAATATGTTATTATTGCCACAATGTTCATCGGACGAATCGGAATGCTCAACTTAATGATTGGTTTACTACGTGAAATCAACCATCAATTTTATGAGTATCCAAAAGAAAATATTTTGATTAACTAAAATCGAAAAAACATGAAAATTATAGTTTTTGGTTTGGGAAACTTCGGAATGTCATTGGCGATAAGCCTTACAGAAACAGGAAACGAAGTGATTGGTGTTGACAAACAAATGGACAAAGTGAATTTAATTAAAGATAAAATTTCACACGCCATTTGCATGGATTCCACGAACGAATTAGCATACACAGCACTTCCGTTGAATGATTCAGATAAAGTTGTTGTAGCTATTGGTGAGAATGAAGGTGCTGCCATAATTACCACGGCAATTATCAAGAAATTATCGGATGTAAAGATTATCAGTCGCGCCTTGTCGCCTATTCACGATACAGTTTTGGAAGCAATGGGAATTCATAGCATTGTACATCCCGAACAAGAATCAGCGGATAGATTGACCAAGCAAATCAATTTTAAAACTACGTTAGAAAACTACCAATTAGACGATAATTATACGATATCTGAAGTAAAATCAAAACCTGAATTTCACGGAAAGACACTTGCGGAATTAAATTCAATTGACAAATACCATTTGAATTTAATTACGATTATTCGCAAGAGAGAAAAAACAAATTTGATGGGAAAGAAAACGATTATTAAAGAAACGATTGGACTTCCTAAACCCGACACCGTTTTATTAGAAGATGATATTTTAGTCGTTTTTGGCGAAAATAAAAATATTTCATTCTATTGTGATTGTGTAAAATAACTGAAATGAAAGAACCTATTCGAATACTTTCCACCAAAAAATTATTGGTTAATCAAAAGCAGTTTTTGCTTAACGCCAATATTTCCCTTGTGGAAGCTGATTTTATTTCAATTGAGCAGAAGAAAGTTGCCATTGAAACTGTAAATGAGAACTTAATTTTTACAAGTCAAAACTCAGTTTTGAGTGTCGTTGAAAATTTAGAAGGAACTGAAACGCTCGAATTACTGAAGAAGAAAAATGTTTTTTGCGTAGGCATGAAAACAAAAGGTCTTCTAGAAGAAAACGGCTTTAATGTAATTGCTTATACAGGTTATGCGGCTGATTTGGCTGAAATTATCACTTTGATTTACGGAAAAGAAAAATTTACTTTCTTCAGTGGAAATTTAAGACGCGATACATTACCAGATGCTTTGTCTGAAGCAAAAGTAGTTTTCAACGAAATTAAAGTGTACGAAACGGATTTGACTCCACAGAAGATAAGCGGTACCTTTGATGGAATCTTATTTTACAGTCCATCGGGAATTGAAAGTTATTTGAAAAACAATAAAATTAAGAATGAAACTTGCTTTTGCATCGGAACAACGACGGCAGATGCTTTAGAAAATGTAACAACTAATGTAGTAATTGCGAACCAACCGACGATTGAAAACGTAATTATTCAATGTATAAATTTTTATAAATAAAATCTTTTGAGTTTTTAGAATTCAAAAGGAACAAACCACAAAATTATGATTAAGAACGATTTGTTTTTGAAAGCATTAAAAGGAGAAACGGTTCAACGACCACCAGTTTGGATGATGCGTCAAGCGGGAAGATATTTGCCAGAATTCATGGCTTTGCGTGATAAATACGACTTTTTCACACGTTGTAGAACCCCAGAAATCGCAGCCGAAATAACTGTTCAACCCATAAGAAGAATTGCTCCAGATGCAGCTATTTTGTTCTCGGATATTTTAGTAATTCCACAAGCAATGGGACTTGAAGTGTTGATGAAAGAAGATTTCGGACCGTTTGTGCCAAATCCAATTCGCACGATTCAGGACGTTGAAAGAGTAATCGTTCCAGACGTTCACGAAACATTGCAATACGTTTTTGACGCGATCAAGTTGACTAAAGAAATGCTTAACGACGAAGTGCCATTAATTGGTTTTGCAGGTTCGCCTTGGACCATTATGTGTTACGCTGTTGAAGGAAGAGGTTCAAAAAGTTTTGATAAAGCAAAAGGATTTTGTTTCCAATATCCAGAAGCAGCTCACGTTTTATTGCAAAAAATTACAGATACGACGATTTTATATTTGAAAGAAAAAGTAAAAGCGGGTGTAAATGCAGTTCAGATTTTCGACTCTTGGGGAGGAATGTTGGCTCCAGCAGATTACCAAGAATTTTCATGGAAATACATTAACCAAATTGTTGAAGCATTAGCAGACGACGCTCCTGTTATTGTTTTTGGAAAAGGATGTTGGTTTGCTTTAGGCGAAATGGGAAAAAGTAGAGCTTCTGCATTAGGAGTGGATTGGACTTGTTCTCCAAGAAACGCACGTTACCTTTCAGGTGGAAATATCACATTGCAAGGAAACTTTGACCCATCAAGATTATTGTCACCAATTCCTGTTATCAAGAAAATGGTACATGAAATGATTGACGATTTCGGAAAAGATAAATATATCGTAAACTTAGGCCACGGAATCTTACCAAATATTCCAGTTGACCACGCCAAAGCGTTTATCGATGCGGTAAAAGAATACGGTAACTAAAATATAGTTTTAAATCGCAGTTTTCAGACTATTGGAAACTGCGATTTTATTTTAAACAATAACGGAATGCCTTTAAATAAAAGTTTACGCGACGAAGAAAAGGAACGCATCAATGCCATTTTAAAAAAATTGGTTGAACTGCTTTATGTTCTTAATTTTGGAAAAGCTGAAATTGACGAAGAGTTGAAAAGCCTTGGTTTAACAACTGAAGTGCTTTTGAATTCATCAGGAACTGAGTTAATTGAACATTTAGGAAAACTAAATTTCGATTGGGAAAACACAGAGAAATTTGCAGATTATTTAGTGCTGTTATCCGATAAAATGGTTTCTGAAAAGCAAAATTTAATAGAAAAAGCGTTACTGATTTACAATTACATTCAGAGTGAAAGTAAAACGTTTTCTTTTGATATTTTCGGTAAGATTGGCGTGGCGAAAGGGAAATTATAACAGAATTTAAGTTGATAAAATTCTGATATTCAAATTATTTCAATCGAAATATTGATTAAATTGTACTTCCAAAAAACCTGTAATTATGACTAAAGAAACCGCCATAAAGCTATTTGAAGAAAAACAAATTCGTTCCGTTTGGAGTGACGAGGAAGAGAAATGGTATTTCTCAATTGTTGATGTTGTAGGAGTGCTTTCTGAAAGCCCGAATCCCAATAATTATTGGAAAGTTTTAAAAAATCGACTTAAAAAAGAGGGAAGTCAGTTGGTTACAAATTGTAACCAACTGAAATTAAAATCTGCTGACGGAAAATTTTATAAAACCGATGTAGCTGACACTGAACAACTTTTTCGTCTAATTCAATCCGTTCCATCTCCAAAAGCAGAGCCATTTAAATTATGGATTGCGAAAGTAGCTCGTGAACGCATTGACGAAATCGAAGACCCGGAAATTGGAATTGACCGATTAATGGAAACTTATCTGAAGAAAGGCTATTCAAAAGAATGGGTCAATCAGCGTTTAAAAAGCATTGAAGTCCGAAAAGATTTGACTGACGAATGGGATAAGAGAGGCGTGAAAAAGGGTCAAGAATATGCAATTCTTACGGATGAAATCACAAAAGCGTGGAGTGGATTATCCGTCAAAAAATATAAAAATCACAAAGATTTAAAGAAAGAAAATTTGCGTGATAACATGAGTAATTTAGAATTAGTTCTAAATATGTTAGCAGAAGTTACTACAACAGAAATCAGCAAAGAAAAGAAACCACAAACATTTACCGAAAATAAAGAAATAGCCAATCAAGGCGGTACAATCGCAGGAAATACCCGAAAAGAAATTGAAGAGAAAACGGGTAAAAAAGTAGTCAATACTTTAAAAGCATCCGATTATCTTGAAAATAAAAAAGTATTGGAATAAAGAAAATATGATTTTAAATTAGTCGGAACCATCTATTATAAGGCTGAATGAAAATCACAAACAATATGTATATCTATTAAAGAACAGAGTAAAGAACCTGTATTATAAAGTAAATCTAAAATTACGTTATCTTTAACCTGTAAAGAATAAAACACCTTAAGCATGACTTTTTCAGAAGAGAATTACCTCAAAACAATATACCACCTTACTACTTTTTTAGACACAGAAATTAGCACAAATGCTATTGCTGAAAAAATGGCTACAAAAGCTTCATCTGTTACAGATATGTTGAAAAAATTAGCTGAAAAAGACTTGGTTCATTATAAAAAGTACCAAGGCGTTTCATTAACCGAAAACGGGAAATTAGCGGCGAAAATGATTGTTAGAAAGCACCGTTTATGGGAAGTATTCTTGGTCGAAAAATTAGATTTTTCTTGGGATGAAGTGCACGACGTCGCTGAACAATTAGAGCACATTAAATCGGAGAAATTAATAAATAAACTGGATCTGTTTTTAGGAAATCCAACTGAAGATCCACATGGCGATCCCATTCCCGATGCAAAAGGAAATATTGTAAAAATTGAGAAACAGTTGTTGTCCGAAATTAATCCGCAGAAAAAGACAATTTGTGTGGGTGTAAAAGATACGTCTACCGAATTTTTGCAGTATTTGGACAAGCAAAAAATTGCTTTAGGCTCTGCAATTGAAGTGATTTCGAAAGAAGATTTTGATGCGTCGTTACTTATTAAAGTGAATGGTCATGAATTAGTTGTTTCTAATAAAATAGCAAGCAATTTATACGTTCAGTTGACTTAATGACAACCGCCACATTCGTCATCTGTACCGCAACTTTTTTTGTTTTTCTTTTTCCAAAAGAACTTTTTGAATAAGAAAAACACGGCTGCAAATAAGATTATAAAAGCAATTATTTCCTGAGTGTCAATCATTTTATTTTAGTATTTGATAAGCAAGTAACGCCACAACATAAGCCAAACCACTCATTAAAAACAGCTGAATTACAGGCCATTTCCAAGTATTGGTTTCCTTTTTTGTAATCGCTAACGTACTCGCACATTGCATTGCAAAGGCATAAAAAAGCAAAAGTGAGATTCCAGTAGGTAAATCAAAGATTTTCTTGCCTGTGATTGGATCAACTTCGGAGGCCATTTTATTTTTTATTGTTGTTTCATTATCTACATCACCAACACTGTAAATTGTAGCTAGTGTTCCTACAAAAACTTCACGAGCCGCAAAAGAAGTAATTAAAGCAATTCCAATCTTCCAATCGTATCCCAAAGGTTTAATAACAGGTTCAATTCCGCGACCCATAATTCCGATGTAGGAATTTTCAAGTTTTTGAGAATTAATTTCTGATTCTATTTCGTGCTCAGTTGCATTCTCAAATTTTGGATTTGCTTTTACAATATTGTCTGCATTGTTAAAAGCATCTCCAGGACCATAGGAAGCTAGAAACCATAGAATAATAGAAATCGCTAGGATGATTTTTCCCGCTCCAGCCACAAATGCTCTGGTTTTTTCCAAAACATTAATACCCACATTTTTAAGAATGGGTAATTTATAATTTGGCATTTCAATCACGAAGAATGTTTTGCCTTTGATTTTTAAAATTTTATTCAGAATATATGCCGCTAAAATCGCGCTTCCAAATCCCAACATATACAAGAACATCAATGTCAATCCTTGTGCATTAAAAATACCTAGAATTCGTGTTTTAGGAATCACTAAAGAAATTAAAATAGTGTAAACCGGTAATCTTGCAGAACAAGTGGTAAAAGGCGTTACAAGAATTGTAATGAGTCGTTCTTTCCAGTTTTCAATATTTCGCGTCGCCATAATTGCCGGAATTGCACAAGCCGTTCCTGAAATTAATGGCACCACACTTTTTCCGCTTAAGCCAAATTTTCGCATCAGTTTGTCCATTAAAAACACCACCCGACTCATATAACCGCTTTCTTCTAAAATGGAAATGAACAGAAAAAGAAAGGCAATCTGAGGGATGAAAATTACAATTCCACCAATTCCAGGAATAATTCCCTGCGAAATTAAATTAGTCAAAACTCCTGAAGGCAAGTTTTCTGCCGTATATGCACTTAAACTTGCAAAAGTTTCATCAATAAAATCCATTGGAATACTTGACCAATCGAATATAGATTGAAAAATCAGCAATAGAATTCCGAAGAAAATAACGTAACCCCAGATTTTATGGGTCAATATTCGGTCTAACCTGCTTTGAAGATCGGATGCTTTTGCAACATCGATCGTTCTTCCCACTTTCAAAACATCATTTATATATTGATACCTTTTAATGGTTTCTTTTTGCTGTAAACGCTTAAGTTCTGAATTTGGCTTTGCAAAATTATTCGTGTCGACAACATTTTTATCCAACTTAGAAAAGTTGACATCTTGCGTGATGACCAACCATAATTTGTATAAAGATTGTGTAGGAAATGCTTTTCGTAAACTATCAAAATAAGGAACATCTATACTCGAAGCATTCAAACAAGGTTTCGTTGAAAGTGCATTGTACTCCACAATCATCATTTTCAAATTGTCAAAACCAATTTTTTTCCGCGAACTTACTAAAGCAATACGCGTGTTAAATTTTTCCTCGAGGTAAGGAATATCTAGAGAAATTCCTTTTACCGCCATTCGATCTGCCATGTTAATGACTAAAATGGTTGGAATTTCTAAATCTTTAATTTGGGTAAAAAGAAGTAAATTACGTTTTAAATTTTCAACATCCGTTACTACAATAGCGACATCTGGAAAAAGAGGATCATTTTTATTCATCAGAAGTTCAATCACGACATTTTCGTCGAGCGAACTTGCATTCAAACTATAGGTTCCAGGTAAGTCTAAAATAGAAGCCTTAAAATCTAATGGTAAATTACAAACACCCATTTTCTTTTCGACCGTAATTCCTGGATAATTTCCTACTTGTTGGTGTAATCCCGTTAGTAAGTTAAAAACAGATGTTTTTCCTGTATTGGGATTACCAATTAATGCGACTTTTATAGTATGACTGGCCATGACCTTTTATTCTTCAGAGGTTTCAATAAAAATATCTTTAGCCATTTCTATTCGAATCGCTAAAAAACTATCGTTGATATTTAAAAATAAGGGATCTCCCAAAGGAGCTTTTTGAATTAAAACAACTGAGTTTCCGGGCAAACAACCCATTTCAATTAATTTTAGTGGAATAACACTGCTATCGAAATCTGTAATAATGCCGTGTTCTCCAATTCGAAGTTGTGCGATAGACTTTTGCAAACCTTATTTAGATTAAATTTAGATTGCGAAAGTACAAATTTAAAATCTAATAAATCGTTAATTTTCGTTTTGTGATAACCATTTGATATCTTCAATAAGTCGGGTAATGTCTTCTGTTTTTGTACCGTCGTAAAATCCACGAACTCTACGGTGTGTATCTACTAAAATAAAATTCTCAGTATGCACCATATCGTACATTTCTTCAGGGCTTCCCGTTTTTACAGCTAAATAAGACTTGCGAGCTATTCCGTAAATTTCTTTTTTATCACCGGTTACTAAATTCCATTTCGAGTCAATCACGCCTTTTTCCAATGCGTATTTCTTTAAAACCGGCACGGAATCTTTGTCTGGTAAAACGGAATGCGAAAGTAACATTACTTTGCGATCGTTCATGGTTGCTTTTTGAATTTCAACCATATTGGAAGTCATCCGAGGACAAATGGTTTCGCAAGTAGTAAAGAAAAAGTCGGCTACGTATATTTTACCTTCATAATCTTTCTGGGTAATCGTCTTTCCATTTTGATTGGTGAACGAAAAATCAGCAATGGTGTGGTATTTTCTGACATGTTGAACGGTACTGTCTACTAATTCTACGTTTACATCCGAAGGATTCATTACCGGTAAACGCTTTTTAGGTGTCAAAACATTCATAAATAAGGAAATACTAACGATCGAAAAAATCAGAAATGTACCTATAATAATTCTGTATTGTTTGAGGAAAGCAATCATATCAAAAATTTGCTGTAAAAATACGAAAACATTCAAAATTAGCGGTCTTACAATTGTTATCTAAATCTTAAAATGCCTTTTTTATAGATGAAAAAATATATTTTTGTTATACTATAATAAATTTAGATTCATATGAAATATTATTTAAGCAAAAGAATGCTTTTTGTACTTCCTGTCTTGGTAGGTTTTTCAGAAATGCAGGGACAAACAAAGCCAACAAACACGCCAGGAATTGACGTAACCTTGATGGACAAATCTGTTCGTCCACAAGATGATTTCTTTCATTTTGTAAATGGTGATTGGTTGAAAAAAACCGAGATTCCAAGTGACAGAACGCGCTGGGGAAGTTTTGATGAATTGCGTCAAAATACCGATAACGATGCATTGGCTATTTTAAAAGAAGCAACAAAAAATCCGGCGTATACTTCAAGTACGGATCAAGGAAAAGCTGTTGGTTTGTTTGAAACCATCATGGATACTGTAACGCGGAACAAACAAGGAATTGCTCCTTTAAAACCTTATTTAGCAAAAATTGATAAAGTAAAAAACGTAAAAGATTTACAAGCTTTATTAATTGAAATGGAACCTATTGGCGGTTTAGGCTTCTTTGGAGTTGGCGTAGGATCAGATGCAAAAAATAGTGATAGAAATGTGGTAAATGTTGGTTTAGCTGGTTTAGGTTTGCCTGATCGCGATTATTACCTTTCTGATGATGCCGATTCAAAAGAGAAAAGAGCCAAATATGTAACGCACGTTGCAAGAATGTTACAATTCTTAGGCGAAAAACCTGCACAAGCAAAAATTGATGCCGCTAAAATCCTCGCTTTAGAAATTAAAATGTCAGAGCCACGTTTAGACCGTGTTGAACGTCGTGATAGTAGAAAAACCTACAATCCAATGAAAGTTGCTGATTTACAAAAATTGACGCCTTCGATTAATTGGAATACATATTTGAACGGTGTTGGTTTAAAAAACATTGATTCTGTAATTGTTTCGCAACCTAAATACATGACTTCTTTAGAAACTATTTTTAAAGAAAACAAAGTGGCAGATTGGAAAGCGTTCATGAAATGGTCTCTTTTACGTTCGTCTGCTTCTTTGTTGTCAAGCGAGATTGATCAAGCTAATTTTGATTTCTACGGAAAAACATTAACAGGAGCGATCAAGCAACGACCAGCTGAAGAAAGAGCTTTACAAGTGGTGAATGGTGCTACAGGAGAAGCGTTAGGAAAGTTATATGTGGAGAAAAAATTTCCAGCTGAAGCAAAAGCAAAAGCAGAGAAAATGATCAAGAATGTATTCTTAGCTTTTGAAAACAGAATCAACAACTTGCCATGGATGAAAAAAGCAACAAAAGTAGCTGCTGTTGAGAAACTACATAAATCCAGAGTGAAAATTGGTTACCCAGACAAATGGAAAGATTATTCAGCCTTGACGATTAAAAATCCAGAAGAAGGCGGTACATTTTTCTCAAACATGACTGCTATTGCTGAATGGGGTTTCAAGAAAAACATAGATGATTTAAACAAGCCTGTTGATAAAGACGAATGGTTTATGTCGCCTCAAACGGTAAATGCGTATTACAATCCTTCGTATAACGAAATTGTATTTCCAGCAGCAATTTTGCAACCGCCATTTTACGATTATCAAGCAGATGAAGCGGTAAATTATGGTGGAATTGGAGCGGTAATTGGGCACGAAATCTCACACGGTTTTGACGATTCTGGTTCGCGTTACAATGCAGATGGAAATTTAATCAACTGGTGGTCAGACGAAGATTTAAATTTATTTACCGGCTTAGGTGGAGCACTTGCTGATCAATACAGTGCATTGCAACCTTTACCAGGAACTTTTGTTGATGGTAAATTTACGCTAGGAGAAAATATTGGTGATTTAGGTGGTGTAAATGCAGCTTACGACGGTTTACAACTCTATTTGAAAGAAAATCCAAACCAACCTTTAATTGATGGCTTTACGCCAAACCAACGTTTCTTTATTTCATGGGCAACCATTTGGAGAACGAAAGCACGTGATGAAGCGATTAAAAACCAAGTGAAAACAGATCCGCATTCGCCAGGAAATTATAGAGCTTATGTGCCTTTGCAGAATGTTGATGCTTTTTACAAAGCGTTTGACATTAAAAAAGGAGACGGAATGTACATTGCTCCAGAAAACAGGGTTAAAATCTGGTAGAAAATAACAATCTCACTACAACTCAAAAAGGTCTCGAAAATTATTTTCTAGACCTTTTTTTTATGTATTTATCTAGTCCGTACATCTCAAAAATTGACGCGTTCTCGCAATTGTTGCAGCAACGTATAGTTACTAATAGGCGAGGTTTCATAGCCTTATCTTACCGATAATTTTCCGTTTACCAATAAATGAAAGTCGATTCTATAATTCATTGCAGATTTTGGGGAAAACACTTTTTGAGTTAGCCAAAGTCAAAATTACCTAAATCTCTAATTACAGTATTGACAAAAAACACGACATTATAATGCTTTTACATATGAATTTCTTTATAAACAATAACTTTCATTAATGAGTTCAAGCAAAAAGCTTGGTTTTACTAAATTTCAGCTTCAAAACCAGGCTTTTTGCTTCATCAACCACCTAAAAAGCCTGATCGATCACCCAAAAAGCCTGGTCGATCACCCAAATTGCTTGAACGATCACCCAAATAGCCTCATCGATGAGGCAAAATGCTTGGTCAATGACGTTATTTGCCTGATCAATTAAGTAAATAAGTTGGTTGATGAGGCTTTTTTATTTGTTCTTAAGATTTAGTAGTGAATCGAAAATGAGGTTGCGGTATTATTTAGATTTAAATTATATATTTGAGAAAGGAATAAAGTAAGACGGACGTCATACACATACCCGAGTTAGAAATAATTCTCGGAAAAAACGACTTTCAATAAAATATCAAAATTTTAAGAATGAAAAGTATTAGCCAAGAATATGACACTTTCGTAAAGCACTTAATTATTTTATCGTATAGTAAAGAAAAGCAGTTAAATCTCATTGGTTCTGGAGAGGAGAATGTTGCAGGAGAAATAGCAATAAATTTCGGTATTTCTTATGTATATATAGAAGATTTTTACAACTCTGAGATTATTAATTCACATCAAAAAACGACTATAGAAAATTTTTACAATTTTATTAATGATTCGAACGATGGATACATTGACTCTGAAGCGTGGAATACAATACGAGATAGGGCAAATAATGTCTTAAATATTTTAGATATAAGTAATTTTATAGTGGAATTAAATAATTCGGGGAAGTTCTGCGAAACTAAACTAAATAAATGAACAACACGTAACAGCAAAGCGTTCGTCGCGTCTAAAGGATGAACAATGAACCCTGCGTAGAAATGAACCGATTATGTTTCGTCAAACAGATGTGTAGTTATCGTAAACGTTTTGAAGATTATCACGAGGATTTAGTGATCCTCTTTTTTTGCAGAAAATAAGGGTTGTTTTTTAGTGCTTTTCGAAGCTTTCTTAGGCATCAATCGGTTCTATATGAATCAAAACATTTGCTAATTCTGGCAATTGTTCCATCAACCTATCTTTAGTTGCATGCGAGATTTCATGGCCTTGCGTAACTGACAAATTTCCGTTTACCAATAAATGCAAATCGACTAAATACGTCATTCCTGTTTTTCTAACAAAGCATTTTTCTGTTCCCTGAACGCCGTCGACACGTTCTGAAATGATTCGGATTTGCTCTACTAAATCATCATAAACATGTTCATCGAGGATTTCGCCCAAAGCGGGTCTGAAAATTAAGTACGCATTATAAACAATGAATAACGATGCGATTAATGCAGCCCAATCATCAGCAGTTTCATAACCCGGACCCATAAATATGGCAATTGAAATTCCGATGAAAGCCATTAATGAAGTAATTGCATCGCTTCTGTGGTGCCACGCGTCTGCTTTTAAGGAAGAACTGTTGGTTTCTTTTCCTCTTTTTGAAATAATGCGATAGAAAATTTCCTTAATGATAATAATAACTGCTAATACAAGTAAAGTATATTTTTCGGGAATCTCATGTGGCGTTTGTATGTTGAGAATACTTTGATAGGCAATTACGGTTGCTGAAATCAATAAAAAACCCACAACTATAAAGGTGACTAAACTTTCAGCGCGACCATGTCCATACGGATGATTGGAATCTGCTGGACGTGTAGAATATTTGATTCCAAACAGAACCAATGCGGAAGAGAAAACATCGGTTAAGGACTCAATAGCATCAGCAACTAAAGCATACGAATTGCCAAAAACACCGGTAATTCCTTTGGCTACAGCCAACATAAAATTACCAATAATACTTAAGTAAGTGGCGTGTATTGCTTTCTCAGTGTTCGTTTGCATTGAATTCTTTTTCATAATTACAAAGTTATCCTATAATTAGAAGTAGACATAAAAAAAGCGGTCTAAATTAGACCGCTTTTATATTTATTATCCACCCATGTATTCTCCCTCTTCACCACCATTTTCTCCTTTTGGTCGTTCACGTTCGTTTTTCTTTCTATTGAAACGATACGTAAATGATAGATTAACTTGACGTTCTCTCCATTGCATTTCTGACGAAACATTTTGGAAAGGCAATTCTGTTTCGGTCAATCTTTTTCTTGAATTGAAGACATCACTCACGTTTAAAGCGATGGTTCCTTTATCTTTCATGACATCTTTGCTGAAAGCCAAATTCATGCTTGCAATTCCTTTTGTACGTCCTTGAGCATTATCTTGTGGAGCAGAATAAGTTCCGTTTGTTTGCCAATCAATTCCATAAGGAAGTGAAACTTTAGAAGTAACTCTTGCAAACCAAGACAATGATTCTTTATCAAAATCAATCGTTTCAGGTAAGTTATTTAATCCGATGTAGGTGTATTCTCCTTTAGTTTGATTGTTAAAGAAGTTGAAATTTCCGTTTAATTTCCACCATTTAAACGCGTTGTATGATAATGTAAACTCAAATCCAAAACGGTCTTGTGTACCTACATTTATAGGTGAAGTAATTAAAACATTCGTGTTGTCAATCACTTCCGTACTTCTTACAAACTGAACTGCATCCTTTGTTGTATTGAAATACATAGAGGTATTGAAGGTGAATTTATTCCATTTTTTCAAATAACCTACATCGTACGAATCAGTCAAAGACGGGTCTAAATCCGGATTTCCTCTAAAAATATTGATGTTACTTGATAAGCTAGAAAATGGGTTGATGAACCAAGAACGTGGTCGCGAAATTCGCTTACTATAACTCAACGAAATATTTTCAAAATCGCCTAATTCATAAGTTAAGAAGGCACTTGGAAATAAATTATTGTAGCTTTTATTCTTGAAAATAGATTGCGTAAATTGGTTGATGTCGATATTAGAATCTTCAAAACGCAAACCTACCAAGTAAGAGAATTTATTTATTTTAGAACCAAATTGCGTATACAAAGCATTTACCTTCTCTTTATACTGCAAGACATTTGTAAACTGTGCATTGTTGACGAAGTTTCCACCAATCAAATCTTCAACTGCATAATCAGTCGTTAGATCTGTGATGTTCATACGGTAACCTGCTTCAAATCTGTATTTATCAGCAATTGGCAAAACATAATCCGCTTGAAAAAGTACTCTTTTTTGCTTCTGAAAATTCTCAGTTCGTTGCTGATTGTTTGTTATCGTATTGTTGAAAAGATCGTTCGTATTACTGTCAATTATTGAATTGTCATTGTCTTTGTTGTTAGAGTAAGAAGCATCAACCGATAAAGTGTGGCCATCGGTTTTAAATTTCTTCATGAAATTTGTCGAATAATCCATGTCTTCACCCGTACTTACTTCATCATTGAAACGGGTTGCAAATTTCTTCAAATCAAGTGCAGGTGTGTAAAAATTTTGCATTACACGATCTGGATTTTCGCCATTACTTTTACGGTAAGAAACCGTGTTTGTCCAAGTAATTGAAGGCGTTACAAACCATTCAAAACCAAGGTTCCCATTGTATCCTTTTCGCAAACGATCATTATTTCTACGTTCATCTAAGTAACTTTCGGTAGCGCCATTTGCGTCTAAGTATTCCGTAAAACTTTTAGAATTTCCCGGACCTTTTCTGTAACTGTATCCTTGGGTTGTAAAGAAATTAATTTTTTTAGTCCGTAAATTAATCGTCCCGTTAAGTCCAAAATTATCAGGATTTCCTGCTGTAGCAGTAAGCGTTCCGTTTACACCAAGGTTTTTTCCTTTTTTAAGAACGATATTAATGATTCCTCCACCACCTTCAGCATCATAACGAGCGGATGGATTTGTGATTACTTCTACTTTATCAATGGTTTCCGCCGGAATTAATTTCAACGCTTCTGCAATATTAATTCCACCTAATCCTGACGGTTTTCCGTCTATTAAAATCCGAACATTATCATTTCCTCTCAAACTTACATTTCCTTCCACATCAACAGAAACAGAAGGTACATTGTCTAAAACGTCACTCACCGTTCCACCTTTTACCATCATGTCTTGCCCCACATTGTAGACTTTCTTGTCCAACTTAATCTCAACCGTAGATTCTTCCTTTCTGATTTCAACAGATTGCAGCATTGTTGCGTCTTCAACGAGCGAAAATGTTCCCAGATTCACTGCGTTTTGAATGGAACGGTTTTTTAATTCCACAGGCTTGAACGATATGAATTCAATCTTGATATCGTACGATCCTGTTTTCATATCAAAACTGAATTCCCCTTTACTATCCGTAATTCCGCCCGAAACAGCGCTTGGATTTCCAACTTCAACGAACGTAATCGTCGTATATTCTAAAGGTTGGCTTGTAATTTTATCAATTACTTTCCCAGAAACTTTTACTTTTTTAGTATCTGATTGTTGTGCAAAACTAAAGTTTGCAAAAAGCAAGGCGAATAAGATAACCAAGGATTTAAGCTGTCGCATGAAAGATGTTTTAAGTTTTCTTTTATTAGACTGCAAAAATACCCAATGGTTTAAGGCGATTTTCACAACGAATTGTTAAATGAAGTGTATAAAGAACTTATATAAAATCATTCAATTTTTCAACGGGCCGAGCTACAATTGCTTTATCCTCAAGGATTACAATCGGTCGCTCAATTAAAATTGGATTTTCTGATAAAGCCTTAATTATATCTTCATCCGTTAAGGTTTTCCCTTTGAAATTTTCAATCCAGAGCTTTTCTTTTTGACGAACCAAATCAATTGGTTGGTACTGTAATTTTTTTAAAATAAGGGCCAATTCTTTGACTGTAGGTGGATTCTCCAAATACTTTATAATCTCAAATGTTTTTCCAGCATCTTCTAAAAATTGAATTGCTTCCCGCGATTTTCCGCAGCGGTTGTTGTGGTAGACTTGTATCATCTTTTTTTACAAATTAACTGAAATCATTAGAGAAATTAAAGTAAATTAGTGCTTAACTTTTCATCTCAAATTCCAATTGGCAATGTATATCGAACAATTACAGCTCAAAAAAACAAGTCTACTACTCTATCTTCCGATTCCGATTTGTTTTTTTGCATTAATAATTTTTAATTATTTTTCATCACAAAACGTTGATGCAGATGTTTTAATTCAGAATTTAATTGCAACTGTGGGCGTAAATATTGCGTTTGTACTGCTTGTAGGACCTTTGTCAGCGATGTGTTTGGGTTTACTTTTTTGGGTTAAATTCATCCATCAGCAAAGTCTTACTAGCTTTACCACCTCTCGAGCTAAAATTGATTGGAGTCGTATTTTCTTTGCTTTTTTCCTTTGGGGAATTTTTATCCTAGGGACAACTGCACTATCGTATTACAGCAATCCAGAAAATTACATTTTTAATTTTAAGCCAATTCCGTTTCTGATTTTCTTGGTCTTAGCACTTATTTTAATACCACTACAAACGAGTTTTGAAGAATATTTTTTCAGAGGTTATTTAATGCAAGGTCTTGGATTAGCCACAAAATCAAGGTGGTTTCCATTTGTATTCACCTCACTTGCGTTTGGACTGATGCATATTGCTAATCCTGAAGTGGGAAAAATGGGATACATCATATTGATTTACTACATTGGAACTGGTTTCTTTTTAGGAATTCTCACGTTGATGGATGAAGGTTTAGAACTTGCTTTAGGATTTCATGCAGCAAACAATCTTTTCGGGGCTTTACTCTTAACTTCCGATTGGTCTGCCTTTCAAACACATTCTGTTTTAAAAGACATCGCAGAACCTTCTGCTGGTTTTGATGTTATTTTACCCGTTTTCATTATTTTCCCAATTTTACTCTATATTTTTAGCAGGAAATACGGTTGGAAAAATTGGAAACAAAAGCTTTTTGGAAAATTGATTTTGACTGAAAATACTAAACCTATAAACTCTTAGAACTATGGAAAACCCAACGTATCTGAACATACATCCAAAATTCAAATTAAACGGCCATAATCTATCTAAAGATGATTTATATGTTGTGGCTTACAGTTATATTAAAGAAGGCGACGAGTCTGAAAAACCTGTGGGTGAATTTATTCTTGACTGGTTTGATGAAAAGCCGTACATAGAAATGCATACTTCTGGAAGTACTGGAATTCCAAAGCTGATAAGGGTTTCAAAACAATCAATGGTTAATTCTGCTATTGCATCAGGTACTTTCTTTGATTTGCAGTATGGTTCTCGCATTTTAAATTGTTTGCCAATGAAATACGTGGCAGGAAAGATGATGTTTGTAAGAAGTTTCGTATTAGGACTCGAAATGGATTTTGTTCCACCTTCGCTTCATCCTTTAGAAAAGCTCGAAGATTGTTACGACTTTTCGGCAATGGTTCCTTTGCAAGCTCAAAATTCGTTAAAAGATTTACATAAAATCAAAAAATTAATTGTTGGTGGTGCGAAAATAAATGCAAAACTTGAAAAAGAACTGCTACGGTTGAAGAAAACAGAATGCTACGAAACATTTGGAATGACTGAAACGGTTTCGCATATTGCTGCTAAAAAAGTGGGAGAAAAATCATTTAGGCTGATGCCAAATGTATCCATTGAAACGGACAACAGAAGTTGTTTGATCATCAATGCGCCACAATTATTGGACGAACCAATAGTGACCAATGACTTAGTCGAAATCGTAGAGGGCAACCAATTTAAATTTTTAGGAAGACTAGACAACGTGATCAATTCTGGTGGTGTGAAAATAAATCCAGAACAAGTGGAGGAGAAACTTCTTGATAAAATCAGCCCTCGTTTTATGATATCGGGAAAACCAGATCTTGATTTGGGCGAAAAAGTAGTACTGCTTATTGAATCAGAACCTTTCCCAATTGAAGAAAGTATTTTTGAAAATTTAGAACGCTTTGAAAAACCCAAAGAAGTTCATTTTATAACGCATTTCAAAGATTCAAATAACGGCAAATTGCTTCGCCGAGAAACCTTAGCTTTAGTGTAAAACTTCTTAAACAAAAAAAAAGCCTGATTCTTTCGAATCAGGCTTTTTGCTTATCTAAAATTCCGTAGAATTATTTGATTTGAAAAGTAACTCTTCTTACAATTTGACGAGCACCTTTAGATGATTTGTTTACTGAAGTATCTTCACCGTTACCTTTAATGTTTAATCTTGATCCACTGATTCCAGCATCAACTAAGATTTGTTTTACATTTTCAGCACGTTTTTGAGATAATGTTTGGTTGTAATCAGAATTTCCAATTTCGTCAGCATATCCAACTACGTCAGCTGAAGCAGAAGGGTTAGCAGTTAAATATTTAACTAAGAAGTTAATTCCTGCCACTGATTCTGTTGTTGGTGTACTTGAATTGAAATCAAAGTATACATTAACATAACCGTCATTGATCAAAGATTTAACGTCAGTTCCTGAACCTGTAGTTCCTGAACCTGTTCCGTATTTAGTATCAAAATAACGCTCTAATTCGTCAGCTACACCATTACCGTTACGGTCAATAGTTCTACCTTTTTGATCAACAGCAACACCTGCCATAGAATTTGGCTCAGCATCAAACATATCTGGAACACCATCTTGATCAGAATCAGTTAAACCTGTTTCGATTGTAGCAATTCTTCCTTCTAATTCATCTACTTTTTGTTGCAACATAGAATCCATTGCGAACCAGTCAGCATGTTTTTCAGCTCCACCTAAGTAGAACGCTAAACCTAAAGTTCCTTGGAATAAAATTCCTTGAAAACCTCTTCCAACGTTAGCATTGCTCTGACCGTCCCAAGTTTTATCCTGACGTGCATTTAATACTGTAGAGAAATCTCCAGTTAAAGCAACTCTGTTTCCAAGTCTAACTTGACCAGTTACACCTGCCATAAAATTAAACATTCTATCTGTGAAGTCTTTGTTTTCAGCTTTCAACTGTCCGTATCCAAAACCTGCGTGACCTAAAAGTCCGAAAGTATTTGTCCAAGTTTCAAAACTCATGATACGTCCTAAGTTAGCTACAGCTTGTAAATCAGCTCTGTAGTAATGACTTTCAAATGGCATTGAACCATCTTTTTCTGTAAAATTATAATATCCAGCGTCTAATTTCAAACCGAATTTATTATTGAACATATATCTAACACCAAAATCAGCATTGTAGAAGCTTGGAGTAGAAGTATAGTAACCTGAAGTTACCGGTCTTTGAAATTTGTTAACACCACCAGCGAATTCAACCGACCATCTGTTGTAATCAGAAGTTGTAGCATTAGTGTCGTTCATGTTTTCATCTGTTTGAGCATAAGCAGTACTTAATGCTAAAACACCTGTTAGTGTGAGTAGGAACTTTTTCATAATTTTTATCGTTTAATTTGGTACAAAATAACATCATATTTTCGAACGAAAAAACAATTTTAACAAAATTTTTCATAAAAATCAGTACATTGATTGCGGAATATTTAGCAAAAAGCCTCAGTATGTAGCAATATTATAAAGATTCAAAAAAATAGTATAACTTTTCCTCGAAAATCGAACTGTTATATAACTTAATATTTATAGTTAATTTCTGTGCAAATTTAACTAATTTTGAATTAAATGTAGCTTTTACATATTGAAATTATCCGTAACTACTTAAAAACTTTATGAATATGCGATTTCACACTCGGAAATGGGTTAAACCCGAAGATTTAAATCCCAACTCTACGCTGTTTGGAGGTAAGTTATTAGCTTGGATTGACGAAGAGCTAGCTTTATACTCTATTATTCAGCTTGAAAACAGCAGAGTAGTAACTAAACACATGTCGGAAATCAACTTTAGAAGTTCCGCCAAGCAAGGTGATATCATCGAAATTGGCATTGATGTAGTGAAATTTGGAAATTCATCGCTAACTTTAAAATGCGAAGTCAGAAATATAATGACTTGGGATACTATTATTTCAATCGACACAATAACGATGGTTAGTTTAGGTGAAGATGGAAAACCAAAAGCACATGGAAAAACGGAAATCGAATTTGTACGCAATCGAATAAAATTAGATCAATAAAAAAACCCATACCTTATATATAAGGTATGGGCTTCAAATAAACCTACTCTAATTTTTAATTACCGCCTCCTAAAGCACGGTAAAGCGTAATGACTGCATTATATTGATTGTATTGATTGTCAATCAAATTCAATTCTGTACTTAGCGCTTGATCTTTTGCCGTTAAAACTTCTAAATAATTAACCAAACCATATTCTAACAATTCATCTGAAAAACCTGCCGCTGATTTTAAAGAAGCTACTTGTTTCTTGCGAATTTCAAGTTTAGTAGTTTCATTTGTATAATTCTGCATCGCATCTGAAACTTCTCTTCCAGCTACTAATAGCGTTTGTTGAAACTCTAAAAATGCTTTTTCCTGATTTGCTTTTGCAACTTCAAAACGCGTTTTAACTTGACGCTTGTTGAACAAAGGCTGTGTCAATCCCGTCACCACATTGGCAAACAAAGAATTGGCACTAAACCATTCTTTCAAATCAATACTTTGCAAACCACCAGTAGCGGTAATTTTCAATGAAGGATAAAATTCGCTTCGCGCTACATTCGTCATTTCAAAATTTGAAATCAAATTGTATTCTGCCGCAATTACATCCGGACGTTTTCTTAATAATAGTGCAGGAACACCCACTTTAACCTCTGCAGAAATAGTTTGAGCATCTAAAGTAGAACGACTTACTTTTTTAGGTCCTTCACCTAATAATATATTAAAGGCATTTTCTAAAATTGCAATCGAACTTTTCAAATCTTCTTTAATCAATTGAGTTGTATAAAGTTGTGCTTCCGTTTGTCGAACGCCAACTTCTGTTACACTTCCCGCCTCTTTCAGCGCTTTAATCACTTCTATACTTTCAGAACGGTTCGTCAAAGTGCTGTCTACAACTTGCAATTGAGCGTCCAAGGACATCAACTGAAAATAAGTTTTAGCAATGTTCGCGATTAACTGCGTTTGAACCGCTTGTTTTGCTGCAACTGTCTGTAAATAACTCGCTCCAGTTGCTCTTTTATTGCTTCTAATTTTTCCCCAAATATCTGCTTCCCAAGAAAGATTTCCGGTCAACTGGTATTGATCTGTACTTCTATCTGACAACAAAGCGCCAAATTGAGAATTTTTAGATAACTCTTGGTGTGTCCAATCTGCTCCAAGTCCGATCGAAGGAAAATAACCTGCTTTTCCTTGTTTCATGTAAGCTTCCGAAGCGGCGATATTTTGCATCGCCATTCGAATATCTAAGTTGTTTTGCAAGCCTTTATTGATGTATTCTTGCAATTGTGCATCTGTAAATAAATTGTTCCAAGTCAAATCTCCTAAAGAAGTTGTGTCCGTTGAAACGGTTTCCATTCGGTACAAATTATCGGTTTGTACCTGTGGACGTTCGTATGTTTTTGCCGTAAAGCACGATTGCATGACAAACGCAACCAATACGGGAAGTGCTACTTTATATATTCTCTTGTTCATTTTCTTCTAAATTTTGTGTTTCAACTACCGCTACTTCTGGTTTTCCTGAAATTCGTTCTTGCAATCCTTGGAATATCACGAACAGAATTGGAATTACAAATACTCCAAAAATAGTTCCCACTAACATTCCTCCTACAGCACCCATACCAATGGATTGATTTCCTACAGCACCTACTCCTGAAGCTAAAGCCAATGGCAATAATCCGAAGATGAATGCAAGAGACGTCATCAAAATTGGTCGTAAACGTGCTTTTGAACCTTCAATTGCTGCTTGAAGTAAATCCATTCCGTGTCGGCGTCTTTGTATTGCAAACTCCACAATCAAAATCGCGTTTTTCGCTAATAATCCTATCAACATGACAAGTGCTACTTGAAAGTAAATGTTATTTTCCAGTCCGGCGAGTTTTACAAACCCGATGGCTCCTGCAATACCCACAGGTAAAGAAAGAATTACTGAAAGAGGTACTAAATAACTTTCGTATTGTGCACTTAATAAAAAGTAAACAAAGATTAAACTTAATAAGAAAACTCCAATGGCTTGATTTCCTGCAAGAATTTCCTCTCTTGTCATTCCTGAAAATTCATACGTGTAACTTGATGGCAAATGTTCCGCAGCCACTTCTTGAACTGCTGCAATGGCATCTCCTGAACTAAATCCTGGATTTGCTTTACCATTCACGTTTACCGCTTTCAATAAGTTAAATCGCGCAACTGCCTCTGGTCCGTAAATTCTTTTCAAACTTACAAATTGACTAATGGCTACTTGTTGACCTGAAGCGTTTCTGATGTAAATGTTATTAATTGACGATTCATCTGCACGATCTTCCGGTTTTGCTTGAATCATTACACGGTATTGTTTACCAAATTTATTAAAATCGGTTGTGTACAATCCACCATAATAGCCTTGCATCGTATTGAAAATATCAGTCATCGAAACTCCCGCATCTTTCGCACGTTCCACATTAATATCCATTTCGTATTGTGGAAATGAAGGATTAAAGTTGGTCATTGCATATTGAATTTCAGGCCTTTGCATTAATGCTCCTAAAAATTCATTAGACACTTGGCTTACTTTCTGCCAACTATCATCTCCTTTATCTTGAATTTTCAACTCGAAACCATCTGCCGAACCAAAACCTTGTACACTTGGAGGTGTGAAAAATAATGCTTTTGCATCTTTAAAATAAGCCGTTCTTCCAAATAATTCACGAACTACTGCATCAACCGACGTATCGTCTCCTTTTCGTTCTGACCAGTCTTTCAATTTAATAACTGTAAAGGCGTATGAACCACCGTTTACACTATTCAACAAACTAAAACCAACCACACTCATTCGTGCTTCTACAACATCCATCGAAGCTAAAATAGAATCTAACTCTTTTACGGCTAATTCTGTTTTCTCTAAAGTTGTTCCCGGAGGAAGCGTTAAATCTGCCATGATAATTCCCCTATCCTCATTTGGGATAAATCCGGAAGGAGTAGTTTGAAACAGCCAAAATGTTATTCCGCTGAAAACAATCAATCCTGTAACTGCTATCCATTTTTTACGACCTAAAAACTTTAAAGATTGAACGTAACGGTTGTTCATTCTGTCGAAATTCGTATTGAAAGCAATGAAGAAACGGTCTTTGAAATTTTTCTTTGCATGAATTGAATCCTGATGTGGTTTCAACAATAAAGCACATAAAGCTGGACTTAAAGTCAATGCATTAATTGCTGAAATCAAAATCGCTACCGCTAAAGTAATTGCAAATTGTTGGTAGAAAACTCCTGATGGTCCACTTAAAAACGAAACCGGAATAAATACCGCTGCCATTACTAAAGTGATGGAAATAATCGCACCTGTAATTTCACTCATCGCTGAAATAGTAGCTTCTTTTGCAGAAGTTGCACCTTCGTCTAACTTGGCGTGAACGGCCTCGACCACCACAATTGCATCATCGACGACAATACCAATGGCTAGAATCATGGCAAATAGCGTCAACATATTTATAGAGAATCCAAAAACTTGTAAGAAAAAGAACGTACCAACAATGGCAACTGGAACTGCAATTGCAGGAATTAACGTCGATTTAAAATCTTGCAAGAAAATATAAACTACAATAAACACTAACAAGAACGCTTCAATTAAAGTGGTAATTACTTTACTAATCGACGCATCTAAAAAAGTTTTGGTATTGTAAGGAATTACGTAATCTACACCTGGAGGAAATCCGGGTTTCGCTTCGTCAATAATTGCCATTACTTCCGTAATAATATCTTGTGCGTTTGAACCTGAAGTTTGAAAAATACCCATGGCAACTCCCTGATTCCCCATTGCGATATTTTTAGTTCCATAATTGAAACCACCTAATTCTATGGTTGCTACATCTTTCAGACGCAAGAAATTTCCATTTCCTGTTGCTTTAATAATGATATTCTCGTAATCTGCAACTTCAGATAGACGTCCTTTATATTTGATTACATATTCATAAACACCATCTGCGTTTTCTCCAAATTTACCTGGAGCTGCTTCAACGTTTTGCTCTACTAATGCTGCCTGAATATCTTTTGGCGCTACATTGTAACTTGCCATTTTTTCTGGGTCAATCCAAATTCTCATGGAATAATCTTTGGCACCAAAAACGTTCACTTGTCCAACACCTTTTACACGTTGTAATTTCGGAACCAAATTAATTTTAGCGTAATTCTGAATGTACGTCTCGTCATATTCTTTGTTTTTAGAATATAAAGCTAAGAACATTAAAGCACTCGTCTGACTTTTTACAGTCGTCACACCCGTTTGAATTACCGCTTGTGGCAACTTAGAAGTCGCTCTCGCAACTCGATTCTGCACGTTTACTGCTGCAATATCTGGGTCAACTCCTAATTCAAAATAAACTGAAATTTTTGCTGAACCGTCATTTGCTGCAGAAGAAGTCATGTACGTCATTCCTTCCACACCGTTGATTTCTTCCTCAAGAGGAATAACCACACTATTCAAAACTGTTTCCGCATTCGCACCCGTATAGGTCGCGCTAACTTGAACCGTTGGTGGTGCAATTTCCGGATATTGCTCTACCGGCAGAGACATGAGTCCTAAAACACCAAGAATGGTAATCAGGATTGAAATCACGGTCGATAAAACCGGTCTTTCTATAAACATTTTTAACATCGTATCTTATTTTTTAGTTGGTGTTGCAGGTTTCGCAACTGAATCTGTTGCTGTTTGAGGTTGTGCATTTTTATTCTGCGGAATAATTTCAGTATCGTCTCTTAATTTAGACGCGCCTTCTACCACAATAACGTCTCCTTCTTTCAGTCCGTCAGTCACAATAAAGTTCAAACCTGAAGCTCCGTTTGTTGTAATAATTGTAGATTTCACTTTGTTGCCTTCTCCAACTACATAAATCAATTGTTTTCCTTGTACTTCAAAAACTGCATTTTGAGGCACTAAAATCACTTCTTTTTGCTCAATTGGCAAGCGAACAATTCCCGTACTTCCACTTCTCAAAAGTGCTTCTGGATTTTTAAATTCTGCTCTAAATTCTGTTGTTCCCGTTTGTGGATTAACCAGTCCGTTGATGGTTACAATTTTTCCTTTTATCGCATATTCAGAATCATCTACTAATAACAATGAAACTTCAGGAACATTTTTTAGTTTTTCAACTGTGTTTGCTCCTTTGAATGTTTTGTTGAATTCTAATAATTGTTTCTCATTCAAATTGAAATAAGCTCTCATCACTTTTGAATCAGAAACAGTTGTCAACGGCATTTCGCTTGTCGCACTAACTAAACTTCCTTCTCTATAAGGTAAACTTCCTACCACTCCATTCACTGGCGAAGTAATTGTTCCGTAACCAATAGTTGCCGCTACACTTCCGTAAGCACTTTTGGCTTGAGCCAATTTTGCTTTTGCAGTTTCCAATTGAACATTACTGATGATTTTTCGATCCACCAAAGGTTTCAATCGGTCTACCTCAACTTGAGCTGCTTGAACCATTGCTTTTGCAGCACCCGCATCTTGTGACAAGGTTTCTGTTTCTAATTTAAAAAGCAATTGTCCTTTTTTGACCATTTGGCCTTCGTCTACATAAATCTTCTGAATGAATCCGTTCACTTTCGGACGAATTTCAACATTTTGTTGCCCTTCTAAATTGGCTGTATATTCTTGATAAACGGTTGCATCTTGTTTGGTAACTGTTTCAACTGGAAAAGGTGCGGGACCTTGAGGAGGCATTTGTTGTTCCTCTTTTTTGCCACACGACACAAGTACAAGGGCAACGATAAATGAAGTTATGGATATTCTTTTCATTTGATGTTTATTTAATTATTTTGATTTTGGTTATTATTATTCTCTATTTCTTTGAATCTTTTGACGGTATTTTCTAAAATGGATTCTACATTTAAAACGTGTTTTTTATACTCGTGCATGTTTTCTAAATTAGCACGTTCTGCGTCGCACGAAATTGTTTTCTCTCTGTAAACCATCATTTTGTCAATAATTTTCTTTTCCAAGTCAATCATTTCTAAGTAGGTTTGCAATCTATTACTGAACGGTGAAGGTTTAAAATACTTCTTTCTATCACCTGAAACTGTGTAGTAGGTTACTTTTCCTGTTTTCAATAACAAATTTAAACTTGTTGAAACTGAACTTTTACTTGCCGACATTCGTTCTAATAAATCCTCGAAGGTCAACCCTGTTTTGCATCCATCAATAATTAAATTTCCCAAGATGCGAGATGCCAAAGGCGGTAAGTGATGCGTCGTTTCAAAGAATACACCAAACATTTCGATGAGTGTTGCTTTTTCTTTTTCAATTTCTGTCATAACTGATAATTTTATGCAAAGATAAAGCTAGGTTCGGTAAAAACCGAACTAACAGAACTTAATTTTTTGTTAATTTTTATTTAGGAGATTTTTGGCCATAAAAAAAGCCAGTTTGAACTGGCTTATTTTATAACTTCTATGGTGACGGTAAGTATTCCGTGGTTTTTATTATCTGTAATCTGCATAAAAGCTTCTTTAGATAAATCGATATCTCGGGATTTAATAAATGGACCTCTATCGTTTACGGTTACTAACACCCATTTTTTATTCACCACATTCGTCACTTTTAGTTTAGTTCCGAACGCTAATTTCCGATGAGCTGCGGTTAATTTCCTATTGTTAAATCGTTCTCCACTTGCTGTTTTTCGTCCGTTAAATTTATCTGCATAATAAGAGGCGTGTGCATTCTTATTAATGACTTTTCCGGATACATTTTTTTTTGACGAGCAACTTAAAAGAAAAAGAGCAGAAAATAAAATGAGAATCCATTTATTCAATTTCAACATAATTTACTTTATGATTTCAATCGTAACTTTCAAAGTTCCCGCACCTTTATTAGCAGCAATATCCATAAAGGAACGTCTAGACAAATCTATTTCTCGACCTTTACTAAAAGGTCCACGATCTGTAATTGTTACAATTACTGACTTTCCGTTTACTTGATTGGTCACTTTTACTTTAGTTCCAAAAGCTAGTTTCCTGTGTGCTGCGGTATATTTTTCATTGTCAAACTTACTTCCGCTTGCTGTCCTTCTGCCATTAAATTTATTGTGATAGTAAGAAGCAATTGAGTTGCTTTTGTGTAAAGTCAAATTCAAATTATCTGACAATCCTAAGCTATCTGCTACTAAAGCATTTTTCTTAATCGTATCTTGAAGGACCTTTTTAGGCTCTTGAAAATGCAAGTTTTTATTGGTAAAACTACTTAAAAATACAGCTGCGGAAACAAGCAAAAGTAGTAGTGTGATTTTATGTTTCATGTTTCGTCTTTTATTCTTTCTGGTTCATAGGATTTATTGGGTCAACAAATACTATACCTTAAAATAAAAAAAGCTCCATTTTGTGAAGCTTTTCCCCGTTATTTAAACCATAACTGATATGGAATTCTTAATAATATTAATGCCAAACCAATCGTATAAAATACAGCAAAGGTTTTAAATTTAGCATTTGAAGTAAGTAAATTTTTATGTTTTGACCAACCAATCGTTATTAGAATAATAGCAATAATGTTAAGCAAGGGATGCTCAAGCCAAGTCAATCGCAAAGCTGATTCCTTCATTTCTCCAAACACGGCTTTTCCCACTGGCGAAACGAAATACAACACCAACCCAAATAAAAGCTGAATGTGTGTGAAAATCAATGCAAACAGAGCAATTTTTCGATCTTTACCCGTGAATTCCTTTTTTGACGAAAGTCCGATAAATGCATTAATTACAGCAATTGCCAAAAATGCGATTACTAAGTAAGCCCAACCTGAATGTGCTTTTTGAATAATTTCGTACGTACTCATAATTCTAAATTTTATTTTTTGGAAATCAAATATAGTTAAAAATTTGCAGAAAAAAAGCCTTGCGGTAAGGCAAGGCTTTAATTTTTACTAAATGAACTTAGAAATTATATTTCAATGAGAAATTCCATGTTCTACCGAAACCAAAGTATCCTTGATTTCCATCTGCAATACCTTTATAAACTCGACCATTAGCTTGGTAGCTTCCAATTGATGGCGTGTTGCCTACTGCTGGAATGTTATCTGTTACTTTAATATTGCTTGACAATTCAGAAAGATAAACCTCATCAAATACGTTGTTGACATTTAATCGAACTGTAATAGAATTTGTTTTAGCTTGACCAAGAATGAATTTATAAGAAACACCCGCATCAACTAAATCATAATTAGGCAACATGATATTTTCTTTGACAGCACCATTGTTACCGTATAAATCATTGTAAGTTCTCCAATCAGCATCAACTGATAAACGAGTCAAAATTTCGTATTTAGCTCCTAAACCCCATGTTGTTTGAGCAGCGTCTCCTACTTTTCCACCATCTACGTCAATTGTTTCTTCTTTTAACAAATTCTGATTCTCATCAGTTTGTCTCGTAACTGCATTTCCTTCATATTCCCAGTTTCCGATTGACGCAAAACCTTTGATGTCTAACTTGTCAATTGGTCTAAGAATAAAATCTAATTCTAAACCAGTATGCACTTGCTTAACGCCAAGGTTAGATTTGTATATTAAATCACCAAAAGCAACTGTTGTAGTTCCAACCATTTCTCCTGCTGCATTAGTAACTGTTCTTGATGAAGAAACTACTCTGTCTTCCCATGTTGTTCTGTATCCGTTTAAGTTTGCAGTAAACATGCTGGATTTGAAGCTATAACCCGCTTCTAAACCAAGAATTTTTTCATTAGATGCAAGTGGATTTACTTCATTCGTATAGTTCAAATAAATATTATCGTGGTAAGGCTGACGGTTGTAGTAACCTGCATTTACATAAAATGAATTGTTTTGATCAATATTATAATTACCTCCAGCTTTAACATTGTAACCCGTATTGTTTACTTTTTCAGAGTCTTCAAACTGTGGAAGGTAATCGTATCGGTCAAATCGCTGGTGTGACTGACTAGAAAGTGAACCTTGGAAGAATGCAGAGAAATTGTTGTTACTGTATTCTAATTGACCAAAAACACCTCCGTAAGAAATTTTCTCACTGTAATCGTAATCTAATCTTTGGTTTTCATCTGTCGTATTGAACAACGCTTGCCAAGGATTAACCGGCACATTCTGCGTTACTACGTTAGAAGCCATTGTACCGCTTCCTTGGTGATTTTCGCCTCTTAAATTTCTTGTGTCTGTAAAATTAGTTAGACCCATAAAATTTTCAACTTGTCTAAAATGCGTTCCGTCGTATGTTCTTAAATCAAGACCTGCATTGAAAACTAAGTTTTCCGTTAGCTGGTGCTTTAAGTTTGACACTACACCGTACCAAGCGTGATTATTTACAGAAGATCTAATTAAATAACTGTTTCCTGCATTTCCAGCTCCATCCGTAAGCGCTTGGTTATTTGCATAAATTTGATCATAATCAATCGCAGTTCTTTCAGACAGTCCTGTAACTGGGTTGGTTTGCATCACATATTTCTTGTTGCTACTGCTACCGTAGTTCCCGGTTCCTCCACCTCTTCCCCAAGAAGCGTAAAGTACTGTTGACAATTCTGTTTTATCACTGATTTTAAAATCCCAGTTCAAGTTAGCTACTGGTTTGTGGTAAAAGTTAACACGTTCTGAAACGTAATTACCATTTAAATAACCATAGTTGTTATTGTATTTTCTACCGAATCCTAAGTAATCAGAGATTTTTTTAGAGAAATTTTGATCGTGTTGTTGTGGTGCTCCAGTAAGCAAGAAGTTAAAACTGTGTTTGTCATTTGCTTTATATCCCACAGAGATAAAATAATTTTGACCTTCACCATACGTTCCATTATTGTATCCATCACCTTGCCAGTGACTCAATAAAACGCTAGCTCCCCAACCATTTTCGTTCATTCCCGTATTATAACCAACGGTTGATTTGTAATAGTTGTCGTTTGCCAATCCTACAGATGCAAAACCACCTTGCTTTAAATCAGTTGCTTTTGTAACAAAGTTAACTGTTCCTCCCACAGAAGAAATCGCTAATTTTGATGAACCTAAACCTCTTTGAATTTGAATTGCATTCGCAATATCTGCCATTCCTGACCAGTTAGACCAGTATATTTTACCATCTTCCATTCCGTTAATCGGTTGACCGTTTAAAAGGAATGCCGTATTGTCTTGTTGAAATCCACGAACGCTAATTCTTGAATCACCAAATCCTCCTGCTTGTCCAGAAACATAAACAGATGGTGTATTCACCATAGTTTGTGTAATGTCAGAAGTTCCAATTTTTTCACTAATTTCCTTCGCTTTAATTGTAGAAACTGCGATTGGCGTTTTTCTGTCTTTCGCCAAATCAATAATTCCTCTACCTACAACAATTACTTCGTCAAGTTCGCTTGTGTCTTCCACTAATTTGATTGAACCAAGATCAACTGTTTGACCATTTTGAACAGTAAAGTTTACTGATTTTTTTTCAAAACCAATGAAGGTAATTATAAGTTGACCTTTTGCAACGCTACTTTCAATAGTGAACTTTCCCTCCATATCAGAGGAAGTTCCTGTAGTGGTACCATTGATTGTAATATTTACAGCCGGAATTCCCGATCCCAATTGCTCGTCGACAATCGTTCCTGTAATTTTCCCTTGAGCAAATACTGTTGACGCGACCAACAGCAATAAACCTGACAATAACCAATTTCTAGTTGTTTTCATTTTATTATTTATAATTTTTGGCAAAATAACGACAAAAAGTTGACATTAACATTAAACAATTATTAAGAAATGATGATTTTTAGCTCGTTTTAAAGACAATAAATCTTCTATTTATAATAATAATTTGAGTTTTATGATATTATATGTCTTAAAATGTAATCAGATTTTTCTGAATTACGGGATATAATTCTACTAATCGGAATTAATTTCAAAAAATATAATTTGAAAAATCATAGCAACTTAATAATTAATAGAATGAAGTTATCAAATATTACTTATGCTTAAGAAAGTATGTCAGCAAATTTGATGTTGAACTGTCGTGTTCTTTTACTTTTCCAGAATTAATTTCTTCTAAAATTGAACTTGCTAACTGTTTTCCCAATTCAACACCCCATTGATCGTAGCTGAAAATATTCCAAATTACACCTTGAACGAAAATTTTATGTTCGTACATCGAAATCATTGAGCCTAAAGTTTCAGGAGTTAATTGTTTGATCAAAATAGTATTCGTCGGTTTATTTCCTTCAAAAACTTTGAATGGCGTTAAAAAGTCAGCTTTACCTGTTGAGTAATCTAATTTTGTAAATTCAGCACGTACTTGATCTTCGGTTTTCCCGTTTAAAAGTGCTTCGGTTTGTGCGAAAAAGTTCGACATCAATTTATCGTGGTGATTCGAGTCGCCATATAAAGGTTTTAAGAAACCTATGAAATCAGTTGGAATCAACTTTGTTCCTTGATGAATCAGTTGGAAAAACGCGTGTTGCGAATTGGTTCCTGGTTCACCCCAAATAATAGTTCCTGTTTGATAGTTGACTTTTTCACCATTTCTATCTACACTTTTACCATTACTTTCCATAATTCCCTGTTGCAAATAAGGTGCTAATTTTTGCAAATAGTGTGTGTAAGGAATAATTGCTTCACTTTCTGCACCAAAGAAATTATTGTACCAAATACTTAATAAAGCTAAAACCACTGGAATATTTTGGTCAAATTCAGCCGTTTTAAAGTGTTCGTCCATTTCGTTAGCTCCTTTTAATAACGCGTCGAAATTAGCGTAACCAACAGATAAACTAATGGACAATCCAACAGCAGACCACAATGAAAAACGGCCGCCAACCCAATCCCACATTGGAAAAACATTTTCGGCATCAATGCCAAATTCGGTAACTTTTTGAATATTTGTTGAAACGGCTACAAAATGCTTTGCAACGTCGCTTTGCTTCGCTGATTTTAAAAACCACTTCCGAATTGTTTCTGAATTCGTCAATGTTTCTTGAGTCGTAAATGTTTTAGAAACGATTACAAAAAGTGTGGTTTCAGGATTTATCTTTTTAAACAATTCCTGAACGTGATCGCCGTCAATATTTGAAATAAAATGAACATTCAAATGATTCTGGTAGTATTGCAATGCCTCAACAACCATCGCAGGTCCTAAATCTGAACCGCCAATTCCAATATTTACAATATCTGTAAATTGCTTTCCAGTATATCCTTTTCTAATTCCAGTTGTAATTTCATTTGTGAAATTTTTTATTTTTCTTTTAACGGCTAAAACTTCAGGAATTACATTTGTTCCATCCACGTTAATTTCCGTAGCATCTGGAGCTCTCAAAGCTGTGTGTAAAACGGTTCGATCTTCGGTTTTGTTAATAGCTTCGCCGTCAAAATAACTTTTGATTGCTTTTTTAAGTTGCATTTCATCGGCCAACTTTAAAAGCAAATACAACGTTTCATCCGTAATCCGGTTTTTAGAAAAATCGACTAAAAAATCATTCCATTCAATGGTGAATTTTTCTGCTCGAGAAGTATCTTCTTGAAACATCTGCTTCATGGACTGCAATTGAATTTCGTTGAAATGATTTTCCAATGCTTTCCAGGAAGCGGTTTTAAGCGGAGATGAATTATTTAAAGCCATGATGAATTGTTTTAGGGTATTGTGATGCAAATTTACGGGTTTTTAGCCCTGATAAAAATGGAAATTTTGCAGGATGGAACACTGTTATTTTCTGGCAGAAAAGAACGACCAACGGAAGTTCCTTTTATGGCTTGAAAATAAAGTGTTGTGACAAAAAATTGTAATGGATAGCAGGATTAGCTCCTGAACAGAAATTTAATCTTTGAATTTTATCGCTGCAATACTGTCCAATTCCTTCTTTAGTGGTGTCATTTCTTGCATGAATCTTGGTTTGAACTTGGCCAGCATCGGTATCGAATTTGGTAATTTCTGGGCTAAAGGATCAACTTGAACGCCATTTTTCCAGAAACGATAACATACGTGAGGACCTGTGGCTAAACCGGTACTTCCCACTTTTCCAATTGTTTCACCTTGGGTAACACGTTGTCCATTTCGAACTAAAATTTTAGACATGTGTAAATATTGCGTTGAATAAGTGGCTGAATGTTTGACTTTTACATAATTACCATTTCCAGCGGTATAACCTGTTCGCTCTACAACTCCTGACGCGGTAGTCACAATAGGAGTTCCTGTTGCAGCTGCATAATCCGTTCCTTTATGGGCTTTAAATCTTTTTTGAACGGGATGAAATCTGTTTTTCGAAAATTTTGAAGAAATCCGGTAGCCAAATTTCAGTGGCGCTTTTAAAAACATATTTTTTAAGACTTTTCCCTCTTCATCGTAGTAATCAAACCGACGGGCATTAGGATCTTGCTTGAATGGAAATGCGTATATTTTTTTGCCTTTGTGAATAAAAAAGGATGCTTCTAAACTTTCTACACCGGCATAAATCGTATCACTAATGTATTTTTCGTTGAAAGTAACCGCGAATCGGTCGCCTTTTTGAATCTTAAAGAAATCGACAGAATAGGCATAAATATCCGCCAAGTTTTGTGCTAAAGAAGGTTGAACACCTGCATTGCTTAATGTTGCCGAAAGTGAGCCGTCAATTTCTGTGGCAATCGTTCGGCGTTTAATGGTAATGGGAAGTTGTTTCTTATACGCTCTAATGGAATCGTTTAAATCAACAACATAATAATGTGAAATATCTGCTTTGTAAATAAATGCTTTCAGCACTTTTGCGGAATCCTTGGAACGCAACATCGTGTATGCTTTTCCAACTCTAATATTTCTTAAGTTAAATGAGTCTCTAACTTTTTCGGTGATTTCGTGTTCTTTATTTTCACCTAAATTTTGTTGTGCCAAAATACTTCCAAAGGTGTCGCCTCTATCAATAGTATCCCGCACGACATCATAATCATTCAGTTTAAATCCAAATTCCATAATGATGGGATCCGGTTTTTTTATTGGTACAACTTCTTTTTTCTCTTCTTTTTCGTTACACGCCACTACTAATATTAGCAATAACAATAAGGATGATAATCTTTTCAAAAGTGTTTGTTTATGCAGTTAATCTATTTTTCTTCGCCCCACGTGTCTAATTCCTCTTGACTCCAAAGTTCTGGGAAAAATATTCTTCTTTGGTATTTTGGGTGCATGTATTTTTTCCAGTCGCTTCCGCCGGTTGCATCGCCATCACCAATATATTTTCGAGCTGCATTCAAATGCCCCATAACCCATGTGATATTTACAGTGTGATCAAAATGACGCATCGCTTTTACTAATTCTGGATTATTCTGGTCTTCTTCTGGTAATTGCTTAAATTTCTGTCGAATATTAATTGTATTGTATTCCTCCATATGACGGAGAAATTCTGCTTTGTATTTTCGCTCAAATTCTACTAGTAAATAGGATTTTTTGCCTGTTGCATGATCTTTTCCGGCAGCTTGCCAATATAAATGTTCAAATGCATGACTGTATGGTGTGTCTCTATCAATAGTAGCTCTGAAGCGGTTGTCAATAAGATTGATTAAGTCAGTAGATCCAAATTCGATTAAACGGTATTGTGCACTTTGAAATCCACTTGCAGGAGTAAGTGTGTTGCGGAATTTCATGTATTGATCAATACTCATTCCGTCACCCATGATGTCAAAAGAGGTTGTCAACATATCAAAATAACGACTGATTCGCATCAATTTCTCCGTAAAAAATTGGGGTTCGGGCTTTTCTGAATGACAAAGTTGGTCCATTTCCCAGAGAATCATCTTAAACAACAATTCGTTTACCTGATGGTACATGATGAAAATCATTTCATCCGGTAAAGTCGTTCGTTGTACTTGCAGATTTAACAAAGCGTCGGTTTGTACATAATCCCAATAGGTCATTGGTTTTGAATACAGCAATCCTTCTAAATGTACGTCTGTTCTATTGTCAACAGTTTTATATTTTTCCTCTAATCGATTTAATAAATCTTCGCGGTGCGGTGTGTTCATTTCTATTTTACTTTAACTGAGAAAGGATATTTCAAACCTTTGAAAGCGTCTAAATCGGCTTTTAATGAACCTACTGCTAAACTTGCTTTGATTCTAACGGGCATTTTATTGTCGTCGTTAGAAATCCAAACCGTTAAGCTTTCCTGTTCCTTAAAAACACGACCTGCTTGAACATAAGGTCTAAAAATCATTGTTGGTATTGTACCAAATTTTGTTTTAATGTCTTCGTTACCAAGATACTTCAATTTAAATTTAGTCGTGTCATCGTCAAAGAACATATCAATGGCAATTGATTCTCCTACTTTCAACTTGTCAATATCTGGGTGGTTACGAAGGTAATAAAATGTTGATAAAATATCTTGTGTATTGGCAGGAACTATAAAACTTTTTTCAGATTTGTTTTTATAATCCTTTACAGTTACGGTACTGTTGCCTTGATTAAAAAATCCTTCTTGATTTTTAGTATAACCACCTTCGTCAATTTTTCGTACAAACTGATAGGGATTTCCCGTTTCTTTATCAAAGAAGCTTTCGTAATCATCGTCCACCTTAAAGAAAAGCTTGGTCATTCCTGTAGTGTAACCTCTACCGATTGCGTGATATACTTTCTTGTTGTTTTTTACGGCTTCTTTAACTTCCATTGTTGCATAACCTGCATTTACAATTCCATAGTGAATTCTAAATTTAAACCATTCACCTTCTTTAAAGGCACGTTCTTTTTGAGGAGCAAAACTGACGGTAATCAAAAACAGTGCAAATATTAATATCTTATTCATAGCTTTCTTTTTTCAATACAATATACAACTTTTGTTCCAAAAGTGTTATAAACAAAAAAACTCAGTCAAAAATGACTGAGTTTTTATGCTATTAACCAACCAAAAAACTATAAATTATGAAATTTACATAAAAACGTGAAGGGAACCACCCCTCCTTATTTTTCGAGTGCAAAAGTACTGCATGTCTTACGATATAATTCGAAAAAAATTGACTTTAACATTAATTTCTCAATAAACAGCATCTAATCGGTCTAAAAATTAATTTATCGTTAAAATACTCTAAATGAATTATAAAGTTCCTCTTTTCTCTTGCTCTCTTTCGATCGATTCAAACAAAGCTTTAAAGTTTCCTGCTCCAAAACCGCGGGCTCCCATTCTTTGAATAATTTCAAAAAATAATGTCGGTCTATCTTCCAGTGGTTTTGTGAAAATTTGCAACAAGTACCCTTCTTCATCTGCGTCAATCATAATTCCAAGGCTCATCAATTTATTGATATCTTCTTGTAATTTATGGTTGTGTTTGTCCAAACGGAACGGAACATCATCATAATAAGACTGTGGTGGTGTACTTAAAAACTCAATTCCACGTGAACGCAAATCAGCTACAGTTGTCAAAATGTCATCCGTTGCCACAGCGATATGCTGAATTCCTGGACCTTCATAGAAATCCAAGTACTCTTCAATTTGAGATTTTTTCTTTCCTTCAGCTGGTTCGTTGATTGGAAATTTAATTCTACCGTTTCCGTTAGACATTACTTTAGACATCAAAGCGGAATATTCAGTCGTAATTTGTTTGTCGTCGAAAGAAAGGAAGTTTACAAATCCCATCACATCTTCGTACCATTTTACCCAGGTATTCATTTCATTCCAACCTACATTTCCAACCATGTGGTCAATGTATTTTAAACCTGTTGGCGCTGGATTGTAGTCTGATTCCCATTTTTTGTAACCTGGTAAAAATTCACCCGTGTAGTTTTTACGTTCTACAAACATGTGAACTGTTTCTCCGTACGTGTAAATTCCTGCACGAACTACTTCTCCGTGTTCGTCTGTTTCTACAGTTGGTTCCATGTATGATTTTGCACCACGTTTGATGGTTTCTTCATAAGCTGAACGTGCATCTTCTACCCAAAGAGCAACGATTTTTACACCATCACCGTGTTTTTTAACGTGTTCTCCAATTGGTGAATCACTTTTTAAAGCCGTAGTTAATACCAAACGGATTTTATCTTGTTTCAAAACATAAGAAGCTCTGTCTCTCATTCCTGTTTCTAATCCTGCGTATGCATGTGATTGAAAACCAAAAGCCGTTTTATAAAAATGAGCCGCTTGTTTAGCATTTCCCACATAAAATTCTACGTAATCTGTACCTAAAAGTGGCAAGAAGTCTTGTGCTCCTTCAAATATTTTCTCTAATCCGTATTCTACGTTTTTAATTTCTTTCGACATTATATTCTATTTTAATTTAGATGTGTTATTGTTATAGTTTATTCTTTATCGCAAAGAGGCAAAGTTAACAAAGAGTTCAAATATTATTCATTACAAACCTTGCGTAATACTTTGCGAACTTTTCGGTTAAATTTTTTAATTTATTCTACCCAAGATTTGAAATAATCCGGGTCAGAAATATCTAAAGCAGCTTGTGTTAATTTCAAGGGTTTAAAAGTATCGACCATTACAGCTAATTCTCCTGTTTCTTTCTTGCCAATACTACGTTCCATCGCTCCTGGATGTGGACCGTGAACGACACCTGCGGGATGTAAGGAAATATATCCTTTCTCCACATGGTTTCTGCTCATGAAATCGCCATCTACATAATACAACATTTCATCAGAATCGATGTTGCTGTGGTTATAGGGTGCAGGAATTGCTTTTGGATGGTAATCGTATAGACGCGGAACGAATGAACAAATTACGAAATTATGCCCTTCAAAATTCTGATGAATTGGCGGCGGTAAATGTATTCTTCCGGTGATTGGTTCGAAATCGTGAATTGACATTGCGTAAGGAAAGTTATAACCATCCCAACCTACTACGTCAAAAGGATGCGTTGCATAAGTGATTTCATGCAAAACATTTTGCTTCTTCGTTTTCACAATGAAATCTCCAATTTCGTCGTGCGTTTCTAATTCAGATGGCGCTCTATAATCTCTCTCGCAAAAAGGAGAATGCTCTAAAAGTTGGCCAAAATTATTTCTGTAATTTCTAGGAGTCAAAACCGGACTGAAAGATTCAACAATTAATAAACGATTGTCTTCAGTTTCAAATTCCATTTGGTAAATTATTCCACGGGGAATCACTAAATAATCTCCGTATGAGAATGGAATATTTCCAACCAATGTTTTTAAAACTCCTTTTCCTTTGTGAACGAAAAGAACTTCGTCAGCATCGGCATTTTTATAAAAATACGACGTCATTGATTTTTGCGGAGCGGCAAGAGCAATATTCACATCATTGTTGAATAAAACAATTGTTCTGCTGTCTAGAAAATCGGCAACAGGTTTTACATCAAAACCGCGAAGCATTTGAGCTTTTACATGTTTGTCTAAAGCTGCAATTGGCGTTAAGTCAATTGGCGCTGCGATGTCTTTAACTTGTGTTGGTCTGTGAACGTGATATAATAAGGAAGCAAATCCGTGAAATCCTTCGGTTCCAAAAAGTTGTTCGTAATACAAACCTCCTTCAGGTTTCTCGAATTGTGTATGTCGTTTTGGTGGAATTTTTCCAAGTTTATGATAAAATGGCATAGGTTTTTTTGTTTAAAGTTTAAAAAGTTTAAAGTTTTCTACTAAACTTTGAAGCTAATTATTATGCAAACCGTTCACTCCGGATTTCTCTTAATCAGGAATTTTAAATGAACAAGTAAGTTTTCCCAAGTGTTATTCATAACAACAAATATCGTAAAATTTTAAATTCTTCACTTCACAATAATACATAAAGTTTGACTTGAAAGCGCCAATTCAACAATTTTATGTGAATTTGACATAAAACTCACAATTTCAAAACTTTATGAAGAGTGTTTTTTAACTGTTAAAATCCTGCTGTAAGTATATAATTAGCAAGGTTTATTTTGATTTTATTTCTTTTTACAATAGTTTTTTTATCTTTGGATTTCATTAACAATTTCACATCTAGTTTATGTCAACAAATTCGCAAGCTTGGGGCTCAAGAGTAGGACTAATTTTAGCAATGGCAGGAAATGCTGTAGGATTAGGTAACTTTCTTCGATTTCCAGTTCAAGCCGTTCAAAACGGAGGTGGTGCTTTTATCATACCTTACTTAATTTGTTTTCTGTTAATGGGAATTCCTCTTCTTTATATAGAATGGTCTACGGGTCGTTTTGGTGGGAAATTTGGAAACCACAGTACGCCTTATATTTTAGATTCAATGGTAAAAGGTCGTGTTTTAAAGTATATTGGAGTATTTGGTATTTTTACGAATGTAGCCGTCGCTGCGTATTACTGCTACATCGAATCTTGGACAATGTCTTATGTTTACCATTCTCTTGCCGGAACTTTTGAAGGAATGAGTCAAAGTGGAATTGCTCAATTTTTTAATAATTATGTAGATATTTCGCAGTCAAGTACCGGAATTCCTTACGAAGCAGTTGTTTTCTATATTTTGTGTTTACTCCTAAATACCTTTATTCTTTCAAAAGGATTGAAAGGAATTGAAAAAGTGGCCAAAATCGGTATGCCTTTATTAATACTTTTCGGAGTGATTTTAGCAGTAAGAGGTTTAACATTAGGCACAAGTGGAGCTTCAGAATTGTTTCCTGACGCAAATGCTTGGGACGGTTTGAACTTTTTATGGACGCCACAATACGAATCTATTTTAGATTTAAAAGTATGGATGGCTGCTGCGGGACAGATCTTCTTTACACTTTCTGTAGGAATGGGAACGATCCAATGTTATGCCGCTTATATGAATTCGAAAGATGATATTGCTTTGAATGCGGTTTCTGCTGGATTTATGAATGAGTTTGTGGAAGTTGTTTTAGGAAGCTTAATTGTTATTCCAATTGCTGCAGGATATTTAGGTTTGGACTGGGTTTTGGAAAATGCTGGGTTCGGAATGGCATTTCAAACTATGCCTTATTTATTCCAACAATGGGGACCAGTTTTAGCCGCTTTCGCTGGATTGTTCTGGTTTGGATTACTGTTTTTTGCAGGAATCACCTCATCATTAGCAATGGGAACTCCTTGGATGGGATTTATGAAAGACGAGTTTAACTGGGGTCAAAACAAAGGCGCTTGGTCGTTTGGATTGTTGATTTTAGTAATGGGATTACCGACGGTTTTATTTTTCCAAGAAGGTGTTTTTGACGAATACGATTATTGGGCTGGAACAGTGAGTTTAGTGGTATTCGCGATGCTAGAAACCATTTTGTTTTCGTGGATTTTTGGAATGAAAAAAGGCTGGGCTGAAATCACCAGTGGTGCTGATATTAAAGTACCAATTATTTATAAGTTCATCATCAAATTCATTACACCACCGATGTTAATCATCATATTTTTAGGTTCTTTATTTAAACCTTTAAACAATGATTGGTCAGGAAATGTTTCGAGTTTATTCGCTGGTAATGGTTGGACTTTAGACAATGGTTCAATTGTAAAAACAGTAATGCATGCGGGAATTAAAGATAAAATTTTAGCTACAACAGACCCTGTTTTAATACAGCAATTGCAAGACCAAATGATGTATTTAAACTTTGCGAGATTCTTACTTTTGGCTTTATTTATATTCATCAGTTCTCTCGTCTATTTCGCATTTTTGAAAAGAAGAAGAGAAGGACGTGCAACTTTATAATTTTTAAATAACAAAAACGATGAACACAGAAGCAATTATAACGATGGTACTTACGCAAGGAATTGTAATTGGATTTACCGCCTATTTTTTCTATAAAGTACTGACAATTAAACCTAAATCAGAACCGGATTCGTTCAGTGACAACAACGAAGTAGAAGAGCGTCAATAGGTTTCTTAAAAGTGATAACCAATGCTAAACCAAGTATAATGATTTCTTGTTTCAGGAGACCAAGAATGCTTGACTGCAAGTGGTCCAAAAATAGTCTCTAAACCGTAGCCAAAAGCATAACCCGAAAAATTAGGCCGTTCCAACCAAGCGTCAGAATCAAATAGCTTATTACCAATATTAGCATAATTTCCGGTAAAATTAAGGTGATGCTTTCTGTAAAATCGGTAGTCAAGAGTTACGGTCGATTTTACAAAACTATTTCCGTATAAACTCAGAAAATCATACCCGTAGAAATAGTCGAAATTATTGATTCGATTAAATCCAAATCCTCCCAAAATAAAATCGAAATACGCATTTTGACCTTCACCAATTGAAAATCCACCTGCAATTTGTGCAATTGCGGTAAAATGATTCGATATTGGAAACGCTTTGCTTAGTTCACTTTTCAAATAAGTAAATTTCGTAAATTCCTCTTTCCTTGATGAATAGATAAAAGATTGGACACTTCCTGAAAAATACCAACCTTCGTGTGGAAAGTAAAAGTTGTCTAGCGAATCGTACTTCAAGTTTCCAAAAATACTCAAGAAACTATTGTTTTTAAATATCGGTGTCAGGTTATCAATGGTTTCAGAAGTAATTTTTATATTTTTCAATTCAACTCCTGCTCCAACAATGAATTTTTGCTTAAAAAGCGTTTGAACGTAAGCTTGATGGGAGAAGTCGGAGAAATCTAAATTGATCGAATTCAAACCCGTGAATCCAAATATATTTGCTGTTTGTGAATTCGCAGCCACGTTTTTATTAAAGCTGTTGAACCGTGATTTGAATCCGAAACTCCAGTAAAAACCATTGTCAATATAATAATCAAAATTATACCGAATGTTATCTCCTAAAACGAAATCCAAAGACGCGACATCATTTTTAAAAATCATTTTTTTCTTATTCAAATTGACCAAAACGCCACTTTTGTATAAGTCGTCGTAATGCAATCCAAATCGCAAAAAGGAAGTGATTTGGTTTTCTATCAAATTTAATTTGAACACATCTTCATCTCCGTTTTTTTCAAAACTGTAGCCTAAACTGCTGAAATTCTGAGTCGCATTCAAATTATCAATACCAACTTTCAATTTATCATAAGCAATTGTCGCTCCTGTTCTAAATCCTAGTTTCCCAATCACATACGCTCGCGTGTAATTGTTTAATTTATTAATTTGAATTTCGGAAATCGTAAGGGTATCTTTTTTCCCATCGCACAACTCTAGTTTAGGCTTTTTATAATTAGTTCCTAATGCTTTAAGTTGTTCATAAACGGCTGCACTTGCTTCTTCCCCTTTCTTAACGATAGCAGCTCCATCACTGAACGAAATGACCGTAAAGTCTGAAATATCAGGCTTGATATAAATATCGGTACGTTCCTTTTTTACTTCCATTTTCTCCATCATTTGGAGGTTTGAAATCTGTACTAAAATTCGCGTTGCATTTTTTAAATCTTCCCTGGATTTTAAACCACTCTGCACATCAACACCAATAATCACATCAGCACCAAGTTTCTTTACCTCGTCTATCGGATAATTATTCACAACTCCACCATCAATCAACAATTTTCCATCGATTAATACCGGTGAAAACAACGACGGAAAAGTAGCACTTGCCATGATAGCTTGCGAAAGATATCCATGGTCTAGAAGCACTTGTTTCCCGGTCTCAATATCGGTAGCAATACATAAAAACGGAATAGGAAGTTGATTAAAATCTCGCGTATGACGGTCGTTGTGCAATAATTTATTCAGCAAACCGTAAATATTTAATCCTTTTGAATACGAATACGGAATGCCCACTTTCCACTTATCAAAAGGAAGCGTCAAAGCATAACGTTCGTCATTTTCCTTTTCATAAAAGTTTTTAGAAGATCTTGGAATGTAGTCCTTCAGCAATTGGTCAAAATCCGATACTTTAAAAATAGAATCAATTTGAGCCGCATTGTATCCCGAAGCATAAAGTCCGCCAACGATGGCACCCATACTTGTTCCGCCAATGTAATCAATTTTGACTCCTGCTTCTTCAATGGCTTTTAAAACGCCAATATGTGCTAAACCTTTCGCTCCGCCTCCACTCAAAACCAAACCCACTTTCACACGTTCTTTTTCTTGTGAAAATGAATTTTGAAAACCTATTAGTACAAAAAGTAAAAGAAGAAGGTTGTTTTTCATAGGTACTGGTTAAAAATTTTATGGCTGAAAATGAATTTCAAAGGCTACGATTTCTTTTCTAAATATGCGTAAATCTATAACAATCAACCCATAGAAGTGTTGTAAAAGTCGTAAATTTTTTTGGCTTTTGAAACACCTATTACTTCGGATATTTCTTTTTCTGTAGCCAATTTCAAACGTGTCACTGATTTGAAGTGTAAAATCAAGGTTTGCATCGTTTTTTCGCCAATTCCAGGAATCGCTTCCATCGAAGAATTCAACGCACTTTTACTTCTTCTATCTCTGTGGTGTGTGATTCCAAAACGGTGTGCTTCATTTCGCAACATCTGAATTACTTTCAATGTTTCCGATTTTTTATCCAAGTACAAAGGCACTGAATCTCCTGGATAGAATAATTCTTCCAATCGTTTTGCTATACCAATAATCGCAATTTTTCCTCGTAATTCTAAAGCATCTAAACTTTTTAACGCCGAGGACAATTGCCCTTTTCCTCCGTCAATGATGATTAGCTGTGGCAATGGTTCGCTTTCGTCTAAGAGTCGTTTGTACCTTCTATAAACCACTTCTTCCATCGAAGCGAAATCATCAGGTCCTACAACGGTTTTTATATTGAAATGGCGGTAATCTTTCTTACTTGGTTTTCCATCTTTAAAAACTACGCAAGCCGCCACCGGATTTGTTCCTTGAATATTCGAGTTGTCAAAACATTCAATATGCCGAGGTTCAACCGGAAGTCGCAAATCTTTCTTCATTTGTGCCATGATTCGGTTGGTGTGTCGGTCTGGATCTACAATTTGAAGTTGCTTCAACTGATCCATTCGGTAGAATTTAGCATTCCGAATTGAAAGTTCTAAAATCTGCTTTTTATCACCCAATTGCGGAACCGTAACTTTTACTTCTTCACCAACTTCAACCGGAAACGGAACGATAATTTCTCTTGATAAAAGCTTGAAACGTTCGCGTAATTCTACAATTGCTAATTCTAATAATTCTTCATCAGATTCGTCCAATTTCTTTTTCAATTCCAATGTATGCGAACGAATAATGGAACCGTGTGCAATTTGAAGAAAATTCACATAAGCCGCACCTTCGTCCGAAACAATCGAGAACACATCAATATTATTGATTTTGGGATTTGCCACCATCGAACGCGATTGGTAGTTTTCCAAGACTTCGATTTTTTCTTTTAATTTTTGAGCGGCTTCAAAATGCATTTCGGAAGCCAAATGCATCATTTTTTTCTTGAAATTTTTTAAACTTTCCTTGAAATTTCCTTTTAAAATTTCGCGAATGGCCTCCACTTGTTCTTGGTAGTTTTCCAGTGATTCATGGCCTTCACAAGGTCCTTTACAATTTCCAATGTGGTATTCTAGACACACTTTAAACTTTCCACCTTCAATGTTTTTTTGATTTAAATCATAATTACACGTTCGTAACGGATACAATTCCTTGATTAAACCCATAATCGTATGAACGGTTTTGAAACTCGTGTAAGGCCCAAAATAATCTGAACCGTCCTTTATCATTCGACGTGTTGAAAATATTCGCGAGAAAGGTTCATTTTTTATACAAATCCAAGGATAACTTTTATCATCCCGCAACAAGACATTGTAACGCGGTTGGTATTTCTTAATTAAATTATTTTCAAGCAACAAAGCATCGGTTTCTGTAGGAACTACAATGTGTTTAATGGTTACAATTTTCTTAACCAACACATTTGTCCGAGCCGTATCGTGGACTTTATTGAAGTAAGAAGAAACCCGTTTTCGCAGGTTTTTCGCCTTTCCAACGTATAAAATTTTTCCTTCCTTGTCGTAATATTGGTAAACACCCGGATTGTCGGGTAACGATTGAATTTGTAGATTTAATGCGGTTGAAACCATTTTACAAAGTTAGTAAAATTTGTAAAGAAGCACGATTTTCGAAATAACATCCGTGAGAATTTAACTACTTTTATATCTTTACTATCTTATGAAAAATATAAAACCACTCGTCATTCTAAACGAAACCATTTTGCCTGGTGAAAAAAGAACCATTTACATGGAAATTGCAAAACTTCACACGGCAACCAAACTTAAAATTCCAGTAATAATTGAACGGGCAAAATTAGACGGACCGACCGTTTTATTTTCAGCAGGAATTCACGGCGATGAAATTAATGGTGTCGAAATCGTGAGAAGTATTATCGTTCAGACAATCAATAAACCTTTACGAGGAACAATTATCTGTATTCCCGTTATCAATATTTTTAGCTTCGTCAATAAATCAAGGGAATTTCCGGACGGACGAGATTTGAATCGTGTGTTTCCGGGAAGTAAAAAGGGCTCTTTAGCTTCTCAATTTGCGTATCATTTGATAAAAGACATCATTCCGCATATTGATTATGCAGTCGATTTTCACGCCGGTGGCGCGAGTCGGTTTAATGCAGCTCAAATTAGAATCGCACCACATAATGAAGAATTAAAGAAATTAGCAGATGTTTTTTCCGCCCCTTTTACATTGTATTCTAAAAATATAGCCGGCACATTTAGAAATGCTTGTGAAAAAAGGAATGTGAAAATGTTGCTTTTTGAAGGCGGAAAATCATTAGATATCAACGACGAAATTGCAGAACAAGGTGTAAACGGTGCTAAAAGATTGTTGGCTTATTTAAACATGCTTTCGCCAAATCAAAAACTCACCAACGAAACAGATCCTTCGATTTACATTTCAAGATCGTCCTGGGTTCGGGCAAAACGTTCGGGATTATTTCACGATTACAATAAAATAGGCTGTTACGTCAAAAAAGGATTTGTATTGGGAACCATAACAGATCCTTTTGGCAAATTCGAGCAAAAAGTAAAAGCGCCAAACGACGGATATATTATTAATGCCAATCACGCGCCAATTGTGTATCAAGGCGACGCGATTTACCATATTTCAAATGAATTAGGACACCATGACCAAGAAAGAAGCGAGAATCAAATATAAGCATTTACGGAGTGAACTATCGATTGAAGAACGCGACGAGAAAAGTTGTGCGATTGCAAATGAATTATTGAAATTACCCATTTGGGACAAACAATACTTTCATGTTTTTCTTTCCATAACGGAACATTTTGAAGTGGATACCGAATATATTCTGCACATTTTAGCCGGAAAAGACAAAGAAATTTTGATTTCAAAAAGTGATTTTGAATCGCGAAAAATGATTCATTACCTTTTGACGGACGGAACTAAAATCAAGAAAAACGAATATAATATTCCCGAACCGGTAGATGGAATTGAAGTACCCGATTCAAAAATTGATGTGGTTTTTGTACCTCTATTGGCTTTTGATGAAAAAGGACATCGTGTGGGTTATGGAAAAGGATTTTACGACCGTTTTTTGTCGCATTGCAAAACAGATGTAATTACAGTTGGTCTTTCCTTTTTTGAAGCCGAAAAAGGAATTTCAGATTTACACGAAAATGATTTCGCATTAAATTATTGCGTTACACCTTCAAAAACATATTATTTTTAGTTTTTTTCGTGACTGAATGCTTTTTTATTAAAAACAATTAAAATTCCAACTCCTGTAGAAATTGCCATATCGGCAACGTTGAAAATAGCATTGAAAAATGTAAAGCGTTGTCCACCCCAAATAGGCAACCAATCAGGCCATGTTGCATTTTCAATGATGGGAAAGTAAAACATATCCACTACTTTTCCGTGAAATAAAGTACCATAAGGATTATCGGAAAATAAAGTGGCTACTTGACCGTGACTGTCGTCAAAAATAATTCCGTAGAAAACCGAGTCGACAATATTTCCAAAAGCTCCGGTTAAAATCAAAGCAATCGCAACTACTAAATAATTGGACGCCTGTTTTTTTACTGAATCTTGCATCCAATATGCAATTCCACCCACAGCTAAAATGCGGAATAAAGTCAAAAATAGTTTTCCGTAAGCTCCAGGAAGTTCAACACCCCAAGCCATTCCTTCATTTTCAATAAAAAAGATCTGAAACCAATTTTGTCCCATCACTTTAATTCGCTCTTCAATAATAAAGTGCGTTTTGATGTAAATTTTGGAAACTTGGTCGATAACTAATAAAAGTATCACCAATAAATAGGCTTTCTTTAAGGTCATTCTTTAAATTTTGAATTGCAAAAATAGCAATTTTATTCATAAAAAACGCCCCTTTCGGAGCGTCAATCTTTGGTGTTTTCTCTTGATATTATCGCTGTGCATTTTTAGCTTCGATACTCATTGTAGCGTGAGGAACGATTTTTAATCGGTCTTTGCTAATCAACTTTCCTGTTACTTTACACAAGCCATACGTTTTGTTTTCTACCCTGAAAAGCGCGTTTTTTAAATCGCGTAAAAACTTCTCTTGACGAATAGCCAGTTGCGAATTTGCTTCTTTTGACATTGTTTCACTTCCTTCTTCGAAAGCTTTAAATGTAGGCGAAGTATCGTCCGTACCGTTATTCAAATCGTTCATGTAAGCACTTTTGATTAAATCTAAATCGTTTTGTGCTTTGTTAATTTTATTTACGATAATTTCTTTAAACTCTGCTAAATCAGCGTCAGAGTATCGTGTTGCTTCATCTACCATGTTGGGGCTATTTTGTAATTGTTAGTACTGTTTTAATATCGTCAAACTCAATTAACGTTCCATTTTCTAGTTGTTCTGTAAATAGTAATTCCTTGGTTAGCGTTTCCGACTTAATATACGTTTCATTTTCGCTTACGGCTTTCTCTAAAGCTTCATTTTTTTGCAAATGAACAATAATTTTATCAGTTACCTCAAATCCGGAGTCTTTTCTCAAGTTCTGAATTCTATTTACTAATTCTCTTGCGATTCCTTCGTTTCTCAACTCTTCAGTCAGTGTGATGTCAAGCGCCACGGTAATTGTTCCCGAATTTGCTACTAACCAACCTTCAATATCTTGAGAACTAATTTCAACGTCTTCCTTGGTTAAAGTTATACTATTTCCGGATAAGTCAATAACTAATAATCCATTTCTGTCCAATTCATTGATTTTCTCTTGCGAAAAATCTTGTATCTTTTTGGAAATCAATCCCATATCTTTTCCAAAGCGTGGTCCTAATGTCTTGAAATTAGGTTTAATTTGCTTCACTAAAATACCCGAAGCATCGTCTAATAATTCAATTTCTTTCACGTTAACTTCGGCTTTTATTAGGTCAGAAATCGCTTCAATTTCAGCTCTAAAATCGTCGTTAAGTACCGGAATCATTATCTTTTGTAACGGTTGGCGTACCTTAATCATTTCCTTTTTTCGAAGTGATAAAACAAGCGACGAAATCGTCTGTGCTTTACTCATTTTGCTTTCTAACGACTTATCAACAAAGTTTTCAACGTATTTTGGAAATTCAGCCAAATGTACACTTTCAAATTTCTCTGTAAATGTTGCCTGCGTTAAATCACGGTAAAGTTTGTCCATAAAGAATGGTGCGATTGGTGCTCCAAGTTTCGAAATGGTCAATAAACACGTATATAAAGTTTGGTAAGCAGCAATTTTATCTTCGGCATATTCGCCTTTCCAGAAACGTCTTCTACACAAACGAACGTACCAGTTGCTTAAATTTTCTTGTACAAAATCTGAAATTGCTCGAGCGGCTTTTGTAGGTTCATAATCTGCATAAGCGTCGTCAACGGTTTTTATCAAAGTATGCAGTTCGGATAAAATCCAACGGTCAATTTCAGGACGTTTCTCTAAAGGAACTTCCGCTTCTGAATACGTGAAGTTATCAATATTGGCATACAAACTAAAAAATGAATAGGTGTTGTAAAGTGTTCCAAAGAATTTTCTTCGCACTTCCGCAATTCCTTCCAAATCAAATTTCAAGTTGTCCCAAGGGTTTGCATTTGAAATCATGTACCATCGCGTCGCATCTGGACCGTATTCCTTTAAAGTTTCAAAAGGGTCGGCTGCATTTCCAAGACGTTTTGACATTTTCTGTCCGTTTTTGTCTAAAACTAAACCGTTTGAAACTACATTTTTGTACGCTACTTTATCAAAAACTAAAGTGGCAATGGCGTGTAAAGTGTAAAACCATCCACGAGTTTGGTCAACTCCTTCTGCGATAAAATCAGCAGGGAAGTCTTTATTTTCGTCAATTTTATCTTTGTTTTCAAATGGATAATGCCATTGTGCATAAGGCATTGAACCTGAATCAAACCAAACATCAATCAAATCACTTTCGCGTTTCATTGGTTTTCCTGAAGCCGAAACTAATGTAATTTCGTCCACAATGTTTTTATGCAAGTCAACTAAATCATAGTTTTCATCGCTCATATTTCCAATTTCGAATCCTTTGAACGGATTTTCTTTTTGGAAACCAGCTTCGATTGATTTCTCGATTTCGTTGTACAATTCTTCTACAGAACCAACCAAGATTTCTTCGGTTCCTTCTTCGTTTCTCCAAATTGGCAATGGAATTCCCCAATATCTTGAACGCGATAAATTCCAGTCGTTGGCATTTTTCAACCAATTTCCAAAACGTCCTTCACCAGTTGCTTTTGGTTTCCAGTTGATGGTTTCGTTTAAATCAAACATTCTATCCTTGATTTCAGTCACTTTGATGAACCAAGAATCCAATGGATAATATAAAATCGGTTTGTCTGTTCTCCAGCAATGTGGATAACTGTGGACGTATTTTTCAACCTTAAAGGCTTTGTTTTCTTCTTTTAATTGAATGGCAATTTCAACATCAGCCGAACGTTCAGGAGCTTCGCCGTCGTTGTAATATTCGTTCTTCACATATTTACCCGAATAATCACCCAAACCTTGAATGAATTTTCCTTGTAAATCTACTAACGGAACCAAATTATCATTAGCATCCAACACCAACATTGGTGGAATTTCAGGCGTTGCTTCTTTCGCGACTTTCGCATCATCAGCACCAAATGTTGGCGCCGTATGCACGATTCCGGTTCCATCTTCCGTTGTTACGAAATCACCTGAAATGATTCTAAATGCGTTTTCAGCATTTTCGTGTGGCAAAGCCAATTTCATTAGTTGTTCGTATTTGATACCCACTAAATCAGCTCCTTTGAATTCAGTAAGTACTTTGAAAGGAATTTTTTTGTCTCCTTCTTTGAAATTTTCGAAATTACTTTCTTCTGTAGAAGCAAAGAAATTTTTATTGAATTGTTTACCCACTAAATTTTTAGCCAAAACCACTTTCGCAGGACGAAACGTATATTGATTGAAAGTCTCCACTAAAACATAGTCGATTCTTGGGCCAACCGTTAAGGCGGTATTTGAGGGCAAAGTCCACGGTGTTGTAGTCCAAGCCATGAAATGTACTTCGCCAAAACCTTGTAAAAATTCAGGTAATGTTTCTTGAATTGCTTTGAATTGCGCCACAACCGTCGTGTCCGTTACATCTCTGTAACTTCCCGGCTGATTGACTTCATGCGAAGATAAACCTGTTCCTGCTTTTGGTGAATAAGGTTGGATGGTGTAACCTTTGTATAACAAATCTTTGTTATAAATTTGTTTTAACAACCACCAAACCGTTTCCATATATTTAGGTTTGTAAGTCACATACGGATCTTCCATATCAACCCAATATCCCATTTTTTCTGTCAAATCGTTCCAAACATCTGTGTAACGCATCACCGTTTTCTTACACGCTTCGTTGTATTCTGAAACCGATATCGTTTTTCCGATGTCTTCTTTGGTGATTCCCAATTCTTTTTCAGTTCCCAATTCTACCGGCAAACCGTGTGTATCCCAACCCGCCTTGCGTTTTACTTGAAAACCTTTTTGAGTTTTATAACGACAAAAAATATCTTTAATCGCTCGTGCCATTACGTGGTGAATTCCCGGAAGTCCATTTGCCGAAGGTGGTCCTTCAAAAAATACGTACGGTTTATTTCCTTCACGTGAAGTGACAGATTGCTCGAAGATGTTGTTTTTTTTCCAGAAATCAAGCACTTCAGATGCAACTGTTGGCAAGTCAAGTCCTTTATATTCAGTAAATTTTGTACTCATTTTGTCGTTTTCTTAAATCAGATGCGAAAGTAAGAAATAGTTATGAATTATGAATTATGAATTATGAATTATGAGGATGACTTCTTGAGGTTGAAATAAGGAGTTATGCTAGAGATAAAAACGATTTACGATAAGTCTTATAGTTGTTTAAGGGAAGTAATCGGTTTAGTTTAAAATGTGTTTTAATGTTCCTTCTACGAAAGCAACGAGCCATGGCTGTTAGCAACTAGTAATTTTATAAAATTTCTTGATTAATAAATTCGCTTCTCCTAACTCTTGATGTTCGGCTATTAGTTCCAGCATACATACTTGCGTAATATTTTGCATATTTATTCGCTTCTTTATCTTCGTTTTTATGACTTATTATATTCTGCTCTTCTGTTATTAAAATATCAATTTTATTTTTTATAGAAGTTTTTGAAAAGCAAAATTCACAAACCAAAGTGTAAAAGTTAGATTTTCTAAACCAAATTGAATCTAGTGGAAGTTCACTATCTAAAATATCAATTATTGTCTTAGAAACCAAATCACGCTTTTCCTCATAATTGGGATATTCATCGTTGTATTTTGATATATAACTTTCCACCATAGAATCTTGAGTGAAGTAACCCCCTTCTTCTAAAGTAGACATAACTAATAAAATAAAATGTAAATCAGCCATTCTAGTTAATTCACTTTCGCTAAAAATGGGAACTTTATGTTCAGCTTTACTAATTATTTCTAAAATTTCTTTTGCACAAGAAATAAATTCTCCGTTATATATTGCATTGTTAATCTCGATAGCAGTAAGTGTGAAATTAGTTGAGTTTATCCTTTTGAAAATTTCAATAATTATATCAGATGGAACATCTTTTAAATCTCTTACAGTGACATCATAATTAAGAAAATCTTTCTGATTATCATCTCCCAAATTTGCAAATTTTGGGATTGTTTTTTCGAAAGTATCAGTACCTTCAATATATCTTTGAATTGTTGTTAAGCGCTGTTGACCATCCACTACAACATTTTGTGTAGCTAAAGTGGTTAAATCAATTCCTTTTTGACTAATGTAAATTTCCGGAAATGGAAATCCATCAAGAATTGTTTTGATAAAATTCTCCATATGTGATGGCGTCCAAACAAATTCTCTTTGAAAATCTGGTTGTAGAATTAATTCTTTACGTTGAATTTTTCCTATTAAATCTGAAATTGATTTTTTATCTGGTTGCGCTGGTATTTGCTTTGCCATTTTATAAACTTTTTAATTTTAATGATATTTCTTCAATTGATGAACGATAGTATTTTTCTGCATATTTCTGATTTTTAAATAAACCAGCCTTAACTATATAATTTCCTACTTCTGATTTAGAATGTGATATACTTTTAAAAAAATCATCCCATTCCTGTTTTAGTTCCTCAAAATCATTACTATTTTGAGGTAGCAAATCAGGACGCATCCATCCTCTAATAAAATATTTTATAAACTTTAAATATTGCTTATTTTGTTCCGTGTTTAACCGGATAATTTGTTTTTTTATTAGATATTGATATTCGCTAATTAGTTCAAAATATCTTTCAAAAAGTTTTTCATTAAATATAACAACATCAATATCTGACTCTAATGAGAAATCAGTGAATTTGTAAGGACTAAAACCAAATTTAGATGAACCAACAATATGCACTTCATAAAATTGTATATCAAAATTATCAGCAATACGTTTTCTAAAATAATAATAATCATTTTCACGAGCATCAAAAACTTGAGGGATGCCGTGAAAATAGTTCTTTTGAGTAAAGATTATTTTTTCATCTTCACTTTTTAGTTCCTTTATTTCATTCTGATATTCTGCTATATTCACGATTTTCTTTTTTGCTTATTGCCAAATAGTATTATCCACAAGTTTATACAACATTTTTCAATATTCATATTACTTAGTCCAATTTTTTATTATCTAAATGTACCATGTTATCTAGTGGACTTTTAATTTTATAAACCGCAATTATGATTATAGGTAAAACTAAATAACATTTGTAGATTAACGCTTTCATAAAAATTTCTTTAAAATTAGATCGATAATTATATTTCTACTCTCAAATATATAATTAAAATCCTAACAACTTCCAAAACCACCCTAAAACCCTCATCCATCATCCTCATCACTTCATCGATGAAGCAAATAACCTGATCGATGAGGCTTTTTAGCTGGGTGACTTTGCTAATTGGGTGGTTGATAAAGCAAAAAGCCTAGTTTTGAAACTAAAACTCAACAATATCAAGCTTTTTACTACAACTAATAATTGAAATTTGGAGTTCTACGAAAAAACCTCTACCAAGACTTCCAAGGATTTTGGCTTTCTGAAACCGTCTAAATGCAAGGCATAATAGTCAATAATTACAGTAAGTAGTTCTTGTCGTTCTTTTGAATTGAATAAAATTGCAGCAGAATCAAAACGCAATTCAAGTAGTTTTTTAAGTAAAAAAGAATTTGATTTATTCAAGCAAGTAACCGTTTCAAAGGGAATAAAAACGCCTTCACGCATTTCGAAAAAATCAAAATTCGGGTTAGAATCCTCTGGATAAAAACCCAGAAACTTTGTAGATTCCATTAGTAAAATCAGGTGAAAATTTGAAATTTGATCATTGGTATCCAGCCACATAAAAGCCGTTTCTAGAAAGGAGAAAAAATCAGGATTAGCTTCTTCTTCGTGAATGGAATGGTGCAACATTTCCGACAAAAACATCACGATGGTGCTTTTAAAAATATCTGTTGGAATCGATGAATACGGCTGACTGATTTTTATTTCTTTGAAATTTTCAAGCGTGCCTTTGTTTTTGTGAACCGCTTCAATTTCTAACAATGTCAAAGGTTGAAAATAAGCAATTTTCTGATTGTTTTTTTTTCCTGAAAAAGCATCGCGGACAAAATAAGATTTCAGTCCGTCAGAAAGCGTAAAGCATTTGACAATCAAACTCTTTTCGTTAAATTTTAGTGCCGATAAAACGATTGCTTTGGTTTTTACTATCATCAGAATTTGGAATCCGCGTTATACAACACCTCTAAAAGAGTGGTAATTGGAATTTAGTATTTTCAGTTTAACCACAAATTTAAAGGATGTCTTTTTGGGATTTGGGATTTGGGATTAAAAAATTGATTTGATTTTGACTTTAAAATTAAAAATTTACCGTACAACCATTACTTTTTTGACGGTAGTTTCAATACCGTCATCGGCAGAAATAAAAATCATATAGACGCCGGAAGCGACTTTGTATTTGCCAAAAGCGGTAGTATCCCACTCAATTGTTCCTCCTTGCGAAACCACTTCATGAACCAGATTTCCAGAAATATCCGTGATTTTAATATTGGCTTTATCTAAAAGTCCTGTGATTTTTACCGTTCCTGCAAAACCCGGACGAACCGGATTTGGATAAACAATTACGTTCGCTAAATTATCATTTCCGTCTGTTGAAATTCCTTTGTAAACAACGATTCCTTGTGGTGTTGCAAAGAAAACTTCTCCAGTAATGGGATTAATATCAATGTCGTTTATACTATTTGAAGGAAGAGGAGAATTGTCAATCGTAAAACGTTGCAAGGTTTTTTGTCCGTCCGATGAAAATTGAAAAACACCTGAATTTGCAGTTCCAATCCATTTATTATTTGCACCATCAACTACAATATCAGTTATAAATTGTTGGTACAGCAATTCTTGTGCAACATTATCTTCCAAAATAATGATTGGATTAGCCGACATTTGTCCTTCCGAATTGTAACGGTCAATACTTGATAAAACGCGTAATCCTTTATTAGTTCCTATCCACAACTGGTTTCTATTGTCAATCGCTATGGTACGAACATCCGGAGAAGGTAAATTTCCGTTGTCACTTCCTTCTGTTATTACTTTTAGAATTCCGCCATTTTCATTGTATGCAATAACACCTCTTCTGGAAGCAGCCCATTTCGTGTTATTTTTATCAATAACGAGTGCTCCAAAATTTGTCAGTTCAGGAAGAACAGATTCAAAATTCACGCTTTGCCACTGTCCGTTTGCTTTCAAAACCTTGAGTGCTTTCTCTACTAAATTATTTGTAATCCATAGGTTTCCAGCCTTGTCAAATACGGGATTACTAATTCTGATGTCATTGGGATTATTTGCAATTTCAATATTTTCTATTCCGTTTGGAGCCGTATTTGTTGGCGTGAATAGAAATGTAGGAATATCGTTTTCTAACTTCAACAATCCAGAGAAAAAAGAAGCGATGTACACTTCATTTGTGTTTTTTGGGTTTATCGTAATACTATTTAACGCTTTGGCACCCAAAACTTCTGAAGCAGGAATGTTTAACCACTGTTTGTCAACTAATTTTGAAATACCATATAATGCGGGACCTCCAAAATCATCATAAGCATACGGATTGTAACTTCCGTCATAACCTCCAAAAACAACCCATAAATTTTCAGTAGAAGCATTAATCGAAAACGAAGAATTCCGCAAAGGTCCATCTGGCAATAGATACGTGAAATCTATTGCTCCATTAATTGGCGTTGTAATTACACCATTCTCTTTCGTTCCAATGTATGCATTTGTTCCTAAAATAGTGGCACAAGTAAACCTGGGCAAAATAGGTTGCAGCAATTGCCCATCCGTTACGGTAAAAATAGGAGCTAATTGAGCATTATAAAACGTTACTTTATTGGGAAATGTTACTGCTAGTTTGTCTTCCATAGAATGTAAATCAACGGACGACTGTGGAAATTGAATAAACGGTTGAAAGTTAGCACCGTTAAATCGGTTTAAATTTCCGTTCGAATTCATAGCTACTAATTCCGTTCCAACTTGAGCAATTCCGTTCCAGTTTCCTGTATTTACTTCCTGCCATTCGGAGAAATTAATCAGGTTTTCACTTGAAAGATTGGCTTTCCGAATTCCGTTAAACGTACAAGAGGCATAAATAAATCCATTTAAAATTGCCGTTTGATTGACGCGAATTTCATCGCCATTGTTTCCAATAAAATAGGTATCGCCAAAAAGTAACGTAGAAAGATTAAACTGCACAATCCCGAAATCACACGACAAATAAGCAATTCCTTCGTACTCTGCGAAATGGTTGATTTTTTTTAAATTTGGCGGAAGCTGTTTATTAATGATATCGACGACTTTTTTTATTGTTCCATCGGCCTCATTGACCACAATTAAAAGCCCATTTTCGTAACCAATTAGTGTTCTGTTGAAAGTTGGACTGTGATAAATTGTTGAAATCGTTTGACCCGAAAGTCCATCAATTGTATTGGTGGTTTCTATCTCATTTGTCGCGTCACTTTTTGAAAACAAAGCATTTTCAGAAGCAGCAAAAAATTTGGTTGGCGACTGCGAAACAGCCTTAATATCGTTGTAGGAGAAATAGCCTTTCCAAGGTTGGTTTTTTTGGCCAAAACCCATTGGAATCATTAAAATAGAAAGTAAGGCTAAGAAAAAGTATTTCATCCGATACAAATTAGAGTTGCAAATATACTACAAACGAAATTGTTGGGCTTTTAATTATATTTTGAAAAATAATTATTACACCACTTTAATTTTAAACAAAAAAAGACCGAATCTGAAAGTTCAAATTCGGTCTTTTTAAAATATAAGATAGGTATTAAACCGCTCCTTGCGCTAACATTGCATCTGCAACTTTAACGAATCCAGCGATGTTTGCTCCTTTAACATAATCAACATGTCCGTTTGCATCAGAACCATATTTCACACATGATGCGTGAATGTCTAACATAATACGTTTTAGTTTTTCGTCTACTTCTTCGCTAGTCCAACCCATACGTAGTGAGTTTTGAGACATTTCTAATCCAGAAGTGGCAACACCACCCGCATTAGATGCTTTTCCAGGTGCGAATAAAATTTTAGCTTTTTGAAAAACAGTAACTGCTTCTGGAATACAAGGCATGTTTGCTCCTTCAGAAACACACATACATCCGTTGTCAATTAACATTTGAGCTTCCGCTTCGTTCATCTCATTTTGAGTTGCACAAGGTAATGCTACATCAGCTTTCACTTCCCAAGGACGTTTTTCAGCTACGAATTTAGCATTCGGATATTTAGTAATATATTCACTAATACGACCGTAGTTTACGTTTTTGATTTCTTGAACGAACGCTAATTTCTCAGCATCAATTCCGTCAGCATCATAAATGTATCCACTTGAATCCGACATAGTAACTACTTTTCCTCCTAGTTCAGTTGCTTTTTGAGCAGCAAATTGCGCTACGTTTCCTGAACCAGAAACTACAATCGTTTTACCTTTAATAGTATCGCCTTTCGTTTTCAACATGCTTTCAGCAAAGTATACGTTTCCGTAACCAGTTGCCTCAGGACGCATTCTTGATCCACCAAATGAAGGTCCTTTTCCAGTTAATACACCAGTAAATTCGTTTTGAATTCTTTTGTATTGACCGTACATGTAACCTACTTCTCTAGCTCCAACTCCAATATCTCCAGCTGGGATATCAAGGTTTGGTCCGATATGACGGTATAATTCTGTCATCATAGATTGACAAAATCTCATAATTTCATTATCTGATTTTCCTTTTGGATCAAAGTCCGCTCCACCTTTTCCTCCACCCATTGGCAAAGTAGTTAAACTGTTTTTGAACGTTTGCTCAAAAGCAAGGAATTTTAAAATACTTAAATTTACAGATGGATGGAAACGAATTCCTCCTTTGTAAGGTCCGATTGCAGAGTTCATCTGAATTCTGTAAGCACGGTTTACTTGAATAGTACCAGCATCATCAACCCACACAACGCGGAAAGTGATGATACGTTCAGCCTCAACCATACGCTCTAAAAGCATCTTGTTTTGATACTTTTTGTTTTCTTCAATAAACGGAATTACAGTCTCAGCAACTTCGTGAACTGCTTGTAAAAATTCTGGCTCGTTAGGGTTTCTTTTTTCAACCGCTTCAACAAATGACTTAATACTTTGTGACATGATTTTTAGATTATTAACGTTTAAGAAAACGTTTTCGTTTTAAAGCGCAAAGATACTTTAAATTAAGATACTTTAATACATAATTTTAGAATGTTATTTACTAACCACAGGCAATAAAAGCGGTTTTTAGCTGTTAGACAATAACAACTATTGACATGTTTTATATCTAAAAGTTTATAGTTTAACGATAATTTATATATTTAGGACCTAAAACCGTATATTTGCCTTTTTATAAAAATAAATTAACTATGTCCCAGAAAAGTTTATTTCTAATTTTACTTTCTTTTTCTTTCGCTTTTGCACATGCACAATATGGCAGAACCTACCAAGAAATCGGTGTAATGGCGGGTCCTGTATTTTTTCAGGGTGACTTTGGAGAACGTCGTGATTTAGACAATACAATTAAAAACGTTGGTTTTTCTGCCACTTTCGTATACTTTTTATCTTTGAACGTGGATCGTTCAAGTTTCGCTGAAAATTTTAAAGTGCGTTTTGATGTTACAGGAATGACCGTGAATTTACAACATTATGGTCCTTCTGCTTATTCAGATACGAATTTTGGCAAAAAACTTAGAGCCATGCGAAGTGATGTGAAAGTGGGAAGCATTGGAACCCAAGTGGAATATTACCCATGGAAAACCGATGATTACAGTCAGTCAACATGGAGTCCTTACATTGCAGCAGGAGCACAATATAATTCGTATTCAGCTGAAGCCTATTCGTACTTAGGGAATATTGGGAATGCAAATACAGTTCCTAACAAATATGTAGAAGGTTTTAAAAGTACAAGCGGATCCGCTTTTTCAGCAACCGGAAGTATGGGTGTACGATACCGTTTGAATGATTATAATTATATTCTTCTAGAAGGTCAGTTGAAATATTACTTTTCAGATTGGATTGAAGGAATGAATCCTGATCCTAAAATTTACAAGGAGAATAAAAACAACGATTTTTCAGGCACTTTAAATATCGGTTACGTTTACTATTTCAATTAATTTGAAGTGATCACTTTCCGATTTCCTTAGAATTAATGCTCTTTTTCTGCTAATTTTCGCTCTAATTCCGCTTGAAATTCTTCCATAACAGGTTTCATTGTACTTTCAGGAATATCGGCAATCCGGATATACATCAGTCCATCCACTGCATTATTGAATAATGGATCAACATTAAAAGCTACTACTTTCGCGTTCTGCTTGATGTACTTTTTAATCAGAACAGGCAACCTTAAGTTTCCAGGTTCCAATTCGTCGATGATTTTATCAAATTTATTCAAGTCAGATTCTGCTTCATCAAAAATGAAATCTTTATCCGCGTCTTTTAATTTGACCTTGTAATCTTTCTTTGGATTGATATATTGGGCAACATACGGATCGTAATAATTCGATTTCATAAATTCAATCATCAACGATTTTGAGAAATCTGAAAATTGATTACTAATACTTACCCCGCCAATCAAGTATTTGTGTTCGGGATAACGCAAAGTAGTATGCATAATTCCTTTCCACAATAAAAATAATGGCATTGGTTTTTGTTGGTATTCTTTAATAACAAATGCACGTCCCATTTCAATGGATTTATGCATCATGTCAAACAACTCGGGCTCAAAGCGGAAAAGTTCTTGTAAATAAAACCCTTCAATTCCATATTTTGGAAAGATTTCTGATCCCAATCCCATTCTGTAAGCGCCTGCAATTTTTTCTGCATCATGATCCCACAAGAACATGTGGTGGTAATATTTGTCAAATTTATCGACATCTATAGACTCGTTCGTTCCTTCGCCCACTTCTCTAAAAGTGATTTCTCGAAGACGACCTAATTCATGTAAAATAGTTGGAATTTCACTTGCTTCAGCAAAAAAAACTTCATAATTCTTACTCTGTAAAAGTCGGGCATCAGCTTCTCTTAATTTATTTACCTCCGCTACAATTTTATCGTGATGTGCAGCAACAGCAATTTCTTTTGACTTTTTAGGAAGTTTCAAGGTTGGCGTTTGTAATAACTTACTTTCCTTTTCATAAGGATTGGCCAACATGTAGGTCTTCTTTCGAAGAAATTCTCGATAATCTTCTAAGGTAGTATGCTCATTTTGTTCGGCAACCGAAATAGGTTTTCCAATTCGAACTTGAATTCTTCTAGACTTTTGTGTCAATAACTCTGACGGTAGTTTTGCCGTTCTAAATGTTGGCCCTAATTTAGAAAACCAATAAAAGAACCAACTGTTTTTTGCGTGAAAATAAATGGGAACTACAGGTACTTGTGCTTTCCGAATTACCTTAATAGCTCCGTCTTCCCAAGCTTTATCAACAACTAATTTCCCGTCTTTATAGGTGGACACCTCTCCTGCAGGAAACATTCCCAACGGTTTTCCGTCACTCAGATGACGTAAAGTTTCCTTAATTCCCACCACGCTAGACTTGGCGTCCTTGTGATTTTCAAAAGGATTAACTGGCATGATATACGGTTTTAACGGGTCAATTCTATGCAGTAGAAAGTTGGCGATAATTTTGAAATTAGGCTCGCGTTCTAACATCAATTTCAATAATAATATACCATCAATTCCTCCCAATGGATGATTGGAAATAGTAATGTAAGCACCCTCTTTTGGTAGTCGTTTTAAATCTTCTTCAGGGATTTCAAACTTTATTTTTAACTCGTCCAAAATGGCATTCAAAAACTCAACATCTGATAAATGCTTATTCCGATCGTACATATCGTTAAGGTCGGAAATTTTAAGAATTTTCATCAGTAACCAACCTGAAAAATTTCCTAAAATCCCATATTTATCAGTGTTAATTGCTTTGGAAATTTCCTTTGCAGTTACTAAGCCCATTCGTTTTGTTTTATATTGGAGGAAAACAAAGATAGCAAAACTACTCATTAAATAACACCTCTGTTTACAAACATTCGCTGATTTTAGAATAATCAATCCTTTTTATTTACTTTTGAATGACTTAAAAATTTGACCAAAAATGAAAATTATTTCTTACAACGTAAATGGTATTCGAGCGGCAATTTCAAAAGGCTTTTTGACTTGGCTCGAACAAGCAAATCCGGATGTAATTTGCCTTCAGGAAATTAAGGCAATGAAAGAACAGGTTCCTGTCGAGGAATTTGAAAAACTAGGATACAACTACCACTATTGGTTTTCGGCACAAAAAAAAGGATACAGTGGTGTGGCCGTTTTATCTAAAATTGAACCTAAAAATGTAGTTGTGGGAACGGGAATTGAACACATGGATTTTGAAGGTCGAAACTTACGATTGGATTTTGAAGACTTTTCTGTAATGAGTTTGTACTTGCCTTCTGGAACGAATGATGCAAGGTTAGACCACAAATTCATGTACATGGATGATTTTCAGAATTATATTTCAGAATTGAAAAAGGAAATTCCAAATTTGATTATTTGTGGCGACTATAATATTTGTCACGAAGCGATTGATATTCACGATCCTATTCGACTTAAAAACACTTCTGGATTTTTACCTCAAGAACGAGAATGGTTGGATATTTTTATGAAAAATGGATTTGTAGATACTTTTCGCCATTTTAATAAAGAACCACATAATTATTCGTGGTGGAGTTACAGAGCTGGAGCGAGAGGAAATAATAAAGGTTGGCGGATTGATTACATATTAGTCACAAAATCACTGGAAGAGAAATTAACAAGAGCTTTAATTTTACCTGACGCAAAACATTCCGACCATTGTCCCGTTATGATTGAAATCAACTAATTTTCCAAAAACAAATTACAATATGATTATCCGAAAAATTTCAGTGGGATTGCTACTTCTAGCATTAACTACTTCTTGCGTTTCTAAAAAATTGTATAACGATTTAGAAAACAAATATGCCGATTTGAAAAAAGAAAGTCGGGAGATGAGCGACAGCAATGAAGATTTGGCGAAAGCCAAAAACAATTTAGAGCTTGAGCAAACTGCACTCCAAGACGAGTTGAATAGAACAAAAGCACAACGCGATAAATATTTAGCCGACTTGACTGCAGGCCAAAATAACATGAAAAATTTGCAAAGTTCGTACAGCGCTTTGGAAAAAAACAGCGACGATGCGTTGAAAACCAACATGGACAAAAACCGTGAGTTGCTTGCAAAGCTTGAAGCAAAAGAGAAAGCATTGGCGGTAGAGCAGGAGCGATTGAATAAATTGATGGCTGATTTTCAAGAACGTTCTAACCGTGTCGCGGAATTAGAAGGTGTGATTTCGGCACAAGGCGAAAGTTTGAAAAAATTAAAAGCCACACTTTCAAAAGCATTAAACGCATTTGAAGGAAAAGGATTGACTGTGGAACAAAAAAATGGAAAAGTATATGTTTCCATGGAAAACAAATTATTGTTTCAAACGGGAAGTTGGACGGTAGGTTCTGAAGGTCGAAAAGCGGTTGTGGAAGTAGGCAAAGTCTTGGGACAAAATCCTGAAATTACTGTGTTGATTGAAGGTCATACTGACAACGACAAGTTTGCTGGAGCGATGGGACAAATTGAAAATAACTGGGATTTATCCACAAAAAGAGCAACGGCAATTGTAAATATTTTAAGTGAAAATAAAGCAATCAACAAACAAAGTTTGACTGCTGCTGGACGTGGCGAATACGCTCCGTTAGCATCAAACGAAACGGCAGAAGGAAAAGCTAAAAACCGCAGAATTGAAATTATCCTTACGCCTAAATTAGATGAGATTTCGAAGATGTTGAATGATTTATAGATTTATAGTCGTGCATTAAAATAAAAAAGGGATGATTTTGACAAACAAAATCATCCCTTTTTTTTATGCTTTAAATTCTATTAATTAGAGCTCAACCAAGGTTGTGGATTGGTATAGGTTATATTTTGAGTAATCATAAACTTCAAAATTGTTCTACCCGTTTCCGTACTCGTTCTGATGGTTCCAATATTTTGTTTTCTAGAAACTTTCTGACCTTTCACTACAGAAACGTCACTCAAATTGTGATACATCGTAAAGAAATCTCCATGTTGAATCATCACTGCTTTTTGTACAGGAGAAACATATAAAATACTGTAAACTTCACCATCAAAAACGGCTCTTGCTTGTGAACCTTGCGTTGTAGTAATTTCAATTCCGTTACTGTGAACAGATAGGTACGACAAGTCTGGATGCGGTTGGTCTCCATAACGTTGTGTGATTGTTCCTGTCGCTGTTGGCCAAGGAAGTCGGCCTCTGTTCGCTTTAAAGCTATCTGAAATGATTTTCGCTTCCGGTGTTAAAACTATTTTGGTAGAACTTTCTGTCGCACGTGTTTCAGCTGCCGTCGTTTTAGGATTGGCTTTTTTAGCTGCTGCAGCTGCTTTTCTGTTCGCTTCAGCAATCGCTTCTTTAATTAACTTATCAATTTTTCGGTCGATATCTCTAGATTCTTGTTGCTTTTTCTTGATTTCCTGTGCAATTTTCTTCTTGTCTTTTTGAATGGCAGCCGATAATTTTTCTTGTTCTACTTTCTCTTTTTGTAAAACAATTCGTTCTTTTTCCTGCTCCACTACGAGCTTCTGCTTCTCAATTTTTTGCGCATCTAATTTGGTGTTCAAAGTCAAAAGTTTATCCGCTTTTACTTTAATTTCTTCACCTTGCGATTTTCTATAACTCGTATACTGTTTCATGTATTGAGCTCGCTTGTAGGCTTGCAAAAAAGTTTCTGACGACAATAAAAACATCGCTCTACTTTGTTCCGAACGGCTTTTATAGGATTTTACAATCATAGCCGAATAATCCTCCTTCAATTCCTTTAACTCGCGATTGAGTTGGTTGATTGAAAGTTGGTTTCGATACATTTCATCTTTCAAGATTTTGGCTTGCTTCTCTGTCGTTGCAATTAAACTTTCACGCAGTCGGATTTTCTCCCTTTGCTGAATAATTTCAGTTAAAATAGATTTCTGCTTTTTGTCTTGACTTCGCAACAATACTTCTTGGGCACGAATTTCTTTTTGAATTTGCGCTTTACGTTGTTCCAATTTTTCTTGAGCCGTCTGACTCCAAGCCGAAGCGGAACAAATTAAAAAAGCGAGTATGAAAAGGTATTTTGGCATGTTTGTAAAAATATTTGTGCAAATTTAGTCAATAAATGTTCGATCGTAACTACTTGGCACACTATAAGGAAAAGAAAGTTCGTCGTTAAACTTCACCGAACTGTATTCAATATTGATTTGGGTTTTAATCTTGTCGTTTAATGCTTCAATATTTAACGCCGTTGGAAACGAAATTTTTTCATACAACTTGTGATTAGGATAATCTACGGTCAAAGTCCTGTTTTTATCAAATTGTTGAATTTCTTGCTTCTTAATTAAATACATGGATGCTTCAAATAGAAAGGTTTTCAACATATTTTTAGACGATTTATCTTCTAATTTGTAGAGTCCATTTTCAACTGAACTATCGTATTTACCTTGTTCCAAATTGTCAAACGCTTCACCAATTAACATGTTTTGCACTTTTGTAAAATCTAAATCGGTTCCCAACCATTTGCTTAACGTAGTGTAATCACCTTCAAAATAACTGCTGCCGCTTTTCTCGTAATACTTGACTTCCGTTGGTGTTATCAATCCTTTTGCCATTGTAATTCCAAAGAATCTGATGCTGATTAATATTTTTTCATCTTTTTGAACTCGAATGTCTGCCGAAAGATTCAAAGACTCCTTTGGCGTTTTATATTTTACGTCGGCTTTGATGTAGGCGGTTTTAAAATCTTTGTCCAATTCATAATGATTGCGAACAAGTTTTTCCGCTTTCATTGGTTTTGTGGCTTTTGCTTCTGCAATAAAACCTTTTGGTTTGCAAGAAGTTATTGTTACTAAAAACAATAATGTCAACACCGAAAACCATTTTTTTAAAATCATATTCTATTTTACTTTTTTAATAATTGTTCTGCTTTCTTAAAATACAATTCTTTCTTTTTTTGGTCGCCCAAACCATTGTACGCTTCTCCCAATTGAATGTTGAAATTAATTTCCAATGCTTTATTTTCAATCACATAATCCATTCCGGATTCAAGATAATCTTTGGCTTTGGCAAATTTTTTCAACTGATTATTGGCCAATCCTGCATAATAATATAAGTCAGGTTGCGATGGAAAAAGTTCCGTCATTTCCTCTGATTTTTTTGCCAAAGCTTCAAATTGTTCCAACTTAACGTACATTTCAAACAACAACAATGCCGATTCTAAATCGTTCGGGTTGTTTTTCAAATCCATTTCGTAATACGATTTGGCTTGATTCCATTCGCTTTTACTTTGAAAGAATTTACCAACTTCTTTGGCAACAGCAACTTCTTTATCTGAATTGAAATAAGAAACTGCTTTCATCAAATCTGCGTCGTAACCGGGATTATTTTTAGCAAAAATCAGAAACTCATTCAAAACACGGTGTTTGATTTTGTTGTCAATTTTATCACTATCTAAAATCTGATGCATAGATTTAACGGCTTTTGGCCCGTCGTTATTGTTCAAATGAAATTTAAATAAACTCACTTGAGCCCAATCGGAGTTAGGAATGGCAATTTCAAGCTTTTTGGCTACTTCCAATGCTTTTTCTTCCTGATTGCTATTGGAATATAAATAAATCAACGCGATATAATTGGATTCATCCTTTGGGTTTTTAGCAATTAATTTCAACAAATCGTCTTTTTCGCTACCTTGAAAACGGGCATCCTGCATGATTTGCTTCTTATAATTGTCACGCTTTTCAGATTTTCCTAAATCGTCGTTCATCTCATTAATTAACACCAAAGCTTTGTCGTACTGCTGGGTGTACATGTAAAGCGAAGTCAAATCCTCCTTATAATTGGGTTCAAAAGCAACTAATTTTGTGACCAAAATAATTGCTTGATTGAAATCTTGTGTTTGATAAGCAACATCGTACATTCCATGAAGATACCAACGGTTTTTGGGGTCAATTTGGAATGCTTTTTCAAAAGAATCATACGCTTCTTTGTACTTTTTAAGCTTCAGATAATTCCGACCTAATTCATTATAAACGGCAGCATTGTTAGGTTCCAATGAAACACATTTTTGCAACGATTGAATCGCTCTGTCGTTGTTTTCAATGCCTTTTTGCTTCAGCGCTTCGTAATAGGAAATTTGAAATTCATTAGTTGCCAAAGCAATATCGTCCGGCTCTTTTTGTGAAAAAGCCGAACTGCAAACTGCAATTAATAAAAATCCTATTGTGAATTTTTTCATGTATTAGTCTAAAACAGAATAATCACCGATACTTATTGAAGTGAAATCTCCGTCAAAAGTTGCGTGATTTCCAATCATGGCGTTGTCTAATTTTGCATTGCGAACTTTAGAATACGTTTGAATCAAACTATTCTTTATCGTCGAATTTTCAATTGTACAATTATTTCCAATTGAAACATTTGGACCAATTGTTACGTTATTCAATGTTACATTTTCGCCGATATAAACGGGTTGAACGATAAAAGAATTCACAGAAACAACGGACGGATGTACCATTTGTTCGCCATCTGCATGTAAAAATCCAAGTAAACGTGAATTGGTTTCAACCGTCACATTTTTATTACCGCAATCCATCCATTCGTCCACTTTTCCGGGAGCGAATTTCATTCCTTTGCGTTTCATGTTTTCCAAAGCATCAGTCAACTGGTATTCGCCGCCTTTCATCACATTATTGTCAAGCAAAAACTGTAATTCCTCACGCAAAGTTTCGCCTGATTTGAAGTAGTAAATTCCAATAATCGCTAAATCTGAAACAAAATGGGTAGGTTTTTCTACGAAATCTACAATCTGATTATTTGCATCTAATTGAACTACGCCAAAAGCACTTGGGTCTTCAACTTGCTTCACCCAAATTACGCTGTCTGCCGAAACATCTAACGTAAAATCAGCACGGAACAACGTATCTGCATAAGCAACTACAATTGGCCCTGACATCGATTCTTTGGCACACATAATCGCGTGAGCCGTTCCTAATGCTTCGTTTTGGTAATAAATCGTTCCCTTTGAACCTAGTTTTTCAGCAATCGCAATCAAGTCGCTTTCCACTTGCTTTCCAAAATCTTTGTGAATGATAAACGCAATTTCCTCAATGTTCTGATGAATAACGCCTGCGATATCTTCCACTAAACGGTGAACGATGGGTTTTCCTGCAATTGGAATTAGTGGTTTCGGAATGGTTAATGTGTGTGGTCTTAAGCGGGAACCTCGTCCTGCCATTGGTACTATTATTTTCATATCATTGCCCGCGAAGGCGGGTATCTTTTTTATATATCTGCGAAGGCAGATATCTTTGTTAATATTTATTATCTCTCATACGCGCGAAGGCGAGTATCCTACTATCTATTTTACTCTCTCAACTTATCAAAATCAAAATTCCAATTTAAACTTATATCCATCCACGACGGATTCATATCCACAATTAGTTTAATTTTCCAATCTCTTTTCCATTTCTTGAATTGTTGTTCTCGAATAGCTGCATCATCTCCTTTTTTCCACTCTTCAAAATAAACTAATTTATCACAATTATACTTTGCTGTAAACGAATTTCGATAGACTTTTAGTTTATGTTCTTTGACGCGTTCTAATAAGTTATCGGTTACTCCAATATACAAAACACCGTTAGGTTTATTTGTCATAATGTAAATATACCATAATTTCATAAAACTTGTATTTTGATAAGTTAAGAAGTATTAAGTCCACTTACGCTCGAAATTTTCCTAACATTGCGGAGATTCCTGCCTACGCAGGAATATTACTTTATTCCCGTACTTCCAAATCCTCCCTCACCTCTTACAGTTTCAGATAATTCTGTAACTAAATTCCATTCGGCACGTTCGTGTTTTGCTATAATCATTTGTGCAATCCGTTCTCCGTTTTCTATTGTGAAAGGGACGTTGGATAAATTTACTAAAATCACACCGACTTCGCCACGGTAATCTGCATCAATTGTTCCGGGAGCGTTTAAGACCGTTACGCCATTTTTCGCAGCCAATCCGCTTCTTGGGCGAACTTGTGCTTCAAAACCGATTGGTAATTCAATAAACAAACCTGTTTTAATTATGGCTCTTTCTAAAGGTTGTAACGTAATTGCTTCTGAAATATTAGCTCTTAAATCCATTCCGGCTGACGCCAAAGTTTCATAGTTAGGCAATTCGTGCTGTGATTTATTGATGATTTTTATGGTCATTCTCTTTGTGTTTTATATTAAAATTAAAAAAAGCAGGCTATCCTTTTCTTTTGACAATTCGGTTAATAATTTGTTTTTCGTTGTAATAAATAAAATAGGTAAATGCGATTAACATAGGAACGCCTACAAAATAATTTTCTCTGAATAAATAAAAATAGACAGTCGAAAATAGAATGGATATTCCAAGATAGGACCCAATTTTCTTCATGTCGTATGGAATTGGATAATATTTATTTCCAAGTACATACGAAATCAACATCATGGTTCCGTAAGCTGCAATTGTTGCAATTGCTGAACCGTAATAACTCATTGTTGGAATCAATAAATAATTCAAAAGTAATGTGATTATGGCTCCAACTATTGAAATATAAGCGCCAATATGCGTTTGATTGGTCAATTTGTACCAAACCGAAAGATTGGTGTAAATTCCCAAAAAGAAATTGGCTAAAATAATCAGCGGCACGACACCCATTGCATTCCAATAAGATGAATCTCGAATCATGACTATTTTCAACACATCAGCAAATACAATTACTGCTAAAGTCATCAGCGAACCGAATATTACAAAATATTTGGTAATTGTCGCATAGGTTTCTTTGGCATTTTCATTGGAAGCATGACTGAAAAAGAAAGGTTCGATTCCCAAAGTATAAGCCGTTCTAAACAATACCATGAATAATCCAAGTTTGTAACATGCGGAATAAATACCAACTTGTGCTTCAGCAACATCCGCCGGCAATAAATAATTAAGTAAAATTTTATCAAACTGATCGTTGATTGCAAAGGCAATTCCGGCAATCATAATTGGAAAACCGTATTTCATCATTCGTTTCCAAAGTGCAAAATTGAATTTCCATTTGACTTGAAAATAGTTCGGCAGTAAAACTAAAAGGGTTAAAAGGCTCGCTGCAATATTGGAAATAAAAATATAACCTACTTGAAATCCTTCAAAGTAAAACGAACTGATGAAGCTGTCAGGATAAGAGGTGGCAATCTTTGGTAAATAAATTAAGAAAAAGAGATTTAAACCTAAATTTACAGCCACGTTTCCAATCTTTATAGCAGCGTAAAATAGTGGTTTTTGATAGGCTCTTAATTTTGAAAAAGGTATAATTACCAATGCGTCAAGTGCTAAAATCCAAATCACATAAGTAATATATTGAACGTCAATGTTAATAAAATTACTGACAGAAGTCCGGAATAATAAGGCTACAGCCAAAAATAATAACGTAGTCCAAAAGATGGAAACCATCGAAGTTTCAACCACGGACTTTTTATTTTCTTCTGTATTATAAAATCGGAAGAAGGAAGTTTCCATTCCGTAGGCTAAAATTACATTGAAGAATATTAGATACGCAAAAATAACGTTCACTCGTCCGTATTCTTCTTTTGGAAGTAAGTCAGTGTAAAGCGGCACGAGAAAGAAACTGAACATTCTTGGGACAACAGTTGCTAATCCGTAAATGGCCGTTTGCTTAAAAAGATTTTTGTATAAACTCAATGGAACGTGATTTGGAAACAAAAATAACCAAATCTTTCTTTTAAAATTCTAATTTGTAGAAGCAATCCTTGAAATATCAGAATTCAATAGATTTTAGTACTGGCGATTAAAGTGGCTGTTACACAGATTTCACAAATTAGTACAGATTTGCTTTAGAAAATAATACAGAAAACTAAAAATCGGGGAATTATTAAACAAAAAAAAGAGTTGATTGCTCAACTCTTTTCTAAAACTATTTAGTGAAATTATTATCCAGCAAGTGCTTCCGCACCACCAACAATCTCTAAAATTTCATTTGTAATTGCTGCTTGACGCGCTTTGTTATACGTCAATTTCAATTGATTTCTCAATTCAGTTGCGTTATCAGTCGCTTTGTGCATTGCAGTCATACGGGCTCCGTGTTCTGAAGCGAAAGAATCTCTGATTCCTTTGTACAATTGCGTTTTTAATGATTTTGGAATCAACGTTAAAAGAATTTCTTCTTTCTCTGGTTCATAAATGTAATCGACATTTGAAGCGCTTGCCGTAACTGCCATTGGTGCAAGAGGCAAAAATTGCTCTGTCATTACAATTTGAGTCGCTGCATTTTTAAACTGATTGTAAACCAATTCAATTCGATCGTATTTTCCAGAAAGGAATTTTTGTGTCAAATCTTCCGCAATAATTGCCACGTTTTCGAATGTTAAATCATCGAAAATAGCACTTTTATTGTCTGTAATTGTACACGTTTTAGCTAATCCGTCGTTTCCTTTTTTACCAATAGCGTACACATCTACATTTTTACCTGCGTAAAATTCTGCTCTACTTTTGATTGCTTTCATGATATTTGCATTGAAAGCACCACATAAACCTCTATTAGAAGTAATTGCGACTAACAATACATTATTGATTTCGCGTTGTGTAGTGAATTCACCACCAACATCTCCATCAAGAGTTGCAGAAAGGTTTTGTAATAACTCGGTTAACTTTTCGGCATAAGGTCGCATTGCTGTAATCGCATCTTGTGCTTTTTTCAACTTTGCTGCAGAAACCATTTTCATCGCAGAAGTAATCTGCATTGTTGATGAAACGGAAGTAATTCTATTACGGATTTCCTTTAAATTTGCCATCTTAAATTGTTGTAAGTTGTAGGTTCTACGTTGTAAGTTTTGAAACCTACAACTTAGAACCTATAACAAATATTATTTATATTTTGCTGAAATTTCTTTCGCTACGTTTTCGATAACACCTGTAATCTTGTCATCTAATTTTCCTGCTTTCAAAGCATCTAACGTATCTCTGTGTTTGTTGTTCAAGAATTCTAAGAAATCTCTTTCAAACTCTCTTACTTTGTTTACAGGAACGTTTCTCAACAAGTTTTTAGAACCTGCATAGATAATCGCAACTTGATCTTCAACTGTATAAGGATCGTTCAAACCTTGTTTCAAGATTTCAACGTTTCTTTTTCCTTTTTCGATTACGTTCAAGGTAACCGCATCAAGATCAGAACCAAATTTAGCAAACGCTTCTAATTCACGGTATTGTGCTTGATCTAGTTTCAAAGTACCTGCTACTTTTTTCATTGATTTAATCTGAGCATTACCTCCAACACGAGATACCGAAATACCTACGTTAATCGCTGGACGAACTCCTGAGTTAAACAAATCTCCATCAAGGAAAATCTGACCATCTGTAATCGAAATTACGTTTGTAGGAATATAAGCAGAAACGTCACCCGCTTGCGTTTCGATAATTGGCAAAGCTGTTAACGAACCACCACCTTTAACGATTCCTTTGATAGAATCTGGTAAGTCATTCATGTTTCTTGCAATTTCATCGTTGTTAATTACTTTACAAGCACGTTCTAATAAACGAGAGTGTAGGTAGAAAACGTCACCAGGGTAAGCCTCACGTCCTGGAGGTCTTCTTAACAAAAGAGACACCTCACGGTAAGCTACCGCTTGTTTTGACAAATCATCATAAACGATTAAAGCCGGACGACCAGAATCTCTGAAGTATTCACCAATTGCAGCACCTGCCATTGGAGCGTATACTTGCATTGGAGCTGGATCAGAAGCATTTGCAGCAACAATAACTGTGTAAGCCATTGCACCTTTTTCTTCTAACATTTTAGCAATACCTGCTACAGTTGATGCTTTTTGCCCAATTGCAACATATATACAGAATACAGGTTTTCCTGCATCGTAAAATTCTTTTTGATTCAAAATGGTATCGATACAAACAGTTGATTTACCTGTTTGACGGTCACCAATTACAAGCTCTCTTTGTCCACGACCAACTGGGATCATAGCATCAACCGCTTTAATACCTGTTTGCAAAGGTTCAGTAACTGGCTGACGGAAGATAACTCCAGGAGCTTTTCTTTCTAAAGGCATTTCGTATAAAGTTCCACCAATTGGTCCTTTTCCATCAATAGGAAAACCAAGCGTGTTTACTACACGTCCTACCATTTCTTCACCAACTTTAAGCGAAGCAATTCTTTGTGTTCTTTTTGCGGTTGATCCTTCTTTGATACCAGTTGATGGTCCTAAAAGTACCACACCTACGTTATCTTCTTCAAGGTTCAAAACAATTGCTTCAAGACCATTATCGAATTCAACTAATTCACCATACTGAACATTTGATAACCCGTAGATACGAGCGATACCATCTCCAACATTTAGAACTGTTCCTACTTCTTCAAGCGTTGCACCAGATTGAAAACCTTCTACTTGCTTTTTTAATATTGCTGAAATTTCAGCAGGGTTAATGTCCGCCATAATTATATAAATAACTAGTTACTTAATTCTCTTTTTAAAACGTGTAAACTGTTGGCAATTGAAGCATTATACTGCTTGTCGCCTATTCTTAAAATAAAACCTCCAATAATGGATTCGTCTACAATGTTATGTAGCGTTACGGTTTTACTTGTAAATTCTTTCACTTTTGCCAATACTTTAGCTTCCAAATCATCTGTCAAAGGAAATGCTGTTGTTACTTCTGCAGTTTCAACATTATTAACTTCGTCTAATAATTTTTTATACTCAAGTGCAATCGCTTCCAAAATTCCAAATCTCTTGTTCACAAATAATAAGTGAAAAAGTGATTTAGTGGTAGCGTTTGTTGAAGCAAAAACTTCTAACAATGCTGCTTCTTTATTGCTAGCGCCAATCGTCGGGCTTTCAATAAAGTTATGCAATTCCTGGTTGCTATTGATTGTAGATGCAATCAGTTGCATATCCGCACCAACTTCTTGAACCGCACCTTTATCTTGTGCGATGTCCAAAATTGCTTTGGCATATCTAATAGCTGCTCTTGTACTTGCCATAGTATTAGTTTAAGGTAACGTCACCTAACATTTTCTCAACTAATTGTTTCTGAGAATCTTTGTTAGATAATTCTGTTTTCAATAATTTCTCAGCAATCTCTAAAGATAATGTAGAAACTTGTGCTTTCAATTCTGACATTGCAGCATTTTTTTCCGCATTAATAGCTGTTTTAGCTTGCTCAATCATTCTAGCGCCTTCTGCAACTGCATCTGCTTTAGAATCAGCAATCATTTTCTCTCTCATTTCACGTGCTTCTTTTAGCATCGCGTCACGTTCCATTCTTGCTTCTTGTAAGATTCTTTCGTTTGTAGCGGTAAGATCTTGCATTTCTCTACGAGCTGCTTCAGCTGATTGCAAAGCGGTGTTGATAGAATCCTCACGACTTTTTACAGCACCTAAAATAGGTTTCCAAGCAAATTTTCTCAATAATATAAAGAAAATTACAAAGATAAGCGTAGTCCAAAAAATTAAACTCTCTGGTGAAGTTAATTGCATACTATTTTATATTTAAAATTGTTTGTCTTTTTTAAAGAAAACTTCCTGAAGCCAACCGCTACAGGAAGTTTTAGTTTTTATTATTTTGCGATTAACGCAACAACTACTGCGAAAAGTGCAACACCTTCAATAAGTGCAGCAGCAATAATCATAGCAGTCTGGATTTTTCCAGCAGCCTCAGGTTGACGAGCAATAGCGTCCATTGCTGAACCACCAATTTTTCCAATTCCAAGTCCTGCACCAATTACAGCTAATCCAGCTCCGATTCCAGCTAAAATCATAATAGTAAATTTATATAGTTAATAATTAATAAAACTCAAATTAATGGTGGTCATGCTCTGCTACAGCCTGACCGATAAACAATGCAGATAACAACGTGAAGACGTAAGCTTGCAACGCGGCAACCAACATTTCTAGTACACTCATGAACAATACAAATGCTCCCGAAATTGGAGAAACTGCAACTGTTTCGAATATAAAGATTAATGAAATTAAACTTAAGATGATAATGTGACCTGCTGTAATGTTAGCAAATAAACGAATCATCAATGCGAAAGGTTTTGTCAACATTCCAATTACCTCAACAGGAATCATAATTGGCGCTAACCAAACCGGTACTCCTGGTGTGTTGAAAATGTGACCCCAGTAATCTTTGTTTCCACTTAACGTTGTAACGATAAACGTGATAAAAGCCAATACAAATGTAAAGTAGATATTTCCTGTCAAGTTTGAACTAAATGGGAAGAACGGAATTAATCCAATCAAGTTATTGATCCAAATGAAAAAGAATATAGTCAATAAATACGGCATATATTTCGCATATTGTTTTTCACCGATATTTGGTCTAGCAATGTCGTCTCTAACAAACGTTATTAATGGTTCCAAGAATCCAGCGATTCCTTTTGGTGCATTTGGGTTTTTCTTGTATGATCTTGCTACTGCAAAAAACAAGAAAAACATAAGGATAGCCGACATGAACATTGAAAATACATTCTTTGTAATTGAAAAGTTCAATGGTCTTGCGTCAAATTCGAAAGCACCATCTTTCTTTTGTTCTGCGGTTAAAGTATCGTATTTATCTTTGTAGAAAATGATTTCATTGTTACGAACAAATTCTTGTCCGTTAACACTTACCACATGTTCTCCTGTATTGTCGTGGTGAAATTGCTCTGAAGAGAAAATTTCTAATCCACTATTTGTCCATAAAATGATAGGAAGTGCAAAAGAAATGGGATGTCCATTCCAATCGGCAACGTGAAAATCATGCGAATCAGCAATGTGAGAATTGATTAATTCTGAAACATTAAATGGTTCCTTAACATGAGCTCCATCTACATGCGGTTCAGCAACAGCTTCAGTGGTTACAACTGTACTATCAACTTGCGTATTTGCAAATCCAACAAGCGGAAGGCAAGCTACAAAAGCGGCTAATAAGAATTGAAGTGATTTTTTTGACATTACCATTATTAAAATGTGTATCTAATATTACTATTCAAAATTTTTGCAAAGGTACATATTTAATTTACAATTGAAAATATATCAATTATTTTTTGAAAAATAAACCTAACGTGAACAATTCCTTAATAAACACCCATTTTAATCCTTATTTATTAAACGAACCGCAAAAATCGTTTCGAATAGCAAGAACATAAAGTAAGGTATAAAGAATGCAGCAACATCAGGAATACGGTTTATTGTGTCGGATTGAATCATTGGAATTAAAAAAACAACGCACGCCATCATTTTTATGACACCCATTCCCATAAAAGTAAATCCTGTTTTATCAGGGAAATTTTTATGAACAAAAAGTAAAAATAGATGTGCTGCAAGCGTGATAATAATATGAAAAACATAAATGCTCCAAATTGAATAATAAAATATAGTAGATTGGAACAACTGTAAAGTCACGAAGTATTGTAAACCAAAAAGGACCAATGCAAACGGTAGAAATAACTTGATAAAATTTAAAAACGGAGTACTCATTCTTTATTTATATTTTTTACTTGCCTTATCACATTAAACAATGCAATAAAGACGGATAATAACGATAATACGATGGTGAAAATCGACGAATCGGTATATTTTTCATCCAACCAAATTCCCAAATACGTAAATGCAAAAATTATGATTCCCATTTGAAAAGGAATATTCATAAATACTACCCATTTATTTGGCGATTGCTTTGGGGACTTATTTTCCATTTGAATTTGGTTTTTTAGCAACCGGCTTCATCACACAAGAAGCACTGAAATCTGCTCCAGGTTGTACCGATAGTTTGCCACATGTTACTTCGCCACTGATAGAAGCTTTCGACTTGACATTCAGAATTTCTTCAACTTTTAAAATTCCGTCAAAGATTCCTTCAATGTCTGCATTTTTGCAAATTACATCGCCTTTAATGCTTCCTGTTGGTCCAATTACAATTTTTCCTGGAGTAGTGAAATTTCCTTTTAATTGTCCGTCCAATCTGAAATCTGCTTGTGAAATAATATCGCCGTTGATTTCGGTTCCTTCCACAATTCGGTTTGTTTTACCAAGTTCAGTATACACTTTAGATGGTTTTTCGCTCATTTTAGGGTGTTTTTATTGGAATCGTAAGTTCTTCTGTTGTTTGCGTAGGATTTAATTTTTCCGCTTTTAAATCTTTTTTAGTATTGTTTTGACTATTCGACTTTACCTGCTCTACTTCAGGTTTGATCTTAGTTGTAACTTCTGTCTTCATTTCGTCCTTAACCGAGGTGTTTAATTCTGCCGTTGGTTCTATTTTTCTAGTGCTATACGTTTCTAAATTCTTTTGCACCTGAATCACTTTGTAGTTTTCTGTGGAAACAATTAGAACCGGTTCCTTAATTTTAAAATCTTTGTAGTCTTGTAAAATCGTCACAATGTCTTTTGCCTTTTCTTCCGTCGGAATGCCGTGAACCACAAGCACTATTTCATTCATAAAATACGTGTCAACGGAATAACTTAATTTTTCAGAAGTTCGTTCTGCAGTAAATTTCTTGATTTTATCAATCAAAATTTTATTCGACGTACTAATCGTATCCGTGATTTTGTAAATCAATTTCCACGAAGTTGCTTTCTCTCCATCGAATTTTAATTTCTGCAAATACGGGATGTTTTTCGTCAATAACGTTTCAGCACTTTTTCCTTCTTCGCTATTTGGATAGGTCAATGCTACATAATTAAGTGCCGTTTTATATTCTTCAACACCTTTTAATTTTCCTACTATATTCGCTTTCAGAAGTTCAAATTTTGAAACAATTTCGTCACCCGTATACAAATCAATTGCAGCTTCTACTTCTTGCAAAAGTGCTACGTTCGTATTATTTTCATATTTTTTGTACAATCCTTCGTATTTCGCTTCAGGCGTTTGACTCATTTGTTCCGCATTCAAACCGTCGTTGCTGATAATTTGTGCATAACGGGAATCTGGATATTTTGCAAGAATTTGTTGTTTCATCGCCATCGCTTTTGACGGGTTGATGATTTCATAAATTTTAAATAAATTGTACATCGAAGGCAAAATCAGTCGCTCTTCTGGTTCGTTGTCCAATAATTTTTCTAATTTCTCAGCAGCCAATCCGTACTCTTTGAATTTTTCCTTATAAATCACGCCCAACTGATAATAAGCAAAGTTGCGGTCTTTGATCAAGACGTCAATTTCTTCTTGCTTTGTTGGCAATTGTGATGTGTAAAATTCAGTTGTATATCTTGGATCAATTGATTTTTCTGCCTCTTCCGCTTTTGCTTTATCTTCAGCTGCAATTGCATTCTCGTCGTCGTTCTTAATTTCTAGATTGTTTGATTTTCCTGCTTGAGATAAACGCCAATTGTCTTCTAAAGTTCTCTTGCCCCATTTTTTACGGAACTCATTTTTACCAAAAGAAACAGTCGATGGATTATAGAAATAAAATTTTTCTGTACTTTTTGGTCCAAAATCTGGAGAAGGAGGATTCATACTTTTCGCTGACATCATTGGATTGTCATCGTCAGATAAACCAGCGTTAGCGATAATTTCTTGTCTTTCTGCTTCCTTTTTCACCAATTCAGCTGCTATCCTATCTTCCTCTTTTAAGTCAATAATGTGTTTTTCGTAATACGCAATTTGCCCTTCCTTAGGCATTTTCAACACCATTAAAACACTGTCGTTTGCTTGTGCAATTGCTTCGTATTTAATTACATCGTCTAGGTTTTCACGCTTTTTCTTGATTGCATTGTATTCTCTTGAACGAGCATCTAAAACTGTAAGTGTACTGTCGTAATACTTGCCCGCTGTTGGATATTTAGCATCGTCAAAATTTAAAGTCGCTAAATTTCTATAATTTGAAGCAATTAAATATTGGTCTTGCATCTTCTTTTTCAGAGAAATATTGTAGTATTTCGAAGCCATTTTATGATTGTTTTGCTGGTCATAAAACAATCCCATCTGGTGGTTTATGAAATCCAAAAAAGGTCGGTTTTCTCGATCTTCTAATAAGTCCTTGTATTTTTTCAAAAATGCAATTGTATCGCCTTTTTTTGCATCAAATTGTTTCGCTTGTTGCAAATGCGCTTGAATAATGTACCGTCGTGGTGCTTTTCGATTCATGTCAATGACTTCTTGAAAAGCGGCGAATGCACTGTCTTTTTGACCCATTTCGCTCAACAATTGTCCGGTTATGAAACGGTAACGTGCTTGTTCTTCCTGCGATTTTGTAAATTCTGTAGCCACTTTAAGTTTCACTAAAGCGCTGTCTTTTTCTTCTATATTTAAGAAGGCTTGAGCCAAAGTAGCATTGGCGTCGGCAAAAATTTGATCTTTAAATTTAATTTCATGCAATAATCTCCTAAGGTTGATAACGGCTAACGCGTCATTTTCCATTCGCATGTTTGTTTTTTCGCGCCAAATTTTCACTTCATAAATCTTATCACTTTCAGGATATTTGTATAAAACGTAATTGAAGGCTTCCAATGCGGGAACAAATCGCAAGTCGTAATAACGTGCTTTTCCCAACAAAAGATGGGCTTCATCCATTTGCGAATTTTTCTCTTTTCCGTCGATATTCATGGAACGCTTTTGAATCGCTTTCGTAGCTTTTTCTTCGGCACGTTCAAAATTAGCGTTGGTCGCTTTTGTTCCTGGCAAACTATTTTCTTTAGCAACCACCATCCGTTCTACCGGAAGAAGTGTCCAAAAATCATCGTTATATTGTGTTTTTAAATCTTCAATACCTTTATCTAAAGCAATATGACCATTATACAACACATTGTATTTGGTATTCAAAGCTTGAAATTTTCGATTGATTAACTTGTCTTTTTGGGTAGAACAAGCAATCAAAACACCGAAAATTCCGGTCAGAAAAAGTAACTTAATAAGGCTATTTCTCAATGTAATCGTTTTATATTTAAAACTTTTAAAAGTCAATTTTAGTATAGTAACGGGTAAAAATACGTTTCTTTTTGTTATGTCGAAAAATTAGAAGCGCTTTTTTGAGAAAAGTAAAAGATTTTAATAATGCTAAAATTAATTTTTTACACAGATTTCACGGATTAGCACCGATTTTAAAAGAAAAATTGCACAAGATAGCCCTTATTAATTTGTGCTAATTTGTGCAATCTCTTTAAAATTTTATCAGAAACTTCCGCGTAATTAAACCGCAAAAAACTCTTCTAATTCTCTTAAAGTTTCAGCAGAAGTTTTTATGTCTTTCACCACTTCACCTTTATGCATGGCTACAATTCTGTTAGAAACCTCAACGGTATGTTGCAAATCGTGACTTGAAACTAAAACAGTTACATTCGGGTCGTCAGCCAATTCTTTGATGATTTTTTTCAATCGAAATTGCGTTGTTGGATCTAAATTAGCAAACGGTTCATCTAAAATGATTACTTCTGGATTTCCAATTAAAGTGGCAATAATTCCTACTTTCTTCTGATTTCCTTTTGATAAATCACGCAAGTATTTTTTATTATTCAAAATTTCTCCGTTGAAAAATTCCGTATGTTTTACTAATAAAGCGTCGATATCCGCTTTGTTTTGACCTCTTAAATCTCCGATGAAATAGAAATATTCTTCAGGAGTTAAATAACCAATTAAGAAACTTTCATCCACGAAAGATGCTGTGAACGGTTTCCAGTCTTCACTCGTATTTACTTGAACGCCATTATTTACAATTTCGCCCGAACTCGGCTGAATTAAATCCAATAACAAACTGAAAAATGTTGTTTTTCCAGCACCGTTATTTCCCACTAATCCAAAGCTTTCGCCTTTAGGAATTTCTAAATCATTTATTTTAAGTACGGTTGTTCCGTTATATGTTTTTGAAAGATTGTTAACTTTTATCATGGTTTGGTTTATTTAAGGTTAAGCACTTTTTTGTTTGTAAGAATCTAAAGCGGCATATTTTTCTTTTTTGTAAATTTTGACAATTAAGTCGAATGCTTTGTTTTTCAACAGCAATCCAATTACTCCGGCAAGCGCCACGAAAACTAATCCAGCAGTTGGGTTTATCAAATAATAACCAAGTGCATAAAAGGCCATTGGACCTCCTAATTGCGGAATAGATATTAGCATTGTTTTTATATTGAATGCTTTTTTATCACCAAAAGCTCCTTTTGTTGAATTCAAGTCAATTGGCGTTTTAGTGTAAGCGCCACCTAAAAGAACTAAAGAAGAATTCACACCAATATTATAAAGTGCTCCGGCTAGAATCATCAGATAAATATGAATTCCAAAGTACAGATAGAAAGAAGCAACAACTGCTGTAACCGCTGTTCCAATAACCATCAACCACCATTTAGAATTCAAATAATCGCGGTAGGAAATGTTTTGCGTCATCATCAATCCGTAATACGAACTGTCCCAACTTGGCACGAATTGACCAAACGTAATTAAGAAACCGCCCGAAACAAATACGCCGGCAAACATGTGCATTGCAGGATTATTATACGCAGCTATTAAATCTCCGAAGAAAAGCAAGCCGTAAAACAAGAACATTACACTCATGAATATTGTTGTTTTAGAACGCTTGTTTCGCTTTATCAACTTAATGTCGTTTTTAAGAAACGTTCCCATCACGCCGTATTGGTTTAACCAAGTAAAATTCTCGGTTTTAGCCACATCGTGTTTTGAAGCCAATCCTGCGTCAAGGTATAAATTGCTTTTGAAATAGTTAAATGTCACATAATATAAAACCACTAATACAATTAATGGAACTACAATCATCCATTTTATATCAAACAAAGATTGGTAAAACGGACCTGTGTAAAGCGTAACATCGAAGAAATTGTAATATTGTGACGCTCCAAAAATCACCACAACTATTAGAAAAAGAACATATAAATTGTCTTTATTGTTTAAAATAATATTCAGGAAATTATTGATGTAAAATAAAAAGATGATTGAAAACAGCCATAAAATCACGCTCAAAACATCGTATCCATTGATTAATAAAACAATGGCAAAGGGAAGAAACAGAAACGCATGAACGATATTAAAGAACGATAAATAGGTTTTTCCCAAAGAGAAATTAACTATTGTAGCTGATTTGATAGGCAACGTCAATAATGGCCGGATGTTCATGACGGGCATTTTTTGTAAAGCCAATCTTAAAACCAAATCAAAGATGAAATAATAAATCAGATATTTATTGATAACCACTAACGGGTCTGGAAAACTTTCCTTTAATCCGTAATAAGCTAAAACGCCCATCGCAATAAATAGTAAAGCAAAATAAATAGCTCCAAAACCCATCAGGATTTTCAGTGCCAAATTTTTTGCAAAGGAAGCCGATCTGAAAAAAGCCTTCCATTCGAGCATTAAAAAATTTTTAAACATAGTTTTGGTTTTATGGTTACTCCATTGGTAACCGAAAAGCAGAAATTGTTACAAATTATTTTGAAAATTCATATTCAGGATAGGTTTCTATCAAATATTGTTCGGCTTTTTTGGGAATAATTACAAGAACGATGTATTGAACCAAAGCCAATGCAATGATTAAAAAACTGCCTCCAAGAAGTATTAAATCATCATTAAAAAGTGACCTCAAATGAATAAAAGTTTGCAAAGGCAAAAACATAAATCCACTTCCTTGACCGTAACCGTTTAATATTTCTTTGAACAACCATTTTTTACCCGTTTCTTCATTTTTTCGCTTCATTTTTCTAGTGTTGCGAACAAGTTCTACGAAAAATAAAACGAGTAAAAGTGTCAGAATACTGATAAAAATAATTTCTCTGTGAAAGCTTATTTTCAGAAGGAGAAACAAAATTCCGACGGCTGAAAAAGTGCCAATAATTTGAGGCAATCTGAAGAAGTTTTTGAAGTGACTCCAAACAATTTTTCGATACTTTTTTTCCAAAGCTACATGTCGCTCTTGAACTACATCAGAAAAACCAAAAATGCCAAATTTCTTAAACTCAATTTGCAACGCTTCATCGAAATTTCGTTTTGGATTAGTATCCCATTGTGCTTCGATTGCATTGGCTAAATGGTCTACTAATTCGGTTTGCAAATCGTAATATTCCACGAAATGTTGGCGTGTGAATAGGTAGAGTTTGTCAATTTGTGCTTGATTGATTTTCATTTTAAATCCTTTTTAAAAATTTGAAATGTGCTTTATAATTTTGATATAGAAATACAGAACTCAATATATTCGCTGATAAAATTGCAACGTAAACAATACTTTGACTTGATGCGAAAAAAAAGACAACTGTCCAAAGGCAAACAAAATAGAATCCTCTTTTAAACGCGTATTTATTGGTCGTGTAGCCTTTTGAAAAAAACAGATTTAGTGCAAATGCTGTCGCAATAAAAAACCAAATCCCATATATTATTTGAATTGTTTGCTTATTGTTATCATAGGTATAATTTGTGTTTGGAACATACCATTTTAATAAAAAACCAATAATTACAACTGTGATAAAAAGTACTACTTGTGGAATAAAAAGTCTTTTCAGCTTACTTAAAATAATTTGCGGGAAAGAATCTTTACTACTTACCCAAAAACTATTTGAAAGTTTAATTTGAGTTTCCCACTTTTTCAAAACAATTTTAATCGCTTCGTGAAAAGGAATTTCGCTGTAATTTTCTTCGACATCACTTGCAATATGATCGATGATTTCAAATCTCATGTCGTCAAAAACTAATTCGTTTTTTACTAGAAATGAATTAATTAGTTCTACTTGTTCGCTGTTCAACTGCATAAAAATTCTACTTTAAATTACTTGCAAAAAACCCCAACATCACATTATACAATTCAATTCTATTTTCTTGCCTACTAAACCCGTGACCTTCATTGTATTTAACCATATACGGAACTTCAAAACCTTTCGCTCTAACTGCTTGCACAATTTGATTGGATTCATTTATATTCACTCTCGGGTCGTTTGCACCTTGAATTACAAAAAGTGGTTTGGTAATTTTATCAACATTATTGATTGGTGAAACTTGTTTTGCAATTGCTAATTCTTTTTCATCTTCCAAATTATACCAATACTTGTAAGCCATTTTCTTTTGTCCACTCCAATGTGGCGGAAATGATTTAAAGAATGTTTCAATATTTGAAATTCCCACATAATCTACACCGCATTTATAAAGTTCAGGTGTCTTTATCAATCCCATTAAAGTGGCATAACCGCCGTGACTTGCGCCATAAATCGCGATATTTTCTTTATCGACCCAGCCTTGTTCGATTACATATTTCACTCCGTCTTCAATATCATCCATTATTTTTCTGCCACATTGGTTGTAACCCGCCTCAAAAAATGCTTTTCCGTATCCACCTGATATTCTGAAATTCACTTGTAGAGTGGCATATCCGCGACTTGCGAAAAGTTGGGCTTCTGAATTAAATCCCCAAGAATCTCGAATGCCTTGTGGTCCTCCGTGCGGATTTACAATTAGTGGTACTTTTTTTCCATCCAAAGCTTTTTTTGGTAAAGTAATATAACCCCGAATCGTAAGTCCGTCTCTACTTTTAAAAGTAATTGGCCGTTGTTCTGCCATATCCGTTGGCGCTAATTTTGGCTTTAAATCGTATAATAAACTTACTTTTCCGCTTTTTGAATTGTATTCATAATATTGACCGGCATTTTTATCACTTGAAACGAACAACATATATTTCGATTCATCTTTAGTTATACCCACTACATTAAACTTACTTCCTTTGAAAAGTTTAGTCCATTTTGTATGCAATTTTTTATAGTATTTACTTACAGGAACGGTTTCTCCTTTTTCACCGTTGTAACCAAATGCTGCAATTTCAAAATTTCTTTTATCGTCCAAAACCAATCCTGAAACATCATAATCTGCGTTTGAAAACAATTCTTTTAGTATTTCTTTTTTCTTCAAATCATAAAGTACAATTCTTATTTTATCAGAATCTAAATTGGTCATTACATAAGCCTCATCAGGATTTACAGAAGCATAATTAAAATAAAGAATCCCAAAAGAATGTTCGGATTCAGATTCCACTAAAATGGAGTAATCATTTGAACCAGCAGGTTTATAGTAATATTGATACGACAAACCTTGATTGATGTATTTTATGTAACCTCTCATCACTCCATCTTTGTCAAAAAGATAATTACTAATTGGGCTTGAAGAGTCAGTATTTGTGTATAATTTTTCAAAAGTTCCGGTGTTGACATTAATTTTATAAGGTTCAAAATAACTTGGATTATCCTTATTCATCATTGCAATTATGTAGTCTTCTTGTTCAGGCAAAGCATTTAGAATTCCTGCAGTCACGCCTTCGTAAGGAGTCAAGTCTACATTATTTGTGCCGTCTAGATTTACAGCATAAATATGCGTTTTCTCGTCGCCATTTTTATCCATTGCATATAAAATTCTACTGTCGTTTATCCACGAATATCCTTTTATCAACTGCTCTTTTTCCTCTAAAACTTTTGTTACACTTCCGTTCAAAGTGTTTTTGGTATACAAATGGTTTTTACCTGAATTGTCTATTTTCATGTAAGACAAATAGGTTCCGTTTGGCGAATATTGGAAGGAAGATTCATTCGGAGTTTCCATGAAATCCTCTACAGAATATTTATAAGAACCTTTATCCAAATCAGCAATGGCTTTTAACTGTGCTTCCGAAGATTCTAAATCTTTCGCATCTAAACCGGTTTTCGTCACCTTTTCTAATTGCAAAGGAAGTTCTAAACCGCCTTGGTAATAAGTTCCTGTGAATTTTTCGTCTTTGAAAATTCCTTTGTACGTAATTCCCGCTTGCGCAAAATTAATTTCTAAATTATTATTAGTCAAAACCGTTTTATCCATTGGCAATCCCAAAGCTCCTTGACTCGGAATATCCATTGTAGAAGCAAGTTCGTTATTCACCTCTTTCAAATTGAAAATAACCTCCAACTCATCTCCTTGAACATTTAGAATTCCTTTCCACGAACCCATTTCTTGACCGAAGCTATTTGTCAATCCAAGTACAAATAACACAATTATTAAGCTGTATTTTTTCATCTTTCTGTAATTTGAGTTTTTAATAAACGTATTGCTTTGCTTCTGAAAATGACTTTTTCCGCTGCTTTAAATTGAAAGTAAAACCAATGAAAAGCATTACAAAAAATGAAGGCAGAATGAGATTCGTATAAATCAAACTAAACAAATTACTTTCACTCAAAAAGGTATTTAGGACAGCGATTGATGCGATGAAAATCAATGGAACAACACCATAATAAAACATTAGGTTATGCGTATTCAGTACGACTAATTTTTTCTTGTAGTAATTAGTATAGAAAAAAGGAATGTCAATTATTGAAATAATACCAATTGCAATTAACATTAATAAAGTACCATCCAATGCGTTTTTTGACAAGAAAATAAAAATAAATATGAGCAGATTTAGACCTAAATAGAATGGTTTTGTTTGCACTCGCAGGTGATTTTTAAAATTAGCAAACATTCTGTTGTTGCAAATTTTTGAACTGTTTCTTGAAATTTTTATGATTTCTTTTTTACTGAAATCTTTTTCTGTGAGAATTTGAAATGCTTGCTCAAAAGAAACTGTTTCATCAAGCAACATTTCTTCTGTTTTCAGAATCATGTGGTCTAGAATTTCCAAATAAACTTCGTAAAACATCACATTACTTTTCGCAACATAATCTTCTAGCTGACTGATTTGTTCGTATGTGAGTTCCATATTAAGCGGTATAAAGTTGTTTGTTCTTATTGTAATATTTATAAGTAGTGTTGCCAATAAACCATATAAACAAAACTGTAATTATGCCATAAATTAGAGTCAGATTTACCGCTAATACACTTTGAGGAACCGTCAAAACTCTCGCAAGATTAAAAATTCCAAAGAAAATAATCATCACATTGAAATTATTTTCCAACGCGAAAAAACGCTTCTTGAAAATGCCATTAAAAAATGCAATCCATCCTAAACTAAAAACGATGAGTGCTATTACTGCATAAAGTTGAATTGATGAACTGTACTCTTTTATGAGTTCAAAATAGTTTCGTTGAAAAACAATAAATAGTAGGAGTGCAACTATAATAACATTTTTATTTATCAGAAATTTAAAAAAAGTTTTCAGCGCTAACATGAAATTCCACTTGTTATTTGGTTCATTTGGATTTAAAAATTCCGACTTATTTTCAATTACATATTTTGAAAAAGTTTGGTGAAATCCAAGGTTTTGCTTCGCCATTTCAAATTCAACGGCTGAAGAAATATGGTCGACTAATTCAATTCTTAAATCATCGAAAATAACGCCATTTGATTTCAGGTAGTTTTCGATATGCGCGATATTTGCTGTAGTAATACTCATCTTAATAACTCAATTTAGGGTTAACAATAGACTGCATATTTTTAATAAAATCTTCTAACTCCGCTAAACGATTGACCGTTTCCGTTGTTCCTTTTTCTGTAAGTTTGTAATATTTTCGCAAGCGATTGTCTACTCGCTCTACTTCCACTTCAAGCAAACCTTCCGCTTCTAATTTATGCAAAGCCGGATACAAAGCGCCTTCGGTAATGTGCAAATCGCCTTTGGTAATTTCCTTTACTTTTTGGGTAATTTCATAACCGTACATTCTGCCTTTCTCTTCGAGAAGCTTCATTATGATTGTGTTTAAACTTCCTTTATATAATTGTGAATTCTTCATAATAATTGTTTTTGAAATCGAAATATTTTCATTTGATTATACAAACATACATAAAATTCTTATACATTGGATTGTTAGGTATAAAAAAAGTGATTATTATCATTTTTAGAAACCTATTCCATTTAGTATCTTTACACAAAAAAACAAGACATGTCTTCATTCTATAAATTAAGTGTAAAAGAAGTTCGCCGGGAAACACCCACTTCGGTTTCTATTGCATTCAACGTTCCCGCAGAATTAAAACCAAACTATAAATTCATTGCTGGTCAATACGTTAACTTAAAAATCACATTAGACGGAACCGAAATTCGTCGTGCCTATTCCATTTGTGCATCGCCTGATTCGGATGAATTACGAGTGGCTGTAAAAGCAGTTAAAGGTGGCGCTTTCTCACAATTGGCAAACGAAAAATTAAAAGCAGGTGATTTAATCGAAGTCGGAACTCCAGAAGGAACTTTCACTTTCGAACCTAATTTGGAACGCCAGAAAAACTACGCAGCATTTGTGGCTGGAAGCGGAATCACGCCGGTGTTGTCAATTTTGAAAACGGTTTTAAAAGGCGAACCAAAAAGTACTTTTGTATTGGTTTATGGAAATAAATCACCGGAAGAAACTATTTTTCACCAAATTTTACACGATTTACAGCTTCAATATACAGGACGTTTTTTTGTGCATTATGTGTACAGTCAATCAAAAGCGGACGATGCATTGTTCGGAAGAATCGAACGTTCAACGGTTAATTTTGTATTGAAAAACAAATACAAAGACATCGAATTTGACAAGTTCTACTTATGTGGTCCGGAACAAATGATTAACATCGTAAGCGAAGTTTTGAAAGAAAGTAATATTTCTGATAAAAACATCAAATTCGAATTGTTTACAGCTTCAGCAACAGAAAACGTAATCGAGCAATCACTTGAAGGTCATACAAAAATCACTGTTTTAGTAGATGACGAAGAAACGACTTTCGAAATGTCGAAAAAACAGACCGTTTTAGAAGCAGCTTTGAAGCAAGGTCTTGACGCACCCTATTCTTGTCAAGGTGGTATTTGCAGCAGTTGTATTGCAAAAATCACTCATGGAACAGCGGAAATGAAGAAAAACTCAATTCTTACCGATGGCGAAATTGCTAAAGGTTTTATACTAACGTGTCAAGCTCATCCGACTTCCGCAGAATTATATGTGGATTATGATGACGTTTAGTGTATAGAAATGATTTAAAGATTGAGAGACAAAAAGATAGAAAGACAGGAGCGGAATGATTAAAAATTAATTCTTAATGTTTATTTCTTTTGTCTTACTACTTGATACTTAAATCTTAATACTTTTCACATTGAAAAACAAACTCGAAATATTTAAGAATGCACCATTGTTGTTGGATGAACCAGAAGTCCAACAACTTTTGGCGTATTGTGAGCGTTTGGAAGATGAACTAGTTGAGTTTAAATTTGAAAAAACCAACAATAAAGAACTCATTATGCTTGATATGCTGAAGGAAGTGGTTAAAAGTTGCTCCGCAATTCGTCAACAAGAAATGGAGCACGAGCGTTTTGGTTATGAACTTCCCGATTACTCTGAAGCCATTCGGAGTTTGAGTAGTTATATCTTTGAAATGAATCGGAATAGTAAGCTTCGATTGTAATTACGCCGTTTTCAATTTGGACTTTCCAATTTTTTTGAACCAATATACCATATATATTGCCATTACAATTGATGGTAGTATCCAATAAATCAATCCGTTCAATCGAACTCCTGCCACTAAAAATGCCGTAATTGATGCGCCAAAAGCACCAGTCATTTTACCAATGTGAAACTTCATAACTTTTGACTTATCGAAATTTCTGAAGAATTTAAAATCACGCAAAGACATCGTTAACGCTAAAGGTCCAAATACCAAATATAGAACGCCTACATTTTGCATGTGATACATATAGTAGGAACCGAGAGCGATCATAAAAATAGAGCCAACTAATAAGGTTCCCGAAATTAATTTATCTGTAATTGTCGCATAAGGTCTTTTCTGAAATAAAAGAATTCGATTACCCGATAAAACCAAGTAAATTGCAAAGATTCCAATTAGAAAAAGAAATGGATTTTCGTGCTTTGGAAGCCAACAAATAGGTAAAGATAGCGTAGAACTCAATATCATACTGTAAGAAAATATCTTTCCCGATAGTTTATGTTTCGGACTTCCTTTTTTGAAAATCACGCTTGCAAAACCGGCCAAAAGACCTAATCCTCCAAAAAAAGCGTGAATGTAAATAACAATCTTAATTAAAATTTCCATGAGATCTATTTTGATAGTTCAAATGTAAAAAAAATAATTTCCTTTGAAATAACAAAATAACCGAACCGTCAAAAATACGTACTGAATTGTAGAAATTGAAGTCTAAAGAAGTACTAATCTGATTTGTTCAACCACATGTTTCGGATCAATACTTCGCATCGCGTCTTGGTAGCCTTCAACTGTTTTATTACCGTAAACTGAAGTTGGAAGTAATGGGTACTTGTTTCTATCTGATGTCAAGCAATTTTCCAGCGATTGATTAAAAGGTGCAAAACCAGCATACGGATGTGTCGCACCCCAAAGTGTGATTACTTTTGTACCTAACATTGCAGCAATATGTGCATTCCCAGAATCCATAGAAAGCATTACGTCAAGATTGCTTATGATTTTCAATTCTTGCGGAAGTTGGGTTTTTCCAGCCACGTTTACCACATTCGTTTTGCCTTCCGTCATTTTATCTAGAAGTTCAACTTCTTTCGTTCCACCGCCAAATAAGAAGACTTTGTAATTCGGATTTTCGGCTAAAAGATCAATCACCTTTTGCATCAAATCCAGCGGATACACTTTTGATTCATATTGTGCGAAAGGTGCAATTCCAATCCATTTTTGATTTTTTTCACCTGTAAACGCTTTTAATTTCGGGAAGTTTGGATTTTGTAAATTTATCGGAAAACCCAATCGTCTAAAAACTTGAGAATGTTGCAACACCATGCTTGGCAAAGGCCTGAACACTTTGTTTTTTGCTCTTGTCAATGCCTCTTTTTCTTTACGGTCTTTGTCAACAGTAGCTGTTTTTAAACCATGCACTTTAAAAAAGAAAGTCAAAATTTTTGACCGCAATACATTGTGTAAATCAGCTAATGCATCAACTTTCAATTCCCTTAATTCCTGGAATAGACGCAAAAGTCCAAAAAATCCTTTGTGTTTTTTTTCTAAATCAACGGCAAAAAAATGAACCTCCGGAATGGTATCAAAAAAAGGTTTGAAAAACGGTCTTGAAACCACCGTAATTTTGACGGATGGATGTTGTTCTGTAAAAGCGCGAATTACAGGAACAGTCATCGCGACATCTCCCATAGCAGAAAGTCGGATTACCGCTAAATGTTTAATGGTTTTAGACAAAATACTATTTTTTATTCTGATATAAAACAGGGTTTAAATCGTCGTCGTTGTACATTTTCATTTGCTTGTACACTTTCATAAATTTATCACCATTTTCAATATCAGTAAGTAAGTCGTCAATGGCTGTTGACAAATCACTTCTTTGTTCTAAAAGTGTATTTAATTTTTCCTGACACTTGTTTCTGTGTTCCTGTGAAGCTTCTACTCTATTCGCTTCTTCTTGCATGTGGTAAATTTTCAAAGCTAAAATGGACAAACGGTCAAAAGCCCAAGCTGGACTTTCAGAATTGATTTTTGCATGCTCTTTTACGTTTACCGAAGCAAATTTTTGCAAAAAATAACTGTCAATATATTCCACCATATCCGTACGTTCTTGATTTGAAGCATCAATACGTCGCTTTAATTTTAAAGCAGCAACAGGATCAATATTTGGGTCCCGAATAATATCCTCAAAATGCCATTGAACAGTGTCAATCCAGTTTTTGAAATACAATAAATGTTCAAATTTCTCTTTTGGAAACGGATTATTGATGGGTTGATCGACATTATCAAATTGATGGTAATCGCGAATACTTTGTTCAAATACGGAATAGGCTAATTTTGAAAACATACTTTTTAAATTTAGAAAGACAAATATACTTTTTATACATTTACAATCTAAAAATAGCTCTGTTTAATTGAACTTTCAAACTCATTTTCATGCAAATCCACTACTTATCAGAAAATAATAGCGTTCTCAATCACTTTCTCGGTCAAATCAGAAATGTAAAAGTGCAAAACGACAGCATGCGTTTCCGACGAAACATTGAACGTATTGGCGAAATTATGGCGTATGAAATGAGTAAAAATTTGCAGTACCGTGACGTCGAAATTGAAACCCCTTTGGGCATAAAAAAAACAACTGAAATTGACGACGAGTTGGTTTTATGTTCCATTTTACGAGCCGGATTGTCCTTGCATTTGGGTTTTCTAAATTATTTTGACAATGTCGAAAATGGATTTGTTTCCGCTTACCGCCATCATTACAACAACGACGATGCTTTCGAAATTAAAGTGGAATATCAAGCCGTTCCTAAAATTGATAATAAGAATTTAATTTTAATTGACCCTATGTTGGCTACCGGCCAATCAATGGTTGCCGTTTTTAATAAATTAATTGAAAAAGAACGACCAAAAGAAATTCATATTGCGGTAATAATTGCTGCTCCAGAAGGAATTGAGTATTTAAAAAAACATCTGCCCGATTATTGTCATTTATGGATTGCCACCTTAGATGAAAAGCTAAACGACAAAAATTATATTGTTCCTGGAATTGGCGATGCTGGCGATTTAGCCTACGGCAGAAAACTATAATTGCATAAAAAATGATAAAAAACTCAAGCCAACTACAATTATTGCAGTCACTTCTTGGGTCCATTTTATTTTAATTCCTTCAAAATAACCTGTTGCCATAACAGCTAAAGGCATAAAAGTATAAATCAAAATACTGTTGTTTTTATCTGGAGAAACCAAATAAATCACAAAGCCTATAATAAAAGCCAAGATGATTTTCTTGTAGGAATTGTGATGAATCAAAGGTTTACTAGGCAATGTTACGATCTGCGAAAACAAAAATAAAGCAGTTATCGCAGCATAAATGGAGATTGCAATATTTTGATATTTATTTGTAAAGTAATCAAAATCAAAACTAACGGTAGCACCATCTAACAAATGTGCGAAAAGTGTTGTGTCATAAATCAATACAAAAACAGCATATAAAGTCGCAATGGTGAAAAAGGCGATGTATGGTAAAACCCAATTTCTATAGTCTCGTGCCACATGCAATGCGATCGAAACGAACACTAGTAAAATAAATAAGATACTCCAAAAATGAAATAATGATGCCAGAAAAATCCACATCGAAGCGTCAAAAATTTTCTCCTTTGGCGCAACTAATGATTGCAACGAGATTAATCGTCGCAAAGCCAAAAGAATAAAAAAGTTAGAAATAATTAAATTTGGATTCCCTAAAGTTGTGGGAAAAAGAATTAGAAATATAAAGAAAAACAAAAATGGATACGTGTTGTCCTTACTCAAACCATTTTTCTTTGTAATAAAATTTGAAATAAAAAGCGACCCAATTAATAAACTCAATAATATTCCTTTTTTTGTAATGGATTCAAAAGACGCCAACCATTCGGTAGCCTTCAATTGGTACAAAAAGAAGAAAATAATCAGCAACAGCGTTACCATAATATAATTAAATGGTCTTGATTTGCTAAAAATTGTTGTAATCATGGGGATATTTTATACTTTTGTAAATGTAAATATAATACTTGACTAAAATGAAAGCATTTTTTAATGGAATAGCATCTTTATTCGTAGATTTTTTATTCGCTCCTTTAGATTTTTTAAGATCATTGGAATTGACCAGTTGGTTCGCTGCCAATATTATAAACGCAATTTTTATGTTGATTTGTGCTTCAGCACTGGTTTATTGGATTTTGCAGTTGAGAGACCACAAAAGAAACAATGAAGAATATCAAGATACAACGGCACATTCATTTTTAAAATAAGAACCCAATTCCTTTTTAAAAAAGGAATCAGGTCATTTATTATTTTTTAAAGGTCAAATCCGATATCTTTTCTAAAATACATCGTGTCAAAATGTAGCTTTTCTATATTTTGATACGATTTTTTTATGGCTTCATGGTGATCCGTTCCAAAGGACGTTACGGCCAACACTCTACCACCATTGCTTAGTACTTGTCCGTTTTCTGTTTGAGTTCCTGCATGAAATACAATTGAATCTAAAACATTCTGAATTCCTGAAATCACTTTGCCCTTTTGATACGCTTCTGGATAACCACCGGAAACCATCATAATCGTTGATGCAGAACGTTCGTCAATTTCCAAAGTAACTTCGTCTAACTTTTCTTCTGCAACTGCTTTAAAAAGTTCCACTAAATCTGTTTTGATTCTTGGAATCACAACTTCGGTTTCAGGATCTCCCAGTCTAACGTTGTATTCAATTACATACGGGTCGTTTTCAACAATGATTAAGCCAATGAAGACAAAACCTTTGTAAGTGATTTTATCGTGGTGCAAACCATCAATCGTTGGTTTTATAATTCTACTTTCAATTTTTTCTAACAATTCAGGCGTTGCAAAAGGTACTGGAGAAACAGCAGCCATTCCGCCGGTGTTTAATCCAGTGTCGCCTTCGCCAATTCTTTTGTAATCCTTTGCCGTTGGTAAAACTTTATAATTTTTTCCATCAGTCAAAACAAAACAACTCAATTCAATTCCGTCTAGAAACTCTTCAATAACCACTTTTGAACTTGCGATACCAAATTTCTCATTCAGCAACATATTGCTCAATTCAAATTTTGCTTGATCCAAATCTTCTAGAATCAAAACCCCTTTTCCAGCGGCTAATCCGTCTGCTTTCAATACATACGGCGGCTTCATTTTTTCTAAATAATGAAAACCATTTTCAAGCGTTTCTTTCGTAAAACTATGATAAGCTGCGGTTGGAATGCGGTGTTTTAGTAAAAATTCTTTAGCAAATTCCTTACTTCCTTCCAGTTTCGCACCTAATTTTGAAGGTCCAATTACCGGAATGTCTTTCAAGAAATCATCATCCAAGAAAAAGTCGTAAATTCCTAGAACTAACGGATCTTCTGGACCTACAACGACCATGTCGATTTTTTCGGCAATCACTAATTTTTTAATTTCACCGAAATCAGTCGCCGAAATAGCCACATTCGTTGCAATTGCATCCGTTCCTGCATTTCCTGGTGCAACAAAAAGCTTCTGGCAAAGCGGACTTTGTGCCATTTTCCACGCTAAAGCATGTTCTCTACCGCCGGATCCTAATATTAAAATTGTCATTTTGTGTGTCGTTTGAGTTGTGCAACAAAAATACTTTCTTTTAAACTGAAATAAGAATAAATTCAAAATTATATTCAATTCATTCACTTTGTAAAACGCAATCTGTACTTTTGATTAAATAAGCATATTTCATGAAATTATTTGACCTTTCTCTTAAATTAGCTGGTTTTCCGATTGGGAAAGCACAACGTTATTTTGATGAAATCTTACGTATCCCTGAAAATGAGTACGAGGAATACATCAATCAGAAAAAAGCTGAAATTGTCAACTTTCATTTGAAAAACAATTCGTTTTACCGCGAGTTGTGCAAAGATAAAAATACCGAAAACTGGAATGATTTACCCGTTTTGACGAAGGCTGATTTACAGCAACCACTTGCAAGGAGACTTTCTGATGGTTTTACGGAGAAAAATGTTTTTGTTAATAAAACTTCCGGTTCGAGCGGAATCCCATTTGTTTTTGCACGAGATAAATTTTGTCATGCCTTAACTTGGAGTTCCATTATGTGGCGTTTTAAGATTCACAAAATTAATTTAAACCAGTCATATCAAGCACGTTTTTATGGAATGCCACTGCATGGGAAAGCACACTTTATGATTCGAATAAAAGATTACTTTAGTAATCGATACCGGCTGTCCATTTCGGATTTTTCAGATGAAGGAATAGAAAAAATATTAAATCACTTTAGACGAAAGTCATTTCAACATATAAACGGTTACACGACTTGTATTGTTCAAATAGCACTCTATTTAAAAAAGAAAAATTTAGTACTTCATGAATTATGTCCTACTCTAAAATTCTGTGTCACAACTTCAGAAATGCTTTTGGAAACCGATCGTATTTTGATTGAAAAACATATTGGAGTTCCCGTTTTAAACGAATATGGTTCTGCTGAAGTGGGAATCATCGCTTTAGAGAATAAAGATTTAGAGTGGTGTCTTAACCAAGAAGATTTGTTTGTTGAAATTCTTGATGACACTAATAATCCTGTTCCAGATGCAGTTTTAGGTAATATTGTTATTACAAGCTTTTTCAACAAAGCACATCCGTTTATTCGATATAAAGTGGGTGATTTGGGCTCTGTTAAATCTATTTCTGCTAAAAAGAAAATTTTAGTTTTGCTACAAGGAAGAACTAATGATTTTGCATTACTTCCAAGTGGTAAAAAAGCAGCAGGAATGACTTTTTATTCACTTACAAAAGCTATTATGGATAACCAAGGAATTATAAAAGAATTCAGAATAATTCAAAAAAAATTAGATTGTTTTACAATCGAATATTCAAGCGAAGTTCCTTTGTCTAACGAAAAGATTAAGGGTATAGAAGCTAAATTTGATGAATACTTAGAAACCGGTTTGAAGTATGAATTTGTATATAAAAATCAATTGGACCGAACAAAAAACGGAAAATTGAAACAGTTTGAATCTGCTTTATAACTAATTTCTATATTTAAAAAAGCCTTTGTACATCCAATTAACCATATAATAAGCGGATTGCAAAATGGAAAGTTGTTCCACTTCGCGATAAAATTGCCATTGATATTTGAGTAATTTCGACTTTCTTCTTGAAAGTGAATTTTTACGAATTCGGTAAATGGCTAAAGGTTGCTGGATTCCGTAAGCGTAGGGAATTTCCTTTAAATACTGCAACCACAATCCCATATCTTGTCTTTTAAAAATATCAGGCATTTGTTTCTTTCCTAATTTTTCTATGTCGATAAAAGCAGTGAGACAGCTGATTGAATTTGTTTTTAAAATATCCGTGTAGGTTACTTTTTTAGGTACAATAAAGTCGGAATAAACAAATTCCAAATTTTCATTGGAACGTCGGTAGGATGAAAATACAAAAAATACTTGATTTTTAATTATGGTTTCAATACTAGTACTAATAAATTCTGGAAACCAAATATCATCTGCGTCTAAAAAAGTCATGTACTTTCCTGAAACGCGATCAATCCCTGCGTTTCTTGCTTTTGCAGGACCACTATTTTCGTTTAAACGTATGAAAGAAATTCGGTCGTCTTTCTGAGCTTCCTGAATTATTAGTTTTACAGTTTCATCCGTCGAGCAATCATCAACAATAATCAATTCCCAATTTTGATGGGTTTGATTCTGTACAGATTCAATAGTTTGCGCAATATACGCTTGTGAATTGTAGGTTGGCGTTATTATAGAAACTAAGCTTTCCATTAGTAAGCTTTTTCTTCGCCTTTAAAAATATTAATAACGGTTTGAATAATGATTTTTAAATCAAGAATTATCGACCAATTCTCAATATAATACACGTCATATTTAATTCGGTTTACCATATCCTTGTCCGTTTCTATTTCACCTCTATAACCACGCACTTGTGCTAAACCAGTAATTCCTGGTTTTACGTAGTGACGAAACATATACTTTTTAATTCTATTTCCATAGGCTCTGTTTTGTGACCAGAGATGTGGTCTCGGTCCAACAACAGACATTTCTCCAAGTAATACATTGATAAATTGTGGCATTTCATCAAGACTTGTTTTTCTAATAAATCGTCCAATATTTGTAACTCGTGGATCGTTTTTAGATGCTTCCTTTTCAGTTGTTTTATTAATTTTCATTGACCTAAACTTGTAACAGAAAAATTCCTTTTCGTCAATTCCTGGCCTTCCTTGTTTGAAGAAGATTGGACCTTTTGATTCAAGTTTAATTAGTAAGGCCAAAAGTGGAGTTAACCAAGATAGAAGAAACACTATTACAATTAATGAGAAAAAAATATCGAAAATTCTTTTAAATAACTTTGTTATTGGATCGTGTAAAACTGTTTTATGCAAGGAGACTACCGGGATATAACCATAATAATCAACTTTCAAATTGCGAGTAAAAAGATCTTTAGTTTCTGGTATAAACTTTAATACTTTAGAATTTTCGTCTGCAAATTCAACCATATTAGAAACTTGTGAATCATTCAAGTCAAATAATGAGCAATACATTTCATCAACTTCTTCCTTATTAACAAAAAAAACACATGCTTCAATTGCAGCCTTTTTATCTAGTTCTGTAAAAAAAGTTTGAACAACTTGATATCCGTAATCTGGATTATTAACAAAAAATGAGTTTAGTGGATCTAATCGGTTTGCACTTCCAAGAAGCACTACCTTTCGAATATTTGCACCAGATACGTTACGATACTTTCGTAGGAAATAATATATGAAAATTTTCAAACTACCTACTACTAAAATTGACGCGGTAGTATATAAAAGAATTTCTTTAGCATTTGAATCGTTGCTGTAAATTCCGAAAAAAGCGAAACAAAAAATTGTAAATAAAGCAAATTGTTTTAAAATTTGATTTCCAATAGCTATAACTTTGGTAAAACGATAGACTTCGTAAAACCCAATATTTAATGCAATAATTATCCACGAAAGTGAAATAAAAATAATAAAATAGATAGTAGAAGCCATCTCTGACAGAATTAGAAAAGCAAATGTATTTATTATTGCAAAATCCAAAATGTAAGAAAACGGTCGGATATAGGCTGAATATCTACCGGTTTTAGTCTTCATTTTCTAGTTATTATAATTGGAGAAATCTTTGTGGTCTTCTTTCAGCAACTCATCTGTAGAAAGTGATTTGAAATAATCATAAGTAATTTTCATCCCTTCTGCTCGACCTACTTTAGGTTCCCAGCCTAAAATTTCTCTCGCTTTAGTAATATCAGGTTGACGTTGCAAAGGATCATTCATTGGTAAAGGCTGGTAAACAATTTTCTGCTTAGTACCCGTAAGTTTGATGATTTCTTCGGCGAAGTCTTTAATTGTAATTTCATCCGGGTTTCCAACATTAACAGGTAACGAATAATCTGAATGTAAGAGCCTGAAAATTCCTTCTACTTGATCACTTACATAGCAAAAAGAACGCGTTTGCATTCCGTCACCAAAAATAGTTAAATCTTCACCACGTAATGCTTGACCTATAAAAGCTGGAATTACACGTCCGTCATTTAAACGCATTCTTGGGCCGTAGGTATTGAATATACGTAAGATTCGAGTTTCAACACCATGAAATGTATGGTACGCCATCGTAATTGATTCTTGAAAACGTTTAGCTTCGTCATAAACTCCTCTTGGTCCAATGGTGTTTACATTTCCGTAGTATTCCTCTGTTTGTGGGTGAACTAATGGATCTCCATAAATTTCAGATGTAGAGGCAATTAAAATTCGTGCATTTTTAACACGAGCTAAACCTAGTAAGTTATGTGTTCCCAACGAGCCTACTTTCAACGTTTGAATAGGAATTTTTAAATAATCAATTGGACTTGCCGGAGAAGCAAAGTGCAGAATGTAATCTAATTTTCCTGGAATATTTACAAATTTAGTAATATCGTGGTGGTAAAATTCAAAATGTTCAAGCTTGAATAAATGTTCAATGTTTTTTAAATCACCTGTAATAAGATTATCCATTCCTATTACATGATACCCTTCCGCTATAAAACGATCGCACAAATGAGAGCCTAAAAATCCCGCAGCTCCTGTAATAAGTATTTTCTTCATTCTTTACGCTTTTACTTTAATTGGTTTTATATGTTCCATTGAATTAAATATGCAATATAAAACAATGAAAAATATAATTCCTCGTTGCCTGCAAAACATGGATTCTGTCAAAAGTAATATTATCATCGTTACCGCAAACACAAGATGCAAAAAATTTTGATTATAAATGGCATTTTTTAAATTTACTAGTAACATTAAAATTAATGTTAGAAAACCAAAAAAACCTAATTCTGCAAATGTTTGAATATACTGATTGTGAAAATTGAATATTTTATATCCTAACGATAGTTGATGCTCTTCCACTTTTTTCTCAATTTCAGGTTGGGAAGCCCCTAAGCCAAATCCTGTGAAAAAAATATTCTGTTCGTCAAGCATTTCTTTAAATACTCTTACTTGAAAAACTCGTAAGGCAGTTCCAGGAAAAAAGTTATTTTGTTGGAAGTCTTGTCTATTCCAAGCCTCCTCAATTGTAATATTATTTTCTCGCTTCTCTTGCTCAGAAATATTTTTATTTAAAATGTTATCAACAAATGCAGTTTCAGATTTTGACAATAAGCGATCTTTTATCTCTTCGCTCGAAGCTACTGAAACTAGAAAAAATAGAAAAAAGGCAAAAACGGTAATTACTTTTACACCTTGATGCGTTTTAGAGAAAAAAATATAATAACAAATTAATAAAATTAAATCAATAAAGAAGAGGCTTCTTGAAGAAAGTAAAAAAACGAAAAGCAACAATGTAAACATCGCCAATCTTTCAATACTATTTTTTATTTCAAGTGAAACGAAGTAAAACATTGCAAAAGAGGCAAATGATGCCATATATATTGCATTTAAGTCAAGAGATACTAATTCATGGGAAAAAAAGACATTAGGATTTTGTGTAGCTGTAAATTTATAAATCGCTAAAATGAAAAAATACACAGCATAAAAAACCATGCTGTAACTAAATATCTTGAAAATTTTAGAAATGTTATTCGTATCCAATTTAGGAATGACTAGAAAAGCAGCAGGAATTAGTAAGAAAATTATTGATTTCTTAAGAGCCGAAAGCGTTGCATCATAATCATTGGTCCATATAAGAGACAACATCATAATCGCGTAAAGAAGGATTGGTAAAATTAATGCTTTATTGAAAGAAAAATTCCAGTATTTAAAATTTACAATAACACTTACTAGGAAAATAATAACTGAAATGCTTCCGACGGCAAAATTTAATGGTAAAGTTACGATAAGCAACGCTAAAAAATAAATGTGTCGATTAGGGTCGGATAATTCTGATTTCATATGTAGGAAAAAATCTTTCATTTAAACATGTGTTATATTGGCGATGATTTTAAAATTATATAAGCGTTTAATTACAATTTAAATGGTGAAGATCACATTTTTCTTTGATGTACAATCTAATTTGCTCTTCAAATTTAGTCTTTGAAAACCGCAATGCGTTATTTCTAACCTCAACCGGGTAAAATTTGATTTTTTCAAATTGCAGTATTGCGTTTTTAAGCGATTCTACAGATTGTTCTTTAAAAAAAACACCTGTTTGTAAATCGATTACTGTTTCCAAAACACCTCCTTCTGCATAAGCGATTACAGGAGTTCCGCAAGCTTGTGCTTCAATTGTTGCGATACCAAATGCTTCAACACCCATTTGAATAAATCCTTTCGCTTTTTGAATATACTGGCTCACTTCTTCCGCTTTTAAAAACCCTTTGAAAACAATATTTTCTGCTGCAGTACTTTTCAATGTAGAGAGTAGACTACCATCTCCTATCACTATTAATTTTCTACCAGAATCGTTGAACGCTTTAATTACAATATCAAATTTTTTCACATGAACTACTCGACCCACAATTATATAATAATTTTCTTTAATTATTTCTAAAGGAAAATATTGCAATTCTACAGGTGGATAAATAACGGTAGATTCTCTATTATATTTTTCTTTTATCCATTTTTTCACAAATAAGGAATTAGCAATTATATAATCAGGACGTTGGGCTTGCTTTACATCAATCTTCCTCAAAATGTAAATCAGTGGATAAAAAACAGGCTTAAAAATTCCAAAAAATAATTTACTATCTTCCCAAATATAATTAAAATTTCGAGCCTGAAAATAACTAATATGTAGTTGATTTATATTTGATTTGCGAACTCCTTTTGCGACTGCATGAGAAGAAGAGAATATGAGTTGTGCATCTTTATCAATTTTAATTCTATCAATTAAAATATGGAAAGTAAAAAAGAATAATCTAAATTTATTTTTAGTGTATTTTAAAATTGTTTCTTCAATAATTGAATCTTTTTGAGGAAAAATCTGACGCAATTCCTCAGTTTTCATCGTATTAATCAGTGTAAAAGACTTGTCAAAAGAAACAATTTTTTCGATTGTAGAGATGACTCTCTCGGCTCCACCAAACTTATCCAACCAATCTATTACAAAAACCTTTTTCAAAATTACTTTTTAATTGTTAGGCAAATATAGCTTTTTTAAGCTACTGGTAAATAACTATAAGTACTATTCACACTTACTTATCGCATGTTCTCGCTTGCTATTAAACTCAGGTATATTAATTAAAACTATTAATAATGCAAAAAAGTATACACCTATTTGACGATAAAGCACATTTTCAACAACAAGAAAAAGAAGCACGGAAATTATGATTGCAGTCGCGAAATAATTTTTTCTTCCCCTATAAAGTTGGACGATAAAAAAAGTAAATAATAAAAAAAATCCTAAAAATCCTGATGTTAGAAAAGTACCTATGAACTGATTATGTGTATTTAAATCTGTTTCTATAAAAAAGTTAGCACGGTGCTTATTATCAATTGTTGTCACATAGCAATCCGCCAAAAGTTCGTCTGATTTTCGTTCTGATTCTAATCCAAAAAATTTATCAAAAGTAGGTGATTTGACAATAGAATAACTGCATGGCCAAATTATAAATCGCGGTTCATGTCGTTTAAATTTCTCTATTGATTCTCCATAGTCACTTGTAATAAATAGTCTCTCTTGTAAATTTTTATTTAAACCAATTAGTACTATTATCACAAGTAAAAAGATGGAAAGGTAAATTAGTAGTTTTTTTGTAGCTATTTTTAAGTAGAATAAAACATAAAGAAACAAAACAGTGCCCAATGTAAGTATTGACATTCTCGCAGAAATCAGAAAAATTGTAACAATTATATATAGACAATACAAGGTGACTATAAATTTAATCTTTGGAATTTTAGTAGCCATAAAAACAGCAATTAATGCTGAAATTATTAAGAAAAACCCTAAGTAAGGACGCTCCATATATAAAATTTCATTTACCGATGTGCCTTCAAACGGCAAAAATTCGTTGAATTTTAAATAATTAGAAAAAACACCGTATAGTGCCCGAGTAGAAATAATAAATCCGCAGATAACAATTGCAATGAGTATTTTATAGAAATCTTGAACTTTTAATATCAATAGAGGAATTAGAATTATAGGCAATAACAAACTGTATTTATTTTCACCTATCGTGCCCGTAAAAAGCCCTTTAATCAGCCAATATAAAAGTAATATTCCTAAAAAAACGAACTGGGGTTGCAGTAGTCTAGAGAAATCTAGTTTTTGTATCCTTTTGTAGTCAATTATAAAAAACAGTGTTAATGCAATCAATAGCACATTAGGAAGTTTTAACGAAAAAGGAATTGCTAAAATTAGTATGCAGAACAAATAGTCATATAAAGAGCCTTTAGAAACGGTTAAATTCATTATACAATCTTAAAATAATTACGTTTCAAATTTAAAATTTTTTTCAAGAAATGGAAACTATAATTTAGTATAATTGAAACAATTAGAGTTTTTATTTTTACTAAAATAAAATTTTGGTATTTTTGAAATAAAATATCACTTTTGCACAAGATATTAATTTAATCAAAATCGTTCCAATGAAAAAAATAATTTTAGGTGTATCTGTTCTATTGATTACACTTTTTTCATGTAAAAATGAAAATACAACTGATGGTCAAGCTGCCATAACTACTGCAGAGAAACCTCTTACAGAATTAGAAAAACTTGAAGGCAAAGTAATTAATACAGAAAATGGTGAATGGTATGTTGTCAAGGATGGTTTGAGATGGAAGGTTTCTTCTGAACAAGCAACGACAGATTACTTAAAATCTATCGAAGATGGGAATAATTATGTAATAAAGAATGTTCCATCAGCTTTGGCAGACCAACTTCCTATTGGAGGTGAAATTTTACCGAAAGTGATTTTTAAAGATCAATCTTCTGATGAAATTTACAATAACAAAGTGGTCGAAACTTCTACTGGCGAATGGTTTATAATAAAAGAAGGTGAACGATGGAGAGTTGATTCAGAGCCAGCAACTACAGATTATCTTAAATCCATAGAAAATGGTAAGAATAATATTATAAAAAATGTTCCATTAGAGATAATTCAAGAATTTCCAGTTGTGGGAAAAGTTTTGCCAAATCTTAATTATAAAAGAGACCAAAAGTAGTTTAATACCCAATTAAAAATTCGTATAAATCTACCTTAATTTTAAATCATGATAAAAAAGTCAGTTGACTGCAATATAATTGTTTTAATGTCTCATTATAATGATAATGACCGATTGATTAAATGCCTTTCTTCATTCAGAGAAGAAATTGCTGTAGATGTTCTTATAGTGGATGATGGGAGTGTCATTAAACCTTCCGAGGAAGAACTTCAGCTCTATTTTAAGGTTGGAAAAGTAAATTTGGTTCAAATGAAGCAGAATTCGGGATGTGGTAAGGCGAGAAATCATGGATTAGAAATTATTTCTCAACTTGATTATAAATACATCGGAACAATGGATTCAGATGATTTGAATAAAGAAAACAGGTTTACTAAGCAATACCGATATTTAGAAGAAAATAACGACGTAAAATTGCTAGGATCTTGGTGCGACTGCATTGATGAAAATGGTATGTTTTTATTTACACAAAAATATCCTGTATCCTATAAAAGCATAAAAAATAAAATGTTTTTAAATTCAATGGTGGCGCATCCGACAATGCTTTTTCATTCTTCAATTTTAAGTAAAATTGGTTTTTTTCAAGAGAAGTATAAAATCGCAGAAGATTATGCTTTTGTATTTAAGGCTAGTAAACATTTTAAAATTGAGAACTATCCAGAGGCCTTAATATACTACACAATAAATAATAAAGGATATTCGAGTGTTTTTAGAAAGAGACAAGTGAAAGATCGAATCCAAATTATAAAAGACAACTTTTATTTCGGATTTTATCCCATTTACGGTCTCTTAAGAAATATTCCGCTATTATTTATTTCAAGAAATCTACTCACTTCAATAAAAAAAATTAAGGGCTCTGTTCTACAATAGGGCTTTCCGAAATCTTATTTAGAAGAGATATTAAAATTGCCACGCATAACCAAAAACCATATTGTCTAAAAAAATCTGTTTGCATCCAATTTAAACTTAAACCTGTAAAACTTAAAATAAGAATAAATCCTAAAATTTTATAGTTCAAGTTACATACTTTGAATAAAAATATGGACTTTTTTATACAATAAAAAATAAAAAATAAAAAAATAAAAACACCAACAATTCCTATTTCTGCTAGTAGTCTTGTATACATATTGTATGCTGTTGGAAATGACCTCAAGCTGTTATTTTGATACATAACTTTAAATTCCCAATTATTTTTTTTAGCCCAACCTGGATAATGAAATCTTTTATGATAGGTTTCTTGTCCAAAACCTACTCCAATAATGGGATTTTCCTTAAAAACCTGTAGTGAAGCATATTGCATACCAAATCTACTTTGATTCGAGATGTTGTTTTTTAGATTTTTACTAAAATTTAAACTTTCGACTTTTTCATCTACAGCTTGAATCACTTTTTCTCCGTTCATTAGTAGTAGGAATCCAATTGCAATAAATCCATATTTAAAGATGCTAATTACGTTTTTTCTGTAATGAGGCATTGAATATAAAATACTTAACAATATGATTACTTGAATTCCAATATTAATCAATGCTGTTCTAGAACCAGAGAAAAAAGTTAAAAATAAGACCATTAAAGTAGGAATAAAACGATAACGATTTTTAGATGTCAAAATATAGCTAAACATCCAGCCAGAAACAGTAATTAGATAGTTTCCAAGCGATGGTGCCTCATAAGCTACAGATGATATTCGACCATTTATCATATAATTTACATTTAGAAATGGAAAATATTCAAATAATGAAAGAATATTTCTTAAAATATTGATATTAAAAAAGACAATCAAAGTTTCTATAAAACCATATACAAAAACAAATAGTAACGAAATCAAAAGCACCTTACGTATTTTTAAAAGCAACTGTTCTGCAGTCCAAACCCGAATTACATTAAAGAAGAAAATTAAAAAGAAGAGTGACGGTATTAAAAGCGAAACATATTGTCGGAAAAACCTATATACACCACTAGTATGTTTAAAATAATTTTCTGTAACTGTGGCATAATTTAAAAGTGTAGTCAAAAAACACCAAACAAAAAAGAGTAGTAAAATTTGAAACAGTTTATTTCTGTAGGGAATTAGTATTTTACCACTTAATAGCACTTCAATTCCTAGAACGAAACAACCTGCCATAAAGAAGAACGCTCCAGCTTCATTTTTATATTCACCGAAAGCTTCAACGCCTTCAAAATCATTAAACGGAAAGAAAAACCAACCCACCATAAAAAGTAGCGTATAAATTTGACGTAACGTTATAGAATTAGTTGATGTTTTAAGCATGATTTAATTGTCTAATAAGGATTTTCTTCATAATAATACATCTTACGAGCCAAATTAATATAATGCATATAACTATCGCTTCTAAAGACTGAAAAAAAGTGGAACTTCCAATAATTAAAACCGCGAAAAATATAAAAATTAAATTAGCTTTTTGCAGCGATTTGATATTTGTCTTTGCTTCAAAAGCGGAATTAATCGATGCGGAATATAATCTGACAACACCCATAATTATCAATAAAATAATAACATTTGTGTATTTATCAAAATCAAAATTCAGGCGTTCATATTGGTTTACAATGTAGGAAATACCAAACAGCAAAATACCCAACCCACATCCAAGAAGCAGAAATTTTTTATTAAATGCATTAAATATTGAAACACTAAACTCTTTTTTAAAGAAAATCAATTGTTTAAATCCAATGTAATTTTGAAATATTGAAAATGGTGCTAAAAAGAAATTCGTTAAATAAAAATAGTTTCCAAACTCTTCAACACTGAATTTATATTCAACCAAAAAACGATCACCAAAAGCCAAAAAAGAAAAAGTGGTGATAGAGATGAAGAACTGAAAAGCGGTAAACATTAAATCTTTCTTTGAAACATTTTCGTCAAAAATAAATCTAATTTTTTTGAAACAAAATATAAATCCCACTATAAATATAAAAATGGTACTACTTAGAATAGCATTTATAGCATAGTCAAAAGATACGTTCTTGTAGAAAAAAGCAATTATAGCAATAAAAATTAAAAAAAACCGCCAAAAGTTTGAAACAAATTGTGCGATTACAAAATTAGTGTTTAAACGAAAAGCATTAAAAATAAAAAGCAATGCCACCATGGATAAGGAAGAAAAATACAATAAAAATTGATTAATATAAACCTCATTAAAATAGAATTGAAAGCTTAAAATTCCTATTATTGGAGTTATTAAAATAGTCCAACCTACAAGTTTTATCTGAAACTTTTGCGTTGTTATTATATTGTTATTCGACTGGAAAGAATATCGCAAGAAAATTTGCTCTAAACCCAATAACCCAAGAATATACATCACCGATAAATAGGTCATCAAAATCGAATACTGACCATACTCTAAATCAGTAAAAATAATTTTAAATAATACATTAGATAAAAAAAAACATCCCGCACCTAGAATTATAAGTACAAATGAAAAATGTTTTTTTCCATGAAAAATAATTGAATTTAACAATTTTTTTGATTTCTAAATTACTACAAACTCTTCCCATTCCCTAACCTCAACTCCAAAAATCCTCTTAATCTTACTTTTGTCCAAAACACTGTAAGCAGGCCTCTTCGCCGGTGTCGGATAATTTGAAGTTGGAATTGGTTGTAAATCTATATTAATGTTATTGATTTCAAATATTTTCTTTGCAAAATCATACCAACTGCATTGGCCTTCGTTACTGAAATTGTAGACTCCGTAGTGAGATGCTGAAATGAATTCATCATCACAAGACTTAATTATTTTTAGCAAGGCTTTCGCCAAATCTACCGCGTTTGTTGGCGTTCCAATCTGATCATTGACGACAGAAAGTGCATCTCTTTCGCTTCCCAAGCGTAACATCGTTTTCAAAAAATTATTTCCAAATTCTGAATAGACCCACGAAGTTCTGATGATAAAATGCTTTTCCCAGATTTCCTGAATGGCCTTTTCTCCTTCTAGTTTTGTTTGGCCATAAACTCCTGTTGGATTTGGACTATCTTCTTCAGTATACGGTTTCGTTGCTGCTCCATCAAATATGAAATCAGTAGAAATATGAAGTAAAACGACACCAAATTCTTTACAAACAATTGCTAAATTCCTTGGTCCTTCTACGTTTATTACTCGCGCTTTTTCAGGTTCAGATTCAGCTTTATCCACAGCTGTGTAGGCCGCTGCATTAATACAAAAGTCCGGTCTTGCTTCTGCAAAAATAGTTTTACAATTTTCTAAATTAGTAATGTCTAATTCAGAGGAGGTGTAAAACTGGAATTCAATTTCAGCATATTGATTGGCGATGCTTTGTAAAGCCTGCCCCAATTGTCCCGAAGCGCCTGTAACTAAGACTACCATGCTTTTTTTGCGTTTTCTAATGTTGGTAACACCAAATCCTTCTCTGAAATAATCAATCGATCTGTTGAAAGTCGCCAGTCAATATTCAATGTTACATCGTCAAACGTAATTCCGCCTTCCGATGCTGCATTATAAAAATTATCACATTTATAAAAAAAAGTAGCCGTTTCACTTAACACTAAGAATCCGTGAGCAAAACCTCTTGGTACAAAAAATTGTTTTTGATTTTCACCTGATAACACCACACTTACGTGTTGACCAAAAGTTGGCGAATCAGGACGAATATCAACTGCTACATCTAAAACTTCTCCAGACAAAACACGTACAAGTTTAGCTTGAGCATAAGTTCCCGTTTGATAATGCAAACCTCTCAAAACGCCTTTCGCAGAAAAAGATTGGTTGTCTTGAACAAAATGTACTTCTTGTCCAACGCCATTTTGAAAAGTTTTTTCATTAAAACTTTCCATAAAATAACCTCTTGCGTCTAAAATTAATTTGGGTTCTATAATAAAGCAGCCTGAAATAGATGTGGGAATAAAATTCATGTTTTTATATAAGACTTAACAAATGTGTTCCGTAGCCGCTCTTAAGCAAAGGTTGGGCTAAAGTATTGAGTTGTTCTGCATTGATAAAGCCCATTTTAAATGCTGCTTCTTCAATAGAACCTATTTTTAATCCTTGTCGTTCCTCAATTACTTGGACGAACTGTGACGCTTGCATTAGAGAGTTAAAAGTTCCTGTATCAAACCAAGCTGTACCACGATCTAAAATGCTAACTTTAAGTTTTCCACTTTCAAGATATGCTTTATTTACATCAGTGATTTCGATTTCACCTCGTTGACTTGGTTTTATATTTGAAGCAATTTCAACAACATCATTATCATAAAAGTAAATACCCGGAACTGCAAAATTAGATTTAGGTTTCAAAGGTTTTTCTTCTATAGAAAGTGCTTTTCCGTGTTCATCAAAATCAACAACTCCATACCGTTCCGGATCGTTGACGTGATACGCATAAATGATTCCGCCACTCGGATTGTTATTGGCTTGCAAAAGATCTGCTAAACCCGTTCCGTAAAAAATATTATCGCCTAAAATTAACGCTACTTTGTCAGAACCTATGAATTCTTTTCCAATGATAAAAGCTTCCGCTAACCCATTAGAATGTTCTTGAACAGCATATTCAAATTCACAACCCAATTGAGAACCATCACCCAATAATTGCCTAAAAAGTGGTAAATCATGTGGAGTTGAAATTATTAAAATTTCACTTATTCCCGACCACATTAAAGTGGACAACGGATAATAAATCATTGGTTTGTCATAAATCGGCATTAGTTGTTTACTAACTGCCAAAGTCAACGGATGTAAACGTGTACCTGAACCTCCTGCAAGAATAATCCCTTTCATTTATACCCTTTCTTTAAATTTAATAAGTTGTTTTTTATAAAACGAACGAACTATAACTAAAAATATAAATCCTAAAATCAAGATAACAGGTATGATGAATTTCATCTTAACAAAAATGCTTTTAATTTCTTTAACGTTTAAAACTGTACTTTTATCATTTACAATTTTAGAAAGTGATAAAAGTTCTAACCTTAGTGATCCTTGTGTAGAAATTAAGTTGTTCTTCGTTTTTATAATTTCGTTTAATTGCGTATTTTCATTATAATAAATCAATTTGTCACTTTTCTGTGATGCAGTAGTTTTTGAGCTAAATTCGTCTAAAATAATATCTATTTGCTTAATGACTTCATTATTCTTCCCAATTATATTGTTAATATTAACTACATACTCTTTTTGAATTTTTTTATAAAATTCTTCGTTGTTTAAGTAATTTAAAATAGGATCAATAAGATTTTCTTTAGTTACTTTTCCTTTAGTAGTAATGTGAATTAAGTGTGTACCATAATTCCTTCCTGTCAAATCATCATTAATAACCTTGTTAATATCAGCACTTTCAGAAAGCAACTTCAATAATTCAAAATTTTGCGTATTTTGAGCATTCGAAACTGTGTTAGTACGTTCATTAACGAAACCATAAATATCAACAACTGGTTCTATTTCGATAAGTGAGACAGATGCAGGGTTTTTAACACCAATTGATTTAAAAAATAATGTATCTCTTTCTTTAATTTTCGATTCTAATAAATCAATTTTTGAATATAAAAGATTTGTACTTCCGAAGTTTGGATTTACGTAAATTTCATGATTATACGTTTTATTTCCCTTATCAAGGAAATAGCCTAAAACTAAACCAACAATACCGAGAATGATGAAATAGAGAATATTTCGTATTATAAACTGAAAACAATTAAAAACCCAAATTAAAAAACTTTGATAAGATTGTCCAATTTTCTTTGAAATTTGCGATAAATCAATTTCCTGATTATCCGAAACTTTTGGTGGTGTAATATTCATTAAGGAATGCTAGTTTATGTTAAAAATTTGCTCTAAAATCTTAATCGTAATCAAATACGTTGGCTTTACTCCTGTCGTTCCTAAACCACCAGAAGCAAGTGTACTTCCCGTTTCTAAAGGATTATCAGAAGCATAATAAGCATAACGCACTTTTACATTTGGATTGATGCTTTTTCTAATCTTTGATGCAGATTGAATGGCTTTCTGGTAATAAGCTCCTTCCATTTCCAAACCAATTACACCCCAAGTGGAATCATGGAAAAATTTCAACAAATCCTTGTTTTGCAGTGAAGTTCCTAAAACAGTTACCATTGGTCCGGCAAAAACCGCGATGTCATTTCCTTCAAACATTTCGGCACTCAACTCATTTTCAAATGAATAATTATCTGCTGTTCCTTCATTAATATGAGCTGACGGAATCATAATATCTCCTTTTCCACCTTGCAAAATACCCGCTTTCCCCATTATAGAAACGGATTCTACATTGAGCAATACTTTTTTATCTTTTTCGGGATGATACGGCTTCAACAACTCATCAATACATTCATATGCCTGTTCTCCAAACGCATAATCCATTACAATTATTACAGGAGCTTCCGTATCGAATTTCGCTTTTGGAAATGCTGATTTTTTCCAATCAATTTTTGCCGTATCAAATATCTGAACGTCAATATTCGTTCCTGAAGTATCGGGAAGCGAAATCATGCCGTATTCTTTAGCTACGACTTCTACTTTTGAGCGAACATCATCTGCTCCAGAGCGACTCAATTCTTCAAAAATAAACATCGGCGTTTTGTCCTTGAACTTCGTTTTCAAAACCGTTGTAGCAAAAATCGAATTCATGACGCTGTGCATATTGGCACTTATCACATGAATCGGTCTATTCAGAAGTTCATTATCGCGTAAAACTTCTTTAATGTTTGTTGCCCAAATTTCACCGTGAATATGATGACCTAAACGCTCTCTTAAAATCGGACTGAACGTAATGGTTCTCTTATTATTTTGTAAAACTTCTTCTAAAGCTAATTTTCCCAACCAGTAAATTACGTGCAAAAAGCGGTCTGGTTTTTCAGGAGCCGAAAATGCATCATAAATATCCAAAACTTCAGAAAAACTTCGTCCTAATATATGTGACAAATGAGAAACTGCTTTCTCTTTTTCTATTTGCGTCAACTTTTTAGGTTGCAAAACCGCTTGTTCTAACTTGTACCAGTCGCGGGTTAATTCGCCCGAATCATCAAGTAAAACAGCATTTTTAATTTTATGAGATTCAATGAAAATAAACGTCAAATGCGTCAAAATGTCGTAAATATCCGAACGACCTCTTGTAATTTCTACGTTCATTTGCTCTTCGTCAATGCGGTAACAATTTCGTTTTCTTTTTGGTGGAACAATTGCTTTAAAATGCGAACGCGAATAGCCTTCATCCGAAGTTAAATTGATAAATCGGCATTCTTCAATCCCTATTGGCAAACGCTCAATTACATACAGAAGTCCGTTTAATTCTACTTTATCTTCCGCAATAGAACCATAAATTTCAGGTCGCAAAGACAATAAAGCTTCCCGAAGTGTATCACCCGAAACACCCATTGGTTTGTAAAATCCGCGATTAAATAAATGACGCATCGTAATGTACAAACGCTCAATCGCACCCGAAGATTCTTGTGCTCTTGAACGGGTTATATTTTTAATTTCTTTCATGTCTTAATTTTAGTGATTTTTATGGATTAAATGGTGCCTCTTTCTCTTGATACCAAATTCATTAGGCAGCTATTTTGGTGAAAAATAATTCGCTATTCGTTTTTTATAACCCACAAATGTAGGATTTTTATTTTTACTTCGATACGATCTCTCCTTTTGTTACTTATTTTACTAAAAAGTGATGATTTAATTGGACAATAACAATGTTAAGGTTGGTTCGTAAATTGAAATGGGTTTACCAGGTTCTTCTTCATTCACTTTCTTATGCCATTTTCCACCTGCAAAAGTGTAGATAAAATCGCGTCGAACATTATAACACATCACTTTTGGAGCATAGGTAATTTCGGTGGTTACAATTCCAGTCTGCGGATTGGTAACACTTTTTTCAACTTTATTAATTTCGATTCGCATTTTTTCAAAAGCTACGAAAATTCCACTTTCAGGCATTTCAATATTTAAATCGTAAATGTCAAATTGATGGCGATAAATTCCTTTCTTTAAATTTACAATTAAATCTTGCGTCAATAATTCTTCGCCGGGAAAGCCTTCATCAGTTACAGCATAAACATGCAATTTTATTTTCGCTTGCTCAATTGGACTGTCCGTAAAAAGCATGATTTTCTTAAGCCATTTCGTGTTTTTATAGTGAGTTTCATACGGGAAAAATTTAGCATCGATTTTCGGACCGTTGTCAAAAGATTCCAAAATAGCATTAGAAACTTTACCAATTTCCAAGGTTTTAGGCTTTCTTGCCTTTTTAATCACTACATCTTGCAAATCAAAAATGACACTTTTCAAAACCACTCGTGCAGCTTCTTTGGCCAAAACTGTTTTCTTTTCGTAACCTAATGCAGAGAAAATTAATTTGGCTTCCGCCAAAACTTGAATGCTAAACGTTCCATTTTCTTCCGAAGTAGTCGTTTTGTTTTCATTTTCGACAAAAATGCTGACGTAAGGAATTGGATTTCCTAAACTGTCAATCACAACACCTTTGGTTTGAGCATGCAACTGTAAACCAACGACAAGGAAGAATAAAATGTAAATTTTTCGCAAAATGTAAACTATTTATTGATTAAAAAAATCAGCAATTTTCCGATCATTCGACAATCTTGGAATTTTATTTTGTCCGCCTAATTTTCCAATGGATTTCATGTACGTATTAAATCCATTTGGTTGGACCGAAGTGATAACCAATTTCCGCAATACTTTTCCCACAATTAAATCATCGTAATAACTGTTTTGTTTTCGCATCGCGTCGTCAATTTTCAATGCAAATTCTTCCATATTTTCTGGTTTATTTTCAAATTCAATCAACCATTCGTGATAAGGCAATCCGTTTTCCGGAGTAATTTGTGGCGCAACTGTAAACTCATTCACGCGAATTGAAGTTCCTTGCATCGCTTCCTTCAAAGATTCTTCCACTTCCTTTGCAATCACATGTTCGCCAAAAGCAGAAATATAATGTTTGATTCTTCCCGAAACGATGATTCTATACGGTTTCAATGAAGTAAACTGAACGGTGTCACCAATATTATAACGCCACAGTCCTGCATTTGTTGAAATAATCAAAACATAGTTTACGTTTAATTCCACTTCGCCAATTGAATAACTTTTGGGATTTTCATTGAAAAATTCTTCCGATTTAATGAATTCGTAGAAAATTCCCGCTTTTAAAAGAAGCAACATTCCCTTTTCGGTTTGGGTATTTTGATACGCGAAAAATCCTTCAGACGCCGGAAATAATTCAATGCTATCGACTTTTCGACCAATTAAATTTTCAAATTTGGCCCGATAAGGTTCGTAATTCACACCTCCGTAAATAAAGAGATTGAAATTTTTAAACAATTCACCAACAGGTTTCCCCGACTTTTCTTTCAACTTTTCAAAATACATCTGAACCCAAGATGGAATTCCTGAAATAACCGACATATCTTCACTAATAGTTTCGTCAACTACCGCATTTACTTTAGTTTCCCAATCTTCGATGCAATTGGTTTCCCAAGATGGCATTCGGTTTTTCTGTAAATAATTAGGAACAAAATGCGCCACAATTCCCGAAAGTCGGCCGAAATTAATGCCGTGTTTTTCTTCTAAAATGGGACTTCCTTGCAAGAAAATCATTTTCCCAGAAACAAAATCAGCGTTTCCCGTTTCATGAATGTAAAGTAAAATAGCGTTTCGAGCCGCTTCGATGTGAAAAGGCATCGACTCCTTCGTCAAGGGAATATATTTGGCACCCGATGTTGTTCCCGAAGTTTTGGCAAAATAGAGCGGTTTTCCCGGCCACAAAATATCCGCTTCTCCTTCCACAACTCTTTCCACATAAGATTTTAAATCCTCATAATCCCGAACCGGAACATTCTTAATGAAATCTTCGTAAGAATGAATCGCACCAAATTTATGGTCAATTCCAAACTGCGTATTTTTTGCGCAAGCAATTAAATTCTTGAAAACGTCACTTTGCGTTTCCACAGGATTTGACGCCCATTTTTTGGTTTTATTGTAAATTACGGTGGCAAAAACTTTTGCCGCAAGCGCTTTTAAAGTGGCCATATATTATTCGAAATCAATAAATTGTGTTGGGTCGATGGGATATCCATCTTTCCAAAGTTCAAAATGCAAATGAATTCCGGTCGATTGTTCGCCAGTAGAACCTGCAATTGCAATCACTTCGCTCGTCTTGACAACGTCGCCTTGCGAAATAGTGAGTGATTCACAATGCTTGTAAACGGATAAAAATTCGTTGTTGTGTCGCAAGATAATCACATTTCCATTCGTTGGCGTCCAATCTGCGAAAATCACTGTTCCGTTTGCAACAGCTTTAATAGGTGTATTTTTTGCCAAAGCAATATCTACAGCAAAATGCTTCTCTTTAGTATTATATTTCTCCGTAATCGGTCCACGAACTGGTGGAAAAAGAACCAAGTCAACTTTAGGTTTTGCTTTTTCAAACAAATTGTATTTGTCTTCCAAGGTGACTTTTTTACGAAGTTCTAATTCTGCTTTCGACGGATTTAAATCTATTCCATTGGTTTCTACTCCGCCGGCTTTAATGGAATCTTTGTTTAATTTCATGTAATCCACATCGCCTGTAAGTGCTTTTCTAACAGATGTTAAATACATTTCATTATTGTGCAGAATTGTAGTTAGCGAATCCGATTTCAACGCTAAAGCTGTTGCTTCACTTTTTAATTTTGAAGACGAATATCCCGGAATGTATTCCTTTAAAGGCGTAAATGCGATAATGTAAGTGGTTACAAAAATGATTAGAAACGCTCCTAAAGTGGCGACCAAGAAGACATTCATCAAAGTCAATTTCAACGAAAAAATTTCCTCAAAAGTCTCTTCATTCAAAATGACGAGCCGGTTTTTAGAAAATAATTGTTTCTTTATTCGTTCTTTTCGGAATCTTTTCAGCGACATAAGGGAATTTTACCCCACAAATATAGCAATTTTAAGCTTTTTGCTTTTGGAATTGCCTCAATTTTACCACAATCGATTCCAATTAAAGCAATTGATTTTTATTTAACACAACTATAAATACAAAAAAAACGTCCTATTTATAACAGCATTGTTATTTTATTTATCTTTGCTGAATATTTTACAAATTTGCGCAAGCATAAATTATCAGATTATGGGAAGACTTGGTACAACGGAAATCATTTTAATTGTTGTGGTCGTGTTATTGATGTTTGGAGGTAAAAAAATTCCAGAATTGATGAAAGGATTGGGAAATGGAATTAAGGAATTCAAAAACGCATCAAAAGAAAACGAAAATCCACCTGCTTCTAAAAAAGAAGAATAGTATAGTACAATAATAAATTAGTAAATCCTCGAACTTTGTTTGGGGATTTTTTTGTTTTAAAATAGAGCCTAAAAGCAGAGAAATTATACAACTTCACTGCTTTATCTATTTTTTTACAAAACCATCGTCAACTGAATCCGTTTCCTATCTTCATCCACTTCCACCACTTTCACTTGAACATGCTGATGCAATTTCACCACTTCATTCACATCACTCACAAATCCTTCCTTCAGTTGTGAAATATGAACGAGTCCACTTTCCTTCACGCCAACATCTACAAAACAACCGAAAGCTGTAATATTATTGACAATTCCTGGTAAAATCATTCCACTTCGCAAGTCTTTAATGGATTTAACGTTCGGGTCAAATTCAAACACTTTCGCCGATTTTCTCGGGTCCAAACCTGGTTTTTCAAGCTCTTTTACGATGTCTTTCAACGTCAAAATTCCAATTTCTGAAGTACTATAATTCTCTAGTTTTATTTGCGAAATCTTCTCTTTGTTTCCAATCAATTCTTTAACCGAAATCTTCAAATCCTTTGCCATTTGCTCCACAATTTTGTAGGTTTCAGGATGAACAGCTGAATTATCTAACGGATTTTTTCCATCTTTAATTCGGATAAAAGCTGCTGCTTGTTGATACGCTTTCTCACCTAAACGAGGCACTTTCTTCAACTTTTTTCTGTCTTCAAACGGACCATTTTCAGAACGATAAGCGACGATATTTTCCGCCATCTTCTCTCCTATTCCACTCACGTAACTCAACAACGATTTACTCGCCGTGTTGATATTTATTCCAACAGAATTCACGCAACGAACTACAACGGTATCCAACTCTTCTTTCAATTTTGTTTGGTCCACATCGTGTTGGTATTGGCCTACGCCAATGGATTTCGCGTCGATTTTAACCAATTCTGCCAACGGATCAGACAATCTTCTGCCGATAGAAACCGAACCTCGAACCGTCACATCATAATTCGGAAATTCGTCTCTCGCAATTTTACTTGCTGAATAAACTGAAGCTCCCGCTTCCGAAACCACAAATACTTGTACGGGTTTATCAAAGGCAATTTTTTTAATAAAAAATTCTGTTTCCCTACTTGCCGTTCCGTTTCCAATAGAAATTGCTTCAATATTATAAGCATTCACCATCGACCGAATTTTCTTCATCGCCATCGCCGTTTCATTCTGTGGCGCATGCGGATAAATGGTTTCATTATACAATAAATCACCTTTTTCATCTAGACAAACAATTTTGCAACCGCTTCTAAATCCTGGGTCAATGGCTAAAATTCGCTTTTCGCCCAAAGGTGGCGCCAATAACAACTGCCCTAAATTCTGTGCAAAAACATCGATTGCTTTCGCGTCTGCTTTTGCTTTTGCTTCTTGCAAGGTTTCGTTTGAAATTGCGGGTTCTAATAATCGTTTGTAACTGTCTTTTATTGCAAATTGAACTTGTTTCGCGCTCTCAGTTTTACCTTTCAAAACATTTTGTTCAATAAAATCAATTGCTTCATCATTGTCGATTTCAATTTTCAACTTGATAAAACCTTCATTTTCCGCACGAAGCATTGCTAATAATCGGTGTGAAGGCGCTTTTGAAAGGGATTCGCTCCAATCAAAATATTGTTTGAATTTTTGAGCATCATCTTCTTCCGCTTTCTTCTTAACCACTTTCGTAGTTACAGCTGCTTTTCGTTGGAATAAACGACGCAAATTCTTCCTAATGTATATATTTTCATTGATCCATTCGGCAATAATATCACGAGCTCCTTGTAAAGCTTCATCTTCATTTCCAACTTTATCATTCAAATATTTCGAAGCTATAAAATCAACATCATCCGCGTTTTGACTCATAATGATTTTAGCCAAAGGTTCTAGACCATTTTCTCTTGCAACATCTGCTTTTGTTTTTTTCTTCTTTTTGAAAGGGAAATACAAATCCTCAATTTCTTGTAAATCAAAACTGTTTTCTATTTTGGCTTTTAATTCTGGCGAAAGTTGGCCTTGCTCCAAAATGGTTTTCAAAACCGAATCTTTTCTCTTAATAATTTCATCATATTGCTTTGAAAGTTTGGCAATATCTTCGATTTGTACTTCATCTAAATTTCCCGTCGTATCTTTCCGGTAACGCGAAATAAAAGGAATGGTACAATCTTCTGAAAGTAATTTCAAAGTGGCTTCTATATTTTTATCAGCGGTATTTACTGCTGATTTTATGAATTGGATTTGGTTCATGAGAGAAAATTTAACGCAAAGATGCAACGGTTTTCGCGAAGTTCGCAATTTAAATATTTAAAATATTAGAGTCATAGTTTCGGCAAATTTTTCATAAATAAATCGCCAATTATAATTTTTAAGAATAAATTTACCACCATGAATTACTTTTAATTTACATCATAAATGACCACATTCTTCATCCTTTTAGCAATCAACGTCTTTGCTTTTTTATTAATGGGTTATGATAAAAAACTTGCGCAAACCAATCAAAGACGCATTTCTGAAAAAGCACTTTTGACTTCCGCAATACTAGGTGGAAGCGTAGGTTCAGGAATTGGAATGCTTTATTTTCGACATAAAACTTCCAAAAATAGTTACTTGGTGAAGTTTTGGAGTATTGTAATTATTCAAATAATTGTACTTTATTTTGGACTTGGTTATGTGAATTTATAGAATAAAATGTCAATAATTATGTTCCTAAAAAAATGATAATTCAGTCAACTAACTTAATTAATGTAAATTCATTCGCTAGAAATATGAAATACGTCATTTTAATCCTCCGTTTTATAATTACGAATCATAAAATTCAATGCAGATTGTACGATTTCTCCCATTGAACTTGCATTTTTAAAACTTACATCGTGCGTCATTTCATAAATTTCTCCTTGTAATTGCTGAATGTGTTCCACCGGTGCTAATCGCGTGGATTTCATCGCTTCGACAAGTCGTCTTAAACGAGCTTTGGTGTCCACCAAACGTTTTACAATCACAGAACGCTCTTCAATTTGGTACTGAATAACTGATTTTGGATTCAATTTTTTCTGTACTAAATCTGAAAATTTGAAGTTTTCCTTGAATAAATGCGGTTTATAAAGCTTGAAACTGCCTTCATAACTTTGTTGATCAAAATCAATCGCTCGAATTTTAAAAATACGTTGATCAAAATCATAAATTGGAATGACCACAAAATTGTAAGAACGCATATCTCCCAATAATCCAATCATACAACGCTCATTGAATTTTACAAACTCCTTTGCAATCTGGGTAGTTTCATTTTCGTTGCATTCTTTCAAGTTTTCTTCTAAAAATACATCACCCGGAATTCCAACAATGTGTTCTTCTATTAAAGTATCTTCAAAAACTAAAAAATTAATAGTATTTGGTGAAATAATGTGCTCCAATTCCAAACCAAAAATGCGCGAAGCATCTGCCTTTTTCACATAGAAATGTGTGTAATTATCGTTCAGAATATTTCGAACTTTAATTCGGAATGGTTTTGAATTTCCAAAGGTGCAGAAATCAATATTATCTACGTTCAAATGCTCTAAATTCGTGTCGTCTCCGTCCGAATGTAATAGAGTATATATCTTTTTTAAACTATTGTCAAGTTCATCTCTTTCAAATTCATTGTAGTACAACCGAACCCACAAAGTGTCTTTTCCTTCTTTATCAAAAACGTTTACACTTCCTTGGAACCGAAGTAAATCATCATAAAAAACCCTAGTCTTTGTCAGTCTTTTATATTTTTGAAGGTAACTTCGTAACGTATCGTTTATCGGATAATACTGCTTTTTTAGTTGTGCTTTCTGTTGTGCCATTATTGTTTTTTGCTAATCAAGTAAGTTAGCATTTTAAATTTAAAAAAAGAAAAATCCTGCAGCAATAACCGAATTTAAAAAATGATTCAGCATCACTACAGGACTATATTGAAAGATAAATTTACTTATTTACAAGCAATTTTATCTACTCTTGTTTGATGTCTTCCCCCTTCAAATTCTGTATTTAAGAAAGCTTCAACCATTTCAACAGCTTGATTTATTGACGTATATCTTGCTGGAATACTGATGATATTTGCATCGTTATGTTGACGTGCTAAAACTGCAATTTCTTTCATCCAACACAAAGCACCACGTACTTTTGCATGTTTGTTAACCGACATATTAATACCATTTCCGCTTCCGCAAATTACGATTCCAAAATCTACAGCTCCATTTTCAACATCGTTAGCAACTAAATGTCCAAAATCTGGGTAATCAACGCTTTCTAGAGTATCAGTTCCGTAATTTGAAACTTGAATTCCTTTTGCTTCAAGCATTGAAACAATTGCTTTTTTGTAATCTGGACCTGCATGGTCATTTCCGATTGCGATTTTCATCTTTGTATGTATATAAGTTGTGTGGGACAAATTTACTTTAATGTTATACTACAAACCAAAAAAAGTACATTCTAATTTTGCATTTGACAATCAGTATTTTACGTTATTAACAATTTATAATGAGTTGACATTCAACGCGTATTTGTAATAAAATTGTTAATAATTTGTAATGTTAATAACATTTCTTAATCTGTTGGAAATCAGTTTACCTTAATTTAACAACTTCTGTTGATAACTTGAGATAGAATTTTAGAACTATTATTTGTTTCTCCAGATAAAAAAGCTAATCCAAAATTGGGATTTATAAACCTAAAAAAGTTTGCCTTATTTGTAGAAAAGTTATCAGCATACATTCGGATTTTGTTAACAGAAATTAACAGGTAAACTTATCTACAATTTCAATCTATTTCTAGTTATCAACGATTGTTAACAACATTTTAAAAGGCATTGGAACGGAACGCTTTACAATATATAAGCTTGTTAGTAAGTCGGTATAAGTAACTGCAACTTGATTTAGCATACGTTTTTCAGAAAGTTATAGTAACTATTAACACGCTATAATAACCATTAAAAATTAAATTTAAATTTCCTTTTCTTTTTTATTATATAAATAAATGTTGACAACTTAAACAATTTTCAAATCGTTATTGTCTTCTAATTCTTTCAAAATAGATTTTACTACTTCAAAATCGTTGGGATGAATCTTAAGTTTAATTCCGCCCAAAGCATTTCCGTAAAAAGGAACAATATTCATCATCGTTTCATTTTCAAAATAATATTGAATTTCCTCTTGTTCTAGAATGTGTTTTAAAACCACAATTTCATGTGGATAGTTAAAAATGGCAATTGTTTTAAATTCTTCCATAGTGTGTGAACAAAGTCTGCAAACGTTATATTTTCAATAAATCTGACTTTCGTGTTAGAAAGTTAAGTATCTTCTTTGTAATTTTCGACATTATATAAAAAGATTATGAGTAAGATACCTAAAAAATTAGGAAATAAAGAGAAAGACTTCTCTGGAAAAATAGTAAAAATATTAGCACAACACGCAAATAAAGCCTTTAATTATAAGCAGATAGCTACACTTCTTGACGTAGACGATACAAAAAGTAGAAATGAGATTATAAAAGATTTAAAGATTTTAGCTTCTAAAAAGGAAATTGTAGAAACAGAACCTGGAAGGTATCTTGTCAAAGCAATTAGTCAAGATTATTACGAAGGAAAAATTGATATGACCGGTCGTAGAACGGCTTATTTCGTTTGTGACGAATTGGAAGAAGATGTATTTATTCCAACCAATAATTTAAACAGAGCTTTAGACAAAGACTTAGTAAAAGTCTACGTTTACAACAGAAGAAAAGGAAAACGTCCTGAAGGTGAAGTAATTGAAGTTGTTGAAAGAAATAAAACAGAATTTGTAGGAGTAATCGATATTCAAAAGAACTTTGCTTTTGTTTCCACTGCAAATCCTAAAATGTATACTGATATTTTTATCCCAAAAGATAAATTAGGAGAAGCTGAACAAGGCGATGTTGTTTTAGTTCACATTGAAGATTGGCCTAAAAAAGCCGACAGTCCGTTTGGTTCTGTGTTAAAAGTTTTAGGGAAACCAGGAGAACACAATACGGAAATTCACGCCATTTTAGCTGAATACGGATTACCAGCTGAATTCCCAATTGAAGTGGAAGTTTTTGCACAGAAATTAGATACTTCTATTTCTGAAGAAGAGATTGCAAAACGCCGCGACATGCGAGATACGTTGACTTATACGATTGACCCGAAAGACGCAAAAGATTTTGATGATGCACTTTCGTTCAAAAAATTAGAGAATGGAAATTACGAAATCGGGATTCACATTGCTGATGTTTCCCATTATGTGCAAGAAGGAACTATTTTAGATGATGAAGCGTATCAAAGAGCGACTTCAGTTTATTTGGTTGATAGAGTAGTGCCAATGTTACCTGAAGTACTTTCTAATTTCGCTTGTTCTTTGCGACCAAATGAGGAGAAATATACGTTTTCTGCTGTTTTTGAAATTGATGAAAAAGCACAAGTCGTTAATGAATGGTTTGGTAGAACGGTAACACATTCTGACCAAAGATTTTCGTACGAAGAAGCACAACAAATCATCGAAACAAAGGGAAATATTATTCCTGCTGAAATTTCAATTACTGATGAAGAATATATCGTTGGCCCAGAATTAGTTGAAGCAACGTTGAAATTAGACGAGCTTGCTAAAATTTTGCGTAGAAAAAGAATGGCAGATGGAGCAATTTCTTTTGACAAAGTAGAAGTAAAATTCAACTTGAATGAAGAAGGTGAACCTACCGGCGTTTATTTCAAAGTGTCGAAAGATGCGAATCATTTGATTGAAGAATTCATGCTTTTGGCAAACAGAAAAGTGGCAGAATTCATTGGAAAACAGAAGAAAACGTTCATTTATAGAATTCACGACGAGCCAAATGTTGACAAGTTAATTGCGATGCAAACTGTGATTGCTAAATTTGGTTACAAGATAGATTTACGTGAAAAAGGAAATATTTCGCAATCGCTAAATCAATTGATGGCGGATGTTAATGGTAAAAAAGAGCAGAATTTAATTGACACATTGGCAATTAGAACGATGAGTAAAGCCAAATATTCAACAAATAATATTGGACATTATGGATTAGCTTTTGATTATTATTCGCATTTTACATCGCCAATTCGTCGTTATCCTGACGTGATGGTGCATCGATTGTTGCAGTTTTATTTAGACGGCGGAAAGTCAGTTGATGAAGCACTTTACGAAACTAAATCACAACATTGTTCTACGATGGAAGGTTTAGCTACAAGTGCAGAACGCGACAGTATCAAGTACATGCAGGTGAAATACATGCAAGACCACAAAGACGAAGAGTTCTTGGGTGTTATTTCTGGAGTGACAGAATGGGGAATTTTTGTTGAAATTATAGCAAACAAATGCGAAGGAATGTGTCGCATCCGTGAAATAAAAGACGACTATTACACGTTTGATGAAAAGCAATATGCTTTAGTGGGCCAAATGACAAAAAATTTATTGCAGTTGGGTGACGAAGTTATTGTGAAAGTGAAGAATGCAGATTTGGTTAAAAAACAACTGGATTTTACCTTGATTAGAAAAAATGAAAAATAAACAAATGAAGAAGATTGCAAGTATATTAATGGTTTTTGTTACGGCTTTAGGTTTTTCCCAAGTGACTAAAAATTTAGGTGAATTTGACAGTGTAAGCGTTTTTGATAAAATTTCTGTTGAATTGATTGATTCAAATGAAAATAGAATTGAAATCACAGGAAGTCGCGCTAATGATGTTGAAATCGTTAATAAAAACGGAACATTAAAAATTAGAATGGCTGTCAAAAACATTCTAGATGGTGAAGATGTTTCGGTAAAATTATACTTCAAAGATATTAATGAAATTAGTGCTAATGAAGGTTCTTATGTGATCTGCGACACCCCAATTAAGCAGACTGCTATAAAAGTAGATACGAAAGAAGGTGCAGAAGTTCGCTTGAATTTAGATGTCAAGAAAGTGAATCTAAGAGCGGTTACCGGCGGAATTCTAAAAATCAAAGGTAAGGCTACCAACAGCGATGTTTCTCTTGGAACAGGAGGCGTTTTGCAAGCAGAAGATTTGCAAACTGTGCAAACAAGTATCAAAATTACTACAGGTGGAGAAGCGGATATTCGTGCAAGCGAATTAGTCGATGCGAAAGTTAGAGCAGGAGGGAACATTACCATTTACGGAAGTCCACAACAAATCAACAAAAGCACCACTTTAGGAGGTTCTATCAATGAAAGCAAGAGGTAAGTTGGTATAAAAGCCGACTCTTTTGTAAAATTCAATTATATTTGTGATTGCTCAATGATAATTTCATTCAATGATTGAAGATATTTTATTAGGAATTCCACTTGGTATTTTGCTATGCTTTATGATTGGCCCAGTTTTCTTTGTACTCTTGGAAACAGCTGCTATTAAAGGTTTTAGAGCTGCTTTAGTATTTGACGCCGGAGTAGTCACTGCCGATTTGGTTTTCATTGCCATCGCTTATTTCAGTAGTTACCGACTCATAAACAACATCAAAGACGAACCTGCTTTATTCATTTTCGGCGGACTAATTATGGTCACTTACGGCGTTATCTCCTTTGTCAAACAGAAAAAGGCCATCAAAAAACTCGACTTTAAAGACCAAATTGAACTTATCAAAAAAAATTATTTCCAACTATTAGTAAAAGGTTTTCTGCTCAATTTTATTAATGTTGGAGTTCTTGGATTTTGGTTGTTAATCTTTATCACTTTTGGTCCACAATTAGAACTTAAAACTTCAAGATTAGCGGTATTTTTTGCGTCAGTTATCGCCACTTATTTGATAGTGGACATAATCAAAATCCTTTTAGCAAAACGACTAAAAAGCAAAATGACACCGGGAAATATTCTAAAAATTAAACAAGTAACAAGTGTTTTACTAATTATTTTTGGAATAACAATCATGCTTCAAGGTTGGTTTCCAAGCGACCAAAAATTAGTGAAACAAGCTTTAGAAAAGATAGAACCGAAGCACGATTAATATTTATTTGTCATTTTGATTTTAGTTCAGAATCTCATCTCTAGGCATTTATTTAATTATGTTCCCGCCATCCTTCCGGCTACCGCTTGAAAAAAGCGATGATCCTCCTTCCTGTCGGGGATAGAAGGAAATCTTTCGGCTTCTTTTTATCTTTTGGCTTTTTAAAATTACGTTTTTATGAGAAATTTCCTCTTTCTGTTAATAATCCTTTTTAGTTTTAGCGTTAATGCTCAATCAGATACAATAGTTACTGTCAAAAGAAGCGTTATTGCATTAGACAAAGTAAAAACGATTTACAGAGGAATTGCTAATCCGATTTCAATAGCTGTTTCTGATTGTAAATCTTTTACTGTTAAAGGAGTTGGTGTAGAGGAAGTTTCAGAAGGAATATATATAATAATTCCTGGAAAAGGAAATGATACCAAGATTGTTGTTACAATTACAAATTTTGATGATTCTATTTCGGTTGAAGAACATGTATTTAAAATAGCCAACATTCCTCAAATAATTGCTAAAATAGATGATGAAAATTGTTATAATTGTATTATTGAGCTAACAAAAGATGATATTAAAAAAGCTGTAATTTCTGTTGGAATAAATGATTTCAAATTTGATTTAGATTTCGAGGGTGAATCTTTTAAAGTGAACGAATTCGATATCGTCTCAAAAGGCAATACTATTAAAGTTCAAGGTAATACATTTTCAAAAGAAGCATTGAATCTTATCAATAAACTTAAAGTTGGTGCAATTTTTTCTGTTGAAAATGTACGATATGCAAATCCTCATAACATTTGCAGAGGTTCAGTTTATCCGATTAAAATAATAATTAAAGAGTAAAACTTTTGGTTATTGCCAAAAAGTTATTCCATTAATTGAGATATAGAGTGCAATCAGTACAATTAATATTATTTCGACTAACCATAGCAACTTTGAATTAGCAACATTGTTTGCTATAATCTGCTCTACAGACAAAATTACAATATTTCCAACTGCACCGATAAATGCTAATGTTCCAGCAAGTGCCATCCCACCTTTATTGTCAATAAAAAGATAATTGAAAGCAAAAATTAGTAGGATTATTTCTATTATTCCGAAAACAATTAGAATAGGAGTAAGTTTTAAATATTGCATTAAATCAAATATTCATTGAGAAACGAAATTACTTAAATTATTTAGAAGTTAAACGTTTATTTAAATTGAAGATTTGTTAGTTATTCTACTTTTCCTGCAAGGTTTTTAAAACCTTGTAGGTCTTGTCTTAATAATACCTACAAGGTCGAAAAAAGACCTTGCAGGATAATCGAAAAGAATAGTATTCTAACTACTTCTTTATCTGATTTTTCCTAAAAATTAACCACAAAAAAAAAGAGACACATTTCAGTATCTCTTTTGAGGCATCGTACGGATTCGAACTACCATTTTATCTAATTTTTCCTAAAAATTAACCACAAAAAAAAGAGACACATTTCTGTATCTCTTTTAGAGGCATCGTCCGGATTCGAACCGGAGTAGGAGCTTTTGCAGAGCCCAGCCTAGCCGCTCGGCCACGACGCCATTGTTTAAACGGATTGCAAATGTAATTAAAATCTTTAGTCTTTAAAAATTTAAACTTTAAAAAATTTATTAAAATTGAATCAGTCTATTTATCAACGTTTTAGTCCCTCCATCTTTCAATCCTTCTATCTTTCAATCCCTTAACTACGGTATTCCTCCATTTCAATCGTAACTCGTTCTACGTCACCACCAATCGGCGGATTTATTTTTGAAACGGCTAATAAAATTCTTGAAACAGATGGAATTTCATCAAAAATTCGTTTGATAATTCTATGAGCAACGTGTTCTAAAAGTTTCGAACGTATCGCCATTTCATCCACTACAATCTGATTTAAATGCACATAATCGACAGTATCATTCAAATCATCTGTTTCAGCCGACTTGCGTAAATCGGTTTTTATTTCCAAATCAACTACATAATCAGAGCCAATTTTTTCTTCTTCAATCAAGCAGCCGTGGTTGGTGTACACACGAATATTTTTCAATTTTATTGTTCCCATTGTAATCAGGTTTAATTCAAGTTCAAAGTTAAAACGTTTTTAAAACATTTTCTATCTTTGTCAAAATTACAAAATAATGTCAACAGAAGAGAAATCATTGAATTTCATTGAACAAATTATTGAGGAAGATTTAAAAAACGGTTTATCTAAAGATAAATTACGTTTCCGATTTCCACCCGAACCTAATGGTTATTTGCATTTGGGACACGCCAGTGCTATTGCGTTAAATTTTGGTTTAGGAATTGATTATCAAGCTCCTGTAAACCTTCGTTTTGACGATACCAATCCTGCAAAAGAAGAACAAGAATACGTAGACGCCATAAAACGCGACGTAGAATGGTTGGGTTATAAATGGACCGAAGAACGTTATGCTTCTGATTATTTTCAGGAATTATACGATTGGGCAGTGATGCTAATCAAATCAGATAAAGCGTATGTTGACAGCCAATCTTCGGAAGAAATGGCGACTCAAAAAGGAACGCCAACGACTCCAGGGATTGACGGACCATTCAGAAATCGTTCTGTTGAAGAGAATCTTGATTTATTCGAAAGAATGAAAAACGGAGAATTCGAAGAAGGCGTTCATATTTTAAGAGCAAAAATTGACATGAAATCGACAAATATGTTGATGCGTGATCCAATTATTTACAGAGTTATTAATAAATCTCATCATAGAACAGGGGAGAAGTGGTGCATTTATCCAATGTACGACTGGGCTCACGGTGAAAGTGATTATTTAGAACAAATTTCACACTCCTTTTGTACACTTGAATTTTTGCCACACCGCGAATTATACGATTGGTTTTTAGATCAAGTTGCAGATGAAAATAAAGTACGTCCAAAACAAAGAGAATTCGCTCGTAGAAATCTTTCACATACGATTGTTAGTAAGCGAAAATTACTACAATTGGTAAATGAAAAACATGTTACAGGTTGGGACGATCCAAGGATGCCTACGATTTCAGGTTTAAGAAGACGTGGTTATACGCCAATTTCACTTCGTAATTTCACCAAAACTATTGGTATTGCTAAAAGGGAAAACTTAATCAATGTTTCTGTTTTAGAATTCTGCATTCGTGAGGATTTGAATAAAATTGCTCCAAGAGTTATGGCGGTTTTAGACCCAATTAAAGTGGTTATTACCAATTATCCTGAAAATCATGTAGAATGGTTGGAAGCAGAAAATAACCAAGAAGATGAATCTGCAGGTTTCAGAAAAGTACCTTTTTCGAGTGAAATTTATATCGAAAGAGAAGATTTTATGGAAGAAGCTCCTAATAAATTCTTCCGTTTATCTTTAGGAAAAGAAGTTAGATTGAAAAACGCTTACATCATCAAAGGTGAGAGTGTAACTAAAGATAATGATGGAAACATTACAGAAATTCAAGTTTCTTATGATATTGATTCTTTGAGTGGAAGTGGGACAGAGGCAAGTCAGCGAAAAGTTGCGGGAACATTGCATTGGGTTGACATAAAGCACGCGATTCCAGCTGAAATTAGGCTTTATGACCGCTTATTTACAGATGAAACACCTGACGGACACAAAGAGAAAGATTTCCTTGAATTCGTCAATCCTGATTCGTTAAAAGTGATTACGGGATATGTGGAACCAAGTTTGTTAACGGCTCAAGCAGAAGATAAATTTCAGTTTCAACGTTTGGGTTATTTCACGGTTGATAAAGACACGACTGCGGAAAACTTAATTTTCAATAAAACGGTTGGACTTAAAGATGCTTGGGAAGAGAAAGGCAAGAAAGAGGAAAATGCAATCAACAATTCTTTAAAAGACATCAATAAATATTTCAAAGTTGATGCAGAAAATCAAAAAGTGATTGAACAAGCAATTGCTCAAAATATCGAAAGTATTTCTGATTTTAGTTTGTTGCAAAATGCGATTCGTAAAAATACCAACAATAATAAAAGTTCTCTTTTGTTTGCGAATTGGTTATTGAAATATTCAAAAGCCATCAAAATTTCAGATGTTGAAACTGAAGCTTTGCAAAAGTTATATGGAATGTCATTGAAAAGTGAATCGCCTTTTGTTAGAATTGAAACAATTCACTTATTGAAACAAGACCCTGAAAATTTGGCACATTTCAAAAATCAATTAATTGAAATGAAAGAAAGAGATAAAAGTGAAGAAGTGAAAACTGCTATTTCAGAAATAATCTAAATTTTTAAAATACATCAATTAAAAGTCTGCAATTTGCAGACTTTTTTTATGATTGAAAATGACGATTGAATTCATTCAATTAATAAGATTTAGCTATTAAATTCGGCTTTAAATAAATCGATTTAATGCAAAATAAATAATTTTTAGAGTTTGTGCTTCGTTGAAACAGTTTTTAGCCATTAATTGGCTTAATTTTAAGTTTGGCAATAAAATAAGAGTACTTTAACGGCTTATTAACAAGACGAAAGCAAATTGTTTGTAACTTTAATAAAAATTAATTAAACACAAAAAGCTATGTCAGTAAAAGATAACGGAGGAACAGTATTAGCGCTTTTAGCGGGTGCTGCAATTGGAGCAGGAATTGGAATTTTATTTGCTCCAGAAAAAGGAGAAAAAACAAGAGGAAAAATCAAAGATAAATACGACGGTTCGAAAGATGATTTGATGAACAAATTCGGAGAATTATCGGACACTGTAAAAAGTAAATTCAGCAAGACTAAAGTTGATTTAGAAAAAGCATTTGATAATTTAGTAGATAACGCTGATGAGAAATCAGAAGAAGTAATTGCTCAATTAGAAAGAAAATTACAAGAGTTGAAAAAGGCAGCTCATAATGCAAGTCCTAAAATGTAATATTTAAGGGATTATTAATTCAATAAAAAAGAGGCTATCAAAGCCTCTTTTTTTATTTCTACAATTAAAGAAATTAAATTCTTGAATCGTAATTGTCTCCATTTTCAGGATGTTCTTCATCTTTTAAATTCTGATAATCGTCAGAAGGTTTAAAGTCATCTGCAGCTTTTTTAGATTTCTTTGCTATTCTATTTTTGTTTCCTTCTTTCATCGCTTCGCCAATTTGGTTTGAAGCAGAGAACGAAGCTACCATATTATTCAACATGTCACTTCCTGCTTGAGGCGAATTTGGAAGCAAAATCAAGTTAGAATTTGAATCCGCACCAATCGCTTGCAACGTATCGTAATGTTGTGTTACCACAATCAATGCAGAAGCTTCCTGCGAGTTAATTCCCACTTTATTCAATACATCTACACTTTCTACCAATCCACGTGCAATTTCACGTCTCTGGTCGGCAATACCTTGTCCTTGTAAACGCTTGCTTTCCGCTTCCGCTTTTGCTTTCGCTACAATTCTAATTCTTGAACTTTCAGCTTCAAATTCTGCAGCCGTTTTTTCACGGTCAGCCGCGTTTATACGATTCATTGCGTTTTTCACTTGAATATCCGGGTCAATATCTGTTACTAATGTGTTGATAATATCGTAACCGTAAGTAGTCATCGCTTCGTTCAACTCGCGTTTTACAGCAATTGCAATATCATCTTTTCTTTCGAAAACGTCATCTAATTTCAATTTTGGAACTTCAGCACGCACTACGTCAAAAACGTAAGCAGTAATCTGGTCGTGCGGATATTCTAATTTGTAAAATGCATCATACACTTTATCTTGAATTACTTTAAACTGAACCGAAACTTTCATTTTAACGAACACGTTATCTTTTGTTTTAGTTTCAATAATAACGTCAAGTTGTTGAATTTTCAAGTTCACACGACCTGCAACTCTATCCACAACCGGAATTTTAAGTTGCAAACCTGAACTTCTAACGCTCGTAAATTTTCCGAAACGTTCGATAATGACAGCAGTTTGTTGTTTAACAGTAAAAAAAGAGGAGAGAAATAGGAATAAACCTATAATAAGAACAACATAAAGAAATACATCCATTTTGTTTTTGGTGTTTGAGGTTAAAATAATTATACGACGGAAAACAGGGAAAGTTACAATTTATTATTTACAAAAAATCCTTTTAAAATTTGACTTCTAAAAGGATTCTTGCTATTTATAAGCTTGCTATTGCTTTTTCAATTCGCTTTATCGTTTCTTCTTTTCCGATAATCTCGATAATATCAAATAGGTGAGGGCCTTTTAAAGCGCCAACAACGCTTAAACGTAAAGGTTGCATGACTTTACCCATTCCGATTTCAAATTCTGCCATCCACGCTTTGACAGTGGTTTCTACATTCATTGAGCTGAAATCTTCAATTTCATTCAGTAAATCAGCTACATTTTGCATCAAAAGTGGTGTTTCTTCTTTCCAGTTTTTAGTTGCTTTTTCGTCGTACTTTTCAGGCGCTACAAAGAAGAAATCTCCAAGTTCCCAAAATTCTTCTACGAAATTTGCTCGTTCTTTAATGGAACTTACAATTTTCACTAAAGCCGTATAATCGATGTCAATTCCCTTTTCATATAAGAAAGGTGCAAATGCTTTAGCTAAATCATCATCAGTTTGCAAAGCTAAATATTGGTGGTTGAACCATTTGTTTTTGTCCGGGTCAAATTTGGCTCCAGCCTTGTGAACTCTACTCAAATCAAACGCTTCAACTAATTCTTCTAATGAATATAATTCTTTATCCGTTCCGTCATTCCAACCTAATAGTGCTAAAAAGTTGACAACTGCTTCTGGGAAAAATCCTTTTTCTCTATAACCTGACGAAATTCCCTCGTCTGTTCTCCATTCTAAAGGAAACACGGGAAAACCTAATTTATCTCCATCACGTTTCGATAATTTTCCGTTTCCAACAGGTTTCAAAATCAAAGGTAAATGTGCAAATTCAGGAGCTTCCCAACCAAAAGCTTTGTAAAGCAAAAAGTGGAGTGGAAGCGAAGGCAACCATTCTTCACCACGAATCACGTGCGTCGTTTCCATCAAATGGTCGTCCACAATATTCGCTAAATGGTAGGTTGGCATTCCGTCGCTTTTGAACAAAACTTTGTCGTCAAGCAAGTTCGAATCAAATCGAATATCACCACGAATGATGTCTTTTAATTCTAAAATTTCATTCACAGGCGTTTTAAAACGAATAACATAATCTTCTCCGTTTGTAATTCGTTCAGCCACTTTATCCGCTTCAACCGTTAGCGAATTGTCTAAACGCTCACGAATTGTATGATTATATATGAACGTATTTCCTTGTTCTTCCGTATTTTTACGCAACTGGTCTAAATCTTCCGAAGAATCAAAAGCATAGTAAGCCCAACCGTTTGCAACTAATTGTTCAGCATAACTTTGGTACAAATGCTTGCGTTCGCTTTGACGATAAGGGCCAAATTTCTCATTCTTACCAATAGTTTCATCAGGCGAAATTCCCAACCATTCCAATGCTTCCAAAATATACGGTTCTGCTTCAGGAACAAAGCGATTTTGGTCGGTATCTTCAATCCTCAAATAGAAAGTTCCTCCGTGTTTTTTAGCAAAAAGATAGTTGAATAACGCGGTTCTAACTCCGCCAATATGTAGAGGTCCCGTTGGACTTGGTGCAAAACGCACGCGAACTTGCTTTGACATTTTAGGTATATTTTTTTGCAAAGATAAGATATGTAAAATCTTTATTGCCACAGATTATAAAGATTAAAATGATTTAATCTGTGGAAATCATTTTAATCTGTTGCAAAAATTAAAAAAAATTGTCAGGAATTTAAGCGTTTTCACGAACATTTTTTAACATTTCAAGTTCATATAAATCATTACTTTTATCGGTTATAACTAAAAGTGTTTGCAATTTGGAAAACAAAGCATTGATTTATCAAAAGTTAGAAGCATTTATCCGTAAATTTTATACCAACGAATTAATAAAAGGAATTTTATTTTTCGTGGGTTTAGGATTATTGTATCTTATTTTCACACTTTTCGTTGAATATTTTCTTTGGTTAAAACCAGCAGGAAGAACAATTTTGTTTTGGACTTTTATTATTGTCGAAATTCTTTTAGTAGTTCGATATATTCTTTTTCCAATATTCCAACTGTTCAAAATCAAAAAAGGAATTGATTACAATCAAGCGTCTATTATTATTGGAAATCATTTTGGAGAAGTCAGCGACAAGCTTACAAATTTCCTTCAACTTTCAAAAGATGAAAATTCTTCCGAATTATTAATCGCTTCAATTGAACAAAAAGCCAAAACACTTCAACCGATTCCATTTCAAAACGCTGTTAATTTTAAAGGAAATAGAAAGTACATTCCTTTAGCAATTTTACCAATCTTGTTTTTTGTGTTTTTCTACCTTTCGGGAAATAGCAAGATGATTAGTCAAAGTTTGAATCGTGTGGTGAATTACAAAGAGCAGTTTACGCCACCAGCTCCATTTGAATTTGTAATTCTGAATAAAGATTTGACAACGCAAGAAGGAGAGGATTTTACAGTTCAAGTGAAATCCGTGGGAAATGTCATTCCTGAAAATGCGATGGTATTTATAAATAACGAAAGTTATTTTATGGAAAGTTCCAAAGCAGGAGTTTTTGAATATACTTTTTCAAAACCACAAAAGAATATTTCGTTCCACGTGGAAGCTAATAAAGTTTCTTCACACAATTATGAATTGAAAGTAGTGGAAGTGCCAACAATTGCAAATTTCGAAATGACAATTCAATTCCCATCGTATTTGAATCGCAAATCCGAATCTATTCAAGGAACGGGAAATGCAATTGTTTCCGAAGGTTCAAAAATTACTTGGAAAATGGCAACGCAATCCACAGATAAGGTAGAATGGACTGATTTTAAGACTAAATCGACTTTTACCGCAGAAAATAATAACTTTAATTGGAGTAAAATAATTTCACAAAACACAGAATATCAAATTATTACTTCAAATCATAACGTTCAAAGCTTTGAGAAACTCAACTATCAATTATCAGTTATCAAAGACCAATTTCCAGTTATTTCTGTGAATAATGTTCCTGATAGTTTAAAAGTAGATGAAAACGTAATTGTAGGACAAATTTCAGATGATTATGGCTTGTCGAAATTGCAAATTGTCTACTATCCGTCGAATGCAAAGAATAAAGCATTCAAGAAGGAGTTAGCTGTAAAGCGTGATGTTTTCGACCAATTCATTTTTAGCTTCCCGGGAAATTTGCCAGTAGAAGAAGGAGTTTCTTATGAATATTATTTTGAAGTTTTTGATAACGATGCGTTGCACAATTTCAAAAGTACAAAATCTACTGTTTTTTCAGAACGCATTCAGACGGTTCAAGAAAAGCAAGACGAGTTGATGCAAGAGCAGAATAGCAATATTAGTGGTTTGCAGAAATCGTTGAAATCGCAAGACAAGCAACTTTCAGAATTAGACAAACTTCAAAAATCAAACAAAGAAAAATCAAGTCATGAATTTAAAGACCAACAAAAAGTAGATGATTTTATCAAGCGTCAAAAACAACAAGACGAGATGATGAAGCAATTTACAAAGAAGATGGACGAGAATTTGGATAAACTCAAGTCGGATAAAAAAGATGAATTCAAAGAAGCATTGCAAAAACGTTTAGAAGAAAGTCAAAAGGATTTAGAGAAAAATCAAAAGCTTTTGGACGAACTGCAAAAGTTAAATGATAAAATTAAGCAAGAAGAATTGTTTGAGAAAATGGAACAGTTCAAGCAAGTGAGTAAAAACCAAGCCAAAACTTTGGAACAACTTGTTGAACTTACAAAGCGTTTTTACGTCGAAAAGAAAGCGGAACAAATTGCCGATAAATTAGAAGAGCTTTCTAAAAAGCAAGATGAGTTGTCTGATAAAGATGATAAAAATAATGCCGAGAATCAAGATAAAATCAACAAGGAATTTGATGCGATTCAAGAGGATTTGAAGGATTTGGAAAAGGAAAACAAAGAGTTGAAAAGTCCGATGGATATTCCAACCGATAAAGAAAAGGAAAAAAGTATTGATGAAGATTTAAATAAAGCAAAAGAAGAATTACAAAAAGAGAATAAAGCTAAAGCCAAACCGAAACAGAAAAGTGCTTCCAAGAAAATGAAGGAAATGTCGGGTGCGATGGAAGAAAGTATGGCGGGTGGCGACAAAGAACAGATGGAAGAGGACGTAGCGATGCTGCGTCAAGTGATGGATAACTTGTTGTCATTTTCTTTTTCGCAAGAAGACTTAATGAAAACTTTTAAGAACCTAAAACGTGGCGCTCCATCGTATAATAAGTATTTGAAATCGCAACAAGATTTACGCTTGCAATTTCAACACGTAGACGACAGCTTATTTGCGTTGTCATTGAGAAATCCACAAATGAACGAACCGATTACGAAAGAGATTGGCAATGTACATTACAATATTGAAAAGGCTTTAGATAATTTAGTCGAAGCTAATGTTCCGAAAGGTACTTCACACCAACAATACACGATTTCTTCAGCAAATAAGTTGGCTGATATGTTGAGTGATGTTTTGAATAACATGCAAATGTCGTTATCTGGTTCGGGTAAAGGAAAGCCAAAACCAAGTTCAGGTAAAGGAGAAATGCAGTTGCCGGATATTATGATGAAACAGAAAGGTCTTGGCGAGAAGATGAAAGACGGAATGAAAAAAGGGAAGGAAAGCGGTAAGAAAGAAGGCGACGGCAAAGAAGGTGAAGGTGGTGAAAAGCCAGGACAAAAACCGGGTCAAAAACCAGGTCAATCGGGAAGTGGCGGAAAAGATGGTGAAGGCGAAAACGGCGAAAATGGAGAAGGCAATGCCAAAGAAATAATGGAGATTTACAAAGAGCAAAGACAATTGAGAGAGGCTTTGCAAAATGAATTGAACAAGAAAGGAATGTCAGGAAGTGGTCAAAGTGCTTTGGACAAAATGAAAGAAATCGAAAAACAATTGCTTAATGAAGGTTTCAAAAACGAAACATTGCAAAAGGTTTTGAATTTAAATTATGAGCTATTAAAGTTAGACAAAGCGATGCAACAGCAAGGAGAAGAAGAGAAAAGGCAGGCTGAAGCCAATACAAAGCAATTTGACGGTAGCAAAGGCGCTCTAACACCTGCATTGAAAGAATATTTAAACAGCATAGAAATATTAAATCGACAAAGCTTACCTTTGCGCTCGAATTTTAGCCAAAAGGTTAAGGAATATTTTAATGTAAATGATTAGTTTTAACTACGAAACGGATTTTGAGTTAGGCAACGAACCAGCTTTTGAAGATTGGATTTCTCGTGTAATTTTATCAGAAGGTAAAAAGGAAGGTGAGATTAATTACATCTTTTGTGATGATGATTACCTGCACAAACTCAATGTGGAATACCTCGAACACGATACTTTAACTGATGTAATTAGTTTTGATTATTCTATGGGTAACGAATTACACGGCGATATTTTTATTTCTGTCGAAAGAGTTGCTGATAATGCTAAAGATTTCGGCGTGACTTTTGCGGACGAATTGCAGCGCGTAATCGTTCACGGTATTTTACACTACTGCGGTTACAAAGACAAATCTCCAGAAGAGGAAGCTATTATGCGGACTAAAGAAGAAGAAAAAATCCAATTGTTCCACGTGGAACAATAAGAATCAAATTACAATATCCAAGTTGATTGTTCCACGTGGAACACTTTAGTTGGGGGGTAAATTTGATTTAAAATTATACAAAGAAAATAGATGTTTGAAGAGATTTATGATGTGATTGTTGTTGGAGCTGGACATGCCGGTTCAGAGGCTGCTGCTGCTGCTGCGAATATGGGTTCCAAAACTTTATTGGTGACAATGAGTTTGCAGAACATCGCGCAAATGTCTTGTAATCCTGCTATGGGTGGAATTGCAAAAGGACAGATTGTACGTGAGATTGATGCATTGGGTGGTTATTCAGGAATTGTTTCTGACAATACGGCGATTCAATTCAAGATGTTGAACAAATCAAAAGGTCCAGCAATGTGGTCGCCAAGAGTTCAAAGTGACCGAATGCGTTTTGCAGAAGAGTGGAGAATGATGTTGGAAGGAACGCCAAATCTTGATTTTTATCAGGAAATGGTTAAGGGAATAATCATTGAGAATGGCGTTGCAAAAGGAATTCGAACTTCGCTAGGAGTGGAAATTCGTGCAAAAGCTGTAATCTTGACAAACGGAACTTTCTTAAATGGATTGATTCATATTGGTGAAAAACAATTTGGTGGGGGTCGTGCAGGAGAAAGTGCCGCTTATGGAATCACGGAAGATTTAGTTAATGCAGGTTTCGAATCAGGAAGGATGAAGACAGGAACGCCTCCTCGAGTAGACGGCCGTTCTTTGGATTATTCTAAAATGAATGAAGAATTAGGCGATGCAAAGCCAGATAAGTTTTCTTATTCGGACGTAACAAAACCTTTGACACATCAACGTTCTTGTCATATGACGTATACTTCAAACGAAGTTCATAATATTTTGAGAGAAGGGTTTGACCGTTCGCCAATGTTTAATGGAAGAATTCAAAGCATTGGACCGAGATACTGTCCATCGATTGAAGATAAAATTAATCGTTTTGCGGATAAAGAAAGACATCAATTGTTTATTGAGCCGGAAGGTTGGAAGACGTGTGAGGTTTATGTAAATGGTTTTTCAACTTCTTTGCCAGAAGATATTCAATATAAAGCTTTGAAATCAGTTGTTGGATTTGAGAAAGTGAAATTCTTTCGTCCAGGATATGCAATCGAATACGATTATTTTCCGCCAACACAATTGAAACATACGCTTGAAACGAAGTTAGTTTCAGGCTTGTATTTTGCCGGACAAATCAACGGAACTACAGGTTATGAAGAAGCGGCTTCGCAAGGATTGATGGCTGGAATTAATGCGCATTTAAAAATCAACGAGAAAGAGCCGTTAATATTAAAACGTGACGAAGCATATATCGGTGTTTTAATTGACGATTTAATTACAAAAGGAACTGAAGAGCCTTATCGAATGTTTACTTCAAGAGCAGAATACAGAACGCTATTGAGACAAGATAATGCTGATGAACGATTAACTCCAAAAGGTTTTGCAATAGGTTTAGCTTCAGAAAAACGTATGCGTAGAATGGAGCATAAATTCAACGAATCTCAAAAACTAGTTGATTTTTTCAAGGAAACTAGTGTTAGCGTTGCAGAAGCGAATCCAATTTTAGAAGAGAAAGGAAGTGCTTTAGTTTCGCAATCTGACAAAATGTTTAAGATTTTTTCTAGACCTCAAATTGATTTGGCAGATGTGATGAAGTTTGATAAGGTTAAAGAATATGTTGCGAATGCAGATGTTGACCAAGAGATTTTAGAACAAGCAGAAATTCAAGTGAAGTATTCTGGTTACATTGATAAGGAAAGAAACAACGCCGACAAGCTAACTAGACTTGAAGATGTAAAGATTCCAGAGAATTTTGATTACGAGAAAATCAAATCGATGTCGTTTGAAGCAAAACAAAAATTGTCGAAAATACGTCCAGTTACAATTTCGCAAGCTTCTAGAATCAGCGGTGTTTCACCAAGTGACATTTCGGTATTGCTAATTTATATGGGAAGATAAAATGAGTGTTCCACGTGAAACAACTTTGTTAAGGCTTGTGAATAGGAGGTTGGTTGCGATTCTGCTTTTGTTTGTGATTTCAGTAAGTTGCGGAATCAATAAACCACAGTATACAATTGAAGATTATGTTTTGGTTCCCAATGCGAAACCTGTTGTAGGAAACGGGGCTTTAACTGCTTTTGTTTTTGAGAATAATAAAAAGATTTTGCCCTTTCAGCAATTTTTAATTAACCATTATAAACTGCAAACGTTTAACCAAAGAGAAATTCCTTTCACTATAAATGAAGAACAATTTATATTGCATGTTTACGATAGAGACGAAACGGATAAATACATAAACACTTCAGATTTCGTTTTGAAAAATCAAATTCCTGATGCTTCAAAATTGGGAAACCAATCGGATTTTATTGTTATTTCTGTGACCAATGATAAAAATGAAGACTGCTTGAAAGACGATTCACTCTACCAAAATATTGTGATAAAATACTTAAAAAATTTAAAAGAAGAATATTTCAGTAATGATAGATAACGCCAAAAAAATTTATTTGACGGTTAAAGATTATACCGTTTCGAAAGAAACATTCGGTTTGTATCGCGATGGCAAGTACGACATGCTGATTACGTTTCCAAAACCAAGTCTTGAAGAGCTGTCGAAATACTATGAAAGCGAAGATTACATTTCGCATTCGAACAAAAAGAAAGGTTTATTTAGTTTCTTATACCAAATAGTAAGAGGTTTTACTTTGAAAAACAAGTTGAATATCATTCAACATTTTCATGTTGAAAAAGGTACTTTACTAGATATTGGTGCAGGAACCGGACATTTTTTAGAATTGGCACAAAAAAACAAATGGATTGTGACCGGAATTGAACCGAATCTTGGCGCAAGAAATATGGCATCTGAAAAGGGCATTTCTTTTGTAGACAATATTCAAAGTTTAGCAAATAATTCATTTGACGTTATTACCATGTGGCATGTCTTGGAACACGTTTATGATTTGGACGAACAAATTAAAGAACTGAAAAGAGTTTTAAAACCTGATGGCGTTCTCGTTATTGCTGTTCCAAATTTCCGTTCTTTTGATGCGAGGTATTATAAACGATTTTGGGCAGCTTACGATGTTCCTCGACACTTATGGCATTTCTCAAAGAAATCAATTAAACTCTTGTTTCAGGAAAAACAAATGAAAGTGGTTGAAATGATTCCTATGAAATGGGATGCGTTTTATGTGAGCTTGCTTTCGGAAAAATATAAAAAAGGATACATGAATTTCTTTAAAGCAATTTATGTTGGACTTAAGTCAAATTACAAAGCGAAGAAGCGATTTCAATATTCTTCACTCATTTATATTATAAAAAACGACAAAAAATCAAAATAAAGCATTTTAACGACGTTTTGGCGTTCTAAATAGACCAAATATTCGATTTGTTTTGTTTCTGTTTTAAAAGCATTTAAAATCGATCGTTTCTTCGGGCTTAAATCTATAGGAAATCAAATGTTAATAGTAAAAAGTTATAAGTAGATATTCAGAACAAAAACCTAAATTATTTCCATTAACGCTAAAATTTGTTATTTTTGACATCCAATTTAAAAAATTAAATTTCACAATTATAAAATGAAAAAATCACTTTTAATTATCGCTCTAGCTGTTTCAATAATTTCTTGTAACAAAGAGCAAACGGCAAGTACTTCTACTGAATTGAAAACTGCGTATGTAGATACAGCCAAGCTAATGGAAGAATATACGGAAGCAAAAGATTTAGATGCTAAATTCAAATCCAAATCGGAAGCGGAAGCTAAGAAATTCGAAGTGGAAGAAGCTAACTTTAAAGCTGAAGTAGCCAATTTTCAAAAAAATGCACAAGCGAACGGGCAAGCTTGGGCTCAACAAAAAAATGCTGAATTAGAGCAAAGACAACAACGTTTGCAATATGCGGCTCAAAGTGTAGGTCAAAAATTGCAAATGGAAGGTGCTGCAGAAATGGATAGTTTAGTAAAAAGTGTAAAATCGTTTATCAAAGACTACGGTAAAGAGAAAGGCTACGATTACATTTACGGAACAGGCGATGCTGCAACGGTTTTATATGCAAAAGACCAATATGACATTACAAAAGATATGATTAAATTATTGAACGATAAATATTCAAAAGATTCTAAAAAAGAGCCAGTTACTGAAGCTAAAAAAGAAGAAGAAACTAAAAAGTAATTTTTATTTCACATTAAATTAAGCCTTCCTTGTCGGAAGGTTTTTTTTTGGAATTCTTTTTTTTGTAAATTTGAAATCTTCTTATTACATTTATTAATTATCTCGAAGCCAAATGGATACCGTCTCAAATACTGCTGATTATGTACTTAAGTTTGTCAATCAAACCAACCGTTCTGTGTTTCTTACAGGAAAAGCAGGTACAGGAAAAACAACGTTACTCAAGAAAATCCTAGAAACGACTCATAAAAATGTTGTAGTTGTCGCACCAACGGGAATTGCCGCGTTAAATGCTGGTGGTGTTACTATACATTCGATGTTTCAACTTCCGTTTGGAGGGTTTATTCCCGATTCTATTTACCAAAATGACTTTTCAAATAACCTCAAATTTGAAACTAAAAAAACACTCGGTCGTCATTTTAGAATGAGTGGCGTCAAAAAAGCGGTAATTCAAAATATGGAATTACTGATTATTGACGAAGTCAGTATGTTACGTCCCGACGTTTTAGATGCGATGGATTTTATGATGCAATCCGTTCGGAAAAAGAAAGTGCCGTTTGGTGGAATTCAAGTGCTTTTCATTGGTGATTTACTGCAATTACCACCAGTTGTAAAAGAAGAAGAGTGGCAAGTTTTGAAAAATTATTACGCTGGAAAATTCTTTTTTCATTCGCAAGTTGTGCAGCAGAATCCTCCTTTGTATTTAGAATTGTCTAAAATTTTCAGACAAAACGACGACACGTTTATTGATTTGCTCGACAGTTTGCGAAACAATACGATTTCGGAAAAGCAACGAGATGAACTCAATAAATATGTCCAACCTAATTTTGATTCCAAGAAACACGAAGGATACATTATTCTGACGACGCATAACCACAAAGTGGATGCTATAAATAAAGAAGCTTTATCGGATTTAGTTGGAAATGAAGTTATTTTAAGAGCCGACGTTGTCGATGATTTTCCGGATAAAATTTTCCCGATTGATGCTGATTTGAAATTGAAAAAAGGAGCTCAAGTCATGTTTGTAAAAAATGATTCTTCGGCAGAAAAAAACTTTTTTAATGGGAAGATGGGAATCGTAAAATCGGTTTCTAAAAATGAAGTTTTAGTTGAATTTCCTGAAGAGAAGAAGGTAATTGAAGTCGAACGTTTTGAATGGAAAAATATACGGTATTCAGTTAATGAAACTACGAAAGAAATTGAAGAAGAGGTTTTAGGCACATTTACTCAATTTCCGTTGAAACTCGCTTGGGCAATAACTGTTCATAAAAGTCAAGGATTGACTTTTGACAAAGCAGCGATTGACGTTTCGCAAGTTTTCATGCCGGGACAAGCTTACGTTGCACTTTCACGATTAAGGTCGTTAAACGGGCTTATTTTGCTTTCTCCATTGACTTTGAATGGTTTTTCAAACGACAGAGATGTGATGCAATATGCCGAGAATAAATGTTCGGACGAAAAGTTAGCACATGAACTCCAACTTGACACGCAAAATTTCCTCTATAAATCACTAATTTCCACTTTTGAATGGGAGAATTTACTGCAAGAATGGCGGAATCATTTGTATTCGTATAAAAACGATGAAAGTAAATCTCCTCAATCACTTCATGCAGTTTGGGCGAAAAAACAGTACGATGCATTGGATAAAATTGTACCGCATTCGCAAAAATTTATGAGCCAATTGCACTTTATTTTCAACCAAGAAAAAGTCGATTTAGATTTCCTACAAGAACGATTTACAGCCGCTTATAATTATTTCATGCCGGTTTTAGACCAAATGGTGTATGATTTATTGTTTAAAATGGAAGAAGTGATTCGACTGAAAAAAGCGAAAGGATTTTATACGGAATTAACCGAATTGGAAAATGCGCAAGTAAAAACGGTTTTGAGTTTAATGAAAGCGCAAAAATTAATTGTTGTAGTACTTGAAGGTCATTTGATTAGCAAAGACAATTTGACTTCTTATGAAATAAAAACCTACAAGGGAACTATTTTGCAATCTGTAAAAGAAGATTTCAAACAGCAAAGAGGCACTTTAGTCGAAGATAACATTGACGAAAACCGCTACAGCAATACCAAAAAAGAAAAGAAAATTCTGAAGAAAAACACGTTCGAAGAAACGCATGAAATGTGGTTGGAAAATAATTCGATAGAAGCCATTGCTATTGCTCGAAAATTAACCAAACAAACCATTGCCGGACATATTGCTAAACTAATTGAAGCCGGAAAGATAAATATCAAAGACGTTTTACCTTCTTTACTTCTTGAGAAATTAGAGAAAGCATTCTACGGCTATAAAGAGGAATCGCTTAATCCTTTAAAAGAAAAACACGGTTCAGAATTTTCTTGGGATGAATTAAAAATGTTTAAAGCAAGTTTGAATCGCGTTTAGATTAACTCAACCAATAACACGCGATAATTGCAGGAATAAAGTAAATCACAATCGTTTTTGCACCTTCATATTCCTTTGCCATTCGTTGACCAATGAGTAAGAAAATCAATGTAATGCAACTCATTACGGCTCCGTAAAATCCAAAAGTTCGTTGGTTATTCATCATCAATTGTAAAATTCCTGCTAAACATAAAATTCCTGAAACCAATTCTAAAATCAAGATTAAGAATAACGATGCAGGAACCATATTTTTAATCGGCGTCTTTGCAAAATGACCTTTCAACCAAGACAAATTATCTTGCCAATACATTGTTTTATCGTAACCGGATTGAATAAAAGTGGCCGCTAATAAAAGCAAAACTAGGATAAAAGGAATGTTACTTGTAATCATAATTTTATTTTTTGTGAATTAAACGTGTGAGTTTTATAGATAAATCAGTAAGTACAATTTTAGCATTTCCGTTGCGTTCGATGTGGTAAATGGCATCGGATAGTTCAGCAAAAATAGCGTCAATATTACTTCCATTTACAAAGGGTGCAAAATTTTCTAGTTTAAACTTGGCAACTTTTGGTTCCATGTAAACCAAACTTGTCGTTTGATAGTTGATTAATAAGGCTTGACGGAACATTTCGATGCAATAATTCAAGAATTTTTTCTGTGTTTCACGACCTATTCCGGCAATGGTTTCGCTCCATTTTATCAAATCACTAATCGCACTTGCATTTCCTTTGGCACGAAAAGCCGCTCGAACCCACTCCACAAACCATTCTTCAAACGCTGCATCTTCGCCGTTTTCATTAATGAATTTTAACGCTTTATTGAAATTTCCTTGCGATTGATGTGCTATTTTCCGCGCTTCTCGTTCTTCAATGTTGAAATCCGTTATCAGTCGTTCGGCAATATTATTTTCACTCAATCCGTTGAAATGCAAAACTTGACAACGCGATAAAATCGTTTGAATCAAATCTTCTTCTTGTTCGGCAATGAGTAGAAACAGCGTTTTATCCGTTGGTTCTTCAAGCAATTTCAAAAGTTTATTGGAAGCGGCAATATTTAATTTTTCCGCCATCCAAATAATGACAATTTTGTAACCACCTTCGTAGGATTTTAATGAAAGTAATTTGACAATTTCTTGAGCATCGTCTACGCGAATTTCTCCTTGTTTATTTCCTGCTTCAAGATAATTCAACCAATCAAATAAACTTCCGTAAACATTTTCTGATACAAATTCTCGCCATTCTTTAATGAAATCAATGCTTTTCGGCTTTGAAGTAATTCCTAAAGCAGTAACGGATGGATAAATAAAGTGTAAATCAGGATGCGTTAAATTTTCAAATTTGAGGTTGCAACTTTCGTTTCCATCTTCATTTTCGCCATCAGAATTTTTGCACAAAATATATTGAGCATAAGCTATGGCTGTAGCCAAAGTTCCCGAACCTTCCGGACCTACAAAAAGTTGGGCATGCGGAATCCGACCTCCATCCGCACTTTTTGTTAAGTGATTTTTTAAATGTTCTTGACCAATTATTTCTGAAAACTGCATTTGACAAAGATATTTATTTCGGTTAAAATCGGAACAATTCAGGGCTTAAAATTAAATTTCTTCGTTTTGATTAAGTTTCCGAATTACTTTCGCAGGATTTCCAACGGCCAAACAATCTTCAGGAATATCTTTTGTAACCACAGAACCGGCTCCAATCACGCTTCCCGAACCAATTGTTACACCGGGACAAATCACAACTTGGCCGCCAATCCAGCAATCATCTCCAATAGTTACAGGTTTCGCAAATTCAGTATTTCGACGTTCCATTTTTTCTAACGGATGTGTCGCCGTATAAATATGTACGCCAGGTCCAAAAAGCACATTGGAACCAATTTTCACTTTCGCTGAATCTAAAACCACGCAATTGACATTGAAAAAAACATTTTCTCCGCATTCAATATTATAACCGTAATCACAATGAAATGGTGGTTCAATGTGAACAACACTTGGCGAATTTGGTAAAAGTTCCGCAATTAATTTTCGTGTGCTTTTATTGACCCAATACTCGGAAACATTGATTTTATGCAATATTTTCTTCGCTTTTATTCGATCTTGAACTAATTCCTTGTCAATTGCGGAATAATTTTCGCCCGAAAGCATCTTCTCTTTTTCTGTTTTCATGCTTGCAAAATTTGATTTTCGAATGTAGTGCAGATTTTTGAAAAATACCCATTAGTAGGGATTTTTCGTATATATAAACCGTTGTATTTTTACAATATCGAAAACAACACATTTGAAGTCATGAATAAGTCATTGTTTATCAGGTTATTTTTCTTAGGATTTTTTCCAATAACGCTATTTAATGGTTGTTCAATTAATGAGGAACGGACATCTGAAAATTCGCATGAATTTGATTTAAGCACAAAAAAACACGTTGTATTTTCTAAGAGTCCCAAATTCGATTGGAATCGTAAAAAATTGGAAGTTAGCTTTGAAGATGCATTCGAACATTTTTTGTCAATTGATGTTTTGAATAATTCGGGAAATCAGTTGGGATATGCACTTTCAAAGAATAATGTGCAGCAAGGAATTACGATTAAGTTGAAAGTTATTGACGAGATCAAAAACTCTGAAAAAATAAATGAAATTATGTTAGAACCTTATGATTTAACGAAGGGGATAAACGAATTTACTATCGGATTTAATGAAAACAAGCCATATATAATTTATTAAGAAATCACAGCCAAACAGTTTAATTGCAATTTAAAACGATCCACTATTATTCAATAAAGTAAAACCGTACAATTCATTTTGTGCGGTTTTTTAATTAAATGTGATTTGGATCTGTGTTAAAAGATCTCAATTTCCATTTTAGAATTCAATTTCGAAATGCAACAAAAAGGCTATATTTGTTTTTTATTTCGAACTAAAACACACCAAAAATGAAAACTCTTCAAGACTTTAATTTTAAAAACAAAAAGGCTTTAATTCGTGTCGACTTTAATGTGCCACTGGATGACGACTTTAAAGTTACCGATGCTACGCGAATTCAAGCAGCAAAACCAACAATTGATGCTATTCTAGCACAAGGTGGAAGTGTGATATTGATGTCACATTTAGGTCGACCAAAAGGGAAAGAAGATCAATATTCTTTGAAACATATTGTAGCAAAAGCAAGTGAAGTTTTAGGACATGAAGTAAAATTCGCTGCAGATTGCAGAGGAGAAGTGGCTCAAAATGCTGCTAATGAATTACAGCCTGGCGAAATATTATTGTTAGAAAACTTACGTTTTTATCCAGAAGAAGAAGCTGGAGATGTTGAATTTGCTGAAGAATTAGCGTGGTTAGGTGACATTTATGTGAACGACGCCTTTGGAACCGCACATAGAGCTCACGCTTCAACTACGATTATTGCACAATTTTTCCCCGATGCAAAATGTTTTGGAAAATTATTAGCGACTGAAATTGAAAGCTTAAATAAAGTATTGAAAGAATCAAAAAAACCAGTTACAGCTGTTTTAGGTGGTTCGAAAGTTTCTTCAAAAATTACGGTTATTGAAAATATTTTGGATAAAATTGACCACTTAATCATTGGTGGTGGAATGACATTTACATTCATCAAAGCACAAGGCGGCAAAATTGGAAACTCGATTTGTGAAGACGATAAACAAGAATTGGCTTTAGAAATTTTGAAAATCGCTAAAGAAAAAGGTGTTCAAGTTCATTTGCCGGTTGATGTTGTCGCGGCAAATGCATTTTCAAATGACGCCGAAACGCAAATTGTAAACGTAAACGAAATTCCTGATGGATGGCAAGGTTTAGACGCTGGACCAAAATCATTAGCCGAAATTAAAGAAGTGATTTTAGCTTCCAAAACAATTCTTTGGAATGGACCTTTGGGTGTATTCGAATTGGCAAATTTTGCGAACGGAACGAAAGAATTAGGGAACTACATTGCGGAAGCAACTGAAAAAGGCGCATTTTCGTTAGTTGGTGGTGGTGATTCTGTAGCGGCAGTAAAACAATTTCACTTAGAAGACCAAATGAGCTATGTTTCCACTGGTGGTGGAGCAATGCTTGAAATGTTAGAAGGTAAAGATCTACCTGGAATTGCAGCGATATTAGATTAATTCTGTTCGTTTTATAATAATTATAAAAAATTTAAGTTATAAGATATAATGATTCTGTTATAAGATTATTATGTTTGCATTAATTTGCATCTCGTTGAAATCTAACTTGATACCTTTCAAGTTAGATTTTGGCGTATTATAAAATGAATTTTAATACTTGTAATGGCTTAGTATTTGTTACAAGTAAAATACAAAAAAACGAATAAATGAATACAAGAAATTTAGTCTTAGCCGCTGCTTTAATGATTTCGGGAACTATATTTTCACAGGATTCAGCTTCTGGTCAAATCAATCCACCTTTAGTTAAACTTTCCTACCTTGATTCTGTAAAAGCAAGTTTTGTTCACGATGAAATTGCCGCTTGTGTAGATAGTTTGTGGTTGAAGGAACTTACAAACCAAGATATTTTTCCTGAATTACTGAATGATATCGCTACGATAGATGTTGATCAAAAAGTAGATTACGAACTTTCAACAGAACTACTAAAAAAGCGTTTTAAGGAAATGGATGCGAAATCTCCGTTCAATATCCAATACAATCCTGCTGTTGAAAACGTTATAAAATCGTTTTTGAAAAACAGAAAAAAATCATTTGAACGCTTGATGGCGATCTCGGAATATTACTTTCCGGTTTTTGAAGAAGCTTTAGCGAAGGAAAATGTTCCGTTAGAAATTAAATATCTATCAATTGTAGAATCTGCTTTAAACCCAAAAGCAGTTTCTCACATGGGAGCTACGGGTTTATGGCAATTCATGTATGCAACGGGTAAAGAATACAATCTTAACGTAGATTCGTACGTTGATGAAAGAAGTGATCCAATAAAATCCAGTAAAGCTGCAACACAATACATGACCAAAATGTACCGTATTTTTGGGGATTGGGAATTGGTTTTAGCTTCTTATAATTCAGGTGCTGGAAACGTTGCAAAAGCAATCAGACGTTCAGGTGGTCAACAGAATTATTGGAACATCAGAAAGTATTTGCCAAAAGAAACACAAGGATATGTTCCTGCTTTTTTAGCAACAATGTACATTTACGAATACCATAAAGAACACGGAATTGTACCTAATCGTGCTATGGTTAAACATTTTGAAACCGATACGGTAATGATTAAAAAAGAGATGAGCTTTAAGCAAATCGCTGATTTAATGGATGTTCCGGTTTCTCAAATTCAATTATTAAATCCTGCTTATAAAATGAACGTGGTTCCTTTTTATGCAAATAAACCGCACTTTTTACGTTTACCAAAGGATAAAATAGGTGTATTTACTTCTAATGAAGATAAAATTTACGCTTACGTAGATCGCGAACGCACTAAAATTGAAATGCCGTATTACGTTACTGAAACGCGTTTAGCTTCGAGAGATACCTCTTCTAAATCTTCGTCAAATTCAAAATTCAGTACAAAAACAAAATATCATACCGTTCGTCGTGGCGAAAGTTTAGGATTAATTTCTAATAAATATGGTGTCGCTGTTACGGATTTGAAACGTTGGAATAATTTGAGAGGAAATACGATCAATTCGGGTGCAAAACTAAAAATTATTTCAACTGTTAAAGAATCAATTCCATCACCAAAAGTAGTTCCAACTGCAGTAGATAGAGAAGAAGAAACAGCTTTAGCTTCAGCAGAAGTTCCAACTCCTGAAAACGGTAACGATAAAGAAACGACGATTTATACCGTTCAAAAAGGAGATAATTTATCATCAATCGCACGAAAGTTTAATATTTCAGTTGCTGAGTTGAAAGAACTAAATAACTTGGAAGATGCTACTGTAAAATTAGACAGCCAATTGAAAGTGTTGAAGTCAGAACAAGTGGCTTTGATTAAAAATGAAATTGACATCAAGAAATTCATTACTTACAATGTTGTTAAGGGTGATAATTTAGGAAGTATTGCTAAGAAATACAATGTATCAATTGCATCACTTCAAGACTGGAACGAATTGAAAGATAATAATGTTCAAGTAGGCAAAAAAATCTTAATTTTATCAGATGATAAACAAGTAGTTTCCGTTTCGCAAAAAGCGGCTCATTATTTAGTTCAAAAAGGAGATTCTTTGTTTAAGATTGCTCAGAAATATCCAGGAATAACCGTTGCCGATATTAAAAAATGGAACGGAATAGAAGGAAATGAATTAAAACCAGGAATGAAATTAAAAATTAGCAGCTAATTTTTAAAAAGCATCATTCATAATATATTTTAAATTCCTTATTTGGTTCATCCATTTAAGGAATTTATTTTTACAGCATAGATTTATGTCAGGACGATTGTTTCGATATTTTACTTTCAAACAAGCTAGAAATTGTTACGCAACAGTTATGCTAGTATGTATACTCTTGACGTTTAGTTCATGCAACGATAAAGAGTCGGATCACATTCAACCCACGTGCCAAATCAATTCATTAGCGATAGCTGTAAATGATCAGTTGTGGAGCGGCGAAATTGGCGACAGCCTGCGAAAAAAATTTGCAGCACCAGTAGATGGACTTCCTCAGGAAGAGCCGCTTTTTACCATACAGCAATTTCCTATTCGATTATTTGACACCCATAAAACATCCCACACTAATTTGATTTTAATCAAAAAAGAGGAAAAAAGCGGCTACCGCTTGGTTCAAAATCGCTTCATGGAACCGCAAAATTTAGTTATTATTTCGGGTAAAACCATTCCAGAGATTTTAAGTTACATTGAAAAAAATGGCGATTCCCTTGTTGAGGTTTTTAAGACTACTGAAATAAAAAGAAATCAAGATTTAATTAAAAATGACCTTCTTTCTGATGAAAAAATCAGAAAAAAATTCAAAGTTTCAATCGATGTTCCTTCCACATTCAAGTATGTCATGGTGAAACTCAACTTTATTTGGTTAAAGAAAGAAATACTAAGTGGAAATACGAGTATTTTAATTTATAAAGTTCCTTTTAAAACCTTGCTGAAGAACGACGACATCATTACAAATATTATCGAAATGCGAGATGTTTTTGGCTCGAGATACATCAAAGGAAAAGACAACAATACCAGTATGATTACGGAAGAATCGTACGCACCATATTTTGATATTGCGGTAATTGACAATAAAAGAGCTTACGAAACGAGAGGAACTTGGGAGCTTAAAGGCGATTACATGTCGGGTCCATTTATAAATTATGCAATTTTAGACCGCAAAAAAAGGGAATTTATTGTAATCGAAGGCTTTTGTTATGCACCATCAACTTCTAAAAGAGACTTAATGTTAGAATTAGAATCGATAATTAAGTCTGTTAAATTTTTATAAATCCATTTCATGAAATTAAATTTCAAAATAAAGCGTTTTAACGAGCTATCTGTTACAGAACTATACAAATTGTTGCGGTTGAGAAGTGAAGTCTTCGTTGTAGAGCAAAACTGCGTTTACCAAGATGTAGATGGTAAAGACGAGAAGGCATTGCACGTTTTGGGAGAAGTGGAGGGCAAAATTGTAGCGTATTCAAGGCTTTTTAAAGCAACTGATTATTTTAAAAACGCCTCTATTGGTCGCGTAGCAATTGCCAAATCATTTCGAGCAAATAAATGGGGACACGAATTGATGAAAGCATCCATTGCTGGAATTGAAGCGCATTTTGGTGTTCAACCTGTAACCATTTCTGCCCAATTGTATTTGAAGAATTTTTATGAACAACACGGTTTTCAGCAAGTAAGCGAAACCTATTTAGAAGATGATATTCCGCATATTGAGATGCTGAAATCTTAAATTTTAGTAATTACCAACTCAACTCTTCTGTCGTATTCTGCACCTTTTCCAAGTGGAACCGTATTTCCGTAACCTTTAAAAGTCATTCTAGATTTTGGAATTTTCTTTATAAGTAAGTATTTATAAACCGATTCTGCCCGATTCTGAGACAATTTTCGCTTTCCGGTATGACGGTCAATCGCCTCTTTTTGATAAGGTGGCGTACAACAAATATGACCTTGAATTTCAAATTCAATGTTTTTATTCCGCAATAACAACTTCGCTAACTTCGTTAAATCTGTTTTTGACTTGAAGGTCAAAATACTACTTCCACGATCAAAAAGCAGATTGTCTAAATAAATGTGATCCCCAACGACATGATTTTTTTGAAGTGAATTGTAGAAACCGGGTAATTGGATTTTAGGTAATGGTTTTAAGTTTAAAACGACGTCTACTCGTCTGTTTTTAGAACGAACTTCCGGGATATTTTCAACAACGTCTTCATCAATCATAATCCGACCTTTTCCTTCAATCGTAACGATAACTTTGTTTTTAATGCCGTTTGAAATAAACTCCTGTTGAATAGTATTTGCTCGGTTTTGCGAAAGTGCAAAGTTATATTCGTCTTTTCCACGATCGTCACAGTAGCCAAATATTTCAATCGTTTCAATACGCGTGGAATCTGCAGCATGAATAAAATCGACCACACTTTTCAGTTGTTCGGGTTTCAGACTGAATTTGTCAAATTCAAAATAAACCGAGTGAATTACTTCCTCTTGAGCGTGAAGAATTCCAAAGAACAGAAAAGGTATGTATTTTAAAAAGCGAATCATTATTGCAATAATATTTTTTTGTATTCGGCTGAATTATTGAGTATTGCTGCCGCTTTTTTAATTTCTGAATTACTCTTTAAATAATACTGATATAACCCTTCGCGGTATTGATAACGCAAAATCAATTCATCTAAAATCAAATTTTTAATTTCTTTTTGGTACTTGTTGATTTGCAATTCCTCGCTTTTTTGAACCGCAGAAGTCAGTTGATTGTACTCTGTTTTAATAGACTCATCAATTCCTTCTTTTTGTGCCAATTCGTACGCCTTTTTCAATGCTTTTTGTGTTTCTGTATCTAAAGAAAAATCTTCTTTTTTCAGAAGCTGTTTAAATGCAGTATAGTCAGCATCAGTTAATGTTGGAATTTTTTCGCCAACCGATTGATTTCGGTAGTAATAATCTGTGGCAAATTTAAAGATTGCATCGTTTCTTTGCAGAGCTTCAGAAATGGAACTCAATTTCGTTTCTTCCAAAACTACGTCTGGAGAAATTCCGCCACCATCATAAACGGTTCGGCCTTTTCTCGTTTTGAATGCATTGTAGTTTTTTGCATCCGTCCGAATCGCTTTTCCACTTTCATCTTTATGTCCGTAATCTAAAGCTTGAATGCATCTTCCAGAGGGCGTGTAATAGCGTGAAATCGTGACTTTAACTTGCGTTCCGTAAACCAAGTCAATCGGTCGTTGTACTAAACCTTTTCCAAAACTTCGACTTCCAATCACAACGGCACGGTCTAAATCTTGTAAAGCACCAGCAACAATTTCAGAAGCGGACGCACTTTTTCCGTCGACTAAAATCACCAATGGGATTTCTAAATCAACCGGATCAAAAGTAGTTTTATAAGCATTATTGTGCTGTTCAATCTTTGATTTTGTGGTTACAATTACTTCATTTTTTGGAACAAATAAATTACAAATGTTGACCGCTTCGTTTAACAAACCACCAGGATTTCCTCTTAAATCTAAAATAATTCGTTCCGCACCGTCTTTTTTCAAACTTTCTAATGCTGCTTTTGTTTCAAAAGAAGCTTTTCTATTGAATTGGGAAAGGACAATATAGCCTGTTTTATCATCAACTTTTCCAAAAAAGGGAACTGCTTTTACTTCTACTTCTTCCAAAACAATTTCAGTAGTAGCTACCTTTCCTTGTCTTCTATATTTGATTGAAATTTTAGCATTTTTTCCTCCTTTCAATAACTGAGAAGCGTCTTCTTTAAAGTCAATTAAATTCACTTCGCCAATTTGGATAATCTCATCGCCCGCTTTCAAACCCGCTTTATCGGCAGGATAATTTTTATACGGTTCCCTGATGATTAACCGACCCTCTTTTCGCGTAATTAAGGCGCCAATTCCGGTATATTCTCCCGTAGCATTAATTTTAAACTTTACGACGTCTTGCTCGTTAAAATAGTTCGTGTAAGGATCTAAATCCTCCAGCATACTTTTGATGGCTTTGTCCATCATTTGACCTGGATTCGTCTGATCTACATAATTCATGTTGACCGTTTTGAATACTTCCGTGAAAATTTCGATCTGTTTGGCAATTTCAAAGAAATCATCTTTAAAACTAGTGCCTATAAAAAAGATTCCTGCTGCAACAACAGGAAGAATGATTTTCTTTTTGAAATTGATGTGCATTATTGAGTGGTTTTTTGCAAAAGATTGGATTTGGATACTAAAATAAACATTAATTGTAAATAAATTATTTTTGAAGGCAAAACCTTCGCAAAAATTATTTTTTAGTAGATTGATTCTTAACTTCTAAAACCCATTTTTCAAAAAGTTGAATTGTTTTTTGCTCAATTTCCTGATAGGTCAATCGGTCTTTTGTTTGGTAAAAAAACATGAAATTATAGGGTTGTTCTAAATGTTCCCGAAGTAAATGCTGGTTGAGTCGATACGTTTCACGAAGAATTCGTTTGAAATAATTCCGATCTACCGCGTGTTTGAAATATTTTTTTGAAACTGAAACGCCCATTTTCATTGGTTCGCCATCCATAAAATTTGCATCTGCAACGGCATAAACCAATCGTAACGGATATTTTGAAACTGATTTTCCTTTAGAGAAAAGTAGATCAATGCTTTTTTTGCTTTTGAGTTTGTGCTTTTTTGGGTAGGTAAAAGACATTTATAGATTTTAACTTGACTGACAAAGTTACGAAGGTTGTAAAGATGTTAGCGATTCAAAAATGTTATTTTTCAGAAAAAAATCGTTGTATAATTATTTAGAAACATTCACATTGTATACAATTTTTACATCGTCATAATTGATGTAAAACTGTTTTCGGTTGCCTTCATTTGTTCTAGTTACGATGAAAATTGTGCATAAACCACCAGAATTATCGGCACATTTCATGGGAATGGTTTCCTTGTTTTTTTCTACTACTTTCTCGCCGTATGCTAGAATATTATAAATCTGAATTTCTTGCGAGTTGATTACAATTCGGTCCTTAGTTCCGTCTAGCGTTATTACAACCGGAATTTTATTTACATCCGACCATTTTCCCCATTTTCCATTTGTATTTTTTTCAATTATACTAAAACTATCGGCTTTGAAACGATAGACTTGAGCAGAAATATCTTGGATTGAAAAGAAGATTAAGAAAAAAGGCACAATTATTTTTATAAATTTCATAGCTGGAATATTTGAGCCACAAAACTACAAATTCTATTCCACAAAAAAAGCGAACTTTTTAGGGTTCGCTTTATAGTAAATTTTAGTAGATTTAAATTTATTTCTGAATGTAACTATTATTTGCTTTATTCACGTCCGCCATCATTTCTGTCGGATCAATAATGATTTGTTTGATGTCCTTTTTAGATCGATCAATAGAAAATTGGTAGGTTCCAAAGCTCCAAGCCCAATCTGCAATAATCGTTCTTTTTAACTTTTGATACGGATTTGGTTTTTCGCCAAACATCATTCGCAACGGAATATAGAAGGATTCTGCAGTTCCATCGGTATATTCAACATAAAGATCAATTGGCATTGGCATTCTACCTAGTCGCTCTAGTGTAATTATGGTTTTATTGTCTTTTTCAGCCACTTCTTTAATTCCGTAATCAATTGTATTGGTTGTTCTCGTCCAATCGTTCAAATACCAACCTAATTCAGTTCCCGATACTTTTTCGGCAACTCTGATAAAATCGGTAGGCGTTGGATGTTTGAATGCAAATTCTTTATAATAACGACGAAGCGTTTTCATTAAATTTTCATTTCCAATGACGTACCCGAGTTGACTCAAGAAAATACTTCCCTTGCTGTAAGCCGAAATACTATAGGCTTGATTTACATCATGTCGGTCCGCATGAGTTGTTTGTGGCAATTCCTTTCCAGAGTTCACTAGGAAATAATAACTGTTGTAAGAGCTGGCTAACGGATTGTCGATCTTTTCTTCGTTAATCGCGTTTTCGGCAAGATCAGAAATGAAAGACGTAAAACCTTCATCCATCCAATAATGCTTGCTTTCATTTGTTGCCAAAACAAATTGGAACCACGAATGTGCCATTTCATGAGCCGTCACACCTTGCAAACCTTTCATCGTTCCATTTCCAAGGATTAGTGTCGACATTGCATATTCCATTCCGCCGTCTCCACCTTGAATAATTGAATATTGTTCGTAGGGATAAGGTCCCACATTTTCATTGAAAAACTGCATCAACTGAACCGCTTTTGGTTGGAGATTTTTCCAGTTTTCTAAAATTTCAGGATTGTTTTTGTACAGGAAATGAATTTTAGCTCCACCCGGAACTTGCGCTATATCATGAAGATAATCTTTGTCTGCAGCCCAAGTAAAATCATGCACTTTTGGCGCTAAGAAATGCCAAGTTAACATTTTCGTTTTCTTAGAATGTTGCACTACAACGCCATCATCTTGGTATCCATAACCAATTTGATTTGGATTCTGCAAATAACCGGTTCCACCGATAATATATTCTTTGTCTAACGTTATTTTTACATCAAAATTTCCCCAAACTCCATGAAATTCACGACCGATGTACGGATCAGGATGCCAGCCTTCAAAATCAAATTCTGCCATTTTTGGATACCATTGTGCCATAGACAATGCAATTCCTTCGGCACTATTTCTTCCGGAACGACGAATTTGAATTGGGACTTGTCCGTCAAAATTCATAGTAAAAGTTGATTTTTGATTCGGTAAAATGGGTTTTTGCAATTGCACTTCTAAAATGGTCCCAATTGTTTTTGTTGATGCAGATTGACCGTCTTGTTTGAAGTCCAGGACTTTTAGATAGCCAATTTCATTGGGTTTTAAAACACTAATCCGACTTTCAAAAGTAGTTTTTTCAGGTGTTTTGAATGTCTTGACCATTCGTCTATCTGGATCGGAAATACTTTGTAGTCGAGAATCCATTTCGCTTCCCGGTTGGAACGCATTATTAAACAAATGGAAATAAACTTTCTTAAGTGTATCAGGTGAATTATTAGTATAAATTAATTCTTGTTTTCCCTTGTACGTAAAGGATTTTACGTCCATGTTGACGTCAATTTTATAATCAGCTTGTTGTTGCCAATACGAACTGTTTTGAGCAAAACTGAACGAGCAAATGATTAAAAACAAGGAAGTGATTGTACTTTTTCTCATAACCTATATAAATAAAAACGGAAGGCGTGAACCTTCCGTTAGTTTGCAAAATTTTTAAATATTATTTTCTAGACATCTTAGCCGCCATTTGCAAAGCAGAATAAGCGTTAACAATTTTTCCTGATTTAGATAATGTAGAGAATGCTTTTTTCTCGCCATTTTTTCCACCTACTTGAACCATTCTGTTGATTGGTGTTCCTGAATTCATCAAGATATGTTTTACTTGACTTGCAGAAAGCTTCGGATAATACGAACGAATTAAAGCAGCAACTCCTGCAGCATTAGGAGATGCCATTGAAGTTCCAGCTAAATATTTATATGTATTTTCTGGAGTAGTTGCATAAATTTGAACTCCTGGAGCAAATACATCTACGTTTAAAGCACCAAAATTTGAGAAATTTGCAGCGATGTTATCACCGTATTCAAAATTTAAAGCACCAATAGTGATTAAATTATCAGCAAATTCTGTTTTTTTATCATCAGAATCATTTGGAAAATTTTCTTCAACATCAATATCTTTTGCATCATTTCCTGCAGCATGAACAATTAATACGTCGTTTTTCTCCGCGTATTTGATTGCGTCATACACCCATTGTTTGTGTGGAGAAAATGATTTTCCGAAACTTCCGTTGATTACTTTTGCACCATTGTCAACGGCATATCTAATTGCCAAAGCAATATCTTTATCGTACTCGTCACCGTCTGGAACGGCACGAACAGCCATAATTTCAACATTGTTTGAGGCAACTCCATCACCACCAATGTTGTTGTAACGGCCTTGAGCTACAATTCCTGCAACGTGTGTTCCGTGAAGCGCTTCGTCTTTATCTGGTCCAATTACGTTATTATTTCCGTATTTTGTATCTGTGATATCGTTAGGGTTATCACCTAAAATTTTACGGTAATCTTGTTTTAAATTATCGCCATTCAAAGTAGTAAGTGCTCCTTCTAATTCTTTTTTAATTTCCACTTTCAAATCAGCAACTGGCAATCCAAAAGAAAGCATTTGCTTCATGATTTGCTTACTTTGAACAATTTTAGCGTCCGTAGAAGTCACTTTTTCTAAATCTTCAACCGTATAAACGTCTTTTTTTAATTCTTTTTTGATGACTTCATCCGAAGAATTCACCGCCATCATCATCGCTTCTAATTGAGCACGTCCTTGAGTTGCTTCGGCGATTTTCTCGTCATTAAGTGCTTTTGCTGCTAAATAAGTAGCGTTATCCACTAATGATTTGTCTTTAATGATTCGTTCGTATTCCAGGTTTTCTTTTGTAATGTCGCCTAGGAAATTCCAACCGTGTATATCATCAATGTATCCATTATTGTCATCATCGATTCCATTTCCAGCAATTTCTTTTGGATTTGTCCAAACTGCAGCTGCTAAATCAGGGTGTTCAATATCAACACCTGAATCTACAATGGCAACAATTACTTTAACACCTTTTTTATCTTTCAATAATTCAGCGTAAGCCTTATCAACACTCATTCCAGGAATGGTATCGGTTATAATATCAAGATGACTCCAACGTTTCAATTGATCATCCGTAATTTTTACTTTCTTTACAGGAAGTGTATCTACGTTATACAATGCCACTTTTGTAGTACCGCAACCCGTCAAGGCTAAAGCTAAAGCAAGCGACAAATAAGTTAATTTTATTTTTTTCATTTTATAATTAAGTTTATAATTTTCAATTTATGAGTCTCAAAGGAATGAATTTTGTTACAGAATTTCTCAAAAATAACAAAATTTTTAGATTTTTGAAAGTCGGAATTCTAGGAACCGACGATTTCTTTTGTTTTGAAAACCTCTTTCATTCGAACTCCTTTTTCAGTTTCCTCAACAGTTATAATTTCATTGTTAGCATCGTGTTCAAGCCATAAATAATAATTATTTTGAGCTGCTTCTCTTAAGAATTTTTCTTTTTCAGGCAACGTCAATAAAGGTCGCGTGTCATAACCCATTACGTAAGGCAAAGGCAAATGACCTGCAGTTGGTAATAAATCAGCCATAAAGCAAATGGTTTTATCTTCAAACTGAATCTTAGGAACCATCATTTTATCGGTATGTCCGTCTGCGAAAAAAATGTCGAAATTCATTTCTGAACTTTTCGTCCAAGTAGTATTTCCTTTTTTAATAAAATGCAATTGACCACTTTCCTGCATTGGAAGAATGTTTTCTTTCAAGAAAGATGCTTTTTCTCTCGGATTTGGATTTGTTGCCCAATCCCAATGGTCTTCATTGCTCCAGAATCTTGCATTTTTGAACGCGACTTCATAACCGGTTTTGTCTTTATTCCAAATGATGCTTCCGCCACAATGATCAAAATGAAGGTGCGTCATAAAAACATCTGTAATATCGTCTCGGTGAAAACCGAATTTTGCCAACGACTTGTCAATTGAATGAGTTCCCCAAAGTGAATAATATCCAAAAAACTTCTCGGATTGCTTATTTCCCATTCCATTATCAATCAAAATCAAGCGGTTTCCTTCTTCAATAAGCATGCAACGCGTCGCAATATCGATGAGGTTATTTTCGTCGGCGGGATTTGTTTTGTGCCAAATTGTTTTTGGAACAACGCCAAACATTGCTCCACCGTCTAGTTTAAAATTTCCAGCTTCTATGGGATATATTTTCATTTGAAATAGCGTTTTTAAAATTCTTGTAAATATACGGGATTCCTTTTGGAGCGAAAAATCAATTTTTAAAAATCGAAGCAAATTAATGCGGCAATTCTCAAAATTTATAATTAAATCTCAAGAGACTATTGATTAAATTTAAAACATCATTTTAAAGTACTTAATTGTAGTAATTTAAGAAAAAATTTTCGTGATTCTGTTGCTTTTCTACTAATTGTTAGATGAATAATTGCTTCTATTTTTTAGTATAGTCAAATCAAATATTGCAATCGTTATAAAATTGTTACTTATGATTGAAAAAATAGATTTATATAGTAACTTTGCAGTTAATTTAGACAAAATCAAAATAACATGATTAAAGTATCTGATGACGCAAGTAGAAGAATTGTCGCGATGATGCAGGAAGGCGGTTATGATGCTGCAGCTGATTACGTGCGTGTTGGCGTAAAAAGCGGTGGTTGTTCTGGCTTGTCTTACGAGTTGAAATTTGACAAGGAATTGCATGAAAACGATAAAGTTTTTGAAGATAATAATGTAAAAATCGCAGTTGAGAAAAAATCATTCTTGTATTTAGCAGGAACAATTTTAGAATATTCAGGCGGATTGAATGGAAAAGGATTTGTTTTTAATAATCCAAATGCTTCAAGAACGTGCGGTTGTGGTGAGAGTTTCTCACTTTAAAATTTAAAAAATTCTTTCGAAATAAGTAGCTGAAAGAATTTCAAATAAAAACAAAATGGCAAAATATACTGAAGACGACTTAAAAGTTGAACTAGAAACTAAAGAATATGAGTACGGATTTTATACGGATTTGGAGTCGGATACATTCCCAATTGGTTTAAATGAAGACGTGGTTCGTGCAATTTCTAAAATCAAAGAGGAGCCGGAATGGATGACTGACTGGCGAATTGAAGCTTTTAGAGCTTGGGAACAAATGATTGAGCCGGAATGGGCAAATGTGCATTATACAAAACCTGATTTTCAAGCCATATCCTATTACTCTGCACCAAAAGCGGTTGACCCAAATAAAACTTTGGACGACGTTGACCCAGAACTTTTGGCGATGTACAAAAAACTAGGGATTTCTGTTGACGAGCAAAAGAAAATGAATAACGTAGCGATGGACATCGTTGTCGATTCAGTTTCAGTTGCAACTACGTTCAAGAAAACATTGGCAGAAAAAGGAATAATTTTCTGTGCTATTTCGGAAGCAATTAGAGAACATCCAGAATTAGTGAAAAAATATTTAGGGACAATCGTTCCGCAGAAAGATAACTTTTATGCTGCTTTAAATTCGGCTGTTTTCTCTGACGGAAGTTTTTGTTACATTCCAAAAGGCGTTCGTTGTCCGATGGAATTATCCACTTATTTCCGAATCAATCAAGGAGGAACAGGTCAGTTTGAAAGAACTTTATTGATTGCTGACGAAGGAAGTTACGTTTCTTACCTTGAAGGTTGTACAGCTCCAAGTCGTGATGAAAACCAACTTCACGCAGCTGTTGTTGAATTAATTGCTTTGGATAATTCAGAAATTAAATATTCAACGGTTCAAAACTGGTATCCCGGAAATAAAGAAGGTTTAGGTGGCGTTTTCAACTTTGTAACCAAAAGAGGATTGTGCGAAAAAGGCGCAAAAATTTCGTGGACACAAGTAGAAACAGGTTCTGCCGTTACATGGAAATATCCTTCTTGTATTTTAAAAGGTGATAATTCCGTTGGTGAATTTTATTCAATCGCAGTAACGAATAATCACCAGCAAGCCGATACAGGAACGAAGATGATTCACATTGGGAAAAACACGAAATCAACAATTATTTCGAAAGGAATTTCAGCTGGAAAATCACAAAATAGTTACAGAGGTTTAGTACGAATTAGTGCAAATGCTGATAATGCTAGAAACTTCTCACAATGTGATTCGCTTTTGATGGGAAATAACTGTGGAGCACACACTTTTCCCTACATTGAAAGTAAAAACCCGACTGCAAAAATTGAACATGAAGCTACGACAAGTAAAATTGGCGAAGACCAAGTATTCTATTGCAACCAACGTGGAATTCCAACCGAAAAAGCGATTGCATTAATTGTAAACGGTTTTGGTAAAGAAGTGTTGAATAAATTACCAATGGAATTTGCTGTGGAAGCACAAAAATTATTGGAAATTTCACTAGAAGGTTCGGTTGGTTAGAAAATTGTTTAAAGTTTAAGGTTTAAAGTTGAGCAACAGAACTTTAAAAATTTAGACAAAAAAACTTTAAACTAGGATTTTATGGCAACAATTAAAAAGTTTGAGGAATTAGAGATTTGGCAACAGGGGAGAATTTTGTCTCAACAAATTATTTTAATTTCGAAAGAAACAGAATTGAAGTCAGATTTTAGATTAAGAGACCAAATTAAGGCTTCTTCAGGTTCAGTTATGGACAATATAGCGGAAGGATTTGAAAGAAATGGAAAACTCGAGTTTAGACAATTTTTATCAATTGCAAAAGGTTCTGCAGGAGAGACAAGGTCACAACTTTACAGGGTTTTTGATAATTATTATATCAATCAAGAAAAGTTAGATTTTCTTGTTTTGGAATATGAAAAGTTAAGTGGTAAAATACAAAATTTTATTACCTATTTAAATAATAACGATTATAAAGGAACGAAGTTCAAATAACTTTAAACCTTAAACTTTAAACTTTACAGAAATGTTAAAAATAACAAATCTTCATGCTTCAATTGAAGACAAAGAAATATTAAAAGGAATCAACCTTGAAATCAAGGCAGGCGAAGTGCATGCGATTATGGGGCCAAACGGTTCTGGAAAAAGTACACTTTCGGCAGTAATTGCTGGAAATGAAACGTACACAGTAACAGAAGGTGCTGTGTATTTAGAGGATGAAGATTTAGCTGATTTAGCTCCTGAAGAACGCGCTCACAAAGGCGTTTTCTTGTCGTTTCAATATCCGGTAGAAATCCCTGGAGTATCGGTAACGAACTTCATGAAAACGGCGATTAACGAAAACCGTAAAGCAAACGGAAAAGCAGATATGCCAGCGAACGAGATGTTGAAATTAATTCGTGAGAAATCAGAATTATTGGAAATTGACCGTAAGTTTTTATCTCGGTCACTAAATGAAGGTTTTTCGGGTGGTGAAAAGAAAAGAAACGAGATTTTTCAAATGGCAATGCTAGAACCTAAAATTGCAATTTTGGATGAAACCGATTCAGGATTAGATATTGACGCATTGCGAATCGTTGCAAACGGTGTGAATAAGTTGAAAAGCGAAAATAACGCTGTATTAATTATCACGCACTACCAAAGACTTTTAGATTATATCGTTCCTGATTTTGTACACGTTTTATACGATGGAAAAATCGTGAAATCGGGCGGAAAAGAGTTAGCACACGAACTTGAAGAACGCGGTTACGATTGGATTAAAGCGGAAAATTAATTTGTTTAGAGTTCAAAGTTTAAGGTTCAACCAACTTTAAACAAATGAAACTTTAAACTTTAAACAAATAACAAAAAGATGGAATTAAAAGAAAAACTCATATCCTCATTCATGGCATTTGAAGAACGTGTGGACGTCAACGACTCTTTACACGATGTTCGAATCAATGCGATGAAGAATTTTGAAACCAATGGATTTCCTACCAAAAAAGAGGAAAATTGGAAATATACTTCGTTGAATTCGGTTTTGAAAAACGACTTTAGTGTTTTTCCAAAAAACGAAAATACCATTCAATATTCTGATGTAAAAAAATATTATTTACACGAAATTGACACCTATAAAGTCGTTTTTGTAGACGGCGTTTTTAGTTCGTTTTTGTCTTCAACGACACACGATGGAATTGACGTTTGCTTGATGGCTTCTGCTTTGACAAAGCCAAAATACAAAATGATTATTGATACCTATTTCAATCAAATTGCTCAAAAAGACGATAGTTTGACTTCGTTAAATACGGCATTTGCAATGGAAGGCGCTTACATCAATATCCCTAAAAATAAAGTTGCTGACAAACCTATTGAGATTATTAATTTCTCTACAGGAACTGAAGCAGCACTTTTGGTTCAACCTAGGAACCTAATTATTGTAGGCGAAAATTCGCATGTACAAATTATTGAGCGTCACCAGTCGTTGAACTCAAATCCGGTTTTGACGAATTCTGTAACCGAAATTTTTGCAGCAAAAAGAGCGATAGTAGATTATTATAAAATTCAAAACGATAACATTGAAGCTTCGTTGATTGACAATACTTATATTGCACAAAAGCAACAAAGTAATGTATCGGTTCATACGTTCTCTTTTGGAGGAAATATCACCAGAAACAACCTTAATTTCTATCACCAAGGCGAACACATTGAAAGTACGCTGAAAGGAATTACAATTTTAGAAGGTAAACAACACGTCGATCACCACACTTTAGTGCAGCACGCGACGCCAAATTGCGAAAGCCACCAGAATTATAAAACAATTTTAGGCGAAAGTTCAACAGGTGTTTTCAACGGAAAGATTTTCGTAGAAAAAGAAGCGCAAAAAACAGACGCTTTTCAGCAAAATAACAACATTTTATTAAGCGATAAAGCTACGATAAATGCAAAACCACAATTGGAAATTTTTGCTGACGATGTAAAATGTTCACACGGTTGTACAATCGGTCAATTAGACGAAACAGCAATGTTCTATATGCAATCGCGTGGAATTCCAAAGAAAGAAGCGAAAGCATTATTGATGTATGCGTTTTCTAATGACGTAATTCAAAGTATCAAAATTCCTGAATTAAAAGCAAGAATTACAAAAATTATCGCTACTAAATTAGGCGTAAATATGGGTTTTGATTTGTAGTTTTTAACCGCAAAGGTCGCATAAGATTTACGCAAAGGACGCAAAGTTTATTACTGAACTTTGCGTCCTTTGCGGTTTTTTACTTTGTGTACTTTGCGGTTAGTTTTTTATGGACGTCAATATATCAGTAGATTAAGTAACAGAATTTCCTGCTATTTTTTTACTTAAATCAATAATGATCTTACTTGAATGTATGTTTACCGTCAACTAGAATTTATTTGCGTCCATAAATAAAATGCCAGAACCATTCAACGATTTTACCATAACTGGCAAAGCTTCATTCGCTTTCGGATGAATATCGTGAAATAAAACAACTCCTTTTCTCCACAATAACATTAACGTGATTACTCTATCGGAAACTTCGGAAGCATTTATTTTCGAGTTCCAATCTTGTGAATCAATGTTCCATAACAGCACGGATGCGTTTATCGAATTTAAATAATTAGCGACTTTTTCGGTTCTTTGGCCGTAAGGCGGACGGAAATAACTTCTGCTATTTTTTGAATCTGTAATGGTTTTTATTTTGCCAAAAGTGTAGTCAATTGATTCTTGCCAAGTTTCTAAATATTGGTGTGATTTGTGAATTTTTCCGTGCGATTCCAACTTGTTGTTTGAATAAAGTTTGTTTAATTTTTCAGTCGATGTGGCGTTTATTCTGTTTTGTAATTGTTCTCCTAAAACAAAAAACATTCCGTTGAGGTTTAGCGATTTTAAGGTTGCCGTTAATTTATCCGTATTGCCATTTTCCTTGGTTGGTCCATCGTCAAAAGTCAAGAGAAACTCTTTATCTGCATAGTTACTTCCCGTAATTTCATTTGGTGCCAAAGTTAAAATTTCGCTGGAAGTTTTTGGAAATAAAAATGCCAATCGTGCCAATTCATTCGCATATTGCCGACTGAAATCTGACGCATTTGCATACCATAGTTTTAAATTTGCTGGAATACTTTTATCTAATTTTTCAGTTGCTTTTACAACATCTTGCCACGTACAATTTTTATTTATTGCAATGGTTTTGTCCAAAACCGTTTGACTTTTAATGGAGTGTAAATTTTGAAGAATCAGTTGTATTTGGTCTTTTTTCCAAGTAGAAAACGAATTTACATTAGCGGATTTAATGTTGTACTTCGCCTTAATTTCTTCGACGTTATTCAGATTTTGAATTTCTAGGAAACATTTGGCGTAGACCAAAATTTGCATCTTTGAAGCGTAATCAAAGTTTTCTACAGAATTTAAATTTTCTGGCCAAAGCGAACGGTCTATTTTTGCCACCTTTACTTGTGCATTCAAAAATGAACAAGTAAAGAGTAACAATAATAAAGTGACAATATTAGTTTTCATCACATTCCTAATTTTAATTTCATTCTAGCAATTCCTTTGTCATAAGCAGCATTTTGCTTTTTGCTCAAAGCCGACTTGTAATTATCTAATGCATCTTTAAACTGTCCTTTGTTTTCGTAAATCTTCGCAATATTATAGTAAGAACTCGCTTGAATCGTGTTGGTATTTGGTCCATTTGCTAAATCAATTGCTTTTCTATTTGCCCAAATGGCTTCGGCTTCATTATTTAATTTCTGAAAAGACAAACCTAAATTGCTGTATGCTTGACCGTTATTTGGATTCAATTCAATCGCTCTTTTGTAATACATTACCGATTGCTCCAATTGTTTTGAGTGATAAGCGGTTTCACCTTGTTGGTTTTTTTTGTTGGATTGTGCAATATCAGATTGACTTGTTGCATAACTTTCGGTAAGATTATTTTTACCTCTCAACACTTCTAATTGAGAACGAACGCGTTCCCATTCATTGGCATCGTAAAATTTATTGATGTCTTGAAAAGAACCACTTTCGTCAATCATAAAAACGACCCAAGTGTTTCCCTTCTTATTTCTAGGCACATTGTAAGAACGAATCAACGAATTTCCGATGTAAACATAAACCCGAGCGTCACTCACATTTGAAAGTCGACTTCCGCCGGAAATGTCTTTATCGCTGTAATCGTGAACGGCATAAATATACTTTTGACCTTGTTGTTTTTTATCAATAGTGATTGTTTCTGGTCCAAAACTATCCGTATCATCTACATCAAGATTTGCCATAGCACCTGTTTTATGGTAATAGCAAATGTGATTTCCAGGATACGAAAGATGCGAATCCACGTCTAAAGGTTGTTCTCCCCAACTCAAAACAATGCGCATTCCGTCCAATTGTTCCATAACTGGACTCAAAGCATAAGTCAAATTGTTAACTGGACCTTTAGTAACAAGCGTTGAATAACCTGATTTTTTAATAATTAAAGTGACCGAAGCATCGTCAACTCCACCAAAAACTTTTGGAATACTGATTTGTCCGTTTGAATTTGTTTTAACGGAAACCGATGTTTCTCCATTTTTCTGAAAAATAACTTCGGCATCTTTTATCTTTTGGTCTTTTACAACCGCACTTAAAACCTGAAGTTGTGATTTTTCTTGTGCAAAGCCAAAATAGCTAAACAACAAACAACTAATAAGGACGAATTTAAAGAAAATTGCTTTCATATTTTTTTTTAATAAATGTAACATAATAATTCTATGATTTTACGACTGGGTTTTATAACATTTTAAGTAAAAGTTAGTTTTCAAAACTCCCTAAAACCCCCTTCAAAAACCCATTAAAATCAAACGATTCATCGTCCGTCAATCCCATTCTGACAATTACTAAATCTTTAGATGGAATAATGATTACTTTTTGACCTTGAAAACCACTTGCATAATATAAATCTCGTGGAGCATCTGGATATTTCCCACTTGAGTTTAACCAAAAATGTCCACCATATCTTCCATCCGATGTTGGAGTAGGAGTGGCAACATATTTCGACCAAGAGCTGTCAAATAATTGTTCTCCGTTCCAATTTCCATTGTGTAAATAAAGTGTTCCAAACTTTGCCCAATCGCGAGTAGTTGCCCAAGCATAAGAAGAACCCACGTAATTTCCTGCCATATCGGTTTCTACAATCATTGAATACATTCCGATTTTATCGATTAAAGACGAATACCAAAAATCTAAATATTCTTGATGGGTTTTAAATTGCTTGCGCATAATTTTTGACAATAAATTAGACGTTCCTGAAGAGTAATTCCAACTTGCATTTGGTTTACCAATAAGTGGTTTTTCAAGTTGCACTTTTCCCATATCTTCGGCTTGAAAAAGCATTTTTGTGGCATCACAAATCCGGTCGTATTTTTCTTCCCATTCTAAACCCGAATTCATATGAAGTAAATCATTAATCTTGATGTTTTTTCTTTCATCATTTCTCCATTCTGAAATTGGCGCTGGATTATTAATGTCAATTTTATTCTGAAATTGTAAAATTCCAAAGTAAGTTGCTGTAATACTTTTGGTCATCGACCAACCTAAAATCTTCGAATTTTTGTCAAAACCTGTGTCGTATTTTTCAGCAATAATATGGTCTTTGTACAAAACAATTACTGAACGCGTTCTCTTTTCAACAGCATTATTTTCATCAAAAGCATTGGCAACCGCCTTGTTTAATTTCGAATAATCAATGTTTGAAAAAGTAGAATCTTTGGGTTCATTGGTGCCAAAAGGATAAGGAAAATCAATTTTTGGCTGAACACGTTTTGGAATCAAATACGGTTTTGAAACATCGAAATTTTCGTCAATTAATAAAGAACCCAATCCTACACGATAAACCGCTTTTCTTTTTTGCAAACCAAAAACAGATGAGGTAGCAAATTTTCCACTTTCGTCAATTGTATTTGTCGCCAAGCGAATCAGTTTAATATCATTGTCGCTTTTTTCAATTAAATCCAAAGAACGGTTGTCAATAAAATGAGCGGACGCCACGTTTTTAGCTGAAAAGCCTGAAATTAATTCTAATTTTGGATAGTTTGTAAATCCCAAATAGAAAACGACCACCAAAATCACGATTCCAATTATCTTAAGTGCTTTTTTCATAAATGTGCAAATTTTAAGGCAAGTTAAGTTTTTTCGTTAAATTAAAATAATGGCATATTTGTTTATCTTTGGATAAATCCAACCCGATATGAACAAAGTTTTTGATTTATTACTTTCAAAAAATTTCATCAGCAAAGAGCAACACCAAGCGGTAGCCGAATATCAAAAACTGCAATTATTTTCGATTAGAAATGAGTTGTTGTTTTTGATTTATATTTCTATTTTACTATTTACCACGGGAGTTGGCGTCATAATTTATAAAAATATTGACACGATTGGTCATACTATTTTACTGATTTTATTAGCGCTTGCCACTGCGGTTTGCTTTTATTTTTGTTATAAAAAATCAGAAGGTTTTTCTAAAGGCGAAGTAAAATTTGAAAATCCATTGTACGATTATTTAGTGCTTTTCACTACAATTTTACTCTGTACTTTTATTGGTTACTTTCAATATAATTTGAATTTTCAGGACGGTAATTATAGTGTAGCAACGTTAGTTTCGGCAATTGCAGCATTAGGAATGGCGTATTATTTTGATAATAAAAGCGCCTTAACTATTGGAATTACTGCTTTGGGAAGTTTCATTGGTCTTTCCATACAAGTACAAACACTTATTGAAAACGATAATTTTGACGACCCAAGACTGATTTTTGCTGGACTTGTATTTGGAGGATTATTAATTGCTTGGCAAATTTTATCGGTAAAATATGCACTGAAAACGCATTTCAGTTTTGTAATACTAACGTTTGCCTTGCATCTTCTCGCATTGAGTTGTTTTGGTGGTTATTTCCAATATGATTTGTGGATTATTTACATCGCAATTTTAGGAGCGGTACTTTATTATTTTTACAAAAAAAGCATTGAATTTAAGGCAATGTCTTGGTATGTCTTTATATTAATCTATGGGTATTTTGGTGTAAATTTTTTACTTTATAAAGTTCTAGACACGTTGAGTTTAGACGCGTTTTTTGAATTCATTTCCATTTTATCGCCATTTTATTTTATTGGTTCCATCATCTTGTTCGTAAAATTGATTAGAGACTTTAAAAAGAAAATCAATGTTAGCTAGTAATTTCAACAACATACAGAATCATTTTCTGATTGAAGAATTAGAGAAATTGGAAAGTCTCGATTTTGTTTCAAAAGAGCAATTAGACACGATAAAGAAAACCACAGTTTCTACAAAAACCAATTCCAATCTTTTGGTACGTTTTGCATTTTTTCTATTGGGAAATTTTGTTATTTCTTCTGCTTTAGGAGCTGTCGGACTTTTTTTAACGATGATGGAAGGACAAGATGCTTTTGCTTTTGCCTTTCTTTTGGCGGGAATTGCGAGTTTCATCGTTGCAGAACTCATTTGTAAAAAGAATTTTTTCGCTTACGGTTTTGACGATTCTTTTATTTTATCCATCACTTTATTTTTAACTATTTCAGTTGGAATTTACACTGAAAATGTAACGGCCATTTTACTGACCTTTATAGCTTGCAACGTCTTTTGTACCATTCGTTACGTTCACGTTGCTTCTGCTTTCTTTGCGATATTTGGATTGGTGGGTTTGATTGGTTATGCTATAATTGCAGACCATATTTTACCAAGTTATTATTTACCAATAGTGGTTTTTTTAATTGCAGTTGGCTTGTACTTTTTGCAACATTTACTTGCGAAAAGCGTTCAGAATTTCATTTATGCAAATGTTTTTCAATTAGTTAAAATTATGAGTTTGTTATTGGCGTATGCATCATTGAATTATTTTGTAGTGCTTGAAATGTCGGAACTTTTATTGGATATGAATATGATGTCAACTGATTACTTACCCTTCTCCTCTTTATTTTATTTTGCAACTTTCGGCATTCCAATTTTATATATTTTTGTGGGATTAAAGAAAAGAGACCGGACATTTTTTTGGATGGGATTATTGGCTTTTGCAGCAGGATATGCCACGATTCGGAATTACTATTACATTGTAGAACCGGAAATTGAGCTGATGGCAGTTGGTTTGCTTTTATTTGGAATCGTCTATTTTTGCATAAATAAATTAAAAAATAAAGCAGACGGGATTACATTTAAAGAAGATAAAAGCCTAAATCCGATGGCGTTTGATGTAGTAAAAGCAATCTTGATTAACGCGAATGTAAATGTCAATTCACCAACTTCTGAACAATCGCCAATGGAATTTGGTGGTGGAGGATTTAGCGGTGGAGGAAGTGGTGGCGATTTTTAGTACTTTCTGATTCACAAAAAAGCGATAAATTTCAAATTTTCAGAACGCATAATTTGTAATTATTAACACGATTTTACACTTCGTTCGGTTGAAATTTTAGTACTTTTGTATTTAGATTTTTTCTAAATAACTATGTTAGACATTCAAAAAATACGCGCTGATTTTCCCATTCTTTCACAAAAAGTAAATGGCAAACCCTTGGTTTATTTTGATAACGGCGCGACTTCACAGAAACCAGAAGTCGTAATTGATGCGATTTCGAAGTATTACTCTGAAATTAATGCCAATATTCACCGTGGCGTTCACACGTTGAGTCAACTCGCAACGGATGCTTATGAAGAATCCCGTTTGAAAATGCAGAAGCATATAAATGCTAAATTCTCTCATGAAGTTTTATTTGTAGCAGGAACGACACACGGAATTAATTTGGTTGCCAATGGTTTTGCTTCGATTTTAAAATCAGGTGATGAAATTTTAGTTTCGGCTTTAGAACACCATTCTAATATTGTGCCTTGGCAAATGTTGTGTGAAAAAACTGGAGCAATTTTGAAAGTGATTCCGATGGATCAGAACGGAGAATTGATTCAAAGTGAATTCGATAAATTGCTATCGGATAAAACTAAAATTGTTACTGTAAATCATATTTCAAATGCTCTTGGAACTATCAATCCAATTAAGGAAATGATTTCTAAAGCAAGGAAATTTGGCGCAGCCATTTTAATTGACGGCGCTCAAGCAGTTCCACATTTAATACCTGATGTGCAAGATTTAGATTGTGATTTTTACGTTTTCTCTGGACATAAAATTTGTGCACCAACAGGAACTGGAATTTTATACGGAAAAGAAGCTTGGTTAAACAAATTGCCTCCGTATCAAGGAGGTGGAGAAATGATTAAGGAAGTGACTTTTGAGAAAACGACTTATGCAGAATTGCCTCATAAATTTGAAGCCGGAACGCCTAATATTTCAGGTGGCATTGTGCTTGGTGTTGCAATTGATTATATGAATGAAGTTGGTTTTGACAACATTCAGCAGCAAGAAAAGTTGTTGTTAGATTATGCAACTGAGAAGCTTTTAGAAATTGAAGGATTAAAAATATACGGCCCTCAAGTTTCGAGTGGAAATAAAACGTCAGTGGTTTCATTCAATATTGATGGAATTCATCCGTACGATATTGGAACAATAATTGACAAACAAGGAATAGCCGTTCGAACAGGACATCATTGTGCACAACCGATTATGAATTTCTTTGAAATTCCGGGTACCATACGTGCTTCGTTTGCATTTTATAATACTATTGAAGAAATTGATTTAATGGTTACCGCGATCAAAAAAGCCCAAAAAATGTTATCTTAAACTTACTATATGAAAGTATTTATCTCCTTGTTTTTATCTGTTTTACTGTTAAATAGTTGCAGTCCAAAAATAACACAAGAAATGAAAGAATCAACGATTACCTATCAAGCATTATCAAGAGGCTTTTACTTGAATGTGGAAATTAAAGGAGATAAGATGACGATTATTCGTGAGCGTGATTCTCTTGGAAAAGATTATGTTCTAAATAATGCTGATGCACAAGATCTTTCAAAATTGTACGGTAAAGTAAATTTAAAAGAACTTAATGATTACAAAGGGCCGACGGAAAAACGTTTTTACGACGGTGCTGCAATTGGTACTTTGATGATAACTTACCAAGGAAAAAGTTACAATTCACAAGGTTTTGACCACGGAACGCCACCGGTTGAAATAGCAGATTTTATAAATAAAATAGTTTCATTTACAGAAAAATAAGATGAACATACAAGCGATACAAGAAGAGATTATTGACGAATTTTCGATGTTTGACGATTGGGACGAACGGTTTCAATACGTGATTGATTTAGGGAAAAGTTTGCCTTTGATTGAAGAAAAATATAAAACAGAAGACAACATTATTAAAGGATGTCAGTCAAAAGTATGGTTGCATGCGGATGAAAAGGATGGTAATTTGATATTTACAGCTGATAGTGACGCCATTATTACGAAAGGAATTATTGCAGTTTTGATTCGGGCTTTTTCAAATCAAAAGGCAAAGGACATTTTGGATGCTGAGACAACTTTTATTGACCAGATTGGGTTAAAAGAACAATTATCGCCTACTCGTGCAAACGGATTGGTTTCGATGATAAAACAAATAAAATTATACGCTTTGGGTTTCGAAGCAAAAAAATAAACGCTCGGTATGCAAAAGTTTTTAGTATTACTCGTTTTATTGAGTTTTCAATGTGGCTTTTCGCAAACGCCGTTTGAGAAGATGCCTGAAAATGCAAAAGAGATTCATTTTACGTACAAGCAGAAACTGAAAGTACATATTGATGAAAGTGGAGTTTATGCTGATTCCTTGTTTTTCAAGACTTATTTTCCTCAAATACATTCCACAAAAGTGATTCACCCAAAAGCTTACTATTTGAATACTAAAGTGGAATTGAAAGCTTTTAAAAACGAAGATAAAAGACAATTAGCAGGTATCTTGTATCATAATAACGAGTCGTATGTTGGAATTCATTTTATGGAACAAAACAAAAGTGTGATTTGGGCAGAAAGAAATGACGAAGCTGTTAAAGCGATTTTTAAAAAATATTTTAAACAGAGCTACTCTAAATTTAAGTATAAGATAGAGATTTACTACGATAAACAAGTAAAGCATGTTCTGTATCCAAGTGCGTATTATCAATTTGGGTTTGCTGAAATTCAAAAACAAATCAATTGGATTTCAAAAACGGAAGGTGTTTATTCCGAAGTTATAAAAGACAAACGATATTCCTATGCGTTAACATTTGACGAAAATTTATCGAAGTACGTTTCGATGGGTTATATCTTTAAAAACAGCGATTTTGGCGTAAGCAAAATAGAATCGTTTGAGAGCATTTTACAATTAATAGAAGTTAAGTATAAATAATAGAAAGATGGAACAAGAAATAGATACAAATGCATTGGGCGAAGCGATCGTAAAGAAGTTAAAAACAATTTATGATCCAGAAATACCAGTTGACATTTACGAATTGGGATTGATTTACGACGTAATGGTGAATACGGATTTAGAAGTGAAAATTTTGATGACACTTACTTCTCCAAATTGTCCTGTTGCTGAAAGTTTGCCTCGTGAAGTGGAGGAAAAAGTAAAGGGAATTGAAAATGTAAAAGGCGCTGAGGTTGAAATTACGTTTGATCCACCATGGACGAAAGATTTAATGAGCGAAGAAGCGAAGTTAGAACTTGGGATGCTTTAAGAAGTTGTCAGTTCTCAGTTGACGGTTCTCAGTTTTGCAGAACTAAAAAACTTCAAGAACTAGGATAATTTTGATATAGATTCGATTTTTTATTTAGTAGGGTGATCAGAAAGATAACTGATAGCCGACAACTGACAACAAAAAAAATGGACGAAATAATAAATAAAGTTGCTAATTCGACTTTAGTAGTTTTCGATTTAGAAGATTATTACCAAAAGGGAATTCGCACAGAGATTGATTTATCACAATGGTTGATTGAAGGATTTCTTTTGCGAGAAAAAGAGTTTCGTGCTTCATTGTTAGCACATGATTGGCAACAATACCAAGACCATTACGTAGCAATTTCGTGTAAAACAGATGCAATTGTTCCCGCTTGGGCTTCCATTTTGGTAACCATGTATCTCGCTCCTTTTGCAAAAAAAATAGTGAGCGGTACATTAGAAGATTTAGAAACTTCGTTATACCAAGATGTTTTAGCAACGGTGGATTACAGTATTTATGAGGGAAAACCTTTAATTATCAAAGGCTGTTCAAGGAAACCGGTTCCAATGAGTGCTTATCTTTTTGCAGCAAAATACTTGCAGCCGTATGCGAGAAGTATTATGTATGGAGAAGCTTGTTCGGCAGTTCCTTTGTATAAAGCAAAGAAAAATTAACACGTGTAATTGAATATTGTACTAATAGATTTTTTATCTTGTCGTTAGAATTTTAAAACCTACCTATGAAAAAGATTATATATACACTAGCCTTTTTTGGATTGATTACTGTTGCACAAGCACAAGAAACGCCAAAAGATACAGTCAGTTATTGGAAATCAAAAGGTAATGTTTCGCTTTTATTCAATCAGTCAAATTTTAGCAATTGGACTGCTGGAGGTGAAAATAACTTGTCGGGAAATTTTGGACTTAATTACGGTTTAGAATACGCGAAAGGCGAGTGGACTTGGGACAACAAATTAATGGCTTCTTATGGTTTAGTGAAAACTAAAAATGCTTCCTTTGAAAAGAAAACAGATGACCGACTGGAGTTCAATTCTATTTTAGGTAAAAAAGCGGTGGGCAATTGGTCTTATTCTGCTTTTTTAAATTTTAGAACGCAGATTACTAAAGGTTATGTTTACGGTAAAGATGTAAATGGAGCTGAAATTAGAACAGAAAGTACTGATTTTTTATCACCTGGCTATTTGACTTTTGGACCTGGAATGTTGTATAAGAAAGATGATAATTTGAAAATTAATATTGCACCTGCAACATCTAAATTGACTTTTGTGGATGACTTCTATACCTCGCAACCTGGTTACGTGGACGGCAGTTATTTTGGAGTTGATGCAAATGAATCCATGCGATACGAATTTGGGTTTTATGGTTCTGTTTATTATAAATTGAACATTATGGCAAACGTTTCTGCTGAAAATATCTTGAATTTATATTCGAATTATTTGGAAGAAACAAAAAATGTAGATGTAGATTATTCGTTGAATATCGTAATGAAAATCAACCGTTATTTGTCTACGAATTTATCTTTTCAAGCTATTTATGACGACAATGCTTTTCAGGGATTACAAACCAGACAAGTATTTGGTGTTGGCGTGAATTACGGTTTTTAATTTTACCTTTCCTATTGATAGCAAAAAAGCTTTTAGAAATTTCTAAAAGCTTTTTTGATTTAATCTATTCCTCTTCGTCCTCTTCCTTATCTTCTTTTTCAATTGCATCTTTATAATCGGGATACAGAAATTTATTATACGGAAATCTTGTAATGTGAATGGTTCGAACGGTTTCGTACACTAATTCTCTAAAAGACTCAAAGTTTTCTTTGTTTACTGCCGAAATAAAGAGCGTATTCTCTTGCCCCATTTTATGCATCCACGTTTGTTTCCATTCTTCGAGCGTATAATGTTTTGACGTTTTTTCGGTAATCAAATCGTCTTCGTCAATGGTCAAATATTTGTATGCGTCAATTTTGTTGAAAACCATGATTGTTGGCTTGTCATCGCTTTTTATGTCTTTCAAAATTTGATTAACCGACTCGATGTGGTCTTCAAATTCTGGATGCGAAATATCTACCACATGCAATAAAAGATCTGCTTCACGTACTTCGTCCAACGTACTTTTAAAAGAATCTACTAATTGAGTAGGTAATTTTCTGATGAAACCTACGGTGTCTGATAATAGAAAAGGCAAGTTTTTAATTACCACTTTTCTCACAGTCGTGTCTAAAGTAGCAAACAATTTATTTTCGACGAAAACGTCGCTTTTACTAATGACATTCATCAAAGTCGACTTTCCAACATTGGTATATCCCACTAAAGCAACACGAACCATTGCACCACGATTTCCTCTTTGAACAGACTGTTGACGGTCAATTGTTTTTATTTTTTCTTTCAAAAGTGAAATACGATCGCGAACAATTCGTCTATCGGTTTCAATTTCAGTTTCTCCAGGACCTCTCATTCCAATTCCACCTTTTTGACGTTCAAGGTGTGTCCACATTCCTGATAATCGAGGTAAAAGATATTGGCACTGAGCTAATTCCACTTGCGTTCGAGCGTAAGAAGTTTCTGCACGTTGCGCAAAAATGTCTAAAATTAAATTGGTACGGTCTAAAACCTTACAATCTAAAATTTTAGTAATGTTTTTTTGCTGAGAAGGAGTCAATTCATCGTCAAAGATGACGGTTGAAATTTCATTTTCTTTAATATAAAGATTGATTGCATCCATTTTACCCGTTCCTAAAAATGTTTTAGGATTAGGTCGCTCCATCTTTTGTGAAAATCTTTTTACTACTTCGCCTCCCGCGGTAAAAGTAAGAAAATCGAGTTCGTCAAGATACTCTTTGAGCTTCTCTTCATCTTGCTTTTGAGTGATTATTCCTACGATTACGGTTCTTTCGAAATTTATTTTTTGTATCTCTAACATAGCTTTGTTTGTAGTACAAAAGTAATCATTTATGTAATTTTATTTCAAATTTAACACTGTTGATTTTGTCGAATAGAAAGTAATAATTGTTAAATGTAAAAAAATGTTAGAACTTTTCTTAAATTTTGTTAAATTTGACTTTCCATATTTAATTGGAATTACTATTAAAAACCTATAAATTTTTCATTTCATGAAGAAAATTACCTTATTATTACTCGCGATTTTATACTCTTTCGTCGGGTATTCACAGTTCCCTGAGAACTTTGAGAGTACGACAGTTGCCGGTGGTTTCCCCACAGGTTGGCTTGTTACGGACAATGGAGTAGGCACCAGTGTAAGCTGGGCTATAACGGACGTTCCAAGTGTTGTTATCAATGGCACGAAGTCGGCTTATATCAATAGACAAAATATTGGTATGGGCAATACTTCGGAGGACTGGTTGATCAGTCCAGCGACATTGATACCTACAAACGGTCAGTTGCGATTTCTGACCCAGCAAACATTGCCAGGGAATCAACAAACCTTGTATCAGATTCGGATTTACTCTGGAGCGTCTCAATCGGCTTTGTCTTCGTACACTGTTTTGAAGCAATGGACCGAATTTGAATTAAACGCAGTACATAATGTGGTAGAGGAGAAAGTCGTAGATTTTCCTACAGCCTCAATAGGAACCAATACCTTTATCGCATTTGTAAGAGTGTATACCCAACCAACGGCAGGTGTAGATGGAGACCGCTGGTTAGTGGATGATATCAACGTGGTTCAAAAATGTTTGACGCCTTCTAACTTAAGTGCCAATACGATTGCCGCTACAACGGCTAATTTATTTTGGCCTGCAGTCACTGGAGCCACAGGATATGACTTGGAAATCTTAACTTCTAGTACCCCAGCCACAGGTACTCCAACCAATTCAAGCGTAGGACCTACGTTTCCAGCGGAAAACTTGTCACCAAACACCAATTATAAATATTACGTACGAACCAATTGTGGAGGCGGAAACTTCAGTGAATGGGTAGGGCCTTTTAACTTTACGACCCTAGCCATTGGAACAGCCTGTTCAGATCCTATACTTATTTCGAGTTTGCCTTATCAAACTGTTGATAATACGGGAAATTTCGGAAACTTATTAGCAGGACCTCAAGTAGCTTCTTGTATTTCAGGAAGTGTAAACTACCAATCGGGTAACGATGTTTTCTATAGCTATACCGCTACAGCGAGTTGCCCGGTAAGTTTTACATTAAACTCGGCACAAACACGCTCTTCGATGTTCATTTACGCAAGTTGTGCAGGACTTACAGGCCCTTGTTTAGGAGCCGCTGGAGATGCAACCAATGCTACTCGAGTAATCAACCTTGCAGTTACCGAAGGCGTTACGTACATCATCGTAATATCTTCAAACGTACAATCGCCAACAGTAGGCTATAACTTGTTAATTCAATGTGAAAACTGTCCTTCAAAACCAACGGATTTATTGGTAGCAAATACCACTTTAAATGGCGCTGATTTTTCATGGACCGCACCTACAGGAACTGTAACTTCTTACCAAGTAGCAGTACAATCTCAAGGAAGTACAGTACCATCAGGAGCTGGACAGTATATAGGAATTACCGGAACTACTTTTACACCAACCGATTTAGATCCAGCTACTCCATACCAATATTGGGTACGTTCAGAATGTTCTCCAGGGGTATTTAGTGCTTGGTCAGGACCGATCTTATTCAACACCCAAATTTGTGCCCCAGCCGATAAATGTGACTACACCTTTAGAATGACCGACAGTGCCAATAATGGATGGAATGGAGCACTTATGCAAGTGCGTCAAAACGGCATTATTGTAGCAACAATAGGAAGTACGTACACGTTTCAACAAGGAGCAGGACCAGTGGATGTAATAGTGCCACTTTGTACCAACGTTCCGTTTGATATTTTCTGGAGTGTACCAGGAACACAACCCCAACAATGTATTGTAACAGTTATCAATAAATTTGGACAAACTATTGCAAAAGTAATTGGAGCAGATGAAACAGTAGGGACCTCAATTTATAATAATGTAGTGAATTGTACCGCTCCATTATGTAACATTGCACCAATCAACGTAACAGTCACTTCTATTACCACTACCGGCGGAACCATTAACTGGGAAGCACCAGGGACAGAAGGAGTAGGATTTGATATTTATATTGTACCAACAGGACAAGGAGCACCGGATGAAAATAGCACACCTACTTTCTCAGGAACAAACGGAACTGCAGCACCATTTTCTTTCAATATACCAGTACCCAATACATTAATACCCGATACTTCTTACGATGTATATGTACGTGTAGAATGTAGTGCACCAGCAGATTCACCATGGTCTGTTGTAAAAACATTTAAGACATTACC
>NZ_ATTM01000004.1 GCF_000419685.1 Flavobacterium antarcticum DSM 19726
ACCAAACTTATCGTAATCCTTGCGCCATTTATAAAGCATACTAACTCGGATACCTAATTCTCTAGCTAATTCAGTAATGTTAGAACGTTCATTACTTAATTCTACAGCTTTTATCTTAAATGCTGCATCATATTTTTTTCTATCTGTTGTCATAAGTTAAAATTAAGTTTTTTTCTCTTAACTTAAACTCCCAGCTAAATTAGTATATCCAAACACGCGTTTCAAATTAGTTTCTAAAGTATGCATTGCAGCATCTTTACTAGCAACGATACTCTTGGTTCTTGCATTTAAATTTAGTGATTTCGGATACCAATCATTCCAAGCCTCCAAACCTGTCATTATTAATGCTTTATTTTCAGCACTGACATTTAAACGAACCATGTTGTCTACTAAATGCGGAACAGACAGGTTATAATAAGTATTTTTCTCTGATTCCTTTCCAGGAAATTGTCCATCTCTAGCCATATTTTATATTTATATAATTTTAAAATTTGTTTTGATAACTATATCATTTTTTTTTTGTTTTTGTGCTTTTAGGCATTCAAAATCAGTGTTTGGGAGCCTTCCCTTTGCTTGGGGGAGCTTTCCCTTTGCTCGGGGGAGCTCTCCCTTTGCTCGGGGGAGCTTTCCCTTTACTCGGGGGAGCCTTCCCCTTGCTTGGGGGAGCTTTCCCTTTGCTCGGGGGAGATCTCCCTTTTGTTGGGGGAGCCTTCCCTTTGCTTGGGGGAGCTCTCCCTTTTGTTTGGGGAGCCTTCCCTTTGCTTGGGGGAGGTCTCCCGAAACCCTAAAAATGTGTCCCAAAGCACAAAAAACACAGCACTTAATTTAGGGGAAACCCAACCCTGCTTTGCCTGAACAACGCAAAACCCTTGGGATAGATGCCAATGGTTAGTAAATAGGTGGAGAAAATGATTGTTGTAGTATTTTTAGCTTGCAAACTCATTTTGGCATTTATTTAATTTGTTGTGGCGGTTCGTGTTTCATTGCTCCTTTTAGTCCGGTTGCAAAACGGAGCTTGTTGTTTGAATTTAGAACATTCATTAGTTACCAATTGACCTTGAATAATTCTTGAATTGTTGTTCAAACTTGTCTTGTGAATTTAGAAAACAATTATGTCACAAAAACTCCCTACAAATGGGTATTTTTCAATTATTTTTCTGACTGCTAGTAAGTTGAATTTCTTTGAATATTAGGTAGGGAATGTTTTATTACGTTTTACTTTTAGCAAAAAAGAGATGTTTTAGGTTGGCGAAAATAGGAATAATGTAGTGGGGTGTTTTTTGAGGTTTGAAAAAAGCCAAAATTATTGCGGACGAAAACGTCGATTGAAGAGGGATTTGTGAAGTTTTGTGATTGAGAGGTAAAAGAGGAAGAACAATCTAAATTTATAAGCATGTGAGCAAAACGTACCGTAAATAAAAAGTCCATTTGATAATTTTTGATGGTATTTTAATACATTTACAATTCAATAATGTCTGACGTTTGTCAGACTTATGCATAGAAAAGGTGTTGTATATGTGTGAAGGCACAAGACATATATACAAGTTACCTGCAATATTAAACCAAAATGAGAAAAATATCCTTTTCAGAAATTTTAGAAAGCGGAATATCTAGCGGACAAGTTTCTCAATATCTATACAAATATAGAACTATTGATTCTCTGAAAAAAATTTTAGAAAATGATTCATTATGGTTTTCAAGTCCGCAAGATTTTAATGACCCTTTCGACTGCCAAATCGTACCAGATACGAATAATACTGAAGAAGAAATTATAGAATTTTTAAAGTCAAATGCTCCTGAAGGCACATCTGAAGAAAGTATTTCTTCTTTAGCATTAAAAATTTTTAATAATCCAGAGATTTGGAAAAAAACAATTGAAGGAGTTTTTAGGGACGTAATTAATGCAACAGGCGTTTGTTGTTTTACTGCAAATGAAACTAATTTACTTATGTGGTCTCACTATACTGATTCTCATAAAGGCGTATGTTTGAAATTCGACATTACTAAAGATCCTGAATATTTTGCGTATCCTTTAGAAGTAAAATACACAACGGATTATCCTGCCTATAATCATTTAACAAATCTAGGAGAAATAGTAAACCTCGTTGCTTTATCTAAATCTATTGCTTGGGAATATGAAGCAGAAATTAGAGTACTTAGACCTGAACAAAATGGATTAATTCCATTCAACAAAAATGCATTGGTCGAAATAATATTTGGTTGCAATTCTTCTGAAAATAGCATTAAAGAAATTACTGAGCTTGTAAATAAAAATCTATACCAAGTAAAATTTAAAAAAGCTAAAAGAAAGCAACGTGAATTTGGTTTAACGATCACTGACTTATAAAGACTACTGCCAATCGAGTAGACTGCCCCACTAGAAACTAGCAGGGAGAGCCTCTCACACCACCGAGCGTACGGGTCATCCCGTTAAAAATCGGGACAGGCTGTACTTGTCGGTTCGCAAAGAAATGGATTGATTTGGATGTAAGATTGCGAGAAATCCAAATGATGTGTTGCATCATTAAATATAGATAACAACTGATTCGTATGTATTTAATAATTTATATTTGGAAGTAATTAAACGTGGGTTTTTTCACGGACTGACGTTACTTGCAAGCTTAAAAAAAACGCAACTGAAAAAAAATTGAATAGTTACTGTCTTTACATTAAAACATTAAACAATGAAAAACACATTCTTTCTTCTCTTATTTTCAACATTTATTATTTCGTGCAGTCAAAAAACACTAACCACTATGACAATCGGTAATAATATAAATGATAGCTTGACTAAAAAATTAAAATTATCTTATGAAAAAGATGCCATTATTGGATTTTCAGTTTCCGTAGTAAATGAAAAAGGATTGATTTACGATAAAGGTTTTGGACATACTGATATTGAGCAAAATAAAGCATACACTTCGAGTACAACCCAAAACATAGCTTCAATATCCAAAACACTTATAGGAATATCTTTGTTAAAGGCACAAGAATTGGGAAAATTAAATATAAATGACCCTATCAATAAGTACTTGCCTTTTAAAATTATTAACCCAAACCATCCTGAAACCCCAATCTTAATCAAGCATTTGGCTTATCATACTTCTTCAATTATTGACCTTGACGAAGTTTATGCAAAATCCTATGTTTTAACTAAAAATAAACACGCCGAAAATGAAGGTGTTTATGACTATTTCAATAAATCTGAAACCAATATTTCATTATTAAGTTTTATTCAAAATAGTCTTACTCAAAATGGAAAATGGTACAGAAATGACTCATTTTCAAATACTAAACCGGGAGAAAAACGGGAATATTCAAATATTGCGGCGGCTCTGTGTGCTTTAGTAATAGAATCTGCAACTGGGCAAGATTATCGTTCTTTTACTAAAGACTACATTTTGAAACCATTAAAAATGAATAGTTCTGGTTGGACATCAAGGGACATTGATTCAACAAAACGTTCTCGACTCTTTGCGAACAAAGAGAAAATGATAGCCGAATATTCACTTATAACTTATGCTGATGGTGGGTTTCTAACTTCGAGTCGCGATTTAGGTTTGTATTTATCTGAACTTATAAATGGCTATGCTGGAAATGGAAAATTACTCAATAAAGAAAGTTATAAAAAACTCTTTGAAAAACAGCAATCTTTAAACAACGAAAAAACTGAAGACTATGGTATTTTCATTGAATATCGTGATGGCTTTTTAAACATTAAAAATGATATGATTGGTCATAATGGTTCTGATCCAGGCGTGTTTACAGCAATGTATTTTAATCCGAAAACTAAAATAGGAAAAATAGTTTTGGTAAATACGGATACGGATTTCACAGATGATGTATGGCCCGAGATAGAGCAAATATGGAAAACATTATCGGAATATGAAGAGACAATGAATAAATAAAAACCAGCAGGTAATCGAGTAGACTGCCCCGCTAGAAACTAGCAGGGAGAGCCTCTCAAATATTTATATTCACGAAAACCAAAAAAGCAATAATAAATTGAGTACACCACCGAACGTAAGGGTAACGTACTCGGCGGTTAGCAAAGAGATGGATTGAGTTGGATGTAAAATTGCTAGAAATCCAATTGATGTGTTGCATTATTAAATATAAATAACAACTGAGTCGTACGTATTTAATTATTTATATTTGGAAGTAATAAAATGTGGTTTTTTTCACGGACTGAAGTTACGCAAGCTTAAAAAAACGAGCAGAATTCGAGAAATTATGTAACAAATCGCAACTGTTTTGTACTTACTAGTATCAATCATCAATCAAAATCCATGAAATCAAAAATCACAACTATCGCTTTAAGTCTTTTGACTTGCTTAAATGTATCTGCTCAAAAAAACGAATTTGTTAAACAGGACAGTATTATTTATCCAATTCATAAGTTAAACATTGGTAAAGTTTCATTTATGAGACAAACAATCGCAATAGAAAACTTTAAGCAAACAGACTTTTTACAAACATTTGAACTAAAAGAAAAAACAGATCTGAATATTCGAGTTTTTTTAGATCAATCTTTGACAAATTATCTTCATTTATTATCACCAAATGCAACTGCCGAGGAATTGACAAAGAATGGAAATTATCAATTTACATTTTATGTCGACAACAAAAAAATTTATGTTGAAAACCTAAATATTGGTGCAGGAAGTACGGAAAGCAAAAATCAACAAACAATTTTTAGAGTTCCATTAATAAGTTCAACAAACGAAGATTCTTGGGGAAAATTTCTATGGTATAGATTTTTTGGAAATGGCGGACAAGATGCTCTTTCAGAAGGAGAACATATTCTTCAAATTGAAATCAGACCCTATTTAAAGTTAACGGAAGTGCTAACAGGAAATGTTATTGCTGAAGGAAAATTGAAGATAATCGTACCTGAAATAAAAATTAACAAACAGCTTGTTAAAGTTCAATTGGTTAAACCAACCAAAGATTGGCAGATTTCATCTGAAAAAATTGATACTCTTAAAATTGAGGAATTGAATAGAAAAATTGCGAAACAAACTTATAAAAATGTAACAAGTATAGTTGCAATAAAAAACGGAAAAATATTACTTGAAGAATATTTCAATGGCGCAAATAGGAAAACGCTTCATGACACACGTTCTGTTGGAAAATCATTTGCTTCAACTCTTTTAGGCATTGCCATAAAAGAAAAATACATAAAAAGTGAAAATAAAACTTTAAAAGATTTTTATAATTTAGAATCTTTTAAAAATTATTCAGCATCAAAAGACAGTATAACTTTAAAAAGTTTACTAACAATGAGTTCAACTTTTGAAGGTTCTGATATGAACTCTGAATCCATTGGTCACGAAGAAAATATGTACCCTACTAATAATTGGGTTGACTTTACCTTAAATCTTCCAATTGATAAAACAAAGCAACTAAATAAGCAATGGGATTATTTTACAGCAGGTTGCATAGTTTTAGGCGACATAATTGACAAATCTGTACCAAATGGTTTAGAAAAATACGCGGACAAAAATCTATTTCGTCCATTAAATATTACAAAATACAAGTGGCAATTTACACCTCAAAAAGTAGCAAATACCGCAGGAAGTTTACAATTAAGTTCATTAGATTATGCCAAATATGGACAGCTATACAAAAATCAAGGAACTTGGAATGGAAAACAAATTTTATCAAAAGAATGGATTGCGAAAAGTTTGTCACATCAAATGACAATATCCGAAGATGAATTTTACGGATATCTGTTTTGGAATAAGACCTACAAAATAAATGGCTTTGATTATGAGGTTTACTACTCTAGCGGAAATGGTGGAAATAGAATTTTTATTTTTAAAGACCAACCGATCGTCATTGTAATTACTTCGACAGCATACAATACGCCATACGGAGAACAACAAATTGAAAAAATTATGCAAGAATATTTAATAGAAGCAATAACGAAATAGAAAAAAGGCAGTTAACAGCAAACGGTTCGTATGTAAAGCAATTTAAGTTATTAACCCCGCTGGCCCACGAATCCCTTCGTGGAGCTTGCAATAATCCCGATCGTATGGATCAATTGAACTTTCATCGGTAAAACTGATTAAATACCTTCAACACTAATCTACTTAACGCTTAAAATACTCCACATAAAGATTGGTATTGAGGTACTGAATCGAGTTCAGCACGAGCACCCCTAGCCTAGATGGAAGTGACATCCTTTTTTCTGCTTTCTTTAAGCAGGAAAAAGATAGAACGTAAAGCTGGAAATAGCTCCTAAAGAAAATAATTATTGGTAATGTGATTTATTTTCAAGTATAACCTTACGTTAATTACTCGTCTTTCTTTTTAATAATTTATAATTTTGCTTTTTAAAATAACAAACATGAAAAATTTAAAAGGTCAAAAAGCGATAATTACAGGCGGTGGAAAAGGGTTAGGAAAAGCAACTGCATTGGCTTTCGCCAAAGAAGGAATTGACGTTGCAATCACAGGCAGAAACGAAAAAAACCTGCAAGAAACAGTTGCCGAACTTAAAGCGTTAGGCGTAAATGCTACTTATGCGTTGTTCGATGTTGGCAATCACAGCGAAGTAAAAACAGGAATTGAAAGCATTGTAAAAGAATTTGGTTCCCTAGATATTTTAGTAAATAACGCCGGAATTGCATCTTTTGGAAAGTTTCTAGAAATGAATGCGGAAGATTGGCAAGCCATTATGCAAACCAATGTCATGGGAATGTATTATGTGACGAGAGAAGTTTTGCCGCACTTGATCAACAACAAGCAAGGGGATATTTTTAATATTTCATCTACTGCAGGAATCAACGGAAATGCAGGAACTTCGGCTTATTCAGCTTCTAAATTTGCCGTAATCGGTTTGTCAGAATCATTGATGAAAGAGGTTCGAAAAGACAACATCCGCGTTTGTACCTTGACACCAAGTACCATCGCCTCTCAAATGTCACTTGATTTAGGAATTACTGATGGTGATGTTGAAAAGGTATTGCAACCAGAAGATTTTGCCGAATTAATCGTAAGCGCTTTGCAATTGCCAAGAAGAGCGATGTTGAAATCAGCTTCTTTATGGTCTACAAATCCATAAAACACAAGCTATAAAAAAAGCGACTTAGTAGTAAGTCGCTTTTTTTATGCTTTTAATTATTCACTCAAACCTTCGTTATCAAGGTAAGGTTGTACTTCCATTTCGTGTCCTACGAAATCTTTAAATGCTTGATTCAAATCGACACTGTTTCCTACGGACAAAATGTATTTTCGGAAACGCTCTCCGTTTTCACGGGTCATTCCGCCGTGTTTTTTCAACCAATCATATACGTTATAATCTAATGTTTTTGACCACGTATAGGCATAATATCCCGCCGAATAGCCACCACTAAAAATATGTGCAAAATAAGGAGAATGATAACGTGTAGGAACTTCATCAACTAAAAGTCCGTACTTTGATAATGCTTCTTTTTCAAAAACTAATGTTGGTTTAAAATCATTTTCATCCGTAACACTGTGCCACGCCATATCTAAAGTTGCCGCAGCCAGTAATTCAGTCACGTTGTAACCACTATTAAAAGTTCCTGATTTTAAAATTTTATTGATAAGTTCCTGCGGAATTACTTTTTTAGTCGCATAATGAATGGCGTAATTTTTTAAAACCGTTGGGTCAAGTGCAGCATGTTCATTGATTTGCGAAGGAAATTCGACATAATCACGAGGGACATTCGTTCCTGAAAGCGATACATATTGTTGGTTTGCAAATAGCCCGTGTAACGTATGTCCAAATTCATGAAACATCGTCGTGACATCATCAAAACTGATTAAAGACGGATTTCCATTCACCGGCTTGGCAAAATTGTAAACGTTGACAATAATTGGTTTTTGCTTCAAGTAATGCGACTGATCCACAAAATTACTCATCCATGCACCGCCATTTTTATTGTCTCGTGTGTAAAAATCAAGGTAATAAATGGCCATTGACGATCCGTCTTTATCAAAAACCTCATAGACTACCACATCAGGATGGTACACCGGAAGGTCTGTTCGTTCCTTAAAAGTGATGCCGTACATTTGTTTTGCGGCAAAAAAGACTCCTTTTTCCAAAACAGTTTTAATTTCAAAATACGGTTTTATTTCACTCTCGTCTAAATCGTATTTCGCTTTACGTACTTGTTCTGCATAAAAATTCCAATCCCAAGGTTCTAATTTAAAACTACCCTTTTGAGCATCAATAATGGTTTGAATTTCTTCTGCTTCTCGTTTTGCTTTTTCAACAGCTGGAGCGGCAATCTTTGCAAGTAGTTCCATGGCAGCTTCGGGAGTTTTGGCCATCTGATCTTGAATTTTCCATTCTGCAAAACTATTTTTCCCCATCAACTGTGCTTTTTTCAAACGAAGACGCACCATTTGCTCTAGGGTTTCCCGCGTGTCGCCCTCGTCGTTGTTTTCAGCACGGTGCCACGACATTTTAAATATTTTTTCACGCGATTTTCTATTCGTTAAATATTGTAAAACAGGTTGCTGCGTTGTGTTTTGTAACGAAATCATGAATTGACCTTCGTGTCTTGCTTCTAAGGCTTGCATTTTAGCGGCGTCAATTTCTTGACTGGACAAACCATCTAAGTCGGATGCATTATCAAAGAAAACGGCATTGTTCTTTCTAGCAATTAATAATTTATTTCCGAACGAAGTGCTTAAAGTGGCCAGTTCCCCGTTGATGATTTTCATTTGCTTTTTGTCGTCGTCGGACAAATTTGCTCCTGCTAATTCAAATTTCTGTAAATAATATTCGGTCAAGGTCTTGTCTTCTCCTTTCAGCATTTGCACATCAATCGACTTAAAACGCTGGTATAATTTACTATTTAAATAGATTTTATCGTTGTGTGCTGCAAAAATAGGGGCATATTCCTCATCTAACTTTTGCAATTCGGCGTTTGTGTTCGATCCTGATAGATTACCAAAAATGGTTCGGGCTCTATTTAAATCAACACCACTTAATTCCAATGCTAAAACGGTGTTTTTGAAGGTAGGTTTTTCTGTATTATCTGCAATTTGAGCTACTTCCGCGTCGTTTGTTTTCAAACCAAATTCAAAAGCAGGTTTAAAATGCTCATTTTTAATCAAGTTAAAAGGTGGCGCTTGATACTGCAAACTGCTCCTTTGAAGTAAAGGGTTATTGATTGCCGGCTTGTTTTGTGCTGAAATATGCGTGTTCGGCAATAAAGTCATTAATACAATGGCAATAGGGATGTGAACCCATTTCGGAGTTTGTGCTGTCATTTTAAAAAATTAAGATTGAGTCATAAAAGTACTTTAAATTTGAACCTTCGCAAAATGAAAGGTTGTTAAAAATTATACCGACTTTGATTTCCAAACAAACCATCTACCAATTAATAATGCTAACTTTGCGACAAATTTTATTGAAATGCGAATTGACATTGTTACCATTTTACCCGAATTACTGAGAAGTCCTTTTGAAGCTTCTATTATGAAAAGAGCTATAGACAAAGGATTGGTCGAAGTGCATTTTCATAATTTACGCGATTATACCACGAACAAACAAAAAAGCGTAGACGATTATCCGTTTGGCGGTGGCGCTGGAATGGTAATGACGGTTCAACCTATAGATGCTTGTATTTCAAAATTAAAAGAAGAACGCACGTACGACGAAATCATTTACATGAGTCCCGACGGTGAAACGTTGAATCAGAAAATGGCAAACACAATGTCAATGTATGAAAACATCATCATTTTATGTGGTCATTATAAAGGAGTAGATCAACGGGTTCGCGATCATTTTATTACCAAGGAAATTTCAATTGGCGATTACGTCTTATCCGGTGGTGAATTGGGAGCTTTAGTCCTTTCTGATGCTTTAATTCGATTAATTCCTGGAGTGTTAAGCGACGAAACTTCCGCATTAACAGATAGTTTTCAAGACAATTTACTTTCAGGACCTATTTATACACGACCTGCAGATTACAAAGGTTGGAAAGTTCCAGAAGTTTTGACCAGTGGTCATTTTGCAAAAATCGACAAATGGCGCGAAGACAAAGCCTACGAACATACTAAAAACAGAAGACCCGATTTGTTAGAAGAGTAGTGTTTTAATTTTTTCTTAAAGTTAGTCTGTTCATTTTCAATTCATTGTTGAAATTCTTAACTTTAGTAAAAATTATTATTATGAAAAATATATTTAAAATCTACGTCGTCCTACTGCTCTTCTCCTTCCCTACTTTATTTGCACAAGATATTGTTTCTAGAAAACCGGAAAGCAATGTGCCTATAATTGTAGCGCAAAATTTTGAAAGTAAATTTCCCAAAAAAGATCCTGTTTGGTTTTCACAATACCAAGGACGTTACGACAATAAGTTAGTTTACGAAGCAAGGTTTTTGTTTGACAACCGCTATTCAGCCGCAATTTATAATCGTGAAGGCGATCTAATTGCTTTTACCGCTACCATTTCAACTGGTGAAATTCCGGAAAAAGCAATTAACTATATGAAAGAGCATTATCCATATCAAACCATCACCGAAGCTGGAATCGTAGATAGAGGTGAAAAATCAACTGTAGAATTGGGAATTTACATTAATAACAGGTTTACTGTAGTGGTTTTTGACAAGGATGGAAATTTTATTAAAACTACACTTGGATAATAAGTACAAAATGTTGAAAAAAAGATTGCCTTACCCATTGTTTATTGGAAATTTTAATTAATTTTGCACCCTCATTGAATTAACCTCTGGCGAAAGGCGTGAATGTTGATTTGATTTAAACTATAATAATTATTATCATGGCAGATTTAATGAAGTTCGTTCAAGACGAATTTGTTGCTAAAAAAGATTTCCCAGTTTTCGGAGCAGGTGATACTATCACTGTGTACTACGAAATTAGAGAGGGTGAAAAAACAAGAACACAGTTTTTTAAAGGTGTTGTTATTCAAAGAAGAGGTTCTGGAACTACAGAAACTTTTACTATTCGTAAAATGTCAGGTTCTATTGGAGTTGAGCGTATCTTCCCAGTTAACTTACCCGCTTTACAAAAAGTTGAAATCAACAAAAAAGGTGCAGTTCGTAGAGCAAGAATTTTCTATTTCAGACAACTTACTGGTAAAAAAGCCAAAATTAAAGATAAAAGAAGATACTAATTTTCTTTCAATTACTAAAACTCCGATGCAAATCGGAGTTTTTTTTTGTTCCAAACTTTTTTGAATACATCGAAATTTTACAAATAGATAATTTTTAGTATTGAAAATTCCTAAATTAATAATTCTACTTCCCTCTTTTATCAAATTGACAATTATAACGTTTTCGCTTTCAGAACCAATCACAATTCCACCTCTTTTTAGTATATTTGTGTCGCATTAAACAAAAATTAAATTTTACTTTATGTCGAAAGAATCTACTATTTTCTATACCATCACGGACGAAGCGCCAATGCTGGCTACACATTCATTTTTACCTATTGTACAAGCATTTACAGCTCCCGCAGGAATTACAATCATACCTAAAAATATTTCTTTAACTTCAAGAATCGTTTCTAATTTCCCGGACTACGTGAAGAAAGAGCAGCAAAGAGAAGATGCTTTGGGCGAACTTGGAAAATTGGCAACAACTCCAGAAGCAAATATTATTAAATTGCCAAATATTTCGGCATCAGTTCCACAATTGAAAGAAGCAATTGCAGAACTTCAAAAGGACGGTATTGCAGTTCCAAATTACCCTGATAATCCAACCAATGACGAGGAAACTAAAATTAAAGCGACGTATGCTAAAGTTTTAGGTTCAGCGGTAAATCCCGTTTTGAGAGAAGGAAATTCAGATCGTCGTGCTCCAAAAGCGGTTAAGAATTATGCTAGAAAGCATCCACATTCTATGGGTGCTTGGTCGGCAGATTCTAAAACTGAAGTTGCCAGTATGCCAAAAGACGATTTCTACGGAAGTGAAAAGTCGGTGACTATTGATAAACAAACGAGTTACAGCATTCAATTAGTTCAAAAAGACGGAACGATAAAAATGATGAAAGAAGCAAGTCCGCTGATTTCAGGTGAAATAATTGACAGTGCTGTTTTGAAAATAGGAACCTTAAAGGATTTTATTGCGAAAGAAATGGAAGTGGCAAAGTCAAAAGGACTTTTACTTTCTGTACACTTAAAAGCAACAATGATGAAGGTGTCTGACCCGATCATTTTTGGCGCTGTTTTAGAAGTGTTTTTTGCAGCTGTTTTTGAAAAATATGCAACTGAATTTGCTGAATTGCAAGTTGATTCTAAAAATGGTTTAGCTTCTTTATATGAAAAAATAAAAGGACATCCGAAAGAACAAGAAATTAAAGCGGACATCGATAAAGCGTTCGAAAATGGTCCAGCGGTAGCAATGGTAAATTCTGAAAAAGGAATTACGAATTTACACGTTCCCTCTGACGTCATCGTTGATGCTTCAATGCCCGCGATGATTCGTACTTCGGGAAAAATGTATAATAAGGAAGGAAAATTACAAGATACGTTAGCACTTATTCCAGACCGTTCTTATGCGGGTTTATACGAAGCTACAATTGAATTCTGTAAGAAAAATGGTGCATTGGATCCTGTAACAATGGGAAGTGTTTCCAATGTAGGTTTAATGGCTCAAAAAGCAGAAGAATATGGTTCGCACGACAAAACATTCCGCAAAGTTTTAGCCGGAACAGTTCAAATTATCGACAACAACGGAAACGTATTATCTGAACAAGAAGTAGCACCGGGTGATATTTTCAGAATGTGTGAAGTAAAAGACGCTCCTATTCAGGACTGGGTAAAACTAGCTGTAAATCGTGCCCGACTTTCTAATACGCCTGCCGTTTTCTGGTTAGATGAAAACAGAGCACACGATCGAGAAGTAACTAAAAAAGTACAATTATATTTAAAAGACCACGATTTAACGGGATTGGAAATACACATTATGAATCCAATTGACGCTACAAATTATTCTTTAGAACGAATCGTTAAAGGCCTGGACACTATTTCCGTAAGCGGAAACGTTTTACGTGATTATTTAACCGATTTGTTTCCAATTTTAGAAGTGGGAACTTCCGCTAAAATGCTTTCTATCGTTCCACTAATGAATGGTGGTGGATTGTTCGAAACTGGTGCTGGAGGTTCTGCTCCAAAACACATTGAGCAATTTATTGAAGAAGGCTATTTGCGTTGGGATTCTCTAGGTGAATTCTTGGCTTTGGGTGCTTCACTAGAATTTTTAGGTCAAAATAACGATAATTCAAAAGCACTTATAATTGCAGATGCTTTGGACGTTGCGACAGAGAAATTTTTAGATACTGATAAATCGCCTGCAAGAAAAATTGGTCAAATCGACAATCGTGGTTCACATTTTTATTTGGCTCTATATTGGGCTCAAGCTTTGGCTGCTCAAAATGAAGATGCTGAATTGAAAGCTACGTTCACTCCTATCGCAAAAGAATTATCGGAAAACGAGGATAAAATCAATGCAGAATTAATTAGTGCTCAAGGTAAACCGCAAGATTTGGGCGGTTATTATAATCCTGATTTTCAGAAAACGGACAAGGCAATGCGTCCAAGTGCGACTTTCAATAATGCTTTGACAAAATTAAAATAGCATTTTACAACTAATTTTGAAAAAGACGGCTTATTAAAAGTCGTCTTTTTTTATATTTACACTTCTAATTAAATTTTACTCGAATGTCATCTCACCACATCGTTCGCGACGACCAAGAACCAGCTTTAATTATTGCCAATGGCGAAAGTTGCAGTTCTGAACTTTTAGGGCAATTACTAGAATGGTCGCCAATTGTTGTCGTGCTTGATTCTGCAATTACCCGAGTAATTGAATTGGGAATTAAAGTCGATGTTTTGTTAGGTGATTTCGACAGAAATTTCAACGCAGAAAAGTACAAAGATTCGCAATATCCGATTGAAATTGTGCACACGCCAAATCAAAATAAAACGGATTTAGAGAAAGCATTCGATTATTTAATTGAACGAAAAATTCCTGCTGTAAATGTAGTTTGGGCAACGGGACGTCGTGCAGACCATACGATTACGAATGTTACAAACATAATTAGGTATAAAAAGGAATTGAAAATTGTGATTCTTGACGATTACTCGAAAATCTTTCAGTTGCCAAAAAAATTTCAAAAATGGTATCCTGCGAAAACGATTTTGTCTTTGATTCCAATTGGTTCAGTTGACGGAATTTCATCGGAAAATTTAGAATATCCTTTGGAAAACGATACGTTAACTATTGGTTACAGAACCGGAAGTAGCAACTCCGTTTTAAACGATGGAATTGTAACAATTACACATTCTGATGGCGATTTATTATTAATGGAATGCCACGATTAAATTTAAAATTATTATGAAGAATTCAAATATAAATATCACCAACACTGAAGTGCTCTCTGCCAATTGGGCAAAACTTTCTAAAATAACATTAGAATACACCAAAGAAGACGGTGAAGTTGAAGTACATAAAAGAGAAGTGTACGACCGTGGTGATGGCGCTACAATCCTACTTTTCAATAAAATTAAAAAGTCGGTTGTTTTAATTAAACAATTCCGACTTCCCACCTATTTAAATAAAAACGAATCGGGATTTTTAGTAGAAGCTTGTGCAGGAGTTTTGGAAGAAGAACATCCAGAGGAATGCATCAAACGAGAAACCGAAGAAGAAACGGGTTATGAATTACACGATGTAAAAAAAATATTTCAAGCGTATATGTCTCCAGGTGCTGTTACAGAAATTATTCATTTCTTTGTCGCTGAATACGACGATGAAATGAAGAAGGGAAAAGGCGGAGGTTTAGCTTCCGAACACGAAAATATTGAAGTCATCGAACTTCCTTTTGAAACGGCTTACAACATGATTGCTTCAGGCGAAATTGTCGATGCCAAAACAATAATGCTTTTGCAATACGCAAAAATTAATCAGTTAATCAACTAAATGGAATCTACAGAAAAAAATAATTTGCATCCCAGAAACAGTCACCGTTCGCGTTACGACTTTGAATTATTAGTGCAAACCAATCCAAAATTACAACAGTACGTTCAAAAAGTAAAAGACACAGACAAACTAACAATCGATTTTGACAATCCAAAAGCGGTTAAAAGTCTGAATAAATCACTTTTGATGCATTACTATAATGTTGAAAATTGGGACGTTCCAGAAGGTTTTCTTTGTCCACCAATTCCAGGACGAGCGGATTACATTCACTATATCGCTGATTTAATCAAAGGAAATAAAGCAGAAATTCCTACAGGAAGTTATGTCAAAGGTTTGGACATTGGTGTTGGTGCGAATTGTATTTATCCATTAATTGGTGCTAGCGTTTACGGTTGGGATTTTGTAGCTACAGATACTAATTTGAGAGCATTGAAAAATTGCTCAACGATTTTACAACACAATCCTGAATTAGGCGAGAAAATAGCTTTGCAACAGCAATTAAATTCGCGTTTTATTTTTAAAGATATTATCGAATCGGAAGATAAATTTCACTTTACGATGTGTAATCCACCTTTTCATTTGTCGGCAGATGATGCGAAGAGAGGAACGACTCGTAAGTTAAATAATCTAGGTTTACAGAAAGATGCAACTGATAAAACACCCAATTTTGGTGGAATTTCAGATGAATTATGGTGCGAAGGTGGCGAAGTAAAATTCATCACTCAAATGATTTTTGAAAGTGCTAAATATCAGCAACAAGTGATGTGGTTTACGACTTTAGTTTCAAAAAACGAACATTTAAAAAGTTTGACTAAAGTGCTAAATAAAATCGAGCCAACAGAAATCAAAGTCATTGAGATGAAACAAGGTCAGAAAACGAGTCGCATTTTAGCGTGGACTTTTATGACGGAAAGTCGTATGAATAACGGAAGGTTTGATGAACAAAAGCCGAGTGCGGAAAACGATTTTTGATTTATAGAAGAGAATTTCTGTTTGAGCACATTTTGCGTTAGGGACAGAAGTGGAGCTCTTTTTTTGAGGCAATTTTTCTTTGCCTCAAAAAAAAGCGGGAACGGATTGCCCGACCCTTGTGGTAACGCCCAAATTAATCAAAAGTTTTAAGTTTTGCTTAATCTTTTTCCACATAAAACATTCGTAAGTTTGCATTTATGAAATTCAACGTTGTATCCGATTACCAACCCAAAGGCGACCAACCTCAAGCGATTAAAAAACTTGCGGAAGGAATAGAAAATGGGGAAAAATTCCAGACACTTTTAGGAGTTACCGGTTCGGGTAAAACATTTACGGTGGCGAATGTGATTGAAGAAGTGCAAAGACCGACTTTGGTTTTGGCACATAATAAAACGTTGGCTGCTCAACTATATTCAGAGTTCAAACAGTTTTTTCCGAACAATGCGGTGGAATATTTCGTTTCGTACTACGACTATTATCAGCCGGAAGCTTTTATGCCAGTTACGGGAGTTTTCATTGAAAAAGATTTGTCTATCAACGAAGAATTAGAGAAAATGCGTTTGAGTACGACGTCTTCCCTCCTTTCGGGACGACGCGATGTTTTGGTTGTTGCCTCCGTTTCTTGTTTGTACGGAATTGGAAATCCGGTTGAGTTTCAAAAAAATGTAATCACTTTAGATAGAGACCAAATCATCTCCCGAACGAAACTTTTACATCAACTCGTTCAAAGTTTATATTCTAGGACTGAAGCCGAATTCACACCCGGAACATTCCGTATAAAGGGCGACACGGTTGAGATATTTCCGAGTTATGGCGACGAACCTTTTCGCGTACATTTCTTTGGTGATGAGATTGAAGAAATTGAAGCTTTTGATGCAAAAACATCTTTGGTGGTTGAAAAATACAATACGTTGACCGTTTATCCTGCGAATATGTTTGTGACTTCGCCCGATGTTTTGAATGGCGCAATTTGGGAAATTCAGCAAGATTTGGTAAAGCAAGTTGACTATTTTAAAGAAATTGGAAAACATTTAGAAGCCAAACGATTAGAAGAACGAACGAATTTCGATTTAGAAATGATTCGGGAATTGGGTTATTGTTCCGGTATTGAAAATTATTCGCGTTACCTTGATGGCCGACTTCCGGGAACTCGACCGTTCTGTTTATTGGATTATTTTCCAAAAGATTTCTTGACCATTGTGGACGAAAGTCACGTGACGCTTTCGCAAGTTCACGCAATGTATGGTGGCGACAGAAGTCGAAAGGAAAATTTGGTAGAATACGGTTTCCGACTTCCAGCAGCAATGGACAACCGACCTTTGCGTTTTGAGGAATTTGAGGCGATGCAAAATCAAGTGATTTACGTTTCGGCGACTCCAGCAGATTACGAATTGGAAAAATCAGATGGCGTTTATGTCGAACAAATTATTCGTCCTACGGGATTGTTGGACCCGATTATTGAAGTTCGTCCGAGTTTGAATCAAATTGATGATTTAATTGAGGAAATTCAGATTCGTGCAGAAATTGACGAACGCGTTTTGGTAACGACATTGACCAAAAGAATGGCGGAAGAATTAGCAAAATACCTGACAAAATTAAATATTCGTTGTCGCTATATTCACTCGGAAGTCGACACTTTAGAACGAATTGAAATCATGCAGGATTTGCGAAAAGGAATTTTTGATGTTTTAATTGGTGTCAATTTATTGCGTGAAGGCTTGGATTTACCTGAAGTTTCATTGGTTGCAATTTTGGATGCTGACAAAGAGGGTTTTTTGCGAAGTAATCGTTCTTTGACGCAGACTATTGGTCGTGCGGCTCGAAATTTAAACGGAAAAGCGATTATGTATGCGGACAAAATGACTGTTAGTATGCAAAAAACAATTGATGACACAGAATATCGCCGAGCAAAACAAATGCAGTACAACACGGATAATAATGTCGTTCCAATGGCATTGAATAAGAAAATTGAAAGTGCGTTTACCAAAAATAAATTGGTCGATTATGAATTAGGAAACACAGCGTCAATTGCTGCAGAGCCTGATACAACTTATATGACAAAAGATGCGGTAGACAAATTGATTCGGGAAAAACGGAAATCAATGGAAAAAGCGGCGAAGGAATTGGATTTTATGCAAGCGGCAAAACTCCGTGACGATATTAAAGCATTGCAGGAAAAAGTATTTTAATTTCGTTGTTCTTTAAATAAAGCGTAAACTTCGTTTGGCTCGATAATTCGGTTTTTAGTCTTCCGAATTAATTCTAAAAAACGTGAAGTTGCTGAAGGATTTAATCCCATATCAATCGCAATTTGTTTGATGGCAATCGCTTCTTTTTCGTGTAAAACGCCATCAATATGCATTAACAAAGCCAAACGATAAAATTGCTGAATTCGTTGATTTTCAGATTTTATAGGAATCACGAAATGTTCTTGGTGAAATAAATCTTGGAATTCTTGCTTCGTTATTTTTAATTCGGTTGCAACCAAAGCTAAAAATTGATATTCGCGTTCGTGTAATTCGCCATCAACGATGGAAAAGGCAATCATTTCGCTCAATAAATTTATTTTTGTCGCGTGCGTATTCATAAAAAAGCTATTTTTAGCTAAACTATTTCTTTTTATTCAAAATCACAAGTTTCTACTGCATGCAAAAGATTTTCATTTTCATAATTACTCTTTTTCTTTCTGTAACTGTTTACGCTCAGGAATCTACAGCATCGGCGAATGTAACTACTTTCGAAATCTTTTCACCTGAATTAAATGTGCAAAAGAAAATATGGATTTATCTACCGAAAGATTACGCAACTTCAACTAAAAAGTATCCAACAATTTATATGCATGATGCTCAAAATCTTTTTGACGCAAAGACTTCCTTCGTTGGCGAATGGGAAGCCGATGAAACACTAAATAAAATGAATGCACAATTAATTGTGATTGGAATTGAACATGGAAATGATAAACGATTGGACGAACTGACACCCTATCAAAACGAGAAATATGGCGGCGGAAATGGCGATAACTATTTAGAATTCATTGTAAAAACTTTGAAGCCAAAAGTCGACAGTATTTACAGAACAAAATCAAATCCCCGAAACACAGCCATTTTTGGAAGTTCACTCGGTGGATTAATTTCGTTTTACGGCGTTTTGAAATATCCAGAAGTTTTTGGAAAAGCAGGAGTTTTTTCACCATCTTTTTGGTTTTCCGATGAAATTTATACGTTGATGGAACAATCGGAAACTACGAAAGCTAAAATTTTCTTTCTAAGTGGTGACAAAGAAAGTGAAACTATGGTTTCAGATTTAAAGAAGATGGAACGACTACTTGACCACAATCGCTGCTATTGTTTGAAATTGAATAAAACGGTAATTGTAAAAGAGGGCGAACATAATGAAAAGTTATGGAGAGAAAACTTTGAGCAAGCAGTGAAATGGTTGTTTTAAAACGAATAGTTTCTCGCTTACTTTTAAAAAATTATCTCGCAAAGTCGCAAAACCGCAAAGCAAGTGTATTCCAAATTTGCGTATCTGCGACTTTGCGAGATTAAAATTATAGGCGCTTTTTAAAATTAATCTTAAAAAGACAATATTAAATCATCCTGTCTTTTTACTAAAAAATAAAAATTACCTTTACAAAAATTTTCCTTTATGAATAATAACGATATTTTCAAAAAATTAAGAGTTGCATTACAATTGAGAGACGAACAAATTCTAGAGATTCTAGCTTTAGTAGATTTCCGTATGGACAAGCCAGAATTAAACGCACTTTTCAGAGCAGAAGACCATCCTAATTTTATGGAATGTGGCGACCAAGTCTTGCGTAATTTTTTGAACGGATTGATTATTCATTTACGAGGAACAAAAGAAGAGCCTAAAAATGCGATGGATGTCATTTCTAAAAATCGCGACGAAGTAAATAATCGTGATCAATCGGCAAAGCCTAAAGCGACATCTACTGCTCCAAAAGGAAAACCTTCATCAAGTGGAAAACCATATTCGGCTAACAAGCCTTATTCTACTGGAAAGCCTTCATCTTCAACCGGAAAACCTGATGCTAAAAGCAGTAGTGCTCGACCTAAAAAGAAAGAGCCAAAAATTGATGTCGTAGAAAAAGTACGTTATAAAAACGGAAAGAAATAATCTATTCTCTTTGGATCATTCAAACCACGATTGGGCGTATTTAGAGAAATTCCGATTGGCAAATGAAAAACTAAAAGTATATTCGGACGAAAATCGGATTGTATTTATTGGCGATTCCATAATAGCGGGTTGGAATGAACATACTCTATTCAAAAAAAAACCGCATTATATAAATCGAGGCATTAACGGACAAACTACCGCACAGATTTTACATCGTTTTCAACTAGACGTAATTGATTTAAAACCAAAAGTTGCAGTTGTGTTAGTGGGCACCAACGATATTGCTGAAAACTGCGGTCCAATAACACTGGATGAAATAAAAGAAAATTTTAGATCGATCATTGATCTCGCTTTACAAAATAACATCAAAGTAATCTTATGTTCCATTTTACCGGTTTCTAAGTATTATTGGAATCCAAAAATCACTTCTTTTGAAAAAATAAGTGTTCTTAATGCATTTTTAAAATCGTGTTCTAATAATAAAACGATCTCGTATCTTGATTTTTACCATCAATTTAAAAATGGTGATTTTATAAATACTAATTATTTTACTGATGGCGTTCACCCTAATTTGATTGGGTACACGCTCATGTCGTCGGTATTTATGAACCATTCAACGGAATTCCTACAGATTTAATTTTTAAAACTAGATTTTTTTGTACTTTTAGCATGTTTTTAGAATATCTAAAATATAATTTCCAACCTTTTGGCAATGATCCAAACCTCTTTCTCCATTTTTGAAAAAAATATATCGCGTCCTGAAACGCTTTTCTTCATAGAAAATCGAGCTTTTGAGGGCTTTTGGATTTGGGATCTATTAGAAAAGTCGATTTACATCAATCAGCAATTTCTGAAGAAATTGGGTTATAAAAAGCCTCAGGATAAAGAGAACTTCACTATTGAGAAATTATTAAATTTAACGCACGGAAAACCACTTTTGACTCAGATTTTAGAAAATTCTGATAACAAACTTACGTTGGAGTATTTTACAAGTGCAAGAGAACTAATCACTTTTGAAGTCGAATATTTAGCAGTAAAGGATTACTTAAATCGAGTTACAGGTTACATTTTTGCAAACACTGAAATTTTAGGAATTGATCCTTCAAATAAAGACATCGAAAACCTTACCAATGAGTTATTTGCACAAAAAGAAATTTTCTCAGAATTAGAGAAAATTGCTGAAATTGGAGGTTGGGAAATTAACTTAAAAACCGGCGATATTACGTGGACAAAACAAGTCTATAAAATCCATGAGGTAGATGAAAGTTTTAATCCTCGCGTAGATGTTGGCCTTGATTTTTACTTTCCCGACGACAGAAGAAAAGTAGTAAGAGCATTGCAGGAAACAATTAAAAAATCCAAACCTTTTGATTTAAACTGTCGCATTCTTACAGCTAAAAACAACATGAAATGGGTGCGTTGTTTTGGTAAAATTTTTAGAGATAGCGAAGGAAAACCTGCAAAAATTATTGGTGTATTTCAAGACATTACAAAGCAACGGTTGCAGTCGGAAAAATTGCGAATTAGCGAAAACACCTTTCGTGGAAATTTCGAATACGCTGCAATCGGTATGGCTATTTTGGATGAATATGGAACTTGGATTGAAGTGAACAAAAAGCTGTGCCAAATAGTAGGCTATAGTGCGGAAGAATTAAAAACAAAAACTTTTCACGAGATTACCCATCCCGAAGATTTAGACGCCGATGTGAAATTATTAAATGATTTGGCCGACGGAACCATTGATAATTACCAACTTGACAAACGTTATATTAACAAAAACGGAGCTATCATTCACGTTACTTTATCGGCTTCGGTTGTTAGAAATAACGACGGAACACCGTATCAATACACATATCAAATTGTAGATATTACTGCAAATGTTGAAGCTAAAAACAAATTAGAAACGGCTATTAAAAAACTAGAAGCTGTTTTTAACGCAAGTACGCAAGTCAGCATTGTAGCAACCGACAGAAAAGGATTAATCAAAAATTTCAATACTGGTGCTGAAAACCTGCTTGGTTATAAAGCTGCAGAAATGATTGGTATTCACACGGCGGATTTTTTACATTCCGCAGTAGAAATTGAGACTCGAAAAGAGACGTTATCTTTAACTGATGAGGATACTGATTTTGAAGTATTTGCAAATTTAGTTGAAAATGGTTTCGAAACTAGGGAATGGACATATACACACAAAGAAGGATATGAATTTCCCGTGCTTTTGACTGTGACGGAAATAGTAGAAAGTGGAGAAATTGTTGGTTACTTAGGTGTTGCTATCGATTTGACAGAAATTAAAAAAGTAGAACGAGAAATTACATCTCTGCTGGAAATTACAAAAGATCAAAATGAGCGACTGAAAAATTTTGCCCATATTGTTTCACATAATTTACGTTCACACGCTTCAAATTTCAAAATGTTACTCGAACTTTTAGTGCATGACCATCCTGAATTCAAAGAAAATGAATTTATTCTGTATTTGAAAACAGCTTCAAACGATCTGAAAGAAACGATTACACATCTAAATGAAGTGGTGCAATTAAATACAACGCTGATTGAAAATTTAGAAGTAGTCAATCTGCAAGATGTAGTAGAAATGAACATTAGAAATTTACAAGTGTTTGCAAATGAAAAGCAAGTTGTAATAGAAAACAATATTTCGAAAGGCGAAAAGGTATTGGGTATAACTGCTTACATAAGTAGTATTATTAATAATCTTTTGAGCAATGCAATCAAGTATTCAAAAGCGGAAGGAACAAAATACGTCTCTTTAAACTGCTTATTAACTGAAGATTCACTTGAATTGATCATTTCTGATAACGGAATTGGAATAGATTTACAGAAGAATGGCGCAAAAATATTTGGAATGTACAAAACATTTCACACGAACACCGATGCTCGAGGAATTGGCCTTTTTATTACAAAAAACCAAGTTGAAGCAATGGGTGGAAAAATAGAAGTAGAAAGTAAATTAAATCAGGGTACAACCTTTAAAATAACATTTAAGATTTGAAAAAAATTGCCTTAACTTGTATTATTGACGACGATCCAATTTATATTTTTGGAACGCAACGTCTTATGAAAATTGCGAATTTCTGTGAAAGCTTTATGATTTTCAACAACGGAAAGAACGCAATCGAAACGCTCGAGAAAATCATCTTAGCCGAAGGAACTTTGCCTGACTTGATCTTATTGGATTTAAATATGCCTATTATGGACGGCTGGGAATTTCTCGACGAATTCATTAAAATCCCTTGCAAACAGAAAATCACAATATACATCATCACATCATCAATTGACAATGCTGATATTGAAAAAGCAAAAACGTATTCTAACGTCAGCAATTATATTCTAAAACCAGTAACGGTTGACGGGTTAAAAGCAATTATGGAAGAAGTATAACTCAACAAATCGTATATGCAACTTGTTTTCGCTTCAAACAACCTCCATAAAATAGAGGAAATTCAGAATTTAGTTGGTTCTGAAATCCAAATCTTAAGTTTAAAAGACATTGGATGCTTCGAAGATATTCCAGAAACTGCGGAAACCATTGAGGGAAACGCCATACTAAAAGCTGATTATGTAACTGAAAAGTATGGTTACAACTGCTTTGCTGATGATTCAGGACTGGAAGTGGACTATTTAAATGGCGCTCCAGGAGTATATTCTGCACGATTTGCTGGAGAACAAAAAAACGACCAGGATAATATTGATAAAGTTTTAAAAGAACTAAAAGACGTTCAAAACAGGAAGGCAAATTTTAAAACGGTAATTGCGCTAAACTTAAATGACGAACAAAAATTATTTACTGGAATAATTGACGGCAATATTACCACTACACAGAAAGGAAATCAAGGATTTGGCTACGACCCTATTTTCCAACCTACTAAATACGAAATTACCTTTGCTGAAATGGATCAAAAAGAAAAATCAGCAATAAGTCACCGTGGTCAAGCGGTGTCACAATTATTATCTTTTTTAAGCGGAAAATAATCTAATTTACCGTAGAGAAAGTAAAATTCCAACTTAAAATGCACCGCTAAAAGTACACTTAGAAAGTTAACGCAGTCATAATTTATTGATAATCAATTACTAGTATTGCAATAAAACTTAAATTAACATTAGCAATTCAGAAATATTTGCTGTACTTTTGCAAAATATTTTAAAATACTATATGAATAAATTTGAACAATTAGGATTGAGTGAATCGTTACTGAAGGCGATTATCGATCTAGGATTTGAAAATCCGACTGAAGTACAGGAGAAAGCGATTCCCCTATTATTGGAAAAGGACACTGATATGGTTGCGTTAGCTCAAACGGGTACTGGGAAAACGGCAGCTTTTGGTTTTCCACTTATACAAAAAATTGATGCTGACAACAGAAGTACACAAGCATTAATCTTATCGCCAACACGCGAACTTTGCTTGCAAATTACAAACGGAATTAAAGATTACTCTAAGTACGAAAAAAACATCAACGTTGTTGCTGTTTATGGTGGTGCTAGTATCTCTGATCAAGCCCGCGAAATCAAGAGAGGTGCACAAATTATTGTTGCCACTCCAGGTAGAATGCAAGATATGATCAACCGTGGATTAGTTGATATTTCAAAAATTAACTATTGCGTTCTTGATGAGGCAGATGAAATGTTGAACATGGGTTTCTACGAAGATATCGTAAACATCCTTTCCACTTCGCCTGACGAAAAAAGCACTTGGTTGTTTTCAGCTACAATGCCGCAAGAAGTTGCACGAATTGCAAAACAATTCATGCATGATCCAATTGAAATCACTGTTGGAACTAAAAACTCTGGTTCGTCTACCGTTTCTCACGAATTTTACTTAGTAAATGCACGTGATCGTTACGAAGCTTTGAAACGTTTAGCTGATGCGAATCCAGACATTTTCTCCGTAGTTTTCTGTCGTACAAAACGGGACACACAAGCTGTTGCAGAAAAATTAATTGAAGATGGTTATAGTGCTGCAGCTTTGCACGGTGATTTATCACAAGCACAAAGAGACGGTGTAATGAAATCGTTTAGAGGTCATCAAATCCAAATGCTTGTTGCAACTGATGTTGCTGCTCGTGGAATTGACGTTGATAATATTACTCACGTAGTTAATTACCAACTGCCAGACGAAATTGAAATTTACAACCACCGTTCTGGTCGTACAGGTCGTGCAGGAAAATTAGGAACTTCTATCGTTATTGTAACGAAAAGTGAGTTGCGTAAAATTTCTTCGATCGAGCGTACAATCAAACAGAAATTCGAAGAGAAAACGATTCCTTCTGGAATTGAAATCTGCGAAATTCAGTTGTTACACTTAGCAAATAAAATTAAGGATACAGAGGTTGATAGCGAAATTAATCCGTACTTACCAACAATTAACAGCGTTCTTGAAGACCTGACTAAAGAAGAGTTGATTAAGAAAATGGTTTCTGTTGAATTTAATCGTTTTATCAATTACTACAAGAAATCTCGTGACTTGTCAAATCAATCAGCTGGTCCTCGCGAAGAACGTGGAGATCGTCCGATGAGTAATTCTGACGCAGTTCGTTATTTCGTAAACATCGGTTCAAGAGACAATTTTGACTGGATGCAATTGAAAGATTTCCTGAAAGAAACATTAGATTTAGGTCGTGATGACGTTTATAAAGTAGACGTTAAAGAAGGTTTCTCTTTCTTTAATACGGATGCGGAACACTCTGATAAAGTAATGGAGATTTTGAATAACACGCAGATTGAAGGACGCAGAATCAACGTTGAAATCTCTAAAAATGATGGTGGCGGAAGACGTGACCATAACAATAGAGGTGGATCTGGCGGTGGAAGATCAGGTGGCGAAAGAAGTTCTGGCGGCAGAAGTTCTGGAGGATTTGGTCCAAGACGTGAAGGTTCTGGTGGTGGCGGATTTGGTGCAAAACGCGAAGGTGGTTTCAGAAGTGAAAGATCTGGCGGTTCATCAGAAGGTGGATTTGGAAGAAGAAGTGCTGCTCCAAGAAGAGAAGGTTCATCTGACAGAGCTCCAAGAACTGAAAGTTCAGACAGAGCGCCAAGACGTTCAGAAAGTTTCGGTGATTCTGATAGACCAAGAAGACCAAGAAAAAGCTAAGAAAATTAGTTAATTTTCTTATAATTATAGGCAAACTGCAAGATTGTTTCAACTGTTTTACTACTTTTAAGGTTTTAAAATCAGTCATGAAATATCTTGCAGTTTTCTTTTTTACTTTCGTTTCTAACTTCCTTTTTGCTCAACAAAAAGAAGACAGTGCAATCATCAAAGGAGTCATTAAAGATGATACTTCAGGATTGGTTATTTCCAGCGTAAATGTTATAAATGTCAATACCGTAAAAGGTGTTGTAACTAACGATCAGGGTGAATTTTCTCTTATGGCTTTCGCCAATGACACCCTTCACATTTCACTTCTTGGCTATAAATCCATAAAAGTAAAAGTGACAAACGACTGGATTAAAAATAAATCAACTACCATCCAACTGACACAAAAAGCGTATGCTTTGGAAGAAGTAGTTGTTCGTCAGTATGTATTGACAGGTTATTTAGAAATTGACGCGAAGTTAATTCCAACAAGAGAAAATTACCGATACAGTATTTCAGGACTTCCTGAAGGTTATGAAGCAGGAGAATATTCGCCAAATGCTTTTGGTAGAGTTTTGGGATCAATCTTCAATCCGGCTGATATGTTGTACAATTTTTTTGGAAAGAAACCCAAAGAACTTAGGCGTTTGAAGGAGATGAAGAAAGACGATACGGTTAAAAATCTTTTGGCTTCCAAATTTGACCGCGAAACAATTTCAGCACTCTTAGGCGTTACGAAATCTGAAATCGCCGAAATCATGGAACGTTGCAACTATTCAGAAGCTTTTGTAAAAACGGCTAATGATTTGCAAATCATGGATGCAATTAGTGCGTGTTACGAAGAATATAAAATTCTGAAAAGGAAGTAATTTACTCACTTTTAGGATTTTCCTCATAATATCTTTTCTCAATTCGCTTGATATCTTTAATCGTGTTTTTAGCCCATTGCAATCTTTTTACCAAAATTTCTTCTTCCGAAAGTTGCCATTTAATATCTGTTTTCCGAAGTCTACTTGTCAAATTTTGAAGCGTAATTGCTGCTGAAACTGAAATGTTTAAACTCTCCGTAAAGCCAACCATTGGAATTTTTAAGAAACCATCTGCATTTTTTAATACTTCTTCAGAAAGTCCGTCGCGTTCTGTTCCAAAGAAAAAAGCTGATTTTCTAGAAACGTCAAAATCATCCAACATGCAGTCATTGTCATGTGGCGTCGTAGCGATAATTTGATATCCTTTCGATTTCAAGCTTTCAATACAATTAGTAATGGACTCAAAACGATTTACATCAACCCATTTTTGAGCACCCATCGCAATTTCCTTGTCGATGCTTTTACCGAACTTCTCCTCTACTATATTCAATTCTTGTACTCCAAAAACTTCACAACTTCGCATCACCGCACTTGTGTTATGCAACTGAAAGACATCTTCCATCGCAACGGTAAAGTGATTCGTACGATTTGCTAAAACAGTAGCAAAACGCTCTTTTCGGTTGTCAGTCAATATGTTTTCTAGAAATTCAAGGTATTTGAGGTCAATCATTATTTTAATTTTGGCAAAAATAGTAAAAAATGGTAGCTTTATAACTTATAATCAAATATGAAAAAGAAACTAATTGTTTTCTCAGGCGCCGGAATAAGTGCTGAAAGCGGTATTCAAACTTTTCGCGACAGCGATGGACTTTGGGAAGGCCATGATGTTATGGAAGTTGCCACTCCTGAAGGTTATCGCAAAAATCCTGCATTAGTTTTGGATTTTTACAACAAAAGACGCCAACAATTATTAACCGTAAAACCAAATGAAGCGCACTTAATTCTCGCAGAATTAGAAAATGATTTTGACGTGCAAATCATTACTCAAAATGTAGATGATTTGCATGAACGTGCCGGAAGTTCAAACGTTTTACATTTGCACGGTGAACTTTTAAAAGTGAGAAGTACTCAAAATCCAAATCACATTTTAGATTGGAAAACAGATTTATTAGATTCGGATAAAGATGAAAACGGTTTTAATTTGCGTCCCCATATTGTTTGGTATGGCGAAGAAGTTCCGGCATTAGAAGAAGCCGTTCAATTGACTTCAGAAGCCGATTTAGTATTAGTGATTGGAACCTCACTGCAAGTTTATCCTGCGGCAGGATTAGTGGACTTCGCACCTAAAAATGCTACGATTTATTACATCGACCCAAAACCAATTAAAATTCCCAACCTCCGAAATAAATTAGTAGTTTTCGCTAATAAAGCTTCAGAAGGAATGCAACTATTAAAAAAAGAATTATTGAAGTAGATCACTTCTATCATGTTATTATCAAGTAGATAATTTTAGCTGTAATTGTTGAAATTCTACGTTTGACTTTTGGTGTTAAAACCGTATCTTTGCCGACTTACAAAACACAACTACAATGAGTCTTTTAACTGAATTGAATGCTGTATCGCCAATTGATGGACGGTATAGAAATAGAACAATGAGTCTTTCGCCTTACTTCTCTGAAGAGGCATTAATCAAGTACCGCGTTTTAGTAGAAATCGAGTATTTTATTGCATTATGCGAAATTCCTTTGCCACAACTCCAAAATGTGGATGCATCTCTTTTTGAAAAACTACGCGACATTTATCGGAATTTTTCTGCTGCAGATGCTCAATCGATAAAAGACATTGAAAAGACTACAAATCACGACGTAAAAGCAGTCGAATATTTTATCAAAAGTGCTTTCGATAATTTAGGTTTAAACCAATATAAAGAGTTCATCCACTTCGGATTGACTTCACAAGATATTAACAATACCGCCATTCCTCTTTCTACGAAAGAAGCTTTTGAAAATGTATATTTGAAAAGTTTGGTGGCTTTAATTTCAAAGTTGAAAGAATTAAGTATTGAATGGGCAGCCATTCCAATGTTAGCTCGAACACACGGACAACCGGCCTCTCCTACTCGATTGGGAAAAGAAATCGCAGTTTTCGTAGAACGCTTAGAAGAACAAATGCGTTCCTTATTTACAATTCCGTTTGCAGCAAAATTTGGTGGAGCGACCGGAAATTTCAATGCACATCACGTCGCTTACCCAAAAACGGATTGGAAAATGTTCGGAACCGACTTTGTTGTAGGAAAATTAGGATTACATCATTCGTTTCCAACGACACAAATTGAACATTACGACCACTTTGCAGCATTTTTCGATGCTTTAAAAAGAATCAACACGATCATTATTGATTTGAACAGAGATATTTGGACGTACGTTTCAATGGATTACTTCAAACAAAAAATTAAAGAAGGCGAAATTGGTTCTTCAGCAATGCCGCATAAAGTAAATCCAATTGATTTTGAAAATTCAGAGGGAAATTTAGGAATTGCAAACGCGATTTTTGAACACCTTTCGGCAAAATTACCTTTATCAAGATTGCAGCGTGATTTGACGGATAGCACCGTTTTAAGAAATATCGGTGTACCAATGGGACATACTTTAATTGCTTTTGAAGCGACTTTAAAAGGTTTAAATAAATTACTTTTAAACGAACCAAAATTTGCGGAAGATTTAGAGAACAACTGGGCAGTGGTTGCCGAAGCAATTCAAACGATTTTAAGACGTGAAGGCTATCCAAATCCATATGAAGCGTTGAAAGGCTTAACAAGAACAAATACTGCGATTAATAAAGAATCAATCCATGCATTCATTCATACATTAGAAGTTTCTGATAAAATTAAAAATGAATTACTGGTAATTTCTCCTAGTAACTATTTAGGAGTATAATCCATTTTCAAAATATAATAATCCCTTTCTGCTTACAATTAGCTGGAAGGGATTATTTTAAAAAAATCCTAAAAACAACAAATCTGCTAATCAAATCTTAGCATTTTATTTGCTTTTTATTTATCTTTCCGAAAACCTTAAATTTTTCTCGTGATTCATTTTTTCTCTTCCTTTTTAATGACGGCAAGTGCTACCTCGCAATTGAAACCTCTTATCAGTGATTTGGGCTTAATTTTGATGACAGCGGGAATTGCGGTGTTATTATTTAAAAAAATCAAACAACCTTTAGTTCTAGGTTATTTGGTTGCTGGATTTTTAGCGGGAAATAATTTTGACTTTTTTCCTTCGGTCGAAGATAAAGCAAGTGTTGAAGTTTGGGCCGAAATTGGAATCATATTTTTACTATTCAGTTTAGGGTTGGAATTTAGTTTTAAGAAACTGATGAAAGTCGGTGGCTCCGCCTCCATAACCGCCACAGTCCAAATTATCTTCATGGTTATTCTGGGTTATTTTGTAGGAATTGCAATGGGTTGGGAACAGATGGATAGTATTTTTCTAGGTGTAATTCTCTCCATTTCCTCTACAACTATAATCCTTAAAACCTTTGATGAATTAGCCGTTAAAACCCAAAAATTTGCAGGAATTGTTATTGGTTCTCTTGTGGTACAAGATATCGTTGCGATTTTAATGATGGTATTACTATCAACGATTGCGGTAAGTCAACAGTTTTCAGGAGGTGAATTATTACAGTCAATTTTAAAGTTAATTTTCTTCTTGACTTTATGGTTTATAGGTGGGATTTTCTTTATTCCCACATTACTTCGAAAAGCGAAAAGTCTTTTGACTGATGAAATGACTTTAATTATTGCCATCGCACTTTGTTTAATGATGGTAATTCTAGCTTCAAACGTAGGTTTCTCTCCTGCTTTAGGTGCTTTTATCATGGGTTCAATTATCGCTGAAACAACGCAGGCTGAACATGTGGAGCATTTAGTTAAACCGGTCAAAGATCTATTTGGAGCCGTGTTTTTTGTATCGGTAGGAATGTTAATTGATCCTGATACCTTAATCGAGCATGCCGTTCCTGTTGCCATTTTGACTTTAGTAACCATATTTGGGCAATCCATAAGTTCTACTATTGGTGCCTTAATTTCCGGACAGCCACTCAAACAATCCATTCAAACCGGAATGAGTTTGTCGCAGATTGGAGAGTTTTCGTTCATCATTGCAACTTTAGGAATGACTTTAAAAGTTACGAGTGAATTTCTATACCCAATGGTTGTTGCCGTATCCGCGGTAACCACTTTTACAACACCGTACATGATTAAAGCAGCGGTTCCTGTGTCCAATTTTATTGAAAGAAAAATACCTAAAAAATGGGCAAAAAAAATAGACCGTTACAGTTCGCACTCAGAGTCTATAAAATCTGCAAGTAAATGGCAGATAGTTATGAAGGCATTCTTAACTCAAGTAGTTATTCACTCTGTTATCATCGTAGCACTCATTTTAGTTTCGTCCAATTACATCTTACCATTAGTGGAAGATTCGCGGTTTGGGAATGCACTAGCAGCTTTAATAACATTAGTCGTTTTATCGCCATTCTTCTATGCTTTATCCATTAAAAGAGTGGCTACAGAACAGGTAGATGAATTGATGAAAGAGCGTAAATACCGTGGTCCAATTATCATGATGGTTCTTTTAAGAATGTTACTTACATTATTCTTTTTAGGATTTTTATTGAATAGTTTCTTCTCGCCTGTTGTTGCTTTGATTGCACTTATTCTTGCAATTGGAGCGTATGTTTTGTTTCCAAAAAAATTAAACAAACTCTATCAACGCATTGAACGTCGTTTTGTGGAAAACTTGAATGCTCGTGAAATTATTCAAGCTACTAAAAGTCGAAGTCACCTGACACCATGGGACGGACACATGAGTACCTTTAATATTGCCAAAGAATCCAACATTGCGGGGAAAACTTTAGACGAATTACAACTTCGTGAAACGCTTGGAATCAACGTCGCTTTTATCAAAAGGGGTGAAATTATGATTGATATACCAAATAAGTTAGAGCGCTTATTTCCGGGAGACGAAATTTGTGTAATTGGAACCGATGCTCAAGTTATTAAATTTCAAGAGTATTTAGATCAACACGAATTTGAAATTCCTGAAGAAACGATTGAAAATGACATCATTCTAAAGCAACTGGAGCTTAAGAACGAACTGTTTATTGGAAAAACGATTCGAGATTCTCAAATTAGAGAGAAAACCAAGGCAATGGTTGTAGGTATGGAACGAAATGGAAAACGCGTTTTGAACCCCGAATCGAGCGTTGTTCTACAAGAGAATGACATTTTATGGATTGTGGGAAGTAAAAAAGGATTACAAGAGTTCTTTGCAGAAAAAAGAGCAAGAATCAAATTGTAACCGTTTTCAATAGTCTTTAATTAATTCCCTTTTCAATCATTTCTAACATTACTGGAGAAGCATTTTTAAATGTCGCGGTTTGCTCTGTAAGACTTCCAACGTTCTTTTTATTTACTTTAAAAGTCAAATCATGCGTTGTTGTAAACAATAAAGCAGTTAGAAAAGGTTTCTTAATGTAAGAACTCAGCAACATAAATCCTTCATCTATCGTATGAAAACTTTCAATTTCTTCGGTTTTATATTTAGTAGTAAAAACCCAATTGTATCCACCACTTTCAAGTATATTCAATCGAACGTAGATGTTTTTTAAATCCGTATCTCCTATCGTTTTCGCTAAAGTCAGCTTTGCAAAAGTACCTTCTTTAATACTTGATTTTACTTTTTCGTAGAATTCGACAAACACGGGTTGGTATAACATTTTTTTAAATTTTCTTTTGTGCAAAATTACATTAATGATACTTATTTCAATGTAATTTATGTGGAAGATTTTCTATTTGATCTCAACATCAAAATTTTCATTTTTGAGTAATTGATAACCGTTTCAACTATAATTTTAGTCTAAATTAATGATCTGCAAGTCGTTATTCAATATAAATGCGTCTGATTCTGAACTTGCACAACTACTTTAATTTAGAATTAAAGTATCTTGATTCTCAAAATTTCCTATAATTACACTCGATTTCGGCAGTAGAACCTCATCGGTACTAAAGTTTTCTGCGTAAATAGTTTTTACAACTAACAAAGTAAGTATAAAAACGATTTAAAAAGTTAAAAGTATAATTGTTCCGATTTAAAAATGACTTAAAAATTTTAATTGAATTGAAAACTTAGAAAGAAATAGTTGCCTATTCTTCTTCAAAATTATTCGTATTATTGACAATGTTTTTCACGATATCGTCCATTTCATTTGTAGAAACACGCAATTGTTTTAACCAAAATTCCATATCCGCTGGATTGTTCGATTCCTCTTCAATTAAATTTATAATCCCTAAAATGCGGCACAAAGGAGCTCGCACAACATGTGATTGTGTCCAAGCGATTTCTTTTAATTTCGCGTTTTGTGCTTCTATGGTACTGATGCGTTTTAGTGTTTTTGTAATGTCATTGGATTGTACAATCAGTCCACCGCTGATGCTGTAATTAATTGCTTTTGAATAAATATCTACTTTAATCTCTTTTCCGTCGGCTAAGAAATGAGTAAACGGATAACGTACTAATTCTTCGCCGTCCGAAGCTAATTTTTGTTCAATAAGAAGCACTTCCTTCTCAGGATGTAAATCCGTAAACGACCGCTCTAAAAAGTCTTCTAGCGAATACCCGTATTTATTTTGAGCTGCCTTATTGGCATTAAGTATTTTTAAAGTCGTGCTGTCCAAAAGCCACGTAGGTTGTGGACTAAAATTGAACAAGTTTTCATAATTTACTTTTTCACTTTCAATGTGGTTGATAAAACTATTACGATTTATCGCGAAAGAAATGGTTTTATGAAGTACAACCGGTGTTAATTCGTCTTTAATAAGATAGTCTGAAATACCAATTTGCAAACTGTGCTTGGCCATTACCAAATCAGAATATCCAGTGAGAATTATGATTGGAGTTTGAAAATTGTAACACAACAAGTCATTTATAAGTTCCATTCCTTGCTTATCAGGCAAATTCAGGTCTAAAAGTACAACAGAAACATTTTGTTTATTAGTTTCTAAGAAATTAACAGCAGTTTTAAAATCACGAAAATGTATAATTTCAACGAGCTTAAACTTTTCAATAAGAAAGTCTTCGATTAGAACAAAATCACCTCGATTGTCTTCAATTACTACAATTGATAGTTTTTCCGGATTCTTTTCTAATTCTTTCATCATATTACTTTGGAAGCGTATTCAACTGCAAATAAAATTCTTCAATCTTTGAGATCGCTCCTAAAAATTGCTCTATATCCAACGGTTTTTCAACATAACTGTTGCAATGATTTTCATAAGCACTATTTATATCCTTTTGGCTGCAAGAAGTCGTAAGCATTATTACAGGTATTTTTTTCAGATCTGAATCTTCTTTGATGATTTTCAATACTTCATGACCGTTAAATATTGGAATATTAATATCTAGCAAAATTAAATCAGGTCTATTCGCATCTGAAAATACACCTCTTCTATATAAAAAATCCAAAGCTTGTTCTCCGTTTTTAGCAACACTAATTTCTGTTTCTAATTTGCACTCTTCAAATGCTTCACGTGTTAGCAAAATATCACCCTCATTATCTTCCACTAAGAGAATGTGTGCCAGTTTCTTTTTATTCCTATCCATGCTACCTATTTTTTGGAATTGTAAAATAAAATGTAGTCCCTTCTCCTACTTTTGAATCGATCCAAATCCTTCCACCTAAAAGCTCTAGATGGCGTTTGGCAATGGAAAGACCGATTCCTGTTCCTGCATAATCGTCGTTGTTGTGCAACCTCTGAAAGATAATAAATATTTTATCAAAAAATTGAGAATCAACACCAATTCCGTTATCTTTTATCGAAAAGGTATATTCTAACTCATTTTCGTGGACTTCTAAGTCAATTACCGGCACTCTTTCTTCCCGTGTATATTTTAATGAATTATCTAGTAAACAATGAAACACTTGCGTAATTGGTGCTTTATAAATCAGCAAAGTTGGAAGTGTTTGCGAGTTAATTACAGCCTTTTTCTCTGTAATCAGTTTTCTTCGCAATTGCATAAATTCATCAAGAATATCATTTAAATTTACTAATTCAGTACCTTCAGAAGGTTTACTTGCTCTCGAATAATCTAATAAATCAAGAATAATTTGTTTCATTCGTTTCGCTCCATCTGTTGCAAAATAAATATATTGATGTGCTTTTTCATCTAATTGATCGCTGTACTTTCGTTTGAGTTGATCCATAAAACTAGACACCATTCGCAAAGGTTCTTGTAAATCATGTGATGCTACGAACGCAAACTGTTCTAATTCTTTATTGGAACGTTCGAGTTCTACCGTGTATTGCTGCAGTTCTTTGTTCAATTCATTTAATTGAAATTCAAGGTTTTTCTGTTCTGAAATGTCGGTCATCGCTCCAACCATTCTAAATGCTTTTCCATCCGAATCTCTAATAATTACACCACGATCGGCAATATATATGACAACTTGATCTTCATTTATAATCCGATATTCCAATTCCCAACGCGTACAAGTTGGATCTTCAATGGCTGCTTTAACACTTGTTTGAATCATTTCAAGATCTTGCGGATGAAAATTATCAACCCAAAAATCATTACTCGTAAATAACTTGCTTGCTGATTTCCCAAAAAAACGTTCGATAGCTTTTGATCTATAATAAGTTTGATTGCTAATATCCCAATCCCAAATTACATCGTCTGTTGCTTCTGTTACTTTCTCGAAACGCTCATTCGCTTTCAGTAGTTCAATATTACCTTCTTTTTTTAAGGTTATATCTTTCAAAAATATCGATAATCCATCCTCATTAGGGAAGATTGAGACCTCAAACCAAGCTTTCATAACTTCCGAGAACGTATCAAAAATTACGGGTTGTTTAGTCTCAATTGCTTTGTAATATTGTTTGTAAAATACACCATCAATTGCTGAAGGAAATTCCTGCCAAACGTTTCTACCGATAATTGATTCTTTTTTTATATTAAGAGTTTCTTCAGCGTGGCGGTTCCAGTAGGTTACGGTCCAATTATTATCTAAGGCAAAGAAAACATCTCCAATACTTTCTAAAATTTTATTTTTCTCTGCAAATAACTTTTGGAATTGTTCAGTTGCCGTTCTTCTTTCATCAATGTTTTTAAAGTAAACCGCAATACCACCAGCGGATGGATAGGCACTTATTTCATACCATTTTTGATTGGCTGTAAAAAAGAACTCGAAAGTTTCAGGTAAATTTGTTTTTGCAATTGTGTGGTAAATTTCATCCATTCTCGTTCCTACGATATCTGGAAAAATATCCCATAATTTTTTACCAATTATTTCCTTTTCATTTACTTGTAATAGTGTCTCTGCTTCCTTATTGAAATACGTAAATTTCCAATCATTATCTATCGCATAAAAACCATCTGAAATACTACCTAATATTTCCGTAATGCGAAGTTCAAGCGATTTTGAACGATTAATATTTTGAATACTTCCGTAAATTCGCTTACATCTTCCGTGTTGCATTTCTGCACTTGCTAAAACGCGAATCCACTTTTTCTTTTGATTGCGGTTTGTAATTTGGGCTTCAAAATCTACAGACACTCCATTCTTCATGCAATCAGTAATTTTAGATTGCAAAATTGCTCTTGAAGGTTCTGTAAAGAATTCCAGCGAAGTCTCTACTTCAGGATAGTAGTTTTCGGGCGTTGTTGCTGCAATTTCATGTACCATTTCTGACCAGTACAAGCCATTAGTTGCAAAGTCATATTCCCAGCTTCCGATACGTGCTAACCTAGACACTTGTTCTAAAAGTTGCTCGTTTTCCGCTTGATTAGTAACGTCTAATACTAAAGAATTAAAGAGGATTGTGCCATCTGTGAGGTAAATTGGCGTTCCAGTACCAAGATGCGTTCTGATTTCTCCCGAGGGCATAACGTACCGAAATCGCGTATTCCATTTATTTCTTGTCAACACCGAATCTAAGATACTTTGTTTTACTTTTTCAAGATCACCACTAAGTTCAACTTGCTTCCATATTAAACTGTTGTCTTCAAAAACTTTCTCTGCAGAAAATCCCCAAATTTCTTTCGACCCTTTGGTAACAAATTTTAAAGCGTCCGTTCCGTCAGGATAGAGCAAATATTGAAATACAACACCTGGAAGATTATCGGCCAATGATTGCAATCTGATTTCAGCCTCTTTTCGTTCGTTAATATCTTGAATACTGCCATAAATTCGGATGCATCTTCCATTAGAAAATTCGCCAACACCCATCAGTCGAACCCAAATTTCTTTTTTCTTTGACGTAATTAGAACGGCTTCAAAATCAAAATTTTCACCACTTATTTTACATTCGTTTACTTTGGCCGAAACAATTGGTCGGAAATCTTCTCTGTAAAAAGAAAGTGAATTCTCTAGTGTCGGAATAAAGGTTTTAGGATCGGTTTCAAATATTTGATGAATTTCATCAGACCAAAAAATAGAGTGATTCAATAGATTAATTTCCCCATTACCTATTCTAGCAAGAGTTGCCGCTTGCCGATTTAGTTCTCGTAAATTTTTCTCTGTAGTAATGTTTTTTCCAGTGACGTAAAGTAGCTCTTCCGCAAACGAAGCGTTACAATACCAGCTCAACCAAATAATCGCTCCCTTTTTAGTCAAATAGCGACTTTCAAATTCAAACGTATTCTGACCTTCTTCTACTGCTGTAAGATGCTGTAGTAATTTATCTTTATCGTCTGGATGAACAAATTTTGAAAGATGGGCATTAATTATTTCTTCTAGGTCATAACCCAAAATATCACTTCCTGCTTTATTGATTTTTAAAAACCTTCCTTTAAAATCGACTAAACAAAGGATATCTGGCACGGCATCAAACAGATGATTCAAATCATTTTCGAGTTTCTTTCGGTTAAGTTCTGAACCAATGAAATGTTCTAACCGCTCAAATATGGGTCCGTACGTTTTTAAATAGGCACTGTTTTGCTTGGTTCCAATCTTCAAAACGCCCATTACCTCATTGTTAAAAAGTAATGGAATACCAAGTACCGCTTTTAAACCTATTTTATTTACATAATTACTTCGAAGGAAAATTTCTGAGTTTGCCACATCCTCTAAGTAAATTAATGTCCGCTCGTTCCAAACTTTTCCTGCTAATCCTTCCGTTATGTTAAATGCATTTTGCGACTTTATATCTTTATGCAACTTTTGATCTTCGGCTGAAGGTAAATAATGACTGAATAAGTGCATTTGACTTTTGTCCAGACTTGAGGTCCACAATTCAATCCAATCAAATTTTCCAAAATCACAAATAAGTTTACAAACTTCTGTAGTTGCTGAAACGAAATTTTGCTCTTCTTTGAATACTTTTGTAATTCCCTTTAGCAATTCATTTTCACGTTCAATCATCTTTTGTGCTGTTACATCACGCTGTACACCAATCCAATGTGTGTAAATTCCAAGTTCGTTTGCAATAGGAGTTACCGCAAAATTTACCCAAAATTCCGTACCGTCTTTTTTATAATTTAAAACGGTAATTTCAGTCGATTTATACTCTCGAAGCGACCGTCCTAGTTTTGCTAAATCCTCTTTATTAGAATTAATTCCCTGAAGAATACGAGGGGATTGACCAATTACTTCTTCAGGTTTGTAACCCGTCATCGTTGTAAAAGCATCGTTGACAAAAATAATTTTAGGTCCAGGAAAATCTAATGATTCACCATCTGTAATGAGTATGGCATCAGTGGTATTTGTGATAACGCTTTCAAGTAATTTCTGTTTATGTCTTTCTTCAATTTTATCCGTTACATCTCTAGAATTAGTCACAAGACCGTTTATTGATGGATTATCGAGCATATTGGTTAAAACTGTTTCAACCCACCTCCATTCGTTGTCACCATTTATAAATCGGAACGGTTCCAGCACTATTCGCTTTTCAACAAATATGTTTTCCAAACTTTTAGTGAGTCGCTCGACATCACCTGGATGGACAAATTCTAGAGGACTTCTTCCAGTGAATACGGAAGGATCCATTCCCAACACCGGAATACTTGAAGGACTGACATAAGTGTATATACCTTCTTCATTAAGTATTGAGATTAAATCATATCCATCTTGTACTAATGCTTTGAAACGAAGTTCACTCTGCAAAATCTTATCTTCAGCAAGACTTACTTCGTTGCCGTCTCGCGCCACACAGTAAGCAAGTCCTATTTCAGCGTCCCATATAATAGACCATAAATTGTAAGCAATTCCGCCGTCTTTCTTTTTATAACGGTTTTTGAATGTTTTGTTTTCCGGACTACTTTTTATGTGATTACAAATTTCTAGGGATTTCAGCAAATCCTCCTCTACAACTAATTCCATAAAAGAAGTTTCTTCGAGTTCACTTGGAGTATAACCCCAATGATTTAACGCTGCAGCACTGACATACTTGAAAATTCCGTCTCCATCAATGGTACATAAAACATCTAATACTGAATTTAATAATTTATTGTCAGGTGTTGTAATGGTAAAAGGATCGACTTCTTGACAAACAACGATGACCAAATTTATACCATCTTCCTGAATTAAATTACCATTTAATTGCATCTCTAGCAATTCACCTGATTTCGTTTGATGTGTAAACGTACCTAACGAAGTATTATATAATAACTCATTAAGATTCTGATGCAACTTTAGATTCACTGATTCTTGAGTGTCGTAAAATAAATCTAGAAATGAAAAATCGATGATTTCGTTTTTGCTGTAGCCGTATGTCACTACTGCAGCCGTGTTCGCTTCTATAATTTTAAAAGTAACCGCATCATATACCAAGATTGGTAAAGGATTGATCTCAAATAGACTGCTGTAATAGGAAGCGTCTCTTTTCATATGAAATTTAATTACTTTATATAGATTGAGTAGGAAGAATGTACAATTTAAACAAAAAATAGGAATTTGAAACTAGAATGGAAATTAATTTATATCTCCAACATAATAAAGCACAGCAACTTTCTTACCTCACATTAATATGAAAAAGATGTTTTTACTACTATTTTAATTAAAATTAATAATTATTTTAATTAAAATCAAATATTTATTAGTGAAAAATTAAAAGCGTTAATTGCTAATTTAGAAACAAAAAAATATTTTGTTTAAATATTTCTTAAAATAGTTAAACAAATTAAATTTTATATTACATTTGTACTCTAATATAAAAACAAAAAGATTATGAAATTAGTAAGAACATTTGCAGCAGTTGCCATTTTTGGTCTAGTTGCAGCGTCATGTGGTAAAAAAGAAAATACCGAAATGACTGAAGAAACGACAATGGACACAACAACTACTGAAGTTGTAGCAGTAGATCCAAACATTGTTGAAGTAGCATCCGGAAATGAGAACTTTACTACACTTGTTGCAGCAGTTACTGCAGCGAATCTAGGAGAAACATTAAGTGGAGACGGACCGTTTACAGTTTTCGCACCAACGAATGATGCTTTCGCAAAATTACCAGCGGGTACTGTGGAGACTTTGTTGAAACCAGAAAACATAGAAAAATTAAAATCAATTTTAACGTATCACGTAGTTTCAGGTAAATTTGATGCAGCAGCTGTAATGGATGCAATTAAAACAAATAATAATAAATATACGGTTACTACTGTTCAAGGTGCAAAAATTGATTTGAGTATAAAAGACGATAAAGTAATTTTAACTGATGCAACTGGTGCAATGGCAACAGTAATTATGGCAGATGTAGCAGCTTCAAACGGTGTAATTCATGCAATTGATGCAGTAATTATGCCTTCAAAATAAGGTTTGATTTTTTTAATTCTGAAAACCGTTGTCTTTTAATAAACAACGGTTTTTTTTATGCCAACTTTTCTCACTAAAACTCAACTTTTTATATTAAAAACTAATTGCCTCCAAAACAATTTCATGTTTAAGATTTTTTCAATAAAAAAATTATAATTATACCTTCTTTGAGATTCTAAAATTATTTCTTTTGAATTCAAATATAGTTATTCGACTGACAAATTCTAAAAAACCACCTACAACATCAGTGTATTTCCTTCAGGTTACGTTGTTAATTATTACTAATTCTTTCAAGTATTTGAAATAATCTTAAAAGAACTTCTTACAATTAATAAATAATTCTATTTTAGCAACCAAAAGAAACTGCAATGAAAAAGAATACGTATTCCGAATTGACTAATGATGAACTTGTAAAGAAAATGATTTTTGCCAAACAAGTATTGACTGCTTTTGTCCTTATTTATTTCGTTGTAATTTTGATACTACTTTTTATGTTTTTTAATAAAAACTTTGGTGATGTTTCCATTGCTTTATTCGTACCTATTTTTATCATACCGGTAACTTTAGCACCGTTATACATCAGCTATAATATGCTTAAAGCTGAACAGAAATCCCGTAATCTATAATATATGGAGGCAACTTGTTTAAACTGCAATACCGAAATAGTACAGAATTTCTGTTCCAATTGTGGACAAAAGAAATACAAACGCATCGACCGAAAGTACATTTGGGACGAAGTGCAGTATTCTACCGTTCACATGAATAAAGGTTTTTTATATTCGATAAAGAATATTTTAATAAATCCGGGGAAAACTGCGAGAACTTTTATTGATGGTAATCGGGTAAATCATTATAAACCAATTGCGTTAACCTTTGTGTTGGCCGGTATTTCATCATTTATTTCCTATAAGCTTATTGGATTAAATGAAGTGATGGAAAAAACTATGAGTCCTAATGAAACTATCAATACGGAATGGTTTCATGAATATATGAGTTTTGTTCAGACTTACAATGCCTTTTTAATTTTATTAATGATACCGTTCTTTGCCGTATTTACACGTTGGGCTTTCAAAGCTTGGGGTCATAATTATTATGAACATGTAGTAGTTAACTCTTATATTCTATCTTATTATATCATTTTAAATTTGATACTTGTTTATCCTTTTACTTATATATTTAAAGAGAATGGAAATCTCGTTATGATCATTTCGCAAGCGGCAATGCTGTCTTTTCTAATTATTTTACCCTACTTTTTTAAGAATTTTTATCCAGAGCATTCTATGAAAAATATCTTATTGCGATTATTAATATTTATAGGATTATCAATAGGATTAGGAATAGTTTTATTCATCGCAACAATTATAGGTGCTATTGTTTATATAAAATTCTTTAGTCCAGAAACATTGCAACTATTTGTTCCCAAAAAGCCTGGCATCTAAAAATTCAGCTGTATATTAAAAAAGCGTTTCAATAATATTGAAACGCTTTTTTGTTGGAATTGATTTCTATGTTATAATCGTCCACTTTACTTCACATAATTGGGCGATTCACACAATAGCCAATATTCCACAATGGTCTTTATCGTGTTTTTCAAACCTTCATATGTTGACGGTTTTACGAAAAATCCTTGAATCGATTTTGAATAAGCGTCAATGACCGCCTCCTGTTCTGCACTTGTAGTAAAAAATAAGTAGGGAATGGTTTTTAATCGGATGTCCTCGTTTTCATGAATTTGTTTTCTCAATTCAATGCCATTTAGCTTCGGCATGTTGATATCTGAAAAAACGATAAAGGGTTCGGACGTTTTTGCAGTCAAATAATCAAGTGCTTCTTGTCCGTCGTTAAAAAACAGCACTTCGTTACGGTAACCCAGTTCTCTAAAAACATCAGCAAAAAAAACTTGATCGTCAGCATCGTTTTCAACAATCACAAAGGCACCTCTCTTGTTCATTTTATTTTATATAAAATTAGACTGCTAATGTAGTTTTTATTAATTACTTCCCTTGATAATATTCGTCTAATTATAGATTCAATAATTGCTAGGCCTTTACGTCCTTCTATCGTTAAATCTTTCTATCCTTCAATCTTTTTATCCTTTCTTTAATCATTATGATAACTCAATCCTTTTAATTAAATTTGCATCACATTCTTAAAAGAATTTATTATGACAAAAACGCAAAGCCAAAAAGAAATTTCATTTGAAGATTTCAAGACTGAAGTTTTAAACGATTATAAAATTGCCATAACCAGTAGAGAATGTAGTCTTTTGGGACGTCGTGAAGTACTGACTGGGAAAGCGAAGTTTGGAATCTTTGGCGACGGAAAAGAAGTGCCGCAACTAGCCATGGCGAAAGCGTTTAAAAACGGAGATTTCCGTTCAGGATATTACCGCGATCAAACGTTCATGATGGCGATTGGAGCGATGAATATCCAACAGTTTTTTGCCGGATTATATGGTCATACCGATTTGGAGCATGATCCAATGTCGGCTGGACGTCAAATGGGTGGGCACTTTGCTACGCATTCATTAAACGAAGACGGTTCTTGGAAAAACTTGACACAACAGAAAAATTCAAGTGCAGATATATCACCAACGGCAGGTCAAATGCCTCGTTTGTTGGGACTGGCACAAGCTTCAAAAATATTTAGAAATGTAAGTGGCATTCACAACAAAACTAATTTCTCGATTAATGGAAATGAAATTGCTTGGGGAACTATTGGAAATGCAAGTACTTCGGAAGGTTTGTTTTTTGAAACCATCAACGCTGCAGGAGTGTTACAAGTTCCTATGGTCATGAGTGTTTGGGACGATGAATACGGTATTTCGGTTCACGCCAAACATCAAACTACAAAAGAAAATATTTCTGAAATCTTAAAAGGTTTTCAACGCGACGAAAATGCAAAAGGTTTTGAAATCATTCGTGTGAAAGGTTGGGATTACCCAGGATTGATTGACGCGTACCAAAAAGCGGCTTCAATCGCAAGAGAAGAACACGTTCCAGTTTTGATTCACGTAAATGAACTGACACAACCGCAAGGACATTCGACTTCAGGTTCGCACGAACGTTATAAAAATGCCGACCGATTGAATTGGGAAGGTGAATTTGACTGTGTACGTCAAATGAAATTGTGGATGATTGCTTTAGACATTGCAACAACGGAAGAGTTGGACGAAATGGAAGCTTCTGCAAAGAAAGAAGTGATGCAAGGCAAGAAAGCAGCTTGGGAAGCATTTGTCAATCCTACAAAAACAGAACAACAAGAAGTGTTGACTTTATTAAATGAAGTGGCAGATGCAAGTGCAAACAAAGCATTTATCACTCCATTAATTAATGATTTAAAAGGAATTAAAGAACCGATTCGAAAAGATATTCTTTCTACGGCTCGAAAAGTACTTCGATTGACTATTGGCGAAAGCAAACATAAATCGCTTTCAGATTGGATTAAGAATTATACAGAAAAAATTCAACCGAAATTTAGTTCACACTTATTCTCAAGTTCAGATGAGCAAGTCACTTCTGTAAATGAAGTATTACCAACCTATGATGAAAATGCGGAAGAAGTAGATGCTCGATTGGTAATTAGAGATAATTTCGATTCTATTTTTACAAAATATCCAGAAACGTTGATTTTTGGCGAAGATGCAGGAACTATTGGTGATGTAAACCAAGGTTTGGAAGGCATGCAAGAAAAATACGGCGAATTGCGTGTTGCCGATGTAGGTATTCGTGAAGCAACTATTTTAGGTCAAGGAATTGGAATGGCAATGCGAGGTTTACGTCCGATTGCTGAAATTCAATATTTGGATTATTTGCTTTATGCAATCCAAATTATGAGTGATGACTTGGCTACATTACAATACAGAACACGTGGAAGACAAAAAGCACCGCTAATTATTAGAACACGTGGACATCGATTAGAAGGAATTTGGCATTCAGGTTCTCCAATGGGAATGATTATCAACGCCATTCGTGGAATTCACGTTTTAGTACCTAGAAATATGACTAAAGCAGCTGGGTTTTACAACACACTTTTAGAAACAGACGAACCTGCTCTAGTTGTAGAATGCCTAAACGGTTACCGATTGAAAGAAAAAATGCCTACGAATTTAGGCGATTTCAAAACGCCAATTGGTGTGGTGGAAACGATTAAAGAAGGTACAGATATTACCGTAGTTTCGTACGGTTCAACTTTGCGATTGATTGAACAAGCTGCAAAAGAATTACAAGCGGTTAATATTAACGTAGAAATTATTGACGCACAATCGCTATTGCCTTTTGACATTAAGCATGATATCGTGAAAAGTGTTGCAAAAACAAATCGTTTGTTGGTCATTGATGAAGATGTTCCTGGAGGAGCTTCGGCTTTCATCTTACAAAAAATTGTAGACGAACAGAATGCGTATCGTTATTTAGACAGCAAACCAGAAACTTTAACTGCAAAAGCACACCGACCAGCTTACGGAACTGACGGCGATTATTTCTCTAAACCTTCGATAGAAGATATATTTGAGAAGATTTATGCGGTAATTCACGAAGCAAAACCGGAAGCCTATCCGAGTTTATACTAAAACCTAAAATTCCCAATATGAAAATGTTGGGAATTTTTTTTGTAATAGTGTAACATTTGTACTCTATTTTTCATTAGTTTTATCACCAATATTAATTAGAAAACAAAATACGAGATGAAAAAGATTGGATTAACCTTAAGTATGTTTGCCATTATGGCATTAGTTTCTTGTAAAAAAGAAGAAACAGTTGTTACACCTGCACCAGAAACCGAAACGGAAGTAGTTGTTTTACCTCCACCTCCACCTCCCGCTCCTGTAGAAGAAGTTGAAAAAGACGGAACTTCTATCAGTGTTGGTAAAGATGGTGTAGAAGTAAGTACGAAAGACGGTGATAATAAAACAGTTATCGACGTGAAAGACGGAAAAGGTTCCATCGAAATTAAAAAATAATTACACAAAAAAACCGAAGCTACAGCAACGTACTTCGGTTTTTTATTTGCAACATAAATAAATAATAGTGTTGTGTTGCAAGGCTTAACAAATTATATTTTTAAATCATCTCTTAGTTTCCTCTATACGTGGAATATCCAAAAGCAGACAGCGTTATTGGAACGTGGTAATGATTTTTATCTTTAATTTCAAAAACTACTTCAATAAAAGGATAAAAGCTTTCAATTTTATCTTTCTTAAAATAATCGCTTACGTAATACGTTAATCTGTAAATTCCTAAATTCGATTTTTCGTTGCTTAAAAAGTCAGGAATTCTACCATTCTTATCCGTAATTTTCTCTTCTACAAACGACCATGTTCTTGTATTATCGTGGTACTGTTCCAATTTTATTAAAACTCCAGCAGCAGGCAATCCTTTGGAAACATCTAAAATGTGACTTGACAATTGATATGTTTTTTCTTGTGCAAATGTGATTGTAGAAATAAATGCAAATGCAAGTGTGTAAATTAAATTTTTCATGTGTATCTTAATTTTAAATTTATAAAAATAATATTATTTTCTTGCTGAAATTCCAGCTGCAGGAATTCCTACTGATTGTGCAATAATGTCGTCATTTTCTGCACTTCCACCACCGGCAACTCCAATACTTCCGATGATTTCATTATTATAATAAATGGGTGCTCCACCACTTAATAATAATAGTTCAGGAAGTGTATTTAAGTTTTGAGCATCTGCACTTTTAGCTGCATTTCGCATTAATTCCAGCGTTGGCGTTTTTGTAGATAAAGCCGTAAATGCTTTTCTTCTTGCCGCTTCCGTATTATGAGGTCCTACTCCTGCTCCACGTGTGATTAAAATAATCGTTCCCGATGCGTCAAGAATTGCGACAGAAACTTTTTTGTCGTATTTTGAGGCTAAGTCAGCAGCTTGTTTTTGCAATTCAAAAGCAGCTTCCAAGGTTAAGTTATTCACTGAAACCACAAATTTTGAATCTGTGGTTATTGCTTTTTTAGTTTGAGCATGACCAAAATTTACTGCTGAAAGTAGTACCGTAAGTATAAGTAATTTTTTCATTGTTTAATTTTTTACAAATTTAGGTCAACAAAACACTACTATACTTGATCTAAGTCAACGAATTTACAATTTTGCTTTAATTCTCGACAAAGTAGATGGAGCAATTCCCAAATAAGAAGCCACCATTTTATTTGAAACGCGTAAAAGCAGTTGCGGTTGGTTTTTAATAATCCATTGCACTTTTTCTAAAGCATCAAAACCTTGGAAACCATAAATCCGTTTTTGTGCTACAATAAAACCCAGTTCTAAAATCTCTGTGTAAATTTTTGCAAATTCAGGTATTGTTTGAACCAGATGATAAAAAGAAGTACGAGAAATTTTCAACAACTCACACTTTTCGATCGTTTGCATGAATTCTTCAGCAGGCTTTTGATCGATAAAACTAGGTAAAGCAGCCACAAAATTTCCTTCAAAAGCAAAGTAACGAGAACTTTCCTGTCCCTCTTTATTCAAGGTAAACAGTCGTATACAACCTTTATTGACAAAATAATATTCGTTTGCCGTTTGATTATAATCGACTAAAATCGTTTTTGATTTCGCTTTCTGCAGCGTAAAGCAGCTACAGATTTGTTGCTGCGTTTCAACATTCTCAATACCTTTATTATTTAAAAATGCTATTAATTCTTGGTACATTAATTACTCGAATAAAATTAATCTTCCTTCTTTATATTGACTTTGAAGTCGGGAGAATCTACTAATTGGAAAGTTGCCGAAGCAAATTTAACAGCACCATTCGTAGCTTCTAATCGTTTTAAAACAGACATAAATAAAGCCGTTTTTGTAGCACGACGCCTTTTGAACGGAACAACGTACCGCAAGGTAAATTCAACCCAATTATCATTTGCGACAAGCGAAACCATTGGCTCCGTTTGTGCATCTTCTAAACGATACGTTTGCTGTAAGTGATTCCAATTCGCATGTGAATCAGACGATAAGTCGCCTACGATTTCATTTCCAATTTCATTTAATATAGAAGTCGTTAATTCATAATCACTTCCGTATTGAATGGGAATTTTGATTTCATCCCAAAGAAAAGGAAATTCACCTGAGTAGTTGAAAACGGGTTCTTTAAAAACATAACTGTTGGCAATCATCACAATTCTTCCATTGTACAAATCGCCGTCTACCCATTGACCTGTTTCCATAATGGTCGTTCTCAAAACGCCAATATCCATTACGTCTCCTTTAATTCCACCAAGTTGAACTCTATCGCCTGTTCTAAAAAAACTTCCAAACATAATCGCAAGCCATCCCGCAAAAGAAGCAATCACTTCTTGCAATGCAAATGCGACTCCGGCACCAGCAACTCCAAAAGCGGTTGAAAGACCGCTTAATTTACTACTGAAAATAATAAGAATTAAAATAAAAGTAAGAATATAACCTGCAAAACTTCCAATTTTTCCCGCTCGATAACGGTTTTGATTGTCGTCAATTTTAAGAATAAATTTCTTCTGAATAAATTTAACTACAAGCCATATTAAAATAGTTCCAATAAGAAGTGTTACTATTTTTCCAACGGTTGGATCGTGAAGTAATTCGGTAATTTTCTCATCCATACTTTTATCTTTTTTTGGCAAAGCGTTTCGAAATCAGTTCAAAACTACTTGTTCTTTTAAAGATATAAAAGAATGATTTAATATAGATTGTTTTAAGAAAAAAACAACAAAAAACCCGATCGGAATCGGGTTTAAAATTTAGTGCATAATATTTTCAACTTCTTTTGGATCGTGTTTGTGTTTAAATAAAAACGCAAAAGCGATAGCAATAATTAGCGAATAAGCGGCAAAAGCCAGCCAGATCGTATGCCAATCTTTCATCATAATTACGTCGCTGAACATTCCATTTGCATCAATTGAAAGTTTGCTTTTCTTAACAAATTCAATCATTTGCGAGTTGTTTACTTCCGTTTCTAAGAATTGAGAAAGTTCTGTTGTGGAGTGAAATGATTTCGTGAAAAAGCGTTCAATTGCCCAACCTGACGTAAAACTTCCGAGAATAGCGCCAACTCCATTAGTCATCATCATGAATAAACCTTGAGCGGAAGAACGTATTTTAGGATCTGTATTGGATTCAACGAATAAAGAACCGGAGATGTTAAAAAAGTCGAATGCCATTCCATAAACGATACAAGATAAAATAATCATCCACAAACCGCCCACAGGATCGCCATAAGCGAATAAACCAAAGCGCAAAACCCAGGCCAACATACTCATTAACATCACTTGTTTGATTCCAAAACGTTTTAAGAAAAAAGGAATCGCAAGAATAAATAAAGTTTCTGAAATTTGAGAAATCGACATAATGATGGTCGAATATTCCACTACGAATGAGTTGGCATATTTCGGGAAAAATTTAAATTCGTCCAAAAACACATCGCCGTACGCATTGGTCAATTGTAACGCACCTCCTAAAAACATAGAGAAGATGAAGAACAATGCCATTTTATAATTACCAAATAATTTGAATGATTCTAAACCTAAGGTTTCCGTTAATGAAGCATTTTCTTTAGTCAATCGTTGAGGCTTACAAGCTGGTAAAGTGAACGAATACAATCCTAGTAAAATAGCTCCTGCTCCTGCAATATAAAACTGGTAATCCGTTGCCTTATTACCAGACAAATTGGTCATCCACATGGCAATGATAAAACCAATGGTTCCAAAAACACGAATGGGTGGAAAATCTTTAACGACATCTTTACCGCTATTTTTCAAAACCGTGTAAGATATTGAATTACTTAACGCAATTGTAGGCATGTAAAAACACATGGCCAATAACATAATGTAAATAAATTCGGTTGGAGTGGTGACTTGCGGAATATAGAATAAAACACAAGCATATAAAATATGCAATACACCATAGAGTTTTTCGGCATTTACCCATCTGTCAGCGATAATTCCGGTTAAAGTAGGCATGAACAATGAAGCAATTCCCATGGTGCTGAAAACCAATCCAAATTGTGTTCCTTCCCATTGTTTCGTTCCAAACCAGTAATTTGCTATTGTGATCAGCCAAGCTCCCCAAACAAAAAATTGAAAGAAGCTCATGAAGGTCAACCTATATTTTATTCCCATCTAAAAGTATATTAAAGTTTGCTCAATAAACAGCCCGTAAATCTACTATTAAATATTTAATGGCAATGAGAAAATTGATTTAAAAGTAAGAAATTGTAGTTTTAACTTGGCAACACTAAAAAGTAAATATCTTGTAAATACGTGAAATTAAATAAAACATATAATAATTTCACAAAGACAGAAGTTAAAATTACATTGAGTGTTGAACCAATTTCAGTACTTGTTGAAATTGTTGGTTTTTATCTAACTTAGAATTATCTATTTCCACTGCATCGTCCGCGATAATTAACGGTGAATCTTCGCGATGGGTATCGATATAATCGCGTTCTTCCACGTTTTTCAACACATCCTCGTAGGTAACGTTTTGACCTTTTTCCGTCAATTCCTCAAAACGACGTTGGGCACGTGTTTCTGCACTTGAATTCATAAAGATTTTAACTTCTGCATCTGGAAAAACAACAGTTCCAATATCGCGTCCGTCCATCACAATTCCACGCTCCTGCCCCATTTTTTGTTGTTGCTCAACTAATTTCGCACGAACTTCTGAAATTTCAGCAATCCGACTCACATATTGAGAAACTTCTAAAGTTCTAATGTCGTTTTCAACATTTTTGTCGTTAAGAAACATTTCTGCGAAACCCAATTGTTCGTTGTAAACAAACTGCAAACGAATATCAGGCAATGCGTTAATCAAGGTTTGTGTATCAAAAGACTCTTTATTTATGTAACCATTTTCCATAGAAAACAAAGCAACCGCACGGTACATCGCACCTGTATCTACGTAAACATAACCCAAATGCTTGGCTAATTGTTTGGCAATAGTACTTTTTCCTGTGGACGAAAATCCGTCAATGGCGATGATAATTTTTTTCATTTCTATACCTATAAGTTACTTCGCAAAAGTAAGCATCCTAATCATAAAAAAAACTGCTTTTCAGCAGCTTTTTAGATTTATTTATTTACAAGTTTATACATTACAATTATTTTTTATAATACAGGTTTATTTGCGTTGAATGCAAGTTCCTTATAACGCCAAATTCAGCAGAGGGATTTTCGCTAATAATTTCATTCATTTTAGAATTAAAACTTTCAGCATCCGAACAGACGCCAAGGTCTTGCCAATTACTAAAATCTTCCGTTTCCTTTAATTGAGCGGTAATCGTACTTGATTCTTTGGAAACAGTAATGATTGCATTGATCGTGTCCGTTTGTTCTGATGCATCACCTTTATTAACGGAGGCTGTTAATTCCTCTGCCAACTCATTGATAATAGAATCACGTTGCATTTCTGAATTATAGGTTTGAACATAAGGTTGTGAAAAATCAATATTCATTTCTGATAAATCGAGTTTAAAGTCATGCATAAAATCAGCTTTTAAATCGGCTTCTTTTTTTCCACATGCGATTAAAAATAAAAACGCAAATACAGTTGTGATGCCTACTTTTTTCATGTTGTTTTAATTTAGAGTTATTCAAATATAAGGAATTAAACGAGATGATGTTGCTGATTTTCAAATCGTAATAATGTCAATAATTCTTCGATTTAAAAAATTAATATATCTTTACTACTATGAAAAAGTTTCCAATATTAATTCTACTGGCGTTTATTCCGCTGACAAGTTTTAAAACTAAAACTTATGAATCTGGCAAAGGAAAGGGAATTGATTTTTTTAAAGGGTCATGGGAAGAAGCATTAGAAAAAGCAAAGCAAGAAAATAAAAACATATTTGTCGATTTTTATGCCACTTGGTGTGGACCATGCAAACAATTGAAAAAATCTTTTAAGGACAAAGAGGTTGGCGCTTATTACAACAAAAATTTTATCAATATTTCTATTGATGGAGAAACCAAAGAAGGACGTCAATTAATGTATCGGTATCAAATTCAAGGCTATCCTACTTTACTGATTTTTGATTATAATGGCAAAGTAAAAACAAAGTCTTTTGGTGTTTTAAAACCTTATATCCTTATTAATTTTGGTCGACGAATTGTGCCTTAGGAAATTTGTGATTTATGATTTAGGAATTTGAGATCATAGTTTGTGCATTTAGATTTACGGCTTTTGGAAATGAATTTTTGTGTGTAAATAACAACGCGTGAGGGATAGCAGAGAAAATCTTGTCTTGAGAATGGAGCTTGCGGAATGAACAAGAAAGATTGTAACGGATAGCCCGACAGCATTTTTAAAAAAGGCTATTTAATCCTACTGGTTTTGCCTTTTTAAAAATGGTGGCACGCCCAAATCAAACTATTGGAAATTAATGGTCAAGCCAAATAGACTCGTGTTTGCCGCTAAAGTATAGCGTGAGTAGGAATAATCAAACTTAATTTTATTAAATCGCAATCCAAAACCGAGTGAAATTCCACTGAAGTTCCGTTGTTCTTCAATACTTAATTCTTCACCCCGTCTGAAATTATAACCCATTCTGATGTTGAATGCTTTTTCAGGAAATAATTCGGCTCCTACAATAACGTGCCGTAATGCATTGTTGAAAAACCCTACTTTTTCAGGAGTTGAGCCACCATCAATATTTCCTTCGGCTCGTGCAGGGTTAGAAAAAGCGACATTCCATTGCTGGAGATTTTCAAGAGTCAAGTGCCAGCGTAAAGGAACATGCTCCAATTGTTGTGAAATTCCTGCAATAATTTCGAGCGGTAATTTCTCGTTCGTTCCCGCATAAGTAGTAAATTGCGTTCCAATATTCCGAACCGTTACTGCAATATTGATGTCGTTATATTCGTCCACGTACAAAGCGCCTAAGTCAATCGCACCACCAAAAGAGTTGTAACTTTCCAAGGTAGAAGAAATCAATTTTGCATTGGCACCTACATAAAAGTCGGTATTGGGAACATTATAAGCATAGCCAAAAGACAGTGCAATTTCACTTCCTGTAAAACCAGAGGTTTCGAGTCCGTTTTCATCATACCCATCAAAACTTCCGTAATTTACATAGTTTACACCTGCGTGAAAAGTTTGCGTTCTACGGTCATACGTATAAGCATAAGCCGCCGTTCCGTAAGTGACTTCTCCAAAAAGACTTCCGTAATTTAAGGAAAGATGATTGTCCATCTTTTCATTAATCGTGGCAGGATTAAACAACGCTTGATTGACATCCGAATCGTAAATTGTAATCAACTTCCCACCTAAAGCCGCTTGTCGAGGCGAGGTTACCAGATCCAGAAATTGATAAATCGACTTTCCGCCCACTTGCCCGAATGAAATCGCACTTGTAAGAATTAAAGTAAATAAAATCTGTTTTTTGAACATTTAGAAAGTTTCGATTACCACATCTATAACGGAGATGCGAAGATATTATTTTTGCGCTAACTTGATTTGTTTATTGGATGTAAAATAATAAAAAAAGTCCAATCTATTGCTAAATTGGACTTTTCCTAAAATTATTTATTTTTACGCAATCACTTTCGCGTTTTTCACATCTTGATCTGTAATCGCAATTGCCAGCACCTCACTCATTTCTTTCACATAATGGAAAGTCAAACCTTCTAAATATTCTTGTTTGATTTCATCAATGTCGCGTTTATTTTCTTGACACAGAATAATTTCTTTGATATTCGCTCTTTTTGCAGCAAGTATTTTCTCTTTTAATCCACCAACAGGAAGTACTTTTCCACGAAGCGTAATTTCACCTGTCATGGCTAAGTTTTTCTTAATTCTTTTTTGCGTAAACACAGAAACTAAAGAAGTCAACATTGCAATTCCAGCACTTGGTCCATCTTTTGGCGTTGCTCCTTCAGGAACGTGTACGTGTACATTATATTTGGGCAACATTTCAGGATCCAGTCCCAAATTTTCTGCATTTGCCTTGATATATTCTAAAGCAATTGTAGCTGATTCTTTCATCACCGTTCCCAGATTTCCGGTCATAGTAAGTGTTCCCTTTCCTTTTGAAACTAATGATTCAATGAAAAGTATGTCGCCACCAACACTTGTCCACGCTAAACCTGTCACTACACCAGCAACTTCATTGCTTTCTGATTTATCGCGTTGCATTCTTGGCGCTCCTAACGCTTTGACAATATCAGCTTCCGTAATTTTAGTATTGTATTCTTCCTCCATTGCAACTGCTTTTGCAGCACCGCGAATGACTTGAGCTACTTTATTTTCTAAACCACGAACGCCCGATTCACGTGTATAACCTTCTACAATGAATTCCAACTGTTTCCGTCCGATAGTCAATTGCTTTGCGCTTAAACCGTGTTCTTTCAATTGTTTTGGAAACAAATGTTTACGGGCAATTTCTGTCTTTTCTTCAATCGTGTAACCTGACATTTTAATGATTTCCATTCGGTCACGCAATGCAGGTTGAACCGTACTCATATTATTTGAAGTGGCAATAAACATCACTTTAGATAAATCATATCCCATTTCAAGGAAATTATCGTAGAATTCGCTGTTTTGTTCTGGATCCAAAACTTCTAATAATGCAGAAGATGGATCTCCACTGTTACTGCTTGAAAGTTTGTCAATTTCATCCAAAACAAAGACGGGATTTGACGTTCCTGCTTTTTTCAAACTTTGAATAATTCGTCCCGGCATCGCGCCAATATAGGTTTTCCTGTGTCCTCTAATTTCAGCTTCATCACGCAATCCACCTAACGAAATCCGAACATATTCACGACCTAAGGCTTCTGCAATTGACTTTCCTATAGACGTTTTACCAACTCCCGGAGGTCCTGTCAAGCAAAGAATTGGAGATTTCATATCGTTTCGCAATTTTAAAACTGCAAGATGCTCAATGATTCTCTTTTTAACCTCATCTAAACCAAAATGGTCGCGGTCTAATACTTTCTGAGCCGATTTTAAATCGAATTTATCTTTTGAAAAATGATTCCAAGGCAATTCTAAAAACAACTCCAAATAATTCCGTTGAATTCCGAAATCAGGTGCTTGTGGATTCATGCGTTGCATTTTTGACAATTCCTTCTCAAAATGCTTTTGCGTTTTTGTATCCCATTTTTTCTTGGATGCCTTTTCACGCATTTCTTCCAACTCTTCTTCTTGCGAAACACCACCCAATTCTTCTTGAATCGTTTTCATTTGCTGATGCAAGAAGTATTCGCGTTGTTGCTGATCCAAGTCAAAACGAACTTTCGACTGAATGTCATTTTTAAGCTCAAGTTTCTGCAACTCAATGTTCATGAATTTCAACGCACGTAAAGCTCTGTCTTTTAAATTATTGATTGACAACAAGTCTTGTTTCTCTTGAACAGAAAGATTCATGTTTGAAGAAACGAAATTGATTAAAAACGACTGACTTCCAATATTTTTAATCGCAAAAGTAGCTTCTGACGGAATGTTTGGACTTTCCTCAATAATAGCTGTTGCCAATTCTTTAACAGAATCAATAATCGCGCTGAATTCTTTATCGTTTTTTCGAGGACGTTTTTCTTCCACTTCTTTAATTGTGGCTTTCATATACGGCTCTTCAGTAGTCATTTCGTCTATTTCAAAACGTTTTTTACCTTGAAGAATAACGGTAACGTTTCCGTCAGGCATTTTCAAAACACGTAAAATTCGTGCTACTGTTCCAATTTTATGAATATCACCAAAAGTAGGCTCTTCGATGTCCTCGTTCTTTTGAGAAACAACACCAATAACTTTACCTGCCGCGTTCGCATCGTTGATCAATTTAATGGATTTATCTCTTCCCGCAGTAATAGGAATTACAACGCCAGGAAATAAAACCGTATTTCGCAAAGGCAAAATAGGCAAATCTAAAGGAAGTTCCTCCTTGTTCATTTCCTCCTCGTCTTCTGGCGTTAAAAGTGGAATCAATTCCGCTTCGCTGTCCAATTCGTGAAGTGACATATTGTCTAATGTAATAATTTTTTGATTCGACATATTATATTTAAGTCATTTTGTCATTAAGAAAATACCTTTACTTTGTATATAAAAGTAAAGATAACAAAGTATTTAACTGTAAATCAATTCACTAAAATTAATCAGCGAATTGATTTCGATTGATAAAGTCAATCTTTGTGCCATAAAAAAATCCGCCGAAGCGGATCATTTTTTATATAGAAAATAGCTTTATTGATAGGTAACATCAAAAGCTCCTTCCGTTATTGTATGTGTTGCAGTACTGAATAATGATTTTCCTACAAAATTGAATGTTCCTTTAATTTTCTTCGCAGACGTGTCGTGTGTGGTGATTGTGAAACTTCCCGAATCTGCATTGAATGTTCCGTTCTGAGTGGTATCCACGATGTACATTCCGATGTATGTTCCAAATGTTGAAAATTCATAAGTTCCCGGAGTAATTGTTGAAGGAACAGTAAGTGTAATATTTTCAACACCCGCTTTCTTTCCTGAAACAAAAATAGAGCCACTCAATACATTTGAATTAACAGATGTTGGCTCAAAAGCCACTCCATCAACTTTTGCAAAAAATGTGTTTCCCGATGGCGTTACAACATCTCCTGAAAATTTAATATTCGTAAAGGAACCATTCGTAAATTTCTTCATCACCAAGTTTCCTGCATCGTCAAAGCGTCCACCTGTAAATTCAAATGTTCCTGAAATTGTTTTATTTGCTTCGTCAATCGAAGTAACTGTCACTTTAGCTGTATCTGTGTATGCCGGAAAATCAACAAAATCACCGTTAGCAGGTGCACTAACAAATCCTTCGGAAGCACTGTTAGAATACATTAAACCTAAAATTGCGTTACTTGCAGTGGCATTAGTCCAAGTGTACGTTCCTACTTGATTTAAAGGAGCTGGTAAAGTAATTTGTAAAAAATCATTATTTCCCGAACGTAAGCCTGTTATAGAAATTGCAGTTGAGTTTACTACGGCTTGAATATTTGTTGCCACAAAAGTTTGACCGTCAAAATCAACTTTTAGTTGGCCGTTTGTACTTGAATCAGGAATCAAAACAGAAGGATCTAACGGCTCAACATCGGTTGAACAGGATGTGAAAATGGTTGCAGTTGTGACTAAGAAAAGCAATAAAAATCGGTTTATTTTTTTCATTTTAATTTGGGAATTTTAATTCGGTTTCAAATATAACTTTTTTTATTGTGCTGAAATAGTTTTTTTTGGAACTCGTAAAAGTAATATAACGCCTCCAATGAAGAATATTGTTAGAAAAACGATTGAGTTTCGCATACTTCCGGTAAGTTGGTCAATCAGTCCATACAATCCCATTCCGATTACGATTCCGATTTTTTCAGAAACATCGTAAAAACTAAAGTAAGATGCGGTATCGTCGGTTTTCGGTAAGAATTTGGAATACGTAGAACGTGAAAGTGACTGAATTCCTCCCATTACCAATCCTACAAATCCAGCAGTAACATAGAAATGAATGGGTTCTGTAACAAAATAAGCACAAACGCAAATTACTGCCCAAATAACGTTTATTACAATAAGTGTGGGTATGTTTCCGTATTTGGCGGAAGCCTTAGAAGTGATAATAGCTCCTCCAACAGCAACCAATTGGATTACCAAAATACTTATAATTAATCCCATTGTTTTTCCACTTTCGGAAGGCCAATTTATTTCTTGTTCACCAAAATAAGTGGCCACTAGCATAACGGTCTGAACTGCCATACTGTAAACAAAAAAGGCAATCAAATATCTTTTCAAAGACAAATCTTTAAATAGTTCGTTTTTTACTTTTACTAATTCTCTAAATCCATTAAAGAATACGGATGTATTGATTTTTTTAGCTTCTTTATTACTTTTCGGCAAATAGTAAAAAGTATATTGACTGAAAAAAATCCACCAAATTCCTGTGAACACAAAAGTCAATCGCATAGCGTCAATTGCTGCTTGATCTTCTTTCCCAATAACGATTGCTAAACTTGCCACTAATAAAATTACACTTCCGATATATCCTAATGAATATCCTTTTGCACTCAAGCCGTCTTGTTGCTCTTCGAATGCGACATCAGGCAAATATGAATTATAAAAAACCAAACTTCCCCAAAAACCAATCAGGCCGAAGAAGTAACAGAGTAAGCCAAACATTATATTTTCAAGAGAAAACCAATACAAGCCTATGCACGACAAAGCTCCTAAATAACAGAAAAATTGGAGAAACCGTTTTTTATTTCCCACGTAATCTGCAATTCCAGAAAGTAAAGGGGAAATAATAGCAACTACTAGAAAAGCAATCGCCGTTACAAAACTGATTAAAGCTGTACTTTTAAAGTCAATCCCAAAAACGTTGATATTGGGGAATTCGTCCGAAAATAAACTCGCATAAAAAATGGGAAATATTGAGGAAGTGATTACTAATGGGTATACTGAATTTGCCCAATCGTAAAATGCCCAAGCGTTTTGGAGTTTCTTACTACCTTTTTCTAATTGACTCATAAAGTGGAAGTTTATTAAATAAAAAAAGCTGCCAATAAATTGACAGCTTCGAAAGTACTCTTTTTTATTTATATGTAACTCCAAATTTTGCAGCTTCTGCTTTTGCTTTAGGAATTAATCTTTTCAAGTTTGCAATACGAGTAGCATCTGCAGGGTGCGTACTTAAAATTTCAGGTGGTGCTCCACCTCCAGAATTAGCAGCCATTCGTGTCCAAAAAGCAATTGATTCATCAGGGTTATAACCAGCTATTGCCATTAATGTTAATCCGATTTCATCTGCTTCTGTCTCGTGGCTCCTACTAAATGGTAAAGCGATACCCACTTGCGTGGTAATTCCGTACGCTTGCATGGCTATTGCTTGTGTTTCAGCACTTTTCTCACTAAGAGCAACTTGCGCTACAATGGCACCATAATTTTGAAGTTGACTACTACTCATACGTTGTTGACCGTGATTTGCTAATGCATGCGCCACTTCATGACCCATAACTGTTGCTAAACCCGCTTCTGTTTTAGTAATAGGTAAAATTCCGCTGTACACAACAATTTTTCCTCCTGGCATACACCACGCATTTACTTCTTTATTATCTACCAAATTGTACTCCCAACGGTAATCGTTAAGGTACCCTTTATAACCATTTGCATTCAAATAACGTTCGGCTGCATTCTTAATTTTCACACCCACGGACTCAACTAACTTCGCACTTGAAGTACCTCTAACAACTTTATTTTCTTTTAAAAATGAGCTGTATTGTGCAAATGCTGCAGGTAAAATTTCTGAATCTGGAACTAAAGCTAAAGTTTTCTTACCTGAAAATGGATTTGTAGCACAAGAAGCTAAAAGTCCTAGAACAAGTGCCGTACTGATGTAGATATATTTTTTCATAATTGGTTTGATTTATCAACCGTAAAACTACACTTTTTTTATTCAGTTGAAAATATAGAATTTTTAAAAAACATTACAGTTAAACAAGGTTTTAAATAAATAACTTACTTTTATGTTTTTTACAAATCCACTCTTATAAAACTTTGATTATGATTTTAACCACAACCAATTCAGTAGAAGATTATAAAATTTTAGCCTACCGAGGCATTGTTTCTGGTACTTCAATAGACATGCAGAAAATGACTTTGACCTTTAATATGACGAAATATTATGAAGGTTTAACACAAAGTGTTAACGAGGTAAAAGCTAAAGCTTTTGAAGAATTAAAAGCAGATGCGGAAAAATTAAATGCGAATGCAGTTATAGGTATTTCTATTGACATTGAACTGACTACAAGTAATTGTATTATGGTTAGTGTAAGCGGAACTGCAGTAAGTATTGTAAAAAGATAAAATTAGATATTCGATTTCTCCAAAAAAGAATGCCGACTCAAAATTGAATCGGCATTTTTATTTTCTATTTATTTAGTCTTTTATTTTGAAAACTTTTCGAAGAATATCTTCAAGCAAGCACCACTTCGTTAATGCAGATTGGAATAAATTAATTCCAACAAAACCTGTTAACCACAACCAATTTTGGTTTACATACACCGCTAATAATAAGCTAAACATTATAAAAATTCCTGCGATAGCTCGAACATATCTATTTATCATATTTTTTTGATTTTAATCCTTTTCCAACCCATCCTACTTTCATTCTATCTTCGGAGGAAATTGGAAAAGGTAAGTTGTTTTTAATTATTTATTTATTGATATTTTTACTGTTTTTTCTCCCACTTTTTACGCTCAACTACATAATATAATAGAGGAACAATAACCAATGTCAACACTGTAGAAACAATTGCTCCAAAAACTAATGAAATTGCCAATCCTTGGAAAATTGGGTCAAACAAAATGACAATCGCTCCAATTACTACCGCACCTGTCGTCAATAAAATTGGTGTTGTTCGCACTGCACCAGCTTCGATAATCGCTTCTTTCAATGGAGATCCTTCTTTCAATCGGATTTCGATGAAGTCAATAAGTAATACCGAGTTTCGAACCATAATTCCGGCGAGTGCAATCATACCAATAAATGAAGTTGCTGTGAAAAATGCATTTAATAACCAGTGACCAAATACGATTCCAATCAACGAAAGTGGAATCGCCACCATCATAATCATCGGTGTTTTAAAATTTTGGAACCAACCTACGATTAGCATGTAAATAATCACAATTACAATTAAGAAGGCAATACCTAAATCTCTAAAAACTTCTAAAGTAATCTGCCATTCTCCATCCCATTTTACGCTGAAATTCGATTCGTCTTTCGGTTGTGCCATGTATAATTCTTCCAGAGTATAGCCTTTTGGTAATTTTACTTTCTCCAATTTTTCTGTCATTCCAAGAATTGCGTAAGCAGGACTTTCAAGACCTCCAGCCATATCAGCTGTAATGTAAACCACTCTTTTCTGATCTTTTCTACTGATGGTATTCGCCGCTTTCACTTTATTCACAGTAACTAAATCCTTGATTGGAATCATCGTTCCCATCTGAGTTTTGATTTTCAAATCTTGAATATCTTCAATGCTCGTTTTATTTTCATCCGAAATCGCTAACGTCATGTTCACTGGCTTAACCGAATTTTCGATGTATAACGTCGAGAATGGATGTTCACCTAATAAGTAGTTTAAATTTCCAACCAATTGTTGTGGCGCAATTCCTTTCAACATCGCTTTCTCTTTGTCGGTATCCAAACGATATTCGTCGTGTGGTGCTTGAACTGTCCAGTCAATATCTACAACATCCGCCGTGTTTTCTAAAATTTCCTTAACTTGAGCTGCAACTTTAATTTGCTCGTCATAATCAGGTCCGTAAATTTCTGCAACAATTGTAGACAATACTGGTGGTCCTGGTGGAACTTCAATAATTTTTACATTCGCACCGTATTTTTTTGCAATTGTTTGAATTGGTCCACGAACTAATTTAGCTAAATCGTGACTTTGCAATTTTCTATCTTCTTTGCCAATCAAATTCACTTGAATGTCTGCCATATTACTTCCACCTCGTAAATCGTAGTGACGTACTAAACCGTTAAAAGTAATTGGCGCTGAAGTTCCCACATAATTTTGGTAACTCACCACTTCAGGAATCGAAGATAAATAATTCGAAATCTCTCTTGTTGCTGCTGCAGTTCGCTCTAATGTTGAGCCTTCTGGCAAATCAATAACAACTTGAAATTCATTTTTGTTATCAAAAGGCAACATTTTTACTGCAACCGCATTGGTGAAAAACATCGATACAGAACCGATAAGTAACAATACAATTACTCCAACCGTAATCCTTCTTTTATTCGAATTTTCTAATAACGGACGTTCAATTTTATTGTACAATCTGTAAATCCAGTTTGCTTCTAAACCTTGCTCCTCTTTTTCTTCTTGATTATCTTTTTCACGTAGCAAATGATATCCTAAATAAGGAGTTACGGTCAATGCTAAAAACAAAGATAAAATCATTGCAATCGAAGCACCAATTGGCATTGGACTCATATAAGGTCCCATCATTCCAGACACAAAAGCCATTGGCAGTAATGCCGCAATAACGGTGAATGTTGCTAAAATTGTTGGATTTCCAACTTCATTAATCGCATAAATCGCTGCTTTATGGAAAGGCAATTTCTTCATTTTGAAGTGGCGGTGCATGTTCTCGGCGATAATAATACTATCATCGACTACAATTCCCACGACGAAAACCAGTGCAAATAACGTAATTCGGTTAAGCGTGTAACCCAACATATAATAACTGAACAATGTCAAGGCAAACGTCAATGGAACAGAGAAAAACACTACTAATCCACCGCGCCATCCCATGGCAAGCATCACTAAAATTGTTACTGCAATAATTGCAATAAACAAGTGAGACAAAAGTTCATTTACTTTTTCAGAAGCCGTTTCACCATAATTCCTAGTAACTTCAACGTGCATGTCATTTGGAATTACAGTTGCTTTTAACTGATTCACTTTCGCCAAAATCAATTCTGAAATATGCATCGCATCCGCACCTTTTACTTTCGCAACTGATAAAGTTACCGCCGGATATTCAGATGGATTGGCTGCAAATTTCTCGTTTACTTTACTGTATCCGAAAGAAACATAACTTTTTGCCGTTCTAGGTTGGTCTTCAATTGTAGCAATTTGTTTTAAGTAAACCGGTTTGTTTCCGCTTACGCCAACAACTACATTCTCAACATCTTCTTTTGAAGATAAAAATTCGCCTGTTCGAACAGAATATTCCGTGTCATTTTGTGAAAAATTTCCAGAAACACTACTTCCATTATTCGCTTGAATTCTTTGAATTACTTCAAGTGCATCCACATTGGCTTCAGCCATTTTATCTTTGTCAACCGTAATTTTAAGTTCATGAGGTCGTCCGCCGATTTCTTTGGTTGCGGCAACATCTTTCACTTTTTTAATTTCCGAAGCTACTTCTTCAACAACTTGCGAAATTTCAAAATCACTGTATTTTTCACTCCATAAAGTCAACGCCAACATAGGAACATCATCAATAGAACGCGTTTTTATTAGCGGTTGATAAGCACCTTGAGGCATTAAATTCATGTTTTTGAAAATCTCATCGTATAATTTTACGTACGACCTTTCAATATCTTCACCTACATAAAACTGAACAATAATCATTGCTTGGCCATTGTGTGCTTCACTATAAATATGTTCAACACCTTTAATATTGGAAATCATGCTTTCCAAAGGTTTGATAATTCTGCTTTCTACTTCTGATGGACTCGCACCAGGATATCCAACAAGAATATCAGCCATCGGAACATTAATTTGAGGTTCTTCCTCACGTGGAATTAGCGTTGAACTATAAACTCCAATTATCATTAATCCTACCATTAAAAGTAGCGTTAACTTTGAGTTTATAAACAGTGACGCAATTTTTCCTGAAAATCCATTTTCCATCGTAATTGTTTTTTTTACTTACTAATTGATTTTTTCGACTTACTTAAGCGTCACTTTACTTCCGTTGAATAATTTTCCATCGGCAGTCACTACATATTTTTCTCCAGCTGCAAGTCCAGATACAACTTCGATGTTATCACCATAAGTTCTCCCTAAACGCAACCATCTTAACAAAGCAATATTATCAGCCGTAACAGTGTAAACTCCGTTTAATTGTCCTTGCGAAATTACCGCCGATTTCGGAATCACAACCATTGTTGAAGCAGCCGCATTGGCGTCTTTTTCAATTGGAAAAATTACATTTACGAACATTCCTGATAATGCTGCGTCTTTCTTTGCATCCAAAGCTAATTTCACTAAATATTGTCCACTTGAACCTTGTGATGAAGAACTAATTTCAGTTACTTTCCCTTTAATCACTTCGTTTGAAGATTTCAATTTTATATCAGCAGAAGTTCCGTTTTTGATTTTCAAAATATCAGATTCAGAAATCGAAACAACCGCTTGCAATTCGCCACCACCTTCAATCGTTAATAATGGCGCTCCAGGATTTGCCATTGTTCCTGCTTTTACAAAAGTTTCAGTTACAGTTCCGTCAAAAGGAGCGGTCATGTTTGCATAAGCAAATTGTGCCATAACTTCACTTCGCATCGCTTTAGCGGCATTTAATCCTGCTTCAGCCATTTGATATTGAGTAGTTACGTTGTCTAATTCTTTTTGAGAAGCACTTTGTTGTTTGAATAAAGCTGTAAATCGTTCAAAATCTTTTTTCGCACTATTATAACCTGCTTGTGCTTGCATAATTCCGGCATCTGCTTGCGATTTTTTTGCTCTTAAATCATCGTTGTTGATGCTCACTAACAGTTGGCCTTTGCGAACTTTCTGTCCAGTGCTTACTTTTAAGTCGGTGATGTATCCCATCATTCGCGTACTGATTACAGCTCTTTTTTCAGATTCTAAAGTTCCACTAGCACTGATGAATTTCGAATTTGAGCCCGAAGCAACTTCTTGAACTTCAACAGCTACTGCAGGAAACTCAGCTACTTTTACATCTTTCTTATCTCCTGAACAAGCAGTAAGAAATAAGACGGTAGACAATATTGCAGCTGCTATTATTTTTTTACCCACTTGTAAAACTTTTGTATTTTGATTATTATTTGATTTCATGAGGTTCGTTTTTGATTGTTATTGTTGTAAAAAAGTAACGTAGTCTTTTGTGAAATTATATTCGAAAACGGCTTGTTGGTATTCCAAATCTTTTTGGATTTTTTGTGTTTCAGAAATCAAAACATCAGCTGTTTTTTCTAAACCTTGTTCGAATCTGTTTTGCCGAATTCGATATGCTTCTGAAGCTTGTTTCACATTCAAGTCAGCCAACTTTACTTTTTCTTTTGCGTCTAATAATTGTCGGTTGTATTTATTCAACTCTAATTCGCTTTTCGCTTTGTATTGCAATTCTTCCGTTTGCGCTTTTTCATAGACAATTTTCGCTTGTTGCAGTTTTCCAATTGATTTGTATCCGTCAAAAACATTCCAAGACAATTGCGCTCCAACGACATAACCTCCAGCACTTGTTCCGAAGATTTTATTATCATATAATTCGTATGTTCCAAAAGCATTTAATCGAGGAAGAAAATTCATTTTAGATGCAGAAACCATTTTGCCATACGCTTCAGTTGACAAAGCCATCGCTTGAAAATCTTTTCTATTGGAGATTGACAGCTTACCGTCTGTAGCATTCATTTCTTGTAATTCGAAAGCATCGAGTGGTTTGTAAATCACATTTTTATCTTCGCTGTTTACCAAATAACTGATGTAATCTGAACTATTTTGCACTGCAGATTTTGCCATTTGCAACTGGTTTTTGATTTCGTTAATTCGGATTTCAACAGAAAGAACGTCTGTTTTTTGCACTAAACCTTGTTTGCTATAATTGTCAACCATTCGACCGTTTTCTTGTGCGGTTTTCAACGCTTTTTCTAAAACAGAAACCATTTGGTAAGCCAGTTGCAATTCCATGTAGCTCTTTTTCGCATCTAAAAGCATCGCTTCTTGAGTACGTTCTGCTTGTAATTTGTAGGACTGCAATTTAATTCTTACAGCTTGCCGTTGAGCAAAACCATCAAAATTTAAAATGGGTTGCAAAACTTCAATTTTTGTAGCAAAATTTTGTGTCACATTCGGATTATTAAGCAAACTTGGATTGAAATCATTTTGCGTTAAAATTTCCTGATTCAATTTTGACCCAAAAGCCATTAAAGGATTTGTTGTTGAAATTCCCGTGTGAGAAACCGTAATATTAGGTAAGAAAACCGCGGAAGATTGACGGTATTCAGCTTGAGAAGCTTTGAAATCGTGTTGGGAAATTTTAATTTGTAAATTCCCTTCAGCTACTTTTTTCAGTAGTATTTCTTTCGAAATTCCAAGAGTATCTTGTGCGTTCAATTGCGTAAAACTCAAAAGACCAAAAAGACATAATGTCAGATATTTTGCATTCATAAACTTATAAGTTTAATTAGTTATGCAAAACTCCGACTTAAGATTGATGTGTACAGTTACATTAGTTACATAAGGATTTATGATTTTTGAATTATGAAGTATGAATTTGGGATGTTCAATTCATGTAGAATATATTTTCAATAATCTTTAAAATGTCTCGCAATTCCGATAATCATCGGAAGCGAAGGAGCAAAGAAAAACATATCTAGCTTTGCGACTTCGCTCCCGAAGACTCGGGATTGCGAGATAAAAAGTAGCTAGAAATGTAAAATAACACTTCTAAAACAAATAGAGAATTCCTATTTCAGCAACTGAATTTTATTCCGACCTAAAATAAGTTGGCCGCTTTCTTCCAACTGTTTTAAAAGTCTTGAAACAACTACTCGTGCTGTTCCTAACTCGTTTGCAAGTTGTTCGTGAGTGATTAATAAAGTTTGAGATTTAGTCATTTCCGACTTTGTTTTAAGCAGATTAAGCAAACGCTCATCCACTTTTTTGAAAGCGATTGCGTTGATAATTTCTAATAATTCTTCAAATCTTTTATGGTACAATCTGAAAATATAATCCAACCATTGCGGATAATCTTTAATGAAAAGTGCGACTTTATCCATTGGAAGAAATAAAATTTCGGCATCTTCCTCTACTTCTGCTTTGACTTTACTGGTTTCGTTATGCATACCACCAAGAAATGACATGATGCAACTTTCACCCGCTTTAATGTAATATAGTAAAATTTCCCGACCGTCGTCCTCTAACCGAATTACTTTCATCACTCCTTTTGTAACAATTGGAATAGAACGAATATGTGCATTTTCGTTTAAAATAATACTTCCCGCTTCGTAATTTTTTTGAATGCCAAATTCATATAATTTCGCAACTAATTCAGGAGAGGTTTTAAATTCGGTAATTTCTTCAAGTGGATTCATTGAGTAAAGATATGGATTGTTTTGTAGAACAATTTAACTAAAATAAATTTTAATATTCTAATTAAAAAAATAAGAATCAATTGCAAATTCAATTTTTAGACGAATTTTTAAAGGTAGAATTAAACCTTTTCATTTATCTTTAGTCCAATACCTAAACCAATAATTTGCAGGACGAGAAGGAATTTATCGACCAGTTATTGCATCCAAAAACGCAAAACGAAGCATTTGAAAAACTAATTAAAGATTTTCAGCGGCCGTTGTATTCCCATATCCGAAGTATTGTTTTAAATCATGATGACACGAATGACGTTTTGCAGAATGTTTTTATAAAGGTATTTCAGAATTTGAAAAACTTTAAAAGAGAGAGCAAACTCTTTTCTTGGGTTTACCGAATTGCTACGAATGAATCGATAACATTTATAAATCAGAAAGCAAAAAAGAATCACATTTCTTCGCAAGAATACGCACAGAAGGAAATTGATAATCTTAAAGCAGAAACTTATTTTGACGGAGACGCAATTCAATTAAAATTACAAAAAGCCGTCGCATTACTGCCTGAAAAACAGCAATTGGTTTTTAATATGAAATATTTTCAAGAATTAAAATACGAAGAAATATCAGAGATTTTAGGCACCACTGTTGGAGGTTTGAAAGCTTCTTACTTCCATGCTGTTAAGAAAATTGAAGATTACATGAATGCCGGTTAAACCATTTACTTTTTTAAAAGTCAAAGAAACATGAACAAATTTAGTTTAGAGAGCCATCCTAAAATAACGAGCGGATTTACTGCTCCGGAAAATTATTTCGATAATCTTCCGGATATTATTTTGGAAAAAATAAAAGAGGAACAACCTAAGAAAGGGAAAGTAATTTCTTTAAAAAACCTTTCTTACGCGGCAGCTGCTATTTTAGTTCTTGCTTTAAGTATTCCTTTTTTTACTTCAACTGCAAATATTTCTTTAGAGCAAATTGACACAACTACATTAGAGAACTATATTTCGTATCAATCAAACGTTTCGCAATATGAATTAATCAATTTAATGAACGAGAACGAACTGGAAGCGATGTCTGTTAATCTAGGTATAGAAGACCAAGCCATTGAAGAAATTTTGATGAGCAACCCAAATTTTGAAAATTATATTACCGACTAACTATGAAAACAAAACACTTTATAACTGTACTTTTCTTGATGTGTACCATTACTTTTTACGGTCAAGAAAATAAAAAAGAAAAAATAAAAGCATTGAAAATAGCCTACATTACTAAAGACTTAAGCCTTTCAAGTAGTGAAGCAGAGAAATTCTGGCCTGTTTACAATTCTTTCGACGAAAAACAATTTGATCTAAGAATGGTTAAAATGCGAAAAATTAGACAAGAGTTGAAAAGCAAACCGATAGAAAATTTTTCAGATGCAGAAGCGAACGCACTTTTAAATCAAATTGATAATTTAGAGGACGAATCGTATCAAAATAAGAAAAAATTGATAACTGATTTGCGCAAGATAATCAGTCCTGTAAAAATTTTAAAACTCAAACAAGCAGAAGACGACTTTAATAAATCGTTATTAAAACAATACCGTAAGAGAAATTAAAAATTCTATAGGATTTGTTAAGCTTTAATTTTTTACTTTTGATGCAAAAGAAATTGAGATGATTAATGCTTCGGCTAGCGGGTGGATTGATAAGTTTTTTGCTGAGCAAGGAACTTCAAAGGCGCTTGTTAAAGATTATCCTGAATCATTTTATGAACGCATTCGTTCAACGGGGTTTGTGTACGGTCATATTATTTCCTTCGACACACAAAAACCAATAGATACAAAAGGATGGATCAGTGAGGAGGTTTCTAAAGTAGCATTACTGAATACGCTTTACACCACTTTTGAAATGATCACACAAGAATCAGATCAAAAAGTATTTATTACTACTGCACTATTTTTCTACAAGAAAATTCATCCGGAAACATTTAACCTTCTAAAGAAAATTTTACCGGAAGATAATGCGAGCCAAAGTTTAGAGAAATTAATAAACGAGCGTGTAAAAACCAACGGTAATGCGTTTAGTAAAAACTTTTCGCACATTGTTACTAACGCTTTATTGTTTGAAGATGTTTTGGCATTTATACATTATCTTATTCACGACGAAGTTCCGCTGAATTATCTTAAAAAGTTGGAAGAAGCAATCGTTAGTGTTGTTTCTTTAGCTTTAAAAACCAAATCGAATCCTTCAAAATACGATGATTTGTTGACCAAATTATTTGAAGCATCGGTACGTTTTACAAAATTTTCAAATGTCAATGTCGAAAATTTAGAAGCGTTACAACTCGATTATTTTTCTTCGGTTTTAGAAAAGTATTACTTGATTGATATGGCCGGTTTAGCCATGTGGAGTGACGAAAAAATTGAGCAAACCGAAGCATCATTTTTGTATGAACTAGCAAAAGTGTTAAAAGTAAATTCTACATTTGTTACAGAAAGTATTCAAAGTACAGACTTATTTATCGAGAAACATAAGAAGGAAATTCCGTACTTTAATTATTCGAATCCCGTAAAGCATTTCTACGATCAAGCTACTCAAACGGTTGTAGTTCTGATTACTAGAAACAAAAACCGACTCTTAAAAGAACTTTCACAAAGTGGCGAACTTATGGTTCTTCTAGCGCATTCAACTCACCGTGATTTGAATGAAAAAGAAAAGAAAAAAGTAAAAAAACAACTGCTCGATATTTGCAAGACCATTCCGTCTTTGACTATATTTTTATTACCTGGAGGAAGTTTGCTTTTACCTATTTTAATAAAATTTATCCCAAAATTACTACCGACCGCTTTCAACGAAAATTTAGAATAAAAAAAACCGCTTCTTTTCAGAAACGGTTTAGTATTTAAATGAGTTTTAGACTATTTATCTAATTCTATTTGAAGTGCTTTTGCTTTTTCTTTCATCTCAAGTGCTTTGTAAACACTTAGTAAAACTTCTTTTGCATCTTTATTCTTCTTGTCTAAGCTTGTTGTTTTTTCTAAAAGTTGCACTACATCTTTCAAAATAGTTTCTCTCTGTGTTTTTAATACGTCGTACTTTTTGTTTTCAGCAGCTGATGTACCCAATTTATTCATTTGGTCTAAAACCAACTGAGCATCGTCAATGCGAATCGCCGCCAAGTTATAGTATGCATTTGCATATTCAGGTTTTAGCGCAATTGCTTTTGTATAATACGTTTCAGCATTTTTATTGTCTTTGTTCTGACCACTTACAACACCTAAGTTATAGTATAAATCAGCATTGTTAGGCTCTTTTTCCAAAACTTCTTTGATCAGTTTTGCATAAGTTGCCATGTCGTTCGTCTTCAAATAAATATCTGCTTCTGAAATAATCAATGAAGTATCGTCTGGATTGGCTTTTCTAGCATCCACAATGGCAGCTTTTGCTTGTTCCGTTTTACCTTCACTCGCTAAAATTAACGCAATGTTTTTGTAGATTTCGCCACGTTTAGAAGGTTCTTTTTCTTCAGTTGGTTTTTCGTGTGTTCCAAGTTTAACAGATTGGTCTCTATCTGCTTTACTACCAAAGTAATCCACATTATCATTTACCTTATTAACAGCTAAATAATTCGTTCTTTCTCCAGAATAATCTAAGTCTTTTAAGATCTTGTAATGTTCCAATGCCGACTTATAATCGTTAGCATTCACTGCATAACTTGCAGCATAATACAACTTTTCAGTATCTGTTGGGTCAAGCAGGTAAATTCCGTAAAGAACACTAGATGCATCACTAAAACGTTTTTGGTCTCCTAAACTTACCGCATAGGATAATAAAGTTGGTTTATATCTCGTTACTAATTCCTGAATTTTTTTAGTAAGAACTGACTTTCCTGATTTTTTTTCATACATCAAAACAGCATTCGTATTTTCAGCAAACTCAACAATTTTCGCAGGCGTGAAATATTTAAGTGCGTTTTGTGGATTTGACTGGTTTTCTGGTTTAGCCATTGCTTCAGTCATTTCAATAAAAGGAACAGTGGAAGCGTAGAAGTTTAAATAAACAGTGTCTTCTTCATTTGAAGAGGAAACCAACGGAGTTGCTGTTGCAACCGCCGCTTTATAATTCATTACATCTTTCGTACTAATTTTATCTTTCTCGTAGATTTTCTTAAGCGTTTTAAACTCGTCTTTTTGGGCAAAAGCACCCATTGAAATTAATAGAGCAGTCGCTAGTATACTATATTTTCTATTCATCACTTTAAAATTTAAGTTAGTTGTTTAAATTATTATTCTTCCGTATCAGTATCAAGAGATTCGTCTGACGGTTCTGAATCTTCTGAGGTTGCACTATTTTCTCCGTCGGTTCCTTCAATTAATTCTTCATCTGTTTTAATTTCTTCTTCGTCGTCTTTCATTACTTTCGTAACAGCAGCAATTGAATCGTTTCCTTTGATGTTGATTAATTTCACACCTTGAGTGGCACGACCCATGACTCTTAAGTCTTCCACTGCCATTCTGATCGTTAAACCTGACTTATTGATAATCATCAAATCATCGTTATCGTTTACCGCATTGATTGAGATTAAAGCTCCTGTTTTCTCTGTAATATTAAGGGTCTTAACTCCTTTACCACCTCGATTTGTAATTCTGTACACATCAACGCCGTCTTCTTCTACTAATTTTGTACGTTTTCCGTATCCTTTTTCAGTAACAACGAGAAGTTGCGTATCGTTTACATTGTCCTTATTAACAGAAACCATACCAATTACCTCGTCTTTGTCGTCTTGAAGCGTAATTCCACGAACACCTGAAGCAGTTCTTCCCATTGGACGGGTTTTACTTTCCTCAAAACGAACCAATTTACCGGATTTCACTGCCACTAAAATTTGGCTTTCACCATCCGTTAATTTAGCTTCTAATAATTCATCGTCTTCGCGAATAGTTATCGCAGCTACTCCATTTACTCGTGGACGAGAATACTGTTCTAACGAAGTCTTTTTCACTTGACCTTGTTTGGTCACCATAATCACATAATGGCTGTTGATGTAATCCAAATCTTTTAAATCTTGCGTACAGATAAAAGCTTTCACTTTATCATCGCTTTCAATATTGATCAAGTTTTGAATTGCACGTCCTTTACTTGTCTTACTTCCTTCCGGAATTTCGTAAACACGCATCCAGAAACATTTTCCTTTTTGCGTAAAGAACATCATATATTGGTGATTAGTAGCCACAAACATGTGTTCCAAGAAATCTTGATCTCTTGTTCCTGCACTTTTCTGTCCTACTCCACCTCTATTTTGTGTTTTGTATTCGGTAAGATTTGTACGTTTAATATAACCAGCGTGCGAAATGGTAATAATTACATTCTCATCCGCAATTAAATCTTCAATACTTACATCTCCACCTGCATATTCAATTTGAGAACGACGCTCGTCACCGTATTTATCACGGATTTCAATTAATTCTTCTTTGATTAATTCCGTACGTAAATTAACGTCTGCTAATAAAGCTTTCAAATGCTCAATTAATTTCATCAATTCTTCGTATTCAGTTCTTAACTTGTCTTGTTCCAGACCTGTTAATTGACGCAAACGCATTTCTACAATTGCTCTTGCTTGAATATCTGAAAGTTTAAATCTTTCAATTAATTTTTCACGTGCTTCTTCTGTGTTTTTCGAACCTCTGATTATCGCAATTACCTCATCAATGTTATCCGAAGCAATAATCAAACCTTCTAAAATATGCGCTCTTTCTTCGGCTTTACGTAATTCAAATTGCGTTCTACGAACCACAACATCATGACGGTGTTCGATGAAATAGTGAATCATGTCTTTTACGTTCAACATTTGTGGACGCCCTTTCACAAGCGCGATATTGTTGACACTGAAAGAAGATTGTAATTGTGTATATTTATATAAGGTATTCAAAACCACGTTTGGCGTTGCATCACGTTTCAAAATATAAACGATACGCATTCCATTTCGATCCGATTCATCACGGATATTTGCAATTCCTTCAATTTTCTTTTCGTTTACCAAATCAGCAGTACGTTTGATCATATCTGCTTTGTTCACTTGGTACGGAATTTCAGTAACGATTATGCATTCGCGTCCGTCTACTTCTTCAAAACCAACTTTAGCACGCATAACAATACGTCCTCTTCCTGTCTTGAAAGCTTCACGAACACCGTCATAACCATATATTACACCACCTGTTGGAAAATCGGGTGCTTTGATGTAGTTCATTAACTCATCAATTTCAATATCATTGTTATCCAGGTAAGCTAATGTTCCGTCAATAACTTCTGTAAGATTGTGAGGAGGCATATTTGTAGCCATACCAACAGCAATTCCTGTAGCTCCATTTATCAATAAAGTTGGAACACGCGTTGGCATAACAGTTGGCTCATACAACGTATCGTCAAAATTCAATTGAAAATCAACGGTTTCTTTTTCGATATCTGCCATGATTTCTTCCGAAATTTTACGCATTCTCGCTTCCGTATAACGCATTGCTGCTGGACTATCGCCATCTACAGATCCAAAGTTACCTTGACCGTCTACCAATAAATAACGCAAACTCCATTCTTGTGCCATACGAACCATCGCGTCGTACACAGATGTATCTCCGTGTGGGTGATACTTTCCTAATACTTCACCTACAATCCTTGCAGACTTCTTATGAGCTGATCTTGAAGTCACTCCTAAATCGTACATTCCATATAAAACTCTACGGTGTACAGGTTTCAAGCCATCTCTAACATCAGGAAGTGCTCTTGACACAATAACCGACATCGAATAATCGATGTAAGCTGATTTCATTTCCTCTTCTATGTTTATTGGAATTAACTTTTCTCCGTCAGACATATTATCTATTTATATTAAAAATTCGTTTACTCTAAAAATCCCGCTAATATAACCTTTTTTAAGAATTTTTCAGGTATAAATGACATGGAAATTTCCCGAATTTATTAACAATTACTTGCTTTTAATTGGTTTTTACCTTGTTCGTTAAAATCTGCAAATAAAATACGCTTTCGCCTTTGAGTCGATGTGTTGAAATGAGTAAATTTTAATGGAATAGTTTGTAAAAGTTGAAGAATGATCAAGTGTAGAACTTCGATTTGACGTTGCATTAGAGATAACTAGATTTAATATAATAGTATACGTCTTTTTAGTAAGTTCAAAAAGAAGCACAGTGAGAACTTAAAGAATTATTGGTATAAAAAAAATCGCTGAATATCAGCGATTTTTATCTTCATAGCAATTTGCGTCGTATTTCTTACAATGGTCTTCTTCCTGAAATCAATCTTAATAATACAATGATGATTGCGATTACTAATAAGATGTGAATCAATCCTCCTGTAGCGATTCCTGCTCCTAAAATGCCGAAGAATCCAAGAGCCCAAATGATTACTAAAATAACTGCGATTGTGTAAAGTAAATTTCCCATAATGTTTGTTTTTGTTGGTTAATTATATATTAGTTTTTTTATTAATGCTAAAGTACTACCTACTATTCTAGATCAGATTACAAGATATGAATATTATGTTACACAATTATTATCAAACAGTTACTGGCACTATAATACGAAAAAAAACGGCCTCCCAAAAAAATTCAGAAGGCCGTTTCACCAAAAACAATTTAAAACAAAAAACTTAATTTCTTATATAGGTTTTTTACCTTGAATTACTCGTAATATAATCGCGATTACAGCGATTACAAGTAAAACGTGAATGATTCCGCTTGTTACAAATCCTCCTAAAAATCCGATTGCCCAAATGATAATCAGAATAACTGCAATTGTGTACAATAAATTTCCCATAGCTTTTTTTTTATTGGTTAAATTATAATGTCAAAGATCCTCATTAATAACAGATTGTGCTTTATGAAATTATTTTGAAATGTTATAAAATTATTTTGTTTCAATTTCAAAAATCTCTTTTTGAATTTCTACGGCGTAATCGTTTGGTATAATTTTACGTCCGTAACGTAGCGAGTAAACCTTTGTAAACTCAGCTCCGAAGTATAAAATAATAGCAGAGTAATACACCCAAACCAGTATTATAACCACTGAGCCTGCTGCACCATAAACACTCGCTACAGTTGAATTTCCTAAATAAAATCCAATTGCAAATTTTCCCAACATGAAAAAGAAAGAAGTAAAAGCAGCTCCTATAAAGGTGTCTTTCCAACTCATCGTTCCATCAGGTAATGTTTTAAATATTATAGAAAATAAAAGTGTCGTACTCGCAAAAAGGATTACGGTATTTAAAATATAAAATACATATACCGTCAAATCAGGGAAATAAATTACAAGTTGGTTGTTTAAAACATCCATAACCGTATTCACCGTTAAACTGACTAAAAGCAGAAAGCCAACTGCCGCAATCATTGAAAAGGACATCAATCGGTTTTTAATAAATTTTATTAATCCCTTATTTGGTTTCGCTTTCAAACCCCATATATAGTTGATCGAACTTTGAATTTCAGCAAAAACACCAGAAGCACCAATTAATAACATGATTCCGCCAAAAATTGCAGCGAACATATTACTGTCCGATAATTCGATGTTTTTAATGGTATCTTGGATTTGAATAGCAGCATCGTTTCCTACCATTCCATTTATTTGTCCAAAAAACTGACCTCTAACTGCTTCTTTACCAAAGAATAACCCAGTTACTGATAAAATAATTATCGACAAAGGCGGTAAAGAAAATATGGTATAATAGGATAAGGATGCACTTAATTTTATAGCATTATCCTCTAAAAACGCATCAAAGGTTTCTTTTAGAAGTCCCCAAGAATTTTTAAAAAGCTCTTTCTTTTTCATTTAAATTGTTTTGTAAACAAAGTTACTTTCTAAAAGAGAGCTCCACTTACAGATTTTACAGATATAGTTATAATATTATAAATTTTACAGCGCTAACTAACCGATTTAGCAAACAACTTTTCGATTGTTTCAAACAAAATTTCTGGATTAAAAGGCTTAATAATGACATCCGAAATCCCATGTTCTTTCGCTTTTGCTTCCACTTCTCCACGTTCAAATGCGGTTAAAGCGATAATAGGAGTTTCAATGCCAAGTTCACGAATAATTTTAGAAGTTTCATAGCCGTCAAGAATTGGCATACTGATGTCCATTAATATTACATCAAAAACATTTGTTTTTAATAATTCAATAGCCTCATGTCCACTTTCCGCTATTGTACATGGATAATTTTTGCGTTGAATAATCTTCTTTGTTACGATCTGATTGATCTTATTATCCTCCACTACCAAAATATGCAATTCTTTTTTCATTCGTTTTTCTTTTGGTGTACTGTTAATTTCTACCGGCTTCGTATCCAAATATTCAAATTCTATAGCGAATTTAAATGTAGTTCCTTTATTTTCTTCACTCTCTAAGGAAATGGTGCCGTTAAAAAGTTCGACTAACTTTTTAACGATTGGCAATCCCAATCCTGTTCCCAAGTAATCACCTTGCTTCCGTTCAATTTGAACAAATTTATCAAAAATTCGTTCCTGATCTTCACGCTTTATTCCCAATCCCGTATCGCTGATGGCAAACTCAACTGTGCACTTTTCACTTTTCTTTTCTAATACCTTTACTTCAATACTAACTTTCCCGTTTTTGGTAAATTTTAAAGCATTGCTGATCAAATTTATTATAATCTGCGACAGTCTTAATTCATCTCCAACTAATTGTTCAGGTAGCTCTTCATCAACACAAACGGAAAGCTGATTCCCATTTGTATTAGCCATAAAGGTCATCGAATTATTTATGATTGCCAATTCTTTCCGTAAATCAAAATGATTCTTCTTCAGAATAATCTTATTTTCTTCTACTTTATTGATATCTAACAAATCATTTACTAAAGCTAATAAATATTGTGCAGAAAAATGCAGTGAATGCAAGTTTTCTTGGTTAACTAAATCTTTATTTTCTTCTAAAATTATATTTGACAGTCCTACAACTCCGTACAAAGGCGTTCGCAACTCATGACTTACCGTTGAAATAAACTGCGATTTCAAAACAGAATGTTCTTCCGCAGTATTTTTCGCCGCTAATAATTCCTTATTTTTCAGAAACAAGGCACTATTATTTTTCTTAACAAGTTTTTTATTCCTGTACAAACTATAAATCAAAACTAATAGAATAATCAGAATTACGCAAAAACCAATAATAAGGATGCGAGATTCTCTAATTTTTTGATTTTGCAGTTCATTTTTAATTTCGATTCTTTCAAATTGAAATCGATATTCATCTAATTCAATCTGAGTAGCTACTTTATCTATTGTGTCAAGTTTATCCTCTGAAGCCACATCTACCTCGAACGCTTTCGCCAGTTTGCTATATCTTTTGCCTTCTATTAGATTGCCGCTATTCAAATAATGATTAGCAAAATTTTGATAAACATCCTGCAACTGGTAAGGCGATTCAAAAGTTTTAGCAAAACCAATTGCCTTTAAAAAATTTTCTTCTGCCTTTTTATTTACTCCTTTTAAACTGTAATACTTGGCTAATAAATCATGATACGTAATCTTGGATTCTAGGTTTTCACTCTTTTCAATATAGGAACTCAACGGTTTTATGTACGCCATTCCAGAATCAGGGTTTTCCAATTCAAAATACGCATTTGCAATATTTAAGCGTATGAAAGTGATTTGCAAACTGTCTTTGACCTTTTCAGCTAATTCCAACGACTTATCATAAAATCGAATACTTTCCTTGATATCAATATTATTGTAATAATAAACGCCGCCAATATTTGAATTAAGCCACAACCGCAAGGTATCATTATCAACCTTATTCGCGTAAGCCAATCCTTTAGTGTAAAAGTTTAAGGCGCGATCTGACTGCGAAAAATCACCGTAAATACTACCAATTAAATTATACGAAAGTGCGAGGTGATATTCATCGTTATTATTTAACGATAGGGAAAGCGCTTCTTTAGAAAGATTGAGTGCTTTTATATAGTTTTGTTTTTTGTAAAAAGAGGCTGCTTCATTTAAAAGTAATTCTGCTTTTGCCGAATCTTCCTTGTTTTGCGAATGACTAAAAATAGAAAAAATACCAATTATAAATAAAAATAAAATTCTCACGAAATAGATTTAAGGGGAGTGAAAAGTATAAAAAAAATCCCAATTTTGAGTTGGGATTTTGTAATTTAATTAGTTACGAATTAACTTTCTATATTTTATTCGTTTCGGTGTCAAGTCGCCACCTAATCGTTTCTTTTTATTCTCTTCATACTCACTAAAACTTCCTTCAAAGAAATACACTTCAGAATTTCCTTCAAAAGCTAAAATGTGTGTGCAAATACGATCTAAAAACCACCTGTCGTGCGAAATTACAACAGCACAACCAGCAAAATTTTCTAAACCTTCCTCTAAAGCTCGAAGTGTATTAATGTCCAAATCATTCGTAGGCTCATCCAATAAAAGTACGTTTCCTTCTTCTTTTAAAGTCATTGCCAAGTGCAAACGGTTTCGTTCTCCACCAGACAACATAGAAACTTTCTTGTTTTGGTCGCTTCCACCAAAGTTAAATCGGCTTAAATATGCACGTGAATTGACTTGACGACCACCCATCATAATTAATTCTTGTCCGTCTGAAAAGTTTTCCCAAATTGATTTATTAGGATCAATATTCGTATGCGACTGATCTACATAAGCGATTTTTACAGTCTCACCTACATTAAATGAACCCGAATCCGTTTCTTGTTCACCCATAATCATTTTGAAAATAGTAGATTTACCAGCACCATTGGGTCCGATAATTCCAACAATTCCCGCTTGAGGCAATGTGAAATTTAAATTGTCATATAATAATTTGTCACCAAATGCTTTTGCAACATTAGATGCTTCAATCACATTATTCCCTAAACGTGGTCCATTAGGAATGTAAATTTCTAATTTCTCGTCCAGTTCTTTTTGGTCTTCGTTTAATAATTTATCGTAATTCTGCAAACGCGCTTTCTGTTTCGATTGTCTTCCTTTCGCTCCTTGACGAACCCAGTCCAACTCACGTTCCAACGTTTTTCTACGTTTAGAAGCTACTTTTTCTTCAGAAGCCATTCGCGTAGACTTTTGGTCCAACCAAGAAGAATAATTTCCTTTCCACGGAATACCTTCTCCTCTATCCAACTCTAAAATCCAACCTGCAACATTATCCAAGAAATACCTATCGTGCGTTACTGCAATTACGGTTCCTGAATATTGAGCCAAGTGTTGTTCTAACCAAAGTACACTTTCTGCATCCAAGTGATTCGTAGGCTCATCTAGAAGTAAAACATCAGGTTGTTGCAATAATAATCTACACAATGCCACACGTCTTTTTTCTCCACCAGAAAGTACACTTATAGGTGTATCAGGGTCTGGCGTTCGTAAAGCATCCATTGCGATTTCAAGTTTGGTGTCAATTTCCCAAGCTCCTAACGCATCAATTTTATCTTGTAAAGCTGCTTGACGATCCATCAATTTGTCCATTTTATCTGGATCAGAATAGTTTTCTTCAAGACCAAATAAATCATTGATTTGATTGTACTCTTCCAAAACTGCCATCGTTTCTGCAGCTCCTTCACGAACAATTTCAATTACGGTTTTAGTTTCATCAAGTTTAGGTTCTTGTTCTAAATAGCCAACCGTATATCCAGGAGCGAACGTAATATCACCTTGGTAATTTTTATCTTCTCCAGCAATGATTCTAAGTAAAGAAGATTTTCCCGAACCATTTAGACCTAAAATACCAATTTTAGCACCGTAGAAAAAACTTAAATAAATATTTTTAAGCACCTGTTTGTCGCTGCTTGAGTAGGTTTTACTCAATTTCTGCATCGAAAATATGACTTTTTTATCGTCTGACATAACTGATTATTTTATTTTTAAATGACCACAAATATAGCTAAAATAAGTGAGAATCTAGCGGCAAAATTGGTAGTAATTGTGGTTGTTGCTTCTTGGCTTTCGCCAAATTTAAACGCGTCCTTTCAATGCATTAAACACCCAAGCAATCGCAAAAAACCCGATACCAACGGCTGCAAATCCCCATCCAGAAACGTCGCTGTAACGGAAAGCTCCCAAACCTATTAATAGTAAGCCCATTAATACCATTATAAAAGTAGCCCATCCTAAAATGGTGTTTTTATTCATTCCCATAGCAATCAATTTTTCGACAAATATCGTGAAATTCACAAAAAAATAAAGGAATTAATTGTCTTTTTAAGTAAATCATATTTTTTTACAGTAAGATTTCAAATGAATAATTTTTAAACTAAAAAAAGCACACTGAAATTACGTTCAATATGCTCTTTTGACTTCTGTTAGTAACTAACCAAACTATGGTATAAAGTTAATTGAAAAACAAATTCGAAAACTACCTACAAGTAGTGATTTTTAATTAAAAACAGAGAACAACAATGTTTTGTATAATTCTTTGTCATTTAAAGTGGCACCAACACCTTTACTTTTTACATCAATATCGCGCAAAGCCGCTACAATTTGGCTTACTTTTCTCATGGGATAATTCTTTGCAGCCATTTCATAATCACCCACAAAATACGGACTTATCTTGAGTACACTTGCTGTATTTTTTGGAGATTTATCTTTTAATCCATGGTATTGCAAAAGTTTAGAAAAGAAACTGAATAAAATTCCCGTTACGGCAATTACGTTGTGATCTTTTGGGTTGTCATGAAAATAATAAGCTATCGAATAGGATTTTAGGACATTTTTTTGTCCAATTGCTTTTTGAAATTCAAAAATATTAAAATCCTTACTGAAGCCAATGTTTTTTTCAATCACTTCTGGTGTAATAGTTGATCCTGCAGGTAAAACAATCGCTAGTTTGTCAATTTCATTTGAAATTTTACTCAAATCGTTCCCTAGAAAATCAATGAGCATTGCTGATGCTTTGGGCTCAATATCTAATTTTTTACCCGATAAAACCCGTTTCAACCATTGAGGCAATGCGGTATCATATAATTTTTTACTTTCAAACAAAAGCGCCGTTTTTTCAATGGTTTTCACCATTTTCTTTCGTTTGTCGAGTGTTTTGTATTTATAACAAACTACTAAAATCGTCGTAGGGGTCGGATTGTCAACATATGCTTCTAATTTATCAATTGTACGCGACAAATCCTGAGCTTCTTTAACAATAACAACTTGGTAATCCGACATCATAGGATATCGTTTACACGTCGAAATAATATCTTCCACTTCCACATCGCGACCGTACAACACCGTTTGATTAAAACCTTTTTCTTCTTCGGTCAATACATTTTGTTCAATATAATCAGACAATTTATCAATGTAATACGGTTCATCACCCATCAAAAAATAAATAGGTTTGATCCGTTTCTCGTTTATGTCTTTGACAATTCTTATAATTTCATCCATTGGAACGTCTTTCATTTTCTAGAAATAGAAAGTGAATTTTGCATCCATTTAAAATTTGAATCTGTAAACAAATCCCTATTTTTGCTGAATGCAACCACTTCTATTTCCGCCGTATAAATTTCGTTTCAAAAATAGGGAAAATAAAGTAGCCATCTTTGATGAAATAAGGAAAAAATTTATAATCCTTACTCCTGAAGAATGGGTGAGGCAACATGTAGTGCATCATTTAATTTACGACAAAGCCTATCCAAAATCTTGGATCAATGTGGAGAAATTAATCAAATTAAATGACTTAACTAAACGATACGATGTGGTCGTATTCAATCCCGACGGTTCGATTTTCTTGCTTGTGGAATGCAAAGCACCTGAAATTAAAATCAGTCAGCAGACGTTTGACCAAATCGCACGTTATAATTTGGCGTTAAAAGCAGACTATTTAATGGTAACTAACGGATTGGAACATTACTTTTGCCAAATGGATTATGCGAATGAAAAGTATCATTTTTTACAAGATTTGCCGTCCCTTATAAATCATAAAATTTAGATTCGACCTTATCAATGAAAGTAGCCGTCGTCATTTTAAACTGGAATGGAGCTGAATTGTTACAGCAATTTATGCCTACAATAATTGCTTATTCTAGAGAAGCAATTATTTATGTTGCTGATAACGCTTCGACAGATGATTCCATTCAAGTCCTGCAAACTGAATTTCCTGAAATACAAATCATTCAAAATACTGCTAATTTTGGCTTTGCCAAAGGATATAATGAAGCGTTGAAGAATTTAGATGCGGATGTTTATGCTTTAGTAAACTCGGATATTGAAGTCACTCCAAATTGGTTGCAACCCATTATTGAAACTTTTAAAAATGAAAAAGAAACGGCTATCATTCAGCCGAAAATCTTAGATTTTAAAAATAAAAGTAAGTTTGAATACGCTGGTGCCGCAGGAGGATTTATTGATTCTTTTGGCTATCCATTTTGTCGAGGTCGCATTTTTGATACCGTTGAAGAAGATTTTGGCCAGTATAACGATGCGGTAGAAATTTTTTGGGCTTCTGGCGCTTGTTTTTTTATTCGTAGTGAAGTATTCCACCGTTTAAATGGTTTTGACGATTCGTTCTTTGCCCATCAGGAGGAAGTGGATTTATGTTGGCGTGCTTTTAATAATAACTATACAACTAAATTTATTCCTGATTCTGTTGTTTACCATGTTGGCGGTGCTACTTTACAACACGGAAATCCGCGGAAGACTTTTCTGAATTTTAGAAATTCCTTATTGATGTTGACCAAAAATCTTCCGAAAAACATTCTATTTACAACATTGATTATGCGAATGTTACTGGATGGAATAGCTGGATTCCAATTTATTTTTCAAGGAAAATTCAAACATTTCGGAGCAATTTTAAATGCGCATTATTCATTTTATCTTAATTTTCGATCAAGCTATAAAAAAAGAGATGTGGTTCAACGTAAAAATTACTACAAAACAAAATCGGTCGTATACCGTTATTTTATTAGAAACGGCAAGGTATTTGGAGACATACTTTAACAATAGTTTAGGTAATTCCGTTGAAAACTATCTTTTATTAACCTTAAATTTGTGTAGAAACTAAAAAAGAAAACATTTATGAAAAAAGTATTTTTAGCCTTATCATTAGTAGCGTTCCTAGCTACTTCATGCGGTACCAAAAAGAAAATTACGGAGTTGGAAAACCGAAACAAAGAGATTCAGGATCTTTTAAATACGGCTACAGTTAAACTGAATACTTGTTTGACTGAAAAAGACGGAATTGCCAGTCAATTGGATTTCTTGAAAAAGAACAACTCTGATTTGATTAACAATATGGGTAACTTGACTACTTTGTCAACAAAAGGAGCTGAAAACATTGAGAAAGCGTTAGAAAGCATGAAAGAGAAAGATTTAAAAATCACTCGTATGCAAGATGCTTTAACTAAAAAAGACAGCGTTACTTTAGCATTAGTTTCTAGTTTGAAACGTACGGTTGGAATTTCTGATCCAGATATTGAAATTAACGTTGAAAAAGGCGTTGTATTTATTTCTATCGCTGATAAATTATTGTTTAAAAGCGGAAGTTATGTAGTAAGCGATCGTGCTAAAGAAATTTTAGGAAAAGTTGCGAAAGTAGTAAACGACAAACCTGAGTTTGAGTGTATGGTAGAAGGTCATACTGATAACGTGCCTTTCATTAGCAATGGTACTTTATTAGACAACTGGGATTTAAGTGTAAAACGTGCGACTTCAATCGTTAGAGTATTAGCGAAAGATTTTGGTGTAAGCCCAAAACGTTTGATTGCTGCAGGACGTGGAGAATATGTTCCGTTAGTAGAAAATACTTCTGCTGAAAACAGAATGACAAATAGAAGAACACGTATTGTTGTTCTTCCTAAAATCGATCAATTTTACGATATGATCGAAAAAGAAATGAAGAAATTGACTAAATAATTAATAGTCAAAAATCATAATCAAAGGTTTGGAGCATTGCTTCAAACCTTTTTTTTTACCAAAAACCTAAATTTTTAGAAATTATATTCGGTGGCCAACAGTTAGTTTCATCAATTTTTGTCAAAAGCATTTCTAGATTAAGGTATTTTCAGTAAATTCGCAACTCAAATTTAATACACATTAAAATGAATAAGAAAGTAGTTATAGTATCAGCTGTTCGTACGCCAATTGGAAGTTTTATGGGAGCCTTATCAACGGTTACCGCTCCACAATTAGGTGCTGCAGCGATTAAAGGTGCTTTAGAAAAAATAAATTTAGACCCTTCAAAAGTGGATGAAGTAATTATGGGTAACGTAGTTCAAGCAGGCGTTGGTCAAGCTCCGGCAAGACAAGCGGCTCTTTTAGCTGGTTTATCTAATGAAGTTGCTGCAACTACTGTGAATAAAGTATGTGCTTCAGGAATGAAAGCGGTAATGCAAGGTGCTCAAGCAATTATGGCAGGTGACGCTGAAATTGTTGTTGCTGGAGGAATGGAAAACATGAGTTTGATTCCACATTACGTACACATGCGAAACGGAAATAAATTTGGTCCATCTACTATGGTGGACGGAATGCAAAAAGACGGACTTACAGATGCTTACGACAATAATGCAATGGGAGTTTGTGCTGATTTATGTGCAAAGGAATATGAGTTTTCAAGAGAAGATCAAGATAAATTTGCCATTCAATCTTACGAACGTTCTGCAAAAGCATGGAGCGAAGGTAAATTTGCTAATGAAGTTGTTCCTGTAGCAGTTCCTCAAAGAAGAGGTGACGCAATTATCGTGGACAAAGATGAAGAATATACTAATGTGAAATTAGATAGAATTCCAACTTTAAACGCTGTTTTTACAAAAGAAGGAACCGTAACTGCTGCAAATGCTTCTACAATTAATGACGGTGCTGCGGCATTGGTTTTAATGAGTGAAGACAAAGCAAAAGAATTAGGCATCAAGCCACTTGCTTATATTAAAAGCTATGCAGATGCTGCTCAAGAGCCAAAATGGTTTACAACTTCTCCTGCAAAAGCATTACCAAAAGCATTGGATAAAGTAGGAATGAAAATCAGCGATGTTGATTATTTCGAATTTAACGAAGCTTTTGCTGTTGTTGGATTAGCTAATGCAAAAATTTTAGGATTAGAAAATGATAAAGTAAACGTTAACGGTGGTGCAGTTTCTTTGGGTCATCCTCTTGGTTGTTCAGGTGCAAGAATCATTGTAACTTTACTAAATGTATTAGAGCAAAACAATGCTAAAACTGGTGCTGCTGCAATTTGCAACGGTGGTGGTGGCGCTTCGGCAATTGTTATTGAAAGAATCTAATAAAATAATATTCTGTAAATGGTGAATTTTAGATAAAATGAATTAATTTCAATTTTTATTTAAAATTCATCATTTATTTTTAAATCCAACTGCATGTTCGGAATTTGTGAACTCGCCAATATACCGTTACGTTTTGAACCAAATGATCGAAGTGAAATTGTTTCACAGGTGCTCTTTGGTGAATTTTTTGAAATAACGGAAACTACTAAAAATTGGCTCCGAATCAAATTGCACGACGATGGATATGAAGGTTGGATCGATAGCAAACAAAGCCGGCCTATTTCAGAAATAGATTTTAAAAAATTAAACAAAACCGCTGTCGTTTTAAACGGTGATTTGGTCGAGTATATTTCAACGAAAGAAAATATTTTGATTCCAATTCCGTTAGGTTCTTCGGTCTCATTTTTACAATTTCCAGAAATTAACACAGCAAATTACTTGTTTGAAGGATTAGAATCAAAAGGAATTCAACCAAAGGAAAAGCTTATTGAGACGGCATTTCTTTATTTAAATGCACCTTATCTTTGGGGTGGAAAAACACCTTTCGGTATCGACTGTTCGGGTTTTACACAAATGGTCTATAAATTAAACGGTTATGCTATTTTGCGTGATGCTTCTCAGCAAGCTACTCAAGGCGAAGCTTTAAGTTTTATCGAAGAAAGTGAACCGGGTGATTTGGCATTTTTTGACAATGAGGAAGGCAAAATTATTCACGTAGGAATTATTATGAACGACAATTACATTATTCACGCCAGTGGAAAAGTACGCATAGATCGTTTAGACCACTTGGGAATTTTCAATGCAGAAACCAATCGACATACACATAAGTTACGTGTAATCAAACGAATTATTTAGCTTCAGGACAAATTACTTCTGTTAGAACAGTCGCACTATCAAAAAATAATTTCTTTGGATCTTTAAAAATTATTTTTCGATCAACTTCTTCTACATCTCCGTACGCTTCAATCATTATTTTACCTTTCCGAAGAAAAACAATTTCTCTTTCACTCTTTTTTCCTTCCGACATAAAGGTATAATTGGCTCTTAAAGTATCGCCGACCATCTGACCTACAATTGTTCCGTTATTTTTATCTTTTTCAAAAAACAAATAGGATAATTCTCCCTTAATTGCTTGATTTTGCTCAATATGCAAACTCAAATTTATAGTGTCATTTTTAATTATTCCCTGGTAACACACAATTTGAGACTCGTTCGACACCATTTCTTCCTGTACCGTTGGAGTGACCAAAGGTTGATTTACTTCTTTTTTACAAGATGATAAAATAAAGACAGCGAGTAAAGGAAATAATAGTTGGTTTTTCATAGTTGTGAAGTTGTTTTGAAATAAATTTCAGTTATAAATATACAGAAAAAGGAATTAAAAAAAGCAAAACATTCTCCGTTGAGAATATTTTGCTTCAAACTTAATTTTTATAAAAATTTTAAACAACGTCCAAATCAACCTTAGTTTGGTCTGCAATTGCTTTATAAGTTCCATTTTCTAATTTTTCTCGAATTGCTTCGAAAGCTGATAATGTTTGATCGATATCAGCAAATGTATGTGATGAAGTAGGAATTACACGTAATAAAATCATTCCTTTTGGAATAACTGGATAGATAACAATAGACAAGAAAATTCCGTAGTTTTCTCTCAGGTCATTTACCATTACCATTGCTTCAGGCACACTTCCTTCTAGGTAAACAGGTGTAACACAAGTATTTGTATCACCAATATTAAAGCCTTTTGTTCTTAATCCGTTTTGTAATTTATTTACATTTTCCCAAAGTTTATCTTTTAATTCCGGGTGATTACGCAACAATTCTAATCGCTTTAAAGAACCTATTGTTTGAATCATCGGCAATGCTTTCGCAAACATTTGAGAACGCAAGTTGTACTTTAGATAATCGATAACTTCTTGATCTGCAGCAACAAATGCTCCAATATTCGCCATTGATTTGGCAAAAGTAGAAAAGTATACATCAATTCCATCTTGAACGCCTTGTTCCTCACCTGCTCCAGCTCCTGTTTTTCCAAGCGTACCAAAGCCGTGTGCATCATCAACTAATAATCGGAAATTGTATTTCTTTTTCATTTCTACAATTTCTTTCAACTTACCTTGTTGACCTCGCATTCCAAAAACACCTTCCGTGATGAATAAAATTCCTCCACCCGTTTCTTCCGCCATTTTGGTAGCACGTTGCAGGTTTTTCTCCATACTTTCCAAATCATTATGCTTGTAGGTATATCGTTTCCCGCTGTGCAAACGAACGCCATCAATAATGCAGGCGTGACCGTCCACATCGTAGACAATAATATCGTTTCTTGTTACCAAAGCATCAATGATCGAAACCATTCCTTGATAACCGAAGTTCAATAAATAAGCAGCTTCCTTCATTACAAAAGTGGCCAATTCGCTTTCTAATTGTTCGTGGTATTTCGTATGACCAGACATCATTCGAGCACCCATAGGAGCTGCTGCACCATATTTAGCTGCTGCATCAGTATCTGCTTTTCGTACTTCTGGGTGATTTGCTAGACCTAAGTAGTCGTTCAAACTCCAGTTTAAAACTTCTTTACCTTGAAATTGCATTCTTGGACCTAAATCTCCTTCTAACTTTGGAAATACAAAATAACCTTCCGCTTGTGAAGCCCATTTCCCTAAAGGACCTTTATTGTTTTGAATTCTTTCGAATAAATCTTTTACCATGAGTTTTATTGTGTTAAAAAACGCCACAAAAGTACGAATTTTAAAATTATTACGAGTAATGGCAAGGCTTTATTTTATGTAAGTTTCAAAATAAACGGTTATTTGTTGGTAAATTTGCAGAAACTATAAATAGATTGTTTTACCTTTAATGTTCAAAAATTAAAATAATGCCTCAACATACAACAGAACTAAAATTAGCCGTATTAATAGATGCTGATAATGTACCTTACAGCAATGTAAAGGGAATGATGGAAGAAATCACTAAATACGGAACGCCAACCACAAAGAGAATTTATGCGGATTGGACACGTCCCAATGCCAATGGTTGGAAAAATGTTTTACTGGAACATGCCATCACTCCTATTCAGCAATACAGTTACACTTCTGGAAAAAATTCGTCGGATTCTGCGTTAATTATTGATGCAATGGATTTACTTTATTCCGGGAAACTAGATGGTTTTTGTATTGTGTCAAGCGACAGTGATTTTACGCGATTAGCAACAAGACTTCGGGAAGCTGGTATGAAAGTGATTGGAATTGGTGAACAAAAAACACCAAAACCTTTTATCAGTGCCTGTGACCGTTTCATCTTTATAGAAGTTATAGAAGGAGCCATAAAAAAGAAACCGGCTAAGAAAACAACCGAAGTAGATTCTAAAAAATCAGTGGGGAAAGAAATTTCAAAAGTGGCTGAAAAACCTCAAGAAAAACCACTTAATAAAATTGATGAACCTACCATCGAACTTATTGAATCTACGATAGACGACATCGCTGACGACGACGGTTGGGCGTTTTTAGGTGATGTAGGAAATTTAATTGTTAAGAAGAAACCTGAATTTGATCCTAGAAATTATGGATTTGTTAAGTTGACTCCAATGATGAAATCGTTGACTGACATTCTAGAAATTGACGAACGCGAATCTGAGAAAAAAGGAATCAAACACGTCTACGTAAAATTAAAGTACAGCTAAAGCACTATACTTGTTGTGTAAAATAATTAAATCCGTTTCGGTACGAAATAGCATTTCACTTTGCTTGATTAATATTTTAGAGTAATAGTTTTTATCTTTATTTTTTAATTTATTTCTTTTTAAGAGTTTTAAAGTACCTTCAGAATATTCATTCTGAAGGTTGATTTTTAACTGCAGCAGATATGCTTCAACGGTGCTATTTTTTCCTTCATCCCAAACATTAGATCCACACTCATAATTTAAAATCAGCTGCTGCAAAGAATCAATATGTTTTTCTAATTGTATTCTATTTCTTAAATAGCGTCTGTAATAATAATTCTCGGCAGTTCCTTTTTTGCTTGTACTTCTGTATATAATAAACGCGCCTACACCAAATACAATAATTGTGAAGAAAATAAAAAATTCCATACTATTGTAAATTTTGTTAAATAAATTATGATTTACTTATGTAAATATACAGAAATAAAGCACTAACATTAAAAATACCGACAAACTGCTAATTTTAACGTTAAACAGCAAGCTGCGTTTAATAATTGACATTAAGTGATTTATAAATGAACGTGAACTTATTTTGCATTTAATAAAACAAATTTATAACAAAAAAAAAGACAGTAGCGTTAAACTACTGTCTCTCTTAAAAAATTTTAAAATTCTATCCTATATACTCAAGAAAAATGATTCTCTGTTGAGTCCAGAAGTCTGATATTGCCAATTAATCTTTAAAACGTGTCTGATGATATGTTTTAAGCGATCAAAGTCACTGGGCTTGTGAATGTAAATATTAGCGCCACCACTTAGCGTTTCCTCAATATCCTTCTCAGAATTAGAAGTGGAATAAATTGCAACAGAAATATCTCTTAATTTTTGATTCGATCGTATAAGTTTTAGACAATCAAAACCAGAAAGACCAGGCATATTTAAATCTAAGAATAAAATATGAGGCAATGCGATATCATCTTGATTCAAATAATCCATTAATTCCTGTCCTCCATTGAACATTTTTAATTTAGAATTAAACTCCATTTCATCAACAGCAGATTTAAAGAAGAATCGATCATCTTCATCATCATCAGCTAAGACGATATACATTTGTTCTGCATTTAATTTCATAAGCAAGTTTTTATTTTGGGGTAATGTGATTAAATAAATTTAACCACGTAAACAAATTTAAAAAAAATATTAAACAAAGTCAAAAAATAACTACTTATTAATAATTTCTTATTTAAAGTCCAATAAATTAAATTAATTTTTAAATATTTTGAAAAAAAATAAATCTCGTTAATCATGCAGATAAATTAATTTCAAAATGCAAATATTGACTTTTGTCCGAACGTGGAGTTTATGAAATTTTTTGCAAACATTACAATATTCCCACATTTCAAAACGGTAAAAAAAATTCCCAAGCACTAACTTGGGAATTTTTATGATCTAATGTACTAGAAATAATTTGAACACTATAACTAATACGTTTTTATATTATTTTAATGCGGCTTTTACTTGGTCAGCTGCTTCTTGAAATTCAACTGCTGATAAAATTGGCATTCCTGAATTGTCAATTAATTCTTTTGCAATTTCTGCATTTGTACCTTGCAAACGAACGATGATTGGCACTTTAATTGAGTCACCCATATTTTTGTAAGCATCAACAACACCTTGAGCTACACGGTCACAACGAACGATTCCTCCAAAGATGTTAATTAAAATTGCTTTTACGGCTGGGTCTTTCAAAATAATTCTGAAAGCAAGTTCCACACGTTTAGCATCTGCTGTTCCGCCTACGTCAAGGAAGTTAGCCGGTTCAAAACCTGCATATTTAATTAAGTCCATTGTTGCCATAGCAAGTCCTGCACCATTAACCATACAACCTACAGTTCCATCTAAATCTACATAGTTTAAACCTGCAGCTTTAGCTTCAACTTCAATAGCATTTTCCTCACGAATGTCACGGTACTCTGCTAATTTTGGATGTCTGTATAAAGCGTTGTCGTCTAAATTTACCTTAGCATCAACAGCGATGATTTTATTGTCTGAAGTTTTCAAAACTGGATTAATTTCAAACATTGAAGCGTCAGATCCGATGTATGCTTTGTATAAAGCATCTACAAACTGAACCATTTCTTTAAAAGCATTCCCAGAAAGACCTAAATTAAAGGCAATTCTTCTTGCTTGAAAAGCTTGCAATCCAACAGAAGGATCAATTTCTTCAGTAAAAATTAATTCAGGAGTTTTCTCAGCTACTTCCTCGATATCCATTCCACCTTCAGTAGAATACATGATCATATTTCTAGCTTTCCCACGGTTTAATAAAACCGACATATAGAATTCTGAAGTTTCCGTTTCACCAGGATAGTAAACATCCTCAGCCACTAAAACTTTATGTACTTTTTTACCTTCAGCAGAAGTTTGTGGAGTAATCAATTGCATACCAATGATTTGCTCTGCAATTTCTTCCACTTGTTGCAAGTTTTTAGCAAGTTTAACCCCGCCTCCTTTACCTCTTCCACCTGCGTGAACTTGCGCTTTAATAACGTGCCACCCAGTTCCTGTTTCAGCAGTTAATTGTTTTGCTGCAGCAACCGCTTCTTGTGGGTTATTCGCCACATATCCGCGTTGCACTTTTACACCATAACTGGCTAATATCTCTTTTCCTTGGTATTCGTGTATATCCATAATGAAGTTTTTGACTTTTTAAAAGTGGCACAAAAATAACTAATTAAGTCTAATCGGCGAAAGATTTTTAGCTTTAATTTAGCTATAATCGCTTTGTTTGTTTTAAATGCCAATTATTCCGCAAACACTGTTAAATAAAAAAAATCTGAAAGTGATGATATGTACTCCATTACGAACTTAAATTGTAAACCTGACCGTTCTATTTATTTGAATTGATTTAGGACTTTCAACAATATTGCATAGTAAGGATATTTCCAAAATTTATCTTTTTCAAGAGATCACCTAAAATTTCTTTAATAAACGAAGTAAATAATGTTTACCAACTGAAATTCAAATGGTGTAACAAATTTTAATTTATCAGATATAAATCTAAATAACACTTACTTTTAATATTTATATGGTAATAAAAAGCAGTTATGGCAAAAAATTAGATCGGTTTTTTAATCCTAAATCATAAATAATATAATTTTCACATTCAAAAAAGAGAAGTTTACTATCTTTGAAGACCTTATTACAATATGATGAATAGAAGAAAATTTTTTAGAAACGGTTCGCTTTTTACCTTAGGAACTGCCTTTATAAGTCCATTTCAAGCCACTGCAGCTCCAATAACTACGGATTTTATTGACAAAAATAAAAAAGCAAAAAATATTATTTTGCTCGTCAGCGATGGAATGAGTACAGGCACATTGAACATGGCCGACTTATATTTAAATCGAAAAAACGGAGTGGGTTCTAACTGGCTTCAACTCTATAAAGACAACCGCGTTTCTCGTGCATTGATGGATACTGCTTCGGCAAGTTCAATCGTAACTGATTCTGCTGCTGCAAGTTCATCTTGGGGTGGCGGTTTTCGTGTGAAAAACGGATCGTTAAATGTAGGCCCAAATGGAGAAGAACATTTACCGATTTGGCAAAAATTCAAGAAAGCTGGAAAAATGGCGGGTTGCGTGACAACAGTTCCTATCACGCATGCAACGCCAGCTGGTTTTTGTGTAAATTCAAAAAGCAGAAATGGACAAGCAGAAATAGCAGAACAATATCTTGAACAGGGATTTGACATCATGATGGGTGGCGGACAAAAGTACTTTGACGCTGAATTCAGGAAAGATAAAAAAGACATGTATGCTGCTTTTAAAGCAAAAGGATATCAAGTAGCGAAAACTCGATCGGAAATGATGAGTACTTCTAATGACAAACCTGTTCTAGGTGTTTTTGACGAAGACGCTTTGCCTTACTCTATTGATCGGAATTCAGATGAAAAACTGAAAGAAAATATTCCGTCATTGGCAGAAATGGCTCAAAAAGCAATTGATAGAATGAAAAATCATCCCAACGGATTTGTATTGCAAGTGGAAGCGGGTAAAGTAGATTGGGCAGCTCACGGAAACGATATTGGGGGATTGATTTACGACCAGGTCGCTTTTGACGAAGCGGTTAAAGTAGCAATAGATTTTGCCGAAAAAGATAAAAACACATTAGTTATCATAACGACCGATCACGGAAATGCAAATCCAGGTGTTATCTACGGAAAATATGCAAATGATAATTTTGACAACATTCAAAAATACAAGCATACTAATGAGTGGCTTTTAAACAATATTCACCCTACTTCTACGCTATCTCAAATCAAGGAAGTTGTTGATTTTTCAAATGGCTCATCGCTTTCAGATGATGATGCTAAAGCAGTACTTAGTTACTACGATGGTTTGCACAAAGAAGAAGGAGGATTATACAATTACAAAAAATTACCATTTAAAGCTTTCGCAGAAATGCAACAAAAGACGAATTCAGTAGGCTGGATTAGCATGGATCACTCGGCAGATTATGTTGAACTTGCCGTTTTTGGACCAGGAAGTCAGTTTTTGAAACCTTTCATAAAGAACACTGATTTGCATTATTTGATGCTTCAGGCAGCTGAAGTAGAAAATAAATTTTAATTTTACAATTCAAAAAGTAAACATATTATATGAAATTAGAACGCGTTTTTGAAAACAACGAAAATTGGATTGCCAATAAATTAAATTTAAATCCCAGCTATTTTAGTGATTTATCGAAAGGTCAAAATCCCGATATTCTTTACATTGGCTGTTCGGACAGTAGGGTTTCTGCCGAAGAACTTATGGGCCTGAATCCAGGAGAAGTTTTCGTACACCGAAATATTGCAAATATGGTTGTCAATATAGATTTAAACGTAATGTCTGTTTTAAATTATGCTGTAACTCATCTTGAAGTAAATCATGTCGTTGTTTGTGGCCACTATTTTTGCGGTGGCGTAAAAGCTGCCATGCAAGCTGAAGATTTAGGAATTTTAAATCCTTGGTTGCGGAACATCAGAGATGTATACCGCACCCACAAAATAGAATTGAATGCGATTACTTGTGAAACAGAAAAATACAATCGCCTAGTGGAACTCAATGTTGAAGAGCAATGCATCAATTTAATAAAGACTGCTGATGTACAAAAGGCATACAAATCTCGTAATATAAAAGTCCACGGATGGGTTTTTGATATCCAAACTGGTAAGCTAATTGACTTACACATCGATGTTGATAAAATTATGCACGACATTATGGAAATTTACGATTTAGGCTAAAAATATACAAACCCCGAAAATTAAAATTTTTCGGGGTTTCTTTTTTCTATGAATAAGTGGAAAGAATTTCTTCATTCTTTCAATCAATCTGTTTACCTATAGTCGACAGATGAATTCTTTGTGGACTATTTTAGAGACTCTTAAAGGGAAAAATTCACAATACATATACTTTATTATTAAAGTAAGTGAAATCTCGTCAGTACTATAGTGAGACGACATTAAACTACCCAAAAAATGATACACTTGTGATAAATTATCTTATCCACTTAAATTCAAGTCTGATTAGATAATTTGAACCTAGATAAAAAGAAAAAACCCTTTAAATCATAAGATTTAAAGGGTTTTGATACCGTTTAGGATTTTTTGTGCGGAGAAAGAGGGATTCGAACCCCCGGACCTGTTACAGTCAACAGTTTTCAAGACTGCCGCATTCGACCGCTCTGCCATTTCTCCAATGACTCGCTTTCATTAGCTGATTGCGAGTGCAAATATAAGATGTTTTTTCTATTCTCAAAGCTTTTTTATCAAAAAAAGTAGCACTTTTTATTTCAGAAAAATTAACTTTTTCATACTCTTTAAGTTAGCCTCAAAAAATAGTTTAATAATTTACGTAATCTGTTATTTCTAGTCCGTATCCAATCATTCCAACCCGTTTTGATTGCTGTGAATTTGACATTAACCGTATTTTTGAGATGTTGATATCATGTAAAATTTGTGCTCCAATTCCAAAATCTTTTGAGTCCATTATAATTTTTGGCGCCTTATAAATACCTTGTACTTGCAACGCTTTAAGCTCTACAATTCGGTTCAATAAATTAATGGATTGGCTTTCTTGATTAATGAATACAATTGTACCTCTTCCCTCTTCGTTAATCACCTTAAACATATCGTCTAATTTCTCATCCGCGTTGTTGGTCAAGGTTCCTAATAAATCATTATTGACTAAAGTCGAATTGATTCTAGTCAACACAGCGTCTCCTAAATTCCAAGTCCCTTTAGTTAAAGCAATGTGAATTTGGTTATTTGTTGTCTGTAGATAAGCTCTTAAACGGAATTTTCCAAAACGAGTATTGATTTCGAAATCTTCTTTCTTTTCAATTAAACTATCGTTTTGCATTCTATAAGCGACTAAATCTTCTATGGAAACAAGTTTTAAATCGAATCTTTTAGCAACTTCAATTAATTCTGGTAAACGAGCCATTGTCCCGTCCTCATTCATAATTTCGCAAATTACTCCTGCTGGTTTAAATCCTGCAAGTCGGGCAAAATCAATTGCAGCTTCCGTATGTCCAGTTCTTCTTAAAACGCCTCCTTGCTTAGCAATAAGAGGAAAAATATGACCTGGTCGCGCTAAATCAAATGATTTGGTGTCGTTATTGATTAGTGCAAGTACAGTTTTCGCACGATCTCCAGCGGATATTCCTGTAGTAACTCCATGGCCTTTTAAATCAACAGATACCGTAAATGCAGTTTCTAAATGATCGGTGTTATTGGTCACCATTGCCTTTAAATCCAATTCCTTGCATCGACTTTCGGTCAATGGCGTACAAATCAACCCACGTCCGTGAGTGGCCATAAAATTAATCATTTCAGGTGTTATCATTTCCGCGGCACAAAGAAAATCGCCTTCGTTCTCTCGATCTTCATCGTCAACAACTATAATAATTTTTCCGTTTCGAATATCTTCAATCGCTTCCTCAATCGAATTGAGTTTAATTTTGTCCGTTGACATTATTTTTGTTTTTATTTTTATTAAATAGAATTTTAAAGAAATTTTGAATCGGTGTTAGAACAACATCCATATTAATTAAACCGATATCATTTGTCGCTCTATACGTCAGTAATATTGCTAAAGGTGTCAGAATAATACTGGACATCCATACTCCCAAAAAAGGCGTAAGACCATCTTCTTGCGCAATTTTTTTTCCCAACATATTTGTGAAATGGAATGATATGAAAATCAATACTGCAAATACAATTGGCAATCCCAATCCTCCTTTTCGGATAATAGCTCCAAGTGGCGCTCCAATGAAAAACATGAGTAAACAAGCGTATCCCATTACAAATTTTTCATGAATTGCAATCCAGTGATTATTAATGTTTTTCTTTTTGCTGAGTAATTCTTCTTTTGTAGCTTGAATACTAAAATTCGTACTCGTAATGTTATTATATGCCAATTCCAAAAATCGAGATTTTTCTGTATTACTGTAACCATTAAGTAGGTCTTTTGAAATATCTCTTTCTTTTTCAATATTTTTGATCGAGTCTGATTCCATTTCCCGCAAGTTAATTCGCAAAGGAACGGTTTCAATTCCAGAGCGTGAGTGAATATTTTCAGTAAAAGAAACGACTTCTTTTTTATAATTTGCACTCAATGAATCTAATGTATAATACAATTCATTGATATTTAACATTGTATTTGTACCTTGAGAAACTGCTTCTTCGGGATCGACTTTATTCAATTGCGACAGATCAAGATTCATCGTGTATTTTTTGAACGCAGTTTTTGCAAAAGGCAACTTCTTCCGTTCCTCGTATTTAACGGGATTTACATCTTCGTACTGAAATCCATCGTATAAAACCAATTGTAGAATATTTGAATCTTCACTACTAAGCAATTGTCCGTTTTTAGCTTTGATCACGTTATTAATTCCACCGCTATTAGGATTTTTTTTGTGAATCGTAATTCCTTTTAAGTCACTTCCTTTCTCGCCTGATTTTTTTTCTACTTTAATATTAAAAGGCCCCACCTCACTAAATTGTCCTTCGGCAACAGCTAGTGCAGGTTTTACTTGTGCTATATTTTGGCGAAAGCTTAAAAACTTATACGTTGAATATGGAATGACGTTATTTGCAAATGTAAAAGCGGCAATACTTAATATAGAAATGAAGACAGTCAAGCTTTTCATGGCCCGTTGAAGAGAAACACCAGAAGATTTCATCGCTGCAAATTCATAATTTTCAGATAAATCGCCAAAAGTCATGATTGAAGCTAATAAAATCGAAAGTGGTAATACCAATGGAATTACATTGGGCATTGAATACATTAAGAACTTTAGAATTAAGATTAAGTCCAAGTCTTTTCCTGCAAGTTCAGCAATAAAAAGCCAAACAGTCTGTAAAATAAAGATAAAAAAAAGGATTACAAATACCGAAGTAAATGTAATCAAGAAGGTTTTTAAAAGATATTTATCAAGTATTTTCACTCAAGCAGTTTAGTCTAGATTGTTAATGTAATAATTGGGATATTTACTTTTAACAAATGTAAACTGATTTTTTGAAACGGGCTGATTGGTTTTAAAAGAATTAACAACAATTGTTGTTTTGGTGCCATTTTTACCTGTTTCAATTACATTGTAGATGTTTTTTGTTTGCACATCAATTCCAAGTAATACCTCTTTGCGTTGGTCTTTTGAGCTTATTGGAATTAATTTAATGTATTGAATTTTTCTTCCGCGAACATTCTGCAAAATATCCCACGAATACTTATACCCTTTGTTGAAAAAAGTCAACATTTTTGAAGGTGTAATCGCACTTTCGTCCTTTTCGTCAAAATTAGAAATACTAATCTCTTCGTCTTCGGGCACAATAGTGTAGACTTTTTTTCCGTCAAAAATTTTAGTGATTCCCATGAAGTTCAGCACATAGTTATTGCTCTGCAGTAACACGTTTCCTTTACTTTCTTGGTTGATATTTTCTTTCAAATTTTGAAGGGAATACTTAAAGTCAATTGCAATATTGTCGTAGCTTTTTACTTTTGCAGTAACTTCATCAAGTAAGCCTTTCGCTTTTTGATCTTGAGCATTTACCTGAAAATTAGTAACTACAGCAAACAATACGGTTAAAAATAGTTGAATCTTGAATTTCATTTTAGAATGTATTTTTTTCATTATTAAAAAAATCATCAAGAGAACTTAAATCCTGAATTAAAACGCCTCGCGCTTTACTACCTTCAAAGGGTCCTACAATTCCTGCAGATTCCAATTGATCAATTAAACGTCCGGCACGATTGTACCCTAATTTTAATTTTCTTTGCAGTAAAGAAGCGGAACCTTGTTGAGCTGTAACAATGATTTCAGCGGCGTCTCGGAACAAAGTATCTCTTTCGGAAATATCCATATCAAGTTTAGTGCCACTTTCATCTGGGCCAACAAATTCAGGCAATAAGTAAGCTTCAGGATATGCTTTCTGCGAACCAATAAATTCCGTGATTCGTTCCACTTCTGGTGTATCGACAAAAGCACATTGCACCCGAACTACATCATTTCCGTTTGTATATAATAAATCACCACGACCTATCAATTGATCAGCACCAGCAGTATCTAAAATGGTTCGTGAGTCAATTTTTGAAGTTACCCTAAATGCAATTCGAGCAGGGAAATTCGCTTTAATAATACCAGTAATAACATTCACCGAAGGACGTTGCGTTGCAATAATTAGATGAATTCCAATGGCACGAGCCAATTGAGCTAATCGAGCAATTGGAGTTTCTACTTCTTTTCCAGCGGTCATAATTAAATCGGCAAACTCATCTACTACTAATACAATATACGGCAAGAAGCGGTGTCCATTTTCAGGATTTAATTTTCGCCCTTTAAACTTATCATTGTATTCCTTGATATTTCGAACCATTGCATCTTTAAGCAAATCATAACGGTTGTCCATTTCAATACATAATGAGTTTAAAGTATTGATTACCTTTGCATTATCAGTAATAATCGCATCGCCTCCATCCGGAAGTTTCGCAAGATAATGACGTTCAATTTTATTGAATAAAGTTAATTCTACTTTTTTCGGGTCAACCAAAACAAACTTTACTTCCGCAGGATGCTTTTTATATAAAAGCGAAGTCAATACTGCATTCAGTCCAACCGATTTTCCTTGACCCGTCGCTCCAGCCATTAATAAGTGAGGCATTTTGGCCAAATCAACTACGAATGTTTCGTTACTAATCGTTTTTCCTAAGGCAATTGGCAATTCCATTTCTGCTTCTTGAAAACGTGCTGAGCCGATGACGCTTTTCATAGAAACCATTGTTGGGTTTTTATTTGGAACTTCGATACCAATAGTACCTTTTCCAGGAATTGGTGCTATAATTCGAATTCCCAGAGCTGAAAGCGATAAAGCGATATCATCTTCCAAACTTTTAATTTTTGATATACGAATTCCCGCTTCCGGAACAATTTCATACAAAGTAACAGAGGGACCAACAGTTGCTTTAATTTGAGCAATTTCAATTTTGTAATTCCGTAAAGTCTCCACAATACGGTTTTTATTTTCTTCTAATTCAGCTTGGTTTATAGTAATTCCACCCGTTGAATATTCCTTAAGTAAGTCTAAAGTAGGGAATTTATAATTTGATAAATCTAAAGTGGGGTCAAACAAACCAAAATCAGCCACTAATCGGGAAGCCGTATTTTCTTCAATCGTTTCTTCTTCGGCCACTTTCTCGATAACAAATTCTTCGTGATGCGGGACTTCATCAACAACTAATTCAGGAACAGAAACTACTTTTTTAGGCTTTGGATCTAAATTTAATTCTGACGAATTATTAATAGTCGGTTTAATATCCTCTTTATTGATTTCAAATTTTGAAGCAGGTTTTACAACGGGCTCTTTTTTGACTAACTCCGGTTCCTCCGCTACAGCAAATTCCTCTAAATTATAAGATTTCGATTCTTCACGGCTTTTTTTCAACGCTTCAAAATCTTCTGCAACTTTGTTCTTCGTTTTTTCAAATAAATTTTTAACTGCATCAGGCGACACTTTCATTCTAAAAATCAGAAAAATAATGAGTCCAAAAATCAGTACCAGTAATGTTCCTGTTTTGCCTAAATAATCCTGAAGGTAATCGTTCATTTCAAAACCAATTACACCACCTAACTCTGGTAATTTAGTTGCGAAAAATCCAAAAATAACAGCTACAATTATAGCCACAAAACTATCCCAGAACCAACTGCTACGCAATTTTCGAACTGATAAGTCTAAAATTAAATACATTCCGGTTAAGAAAAATAAACGCACAAATATAAATGCAGCCACACCAAAACCTTCGTAAACAAACAAGTTAGCAAGATAAGCTCCAAATTTTCCAAGCCAATTTCTAACTTCTATTCCACGATTTGCAACTTCATGAACGGCACTTTGATCTTGTTGTCCATAAATATAAAATGAAATAAAAGAAAGCGCCAATGCTATTGAAAACAAAAGCAAAAGCGTTCCAAAAATCATTTTATGCTGACGCGAAAATCCTTTCTTTTTAGTGGAATCCGAAGTGGAATCTTTTTTAGATGCAGTAGTTTTTTTTGCTGTTTTCGCCATGCTTGAGTTAGATGCTTAAAATATAAATATAAGGAGTTTACGATTACATACCAATTAAAGCGCCCGAATAATAGGTACATAAATTATTGCACCAATCAAAAGAGCAGTCATTGCTGCGAAAAATACAGCTCCAGCAGCGATATCTTTGATAAAGCCAATTTTAGTATGGAATTCCGGATGGATAAAATCTGCAATCTTCTCAACGGCAGTATTCAAACCTTCAATACTAAGTACTAAACCAACCGCCAAAGTTTGAAACAACCATTCTGTTTTTGAAATTTCAAAATAAAACCCAGCTATTGTTACTAGAATTCCCAAGGAAAACTGCACCATAATGCTGTGTTCTGTCGTAATCAATTTGTACGCTCCGACAAGTGCAAATTTCAAACTTTTTAATCGTCCTGAGACAAAGCTGTGATCCTGTTTCATCTTACAATACTGCTAATGCAGCTTCGTAATTAGGTTCGTCCGCAATCTCACCCACTTGTTCTGCATGAATAACAGTTCCGTTTTCATCTAAAACAATAACCGTTCTAGAATGCAATCCCGCTAATGGACCGTCTGTCATTTCTAAACCATAATTTTTACCAAATTCACCCGTTTTAAAATCAGATAAATTAATTACATTTTCTAGTCCTTCCGCACCACAAAAACGTTTTTGCGCAAATGGTAAATCTCTAGAAATACACAATACCGTTGTGTTCTCTAATTTACTCGCTTGCTCATTGAACGTACGAACTGATTGAGCACAAGTTCCCGTATCGATGCTTGGAAAAATATTCATAACTACTCTTTTACCTGAAAAATCAGCTAAAGTTGCAGGTGATAAATCGGTTTTGATTAAGTTGAATTCAGTTGCTTTTGAACCTTTTTTAGGTAATTCGCCACTTGTATGAATAGGATTTCCTCCTAAAGTAATTGATGCCATAATAAAAATATTTTAGTCGTCAAAAATACAGAATATTTTAGACAAATTAAAGATTATTGTAGGTTAATGAGTGGTTAAAGAAGCAGAATTTTATTTCTAATTATACCTATTTTATTTAAGTGATCGTGTGGCTTTTTCACTTATCGACTGGGCTTTCTAGCAACAATTAAAGATAAAAGTACAGAACCTACTAAAATTCCGCCAATAATAATCAGCGAAAAAATCGAATCAATATGGTATACCGGAGCTATTACCATTTTTATTCCAATAAAAGTCAAAATAATAGCAAGACCATATTTCAACATGCTGAATAAATATAGAAAATTATCCAATAGGAAAAATAGTGCTCGTAAACCTAAAATTGCAAATATATTAGAGGTATACAATATAAATGGATCGTCAGAAATCGCAAAAATGGCAGGAATTGAATCAACTGCAAATAGTAAATCTGTAAACTCAATAACAGCTAAAACAACAAAAAGAGGCGTCGCCAAACGCTTTCCGTTTTTAATTGTAAAAAATTTATCCCCATCATATTCATCGGTTACTTTAAAGAACTTCCGAACCAACTGAGCTCCTTTAGTTTGATTATAATCGGCACTATCATCTTCCAATTCCGGCATCCAAGATTTAATTCCGGCATAAATTAAAAACACACCAAACAGTGTCATGATAATATTGATGTTATACTTTAAGCCTTCTATGCCAAAGTTCTCTAGTATAGTATTTAAATACGTTAACTTTATTAAATACGCTCCTGAAAAAATAAAGATGGCACGTAAAAATAAAGCACCGATAATTCCCCAAAACAAAATTTTATGCTTGTTTTTGTTGGCAACGTCAAAGAACTTAAATACCATTATAAAAACGAACAAGTTGTCTACCGAAAGTGCTTTTTCAATCCAATAAGCCGATTGAAATTCGTAAAATTTCGTTGGACCTGCAATATTGTAAATAATCGCACTAAAACCCATCGCCAAACCAATCCAAACTACGGACCAACTTAACGCTTCTTTATTAGTGATTTCGTGGCTGTTTTTATTAAACACACCTAAATCCAGCAATAACATCACAATAATAACAACGCCAAAAAGAGCAATTAGCCAGGGATGTTCAAGATATATCGGGTGGTCCATTTTATGTAATACAACTTAATTAATAATTTTCTATTTTGATTACTCTTCTTCTTTGAAAAGATTGATTTGGCCGTCTTCTCCCAATGAGGTATTTGGATCTACTTCCATTGGGTCAACAACTTCTTTCTCTTCTGGAGCGATTTCTACAGGAATTTCAAATGGCAGTGACTCAAGTAAATTAATCTGTTTAATTTTATCACTAGTCAACTGATTACCTAAAGCTTTAATTCCCTTTACCGTTATAAAACTTTCAAAATCAATAGTTTGATTTTCTTTTTGAACTCCTTTTACTTTTGCAAAAACAACTTCTGCAACGGGTCGATAATCGGTTGCTACAATTTCAACTTGCGACTTTGGATGTTCCGTTATGAAAATATCTTCCCTGTTTTCATTGTCAATTAAGAAGCGTTTTACAAAATATTTTTCCTTTTCTCCTTCGAAATAAATCGCGGAAATAGGTTTTTTTGGCGACCATTTTTCCAACACAATCATGTCTTCATCAAAATGCGTCGTCAATTCAGGAATTATGGTCTTCACTTTTCCGGATTGTTGGATAATCAATAAGCGATCATTAGGTTTAAATTCGCCTAGCAACTCACCTCTTCCATCTACATTTAGCTTCTGTACTGTATCGTCAAACCAAATTCTTCTCGGTTTCAAAGTCGAAATTCCTTTTTCCTTTAATTCGATTTTCTTAATTGGATATTTAGTAACCAAGTTTCCTTTTGAACCACGACCTTTTATCGCTAAATCAGCAAAGTCAATATCGAATTTTAATTTTTTAACAGTACCAACTTGCCGCAGCAAAATGGTAATTACTTCCGCTTCTCCATTTGGATTGTGCGAAAAATACAGCACTTGTGAACCTGCTTTGTCTTGCGAAAGTGGATACACTTTATCCCTAGTCACTCCCGAAACATTAAATCTCTTGATATAAGAAGGACCTGATTTTCCATCTCGGTAAATCATATTATAGATCGTCCGTTTGTCTTGTTTGTCGAAAATAGCAATGTGAATAATATCTTTGCCCACAAATTTCTTGTCGTCAACCTTTGAAATTAGCATCGATCCGTCGCGTAGAAAAACAATTACATCATCAATTTCCGAACAATCCGCTACATATTCGTCTTTTTTCAAACCAGTTCCGAAGAATCCTTCTTCCCGATTTACATATAATTTTGTATTCCGAAGAATAACTTTTGTAGCTTCAATATCATCAAATATTCGAAGTTCCGTTTGACGTTCACGGCCTTTTCCGTATTTGTCTTTTAATTTGGTGAAAAATGCAATGGCGAAGTCAATAATATGTTCCAAATCATGTTTGACTTGCTCCATTTCTGCTTCTAATTTTGCAATCGCATCATCCGCTTTATCCGAGTCAAAACGCGTAATTCGAATCATTGGAATTTGCGTCAACTTTTGCAAATCATCGTCGTTAATATCCCGAACTAATAAATTTCTATAAGGCTCAAAACTCTTGTACATGTATTCATACAGCGCTTCTTTGTCAGAATACAGCTTGAAGTCGATGTACATTTCTTCCCGAATGAAGATTTTTTCTAAAGTTGAAAAATGCCATTTATTCTGCAATTCAGCCAATTGAATTTCCAACTCACTTTTCAGTAAATCAACCGTTCGATGCGTAGAAATTTTCAACATTTCAGAAACACCAATAAATAAAGGTTTGTGGTTTTCAATGACACAACCTAAAGGTGCAATAGACGTTTCACAAGCCGTGAAAGCAAATAAAGCATCAATCGTTTTATCAGGAGAAACACCTGGAAATAAGTGAATTAAAATTTCAACTTCAGCGGCAGTATTGTCTTCAATTTTCTTTATTTTGATTTTGCCTTTGTCGTTGGCTTTTAAAATACTGTCAATTAAAGTTACCGTATTTGTCGAAAATGGAATTTGAGTAATGACTAATGTTTGCTTGTCCAATTGCGCAATTTTCGCCCGAACGCGAACTCGACCGCCTCGAAGTCCATCGTTATAATTGGAAACATCGGCAATTCCAGCTGTAATATAATCCGGATATAAAGTAAATGGTTTTCCTTTTAATATTTTTATCGAACTATCAATCAGTTCATTAAAATTATGTGGCAACACTTTTGTAGACAATCCAACAGCAATTCCCTCAGCTCCTTGTGCTAAAAGTAATGGGAATTTTACAGGAAGATTTACAGGTTCTGCACGTCGACCATCATAAGAAACGCCCCATTCTGTAATTTTTGGAGAATATAAAACATCGTGACCAAATTTTGAAATTCGTGCTTCGATGTAACGAGAAGCTGCAGCACTGTCGCCGGTGAGAATGTTTCCCCAGTTTCCTTGCATGTCGATTATCAAATCTTTCTGGCCAATTTGGACCATCGCATCGCCAATACTAGCGTCACCGTGTGGATGATACTGCATCGTATGACCTACGATATTCGCCACTTTATTGTAACGACCGTCGTCTAATTCTTTCATCGAATGCATTATCCGACGTTGAACGGGTTTGAAACCATCTTCAATCGCAGGAACGGCACGTTCCAAAATCACGTAAGAAGCATAATCCAAAAACCAATCCTTGAACATACCCGTTACTTTCGTAATCGTATCTTCCGGATTGTCGTTATTTTCGTAAAAATGATGTCCCGAGGTTTGAATATCTTCAAATCCTGCATCATTTGATGATTGATTCAGAGATGCTTCGTTTTCTTCAGGTAATTTATTTTCTTCGTCTTCGTTCATTATAAATTTAAGAACTAAAAATTATATTTTTTTTCAAAGTAAAACTTTTAATAGTTTTACGTTATTCTTTTTCCACCACATCCAACTCCACCTTCAAATTATTAATAATAAATTCTTGTCTATCGGGCGTATTTTTTCCCATATAAAACTCTAATAATTTTTCAATAGAAGTCGACTTATCTAACATCACAGGATCAAGGCGAATATCGGCTCCAATAAAGTGCTTGAATTCATCTGGCGAAATTTCACCAAGACCCTTAAATCGAGTTATTTCTGGTTTTGGTTTTAATTTTTCAATCGCATTTACACGTTCTTCTTCAGAATAGCAATAAATCGTTTCTTTTTTATTTCGAACTCTAAAAAGTGGCGTTTGCAAAATATACAAATGTCCTTCTTTGATTAATTCGGGAAAAAATTGCAAGAAAAAAGTAATCAATAATAACCGAATGTGCATTCCATCGACATCGGCATCGGTTGCAATTACGATATTGTTGTACCGTAAATCTTCCATGTTTTCTTCGATATTTAAAGCCGCTTGAAGCAAGTTGAATTCCTCATTTTCATAAACAATCTTCTTGGTCATGCCGTAAGAATTCAATGGCTTTCCACGCAAACTAAAAACCGCTTGCGTATTGACATCACGTGATTTGGTAATCGAACCCGAAGCCGAATCTCCCTCCGTTATGAAAAGCGTACTTTCCAAATAGCGTGGATTTTTTATATCGGCTAAATGAACTCTGCAATCTCTTAATTTCTTATTGTGTAAGTTGGATTTCTTAGCTCTGTCTTTCGCCAGTTTCCGAATTCCAGAAAGTTCTTTTCGTTCGCGTTCGGCTTGTAAAATTTTACGTAGCAATAAATCGGCAACTTCCGGATTTTTATGCAAGTAGTTGTCAAGTTTCGTCTTAACAAAGTCGTTAATAAAGGTTCGAACCGTTGGCATATCAGGTCCAACATCAGTAGAACCAAGTTTTGTTTTCGTTTGGGATTCAAAAACAGGTTCCATCACTTTAATACTGACCGCACTTACTACCGACTTTCGAACATCAGACGGTTCAAAGTTTTTATTGTAAAATTCACGAATCGTTTTCACCAAAGCTTCTCGAAAAGCAGTTAAGTGCGTTCCGCCTTGAGTGGTATTTTGACCGTTAACAAAAGAGTGGTATTCTTCTGAATACTGCGATTTACTATGTGTCAAAGCCACTTCGATATCTTCACCTAAAAGATGGATGATCGGATAAACCATATCTTCCTCAGCGATGTTTTCTTCTAATAAATCTTTAAGTCCGTTATCCGAATGAAATTTTTCACCATTGTATAAAATGGTCAATCCTGTATTCAGATAACAGTAATTTTTAAGCATTTTAATTACATATTCATTTCTGAATTTGTAATTTTTAAAAATAGCTTCGTCGGGAACAAAAATTACTTTTGTTCCTTTCCGTTTTGTAGATTCAATGACGTCTTCTTCAAGAACCAGATTTCCACCTGAAAATTCAGCGGCCTTTTGTTTGTCGTCACGAACAGATTCTACTCTAAAATAATGCGAAAGTGCGTTTACCGCTTTTGTTCCAACACCATTTAGTCCCACGGATTTTTTGAATGCAAGTGAGTCGTATTTACCACCTGTATTCATTTTGGAAACCACGTCAACCACTTTCCCCAAAGGAATTCCACGACCGTAATCTCGAACAGAAACCGTTTTATCTTTGATGGAAACTTCAATGGTTTTCCCAGCACCCATAACGAATTCATCGATACAGTTGTCTAAAACTTCTTTAAGTAAAATGTAAATTCCATCGTCAGGAGAAGATCCGTCGCCTAATTTTCCGATGTACATTCCTGGTCGCATTCTGATGTGCTCTTTCCAGTCAAGTGAACGGATATTATCTTCGTCGTACTTATTTTGTTCGGCCATTTGAAAATTGTGGATTTTCAGCTAATATACGGTATCTGGACAAAAGATAAAAGTGGGTGTAAATAAAGTTATCAAAAAGAATTTAACCACTTTAAATGTTGTTTTCTAGAGGTTTTTCTGCTACTTATTTACTTATAATGTTGAAAAATCCCGAAGTCACTTGGGGTCCAAAGTGCCGCTTTCTGATCCATCGCTTTTAAACCATTATTTGCCCAAGTATTGCAAGTATAAAAGAAACTGTACGAACCTTTGGCTTCATAAAAACTATCATTTTGACCGTAAGTCGTTGCATCAATCAAAATTGGATTTCCATCGGCATCAAGTTGAAATTTTGCTTCGATATAAGCAATCAGATTTCTGTATTCGTCAGCAGAAATTTTAATTTTTATACAGTCTTCATTTTCGTTGATTTGCTTATAAAAAGTTGCATGCATCGCCGAACTTCCGAGTCCAAAAGCAGCTACAAAAGCGGTACTGAATTTTAAATCCGACCATTCGGGAGTGTCCAAATAGAATCCTTTGTCTCCCCAACCAAAACCAATAAACTGCATGGTGCTGTCTTGCGATTTAATTTGACTGAATTTTATGGTTTTACTCCAGTCTTTATATCCTGTTTTTATTGGAACTACTAAATCAGTATGAACGCCATTGGTTTTAATGTACACCTCTACATCCTCTTTGGGCTGGACATCTTTAGAATTAACTGAAATATAAGGAATTAATAGTGCAAAAATCACATACACTATTATAAAAATTACTAATGCTAAAACTGTTTTAGCTAAAATTATAAGCACTTTCTTCATCTATTAATATTTGTAATTTTTGAACATTTTGTTTCAGTTCACTATCAAGGTCGGCATTAGTAATTCTATTCGTTTCAAGATCAAAATTTTCATTGAAACTGGGCAACGAAAATACAGCTTGAATATTTGCGTCAAAACGCGTTAAATTATTTTGCGCAATTTCCAAAACACTTTTTCCTCCGCGAGCTCCTGGAGAAGTTGCCATTAAAAGCATCGGTTTATTTTGAAAAAAACCTTTTTCAATTCTCGAACACCAATCAATCAAATTCTTGAACGCTGCAGCATAATTCCCATTGTGTTCAGCTAAAGAAACCACCAAAATATCAGCCGAATTTATTTTCTCTAGAAAAGATTTCGCTTCTTCGGCTTGGCCAATTACCTTTTCAGTATCGATGCTAAAAAGTGGTGCTTCATAATGGTTTAAGTCTAACACTTCTACTTCACAATTTTTAAAGAGACTAGAAGCATAGGTCGCTAATTTTTTATTAATGGAGTTGGAGTGGTTACTTCCCGCAAAAGCGATAATTTTCATAAATTGATTTTTCTTTGGTGTTCAAATTTATTGTAAAGTTAAAAATTTATAATTACAACTACGCTCTTAAATTTTATATGATTTGAAAGTTTCAAAGTACGCGTATTTACCAACAAAGCTAAAATGTAGGCAAACAAAAAAGCCCGCTGAACTTAATCAACGAGCTTTCTTAAAAAATTCTATTTTGGAAAATTAATTTTTCACAGGAATATTTTTCAAAATTTCCAGTACAAATTTCCAGTATTTTTGTGCGGATGAAATAGAAGCTCTTTCGTCTGGTGAATGTGCTCCATGAATCGTCGGTCCAAAAGAAATCATATCCATGTCTGGGTAATTTGTCCCTAAAATTCCACATTCTAAACCTGCGTGACAAGCCACAACTTTTGGTTTTTCGTTGTTTTGTTTTTCGTATAAATCGGTTAAAACATCTAAAATTGGAGAAGTTACATTTGGCGTCCAACCTGGATAAGATCCTGAAAATTCAACTTCGCAACCCATTAATTCAAATGCAGAACGCAATGCGTTTGCCAAATCCATTTTAGAAGTTTCTACAGAAGAACGTGTTAAACATCCTACAGAAATTTCACCCTCTTTTACAATAACTCTCGCGATGTTATTTGAAGTTTCCACTAAATCAGCCATATCAGGACTCATTCTGTAAACTCCGTTGTGAGCGGTATAAAGTGCACGAAGTAAACCTTCTTGAACACCTAAATCCATTATTTTTGTTGGTAAATCCGCTTTTTCAATAGTGATGGCTAATTTTGGTTCCATCGTTTTAAATTCGGTTTTGATGTCGCCTATGATTTCTTGCATGTCAAAAACATACGCTTCGTCGTACATTCCTGCAACAACAACTGTCGCTACACTTTCACGAGGAATTGCGTTACGCAAACTTCCACCGTTGATTTCCGCAATTTGCAAACCAAAATTTTCAAATGCACCGAAAAGTAAACGGTTCATAATCTTGTTCGCGTTTCCTAAACCTTTGTGAATGTCCATTCCTGAATGTCCACCGTTAAGTCCATTAACCGTAATTTTATAAGCAACTGCATCTTCGGGAACTTCTTCCTCATTATAAGAACGCGTTGCAGTTACGTCAATTCCTCCTGCACAACCTATATCAATTTCATCGTCTTCTTCGGTATCTAAATTTAAAAGAATTTCACCTGAAAGAACGCCACCTTTTAATCCCATCGCACCGGTCATTCCTGTTTCTTCGTCAATGGTAAACAAAGCTTCTATTGCAGGATGTTCAATATCTGTCGATTCTAAAATTGCCATAATTGTGGCAACTCCTAAACCGTTATCCGCTCCAAGTGTTGTTCCTTTTGCACGAACCCAGTCGCCATCCACGTACATTTCAATTCCTTGTGTGTCAAAATCAAAAATAGTATCAGAATTTTTTTGGTGAACCATGTCTAAATGCGATTGCATCACGATGGTTTTGCGGTTTTCCATTCCAGCTGTTGCCGGTTTCTTGATGATTACATTTCCGACTTCATCTTCATTGGTTTCCAAACCTAATTTAGTACCAAAGTCTTTCATAAAGGCAATTACACGTTCTTCTTTCTTAGAAGGACGAGGAACGGCATTTAAATCGGCAAATTTATTCCAGAGTTGTTGGGGTTCGAGGTTACGAATTTCTTGGCTCATGCTTATAATTGATTATAAAGTTATGGCCGTAAAGTTACAAAGTTAGTGTGGGAAAGGTCTAAAAATACTGCTAAAATTATGCGATATGTTTTTCGAAAAGTTTTTTAGCGTCTTGTGTGGAAACATTTCCGACACATTCATTTTTATGAATACATATAATAGGAGCGCTTTTGCAAAATCCTTGGCATTTCATTTTTTGAACGGTAACAATATCCGTTAAACCTGCTTCTTGGACTAAATCCTTGAAACATTCTTTGATTTCAGAATTGTATTTGCAACATTTCTTGCCGTCGCAAAATAGAATTACCTTTTCTTTATTTTTCTTGCCCATTCGTAATGAATTGAAGTTGTATAAATTAATGCGGGACAAAAATACATTATTATTTTAATCTATTCTAAATAAACGATTAATTTTAACAATGTGATTTTTATTTTGCTACCAATTACACGAATTTTCACGAATTTGAACTTGAATTAAAGTGCTATTAATTTTAAAAAACCAAAAGATAAAAAAGAGCCGAAAGATTTTAAAATAGCCCCGGTTGAAGCGAGAAATCCTCCCGATTTTTTTCGGGAGATTGAAGCGGAAGACGGGAAAATAGATTAAAAAACTCACAATTGATTTGCTCCAAATACTAATATCAGAGTTGTTTTAGGATTCGAAAACTATTTATTACATTAGCTTCATTAAAATAAGAAGATGAAAAACCGTCGGTTGGGTTGGGTGATTTTTTTGGGAATTCAGATTGTAGTAATTCAAACTTTACAATTGATACCGGAATTTGTTGAACGTTTTTACAGCAATGGCTTCTACCCTATTATTGCCGAATTTTCACGACATTTATTGACTGGTATTTCATTTTCTGTAGGCGATTTAATTTATTTTATTGCAGGTTTTTTTCTGTTGAAATGGATTGTAAACTTATTTCGAAAGCCTAAAAACTGGAAAATAATAGCTTTTCAGGTTGCAAGAGGTTTGAGTATTTTCTATTTTCTATTTCATATTCTTTGGGCATTTAATTATTACAGAGTACCTCTTTTTGATAAGATGAATATCGAGAAGGAATATAGTGATGCTGATTTACTGCGTTTTACAAAAGAAATGATCAAGCAGACAAATGCAATTCAAGTTGCCATAACTAAAAATCCAAATGCAAAAGTCGTAAATCCTGGAACTCAACAAGAAATTTTCGAATTCAGCATTGACGGATATGAAAATTTAGCTAAAAAGCATTCCTTTTTCGATTACAGAAATAGAAGTATAAAGAAATCTATGATTAGTTTGCCTCTTTCCTACATGGGTTTTTCTGGCTATTTAAATCCTTTTACCAATGAAGCCCAAGTAAACGATCGAATTCCTACAGTGAATTTTCCTTTTACGGTTTGTCACGAAATGGCTCATCAAATTGGGTATGCTTCTGAGAGTGAAGCAAATTTTATTGGCTTTTTAGCAGTGACACAGAATGAGAATCTGTACTTTAAATATGCGGGATACAGCAGTGCTTTACGCTATTGTTTGCGCAACTGGGAAGTTAGAAATCCAATACTTGGCAAACAATTATTTAAAGAAATCAATCCGGGAGTAATTCAAAACTATAAAGATTCAGCAGCACATTGGGAACAATATGAAACCTTTATTGAAGATGGCTTTAAGTTTTTCTACGATCATTTTTTGAAAGTAAATCAGCAAGAAGATGGATTAGAGAGTTACAGTAAATTTCTAAATCTGCTGATTAATTATTCCAAAAACAATCCAATTGTGTCTTAAAAATCTAAATTTTCAAATTTCTGTAACAAATCCGTTACAAAACCTACTAATGACAATATGAGTGCTTCTTTAGAACAATCTTTTGTAAAACAACTTCAGGAAAATCAGAATATCATCCACAAAATTTGTCGGTTGTATACTTCTGGCGACGATGAGCACAAAGATTTGTTTCAGGAAATAACGATTCAACTTTGGAAAGCCTTTCCAAAATTCAGAGGCGATAGTAAATTTTCAACGTGGGCTTACCGTGTCGCTTTAAATACTGCAATTACTTTGTACCGGAAAAGTAAGCGTTCCATTGCGACAACAGAATACGACACGACCAAACATTTTTTTAAAGCAGAAGATTATAATTATGAAGAGGAAGAGCAACTCAAATTATTGTATAAAGCAGTTTATCAATTAAATGACATTGAAAAAGCGCTTGTATTTATGTATCTTGAGGATAAAAATTACGAAGAAATAGCGGAAACGTTAGGAATTAGCGAAGTGAATGCACGAGTGAAGATGAACCGCATTAAAGGAAAATTAAAGAAAATTTTAAATCCGTAAGGAAAAAAAATATATGGAAGAGTTAGATCTATTAAAGAAACACTGGAAGAAAGACGAAAGTTCCTTTGAGCAAGTTTCTGAAAAACAAATATATAAAATGATTCACAAGAGTTCCAGCTCTATTGTGAAATGGATTTTTATTATCAGTATTGTAGAGTTTTTGTTTTGGTCCGTTTTATCGTTTTGTATGAAAGATGGTGAAGTCATGCGGCAGTTTGACGCTTATCATGTGGAACACATTATGACGCCGTTTATGATTATTGGTTATGTTGGACTGGCGTACTTTTTCTTTCAATTTTATTTGAATTACCGCAAAATTACTGCCACAGACAACGTCCAGAAACTAATAAATACGATTTTAAAAACACGTAAAAAAGTACATCAGTATGTATGGTTTAACATTATATATGCAGTTTGTAGCGCTGTAATCGTTTTGTTTATTCAATTTAATCACGACGAGCGAATTATCGAAATGATTGAAATGTCGGAAAAGAACAACAGTACTGTTTTAATTTACGCAATTTACATTGGAATAACGATTTTGTTCCTGTCGATATTCATCGCATTTATTTGGTTATTTTACCGTCTTATCTACGGAATATTACTAAAGCAACTTTATAAAAATTACCAGGAATTAAAGAAAATCGATTATTAGATTTAATTTCACAACCTATAATCAAACTTAAATTTATGAAAAATCTATTTATTTTAGCGTTAAGCTTGCTATCAATTGTAGCGTTTGGACAGAATGACAACTCACTTTTGTATAAAATTTCTGGCAACGGAATTGAAAAACCGTCTTATGTTTTTGGAACCATCCACATCAGTTGTAATGCCAAATTAGATGATGAGATTTTAAATGCATTGGATAATACTTCTCAAATGTATCTAGAGCTTGATATGGACGATCCGGAAATGCAAACAAATGTGATGAAAAGCATGAGCATGAAAGACGGAGTAACTATAAAGTCATTAGTTTCAGAAGAAGATTACTACATGTTAGATAAGTATTTAATGTCTAAAATGAGGGTTTCGGCAGATCTATTTAATACATACAAACCGTTTCTTGTGAGCTCCATGTTTCTAACTACTTTATTGGATTGTTCTCCTGAATCGTTTGAAAATGAATTAGTAAAAGTTTCAAAAGCACAGAAGGAACCTGTTTACGGATTAGAAACTGTTGCCGAGCAAATGGCTATTTTTGATAAAATCCCTTATAAAGTGCAAGCTAGAGAATTGATCAACTCCGTGAAAAATGACTTTCAAGAGGATAAAGTAGAATTAGATGAATTATTACACGTTTACGCTGATAAAAACTTAGATGAAATGGAGCGTCTTTCCAAAAAAAGTAAAAGTGCTATTATGACTGATTATGAGGACTTACTTCTTAAAAATCGAAATGAAAGATGGATTCCAAAAATAGAAAAAATAAGTAAAGAGAAACCTACTTTCTATGGTGTTGGTGCCGCACATTTAATAGGAGAATTCGGTATTATTAATTTACTACGTAAAAAGGGTTACAAAGTAGAAGCGATTATAAATTAATCTGCTTTATAGCTGTAACGCCTTTGCTCATTAAGTTGTTCCACTTCTTCTTGAATTTGGACTGGAATTACTTTTAAGAACGAAGGATGTTGCTCTATTGCGAACTCTACTTTTTCTACAATTTCTTCAATTGTGTCATTTTCATAATCAATTTGCAACGGTTCTTTAATGATAAAGGATTGTAGAATTCCTTTCTTTTTTAACCGCAAACCTTTCTTATCAAATGAGCGTCTGAAACCGTCAATAACGATAGGAATTACAATAGGTTTGTACGTTTTAATAATATGAGCGGTCCCTTTTCTTACTGGTTTAAACGACTTTGTGGTTCCTTGTGGAAACGTAATTACCCAACCATCTTCTAAAGCAATTCTGATGTTTTCTGTATCATTTGGATTTACATTCCGCTGCACATCTTTTCCTTCGCAACGCCAAGTTCGATCCACAGTAATCGCTCCCGCATAGGACATGATTCGTGGAAGAATTCCGGATTGCATTGTTTCTTTTGCCGCTACATAATAGAGATTAAGTTTAGGATTCCATATGTATCCAATGTTTTTTATATTGTCCACTCGACCGCTCAAGCTCGCATTAAAAACATGTACCATGGCAACAACATCAGCAAAATAAGTCTGGTGATTGGAAATAAAAAGCACATTACTATTAGGTAAGCTTTTTATAATTTCAGATCCTTCAATTTGCAATTCGTTGAAACCGCGATATCTTCTGTGTGTTAAAGCAGCAAAGATTCGGATCAACCATTTTTTGACAAAAAGTATATGACCAAAAGGTCCTCGTTTAAACAATCCCATAAAGGAAATTTTTATATACAATAGCCTACAAAAGTAGCAAAACTATTGCATCACAACACTTTTTTAAGCACTTCTTTTAACTCACTCAGCATCATTCCGGTAGCTCCCCAAACAATATGATCACCAAATTTAAATACCGGAAGTTCAATTTCTTTCATATAAGATGTTTCCATAATTTGAGTGGTAAAATTATGTTCATTTAAAAAATCTTTTAAAGACAATTCGATGATTCCAAAAACTTCTCGCGGATCAGGGTTGAAAATTAATTCATCAGTACTGTATCCTAAAAATGGTAAAACTGTAAAATTACTTGGCGGAATATACAAATCTGAAAATGCTTTTACGATTGAAATTTGTTCTGGAGCAATACCAATTTCTTCATGTGTCTCACGTAAAGCGGTCGCTTCCATGTTTATGTCAAAAGTTTCTACTTTGCCTCCAGGAAAACCAATTTGGGACGAATGAACACCCGGATAGGAATTTCTAACAATTAAAACCAAATGTGTTTCTGCATTTTTTGGATAAAAAAGCATCAAAACAGCCGCTTTTCTTGGGTTGAACTCCGCGGGATCATTTTTCTTTATAAACGCTAATCTTTCGGGTGGAGACATTTTTTCATGTGCTTCTTCGCCTATCAGGTTTTCTTTTGCTATTTTTGGAATGTAATTGAGAAATTCTGTGAAAATCATTTTACTTATTTTAAAAAATCTAAATTACAAAAAATCCTTCATTATTAGTTTCCCAAATTATGTTTAGTAAAGCCGACTCACAAAAAATAAAAAGAGAATTCTGGATTGAATTTGCACAAGTTTATCCGAGGAAATGGATGTTGTATGACACAAAAATCAAAGATTTCTCGTTCAAATTCTATGTGGATAATAAAAAAGCCCAAGTTACGCTGGACATCGAACCAAGAGATGAACAAAAAAGAAAAATCTACTTCGAGAAAATTGAATCTCTGAAGCAGATTTTATTTGATGATTTTATGAAGAATGCTATTTTTGAGCGTCATTTCCATTTAGAAACGGGAAAAGAAATCAGTAAAATATGGGTCGAAAAAACCGGTATTAGTGTTTTTAATAAAAATACTTGGCCTGAAATCTTCGTCTTTTTCAACGAAAAGATGGATGCTTTTGAGCGGTTTTTTGAAGAATATAAAGACTACATCGAGGATTTAGAGCTAAATGTTTAGAAGAATATTATCTTTTACAATCGAAGTCGTTTTAAAATCACTTTGCAACTTTATCTTTTCCCAACCAATTTACCGTAATATCTCTCAAAACGCCGTCTTCTTTTAACTTTAGTAGTGAAATATTAAAACCAGAAACGCGGTCCGAGTGCAACGGAAATGCAAAACCATACCCTTGCTTTAAATAATCTGCTACGGAAATAGTCAACTCTTTATCTTCATTTTCCTTTAGAAAATATTCTAATTGTGGTCGGTCGTACACCACGCCTTGCACACTATTGCCTTTTAAAAGCTTATAAGCTTCGTCGATGTTGTCAACAGGAACTACTTTTCCATCGTATTCTTTAACAAAATCAACACTTGGAGAATTGTTCAAAACAGCAATTTTCTTATTTTTAAATTCCTCTGCAGAAGAAATTGTGTTTTTACCAAGTCCAGAAAGAGTCAAAGAACTCGCGATTCCAGCAACCATTGTAGTGGCGAATAAAATGGAAACCACCATCCAAGTTCCGGCAACGATTCTTCCCATTAATGTTACAGGAGCGATATCACCATAACCTGTGGTAGACATCGTGACAATGGCACACCACATTCCATTCGCAATCCCTTTTAAAGGTTCATGCGGAAATTGTTCTGGAGAAGCTTTACGTTCAGCTAACCATAATAAAGTTCCTACAATAGAAAGTATAAATAGGAAAATAAATAAAGCATACAGCAAATTAATGGTAAATAATGGTGCGATGCGGTCCAAAAATGACGGGTCATCAGCTCGCGATAAAATGGCAAGACTGGATTGAAAATACGGTTGACTAAACTCTACTAATTCCGCACGATCTGAGGTAATACTTGTTGGACCAACAACGGCATCTAATTTACCCTCGTTTAAATCCTTTAAAGCGTCTGCAACATTATTGTACGACTTTACTTTATAGTCAACTCCATTTTCTCGAGCTAGTAAATCCCAGATTTCTACAGAAATACCTTCCCACTTGCCATCATCATTCACGATAAAAGGCTGAGAACCTGCGTAACCAACGTTAAAATTTTCGGCTTCTTTACCTTTAATGGTGTCGTAAGGACTTTGAGCAGAAAGAACAGAAAAACTGAATAAAATGAGTAATGTAAGTATTGATTTTGAAAATAAAGACAAATTAATTAATTTTTGAATTAGTACTGAATATCCCAAATATACAAAAATCCAAAAAAATAAAAAAGTATTGATTCTAGAAAAGTGTTTTATTATCTCAATTTGGGTAAAAAATTTTTACTTTTATTGATCTATTTTGAATGCTAATATCACACTATTGAGTTACAGATTTGTTGCAGTTGTGGTCAGATATATTGTTTACTTTTCTTTTAAATTTGTAAGATAATAAACTCCGTAGTTTGATTTGAAACGCTTTTACATTTCAATATTTATTCATAGATTTCTAATTTAAACGCAAAGCAAATGTCAATTTCAAAAACAGTACTCCGAAGTTATAAATCTGAAGATAAGGAAGCCGTCCTAAATTTGATTGATTTGAATATTCCCAACTATTTTGCTCCAAGTGAAAAATTTGATTTTCAAAATTACTTAGAGAAAGAGATCGAGCTTTATTACGTTTTGCTTTACGAAGATAAAATTATCGGATGTGGCGGGATAAATTTCGAAGAAGGAAAAAAAGTTGGAATCATCAGTTGGGACATGATTCATCCTGAATTTCACGGAAAGTCATTTGGAACACAATTACTACAACACCGACTTTCTGAACTTATTTCAATGAAAACGATTAAAAAAGTTATTGTGAGAACTTCTCAAATCACCTATAAATTCTACGAAAAACAAGGATTTGTTTTAAAAAAAATGATTCCGAATTATTGGGCTGATGGATTTGATTTGTATTTTATGGAATACCAAAATTTAGAGCATTAGAGTCTAAAAATTACTATTTAAGCTACACTTGTAATCAATTTGTATAATCAAATGTTTACTTTTGAAAATTGTAAACGAAGTAAAAGTAAATCAATTACGATCTGACTTTACTGTAATTAAAATTAACAATGTTAAAGACTAAACTTCGCTCCATAATTGAAGACAACACTACTCGAAAAGGAAAGATTTTTGACTACTCCATTCAAGTTTTAATATTATTTTCTCTCGTCTCCTTTTCCTTTGAAACGTTACCAGACAATTCACCTAGTACAACTAAACTTCTTAGCATATTTGAATTTATTTGTGTAATTATCTTTAGCATTGAATATGTGCTGCGAATTTACGTTGCCGAAAAACCACTCAAATACATGTTCAGCTTTTATGGATTAATTGACTTATTGTCCATTCTACCGTTCTATTTAACTTCTACAATTGATTTACGAGCATTCCGAATATTTAGAATTTTTCGAATATTCAGGGCATTCAAGTTAATCAGATACAATAAAGCTTTACGAAGATTTAGCGTCGCATTTACAATCATCAAAGAAGAAGTAATCTTGTTCTTTATGGTCACTTTAATTTTAGTTTTTCTATCCGCATCTGGTATTTATTTTTTCGAAAATGAAGCACAACCGGAAGAATTTAGTTCGTTATTTGCGAGTTTATGGTGGGCAATCGTAACGTTAACAACTGTAGGTTATGGCGACGTTTTTCCAATTACTGTAGGCGGAAAAATATTCACCTTTTTTATCCTAATACTTGGAATTGGTATTGTTACTATTCCAGCTGGTTTAGTCGCAACGGCATTGACAAAAGCACGGACTTTAGAGGAAAAAGAAGATGAAAATGAACAACAAAAAGAAGTGTAAGTAAATTTTGACAAGTAAAAAAAATGAGCCCAATTGGACTCATTTTTATATATAATTGTAATAACTTTATTCTTTATTCTAAAGAAGCCAAATAACGTTCCGCATCTAAAGCAGCCATACAACCTGTTCCAGCAGCAGTAATTGCTTGACGGTACACGTGATCAGCAGCGTCTCCACCAACGAAAACTCCTTTTACATTTGTTTTAGAAGTTCCAGGAATACTAACGATATATCCTTTTTCATCTAATTCGATATAGTCTTTGAAAATATCTGTATTTGGTTTGTGGCCAATTGCAACGAAAAATCCAGTCGCAGGAATTATTAATTCTTCGTTTGTAGTTTTGTTTAAAACCTTAGCACCAGTAACACCTTGACCGTCTCCTAAAACTTCTAACGTTTCAGTATTCAACATGATTTCGATGTTTTCTGTTTTTCTTACGCGTTCTTCCATGATTTTAGAAGCTCTAAAATTTTCTGTACGCACTAACATTGTAATTTTCTTACATAATTTAGAAAGATAATGTGCTTCTTCACAAGCAGAATCTCCCGCTCCTACGATAACAACTTCTTGATTTCTGTAGAAAAATCCGTCGCAAATTGCACAAGCAGAAACACCACCACCCATTTGTAAATAATGTTGTTCTGATGGCAATCCCAAGTATTTCGCTGCAGCTCCTGTAGAAATAATCACCGTTTCACAGTGAATTTCTTTCTCATCATTCACCCAAACTTTATGAATTGGACCTGAAAAATCAACTTTAGAAACCCAACCATTACGAATATCAGCACCAAAACGTTCCGCTTGTGCTTGTAAGTTAACCATCATTTCTGGACCTGTAATTCCTTCTGGATTTCCTGGCCAGTTTTCTACTTCATTCGTAGTAGTCAATTGACCGCCTGGTTGTGAACCTTGGTATAAAACCGGAAACATATTTGCTCTAGAAGCATAAATTGCTGCAGTATATCCTGCAGGACCTGAACCAATGATCAGACACTTTACTTTTTCAATTGTAGTTGACATATTATTTTAGGATTCTGTTAATGAGTGCAAATGTAGCCTAATTTTAAAAATTTGTCTAGACATTGTAATAACTTTTAGCTATCGCGAAATAATATTTTAAAAAATTAATAATCGGTTGTGAAAGTAGAATATTTGTTTATCTTTGCACCCGCTATCGGGGTGTAGCGTAGCCCGGTTATCGCGCCTGCTTTGGGAGCAGGAGGTCGCAGGTTCGAATCCTGCCACCCCGACTAAAAAATCCTTTCTGACTTCAGAAGGGATTTTTTGTTTTATTTAAAATCAAAGTTAAGCAATTAACATTTTATCTAAGACAAAAAATAACGACTGAAAAAACGGTCAAAGATTTTTTTTTATAATTCAATTGTTATTCTTCATTGGTACAGTAAATTGTTTGCTTTTTTATTTAAGATTTTACAAAAGAAGGTAATCTCAGTATTCTAAGATTTGATTACCCTATTTTAAATCTTCATGCTTTCTAATTTTCCTAAAGTACATTCTTAAAATCATCTAAGATTCACCTTAAAAAAATTTTTATTAACAATTAGTGACGCACTATTAGTTGAGAAGTTAGCTGTTATTTAACTTTTTTATTTAGATATTTTTTTGTCTATTAGCTGACAAGGTAATCTAGAGGAATGATTTTTGCAAAACTAATTGTAAAAGCATTAAATTTATAGAACCAAACTAATAATTATGGATGACAATTTTTCACCAAGAGTAAAAGATGTAATCACTTACAGTAAAGAAGAAGCCTTACGTTTAGGTCACGACTTCATTGGAACGGAACATCTGATGTTAGGTATCTTACGAGACGGAAACGGTAAAGCCATTAATATATTGAATAACTTGTCGGTAGATTTGGAGCATCTTCGAAAGAGAGTGGAGATATTAAGTCCTGCTAACCCTAACACACAAGCGAATAACGACAAACGCAACTTGCAACTAACTATTCAAGCAGAACGTGCTTTAAAAACCACTTTTCTTGAAGCTAAAGTATTCAAAAGCGTATCAGTAAGTACTGCACATTTACTGTTGTGTATTTTAAGAAATGAAAACGACCCTACAACCAAGCTACTTAATAAACTTAAAATAGATTATGATATAGCTAAAGAACAGTATTTAAATATGACGCCAACTAATGATGATTTTTTAGAAAACTTGCCCAAAAATGAAGCTTTTAACGAAGATTCAGGACAAGATGACAGTTTTAAAGAGGGTTCGTTTAATAATCCCGCCAATAAGTCCAACAAAAAATCAAAGACTCCGGTCCTAGACAATTTTGGTAGAGATTTAACAGAAATGGCGGAAGACGGAAAGTTAGACCCTATTGTAGGTCGTGAAAAAGAAATTGAACGCGTTTCTCAAATTTTGAGTCGACGTAAAAAGAACAATCCTTTATTGATTGGTGAACCTGGAGTGGGTAAATCAGCCATTGCAGAAGGATTGGCTTTGCGAATTATTCAAAAGAAATGTTCTCGAATTCTTTTTGGAAAACGAGTAGTAACCCTTGATTTGGCTAGTTTAGTTGCAGGTACAAAATACCGTGGTCAATTTGAAGAGCGAATGAAAGCGGTAATGAACGAACTCGAGAAAAATGATGATATCATTTTGTTTATCGACGAAATTCATACCATAGTTGGAGCTGGTGGTGCGACTGGATCGCTTGACGCTGCAAATATGTTTAAACCCGCTTTAGCAAGAGGAGAAATTCAATGTATTGGTGCGACAACATTAGACGAATACCGTCAGTATATTGAGAAAGATGGCGCTTTAGAACGTCGTTTCCAAAAGGTAATTGTAGAACCAACATCAGTTGAAGAAACAATTACAATATTACACAACATTAAAAACAAATACGAAGACCACCACAACGTAACGTATTCAGACGATGCAATTGAAGCTTGCGTGAAATTAACGGACCGTTACATGGCTGATCGTTTTTTACCGGACAAAGCCATTGATGCATTAGATGAAGCGGGTTCAAGAGTGCATATCACAAATATTGAGGTTCCAAAACAGATTTTGGAATTAGAACGTCAATTAGAAGAAGTAAAAGAACTTAAAACAAGTGTTGTAAAAAGACAGAAATACGAAGAAGCAGCACGTCTTCGCGATGATGAGAAACGCATCGAAAAAGATTTGGCTATAGCTCAAGAACAATGGGAAGAAGATTCTAAAAATAACAGAATTGAGGTTTCAGAAGACAACGTTGCCGATGTAGTTTCTATGATGTCGGGAATTCCTGTTAATCGTATTGCGCAAACGGAAAGCAACAAATTAGCTAAACTTCCAGAGCTTATACAAGGCAAAGTAATTGGCCAAAACGAAGCTGTTTTAAAAATTGCTCGTTCGATCCAAAGAAATCGCGCTGGATTGAAAGATCCGAACCGACCAATTGGTTCGTTTATTTTCTTGGGTCAAACCGGTGTCGGTAAAACACAATTGGCGAAAGTGATTGCGAAAGAATTGTTTGATTCAGAGGATGCTTTGATTCGTATTGACATGAGTGAATACATGGAGAAATTTGCAATCTCTCGTTTAGTTGGAGCACCTCCAGGATACGTGGGTTACGAAGAAGGTGGACAATTGACCGAAAAAGTGCGACGCAAACCTTATTCTGTTGTACTTTTAGATGAAATTGAAAAAGCGCATCCAGACGTATTTAATATGATGCTTCAAGTCTTAGACGACGGTTACTTAACGGATAGTTTAGGACGAAAAGTAGATTTCAAAAACACGATTATCATTATGACTTCTAATATTGGTGCACGCCAATTGAAAGATTTCGGTCAAGGTGTTGGTTTTGGAACGGCTGCGAAAACTGCTCAAAGCGACGAACATTCGAAAAGTGTTATTGAAAATGCGTTGAAAAAAGCGTTTGCACCAGAATTTTTAAATAGAATTGACGACGTAATTGTCTTTAATCCGCTAGAAAAAGAGCATATTGATTTGATTATCGAAATCGAATTAGAGAAATTATACGCTCGAATTAAAGATTTAGGATATAAATTAAACTTATCTGCTGCAGCCAAAGCATACATTGCCGAAAAAGGTTTCGACAAGCAATTTGGAGCGCGTCCATTAAAAAGAGCGATTCAAAAATACGTCGAAGATACTTTGGCAGAAGAGATTATCACTACAAAAATTAGTGTAGGCGACGAGATTTTCATGGATTATAAAGAAGGTGAAACAGAATTGAGTGTTGAAGTACACAAAATGAAAGAGCCAACCAAGTAATTTCATTTCTAAATAGTTACTAGCCCGCCTGTTCTTCAGTGCGGGTTTTTTAATTTTTTCCCAATACCAACCTTGTTTTACAAAACAAATTTCTACATTTGATAAACTCAAATTTCAAAAAATAAACGCATGTTACAAGAAAAAGTTATCGTCGGAAGTGAAGAATGGTGTTCCTTTCCAGAACTCGGAATTCCTACAATTAAAGCAAGAGTAGATTCTGGCGCGAAAACCTCTGCGTTACATGCTATCAATATTGCTCCATTTATTAAAGATGGAGAAAATTGGGTAAAATTTGATATCAACCCGATCCAAAATAACGTGAAAACAGTTATTCATTGTGAGTCGAAGTTAGTAGACAAACGTGTGGTAAAAAGTTCAAGCGGTTTTCGCGAACAACGTTATGTTATTGGTGCTGAATTGGAAATTGGTGGCCAACATTGGTCGGTTGAAATAACATTAACCAACCGAGATTCAATGGGTTTCCGAATGCTTTTAGGTCGTGAAGCCATGAGTGGTCGTGTTTTAGTTGATCCATCTCAAAAATATTTGTTAGGCCAACCTTCTACTGACAAACTAAAAGAATTATACAAAACGTCTGAACAAGCAAAAACAGGTTTGAGAATTGGTGTCTTAGCCAGTAATCCCGAATTATATTCGAATAAAAGAATCATGGAAGCGGGCGAAATGCGGGGTCATGAAATGCATTTCTTGAACATCAAAGAATGTTACATGAAACTCGATGCGACAAATCCTGAAATCCATTACCGCGGTGGAAAAATCTTAGATAAATTCGACGCTGTAATTCCAAGAATTCGTCCAAGCATCACTTTTTACGGTTGTGCTTTGACAAGGCAGTTTGAGGCTTTGAAAGTATACACTTTAAACTCGGCTTCAGCAATTACTCAATCACGAGATAAATTATATTCATTACAACTTTTGCTAAATCATGGCGTTGATATTCCAACCACAGGATTTGCAAATTCTCCTTTGGACACGAATGATTTGATTAAAATGGTTGGTGGTTCGCCATTAATAGTAAAATTATTAGAAGGAACTCAAGGAAAAGGAGTTGTTTTAGCTGAAACTAAAAAAGCGGCGGAAAGTGTGATTAATGCGTTTAAAAGTTTAAATGCAAATATTTTAGTACAGGAATTCATTAAAGAAGCCAACGGTAAAGATATTCGTTGTTTCGTTATTGACGGCAAAGTTGTTGCTGCAATTCAGCGTGAAGCTTTGCCAGGAGAATTTAGAGCAAATATCCATTTAGGCGGAACCGCTTCTATCATTAAAGTGACTGCTGAAGAACGTAGAATTGCAATCAAAGCAGCAAAAGCTATGGACTTGAAAGTAGCTGGTGTTGATATTATTCGTTCGTCAAAAGGACCGCTTTTATTGGAAGTGAACTCATCTCCAGGTTTGGAAGGTATTGAAGGAGCAACAAATAAAGATATTGCTGGTGAAATGATTAAGGCAATTGAAAAGAATTTTAGACACAGACAATAAACATTAAATTTCAATTATAAAACTCACTATTATCCCAATTACTGTAAATCGAACTATCTAACTTTCAGTCTATATAAATCTAATAATGATTTCTCTCAATTTCAAATATATTTTTCAAAATGCTTTTGATACCTACAAAGTTTTTGATACTATTCCTTTTGAGATAAGTGGTACTTTGATTGAGGGGCAATCTAAAACTATTTGGCAAACGTTAAATCATTTAATAATTTGGAGGGAATTTCAATTCCGACAACTTAAAGACATTGAAACTGACTTTAACTTTGTTGAATCTGATTCTTGGATTGACTCCATAAAACCAGTTGACAAACTAGAGTGGTCGTTGAAAATAGATGAATTTAAAACTCAATCAGAAACAATTCAAAATTTAATTCAAAACCTTGATTCTACAGATTCCTTATTAGAAAAAAAACTTAAGATAATTCAGGATTCAAGTACACATTTAGCTTTTCATTTGGGGGAAATAATATTAATTGCAAGAGTCAAAAAAATGTATCCTACTCCGGAACAAATGAGTTTATTTCTCAAAAAATAAAACATCTACTATTTTTAGTAAACTATTAATCGGTTACGTAGATTAGTCTGAGAAGTGCAAAATCTATATCCTTATTAGACAATTTTCTCTATAAAACATAAAAAAAAGAGAGTTCTTTTACTAAAAAAAGAACTCTCAATTTAATTTTATTAATTTATTATCCTACAGTTAACGTTGACAGCACTTCGAGGTTAACAATTTAAATAATAGCAACGCTACCAAATTCTCATTTAAATAAATTAATATTCTAAGATAATAAAAATTTTAATTAAATGATTGATATAAGGCATTTTAATTAATATTTAACTGTTTTATTTGGGTAAAATTCTTCAATTTCCAAAAAAGCCTTTCCTAAATATTCAATAATTGTAGAAGCCGTAAAAGCGTGCGTACCTGTTTGCGGTCGAGCCAAATCTGCAGTTAACCCATGAATGTAAACGCCTAAAATAGCTGCTTCTTCTGCCGAATAATTTTGCGCAAGTAGACTTGTTATGATTCCCGTTAAAACATCACCGCTTCCTGCAGTTGCCAAAGCTGGGTTTCCTGATGAATTTTCAAAACACGTTCCTTTTGAAAAAATATAAGTTGGAGCTCCTTTCATAACAACAATACAGTCGACATTTTTAGAAAATGCTGCCGCTTTTTCAAATTTTTCTTCTTCAGAATTCCATGTTCCTATGAGTCGTTCCAATTCTTTTACATGAGGAGTCAGAATGGTTTGCGGTTTTAATTTATTCAACAAATCTGGATTTGCAGATAAGATATTTAAACCATCTGCGTCAATAACTAATGGAACTTCATTAATGTCTAAAAACGCCTTGAAAGCACTGCAAGTTTCTAGCTCCTGCCCCATTCCAATGCCAATCCCTATTCCTTGTGGTTGAATTGAAAATTCGATATGTGAAATGAAATTATCATTCGTATCAGTCAAAACCATCACTTCTGGAATTGCAGTTTGAATAATTGAATAACCAATTTTGGGAACAAAAGCTGTCACTAAACCACAACCGGAATGCAAGGCTGCTTTTGAAGACAAAAGTGGCGCACCAATCTTTCCATAGCTTCCGCCAATAATTAATGCGTGTCCTTGAATTCCTTTGTGGGTATCGTTTTGGACAGGTCGGTAGATTTCTGCAATTGTTGCTTTAGAGACTTTGTTGATTTTCATTTTATAATTAAGATAGCTCACTAATTTCTATTAATGTAATTTTTATAGAAGTCTCGCAAAGGCGCCAAGACGCAAAGCTAAATACTAAAACTTTGCGTCTTTGCGTCTTTGCGAGATTATTTTTTTTTTAATTATATAAAATCTAAAAAAATGTTGCGAGATAATTACTTAAAAAATATCAATATCCCCTTTTCCTTCTCTCACAACTACAGGTTCTGGTCCGGATAAATCGATAATAGTCGACGGTTGATTGTCTCCATAACCTCCATCAATCACTAAATCAACTAAATTCTGCCACTTCTCGAAAATCAATTCCGGGTCAGTCGTGTATTCAATCACATCATCTTCATCATAAATTGAAGTCGAGACAATTGGATTTCCAAGCATTTTTACAATTTCTAAGGCAATCGCATTATCAGGAACTCGAATACCAACAGTAGTTTTCTTCTTAAATTCTTTCGGAAGGTTATTATTTCCAGGCAAAATAAAAGTATAAGCCCCTGGAAGTGCTTTTTTTAAAAGTTTAAAAGTACTCGTATCAATCTGCCGAACGTAATCAGAAATATTACTCAAATCTGAACATACAAAGGAGAAGTTCGCTTTTTCCAACTTGATTCCTTTGATTTTCGCAATGCGTTCCAACGCTTTTGTATTCGTAATATCACAACCCAATCCGTAAACGGTGTCGGTTGGATAAATTACTAATCCGCCGTCTTTCAAAACTTTAACCACTTTTGCAATCGCTGCTTCGTTCGGTTTGTCTTCGTATATTTTTATAAACTGTGCCATTTTTTTGTTGTCGGTTATCAGTTTCTAGTTATCAGTCGCAGTAATTGCAATTGTTACTACCTAAAAACTTTAGAATTAAACAAATTTTGCTCAAGAATGTCTCATTTACAAAATTCATCCTTAAGTTAAGCAAAAATAGTTAAAATTCAGACTACAAAATAGTTATTTAAGATACATAAAAGGATTGACTAACTCATATTTTGGACTTCGTTTCATAAACTCATTAAAAAAAGCGGTGTGTGCTCCACCCATAATTATAAAAACACGATCAGTAGGTTTTAAATCAATTTGATTCAGATTCGAATACATTCTTAAATTTCTTTGGTAAAATTTAGCCGCTTCATCAGCGCCTTCAAATTTTCCTTCTGTTGAAACGTAAGTCAACATATCAGCGTTTACATTGATTAAAAAGTCTAAATATTGTTGGTTATTCTCCACTTTAAATTTCTTTAATAAACTCAAATTGTCGTAATTCAATTTTGTTTCTTCTGTATCTATTTGTGTTGCGTATTTTTCATACGTCTTATCGTTTACTTTGGTAGATGCCAATTGATAACCGATTCCATAATTATATCCCATTTTATGGTCAATACCAAAAATCTTCAGTGTTTTTGCCAAACGACCTAATTCAAAAGCCAATAATTCAATTTCATTTGGGTCTTTGATTTCCATTTTGGGATTATCTAGATACGCTTGATACGATTTTTGCAAAGTTGGATTATAAGATGGTGGTGTTTCTACGATTATTACTGTTGGTTTGAATTCTGATAAAAGTTTCGCAATCTTATGTGCATCGGCGACATTTTTCGCATCATTTTCGTCAAATTCAGTTGAATTTGCATCATTGGTGTAACCCATATGAAAGGTTGCAAAGTTGAGAACTTTAATAGTTTGGTCAAATTTGTCTTTGAAAATTGGAGCTTGAGCTGTAACTTTTTGCATTACAACTAACAAAATAAAAATAAGTAACTTGTTCATGATTCTAGATTTTTAAGGTTCGATACAAATGTGTGAAATAAATCTGCATTCAAAAGAAACTTTTCGGTGAACACCCTTTAAATTTCGGCGAACGCTTTTTGCCATTGAACATTGCCGTTGTATCTTCACCAAATCAAATAAAGTACTATGAAATTATTTTCAACGCAGAAAGAAATCGCACTCCATTTCCTCTTTTGGATCATTTATTTGTTGGGCTATTTCGTTACTTTAAATCCCGATAGCAAAATATTATATCAAGTTGAAACTGTTGATTTATTTTCGGTAACTTTTCTAATCGCAACAATTTCTACCTTTTATGTCAACTACTTTTTAGTGCTCAAAAAGAGTTTTAAAAGCCATAAACTGCTTCCAATTTTAGTTGGTTTTATTTTAATATTTTTCTACTTCATATTTTGTCGCTATTTACTTGAAGAAGTTGTTGCACTTCAATTTTTTGGAACAAGCAATTATTTTAAAGGAACGAGTTTGCCTTACTATATATTAGATAACATTCATTGGGCTTCAACGCCAATTTTAGCAAGTAGTATTTTATGGATTATAATTAATTTCATTCGAACTTTGCAGAACCAAGTGGTTATTACAGAAGAGAAAAAACAAGCTGAAATTCAGTTTTTAAAGTCGCAAATCAATCCGCATTTTATTTTTAATACGTTGAATAATATTTACTCATTGGTAGTTTCAAAATCGGAAAAATCTTTGAATGCGATTGAAAAATTGAGCGATATTATGCGATTCACCACGTATGAAACCCAAAAAGAACTAATTAATATTGAAGAAGAAATCAGCTACATCAAAAGCTTGATTGATTTGGAAGCCATTCGAATGTCAAAACCAATTCAGATTCAAGTTGAAATTTCAATTGATAACGAAAACCAAGAAATTCCACCTTATATAATTTTGCCTTTCGTCGAAAACTGCATTAAACACGGAGTTATTGATTCTGCTGAAAAGCCAGCTTTAATTTCGATTGATTGCAATAAAAATGTTTTGACTATTTTAGCGGAAAACAAAATCAATTCGAAGCTAAAAGATGCACATTCTGGAATTGGATTTGAAAATTTAAAGAAGCGTTTGGACTATTATTTTCCAAATAAATATCAGTGGAATATTGATAAAAATGCAACTCATTTCAAAAGCATATTAATCATTCAACTATGAAGAAAGTAAGCTGTATCATACTTGACGACGAGCCATTAGCAGTAGAGTTATTGAAAAACTATGCTTCGAAATTGCAACGTTTAGATGTTGTTTTAGCAACTACAGATGTTTATGAAGTCATCGCTTTTATGCAAAGCAATAAAGTAGATTTGTTTTTTATTGACATCCAAATGCCGGAATTATCGGGTATTCAAATGATGGAATTGTTCAATAAAGACAGTCATTTCATCATCACTTCTGCTTATGAAAATTACGCGTTGAAAAGTTATGAATTCAGAGTGGTCGATTATTTATTGAAACCCATTTCATTTGATAAATTTCACAAAGCAATTACCAAGTTTTTAGATTATTCAAAAGAACCAAACGAACCTTCAGAATCCGTACTTTTTGTAAAAGTTGATGGCAAACAAGTTCGCATTCAAACCGATGAAATCTATTATGTTGAGGGATTAAGCGATTATATTAAAATTCATCTTAAAGACGAACGACTTGTTGTTCACGACACTTTGAGAGATTTTATCACCAAATTACCGGAACATCATTTTATGCGAATTCATCGTTCGTATATCATCAATTTGCACAAAATTAAATCAGTTGATGGAAATGCAATTCACCATGAACTAGGCTTCATTCCCATTGGTGAAACCTACAAAAACGAAATCAAAATCTGGATTGAAAATCAGTCAATTAATCGATAATTTCTAATTTTGCAAATCGCAATAAAAGTTTCTTAATTCCGCCCACTTCAAAGTTGATTTCGGCTTTTTTATCGCCGCCAACACCTTCTAAATTGACCACTTCTCCTCTACCGAATCGCTCGTGCATAACTTTTGTTCCTTGTTGCAAAGGGCCGTCAAATAAATTAGGACCTGAAGAAACCGTTTTCGTTGGATTCGCTAACGGTTTCAATTTCCGAATTCCTGATGAAGCTGCTGAATCATTGTTGTTAAAATATTTTGGAGGAGTTGCCGCAGCTGGTTTAAACTGACGTAATTTTGACTTATCAACATCCCCAAATATATCCGAATCAATCATCGGTTTATACTTGTAATTGGTTTCTGGTGGCGAAATATATTCTAAATATTGTTCGTCAATTTCATTTATAAATCGCGACGGTTCGCTATCTGTTAATTTTCCCCAACGGTAACGCGATTGTGCATAAGTCAAATACGCTTGGTGTTCAGCTCTAGTTAAGGCTACGTAAAACAATCGGCGTTCCTCTTCTAGTTCGCTTCTTGTACTCATCGACATCGCGCTTGGAAACAAATCTTCTTCCATTCCGACTACAAAAACGTAAGGAAATTCAAGTCCTTTTGCCAAGTGAATTGTCATCAACGCGACTCGATCATCATCGCCGGTATCTTTATCTAAATCAGTCGCTAAAGCCACATCCTGCATAAATTCAGAAAGTGCACCTCTCGCTCCATCAATTTCTCTTTGACCTTCGATGAAATCTTTAATACCGTTTAATAACTCCTCTATATTTTCAATCTTGGCAATTCCTTCTGGCGTGGCATCTTTTTTTAATTCTTGTACTAAACCTGTTTTTTTGGCAACATGTTCCGCAAGGAAAAAAGCATCTTGATTTTCGTTTATGACTTGAAAACTCTGAATCATGGTTACAAAATCTTGCAATTTAGCTTTTGTTCCCGCATTCAGTTTCAAGTCGATTTTATCAATGTTTTGCATGATTTCAAAGATCGAACGCTTGTAGTGATTGGCGGCAATTGTTAGTTTTTCAACAGTTGTATCGCCAATTCCTCGCGTTGGATAATTAATCACACGAATCAATGCTTCTTCGTCTTTTGGATTGATCACCAATCTCAAATAACACAAGACATCTTTAATTTCTTTTCTTTGGTAAAAAGACAATCCGCCGTAAATTCTATACGGAATATCACGCTTTCGCAACGCATCTTCCATCGCTCTGGATTGTGCGTTGGTTCGGTATAAAATGGCAAATTGACCGTTTGTCAACTGGTTTTGCATCTTTTGTTCCCAAATGGTTGACGCTACAAAACGTCCTTCTTCTCCATCGGTAATACTTCGCTGCACTTTAATTTTGGCACCCAAATCATTTGCAGTCCAAACGATTTTGTCCAGCTTTGTCTTATTTTTTTCAATAATTGAATTTGCCGCTTCTACTATATTTTTTGTCGAACGGTAATTCTGTTCTAATCGGTACGTTTGCACATTTTCGTAATCTTTCTGGAAGTTCAAAATATTATTGATATTCGCGCCTCGAAAGGCATAAATACTTTGTGCATCATCTCCAACTACGCAAATATTCTGAAAACGATCGGACAAAGCACGAACAATTAAATACTGCGAATGATTGGTATCTTGGTACTCATCAACTAGAATATATCTAAAACGGTTTTGGTATTTTGCTAAAACTTCGGGGAAACGATTTAGTAATTCATTGGTTTTCAATAACAAATCATCAAAGTCCATCGCTCCTGCTTTGAAACAACGGTCGACATAATTTTGATAAATTTCACCCAAACGTGGTTTTTTAGACATTGCATCTGCTTCTTGCAATTCAGGATTGTTGAAATAGGCTTTTACCGTAATCAAACTATTTTTGTAAGAAGAAATCCGACCTAAAACTTGCTTCGGTTTATACACATCGCGGTCCAATTGCATTTCTTTGATAATTGATGAAATCAGTCGAACACTGTCTTGCGTATCGTAAATGGTAAAGTTTGAAGGATAACCCAATTTATCTGCTTCTGAACGCAAGATTCTAGCGAAAACCGAGTGAAAAGTTCCCATCCATAAATTTTTGGCTTCACCCGAACCTACAATCGCTGCAATACGGTTTTTCATTTCCTTTGCCGCTTTGTTGGTAAAAGTAAGCGCCAAAATATTGAAAGCATCTACGCCTAAACTCATCAAATAAGCAATTCGGATGGTTAAAACACGTGTTTTTCCTGAACCCGCACCCGCAATAATAATCATAGGTCCGTCTTTCTGTAGTACCGGTGCTTGTTGGGCGTCGTTGAGTTGGCTAATGTATTTTTGCATTGTATTTAAATACTGAAAAAATCAGATTGAAGATTAATGTGAAAGCACAAAAATACGCTTATAGGGTGACATTGCCAATATGCATTGCCTTAATTTACTCGTAATAAATTTGGTAGAAAATGAAAGGCTTCGATCTGTAAATCTTATTTTTCTTTCAAAAATTTTATAATAGCTTCGGTTCTGTTTTGCACGTGTAACTTCTTATAAATATTTTGCACATGTTTCTTTACAGTCTCGAGTGAAATTGTGCAATCGTCGGCAACTTCTTTATATAAATAACCTTGTGCTAAGAGTGATAAAATTTCTTTTTCCCTCGCCGTTAAGTTTTTCAAATCACCTGAACTGTTTTCTGCAGGTCTAAAAGAATGCAACACTTTTCGCGCAATAAATGGACTCATTGGAGAACCTCCTTTAAATAAATCGTACACTGCATCGGTCATTTTGTCCAATGCCGTATTTTTCAAAATATAACCATCAGCACCTTCTTTTAATGCCTCAAATATATTTTCGTCGTCGTCGTGCATCGTACAAAGCATCACTAAAGCGTTGGGATGCATCTGCTTTATTTCGGCAATGAAATCCGTACTTTTGCCATCAGGCAAACTTATGTCAAGCCAGAAAAAGTCGGATTCTAACGTTCCTAAATCGCTAATCAAATCTTTAATTTTATCGTAAGAAGCAACACATTGCATGTCGTTGCATTTGTCAAATTCCGACATAATTAATTCCCGAAATGATTTGTCGTCTTCTAATATTACAATATTCTTCATGGCGTTTTTATTTAAGGCAATGGAACAGCAATTACGATGTTAGTTCCTGTATCGCTCGATTTTATCGCAACAGTTCCTGATAAATTACTCAGTCGGTATTGTACATTTTTTAGTCCTTCTCCACTTGCCAATTTTAATTTATCTGGAACGTCAAAACCAATGCCGTCGTCGGAAATTTCAAAAAGCAACGTTCCATTTAACGTTACTTTGCAAACTACTTTTGATGCTTGAGCGTGTTTATACGAGTTGTTAAAACATTCTTTTACAGCGAGATAAATTTGTTTTCTATGGTAACTTGAGATAAATATATTTGGAATCTCAAGTGGGATAATCATTGAAAACGATATGTTTGATTCTTTAAAAATACTATTTCCTTGCTTTTGGATAAAGAGAAGTAGGTGCTCTAAATTATTGTGTTCGGCATTTAATTCCCAAATAACTTCAGTCAATTTGTTGCTAATCTTCTTTGCGTTTTTAGTGATGTTTTGTGCATCCAACTTCATGTCATCAAGTGAATTCTGCTTATGAATACGATTGCTCAAAAGAGTAATTGTTGAAATTCCAACACCCAGATCATCATGTAAATCAGCAGAAATTCTTCGACGTTCCGATTCTGCAATTTCAAGCGATAGTTCGGCTTCACGCAGTTTTTTATCGTTTTTTTGCTTCTTTTTGTAAAAATAAAAATAAATCAAAGCTACGACTGCTAACAAAAATAAAACAGCAATGATGAAGCAATAAATAAAATTTGTTTTTTGCCGTTCGGCCTTTATTTTTGCCTTTAATAAAACTTCCTTCTTGTCGTATTCATAATCAAAACCTTTCTCAAGAATTTCTTTTTTATTGTTTTCATTGACGAGCGAATCATTCAATTTAGTATACTGTTCTAGCATCAAAAAGGCATTTTTATAATCGCCTTTATTTTTGTAAGCTTTGTATAATAATTCTGAACCTGAACGGATGGCTTTAGGAAGTCCCGCTTTGTTGGCCAAAGCGATACTTTCACTTCCCAAGCGAATGGCTTCCTCTTCATTATTTTGATACAAGGCAGTCATTCCCATATTTTTGAGCGTAATTGATTTACTCACCCAATCTTCCTGTTTGTCCCAAATTTGCAAACTTTGTTTAAAATAATCATTTGTTTTTGCAAGAAGTTCTTTGGCTTCTGCCGAATTTTTGTACTCGTGTTTACTAAAACGCTGCATATAATTTTCGCCAATATTATTGAGAAGTAAACCAATACCACTTTCATTATTTAATTTTTTCAAGATAGCGTACGACTTATTATAATATGAAAGCGCCAGGTCCAAATCTCCTTTACTGTTGTAACATAATCCTACATTATTTAAAAGTAGCGCTACTAGTCGTTCATTTTGTTCTTCGCGGCCGTATTGTAATTCTAAACATTCTTCAAAATATTTAATAGCTTTATCATAATGGCGTTGCGATTGATACACGTAGGCCATATTGTTTAAAACAATGGTAGTTGAATTAACATTATTTAATTTTCTATATATTTTTAATGCTTTCTGATAGTAATCAATGGCTAAAGGTAAGTTTCCTAAATCCTCGTAAGCAAAACCCGTATTCGTAAAAGCGCGTCCTATTCCTTCTTCATCTCCAATGGATTTGCTTATTTTTATACTTGCTTCATAATATTTCAGAGCACGGTTAATGTCTCTAAACTTCGCATTTTGATACACATATCCATAATTACCTAAATAGGTTACTTTATTTTCTAAAAATAGCTGCTTTTCTTTTTGTGAGTACCGGTCCGATTTCAACGCTTTGTCAACAACTAGCTGCAGTTGCTTATTTAATGCTAACTTTTCATCGAAACTTTGCGTTTTATTAATTTCATCGCTCAAAATTCTACACCGAATAGAATCGTGAGGTGCAGCATTGAGTTGCTTTTGTAATGCAATATCTTGACTTATAGCACTTTTAAAAATTAAAATGCACAGTATAATGTAAAATTTATTCATGGGTAATTTGCTTAGAAGTTGTTACAGTGCAACGAATAAATACAGAAAAATAATAAAAAAAAATTATGTGTTTACCAAAAATAGTAATTTCATGCTTCATTTATTAAATAAATCACAAAAAAACTAGAATAATGAATAATGGTTTTGAAAATTTTAATTGAAAATTTTATAAATTTCACGGTCGTTGAAACAAATTAATGGATATTAAGAAAAGAATCAAATACCTACTTATAGGGATTTTTCATTGTAAAAAAAATTTTACTTACCTATTTGCAATAAGTTATAATTCTGCAGTTTCTTTTTGAAATTACTTTGTTTTCAAAGTAGTTCCGCTTTCAACCAAATGCCAAAATGTTTTTTGGAGTTCTGCTTTGTTATTTCTTTTTACCAACTTCTGAATTTCGATCACCTTAATAGATGCATTTTCATTTTTCAAATTACGAATAGCAAGTAAACAATTATAAACATCTTCGGCTGAAAAACGATCTTTAAATTCTGCCCGTAAATCTTTATTATTTGCAAAGCAGACGTTAGAATTTTCGTGGTTTTCATTTTCAAAAGTAAGTGCTAAAACTTTTTCTATTTTTTGGAATGTTTCATGTGTGAAAAGGAATTTAATATTTGATTCTAAATCGCTACTAAAAGTTTGATTTTTAGAATCAAATATATTTATAAACCACTTTACTTTTTCATCATTACTTTCAATCAAAGCGTTGATCTTATTAATAATAATCTCTAGATTCATCTTAATCTTTATTTGCACAATCGGTTTTTAAATTTACAAAAAAAATAAAAAAGTAGCTTCAGAAACTTGGGGATCTTATTAGTAATGAACGGTTTTATAATGCTCATATTTATTTTACATAGAATAAATATAAACAAATACTTATGTGACATTTATCACATTATATAAATCTATTCTTACTTACCTTTGAATATATCAAAATGAGATGCGTCAATTTATAGCCCTAGCTTTATTATCGCTTTACCTCTTTTCTTCAGCAGAATTTAGTGAACTGTTGAAGTTTCCTCTATTGGCACAACATTACAAAGAACACCAGCAGGAAAAAGAAGATATTACGTTTTGGGAATTTGTTTGCCAACACTACACTCACGGAGATGTTGACGACGATGACAGAGATCAAGATATGCGACTTCCGTATAAAAGCATTGATTTTGCACACGCGATAACTTTCACCGTTTTACCTACAATTGCATCTGTTGAAATTCTCAAAATAGTAGATTTTGAAGAATTGAAATCGCCTATAAATTTTTATCAATTTCCATTTTCTTCTGGAAACTACAGCTCCATTTGGCAACCGCCACAGATAGTCTAGTATTTACTTTAATCGCTTCACATTCCTTGTGAAACAGACGTTTAGTATTTTACAATAACGACTAACAACCTATAATCATGTTAAATAAAATCATTGAGTTTTCTATCAAGAATAAACTCATAATTGGCTTATTTACCTTTGCTTTAATTGGCTTTGGTATGTATGAAGCCACAAAATTACCTATTGATGCCGTTCCGGATATTACAGACAATCAAGTACAAGTCATCACTATCGCTCCTTCTTTTGGTGCTACAGACATTGAACGATTAGTTACATTTCCTGTTGAACAAGCGAACAGCAATATTTCGGGAATGAAAGCAATTAGAAGTTTTTCCCGCTTCGGATTGTCACTTGTAACTATTGTTTTTGATGACGATACTGATATTTATTGGGCCCGTCAGCAAGTAGCAGAACGCTTGCAACAATTGCAAGGAACAATTCCTGCAGATATTGGTGTTCCCGAACTTGGACCCGTTTCTACAGGATTGGGTGAAATTTACCAATATGTAGTGCGAACAAAACCCGGCTACGAAAAAAAATACGATGCCACTGACTTGCGAACTATTCAAGATTGGATTGTAAGACGCCAACTTCTAGGCGTAAAAGGTGTTGCGGAAGTCAGCAGTTTTGGGGGAAAATTAAAGCAATACGAGATTGCCATTGATGCAAATAAACTCCACTCCTACCAACTCACGATGCAAGATGTTTTTACCGCATTGGAAAAAAACAATCAAAATACCGGTGGCGCTTATATCGAAAAAGAAGCTACTGCATTATTTATTCGAAGTGAAGGACTCATCGGAAGCATTGAAGATATTGAAAATATTGCAATTCCTACCAAGAACAACAAATCGCTTTTTTTAAGAGATTTGGCACAAGTCAAAATTGGAAGTGCCACTCGATACGGAGCAATGACGTACAACGACGAAGGCGAAGTTGCCGGTGCTGTAGTCATGATGTTAAAAGGAGCAAACAGCAACGAAGTAATCGATAATGTAAAAGAACGCGTTGCGCAAATTCAGAAAACATTACCCGAAGGTGTTATTTTAGAACCGTTTTTAGACCGATCCAAAATGGTAAATCACGCCATCGGAACGGTTGAAACCAATTTAATGGAAGGTGCATTAATTGTAGTTTTTGTGTTGGTTTTCTTTCTGGGAAATTTTCGCGCAGGATTTTTAGTCGCATCGGTGATTCCGCTAGCTATGTTATTTGCTATCATTCTGATGAATATTTTTGGCGTAAGCGGAAACTTAATGAGTTTAGGTGCATTAGATTTTGGACTAATTGTAGATGGCGCCGTCATAATTGTCGAAGCCGTGATGCATGGATTGACGCATGGAAAGAAATGGAAGGCACAAGCTTCATTATCTCAAGCTACAATGGACGAAGAGGTAAAAACTTCGGCAAGTAAAATGATGAATTCTGCGGTTTTTGGTCAAATTATTATCTTGATTGTTTATCTACCCATTTTCACATTAGAAGGAATTGAAGGCAAGATGTTTAAACCAATGGCACAAACTGTTGCGTTTGCATTGCTAGGCGCGTTTATTCTCTCGCTGACTTATATCCCAATGATGAGTGCTTTGTTTTTGAGTAAAAAAACCAATCATAAACCCAATCTTTCTGATAGAATGATGGCGACGATTGAAAGAAAATACCAACACCTTTTAGAAAAAGCACTAAACATTCCAAAAGTAATTATTGGAACTGTGATCGCGATGTTTGTTTTAGCAGCGTTTATTATGACAACGCTCGGAGGCGAATTTATTCCGGCTTTAGAAGAAGGCGATTTTGCCGTTGACACTAGAGTTTTGACCGGAAGTAATTTGAATACTACAATTGAAAGTACAACCAAAGCAGCTCATATTCTGAAATCCCGTTTTCCAGAAGTCGAAAAAGTGGTAACCAAAATAGGAAGCGGTGAAGTGCCAACAGACCCAATGCCGATGGAAGCGAGTGATATGATGGTTATTTTAAAGGATAAAAAAGAATGGACTTCTGCAAAAACCTTTGACGAATTAGCGGCTAAAATGGGTAAAGCGTTGGAAGAAGTTCCTGGTATTACCGCTGGCTTTCAATATCCCGTGCAAATGCGATTTAACGAATTAATGACAGGTGCCCGACAAGATGTAGTTGTAAAAATCTTTGGTGAAAACCTAGATACACTTGCACTTTATGCTGCAAAATTGGGCAAAATTGTTCCGACTGTTGAAGGTACAGAAAACCTATATATCGAACCCGTTTCTGGAATGCCACAAATCATTATTAAATACAATCGACCGATGATTGCGCAATATGGTTTGAATATAGCAGATATTAACCGAGTAATTAATACGGCTTTTGCGGGACAAAGTACGGGCCAAGTTTTTGAAGGTGAAAAACGTTTTGAACTTGTTGTTCGTTTGGATGAAGCCAAAAGAGCTTCCATAAATGACGTTGAAAACTTGTTAATTCCAACTGCGGAAGGCATCCAGATTCCGTTATCGCAAGTGGCAAAAGTAAGTTTAGAATCGGGACCAAATCAAATTCAACGCGAAGATGCTAAACGCCGAATCGTTGTTGGATTTAACGTAAACGGTCGCGATGTTGAAAGCATTGTTGAAGAATTAAAAACCAAAATAGCTGAAAAAGTAAATTTACAAACCGGTTATTATGTGACGTATGGCGGAGCTTTTGAGAATTTGAACAAAGCAAAAGCGCGTTTGATGATAGCCGTTCCCATTTCATTAATACTAATTTTCGTGCTGCTGTTCTTTGCTTTTAAATCTGTTAAACAGGGACTGTTGATTTATACCGCGATTCCGCTTTCGGCAATTGGAGGAATATTTTTCTTGGCACTTCGTGGAATGCCATTTAGCATTAGTGCTGGAATTGGATTTATCGCATTATTTGGCGTTGCCGTTTTAAATGGAATTGTACTGATTTCTGAATTCAACCGACTCCGAAAAGAAGAAAGCATGACTGATTTGAGACGCATCGTTTTGATGGGAACTAAAGTAAGGTTACGTCCTGTTTTTATGACTGCATTTGTAGCTTCATTAGGATTTCTACCAATGGCTTTGAGTAATGGCGCTGGTGCGGAAGTGCAACGACCATTGGCAACCGTAGTAATTGGCGGACTTATGATTGCCACTTTTTTAACCTTATTTGTCTTACCTATTTTATACATCGTTTTTGAAAAAGGATTTAAAATGACTAAAAAAACACCAATCACAACTTTACTTTTATTACTGCTAATTGGAAGTAGTTTTACTATGGTTGCACAAGAAAAAGTTACTATTCAACAAGCAATGAAAATCGCTGTGGATTCCAACCAAACTGGTAAGATTGAACGTTTGAAAACGCAATATCACAAAAAATTGATTGCTTCAAATGCTAATTTACCTAAAACAGTTTTGGCCACAGAATACGGACAATTCAACAGCAGTTATAAGGATACACGTTTTGGAATTTCGCAATCTTTTGAATTGCCAACTGTTTATAGTCGGCAGAAAAAAGTGCTGACAAGTGAATGGAAATCGGCGGAAGCAGTAGCGTCTTTGCAAGAACTGACGCTTAAAAAAGAACTCGCACATACGTTTTATGCTTTATTAACTATTCAAGAAAAAGAACAATTACTACAAAAAAGCGATAGTTTACTTTCTGAATTTTTGAAGAAAGCCACGCTTCGATTGAAAAAAGGAGAAAGCAATTTGTTAGAAAAAGCAACAGCAACTTTACAAGTAGGTCAGTTGCAACAGCAATTGATTCAGCTTCGGCAAGAGAAATTAATGTTGCAAAGTAGCTTTCAGTTGTTGCTGAATACAGAGAAAATTCTGGAACCAACGGCAAGTACTATTCAAGTTCCTTTAAGTACAATTGAGGCATTTTCGATTCAAAAAAATCATCCGCAATTGACTATTATTGAATCTCAACAAAATAATGCTTTGGCACAAACTCAATTGGAAAAAGCAAGAAAATTACCGATGCTTTCTGTTGGGTATTACAACACTTCCATCATCGGAACTGGCGGCGATAACGTTTTGTATGACTCGAGTACGCGATTTCATTCGGCTCAATTGGGAATTGAAATTCCGCTTTTTGGAGGTTCGCAAAACGCACGAATAAAAGCAGGAAAAATTCAACAAGAAGTATTAAAAGAAACGTTTTCAAAAACTGAAAAATCTTTGCAACAGCAACTCAAAGTAGCAGAACAAAATGTGACTCAAGCTAAAACTCAAGTTACTTATTTTGAAACGGATGGTTTGCCAAATGCGTTGTTAATAGAAAAAACGGCTAATCAACAATTCTATTCAGGCGACATCAATTATTTAGATTGGGTAATGTTGACCAACCAAGTGATTACCGCAAAAAACAATTATATCGATAGTGTTTACTATTATAACGAAAGCGTTATTGAGTTGCTTTATCTAACTACAAAACTTTAAATCATGAGAACTAAAATAATTATATACGGACTGCTACTTTCAATAGGAATGGGCTGTTCTTCAAAAACAAAAGAAACTGAAGTCACAACGACAACGGTGATGGAAAAAGTAGTAACACTTACAAATGAACAACTCAAAAACGTAGCATTAGAAGTAGCTCAGCCTGAAAGCAGAACGTTATCTGCAACTTTAAAAGTGAATGGAAAAATCGATGTTCCGCCACAAAATTTAGTTTCTATTAGCATGCAAATGGGCGGTTATTTAAAAAGCACTTCTTTACTTCCTGGAATGTTTGTGAAAAAGAATTCTGTTATTGCGACGATGGAAGACCAACAATACATTCAGCTACAACAAGAGTATTTGAGTACTGTCGCAAAACTAAATTATGCACAGAAAGAATATCAAAGACAGAAAGATTTGAATGAAAGTCAAGCCAGTAGTGACAAAGTGTTCCAACAAGCTGAAGCGGAATACAAAAATTTGAAAATTAATAAAAATGCTTTGAGTGAAAGACTTCGCTTAATAAACGTGAATCCCAATGCACTTACTGAAAATAGCATTTCAAAAAGTATCAACATCTATACTCCTATTGACGGGTATGTTTCAAAAGTAAATGTGAATATCGGGAAATATGTGAGTCCCACAGACGTACTTTTTGAATTGATTAATCCAACTGATATCCATTTGAATTTAAAAGTGTTTGAAAAGGACATCAATAGTTTATTCGTGGGCCAAAGAGTTTACGCTTACACAAATAGCAATCCTACAGAAAGACACGAAGCTAAAATATTATTGATTAGCAAAGATATTTCGGATAACGAACACAGTGCGGAAGTACATTGTCATTTTGACAAATACGATAAAAAGTTGTTGCCGGGAATGTACATGAATGCAGAAATTGAACTTAAAAATGAAGCGCAACTTTCAATTCAAATAGAAGCTGTCGTTTCTTATGAAGACAAAAATTATGTATTTGTAAAGAAAAGCAATCAACAATTTGAACTGACAGAAGTGATTTTAGGAATTGCCGAAAACGATTTTATCGCGTTAACGAATGCAGAAGATTTAAAAGGAAAAGAAATCGTGATTAAAGGAGCTTATACTTTGCTAATGCAATTGAAGAACAAAGAAGAAGAGTAAGGTTTTTGAGATTGAGACTAAAAAATGCGGAAGAATTTACTTTCGCATTTTTTTTGTTTTGAAATTGCTGTAAAGATTTAGAAGTACTTATTTCATCTCCGAAATACTTTTCATTTCAGATAATCACAATTAATTCTATATTTTTGCTCTGCTTCCCAAAAAACCTATTATTTTTGAAAGCACATAAAAAATTCAACTTTAAAAAACCCTATGGAAACTACTAAAATCATCGAATTATTGAGTTATACTTTGCCCTCTGTCATTACAGGCGGCGTGGCTTATTTTTTATTTAATTCGTATTTTAAAGACCAACAACATACCCGAAGATGGTTGAACCAAAAAGAAACACAAAAGCAAGCTTTGCCGCTAAGATTGCAAGCTTACGAACGTCTTTCACTATTTTTGGAACGGATTAATCCTACCAAATTACTGATTCGTGTAGCTCCAATTTCAGAAGACAAAAATGATTACGCAGATTACTTAATTGCTTCAATTGATCAAGAATTTGAACACAACTTAACACAGCAAATTTATGTTTCAAGCAGTTGTTGGGGTTATGTAGTAACGGCAAAAAACGCAACAAACCAGATGATTCGGAAAGCAGCAGCTTCTTCTGAAATTACTTCAGCAAATGAATTACGGGAATTAATTTTGAAAGAATTATTTGACCGAGACACACCAAGTAATGCAGCTTTAGCTTTTATCAAAGCAGAAGTGAGTGATATGTGGTAATACTTAAAAATCATAACTGAATAAGGTAATGATGCCTTATTCAGTTATTTAAAATTAAAAAAAGGGAAACAGAACTTTACGTTTTGTTTCCCTTTTCACTTCTATATTTTTTTTTAGTAAGCTATTAATTCTTTCAAAGCTTCTTCAAAACGACCTTTACTTAAATATTGATCTTCCAATGCTTTCGTAAAAGGAATCGGGGAATCTAAACTGGCAACTCTTTTTACAGGTCCGTCTAAATATTCAAAACAATGCTCCATAATCATTGCAGAAATATCACTAGCAACTCCACCGAACATGGTATCTTCTTGTAGAATAATCGCTTTACCAGTTTTCTTTACTGAAGCGTAAATTGCATCAGTATCTAAAGGTTGTAATGTTCTCAAATCTAGCAAATCAGCACTGATTTCAGGATTATTTTTCAACGTATCCAAAGCCCAATGTACTGCTGCTCCAAAAGCAATAATTGTTACGTCTGTACCTTCTTTCAACAAAGCGGCTTTCCCAAAAGGAATCGTATAATAATTTTTAGGAACATCTTGGTGAATGCTTCGATACAATTGTTTGTGTTCAAAAAACATAACCGGATTTGGGTCGTTAATTGCGGTATTCAACAAACCTTTCGCATCAATAGGAAAAGCCGGATAAACTACTTTCAAACCTGGTGTTTTTGTAAACCAAGCTTCATTGGTTTGTGAGTGAAATGGTCCTGCTTGAGTTCCTCCACCACAAGGCATTCTTACTACAACGTCGGCATTTTCTAACCAACGGTAATGCGATTTTGCCAATAAATTTACGATTGGATTGAAACCTGTTGACACGAAATCAGCAAACTGCATTTCAACAATTGCTTTATGTCCGTTAATCGAAAGTCCCATTCCTGCAGAAACCACCGCACTTTCGCAAATTGGCGTATTTTTTACTCTTTCTTTACCAAATTGTGCCACAAAACCATCCGTGATTTTAAACGCTCCACCATATTCGGCAACGTCTTGACCCATGATGACAAGATTGTCGTATTTCACCATTGATTCTCTTAAACTATTTGAAATCGCATCAATAAAACGAATGTTTTCTACTTCTTCCGAAGGTTTAAATTCTTCAAAATCGTACGGTTTGTAAACGTCGTTCATTTCACCATCAAATGTCGCTTCGATATCCGCTTCGGTTTGAACCATAGCCCAATTTTGGTCAATTTCCAATTTGATTTCAGCGTGAAGTTCTTCGTCTAATTCTTCCGAAAGCACTTTTTCATCTTTCAAAAAGGCACGGTAATTTTCAACTGGATCTTTAATCGCCCACATGTCCATCAATTCTTGCGGAACATATTTCGTACCACTCGCCTCTTCGTGACCACGCATTCTGAAGGTTTTAAATTCCAATAAAACAGGTCTTGGCGTTTCAATCATCGACTTCTTCAATTCAGACAATTTATTGAAAACTTCTAAGATGTTATTTCCATCGATAATATGCGATTCCATTCCGTAACCAACTCCTCGATCGGCTAAGTTTTCGCAACGGTATTGTTCGTTTGTAGGTGTAGAAAGTCCGTAACCGTTGTTTTCAATTACAAACATTACTGGTAATTCCCACACCGAAGCAATATTTAATGCTTCGTGGAAATCGCCTTCGCTTGTTGCTCCTTCACCCGTGAAAACCGCTGTAATTTTACCGTTTTTCTTTAATTTGTTTGCCAAAGCAATTCCGTCGGCCACTCCCATTTGAGGTCCTAAATGCGAAATCATTCCGATAATTTTATATTCTTGTGTTCCAAAGTGAAACGAGCGATCGCGTCCTTTTGTAAAACCTTCTCCTTTTCCTTGCCATTGCGAAAATAAACGGTGCAAAGGAATATTTCTTCCTGTAAAAACACCTAAATTCCGGTGCATTGGTAAGATGTATTCATCTGTATCCAAAACTGCAGTCACTCCACAAGCAATGGCTTCTTGTCCGATTCCTGAGAACCATTTAGAAACTTTTCCTTGACGGATTAAAATCAGCATTTTCTCCTCAATTAATCGAGGCTTTAAAATGCGTTTATATAAATCAATTAACTGATCGTTGCTCAACTCTTTTTTATCGAAAATCATAATAATCTAGCTTATGTTGGGTTGTTTTTTTAACGTCCCAAAAATAGCAAAAAATAACAGTATAAGTCTGAAATGTTAGCGAATTTTTCGCAACACAACATTGTTTAAATAAAATCTTATACCATTTTTAAAAAAATTATTTTAGATCATTAATAGAAATTTATTTCAATTAAATCCGCTGCATTACAGCGCGATATTGTCCCGCTAATTACTTTTAATAAAAAAGAATGCTGTTGAAAATAATCTACTGACTTTCGGCCTAATCTTTGTAACTTTGAAGACTTGAAAATTCGCTACAAAACATGATTTCGATTACCGAAAAAACCCTTGATGATTTACAATTTCCTACCATTTTAGAAACGATCGCTTCGCATTGTGTAACTGAAATTGGCAAAGAAAAAGCCTTACAAATACTGCCTTTCAAAGAGAAAGAACTGCTGATGAATGCCTTGTTGCAAACGTCCGAATATGTGGCTTCGTACACGAATAATAACGTAATTCCAAATCATGGTTTTGACAACATTCACCACGAGATTAAATTTTTAGGAATTCAAAATAGTTCATTAGAAGTGGGAAGCTTTCGAAAAATTTCGGCGCTTTCTGAAACTTCAAATGTTTTACTCTTATTTTTTAAAAAATTCGAAGACTATTATCCTCATTTATACAAAATGTCATTTGAAGTGGCGTACACAAAAGACATTGTAAAGTTTATTGAGGAAATCGTAGACAAGCACGGTGAAGTAAAAAATAATGCTTCAGCGGAATTATTAGATATTCGAAAACAAATAAATGTAGTTCGCGGAAAAGTAAATCAAAGTTTTGGTGCGGCATTATCGCAATATAATGGCTTAGGCTATTTAGATGATATTAAAGAAAGTTTTGTCGAAAATCGTAGGGTTCTTGCAGTTCTTTCCATGTACAGACGAAAAGTGAAAGGTTCCATTTTAGGAAGTTCAAAAACGGGAAGCATCGCTTATATCGAACCAGAAGCGACTTTACATTACTCGCGCGAATTGAGTAATTTAGAGTACGAAGAGAAAGAGGAAATTAAACGAATTCTGCGGTATTTAACTGAAAATATTCGTCCGTTTCTGCCTTTGCTCATTCAATACCAGGAATTTTTGAGTACAATAGATGTGATTTCGGCAAAAGCCAAATATGCCAATAGAATCAATGGAATTTTGCCACAAATTACAAATAACCGAAGGGTTTATTTTAGAGATGCCTTCCATCCTATTTTATACCTAACCAATAAACAGAAAAATGAAATAACGCTTCCGCAAACTTTTGAATTCACACAAGAAAGCAGAATTATTGTTATTTCAGGTCCAAATGCGGGAGGGAAAACCATATCGTTGAAAACCGTTGGCTTGCTGCAATTGATGTTGCAAAGTGGAATGCTAATTCCCGTTCACGAACGAAGTGAAACCTTTTTGTTTGAACGAATTTTGACTGATATTGGCGACAATCAATCTATTGAAAATCATTTAAGTACTTACAGTTATCGACTGAAAAACATGAATTACTTTTTGAAAAAGTGCAATAAAAACACGCTTTTTCTGATTGACGAATTTGGGACAGGATCAGATCCTGAATTAGGTGGTGCTTTAGCAGAAATATTTCTAGAAGAATTTTACCATCGAGAAGCATTTGGAATTATTACAACGCATTATTCAAATCTGAAAATATTAGCAAATGAACTGCCTTTTGCTCAGAATGCCAACATGCTTTTTGACGAAAAAACGTTAGAACCTTTATATAAATTGGTATTAGGTCAAGCCGGAAGTTCCTTCACGTTTGAAGTGGCACAGAAAAATGGAATCCCTTTCGGACTCATCAATCGTGCAAAGAAAAAGATTGAAGTTGGGAAAGTACGCTTTGATAAAACCATTGCTACTTTGCAAAAAGAGCGATCCAAACTGGAAAAAACTTCTACCAGTTTAAAAGAAGAGGAAATAAAAGCACGCGAGGAAAGCAAGAAATTAGAATCGACGAACGCCAAAGTAAAACAGAAATTGGAAAGCTACCAAGAATTGTACGATAGTAATCAAAAGTCGATTTATTTAGGTCAAAAAGTCAATGATTTAGCAAACAAATATTTCAACAATAAGAATAAAAAAGAGTTGGTTGGCGAATTGATGAAAATGGTAGAAATAGAAAATTCAAAAAGAATTAAAACCACAGCCAAAGAAATTAAAGTCATTGAACAGAAGAAAAAAGAAGTAGTGCAAGAAGTTGCTGTTCAAGTAGAAGAGATTCGTCAAGAGAAAAAGGAAAAAAAAATTAAAGCGGCATTAGTTCCTGAAAAACCTAAAGTAACTCTAAAGGTTGGCGACCGTGTCCGAATGTTTGACGGAAAATCCATTGGAACTATTGATAAAATTGAACGTAAAAAAGCCGTAGTTAATTATGGGATTTTTACGTCGAACGTAGCGTTAGAATTGTTAGAATTTGTAGAAGCCAAAAAATAAATTACGATGAATTTACCCGAAAATAAAAAGATTATTCTGTTTGATGGCGTTTGCAATTTGTGCGACAATGCGGTTCAATACGTAATTAAACACGATAAGAAAGATGTATTTAGATTCGTTCCTTTGCAATCAGATTTGGGTAAAGAAATTTTAAGTTATCTAAAAGTGGATACCTCTAAAATGGACAGTATTATTTTGTACGAACCCGGAATCGCTTATTTTTATAAATCCGATGCCGCATTGGAAATTGTAAAGGATTTGAATGGTTTTTTGAAATGGTCCATTATTTTTAAAATAATCCCTTCAAGTTTACGAAATCCAATTTATGATTATGTGGCGAGAAACCGCTATAAATGGTATGGAAAAAAAGATGCATGTCTGATTCCTACACCGGAATTAAAAGAAAAGTTTTTAGCATAAAAAAAAGCCGTTTCAGTTGAAACGGCTTTTCTGTTATTATGAACTTGGAATTACAAACTTTCTTCAGCCCAAGCTCTCATCATCCAAACGGTTTTTTCCTGTTCGGCAATAAAATCACTCATTAAAGCGTTTGTTCCTTCATCATGAATATCGTCTGATTTATTCAATATCGAACGTTCAATTTTCAGTAAATCAGATAAAGAATCAATAATTAATTGAACTGCTTTTTCATCATTCGAAATGTCTTTACCCACTTTCAATTTATTGTGTTTGATATAATCTTCAAACGTATGCAATGGTTTTCCGCCAATTGTCAAAATCCGTTCGGCAACCATATCTACTTTTAATTGTGCATCGTTGTATAATTCTTCAAATTTAACATGTAATTCAAAAAATCGTTTTCCGCGAATGTTCCAGTGAATTCCTCTTAAGTTTTGGTAATATACTTGGAAGTTCGATAATAGAACGTTTAGTTCTGTTACCATTTCTGCTGATTCTTTCACGGGTAATCCTAAAATATTCGTTTTCATATTTGTATTTTAATGGTTAAAAATTTTCTACCTTAAAATTACAAAATATTTACCATTTTAAGTATAACCAAAACTTATAGTTTTCTTAAATTTGCTAAAAATATGATATAATGACAATTACTCAATTGCACTATGTTCTTGCTGTCGCGGAACACCGAAATTTCACTTTAGCAGCCGAAAAATGTTTTGTAACCCAACCTACATTGAGTATGCAAATTCAGAAAATTGAAGAGGAATTAAAAATTCAAATCTTTGACCGTACGAAGAAACCAATTCAGTTGACAGAAGTGGGCGAGAAAATTGTCGCACAAGCAAAAAATATTATCATTGAAGCGGATCGGATCAAAGACATTGTAGAACATCAAAAAGGTTTTATTGGTGGTGAATTTAGATTGGGAATTATTCCTACGATTATGCCCACTTTACTTCCAATGTTTTTGAACAATTTCATTAAGAAGTATCCAAAAGTGAAGTTGATTATTGAGGAACTCAATACCGATGAAATTATCAACAGACTCAAGAATGGACATCTAGATGCTGCAATTGCTTCTACTCCTTTACAAGAAGAGAAGTTAAAGGAAATTGTATTGTATTACGAACCTTTTATGGCTTATATTCCTGATAGTCATAAAATTGCAGATAAGAAAGAAATTGAAATTAGCGATTTAAATATCGACGAGATTTTACTCTTGCAAGATGGACACTGTTTTAGAGATGGAATTTTAAACTTATGTAAAAATTCAGGAACAAGTACGGGAAGTTCTTTTCAATTGGAAAGCGGTAGTTTTGAAACTTTGATAAAACTAGCTAATGAAGGATTGGGCACTACTTTACTCCCATTCTTACATACTTTGGACTTGAACGAAAGAGACAAGAAACACTTGCATCATTTTGTAGAACCAAAACCGGCTCGAGAAGTGAGTCTGATATTTCCAAAAACAGAATTAAAAATTCACATTATTGATGCTTTACGCAATACAATTGCTGGAGTTGTTAAAGGAGCAATCGCTTTTCATAATGTGCAAATTATTAGCCCATTAGCTAAAAAATAAAAAAGGAGCTAAAAAGCTCCTTTAACTTAATTTAATAGTAATTGACAATGTTGTAATTCTGGTTTTTCTTCCGTGTATTGCATCAACCAATCTTTCAATTGTTCGATTTCGTACGGCAATAAATTGACAAGTGCTTTTCTAACTTCCTTGCAAAATAGTAATGGATCAAAGCTGACTCTTTCCAAAACATTCTTAGTGTAACTGAACATGGTTTTCTTCATAATTTCCGACTTCCTGTTTTTTACAATTGATGAACTCAAATTTAATCAATTTTGCAATAGCTTAAACATGTGAAACGTTAATAAAAACAAACAGTAGTGTTAAAGAAATTATTTAGAAGCGCGAAACATTTCTCTTTTTCCCGGAGGTCCTGCTAACTTTTCAACAGAGAAACCAACTTCAATCATGCTTCTTTTCACAACACCTCTTGCGGCATAAGTCACAAGAACTCCACCTAGTTTTAAAGCGTTATACATCTTTTGAAAGATTTCAGTACTCCAAAGTTCTGGTTGCACTCGGTAACCAAACGCATCAAAATAAATCAGATCAAAAGCTTCCGCGTCATTAATTTCATTAAAAAATTGCTTCCGCTTGTTAAGGTAGAAAGTCTCTGAAATTTTAACATTTGAATTCCATTCACAGGTATGCATTTTTTCAAATTCCTGCTCAAAATCAGTTGCTTGAAGTTCAACAACGTAATTCATTTGTTCAATTTCGTTAAATTCGACAGGATAGGCTTCTACTCCAGTGTAATGTATCTTTACAGCATTTATCTTCGCTTCAAGAAAAGTAATAAAGGCGTTTAATCCTGTTCCGAAACCAATTTCTAAAATAGACAGCTCTTCTACCTTAAATTGTGAAAAACCATTTTTTATAAAAACGTGTTTAGCTTCTTGAATGGCTCCATGTTTCGAATGGTAATTTTCTTCCCATTCAGGGAGATATATTGTAGTAGAACCATCAGATGTTTGAACAATTTCTCTTTTCATTTATTTAATATACAGTTTTTTGATTCTTGGAATTGGTCCGCCACATTTTACTTCGTGGCATTGAATACAGGCGTCAATTCCCGAATTAAAATGTTCTTTTGCATTTTTAGGATCTTCGTAAATCAATTCTTGTGAACGAATAAAGTGATTTGCTTGTGCTTTAAAAAATGCGTCATTCTCTTGTTCATCAGTCATAACTGACGAGTGAATTTTTAAGAAATGATTTGGAAATTTACCAATGGTATCGCCTTTTTTAATCCGCTCTTTTAAAATTTCATTGTCTTTGTACATTTGCTCCATTAACGAGGCCATCTCTGACATTTCGTACATGTCGAAATTTTTAGTAGATTGCTTAGCTTCCTCTTTATCACAAGATTCTATATCCTCATTTTTACAAGAAAATAAAACCAACGCAACCAGTACAACTAATATAAAATTTTTCATTATTTCTGAATCAAAACTCCATTTGCTTCGAAACCATATTTTACTTCTGGAGCGGTAATTTGTGCAATTTCTGTCTCAGATTTTCCGCCATCTTTAGCGTAATGCCTCAATTGGTTTACGGAAACGCTGTCAATAAAGGCTTTTCCACTTAAAATCGTAATGCTTTTATCAGCGTTTTTGGGAACAAAAAATTCATAATCTTTGAATTTTACAAACGTTTCTTCGTCTCCTGGAAGCGCAATTGACATCCAACATCCTTTCTTTTTACATACTTCTTTGATTTCCGATTTGAACTTCACATCAATCGTATCTCCAGGTTTTAAATCTTGGTATTTCCTCAACATTTCTTCAGAAGTTAATGCGTCGTCAGCTGCAATTTTTTCACCAAAACTTTCATACGTAGCTTGTTTTTCAGCCACTATTTGCTTTTGTTCGTCTTTACAACTGATTAGCACTAATAAAGCGCACGATAGTATTAAGATATTTTTCATAATTTTCAAATTGATATATTTAAAACAAAAATAGACAGATTATTTAAATATGTACTATTTGTGTAATTAATTTATGTAAAAAGCAAATTTAACCTTTAGAATCAAATTGTTATATAATTTAGTTAACGTATATTTCCTTGCAACCTAAATACAGTACTAAAAAAGTAAGGTGAAAGCAAATCATTTAGATTAAGCAGTAAATAACAGTATTAAATTTTATCCTGTTCACGTATATTTGTAATATGGTAGAAAATCCAAAACTTTTCATGGTGTTACTTGGTTGTATACCGAAAGGACGTGTGACGGAACAACATGATGTCTTCTTTGGAATTGCAGAAAATATGCGTGAATTAATTCCGCAGATGAATCGATTTTGGCCTGAAGCCAAAGGGAAACTGCATATCGACGTTTGGCGTGAAATTACGACCGCAGACGGTTTCTCCATCGAAGTTATTCCAAAAAAAGAAGAAGTACATTCTGAAAATAATTTATATTTTCTAAATTTAGGCGGTTACAAGGAAGGCGAGTTTGAAGAATATCATTATAAAGTAGTGACGGTCGCGCTAGATTTGTCGAAAGCTATAAAGAAATCAAAAAAAACAACTTTTTACAAACATTGTGGATTCAAAGGAGCCGTTTCACATATCGACGATACGTACGGAATTGATATCGATGACTTTCACAAAGTTGCCGATTTACTTCCTATTGAAATAAAATCAACGTATCAATTGAAAATCTTACCTTTAGTACAACCGCAACACGAGGACGAACTGCATATTGGCTATTTAAAATTAAAAAAATTATGAGTAGAAATACGGAGAAGAATATAAAAAAGCACAATGATAAGTTGCATAAAGAACAAGCAAAAGTCAAGCAAGCAGCCGTTTCTCGCAAAGAAAAGCTGAAGGAAATTACAAGAAAGTTTAACGAGAAAAAATAGTTGTAGGTTCTAGGTTGTAAGTTATATGTTTGAAAGAGTTTTGGATTAAAAACAGCTATCTCTTTCAAAAAGCTGAATTTTAAAATTATAAAATATAAAATGAAAAACTGTTATTGCGGATCAGAATTCGTTTTTGAAAAATGCTGCAAACCAATTATAGAAGGCGCTCATAAAGCAACGACAGCCGAGAAATTGATGCGTTCGCGGTATACTGCTTATTGCATCCATGATGCTGATTATTTAGTGGCAACCACGGACATTTCTACTCGAAAACTGCATCAGAAAGAAGATATCCTGCAGTGGTCACAAGCAAACCACTGGCTGAAGTTAGAAATTATTTCCTCTGAAATATATACCATCGAATTCAAAGCATATTATTTAGATGGAAACCTGAAAGCGACCATTCACCACGAAAAATCTACGTTTAGTTTTGAAAATGGGAGTTGGTTTTATGTAGATGGGATTTTCTTTTAAATGAGAAAACCTTTCATTGCTGAAAGGTTTTTACTCTAATTTTTATATTATTTTTTTTGAAAAAAGATCCGGATAAAAATCGGGATCAGCGATTCACACATTTTCTTATGCAAATAAAATGGTTTTCTGCTTACATATTTCTTCTATACTGACCACCAACTTCAAATAACGAAGCCGTAATTTCCCCTAAAGAGCAAATCTTCGTCGCTTCCATTAATTCAGCAAACATATTTTGATTGTTGATTGCGGCGTCTTGAATAATCGTCAATTGTGCTGCCGTTTCGTCTTTGTAGAATTTATGTAAATTATCAAGTGTTGTAATCTGAAATTGTTTTTCTTCTTCGCTTGCACGAATCACTTCAGCAGGAATAACTGTTGGTGATCCTTTTGAACTCAAGAACGTATTTACACCAATAATTGGGAATTCGCCGGTATGTTTTAACATTTCGTAGTACATACTTTCTTCTTGAATTTTAGAACGTTGGTACATCGTTTCCATCGCACCTAAAACGCCACCTCTTTCAGTAAGACGGTCAAATTCCATCAAAACTGCATTTTCAACTAAATCTGTTAATTCTTCAATGATGAATGATCCTTGAATAGGATTTTCGTTTTTTGCCAAACCTAATTCTTTATTGATAATCAACTGGATTGCCATCGCACGACGAACCGATTCTTCTGTTGGAGTCGTAATTGCTTCGTCATATGCATTGGTATGCAATGAGTTACAATTGTCGTAAATTGCATACAACGCTTGCAATGTCGTACGTATATCATTAAAGTCAATTTCTTGAGCATGTAAAGAGCGACCTGAAGTTTGAATGTGGTATTTCAACATTTGTGCTCTTTCGTTCGCTCCGTATTTCGTTTTCAAGGCTTTTGCCCAAATCTTACGCGCCACACGACCGATTACAGCATATTCTGGATCAATTCCGTTCGAGAAGAAAAACGAAAGGTTGGGTCCGAAATCGTTGATGTTCATTCCTCGGCTCAAGTAATATTCCACATACGTAAATCCGTTTGCTAGCGTGAATGCCAACTGTGTAATTGGATTGGCACCCGCTTCTGCGATGTGGTATCCTGAAATTGAAACCGAGTAGAAATTACGAATGTTGTTTTTAATGAAATATTCCTGAACGTCACCCATTAAACGCAAGGCAAATTCTGTGGAGAAAATACACGTGTTTTGAGCTTGATCTTCTTTTAAAATATCCGCTTGAACGGTTCCACGAACTTGTGACAGCGTGCGTACTTTAATTTCTTGATACACCTCATTTGGCAACACTAAATCACCGGTAACTCCTAAAAGCATTAGTCCCAAACCGTTATTTCCTTCTGGAAGTGCTCCATTGTACTGCGGTCTTGGCAATCCTTTTTTCTTGTAAATCGCTTTAATCTTAGACTCTACTTCTGCTTCTAAACCATTTTCTTTAATGTATAATTCACATTGTTGATCGATGGCGGCATTCATAAAAAAGCCCAACAGCATTGGTGCTGGACCATTAATTGTCATACTTACCGAAGTCAATGGGTGTGCCAAATTAAATCCAGAATACAACTTTTTAGCGTCGTCTAAACAACAAATTGAAACTCCTGCATTTCCAATTTTCCCATAAATATCAGGTCGTAAATGCGGATCGTTTCCGTATAAAGTCACACTGTCAAAAGCGGTTGACAATCGTTTTGCAGGTAATCCCGCACTAACATAATGAAAACGACGGTTTGTTCGTTCTGGTCCGCCTTCTCCAGCAAACATTCGTGAAGGATCTTCGCCTTCTCTTTTGAACGGATACAATCCTGATGTAAAAGGGAATTCTCCTGGTACATTTTCTTGTAAATTCCATTTTAAAATATCACCCCAAGCTTCGTACTTTGGCAAAGCGATTTTTGGAATTTGAGAATGTGAAAGCGATTCGGTATGGGTTGCGATTTTAATTTCTTTATCACGCACTTTAAACGAATATACTGGATTCTTGTATTTGTTGACTTTTTCGTCCCAAGTCAAAATCATTTCCCAATTGTACGCATCTAGATCCATTTTGACTTTGTCAAATTGATTCAGTAGTAAATTTAAGAAAATGCGGTCCTGATTGTCTTCTTCTTTTGCACTCGAATACACAGAATCATCATCAATTCCAATTTTATTGATCTCAGGAGCTTTGCCTGTAACACTTTCAATCGTTTTATAAATACCGTATAGTTTCTGAGCTACTTTTTGTTGGCCCAAAGCCGTTTCGTCATATTTTCTGTTGCTTTCTGCAATTTCCGAAAGGTAACGGGTACGGTGTGGTGGAATAACGAAAATCTTTTCGCTCATTTCTCGCGTGATTTCAAAGGTAGAAACCAAAGTAGATTCGGTTTTCTCTACGATTTTATCCATTATCGCTTTGTACAACGTATTCATTCCTGGATCGTTGAACTGCGAAGCGATTGTTCCGAAAACTGGTAAATCATTTGGATTGGCATCCCACAGATTATGGTTTCGTTGGAATTGTTTTTTCACATCACGCAAGGCATCAAGTGAACCGCGTTTGTCGAATTTATTTATGGCTACTAAATCAGCAAAATCAAGCATGTCGATTTTCTCTAATTGGGTTGCCGCACCAAATTCAGGGGTCATTACATATAAGGAAACATCAGAATGATCCATGATCTCCGTATCACTCTGTCCGATTCCTGAAGTTTCAATAACGATCAAATCGTATTTTGCAGCTTTCAAAACTTGAATCGCTTCCGCTACGTATTTTGATAAAGCTAAATTCGATTGACGTGTAGCCAACGAACGCATATAAACTCTTGGGTTATTGATGGCGTTCATTCGGATTCGATCTCCTAATAAAGCTCCACCGGTTTTTCTTTTAGAAGGGTCAACAGAAATTAATCCAATTGTTTTTTCTGGAAAATCAATTAGGAATCGACGTACTAATTCGTCTACTAAAGATGATTTTCCTGAACCACCTGTTCCCGTAATTCCCAATACCGGAATTTTAGAAGATTCATTCAGCGTATGGATTTTGTCCATAGTTTCTTTCGCAATTTCAGGGAAATTTTCTGCGGCAGAAATTACGCGAGCGATGGCTCTTGGGTTTTTCGATTCTAAATGTTTGGCTTCGTCTTTCAAAACGTCACCTATTGGATAATCTGCTTTTTGAACTAAATCATTAATCATTCCTTGCAGTCCCAATTCACGTCCATCATCTGGAGCGTAAATTCGGGTGATTCCGTAGTCTTGCAAATCTTTGATTTCGACCGGAAGAATTACACCACCTCCACCACCAAAAATTTTAATATGTCCCGCTCCTTTTTCTTTCAAAAGATCGTACATGTATTTAAAATATTCGTTGTGGCCTCCTTGGTACGAAGTGATTGCTATTGCATTTGCATCTTCTTGGATCGCAGTATTTACTACTTCTTCCACACTTCGGTCGTGCCCTAAGTGGATTACTTCCACTCCTGTTGACTGGATAATACGACGCATGATATTGATTGCGGCATCGTGTCCGTCAAAAAGTGCTGCTGCAGTAACAATTCGGACTTTATTTATAGGTATATAAGGTGTTGCTTGTTCCATATCGAATTTCAAAGTAAAATTTAAGTTCGCAATTTACGAATTATAAAATTTTTAAGCGAATAATTTAAGCGCAGTTTACAGCGGTTGTTTTCCAGGCCAACTTCTACCACATTTGATAAAATTTCAACATAAATCAGAATCTGAAATTCCTTAAAAACAGATATGGTTTGCTTTAAATTAAAGACAAGTTTTCAACCATTTTTATAATAAATCGCAAAATAATGAGAAAAAAAAAGCGCCCCGAGGGACGCTTTACATTTCATTCACTAAAATTTATAATCTTGAATCGGTAAAAGCATCCACCTCATCCATTCTCATTCCCAAGGCATTTGCAACACCAGTTCCGTAAGCAGGATCGGCTTTGAAGCAATTTCGAATGTGTCGGACTTGGATGAATTTCTGAGCACCTCCTACTTGAGCTGCTGTATTCTTAAATAACAATGCTTTTTTGTCCTCTTTTAGCAAACGGAATAAGTTTCCGGGTTGTGAAAAGTAATCCGCGTCGTCTTCTCTAAACTCGTAAGCATAAGCCATACCTTCTAATTCTAACGGCGGTTCTTTATGTTCCGGTTGTTCTTTCCATTGTCCAAAACTGTTGGGTTCGTAACTTACTGCTGATCCGTAATTTCCATCGACACGCATGGCGCCATCACGGTGAAAACTGTGGTACGGACATTTTGGAGTGTTTACTGGAATTTGGTAATGATTGACGCCTAATCGGTACCGTTGTGCATCTCCGTAAGAAAACAGTCGACCTTGCAACATTTTATCCGGTGAAAATCCAATACCTGGAACAATGTTCGCTGGATTGAACGCCAATTGCTCGATTTGTGCAAAATAATTTTCCGGATTGCGGTTCAGTTCAAATTCACCCACAGGAATCAGTGGATAATCGCCATGTGGCCAGACTTTTGTCAAATCAAACGGATGAATGTGGTATGTTTTCGCATCTTGTTCGGGCATTACTTGAACGTACATTTTCCATTTTGGAAAATTTTTCTCGTCAATTGCATTCATTAAATCGCGTTGGTGGCTTTCACGGTCGGAACCAACAAGTGCTGCCGCTTCTTCATCTGATAAATTTTCAATTCCTTGTTGGGATTTCATGTGAATTTTAATCCAGAACCGCTCGTTATTCGCATTGATAAAACTAAAAGTATGACTTCCAAAACCGTGCATGGTTCGGTATGATTTTGGTAAACCGCGGTCGCTCATCAATATAGTAACTTGGTGCAAAGCTTCCGGAAGCAATGTCCAGAAATCCCAATTGTTATCGGCACTTCGCATGTTGGTTCGTGGATCTCTTTTTACGGCGTGGTTTAAATCGGGAAACTTCATTGGATCCCGCATAAAGAATACCGGTGTATTGTTACCCACCAAATCCCAATTTCCTTCTTCAGTATAAAATTTCAAGGCAAAACCACGAATATCGCGTTCTGCATCAGCTGCTCCTCGTTCTCCTGCAACAGTAGAAAATCGAGCAATCATGTCCGTTTTCTTCCCAATTTCTGAGAATATTTTCGCTTTTGTATATTGCGTAATATCGTGGGTAACTGTAAAGGTTCCAAAAGCACCTGAACCTTTGGCATGCATTCTTCGTTCTGGAATAACTTCACGATCAAAGTGCGCCATTTTTTCTAAAAACCAAAAGTCTTGTAGTAAAACTGGACCTCTTTTTCCGGCCGTCATTGTGTTCTGATTATCAGGAACAGGCGTTCCTCCTACTGTTGTTAATTTGTTATCATTATTCATGGTATACTTTATTTTAAATGTTTTTATTTGTTTTAAAATTCAATCTCAATTTTTATATAATCAAAGGTACGTCATAAATTATTTTTATAATTATAGATAAAATCGATTGATTTTATTTATTCATAGCGACAGGCTATTATTATATATCTAAGATACTTCATTTAGAAGCAATATGGTGTTAATAAATTCCTATTCACAATTCAAATTAAGGCACATTCCCTTATATTTGTTAAAAAACATTATGAAAAAAGTATTATTTGGTATCGTCGCATTTGGACTATTTGGTTGTGCAGAATTACAGCAAATCGCCTCGCAATATCCAGGAATAGGTGGATTAGGAAATGCCGAAATTGCTTCCGGACTTAAAGAGGCCTTGAATAACGGTATTGACAAAGAAGTAAAAAAACTGACATCAACAGACGGTTTCTACAAAAATCAAGCGGTAAAAATTTTACTTCCTGCTGAATTGCAAAAAGTAGACAAAGGTTTGCGTGACATTGGCCTCGGGAGTCTCGCGGATGAAGGAATCAAGCTTTTAAATCGTGCAGCCGAAGATGCGGTGAAAGAAGCCACACCTATTTTTGTAGATGCGGTAAGAAATATGACCTTTATGGATGCAAAAAATATTTTGTTAGGTAGTAACAATTCAGCAACTTTATATTTGCAAAGCACAACCAATAAAGCTTTGTATGGTAAATTTAATCCTGTAATTAAAAATTCGCTTTCAAAAGTGGGTGCTGATAAAGCGTGGAAAAATATTATTACAAAGTACAATGCGATTCCACTTACCGCAGATGTGAACCCTGATTTGAATGATTACGTGACTGAAAAAGCTTTAGAAGGTGTTTTTAAAATGATAGCTGTGGAAGAAAAAGACATCCGTACCAATTTAAATGCACGAACTTCTGATTTATTGAAACGCGTTTTTGCAATGCAAGACAATCGCTAAAACAGTAGGCGTGCATAGTATCTAAATTTTTAGTTATCAATAAGATAGACTTAACATTGCGTTAACAAGATGTATTGAATAATTACCGACCTTTGCCTCAAGATTACATAAGATTTGGTTTGGTTAGTTAGATTTTATTAGAAGCTGGAACATTTTGTTTCAGCTTTTTTTATTGGTTGGCGTTGATAAAGTCTAGACTTTCTTTATTGAATTTTACCGCATTATCTACGTTTACCACGTGTCCACATTTGGCAATTTCAACTAATTTCGAACTTGAATGGTGTTTAGCGACTATTAATTTTATGGAAGGTAAGAACATATAATCTTCGGTGCCCATTACATATAAGGTAGGAATGTCTAACTCTTCAGCCCTAAATTTTCGCAAAATTGGATTGATGTCCATTGTCAACCGGAACCATTTAATAAATTCCTTCTGATTCATTTTTTTAGCTTCATTGACAAATAATTCCCTGGCTGTTTTATGATTTTCCCGCGGCATAATCACATAAGCAAAGAAACGATAAAGCCATAAGTAAGGCACTACATATTGGAACACCATTCCCAATCGCATTAAAACTTGCGATCTGAAATTCATTTTGAAAATTGCACCTCCTAAAATCATACTTTGAATTCGGTCGGGATGCTGTTCTGCCAACTGTCGGATTAAAATCGTGCCGAGCGAAATGCCGACGAAATGCGAACTTTTAATTTTAAGATGTTCTAAAACTTCGTAAATATCGTTGGCAAGAAGTGTAAAGGTATAAGGTTGTTTGTAACTGTAATTTTTAGATTCGCCGTGTCCCCGAAGGTCTAAAAGTAATAGATTCGCTTGTTTTTGAAAATCTCTAATTTGCTTAAACCAAATAGAAGAACTCCCACCTGCTCCATGAACAAATGTAATCCACTGATCGCTATTGGGGTTGCTGAAAATAGTATAGTTTAACACAAATCAAATTTTGGCGAATGTAGCATTTAAAAAGCAATCCAACTGCTCTTTACTGAAATTTTAAGTTTCGTTTACTGCTTGAAAATAACTTTCAATTTCCAAAAAAGATAGTTGCTGATTTTATACTAATTTACTGTGGATTTTTTTAAAGTAGTCGAATGATTTATGCAAACGCGTGCCGTACCAAGAAAACATCTCGCCGTCCACGAAAATGGTTTTCGCATGGTGTGTATTTCGGCCAATTTCAAAAGCATCAGCGTCCGAAAAAGGATACGGTTCGGACGATAGCAAAATCACTTCTGGATCGTGTTCTTTTTCTAAAGATTCTAGATCAATTTCAGGATAACGGTCTAAGTTTTTGTAGCAATTGTCAAATTTATTGAGTTGCAAAAGTGCATCAATAAAGGTTCCTGTTCCGGCCACCATATATGGATTTTTCCAAATAAAATAAGCCGATTTTCGCACCTCCAAAGTTTCGCTAAACAATTTGAAATCGGCAAAATTATGGGCTATTTTGTCGTTCCATTTTCGTGCTTCCATTCGGCAGTTGAAGAGTTTTCCAAAATCAGTGATCGTCTGCATTACGTCTTCTACGGTAGCAATGTCCGTTACCCAAACCGGACAAATTTTGCGTAACTCGACAACCATTTCTTCCGTGTTCTCTTCTTTATTGGCAATGATGAAATCGGGGTTCAATAAACGGATTTTCTCATAATGTACTTTCTTTGTACCGCCAATAATTTTTTTAGTCGATTTTAAGTGAAATGGATGCACACAAAATTTAGTGATTCCGATCAGTTTGTCTTCCAATCCTAGGTCACATAACGTTTCTGTTAACGAAGGAACGAGCGATATAATTCGTTGTGGTGTAGATTCTAATTCAAAATCGGTACCGATTGGATCTTTTAAGTGGAGCATTTTCTCTGGATTTATGGATCAAAATTAAACAATATTACCCACAAGTCCGTTCAAAATAGAAATCGGCTTTTCATTTTAATAAAAAACACCGCACCTTTGTACTTTAAAAAAGTTTTTCATGAACATCAAACTCATCGCCATAGGCAAAACCGACAATAAGCAACTGCAAACTTTGATGGATGATTATCAAAAACGTTTGTCGTTTTATGTGAAATTTGATTTGGAGGTCATCGCTGACATCAAAAATGTAAAAAACTTATCTGAGTTGCAGCAAAAAGAAAAAGAAGGCGAATTGATTCTGTCAAAAATCACTCCAACCGACCAAATGATTTTATTAGATGAAAACGGCAAAAACTTCAGTAGTGTCGAGTTTTCTAATGAATTGCAGAAGAAGATGAATTCCGGTATTAAAACTTTGGTTTTTGTGATTGGCGGTCCTTATGGGTTTTCGGAAACAGTTTATAACAAAGCACAAGGGAAAATTTCATTGTCAAAAATGACTTTTTCACATCAGATGGTTCGCTTGTTTTTTATTGAGCAGTTGTATCGAGGATTTACTATTTTGAAAAATGAACCTTACCACCATCAATAGGTTTTTAGACGGATTTAAAAATTACTAGCAACTGCAACTTCGCAAATTATTTTATTTGTAATTGATTAAAAAATTCATGTATTTGTGGCTAAATAAAATCTATGCGTTTCTCAAAAATGCATTTCATGCTTCCGTAAGAATATCTAAATAATTTGATTGTATAGTCGGTCTTTTACACAGATTGCACAAATTTTCACAGATTTAAAGATACTTGTGTTTGTTGGCGAAAGGATATACATGAAGGGCAAATTCGCGGTAGAAATAGCGCTATAAGCTTTTTAAAAATGTGCTGCATTCTTCCTTAAAAACTTCTAAGGTAATTTGATGTGCTAATTCTGGTCGGATTTTAATATTCATTTGGACGGTTGGGCGAAAGTGTTCTGAAAAGAATTTCAAATTTGAAACCGCGGGAACTACTTCGTCTTTTCCACCTAAAACAATTGAAAGGCGTTGCTTCTCTTTTGGCGTATCTATTTCAGGGATTTCTTGGTGAGCGGAACGCTTTGTTAAAGCGGGATTAAATAATAAGACGGGACAACCCCATTTCATTGCCACGTAATATCCCATAAAACCACCCATACTACTTCCAATTATGCAATCAATTGCTTGATCTCTATACGTTTTCAACAAGTCGTCGTACACTTTTGAATTGTTGTGGTAATCCATATCAGGAGCGATTACGGTTCCAAATTCTTCTAAAACAGCTCTTTTTTCAGGGTTCAATTTACTTTCTAAGCCGTGGAGGTATAGTATGGTCATGGGATTTTTAAATTATGAGTTATGAGTTATGAGTTATGAAATACGATTTATGATTTATGAATTACGGTTTATGATTTATGATTGATACTAAGGATTTACACGAATTTAGATCGTTACAACTAAACATTTATTGCTCAATATGGGCCTCGGTTTTAACTTATGATTTTTGAATTATAATTTATGTTTTATGCAAAGGGTTTACACGGATTGCACGAATTTACACGAATTTAGATCGTTACGACTAAACATTTGTTGCTCAATATGGGCCATGGTTTTAACCATGGTTAACTGCAAACATTATAAAAATCTACGGTTAAAACAGCGGGCTATGTTAATCGTATTAATTCCAGATTGTATTTTGAAAAGCTTCAAACAACGCAATCGTTTCCATTGCTTCTTTCACATCGTGTACTCGCAAAATATTCGCTCCATTTGTCAACGCTAACGTATTTAAAACGGTGGTGCCGTTTAATGCTTCTTTTGGCGTCGCATTTAATGTTTTGTAGATCATTGACTTTCGGGACAATCCTGCTAAAATAGGGACATCCAGCATTTTAAACAACGCGCTTTTCTGCAATACTTCAAAATTTTGTGCAGTGGTTTTTGCAAAACCAAACCCAGGATCGACGATTACATCATTAATCCCGAATCGTCGTGCTTCGCTGATTTTTTGCGCAAAATACAGCATTATTTCTTTGATAATATCGTCGTACTGCGTCAAACTTTGCATTGTTTTTGGCGTTCCTTTCATGTGCATCATGATGTACGGCACTTTCAATTTCGCCACCGTTTGCATCATCGTATCATCTAAACTTCCCGCCGAAATATCATTGATTATTGCTGCTCCAGCTTCAATTGCATTTTGAGCGACCGCACTTCTGAACGTATCAATTGATAGTATAATTTCCGGAAATTCACGTACAAGCAATTTCACAATTGGAATCAAGCGTTCCATTTCTTCTTCTTCAGAAACGTACTCGGCATTAGGTTTACTTGAATAAGCGCCAATATCTATGAAAGTGGCTCCTTCAAAAAGCATCTTTTCTGCCTGTTGCAAAATGGCGTTTTCATCCGAATATCTTCCACCGTCAAAAAAGGAATTTGGCGTTACATTTAGAATGCCCATTACTTTGGGCTGGGTCAAATCAATCAATCTACCGTTGCAGTTTATGGTCATCAGAAGTTTTTTTTATGCTTTGGGATTTCCTTTTGGCTTAATCGTTTTTAATTCCTTATTTTTGAAAAAATTTATACAAATATAAATCAATAATGAGCAATACTTCTCAAGAATACGATAAAATAGTCGACCATTGCCGAAGCCTTTTTATCAATAAAATGAGTGATTACGGAAGTGCTTGGCGGATTTTACGCTTGCCTTCTTTAACTGATCAAATTTTCATTAAAGCACAACGCATTCGTAGTTTACAGCAAAACCAAATTCGAAAAGTGGACGAAGATGAAGCAGGCGAATTCATCGGAATCATCAATTATTCGGTGATGGCGTTGATCCAGTTGGAATTAGGTGTTGTAGAACAACCCGACTTAAAAGTAGAAGAAGCCACTCGTTTCTACGACGAAAAAATCCAATTGACCAAAACGTTGATGGAAAACAAAAACCACGATTACGGTGAAGCTTGGCGCGAAATGCGAGTGAGTTCACTAACCGATTTGATTTTACAAAAACTACTTCGCGTAAAGCAAATAGAAGACAATCAAGGCAGAACAATTGTTTCTGAAGGCATTGATGCTAATTACCAAGACATGATTAACTATTCCATATTCGCATTAATTTTGATGCAAAAACATTTATAATACCTTCCTTTTTTAGCCAAAAACAACAAACATGAAAAACATCATCACCCAATTCTCTCGTATTTTTGTCGGCATTCTTTTCATCATCTCCGGATTGATAAAATTGAATGACCCAATTGGATTTGCTTTCAAATTAGAAGAATATTTCTCTGATCCCGTTTTAAACTTACCGTTCCTTGAACCACTTGCTTTAGCAATTGCTGTTTTTATGGTAATTTTAGAAGTCGTTTTAGGGGTGATGTTATTGGTTGGATTCAAACGTAAGCTTACGATTTGGAGTTTACTATTGATGATTATCTTCTTTACGTTCCTAACGTTTTATTCGGCATATTTCAACAAAGTAACGGATTGTGGGTGCTTCGGTGATGCATTGAAATTGACACCATGGGAATCCTTTACTAAAGACGTCGTATTATTGTTCTTCATCTTGATTTTGTTTTTCAATCAAAAATTCATTCATCCTTTATTTAAGGGTAAAATTAACGCCACTATCGTAATTGCCGCACTTGTATTGTGTTCGTTCATGGGCTATTGGGTACTGAATCACTTGCCTTTAAAAGATTTTAGAGCATATAAAGTGGGTACTAATATCGAAGAAGACATGTCATTTCCGGCTGATGCAGAGCCGGCTGTTATTGAGATGGTGTTTATTTATAACGTGAATGGAGTTAACAAGGAATTTAGCGCGAACGACTTGACGGCTCTTCCTGAAGGCGCTACGTTTGTAGACCGAAAAGACAACATTATTTCTGCCGGTTATTTACCTCCGATCCATGATTTTACAATGGAAAAAGACGACGTCGATCATACGGCTGAATTCTTGGCTGAGCCAAAATTAATGCTGTTTATAACCTATGATTTAGAATTAGCAAATGATGCTGGTTTGAAACATTTGGAAGCGTTAAAACAAAAAGCGGTTCAAAAAGGATATAAAGTTATTGGGATGACGGCTTCAAATCAAGACGTAATTGCTAAAGTAATGGCCAAATACAACTTTACTTTCGATTATTATTTTGCAGACGCAATTACCTTAAAAACCATCGAACGGGCGAATCCAAGTATCGTGATTTTGGAAAAAGGTGTTGTGAAACAAAAAGTACATTACAACGACATTGACCAATTAGAATTATAAAGTAAATGGAGTCGTTTCATTTAATTTGAACGGCTCCTTTTCTATTTCCCTAAAAATACTACAAACACATTACCACCAATAACTGACAACGGATGACTTCCTAAATGCTTCGCTACTTCATAAATAAAATCGGATATGCACTCCTTACATTAGTAGGTGTGGTTACTGTTATCTTTTTTTTATTTACGGTTTTGCCTGGCGATCCTGCTCGAATGATGTTGGATCAAAACGAAAATTCAGAACAGTTAGCGATCATCAAAAAGAAATACGGTTTTGACCAACCTTTATCAATTCAGTACCTGAATTACTTGAACGACCTCTCCCCGATTTCGTTTCACAGTACCAACCCTGAAAATTATTCCTACCTCAACAAAGAGAAATACAACGCTGTTTCTTTGTTTGCCATTGCCAACCAAACTGTAGCTTTGAAAACGCCTTATTTGCGGGAAAGTTTTCAAAAAAGCGGCAAGAAAGTCACAGATATTATAGGAAATACGTTACCTAATACATTTTTATTAGCGTTTTTTGCGATTCTGATTGCAATTGGAATTGGCGTACTTCTAGGGATTATTTCCGCTTTATACCACAACACTTGGATCGATCGATTAATTGCTTTAATCAGTACGTTAGGCATGAGTGTCCCATCCTTTTTCAGCGCGATATTATTTGCTTGGTTGTTTGGATTTGTATTGCACAAATACACGAACCTCAACATGACTGGGAGTTTATATGAAGTAGATGATTTTGGCAACGGACGTTACATACAGTGGAAAAACATCATTTTACCTGCCCTTGTTTTAGGCATTCGCCCCTTAGGAGTCGTTACACAATTGATGCGGAATTCGCTCCTGGAAACCTTCAGTATGGATTATATTCGTACGGCTCGTGCCAAAGGGTTGAGCGAATTTCAGATCATCAAAAAACACGCACTTAAAAACTCTTTAAATCCAGTGGTTACTGCAATCTCAGGTTGGTTTGCTTCCATGTTAGCCGGTGCGGTTTTCGTAGAATATATTTTTGGTTGGAACGGTTTAGGAAAAGAAATTGTAGAAGCCCTTAACACACTAGACTTACCCGTAATTATGGGAGCCGTTATTGTGATTGCCACGACCTTTGTAGTAATTAATATTTTGGTAGATTTGGTTTATGCTTGGTTGGATCCGAAAATTAGATTGGAGTAAATTATTTTTTTTATTTCATGTTAAATCGATTGTCTTGCATTTTAAGTAGTTTGTATATATTTACAAACAAAAAGCACACGCTGATCATTCGTTATTCGAGACCTTGTTATCAAACTATTTTAAATTATAAAATGAAAAAGCTATATGTTCTCGTATTACTCCTATGTGGTTGCCTACATCTTTCTGCTCAAGATAAAAAAACTATCTCCGAAGGCACAATTACCATTAGTACAAACCAAAGAATGAAATTTACAAATCTTCGGTTTGTAAATGACCAAGTGGTATTTAACGATAACAACACAAAATCCGATTTTACCTACTTTATGAATAGCATTAAAAGTATTGTAGATGATAAAGGAACTACCATTTATCTCAAGACTGGAGAAAAGCTTCCAGTGGAAAGAGTGCTGACCGAAGACCAAATGCTACGCAAGATAAATCCTCCACTAAGAGACGTCAAACAAGTTTATGCAAAAATTGTATTTAAAAATGGTACTATTTTACGAACCTATATAAAAACAAGAACAAGCATTTTAGATTCCGAAAGATTGGATGAGTTGAGCATTGATCGAAGAGTTGTCGTTATTGATAATAATGAAAAAGTCCGGTATAAAACCGAAGATATTGATAGTATAAAATTTGTTGATTATAAGTACAATAATAGAGTCTTTGTGGGCGTTGGAGAAGGATTTCGAGAAGTTTTATATGATGGAAAAATTAAATGGTACAGGATGTATAGTTACGGTACCAACTATAAAATTAACAGTTCCGATTTTATGTACAACACAGAAATTAATCAATGGTTTTATTTAGGTGCTTTTACTAACCGACGTAAAAAATTCAGGGAGATGACTATATTACGTCCTGATTTATTGCCTTTCATAGAAGAAATGAGTATTGAAGATAAATATATAGTCAAATTATTATACAAATACGAAAAAGATTCATCTAATAACTGAAACATGCCATCTCGGAGGTTTGCAACCAGATCATTGTCACAAATAACTGCCTCACGACTGCCTTCTCTTTTTTACTACTTTCACCGTCTAAACTAATAATAAAATCAAAAGGTAGTAGCTTATTTGGTATTTTAGCTCATCACTATAAATTTTACAATCTGAAACAGTTTTAAATTTGAAAAACATACTCTTCATCTGCAGTCGAAATAAATGGCGGAGTTTAACCGCTGAAACCATTTATAAAAATAATTCATCCTTCAACGTTAAATCTGCCGGAACAGAAAATGCAGCACGAATAAAAGTAAACGCAAAACTGATTGTTTGGGCTGATCTGATTTTTGTGATGGAAAAGCATCACAAAGAAAAATTAGCTTTGAAGTTTCCCGAAGAAATTAAAAGCAAGCAGATTATTATCTTGGAAATTCCTGATGTTTATAAATTCATGGATAAGGAACTGGTTGAAGAGCTTCAATTATCGCTATCGGAATATCTATGAATTTAAACGCGATACCACCTATTTTTGCGATCTATTTCGAAATTTAAAATAATTTAGATCAACATCTTTTACTAAATTTTAATCAAATGATTGAATCTCATTTTAGAGCTGCAGCACAAAAATACGAGGGATCGTATAACGTCAGTCACTTCAATGTTGCAGGAAATCGAGGAAGCATAAATCCCATAAGTATCTATACATTTTCAACAACCTACAAAGGCATTTTAATCAATATAAAATATGAAATGGGAAATCATAATTTAGCAGAAGTAGTATTTGAAATACAAAATCCGACTTTAAACGTTGATTTCAAAATAAAAACACGCGATAACTTCAGCAGGTTATTTTCTTCAAAAAAAAATCCGTGGAAAGTAACTTCAAAAAAAAATGTGTTTACAAACAAAATAGAAGAAGCGCTTCGAACCAGCGGCTTAACAAAAATGGCCGATGAAACTACTTTTGAACCCACTATAACTGGCCAAACTAATGATCAAATGTATCTGTTCAGCACAACATTTTATTTAGGTTTCGAAAATAAGGAGCACTCTTTAGATGCAATCATTCACTTTCATCAGAAGGTGATTGATATTATCCTCTAACAAAAACTTCCAAAACCGCTTCGCACTATCAAGCCTACTCTATATGAAACTTGCGTTTAAATTACTCAAATTCACTACATATAGAGTTACCAAATTAACCGACATTTTTGTGTCAATAAAATGCCTCTAGCTATTAAATAGAGAAACCTCCTGTACTGATTTAGAAACCCAGCCTACTTGGTTAGAAAACTGCCGTACTGACTTAGAAACCTAGCGTACTTGGTTAGAAAACTGCCGTACTGACTTAGAAACCTAGCGTACTTGATTAGAAAACTCCCATACTGACTTAGAAACCCAGCGTACTTGGTTAGAAAACTCCCGTACTGACTTAGAAACCCAGCGTACTTGGTTAGAAAACTCCCATACTGACTTAGAAACCCAGCGTACTTGGTTAGAAAACTCCCGTACAAGAAAAGGCAGCCGACACCGCAAATCGGTAATCAGTATCCTACAAATCACAACGATTTGCAATCCCTACTCTTCCTCTTTTATAAAGCATGTTAGGACTCAACTACTAAAAAACATTTCAAACTTATCCACCATTTCACCCCACACTTTATTAAATTTGTTTTCAAAAATTTACCGCTGCTATGTACCTTATCCTTATTTTCATCATCGTTCTTGCCATCGGGCTGTTCAGCTACAATTGGAAACTTAAAAAGAAAAAGACATGGGTGAAACCAAAAGTGAATTTTCCGGCCAAATGGCGTACGATCTTACACCAAGAAATTCCTTTTTACCGCGCTTTATCAACTTCTGAAAAAGAAAAGTTCGAGTTTAAAATTCAAGAATTCCTATTAAACTGTACCATTATTGGCGTTGGTACTGAAATCACCATTGTTGACAAAATCCTAGTGGCAACCAGTGCCGTCATTCCCATCTTCGGATTTGAAGACTGGCAATACGTCAACTTGAAGGAGGTTTTAATTTACCCCGGTATTTTCAACACAGAATTTGAAACAGAAGGCCCTAATCGGAATGTTTTAGGAATGGTGGGAACCGGATACATGGACGGCAAAATGATTTTATCGCAAGAAGCTTTGGCACACGGATTTGACAATACTTCTGATAAAAAAAACACCGCAATACACGAATTTGCTCACTTAATTGACAAACGAGACGGTGTGATTGATGGCATTCCTACTTCATTATTACACGAAAAACACTTACTTCCCTGGATTAATTACATGGATAAAAAGTTGGACGAAGTATTTGAAGGCGATTCAGACATCAATCCCTACGGCGGAACAAACAGAGCTGAGTTTTTCTCCGTAACGAGCGAATATTTCTTTGAACGCCCAAAATTATTAAAGAAAAAACATCCCGAACTCTACCGCTTACTTGCTAAAATATACCAGCAAGATGTGTCCAAACGCGACCTGTCAATTGATGCCGAAGAGGTTTCTCGCAACACGCCTTGTCCCTGTGGAAGTGGTGAAAAATATAAAAATTGCTGCGGTAGTGTCACCGCTAATTAGTGTTTTTTAATTTGATGCAATCTCCTTATTCCTTGTAAAATAAAATTTTTATCTCTTTAAATCTATAGTTCAAATTCTAAAAAAAATAATTAATTTTAAAAGTACAATTTCAACTACACTGCTGTAATGACAATTTCCGCGTTATTTAAAAAAATAAAACCGTTCGTAAAACCGTACCACAAAATGGTAGTTGCCACATTAGCCCTTGCTTTTGTAGGCTCCTTCGCGGCACAAGTAAATGCGTTAATTCTGAAATATACGGTAGATTCAATTAGTGACCTGATGGTTGCTGGCGAACCGCTTTCTAAAGGTTTTCACTTACTTGGATTCATTAGTATCGTACTCTTAGTAAAGGAATTGGTGTATGCTGTGGTTCAATTTGGACAAAAGTTTTACGGCGAAAAACTCCGCATTTTTATTTCTCGTGATATTTCGCAGGCCATCACTGAAAAAATTCTGACGTACAGATTAGAGTTTTACAGCGCTACCGAAAATGACAGTGGAAAATTACAAACCAGAATTGACTTAGGAATCAGCAGCTTGACGCGACTTGTTCAGAATTTTTTTATTGATATTTTGCCCCTGTTTGCCAATGCAATTGTGGCACTTGCTTTGATGTTTTATGCTAATTTCTACGTTGGTTTAGTCAGTTTATGCATCATTCCAATCTATTTTTACATCAGTGTAAGGCAAGCCAGTAAACTTGGTGGATTTAGACGACGCATGCGAATGTACCGCGAAACAAAAAACAACGGAATCATCAGTTTAATTGATTCAATTACGGTCATTAAATCCTTCGTAAGAGAATCATTGGAAGCAAAACGGCACCAAGACATTCAATTTGAAATGACCGAAAACCAGTTAGTCACTAGAAAAACAAGTTTTATTTTCGAAAGTGTCAAAGGTTTTGTAGAACAAATTGGAATAGTGATTATCATTATTTTAACCGCTTATTTTGTATTAAATGGCTCTATGACCATTGGCGCGATCATGTTCCACATCATGCTTTTTAATAATGTTTCGGCACCTATTCGCCAGCTGCATCGTATTTACGACGAGGTGAATGATGCCTTAATATATTCCGAAGGTTTTTTTGACATTCTAGAATCCGATCATCAAATTGAGAAGTCCGGAACGTATCAACCTGAAAAAATCATTGGACTATTAGAAGTTCGGAACGTTGATTTTATTTATCCTAACGGGACTCAGGCGTTACACAATGTAAGTTTTACTATAAAACCAAATCAAAATACCGCACTTGTGGGTTTGAGTGGTGCAGGAAAAAGTACCGTGATCAATCTTCTAGATAAATTTTACGAACCGTCAAGCGGTTCAATTCTTTTGGACGGTGTCGACTTAAAAGAATACAATACTGATTTCTTGCGAAAAAATATTGGACTCGTTTTACAGAAAAATCATATTTTTAAAGGAACGATCTCAGAAAATATTTTATACGGAAATCCCAATGCCTCTGAATCAGAAGTAATAGAATCGGCAAAGAAAGCTTATATTCATGAGCAAATTATTGCACTACATGAAGGTTACAATTCACAAGCGCATTTACTGTCAGGAGGCCAACAACAACGGATTGCTATTGCCCGTTTATTTTTAAAAAATCCACCAATTATCTTCTTGGATGAACCTACGGCAAGTCTGGACGCAATTGCCACCGAACAAATTAAAAAATCGTTAGACGCCATTAAAAAAGACCGAACTGTCATCATTATTTCACACAGTATTTCACAAATTATCGATGCAACACACATTGTGGTGCTTGATCATGGAAGAGCACTTGAAACCGGAACGCATGAAAGTATTTATGCATTAAAAGGCACTTATTTTGAAATTTTTACGGCAATGGCCAACAGTTTGAATATTGATAAAATCACACAGACGATTGAAGAATGATTAAAACACTTTTTTAATCAAACCTTTCCTTGTAGCGCAATAAAAAGATAAGTTTAAATCAATTGTATTTATTCACGGAAATTAATCGTATTAAAAATGAAAAATTTCATAATAATGAGAGGAATATCTTATAACTGCATTGGCACCAATAACAGTATCTTGCTTTTGGAAAAATCCCTTTTTAGAGAAGCAGTAAACAAAATATCTTTTACTCTTCTTTACCTAGAAAACCATTGAAGTGTTGCATCACAAAAAAAGCCATAAACTATGAAAACAATATTTATCCTACTATTTCTTTTCTCAATTCCTGTTGTTGCGCAAGATGGCGAACCCAGTTATAAGTTTAAGTTAGAAAATAAAGAGTACGCTATTTACATCACTCAGAGTGAAGAAAATGCGACCTACGACACTTTATATTATAACTTATACCGCGTGGGTAAAGCAAAACGAATTGCGAAAGAAATTAAGGAAGTCGTTGATAAAACCACTACCCAAATAGTTGCCGAAAGCTACTATAATGTGGGTAACAATAAGATTGTTTTTTATTTTTCTGAAAATGGAAAAGAAGTAATGGAAAATGCTTACACCCAAAACAAGAAAGGTTTACTTGGGTTTAAATCTGCTGTAAATAAAATTCCTCCTCCAGAACAAATTCGCGTTGATTTCTATAACGAATACAGCAATCAAGATTCCATGGTTCCTGTGGTAGCCGTTTATGAAGCTATAGAACAGGTGGATGAAGTTGCCGCATATCCCGGAGGCATTGACAAATTACGACAGTTTCTTAGCGATAATATTAACTATCCCACTTTAGCCATAGAAAACAACGTGAATGGGAAAGTCGTTGCCACTTTTATTGTTGAAAAAGACGGTACAATTTCCACAATAAAGATTCTTAAAAGCTTGGGCTTTGGATGTGATGAAGAAGTAATTCGTATTTTAAACCTTTCGTCAAAATGGACACCTGCTCAATTAAAAGGCAGTCCTGTTCGCTGGATCTACACCTTGCCTGTTGCATTTGTTACTGCAGAGTAATCAACTATAGAAACAATATAACTTCAAAGAAATCTACCTGTTTTTCAATAAATCAGTGATGAGAAACTTCGCATAAATAAAAAAATGACAGATATGAAAAACGCTCTTATATACTTATCTTTTTTAGCAGTGACCCATTTTGCAACAGCCCAGAAAAACTATTATACCTTCTCGATTAATAAGAAAATAGGGATCACAGATGCTGCCGGAATTGAAGTACTCAAACCCACTTTTAAATATGCAGATTTGATTCCTAAAAAGAATGAAATTTATTTAAAAAACTACAGCGTTGACACAGCAGATGTCATTTTTAACACACTTACTGGTGAGCAAAAAGAATATGAAAGCATCTACGACAACGCCATCAAGATCAAAGGCATTCCCTACGCTAAAATCAGGACGAAAACTAAAAATTATTTAGTAAGTCAAGAAAGCAACTTACAAATTCCGATCACAAGAAAATACAGTAAATTTTCGAACTGTGGTCGATACATTTTAGAACGATATTCAGAAACAAAATATGCTAAAGAAAAACCAGCACCACCGGTAAAAAAAACAACTTCAGGAGTGCCGCCACCACCTCCACCGCCTCGAATGGTACCTCCGCCAACGGAAGTTTCTTACTTTGGAATTATAAACAATGATGAAAGTTTCAAGACCATAAAGCGAGTTGCGGCAAGTTCCTACCTACCACTTTACAAAGCCGTGGAAGAGGATAGCGACGCGGATGGAAACCGGATTGTTCACCTGCAAGTAATTGATTTGAATACTGATACGGATGCTGATTTTGATTACATCATTTTTAGCGAGAAAAATACGCATCATTTATACGACGGCAAATTGAAGCTAATCAAGACTTTTACATTGTCAAAAGCGGACGAATCCGCGTTGATGGCTTTCGCCAAAAAAACACTGAATGTAAATTTGTCTCGCTTCTCAAAAAACAATTATCCACCACCACCAATGATGGCTCCTTCAAGCGGAAGTGGTAAAACAAAAGATGTTATAGTGTTGTATCCGTTTTTTCAATTTAAAAAATTAGAAAATGGTACTACCGTATTTGAACTTCAAAAAACGAAAGACGAAAGTCAATCTATTTTTAGTTTTGAAGGAGATAGAAGTACAACCCTCGATACAAAAAAACACCGAATAGGGATTGAAGACACGAATGGGAAATGGCATTATTTTAGTTTTGATCCAACCACAGGTGCTGTATTTTTACCTCAAAAATATTACAATGTAGTAGGAATTACTATTCTATAAATTTTTACGGAAGATCGATCCAATGAACAAAGCTAAATCATGATAAGATCACAAAATTTGCTATATCTTTTCTTTTAATTCAATACCTAAAAAGAAGTAATGAATCCAATTCCCCACTTCATTCAGCAACTTAACGACCAGCATTTATGGGACACCGAACTTTCGCTAAAAAGAAATGAATATTTGAAGGTGAAAGATACCACTGATACCAATCTCTATTTTGTGGTTAGCGGTGCATTGCGAATATACATTGTAGAAGAAAGCGACGAACATAGTATTCGATTTGGGTACAAAAATAACTTCATCGCATCATTAGACTCTTTCATAAGCGAAAAACCATCTGATTTATACATTCAAGCTCTTAAAAAAACCGAATTAAAAGTCATCACTAAAAGCAACTTCATGAGTTTCGTAGAAAGCTCTGCCGAGAATATTAAGATTTGGCTTCTTATGTTGGGTGACTTAATATTCCAACAAATGGAACGGGAACGCGATATTTTAACTTCGTCTCCCTTGGAACGTTACAAAAGAGTTTTAACAAGAAGTCCACAATTATTTCAGGAAGTCCCACACAAATACATTGCTTCCTATTTAAGAATGACTCCTGAAACCTTGTCAAGAGTCAAAAAATCTTAATTCAAATCAATGTCTATGAACACAACACCACGTAATTTTGACAAAAAACACCATGACTCTAAATACTGAAATACTGCTAGAAGACTTGATTTCCCGTACGCAAACCAATATCAAAGAAGCCGAAAAGTACAGCAAGCTTTCAATTGAAACGCTGAATTCGAAAGTGGATCCAAATAGTTGGAGCGTGCTAGAGTGTCTAGAACACCTTAACTTATACGGTGATTTTTACTTACCCGAAATTAAAAAGCGGATGGAGATTTCAACAACGATTCCAAGAGAAAATTTTAAATCAGGGTTTTTAGGTAATTACTTTGCAATGGCTATGGTACCAAAGAAACCGCTAAAAAAGATGAAGACATTTAAGGATAAAAACCCAATAGGCAGTGAATTAGACCAAACTACAATCTCCCGATTTATAAAGCAGCAAGAAGTACTTTTACAACTGCTGGAAAAAGCAAAAACAGTTGATTTAAGCAAAATTAAAACTGCGATTAGTATTTCAAAACTCATCAAGCTGAAACTCGGAGATACTTTTAGAGTGGTCGTTTATCACAACGACAGACATATTCTTCAAGCGAACAAGATACTTGTTTTAAAATAATTACTACTTACTATAAGAAATAACAGTCGTTTCATTAAATGGATTTATAGGCTTTTAAACTGGCTACCATCCTTCCGCAACAAGCACATGATTTATATCATTGTTAAACCACTTCCTCTTGTCTATATTTACAGGTCATTTTAGAAATTAGATATGAAAATACTAGAACCGATTGTTGTTGGAGGGGTTAGATTTAAAAACCGGATTATGTTTCCACCGCTAACCACGGGATACGAAGACAAAGACGGAAATATCACTGCTCAAAGTCGTGCATTTTATACCCGTTTAGCAAAAGGAGGCGTTGGGTATATTGTTCTTGGTGATGTCGCTCCTATTCGAAGTTTTGCACCTACACCAAAACTTTTTGACGACAGTCAAATTGAAAGTTTTCGACTTCTTGCCGAAAGCGTGCACCTTCATGGCGCAAAACTCGGCATACAAATTTTTCATCCCGAATATGATTGCGAAGCTTTAAACAAGTTATTTGATAATGGTCAAATGGGTCAAGTGCGAACACAATTGCACCACGATATGCAGTTTTTTATAAATGAAGTCACAGAAGACGCGTTACTCAAAATAATCGAAAATATGTGCGAATGCGCCATACGGGCCGAAAAAGCAGGTGTTGACGTCATTCAAATTCACGGAGACCGACTTGTGGGTGCACTTTGCAGTACTAAAATGAATTCCCGAACCGACCAATTTGGGGGATCGCTCGAAAATCGAACCCGATTTGCTCTTCTCTTAGTTCACGCATTAAAAAAAGCAGTTCCAAACATGCTACTCGAATATAAATTTCCGGTTGTGACACCAGAACGAGGAAAAGGTGGAATTGACGAAATTGACGCACCTCAGTTTGCAAAATGGCTCGAAGATGCCGGAATCGATATGTTGCATGTTGCCCAAGCCAATCATACGGGTAATTTGGCCGACACAATTCCACCAATGGGTGTACAACCTTATTGTTTCTTTGTTGATATCGCAAATACAGTTAAAAAAGCAGTTTCAATTCCTGTGAGTGCCGTAGGCCGAATTATTGATCCTGAAATGGCAGAAGAAGTAGTGCAAAGCAATAGAGCAGATATAATTGGTTTAGGTCGTGCTTTATTAGCAGATCCCGATTGGATTAATAAAACAGCGGCAGGTAACGCTTGTGATATTAGAAGGTGTATTTCCTGTAATCGTGGCTGTACGGACAATATTCAAAATCGCGCTTTTGTAGCTTGCGTACTGAATGCTGAAAACGGATTTGAAGAAGAGCGAAGTATTACTCCTGCTGCAATTAAGAAGAATATAATCGTTATCGGTGGTGGACCTGCAGGACTTGAAGCTGCAAGAGTGGCTGCCAAAAAAGGACATAAAGTGATTATGTTCGAGAAAGAGAAAAAGTTGGGTGGCCAACTAAATATTGCTGATGTTCCTCCTCGAAAACGGGAAATGCATCGTGCCGTACAAGATCTCGTCCATGCCGTCAGAAAGGAAGATGTTGCCATTCATTTGGGAGAACCGGCAACCATTGATCGAATTTTATCTTTGAAACCAAATGCAGTAATTATAGCGGTCGGTGCTAAGAGTTTCGCTCCTTCGATTCCAGGTATAGACGGAATAAACGTGTGTGACGCTTGGGACGTGTTATCGGGCGAACGAAAAGTAAAAGGCCGTGTAGCAGTAATTGGCGGTGGATTAGTAGGATGTGAAACCGCAGAATACCTTGCCGAACAAGGATGCAAAATAGCACTTATAGAAAAAGAAGCGACACTTGCAAATGGAATTAGTACAACCGTATTGCCTACATTACTCGAAAATTACAGAACCTACGGCGTCGAGCAATACACGGGACACAAGGTTTTGCGAATCGAAAAAGAAGTATTAATCTGCGAAGATGCTGAAGGAAAACAAATTGAAATTCTATGCGATTTTGTTATCACTGCACTTGGTTCTCGCTCACTTGCTTTTGATACCGAATCATTTATTCAAAATAATATAGAAGTAATAAAAATTGGAGATTGTAAAGAAGTAGCTGATATTTCGCATGCCATAAAGACGGGTTACGACGCTGCCAATGCGCTTTAAATTATGCATTAAAAAACGCACGTTCGAAGTTTTATCAATTTCGTAACGTGCGTTTTTTAATTATGTAACTTATCTTTTTATTCTTCCTTCTTAATCACATTTCTCGCGATTTCAATTTTAAACTTTTTGCCTTTCATCTTTTCGTCCTTGATGTTATTTAAAAGGTCTTTTACCTTTGAAAATTTCACCGCAGCAAACGACACAAAATCTTTGACTTCAATTAATCCCAAATCCTCTTTCTCTAGTTTTCCTTTTTGGGAGAAAAAACCAACGATATCAAATTTATTCAACTTCGTTTTCTTTCCACCTGAAATATAAACGGTTTGAAACTTTGGTGGCTGTGGCACACTTTTGTTCTGCTTCACGTCCAACTTTGGCATTTCATAATTAATGAAATCCATTTTTTTATCCCCTTCGTGAAAAAGAACGTAAGCTGTTCCCGAAGTTAACATACGAGCTGTTCGTCCGTTTCTGTGGGTAAACTCGTCTTCTTTTAAAGGCAAATGGTAGTGAATGACGTGTTTCATTTCCGGAATATCTAATCCACGAGCGGCTAAATCCGTTGTAATTAAATAGTTAATACTTCCGTTTCTGAATTGGATTAAAGCACGTTCACGTTCTTCTTGATCCATTCCACCGTGGTAATACGTAGCGTAAATTCCTCTTTCGTTCAAAGTATCAGAAATGCGTTCGGCAGCATCTCTGTGGTTGCAAAAAACCAAAGCGGCTTCTGATTTCAAGCCACAAATCAGTTGGAACAACGTATTCATTTTATCTTTTTCAGTCGACACAACTAATTTCACGGTCAAATTAGAATCCTCGTCTTCCGGTTTTATGAAATCCAGAACATAAGGATTTACCACTCTTGTATAACGTGGAATTTCAATATCAGCAGTTGCCGAAACTAAAATTCGCTTGTTTAGGTTGGTTAATTTTCCAATGATAAAAGACATTTCATCGTGAAAACCCAACTGTAGTGACTTGTCAAATTCATCCAAAATCAACGTTTGCACTTTGTCTAATCTAAAAGTTCCTCTTTCAATATGGTCTGCAAGTCGGCCTGGCGTTCCAATCAAAACCGCTGGAGGCGAACTTAAATTTTTTATCTCTGTATCAATGGAGTGGCCTCCGTAACAAATATTTACTTTGTAATTGGTTCCCATTTTTTTCCAAACTTGCTCAATTTGAAGTCCCAATTCTCTTGATGGAACAATAATCAAACATTGCACAGATTGGATTTCAGGTAAAAGCATTTCGAAAATAGGAACTAAGAATGCGACTGTTTTTCCAGATCCCGTGGGCGATAATAGCAAGACATTATTTTCCTCAAGGATTGCTTCTTGAGCGGCTACTTGCATTTCATTAAATTCGGCGAAACCTAAATTTAAAAGCAAATTAGTAGATGGTATATTTTTATTCATGGTGCAAAGGTAAGGGAATTATGATTTATGAATTATGATTTATGAATTTAACACTCTTTAAATTACATAAAACCATTTACATTATTTTGTCATTCTGAATAAGCAAGAATCTCATCAAGTTTAGGAATTTATTAGAGTTTTCTCTTTCAACGGATGGTACGTTTATAAATTATCTCGCAAAGACGCAAATTATGGATTACTCTCTTAGCGACTTGGCGAGATTTAAAAATTCGTTGAAAATCTGCGAGAAATAATACTTATGAAGAAACTGAACTTTCTAAATCTTTCTATTGCTCAAACAGCAATTTAATATTTTCATACGAATTTTTAAGCGCTTCCGTAATTTCATCTGGATTTAACCAAGCTACTTTTTCAATGCCTTCTTCTGCTTGTCCTTCAGGAATTCCGTCAAAATTGGTTCGCATTTCAAACCAGTGCGTGATTTTCAATTTGAAGCGTCCGTTTCGTTTAAAAATGTGATACGTTTTCTGCAATTTATTAGTGACAACCAACTTTCCAACACCGGTTTCCTCCTCTACTTCTCGCATTGCAGTATCTTCAATTGCTTCTCCTTTTTCAGTTCCGCCTTTGGGTAAATCCCATTTTCCATTTCGAAAAATAAACAAAACTTCATTTTTAGCGTTATAAACAAGTCCGCCTCCCGCCTTTTGAACAGGGATCTTCGTTTTTAACGTTTTCATAATCTCCTTCTCATCAGGGTGATAGAGATATGCTTTATGAATTTTATTTTGAAACATTTTTACAATAACCTGCTTAATATCAGCACTTTCAAGTAGAAAAAGCTGAAAATCTGTTTCTTTAACGATTTCATTGGTTAAAAAAAGTGGTTTGTCGTTCACAAAAACTTTATACATTTGTAGTATGATTTTTAATAAAGATACAGCGAGCAAAACTGCCGAATTGCTTTTACAAATAAACGCAATTAAATTAAATCCAGGAAATCCTTTTACATGGGCTTCCGGATGGAAATCTCCTATTTATTGTGACAATAGGATAACACTCTCATTTCCACCCATCAGAAATTATCTAAAAGCCGAATTTGCTAAACATATTGAGAAGCAATTTGGTAAACCAGATGTAATTGCAGGTGTTGCAACAGGTGCTATTGGTATCGGTTTGCTTGTTGCAGAAGCATTAGCCTTGCCGTTCGTATACGTCAGACCGGAAGCTAAAAAGCACGGAAGACTAAATCAAATTGAAGGTTTTTTGCAAAAAGGACAAAATGTAGTAGTGATTGAAGACTTGATTAGTACAGGAAACAGTAGTTTGATGGCCGTCGAAGCTTTACGTGCTGCAGGTGCAAATGTGAAAGGAATGGCTGCGATTTTCAGCTACGGATTTGACGTTGCCACTGAAAACTTTCAAAAAGCAAATGTTGATTTATTTACATTGAGCAACTATGAAAACTTATTGACTTTGGCCGTAGCCAAAAAATACATTACAGAAGAAGAAGAAAAAACGCTGCAAGAATGGTGTGTTAGTCCATCAACTTGGGGAGTGGAACAACAATCTATATAATATAAGCTATGAAATTAGAAAGCCATAAAGTTACGGTTGAACAATCAGCTGAATATCTATTTAACGCACTGAACGAAGTGGGCAATTTTGAAAAATTAATGCCGGACAATGTGGTGAAGTTTGAAGTTTTAGACGAACGAACGTTTAATTTCGGACTGAAAGGATTACCTGAAATTAAATTAAGAATGAAGGATAAAACACCTTTTTCTGAAGTTGTATTAGGTGCTGCTTCTGATAAATTACCGTTCACTTTAACGGCAGATTTGAAATCCTTATCTGAAAGTTCAACGGAAGTCTACTTGCATTTTGACGGTGAGTTCAATGCCATGATGGCAATGATGATCAAGGGACCGATTAGTAAATTGATCGAATCGTTTGCAAACAATATGCACAAATTATAATAGTTGAAAGCCTGATAAAAATTTATCAGGCTTTCTTTTAGTATAGCATTTTCAATTCCTTAATATTGAAGTGTTGCAAAGAATCATCTTCCATCAGTACTTCCAACTGACCGTTGAGATTCACCTGTTTTATAATTCCCATAAACTGTTGTCCTTCCTTGTTTTCAAAAGCGGAAGGAATCTCTTTTTTGTACAAAAATTGATGGTACTTATTCCATAAATCTTTAACGTGATTGGTGTTAATCAATCCGATATTAAATTTCAATTGTTTTACAATCTTTGTCAGCAACTCCTCCCGATCGTAAAACTGACCCGTTGTCAAACATAAAGATGAGGCTTGAGGCAAATCTTCATAGTTTTGTTGGTTTACATTCAACCCAATTCCAATAATGGATTGAATTTGATCGTGGTGTTTAATTGCATTTTCAATAAGAATGCCACCTATTTTTTTGTTGGCTGACATAATGTCGTTAGGCCATTTAATTTTTAATTCAGGAATCTGTTCTTTTTTTAACACTTCAAGTAGCGAAACTGCCACTGCAATATTCAAATTATAAATTGCTTCTACATTAGTTAAGGCATTCGCTAAAAAAACACTGAATGTCAAGTTTTTACCTACTTCGGAAGTCCAACTAGATCCCATTTGGCCACGTCCTTTTAATTGCTCTTCAGTAGCGACCACCGTATAATTTTCAAGGGTTTGTGCAATGGCTAATTGTTTTAGGAAGTCATTTGTAGAATCTGTGGCATTGAGTTTGATTAATTTCATTGAATTAAAATAAAAACAGAATTTAATGTTGTGTTAAGGTTCAAAAATAATAACATTTTTTGATAACTTTGCCAATCAGACAAAAAAATATAAATGACAAAAAAATCAGTGAATAATGATGTTTTACTAGCTAACATCATCAAAGGAATCGAAGAAGTAAAAGGTAGCAACATTGATATTTTGGACTTGAGGGAAATAGATAATTCAGCTTGTGATTATTTCGTTATTTGTGACGGAACTTCCAATACACAAGTTAGTGCAATTGTAAATTCAATTCAAAAGACCGTTTCTAAAGAACTGAAAGACAAGCCTTGGCATGTGGAAGGTTCTGAAAATGCCGAATGGGTTTTGATGGATTATGTGAACATTGTAGTTCATGTATTTCAAAAGCACATTCGTGAATATTACAATATTGAAAGTCTTTGGGGCGACGCGAAGATTACTACGATCGAAAATAAATACTAAGAAATGGCAAAAGATAAAAATCCAAATCCAAAGAAAATAAAAATTGGTCCTTGGCTAATACCTGGTGCTTTAATTGTATTTTTTATTGCTTTTAGTCTTTTCAGCGGTGAATCTGGGTTGTCAAAGCCGGGTGAACTTTCGTCTAGTAAATTCAACGTAATGTTGGAAAAAGGAGACGTTGAAAAAGTAATTGTTTACAATAAAACCGAAGCAGAAGTATTCTTAACAGCAGAAGCTTTGAAAGAAGCGGATTATAAAGCTGTAGCAAAAGGTTATTTGGACCAACCAAACAAAGGACCTCATTACGTTTTTGACCCAGGAAACGATGAGCTTTTTCAGAAAAAATTAGAGACTGCGGTTTCAGAAAACAAGTTGAAAGATTATAAATTTATGTCCCGAAGCAATTGGGGCGATATTCTTTCTATGTTTTTACCGTTTATCATCATTATTGCAATTTGGGTTTTTCTGATGAGAAGAATGTCAGGCGGTGCCGGTGGTGCTGGTGGTGGCCAACTTTTCAATATTGGAAAATCAAAAGCAAAATTATTTGACGAAAAAACAGATATAAAAACTACTTTTAAAGATGTTGCTGGTTTAGAAGGAGCTAAAGAAGAGATACAAGAAATTGTTGAGTTCTTGAAAAATCCTGAAAAATACACAAACCTTGGAGGTAAAATTCCCAAAGGTGCCTTACTTGTTGGTCCTCCAGGAACAGGTAAAACTTTATTGGCAAAAGCCGTAGCTGGTGAAGCTCAAGTTCCTTTCTTTTCACTTTCAGGATCTGATTTCGTGGAAATGTTTGTAGGAGTTGGTGCTTCAAGAGTGCGTGACTTATTTAAACAAGCAAAAGAAAAATCGCCTGCAATAATCTTTATTGATGAAATTGACGCTGTAGGACGTGCTCGTGGAAAAAACAACATGTCAGGCGGTAACGATGAACGCGAGAATACTTTGAACCAATTACTGACCGAAATGGACGGTTTTGGAACAAATTCTAATGTAATTGTTTTAGCAGCCACCAACAGAGCGGACGTTCTAGATAAAGCATTAATGAGAGCGGGACGTTTTGATCGACAAATCTTTGTTGACTTACCAGATATTCGCGAACGAAGAGAAATTTTCGATGTGCATTTAAAGCCTTTGAAAAAAGCAGAAAATTTAGATACTGAATTTTTAGCAAAGCAAACGCCAGGTTTCTCTGGTGCTGACATTGCTAATGTTTGTAACGAAGCAGCTTTAGTTGCTGCTCGAAAAGACAAAACTGCAGTTGACAAACAAGATTTCCTTGATGCCGTTGACCGAATTGTAGGCGGATTAGAGAAGAAAAATAAAATCATCACGCCGGATGAAAAACGAGCAATCGCTATTCACGAAGCTGGCCACGCTACTGTTAGTTGGATGTTAGAACATGCAGCACCACTTGTAAAAGTAACAATTGTTCCTCGTGGACAAAGTTTAGGTGCAGCTTGGTATTTACCTGAGGAGCGTCTTATCGTCAGAACGGATCAAATGTTAGACGAAATGTGTGCTACAATGGGCGGTCGAGCAGCAGAAAAAGTAACCTTTAATAGAATTTCTACTGGTGCTTTAAGTGATTTGGAAAAAGTAACCAAACAAGCAAGAGCGATGGTCACTGTTTACGGTTTGAATGAAAAACTAGGAAACGTGACTTATTACGATTCTGGAGGACAAAATGAATATGGGTTTACAAAGCCTTATTCTGATGAGACCGCAAAAATCATCGACCAAGAAATATCTGCTTTAATTGAAAGTCAATATATTCGAGCAATAGCGATTCTTGAGGAAAACAAAGACAAATTAAATCAACTTGCTGATATCTTAATTGAAAAAGAGGTGATTTTTAAAGATGATTTGGAAACAATCTTTGGGAAAAGAAGCTTTGATGCAAACCTACAAGAAGAAACTTCGTTGTAAATAGCATAAAAAGGATATTTAAATGAAAAAATCTTAATTCAAAATTTTTTTGAGTTAAGATTTTTTTATCTTTGAACGGTTTCTACAATCTAATTCTAGCATTCGACAACAATATGAGTCTTTTTAAAAAATTTTTTGGTTCTACCAATGATTCTTCTTCCGAGGAGGAAAAAGATAGTGCCTACAATCCTTTTACTGCAGAAAACACCCCTATCGACGAATTGTTCACTTTGAATTTTAAGAAAAACGGAGGTAAGTTTTTGTACTGTGAGAATTTGACCGAAGTCAAAACCCTTTTTGAAGATATTTTAACCGAGAATGACTGGTATGAAATCGATGTAATGTGCTTTGAGCCTAAATTATACAGTTTGTTAGATGAGAACAAATTAAATTACACTTCTGTGTCCAACCCAAAATTTCTTCTGGCGAGTTGCGAAAGTTTGATTGCTGATGAAGGTTCCATTTTATTTTCATCCAATCAAATCAAACAACATAAACCTCAGGATCTTCCGGGAAACATTATCATTGTAGCCACAACCAGTCAGATCAAAACGACGAAAAGCGATGCAATGAGCCACATTACAAAACACTATAATAAAAATTATCCAAATAATATTACTACCATAAAGTATTTTGAAAAAGCAAAAGTGGAAGATTTTTTAAGTTACGGAAGTAGCGCCAAAAATCTATATTTACTGCTACTAGAAGATTTATAGCATGAATGAAACTTTAAAAAGAGCAATTTCTGGCGCGATTTACATCTTGCTTCTGATTTTTTCAATTACTTATTCTACGGAAAGTTTCTTTGTGCTCTTCGGCATATTTTTATTGATTGCCGTTTACGAATTTTGTGAACTGGTGCATCTCAACAAAATTATTCCTATTATTTCTGCATTTTTAATATATGGAAGCGTTACTTATCTTGAAAGCCAGCACATTCCTCTCTCTAAGAGTTTTGACTACACTTTATTAATTGCCACCTTAGTTATCTCTTTTTACTGTATGTATTTCTTATTTGACGACAAACAGTATAAAGTAGAAAAAGTTTGGAAATACTTATTCCTTCTCGGCTATGTTATTTTGCCTTTTATTATAATTACTAAAATTCCATTCGGAGTTAAAGGCTACAACCACAAAATTATAATTGGAATATTCATACTGATATGGACAAATGATACCTTCGCCTACATTGTTGGAAAATCGATTGGAAAACATAAGTTGTACGAAAAAATTTCACCAAAGAAAACAATTGAAGGTTTTATTGGAGGTATTGTATTTGCTATGATCGCTAGTTATTTCATCGCCAAATATTACATTGAAGGAAAAGAAGTTGCACAATACATTTGGTTGGGATTTGCAGTCATCGTTGGTGTCTTCGGTACGATCGGCGACTTGATTGAATCAAAATTCAAGCGTATTGCCAATGTAAAAGACAGTGGAGCCATAATGCCTGGCCACGGAGGCATTTTAGATCGCTTAGATAGTGTTATATTTGTAGCACCGTTTATATTTTTATTTTATCAACTATTGCCATTTATTAAATTTTAAAATTATGTTACATTTTCATAAAGAAGGCGCCGTCAGTATTATGTTGGCCTCATTAGTTACTGTTTCGATCGTTTTTGCAGCAGAATATTTTTTGAAAGAACATTATTGGGTTCTGAAAGGAGTTCAAATTCTAGCCTTACTTTTACTAGTGATTGTATTGCAATTTTTCAGAAATCCAAACCGAAATATTCGGGCTCATGCTCAAACCATTGTTGCACCTGTTGACGGTAAAGTAGTTGTTATTGAAGAAGTAATGGAAACTGAATATTTTAAAGCAAAACGTTTACAAGTATCCATTTTTATGTCTCCTATAAACGTTCACGTTACACGATATCCTATGTCGGGTAAAATTAATTTTAGTAAATACCATCCGGGTAAATTTTTGGTAGCTTGGCATCCAAAGGCAAGCGAAGAAAATGAACGTACAACGATTGTCATTGAAAATGAAGTGTATGGTGAAATTTTATACCGTCAAATTGCTGGTGCGTTGGCAAAACGTATTGTAAATTATGCTAAAGTAGGAGAAGAAGTGATTCAAGGCGACGACGCTGGGTTTATTAAATTTGGCTCAAGAGTCGATTTATTCTTACCTTTAGGAACCGTTTTGAATGTAAAATTGAACGATAAAGTAAAAGGAAATCAAAGCATTATCGTAGGACAAACTGCATAAATGACTACTAAAGATTTAAATATTCGTTTTGATGAAGCCGTTGCTGTCGCTGCAGAAATGACGCAAGCGTCTTTACCGCAGGATGTGCAGCTGAGGCTTTACGCAAATTATAAGCAAGCTACATTTGGTACCATTCAGTACCAGAATAATTCTGGTTTTGATTTGCGAAATGCGTTTAAAACCAATGCATGGATGCAAATTAGCCATCTGACACCGGATCAAGCGAAAGAAAACTACATTGAAATTATAAATGCTATCGTAAATCAAAAATAATGAACCAATTTCGAACTGTTTTATCTGTATTTACAATTGCATTACTTTTTACTTCTTGCAATGAAAAAAAACTAACTGAAGTACAAGTTCCATTACCCGAAGAAGAAGCTACGACTGTTCAAATGGGAAACCCAGCTGATATCATTGCAAATGAAGGAACATTTAAAATGATGCCACTTCCCTACGCTTATGATGGTCTAGAGCCGAGTATTGATGCACGAACGATGGAAATTCATTATTCTAAACACCATTTAGGCTACATCAACAAATTAAATGAGGTAATCGCCGGAACGGAATTAGAAAAGTTGACTATTGAAGAAATTTTAAAATCGTTAGATTTAGAGAATAAAACATTGCGAAATAATGCGGGTGGTTATTACAACCACAACTTATTTTGGTCAAGTATGAGTTCAAAAGGCGGTGGCGAACCAACAGGATCATTGAACACAGCGATAAAAAAAGATTTCGGTTCGTTCTCCGACTTCAAAAATCAATTGGCTGAAGCTGCTAATAAGCAATTTGGTTCTGGTTGGGCTTGGTTGGTTACTGACAAAACAGGAAAATTGACAATTGTAGGTACCGCCAATCAGGATAATCCTTTAATGCCTAACATTGGCGTAACAGGAACTCCTATTCTTGCATTGGACGTTTGGGAACATGCCTATTACTTGAAATACCAAAATAAAAGAAATAGTTATGTAGATGCATTCTTCAATGTGATCAATTGGAAAGCAGCTGAAAAAAGATACGACGAAACAGTTAAAAAAGAACTTCCCGTAAAAGTACTATAAAACAAAAAAAATCCCTTAACGGGATTTTTTTTTGCTTCTCATTTTAATGCTACTATTTTAAATTTGCTAAACTTTGTTCTATTGTCGCAATCTTAGCTAAAGCATCAGTTTGTTTTTTACGTTCCATTTCCAATACTTTTTCAGGCGCTCCGTTTACAAACTTTTCGTTGGACAACTTCCCTTCTACCGACTTCAAGAATCCTTTAGTATAATTGAGCTCTTCGGTTAATTTAGCGATTTCAGCTTCCACATCAATACTTCCTGAAATTGGAATGAAGTATTCGTTCGATTTCACTCTAAATGACAACGCTCCTTCTACTTGCTCAGAAACGTACTCGAAATTAGTAATATTCCCTAACTTAGAAATAACCGAATCAAAGTGAACACTCATTTTTTCATTGTTTATTGCTTTCAATTCAATTGCATCTTTAAAAGCGATGTTCTTGTCTTTCCGAATTGTTCTAATGCCTGAAATGACTTCTATCGCATTATCAAAATCAGCAATTATTGTCTCGTCGTATGCCTTTAGAACAGGCCATTCAGAAACAATTAATGCTTCCTCTGGAGTTCGTTCAGCAATTAGGTGCCAAATTTCCTCTGTCAAAAACGGCATAAATGGATGCAACAATTTCATATTGTTTTCCATCATTTCAATTGCTTTTGCAAAAGTTTTTGCATCAATTGGTTGTTGGTAAGCGGGTTTGATCATTTCCAAGAACCAAGAACAGAAATCATCCCAAACTAATTTGTAGATTCCCATTAAAGCATCTGAAATTCTGTATTTTTCGAAATTATCTTCGATTTCTACTAACGTTTGTTGCAGTTTCGCTTCATACCATTCAATCGCCACTTTTGAAGATTCGGGTTGTGAAATTGTTTCAGAAACTTCCCAACCTTTAATCAGTTTGAATGCATTCCAAATCTTATTTGAAAACCCTTTTCCTTGGTTGCATAATTCTTCATCAAACATGATGTCGTTTCCGGCAGAAGCACTTAAAAGTAATCCTACACGAACGCCGTCTGCACCAAATTTCTCAATCAATTCTAACGGGTCTGGAGAATTTCCAAGCGATTTTGACATTTTACGACGTTGTTTGTCACGTACCAATCCTGTCAAATATACATTGTTAAACGGTTTTTCTCCTGTATATTCATAACCTGCAATAATCATTCGCGCCACCCAGAAAAACAAAATATCTGGACCCGTTACTAAATCATTTGTAGGATAATAGTATTTGAAATCTTCATTTTTAGGATCTAAAATTCCACCGAAAACTGCCATTGGCCACAACCATGAAGAAAACCAAGTGTCTAAAGCATCCGCATCTTGATTTAAATCTTGTGATTCAAGTTTAGAGTTTGAAGTTTTCTCGCGTGCTAATTTTAAAGCCTCGTCTATATTTTCTGCCACTACGAAATCTTCTTTTCCGTCGCCATAGAAATACGCTGGAATTTGTTGTCCCCACCAAAGTTGACGAGAAATATTCCAATCGCGTATGTTTTCCAACCAGTGACGATACGTATTTTCGAACTTCTTTGGATATAATTTAATTTCGTCTGTTTCTAAAACTGCTTTGATGGCTGGTTTTACTAAATCTTCCATTTTTAGAAACCATTGATCCGATAATCTTGGCTCGATAACGGCTTTTGTACGTTCAGACGTTCCTACTTTATTTAAGTGAATTTCGGTTTTAACCAAACTTCCATTTGCTTCTAATTCATTTTCGATTGCCGAACGAACTGCAAAACGATCTTGACCTTGGTAATGCAATCCAAAACTATTCAACGAAGCATCGTCGTTAAAAATGTCGATTACTTCCAAGTTGTGTTTGTCGCCCAACATTTTATCGTTCATGTCGTGAGCCGGCGTCACTTTCAAGCAACCTGTTCCAAACTCAATATCCACATATTCGTCTTCGATAATTGGAATTACTCGTCCGGCGATTGGAACAATCGCTTTTTTTCCTCTTAAATGAGTAAAACGCTCGTCGTTTGGATTGATGCAAATGGCAGTGTCACCAAAAATTGTTTCAGGACGCGTTGTCGCAATCGTTAAGAAGTCTTCACTTCCTTCGATTTTATATTTTAGGAAATATAATTTTCCGTTTTGTTCTTCGTAATTTACTTCTTCGTCCGACAAAGTCGTTTTTGCTTCTGGATCCCAATTTACCATTCGGTAACCGCGGTAAATCATGCCTTTGTTGTATAAATCAACAAATGATTTGATTACGGAAGCCGACATATCTTCATCCATGGTGAATTTTGTACGTTCCCAATCACACGAACAACCAAGTTGTTTCAGTTGCTCAAGAATAGTTCCGCCGTACTTATCCGTCCAATCATAGGCGTGCTTTAAAAATTCTTCACGGGTTAAATCTGCTTTATTGATTCCTTCACTTTTCAGTTTGGCTACCACTTTTGCTTCTGTTGCAATTGACGCATGATCCGTTCCCGGAACCCAACATGCATTAAAACCTTTTAGACGAGCACGACGGATTAATACATCTTGAATAGTATTGTTCAACATGTGTCCCATGTGTAAAACTCCTGTCACATTTGGTGGTGGAATTACAATGGTATATGGCGTTCTATGATCTGGAGTAGAATGAAAATAGTTGTTTTTCATCCAGTAATCGTACCATTTTTGCTCGATGTTTTTTGCGTCAAATTGTGCAGGTATTGTCATAGTATGGAAGTCGTTGTAACGTTTTATTTTTATTTAGATGTTGCTCAAAAATGGAAAAATAAATAGCCCCGATTGCATGGAATCTCGTCTTTTAGTGACGAGATGGAAGGAAAGCGGGAAAATGAAAACCTGAAAAAGCCCAAGCGGTTCGCTCCTAATTATATTTGGCATCCTTTTTGAAATCAGTACAAAAGTAAATAATTAAAGGCGTTTAAAAAATTAAGAATTAATAATTTGTTCTTTAATTAAAAGAAAGTAAATTTACGAACCCAATAAAATTAGAAAAAATGAGAAAATTATTACTTTTAGTAGCAGTTGTAGGTTTTAGCAGTTTGAGTTTTGGTCAAGCGAAGATTGAATTTACGGCGAAAGACAACACGATTGACTACGGTATCGTTTCGAAAGATTCTGATAGCGGTATACGTACTTTTGATTTTAAAAATACGGGAAATGCACCCTTGATTATTACAAATGTGCAATCCACTTGCGGTTGTACTGTTCCATCGAAACCAACAGAACCAATTATGCCCGGAAAAATGGGGAAAATTGATGTGAAATACAATATGGCTCCTGGTGCAATTAGAAAAACAATTACAGTAGAGTCGAATGCGACAAATTATGAAGGTGGAAGAGTTCCTTTGAAAATAAAAGGAAATGTTGTTGTAAAACAAGAAGTGAATCCACTTGAAAAATCAAAATCCATGATGGAGAAAAAATAATTAAAATTTTTCTTTACTAAAAGTGTAAAACCGTTTCATAAGCTGAAACGGTTTTTTTATGGTTAATTTTCTAGAATTTTAATTTCGACGCGACGGTTTTCGTTTTCTTCAAAATCACTTTTTTCAGGAATCGGATATATAGGTTGGGAAACGCCGTAACCTTTATAGGACAATCGGTTTCGTGCGATTTTATTTCGAATCAGATGATTGTAGATCGCTCGAGCTCTTGCCGTAGAAATGTGATCCAAACTGGTTGACAATTGACAACAGATATGTCCTTGAATTTCAATTTTAAGTTTTGGGTTCTCCTGCATGACGCAAAGTAAGTCGTATAAGGTGCTTTCTGATTTTGGAACAATTCGTGCTGAATTGTTGTAGAAATTGATGTTTTTCAATCGCACCACATCTCCTTTTTGCGCTATTTTAAAGGATTCCGCTAGGTTTTTTTCTTTAATTTGTTTCTCAGCTTGGGGGATTGCATTCGAGTACTCAATCTCCACTTTTCGGTTCAGCGCTTGATTTTTATCTTGTGTGAAATTTTTTCCAAAACCTTTTTGCAAATAATCTTTGTCAATCGCTATTTTATGTTCAGTGAGGTACTCAAAAACAGTCTGAACGCGTTGTAGTGAAAGCGTATCGTTGTATTCGCTGGTTCCTTTCCAATCACAAAAACCATAAATTTTAAGCACTTTGCTATCGGGTTGGGCCAAAATCCAGTCGTTTAGTGCTGTAAGTGCTGTAGGATTTAATTCGTACTTATTAAAATCAAAATATACAGCTATTTTTTCTTGTGAGAAACAAGAAAACAGTGAAGAAAAAAGGCAAAATGCTACTACAATTGCTTTCATACTGTGTTATTTAATCCCTTAAAATTAGTGAAAATTATCTAGTTTTCAATAATGAGTATTTCTACCCTACGGTTTGCAGCACGCTCTTGTTCGTTTTTTTCGGGTAATGGATAAAGTGGTTGTGTACTCCCAAATCCCTTGAACGTAACGCGACTCGTGTCAATTCCTTGGCTTTTTAAAAATCCTTTAATAGCTTTTGCACGTTGTGTGGAAAGCGTTTCCTTATTTGATGAATTGCAGCAGATGTGGCCCTGAACTTCGATTTTAAGTTGTGGATTTTGCATCATTACTAACAGCAATTCATACAATTTACCTCTGGAATCATTAGTAATCGCAAAGGTGTTGAATATAAAATTGAGATGCTCCAATTGCAACTTTTCACCTGATTTAGCTGTGGTGATTTTCTGCATAAAATTAGTGTCCAATGCATATTCAGAAACTGTTCCGTTTGGATTTTGAACTTGGAAGCTATCCGGATACCGAATTTCAGCTTTTGTTTTTTGAATCTTAATTTCTTCAGTAATTCCAAGTATTTCATTTTCACGAGCGAGGTCTTTTTCAAGAATGTAAAAAACATCAACTCTTCTGTTTTTAGATTTTTCTTGGTTCTGGACATGCTTTTCGCCGAAACTTATGGTTTTAAAATCGGAGCGAATTGTAATTTTATTTTCTACACATTTATAAATAAAGTCGACTCTTTTTTGAGCCAATGTATCGTTCATTTCTGACAAACCGTCTTTGTCCGTAAAACCATTAATAGCTACGATTTTTACTTTAGGATTTGCAGAAATCCACTCTAGTAATTTCTGATTTTCAGTTGGAATTAAATCAAATTTATTGGTTTCAAAATATACCGAAAATTGTTCTTGAGCGCTTGAAATTAGGCTCCCAAATAGAAATAAAACAAAAACCCAATTAATTTTAGACTTCATAAGTGTTGTATAAGTATCAAAACGAATTTACTACATTATTCGTATAAAAAAAAGACCTGAAAACATACATTTTCAGGTCTTATTCTTTTTATTTTTTTTAATTATCGTGTAAAAAGTAATTCACGGTATTTGGTCATTGGCCAAATTTCGTCGTCCACTAATAATTCTAATTTATCACAGTGTCTTCTGATTTCGTCGAAGAACGGAATTACTTTGTCGCAATACGTTTCCGCCATTTCTTGTGGATCTTCTAGTAAATTTGCAGCTTTACGCGTGGCAATCATTTCTGCCACATTTCGGTTAATTCCTTCAATGTGTTTTGAAATTTGCTTGATCAAAATGATTTGTTCACCAGCCGTTTTTTCAAATTCGTCTCCAAAAATTTCTTTCAAACCTCTTACATTTTCAATCAACGTATTTTGGTATTTGATAGCGGTTGGAATAATATGATTTCGAGCAATATCACCCAAAACGCGTGCTTCGATTTGGATTTTTTTAGTATATTCCTCAATCTCAATTTCATAACGTGCTTCTACTTCTACCGGATTCATGATGTTCATTTCACTATAAAGTGCAATAACACGTGGATCAATTTTTGCTTTTAAAGCCGTTGGCGTTGTTTTAGAATTGCTTAAACCACGTCTCACTGCTTCAACTTCCCATTCGTCGCTGTATCCGTCGCCTTCAAACAAAATTGATTTTGTGCTTTTGATGTATTCGCGTAAAACATTGAAAATTGCTTCGTCTTTCTTCAATTTTTTTCCTTCAATTAAAGCGTCTACTTCAATTTTAAAATCTTTCAATTGTTTTGCTACGATAGCATTTAAAGCAGTCATTGCATTTGCGCAATTTGCTGTTGAACCCACGGCTCTAAATTCCCATTTATTTCCTGTAAATGCAAAAGGAGAAGTTCTATTTCGATCGGTGTTGTCTAAAAGTACATCTGGAATTTTCCCAACCACGTTTAATTTTAGATCGGTTTTTTCTTCAGGAGATAATTTTCCATCCGAAACTCCTTCTAAGTTATTCAAAACATTTGTCAACTGTTCACCAATGAAAACAGAAATAATTGCTGGTGGCGCTTCATTGGCACCTAAACGATGATCGTTACTCGCTGTCGCAATTGTCGCTCTCAACAACGCTTCGTTATCATTTACCGCTTTAATTGTATTGATGAAAAAAGATAAAAACTGCAAATTACTCATAGGCGTTTTCCCTGGACTCAATAAATTAATTCCCGTATCACTTGCCAAAGACCAGTTGTTGTGTTTTCCAGAACCATTTACTCCTTTAAAAGGTTTTTCGTGAAAAAGAACTTTAAAATGATGACGTTCTGCAATTTTTTGCATCACATCCATCAATAATGAATTGTGATCTACAGCCAAGTTTGTTTCTTCAAAAATAGGCGCTAATTCAAATTGGTTTGGTGCCACTTCATTATGTCTTGTTTTCACTGGAATTCCAAGCAACATGCACTCTTGTTCCAATTCTCTCATGTAATTCAAAGCTCTCGTAGGAATGGATCCAAAATAATGATCTTCTAATTGTTGTCCTTTTGCAGACGTGTGTCCTAAAAGCGTTCTTCCTGTAACTAGAATATCGGGTCTTGAATTTGCTAATGCCTTGTCAATCAGGAAATATTCTTGTTCCCAACCTAAAGTGGCTGTCACTTTCTTTACGTTTTTGTCAAAATATTTACATACTTCAGTTGCAGCTTCATCAATTGCACTTAAAGCTCTCAATAGTGGCGTTTTATAATCTAAAGCTTCACCGGTGTACGAAATGAATACCGTTGGAATACATAAAGTAGTTCCAAAGATAAATGCTGGTGAAGTCGGATCCCAAGCGGTATAACCTCTCGCTTCAAATGTATTTCTGATTCCACCATTTGGAAAAGAAGAAGCATCTGGTTCTTGTTGCACCAATTGTGCTCCACCAAATTTTTCAAACGATTCTAAACCGTCATAAGAGGTTTCAAAAAACGCGTCGTGTTTTTCTGCTGTTGTTCCTGTTAACGGTTGAAACCAGTGGGTATAATGCGTCACTCCTTTTGAAAGTGCCCATTCTTTCATTCCCATTGCAATATAATCGGCTAAATTTCTGTCAATTTTTTTTCCAACTTGCATTGCTTCCTGAACACCTTTATAGGCATCATCTGTAAGAAATTGTTTCATCGATGCTTGGTTAAATACATTTTTACCAAAAAGAGCTGATTTTCTATCAGATTCTTCAAATTTAACCGGTTCTCTGTGAGTTGCATCATGTAATGCTTGGAAACGTAATGTTGACATAAAAATTTAGTATTAAATTGATAGTAAGTATAAAACTGAGTACAAAGATATTTTATTTATTAATGCAAAATAAATTTTACCCTATTTTTTTAGGGGTATAATCCAATAAATAAATTTAAATCATCAATACGAAACAATAAACGTATCAAAAATTATTTTAACCCCACTTAATTAGGGGCTAAAAATAAAAAAGGAGAAATAACGAATTGTCATTTCCCCTTTTTGAATTTAAAATAAAGATTCTATTATTTATTCAACACGGTGATTTTAGAATCATCAATATTGAACGCTTTAATTACAGAATTGTAATCGTTGAAATCCAATTCTGAATTTTTAGAAAAATATCCAGGAACTATTACAATTCTGAACGTTTGATTTTGAATAAATTGAGGAGTTGTTGCAATATTATATGTTCCACCGGCATAAATTGTAAAATCAACGCGAGAGAAATCAAAATCGTAATCTAATTCTCCTTCGTCTAAAAATAAGGTTCTAGGAATCAATTGCCAAATCGGAGTTTGTGCATTAATCGTACCTGCCATACGATAAATTAAAATATTATCAGAGTCAAGAATAACGGGAGTTAATTGTTGAAAAATAGTGTATTCGTTATTCTGATTGAGTTGAAAATTTACATTCTGCAATTCAAACACTTCACTTTCCGGTCCTGCAGGTCCTTGTGGTCCTGTATCACCATCACAACTTGATAGCGTTGTCAATCCAACTACGGCTAAAAATAGTAAAATACGTTTCATAATTTAGGTTTTTAAGATTAATGATGTTAAATGTATTTCAAAAACTAAACCAAAAAAAGAATTTAAGATAAATTTAGTGGTTAGTTGCTGCTTTTTGATAAATACGACTTCAAATACACCGATAAATAGACGAAATGAAGTTGTTGGTTTACTGAGATGAATGGCTTCCTTTGAAATTTCTCGTTGGTAAGATAATACTGTAATCCATTTTTAGTGGCAATTCCTTCAACTTGATGGAACGGCAACCCCAATTTTATTTTTCGTTTATTTCCTGAAAAAAACTCATTTTCTTTGTAGTCATATAATAGGTATAAAAACGGTTGAAGATTTTTTGAATAACCACAAAGTGCAATTATCTTTTTATCTTCTAAAAGCACACCACCGGTTACTAATCCATTTACATTTAAAGAAGCTCTGAATTTAGCTTTAAAGGTTCCTGCCAATTTTGGCAAAACATACAATCGTGTTTGTCCACTACTCCACTCTTTCGTCAATAAATACAAACTATCTTTCGTGACTAACATTGTTTCGCAATCAAAATTCGTGGTGTTTGACGTTTGTTTTTCAAAATTAATTTGGTCTTCAAAAGAAAAAGCTATAGTATCAATCACTATTTTATTTTCAAGTAAAGATTTCTTTTCGATTTTAAGAATATGCAAGTCTTGCCGATTTCCGCTGACGTTATTCCCAAAGTCTCCTATGTAAATATGCGAACTGTCTTGTGCAATCGCTTCCCAATCTTTGTTTTTAACTTTTAGTAAAGCAAATTTCTGCAAATTAATGCCCGTCGTGTCTAAACTGTACAGATTTGTATCGCCATCGTCGTTCATGGTCCATAATTTATCGTTCCAATAAATCAGACCGGAAGTTTCATGGATTGTATCACTAATTGGAACTGAGAAATTTGGATAAATTTTGGAAGACAAATAAATGCAACTTCCGTCGTTGATAATGGCATTCGGATTGTAATTTCTCGCTTCTAAATCTGTACAACCACTAATTTGCGCTAATAAAAGAGTAGGTGAAAATAAAACGATAGAAAAAAGTAGAAACCACTTCATTTATTCAGCAGTTTTTAATTTCAACATTACTTTCGTGCCTTGACTTTCAGATGAAATTTCGATGTCAAATTTCAATAAATCACTTAAACGACTGACAATTGACAATCCCAATCCCGTTCCTTTTACATCAGGATGTTCCGATGGATTGGAGCGGTAAAAACGGTTGAATACTTTATCAATATCCACTTTTGAAATTCCGATTCCAAAATCTTGTAGGGTGAAAATAATTTCGTTTTCTTGTTTCGCCACGTTGATGTCAATTTTGCCTTCATTAAACGAGTATTTTACCGCGTTTGAAATTAAATTATGAAGTACAATCGCGAATAAATACGGGTCCGTTTCGAAATAAAAGTCTTCTTCAAAAAACGAATTTACTTGTAGCTTTTTGTCGGAAATGGTTTCCGAATAAAGGGCTACAACATCTAAAACCATTGCGTTTAAGAAGGTTGTCTCGTATTTAATTTCATTTTGCTGATTTTCAAAACGGGCTAACAATAGTAGTTCATCCACCAAGAAATTCATTCGGTTTACTTCTGAAATGCAAAATTTTATCTTCTCTTCATATTCATTTTGTGTCCTCGGTTTGCGAGACAGCACTTCTAAAGTTCCTTTAATCACCGCTAATGGCGTTCGTAATTCATGGGAAGCATCTGACGTAAATTGTTTTTCGCGTTCGATGGCGCTTTCAATTCGGTCCAATAGATTATTGATTGTTTGTGATAGTGTATAAAGTTCATCCTTATTTTGCGGAAGCGGAATTCTAGTACTTAAATTGTCTTTTGAAATCAGAGAAGTAGTATCAATAATCGCAGAAATGGGCTTAATACTTCTTCCAACAATAAATCTGGTGATAAAATATAACACGATTAAAATCAGAAAATAACCTATAAATAAGATTTCACTTAAGTTGGTTACCACTGCTTTTGCGTCTTGTAACGACATCGCGATGACTACGTATCCAATCAATGCTTCGTCGTGAAATATCGGGAATTGTACCTGACGAATGTTGATTTCCTTTAATTTTGTATCGTAGAAAACTTCTTCTTCAATACCTTTTTTCAGCGATAGCGTATGATTTTCTAAATTGGGCGATTTGTCAAGGATTTTACCATTGACGTCTACTAATTGAATAAAAACGGGATGCAATCCGAGTGTAGTGTGTTCCCGTTCTTCCCATTCTTCCGGGTCCGCGATTTCAAAAGTGGTGGATTTTACAACTAATTGTTCTGTCGTGCTTTCCATTTCCACTTGCAAATCTTTGTCAATAGCACTGTAAACCCTAGCTTTTACACTGTAGTAAACGGCGAAAAACACCGCAAATATTAGTAAAGCCGTACTCACAATATAATAACGTGCAATTCGATTTTTGAAGGAAATAGTGGTCATAACAGAATTTAATCGTTTGCAATATAACCTATTCCGCGAATTGTTTTTATATATTCTTGGTCTTTTGGCAAATTTAATTTTTTCCGTATTCCGTTCATAAAAACATCAATTACACCCGAATCATATTCAAAATGGATGTTCCAAACTTCCTCAATAATTTGGGTTCGTGAACAAACGGTTCCTTTATTTTTCATCAGAAAATGGAGCAATTCAAATTCCCTTTGGGTAAAAGTAATTTCACGTTCATCCACAAAAACTTGATGCGTCAATCGATTCATCGAAATAGGACCTAAAGTCAGTTGTGTCGCTTCTGTATTTTCACGGAAATAAATACTAATTCGCGCTAAAAGTTCGTCAAAGCTGAACGGTTTTTTGATGTAATCGTTCGCTCCTCCTTTTAATCCTTCAATGGTTTCTTGAACGGTGTCTCGCGCTGTGAGAAAAATAATGGGCGTTTTTGTATCATTCGCTCTCACTTTTTTACAAACCTCAATTCCTGACATTTTTGGCATCATCCAATCCAGCAGGATCAAATCTGGTTTAGTTTTTTGAATTAATTCCCAACCTTTTTCGCCGTCATTTGCAGTTACAACTTCATAGTGTTCTTCTTCTAATCCTTGTTTTAGAAAATTGGTGATTCCAACTTCGTCTTCTATAATAGCTATTTTCATTCCGGTTTTTCGAAGAATTAAATTAATTTTATTGGTCTCGCAAAGTCGCGGAGACGCAAAGAGTTGCAATAAAAATTTCTGGTTAAAGATTTTACGAAATTAAAACATTTGTTTTTTTTGTGAATTAATACAAATTACAATTTGCTTGTTTTAGGATTGTATTCGTAAATTTAAAACAATTTTATTTCTCTTCCAATTTCTTATGGGTAAACAAATAATCAGCCGTTTGGTACCATGAAATTGCTTCCTTCGAAAAGGAATTATTCATTGGGATTTTGTTCAAACCGTTGGTTTCTTTGTTCCATTTGTAAAAATGCTTTTTCTTTTGATTGGATAAAATCATGATTTCGTCGTTTTTCATGTAACCCAATTTCAAATACGTTCCTAGAAAAGCACGGGGTTCAAAAGAAGTCGTTCGAACATCTTGTCCGTAAAAATTAGATTCATAATTCCAATTCAATAAACCAAATAACGTAGGAAATACATCAATTTGCGAACACAATTTTTCAATTTTTTCAGGTTTAATATTTGCACCGTAAATCATTGCCGGAATGTGATAATTGGCCACATCAATTTCATCTTTTCCTGCAGAACTTGCACAATGGTCGGCAATTACTACGAAGATGGTATTCTTGAACCAAGGTTTATTTTTAGATTTTTCAAACAATTGTTGCAAAGCAAAATCGGCATATTGAACCGCGCCATTCCTACTCGTTCCGGACGGAATCGCAATTTTTTTATCAGGATACGTAAACGGTCGATGATTGGAAGTCGTCATCACAAAGTTTAAAAACGGTTTCTTTTCGGCATGGTATTTATCGGCCACGGTAATCAATTTCTTGTACATGTCTTCATCACAAGCACCCCAAGCATTTTCAAAAGTAACTTCATCATCAGTAATATTGTAGCGTTTTGCTTTAATTTTATCACTCAAAATACTACCACGACCTCTGTCGTAAATGTCAAAACCATTTCCTCCAAAATACGCGTTCATGTTATCAAAATAACCGTCACCACCATAAAAGAAATTGCATTGGTAATTTTTCTGTTTGAAAACAGAAGCGATTGTAAATAAATTTGCATTGTTTGGACGTTTCACAATACTACTTCCCGGCGTTGGCGGAATGGACAAAGTAACCGCTTCCATACCACGAACTGTTCGTGTTCCTGTAGCATATAAATTACTAAATAGAAGACTTTCTTGAGCCAATTTATCCATAAAAGGCGTGATGGCTTTGTCATTTCCAAATTCCCGCATGAAGTTGGCACTCATACTTTCCATCAATACAAAAACCACATTAGGTCGCTGTTCACTCGCTAGAGAATCTGAAATCGTTCGTCTGATAGATATAGAATCCGCATTAAATTTAGTTTGTGGATTTTTAAGATTTGCACGTACGATTGCAAACGCTTCGTCTGTAGGAAGGGTTTCATAAAACGTTTCATAATCGAGTTTACTGTTTCTTAATTCCGCAAAAAACGAATAAATTCCTGCCTTTGATATTTCGTTCGTATAGCGATTTTCTGACCATTCCGCATCTGCATTTTTAATGTATGCAACATAAAAACCGGCAATTAGTAACGCAATAATGAACGGAATAATTCTAGTTTTGAAAGGAGACTTTGTAGAAAATGTTTCACGAAAACTACCTCTCTTTTTGAACACAAACAAAATACCAAAAGTTATCAAGAGCATTGCAGGAATTAAAATCACGAGCGGATAGGATTCGTTGATGTTTTTGACGACTTCAAAAGTGTAAATCAAATAATCGACTGCTACGAAATTAAAACGACATTTGAATTCGTCCCAAAAAGTGATTTCAGCAAAGAAAGTGAAGACAAATAGTAATACAGTTAATGTGAAAAAGAAGTAAATTAAAGATTTATCAACGATACTACCAATCCATTTTTTGGGCATTATTAATAAGTAGAAACTACTGATTAACCATACAAAAGAAAGAATGCCTAAATCAAAAAAGATTCCGTAGAAAATAGTTTTCACTAGACCAAAAATAGAATGATTGATTTCAGAAAACTGCCACACTATAAAAATGACACGAAGGAAAAGTGAAAATAATAAGAACCAAATTGAAAAATCAGACAGTAATTTGAATCGTTTTGGGAATTGGATTTGCATTTTAAAAATTGAATTGGTTTACAGAACAAAATTCAATTTTTAAAGATTAATTAGACTTAAGAGTTGCTAAAGTGTTTCTTAAGATTGGCTTAAAATAGTAAAATATTTTACTCAGATTACACGAATTTTCACAGATTTATTGAGATAAAAACGTTCTTGATTTTTTGTGTTTCCTGCAAGGTTTCCATCCCGAATAATATCAGGATTGTAAGTATTAACTTATTTAAACTGATACCTACAAGGTCAAAAAAAAGACCTTGCAGGATGTTGAAAAGAGACTAAAGCATTCCATTATACTTTCTAACAAACCACTCTATCGCTAAAAATAACGCCATTAGAATCAACAATAAAACAGTGTCAATTAACGGTTTTTTATTTGTGATTTGTTTTTCAACTGCCGTGTAATCCGTGTTGTTTTTTAAGGAATCAATTAAGGCTTCAATTTGGTTTGGCATAAAAGCTTGACCATTTGTTTGGGTTGCCAATTGGGCTAATTGTTGCACGTTTGGGTTTACAAATTGCTGTTCAATGTCAAAATCAAGTAATTCAAAAGTGTTTGAATATGTTGTATTTGAGTTTAATTCTTTGACTACAAAACTATATTTTCCGGCAGGCAAGCTTTCTAAATCGACGGAGAAGGAATTGTTGCTTTTTAATAAATCGTAATTTTTAATTTTGTTGGTTTCTGTATTTTTAATAGCGATAGTCAACCTTGCTTTTTCGTCAAACTCGTAATTTTTATTGAAATATTGAGCAGAAATAATTAAAGCATCGCCTGAATTATAAAATGATTCGTGTTCAACGACTAATGATTTTCGGGAACTTGTAGTGGCTAAATACTGCACAATTTTATCTACAAAAATATCAAAAGATTCAAAAGATTCTTTCTTGATATTGGTTTGCATACGCCATCTCCAAATATTTTCTCCTATTAAATAAGCCGTTCGCGGACTTTGATTATTAAACGCCAATAACGGCGAACCTGCATCAATAGCGCGAATTTTTGAACCTAATAAAGTAGTTGTTGCTCCATTGATTTGCACGGTTCCGAAGAGATTGTTTAACGGTGGAAAACTTTCGAATCCAATATTTTCAATTGAAAACAAGTTGAAATTAGTGTCAAACGTAGCCGTAAATTCCTCCGATTGGTTGCTCATTTTAAAAACCAAATCATTTTGTTGTTGGTTCAGAAAATTATAATCGGTTTGGGTTCCTGTAATAATCCATGTTGGAAGTTGCAGGTTTTTATTGGTATCAAAAACAGTTTTGAAAGTCGCATTGGGTTGGTACAAAATCAACACATTGTACTTGGTCAAATCACTTGCATCAGGTTTTAGAAGTGTGACATTTCGTTGAGAATTTTGTTCAATCGAACGTTTCAACGCACTAATATCCGGATGATTTATTGCCGAAATAATCGCAACTTCTGACTTCTGGTCGATGACCTCAACGGCGAATTTCTTGCTGTTGTTATAGGTGTTTTTTTCTTGCAGTTTTGAAGAAATCGTTGCTTGATAGATTTGCAATCCCACAGAATTAGCGGGTAAAAGCAAATTTAAAATCGCTGTTTTTTTGTTGGGTCCAAAAGAAACGCTTTGTTTAACCACGTTTGAATTTCCTTGTTTGATATTGAAATTCGCTTCTACAGTTTGTGTTCCTGAATAACTTAAAAATACTTCTACGAGAAACTTGTTTTTGTGAAAAGCATACTTGTTTACATTGATTTGATTGATTTTCAAATCTAAAAATGTAGTCGTGTCGCCTAAAACTACAGGATAAACCGAAGTTTTATTTGGAAAACCATACACGTAATCAGAACCCATCGTTTGGTTTCCGTCTGTCATTAAAACGATTGGAAAACGTTTGTTTTTGTGGATGCTTTTTAAGTTTTTAGCTACTTCCTCAATGTTGGATTGAGTGCCTTTGAAATCAAATTCAGATTCAGTTTCAAACTCGCTGTCGAAACGGTACGTTTGAATTTCAAACTTGTCTTGTAAGTCTTTATTGGTGCTTAATTGTTCGTAAACTTGTCTTGCAACTTTATCCGCTTTTAAGTAATTTATGGAAGCCGAATTATCCATTACCAAAGCCAAAGGTGTTTTCTGCACTTCGTACGTTTGACTGGTAATCTTTGGATTTATGAGTAAAAGAAATATCCCGAAGTACACACCAAAACGCAATAAAGCCAAAAACAAATGCAGTTTTGACTTGTTTTTGGCTTTGTAATAATATTGAAAATAGGACAATCCACCGGCTATAACTATTGAAAGTAGTAGTAATAAGAGGGTGGATGTTGTCATTTATGAATTGGGATTTTTGATTTATGATTTAGCGTTAGGAATGAGGAACTTCTGTTGAAAACGAATCCCCTAGCCCAGATAGTAGTGGAAATCCTTTATCGTCCGGGGTTCGGAACATAAAGATTGCAACGGATAGCTGGAAATAGCTCCTGAAATAAATTCAGAATAAATCCTAAAAAATCAACTTAAAATACGATTAAGTTAACATCCCACCACAAACATTCATCACTTGACCCGTAACATACGTACTCATATCTGAAGCGAAAAACAGACATGCGTTTGCCACATCTTCTGTACTACCGCCACGTTTTAATGGGATACTTTCTCTCCAACCTTTTACGACGTCTTCGTTTAGTTTAGCAGTCATTTCCGTTTCGATGAAACCTGGAGCGATTGCGTTGCAACGAATGTTACGTGAACCCAACTCTAATGCCACCGATTTTGTGAAACCAATAACTCCTGCTTTTGAAGCAGCATAATTGGTTTGACCTGCGTTTCCTTTCACTCCCACAACCGATGCCATGTTGATGATTGAACCCGAACGTTGCTTTAAAAATGTTTTTTGGATTGCTTTTGTCATGTTGAAAACCGACTTCAAGTTGACGTCAATTACTTGGTCAAAATCAGCTTCAGACATACGCATTAGCAAGTTGTCTTTTGTAATTCCAGCGTTGTTGATTAAGACATCTACTGAACCGAAATCTTCTAAAACGGCTTGAACAAACGTTTCCGCTTCGTCAAATTTTGCTGCATTAGATTGGTATCCTTTCGCTTTAACACCCATGGCATTCAATTCTTTTTCCAATGCTTCAGCCGATGCTGCAGATGAACTATAGGTGAAAGCGACATTTGCGCCATTTTTTGCAAAAGTTTCTGCAATTCCTTTACCAATACCACGGCTTCCGCCTGTGATGATAACTGTTTTTCCTTCTAGTAATTTCATATACTTAAATATTATTTTTAAAGAAATAGTGACTTTTTAATGACTGCCAAATATAGTATAATTGCAAAGAACTAAAAAATTAAAAACACAATTGATTTAAAGTGTAAATTAGCGTTTGTATTGAAATTAATTTTCCCTTAAGATTAGTTTCTTATTGAAATATGGCTGTATTTTCGACGTTAATTTGCTGTTGATTTATTTTAAACTCCCCCACTATGCGAAATTTTAATATCATTTATTTTTTGTTTTTTGCTTCGTTGCATTCGTTTTCACAAACTGCAACTGACTCGATTAACACTGCTATTCCTGCGGTCGAAACCACACAATTAAAGTTCGCTACCAAGCAATTAATTATTCCTGCCGTCTTAATGACGTATGGAATTGTAGCAATCGAGAGTGATTATTTGAAATTAATCAACGTTGAACTTCGGGATGAATTAAAGGAAACGATTGATGATAAATTTACCATCGATGACTTTTCGCAGTACGCTCCAATGGCCTCGGTTTATATTTTGAATAACGTGGGTATTGAAGGGAAAAACAATTTAAAAGACCGTTCCATTATTTTAGCAACTTCGTATGCATTGATGGCGGCAACTACTTTAGGATTGAAAAGTGTGACGCAAATTGAGCGTCCAGATGGAAGTTCAAATAATTCTTTTCCTTCGGGTCATACGGCAACGGCTTTTGCAGGCGCTGAATTTTTGTGGCAAGAATACAAAGATGTGAATATCTGGGTCGGAATTTCCGGTTATGCGGTTGCTGCAGGAACGGGGTTTTTTAGAATTTATAACGGTCGGCACTGGCTCTCTGATGTAGCAATGGGTGCCGGAATTGGAATTTTGAGCACCAAAGCAGCCTATTGGATGTATCCGTATTTAAAGAAACATTTGTTTACTAAAGAACGCAATACGACTTCGATGATTGCTCCTTTTTATAATGGAAAACAGAGTGGTATTGGGTTTGTGATGGTGTTTTGATATATGATACATGGTTGAAATGGAGGGCAATTGATAGAATGTTTTTATATAATGAACCCACGGTTGAAACCGTGGGCAATATTTTATGCGAATATGGGCCACGGTTTTAACCGTGGTGTTGAAAGATAATTATTTTTTTATAATGATCCAAGTTGAAATCGTGGGCAATGTTTAATTTGATTAAAAGCTCTAAACCATAAAAAAAGTCTTACAAAAATGTAAGACTTAAATTGTTTTCTTTGAATAGAAAAATCTAGAACGCAACATTCCAACGTGGCAATCTTGCGTTTTCGTCCATAAAGTTTTGCAACATTTGTCCTTCGACAGCGGTAGGAATTGCTTTATTTTTTTCGTTGAAAGTCTCGTACCACGAAACCTCTAATCTTTCGATGTTTTCTAGTTTCATTTGTGCTGGCCAAGAATACTTTCTTCCTGTTTTAGCAAATTGGTGTCCGTTTACAATTTTGTCGTAAAGACCACCATTTTTGATTTTCAAAGTTCCGTCGTTTTGAACAGTACCTGTTGAACCCACCATAATCAATTCCTTTTCTTCACCATCTACAGCATAAACCATAAACACACCACTACCTGATTCTGGAGCGTTGCAAACCGTTTCTAAACTGTCTTCTTGTGTGAAAGAAAATGTATTTTGGGTTTTGAATTTCTTTAATTCTTTGTACATAAATTTGTTTTTTTCCACAAAGGCACGAAGGCGCCAAGTGAGTTTATAAAAGAAAAACTCCACCGTAAAGTGGAGTCTTCTCTATTTTTAGAACAGATTTAAATCTATTCTCTATATTCTATTTTCTAAATTCTTAAGAACCTAAAACTTCTTTTACTTTCAAACCAATTTCCGCTGGAGAATCAACCACGTGGATTCCACATTCTCTCATGATGCGTTTTTTAGCTTCTGCAGTATCGTCTTCACCACCAACAATAGCACCTGCGTGACCCATTGTTCTACCTTTAGGAGCTGTTTCACCTGCGATGAAACCTACAACAGGTTTACGGTTACCGTCTTCTTTAACCCATTTAGCAGCATCAGCTTCTAATTGACCACCAATTTCACCAATCATGATGATGATTTCAGTCTCTGGGTCATTCATTAATAATTCAACCGCTTCTTTCGTAGTAGTTCCAATAATTGGATCTCCACCAATTCCGATAGCTGTCGTGATACCTAAACCTTGTTTTACAACTTGATCCGCCGCTTCGTAAGTTAAGGTTCCTGATTTAGAAACGATTCCAACAGTTCCTTTTTTGAAAACAAAACCTGGCATAATACCTACTTTTGCTTCACCTGGCGTAATTACACCTGGACAGTTAGGACCAACTAAACGACAGTCTTTAGTTTGAATATAAGCGTAAGCTTTAATCATGTCTGCTACTGGAATACCTTCTGTAATCGTGATGATTACTTTGATTCCTGCATCAGCTGCTTCCATAATTGCATCTGCAGCAAAAGCCGGCGGTACAAAAATAATAGTAGTATCCGCTCCAACTTGGTCTACAGCGTCTTTTACTGTATTAAATACTGGACGGTCTAAATGCGTCGTTCCACCTTTTCCTGGCGTTACTCCACCTACAACGTTTGTTCCGTATTCAATCATTTGCGAAGCGTGAAAAGTTCCCTCGCTTCCTGTAAAACCTTGAACAATTATTTTAGAATCTTTATTGACTAAAACGCTCATAAATATATCTTTTAAATTATTTTTTGAAATAGTGTGGCAAAAGTACGGTTTTGATGCCTAATTGAAAAGTTTTTTCAAAACTTTAATCACACTTAAGTTAATTAAGTTGGCTCATCTGATACCCTCTATACAATTTGTCGTCTTTTACTTCTAAAATCACAAAGAAATTAGCCAGAAGCATTTCTTCTCTCGGATTTTCAACTGTTTTTACAAATTGTGAATATCGCAAAGCAACTTGATTTTTCTCAATAACTAGCGAATGAATTTTAACTTTAGTTCGAATGTAAGAAGCGCTCATTTCTGTAGTTAAATTAAGTACTTCTTGTCTATTCATCTTCGAAAATCCTTTACTACTTTGCCATTCCAATACAAAATCGGGATGCAAATAATTTTCCATTTCTGCAACATTAATAAATGCATCGGATTTGTAAAAATCTTGAATTAACTTTTTAGTTGTCATATTTCTTAATTTTTTCAATTAGCTCCGGAATCTTCTTGATGTAAGCCAATTGTTTTAATTTCTCTCGCGATTCTTCAATGGGTGTTCCAAAATAACTCTTTCCACCTTCAATGGACTTCGTAACTCCGGTCTGACCCATTACAACCGCTTTTGTACCAATGGTAATTCCACTTGTAGTTCCCACTTGTCCCCACATTGTCACTTCGTCTTCAATAATCACACAGCCTGCAATTCCGGTTTGTGAAGCAATCAAGCAGCGTTTTCCAATCACGGTATCGTGACCAACATGCACTTGATTGTCCAATTTTGTTCCTTCACCAATGGTGGTATCGCCTGTAACTCCTTTGTCAATTGTACAAAGTGCTCCAATGCCTACATTATCATGAATAACAACACGACCTCCCGAAAGCAATTGGTCAAAACCATCTGCTCTTTTTTTATAATAAAAAGCATCCGCTCCTAAAACCGAACCTGCGTGAATGATTACATTGTCGCCGATGATCGTATTGTCGTAAATTGAAACATTGCAGTGTATCACACAGTTTTTACCAATCTTGACATTATTTCCAATGAAACAATTGGGCTGAATAAAAGTATGTTCGCCAATTTCCGCACTTAAAGAAATGGAAACATTCGTTCCCTGAAAAGGTCTAAAATGCCGTGTCAATTTATTGAAATCTCTAAACGGATCATCTGATATTAATAAAGCTTTGCCTTCAGGGCAATCTACCTTTTTGTTAATCAAAACAATCGTAGCTGCTGATTGCAACGCTTTATCATAATACTTTGGATGGTCCACAAAAACAATATCACCCGATTCCACCACGTGAATTTCGTTCATTCCCAATACAGGAAAATTTGGTTCACCCACATAATCACAATCGATTAATTCGGCAATTTGTTTGAGCGTATGTACTTTAGGAAACTTCATAGGAAAGCGGTCAGTATTCAGTTATATAGCGGACAGTTTTGAAAGTATTCAGTATTCAGTTGATTAGTGGCTATTTTTAGTAGTGCTCATCCAACTGATTACTAAAAACCTGACCACTTAACACTACTCTTTTACTCGCTCCATGTAATTTCCTGAAGCAGTATCAATTTTTATCTTATCGCCTTCGTTGATAAACAAAGGAACATTAATAGATGCTCCCGTTTCTACAGTTGCAGGTTTATGTGCGTTTGTAGCCGTATTTCCTTTTAATCCCGGCTCTGTGTAAGTAACTTCTAAAACAATTGAAGCCGGCATATCAACCGAAAGAGGCAAATCTGTTTCCGTATTCACTTGGACCATTACGTTTGATCCTTCTTTCAATAAATCGGGGTGATCAAGTACATTTTTATTCATCGTAATTTGCTCAAAAGTCTCCGTATTCATAAAGTGAAAATCTTCTCCTTCAGCATATAAATACTGGTAAGTATGAGTTTCCACACGAACGATATCAATTTTGTGTCCTGCAGAAAACGTATTATCCAATACTCTTCCGTTCGTTACACTTCTTAATTTTGTTCTTACGAAAGCAGGACCTTTTCCTGGTTTTACGTGCAAAAATTCAACAATTTTATAAATGTCGTGGTTGTGTTTGATACACAATCCGTTTCTAATATCTGATGTAGATGCCATTCTGTTTTTTTATTTAATGTAACTTATTTTTTTTAAACACTTCCGCTGTAGCCTTTCATCACTCCTCGCGAAGAGTTTCGGATGAACAAAATGATTTCGTCACGTTCTGGAGTTGCTTCCATTTCCGCTTCGATAATTGCCAAGGCTTGGGAAGTATTGTAATTCTTTTGATATAATATGCGGTAGATATTCTGAATTTCTCTGATTTTATCCGAAGTAAATCCACGTCTTCTCAGTCCTACAGAATTGATTCCAACGTAAGAAAGTGGTTCTTTCGCCGCTTTGGTATAAGGAGGAACGTCTTTTCTCAATAAAGAACCTCCCGAAATCATTGCATGATCTCCAATACTAATAAATTGATGTACGGCAGATAATCCTCCAATTATTGCATAATCGCCAACCGTAACGTGACCACCTAGAAGAACGCCATTTACAATAATGACATTGTTCCCAATGTGACAGTCATGAGCAATGTGTGCCGTTGCCATTATTAAACAATTATTTCCAATCTTCGTCTGACCTGACGCAATCGTACCCCTATTAATTGTTACGCATTCGCGAATTGTAACATTGTCGCCAATGATAACTAAAGAATCTTCACCACCAAATTTTAAATCTTGTGGTACGGCTGAAATTACTGCTCCTGGAAAAATATTGCAATTCTTACCAATTCGAGCACCTTCCATTATGGTTACGTTTGAACCAATCCAAGTTCCCTCTTCAATAATTACATTATTATGAATGGTTGTAAATGGGTCGATTACTACGTTTCTTGCTATTTTTGCACCGGGATGCACATATGCTAAAGGTTGATTCATCTTTTTTTGGATTATGGGTTATTTGGTGAAGGTTTTGGGGTTTGGGTTGTACTTCTAAAACTTTATTGAAAAATTTCTAAACCTATAACCTCTTAAACTCTTAAACTTATAACCTTTTTAATTTATTGTTTTCTGGCAATCTGAGCCATCAATTCTGCTTCTGCAACTAATTTTCCGTTCGCATAAGCGTGCGCTTGCATGTGGCAAATTCCTCTTCTAATTGGTGTAATTAAATCACACTTAAATATCAAGGTGTCGCCTGGTAATACTTTATGTTTGAATTTCACATTGTCAATTTTCATGAAAAATGTCAAATAATTTTCTGGATCTGGAACCGTACTTAAAACTAAAATACCTCCCGTTTGTGCCATTGCCTCTACGATAATTACTCCTGGCATTACAGGTGCGTTTGGAAAGTGACCAACAAAAAAACCTTCGTTCATCGTCACATTTTTCAATCCAACTACATGAGAATCTGACATTTCAATGATTCTATCGATGAATAAAAAAGGTGGACGGTGAGGCAACATATCCATAATTTGATGGATATCCATTAACGGCGGTAGGTTCAAATCGTAAGTGGGAACAAAATTCCGTTTCTCGATTTTAATTAATTTGGCCATCTTCTTTGCAAACTGTGTGTTTACAAAATGTCCTGGTTTATTTGCAATTACTTTTCCTTTAATTCGGGTACCAATTAAAGCTAAATCACCAATTACGTCTAGTAATTTATGACGTGCCGCTTCATTAGGATAGTGTAAAGTCAAATTATTTAGAATACCATTTGGCTTTACAGCAATATCGTCTTTGCCAAAAGCAACTTTCAAATGTTCCATTGTGCTTGGAGAAATATCTTTGTCTACATACACAATTGCATTGTTCAAATCACCACCTTTAATCAGACCGTTTTCCAATAATGATTCCAATTCATGTAAAAAACTGAAGGTTCTTGCATCTGCAATTTCAGTTTTAAATTCGCTCATGTTTTTAATGCTGGCATTTTGAGTACCTAACACTTTTGTACCAAAGTCAACCATAGCAGTTACCTGATAATCATCGCTTGGCATCACAAGGATTTCACTTCCTGTCGCTTCGTCCGTAAAAGAAATCACTTCTTTTACCACATAAAACTTACGTTCCGCTTCTTGCTCTTCTACTCCTGCTTTTTCAATTGCTTCTACAAAATATTTAGAAGAACCATCCATAATAGGCGGTTCTGCAGCATCTAATTCGATGATAACGTTATCTACATCACAACCTACAAATGCAGCTAAAACATGTTCCGAAGTTTGGATTTTAACGCCTAATTTTTCTAAATTAGTACCTCGTTGGGTATTTACAACATAATTTGCATCCGCTTCAATAATTGGATGACCTTCTAAGTCCATACGAACAAAGGTGTATCCGTTATTTACTGGTGCGGGTTTAAAAGTCATCTTGACTTCTTTCCCTGTGTGGAGTCCAACTCCTGTAAGAGAAATCTCGCTTTTGATGGTAGTTTGCTTAACCATTGTACTAAATTTAAGGTTTTATTCTTTTATATTATTTTTTAATAACTCATTAAACTGGCTTACCATTTTCGGTAAATTTTTGAAATGAACAAACGATTTACTATAATCATTATAGTTAAATGCAGGCGAACCTTGCACTGTTTCCTCGTCTTTCATGCTTTTTGTAACGCCTGATTGGGCTTGAATACGCACGTTATTTCCAATCACAATGTGACCTGAAATTCCCACTTGTCCACCAATAATGCAATGTTGTCCAATTTTCGTAGAACCTGCAATTCCCGTTTGTGCAGCAATTACCGTGTTTTCTCCAATTTCAACATTATGAGCAATTTGAATTTGGTTGTCCAATTTCACACCATTTCTAATAATGGTCGAACCCATTGTTGCTCTATCAATCGTAGTTCCTGCTCCAATTTCAACTTTATTCTCGATAATTACATTTCCTATTTGAGGAATCTTATCGTAGGAATTGTCAGCATTTGGTGCAAAACCAAATCCATCTGCTCCAATGATTACACCCGAATGAAAACAGCAGTCATCACCAATCACCGTTTCTGAATAAATCCGAACTCCGGAATGCATTAACATATTGTCGCCTATCGTGACATTATCACCGATATAACAGTTGGGATAAATTTTTACATTTTTACCTAAAACTACGTTCTTACCAATATAGCTGAAGCTTCCTAAATATAAATCTTCACCATATTTAACGTCGTCCGACATAAAAACAGGTTGTTCAATTCCTTTTTTGCTGTCGTTTTTCGCTTGAGCATAAAACGTCAACACTTTTGCGAAAGCGCCGTAAGCATCTTCAACCCTAATAAGTGTAGTGGAAATAGGCGATTCTGGAACAAAATCTTTATTTACAATAGTAACAGAAGCTAGTGTCGTATAAATATAACTTACATATTTCGGATTGCTCAAAAAGGTGAGCGAACCGTCCACTCCTTCTTCTATTTTTGACAAAGTAAAAACTTCAGCAAGCGGATTTCCCACTACTTCACCTTCTAAAACGCCCGCTATTTGTTCTGCTGTAAATTTCATTCTGACAAAAATATAAAAAATAGGGTTTAAAACTTACTTTTCAGCAAGTACTTTTGGGAAGCAAATATAGTATTTAGTTACCGGTTTCGTCAACGCCTTCAAATTTAATTGGTCCGATGCCGTAACTACGTCTTCAATCGTCTTGTCCTTCTTCAAAATTCGGATGGGTTCTGAATCTTTACTGTAGGCCTGATTTTTGATTTTTCCGCGTGTTACAAAATAACTCGCATCGTGAAAAGTCAATCCGGTCAACTTAATGAACTTGTTGATTAATGCATCAACTTGTTCTTGCGTAAATTTATCCTCACTAATCTTCACTTTCAATAAATCGCGATTGATAATCATCGAGCTCAAGTTTTTCAACACATAATCGTCGTGGTATTGCCACATTTTCAACGCACTGATGATATCGTAATCGTCTAATTGTGCAAAAAGATTTAAGGTTTTTGAATCAAAATCTTCTTGCGTAATTTTATGTTGCATAAAAAATAAAAGCGGCTGACTGCATGGTAAAACGATTCCTCTTTGCGTCAATTCTTTGGCTCTTTTTAGTACTTTCGTTAAAATCACTTCGGCTACTAAACTGGTTTTATGCAAATACGCTTGCCAATACATCAATCGTCGCGCCATCAGAAATTTCTCTACTGAATAAATTCCCTTTTCTTCAATTACTAAAGTATCGTCCACCACATTCATCATTTGAATCAAGCGTTCCGAATTGATATTTCCTTCAGCAACACCTGTGTAAAAACTATCGCGACGCAAATAATCCATTCGGTCCATGTCCAATTGACTTGAAATCAATTGCAACATGAATTTTCTAGGGTATTCTTCTTTGAAAATTTGGATTGCCAAAGTCAATTCGCCGTTAAATTGCTCATTCAATTCGTCCATGAAAAGTAATGAAATCGACTCGTGATTTACGTCTTCCACAATGCTGTGTTCCATGGCGTGCGAAAACGGTCCGTGGCCAATGTCGTGCAATAAAATCGCAATGTATAGTGCTTTTTCTTCTTCTTTCGAAATTTCAACACCTTTAAAACGCAACACTTCCATCGCTTTTTGCATAATGTGCATGCAACCTAGAGCGTGGTGAAAACGCGTATGATGTGCTCCGGGATAAACCAAATAGGACAAACCCATTTGAGAAATTCGGCGTAAACGCTGGAAATAAGAATGTTGCACTAAATCATAAATCAACGTATTCGGTAACGTAATAAACCCATAAATTGGGTCGTTGAATATTTTAAGCTTGTTGATTTCTGTTGACATAAATCCTTTTTAGGACTGCAAATATAACGAAATAAATGCAAGTTGTAATGCACTGAATTTTAACACAAAAACACGTAATTAAGTTCGAAATCTTTTTGTCCAACTGATAAATATCAGTTTTTAATCGGTGCAAAAAAACAATATTTGTTCCTTATAATATATAATGAATATGAAATGAGCATGCCCGAAAGTTTGTCGAAAAATCGAATCAAGATATGCGAATTCCATATTCCATTAAAAAAACAAATAATACCTACGTATGAATACTGAAAAACAAAAACTCCACTGCTTTCACATTCCGGTGATGGGTTTGGCCTATACGATTGACAGCCCAATAAAAGTGGCACATTACGGAATTTCTTCCGTTCTTTCCATTGTTGACGACGATTTAATTGAAAAAATGACCGCTTTTTACAGCAAAAAATTCGAAAAACCGTACCAAGAAATCACTCAAAAAATCGAAGATTATCGTGCAAAAAGAATCACGACTTACCTTGATTTAGTTTCCGATATTGTGCAGAAAAAGTTTGAAAATTTCAAAACTGAATTGTGCGAAAACAAAGAAACGTTGGAGCAATATATCAATATGTTGCCTACGCAATCTGAAGTGAGAACTGGTTTGCAACATTTAATTGAAGACGGCTACGAACTGAAAAACAAAGTCGCTGATTACATCGAACGTCATCTTTCTCCTGGATCTATTGACGTGAACATCATGACAAAAGTGGACAAAGAAAACTTCAATAAAAATGAAGCTTTGCCTGTAATGTACAATGACGCTCATGCGGCACTTCGCGGTTTTGCAAATAGTAAATTGAGTTCGTCCATTGTACTTTCTGCGGGAATGAATCCAAGATTGTACAGCTATTTTGAATCTTTTCCTGATTTTTATCCGGATGCGAATAATCAGTTGAAAAAGAAAATCATTTTGAAAGTAAGTGATTTCCGTTCAGCGATGATTCAAGGAAGTTTTCTAGCCAAAAAAGGTTTGTGGGTTTCGGAATACCGGATCGAATCTGGATTGAATTGTGGTGGACACGCATTTGCTACGGAAGGCATTTTGTTAGGCCCAATTCTAGAAGAATTCAAGCAGAAAAAACAAGAATTGATTGCGAATAATTTCCAAATGATGAATAAAGCGTTGGAATTAAAAAATCTTCCAATCGTTGAACAACCTTTTTCAATGGAAATTACCGTGCAAGGTGGCGTTGGCACTTCCGCTGAACACGATTTCTTAATGGAAAACTACAACATGGATTCTGTAGGTTGGGGTTCGCCGTTTTTATTGGTTCCTGAAGCCACAACTTTAGATGCAGAAACCCGAACACTTTTGGCGAAAGCTGAAGAAAAAGACTTGTATTTGAGTAATATTTCTCCGTTGGGAATTCCGTTTAATACCATTCGTGGAACGTCAAACGAGTTTTTCAAGCAACAACGAATTGACAAGGATAAAGCAGGAAGTTCTTGTCCGAAAAAGTTTTTGGCGTTAAGCAAAGACAGTAATGGTAAAGGAATATGTACGGCTTCCAAGAAATATCAAGACACGAAATTAGAAGAATTAGATGCAATAAAAGCGGACATGACGGACAAAATTTATCAGAAACGAAAAGATTCGATTACTGAAAAAGCCTGTCTTTGTGTAGGTTTAGCAAATGCTTCGTACTTGGACAACGATATCAAAATCAAAGGTGAAGCACAAGGAGTTGTGATTTGTCCTGGGCCAAATATGGCGTACTTCAACGAAGAAATTTCGCTTGAAAAAATGGTCAATCATATTTATGGTCGTATAAATGTCATGCCTTTTGAAAACCGTCCGAACTTGTTTGTGAAGGAAATCGAGTTGTATTTTGACTATCTGAAAAAAGAAATCGAAGACCACACGGATATTACCAATGCTGTTTTGAAAAAATGGAACAAATTTAAAGCAAATTTGATTTTGGGAATTGAGTATTACGAGAATTTACTTTCACAGAAAAATTCGTTTGACAAAAGCGAAACTACGCGTGAAAAATTAAGTTTTTGGAAGAAAAATATCGCTGAAATTGAAGTTCCGGTTTTAGAGATGGCTTAAAATCCTTTGCCACGAATTGCACTAATTTTAAAATTAGATTCGTGTGAAGTCGCGCATTTCGTGGCTAAAAATAGACGCAGGAGAAAATTTAATAGAAAGAGAAAATAATCACATCGATTGTTTTCTCTTTTTTTATGTGTGAAAGCGTACTAAACGAGTAAATTTCGCAATAATATATTTATAAAACATAAGTTTATTCAACGTCGATTTGCCATCTTTGTAGCAAATTGCAGTTTACACTTGACTTATAAAGTCAATCCGACTGAAAAGTACCACTGCAATTTAGCCAAAACAATTAAAATCAATCGCTTGAAAAAGTATTTTTATAGAACACTTCGTGTCTTTGCATGGATTATTGGAATTCTGATATTACTAATTCTTGTGGTTTTTATTGCAGTTCAAATCCCTGTTGTACAAAATTTTGCAAAAGACCAAGCGGTTTCCTACGTCGAAGGAAAAATCAAAACTAAAGTTGTCATCGATAATTTCGAAATGGGTTTCCCAAAGAAATTTCTTTTGGAAGGTGTTTACCTTGAAAATCAGCAGAAGGACACACTTTTATACGGAAAGAAAATTGCCGTCAACTTCAATCTTTTTGGGCTGTTTAATAACAAATTAGAATTTAACGATATCGATGTTGATGGTCTTGTTGCCAATATTTCACGAGACAACAATGGTGCATTTAATTTTGATTATATCACAGATGCTTTTGCCTCGAAAGACGTTAAAAAAGACAGTTCCGCACCCATGCAAATTTCGTTGAATACGATTGAATTGAATAAAATTCGCATCAATTACGAGGATGACTTCACGAAGAATTTTGCAAAAGTAAGTTTAAATCATTTTGACACAAAAGTGGAGAATTTTGATTTGCAAAACCTAGATTTCAACGTTCCTAAAATTACTATTGATGGATTTAGAGCGAATTTAAAACAAGGAATTGTTGAAAAAGTAGCCAAGGAAACTGAAATTGCCATTAAAGAACAAGCCGAAAGCAACGTGCTGAAAATCAATGTCGAAGAAATTAATCTTTCCAAAATCTATTTGGATTATCTGTCGGAATCTGGGAATATGAAAACGGTAACGGATTTGGCTTCACTGCACATTCTGATTAATGCGATTGACCTCGAAAAACAAATTCTTGACATTAAAGAAATTCGATTATCGAATACAAAAAGTACACTTGCAATGACCAAAAAAGAGCAGGTGAAAGTGGTGAAAGAAGAAGTGAATTCATTAGAAAAAGATACTTTAATTCCAAGAAATAATTGGCAACTAAAATTAAACACCGTAGTAGTTGATAGTGTTGACTTTAAATTTGACGATTACAATTCTGTAGCCGTGAAAAGAGGAATTGACTACAAACACCTTGATTTAAAAGGTTTAAAATTAGATGCAACTACTTTTTTCTATTCAGAAAAAATGATTTCGGGAACCATCAATAATTTCAAACTGACTGATAAAAGTGGCGTTCAAGTCGATTCTTTAACGACAGACTTTTTCTACGGAAATCAAGGTTCCTATTTAAAGAAATTATATTTAAAAACACCTCAAACCGAACTCAAAAACGAAATTATCATTGGCTACGAATCCATCAAAACGATTGGAGACGACATCGGCGATTTGGCCTTAAATGCTACTTTAGAAGGAAGTCAAATTGGTTTTAAAGACATTTTATTTTTTGCTCCTGATTTGGCAAATAGCAATCCATTTAAGTCGAATCCAAATGCGATTCTAAAAGTAAACAGCCGGATTTCTGGAAAAGTAAATAATTTTAAGATTCCTAATTTAGAGCTTTCAGGAATTGGTACTACAAAAATTGTAGCGAGTGGAACGGTTACGGGATTACCTGATGTTCAAAAAATGAACTTGGTTTTAGACCTAAAAAACTTCGAATCTTCGGCGAAAGATCTAAATGATTTCTTGCCTTCCGGAACCATTCCAAGTAATATACAATTGCCAAGTCGATTTACCGTGAATGGAAAATTCAACGGCGGAATCAATAATTTCAAAACAGATTTAAGACTGAAATCAAGCTCTGGAAATGCGACTATAAAGGCGATGTTTGACCGTTCTAGAAAAAATGCAGAACGTTACGATGCCGTTGTAAGTCTTGACCGTTTTGATATTGGACGCTTGATTCGAAATGATTCTGTTGGAATTGTGTCCATCGATGCAAAAGTAAAAGGCATTGGATTGAATCCAAAAACTGCTAATGCAACGGTTGCTGGACTTGTAAAGCAAGCTCAATTTAACGGCTACAATTATACCAATTTGAATTTAGACGGCTCAATCGCCAATGGAACTTTTGATGCCAAAGCCGACATGAACGACCCGAATTTGACGTTCAAATTAGCAACGAGCGGCGGTTTTAAAGATAAATATCCGGCAATCAAACTAAAAATGAATGTTGATATTGCTGATTTGGACAAATTGAATTTACACGCTGGACCTTTAAAAATCAAAGGAAATATCGTGGCTGATGTTCCCACAGCAGATTTGGATTTCTTGAACGGACGTATTGATTTAACTGATTTTACGTATGCCGATGGAACAAATCAAATAGCTTTAGACACGATTAAAATTCGTGCGATTGCAACCGCGGAAAAAAACACGATTACGCTTCAATCTCAATTTGCAAATGCTGACGTAGACGGGCAATTTAAGTTAAGTGAAATTGGTCAAGCAATACAAAATTCGATTTCAAAGTATTTTGATGCGAATCCAACGGCGAAGAAAATTAAAACGGGTCCACAACAATTAGCGTTTAAAATTAACATTACGGACGACCCTACATTGCTGAAAATCATTCCAAATTTGACAAGTTTACAACCTGTTGAAATTATTGGAAAATACAACAGCGTGAATGACACGATTGACATTAAAGGAAAAATTCCGAAGATTGTCTATAATGGAAATACGATTTCGGGAGCTGTTATTGACGTCAACACAAAAGGCGATTCGCTGGTTTACAATGTGGTTGTTGATGATATTAGTAATGCGTCTTTTGGTTTGCCGTACACGAAAATTTCAGGAACGGTATCGAATAATGTTGCCAATTATGATTTGCTTTTGAAAGACGCAAAAAACAAAGACCAATACGCGATTTCAGGAAATTTAGAAGCAAAAGACAGCAATAATACCGTAAAAATAAACTCCGATAATTTCTTATTGAATTATGAAAAATGGACGATTCCAAGTGATAATTCAATCGTGTTGAATGACAAAGGATTACTAGTCAATAATTTCAAATTAGAAAACAACGGAAGTTCGATAAAAGTGCAATCGCAAAATCAAAAACCAAACGCTCCTTTAGAAATTGAATTGGATCAGTTTGACATTACAACCATTACCAACATCATTAAAAATGAAAATTTAGACGTTACAGGCGTTTTAGATGGAAATGTACTACTAAAGAATTTAGATCATAAAACGCTTTTTACCGCAGATTTGAATGTGGAAAATTTCACATTTAATAAAGATACCGTTGGAAACATTGCTGTTAAAGTAGATAATAATGTAAAGAATATTTACAATGCTAAAGTTGCCATTACTGGAAACGGCAATCAAGTAAATTTAGACGGAACGTATAAAGAAGATTCGGGTGTATTTGATATGGTTTTGGATTTAGAAAAGTTGAATATGAAAAGTATTCAAGGATTCACGATGGGTAATTTGACCAAAAGTGAAGGCTTTTTATCAGGGAAATTTACTGTAAAAGGAACTGCAAAAGAACCATTGGTGAATGGCGATTTAAACTTCAACGACGTCGGTTTTAATGTCACGCAATTGAATTCAACGTTCAAAAACATCAATGATAAAATTGTCATCAATCAGAAAGGAATTGTTTTTAACGACTTTGAAGTAAGCGATGAAAACGATAATAAGTTATTTGTTAAAGGGGAAGTTTTGACGCAAAATTTCCGCGATTATGGCTTCAATTTGAATATCGATGCCAACAATTTTAGAGCCGTTAACTCCGGACCACAAGACAACGAGGTGTATTATGGAAAATTATTTTTAGATACAAGTTTGTCGGTCAAAGGAGATTTGAATAGGCCAATCGTAGAAGGAACTATTAAGATAAATGAAGATACTGATTTCACCATTGTACTTCCGCAATCCGATCCTTCGATTGCCGACCGTGAAGGAATCGTTGAATTTATTGACCAAGACAATCCGCCACTTTTTGACAAATTAACCGTTAGCGATACGTTGAGTCAAACGAAAGTACGAGGCGTTGAAGCTTCGGTGCAAATTGAAATTGTCAAAGAAGCTGCGATTTCGGTCATCATTGACAAAGGAAATGGCGATTATTTAAAACTAAAAGGAGAAGCCCAACTGAACGGTGGAATTGACGCATCGGGAAAAACTACGTTGACCGGTCGTTATGAATTTACCGAAGGAAGTTATGAAATGTCGTTCAATCTGATTAAACGGAAATTTGACATTAAAAAAGGAAGTTATATTCTTTGGACCGGCGAACCAACCGATGCTGATGTAAATATTACAGCCGTTTATAAAACGGACGCCTCACCTATTGACCTATTGGAAGACCAACTTACTGGTAAAACAGCGGAAATTAGAAACACGTACAAACAGAAAATTCCGTTTGAAACCGAGTTAATTATGAAAGGTGAATTATTAAAACCGGATATTACTTTTGACATCGTTTTACCGGATGGAAATAACAGCGTTTCTACAGAAATTATCAACATGACAAAGGTCAAGTTAATCCAAATTAGACAAGAACCTTCTGAATTAAACAAGCAAGTTTTTGCGCTATTATTGCTGAATCGTTTTATTGGTGAAAACCCATTTTCAAGCGAATCTGGAGGCGGCGATGCGGGTTCTATAGCAAGACAAAGTGCAAGTAAAATTTTATCGCAACAATTGAACAACCTCGCTTCTGACCTTATTGACGGTGTACAATTGGACTTCGATTTAGAATCAAGTGACGATTATACGACGGGACAACGGGAAAACAAAACCGACTTGAATGTAGGCGTTTCAAAAAAATTATTGAACGACCGATTGAAAGTTACTGTGGGAAGTACGATTGGCCTTGAAGGACCTCAACAAGCGAATCAAGAAACAAGTAAAATTGCAGGTGACGTAACGCTTGAATATCAACTGTCAAAAGACGGAAGATACCGCGTGAGGGCTTATCGCAAAAACGATTACCAAGTAGCATTGCAAGGGCAAGTCGTAGAAACTGGAGTAGCTTTTATTATCACTTTAGATTATAATAAATTCCGCGAATTGTTTCACCGAAGTCAAGCGGAAAAAGATGCGAAAGCAAAGGTGAAGGAAATTGAAAAGCGTCAAAAAGAAAAAGACAAGCTTGAAGAAAAAGAACAAATTAAAGATGCTCAAAAGAAAAATAATGAACAGTAAACACCTACTCTATTCGCTGCTATTTTTAGTCCTATTGAGTGCTTGTAACAGTACGAAATACGTTCCCGAAGGTGATTTATTGTACACCGGTGGAAGCTTAAAGGTAGAAGATTCCTTGCTTTCAAAGAAAGAACGAAAAGCCTTACGATCCGTGATGGAAGATATGTTACGGCCAAAGCCCAATAAGTCGTTTCTTGGCTTAAAGCCAAAATTATTCTTTTATAATCTCGTTTCAGAACCTAAAAAACAAAAGGGATTCAAGTATTGGCTGAAATACAAATTAGGAGAAGCACCGGTTTTATTCAGCAAAGTAGATTTAGATTATACCGCTGACGTATTGCGAAATTTCACAGAAAACAATGGCTATTTCAAAACTAGAGTGGAATCAGATAGTACTCGAAATGGCAGAAAAGCAACAGCAGAATATACGGTTAAACCAGGGAAACAATTTATAATTAAATCGATTACGTTTCCTAAAGATTCTACTGATTTGGCAAAATCGATCGGCAAATTGAAGCGAAGATCTTTGTTGAAGGTCGGTAAACCGTACAGTTTAGATTTCATCAAATTAGAACGCCAAAGAATCGATACCCGTTTAAAAGAAAAAGGATATTATTATTTTTCTGAAGACAATTTACTTGTTCAGGTGGACAGTACTGTTGGCAATTATGAAGTCGATTTAATTTTGAAAATCAAAGAAGAAACTGCTCCTCAATCCAAAGAGCAATTTAGAATTAACGACATTATTGTGTACCCGAATTATTCTATTAACGACAGTATTGATAGCGAACAACTAAAAGTAAAAAGCTATACAGATTTTACTATTATTGACAAAGACAACACCTTTGACTCGCGTGTTTTTGATCGAACTTTATATTTTGAAAAAGATGATTTGTATAATCGAACCAACCATAATCTCTCCCTCAACCGACTCGTTAATTTAGGCACGTTCAAATTTGTAAAGAACTCTTTTAAAGTTGCCGATACCACTGGAAATTATTTGGACGCTTATTACTATTTGACTTTGTTACCTAAAAAATCATTTCGAATAGAAGTGCTGGCTAAAAGTAATTCAGCCAATTATGCCGGAACGGAACTGAATGTCAACTGGAGCAATAGAAATACCTTCAAAGGTGCTGAATTATTGAGTATCTCAACCTTCGGTGGACTTGAATTCCAAATGGCAGGACAAAACAATGGGTTTAACGTCTATCGTTTTGGTGCAGAAACCAGTTTAATTTGGCCGCGTTTTATAGCGCCAATAAAACTAAAATCCGGCAGTGGATTTGTGCCAAAAACCAAAGCACTTTTGAGTTATGAGTTTCAACAGCGTTCGAAATTGTATTCCCTAAACACTTTTAAAGGTTCGTTTGGTTACATCTGGAAAGAAAACATTCGCAAGGAACACGAACTTAAGATAACCGATATTACCTACGCAAGTCCAATGCATGTTACAGAACTTTACGAAAATCAAATTAGTAAAGATGAAAGTGGCGCGTTGCAAAAAGTAATTGACAAGCAACTTATTTTTGGTCCTTCTTATTCGTACACGTACCAAAATACGATGGAAAAGCGGAAGAAAAACACAATTTATTTCAGAGGTGATCTTGAGACCGCTGGTACTACTGTAGGATTACTTATGGGTGGAGATGCTAAAAATGAAGCACCAAAAGAGATTTTAGGCGTTCCGTTTAGTCAATTTGTAAAATTGCAAGCCGATTTCAGACTTTACCACAAGTTGTCAAAAAACAGCGAAATCGCAAGTCGCATAATTGCTGGAGGAGCTTACGCTTACGGAAATTCGACTTCCATTCCGTTCATCAAACAATTTTTTATTGGCGGAACGAATAGTATTCGAGCGTTTCGAGCACGTTCTATAGGTCCAGGATCAAGCATTCCAGATAACACGGCCACATTTTTACCCGACCAATCAGGTGATATAAAATTAGAATTCAGTACAGAATACCGTGCTAAATTGTACAGTTTTATTAATGGCGCTGTATTTTTCGACGCTGGAAATATTTGGACTAGAAACGATGCGGATGCATCTAAAAATTTCTCAAAACGATTTTTAGATGAGATCGCTGTCGGTACTGGTGTGGGACTTCGTTTTGACTTTTCATTTTTAGTCTTGCGAACAGACTTCGCTGTACCGTTACGATTGCCTTATGGACCAAGCTCCGACCGATGGATTTTAGATAAAATCAATTTAAAGTCGGGTGTATTTAACTTGGCTATTGGATATCCTTTCTAAATTTGTGCAATGAAGAGCTACAATAAATACAATTTTCACAAATATACTTTTTGCATTTTCAATGAAGTTATGGCTTCCGAAATTGAACATTTAACGATGAATTACGTGAGTAAATCAGGTAGTTCCTACATTTTTACGAACGAAGGCGTTTACCGAAAATCAGACCATTGGGGTCGTGCAGCAAACTGCAAATGGCGCTTACAAACCAATTCTTCAGATCCTTCAAGAACAAAAATTGGATTTGCAAAATGGAGCCACTTCCACTCGATTAATGAAGTAGAAAAATTATACTATATCGAAGTTAATTTCGCAGAAAAAACAGTGCAATACAATCATAAAGGCATTTCAGACCAAGAGAATTTGCATTTGCGAAATGCTTCTGAAACTATAAAACGTGTAAAGGAAATTCGGAATTTATTTGACAACGACAAAAAATTACAGTATTGGGAAACTGCATTTGAATTTGACGATTTGCTTAAAAATGTAGTTCTTAATTTGGTTTCAACCGACTTGAATTTGTTAGCTATTAAGAACCTTCTTTCACAATAAGTTTTAGTAAAAGCGTTGTTTCTTTTTCCGTACAGTTGTTTTTTTAATGCCAAAAATATAATAGATGGGACAAAAATCAAATAATACTGTTGTTAACGCCACAATCCCTAAAATACCCGAACTAAGTTCGAGTAGCTCCTTATGAAATACTTGTGTCGCATAAATTAGTAAACCAGTAATTCCAATTACTATTCGAATAATTTTATCTACAATTGAAAATTTCATACATCTTAGAATTTAGGCAGGTAAGTTATTGTTCGCTTTGATTCTTCAAAAGTAGCAATAGCTGCTAAAGTCTTTTATTATTTGTGACGAAGTAGGGCTTATTTGGTACGAAATATTGTTTGCACTATTAAATTACTCGAAATCTTTTTAATAATTCGTCGGAGTAGTTTTTTGTAATCGGAATTTTAATTTCTTGTATGGTTACAAAAGGCATTTCAAATTTAGTCAAGTAGTCTAAATTTATGATGTAAGACTTATGCGTTTGCAGGAAATTTTTTCGGTTAATTTCAGTCAGAAACGTATGCATTGTAGAACGGATCAGGAAAGGTTTTAGTTCTTCCGTATGGATTTCAAGATAATTACCTTCTGATTTTACATATAAGATTTTATCTAAATTCAGTCGCGTATATTTGAGTTTATCCTTAATAAAAATATCGTCTTTTATAAAGAAAACTTGCTCTTCGCTTTCGTCTTGTACTTCTGTTTTATCGGGATTTTTTGTTTTAAAATCTGCAATTTCTATGGCCGTAAACAGCTGTTCCTTTTGAAAAGGCTTTACTAAATAGTTTATGGGTTTTAACTTTTTAGCTTCACTTAACGTACTTGAATCTGTATAAGAGGTTGTGAAAATAAATGGAATTTCAAACTCGTCGTTAATGTATTTCGCTAAGTCAAGCCCTGTTTTGCGACCTGCTAAATTAATATCCAATAGTATTAAATCCGGTTGATGTAGTTTGATTGCCGCAACACCTTCGTCAAAATCAATTGCAATGCCAACCACATTATAGCCTGCATTTTCCAAATTTATTGCAATATCTTCGGCAATTATAAGCTCATCTTCTACAATTAAAACATCTATCATTACTACTAAAATATTATTCAATAGCAAATCTAACATTATTTATTGAGTAAACGAATTCGAATGTCGCAAAGAATTAAACACTTTTAAGTCCTTAAACTTGATTGTGAATATGGACCCATTTAGCGTAGTAAAAACCATTGATCCGCGAAGTTGCCGGCTCAAAATTGTTACTAATTTCAATCCTAATGATTTGCTGTTTTTTATTTGAAAATCATCCGGCAAACCTCTACCATTATCCTTAACGGTTAGTTGATAATCAGCTCCATCAACAGAATCAATAGAAATCGTAATCATTCCTTTTTCAGTTTCTGCGAACGCATATTTAAAGGCATTTGACACCAACTCGTTGACAATTAACCCAAGTGGAATTGCAGTGTCAATATCAAAATACAATTCTGATGTTTCAATAGAAACACTAATGTCCTTACTTTTTCCGGCAAATATATCACGCAAATAAGCGGTAAGTTGTTGCAAATAATTTTCAATATTTATCGCATCTAATTCTTCTGATTGATATAGATTTTGGTGAATCAAACTCATCGCTTGTACCCGAGATTGTCCTTCTTTAATGCTTTCTAACACTTTAACGTCACTAATGTTCTGTGCTTGAATATTTAGTAAACTGGACACAATTTGCAGATTGTTTTTCACGCGGTGGTGAATCTCTTTTAAAAGCACTTCCTTCTCTGACAAGGTATCTTGAATGCGTTGGTTCTTTGTTTCCAATTCCGCTTTTTGCAGGTTAATTACTTTTCTTTGTTTTTTTACCTTTTGCAAATTATAAAAGATAATTCCAAACAAGAGTAAAAGTACGATTGAAAACCCAATAGCTCCATTCCTTATAAAACGTAATCGATTTGCTTCATTATTCAGCTTCGCTATTTTCTGTTTCTGTAGGTTTTCACTTTTCTGTTGCAATTGGTCGAATCCATATTGCATTTGCATTTCAGTTATTTTTTTAGCTTGACTCGCATTAAACATTGAGTCATTAATCTGCTTGAATAATACCTGATTTTCAAAAGCGGCTTTGAAATTATTTTGTTTGACAAACATTTCTGCTCGATTTTCATACGCATCTTTTTGCCATTCTAGGTTTTGTATTGCTTTTGCTAAAGCTAAACCTTCTGCGTTATATTTAAAAGCATTTGCGGTTTGCTGATCCGAAAAAAATGCAGATCCCAAATGAATCTTCGTCTTAGAAATACCCGACTTGTCATTGATGGAATCATAGCTTTGCAACGCTTTTTCATAATAGTAAATAGCTTTCTTATAGTCTTTTTTTCTAAAAAATGTTGCCGCTAACGTATGACTATTTTCTGCGTTTAAATAAGGACTTCCTGCTTTTGATGCAAAAACTTGCGACTGATTAATGGCTTCAATCGCTTTTTCCTTATTTCCCATCTTCAAATACGCTTGACCCATATTTGAATAAATGGCGGCTTTCGCAAAATGAGCCGCATCTTTATCCACTTTATCATAAACTTTAAGGGCTTTCTCGTAGTATTCAAATGCCTTGTCAAATTTATTTTGATGTTTGTATAAAATACCCATATTGATCAAACCATTTCCATACATCTGCAAATCACCTAACTTTTCATAGTAATTTAGAGCTGCTAGCGTATGTTTTGTAGCCTCAGGATAGTTGCTCATCTTGGAATAAACGATTCCTTTTTCGTTGGATATATTGGCGATTTGAATTTTATTCTTAAATCTTTTAGCTACTGAATCACACGTTTTTAAGTGTTTTAAAGCCAACAAATAATCGCCCGTATTGGAATAATACATTCCCAATATATAGTTGTTGTACAAGATTCCTTTACTGTAATGAATGGTATTGGAAAGTTGGAGTGCTTTTCGTGTGTAGGCTAGAGAAACATCGGGTTGCGTGTCAAAAGTATAGTCACTTAATAACTCAAGTAATTGTACTTTCGTGGAATCAGCAGCTGAAAAGCGTTTTGAGGAATTTTTAGATTCGTACTGCTGTAATAAAATTTTTAAACTATCGATTTGCTTTTGTTGGCCGTAATTTTTTGGAGCATATAAAAAAAATATAATCCAAAGTACGAGTAGTTTTCTAAGCATCATTTAAACAATTAAGTAGTAAGCAAAACTATACATTTTTACTTAATTTAAATGAGAAAATAATTATTGTACTTTAATTAATACAACTATTGAAAATAAAATACTGTAAAAACCAAGTAAACAAAAAGCATGATTAACGAAACGAAAATTCGATGCGTTCCTACGTAATGATTACCAATCTTGTAAAATTTTCTGACTTTAGCTCCCATTTTTGAAGTTTATTATATTGAAAGTTTAAAGAGACAAATTTATCAGTCTTGTACAAACTAAATGTTATGAACGTACTGTATTATGTTATGAAATTACTAAACATTATGAACAGGAACTTCATTTAATAATTCATTTCATAATATTCTTTATTTTAAATATAATTTCTAACTTTACAGTGCTATTCAACTTACTTTATGAAAATAATTAAATATATATTCTTACTTCTTCTTTTGGCTTTTGTAGGAATCTCAGTTTACATCGCGACCCAAAATGGCGACTACACAATTAAACGTTCCACTTTTATTAAAGTACCCAAAGAAGTGGTTTTTAATTATGTAAATGATTACCGAAATTGGGATCAGTGGCTTGATTTAGATTCCAACCGTGATGATCTAAAATTCAACTTTCCCGAAAACACTGTTGGCGAAGGTGGTTCTTTTTCTTGGCAAAATGGAAGCGAAAAAGGACAAGTACAATCCCTTTTTGTAAGAGAAAACGATAGTATTTCGCAAAAGTTAGTTGTAGATAATAAAACTTCAAAATCTACTCTTACCTTAAAGGATTCTATTGGAGGAACAAAATTAAACTGGATTGTTCAAGGATCAGCTGATTTTAAAACCAAGATAAAAGCTGCTTTAAATGGTGGTGTGGAATTGTTTATTGGAAAAATGTTTCAAAATAGTTTGAATAATGTAAACGCAATTATCACAAAGGAAATTCGAGATTTTTCCGTTGAAGTAGTTGGTGAAGTAAAAATGGACAGTGTTTATTATGTGAAACAATCTGCCACGGTAAAAGTGCAAGATATGAACTCTAAAATCACTTCTATGTTGCAAAAAATGGATAAGTTTTTCAAAAATGGGAACCTGCAAATGAACGGAAAGCCATTTGTGATCTATGAAAGTAGCGACTTGGCAAACAAGAGTATAACATTTTCAGTATGTGGACCTTTAAAAGAGGAAATTTTCGTTTCAGATCCTAGTGATGTTAGTATTGAAAAATTACAGCCTTTTACTGCTTTAAAAACAATACTGAAAGGCGATTATTCGCATAGAGATGAAGCAGTTAAAAAAGCAATGCTTTATCTGTCCGAAAATAAAATCAACAGAAATACCGCTTTAAAATACGTTGATATTTATGCTGTAAACGCCTCAAGTGAGAAAAGTCCTTCTAAATGGGTCACGGAAGTTTTAATTCCAATCCAACCTTTGATTGCTCCAACTGTCACTCCAGCTACTATTATCGTTACTGCACCAACACTTCGGGTTGAAGATAGCGTTATCGAATAATTTCAAAAATAGAGCAATCGATTCCCTTTCTTGTTAAGAATGCGGTAAAGTAGTTTACAAACAAACCCTTTTTATTACATTTGCTTTTATATCAAAAAAGTAAAAAATGAATAAAAATCTAATCGCCTTTGTAAGCTTCTTTTTCATTGTAGCTGCTTTTGGGCAAACAAAAGAGTTGACATTAGAAGATGGTGTCATGCAACAATACCGAGCCTTTCGACCAGATCAAGTACTCGGTTTTCATTGGATTCCTGAAACGAATAAATTTGTTTATTTTGAAGAATTAGGACGCAAATTAATGATTGCGAATCCTAACGACACAAAAGGAACCGAACTGGTTTCGCTTTCAGATTTAAATGAAGTACTAAAAGCAGATTTTAGAAGTTTCTGGGGAATGGAGTGGAAAGATGCTTCTACCTTTATTTTAACGGATGGTTCTAAATATTACGCTTATAATTTTACTACTAAAAAAGGCAATTTACTTGCTACGACTCCTGATGGTGCAGCAAATTCCACATTAAATAACGCAAAAGATTTAGTGGCTTTTACAGAAGAAAATAATCTTTATTTTATTGACAAAAACAATATAAAAGTTGCCGTAACTGCAGAAACGAATTCAGGAATTGTATCCGGTCAAACGTATGCGAGAAGTGAATTTGGTATTTCAGGAGGTATATTCTGGTCTCCAAAATCGTCCTTTATTGCTTTTTACCAAAAGGATGAAACAGAAGTAGCTGATTACCCTTTATTGGACATTACAGAAACACCTGGTAAATTGATGAGTATCAAGTATCCTATGATTGGTCAAAAAAGTGAAAAACCACGCGTTGGGATTTACAATTTAGCCACCAAAGAAACTTTATTTATTACGCCAAAAGGAGCTGTTGATGCTTACTTAACCAACTTAGCTTGGTCACCAGACGAAAAATATGTGTTGATTGCAGAGGTAAATCGTGAGCAAAACAATATGTCAATGAATCTTTATGATGCAAAACTAGGTACGTTCATCCGAACATTGATCAATGAGAAAAACGAACGATGGGTTGAACCAGAAAAACCCGCTTTTTTCCCAAGTAAAACTTCCAATAATTTTGTGTGGTCCAGCGAAAAGGATGGGTTCCAAAACTTGTACTACTACTCTATCGAAGGGAAATTAATCAAACAACTGACTTCGAATAAATTTGTAATCAAATCAATTTTAGGAAGCAATACAAAAGGAACAGAAATTTATTTTGAAGCAACGGGACCAAATGCAATGAACACTTTGGCTTATAAAGTTGATTTAAAAGGAAAACAGTCGTTGCTAACAAAAACAGATGGAACGCACACTGTTGCTCTAAGTTCTGACGGGAATTACTTCTTCGACGAATATTCAAATCATTCTACACAATCAAAATCTTTGTTGGTTGATTCAAAATTAAAAGAAACTGTTTTAGTAGAAAGTACGAACAAGTACAAGGATTACAAAATGGGTACTTCAGAAATCAAAACGATTAAAGCAGCAGACGGAACAACTGATTTAGTAACGCGATTAATTAAACCTTCCAACTTCGACGCTGCTAAAAAGTATCCTGTTTTAGTGTACGTTTATGGTGGTCCACATGCTCAACTGATTACTAATTCATATTTAGATGGTGCGAGTCTATGGATGTATTGGATGGCAGAACAAGGCTATTTAATTTTCACTGTTGATAATCGCGGTTCTGAAAATAGAGGTTTTGCTTTTGAAAGTATTATTCACGGTCGCTTAGGAGTTCATGAAATCGATGATCAAATAAAAGGTGTCGATTATTTGAAATCGCTACCTTATGTAGATGGAAATCGCTTAGCCGTTCACGGTTGGAGTTTTGGTGGCTTCATGACTACATCTTTAATGTTGAGAAAGCCTGGCACATTTACAACAGGAGTTGCCGGTGGTCCAGTAACCGACTGGAAATATTACGAAGCGATGTATGGCGAACGCTATATGGATATGCCAGCGGAAAACCAAAAAGGTTTTGATGAAGCAAACACATTGAATTATGTAAAAAACCTTGAAGGTAAATTACTGTTAATTCACGGAACTGTTGATGACGTAGTTGTTATGCAACATAATTTTGCTTTAGTGAAGAAATTTATCGAGGCAGAAAAACAAATGGATTTCTTTCCATATCCAATGCACAAACACAATGTTGGCGGAAAAGACCGTGTACATTTAATGAAAAAAGTATTGGATTATGTGATCGATAATAATAAATAAAATCTTTTATTGTTTTTTTAAAAGTTCCAATTTCGAGAGAAGTTGGGACTTTTTTATTGACTCAATACGGAATAGTTTACATATTTTAAATAATTAAATAATTCGAGATATTATTAATTCTTCCTTAGAAGTTAATTTCAAAATTTTGCAGCAAATATTCAGCACAAAAAAAGCCTCTAAAAAGAGGCTTCTCTATTAATAATAAGTAGAATTTATTAGTTTTTAATAATTTTCTTTGTCAAAGTAGCTCCATTCGTGCTGGTCGCTTTTAAAAAATAAGTTCCTGCTGTCAACTCACTCACATTGATATTTTGTGTCACATTTGTTTTCAAAACTTCTTGTCCTCTCACATTATAAATAGAAATCTGACTAATTTGAGTATCCGTTGGTCCTGCAATTGAAATTAAATCAGTAGCAGGATTTGGATATACGGCTACGCTATTTGACTCAAAAGGATTTATATTTAGATTATTTGAAGTGATCACGAAATTGTCGTAATAAGCATCATTACCATAATTGTTATGCAACATATTAAAACCTAAAACATCAAGTTGCGTAAAGTTTGCAATGGTGTTCTGTAGAACATTATTTACATAATATTTAATTTCAACAGCAGATATTTCTATTTTAATATTAACCCAAACATTTGGTGTCCATTCTGCTTCTGCATAGTCAAAACCGTATGAATCGTTTTTAATTAAATAAATATAACCTCTGTTTTCAATTCCAACACCTGCTACGGGAGTAAATTCGTCGTCAGCATCAATTGAATATAGTACAAATTCAAAGTCAGCACCATTTTTAGCTGAAGCTTTTACGTCGTAAGAAAACGTCAGATTTGTATGGTCTAATGGTGTTGCAAACGTTTTTACTGCTCCAAAAATTGGAAACCATTGTTCGTCAAAACTTGGCTCATGTGCATTTTTAAAAGAAAATGTTCCGGTAGATGCTTGTTCATTCGTTATTACTTGATTTTGGATTAAACCGTCGCTGCCTTGAGTAACTTCCCATCCATTTTGTCCATGAAGAGTTCCTAAAGCATATCCTTCTGAACTTTCAAATGAGATCGATTCTTGTGCAAATGAGAATGATGATGCAACTGCCATCAATAAAATGTAAACTTTTTTCATAATTTGATTTTTTTTTGACCGGCAAAAGTACTGCTTTTATTGGGTTTGTTACCTTTTAAGTTTGCTAAAATAATCCTAAATTGAACAAAGAAGTAATGAGTTGTCATTGTTCATAAACTAGAAAGTTTCGCTGAATAGTCTATGCTTTTAGTTAAAATAAGTGATCGCCTTATACCAGAATCCTTTATATTTGACAAATAAAATAATCGTTTTCTTAAATGTCTAAAATATCCTATGAACTTATTAACTTTCACTAGATCTCTCCTTCTTACTTGTTTTTTATTTTTAAGTTCTATTGCAACAAATGCACAAGATGCGGAGTGGTTTGAATACGAAATGGATAGCATTGTACTGAAATTTCCCAGTGAAGATGTTCGGTTGTTTGATACGATTAATGAGGGAATAAAATTAAAACAGCTATACACTACGGTAGGAACTTCTACCTATATCTTACAAAAATTGCCTTTGGATAATAGTCATGTATCAATTAGTCAACAATTACCATCCGATCATGAATCATTGATTAAATATTATGAAGGCGTTAGCAGAGGGACCGTAAAAGGAATTGGAGCAGAAACAGTAAAAGCAGAAGAAATTAAATTCGGACATTTAATTGGATACAAATCAATTTTCTATGACTCAGATGAAAAGCCGTTCTACGAAATGCATACTTTCATAATTGGTAATGATCTAATTAATATCTGCTACTACGACAAAGTTAAAAAAAATAATGTCAGCCAAAATCGATTTTTCGATTCGCTAGATTTCGATCTTTTAGAACCCGTGAGTCAATTTGTAGAAGAAGACAAAGCGTATGCATTAGGCTATAAAGCGGGATACTTGTTTGCTCAATTTTCTATCTATATTATTATGGCACTTGCTACTATTGCACTTATTTGGTTTATTGCTAGAAAGAAGAAAAAGAAACCGTTACAGTAGAGTGTTATTATAAGACATGCTACATGAATAAGAATATTGAACTACCTAACTAAAGCGTTATTGCAATTATTGTATTAGTCTCCAAGCAAGTAACAAACTTTTCTGAAGATATGATCAAAAAAGATTACAGTACCAATAATCCTTCACAATTTAACTGAAATTATCCAAACTACGTCTTCTGTTTTTTCTTTTTCGCTGCAGGAAACAGTACGTTATTTAAAATTAATCGGTATCCAGGTGAGTTTGGATGCAAATCTAGAACTGTTGGTTCATCGCCTACTCTATGTTGATAATCCTCTGGATCATGACCGCCAAAGTAAGTAAAAAATCCTTTACCAATTTGTCCGTGAATATAACGCGCTTCGCCATTATACTGACTTTCTCCCATTATTAAGACATTTGACTTTACTAAATTACTATCGAAAGAAGTCGTTTGTCCCATAAAACCTTTGACCAATTGCGTGTGATTTTGACACAACATACTTGGCACAAAATCCCATTTTGCCGAAAAATCCATTAAGGTGAAGTAATCTTTTTCCATCGGAATCTTACGTTTCGTGGTCATATCAATATCGGAAAACTCGTACGTATTGGGATTTCTTTCTAAAATATAATCTTTGAAAGCAAAGCTTCTGCGGTAGTCAATTTTAGATTGGTAGTTTCCTTCACTTGGATCGCCATCAAACATAGGTTCGCATATATCAACACCATCAGCGGCTAAAGCAATATCAAAACTATCCGTTGCAGAACACATGGCAAACATAAATCCACCACCAATTACAAAATCACGTATTTTTTTGGCTACAGCCAATTTCTCTTCGGAAACCTTATTGTAACCCAATTTTGTAGCCAAAGCTTCAGCTGCTTTTTTTTGTTCAATGTACCAAGGCGTATTTTTATAAGCACCAAAAAACTTTCCGTATTGACCGGTGAAGTCTTCATGGTGCAAGTGCAACCAATCGTATAAAATCAATTTATCTTCTAAAACTTCTTCATCGTATATTGGTGTAAACGGAATTTCAGCATATGTTAAAACGAGTGTAACCGCGTCGTCCCAAGGTTGTTTCCCTTTTGGCGTGTAGACTGCAATTTTAGGAGTTCGCTCTAAAACTACCGCTTCCATATTTTGTGAAGGACTCGAAATTTCGTTTAAAATAGAATTGGTTTCTGCATCAGAAATGGGTTCAAAACTAACGCCCCGAATCTGACACTCTTTCCGAATTTCTGTCGCGTCTGGAAGTAGAAAAGAACCGCCACGGTAATTCAGTAGCCAGCTGACTTTGTACTGTTTCTCTAAAGCCCAATACGTAATTCCGTACGCCTTTAGGTGATTTTGTTGTGTCGTTTCGTCCATTGGAACCAATATAAAACCGGCTTTTACGGAAATCGTACACAGCAAGAAAAGAAGATACAATGAGTTTTTAAAAGACATTTTCCGTTTTTATTTCAAAGATAGCAGAATTAACGGAAAACGAATCATAAAAAAATCCGCTAAAAGCGGATTTATAAGTCATTAAAAAGGAACGTCGCTGTCGTCGTCGTAATTGTTCGAACTACTACCAAAAGCCTCGTTCGGAGACGGTAAACTTCGTGGTGTTGTAAATGGATTTTGATCGTCCAAATTCATTTTTGACGGTAAATCATCATATCCTTCACCATAACTTTCAAGGTTGTCAAACTTACCTAAATTTCCAATAAATTTCAATCGGATATTTTCCAAACTACCGTTACGGTGTTTTGCAATGATAAATTCGGCTTGACCTTCTGTTGGTGAATGTTCGTCGTCGTCCCATTCATCAATTTTGTAATATTCAGGTCGGTAAATAAAGGATACAATATCGGCATCTTGCTCAATCGCACCCGATTCCCGAAGATCCGATAGCAAAGGTCTCTTACTCGATCCACGTGTTTCCACCGCACGTGACAATTGGGAAAGTGCAATTACAGGAACGGCTAATTCTTTGGCCAAAGCCTTTAAATTTCGCGAAATTGTTGAAATTTCTTGCTCTCTATTTCCGCCACCTTTACCATTTCCACCAGCTGTCATTAATTGCAAATAGTCGACTACAATTAATTTGATTCCGTATTGCGAAGCCAAACGTCTCGACTTAGCACGTAAATCAAAAATAGAAAGTGAAGGCGTATCATCAATATAAAGTGGTGCTTTCTCAAGATTTTTTACCTTGATACTTAATTGTTCCCACTCGTGTTTTTCTAATTTACCTGTTCTCAATTTCTCTGAAGACAAACCCGTTTCCGAAGAAATCAAACGAGTAATCAACTGAACGGAAGACATCTCTAAAGAGAACAGCGCTACCGGATGACCAAAATCAATTGCAATATTTCGCGCCATCGAAAGTACAAACGCCGTTTTACCCATACCAGGACGAGCGGCAATAATAATTAAATCACTTGGTTGCCATCCAGAAGTTACTTTGTCTAGCAACTCAAAACCAGTAGCCACACCACTTAACCCTTCTTTCCCAGCAATTTCTTCAATTCTTTTTTTCGCTTGGATTACTAAACTTTGAGCCGTTTCTGAACTTCGTTTGATATTTCCTTGGGTTACCTCGTATAATTTAGATTCTGCTTTATCAAGCAAATCAAATACATCCGTACTTTCGTCATACGACTCTTCAATAATTTCCGAAGAAATTTTAATTAAACTTCTTTGAATGAATTTCTGCAAAATAATGCGTGAATGAAACTCAATATGTGCGGAAGAAGAGATTTTTTGCGTCAGCTGAATGAGGTAAAAGTCACCACCTGCTAAATCAAGTTTTGCGTTCTTTTTTAACTGTGCTGAAACTGTTAATAAGTCAATAGGCTGTGTATCTGTGAATAACTGAACAATTGCTTCAAAAATATGTTTGTGAGCGTCTTTGTAGAATGCATCAGGTTGCAAAATATCAATCACTTCATCTACCCCTTTTTTGTCAATCATCATCGCTCCTAAAACCGCTTCCTCTAAATCCAGAGCCTGTGGCGGGAGTTTTCCTTTTTCCAAATTGATAATGGTAGTTTTATCTACTCGTACCGGGTTCATATTTCTGATATTTTCCATACTGCGAATGTAACTAAAAATAAAAAATTAAATGGAATGAGTTGTCATTCTAAATTGTTGACAACTAACCTAAAATTGTTAATAAGCCAAAAAAAATCCGTCTCATAGTGGATTGCTTCACGAGACGGATTTAAAATATGTTTGTAAGAAATTACTCCTTAAATTCACCCATCTTACTGTATTTATCCATCCTTTGGTCGATAAGATCAACTGTTGATAAATCTTTCAATTCATCGTACGATTTCAAAATATATTCCTTTACATTTTTGAATGCAGTTTCACGATCGTAATGAGCACCACCAAGCGGTTCTGGAATAATATCGTCTACTAATTTCTGTTTTTTCATATCGGTAGAAGTTAGTTTTAAAGCTTCAGCCGCTTTCTCTTTGTATTCCCAACTTTTCCAAAGAATAGACGAACAAGATTCAGGAGAAATAACGGAATACCACGTGTTTTCCATCATCAAAACTTTGTCTCCCACACCAATTCCCAACGCACCACCAGAAGCTCCTTCGCCAACGATAACAGTAACAATAGGCGTTTTTAGACGCATCATTTCAAATATGTTTCGAGCAATCGCTTCTCCTTGTCCTCGTTCTTCCGCCTCTAAACCTGGATAAGCTCCAGGAGTGTCAATTAAAGTTAAAACAGGAATATTAAACTTCTCCGCCATTTTCATCAATCGCAATGCTTTACGGTATCCTTCCGGATTTGCCATCCCAAAATTACGGAATTGACGCGTTTTCGTATTGTATCCTTTTTGTTGGCCCACAATCATAAACGATTGTCCGCCAATTTTCCCTAAGCCACCCACCATTGCTTTATCGTCTTTAAACCCTCTGTCTCCAAAAAGTTCTAGGAATGTATCGCCACATAATGCTTTGATGTGATCCATCGTATACGGACGATTCGGGTGTCTTGAAAGTTGAACTCGTTGCCAAGCCGTAAGATTTTTATAGATCTTCTTCTTGGTTTCTTCTAATTTCTTTTCAATTTGTTTGCAGGTGTTGGAAACATCTACGTCCGATTCCAGACCAATAATTTGACATTTGTCCAATTGATCCTCAAGTTCTTTTATAGGAAGCTCAAAATCTAAATATTCCATAGGGTTTGTGCGTTTGTTAGTTTTGTTAGAAGTACAAAGATAAAATATAAAACGGGGAACGAAAGATATTTCTGTGAATTAAAAATTTGAAAATTTCTTTCGCTATTGCAAAAATTTCGCAATCATTCGAGCTGCTCTTTGCCTTTAATCCTATTTTTAATAACACCATTTAGAATAACGGTAATCAAAATTATAACGGAACCAATGTAAAACGGCATACTCATTTTTTCGTCTTCACCAATGATAAAATAGGCTAATAAAATTCCGTAAACAGGCTCTAAATTTGTCGTAAGCATCACCGTGTAAGGCGATAAACGTTTCATTACCTGAACTGAAGCGGTAAAAGCATAAGCGGTACAAATGGAAGCCAAAAGTAGGACTAACATCCAATCATTTCCTGAAAGTTGAAAGAATGCTGCATCAAATTTGCTGTCGAATAGTAGATACACGGAAACAAATAGAAATCCAGCGAAAAATTCGTAGACCGTAATCACCGTCGAATCGTGCTGCTGAATGAGTTTCCCATTAAAAAGCGTAAACAATACACCAATAAACACGGAGAATAAAGCATATATAATTCCTTCTAAATATTTTATCTCCACCTGCATGATGATGAATAATCCGGCTACAATTATTAATCCGAATAAAACTTCATACCACAAGACTTTTCTTTTGTAGATTAACGGTTCTAAAATAGAAGCAAAAAAGGAACCCATTGAAAACATAGCCAATGTAATGGCGACATTGGAAACTTTTATCGCTTTAAAAAAATAAATCCAGTGAATGGCAATTAGAAAACCAACCAATACAAGTTTCACCACCGATTTCATCGGAAGTCGAATGGATTGCTTTTTATAAACCAGGTATAAAAGTAAAAAAACGCCTGCTAAACCCATTCGGTACCAAACCAATGAAGTGTCGCCAACTGTAATTAACGCGCCTAGAACTGCCGTAAAACCCCAAATAAAAACGATGAAATGGAGGTTTAAGTAGCTTTTTAAATAATTATTTTCTTGCATTATTGAGTAAGTAGATTGCTAAAAGACCAAAGCTTAAATTGGGAATCCAAACCGCTAACATTGGCGGAATACTTGATTTTTCGGCTAAGACGCCAAATATTTTATCAAAAAAGATGAAGGTAAATGCGAGTCCAATTCCGATGGCTAAATTCATTCCCATTCCGCCTCGTCGTTTCATAGAAGAAACTGCGACCGCGATAATGGTTAAAATAAATGCAGAAACTGGAATACTGTATTTTTTATATAAAACCACTAAATACGTATTGATATTGGACGATCCACGTTCGCGTTCCTTGTCTATAAACTTGTTTAATTCTCCGAGGGAAAGGGTTTCTGCGACGTAGACAGTTGGTGTCAAATCTTCTAAATCGAATGTAAAAAGTGTATCTTTTTTAGCCAGTACTTCAATTTTATCATCTAAAACGCCCACTTTTCGCTTGTTGTAACCAAACATAGTATAGGTACTGTCTTCTTCACTCCATTTAATTCGTTGTGCAGAAATTTTGAAATCCAACGTATTGTCTGCTTTGAATTTTTCCAACGAGAAATGAAACGCTGTTTTATTTTCTTGGTTAAAACTGCCTACATAAAGGTATGTTCTATCATCTAATTGTCTAAAAACGTCGGAACTTTGACGCATGTTATTTCTTCCGTTTCCCTTCAAGTACATGTACCTGAAATTGTTGAATCCTTCACTTGCTTTTGGTACTAAGAAAAATCCCATCAAAAGTGAGAACACAGATACGATTGAAGCACCAATTATGTAAGGTCGTAAAAAACGTGTAAATGAAATTCCTGAACTTAAAATAGCAATGATTTCCGTGTTGTTCGCTAATTTTGACGTAAACCAAATCACCGATAAAAACAAAAATATTGGAAACAGCAAATTGGCAAAGTATACCGTGAAATCTAAATAATAAAGCGCAATTTTACCAAAAGGCACTTTATTTTGCAGCATTTTATTGACCTTTTCAGAAACATCAATAACAATTCCGATGGGTATAAACAGCAAAAGCATGACACTAAAAGTACCAAGATATCGCTTTAAAATATATTTGTCAATTATATGCATTCGTAAACTGCTCTAGTCTTAAAGTCGTTGACCCAATTGTTTTACCATCATTTCTTTCCAGGTTCTAAAATCACCTGCAATAATATGTTTTCTTGCTTCACGAACCAACCACATATAAAATCCAAGGTTGTGAATCGTTGCAATTTGCTTTCCTAAGTATTCATTTGCAGCAAATAAATGACGCAAATACGCTTTGGTGTATTCTGTATCTACAAAAGTATGGCCCATAGCATCTATTGGCGAAAAATCATCTGCCCACTTTTTGTTTTTAATATTTATTGTCCCTTGTGAGGTAAACAACATACCGTTTCTTGCATTACGCGTTGGCATCACACAATCAAACATATCCACACCTAAAGCGATATTTTCAAGAATATTTATAGGCGTTCCAACACCCATCAAATAACGCGGTTTGTCTTCAGGAAGAATTTCGCAAACTACTTCCGTCATTCCGTACATTTCCTCCGCAGGTTCTCCTACTGAAAGTCCACCAATTGCGTTTCCTTGTTGGTTTGAATTTGCAATATATTCCGCTGATTGTTTTCTTAAATCTTTATACGTACTTCCTTGAACAATAGGAAAAAAAGTTTGTTCGTACCCGTATTTATAAGGCAATGTGTCCAAATGATTGATGCAACGGTCCAGCCAACGGTGCGTCATTTTCATGGAACGTTGTGCATATTTATAATCGCAAGGATATGGCGTACATTCATCAAAAGCCATGATAATATCCGCTCCAATGGTTCGTTGAATTTCCATCACGTTTTCAGGCGTGAAAAAATGATAAGAACCGTCAATATGCGATTTAAACTTCACTCCTTCTTCCTTAATCTTCCGATTTGCCGAAAGAGAATACACTTGATATCCACCAGAATCCGTTAAAATTGGTCGGTCCCAATTCATAAATTTATGCAATCCACCGGCTTTTTCAAGAATCTCAGTTTGCGGACGCAAATACAAATGATACGTATTCCCTAAAATAATATCGGGATTAATTTCCTCTTTTAGTTCACGTTGGTGTACACCTTTTACGGATGCAACCGTCCCAACAGGCATAAAAATAGGCGTTTCAATAACACCGTGATCTGTAGTAATACTTCCCGCTCGTGCTTTGGACTGGGGATCTTTTGCTAATAAGTCAAACTTCATAAATAGAATTTTCTGCCTGTGGAATTAAGTGGGCAAATATAAGCGTTTTATCGCTTACCTATTCGGAATGCGAATGTAAATTAACAAATTATAAACGCTTCTTTTGCAGTGGATTCGGATTAATATAAATAGCAAACACAAAAAAACCATCAATAAATTGATGGTTTTCCACTTAAAAACAAATCCTTAAAATTAAAAAAGTCTTTCAACTTTCAAATTAGCTCAGTTGATTTTAGTATCCCCAAATCCTAATAAATTTCAACTGATAATTTCATTGTTTTAGTAGTATTATTTTATTCAAGTGAAGAAACAATAATTGCTTGTTTACTTATTAACAAATTAAAAATAAGGTGAAAACAGGCGTTATTCACTCCAGTAAATATAAGGTGAAGCAACGAGCAAATCAATACGTCATTTGTCGTATATTATTCAATTTCTTTTGCTTTTTTAGCGGCGATAAAACTGACAAACACAATTTGGAACCCGTGAAATAACATTAATGGCAAAAGCATGATTCCTACAAATGGCAAGTTTGCAAACATAATTTTAGACATGACACTTCCGTGAATTAAGGACTTTTTCGATCCACAAAATTGAATCGCGATGCTGTCTTCTCGGTTGATGTTGAGTCGGAAACAAACATATTTAATGATGTAATACACCAACCAAAAAAGTGTTATTACCGCCAAGGCTAAAATGGCCATATCCCAAATTCCTATTGTGTTAAATATGCCTTCCAAGAAAGATTCTGAAAAACTTTTGAATACAATCAATAGAATAATCGACTTATCAAACATACTGATTTTCGCCGAATTTCGAATTGCCCATCCACCAAAATAGCGTTGCAATAAAATTCCTAAAATGAGCGGTACGATTATTTCCGTAACCAATTTGAAATAGATTTCACTAAAATCAAATTCCATGGTTTCAACTGCAATGAAGTAACTCATCCAAATTGGCGTAATCAAAATTCCAATAATCCCAGAAATACTTGCGTTAAAAATGGCGGCGGGAACATTTCCTTTTGCAACCGCAACCATTACAACTGAAGCGGAAACGGACGAAGGCAATACGGCGAGAAAAAACACGGCAAGCCATAAAGTATGTGCGGTATCGGTTTTAATGAATGGATAAAAAAGTAAAACAATAAGCGGAAATAAAATAAACGTCGCCGCTTGAACAATCAAATGCACACGCCAGTTTTTAATGACCTCTTTAATTATCGTATAATTCAATTTCAACCCGTAAAAGAAGAAAATCAATGAAATTCCAACACTACTTACCGCCATTAAGACAGGTTTTACTAGTGCTTTATCTCCAAAAAACGGAATTAAATAAGCCAATAAAACAGCGGAAACAATGGCGTAAACGAATGGATCTATCTTTATTTTGCTCATCATCTATCAGGGAAAATTTTACCAGGATTTAAAATAGTATTGGGATCGAACACTTTTTTAATACTACGCATCAAATCTATTTGCACTTTTGAAAACGCTATATCCATGTAGTTTTTTTGAACATAACCAATTCCGTGTTCACCAGAAAGAGTTCCATTTAATGAAACGGTTAATTCAAAAATTTCACGAATGCCTTTTGGAATTTCAGTGTTCCAGTTTTCATCTGTCATCTCTTCTTTGACGATATTGACATGCAGATTTCCATCTCCAGCATGACCGTAACAAACTGATCTGAAACCATATTTACTTCCAATTTCTTTAATTCCAGCAAGTAGTTTTGGCAATTCATATCTTGGAACAACCGTATCTTCTTCTTTGTAAATTGAATTTGATTTAACAGCTTCGCCAACAGCACGTCGCAATTTCCACAATGCATTTTTCTGATCTTCAGTATCGGCGAATAAAATTTCGTCAATTTCAAATTGCTCTAAAACCACACTAATTTTTTCAGCTTCGCTGAATAAAATCTCCGGATAATTTCCGTCCACTTCAATTAGTAAGTGCGCTTGAATTTCATCTTTAATTTCAATATTCACTCCATCAACGTAACGAAGCGTCCAATTAATGGCGTCCCGTTCCATAAATTCTAAAGCACTAGGAACAATTCCCGCGTGAAAAATTTTGGCGACAGCCTCACACGCTTGATTCGCATTAAAAAAAGGAACCAACATTAAAATAGTATGTGAATTCTTGGGCAATAACTTCATCACAATTTTAGTAATCACGCCTAACGTTCCTTCACTGCCAACCATCAATTGCGTCAAATTATAACCTGTCGAATTTTTTAAGGTATTCGCTCCCGTCCAGATAATTTCGCCGGAAGGCAAAACCACTTCTAAATTCAAAACATAATCTTTCGTCACGCCATATTTCACAGCTCGAGCGCCACCAGCATTTTCAGCGACGTTTCCACCAATCCAGCAACTTCCCTGTGAACTAGGATCAGGCGGATAAAACAAGTTTTTTTCCGCAACCGCTTCTCGCAATATCTGAGTAATTACAGCTGGTTCAACGGTTACTTGTAGATTGTTCTCATCAATTTCAATGATTTTATTCAAACGTTCCATCGCTAATCCAATTCCTTGGTGAATGGATAACGCACCACCACTCAAGCCGGTTTGACCACCAATTGGCGTTACAGGAATTAAATGGTGATTTGCTAATTTTAGAATCGCACTAATTTCAGCAGTATTTGCAGGCTTAATTAAAACAGCGGGTGGAAAATTATAGTCTTCAGTTTCGTCGTGACCGTAGTTTTTACGTGTTTCTTCATCTGTAAAAATATAATTCGAACCGACAATTTGAGTCAGTTTCTCAATAATTTCATGCGAAATTGTTATGTGATTCATATTTAAAATTATTATCGAAAAATGTCTAACTAAATTTTAAGGTTAAACAAAGTTAAGAATTTAATCTCGCAAAGGCGCGAAGACGCAAAGCTTTGGGTGTTTTTTCTTTGCGTCTCTCCGTCTTTGCGAGACCATGTAAAACTACATCCTAATTATAATTGTCCAAAAAAACTAGAACCAACCTATAATTATTTCTTCTTTAAATTCGGCAAAAACAAAGCAACGATACCTATTAAAGGTAAATAAGCACACAATTGGTAAATGTAAGTGATGCTCGTTTTATCTGCCAATGAACCCAATAATGCGGAGCCTAATCCTCCCATTCCAAAAGCAAAGCCGTAGAATAAGCCAGAAACCATTCCTAGTTTTTTAGGTAATAATTCCTGAGCATAAACCAAAATCGCTGGAAATGCAGACGAAATGATCATTCCTATTATTACAGATATAATTCCGGTCCAAAATAAATCGACATAAGGAAGTAAAAGTGTAAATGGTGCCGCTCCAAGGACCGAAAACCAAATCACATATTTTCGACCAAATTTATCTCCCAAAGGTCCACCAATTAAAGTTCCTACCGCACAAGCCGCTAAAAACCAGAACAAGTGAAACTGTGCGTCTTGGATGGAAAGTTGGAATTTATCCATCAAATAAAATGTAAAATAACTCGAAATACTTGCGGTGTAAAAGAACTTCGAAAATATCAATACTAACAAGATTACTACTGACATTGACACTTGCGTTTTGCTCAAATTTGGCAATACGATATCTGATTTCTTTTTAGCTCGTAGAATCAAGTGGTTTTGGTACCAAAATGCAATTCTATACAAAACAAAAAGTGCTGCGATTGCGATTAATGCAAACCAAACAATATAATGTTGCGATCTTGGAACTACTATAAATGCAACTAACAAAGGTCCAATTGCAGTTCCTGCATTTCCACCCAATTGAAATATAGACTGTGCCAAACCTCTTTTTCCTCCGGAAGCCAAAAACGAAATTCGTGAAGATTCTGGATGAAAAATGGAAGAACCAATTCCAACGAGAATTACTGCGACAAGTACAATATTAAAACTTGAAGCATACGCTAAAGTTACAATTCCAGCTAAAGTGAAGAGCATTCCGTACATCTGCCAAAAAGGCTGTGGTTTCTTATCAGTGTATAATCCAACTAATGGTTGGAGAATAGATGCTGCAAGTTGGTACGACAAGGTTATTAATCCAATTTGTGTAAACGACAAATTATAATTGTCTTTCAAAATAGGATACGCTGCCGGAATTACCGCTTGTAGAAGGTCGTTAAATAAATGCGCAATTGCCACGGCAAATAATATCGGGTACACCGTTTTTTGAGCTAAGGCACCTGTAGTAGTCGACGAATTTGTATTTATTGTTGTCATAAAAATTTAAAATATCTGTAAAATCCAAAACCAAAATGCCAGCGTTACGAATGAAAGTGGAATTCCAAATCCAATCATCATGCTGCTTAATTTTGGTTTTAAACCGTGGGTTGATGCTAATATTGATGCTGTAATCATTGGCGCCATCGCTGATTCCATGATTGATATGTCGAAAATTTCTCCGCTTTTACCTAAAATAAAAATATAAAATATGCAGAAAAATGCTGGAGTTATAAGAAGTTTGAAAGCCAATCCTAAAGTCAAAAATTTCCAATGTTTGCTTTTTCGTTCAAAGCTTAGTTGGAGTCCAACAGCAATCAATGCGATTGGAGTTACTGTGGAGCCAAGGTTTTGAAATACAGGTTGCAATTCATTTACGAAATCATATTGAAAAATATTCATTACCGCGGCAATTGCAAAACCTATAAACGGCGGGAAAACCAATATTTTCTTAATAATTACTGAAGCAGTTGCAGTTCCTCGAGAATAATAAGTAGCAACTAAAACACCTAATGTCGCCAAGACTACAAAAGTTCCTGGTTGGTCAATAATGATTGCCGTTTTCAGACCTTCTTCTCCATAAAGTGCTTGAATCACAGGGAAACCAACGAATGCTGTATTTCCTAAACCTCCTGTTAAAACTAAACAACCGATGAGTTTTTTAGACCAACCCAACTTCTTTCCAAGTATGGAGAAAAAAAGAAATGCAAATGCGAAACCTATCCATGGCACGGCCAAAGGATAAAGTAAATCACTACTAATTTCTATTTTTGGAATGTAAAATAAAGCAAGTGCGGGAAGTGAAATGTAAATGACAAACTGATTGAGTGCTTTGTGGCTGTCCTGCGGGAAATCCTTTACTTTTTGCAGCAGTAATCCAATTAGTAAGCAGACAAAAATTAAAATAATATTTTCCATAACTCCAGTTCGGGTGCAAAAATACTACTATAAAATTGGTTGTCGAATTTTTAACGGTTTTTTATAACTTATAGAGGCCTCACAATTGCTGACTTCTTTTTGAAACCTTGTCTCTTTTACTTACTTTTACTTTTCAAATCTATTAAGTGAAAAATTCTGCACCAAAAACCTCCGCGTTATCCGAAAAAGAAGGCGTTTCAGGACCTGAAATTATCAACGCAAAATCGGTTGAAGTTATTCAACGCTTTCGCAGAAAACAGCCGACTGCAGATGAATTGATTAGTGGAATATTAGCCGGCAATATGGCTGATTTAAGTCGGGCGATCACTTTAGTGGAAAGCACCAACATTGAACATTTGGCGAAAGCCAATACCATAATAAACGCTTGTCTGCCTCACTCTAAAAAGTCGGTCCGCATTGGAATTACGGGTGTTCCTGGTGTAGGAAAAAGTACATTTATAGAAGCATTTGGAACTTATCTGACAAGCTTAGGCAAGAAAGTTGCCGTTTTAGCTGTTGATCCAAGTAGTACGATTTCGCATGGAAGTATTTTGGGCGATAAAACACGAATGGAGGAATTGGTAAAAGATAAAAACGCTTACATCCGACCTTCAGCTTCGGGTGCAACTTTAGGTGGTGTGGCAAGAAAAACCCGCGAAACGATTACACTTTGTGAAGCTTGCGGTTTTGATATCGTTATCATTGAAACCGTTGGTGTAGGTCAAAGTGAAACTGCCGTTCACAGTATGGTCGACTTTTTTCTGTTGTTGAAAATTTCAGGCGCTGGCGATGAATTACAAGGAATCAAACGCGGAATTATGGAAATGGCAGATGCGATTGTCATCAATAAAGCCGATGGCGATAATGTGAAAAAATCACAACTTGCTAAAGTGGAATTCAATAGAGCTTTGCATTTATTTCCTGCAAAAAACTCTGGTTGGATGCCAAAAGTATCGATGTGTAGTTCAATTACAAAAGAGGGAATTGATGTGGTTTGGGAAACGATTTCGAAGTACTTGGAATTGACAACTGAAAATCATTATTTCGAAGCAAAACGCCAAGAACAAAATCAATATTGGATGATGGAAACGATTGAAGAACAGTTGAAAAATGATTTCTACAATGATTTATCCATCAAAAAGTTATTGGCCGAAAACAAAAAAGCAGTGCAAAATAATGAATTATCACCATTTGCAGCTGCTAGAATTTTATTGGAACATTATTTTAATAAATAGTCGTTTTACACAGATTAGCATGAATTTGCACTAATTCTTTAGCCACAGATTAAAAAGATTTTCACAGATTTTATCTTCTAATCCTTAGTGTTTAACCGCAAATTGCGCAGATTTACACAAATTTTTTTAGCCACTGATTAAAATAATTTACAAAGATTTTATCTTCTAATAGTTAGTGTTTAACCGCAAATTACGCAGATTTACACAAATTTTTTTAGTCACTGATTAAAAAGATTTTCACAGATTCTATTTGTAGGTAATGTTAAACCGTAAATTTTGAAGTGAGTAATATTTCCAAAGCTAAAAATCAACCAATTCCTCAAAATAATCATTTTAATCTTTTGAATCTGTGGCATAACTTTTTACTCCTCGTATAAAGCTATTTCTCGGTCGTAAAATGCGTTTGCTAAAGTGATTAAATTTTCCATTTCGGCATTTAACTCAGCTTCGTCTAAATCCTCGTCTTCTTCTATAAACTCCACTTCATCATCTTTTAGATTGATAATAAAACGCGGGTAATCTAAATGAATAACAAAGATGTCTTCTGGGAAGTCCGTATTGTCTCCTAATAAAAATTTTGGTAATTCCATGGTATGATTATGATTTACACTGCTGCAGAAGCTTGAGTGTCGATTAATTTTTTAGTTAATTTTTCAAAGCGAAGATACAAAAATAATGCGGCTGCTGTAAGTCCGGCTAAAAGTCCAATCCAAATTCCCACAGCACCTAAATCGGTATATAATCCCAAGTAAATTGAAATTGGAAAACCAATAATCCAGTACGATACGAATGCAAGATACATTGGTACTTTCACGTCTTGTAATCCACGTAAAGCGCCTAACATTACCACTTGGATTCCATCTGTGATTTGGAAAATAGCGGCTACTAAAAGTAAATGCGATGCAATTTTAATCACTTCTTGGTTTTCAGCATAATTCAAATCTTGTGCGGTACTGACAAAAAATTCTGGTAAATATTGATGGAATAAAACGAAAATTAACGCAAAGAAAATTTCCAAAACAATCGCTAGTAAAAATATGGAACGAGCAACGAGTTGTAATTTTGGATAATCGCGCAAACCTTTCTGATTTCCAACCCGAATCATTGCTGCAACGCTTAATCCCATTGCAAACATGAATGTTAAGGATGCTAAACTCAACGCAATTTGGTTTGCTGCTTGACTAGTAGTTCCTAACATTCCCGAAAGCCAAACCGCTCCTGTAAACAAAGCCACTTCAAAAAACATTTGCATCGCAGATGGTGTTCCAAGATTAATGATTTTCTTTAAAGCAGTTTTTCTAATTTCTGCAAAGCTGAAGTTTTCAAAATAAGGAGCAAATTTCACACGACTTTTTAGCGCCATGTGCATGTAAATTAACATCACAATTCGAGAGACGATTGTTCCCACGGCAGCTCCGATAATTCCTAATTTTGGAAAAATCCAAATTCCATAAATCAATAAGAAATTTAATAAAACGTTGACTGCGTTCGAAATTATGGTCGCCCACATGGAGTATTTAGTTTCTGATTTTCCATCGGCGAACTGCTTGTATGCTTGGAACATAATCAAGGGAATCAAAGAAAACGCAACAATATCAAGATATGGTTTTGCCATTTCCACCACTTCCTCAGGTTGATTCATATAACCAATCAAAGGCTTTGAAAAGAAAATAATGGTAAATAATGAAATTCCTAAAACGGTACATAATAAAAGGCCGTGTTGAAAAATACTTCGACCTTCTTTAATATCTTTTGCACCATCAGCTTCGGCAATTAAAGGTGTAATTGCTGTTGAAAAACCAATTCCCAACGACATGGCAATAAAAACAAAACTGTTTCCTAGAGAAACAGCAGCAAGTTCGGTTGGGCCTAATTTCCCCACCATTATATTATCTACAATTCCCACCAAAGTATGTCCCACCATTCCTAAAATAATTGGATAGGCTAACTTAAAGTTGTAGGAAAATTCTTTGGTATATTGTTCTAAATTCACTTTTGCAATTTTTGTGCAAAGATAGAATCTTAAAAGAGAAAATAGTTATAAGGTTTTACTAATGTAGAATTAAATTTTCGCTCGCTATTTTCGGTTTAATTTTTCTCGCAAAGTCGCAGAAATGCAAATCGATAAAAATACACTCTGCATTTCTGCGACTTTGTAAGATAATTTGAAAATATTAAAAAAGACGAAAGAAATTTTTAAATCTAATGAACTACTCTTTTTTCAATGTATTTTGAGTTCATGATTCGCACAATTCCCATGTAATCTAAGGTAAATTCCATTTGGTCGCCCACTTTAAAGTTGGTCAAATTTTCACCTAAATCCAGCACAACCATATCGGATGTCGCTCCAGCGAGTTTGACATTTTCATCAGTCGCTTCCAAATGCTTCATATCAATATCCAACAATCCAATATCAATAATCGCACGAACAGAACTCTTTCCGATGTTTTTTTCGTCAAATGTCATCGTATTTCCTTCAAGATTGGTGCCCAACTCTCCAATTGGAATCAATGGTTTTTCATACAATTCGATAATTTCAGCATAAAGTTTGAAAATATCGTTGTCCATATTTTTAAAAGGCAAATTATTATAGGCATCCGTTCCCATAAATAATGTCTCGCCTACGCGAAAATGATTGATATCCTTGGGCAATAATCCCTGTTTGATTAACGGAATTGTAACTGATGAACCTCCCGAAACAAATGGAATTGTTACATTAAATTTAAGCTCAATCAATTGTTTGTACAAACACAATTGCAATAACTTATCATTGTTGGGTTTTATACCATAAAGACAAGCCAGGTTTGTTCCCAAACCAACGACTTCAATGTTTTTCATTTCAAAAACCTTGGCATAAAAATCAACGAAATCCTCCCGCATTACGCCTTCACGCAATTCGCCAAGATCAATCATGATGATAATTTTGTGAATTTTATTTTGCTTTACTGCTTCTTCTGAAAGCATTTCAATAGTATGAAAATCCGTATTCATACTAATATCTGCATACGTCACCACTTCTTCGATCACTCCTTTCGCTGGAGGTTTGATGTAGATTGTTTGTGCATTGGGATCCAAATTCTTGATCATTTTCAAATTAGAAATTCTAGAATCCGAATATTGTTTAATACCTAAATTGAGTAATTCGGTCAGGTACTTTTTATTTCCACACAAAATTTTGGTCACAATACTCCAATCAATATTGTGGCTTTTGAAAAAATCGTTTAAGTGGTTGAAATTATTTGCTAACTTTTTAGTTTCTAAAGTTATATAAGCCATAAATTATTTTTTGATGTATCTCATTTCTAAATACTTGTTTGTGAATCCTAATTTTTCATACAAACCTTTTGCAGGATTATTAGGTTCTACGTGAAGTGCAATACTTCCTTCTGCGGTTGCAATTGCTTGTTCCATCAACTTCTTTCCGATCCCTTTTCCGCGGTATTTCGGATCTGTTGCGATGTACACCAATATGTTTTCTGGAATGTATTTTTTCATACCAGTTCGATTAACCACCACGCTTCCCACTACTTTTTCGCCATCGTTTGCAACCAAAACAAATCCGCCTGGTGAATTTTCCATGCCTAAAGAGTAATTGATAGCATCATTAATGTCGCTTTTAGGATCGCCGTATTCTTGCAAGCTTTTAAAGAGAAATTCATTTACTTCCTCTTGTTTTCCGTTTATGAAATTTTGGTTTTTATCGAATTTTTGAATTGAAATCATAGATTGTATTTTTAATTATACCCCAAGTTAATTATTATGGCACTTTTTCCAAATTTTCGTCGTTAAACTTTGTTAATAATTACTTAGGAAGCTTTAAAATGGATTTATAGAATTACAGTGTTTTCTAAATCCAGCTGAATGTTAAAGTATAAACAATCTTAAAAATCATGTAACTTTAATCTCAATCACCACACTATATTTGCATCGAATTTCAACAAACACCGAAATTCAAAATTTAAATAACATTAAAGACAAAAATTATGAAAAACAATTTAAAATCAATTATTGCTGTTATTGCACTATGTTTCGTCGGAACAGTAAATGCACAAGACATTAAAGGAGATGATTACGAGCAAAAATTTAAATTAGGAGTTGGAGCAAATGCAGGTTATGTTTTTGACGATGCTTACGGTTTAGCGTTAGGAGTAGATGTACGTTTACAATATGATTTATCTAAAAGAACTTCTTTAACTTTAACTACAGGATTCACGAATTTATTCAAAGATGAAGCAGTAAAAGATTTAGGATTTATTCCAGTAAAAGCTGGTTTCAAAGGATTCATTTGGGAAGACCGTTTCTATCTAATGGGAGAAGTTGGTGCTGCAATTTCAGTAACTAACAGTTATGATAAAACGTCTTTATTATTAGCGCCAAGTATTGGATATGCTACAAAATATATCGATTTGAGTGTACGTTACGAACACTACAATGATTTTGCAAATGCAAAAGGTAAAGAAGGAATGGGCCAATTGGCTTTGCGTTTGGCTTACGGTTTCAAATTATAATACGGCACTTTTATAAAATTCAAACCCTGAAGAATTCAATTTTTCAGGGTTTTTTTTATGTCTTATTCTTTGCTGTCGCTCAAAATTTTCTTATACTTTTTGATGTTTTCTTGAACCTCTTCAGATAATGTGGGGTTTTGAATGTCCGTGTGTTTTTTTAGCTCCGTCAAAATAATTTTTGCAACAATGTACCGTGCTAATTCCTTGTCGTCCGCCGGAACTACGAACCAAGGCGCTTTCTCAGTAGAAGTAGTATTTAAAATCTCTTCGTAACACTCTTGGTACTTTTCCCAAAGTGCTCGTTCTTCTAGGTCGCCAGGAGAAAACTTCCAGTTGTGTTTGTTCTTTTCCAGACGCCGCATCAATCGTTCTCGTTGTTCTTCCTTACTCAAATGCAGAAAAAACTTCAACACAATCGTTCCGCTTTTAGAAATGTGATTTTCAAAGTTGATCATATCTTTCATTCGTTCTTGCCAGAAATTTTCTGGAATATCTTCAACCGATAAAATTGTGGGAATGTTTTCCTTCAAAAGATATTCAGGATGCACTCTTGTGACTAAAGCATTCTCGTAATGTGTTCTGTTAAAAACGCCAATTTTCCCTCGTTCGGGCAATGCTTTGTAATGACGCCAAAGAAAATCGTGTTCTAATTCCGCACTTGTGGGTGTTTTAAAACTTTCCACCACTACTCCACGTGGATTGATTTCTTTAAACACTTCCCGAATCAAACTGTCTTTTCCGGCGGTATCCATTCCTTGTAAACAAACCAGTAAACTGTATTTATCATGAGCATACATCACATCTTGCAGTTCACTTAACTCATGACGGATTTTTTTGAGTTTTTCCTTTAAACGTTTTTCATTTGGTTTTACTTCTATTTTAGTGGGAAGATCTGCGAGTTTTATTTGTGTGGTTACGCGAAGTTCCTCAATGTTCAGGTTTTTCATAGCTTTTTGATTTATATAAAAGTATTTAAATTGATTGGAATTTAAAAGGGTGTTGGCGATTTTTTAATTTCGAGCAAGTTTTTAGTTGGTTTCGAGGAAATAAGTATATTTATAGAAAATTAAATATGCGCTAAAAAGTATCGTGTATACATCTTAAATTAGATGTATACACGATACAAAGTAGCGTCAATATATAAGTTATCTGTCATTTCAAAAAAACCGCAATGAAACAAATTTTAGTTATAATTTTCACAATTTTTTCAACCATTATTTCTGCCCAAGAAAATACTGATTTCTTAATGGAGGGGAATAATTTACTAAACCAAAATAAACCAAAAGATGCTGAATTAATCTTCAAAAAAGGAATTGAAAAAAATCCTAATGATTTAATTCTTAAAAATCAACTTGCATTATCGCAAATTAATCAGAAGGAAAATTTAAAAGCACAAGAAACTTTAAATGAAATTTTAGAATCGGACAGTTTAAATGTTGCGTCATTATGGTACAGCGGAATTAATAATTATACGCAAAAACCTGCAAAAATGGACGAAGCAATAAAATATTTCGAAAAGGTTTACCCACTTTTAAATAAAAATTCCGGACAATTTTTTGGAGTAAATTATTTTATTGGAAATAGTTACAAAACATTACTTTATACAAAAGGATTGAGTTATGACGAAGTTAGCAGAATGCTTGAAACTTTAAAAATATATACAGACCTTCAACCAGAAGCAGACGATTATAAATCTACTAAAGAATTTATAACAAAAATAGAGCAAAATAGAGCGCCCAAAAATGTCAAAAAGTGGATTATAACGACACAAGAAAATGCTGAAAAAGTTTTGCAAGAAAATATGAAGTAAAAGAAACGTCAGATAACAGCGGTTTTGCAATAGTGCGGGATTTTCGCAAGTTTAAAGATTTTAGATTTCCCGGGGTTTAGTTTATAATAGAAAGATTTATCATATTTAGCCGCACCATCGCAAAGCCGCAAAACGTTGGCAGTCATATTTGACAAACTAGGAGAATCAAAAATGAAAATAACTAGAATTTTTAAGAAGCTAATTGACAATTCAAAATATGAAGAAACTTGCATTGATAAAAAATTCTATTCGAAAGAATATGGCGAAAAAGTAATTTTAAAAAATTCAATTAAGTTAAATTTTGAAATGTTAACTATTAGCTTTGTGCTGGTAATAATCACTTTTTACATAAATACAATTCATAAAAACACAATTATTGCTATTCTTTTTTGCGTAATTATCGTATTGATTCCTTTACTTAAGTTAATAAACCAAAAACCTAAATTAATTATCTCGAAAGAATCGATAGTATTAAGTACTGAAAAGCAAATAAAATGGCGTGAAATTAAAGAAACAAAAATTGAAGAAACAAATCCGTCAGAAATAAATAGTTATTTTAAATTAAACATATTACAAACAAACAATAAACTTCATAAGATTATTATCAATGACTTAAATTATTCGATTTCTGAGATAGGTCATATAATTGAATATTATAAAGCAAAAAACGGCTGCTAACTTCCAGTTGGCAATATGGCGGATTTAGGCTTAATTTAAAGTTGGTTTTGTACTTGGAAAATAGTCATTAACAAATAGTTTAGACATCATTAAGCCGCCACATCGCGAAGCGACCAAACGTTATTAAGTTCAGTTATAACTAAATATTTTCCCATGATTATTTTTAGTCTCCTTATTCAAATAAACCTTTAAAAATGACCCTTAAAAAAATTGGTTTTGGTGGTGGTTGTCATTGGTGTACCGAAGCTTATTTTCAAGCATTGAAAGGTGTTGAAAAAGTAGAGCAAGGCTGGATTAGTGCTACATTTCCAAATGATGGTTTTTCTGAAGCGGTGATTATTCATTATGATTCTAAAATCATCTCAGTAGAAGTTTTAACTTCAATTCATTTACATACTCATGCTTCAACAAAAAACCACAGTTTTCGTGAAAAATATCGTTCCGCAGTATATGTTTTTCACAATGAAATTGAAGCGGTTCAAAAGATAATAAATGAAATTCAAAATGACTTTGAGGAAGCAATTATTACAAAACCATTGTTGTTTAAAGAATTCAAATTAAACAGCGAAGACCAACAAAATTATTATAGAAAAAATAAAGAAGGAGCTTTTTGTGAGCGTTATATTTTACCTAAATTGAAAAAGATTGAAAGTGAATATGCTAACTATTTTAAACAAATATGAATCAATTGGAATTTAATCCATTTACTAAAAAAACATAGCTATTCACACAAACTTCTAGGACAAAAGTGTTATCGTAATTCTAATAGATTAGGCAAAAATTTACTACAATTCCTTTATCGCTAATCTCCTTAAATTTCATTCCTTTGCACAAAATTAAAAACACGCTTCGTTGTTAAAGGAAGAATCTAAAATGATTGAATTACTATTCATAATTAAATTACTTGTTGCGATTTCATTTGTGATGGGTTTGTCGCTTATTGCGGAAAATGTAAGCCCAAAAGTGGCCGGCATTTTATCCGGATATCCCACGGGAACTTTACTTACTTTGTTTTTCTTTGGGTTGGAATTCAGTCCGGAATTTGCTGCCGAAAGTGCGGTGTACAATATGATCGGTCTAGTTGGTTCCTTGTCCGTCGTTTACATTTATTATATTACTTCGAAGTTCTTCGAGAAAAACAGTATGTTCTATTCCATATTATTTTCGATAGCTGGTTATTTCGTGGTCGTTTGGCTGTTGCATTTCATAGAAATTAACAAGTACATCGCCATTCTAATTCCACTTGTGTTTTCATTTTTGTGCCTCTATCTTTTTAAAGATATTGAAAATATTAGCATTCAAAAAAAGGTCAAATTGAATTACAGAATTATTTTTATTAGAGCGTTTTTTGCCTCTTTATTAATATTGGTAATTACAACGGTTCCCCGATTCGTTGGGCCAACATGGGCTGGATTGTTTTCGGCATTTCCAGTGACTTTGTTTCCGTTGTTGCTCATTATTCACTTCACTTATTCAAAAGAACACGCACATACGATCATCAAAAATGTGCCCATCGGCATTTTTTCTTTGATTATTTATTCATTATCTGTTTCAATTGTTTATCCGTTGTATGGCATTTATTTAGGCACACTTATTTCACTTGCAGGAGCAACAATTTATTTATTGGCTTACAGAAAAATTCAAAGTAAGATGAGCAAAAACATAGAAAATTCTAAAAATCCCGTACCTTCATTTAAAAAATAATTATCAGTTCAACAAGAGTACTTCATTATGAAAAAATTCAAACTCGAGTTATTTGTCAAAATCATTGGAATCGGATCTGCTTCTGGATTGATTTGCGTCAATGATTCCCTATATGTTATATCGGACAACAGCAATTATTTGTATGAATATAACTTGCTAAACGCTGATTTAAAAAAGCACCTCCTCTTTGACAATGCAGCAGTAAATGAAAATATTCCGAAGAAAATGAAATCGGATTTTGAAGCAATTACGAAATACGAAGACGATATTTTTGTTGTGGGATCAGGTTCTACAATGGCGAGAAACAAAATGATTCAAATCAGTGAAGCGGAAAAAACGGTGCTTCAAAACCACGATCTGACTGATTTGTATTTATCGATGCAATATTTTGCCGGAATTTCTGCCGAAGAATTTAATATCGAAGGTGTTATTTTTACAGGCGAAAAATGGTATTTCTTTCAACGTGGAAATGGTGCAACGGCTAAAAACGGAATTTTCACAGTGGACAGTCGGTACTTCACGCAAGGCTACTCGTTGCAATATACCAGTTACAAATTGCCGAAAATTAAAAAAGTAACTTCTTCATTTACAGATGCTATTCTTGTGGACGATACGTTTTACTTTTTGGCTTCAGCCGAAGATTCGAAATCTACGTACCACGATGGAGCTGTGATGGGAAGTAGTTTAGGTACAATTGACGCAAAAACAATGAAGCTCAAAAAAGTGGTTACTATAACTGAATCGTATAAATTAGAAGGAATAACACTCTTTAAAAACACAGACAAAACATTGGAATTTCTACTTTGCGAAGACCAAGACAGTGACGTACAAGAAGCTCAGATTTTTAAACTTACCTTAAATAAATAAAAGATGCATCCCATTTTAAACAAAAATTTATTTTTAGTTAAAGAACATGTTGGTTATTTTAAAGCGGCTAATAATTTTGATATTTATGATGCCGAGACGAATGAGCTGATTATTAAAACGCGTGAAAATAAATTGGGTTTCGTAACAAAATTACTACGATTCACAGACTACAAGCGAATGACGTCGTTCCATATTGAAGTCACTACGATCAGTGGAGAAAAAGTGATTAGCATCAAACGGGGTTTTACGGTCTTTCGTTCCGATGTCGAGATTTTTGATGAAAAGGACCGAATGATCGGCGTTTTCAAGCAGAAGTTTTTTTCCTTTGGCGGTCGATTTAATATTCAAGATAACGAAGGTCGCGACCTTTGTACGTTGCAAGGAAAATGGACGGGATGGAACTTTTCATTTAAAAAGGGAACTACAGAATTAGCACATGTAAGTAAAAAATGGGCAGGTATCGGCAAAGAATTCTTTACTTCGGCTGATAATTACGTGCTGCAAATTCACAACGACGTTCCGCAAAATGATGCGGTACGACCTTTAATCTTAGCAGCGGTTATGTGTATTGACATGGTTTTTAAGGAATAAATTTAGCGGTTATTTCACCTTAACAATTCTTACTCAAATACTAAAACAATAGGAATTTCTTTGCAAATACAATACTTTTGAACTTCTTAATTTTAATTCAAATTTACGATGTACACCAAGAATTACTTAAACATTTCGCTTCACTCCTATTCTGATTCGTCAAAGATCACAGAAGAAAGCGTTTCCCTCATAATTTGTTCTAACGAAGAACATTTAAAACAATTTGAGCCGCGTCCTCAAGTGGTTCAAAAAGTAAAATTGGCGATGGAAAGTAAAAAAGGAACTGTTCTTTCTTTCTTTGCAGAAAAACCCTATTTAGTAATTGTAAATGCTTCGGACGAATCTGAGAACTGGAGAATTACAGGTGCTGATTTATATAAAAAACTAGAAAGCGAAAAAATAAAAACAGCTCATTTAGTTGGTTTAAGTCATTTAAATACAGCAATGAAGACTGCGTTTTTAGAAGGATTATTGTTGGCCAGCTATAAATTTACCAAATATAAAAAAGACGCTACGAACGACGAGATTTCCGTTTATATTTCTGAATCGTCACTTTCACAGACGGAATTAAAGCAGTTGAATGCCTTAATTAATGCGGTTTCAAATACCAAAACAATGGTGAACGAACCTGTAAACTTTTTAGATGCATTGAAATTTGGAGAAATTACAGTTGAAGCAGGAAAAGCGTTTGGTTTTGAAACTGAAATTTTGCACAAAAAAGAAATTGAAGCATTGAAAATGGGCGGACTTTTAGGTGTGAATCAAGGTTCAACGACACCACCTACTTTCAACATTATGAAGTACAAACCAACAAATGCGGTAAATACAAAACCGTTAGTTTTAGTTGGAAAAGGAGTGACATTTGACACTGGTGGTTATTCACTAAAAGTAGGTGGATCGATGCCCGGTATGAAATCAGATATGGCTGGTGGAGCGGCAGTTTTAGGAATTATTTCTGCAATTGCTCAAAATAATTTGCCTTACCACGTAATTGGACTTGTACCTGCTACCGATAATAAAATTTCTGGAAACGCTTTAGTTGTTGATGATGTAATCACGATGATGGACGGAACGACCGTTGAAGTTTTGAACACAGACGCGGAAGGAAGATTGGTTTTAGCCGATGCTTTGACGTATGCAAAACGTTTTGATCCTGCATTAGTAATTGATATGGCAACGTTAACTGGTGCTTCTGCAGCAATAACAGGACCTTTTGGAATTGCAATGGCTGGAAATGCACAAGACCAAATGGATGCTTTAAAAGTCTCTGGTGAAAATACTTACGAACGTTTGATCCAACTACCGTTCTGGAAAGAATACGCGGAATTATTGAAATCGGATATTGCCGATTTAAAAAATATTGGTGGACCAATTGGTGGTGCAACAACTGCTGGAAAATTCTTGGAACACTTCACAGATTATCCTTGGATTCACTTGGATATTGCTGGAGCTTCGTTTATTGATAAGCCAAGTGGTTATAAACAAAGTGGTGGAACGGGAGTTGCAGTACGTTTGATTTATGATTTTATCACAAAACAAATTGAGAAATCCAACTCGTAATACCTGAAATGCTTAAATAAATTCAGCATCTCAACTTTTGTACAGTTATAATTATTGGATCAAAAAAAACCATTGAGCTTTTAAACTTAATGGTTTTTTGTGCTTGTAAATTTATAATCAACCGTTTATTAAATCAAAATAAAAGCAAACGTAATAATTATTAAAAGAATAATTAAAAATCCAATTCTTACATTCCACTTACTTTTAGTAATTTCTTCAATGCTGATTTTTCGACCATACCATAGCAAACGAAGAGTCAGTCCGATTTTTTTTGCAATACCCTTGAAAAACGTGTACAAAAACTCTTCTATTACTTCTTGAATCATTGAACTATTTTAAAGATTAATTCAGCATTAAACATTCTCCAATTAAATATTACTTTCATTGAAATTATTAAATTTTTATTTCTCTATTTCATTCATATGCTCCATTTTCTTGTGTGCCAAAAATCCGTTGATATCTTCAAAATGCTCTTTCACACGTTTATTTCCAAATTCAAAAACTTTAGTGGCTAATCCGTCTAAGAAATCTCTATCGTGAGAAACTAAAATTAAAGTTCCTTCAAAATCACGCAATGCGTCTTTAATGATATCTTTTGTTTTCATATCCAAGTGATTCGAAGGTTCATCTAGAATCAATAAGTTTACAGGTTCCAAAAGCAATTTAATCATTGCTAAACGTGTTTTTTCTCCACCCGAAAGGAACTTTACTTTCTTCTGAATGTCATCACCATGGAACATAAATGCCCCTAAAATATTCTTTATTTGCGTTCGAATATCTCCAACCGCAATATGATCTATCGTTTCAAAAATCGTAGCATTTTCGTCTAATAAAGAAGCTTGATTTTGGGCAAAATAACCAATTTTAGCGTTGTGTCCTACTTCTACACTTCCGCCATTGATTTCGATTTGTTTCATAATAGCTTTAATCATTGTCGATTTTCCTTCCCCATTTTTACCGACGAAAGCCACTTTATCTCCACGTTCGATAACAATATTGGCATCTTGAAAAATCAAATGTTCACCATACGATTTGGCTAAATCTTTCACAATTACAGGATAATTTCCCGAACGAACTGCTGGCGGAAATTTCAATTTCAACGCTGAATTATCCACTTCGTCCACTTGTACAATTACCAATTTCTCCAACATTTTTACACGCGATTGAACGGCATCGGTTTTAGAGAATGTTCCTTTAAAACGATCGATGAACGTTTGATTATCGGCAATCATTCTTTGTTGTTCGTCGTAGGCTTTTTGCTGGTGAATTCTTCGATCTTTACGCAATTCTAAATAGTGTGAATATTTAGCTTTGTAATCGTAAATTCGTCCCATTGTTACTTCAATTGTACGATTGGTGATGTTATCTACAAACGCTCTATCGTGCGAAATTACCACAACCGCTTTTGCAGAATTAATCAAGAAATCTTCCAACCACTGAATACTTTCAATATCCATGTGATTCGTAGGCTCATCCAATAAAATCAAATCGGGTTTACGTAAAAGTATTTTTGCCAACTCAATTCGCATTCTCCAACCTCCTGAAAATTCAGATGTTGGACGGTTAAAATCTTTACGGTTAAAACCTAAACCAACTAATATTTTTTCTACTTCTGCTTCGTAGTTAACTTCTTCAATCGCGTAAAATTTCTCGCTTAAATCAGAAACACGTTCAATCAATTTCATGTATTCGTCTGATTCATAATCGGTCCGAATTGTAAGTTGTTCGTTAATTTCGTCAATTTCCCCTTTCATTTTGAAAATCGCTCCAAACGCTTTGGACGCTTCTTCCATAACAGTTGCATCGTCTTGCGTCAATAAATGCTGCGGCAAATAAGCAACAACAGCATCTTTCGGTGCTGAGATATTTCCTGTTGAAGGTTTACTTTGACCTGCAATAATTTTCAACAGTGTCGATTTTCCTGCACCATTTTTACCCATTAAGGCGATTTTATCATTTTCATTAATGGCGAAAGAAACGTCGCTAAAAAGTGTAGTTCCGCCAAATTGAACGGAGATATCGTTAACTGTAATCATTTTGAAAAGTTAGAAGTTAGAAGCCAGAAGTCGTAAGACGAAAAAGCTGCTGGATTTTTAAAGGTGCAAAGATAAGCGGTTTGCGAGATAATTTCGCATAAAAAAACACCCTAATTTAAAAGGATGTTTTTTGATGTTTTAAACTGAATTGAGCAATTAAATACTCAATCTAAATTCTTCTATTACTGCATTTGCTTTTCCAAAATCTACTTCTTCGATAAAGATTTCAACCGCTAAATCACTGTTTCCAAACCCACCCAAACGAGCCGATTGAATGTTGTCCTTCATAATCGTGTCAACGCCAACTGCTTTAATTTTTTCGTTTAAAGCTTGCGCTAAAATTTGGCTTCCCGAAAATACTTTTATCATTCCCATATCTCTAATTTTTTAATTAATCTTATTCTTCTTCGCCGTCTTCTTCATCCTCTTCGTCACCGTCTTCGTCTGCATACTCTTCTTCTTCGCCGGCACCGTTAAAGTCAAACCATGTTGGCTCAATCATCATAATTCGTTCTGCAAAAATCTCTAATCGTTCCGAATCATTTTCTGAAAATAGAATTCGTTGTGTTTTAATGTTTTCTCCAATTCTTGCTATTTTAGTATCATAACGCAATCTTAACAATTCATCTGTATCCTCAACGATGAACATTTTGAGTTGGTTTACATCAAAACCTGCAGTCGAAAACAAGTCACTTAAACGGTTTGGAGTTCCAATTAAAACGTCAAGACCCAATGAAATATGATTTTTATCAAATTCTGTATCTCCTTTATCATGAACGCCGTACACTCGCAGATTCGTGTAGTTTCCGAATTTTTCGAACATTTGTTTCATCTCAATTAGCTTTTCTTTGTTTGAAACAACAATCAAAGCTCTCGGAGATTCTTGAAATTCTTTTTCAAGTTTTTGAATCACATTTAAAACTAACGTAGTCGTTTTTCCTGACTTTTCAGGAGCGATAATAACGCAATCTGCTCCACTTTTTATCAGTGAAAACGTTTCTTTTTGGATTTCATTTGCTTCTGTTAATTCATTTTCAATTAACGCATTCTGCAAATTTGTATTTATCTTCTTTAATTTCATTCTCTTTTTTTTATGATCTTGAACACTTTTTTACCCAAATTATTTACTGGCAAAAAGTTTCACATCTTCTTCCGAAATAGTCGCCCCACCTAAAATAATAAGACGTTCAACCACATTTCGTAATTCTCTAATATTTCCGGTCCAATCGTATTCTTGCAATAAAGTCAATGCTTCAGCAGAAAATTCTTTGGCATTTGAACCTTGTTCGTCGGCAATTTTCTTTGAAAAGTGTTCGATTAACAAAGGTATATCATTTCGACGGTCATTCAATGCTGGAACTTTGATTAAAATTACGGCTAAACGATGGTATAAATCCTCACGGAATCGACCTTCAGCAATCTCTTTTTTCAAATCTTTATTCGTTGCCGCAACTACGCGAACATCAACTTTTATGTCTTTGTCAGCACCCACTCGCGTAATCATACTTTCTTGTAAAGCACGTAACACTTTGGCTTGAGCCGACAAACTCATATCGCCAATTTCATCCAAGAAAATAGTTCCTTTATCTGCAGCTTCAAATTTGCCCGCTCTGTCTTTTATGGCCGAAGTAAAAGCTCCTTTTACATGACCAAATAATTCGCTTTCAATTAATTCAGATGGAATTGCCGCACAATTCACTTCAATTAACGGTGCTGCAGCACGTTCACTTTTTTCATGCAGTTGATGAGCAACCAACTCTTTTCCTGTTCCATTAGGTCCCGTAATTAAAACTCTCGCATCGGTTAATGCAACTTTCTCAATCATTTCTTTGATGTGGTGGATTTCTTTCGAATCACCAATCATCTCATAATTCTTGCTGACTTTCTTTTTAAGAATTTTATTTTCAACAACCAACTGTTTTTTGTCCAATGCATTACGAACCGTATTCAATAATCGGTTTAAATCAGGCGGTTTTGAAATGTAATCAAAAGCACCTAAACGCATGGTATTTATTGCGGTTTCCATATCGCCATGACCTGAAATCATGACAATTGGAATCTCCGGTTTTATCTTTTTTGTCGCTTCCAAAACTTCGACTCCGTCCATTTTTGGCATCTTGATGTCACACAAAATAAGGTCGTAATCGGTGTTTTTTATTTTTTCAATTCCAATAAGTCCATCTTCGGCCTCTTCGACTTGGTACGTATCATTTTCCTCCGAAAGAATTTTGTTCAATACTCTTCTAATCGCAGGTTCGTCTTCTATTATTAATATTCTTGACATTATTCTTCTGTTTTATTTGGCATTTTTATTTCGGAATCTTGCACCATTCTACTTTGATTGATATATAATTCACGTTGTGGAAACGGAACTACAATATTATTTGCCCTAAAATTTTTATCTACTTCAAAACGCAAATCGCTTTTTGTCGTTTGCACTACAAAAGCATCGTTGACATAAAAATTAACCACAAAATCTAAATAAGATTCTCCAAAATTATCAAACAAAACATTGGGTTTCGGGTCTTGTAAAATTTCAGGAATATTTGCGATACTTTCATAAAGCAGCTTTTCTGCTAAACGCGTGTCCGAACCATAAGCTATTTGTATGGTGATATTATCACGAACTACCGTGTTATTTTGGGTCCAATTGAATAACAAATCATTCATAAACATGTGATTGGGAATAATCATCACACGTTGATTTCGCGTATACGCTCGCGTAGAACGCAAACTAATTTTGTCTACTTTTCCCACTTTTCCATTCAACTCGATGATGTCTCCGACTTTCAAGGATTGTTCGATAATAATTAAAATTCCCGCAATTAAATCCTGAAAAAGTTGTTGCAATGCAAAACCCAATCCAATAAAGATTGCCGCTGACGCCGTAAGTAAAACGGAAATATCAACGCCTGAAATTCTTAAGGCAAACATGATTACGAACAAATAAACCAAGTATTTTATGAATTGAAAAATACTGATAAATTTATTGGTGTCTTCGATAGGTAGTTTTCTAGTGACGAACTTTCGAATCATTCGCAATAGAAAACTCGTAAACCAGAAAGCAAAAACAACCGCAATCAACGCACCAATTGTAATATTAATGTGTTTAGATTGGATTAAACTCAGTCCAAGAAAATCTTTTATTTGGTTGATTACCTCCATCTATTTAATATTTCAACCATTTGTACAATTCTTTCCATGTTGGTTTTTTACCATACATTAAAATTCCAACGCGGTAAATTTTAGAAGCAAACCAAACTACGAAAAAGAAAGTGGCAAACAATATTGTTACAGAAATCAGAATTTGCCACCAAGGCACTCCGAATGGAATTCGCATCAACATTACAATTGGCGACGTCAATGGAATCATTGAAAAAACAGTAGCAATTGTTCCGTGTGGCTCACTTAAAACACTGAAAAAACCAATATAAACCCCTAACATTAAAGGCATAATGATAGGCAACAGAAATTGTTGTGAATCGGTTTCGTTGTCAACAGCAGCACCAATTGCAGCATAAATAGAACTGTATAAAAAGTAACCTCCGATGAAGTAAATTAGGAATGAACTCAATAAAGTACCAAGTGGTAAATTCATTAATTCGCTAATGTAAAGTTGAGCGGTTCCTGCAAAATTATTTCCAGAAGCCGACGCCATTTCCGTAGTTGGAGTGCTCATCTCCATTCCAAAAAATAGGGAAGCGACGAAGAACAAAATAGTTCCGACAATTGCCCAAATCACAAATTGCAAAACACCAGCTAAAGAAGTTCCGATAATTTTTCCCATCATCAGTTGGAATGGTTTTACCGATGAAATGATGATTTCGATAATGCGGTTTGTTTTTTCTTCAATCACACTTCGCATCACCATGTTTCCGTAGATAATAATGAACATCATGATTAAATAACCAAACGCACCACCAATAATTACTTTGATTTCGTTTAAACCTTTTACCGTTTCTTCGCCCGAAACTTTCGTCAAATTGATATTGACTTTTGCCTGTGCATTTTTAATCGCCAACGTATCCAAACCTGCTTTTTGGAAATTATCAACGGTCATTTTCTTTCCAATAATATCCTGTAAATCTTCGATGAATGACATACTTGGACTTTCATTTGAAATGTATTGAATCTTCGTCGATAACTCTTTATTGTCGGCATTTTTTGGGATGAATAAAATTCCTTCATATTTTTCAGCGACAATGCTGTCTTTTAAAGCTTGCAAAGGCATTTGCGAAAAATCCAAATAATGATATTCGTCAGTTTGTTTGAAATCATTGGCAAATAAATTCGACTCGTCGTGAATCATAATTTTCTTTACATCCGAACGCAACGTACTTAAATAGCCAACAAATGCAGCAAGGGCCACAAAAAGTAATGGACTCAAAAAAGTCATTACAATGAAGGATTTGTTTCGCACTTTTGCAATGAATTCTCTTTTTATAATTAGGGTTAATATGCTCATTTTCTATGTGAAGATTATATTTTTTGAAATTTTAAAAACTTACTGTGTAACCGTTTGAATAAAAATATCATTCACACTCGGAATTTTTTCAACAAAATGCGTCACTTGACCTCTTTGCGTCAAAACATGCAGTAATTCGTTTGAATTTGCAGTTCCTAATTCTATTTGAAGTTTTAAATCTTCGTTTAAAGATTTAAAAGAAGCCGGACTGACTTTGAATTTTTGTGTTAAATCGTACATCAAACCTTCCACATTACTCGTTAGAATTCCAACTTCAAACGTATTACTTCGATAAGCACGTTTTACGTCGTTTAGTTTTCCTTCAATTAATTTATTGGATTTGTGAATCAAAGCAATATGGTCACATAATTCTTCCACACTTTCCATTCGGTGTGTCGAAAATATTATGGTTGCTCCTTTTTCACGCAATTCTAAAATTTCGTCTTTTATCAAATTCGCGTTCACAGGGTCAAAACCTGAAAACGGTTCGTCAAAAATCAGCAATTTGGGTTGGTGTAAAACCGTTACGACAAACTGAATTTTTTGCGCCATTCCTTTCGAAAGTTCCTCAATTTTCTTGTTCCACCACCCTTTTATATCGAGTTTGTCAAACCAATATTCCAATTGTTTTTTGGCTTCTGCTTTGGACAAACCTTTCATTTGAGCGAGGTACAAACATTGTTCACCCACTTTCATGGATTTATACAATCCTCTTTCTTCCGGAAGATACCCAATGGACTGAATGTGTTTGGGTTGCAACTTTTCGCCGTCGAGCAAAATGGTTCCACTATCAGGTAAAGTAATTTGGTTAATAATTCGTATTAAAGATGTTTTCCCAGCGCCATTTGGACCTAATAATCCGTAAATGCTTCCTTTTGGAACAGAGAGGGAAACCTCATTTAACGCGGTATAATCGCCGTATGTTTTGACAACTTTGTTTACTTCAAGAATGTTGCTCATTTGCTTTTTTTGATTTACTGTAAATATAAATATTAATCGACCTAAAATAGTGCTTTTTCAAAAAAAAACCCACCCTTATTTGCACAAGGATGGGAAAAATTGCTATGAAAAAGAATTCACTAGTAAACTAGTAAAGCCCAAATATAAGTAATGTTTTTAGATTATGAAAACATATCTTTCACTTTTTCGAAAAAAGATTTATCTGATTTTTCGGGATTTGGTGTAAAGTTTTCGTCTGTTAAATTCTTTTCAAAAAACTGTTTTTGTTCTTTGTTTAATGTTTTCGGCGTCCAAACATTTACATGAACCAGTAAATCTCCGTTTCCGTACCCATTAATACTTGGAATACCTTTGCCTTTTAAACGTAAAATTTTACCGGATTGAATTCCTTCTTCTAACTTGATTCTCACTTTGCCATTTACAGCATTGATGTCTTTTGAAACACCTAAAACCGCTTCTGCAAAACTAATATAAAGGTCTAAATGTAAATTTTCGCCTTCACGTTTCAACGTTTCGTGCTCTAATTCTTCAATTACTACAATCAAATCACCAGGAATACTGTTGCTTCCCGGAGCTTCATTTCCTTTATTGGCCACTTTCAACTGCATTCCTTCGGCAACACCGGCCGGGATTTTAATTGAAACCGTTTCGTCTTCAACAATCAATCCTTGAGCGTCAGCATTCGCAGGTTTTCCGTCCAAAATCTGACCAGAACCACCACAAGTAGTGCACGTTGTAGCGGATTGCATACGACCTAAAATCGTATTCGTCACTCGCATTACTTGTCCTTGACCGTTACAAGTCGAACACGTTTTATAAGAAACGCCGCTGGCTTGCACTTTACGCTTCACTTTTACTTTCTTGTCAACACCATTTGCGATTTCTTCTAAAGTCAATTTCACTTTAATACGCAAATTACTTCCTTTTACACGACGTTGACCTCCGCCGCCGCCGCCGAAGCCAGAGAATCCTCCGCCTCCACCACCGAAAGCACTTCCGAAAATATCGCCAAACTGACTGAAAATGTCATCCATATTCATGCCACCATGTCCACCACCAAAACCGCCTGAACCATCAAAAGCTTGATGACCATATTGATCGTATTTGGCTTTCTTTTGCGGATCGCCTAAAACTTCGTAAGCTTCAGCTGCTGCTTTAAATTTTTCTTCTGCTTCTGCGTTTCCAGGGTTTTTATCAGGGTGAAATTCAATCGCTTTCTTTCGATATGCTTTTTTAATTTCGCCTGCATCAGCACTTTTTGTAATGCCTAATATCTCGTAAAAATCTTTCTTCATAAATTTGAATTTAGCTTTAAATAACGCCTTTCATTGCGGTATTTAAAATCTTAATTTTCTGCATTTTACTATTAATTTCTAATACTAAACCGCACTTCTAATTACATTCCTATAACTACTTTTGGGAAACGGATGATTTTGTCACCTAACTTGTATCCTTTTTCAATTACATCTACAACTTTACCTTTCAACTTATCCGTTGGTGCAGGAATTTGTGTAATTGCTTCTGCAAAATCAGCGTTAAAAACGTCACCATTTTTAATTTCAACTTCTTCTAAACCTTTTGACACTAACGTGTTTTTCAATTTTTCATGAATCAATTGTACACCTTTTGTCAAGTTTTTATCTTTTGCTTTATGAATTTCCACCATTCCACGGTCAAAATCATCTAAAACAGGAAGTAAAGAATACAAAACATCTTGGTTCGCTGTTTTGAATAACTCAATACGCTCTTTTGCAGTTCTTCTTTTGAAATTTTCAAATTCAGCAAAAAGACGTAAAAATTTATCTTTCTCGGCAGCTAAATCTTGTGTCAATTGTTCCTCAACACTAATTTCAGCTACAGGATTTTCCACTTCGTTTGTTACTTCTTGTACTGTTTCATCAGTTAAATTGAACTCTTTTTCTGTATTTTCGGTAGTCATTTTTGCTTTATTTTTGAATATATTTTTTAAATCCATTTTTTTATTTCTGTAATGGCAAAAGTGTTGCCAAATTGAGTTCCGTGTCAAATTGTCACTTTTACGACAAAACCCTTTTGCCGTAAGCAAAATTTAATATTAAATTAAGAAATTATGCATCTTCATTAATTATGTTTGCCACACTAAAAAATAAATGATTATGAAAAAGACAGTTTTAAGTTTATTCGTTTTAGCTTCAATGGCAACGTTTGTATCATGTAAAGATGACGCTACGAAAACAACCGAAGCAAATGAAACAGTTGTTGCATCTTTGGAAGCGACTACTTATAAAATAGATAAAGCGAATTCTATTGTAGATTGGAAAGGTTCAAAACCAGGAACAACACACACCGGAACAATTCAATTTATGGATGGTGAAGCAATCGTTACTGATGGAAAGCTAGAAGGCGGAACATTTGTTTTTGATATGAGTACCATTACAGTTACTGACTTAAAAGCAGGCGACGGTAAGGAAGATTTAGAAATGCACCTGAAAGGAACTGGAGAAAAAGCCAAAGAAGATCACTTTTTTAACACCGGAAAATATCCAAAAGGAAGTTTTGAAGTGACTGCAGTAACTGAAGAAAACGGAAAAAGTATGATTACAGGAAACCTAACTTTGAAAGAAATTTCTAAAAGTATCACCGTTCCTGCAATGATTACAAGTGACGAAACGTCAATGACGATTAAGAGTGAGCCATTCATGATTAACAGAACAGAATGGAATGTAAATTACGCTTCAAAATCTGTTTTTGATGATTTGAAAGATAAATTCGTAGAAGATAATATCGAATTGACCGTAAACGTGAAAGTATTAAAATAGTTATTAATTCATCTTACTATTTTCAAAAAAGCTCCGAAATTATTTCGGAGCTTTTTTTTATACTAAAAGTTGTTTCAGCGCTTTTTCAAGCTGCTTATATTTGAATGAAAAGCCTTCACTTTCAATTTTTTTGCAACTCACATTTTGACTTGAAAAAAGAATAACATGCATTTCACCTAATACAAGTTTCATTAAAAACTGTGGGATATTCGGCATAAATAGAGGCTTATTTAAAACAGAAGCAATTTCTTGTGTCAATTTTTTATTGGTTACCGGATTTGGAGCCACTGCATTGTAAACGCCGTCTAATTCGTTTTTAACGGCAAAGAAATACATTTCAACCAAGTCGTGGATATGAATCCAAGACTGGATTTGTTTTCCCGAACCAAAAGGCGAACCGATTCCCATTTTTATCGGCTTGACCATTTCCGGCAAAGCACCGCCTTTTTCTGACAGCACTAATCCAGTTCTGATTTTGACGACCTTAATATTCAGTAATTTGAATTTATTAACCGATTCTTCCCATTTCATAACTACTTTACCTAAAAAACTTTCGTCTACACCGGTTTCGTCCTCCGTATATAATTTTGTCAAATTGTCCGGATAAATACCAACTGCTGATGCGGAAACGATTTGTTTGACTGAATTGGGATGGTCTTTTAAGGCTTTGAAAAGCACATTAGATGACAAAATCCGACTTTCAATAATTTCTTGTTTGTATTTAGAAGTCCACCGTTTAGAAATCGTGGCTCCTGCCAAATGAATGATAGAATCGACACCCATTAAAGCGTTTTCATCTATGATACCTTGGTTGGGATTCCAATAAAATCCATGGTAATTGGGCTGTGATTCAATTTTCTTCTTGGAGGTCGTTAAATAGTGAATTGTGACGCCGTTTTGAAGTAAAAGTGCCACTAATTCAGTACCGATTAAACCCGTCGCTCCTGTAATTAAAATTTTCATCGCTTTTGTTGTTTCTTTCAAAACTACACCGAAAACACTTGAATCGAAAGAGAATTATGCAATGTTTAACGGTCGTATAAAGTTATTTTTTCACTTTTACCGTCCATTCGAAATGCATTTCAGAAACTTGGATATTTTCTTGGTTGTAACCAATAGATTTCAGCCAGAAAGTCTGTCCTTCTCCAGTAGCAATCGCTTTTGCAATTCCTTCCTTGACTAGAGTTCCTTCGTTACAGATAAAAGTAATTTTACCCGTTGCTTTTTTTGAAAAAGTGCTTTTATTGTTAGCGACCAACATTGAAATTTTAGCTTTACTATGTTGAATTTCATTCATAACTAACGCTCCTGTAGTGAGTTCGGCCGCCATAGCTTGTACGGCAAAGTACATCGAATTAAACGGATTTTGATTGATCCATCGATGCGTAACGGTCGCTTCACAAATTTCAATACTTATGGATTTGACGCGAACGCCGCAAATAAAAGCGGAAGGTAATTTTAGAAATAAAAAACTATTGAGTTTACTTGTAGTCAGTGCCATTTTCATTGATTTTGTGTAAAAATAAACTATATTTTTGAATTCTCTCAATGTTAATTTTTTGTTAATATTCAGTACTATGTAAAGCACGATACTATCCTTTAGCCATATATTTGCATAAGAAAATACTATATACTTTTTATTATGGAAAAAATTACACACACAAACACTGCAACCGCAATACATTTAAGCAGTTTATTTCAGTATTGCATTCCCTTTGGAAACTTTATATTTCCAATTATCATTTGGGCTTCTACAAAAGACAAGTCGGAATTTGTGGATGAACAAGGCAAAGAAGTGATCAATTTTCAATTGAGCTTGTTCATTTATTCGTTGGCTTTAGCTTTAATCGCAATTCCAATTGTACTTATTATGATTTTCAGCGCCAGCGATATTAGCTATCATGAAAATACGGATTTATTAATTGAGAACTTCAATTATGCAGAAGTTTCAGGCGGAATGATTATCGCATTTATTGCCATTTTCATTTTAGCAATTGTCAAAACGGCTGAATTCTTTTTGATTATTTATGGAGCCGTAAAAGCTTCGCAAGGTCATCACTTTAGATATCCAGCTACCATTAAATTTATAAAATAAAGCAGAGCTAATCACTCCAAGAGGTTTTAATCATCAATCAAAAAATCGAATCGTTATGTTACAAGTAATCATCACCGCTACCCTACTCATCACAGGATTATTAGCATCTGAAAAAGCTGTAAATCAGACCCATTCTACCACAGTAGAAATTTGTTTAGAAACAAATGGGGCATACAAAAAAACTGATTTCCATAGTAAAAAAAATACCCATTTGTTCGCAAATACCGCAAATCTGAAATATGAAAATGAAAGAGAAACGATTTAACCCAAGACAATCATGAATATAGAAAACACAAAAGCCCAGATGCGAAAAGGTGTTTTGGAGTTTTGCATCTTATCGGTTTTAAAAGAGAAAGACGCCTATACTTCTGAAATATTAGAAACACTCAAAAACGCAAAATTATTAGTCGTAGAAGGAACTATTTATCCTTTATTAACCCGACTCAAAAACGACGGATTGCTCAACTACCGTTGGGAAGAATCAACTTCTGGACCTCCTAGAAAATACTACGGATTAACGGAAATAGGACACACATTTTTAAACGAACTAAGCGGCACTTGGACAGAACTTTCAGACGCTGTAACCATAATCACAACTCAAAACTAATAGTCATGAACAAAACTGTAAACATAAATTTAGGAGGAACGTTTTTTCACATTGACGAGGACGCTTACCAAAAATTATCCCGGTATTTTGAAGCGATAAAACGCTCTTTGACCAATTCAAACGGACAAGATGAAATCATCAAAGACATTGAAATGCGTATTGCCGAACTTTTTGCTGAAAAGCATTCAAACGGAAAGCAAGTGATTAGTCTGAAAGAGTTAGACGAAGTAATTGCAGTAATGGGACAACCAGAAGATTACCGTATTGACAACGACGACGCGGAAGAACCAAGACCTAATTACACCTACCAAAACAAAGGCGTGAAGAAATTATACCGCGATAAAGACGGCGGAATGATTGGTGGTGTTTTAGCAGGTTTGGGCCATTACTTTGGCATCGATAAAGTGTGGATTCGCATCTTTTTCTTAGTATTGGTTTTATGCTACGGAACAGGAATTTTGGCCTACATCATTTTATGGATTGTTATGCCAGAAGCGATTACGACTTCTGAAAAGTTAGAAATGACTGGAGAACCGGTAAATATTTCAAACATTGAAAAGAAAGTAAGAGCTGAATTTGACAATGTTTCTGAAAAAATTCGGAGTGTGAATTATGACGAAATGGGTAATCAAGTAAAAACCGGTGCTGATAAAATTGCGTCAAATGCAGGAAAAGTATTCATGGTTATTTTTAATGCTTTTGCAAAAGTTTTAGGAGTCATATTGATTCTGTCTTCCTTGCCGTTATTAGTGATGTTACTCATAGGGATTTTTACTTTAGGAACTTCCGCTTTTATTGAATTCCCTTGGAGTGATTTTATTCAAGCCGGTAATTTCTCTGACTTCCCAGTATGGACTTTTGGGTTACTTATCTTTTTCTCCATCGGAATTCCGTTTTTCTACTTGATGATTTTAGGTTTCAAATTATTAATTACCAATATGAAATCATTGGGAAAAATGGTCAACTACACTTTATTCGCTTTGTGGATTATTTCAATTGCCTTGCTAATTACAATTGGTATGAACCAAATGATGGAATATTCGACTCAAGGAAGAGTAGTTTCGAAACAAACATTGACGATGAATCCACAAGATACGTTGCAAATTAAATTTAGACACAACGATTATTTCGCTAAAAATGTAAACAGCCACACGAACTTTGAAATCAAACAAGATTCTGCAGATCAACGTGTTTTGTATTCTAATAATGTAAGATTGACTATTGCTAAGACGGACGAAAACATGCCTTATTTGCAAATTGAAAAGAAAGCAAAAGGTAGAAGTTTAGGTCTTGCAAAAGACAAAGCAACTAAAATTCAATACGGATTCACTTTTAAAAACAACGAGTTGATTCTAGACAATTATGTGATTACTGATTTCAAAAATAAATTTAGAGACCAAGAAGTAGAATTGACTTTATATTTACCAAAAGGAACAATTTTTAAAGCAGATAATTCGGTACAAAATTACGACAGTTCAGACGATGCGTTTTTCAATTTGCATTACAGTTCTGAAGATAACATTTACCAAGTGGAGAATTTAAAGGTGAAATGTTTAAATTGCCCGTCAAATGAAAATGAATACAACGATGTTTCGACGGAGAATAATCCTGCAGAAAATGACACGGTTCGCGAAGTAATCTTGAAAGTAAACGGTAAGGAAATCATTACTTCTGCAACGACGAGTAAAACAACCGAATTGAAAATTGACAGTGACGGAAAAATAATCAAAATCAAATAATTATGAAATCAAAATTAACCTTCGTACCAAAATTTTTGCTTGTATTTACACTCGTATTCTCACTTGCATCTTGTCACACCTCTTTTGATTTTCGAGGAGAAAAAGGCGACGGAAACGTCATCACTCAAACACGGTCCATTGCTGAAAAGTTTGAAAAAATTGAAGTAAACAGTGGTCTTGATTTAATTGTAACACAAAATGATTCTACTTCAGTAACGGTAGAAATTGACGAAAACTTACAATCGTACATTACTACAAAAGTGGTAAACGGCGTTTTGATTGTTAGTACAGATGGCCAATTTAATGCGACAAACAATGTAGTTATTCGTGTAAATTTACCCATAATCAGTGGTTTAAAATCAACTAGTGGTTCTACTATTAAAAGTAACAATACGCTAAAAACGACATCATTGAAATTAGAATCTACAAGTGGAAGTGAAATTCAATTAGATGTTGAAGCAGATTACATCAGCATGGAATCAACAAGTGGAAGCGACATTGAGGTGACTGGAAAAGCGTTAAAAGTAGAAACTTCGTCAACAAGTGGAAGTGATATTAACGCTGGTAAATTAATTGCAAACGAGGTGTTTTCGCAAAGTTCTTCGGGAAGTTCAACTAAAGTCCATCCTGTTCTGAGTTTAAAAGGAACAGCCACAAGCGGAAGTGAGATTGAATATGTCAATGTTCCTAAAAAGCTTGAAAAAGAAGAAAATTCTGGCGGAAGCGTTTCAAAATACTAAACTAAAATAGCTCTTTAAACGGAGCTATTTTTTTTTATATTTGCAGAAATCATCTACTTATAATGAAGCAAACTATTACTTTACTCGTGTTTTTATTTGTTACCTCAATTGGATTTTCACAAAAAGGAGAAAAAATGAAAGGTTCAAAAACAGTTACTACTGAAGAACGAGCGACACCTAATTTCTCATCCGTTTACATTCAAGACAACATCCAAGTTACCTTCATCAAAGCGGATAGCACGGGAATTGAACTTGAAGCAGACGACAATTTGCACGAAGCTTTAAAAACTACAAATAATGGCGGAAATTTAAATGTTTCGCTAAATAACAAGTTGCGAAGTTTCAAGAAGTTTGAAGTAAAGATTTATTATACAGATGCTTTGCGCAAAATTGAAGCAACTGATGAAGCAAAATTAATGATTTTAGATGAAATGCAATTGGAAGACGTGGCTTTCAAAATGAACGAAAAATCGAAATTATTCCTGAATTTAAAGTCAAAAGTAGCTTTGATTGAATTAAATGACGACGCTTCTGCAGAATTAAATGCGAAGTCGGAGAAGATTCACTTTATATTGAATAAAAATGCGATCGTAAAAGGCTTAGTTGCAACTACGGAAATGAAAGTCGACCAATACCAGAAATCAAGAAGTACTTTTGAAGGAGACGCCATCGATTTAAAATTGCGAATGGATAATAATTCAAAGTTTGCCGGTAAGAATCTGACCGCAAAAAATGTCGAAATTCTTGCTGAAGGTTACAGCGAAACAAGCATCAATGTAGAAACCAACTGTATTATTAATGGATTTGCCAATTCGGAAATTGAGTTGTTTGGCGAACCCACTATTGAATTGAAGAAATTTACTGGGAAAACGATTTTGAAGAAAAATGTACTGAAGTAAAAAAATTAATTCTTTTTCTCCTCGTTTAGCTTTGCAATTTTGTCGCTCCAAAAATCCGACATTTCGTCAAAATCTATTGGATTTACAACTTTTTGCGGCACTAACCTCCGACTTTTAAAACCACGATCTAAAATGGTTTCGATGAGATAATCTTCGTACACGTCCATTGGAGCATATTCTGTTTTCAAATTAATATCAAATAAACGAGCGGTATTGTTGGACCAAAATGCTTTCCATCCCGATTTCAGCGTTTTAATTAAAGTGAAAGTAGTCGTGCCGGTTTGTCTGTGAATGAGCTTCACTAAAATCTGACCGTCTTTTCGCGAAAGTTTTTTAAGTTTGGCTTCAAATTCATTATTCAAATAGTCTTCGGTAATTTTGAAATATTTTTTTCGTTCACGATTGGTTTTCAAACCTTCCATTCCTTTATTCAATTGCACCAAACGTTCCGAAGCGAGTTTGGCATAAGGATATACTTTATACACTCTTCGTTGCAAAATCAAGAATCGTTTTCGCGCATCATCACTGATTTTAACTTGATTTTTGTCAATTACAACTTCTTCCAATTCAATGGCAATTCCTAAAACCGTGTCTTTTTCTTTGAGGTAATCATCGCGGTGATCGATTTGGGCATTTGCACCAAAACCCATGAAGCATAGTAATAATAAAAGAATGTGTTTTTTGAAAATGTTCATGGTGCTTTTTATTTGAGCCAAATTTATGCAAAAGTACGATACAACTGTAATGCCAAATTTATACTTTAGCAAAAATTTTAATTATGCGTACAAAATCAATATTGAAAGATACTTCAATTACATTCCTAGAAAACTATTTAAATAATGCTTCGCCAACCGGATTTGAAGCCGAAGGGCAAAAGATTTGGATGGATTATTTACGTCCTTATGTTGACACTTTTATCACGGATACTTACGGAACTGCTGTTGGAGTTATCAATTCTGAAGCTCCTTATAAAGTAGTTATTGAAGGACATTCAGACGAAATTTCTTGGTATGTAAATTACATTACGGACGATGGGCTGATTTACGTAATTAGAAATGGAGGTTCGGATCACCAGATTGCACCATCAAAACGCGTAAACATTCACACAAAAAACGGTTTTGTAAAAGGCGTATTTGGTTGGCCTGCCATTCACACTCGTAAAGGAGAAAAAGAAGAAAGTGCAAAACTTGACAACATTTTTATCGATATAGGTTGCGAAAACAAAGAACAAGTTTTAGCTGCCGGAGTTCATGTAGGTTGCGTGATTACGTATCCCGATGAATTCATGATTTTGAATGGAAATAAATTTGTTTGCCGTGCCATTGATAATCGTATGGGTGGTTTTATGATTGCAGAAGTTGCCCGTTTGTTGCACGAAAACAAAAAGACGTTGCCTTTTGGATTATACATTACAAACTCTGTTCAGGAAGAAGTTGGACTTCGTGGTGCAGAAATGATTACTAAAACCATCAAACCAAATGTTGCTATTGTTACGGACGTTTGCCACGACACGACCACTCCAATGATTGATAAGAAAACACAGGGAGAAACAAAAATTGGTGCTGGACCTGTTATTACTTATGCTCCTGCTGTTCAAAATAATTTGAGAGAGTTAATTATTGACACGGCAGAAAAAAATAAAATTCCTTTTCAACGCAATGCTTCCTCACGAGTTACAGGAACGGACACAGATGCATTTGCTTACAGCAATGGAGGCGTGGCTTCGGCTTTGATTTCACTTCCATTACGATACATGCATACTACGGTTGAAATGGTGCATCGCGACGATGTGGAACATGTGATTGAATTGATTTATCACACCTTATTGAACATGAAAAATGAGGAAACTTTTTCTTATTTTAAATAATTTAAAAAGGGTACAATTTTATAAGTTGTACCTTTTTTTTTTGATGATTGTGTTAGTCCGTTACTCTAAATTTACAACTTCACCGCTTCAAGTATTTCTGTTTTCAAAAATTATGTTTATTGCTTAAGATTTGAATCAATTGATATGGTGGTATTAAAATACCTTTTGATACTGAAAAATATTTTTTATTTACCTTAACAACATCTTTAGTTTGGGAAATCATTTTGTTTGACAGCGACCTTAAAATAGAACTAATCATTATTCTTATTTTTTATAAAAATCTAATATTAAACAACATAGAGCATTTTTATATTTCAATTATAATCCTATTGTCAAAAATAATAACTAAATTTAGTCGATAACGTGTCTCTTAAAATCTGTATTCCTAATTAAACACGATTCGATATAAAAGTAGTAGTGCCTTTTATAACCTTTAGAAGAGAATTTTTACTAACGATGTGTATTTATTCTAGAATTAAAAAAAGTCACTTTTTATGATTGCAGTCATACGATGTGCTTTTTCAAAAATGCAACTTTGTATTATTAACTCTAATATTTAAAATTATGAACAAATCATTTTTAGTAGTTCTAGCATTGGCGCTAGTAGTTGCATGTGGCAAAAAAGAAGAAAAAGAACCTGCTCTTTCTACACCCACAACTGAAGAGGTGAGTTCAGAGGCTCCTCCTTATGATCCAAATCGTGGAGAAGGCAAGTTTGATACTGTGGATTTATCACCAACCTTGAACTCCGAAATGGCTGACAAAGGAAAACAAATTGCAGAGGTAAAGTGCAGTTCTTGTCACAAGATGACGTCGGAAAAACTTGTTGGTCCCGGATGGAAAGGCGTTTCTGAGCGAAGAAAACCAGAATGGATTATGAATTTTATTACCAATCCTGATCCAATGATTGATAAAGATCCTGAAGTTAAAGCACAATTGGAAGTTTGTTTGGTACGGATGCCGAACCAAGGTATTTCTGATGTTGAAGCCCGAGAAATTTTAGAATATATGCGTAAAATTGACGGAGTTAAATAAAAAAGTAAGAAAATCGAGTTATTTAAAAGTAACTCGATTTTTTTTTGTCTAAAAATTTGAAATACTTCTTTTGTTAAAACCGCACGCTATTGTTCTACAAAAATTATAGTATTGTTATCTAGTCGAATCTTCAATTTTAGTGACTGAACTGCACTTTAATGCGAATATAAACGTAATCCCAATTCCCAAAACTAAAATTATTGCTGCTCCAAAAAGCATTTCATTAATAAAAGGAATGGCTGTATAACTAAAAGAAGCTATACCTTGAACGGCTAATATTGCTTCATTTAATAGGACACCAACCGTGAATGTAATTAATCCAAATTTGACATACTTTCCGATTTGAATAACTCCCGTTGCAAAAATATAAAACAGCAGAAAAAGCGAAATTACAGCGAGTAAAATGAGATGCAAGTATGCGATTACTATAGGTCTAAATCCAAACGTTAGTTGGCTTAAAACCGGAATCGTTGAAGCTAACTGAAGTACAAACTTTAAGCTCAAAGCAAATCCTGCGAACAGAAAAATATACTTCAAAAATAATGGATATTGATTTAGGAATCCATTCCTTGCTTTTACAATTATTATTAAAAACTTAGCCCAAGCATACACTTGAATCAGGGCGGCGACTACAGTCAAAACATACACCCAAAAGGGTAGATCTAACCAAAGCGTAGATAAAAAATAAGCAGGAATACAGGTGAAAAATAACAAATAGAAAAACCGACTGTAGTACGAATTCTCTGCTACTTTTACATTAAGAAGCGTCACAAGTAAACCCATACAAGCGAAGAAAAACCAACCGTTGTATTGAAAATGCAAATAATAATAAACGGAAGCTAAATATTCATTCTGAAGAATATGTTTTGTCAGCATGATGTAAGCCAAATAGAAACTGCCAACCGAAGAAATTACATTAAAAAAGAGACCTGCTTTAAACCAATTTTTAGACAAGTCGTCCTTGGGAAGTAATTTTAAATCTCGAAAATACAAATACGCAAAAACAAATCCGATAAAGATTGACAGGGTTGAAAAGAGTATTGAAATCATTCCGTATCCTTGAATGATGAAAGAAATCAGCATTCCATAAGAGCATGCCAAGTTTGCACCTAAAACGAGATCGTATTTTTTTAAAAAATGCATCTTGGAACGATCTATTTTGCAGGATAAGACTACAATCATCAACACCATTATCGTATGGGTTACCCACCCTGCAAATGCAAAATGAGAATGCGATTGTTGTAAGTTTTTTTGATCTAAAAAAGGAAACTCAAAGCCTATTTTATACCGCATTATAAGACCTAATACTGCTACAAAAAACAGATTTAGTAATGAAAATTTTAACCAAAATGAGGCTTTCGTAAACATCCGTTTAATTATTTATAATTTGTAATTTCAATCCTAATTTAAACATACAATAAGCTGTGTTATTCAATAATTTAAACAGCTTATATATTGTTTGTCTTTCTGAGTACATTTTCACCAAACTACTTTTAATTCAGATTAAAAAGTGTTGTTCCAAGTTCTAAAATTAACAAAATAAGCTGTAAGATTTGAAACAAATTTACAGGTAATCTTTCTTTTAAAGTTATGACTAAAATCATAAGTGTCCAAGTTGACCTTAATTTATTTCAAAGCAAAGAAAGTAGTAATTTCAATAGTACAAATCAATTACCTCTAGATTTACTACGTTACGAGAAATAAATAATCCTATCAACAAACTTTAAATAAATCTAAATTGAAAAACTTTACTATTTGAAATCAATACCTTTGAATCCTTGTGAAAAAGACGTTAAAATTAATTTTAACAAACATAAACATTCTATATTCATCAAATGATACTAATTATTGGAGCAGGATTATCAGGACTTTTAACCGCCTACCGACTCAAACAAGCAGGAATTCCATTTAAAATAATAGAAGCCAGACATCGAATTGGCGGCCGTATCCATACAGTTACAGGTTCACAACCCATACCTGTGGAAATGGGAGCTACTTGGTTTAACGATTCACATCACAATCTCCTTCAACTTCTAGATGAATTGGGCTTAGATTATTTTGAACAATATATGGAAGGCACGGTTTTTTATCAACCTGATGTAAACGCTCCAGTGCAATCCATCCAAATTCCAAAACAAGCACCAAGTTATAGAATTTCAAAAGGCTCATCTCATTTAATAGAAGTATTAAACTCGAAAATAAGTCCGGACGATATTGTTTTTGATGCAAAAGTTACAAAAATTTCTTTCGGTGAAAACTCCGTTCAAGTTACTGCCGACAAAACATTTCAAGGAACACAAGTCGTATTAGCACTTCCGCCGAAGTTGTGGGCTAAAAATATTACTTTTGAACCAACTTTACCTCAGCAATTGATAAAAATCGGAAAGGAAACGCACACTTGGATGGAAGATTCTATAAAAGTAGCGTTGACATACAAAATGCCTTTTTGGCAAGACAAAAAGCAATCAGGCGCGTTGTTTAGTAATGCCGGACCGATGACCGAATTATACGATCATTGCAACCATGAACGTTCCACTTATGCACTTTGCGGATTCATGAGCACCTCCTTCAAAAGTTTAGAAGCTGCAGCGCGAAAACAAAAAGTCATTGAACAGTTGCAAAATGCTTTTGGTACCGTAGCCACTGATTTTATCGACTACCACGAATCCATTTGGAGTCACGAAGAACATACGTTTGCCACATCAGAGTCACTCTTGTTTCCGCACCAAAACAACGGAAATTCTATTTTCAGAACTACCTATTTTGACCACCGTTTATTCATTTCGAGTTCAGAATCCGCTACTGAGTTTGCGGGTTATATGGATGGAGCTGTTGCTGCGGGAAATAGAGTTGGAAATGAGATTATTAAAAAAGAAATGGGTACAACTCGGTAAAGTAGCACCCATTTTTTGTCAATATATTCTTATTAAAGATTACGTTTAAAAGACCTTCTGCGTTACTACACCTCCATTACTCAATTTTACTTTTACAATTAAAGTCTGATCCGCATAAACGATGTGACTGGCGTCAAAAGTATTTGTGTTGCAATTTGTTTTCTCAAAAACAAGTCGGCCTGTAATGTCGTAAACGGATACTGTATGAATGATTTCAAAAGGTGAACTAACGTGCAATATTGCATCATTTTTACGAATTACGACTCCTTTTATTTGCTCGTTGAATGTTGGATTATCTAAAGTTTCTTGTGGCATGTACCTCAACACAAATCGCGTGTTGAATGTTCCCGGTATAGTGGCAAAAGTATAATCAGACGCTTTCAAATCGTGAATTACATTCAGCAGATTATCTTGTAAATAAATGTCTTGACCGTTAAGCAATCCGTCTACTTGGTCAATACTGATGATTAAGTTTCCGGTCAGTGTCGTTTGGTAACCCAAAGGAACGGTATCTGTATTTACAAAAGGTAAACTACGTCCTTGAATGACAAGATTTTTGTTCTCTAAAATAGAATAGAACGTTATGAAGTTACCGCCAAAGGATTCTCCGTCGTACCGATTGTCGTAACCATTTGTGGCGTTTTCAATATAACCCACTAGAATTTGATTGAATCCCTTCTCTACCCCTTTCATATTCAACCATACACGGTGTTTACCCGTTGTCGCCCAATTGTCAACCGGTTGCGTTGGCATTGGTTTAAAAAACTGATTGTTGTTCGCTCCACCAAATCTCATATCATTATTAAAAACAACTTCAGAGCCCGCGTCATTACCGCTTACAAAGAACGCCTGTCCCGCAGCAATATAACCCGATGGTACGTCAGCGTTAAAACCGGTCAGTGGACTTTCAGATGAAGGTGCTGGTTTTGTTGCAGCACCGCCGGTACCATTCCACGATGCATAATCATTTGGAGTATAGCTGAGTACTCCACCTCCAACTGGTGTATTATGGGTCCAAAAGTATAATGTGCCACCCATATTTGGATTTTGAGCTAAAAGCATGGTAGCATCAATTGCGGAAGGATACGGATTTCCTAATAAATTCCATGAGGTACTAGCTGCAGCAATTGTTGTTCTCACAGTTCCATTATTTGGTTTACCTATTAAAGTAGCCGCATATTGATTTGGAATTCCTGCAATATTGTAACTCTGAGGCGCACGAACAATATACCCCTTACCAGGATTCATTTCTACGTTACCGCCGTAATGCATAACCCAGCCACCATTCCAACTGTAATATTTATCTTGTAAGGTATTAGGTGATAAATTGTTTAGCGTAAATTCTCCAATATCTGGGATGCTGTTATTATTACCGTAAATAGGTGAACTCCAATAACTATAGTCGTAACGAAGCATAGGTTTTGTAATACGATGCATCTTGATGCTGCCTAAATTATTATTCGCTGAACTATTTTCAACATTAGCAACCTGTATTAAACTTCCTCCATCAAAAATCTCTAATGTACCGCCAGTATTCACATTGATGCCCTCCATTATGGTTAACGTACTGGCAGAAGGCACATTTACGACCGCATTGTTTTTAACGGTAAGCGTTTTTCCTGTAACAGTTGCCCCTCCAGAAATGACAGGAACAGCTAAAATATCTGGAATAATAATACAATTTGTACTGGACGGAACACCTGCTGGTTTCCAATTAGAAGGGTTACTCCAAGAAGTATCACTTGTCCCTGCCCAAATTTTAGCATTATTCGTAACGGGTATAGATTGAAATAAAGTACAACCATTTGTTAAAGTAGTAGTAATGTCGATATTAAAATTAGGCAATTCTAATAGCGCTATCTTAGGCACAACATACACTTTAGCAATAGCAGTTCCAGGAGTATATATATTTTGTAAAGCCGCATCGGTGTAAACTGAAACATCAGTACCAGACCAAGAATAAGAGGCTGTAAGCTTTTTTGAACCATAAATAGCAATATCATCTACAGCAACACCGTCTGCCCACGTATCCGTGCGGTATCTAATTCTGAATTTCAAATTTGCTTGGTTTTTATAAGAGCTTATATCAATTGTTTTTAAAGCAAAGTTTCCAGGATTACCTTGACTTGTTGAATATTTAATTGGTGTCGCTAACGGTGTGAAAGTTGCACCGCCGTTAACCGATACTTCTACAGATACATACTCTTTATCTGGATTGCTACCTGCTGCTAAGTATCGAGAAAAATATATTCTGAAGTTCATTGTTAGGCTTTCAAAACTCATGGTATTAATACCGGTTTTCATTTGCAGTACATTGTCAACGGTATAATAAACTTCTGACGCTACCTGACCTACATCGGAAGTAGCAAATGCAAATTTATTGGCACCAAAACCAGAAGAGATTGCCGGTAACCATGCTAATTCACTGTCTTGTGGGATAAATATACTGCTTTTCTGAGCCCAATTTGACACCGCATTTATGGATGTACCATTGTCATATAGCACAGTGCCTTCAAAGGCAGATGTTGCTAGAGTTCCTGTGTCAAAATTTTCACTAAGCAGATATACCGTTTCCACGGTGTCTTGTGCGGTTAGTTCAATAGGTTCACTTTCTCCACAAGAAATAGGAGATGCGGGTGAAAAACTAATTTCAGGCACTTCTTTAACTGTTGCTGTTACTGCCTTTCTTACTTGCGTTTCACAGCTTCCATTAAAGGCCGCTACGTAATAAACGGTAGTAGTTGCAATTACAGGGGTTTCAAACAGCGTTGCGTTGCTATTAACTGTGCTGGTTGTATAAGAACCGCCTACAGCGCTGGTAAACCATCTAAATTCGGTAACTCCTGGGGAAACTGTAGATGCTTCTAAACTCACTGTACCTGATCCACAGCGTTCCTTATTCGTAACTGTTGCAATATCAGCACTACATCTTGCTATAACCGTTAATAAATAATCTTCCGTTTCACCCGCAGAGGTTAAATCATCACAAGAGCCAAAATCATAGTTTGGCAATGAAACTGTATAATCCTCCACCCTAACTCTGATCTTGTAATTACCCGGTGCTAAATTAAGAGGAACTGAATATCCAAATGTAGTTGAATATTGACCAATTTCTGTACTGTATAGAGATTCTTGTGCATCCACAAAATCACCATCACCGTTAAGATCAATCCATGCTTTAATTAAAGCAGAGCCAACTGTATTTACCTTAATGTTAATTCCCTCTCCTTGAATTTGACTTGGATGAGCACCTGAAGAGCTAAAATCTTGATAACCTCCTGACATATTAGTAGAAGTATTTTCAATATCATTTTGCGTACCTAGAAAGGTTACTTTCTTAATGTAAACAGTGTTACTGATGGTATTAGAGGGTACACACGTATTGGTAGGCACCGTACCACAATGCAATTCAATCTTGCCAATTAAAAATCTACGTGTATCACCACTTGTTCCCACTGATTCAATCACTAATTGAGAGCCAGCTGAAACACCTGTAAAAGTATGTAATACAGTACTGTAAGATGTAGTAGTATAAGTTCCAGAAGACACGAAATTAATTGTTGTAGACGCTCCTCCTAAGGTTATTTTTATAGGAATAGTAGCAGCGGACCAACCTTTTACTTTCATTTTTACAGTAATGGTGCCTGAGAGACCGTATATGGCACTAGTCGTTTTTGATGTAATCACTCCATTTAGAGCATTTGTACTTAATCGCATTGCACCATTTTGCTGATAAACGTTTGCATTTGTATTGAAGTCTGAGTTGCCAGACCATGCAGCACCTGAACCTGTCAATGCGATGTAAGATTGTTCAAAACAGGGAGGACTGGTTACAGTAAGAAGCGCCGCTGAAGAGGTCACCTGACCGCCACAAACTCCATTTACCAAAACACGGTACAAATATCCATTCATACCTAGCGTTGTTGCTGCAGTAGTATATGATGCACTATTGGTTCCAATATTTGCCCAACTGGAACCTGTATTAACTTGCCACTGATAATTTAATCCTCCACCGTTTGCTGTGACACTAAACGTATTTGTTGCACCTGTATAAACTGATGCGTTAGAAGGATTAGTGGTAATAGCCGTAACATCATTAACCGTTACTACCGTATTGGCGGCAACACTCCAACATCCCGTACCGTCAAATCTCGATCTCAGATAGAGTGTAGAAGTTCCTGGTGTAGTAACTACATAACTAGAAGCAGAATTAACAGCTCCCATTTCAGTGCCCGTTGCAGTAGTTTGCCAATACCATGTTTCACCCGCTGGTGCAGAGCCTACCTTTGTAACAGTTACACCTGCCGGCAAGCATTGAGGGGAGTTACTTATTGGACTCGTTGGCGCCAGTGGAGCGGTACAACTTGCTGTAACAATGAGTTTAAAGTCTATAGCCTCTCCAAACGATACATTACCACAGCTAGAAGGATCAACAGCACTATATACTGCTCTTATTCTCATTCTGTAATTACCCGGTGTGGTAGTAGATGGTACAGAAAATTCATCAATAAATCCCGCACTTGCAGACGTTCCAGACGCAAAGACTTTTTCTCCCGCATCGTTAAAATCACCATTTTTATTAAAGTCAACCCAAATATTAAAACCGTGGGTTTCTGCACCTCCACTAGAATTGACATAGGTTTCTGCAAATGTTAGGGACTGACCCGCTACTTGTGATACTGAATGTGTATTGTATAAGTTTCCATATCCATTGGCAGAAACTGTGTTGGAATTATAGACTATCGAGGTAGCGCCTTCTATTTCAAAATAATTAATTCTGTCTGAGTAAGTTGAGGAAGGCACACAAGCACTTACCGTTAATGTAACAACATTTGAGTTTACGGAACCACAAAGAGTGCTTGTTACTATAACTCTATAGTTCGTATCACTCATCGCAAGCGTAGTTCCAGATATAGAGTAGGATGCATTCGTTCCTACTCCCGAAACGTTAACCCAAGAACCGCTAGCATCTGTTTGCCATTGGTAGCTATTTGCATTTGTTGCCACTACACTGAAAGTAGCTGTAGCGCCAGTTACTACACTGACACTGACAGGTGCGGTAGTAATCGTTGGCGTTTTATTGATGACAACCGCCATATTCTTTGTGCCAGACGACCAGCAGTCACCGTTATAAATGCGTACGTGGTACGTACCAGAATTAACAACCGTTTTTGTGCTTGTAGCCGGAGATAGTATGCTGGTGCCTCCCGCGGTTGTTTGCCAATAAGCGGTTGACGCATCACTTCCCGTATACGTTAAGACGGTACTGTCGCAATTTGGTGTTGTGCCCGATATTATGCCAGTAGGATCTGTAGGAGGTGTACAAGCGACTATAACATTTATCATCATGTCAACAGTAACTCCATAAGTGCCAGAATAACAAGGGTTAGCGGTTGATTGTCCACTATCGGCTGTACCGATTCTCATTTTATGTAGACCTAAATTTGCACCTACAGCAACGGTAAAATTGGTTGTTAATGTTGTTGGATTTGTTGATGCGGACAATCCAGAAAATACTTTCTCATTCGTACTGTTAAATATTCCATCGTCGTTATAATCAATCCAAATATGAGCATCATATCCAAAACCTGTTGCAAAAGAAACTGATGAGTTTACTAATTGTCCTTGTGGTAATTCGGGAATTGAATTAGTGTAACTATAATAATTCACATCTGCGACAGGAAAGTTTGCAGAACCTACTATCACATTTGTAATCCCGCTACCGTCATTTGAGGTAGGAGATGAAGGGCAGTAATCAACTGTTAATAGTGCTACACTAGAAGTCACAGGGTTACAGGTGCCGTTAGAAACTACTACACGATACTGGTAGCCGTTCATGGCTAAAGTGGTTGAGCCAGTTGTATACGAATTAGTTGTTCCACCGGTTCCACCCGATACATTTGCCCATCCACTACCTGAATTAACTTGCCATTGGTATCCGGTTGCATTAGCAGGCATAGAAGTCGAAAATGTTGCTGTAGCACTAGCGCCAACTATTGCATCTGAAGGTTGCGTTACTATATTCACTTGATTATTTACGGACACATTAAAGGTGGAGGTGTCTCCAGCAGCATTATACGAACGCACTCGAATGAAATAAGTCGTCCCCGAATTTAAACTTGCACTTGTAGTTAGTATCTCGGGATTTGAAGTGGTGTTGGCCGATTGCACCGGAGTGGTTGATGCACATGAAACAAAATAAGAAACGTCTAAATCTCCGACAAAGTCCGATACTCTAATTGTACTCTTTCCCGTACAAGTAGGTGTGAATTTATACCATACATCTAGATAAGTGTCAATTGCTGGAGTAGTATTTGAACTTGTCATTTGTCCTGCCGTAACCGCTGCATTCACTGTCAAAGTAATTGCATTACTGCAATCATCATTCGCTGGTGGTGTGGTGGTAGTAAACGTATTTACTACACCATAGGTATAAGTAGTACCATCAAACAAATAAGGCTTAAAACTGTATTGTGTTGAATGGGTCAGTCCTGCGACTGCTTGAGTAAAAGCGCCTGCTGTTCCAGGAGAACCTGCTGTAATGTTGGTTACCCCGGCTCCGCCGATAAGTGGATTCGAATTTGTACCCGTTACCGAATACACAAATCCTTTTACCGTCGTATTTGGACAAACCCCAAATGTTGAAGCAGATGCTCCCAGTGTAGCCGTCGTATTTTTTACAAGTGTTGCCGCTACTGTAGTTACCGATGGAGTTACAGGAGTAATTCCCGTTCCTGATAACGTACTCGTAACATTAGGTTGTGAACTACTAATTGTTACAGTAGCCGCTTTAACTCCCGATGTAGCTGGTGTAAATGTCACTGTATACGTTGCGGTTGCTCCTGCAGCGATACTTGTTGCTGATAAACTACTTACCACAAATTCTGGATTGTTCGAACCAACGGTAATGCCCGTTACAGTGGATGCACTATTATTAGTAATGGTATTGGTTTGAGAAGGTGCCGCAAAAGTAGGACAACTGGAACCGTGTGCAAGTGTTCCTGAAACGACTAAAGCTGGAGAAGTAGTAAAGTTGACGACACTGCCATACGTATATGTAGCTCCATTTAACACATAAGCCCGGTAAGAATATTGCGTTGCTGCTAATAGAGTGTTCGCAGTGAAGCTGTAAGTACCAGACGATGTTCCCGCATCAGTAAAAGTAACAACACCACCTCCCGCATTAGTAGGCGTGGAATTGGTTGCAGTAACCGAATAAACAAATCCTCTTTGACTTATGACTGGACAAGAACCTAGGCTAGTAACATTTCCATTTAGTACAGCCGATTTTGCAGTGATCGTGCCAACTGCAGAAGTAGTGACCGCTCCTAAAGCTATTGCTGTTCCCGTTCCTGATAACGTACTCGTAGGCGTATTACTTCCAGACGTTGTACTTGCTGCAGTAATAGTAGCCGACTTGGCTCCCGCTGAGGAAGGGGTGAATGTTACCGTATAAGTAACCGTACCGCCACTTCCTGCAATCGTAGTTGAAGATAAACCACTCACAACAAATTGCGCATCACTGGACACTACCGTAACACCCGCTGCCGCAGTTGTTCCCGTATTTGTAATCGTGTAGGTTTGAGTAGCTGCAGGAACTGTTGGACAACTTGTGCCATTATCAGTCGTGCCGGTTATTGCTAAAACTGGATCTCCAGACGCTAGAGTGCCTTTCAACGAAACATCATCTAAACACCAGATTTCTCCCGCCGCGTTGTTAACGGCAACAATCTTTACGTAGACATTAAGCCAGCCTGAAGGTACATTAATTAAAATCTTTGAAAATGCAGAGGCTCCTGTTTTAGTCACATTCAACCCCGTATATGTTTGCGTAATAGGAATTCCAGCCGTTGTTGTCAATAAACCAGTCCCATCCATACCCCATCTGATATTTGACCCCGAAGCATCTATTGTTACGTCGGCGGTAGTTGAAAATGTGTTTGTTTCAGAAAGAAATACTTCAAATGTGTCAGATGCCTCAATTCCATTACCAGTCGTTGTTGAAATTGAAGAATTCCATATTTCAACGAAACAGTTTGTGTATCCAGACGTTGAAACACCATCAGTGATAAATGTCGCACTTCCATTATTTAGCTGCCAAGACTTAAGACCGCTCTTAATTCTAGATGCGGGTGTACCAGTATTTAAAGAAGAAGAAATAAAGTTATTCGAAGATGTATTCCAAGTTGGACTAGTTTCAGCCCCATTGAATGCTATTGTCGTCTGCCCCATCACCCCTCCACTCCACAACAAAACAACAAGCAAAGCAAAAAGGTTTCGGGTATTTTTCAAGTAAAGTAAAGTTGTTTTCATAATCGTATGATTTAAAAAAGTTCGGAAGTAGGGCAATGCGTTGGTGCGGCACGTTGTGGAGGCAGGTCGGTATTGAAACTTCTGTATCAGTTATGGGTAGGTTACTAATTAATTGCTGTTTAGGTATTCTAACGGTTAGAAGAGTGGAGAAATGGAGTATAGATAATGGATGTATTAGGCTTTAAAACCTGTCATTTTCGAAAGCAAATTTATAAGAAATTTGCTTTTATTTAACAAAAAACAGATAATGGTTGTGTTAAATTTTTTGTTTTTCGATGAACTGTATACTAATACCGATGAATTACACTAATTTGATGTGTTTTGACTTTACGTTTTTGTTTTTTACTGTAGGCATTGAAGTTAAAAATAACCAACTGATTAACATATTTAAGACAAATATTGTTTACACAGTAAACTTAATTATAAATTAAATCTAAAATATTTATAAAAAAAGTAGCGTACTGTTAATAACTGTGTTCATAACATTATTGACCGGATTAAATTTAACATTAACCTAATCAATACTTTAGCTCTAATTAATATTAAAAATTATAAACCATGTCAAATTTAAATGAAAACAGAATCGACACCGTACTTACTGATGCGGTACTTACCACAATCACCAATGCGATTAAAGCAATCGCAGACAACATTCCCAATGTGACACTAGCTGATGTTCAGAGAAACGAATTGCTTTCAATGGATGTTGACAATCTTGTTTTTGCTAATGATACGTTTGCCGAACTTGAAAATCTAGGCCCTGAAATCATGCCGGGCTACATTAATGCAGATCGATTTCGGAAAGATCTTGAAATCAGAGCACAAATGGACCGTATTGAATCTAAATTACTCAGTGTTGTTCAAATGGTTTCAGATTGCAAACGCGTCGCGGCACACGAGGCACTCTCCACGGCACTTTCCGTGTATCACATTATTAAAGCAGCTGATAAAGCCGGTATCGTAGGTGCCAGACAATCAAACGTCAAATTAAAAAAACGCTTCGACAAGATCGGCGGCCGTGCTCCGGAACAACTATAATTCAAAACCGTTACGCTCGTTTAGTACCGTATTAAGACCAATCGCTATTAGATTGGTTTTTTTTAAGTAAATGTGACGCGTTTTGCAGCATTCTATAATCAATATAAAGTATAGTATACTTCATAATTTGTACATTTATAAGCAATAAAAGACATAGAATACGCCATTTTGATGTATTCTATACTTTACAATAATGATCAAATACATTATTTTGATGTATATGATACTGCATTTTCATACAAGTATTATTCACTTTGCATACTTTTATACTGCAAAACACAGCAATTTAATCCATTTAAAAATTTTAAAGCCATGAGAAAAGAAAATACCCTAGGCGAACAAGCTTCGCCAGATGTGGGTTTGTTGTTAGAACGTTTTATAAAGGAGCGTCGGATTTTTAAAAGTGCGCTGGCGCGAAAATTACGAGTGCGTCCGCAAACGGTGCAAACCTACTTGAAGAAATCCACTATGCAGAGCGAGACGATTTGGCAATTGAGTGTAGCGCTGCAACACAATTTCCTCCAAGACCTTGCTGATCAACTGCCTAAAGAATTTTCGACGTACGTGACGAAAGACACCTCGCTGCAAGAGAAATGTGCGGCACTTGAAGAGGAACTTAAAATTACAAAAGCCCAATTAGCAGTTTTGAAGGAATTGATGCAGAGGGGATAATTATGCCTGAGATTATGCTAATTTATGTGATTTGTATTGCTTGTATTTAAGAATAGAATGACACAGATTATTTTAATTTCTCTGATCTGTGTTGCTTTTATAGCACAATAGAACGACACAGATTGCCACAGATTATTTTAATTTCTCTGATTTCTCAAATTTCTCAAATTTCTCAAATTTCTCATATCTGTGTTGCTTCTTTATAGTAATGTAACTACAGCTTTCTAGAAAAAGACACACACTGCACACATTGATACGGATCATTTAAATGATTATTGCCTACTCTTTCCTCTATATTCTATACTCTAAATTCCATATTCTCACCTCCATTCTCTATCCTCCATCACCAACTTTTTTGGAACAATCCTTGCAGGAGGATTTGAACGATGAAAAACAAATTATACGCAATAGTCGATATTGAGACCACCGGTGGCAACGCCAGCCACAGCAGGATTACAGAGATTGCGATTATTATTTACGACGGCGAAAAAATAATAGACCGCTGGGAATCGCTCGTCAACCCCCAAAAATTTATTCCGCCTGCCATTTTTGCACTGACAGGAATTAACAACGACATGGTTCAAGACGCGCCTACTTTTGACGCCATTTCTGATATCGTTTTTGAAATGCTCAACGACCGGATTTTCGTAGCTCATAATGTCAATTTTGATTACTCCTTTGTCCGCCACGAATTAGAAGTTGCAGGTTTAAAATGGACGGCACCAAAATTGTGTACCGTTAGAGCAGCTCGAAAAATCAAACCCGGACTTCCCTCTTACAGCTTAGGTAGGCTGTGCAACTCCTTAGCCATTAAACTTGAAAACCGCCACCGTGCAGGAGGTGATGCGGATGCTACCACTATTTTGCTTTCAAAATTATTAGTATGGGACGCGAATGGTGAAATTGATAAAATGATCAAGAAAACGGCCGAAGACCAACGCTTACCGCCTAATTTACCGCCGGAAGATTTTGCTGCTTTACCGGAAAAACCAGGTGTGTACTATTTTTATAATGAACTGAAAAAGGTAATTTATGTAGGCAAAGCCGTTCACCTTAAAAAACGAGTCGCTTCTCATTTCAGCGGCCATAAAATTACCCCGCAAAGGCAAAATTTTTTACGTGAAATTCATTCTATTTCCTTTGAAGTATGCGGCACTGAACTCATGGCACTTATATTAGAATGTACGGAGATCAAGCATCTGTGGCCCATTCACAACCGTGTTTTAAAGCGTTTTGAACCCAAATGCGGATTGTTTACTTACGAAGCCCGAAACGGGTATCAGTATTTAGCGGTGGGAATTGTGACTAAAAACCAAGCTTGTATTGAAACCTTTACCAGTACTGCTCAAGCGATTGAGTTGTTGAGGGAACTTGCTGCTCAATTTGAAATTGATTACCGTTTTTGTAAATATGGAAGTCCGGGCATAGGTGAAAATCAGTTTCCGCTATTCGATGCTGCACTACCAGATGTAGATGTGCACAACAGCCAAGTTGAACATGCTGTTGCTTTTTACTTAAAATCGAGGCCTACTTTTGCCCTCATTGACAAAGGACGAACGAACGACGAAGCAAGTTGCATTTACATTGAAGATGGTCGGCTTTATGGTATGGGTTATTTTCCCATAGACACTGCAATTACCGACATTTCGCAATTAAAAGACCACGTGGAATTGTATCCGTCTAATCACTATCTGATGCAATTGATTACTAATTTTGCTGCGAAGAACCCAAGTAAAGTAAAGTGGAATCTTACTACTACTCTAAAAGAAATCGGCTGGATCTAAGTGTTAGTACGTTTTATAAGTAGAATGTTTCTTTATAATTGGTAACACCTTTTAGTGGTTCTTTCTCAAGCGTATGCTCAAAGCAACTACACTTGACTTTTCTTCTCGGCGGCTACTTTTAAGTCGGCGGCATCTGGCGTATCGGCTTTTTGTTCAGCAACGGCTTGTTTTTCGTATTGCAAACTGATAAAAATTGGAAAGTGATCCGAACCCGAATTTTCAAGTCGCCTAATTTGTTTTACTTTCCAATCAGTCGAAATAAAAGCGTGATCAAGTGGAAAACGCAGAAACGGGTAATACGCATTGAACGTGTTGAAAAACCCGCGTCCGCGTCGTGGATCTAACAAACCACTCATTTTCAGAAAAAGTTCCGTTGTATAGCTCCAAGCTACATCGTTCAAATCACCAATAACGATCACAGGAAGTTCCGATTTTTGAACCAAATCAGCTACCAGCAATAATTCCTTGTCGCGCTCGCGTGAAGTTGGATTTTCATTGGGAACTGGAGGTGTAGGATGCACTGCATAGAGTTGAATGCTTTGTCCACTTTCCAATGCAACCTCCGTATGTATAGACGGAATATCGTCTTCCACCATATAATGAACTGCGGTATTTTTAAGTGGAAATTTAGAATACAATAGCATACCGTATTTATTATCTAAGGGTACTTTTACTTGAAAAGCATATTCGCTTGCTAAGCTTTCCGTCTGCTTGTCCCACACTGAATCCGTTTCTAAAAGCAGGACTAAGTCGGGATTTGCTTTTGAAATTTCATTTAAACATCCTTTATAATTGGTGTTGTCTTGCAGGACATTTGCAATCATTAAACGTATGCTGTTTTCAGGAATATCAGTATCTACATTTAAAACTTGCAACTTTGCCAGTTTCGTAAATGGTGCGATTAAATACACGAGATAACCCGCGTTTAAAATCATCAAACCTTGAAAAACGAGTACGACCACATCTTGACTTGAACTGTAAAACGTCAGCAAAATTAGGGCAACAATATTTGCCACTAATTTCTGCAACCGTGGATATTCGCACACGCGAAAGACCCAATATTCATTTTTTATGAGCGGTAAAAATGTGATCAGTAATAGTAGGGAACAATATAGGAGTAGTGCTATTTTCATGTAAAGTGACGCAGTGTTGATTGAAAGTCTTAAATCATTTTAAGGCAGTCCGAATATACGATTTTTTTAAAATTCTACGAAAGCCGATCAGCAGACAAATAAAAAATTCTAGTTTGAAATTGCGTAAAAAATCATTGGAATCACATAAAACACACTACACCAATAATTTATAATTTAGTACAACAGTATTTAAGCAAATCTTTGCAAGTTAATTTTAATGCAAGTTGAAATAAAATCAAAGAAAAAATGAGATGCTGCAATTGCTTTATTAGCTGGTTTCTTTGAAAGTAAAATTTAAACCGATGCTTGTTGTAACGAAGGTCACGGGTAGTCAGGTTGTTGAAGTAGCTGTAATGGCGTATGTCCTTTCCACCCGTTCGGGCATGCACAAAAAGCCTACGTCTCTAGTGTTTAATAGGGAATCAGTCACACAACAATAATCCAAGCATTGGTTAATTTTAAATCTATCGCTCCTTAATTTTCCGGTTGTTCTATCTTTAAATCTTTCAATCCTTACATCCTTCAATCTTTACATCTTTCTATCTTTCTATCCTTCAATCCTTCAATCTTTCTATCCTCCTCTCCCCTTTCACTAAATTTCCTATCTTTACGTTTGAAAATCCATCCCATGAGAATCCTCCACACCGCTGATTGGCATTTAGGCCAATTATTCCACGAATACGACCGTAGTTTTGAGCACCAAGAATTCTTGAATTGGCTTTTAAAAACCATTACAAACGAAGCAATTGAAGTCCTTTTAGTGAGTGGTGATGTCTTTGATATTTCAAATCCTGCAGCGGCATCGATACGCATGTTCTATTCTTTTTTGCAAAAAGCGACCAGTGAGAATCCACACTTGCAAATCATCATTACCGCTGGCAATCACGATTCAGCCTCTCGATTAGAAGCACCAAAACCGTTGTTAGCATCGTCAAAAATTCACATCATTGGCACCATCGAAAAAAACAGCGACGGATCCATTGATTATGCAAAATTAACGGTTCCATTATATGATCATTTGGGTGAAATAAAAGCGTGGTGTATCGCCATTCCCTTCTTACGAATAGGTGATTATCCTACTGTTTCATATGTACAGAATCCCTACTCAGAAGGAGTGACAACTTTATACAGGGAGGCATTTGAGTTTGCCAATACAAAAAAGAATGACAAGCAATCCATCATTGCCATGGGACATTTGCACACCCACAATGCTGAAATTTCCGACATGGATAAAACCGAACGCTTGATTATGGGTGGCGTTGAATGCATTCCTGCAACTGCTTTTCACCCTGAAATTAAATACGTAGCGTTGGGACACATTCACAAAGCCCAACGAATTGGCGGGAAGGAACACATCCGTTATTGCGGAAGTCCGCTTCCCATGTCGTTTTCAGAACGAAATTACAAGCACCAAGTTATTATTTTCGATTTAGAAGCTGAAATAAGCAACCTGAAAACCCTTGAAATTCCCGTTACCATTCCGCTTTTGCGAATTCCTTTGAAAGCCGAACCTTTAGAAGAAGTACTTTTAAAACTGCATCAACTTGAGGATAAAAACGACGACAAACAAGCGTCTTATCTCGAAATACAGGTGCTTTTAGAAGCGCCTGAACCAGCATTGCGGCATAAAATTGACGAAGTTCTAAAATTTAAGAATGTAAAATTAGCTCGGATTCAACCTCATTATCCCAATAAAAATAAATCAATAGGCGAATCCGTTTCTCAAGCACTTTTGCATGAGTTACAACCTGCAGCGGTTTTTGCTAAATCATACGAAGCAAAATACAACACGGAAGTTCCGGAACAACTCATGGCGCTTTTTCAACAAACGATAATTGAAGTCAATCAACCAGAAGCCTAATGAAAATCAACGCCATACGAATCAAAAATTTAGCTTCATTAGAAGGAATAACTGAAATTGACTTCACAAGCGAACCTTTGGCATCAGCCGGAATATTTGCAATCACAGGTCCCACAGGTGCGGGAAAATCAACTTTACTCGATGCTTTGTGTTTAGCACTTTACGGTAAAACGCCTCGCTATTTGCAAGCGAAAGAAATGGGAATTGAAATCCACGACGTTCAAGGCAGTACAATGAGTCAAGGCGACGTTCGGGGTATTTTGCGCGATGGCACTTCAGAAGGTTATGCCGAAGTTGATTTTGTAGGTACCGATGGACAAAATTACCGCTCTACATGGAGTGTCCGACGGGCAAGAAATAAAGCCGAAGGGAGTTTGCAAGCCGACACAATTGCCTTAAAAAACACTACAACAAATTTAGATTTACCTGGAAAAAAAGCCGAAACGTATAAAGAAATTGAACGTTTAGTTGGTTTGAATTTTGAACAATTTACTCGTTCTGTTTTGTTGGCCCAAGGTGATTTTACCGCTTTTATGAAAGCCAGTAAAGATGAAAAATCATCCTTATTAGAGAAATTAACGGGAACACATATTTACTCTGAAATTTCCAAGAAAGTTTTTAAAAAATACAGACAGGAAGAGCAACAACTGCGGGAATTGAATATTCGACGGGAAGGAATTGCTACTTTTTCGGAGGAAGAAGTCCGCCAAATTGAAGAAGAACGAGTAGTCTTAACATCGAAAATAGAACATCTGACAATTGAAATTGAAGCGCTGTCAAAAGAGATTCATTGGCACGAACAATTTACGCTTTTGTTGCAGAGTAAAGAATTGGCGGAAGCAAATGTGCAAAAAGCAAATCAATCTTTGGCGGAAGCCGAACCTCGAAAAAACAAGTTGCATCAGGTGGAAGAAGCACAAGCTACTCGAAGTTGGAACGATGCTTTGCTCCACAACCGTAAACAATTAGCACTACAAAATGCTAGTTTACAACTTCTGAGCACCCAGATTTCCGAATTGCATCTGCAGAAAGAAAAAAAAGAAGCTCAGTTTAAAAACGCACAACTTCATCTTTCCGCAGTTATTCAAATTCAAAAGGACGCATTGCCGAAAGTGGCTGCTGCCAAAAAATTAGATACTTTAAATTCTGAAAAGGAAAAGCAAGTTAGTGCTGCAAATTCGGAAGCCACATTAGCTTTAAATAAAAAAGAAAACTATCAAAAAGAAGTTTCGGAAAAAGAAACTGCAATTACAGGTTTTGAACAACGTGTTAAGGAAATTGAGGATTGGCAGACAAAATTTGAAGATCGAAAATCCATTTCTGAAAACAAAGACCTCATCACTTCAAAACTTATTGATGCAGAGAAATTAGTCGCAATTACTTCTGCCGCATCGACCGAAAAGAAGTTATTAGCAGATAAAATTGCCCTTGTACAGGGAGAAATCACAACACGTATTGCAGGATTTGGTGAACTTGAACTTGACTTAAAAATGAAGCAAACCGCTTATGACCTAGAATCAAAAGCGATTTTACTGACGCCGATTGAAAAATTGCATTTGGAGAAAGAAGAAACAAATCAATTGCTGAATGCTAGTCTAGAAGCACAGGCTATTTGGACGGTTTTGTACAACCACAACCTAGACTTTGAAGTTTTGTGCCAAAAGCAAATAAACGACGAAGCGGCTAGATTGAATAAAAATACACATTTAATTGAACTAAAAAAACAGCTTCATGAACAGCGAATAGCAAAGGAAACTTCGGGAATTTTACTTCAAAAAGCACGTGTTACAGCATCTGAAAATGTTGAATCGCTTCGAGCGGCATTGATTGACAACGAACCTTGTCCTATTTGTGGAAGCGAAGACCATCCCTATGTTTCAGAGCATCCACAACTTCAAAAGGTGCTTTCGACACTAGAAGAACTGCATCAACAAAACGACGAAATTTATCTCCGGACTTTTGGCGAAAGCAGTAAACTGGAACAAGAATGTAAAAACTTAAGTGAACTTATTGAAAAACAGACATCTGAAATCGCACAGAAAAAAGCACTTGTTGAAGTTAAAAATCAACAATGGGAATTGACTTCTAGCTTTATTGAATGCGATACAATTAGTGATCCCGAAAAATCAAATTGGTTTAGTGAAAAAATCAAACAGTTAAAGCACCGAAAAGAAGGTTTAGAACTTGAAATCAAAGTGCATGCTGACCAACAAAAACAACTTGATCTTGCGAAAGCACAACTCGAAAATTTAAAGACAAAGCTTGATGCAACAGCAAATGAACTGAAGGATTTCAGAAATCAACTTGCTCTTTACAACGAGAAATCGGAAGGTGTTCAGAAAACAATTTTGCAAACGAATGGCGATTTGTCTGAAATTAAAAATAATCTTTCCGCTTACTTTACGACAACCGACTGGATGGAGAATTGGAAAAAAAATCCATCAGAATTTTTAAAACGAATTGCGGTTTTTGCACAAGAATGGAAGTCGAATGTAGAGTTGGTAACACTTATAAAGAATCAAAAAACTGCTGCATCAGCTGCAATTGAACAATTAAAAAGTCAAGGGAAAAATGTGGTAGAAGAATATGCTCTAAAAACGAATTTTGCAGCACTTCAACTTCGAGATTTAAATAAATTGAAAGAAGAGCGATTGGCAATTTTTGACGGAAAGGCTGCTGAATTGATGGAACAGCAATTTGCACAAGCGGTAGAAAATACTCAGAAAAATACGGAGGAACTGAAGGCTGATTTGAACGAAAACAAAATAAAGACTGCCGCTGCTGAAGCTCAATTTAAAGAAATTAGTACGACGATTGCTAAACTTACTGCGGAAATTGAACATACAAATGCCCAAATTCAGAAATGGATCGCCGAATACAATCAGAAATTTGATGAAACGCTTACGGCTTTTCAATTAGTAGCGCTTTTAGATTTTTCTTCGGAGTGGATCTTTAACGAACGAAAAGCACTCACTAATTTTGAAGAAGAACGGACGAAAACCACTTCCATCCTACTCGAGCGGACACAGATTTTTGAAGAGCACTTGGCCAGACGTCCTTCGGAACGCATTTTAGAAGACTTGAAAATAGTGTTGGCACAATCGAAATTGGAAAACGAAACGCTAACGCAGGCCCGATCAAATACTATTTTCAAATTAAAAGAAGATCACGAAAATAAACGTAAAATTGGCACTTTACTTGAGGAGATTTCCAAACAGTTTAGCATCACTGACAATTGGAGTAAATTGAATGAAGTCGTAGGTTCGGCAGACGGAAAGAAATTTCGACAAATTGCGCAAGAACACACGCTAGAAGTACTTTTGAGTTATGCAAATCAACATTTGAAAGACTTAACGAGCCGTTATAAAATGGAACGGATTCCAAATACCTTGGGACTTCAAGTGGTAGATTTAGACATGGGTGACGAAATTAGAACCGTGTATTCCCTTTCCGGAGGCGAATCGTTTTTAGTATCACTGGCATTAGCACTTGGACTTGCTTCCCTTTCTTCAAGCAAAATGAAAGTGGAATCCTTATTCATTGACGAAGGCTTTGGTTCATTAGACCCGAACACGTTAAATGTTGCCATGGATGCACTCGAACGTTTGCACAATCAAGGTCGGAAAGTAGGTGTAATTTCCCACGTTCAAGAAATGACGGAGCGGATTCCGGTACAAATTAAAGTGAGTAAAAAAGCAAGTGGCAGAAGTAAAGTGGAAATTATTGAATTTTAAAATAAAAATAGCACGGCAACAATTAGCATTACTTTGGGTTGAAAATTAATTCCTAACTACTATTTTAGCTTTATTAATTTAGATTTTTTCTCATGAAAAATTATTTGTTACAATTTCTAATCCTTTTTTGTACCATGACAAACGCTCAGAATAAAACAATTGAAGAACCGGTCTTACTTGGCAGTATGGCTTCAAAAATGGTTCAAGCAGCTTATGCGGAAGCGGAGAAAAATAATTTTCAAGTAACCATAACCGTCGTTGATAAGTCTGGACAAACATTAGCAGTGCTGCGGCACCAAGATGCGGGAGTACATACTTTGAGAGCGAGCTACAAGAAAGCGTACACGGCCTGTTCTCAAAAACGGGAGACAGCATTGATTGCGAAAGGAATTAAAGACGGAAGCATTCCCGAGGATATCCGTTATTTAGACGAAAATATTTTGGCTATGGATGGTGGAATTCCAATTTTAATTAATGGAAAAGTAGTGGGTGGTATTGGCGTTGGTGGTGCTCACGGAAACTTTGATGTTTTAATTGCAAAAGCAGGATTAATGGTACTTGAGGATTCTTTGAAGAGATAAATACTCGATTTTAAGTAAAGAAAAGTTCATGTTGGATTGTTTTCGAATTTTGATTATCCTCGAAACAAGAAGAAATCATCTTTCATATCTTCAATCAAACCATCTTCATTTGTGATGATGTAATCGATTGCTTTTGTTGTAAACTCATCTCCTTTTTTAGTTAGGGAAACCAAATTTTCAGCAATAGTAATCATGTTGTTCTTAAACGCTAAATTTAAAACTGTTTTACTACGAACTTTTTGCCAATTGATATGTTCGTTCAGGTGATTTACATGCCGTTCATTTGGTTCGCTATGGTTTTTAAGGTGCAGTAAAAATGTAATTAAATACACTTCAATCCGTTGTTGTTTCTCTCGATAAAGAACGGCAACCAATCCTTTACTTGGTGCGAATAAATACACAATTAAAAATACGATTCCCAACATAGTTGTGATACTTCCTGCGATGGAAGCGTCTAAAAAATGTGCAACCCAATATCCCGAAATCGCACTGAAAACGCCAAATGCTGCTGCAAGAGCAATCATTTTCTTTAAATCTGTGGTCAAAAGATAAGCGGAAGCAGCTGGTGCGATCATCAAAGCAACGACTAAAATAGCGCCAACCGCGTCAAAAGCACCAACCGTTGTTACCGATGCAACACTCATTAATCCGTAATGCAATACAATGGGAGAAAATCCTAAAGAAGTTGCAAGACCTGTGTCAAAAGTGCTGATTTTTAATTCTTTGAAAAATGCGAATAAGAGAATCAGTGTTGTTATTAAGATTACTCCGATGACTAATAGTGATTTTGGACCCAAATCCATTGTTCCGTAATGAACACGGTCAAATGGTGTAAAAGCCAATTCACCTAAAAGCACCGCATCAATATCGAGATGCACGTCGTTAGCAAATTTGGCAATCAAAATTACACCAATACTAAACAAGGCGGGAAAAACTAAACCGATGGCGGTATCTTCTTTAACTAACTTTGTATTCTGAATTTTCTCTACTAGAACTACAGTCAAAACACCTGTTGCCGCAGCTAATAAAATGAGCCAAGGAGAATTTAAATCTTGCGTTAGAAAAAATCCCACAACAATTCCGGGTAGAATAGAATGACTAATTGCATCACTAATCATCGCCATTTTGCGAAGTACTAAAAAAGTTCCGGGAATGGCACAAGCAATGGCAACTAAACTTGCTATAAGTTGGATTTCAATTTGTGCGTTAGTCATCTTTTTGATTTTGATTGTACAAATTTGTAGCTGCTGCAACACCTGTTGAAGTTAAACTCCACATATCGCCAGCTACTTTTACATAGTTTTTATCCTCTAATTCCCGCAGTCCTTTCCGACTAAATCCTTGAAAATTATTCAAAATCTTGATCGCGTGTGGATGTGAAATATCATCGTGGTCTTCGACAATATGATACATGAATGCTAAGGTTTTTTGGAGTTCCAACGCATTTCGATTTTTTATCAATCGAATTTGTTTGAACAACAAACCGCGACTTGGTGAAAATATAAACGAAAAAAAAACAAATACAGAAGCGACTAAAACAATCACTGGTCCTGTGGATAGATTATTTTGAGTGGCGCTAATTGCTGTTCCAAAAACGCCGGCACTTGCTCCGAAAATTGCCGCTATAAAAACCATTAAACCCAAACTATTTGTCCATTGTCGTGCCGCAGCGGCTGGAGCCAAAAGCATAGCACTCATTAAAACTACGCCAACAGTTTGAAGCCCTAAAACGATTGCAAGTACAATAAAACTTGTAATCAAAATGTCGATGAATTTAGTGTTGAATCCCAAAGTCAACGCGTAATCTTTGTCAAAAAGCAAAATTTTGAATTCTTTCCAAAAAAGCAAAAGAACAAATAAACAAAGTCCAGTTACAATCGTCATTAACCAAACATCGCTTTCGACTAAAGTTGCAGCTTGTCCAAATAGATATTTATCCAATCCTGCCTGATTTGCATTGGGCATTTTTTGAATAAAAGTTAAAAGTAACATTCCGAAACCAAAGAAAACCGACAGAATAAGGCCGAGTGCCGTGTCCGATTTCAAATGCGTTTTTGAGGTGATTCCTCTAATCCAAAACGTGCCAATTAAACCACTTATTAAAGCACCAATTAAGAGCACATTGGTGTCTTTTGAACCGGTAATTAAAAATGCAATTGCAATTCCTGGTAAAGCTGCGTGAGAAATGGCGTCGCCTAACAAACTTTGTTTTCGCAAAACAGCAAAACTACCCAACATACCAGTAACACCTCCAAGAACGGCCGTTCCTAAAGTGATGGTTCGCAAGGTATAATCACTTGAAATTAGTTTTATGTATTCTATAAAATCCATATCTTATTTTTGAATACTAACCTTATAATTAATGCCATATGTTTTGGTCAAATTATCGTCGTTAAAAATATCTTTCACTGGTCCAGTTGCTATTTTTTTTACATTCAAAAAAGTCACCCAATCAAAGTATTCGGGAACTGTTTGCAAATCGTGGTGTACGACGACAACCGTTTTTCCTGCTTTTCGTAATTCTTTCAAAATGTTGATAATTGCTACTTCAGTCGTTGCGTCAACACCTTGAAATGGCTCGTCCATAAAGTAAATCGATGCATCTTGAACCAAGGCTCTTGCCAAAAAAATCCGCTGTTGTTGTCCACCTGAAAGTTGGCTAATTTGCCGACCTTGAAACGACAGCATTCCCACTTTTTCTAATGCTTCCAAAGCGCGTTTTTTTTCTTTACTTCCCGGGCGTTTAATCCAACCCAGACTTCCGTAAGTTCCCATCATTACCACATCCAAAGCGGTAGTGGGAAAATCCCAATCTACACTTCCTTTTTGAGGAACGTAAGCCACCTGTTTTCTTTGACTTTTATACGGTTTTCCAAAAATCGTTACGCTACCGGCGATTGGTTTTAAAATACCGAGAATTGCTTTAATTAATGTTGATTTTCCAGCGCCATTTGGTCCTACAATAGCCATTAGTACGCCTTCCGGAATTTGTAAATCAATATCCCAAAGTACAGGTTTGTAGTTGTACGCTACCGTCAAATCGTCGACTTTTACCGCTATTTTTTCCATTATTTTAAAGCTTCTACGATGGTGTGAACGTTAAATTTAAACATGCCAATATAAGTTCCTTCTGGAGTATCTGGATTTCCAAGTGCGTCTGAAAACAACGTCCCACCAATTACTACATTATGTTTCTTTGAATTTACAGCAGCTTGCAAAGCTTCAATTGTTCTTTTGGGAACCGAGCTTTCAATGAAAACGGCTTTCACTTTGTGGTCAATGATATAAGCGGCGGTTTTTTGTACGTCTTGAACGCCAGCTTCAGTTGCAGTTGACAAACCTTGCAGTCCTACGACATCAAAATCAAATTCTTTTCCGAAATAACTGAACGCATCGTGTGCTGTTACTAATCGTCTTTTTTCTACAGGTAGTGTGGCAATTTCAGCATCTAATTCTGCTTTTAAAACTTTTAATTTTTTTAAATATTCGGTCGCATTTGCTTGAAAAAAGTCCTTGTTTTCGGGTTGTGCTTCTGATAATTTATTGGCTACAAAAACTGTAATGCGTTGCCAATATTCAACATTAAACCAAATATGTGGATCGTAATTAGAAGCAAAAAGTGTCGAACTAATTAAGTCTTTTTTATCCAAAGCATCAGAAACGGCGATGGTATTGATATTTTGACGTTTCATGGTTTCAAAAACATCGACTAACTTACCTTCTAAATGCAAGCCACCATAAATAATCATATCAGCATTGGACAGCTTTGAAACGTCGCCTTCACTGGCTTTGTATAAATGAGGATCAACACCAGCACCCATTAAACCTTGCACATTCACTTTATCACCACCAATGTTTTTTACTAAATCAGTAATCATTGACGTAGTCGTGATAATACTAAATTTTTCATTCTTGGTTTTTGTTTCGTTGCAACTTAAAAGCACACAACAAATTAATGCTATAAATCCTATTTTTTTCATCTGTCTAAATATTTCTTGCGAAGTTACTAAAAAAATAGTTCAAATAATTAATTTTTGGACATAATAGCACTGACTTGTAAACCACTACTTCAAAACAATTTTTAAAATATGAGACAACATAATCTGTTAATTCAATTTTAAATCTACCATTTAAAATTGGTTATTGTTAAATTTAGAATATCGTTTTCTGAAATTCGTTCATCAAAAAAAATAAGTTTTGTACCTTTAAGCATCTTATTTTTTCAGATAGTTACTCATTACAAATAATTGTAAAATAAAAATAATATGAAAACAGTACGAATATTATCAATTGAGCATGCAACACCAAATGTGATGCACGTTAGAACTGAAAAACCAGATGGGATTTCCTATTTACCCGGACAAGCGGTCGATGTTGCCGTTGACGAAGTTGGTTGGACAACCGAATTACGTCCATTTACCTTTACTTCACTTCCCTCCGATGATTTCTTAGAATTTTTTATAAAAACATATCCTGAACACAATGGCGTTACAGATGAAATATCAAAATTAAGCACTAAAAACAGTTTGTTAATTGGAGATGTTTTTGGAGATATTCAGTATAAAGGAGAAGGTGTTTTTATTGCCGGTGGAGCAGGAATTACGCCGTTTATTGCAATTATGAAAGATGTAGACCAAAGGAACGGAATCAGAAACAACAAACTAATTTTTGCTAATAATACTGCTTCAGACATTATTGAAAATGAGTTTTTCAGTATTTTATTGGGAAAGAATTTTACCAATGTGCTTTCCAAAGAACAAACTGAAAAATACGAATACGGTTATATCACCAAAGAAATTATTGAATCCCAAATTCAAGGAGCTGATTCCTACTTTTACCTTTGTGGGCCACCACCAATGATGGATGCCGTTTTAAAAGAGCTCAAAGAATTGGGAATTGAAGAATCGAAAATCATCAAAGAGGAATATTAAGTAAACGATTGTCCTAGATCATTTATAAGTGAAAAATAATTATGAATGAAACGAAAATTAATGGTAGCATTTCAATTATGAACAGTAAGTTGATGACAAATCACGACAATATATTCTTAGAAGATGTGTTTAAAGATTTCCGATTTACGGAAGATGATCGATTACTATTATCTGAGAAATTAGAAAAATTAGAATTTAAAAAAGGTACTTCACTTTTGAAAGCCGGAGAAAAAGTTACAGACCAATACTATGTTGAAAGTGGTTGTTTGCGAACCTATTTCATTGATGAATCTGGAAAAGAACACACGCTGCAATTTGCCATTCACGATTGGTGGATAAGCGATTATACCGCTTTTTTCTCTGAAGAAAAGGGAATTTTAAATATTGAAATTTTGCAAGACAGTGTATTATATCGAGTTTCAAAGAAAGAACTCGACGTCTTATTCACTGAAGTACAAGGTTTAAATGCATTCTTTAGAAAAAAAATGGAACGTGCTTTCGCAAGTTTTCAAAAACGAATATTAGCGAATTTATCGCAATCCGCAACCGAAAGATATCTTGATTTTGTTGCCAACTATCCCAATATTGAGCAACAAGTTAAAAATTATCACATCGCGTCTTATCTAGGAATTACAACCGAAACTTTGAGTCGGATTCGGAAAGAACTTTCCTATTTATAGTTTCTTATCCTAGATCAATTTTTAATTGGATTTCTTAGCGTAAATTTGATTTATCAAAAATTTCTAACATAAAAGAATATAGAAATGAATGATAATTAATAATTTACATAAAATATAAAGCTATGAAAAACGTATTATTTGTACTAACAAGTCACGCAGATTTAGGAAATACAGGCGAGAAAACAGGATTTTGGATTGAAGAATTTGCAGCACCTTACTATCTTTTGAAAGACAAAGGAATTCATATTACTTTAGCTTCGCCAAAAGGTGGTCAGCCGCCAATTGATCCAAAAAGTGATGCACCAGAGGCACAAACTCCAGCATCAATTCGTTATAAATCAGATGCAGAAACGCAGAAAATAATGGCAAATACCACAAAATTATCTGAAGTTAATCAGAAGGATTTTGATGCGGTATTTTATCCAGGAGGCCACGGACCGCTTTGGGATTTGGCAGAAGACAAAGACTCCATTGCTTTGATTGAGGATTTTTACAAAAACGGAAAAACGGTTGCCGCAGTTTGCCACGCTCCCGCTATTTTCAAACATACTAAAAACACCGATGGTTCACCATTAGTGAAAGGAAAAAAAGTAACTGGGTTTACAAATACCGAAGAAGATGCTGTTCAATTGACCGATGTTGTTCCGTTTTTGGTAGAAGATATGTTGAAAGCGAACGGCGGAATTTACAGTAAAAAAGGAGATTGGGAAGCCTATGCCGTTGAAGATGGTTTGTTGATTACAGGTCAAAATCCAGCTTCGTCAGAAGTAGTGGCGGAACATTTGTTGAAGCGTTTAGCTTAAATAAATCAATTTACAAAAAAGTAAATTATTGATTTAAAGTGTTTTAAGATAAATTAAAAACTCAACAAAAGTTAAAATCATAATAAAAGTATTTAATTAAAAAGGAATTGTTCTACTTTTGAACCGTTATAAAAAACACAATTATGTTAAATCAAGTACATCATCATTTTCATTCTAGCTCTCAAGCGAGGTGATTTTGATATGTAGTACACTATAATTTCTAATCCCGTTTGAGTAAATCAAACGGGATTTTTCTTTTATACAATCTTCCTGTACCGATTTACTCCAACTTCTAACTAAAAAAAATGAGTAAATTAAAAATTGCAATCCAAAAAAGTGGTCGTTTAAGTGAAAACTCGCTGAATCTTTTAAAAGAATGTGGAATCAAATTCCCAAATGGTGGCGGGAAATTAATCACAGAATCAACTAACTTTCCCATCGAAATTCTCTTTCTTCGTGATGATGATATTCCACAATATGTAGAACAAAAAGTAGCAGATATCGGTATTATCGGCGAAAATGTGTTTGTGGAAAGTGCTAAACAAATTGACGTTATCGAAAAACTTGGATTTTCCTCTTGTCGTTTGAGTTTGGCAGTGCCAAAAGAAACTGAATATAGCGACTTGAGTTTTTTCAATGGTAAAAAAGTGGCGACTTCCTATCCCGTAATTTTAGAGAATTATTTCCAACAAAACAACATCTCCGCCATCATCGAATTTATTTCGGGTAGTGTTGAAATTGCCCCAGGAATCGGACTTGCCGATGGAATTTGCGACATCGTAAGTAGTGGAAGTACATTGCGTTCGAATGGTTTGAAAGAGGTGGAAAACGTGATGAACAGTCAAGCCGTTCTAGTAGCTTCTGAAGATTTGGACGCCGATAAAAAGGAGATTCTACAGAAATTATTATTCAGAATCCGTTCTGTTCAAAAAGCCAAAGAAAATAAATACATTTTGCTGAATGCGCCAAACGAGAAGTTGGATGAAATAATTAAAATTTTGCCAGGAATGAACAGTCCAACGATCTTGCCTTTGGCTGAAGAAGGTTGGAGTAGTTTGCACTCTGTAATCGGCGAAGATCAATTTTGGGATGTAATTTACGAACTCAAAAACGCAGGAGCAGAAGGAATTTTAGTCGTTCCAATTGAAAAAATGATTGTCTAATTCACAACAAATCACAAAATGAAAACTTATATAAATCCTCCGTCAAGCGAATGGAATTCCTTAATTGAAAGACCCAATTTTCCCGCTGAAAATTTAGAAGAAAAAGTCCGCGGAATTATCAGTAAAGTTAGAACTCAAGGAGATTCGGCTTTACGCCAATTTTCCAAAGAATTTGACAAAGTGGAATTGTCGGAATTAAAAGTAAATAAATCAGAAATCGATTTTGCAATTTCACAAGTTTCTGATGAATTAAAAGAAGCGATTTCGGTTGCTGCAAAAAACATCCGAAAGTTTCACGAATCTCAAAAAACCACGGAAACAGAAGTAGAAACAATGCCTGGTATTACGTGTTGGAGGCAAAATGTGGCAATTGAAAATGTAAGTTTATACATTCCTGGTGGAACGGCTCCGTTGTTTTCTACTATTTTGATGTTGGCCATTCCAGCACAAATCGCAGGTTGCAAACGACTGGTTTTATGTACGCCACCGGACAAAAACGGTAACATCAACCCTGCGATTTTATACACGGCTTCGTTTTTAGGAATCGATGAAATTTATAAAGTAGGTGGAGCTCAAGCTATTGCTGCATTGGCTTTTGGAACCGAATCTATTGCAAAAGTGAATAAAATTTTCGGGCCTGGAAATCAATTTGTTACTAAAGCAAAAGAATTAGTGCAGCAAAGTGGCGTGGCTATCGATATGCCGGCTGGACCAAGCGAAGTTTTGATTATTGCGGATGAAAATGCAGATGCTGATTTTGTAGCTTCGGATTTACTTTCACAAGCGGAACACGGAGTCGACAGCCAAGTAGTTTTGGTTAGCAATGATGCAGATTTAATTGAAAAAGTGGAAATTGCTTTGCAAGAACAATTGCAACAATTACCACGAATGGAATTTGCCAAAAAAGCATTAGAAAATAGTTTTTCAGTAGTTTTAGATACGATTTACGATTGCATTGATTTCAGCAATCTTTACGCTCCGGAACACTTGATTTTGGCGGTGCAAAATAGCGTAAGTTATGTAGGTGAAATTCAAAATGCAGGTTCGGTTTTTTTGGGTAATTATTCCTGCGAAAGTGCCGGTGATTATGCAAGCGGAACCAATCACACCTTGCCAACTAACGGTTATGCACGAAGTTATAGCGGCGTTTCGTTAGATAGTTTTGTAAAGAAAATTACGTTTCAAAAGATTACGAAAACGGGAATTCAAAACATTGGTAAAACCATTGAAATAATGGCTGAAGCAGAACAATTATTTGCACACAAAAACGCCGTTTCCATCCGCTTAAAAAAGATTGAAGATGAGAAATAGTGTCAAAGATTTGGTTCGAAAAAACATTCTGAATCTCGCTCCTTATTCAAGTGCGAGAGATGAATACGAAGGAACAGAAGGTGTTTTTCTGGATGCCAATGAAAATCCATTTGGAACATATAATCGTTATCCCGATCCACAACAAAATGAATTGAAAGCACGTTTGGCAGAAATAAAAAACGTAAAAGCAAGTCAGATTTTTCTTGGAAACGGAAGTGATGAAGTAATCGATTTGGCTTTCCGAATTTTCTGCGAACCCAACATCGACAAAGCTTTAACGTTTACGCCAACGTATGGAATGTACGAAGTTTCGTCAAATATTAATTCGGTTGAGTTGATTAATGTTCCTTTAAATAAAGATTTTCAAATTGACAGAAATAGCGTTGAAACGTATTTTTCAGATGAAAATTTGAAATTAATTTTCATTTGTTCACCCAATAATCCTTCGGGAAATTTAATTCAATCAGCCAATATTGAGTTCATTTTAGAAAATTTCAACGGAATAGTAATCATTGATGAAGCTTATGTTGACTTTTGTCCAGAAGCTACATTTGCTGAAAAATTAGCAAAGTATCCAAACTTAATTATTAGTCAAACGTTGAGTAAAGCTTGGGGTTTAGCGGGACTTCGATTGGGAATTGCTTTGATGAACGAAGAATTATTATCTTTTTACAATAAAGTAAAAGCACCTTATAATATCAGTTCAGTAAATCAGCAAGTAGCTTTGGAAACTTTAAATAAGACAGAGGAATTCCAAGAAAATGTAGAGACGATTTTAACTGAAAAATCAAGACTAATCCAAGAATTGCAAATGATAAAATTGGTAAAGAAAATTTATCCTTCTGATGCTAACTTTCTGTTGGTTGAAGTCGAAAATGCAAATGAGATTTATTCACAATTGATTGCGCAGCAAATTATTATCAGAAATAGAAATTCGGTTGTTGAAAATTGTGTTCGGATTACAATTGGAACTTCTGCTGAAAACAAAAAATTAATAAACGCTTTAAAAACACTTTCCAATGGCTAAAAAAGTATTATTTATAGACAGAGACGGAACAATTATAAAAGAACCAGAAGACTTTCAAATCGATAGTTTTGAGAAATTAGAATTTCTGCCAAATGCGATTTCAAACCTTGCTCGAATTGCCAAAGAAATGGAATTTGACTTGGTTATGGTCAGCAATCAAGACGGTTTGGGAACGGATTCTTTTCCTGAAAGTACATTTCACCCCGTTCAGGATTTTATCATTCAAACTTTGAAAAATGAAGGTGTGAATTTTGTAGATATTTTCATCGACTCATCATTTGAACACGAAAATAAGGAAACGCGAAAACCCCGTTTAGGCATGTTGGGAAAATACGTTTACGGAAATTATGATTTGGAAAATTCGTACGTCATTGGCGATCGAATGACCGACATCAAATTAGCTCAAAATTTTGGTTCAAAATCTATTTACATCAGTTCGGACATAGACGCAAACGCAACTTTAACCACAACGGATTGGAATGAAATTTATCAGTTTTTGAAAGAAGTACCGCGAACTGGAAAAGTAAATCGAAAGACGTTAGAAACGAATATTTCGGTAGAAGTGAATTTGGATGGAAGCGGAAAATCAATTATTGAAACGGGTTTGCCTTTCTTCGACCACATGTTGGAACAAATTTCAAAACACGGAAATTTAGATTTGAATATCCAAGTCAAAGGCGATTTACACATTGACGAACACCACACAGTCGAAGATACGGCAATTGCTTTGGGAGACGCATTTTTGCAAGCTTTGGGAAGTAAAAAAGCGATTGAACGTTACGGATTCTTATTGCCAATGGATGATTGTTTGGCACAAATTGGTCTCGATTTTGGCGGTCGACCGTGGTTGGTTTGGGAAGCGGAATTCAAACGCGAAAAAGTCGGCGATGTTCCAACGGAATTGTTTTTTCACTTCTTTAAATCATTCAGCGACCAAGCGCGTTGCAACTTAAACATCAAAGCCGAAGGTGAAAACGAGCACCACAAAATCGAATCCATCTTTAAAGCTTTTGCGAAAGCGCTGAAAATGGCGATCAAGAAAACAGAGAATTTCAACATCCCAAGTACCAAAGGAACGTTATGATAGCAATTTTAAAATACAATGCGGGAAACGTAACTTCCGTTGAAAATGCAGTTCAAAATCTCGGTTATTCAACAGTTGTAACTGATGATATTGAAATGCTGAAATCGGCAGATAAAGTTATTTTTCCCGGTGTTGGCGAAGCGAGTTCAGCAATGAAATACTTGAAAGAAAAAGGTTTGGATAAAGTGATTCGAGAACTGACGCAACCCGTTTTGGGAATTTGTTTGGGAATGCAATTGATGTGTGAATCTTCGGAAGAAGGAGATACGAAAGGATTGGGAATTTTCGATGCAAAAGTGTTGCAATTTCCTCCAACAGCATTGGTTCCTCAAATGGGTTGGAATAATTTTACATCTTTAAAAGGCAAACTTTTCGATGGAATTGCTTTGGAAAACGATTGCTATTTCGTCCACAGTTTTTATGCTAAAATTTGCCCAGAAACTATCGCTGTCAGCGATTATATTTTACCTTTCAGTGCTGCTTTACAGAAAAATAATTTTTATGCAACCCAATTTCACCCAGAGAAATCGGCAAAAATCGGATTACAAATTTTAAACAACTTCTTGAAATCATGAGAATCATTCCTGCAATTGATATTATCGGAGGAAAATGCGTGCGACTTTCCAAAGGCGATTATGCGACACAGAAAACATACAGCGAAAATCCTTTGGATATGGCAAAACAATTCGAAGATTTTGGCGTGAAATATTTACACGTTGTGGATTTGGATGGAGCGAAAGCGAAGCAAATCATCAACTATAAAACCTTGGAATTATTGGCAACCAAAACCAATTTGATTATCGATTTTGGTGGTGGAATTAAATCGGAAGACGACGTTAATATTGCTTTTAATTCAGGTGCTAAACAGATTACGGTGGGAAGTATTGCGGCTCAAAATCCTGAACTAATGCTCGAATGGTTGCGGAAATTTGGCAATGAAAAAATCATTTTAGGTGCTGATTGTAAAGACCGAAAAATTGCTACAAATGGTTGGTTAGAAAGTTCGGGAGACGATGTCGTTTCGTTCATTCAAGAATATGAGAAAAACGGAATTGCTTACAGCATTGTGACCGACATTGAAAAAGACGGAATGCTTTTAGGACCAGCTTTCGAATTATACAGCGAAATTTTATCCGAAACAAATCAAATAAAACTCATAGCAAGTGGCGGAATTACTACGATTGACGATGTAATAAAGTTGAGTGAAATGGGTTGTGAAGGTGCGATTATTGGCAAAGCGATTTACGAACGAACAATCAATTTGAAAGATTTAATGCAACTGCCATGTTAAAGAAAAGAATCATTCCGTGTTTGGATATCAAAGACAATCGAACGGTAAAAGGAATTAATTTTGAAAATATAATTGACGCCGGTGATCCAATTGAATTGGCAAAACGCTACGTCATTGAAGGTGCTGATGAATTGGTTTTTCTCGATATTACAGCTACTCAAGAAAAGCGAAAAACCTTAACAGAATTGGTTCGGAAAATTGCAGCGGAAATTAATATTCCGTTTACCGTTGGCGGTGGAATCAATAGTTTAGAAGATGCAAATGCGATAATCGATTCTGGTGCGGATAAAATTAGCGTGAATTCCGCCGCGATTTTGAATCGTAACTTAATTACTGAAATCTCAAAACAATACGGAAATCAATGTGTTGTTGTGGCAATTGACACAAAGTTTGTTGATGGCGAATGGATGGTTTTCAGAAGTGGTGGCAAAATCCCAACAGGTTTAAAAGCGGTCGATTGGGCAAAAAAAGTGGCTAATTTAGGAGCCGGCGAAATTTTATTGACTTCAATGAACAACGACGGAACCAAAGCTGGTTTTGCTTGCGATATTACTAAACAAATTTCAGAAGTGGTTTCAATTCCCGTGATTGCTTCAGGTGGTGCGGGAACGATGGAACATTTTGCCGAAGTTTTCCAAGAAACAAAAGCTACGGGAGCTTTAGCAGCGAGTGTTTTTCACTTTGGACAAATTCCAATTCCTGAACTCAAAAATTATTTAAAAACACAAAATATCCCAATTAGAATATGATACCTGATTTTACAAAAACAAACGGATTGCTTCCCGTAATCATTCAAGATGCGACTTCTTTGCAAGTTTTAATGTTGGGTTATATGGACGATGAAGCGTTTAAAAAAACGTCGGAAGAACAGATAGTGACTTTTTTCAGTAGAAGTAAAAACCGACTTTGGACGAAAGGTGAAACTTCTGGAAATTTCTTATTTGTCAAAGAAATGCATTTGGATTGCGACAATGATGCGTTACTAATTACCGTTTCTGCAGAAGGACCAACTTGCCATACCGGAGAGACATCTTGTTTCAAAACAGAAACTTCAACTAACTTTCTATATCAGTTGGAAAAAACAATTCACAATCGAATTGATGAAAATGTGGCTGATTCGTATACCAATCAATTGTTTCGAAGAGGCATAAATAAAGTAGCTCAAAAAGTAGGTGAAGAAGCTGTGGAATTGGTTATCGAAGCTAAAGACAACGACGCTGATTTATTCAAAAATGAAGCAGCCGACTTGATGTATCACTATTTGATTTTGTTGAAAGCGAAGAATTTTACGTTGAAAGATATTGAAGCGGTTTTGGCAGAACGAAATCAGTAATTTACTAGTTATGAAAATTTAGTAAAAAATTAATAATGGGTTTTTAATTAGATTTATTTTTATATCGTAATATTGCAATATATAAATAATAGTATTATGGGAGCTACAAAAGCGGAATATTTTACGGAAGGACAAAACGAGTTGGCACGCTTGGCGAAAGCTTTGGGTCATCCCGCTCGAATTGCAATTTTAGACTATCTATCGACTGTAGATACTTGTATTTGTGGCGATATTGTAAACGAATTGCCCTTGGCACAACCGACGGTTTCGCAACATTTGAAAGAGTTGAAAAATGCAGGATTAATCAAAGGAACGATTGAAGGAAATGCAATTTGTTATTGTATTGATGAAACTGCTTTGCAACATTTGAACGATTACATCGCCCATATTTCTGAACGAATTTCTCAAAGAACGACTTGTTGTTAACTACTAAATTTTAAAAAAACATGAATACGAACGAAGAAATTAAAGAAATGGTAAAGCAAAAATACAGTGAAATTGCTTTACAAGACCAAGACACAAATGCGAGTTCTTGTTGCGGAAGTGGAGGCTGTAGCACAGAAGTCTATAATATTATGAGTGACGAATACGACCATTTAGGTGGGTATTCTGCTGATGCTGATTTAAAATTAGGCTGTGGTTTGCCGACAGAATACGCTAAAATTCAACCCGGAAATGTAGTTGTGGATTTGGGAAGTGGCGCTGGAAACGATTGTTTTGTCGCACGTCATGAAACAGGAGAAAGTGGAAAGGTAATTGGCGTTGATTTTACCGAAGCGATGGTAGATAAAGCTAGAATTAATGCAGAAAAACTAGGTTTCAATAATGTCGAATTTCGCTTGGGCGATATTGAAAAACTACCAATAACTGCAAATGTTGCCGATGTTGTAGTAAGTAATTGTGTGATGAATCTTGTTCCAGATAAACCAAAAGCGTTTGGAGAAGTATTTAGAATAATGAAATCAGGTGGTCATTTTAGTATTTCAGATATTGTTTTGACGGGCAATTTACCTGAAAAAATCAAAAATGCTGCTGAAATGTATGCGGGTTGTGTGGCAAGTGCGATTCAAAAAGAGGATTATTTGCAAATAATTAAAAACGCAGGATTTACAAATATCCGACTTCAAAAAGAAAAACCAATTATCGTTCCGAATGATATTTTGAAAAATTATTTATCTGACGAAGAAATTGCAGATTACAATTCAAAACCAAATATTATTTTTAGTATAACCGTTTATGCTGAAAAAGGAGAGAGTTGTTGTGCACCAACGAGTGGGTGCTGTTAAGCAAATCGTTGTTTAGAAACGTCTCCTAAACTCAATTTTTAAAGCCGCTGTGTAAATCTGATTTTACGCAGCGATTTCTTTTTAAAATTAGGTATTGGAGGTTGTAAAATACAGAAACCTAACAAGTACAATTTTAATAAATCTTTCTTCCACTCTACTTTCAAAGTAAAGTATAGTCTATAAAACCGATGTAAATTTTTCAGGAAAGAAATAAAATTTTTATGTATAAATTACCTTCCAATTGAGTGTTTTAATAAAATTTCTGCACAAATTACATGAGCGATTTTCTTCTCTCTATAAAATTCGTGCGTTTCTTCCTCAAAAGAAATTGCTTGAATTTGCATTTGCTCCATCCACGATTCATCAGGAGAAAACGGATCTAAACTACCATAAAACAGACTAATTTCACCGCTGGGTTTTTGTGTTTCATAGCGTAATCTTGTCGAAGAAATTGCAAATAAGTGCGAAATAGACAATCCAGATAATGCAGCTTTCCATGCAATTAATCCGCCAATACTAAAACCTAAAACTATAGCCGACTCTTTTTCGTTCTGAATAAGAAGCGTTACCGCTTTTTCAATTCCTCCATTTACAAATTGAGCGTGTAGATTTTCTGCAGTATAGTTAGTCGTATCAACGCCTGCTAGTTCGCATACATCGTAATAGTGAACATCAAAATCGTCACTCAGTTTTCTTAAATAATACTGAATCCACTCAGCATTGGCTTTCCCCCAAATATCGGATAGCAACAACAAGCGCAGTTTTGATTTTGTAGCGTTACTCCTCATAGAATTGAATTAATTTTCTCAATTACTTTTAATTTTGGTTTAATTTTATTTTTCTATTTCGCTTAATAATTCAAAACCTAACGCGTCAATTTTTTCATGTTGCGAACTCAATCCAGAAACATTTGATAAAATAATAATTCCGTTTTTATTTTTCACATCCAAGACCATTGACGACGAATAACCGCCAGTTCCTCCATTGTGCCAAATCAAATGTTTTGATTTATCAGAATCCACAAGATGCCACCCAAGTCCAATTTCCATTGATTCGTTCACGGTTGAAGTGCTTTTTCGCGTCAGTTCAAGTGCCTTATTTTTAACGTCAAATTGTGCCTCTGCAAACTGAACTAAATCAGCCGTTGTGGATATAATTCCGCCAGCACCTAATAAAACATCAAAATCCCAATTAGAAACAACTTCGCCGTCTTCGTTTAATCCGCGAACCAATTTGTTTGGCAAAGCATTAGAACTTGTAAACGAATTATTCATCTTATATCTTCTAAAAATTAGATCTTTAAAAAGCGATTGCAATGTAGTTTTCTGCGAAATTCCAAGCGTATAACCTAATAAACCCGCTCCTAAATTTGAATACCCATAGACATTATCTGCATCTTTCGTTAATTGCATCTCGTTCTTCAAATAAAAATCAAGTTCTTTCGCACCATAAGTTTTATACGGAGTTTCATCATTTGTCTCCTCTAAATTAGTTGGTAATCTTGGTAATCCCGAAGTATGATTGGCTAGACTTTCAAACGTAATTTTATTACTATTTTTAAATGAAAAAGGATAATACGAATTGATGTTATCACTCAATTTCAATTTATCCGCGACAACTAATTCTGCTAATATAGTGGAAGTAAAAACTTTTGACAGCGAACCAATTTCAAAACATTTATCCTGATTTACAACTTCAATTAATGTATCATTTGCAACCTGTACTCCGTAATAATTTGTTTTTCCATCCTTAATAATAGCGATAGTGAGTTGCGTGTTGGTTGGAAAATTTTTAGTGTTTTCAAATATAATTGTTGCAATTTCTTTGGGGTATGTTGATAAATTGTTTACCAACCTACTTGCCGCAGTTGGCATTAAAGGCTTAACAAGTAATCCATTGATTTTGTCTTTATCGTCAATCGAAATTTGAATTGAAAAAACGTCACGTTCAAACGTCGTTTTGTAAACCGCATACGATTGATTTTTCATTTTCTGAAAAGAAAAGTTGGTAATTTTCCCCGCTTGGAGTTGAAGTCTACCGAAAAACTGACTGCAATTTGCTATTGGCAACGCTTTTTGCATTTCTAGTGAAAAACTATCAAAAATGGCATCGTATTGACCCAAATTATAATTCGTTTTGAAATTTTCGAATGCCAAATGATATTTTTCCGATTGTGAAAAACTCAAAGTCGTAGTAACTAATACAATCAGGATAATAAGAGTCTTTTTCATTCAATAAATTTTAATAGTGGAAGTTTTAATTCGAATATACTTCAAAAATAAACATGTAATTCTAGATTATAATTATTGATCATTCTAATCTTCTTCGGTATATACCACCGTTCCATTCACAATTCGAGCAGGCGATGTATAGGGATGTTCCTGAGATTTTCCCACTCCCATAATATGCAATACGTTCCAGCCACGTACTTTTAAATAATCGGAAATCATTGAACGGTGACATCTCCACCAAACGGCTTCCGAACACATATAAACTGTTTGTGATTCTACCGCTATTTCCTCCAAACTTGCAGCCGCGTTTTTAAATTCGTCCGTTTCCATATAATCAGCATAAGCTTGGAAAGAAGTATTTCGCCAAGTGGTGTTTTTTGAATCTTTGTTGGCTTTTCGTCGCCCACCTAAATCCGCAATGTAAATGTATTCAATACCAAGTTCCGCCAGAGTATCACGCAACGTATCTTGATCATATTGGGGAAATTTTCGCGATCCTGGAAGCCTTCTAACATCAACCAACTTTTTAATTTTAAAAGAATGCAACATTGCTAAAAATACCTCAATGGGATGCGTTGAATGTCCAACAGTATAAATTGTGGAAGACGTCAAGGAATCCATATTTCGTTGTTTAACGTTAAAATATATTTGTCAATATAAAGTTGTTTTTCCTTTGATTTATATTGTTGGATGTACCTCGGATGTTCCAATACTTTTAAGTCACCAAACAAATTTGCTTCCGCATTTAATTTTTGAATAAACTGCGCGTTTTTTTTACCGAGAACATACACTTCCGACGTTTCTAAACCGAGGCTGATGTGATTTCGCAAACTCAAAATCATAAAATCTTTTACACTTTTAAAAAGAGTTACATCGTCGTAATAATTAGCATTCAGCCACTTCCCTGCTCCATTTCTTCGAACGATTGCTAATGGAAAAGGTGAGTTTACGTAAAACTGCCGGTAAAAATCGGTAGCTCCGCCAAATTCTGAAATCATGTCGTACATATATACAGAAGAAATTTCGTGCGTATGAGCGGAATGCATTGGAATTCCGCAAACACTTTCCAACCTTTTAGTATCTGTGAAAGGAACACCTGTAACTCCAGCTCCATGCCGACTTGGATTAATACCTACAATAAATTTTCGCTGTAAAGAGTCGTTATAAAATTTGTTGTAAAATTGCTCCATAACCACCATTGTTTCGGGATTATCTAAGTACGGATTCAAAACCTGAAAACCATCAGGCAATGCGTCTGTGAAATCTAATTTTTTATTAAAAGCAATGACTTTTTCTCCAAAAGATGCCGACATATATTTTAGTTTGATTCTGATTTTTAAACAAATTCAATTTACAAAAAAATCTATAGAAAAAAGAAGGTTAATTTCGAATATTTGCAAAATAAACATTGCAGTTCCATTGCTATAATTTTCCAAAAAATAACTTTCATCAAAATTAAATCACCTTTACTTTGTTATTTCTAACCCAATTCATTTTTCAAAAATCATTTATTGTTCTAACTTTATATCCATATATCCATCTTAAATTGATATTTATCATAGTATCATTTGCTTTGTTAACTTAATTTTGAAATAAAAAAATCATGATCAAATATGTCACTGCCGAAGAAGCTGTAAAAGTCGTTCAATCTAACAATAGAGTCTATATTCAAGCCGCTGCTGCAACACCTACTGTTCTAGCAAATGCTTTAACAGCAAGAGCTTCAGAATTAAAAAATGTTGAAATTTGCCACTTACATACAGAAGGAGAAGCGCTTTATGCCAATCCAGAATACCGCGAAAGTTTTCACGTAAATTCTTTTTTTATTGGAAAAAATGTTCGCCATACCATTCAAAGTGGAAATGGATCCTACACACCCGTTTTTTTAAGTGAATTGCCAAATTTATTTCGCAAGAAAGCCCTTTTACTTGATGTCGTATTTATTCACGTTTCACCACCGGATCAACACGGATACTGTTCGTTGGGAACTTCTGTAGAAGCTACCGTTGCTGCAATTGAAAATGCCAAAATTGTGGTTGCTCAAGTCAATAAAAGAATGCCTAGAACCTTTGGCGACAGCCTAATCGCTGCTTCGAAAATTGATTATTTAGTAGAAGTCGACACGCCAATTCACGGACATGGAACAGAACCTATTTCAGAAACCGAACTACGGATTGGGAAATATGTAGCGTCACTTATTGACGACAGAAGTACGTTGCAAATGGGAATTGGTTCCATACCAAATGCAGCTCTTGCAAATCTTACCACTCACAAAGATTTAGGGTTACATACTGAGATGTTTTCTGATGGTGTGATTGACTTGATTGAAAGTGGTGTAATCAATTGCAAATATAAAGGAGTGGTTAAAAATAGAGCTTTGGCTACCTTTTTAATTGGATCCCAAAGATTATATGATTTTGTAGACAACAATCCATTTGTAGAAATGCGAGAATCATCGTTCGTGAACGATACCGCAGTAATTCGAAGAAATCCTAAAATGGTTGCTATTAATTCTGCCATTGAAGTTGATTTGACGGGACAAGTTTGTGCAGATTCCATTGGTGCAAAAATGTATTCCGGTGTAGGCGGACAAATGGATTTTATTCGTGGTGCTTCATTAAGCGACGGCGGAAAAGCAATTATCGCTTTGCCATCCATTACAAAAAGAGGCGAAAGTAGAATCGTACCGTTTTTAAAACAAGGTGCTGGAGTAGTTACAACGCGTTCTCACGTTCAATATATTATTACCGAAAATGGAATCGCCGATTTATATGGCAAATCGCTGACGCAAAGAGCGAAAGCTTTAATTGAAATTGCTCATCCATCTTGCCAAGAGCAAATTGAGAAAGAATTTTACAATTTGAAATAAAAAAAGTAGCGAAAACTTATAATTTTTTGAAGAGGCAGTTGGAAATTTATGAATTTTCAACTGCTTTTTTTATGTAAAAAAAGGCATAAATAACTACATTTTACGGAGGTAACTACCTGTGATTTTGTAGATATTATTCTACATTACTATCTGTGATATGGCTACAGATTTCTGTTTTAAATATGATGACATTTGTAAGTAAGTTGAAGATTATTGTAAATGTGCTTATTTACCAACAAAAATAACACGGATTACCAGTCTCCACTTAAAAGAAAATAAAAGGTAACGCCACCATTTTGTGATTACTATTATTTTACAACTGACTGATATTCAAAACCTATGTATATAGTTTACAATTTATTCGAGAATTTTTACTACAAATTTATTACCATGCCTTTGGTAATCAGAATTGCAGTAATCACGACCGTATTTTTTATAGTACTGCTGCTTTTTTACGCGCTTTTAAGTGTTTTTAATTATTATAGTAAAAAGAGAGCGGATAAACGAGAAGAGGAACGTAAAAACAATAGTGATTGTTATACCGTTTTAAAAGAGCTTCTGACTTATGAGGAAGTAATTCCTTTTATAACTTTAGAACAGGACTTTGAAACAATCAAAGCGCGTTGTCACTCTGATCCTGAAGATATTGTTTATGAAATGTTGGTTATTAAAAATGAGTTTCCAACACAATTTAACTACGAAAACCTGCAATCACTTTCACGTCTTTTTAACTTAACACCTTACTGGGATGGAAAGTTAACTGATAATTCATTGAAAGTAAAAATGGAAAATCTTCAGAATATCATTGAGCTTCGTGCTACTATTTCTGAATCTGTACTTTCTACCTTAGTATATCATAAAAATAGTGAGCTTCGTAAAAAAGCGCGAATTGCTCAAATTCACTTGAGTCAACACGACCCGTTTAAGTTTTTTGATGAGGAATTTGACAAAGATTTTACCGTTTGGGACAAGATTAAGATCCACGATATTTTATTACACAGACCAATACAAACCATTCCTAACTTTATTAGATGGGTTCCAAAAGTAAAAAATGAAAATTTACAATCCATGTTTATCTACGAAATTGGTTACTACAATCAAGTAGAAAATAAAGAATTTTTATATGATTTCTTTAAAATGACGCCTAGTGATGAGGTAAAAATTCAAATTGTCGAAACATTGAATGTTTTGGGAATTGAAGACATGGCTCACAACTTAATCCGTCAGTACAACGCTTGTTCTGAGAACGTTCAGTTGGCTATTATAAATAATTTGAAACACATCCAAACGGATAAATTCTTACTTCCGTTTTACGTTCACGCTTTTGAAAAAGCATACGAAACGGATTTAAAATTAGCACTTGGAGACGCAATTTATAGTTCAGAAGTAAATGGACACCGCGTGATTGAAGTTTTAGAGCGTAATGCAAAAGGTTTTGATCAACTTATTTTTGAACACATTAAAAATCCTTTGCTTTTAAATTAATTACTGACAATTTATGGATACTATTTTATACAGCTACCAATATTTAATATTTTTCTACGCCTTTTCATTGGTTGTTATTTATACAAGTTTAGCGGTGTTGGCTTTTTACAAACTGACCCAATTAGTGGCAAAAAAGAGTTCTGATACTGAAAAAATCTTTAGAGAATCACCCTTTATTCCAGGTATCTCCATTATTGCACCTGCATTTAACGAGGAAACGTCCATTATTAATAATGTGATTTCAATGATGACCGTGAATTATCCTACTTTTGAGGTGGTAATTGTAAACGACGGTAGCAAGGACAATACGCTGCAACTGCTTATTGATAACTTTGAAATGGTGGAAACGACTTACGCTTACGTGGAAAAAATTAAAACCAAACCATTTAAGCGAATTTTTAAATCTACCAACCCGGAATACAGCAGACTAATCGTTGTAGATAAGGAAAATGGCGGAACGAAAGCCGACGCTTCTAATGCAGGAGTTAACGTAGCAAAATATCCCTACTTTATTTGTACGGATGTGGATTGTGTACTGGATCGTGAAGCTTTAAGTAAAATGATTTTACCAATCATTAGTACGAAAACACGTGTAATCGCTGTTGGTGCAACGATGAGAATGGTAAACAGTTGTAAAGTTGAAAATGGCGTTATGGTGGAAACGAGACTTCCTACGCGAATATTTCCATTGTACCAAGAAATTGAATATTTACGCAGTTACTTAATTGGAAAATTAGGTTTCTCAACAATCAATGCGGTTCACAATGTTTCAGGTGGATTGGGATTATTTGACAAAGAAATTGCAATTGGAGCCGGAGGATATGATCCTTTATCTCACGCCGAAGACATGGACATGACGACGCGTATGATTGCTTACATGATTAATTACCAGAAAGAATATAAGATTGATCAAGTACCAGAAACGTGTTGCTGGACGGAAGGACCTCCTTCGTTTCGTGTATTAAATCGTCAGAGAACACGTTGGGCTCGCGGATTATTCCAAATATTTTCTGTACACCGAAAATATTTATTCAATAGAAAATTTAGAAAATTAGGATTGATTTCATTTCCGTATATTTTCATCTATGAGTTTTTAGCTCCTATTATTGAAATGCTGGGATACATTGTAACTATATATCTTCTTTTAGTAGGCGGAATTAATTGGGACACTGCTTTTTTAATGTTATTCTTTGCTTATGTTTTTGGAGTTTCACTTTCACTTACGACCTTATTATATGAGCGACTTCTAGAACATCGTTTTAAAAATAGAGAATATGTGCGGTTGATATTATTTTGCTTAGTAGAACCATTTATATACCACCCGTTGATCGTTTTTTTTAATATTCGAGGATATATTGATTATTTGACTAAACGAGATTTTGAGTGGGGAACAATGACCCGACAAGGATCACAAGACAACAAATCAGACAAACAAAAGGGATTAAGTACCCAAACAATAGCACAATAAAAATATGTTTACAAAAAATTCTATACTAAAAAACACTGTAGTTGTTGCGTTTGTGCTTTTACTGAGCTTCATCGCTACTGATAAAATGTATGGTCAAGCTACAGAAGATTCCTATTTTAAAAGGGCGAATAAATTATTCAAACAAGAACGTTGGGAAGAAGCAAAGCAAATTGTAGACATCGGATTGAAAGATACGCCGTATGATGCCGATTTACTGATGTTGAATGGTAAATATTATCATTACAAACGTAATAACGATAAAGCAAGATACAATTTGATAAAAAGTTTGCAATACGATCCCAATAATGTAGATGCAAAACAAATTTTGACAAACGTTGAAATTGAAGACAAACATTATTCTGCTGCAATTTGTTACATCAACGAATTATTAGAAGTAAATCCGTATTGGAAAGGACTTTGGCGTAAAAAAATTGAAGTATACCGCTTACAAGGAAATACAGAAGAAGCGACTCGTTTATCAAAACGGATCAATCAAATTTATCCTGAAGATGAAAAAATCCAAGAGGATTATAGATATAATTTAAAAACTGAAATTAGTTCGCTTAAAAAGTCAGGTAAATTAGAGGAAGCATTAAAATTGACAAATGATTTGATGCTTGTTGACAAGACAAATCCTGATTTATATGTTGATGTAATTAACACTCATCTTGCTGCAGGAGATTACGACAAAGCACTTGTCTATGCAAACAGAGCGTTAACTTTCATGCCTAATAATTCGTATTTAATTACAAAGAAAGCGTCTATACTTGCCGATCGCGGTGATTATAACGAAGCTTTGTCTTTCATAAAATCGAAAAACAAAGGTGGAAATGGTCAATTGACTACTTTATACAATCAGTTATTATTGCAAAATGCTCGTGTTCAAAACGACAGCGATCCCTATACTTTATATGGTAAAATTTTAGAGCGTTCACCAGGAAATCCAGAAGCGCTTAATTATTTGTTGAATACTTCTTTGTCAAAAGGATTCTATTCGGATGCACAAAATTACATCAACATGGCAAAGAAATCCGGTGGTGAAACTAAGAGTATTCTTTCAAAAGAATATACCTTATATACACAAATGGGGAACGAGTCAAAAGCAAACGCAATCTTAGCTAAACTGTATACCCGTTTTCCTGAAGATGCTGATATTAGAGACAATTACATCAATTATCAGTACAAATTAGCGAGAGAAAACATGCTAAACGAACAATACCGCGAAGCTTTAATCCAGTTGTCCTTTTTGAATAATCTCCCAAAAAATGATTACTCAGAAAAAAGTATGCAGGAACTTACGCAAGCCTATTTAAAATTAGGAAGAAAAGAAGAAGCATTCGCTACTGTTCAAAAACTTAACAGCGAATATCCAAATAGTATTGACAACCAACTTCGTAAAGTAGGCGTTTTAATAGCAATGGATCGCGACGATGAAGCCTTGACCATCTATGAAGAGTTCATGAAAAACGCCAGTCAAAGTGAATTTCAAAATCACCTGATTGCTTATGATGAAATTGGAACTCAATTTCTTAAAAAATTAATTGAAGCAGGACAAACGCAAAAAGTTTTTGAAGTAGCCGACCGAATTATTGCATTAAATCCCGATAGCGAATTGGCGTATACCTATGCAATGAATACCGCAGCAAGTATAAACGATGATCGATTGTTTTTAAAATATGCTGAACAGGCAATTGAAGCAAACCCAGACAGTATTTTATTCCGAACTAAATATGCTGAAGCGCTATCTACAAAAGGAGAATTTGGAACAGCAAATAATGTTTTAAAACAATTATTGGCCGAAAATCAATACAATAAAGATGTAATCAATACCAATACGCAATTTACTTTAGATTACGGTAAAGTCCTTTATAAAGAAAAAGATGCGGATCAATTGATGCTGATTACAGATGAAGCACTTAAATACAACCCTAATAATAAAGAACTTTTATATCAAAAAGGTCAAGCTCATTTGTTATTAAAGGAATATGGCGAAGCATTTGACTACATGAAATTTTACACGCCCTCTACTTTAGAAGCAGCTGCCTTCAATAAGGAAATGGAATGGTTGCAAAACAAATCGTACAGAAACCAAGTCACTTTAAATTACTTAAGAAGTCGTTTTGCCGATGAAATTAATGTAAATTCGATTGCAACATTAGAATATACACGTTTTCAATCAGCTAAAAATACTTATACCGCAAGAATTAACTATACAGGTAGAGATTTAGGTTCTGGCGTTTTAGCCCAAGCAGAATGGTCGCATGTTTTGAATCAAAAAACTTATTTTATTGCAAATGTAGGTTACGGTTCGCGCTATTTTGCTCAAATAATTGCCAACGGAAGTGTTTTTAGAAATTTTGCAAGTGACTATGAATTAGAATTGGGACTGGGATACAGAAACTTACCTGATGTCTATACATTAACGAATATCGTCGCGGGAGTTTCGCACACAAGTGATCACATGTGGTTAAACGCAAAAGGATTTATTTACAAAACCGATACTTCTTTAACCTTATATAATGTATTAGCACAATCTAAGTTTTACATTTTCAACGACGGAAAAAGTTTTCTACAAGCAATGACTTCTGTAGGTACAGTTCCAGAATCAGGTGCTTTAGATTTGGCTTTGTATGATTCTTATAATGCTTTTAACACCATGGTTGGTGCTGGTGGACAATATATGGTAAATAAAAGATTGACTTTAGGCTTATTAGGAAACTGGTACAACTTTAAATTCAATCCGAAAGAATATAGCAATCTCTATAATCTATACTTGACGGCTACTTATTCTCTATGAAAATGATTTTATTACAAGTTTTATTATGTTCTCTATTATTTTCTTGCGGTTCTTCCCAAGAAGATGATCAAGCAATTGCATACGACAACTATGTAATTACGAAACCTAATGAGGAAAACAAAGATGCAGTCAACTATTTGTATCATCATTTTAAGAAAAGAACAGCTCCTGGAATTGTTTTAATGCAAGGTGTTGACGCTATTCCATCTAATACATCGAAGATGCAATTCATTGATGTGGCAATTGACTCACAGTTAAATGATGATTATCAAATTATAAAAAAAGACAACAAATTAATTTTCAAAGCAAGGTCAAAAAAAACACTCTACTGGTTGTACTATCAGTATTTTCAGGCATTAAGTGCGAACGATTCTAAAATGAACGGTGCTGATTTACCACCATCAATTGTCAGTTTTAAAGATTCGAAAGATGGAAAATTTGCATTCCAATATCGTGAACCTTATTTGCAAGCTAATTTAGTTGAAGATTACGATGTAATTGTAAATACCAATAATGTAGAAAAGGATTGGGGAATTTGGGGCCACCAACTTTTCAACCTGCTTAATAAAGCACCTAAAAATACATACTACAGTACAGTAAATGGTACGTTGAATAAAAATCAAATTTGTTTCAGCAACCCTGCAGTTTATTCATTTTTAGAAGATTACATAATTGATAATTTTGGCGAAAAAGAAACCTATCAACAAAATTTTGTAATCAGTCCTGCAGATAATGGACTGGTTTGTACTTGTAGTTTGTGTTTAAAAGCAGGAAATACGAAAACAAACGCTAGTTATTCTGTCGTAGCGCTGGTAAATAAATTAGCGGTCCGTTTTCCAAGCCATCAGTTTTTTACTATTGATTACATTACAGTAAATACACCGCCTACTACTCCAATGCCAAAAAACACAGGAGTTCTCATCAGTTCTATTGATATTCCACGTAAAGTGAATTTAGATTTAAATAACGGTTATGTAAAAGAGTTTGAGTCCAAAGTTAATAAATGGAAGAAGGTATGTTCAACAGTTTATGTTTGGGATTACATTTCTAATTTTGACGATTATTTGACGCCTTTTGCCACATTATCGGTAGCGAAAACAAATTTTAATTTTTTTAAAAAGTTGGGCGTCACTGGCATTTTTGCCAATGGAGCAGGTTATGATTACAGTACTTTTAATGCGGTACACACCTATGTATTAGCTGCATTAATGCAAGATCCTACGTTAGACGTAAATGGATTAGTTACTAAATATTGTGACTTTTATTATGGTGCTTCAGGTCAGATGATTGCAGATTATATTTTGGGGTTGGAAAAGGTCATGCAAAACAAAAACATCAAATTAGATTTATACAACGGCGTTAAAAAAATGACGGGAACTTATTTAAGTAAGCAGGAGTTTTTTGATTTTTATAATGCAGTCAAAGATGCAAAAGACAGCGGCGACGAAGAAGTAGTTATAAGAATGAACCAACTATACACAGCCTTAACGTTTACGGCGATGCAAATTGAATTAGCAAATAAACTCGACGAACAATTTGGCTTTGCAACTCTACAAGAGAACAGAATCGTGGTGAACGAACAGTTTGTAAATCAATTTAATGTTTTTTCAGAACAATTTAAATTGAATGATATTTTTACAACGCGCGAGACCGAAGGAACAGTTTCGAACTATTTGAAAGATGTACAGACGGTAATTTTAAATGGTACATTAAAACCAAACTTGCTCACGAAATCAACTTTAAAAGTAACGAGTGAACTTGACGAAGATTATTCTGATGCAACTTTATTAACGGATGGAATTCCAGGTTTAAGTTCAGATTATCACAATGCTTGGTTGATCGTAACTGCCCATGATTTTTCAGCAGAAATTACTGCTCCAAAAGAGTCAGGAATGTATCATTTTAATTTCAATTTCCTCGTTGACGGACGTTTAAAATTAACCGCTCCAGAAAAAATAGAGATCATAATTAACGACAAAATTGTAAAAACAATAACGTCTCCCGTAAAAACACGTGATGCAGCAGAACGCATGACGCTAACAACAACAGTGCCTCTCGGAACAAATGACCAAATTAAAGTCAAAATTTACCGTGATAAAACCATAAAAAAATTCGCTTGTGATGAAATTTATTTGTACAAATAATTCTACAATTTTGATAGTAAAGAAAACATTTTCTTTGCTTAAATTGCTAATGATTTTATCGGTGATGGTTTCTTGTGATTATAAAGAACAATTAGTTGATGTGAAAATAGTGGATCCAGTAAGACATTACTATCCAATTCTTCAAGGTCAAGAACTAAATATTATAATTGAATTAGAGAATAAAAGCGATTCGCCTTTTAAAATCACTGATATTTTAACTTCATGTGGATGTGTAGTTGTGAAAAAGGGAACATTTGATGTTATTCCAGCTCAAAGCACAGGCTATTTAGAGTTAACATACAACAGTAATAAAAATATTGGACTGGTAAACCACTTTATTTACATTTATGGAAATCTAGATAAAGTGAATAAATTAGAAGCTAATTTTGACGTTCATGTAGTTCCTGATGCATTATACACTCCTGATTATGAAGAATTATACCGCAAGGAAGTAGATTCAAAAGCAGGAACAAAAAATGCAGTAGAAGGAAACGAAAATGAAAAAGGCTACTATACCTCATCCGATGACAGCGATGAAGAAAATAATAACACGAATTAAATAAAGCTATAAAAATGGAAGAATATTCAGACCTTAAATTCGACGGAGATTTGTCATTTTTAAATGAAAATCTAGATGCTGCGAAAAATGAAGTAAAGGCAAAAGTTGAAGAGCAAGCTAAACAAGAGCCTGTTGCAACTAATTACAATACAGGAACACCAACACCTCAAAATACTGAAGAAAAAATGGAAAAATTCAATGAAACTGTGAACAATCAAAATACAAGTTCATCTAATTCTAATGAAAATCAAGTAAACAATAGAATGGATTCAAGAATGATTGATCAAAATGCTCCTCAATTTGGTGAGAAAAAAAGCCAATTAGAAGCTATGGTTCTTAGTTCAGGATACGGTCCAGAGATGTTTGATAAATTGAAAATGGAGCTTCTTGAAATGGAAAAAGAAAAAATCATCATGAAATACAAACAAGATTTGATGATGATGATTATAAAAAGCTAAGTAGTGCATTCTATAAAAAGAATTTGCTAGTGATCAGATTAAGTAGGGAAAGAATTTATTTCTAAAACCTGATAACCTTTATATACATTACTAAAAACTACTTGGTTAAATAGTTTTAGTTAAATATTACATGTGGCCTTAATAAGAAGTTTACTGAATGTACAATTCAGTAAACTTTTTATATTTTATAGCTATCCCATTTCACTTGAAAAATATATAAAAGTGATATCGCTAATTTTATATATTTTTGCATCTTAATACAACTAAAGAAGCCTTTTTTTAAACTTAGGATTTCAAAAAATAAGCTTCTTTTTTAATTATTTTTTTAACTAAACTGTTAGAACGCATTCCACCCTTATGAAGCAAGTACTACACTTATTTGATTTTTCGCAAAAAGTAAATTATAAAAACGAAATTCTAGCCGGTTTAACCGTAGCAATGACGATGATTCCCGAATCGTTGTCGTTTGCTATTTTAGCAGGATTTCCGCCACTAGTTGGTTTATATGCTGCATTTATCGCCGGCTTAATCACCGCTGTTTTTGGAGGTCGTCCGGGAATGGTATCAGGAGGAGCTGGTGCAACTGTAGTTGTGGTAATTGCTTTAATGCGATCAAACGGAATTGAATATGTCTTTGCAGCAGTAGCTTTAGCTGGAGTTTTCCAGATTCTCGTCGGGCTTTTCAAACTAGGAAAATTCATCCGACTCGTTCCACAACCTGTGATGTACGGTTTTGTAAACGGTTTAGCAGTCATCATTTTTATGTCGCAACTCGAACAATTTAAAGCCGTAGTCAATGGTGAATCAACTTGGCTTCAAGGAGATAGTTTGTATATCATGTTGGGATTAGTTGCGCTAACAATAGCAATAGTAGTTTTATTTCCAAAAATCACTAAAGCTGTTCCCGCTTCTTTAGTTGCTATTATCGTCGTTTTTGCTTTGGTTCTTGTTTTAGGAATTGATACAAAAACCGTTCAAGATATCGCATCAATTGAAGGTGGCTTCCCTCCTTTTCACATTCCAAATATTCCGTGGACTTTTGAAACTCTAAAAATCATCGCACCATTCTCCTTAATTTTCGCAGCAGTTGGTTTAACCGAAGGTCTTTTAACCTTAAATTTAGTCGACGAAATGACCGGAACTCGCGGAAAAAGCAATCGAGAATGTCTAGCTCAAGGAGGTTCAAATATCTTAAACGGATTCTTCTACGGAATGGGCGGTTGTCCCATGATTGCACAAACTTTAGTAAACCTATCGGCGGGTTCAAGAGCCCGACTTTCAGGTATTATTGCTGCAATTACCATTCTAATAATCATACTTTTTGGCGCACCAATAATTGGCCAACTTCCAATGGCGGCGTTAGTTGGTGTAATGATTATGGTCGCAATTGGCACTTTCGAATGGGCAAGTTTTAAAATTATTACAAAGATGCCAAAACACGATATTTTTATCGGAATTTTGGTTGCTGCAATAACTATTTATTTACATAATTTAGCGTTAGCTGTATTAATTGGAGTCATAATTTCCGCTTTAGTTTTTGCTTGGGAAAGTGCTAAACGTATTCGAGCGAGAACAAATATTGACGAACATGGCGTGAAGCATTATGAAATTTATGGCCCACTATTCTTTGGTTCAACCATGAACTTTATAGATAAATTTGACTTAAAAAATGATCCGTCTGTAGTAATTATCGATTTCAAGGAAAGCCGTGTGAATGATATGTCGGCTATTGACGCGTTGAATAGTTTGACAAAAAAATATAATGACGCCGGAAAAACCGTTCATCTCAAGCATTTAAGTACCGATTGTATTCAGTTACTTAAAAATGCCGGAGCGGTCATCGACGTCAATATTTTGGAAGACCCAACTTATAAAGTGATGTCTAAATAATAAAAAAATCGTGAAATCTGAATAGACTTCCTAATTCGTACCAATTGTAAAATTCGTGGCTAACATTTTTAACCTGCCATTTGTCTGCATAATTCAGCACATTTTTTACAAGCTTCAGCACATTCTTGACAATGTTTCATGTCGTGTTGGCTACATTCTTGGTAACATCTCTCGCACATTTCTGCACATAATTTACAGAAATCTTTTGCTTTGTCACTTCCTAAACTCATTAATTGAGCAGCAGCATAACAAACAGCGGCACATTCCATATCAAATTGAATGCATTTCGCCATCATTTTAATATCGTCTTCTGTCAAACATTCTGAAGCACAATGATTGCAAAGTGCAGCACATTTTAAACAAGCTTCGATGCAGGATTGGTAATCGTGGTAATTTTTCATGGTTATAATTTTTTAGTTCTCTCAAATTTAAAAATTTGGTATGAAAAATTCGTTACACAATTTAAATCGAGATTTATAAACATTAAAACTTCAAAGAATTCAACTACAACGTTGTAATGTGTTTTTTTGTTAGTAACAATCATTTTGAAATTGGTCTTCGGTGGCGATAATTCTTAAATTTACGGACTTAAGTATTTTTAATCGAAAACCAAAATGACAAAATTATTTACTTTCCTTTTTTTACTAATTGGAATTATCTCCACTCAAGCACAAACTTTGCAATCGCCAAATAAAAATCTGACGATGACGTTTAGCTTGACGCCAAATGGAACACCTGTTTATGAATTGAAATACAAAAACAAACCGGTTATCAAATCAAGTAAATTGGGAATTGAGACCATTGACGTTCCTTCTTTTACAGAAGGTTTTTCGCAGAAAGGAATTACAACGGCAACTTTTGACGAAACGTGGCAACCTGTTTGGGGCGAACAGAAAAACATTCAAAATAACTACAATGAATTAGTCGTTTCAATTGAGCAAAAAGCGGTTGCCAACCGTTACATCAATATTCGTTTTCGATTATTTGACGATGGATTGGGTTTCAGGTACGAATTTCCGGAGCAATCTAATTTGAATTATTTCACGATTAAAGAAGAAAAAACGCAATTTGCTTTGGCAGGAAATCACAAAGCATTTTGGCTTCCAGGAGATTTTGACACCCAAGAATACAATACGGTAACTTCCAAATTGTCTGAAGTTAGAGGAAAAATGAAAGAAGCAACAACTCCAAATGCTTCGCAACATCCATTCTCCGCTACAGGTTTACAAACACCATTGATGATGAAATCTGATGATGGATTGTACATCAATATCCACGAAGCGGCATTGGTTGACTATTCGTGTTTGTCATTAGAATTAGATGATAAAAATATGATTTTGAATGCGTTTTTAACCCCTGACGCGATCGGAAATAAAGGTTATATGCAAGCGCCAACGCAAACGCCATGGCGAACAATTGTTGTAAGTGACGACGCTAGAAAAATTTTAGCTTCAAAAATGATTTTGAATTTGAATGAACCAACGAAGTACGAAGATGTTTCTTGGATAAAACCCGTGAAGTACATCGGAGTTTGGTGGGAATTGATAACTGGAAAAAGTAGTTGGGCTTACAATGATATGACTAGTGTCAAATTAGGGGAACTTGATTACAGCAAGACTAAAGCAAGTCCGAAACATGCTGCGAATACAGCTCATGTAAAAGAATATATTGATTTTGCTTCAAAACACGGATTTGATGCCGTTTTAGTAGAAGGTTGGAACGAAGGCTGGGAAGATTGGTTTGGAAAATCAAAGGATTACGTGTTCGATTTTGTAACTCCTTATCCGGATTTTAACGTGAAAGAATTACACGAATATGCAGCCTCAAAAAATGTAAAAATGATGATGCATCACGAAACTTCTGGTTCTGTTAGAAATTACGAACGTCACATGGACAAAGCGTATCAGTTTATGGTTGACAATGGCTATAATTCGGTGAAAAGTGGCTATGTGGGAGATATTATTCCGCGTGGCGAATTCCATTACGGACAATGGATGAATAATCATTATTTATATGCGGTGACAAAAGCTGCCGAATATAAAATTATGGTAAATGCACACGAAGCGGTTCGTCCTACCGGTTTAAGTAGAACGTATCCGAATTTGATTGGAAATGAATCAGCTCGTGGAACAGAATACGAATCTTTTGGTGGAAACAATGCCGATCATACTACAATTTTGCCGTTCACAAGATTAATGGGAGGTCCGATGGATTATACGCCTGGAATTTTTCAGACGCAGATTAATGCTTACAATCCAGATAATAATTCATTTGTCCACACGACTTTAGCAAAACAATTAGCGCTTTATGTGACTATGTATTCGCCTTTGCAGATGGCGGCTGACTTACCGGAAACGTATAATAAACATTTGGATGCATTCCAATTTATCAAAGATGTTGCAATAGACTGGGACGAAACGTTTATTCTTGAAGCCGAACCTGGCGATTTTATAACAATTGCTAGAAAAGCAAAAGGTAAAAATGAATGGTTTATCGGTGGAATTACAGACGAAAACAAACGAACTGCAACGGTAGATTTTAGCTTTTTACCAAAAGGAAAAACTTTTGAAGCCATCATTTATGCAGATGGAAAAGATGCGGATTACATTACAAATCCACAATCATATCAGATTAAGAAAATGAAAGTTACTTCAAAAACTAAATTAAAACAGCCAATGGCGACAAGTGGTGGTTTTGCGATTAGTGTGAAATAATATCTTCTCCCGAAACTTTTCCGTATGACAGGAAATTTGGAATAGTAAAATACTAATTGAGGAAATAAAAAAGGCTAACAGTTTAAAAATTGTCAGCCTTTTTTTATGGAAATCTATTTCTGTAGATGATTTTAAAAAATCACTAGCGTTTAAAAGAAGCCTAAAGATTTTAGACTAGCCCAGATTGCAGTGAAAATCCTTTTTATTCCGGGGTTCGGAATAAAAAGATTGTAACGGAAAGCTGGAAAATGGATTGAACAAATGTCCAAGCCAGTCGCTCCAAGCAAAATTAAACCGTCTTCTCGCCTTCCCAATTCATGAAACCGCCCATTAAATTGTATGCGTTTTCAATGCCTAATTCGTTCATCATGCTGCATGCTTGTGAACTTCTGCCACCTGCTTTGCAGTACACATAAAAATTTTTGGATGCATCCAATTCCTGAACGGCATAAACGAATCCTTGTCCTTTAAAAATATCAATATTTATGGCGTTTGGAATCATTCCTTCGCTGCATTCTTCCGGCGTTCGTACATCTAAAATAATTGCATTCGTGTCTTCAGCTAGTTTACTTGCCCATTCTTGTTGCGTCAAATCCATAATTTGTTTTTTTTCAAAAATACAAAATACATTTAAAGTGTAACAACAGATTTTTGCAAAGTTCCGTTAAAAAGATTAACAAAAAATTATTAAACGTTTGTATGTACAAATAAATTCGGAAAGTATATTTGTACCTACAAATTTTGCATTAGCAAATATGAAAATAGAAGAAATTATAAAATCGAATACCGAGGTCTCTTTAGCCAAGAAAACTTTGCTGAACCTGATGTATACGCAAAATTGCACGGCAGAACGGTTCAACGAAGTTTTAAAAGCATACGATTTATCAGCGGAACAATTCAACGTTTTGCGCATTTTGAGAGGTCAAAAGGGAAATCCGGCAAACATGTCCGTAATCCAAGAGCGAATGATTGCTAAAACGAGTAATACCACTCGATTAGTGGATAAATTGTTATTGAAAGAATTGTGCACTAGAAAAGTCTGCACGGTAAACAGAAGAAAAATTGAAGTTTTTATTACCGCTAAAGGACTTGAACTATTAGCACAAATCGACCCTAAAATAGATGATTTTGAATCGAAATGGGTCGAAAATTTAACCACAGAAGAATTACAAACATTAAATAATTTACTAGAAAAATTAAGAACATCATACTAATGGAACATACAATTATTGAAAACCTGAATTGGCGTTATGCCACGAAAAAATTTGACGCTTCAAAAAAAATCGCAAAGAAAGATTTGGAAATTTTAAAAGAAGCGGTTCGATTAAGTGCTTCTTCTTATGGTTTGCAACCTTACCAAATAATTATGGTTGATAATGAAGATTTACGCGAACAAATTAAAACTGCAGCTTGGAACCAAACGCAAATTACAGAAGCTTCTGATGTTTTAATTTTTGCAAATATTACAGATGTTGGAGCTAAGGAAATTAGTAATTACATCGAAAACATGGCTGCAATCCGTGAAATCCCTACAACGAATTTGGCAGGATTCGAGAATATGATGAATAAAGTTATGACTGCTTTTAGTCCCGAAGAGAAAGAAGTTTGGTCTGCAAAACAAACCTACATCGCATTGGGAACTTTACTTTCTGCAGCAGCCGATTTAAAGATTGATGCTACTCCAATGGAAGGATTTGACAGAAACACTGTAAACAATATCTTACAACTTACAGAAAAAGGACTGTCTGCTACGTTAATCGTAACATTAGGCTACAGGCACGACGCTGACACGACCCAATATTTAAGAAAAGTAAGAAAACCGAACGAAGAATTATTTATTACACTTTAATTTTATAACCAATTTACAAATGAAAAATTTGAAAACTATTGCGCTTGCATTTTTAGCTTTTACGGCTACAACATTAGCTTCGGCTCAAACTAAAAAAATTGACGCTTCAAAAAGCAACATTACTTGGGTTGGTAAAAAAGTAACTGGTTCGCACGAAGGAATCATAAAATTTAAAGAAGGAGCATTAGCTTTTAAAGGTGATAAACTTACCGCTGGAAACTTTGTAGTAAACATGACTTCTATCAACGTTACAGATTTAAAAGCAGGTGGAGGTAAAGAAAAATTAGAAGGACACTTGAAAGCAGATGATTTTTTTGGAACTGAAAAATATCCATTAGGAACATTGGTTTTTACTAAAATTGCTGCGAAGCAAAATGGATTATACACAATTACGGCTGATTTGACTTTAAAAGGAATTACACATCCTGTAACTTTTGACATGATTGTTAAAGATGCAAAAGCGAACGCAGCATTAATTGTAGACCGAACTAAATATGATATTAAATATAAATCAGGAAGTTTCTTCGACGGATTAGGAGATGCAACTATTTACGATAATTTCGATTTAGCTGTTGAATTATCATTCTAATTTGAAGCTATAAAACATAAAAGTTCCACTCCTAATTTCGCAAGAATTAGGAGTTTTTTTATGCCTTAAAAAAGGCTGTTTTCGCACTCTAATTTTACCCTTTTTCTGCTTTGAAAAAAATTGTGATGATCGACAATTATGGTAGTTTTACTTTTAATTTAGTTCACTATTTTGAAGCGCCAAATTGGAAATAACTTATTTGAGAAATGAAAAGTTTTAACTAGATAAATTAGAAGAGTTTAATAAAATTGTACTTTGTCCCGGACCTGGATTACCATCCGAAGATGGACTTTTGAAACAGGTAATCGAGACCTATGTTGCGTCAAAAAGTACTTTGAAAATCTGTCTCGGTCAACTAACAATTGCACAAGTTTTTTGAGGTAAATTACGGCAGTTGAAAATTGTAAAACAGGGCGTGGCAACAACTATAAAAACAATGTTTTGAGTTGGATTTTATTCCGAGATTTATCTGAAAATTTAGAATTTATACACTACCATTCTTGGATTATTGATACAGATGTACCTTGTATTTTACAGTCAACTTTTACCGACGAGGAGGGAGAAATCATGTCACTTCAACACCGGACTCTTGATGTAAAAGGAGTGCAATTTCATCCTGAAAGCATCTTAATAACTCATGTGAAAGTAATGCTTAAAAATTTGATAACCCATTAAATTTAAGGCAATTTGTTCGATTACAATTGGAAATTATCTATATTAGCTTTTCTATAAGACAAACTATAAAATATTATAATTTACTTTACATAAAACACTACAACTTCCTGAATATTAATACTAAAAACTACCACTATCGAATTTATCTATAGTGGTTTTTTTGTATTTAAAAGTAATTTTAATCAACTATTCAAGGTGGAAATACTCCAGAAAAAGAGTTAATTTTACTTTGTTAAAATTAAGTTAAAAACAAATTAAACAAACGTTTAACTTAAACAAACGTTTAATTTTGCCCTCTGTTTTAAAACGAAAAATATGGAGCCTAATTTTAACGAAAAACAAATCTGCATTTTGCAAGTAGCTGAAAAGCTTTTTGCAGAAAAAGGTTTTGACGGAACTTCAATTAGAGACATTTCAAAAGCAGCAAAAATCAACATAGCAATGGTGTCTTATTACTTCGGTTCGAAGGACAAAATGTTGGAAGCTCTAGTCCTATTTCGCACCGATGATTTAGCAATTCAAATTGAAAATTTACTCAAAGAATCACTTTCGCCTTTAGAAAAAATGGGACGGTTAATTGACTTTTATATTACTCGAATTAATCAAAATAAAGACATTTATAAAATCATGCATTTCGAATTATCTTCAAAAAAAAGAGTGCTGAATTTTGAGTCATTTACCCAAGTTAAAAAAAGAAATGTAGCTTCTTTACGACAAATTATTACGGAAGGACAAGACCTTGGAATTTTCAATTTAGACGTAAATATTGATCTAATTGCACCTACAATTTTGGGTACTTTTTTTCACTTCCAAATGAACCGTCCGTACTACGAAAATATCTTTGATTTACACTCCGACGAAGTCTTTGAAAACTACGTCAAAACTGATTTAACAAAACACATTAAACGAACCATTAACGCACTATTACTTTATGAAAAGTAAATCCATCTTGCTTTTTGCATTTTCCGTTTTAGGAATATTTTCGGCAAAAGCACAAGACAAAACAGTTCTATCCTTAAACGAAGCAGTCAAGATTGCACTTTCAAAAAGTGACGAATCTAAATTAGCCGACAGTAAAGTGAACACAAAATCGTTCGAGTTACAATCGACGAAAATGAATCAGTATCCCGATTTGAAAATTTCAGGACAGTACTTGCGATTGACAAATGCCGATATTAATTTGAAATCAACTCAAGAAGCTTCTACCACTCCTAGTGACGCTCCGTCGAATACTTCACCAAAAGTAAATCAGTTGATTTTAGGTCAAGCAAATCTTGGAATTCCTCTATTTTCTGGTTTTAAAATTAAAAATAGTATTCTACTTTCTGAAAACACGTATAAAGCAGAGATTGCAAATGCAGCTTATACAAAGGAGAATTTGACGCTTCGCGTAATTGAGTATTATGCAAGTTTGTATAAAGCACAAAAATCGGTTGAGTTATTAGATGAGAATTTAGTATGCAGCAATCAGCAAGTGAAAGATTTTACGGCAATGGAGGAAAATGGATTGTTGGCGCGAAATGATTTATTGAAAGCGCAATTGCAAAGTTCACAAATCGAATTGTCATTGGCGGAAGCCAAAAAGAACGTGAAATTGCTGAACTACAATTTAATTACACTTTTGAAATTAGACCCAAATACACAAATTACCGTTAGCCCTGAAAATGTAGATGCCAATTTATTTAATTTTCAAACGGCGACTGAAAGTGAAGCGATTTTGAATCGGAAGGATTTAGAAGCGTTGCATTTTCAACAAAAAGCAATTGAAGCTGGAATTAAAGTCGCAAAAAGCGATTATTATCCATCTGTGAATCTAGTTGCAGGTTATACGACTTTAGATTTACAAAATGTGGTTCGTGTTGAAAATGCGATGAATTTTGGAGTAGGATTATCTTATAATTTAAGTAGTATTTTCAAAAATGGCAAACAAGTAAATGCAGCGAAAAGCAAGTTTGAGGAAAGTAAATTTCAAGAAGCCGCTTTGACAGACCAGATTAAAAGTCAGGTTGTGGAAGCACAAGAAAACTACGATTTAGCCATTAAACAAGACCAACTTTACAAACAATCTGTGTTGCAAACTACTGAAAACTACCGAATTGTAAAAGACAAATATGATAATGGATTAGTAGACACTAAAGATTTATTAGACGCAAATGTGCAAGATTTGGCTGCTAAAATCAATCAAGCTTACGCAAAAGCAAATGTAGTTTTGAAATACTACGAATTATTGAACGCAAACGGACAACTTACTCAATCTTTCAACAGCAATAATTAAAACGATGGAAAAGAAAAAAACCAACAAAAAATTTATATTCATTTTTGGCGCTCTAATCTTACTTGGCGGTACTTACGGTGTGATTAAATACATGCATTCCCTGGCACATGAAGAAACGGACGACGCTCAAATTGAGAAAAACATAAACCCAATTATTCCAAGAGTTGGCGGTTATATTACAAAAGTATATGTGCAAGACAACCAGGAAGTAAAAAAAGGAGATACTTTATTTACGATTGACAACAAGGATTACATCGTAAAATTAGCAGATGCAAGAGCGGCTTTAGTTGCGGCAGAAGCAACTTATGCGGTTTCGAAAGCGGATGTTGGAAGTTCACAAGCCAATGTTTCTGTTTCGGATGCAAATTACAAATCGACTTCTGGAACGATTGAAAGCGCGAAAATTCGATTGAATTTAGCCAAAAACGATTTTGAGCGTTACAGCAACTTGTACAAGAACCGTTCGATTACGAAACAACAATTTGAACAAGCGGAAGCTAAAAAACTAGATGCTGAAAGTCAGTTACAGGTTTTGAAAGAACAACAAAAAGCAAGTCAGTATCAGAAATCATTTGTAACGGCTAAATCTAATGTTTCTGGGAAACAAACTGAAGTTGCCGAAGCAAATATCAATCGGGCAAAAGCGGCTTTAGATGCAGCTGAATTGAACATGAGTTACACGGCAGTTACGGCTCAAGTTGACGGACAGGTTTCGAAAATCAACGCACAGCCGGGACAATTTGTGCAACCGGGACAATCTTTGTTTTACATTATTAACAACAGTGAAGTTTGGGTGATTGCAAATTTTAAAGAAACACAATTGAGCAAAATGGTTATCGGACAGAAAGTGACTTTAAAAGTTGATGCGTATCCGGATACTGAATTTGAAGGAATTGTTTCTTCTTTTTCACCTGCAACGGGTTCTAGATTTTCAATTTTGCCTCCAGATAATGCGACGGGAAATTTCGTTAAAACAATTCAACGTTTGCCTGTGAAAATCACAATTGACAAAAACAACGACGCTGAAAAAGTGAAAAATTTACGTCCGGGAATGAATGTGGATGTGGATGTGCATGTGAAGTAGAAATTTTTGATTTGGGATTTTATTAAAAAAATCAGCCACGAATTACACCAATATTCACGAATTAAAATTATTTGAATCACGATTTTACTTTTCACTTAATAGAAGGCTATCGAATCCTAAAATTTAAAAAATTAATTGGTGTGAATTTATGTAATTGGTGGCAAAAAAAAGATTTTATAAATTTATAAAATACAGAAAATGGTTCAAGAAGATGATTTAGTTGAGTACGGTTTTAGACGTGTGATTATTACGATTACGGCTGTAATGTGTGCTCTGCTTGAAATCGTGGATACGACTATCGTGAATGTGGCGCTGACGGATATGCGTGGAAGTCTTGGCGCGACGCTGACCGATGTGGCGTGGGTGATTACGGCGTATGCGATTGCAAATGTGATTGTGATTCCGATGACGAGCTGGCTTTCGCAGCAATTTGGGCGTAAAAACTATTTTGCAGCTTCGATTATTTTATTTACGGTTTCTTCCTTTTTGTGTGGAAACGCTGATAATATTTGGGAATTAGTCGCGTTCCGATTCGTTCAAGGTTTAGGTGGTGGTGCATTGTTAGTAACGGCTCAAACGATTATTACCGAAAGTTATCCCAAGGCAAAACGAGGAATGGCTCAAGCAATTTACGGAATGGGTGTGATTGTGGGGCCCACTTTAGGTCCGCCTTTGGGAGGTTATTTAGTGGATAATTTTTCGTGGCCTTATATTTTTTACATCAATATTCCGCTTGGAATTATCGCGACTTTCTTGACGATTACTTTTGTGAAAAGTCCGAAATATGGTGAAAAACTAAAAGCCAATCAAGTGGATTGGTGGGGAATTGTGTTTCTTGCGTCATTCATTGGTTCGTTGCAATTCGTTTTGGAACACGGACAGCAAGACGATTGGTTTAACAATAACCTCATCATATTTTTAAGTGCGGTAAGTGTGTTTGGTTTATTGGCGTTTATTTGGCGGGAATCGACTTATAAATATCCGATTGTGAATTTGAGCGTGTTGAAAGATTCCAACTTGCGTATTGGAACGATTATGACATTCATTCTAGGTTTTGGGTTGTATGGTTCGACGCTGATTATTCCGATATATACACAATCGGTTTTGGGTTGGACAGCGACTGATGCGGGATTATTGCTGATTCCGGGTTCGATAACAACTGCGATTATGATGCCTTTTATTGGGAAAATGATTCAAAAAGGTGTTCCGCAAGGTTATATGGTTGCTGTAGGATTTTTCGTGTTTTTCTTATTTACTTTTTGGATGCGAAATATTATCACGCCGGATACAGGTGCTGAACATATGTTTTGGCCTTTGATACTTCGCGGAGTTGGTTTGGGATTGTTATTTGTACCCATTACTACTTTATCACTTTCTACTTTAAATGGTAAAAATATTGGTGAAGGTGCGGCTTTTACGGGAATGATGCGTCAACTGGGAGGTTCATTTGGTATTGCTTTGATTACGACTTTCATCACGCGATTTTCACAAGAACATCGCGTGAATCTGATTGCACATTTAGACATAACGAAAGTGGAGTTGCAAACGAGAATTCAACAATTGCAAGCGGGATTTATGTCTAAAGGTTTTACTCCTAATGAAGCTTTGGCGAAAGCGTACCAAGTTTTAGATTTTACCGTAACCAAACAAAGTACGGTGATGTCTTACATGGATATTTTTATGTACTTGGGAATTATGTTTTTGCTTTGTATTCCGATTATATTTTTTATTAAGAAAAGTAAGAATATCGTTAATCCGGCGGATGCGATGCATTAATGTTTCAGGATAGAAAGATTGAAGGATAGAAGGATTGAGAGATTGAGAGATTAAAAGGAAAAAGGATTTAAGTCTGAACTTAAATCCTTTTTTTTATCGGGTAAAAATTAAGTTTTCGCCTTTTGAGAGATTTCCATCGAGTTTGTAACCGTCGTAATCAAAACCTTTTAAATCATCTAGAGTTTTTGCATTCGTATCTATAATGTAACGCACCATCATTCCCCTCGCCTTCTTGGCATAAAAGCTGATAATCTTCAGTTTACCGTCTTTATAATCCTTGAAATCCGGTGTAACAATCGTCGCTTTTAATTTCTTGAAATCAAGTGCCGAAGCATATTCTTTGCTTGCCAAATTAATCAGCAACTCTCCTTCTTTCATTTCTTTGTTTAGACTTTCGGTTAAAGTTGGTTTCCAAAAATCATAGAGATTTTTGTTGTCTTCAAAATGTAGTGAAGTTCCCATTTCCAATCGATAAGGTTGCACCAAATCTAGCGGTTTTAAATAGCCATACAATCCTGATAGAATTCGGAGTTGGTCTTGTAACTGATCTAGTTTGTCAATAGGAATTGTATAAGCGTCAATTCCACTGTAGACGTCTCCATTGAAAGCGTAAATGGCTGGACGTGCATTTTCAGGTGTAAAAGGCGTGTTGAATTCTTTGTTTCGTTTCCAATTTAAATCCGCTAACTTATCCGAAATATGCATTAATTCAGAAAGTTGTGCAGGTGTTTTTTCTTTGATTACTTTATTCAAAATCCAACTTTGCTTCATAAAATCACTTGAAGTAAATCGGTCGGTTGGTAATGCAGTTTCATAATCCAGTGATTTTGCTGGAGATATAATTATTTTCATTTTTTTAAGAATTAAATTTGAGCACCACTAATCTCACCACTGAAATTAAGGCTTTTGCTAAAATTAAACATTTTTATTTAAAATTCTGATTAGACAAATTACAAAATTTTATTAATCTGAAATTGTACTTTAAAACTGATAAAAAATCCTGATTCGCAAATCAGGATTTAAAATTTTATTAGTCAGATTTTATTTTGGAATCAATGCGCTAAATTATTCCTTCAATCATTCGATAAAATTTGAACAAGTCTCCATCCTAAATAGATGAACTTACCAACAACTATATTTTGTGAATTCATTGCTTAAAATAGGTTGCTGTGCACCTTCGTAGCTTTATGAGGTTGTATTTTTAACATCAGCAATTCTGTTCAGATAAAATTGTACAACTAGGATAAAATCAATTTTAACGCATATTTCGTAATCTTTCAAAAACACTTCTGTGCTTTCGGCTTTAATTTTTAATAATGGAATTAATAAATTTTTGTTCACTTGCTGTTAGTGGAAAAGCGTTGTATAATTTCCAGAACTCTTGTTTATATTTTGTTCCAGCTTCAAATATTGTTCTTTTCTTATATCCGTTTTCTGGGATTTGCACATCATTTTTGTACTCATAAACAAATAAATCACTGCTAAAATTAAAATTATCATTTACTTTATCTCCCATTTTTACATATATTCCCGCTTCTGTTTTGTTATAAGTTAATATGTATTGATTATTAATCAAATTAAATTTAGACCAATCTAATGAATAATTTAATCTAATTTTTGCAATCATAATGTTGACCAATTTGGCATTTTTCAAGTGACTTTCCGCTGTATAAATTTTAAATTCGAGTATATTTTTTGTTTTCTGATCAATAATAACATATCCTTTATTGAGCATTTTATCGCTATCAATGTTAGGAATTATTTCAACATATTCATACTCGTCTCCGTTTGCCTCTTTCTTTATTTTTCTTACAAATTCATAATTCTTATCTTTTACTATCTTTTCTAATTTGTCAAAATTATAGGCATTTTTTACATAATCTTTTAAGGTAAATGCTGAATTGATATTATCAAATTTAAAATTGTCAGTAGTATCAATTTTCGGTCTTTCAAGCGCTCTATGTTCCGTTAAAATTATATTAGATTTCCCATTTCCTTTCTTTACATAATAATCAACAAGAGCATCAGAGAATTTTGAGTAATCATTATTTATCTTTACAATCTCTCTACAGTACGTTTTAAACAAAGTGTTTTTCTCAATCTTATTACTATTCGTACTAATTACTTTCTTTAAGTAATCCCGTGGTAGTGTTTTTGAAATGACAATTTCTTCTAAAATATAGCTTTTGGGTTTTAATGCAATTTCATTAAACTTTTCGTTCAAAGTCAACGACAATGACTCATAATTTATATGACTGAATGTAACCTGAGAAGTAATAGTGCTAAAAGAAAATTCTCCTATTTCATTTGAAATTGACCCAGTTGAATTAGCATTTATACCATCTTCAAAAAATATATTTACAAACTCGACTGGCTGTAACGTTTCTGCATCCACTATTTTACCAGTAAATTTCTTATTTTGAGACCAACCTAAATTTGATAATAAAATAAATACAATAATAATTTTTTTCATGTTTTATATTTTTTAATGTTGGTTACCTCTTATTTTTACTGCAATAATGTTACAAAGCGGTATTTATTGATTAAAAATTAATCAAACAAATCTGCTTCAATTTGGAAACTATCTAAAAACGCAATCGTCTTCATAATGTCGTAATGCAAAATTCGATCTTCAGAAACATATGGAACTTCTTGGCGGTAGCTTTTTAAGAACATTTCGATAAAATCACTCGATTTCAATGGACTTCTGAAAGCAATGGCTTGTGAAGCATTCATCAATTCAATCGCCAAAATTCGTTCGATATTTTCAATAATTTTCAACACTTTCGTTGCAGAATTCGCACCCATACTCACATGATCTTCTTGTCCGTTTGAGGAAACAATACTGTCAATACTCGCTGGTGTAGCCAATTGTTTGTTCTGACTTGCAATACTTGCCGCCGTATATTGCGGAATCATAAATCCTGAATTCAATCCCGGATTGTCCACTAAAAACGCGGGTAATCCACGTAAACCAGAAATCAGTTGGTAGGTTCTTCTTTCAGAAATACTTCCCAATTCTGACAAAGCAATTGCTAGAAAGTCCAACGCTAAAGCTAATGGTTGGCCGTGAAAGTTTCCACCAGAAATGATTTGGTCGCTTTCAATAAAAATATTTGGATTGTCGGTAACTGAATTGATTTCCGTTTTGAAAACTTTTTTCACATAATCAATCGCATCTTTCGAAGCACCGTGTACTTGCGGAATGCATCTAAACGAATACGGATCTTGAACGTGCTGTTTTTCTTGGTCGATAATTTCACTTCCCTCTAAAAATTCATTTATGCGTCTTGCGGTTACAATTTGTCCTTTATGAGGCCGTATGAAGTGAATTAATTCGTTAAAAGGTTCTTTTCTTCCGTCAAAACCTTCTAGAGAAATCGTTCCAATTAAATCCGCTAAATACGAGTATTTGCACGATTTGATTAACACATAAACTCCGTATGCACTCATAAATTGGGTTCCGTTCAATAAAGCCAATCCTTCTTTAGATTGCAATACAAGTGGTTTCCAACCGAAGTGCGTCATCACTTCTTTCGCATGTACTTTTTTATCTTCAAAATAGACTTCACCTTCCCCTAAAAGCGGCAAAGATAAATGAGCTAACGGAGACAAATCGCCCGAAGCACCAAGTGAACCTTGTGTGTAAATTACAGGATAAACCGCATTGTTGTAGAAATCGATCAACCGTTCAGCAGTAGCTAATTGCACTCCTGAATTTCCGTAACTCAGCGACTGAATTTTAAGCAATAACATAATTTTCACAATGTCTTGTGGCACTTCATCACCGGTTCCACAAGCATGCGATTTTACAAGATTTTCTTGCAGTTGCGAAAGGTTTTCCTTTGATATTTTTATGTTGTATAAAGAACCAAAACCAGTATTGATGCCGTAAATTGCCGTGTCATTATTGTCCATTTTTTGGTCCAAATAATCGCGGCATTTCTGAATGTTTACTTTCGCTTCTTCAGATAAAGCTAGTTTTTTATTTTCAACTACGATTGTATTAATTTCTTGAATCGTTAACGTACTTGAACTGATATAATGTGTGGTTTCCATTGATTTAATTTAGAGTGCCAAAATTCCGTAAACAATTGTTAATAAACAAAGTTTGCAGGTTGTATTTACTAACATTAACGTTCCTAGTACATTTATTCTTGTGCTAAAATAGCAACCATTTCCTGTTGCATTTTCAACGCTTCTTCCCTCGCCTTTTCGGCAAAATCAGTTCCGTTTGAGGCATAAATAATTCCTCTTGAAGAATTAATTAGCAAACCTACATTTGTATTCATGCCGTATTTACACACTTCGGATAAACTTCCGCCTTGAGCTCCAACTCCGGGAACTAACAAGAAACTGTCCGGTACAATTTTTCTTATTTCTGTGAAATACTCTGCTTTTGTAGCGCCAACAACATACATTAAGTTTTCGCTGTTTTTCCAATTTTTGGATGTCTCCAAAACATGTTTGTAAAGCGGAATTCCATCAACAGTCAATGTCTGAAAGTCAAACGCACCCTGATTAGAAGTCAAAGCCAAAAGTATCGTGTGTTTATTTTCAAAAGCTAAAAAAGGCTCCACCGAATCTTTCCCCATATAAGGAGCCACGGTAACCGAATCAAAATTCAAATCTTCCAAAAAAGCTTTGGCATACATCGTCGAAGTATTTCCGATATCTCCACGTTTTGCATCTGCAATCGTGAAAATTTCAGGATGGTTCTCGTTGATGTACTCAATTGTTTTTTGAAGAGATTGCCAACCTTTGATTCCATACGCTTCATAAAAAGCAGTATTGGGTTTGTAGGAAACCGCTAAATCATGTGTGGCGTCAATAATTGCTTTATTGAATTCGAAAATTGGGTCTTCGGTTTCTAATAAATGAGCGGGGATTTTAGTCAAATCGACGTCTAAACCGATGCAAAGAAATGATTTTTTCTGTCGGATTTGTGCTATTAATTGTTGTGTAGTCATTGTAGTTGTGTTTGGACAAAGGTCGTAAAAACATTTTCAATAGCAATATCAATGGCAATGACAATTTCACCAAGAATAGTGATATAAATTATTATTTTCATTGCCTAGTTTTGTAATATAATGTTAAGCATATATAAAAATTGATTTTCATAATTTGTAAAAAAAATAATTACATTTATGAAAATTAAATAATGCATTGCTGAGTATCGGGTATACATTCGAATGTGGGTATATTGGTTCTAAAAAATAAAGGCATATATAAGTTAAAAGAAATTCTATGGCGTACGAACGTTCCTACACTATCACATTAGATAATAATATTTCTGAAAAAGAAGCAATAAATTATTTACTTAGAACTGATCTCAATTTTCTAAATCCTGATAAAGAGAGTCGCAAAAGACTTTTGGATTTAAACGGAATTGATAAAAAATATTCAAAAGCTTTTGATTTAATATTAATTCCAGGATTTACAAATCTTAATGAAATAATTGAACTTGAGAATTTTGATCAAATTATCTTTATAGAATTAAAAACAACAAGAAAATATTTGCCAAATCTTCCAAAAGGATTTTTTTTCGGAGCAACACAAAATGAATTTGATTTTGCGGAATTACTTGGTAGTAGATTTCAATTTTGTTTTGTATCTATAAATCCAAAAAGCCCATCATATAAACTTCTATCGTTATTAGAATTAGAAAATATTATTCGCACAAAAAGAATTCAGTATCAAATTAATTTATAAATAGAATTTCTGTTAACAGCTTGTAACATCAATCGCGGAGATTTCGGTAAAGGTAAATTGTAGTTTCACGAATAACGTCGATCTTGGGCAGAAAGAAATCGTTCCGCTTTGATTTGCGACTGACGTTTATAGGGTACACTTTATTTCTTTAGACCATCAGTGGGATTAGATACGGGTTTCGCACATGCTCTTTTACGAGCAAAATATCAAAGTTAGAAAGGAACGAAAAGCCACATGCGAACTATTGGAACTATACTTTTACTTCTTTTAGATATCCATTTGGTCATTCTATATTGGTCAATAATAACGGCATTAACGCTTTTAATTTTTAAATTAGTATTGTTTCTCATCTTAATTATTTTGACTTTTTTAATCAACGTCAGTGATAAACAAAATTTAAAAAATAATAAAGAAGGAAATTTAAAACAAATAGAACTAAGGGAATAACTCACTTTAGTAGGTATTTTAATTATTACAATTGTAGTAAATGTTTTTCATTAAAAAATTACGACACTAAAATCTTTTACATAACTAACCTATTTCTAAAAACTTAAACGATGAACATCGAACTTAGTAAATGGATCATAACTCTCTTTGGAACTTTTATTATCTTCATTGGATTTCTAATGCTAATTGCTCCAGTAAAAGCAAGGAATACTTTAAAGAAAGCCGGTAGTACCAACTTTATAAATTACACAGAAATAACGCTTCGACTGATTCCGGCAATTGCATTAATCATTTGTTCTGAAACAGCTAAATTCCCTGTTACTTTTAAAACGTTTGGATGGGTAATGCTCATCACTTCTCTGATTCTTTATGCAGCACCAAGAAAACTACACCACCACTTTTCGATGAAAAGTGCTGAAATACTTAAGCCTTTCTACTTTCAGTTGCTTGCTCCGTTTGCGTTTCTTCTTGGCGGATTCCTTATTTACAGTATAATTTGAACTGAGAATAAACCAGTTTGAGATTATATACACAACGAGAAACTGAACATAGCTTTGATCGGTAAATTAAATACTGAAAAAGGCAAGAGAAGTCAAAAAGCACTATTTTAGTTGGATTCATTTCCAAACTAAATTATTTCCCTTTTAAATTATTAATTTTTGACGTTAGTTCCTGAGTGAAAACGTCAAGTGCAAGAGCGGAATTCTTCATTCCGTCTATCAGCTCTTTATCAGCACCGGAAAGATGAGAACCTTCAAGTTGCGTAGCCAAGCCAATGATATTGGTTACCGGTAATCGGACCGCATGGGAAGTTATGAACATCAGTTCCTCTAAACCTTTGATATACTCCTTCTGCTCTTTTCTTATTTTTTTTAGTTGTCGGTTTACCGCTAGTAATTCTTTAGCTCGTTTTCCCCTTTCTTCATTTTGAAAAACAAGTTCAATATTAGCAAGGATTAATTCTGCAGCACGTTTTACTTTTTCGCTGTTTTGAAATTTCAATTCCTTTTTGGCAAGAACTAGTTCACCGGCTCTTTTTTCCTTTTCAGAATTTTGAAAAACCAGTTCCGTATTTGCGATAATTAATTCCGCAGCACGTTTAAGCTTTTCAGATTCCTCAAAAACAAGTTTTTTATTCGCGACGATTAATTCGGCGGCGCGTTTTATTTTCTCAGACATTTGATACGCCAATTCCGTATGAACCGCCTTCAATTGGTCTATTTTATTTGATTCCCTTCCATTTTGAGAATCAAGAACTGGCGGTCTCGATATTCTAATATATCTTGTCATTTTTACGGTATTGTACTACTTTTCAATTACTTAATTAAATTCAGTAAACAATCATAGGTGTTATTTAATTAGAACCGACGTTTATCTACAAACAAATATATTAAATTAACGCTTATCTCAAAGGAATTAAAGAAGTACAAGTGCATACTTTCAAAAATTAACAAAAAAAACACCGAACAAAGTCCGGTGTTTTTTCTATTCTCTTAAATCTATTTTATTTTCGCTTCTTAAAAAACCTCACTCGCTTCTTTCAACTTCTCCATATTATTAACCAACTGAAGTTCGTCAATTAATTTTTGGATTTTACCGTTCATTACACCATCCATGTCAAAAATGTCCATCCCAATTCGGTGATCCGTAACCCGACCTTGCGAATAGTTATACGTACGAATCTTTGCAGAACGGTCACCTGAACTTACTTGTGAAGTACGTTTAGTAGCATCTTCCGCTTGTTTTTTAGCCAATTCTTGTTCGTATAAACGAGAACGTAAAACACCAAATGCTTTATCCTTATTCTTATGTTGTGATTTCTGATCCTGACATTGAGCCACTAATCCTGTAGGAATATGCGTCAATCGAACCGCTGATTTCGTAGTATTTACCGATTGTCCACCAGGTCCTGACGAACAAAAGAAATCGACACGAACGTCGTTCATATCAATTTGCACGTCAAATTCTTCCGCTTCTGGCAAAACCATTACTGTTGCTGCTGAAGTATGTACGCGACCTTGCGTTTCCGTTTGTGGAACGCGTTGAACACGATGAACACCCGCTTCAAATTTCAAAGTTCCGTAAACATCTTCGCCGGAAACCTCAAAAATCACCTCTTTAAATCCACCAGAAGTCCCCTCATTCATATCCACAACCGAAGTTTTCCAACCACGGCCTTCGCAATATTTCGTGTACATACGGAATAAATCGCCCGCAAAAATACTTGCTTCGTCTCCACCCGTTCCTGCACGAACTTCCACCATTACGTTTTTCGCGTCTTCGGCATCTTTTGGAATCAACATAAACTTGATTTCCTCTTCCAGTTCAGGAATTCGGTCTTTTGCTTCGTCCAGTTGCATTTTTGCCATTTCAGTCATATCGGCATCGCTCCCGTCAGCAATAATTTCGTTCGCTTCGTCAATATTTGCCATCAACAAAACGTATTCATCGCGCTTTTCAGCCAATGCTTTTAAATCCTTGTATTCCTTATTTAATTGTACGTAACGCTTCTGATCTGAAATCACTTCCGGCTGAATAATCAAATCCGAAATCTCGTCAAAACGCTGCTTTACTATCTGAAGTCTATCTAACATAGTTCAATTCCTTTATTTTGGAGTGCAAATTTACGAAAAAATAGTTTAGTTTTTAAAAAGTTGTTACTGTAGCAATTAATTTGAATTTTTAGGAGCTACTTCCAGCTATCCACTTTATCTTTTCCCTGCTAAAGAAGCAGGAAAAAGGATGTCGTTGCTATCTGGGCTATGGATTTAGGGATTTTAAGAAATTTATGCATCAATTAAACATTCAGATCTCTTAACTCCGACAGCGTTTGAAACTCTGTCCGAGTTTATTAAAAAAAATAAATTACTAAAATCTTCAGGCTAAAGCCTGATGCTAATGCATTAAAAATTATAATGGTAGCATTTTAGCATTTACTTTTGGATCTATTAAAAAGTGAAATTACTAAAGTCTAAAGTCATTACCCTAACAATTATTTATGAAAAATTGCCTCATTTGCTTTTGGCTTTAGCCAAATGAAAAAATGGTAAAAGAAAGCCACAAGAAGATCTCTAGCCCTGATAGGAGGAATCTCGTCTTTTGGGACGAGATGGAAGGATAGTAGAAATATGGATATTAGAAAAGCCAAAGCCTTTCGCTCCCAAAAAAATAAAAACCCAATTGTTGATTACTTTTTAAACAAAACCAAAATATAAATTTTACCTTTGAACCCTCAATACTATTTACAGATTATGGTTTATAAATTTAGAGTAATTCTCGATGCGGAAGAGGATATTTTTAGAGATATTGCAATTCAGGAAGACGATACCTTAGAAGATTTGCACAATGCAATTTTCAATGCATTTGGCTTTGATGGAATGGAAGTGGCTTCTTTTTATACGTGTGATGAAACTTGGAATCAGGAAGATGAAATTTCGCTTTTTGATACAGGTGACGAACCGGGTGAACAAAAAATCATGAGTGATTATGCACTTTCTGATTTGCTTGACGCACAGAATACTAAAATTATTTATGTGTATGATTTTATTCAAATGTGGACATTTCTTGTAGAACTTGCCGCAATTGAAGAACCACAATCGGGCGAATCGTATCCTGCGTTACTTTTTTCACACGGAGAAATGCCGGATGAAGCAGGAGAAAAGATTTTTGAAGCTGAGAATCCAGACGACCTTTATGGCGACTACGACGATGATTATGACGAGGAAGACCTTGATAATCTGGATGGTGGAGACAACTTTGAGGACTACGGATTTGAAGAAAATTGGAACTAAAAACTAGTTTGTAGAATTTATTCTACAAATATTTTGTATTTTTGTTGCGTGTTAAAATATTTTGATTAATTTTAGCATAACCTATTAATACAAAATGTTATGAGATTTACAAAATCCCTTCAAGCTTGGCATCAATCAATGCAACTTGTATCACAAATCCACCATTTAATTCCAACTCAGTCAGAGTTAAGTTATAACTTACAATTTAAAAAATCAGCTGCTGCAATTACCCATTCTATTGCAGAAAGTTTCGGAACAATTACGTACAATGCGTATTTGCTTAATTTCAGCGAAACAAATGCGATAATTAATAATTTGAAAACAGAATTAAAAGTTGCCAACGAAACCGGTAACTTACATTTTACTGATTATTTAATTTTAGTAAACAGTGCAACTATCGTTCAAGAAACATTAGTTCAGTTGCTTTCTAAAATAACAGAACGAAAAAACAAACAAAAAATCAGAGTACCTGTATTCCCTCTGAACCCTAATTTAAAAAATGATAAATTTATTTAATACCCATATTGAGTCGTTATCAATCCACCGGGTTGGCAATAAAAGCCGTAACGAACCACTATTTTTATCCGAACAAACATTTAGCCTCAGCGATGAGATTGTTCCCTTAATTAAGGAGTATTTTTTTAAACCTTTTAGAGATAAAGAGGAAAATTATTTTCAGTTTGCACACGAAGTCGACTTAGACTATAATGACATGTTTATGTTTGCAAGCGAAATTTTTGACAACCCAAGTTCAGTTCATGAGGTTTCAAAAAAAATAACAAACCACCTTTTCGAGCAAAGTAATCATCCACACATTAAAAACGGAGAAGTTTACGTCGCTCATTTAACCAATATAAATATTGACAATAACGTCGTTGACGCCATTGGAATTTTTAAAAGTGAGTTGCAAGCCGATTTCCTGCAATTTGAAGAAAAAGGAACGCATCTTGAAATGATCTTGCAACAAGGAATTAACTTGAATAAGTTAGATAAAGGTTGCTTGATTTTTAATTACAAAAAAGAAGAAGGATACAAAATCTTAACCGTTGACAGTAATCGCTACGATGCACGGTACTGGTTAGAACATTTTTTATCCGTTGATGCTTTTCAGGATGAAAATTTTATTACCAAAAAATACCTGAAGTTTTGTCAAGATTTTGCAAAAGACGTTGTTCTTCCTGCAGAAGACAAAAAAGAAGAAGTCATGTTCCTGAATCGTTCTGTGAATTATTTTGCAAAGAACGATCAGTTTGAAGAAACGAATTTCCTAAATGAAGTTTTAGATAATCCGGATTTAATTCCTGAATTTAAAAATTATAAAGTAGACAAAGGCGAAAAATACAGTATTGAAGACATTACCAACTTCCCTATTGCAAATGCAGCCGTTTCAGACGCGAGAAAGAAGATGAAAAACGTCATTAATCTGGACACTCATATCCAAATTAAATTAGACTTCATCAATCCCGAAAGTGCTGAGAAATATGTTGAAAAAGGTTGGGACGAGGAAAAGCAGATGTACTACTACCTTGTTTATTTCAACAAAGAACAGAAAAGTTAGTTTTAGTTAGAAATTAGATTGCAAAAATCTCCACTGTAAAGTTGGGGATTTTTTTTTTACGCAACCATTTGATTATAAATTACTCTTAGAATAAACCAATACATCATTTACCATGAAAACATTTTACTTCTCTTGTCTCGCTTTATTTTTATTCAGCTGTAATTCAAATGATGTTACTGCTGACAATTGTCTTGAACTTACACCAGCAGGCATAATTAGCGTTGAACCAAATTTATCTACAGAAGAAATAGAAAACGATTTTGAAGTCACTTTCCCGGTTACTAATGGTTGTGGCACATTTGAATCATTCAAGCAAACTGCAGTTGGCAATATAACTACTATTGAGGTTATTGCAAAATATGAAGGTTGCATTTGTACACAAGACATCCGATTATTAAAATCAGTTTATAATTTTAATCAAACGACTCCTGGAACCTACACGTTAAAATTTAAAATGACGGATGGTACTTACACCAATGAAACAGTAATCGTAGAATAATTAAAACACTGCGTATTTTAAAACAACGACGCAACCTTTTTAGTTTTCTTACATCTAAGTAGTATTAAATCAATTTCCCAACTTGATTTATCATAAAGTTTTTGGTTAGACTTTCATAATGTTTTGTTTAATTGTTATCCCTTTACGGGAATTGAGATGTGTTTTCGAAAGAGAACGCATCTTTTTTTTTGCATAACTTTTTTTATTAGTAACAAATATTCGGTTTTGGCGTCTTACTTAAAAACAAATAGCAGTGGTATGGAAACGATTCTTTCTATTAAAAATTTGCATAAATCCTACGGTCGAATTAAAGCCGTAAAAAACCTGTCGTTAGAAATAACAAAAGGGAATGTTTACGGTATTTTAGGTCCAAACGGTAGCGGAAAGTCTACCACATTGGGAATTGTACTGAATGTAGTGAACAAAACATCCGGTGATTTTGAATGGTTTGATGGAAAACTTACGACACACGAAGCTTTGAAAAAAGTAGGTGCGATTATCGAACGACCAAACTTCTATCCATATATGACTGCCTATGAAAACTTAGCTTTAGTTTGCAAAATCAAACAAATTAATTTCTCAAAAATTGATGAGAAGTTAGAAATTGTAGGTTTAACTGATCGAAAAGACAGTAAATTCAGAACTTTTTCACTTGGAATGAAACAACGGTTGGCCATTGCTTCTGCCTTATTAAACGATCCTGAAATTCTAATCTTAGACGAACCCACCAATGGTTTAGATCCTCAAGGTATTCACCAAATTCGCGATATTATCAGATTTATTGCCTCGCAAGGAACCACTGTTTTATTGGCTTCTCATTTGCTAGATGAAGTTGAAAAAGTTTGCAGCCATGTTTTGGTTTTACGAAAAGGTGAAATATTGTACCAAGGAACCGTAAATGGAATGATTACTACGCAAGATTTCTTTGAATTAAAAGCGACCGATAATCAACTGTTAGAAAGCATTTTACTAAAACATCCTGCGGTTAATACTATTGAACAACACCACGACAAGACAGTGGTGTACTTAAAAAATTCACTTTCGGCAGCTGAGCTAAACCGGTATTGTTTTGAACATAATATTGTTTTGGAACATTTAGTAAAGCGAAACAACAGCCTTGAAGAGGAATTTATTAAACTGATCAGCAACTCTTAATTTTCACAACATGAAACGATTATTATCCATTGAATTTCAGAAAATTCAGAAAAATAGAGCGAGTAAAATTTTGGTCATTACTTATTTCGTCTTGCTTAGTTTAATCAGTCTTATTGCTTCTTTGAAGTTCACTATTGGTAGTTTAGAAATCAATATTGCCGAACAAGGAATTTTCAACTTTCCATACATTTGGCATTTCAACACCTATGCGGCTTCTTTGTTTAAATTATTTTTAGCTGTAGTCATTGTTTCGATGATGGCGAACGAATACACTTATGGAACACTTAAACAAAACTTAATAGACGGTTTAAGCAAGAAAGAATTCATTTTGTCTAAATTTTATGTAGTCATTTCATTTGCGTTAGCTTCTACCGTTTTTGTATTTATAATGACTTTATTATTGGGTTATTCATTCTCGTCGTATACTGAAATTGCTATTGTGTTCAGTGATTTAGAATATCTTTTGGCTTATTTTATAAAACTAGTTGGCTTCTTTTCATTTTGTTTATTTCTTGGAATTTTAGTAAAAAGAAGTGCTTTTGCTTTGGGTTTTTTAGTCGCTTGGTTTTTTGTAGAGAAAATAACGTACGGATTTATTAAGTTCAATTTATTAAACGGCACTTACAAAACAAAAAATTTCGCAGATACCATAATTCAGTATTTTCCACTAGAATCCATGAGTAATTTGATTAAAGAACCCATTTCGCGACTTAACGCAGTAAAATCTATAGAAAATGCACTTGGCGGAAGCGAAAACATCAAAATTTATGCAGTGCAGTTTTCTGATATTGCTATTGTTAGCACGTGGATCGTTATCTTTATTTTAACATCTTTTTACATTTTGCGAAAAAGAGATTTGTAGTATCTTTACGCGATTATGAAAGGAATTAAATTTATTGGGTTTGTGCTGATTCTGTTGGGTTTTCAAACGATATCAAGAGCACAATTTATAACTGTCGACGAAACTTTGACTCCCACTCAACTCGTTCAAAATATATTAATTAACAATCCCTGTGCTAATATTTCAAATGTTTCCGTGACGACGTGGGATTTTGGAAACGGAAAAAGCTTTGGGAAATTTACTTCTGGCGGAAGCGTTTTTCCATTTGCCGATGGAGTTGTATTGACTACAGGTCGTGCGAAAGCTGCTATTGGTCCAAATAGCTCCATCATTAGTGATGGACCCTCAAATTGGTCAGGTGATCCTGATTTAGAAGAGGCTTTAAATATTGGACAAAGTTCAATAAATGCCACCGTTTTAGAATTTGACTTTCTTCCGCTATCGGATAAAATCAGTTTTGATTATATTTTTTCGTCCGAACAATATCTTACTTCACCAAGTCAAAATCAATGTAATTATACAGACGGATTTGTCTTTTTACTAAAAAAAGCCAATACAACGGATACGTATTCAAATCTAGCTGTTGTTCCTGGAACAAATATTCCAGTGCGAGTGAATACGGTGAGAGGAACAGGAACACTTTGTCCTCCTGCAAACCCGCAATATTTTGATGCTTTTAACGGCACGAATCACCCTACAAATTATAACGGGCAAACGAAAGTACTGACCGCTCAATCAACTGTTGTTCCTGGAACGCTGTACCACATTAAGTTAGTCGTTGCTGATCAAGGAAACAACCTGTATGATTCGGCCATATTTTTGGGTGGTGGAAGTTTTAAAGTTGAAAAAAACTTGGGATCTGATCGATTGCTATCTACGAATAACCCATTATGCTTTGGCGGAACGCTTGATTTATTTGCCAATGAACCTGGAACAAACACTTATAAATGGTTTAGAAATGGCGTTGCAATTCCTGGAGCAACAAACCCACTTTACACGGTCAGTCAAGCAGGAATCTATAGTGTTGAAATTAATCTCGGTTCTTCTGGATGCATTTCTACCGGTAAAATTAACATTGAATATGCAGCACAACTGACACCAAGTCCTGCTACAATTGTGCAATGTGATCCCGATATGGATGGCATCACAATTTTTAATTTAAAAAATGCGGAAACAAAAATAAAAGCAACGGATACTTCTATTCAAACTATAAAATACTATACGGATGCAAACGCCGATGATTTAATTTCAAATCCAACAGCATTCAATTCTACAGAAACAACGGTTTACGCTAAGGCATTTAATACATACAATTGTTTTGTAATTGTTCCCGTTACTTTAAAAATTTCAAACGAAACACCTGCTCCTCCTGCTCCACTTTCTTTTTGCGATACGGATGGAGGAAAAGATGGAATTCGTCAATTTAACTTAACAAACGAAGTTTCGCCTTCCGTTCTTAATGGACTTCCTGCAGGACTAGACGTAAGCTATTTTTCAAATGTAAACGACGCGTTGTCTGCTACAAATCCGTTGCCAAATGCATTCACCAACACGGATCCTTCACAAGAAATTATCTGGGCAAAAATCACAAACGGACCTGATTGTTATGGAATCATTCCTGTTACATTAATTATAAATTACCTTGAAGTTCCTAATTTTGATGATGAACAAAAAATTGTCTGTGAAGGCTTAAATTCAATTGTACTTTCTGTTCCATTGGGTTTTCAAAGTTATTTATGGAACGACAGCAATGCAAGTACTTCAAATAGCATTACCGTAACAACTGCCGGAAATTACACAGTTACAGTTACGGATGCAAATGGCTGTAGCGATACAAAAACATTTATAGTCAAGGCTTCTGGAGTGGCAACAATTACAGGAGTTAACATCGTAGATTTTAATGGCGGCGAAAATACAGTAACTATTGAATTTACCGGTCCTGGTATTTATGAATTTTCGCTTGACGGCTTTAGCTATCAAAGTGATCCTACTTTTTACAATGTACCGTCCGGAACTTATACTGTTTATGTTCAAGATACACAATTCTGCGGAAAACGCACACAGGAAATTTTTGTTCTAGATTACCCAAAGTATTTCACGCCAAACGGAGATGGTTTTAACGATATTTGGAAAATTGACTATCTACAAAAACAAAATCGAAGAGCTCAAGTACATGTTTTTGATCGCTATGGAAAACTGGTTTTCAGCGGAACTGGCGATACAGCTGGTTGGGATGGTACATTAAATTCCTATCCACTTCCGGCAAGCGATTATTGGTTTACTATTATTTTAGAAAATAAGCGCGTGATCAAGGGACACTTTTCTTTAAAAAGATAACAATTTTTAAAACTTTAGAATATATTTGACAAAAAAAACACAAAATGATTCAATTTCGTTATTTTCTTCTTTTAATACTAATAGGTTCGTTTTATAATGCTTCAGCTCAAAACGACTGTAGCGATGCGTTAGTAGTTTGCGGAAATACCGGATTTGAAGGTTTAAGTGCGACAGGTGTTGGTATCCAAGAATTATCGGGGTCAAACACGTGCGGAAGTCAAGAGAATAATAGTATTTGGTTGAAAATTTCTATTGATCAAGGCGGTACATTGGGTTTTACTTTAACGCCTCAAAGTACTAGCCTTCTTGTAGATTTCGATTTCTTTATTTTTGGTCCAAATGTGACCTGTGGAAATATTGGTCAAGCCATTCGATGCAGTACAACCAATCCTGAAGCAGCAGGAAGTAGCAGTAATACGACAGGTTTAAATGCCACAGAAACCGATACAGCGGAAGGTCCCGGTCCTACAGGAAATAATTTTTTAAAATGGTTAACAGTTAGCGATGGAGACAGTTATTTTTTAGTAATTGATCGTCCTCAAGGTTCTAGTAATTTCTCGTTGACTTGGACTGGAACCGCTACATTTACGGAACCTCCTGTTTTTGATATTCCCACTGGAGCCGGAATTGACATCGAAGAATGCGACATCGATGCGACTGACGACGAAAAAACCGTTTTTAATTTGGCACAAAATACACCAATCACCATTGGATCACAAACTAATGTTGCCGTAACTTACCATTTGAATTCGAATGATGCAATTGTAGGCGAAAATGCAATCGCTAATCCCGCAAATTTTACAAATTCACAGAATCCACAAACAATTTATACTAGAATAACCGATACGAATTCAGGGTGTTTCAATACTACTGATTTTGAAATTCGAGTGATCAATTCAATAAACATTCCAAATTCAGCATACGGAATTTGTGACGACAATTCCGATGGAAACAGTACAAATGGATTTGCAACATTCAACTTAGATCAAGCAAATGATGTGATTTTAGAAGGTGAAGACATCTCAAACTTAACGATTAAATATTACGCGAACAATCAAGATGCTGTTGATGGAGTAAGTCCACTTCCTAGTAATTTTACCAATACGACAGCTAACCAACAAATTGTATTTATTAAAGTGGTCAATCCTGATAATTGTTTTAAAATTAAGGAAGTTACTTTAATAGTGAATCCACTGCCGGTTATTGTTAATACCACATTGGTTCAGTGCGATTCAGGTTTCAATCCAGATGGATTGACCACTTTTAATTTAAATGAAGCACTTTCAGAACTAACCAATAACGATACGAATTTCGAAGTAAAATTCCGTTTCAATGGAACTGAAATTAATCCTATCTATAACAACATTTCAAATCCTCAAATTATTCAAGCGGTAGTAACAAATTTAAGTACCGGTTGTTCCAGTAGCAGTACCGTCAACTTAAATGTGAATCTTGTAAATCCAATTGTTACAATTCCGGCCGTTTGCGACGACGAGGCAAGTGAAGACGGATTTGCATCTTTTGATTTGTCAAATGCGGATTTAATCTTAACTCCAAATCAAACGGTACGTTACTTTGAAACAGTAAACGATGCTTTATTAGAGCAAAACACGATAACAAACACAGCTAATTATACCAACTTAACTCCGTACGACGCTACGATTTATTTTAGAATAGAAGAGCAAAATAGTTGTTCAGGTATTGGAAGTTTAGCCTTAAAAGTAAATCGCTTGCCCACTATTTTAAAAACGCTTGAAAAAGACTATTATGTCTGTGAAAATTTACCAATAAAATACATTTCACTTGATCCACGGCTTTTAGAAGGAAATCCTGCTGACTTTACTTATGAATGGTTTAAAGACAATCAAATTTTACCAGAAACTACTTACAGTATTCAAGTGAACGAACCCGGAAATTATTCCGTAACGGTAACAAATACACAAGGTTGCTCTAAAACGAGACTGATCCCGGTATTAAATTCAAGTGACGCAATTATTGACGACATAATTATTACGGATTTGACTCCCTATCAAAATAGTATAGAAGTTATTTTAAATCCGGCCAGTATTGGAAATTATGTATTTGCATTAGATTACGAAGATGCTATTTATCAATCTTCAGGTTTTTTTGACAACGTTAGTATGGGTTTTCATACCATTTACATCAATGATTTAAATGGTTGTGGAATGGTTCAAAAGCTAATTGCTATAGTTGGTGCTCCAAGGTATTTTACACCAAACGGTGATGGTTATAATGATTCTTGGAAAATTGAAGGAATAAGTCAATACTTTAGTCCTTCAACGGTTACGTACCTATACGATCGATACGGTAAATTTATACATAAAATATTTGCACTCGACGACGGCTGGGACGGTACATTAAATGGAACACCACTTCCTGCAGATGACTATTGGTATGTAATAAATTTAGAAGATGGACGAACGGTTAAAGGACATTTTTCTTTAAAAAGATAAAAAAAAGTTTTATATTTCGATAAATTAAGAATGGCTTCCCTCATACGAAGCCATTTTTAATTCAATCAATCTTGCTTATATGACTACATCGATTATAATTTCTATATGTGCTTTACTCCTGTTTGCTTATGTTTTTGACATAAGTTCCGCACGAACTAAAATCCCATCAGTAATTTTACTCTTATTTTTAGGTTGGGGAGTGAAACAAACAGCTAATTTCTTCGCTATTGAAATTCCCAATTTAACTTCCGTCTTGCCTATCTTAGGGACAATCGGTTTAATACTGATTGTTTTAGAAGGTTCGCTTGAACTAGAATTAACGCGATCCAAGCTTCCCTTTGTACGAAAGTCTTCACTGGTAGCGTTCATTCCAATAATCGTCATTAGCTTTGGTTTGGGAGCCGTTATTCATTATTACAGCGGCATTAGTTTTAAATCTGCTTTGACAAATTCGATTCCATTAGCAATAATCAGCAGTTCGATCGCGATTCCCAGTGCAAACAACCTAATATCGAAAAATAAAGAGTTTATTACTTATGAAAGTAGCTTGTCCGATATATTCGGGGTGATTATGTTTAACTTTATAGCGTTTAATGATTATTTTACCTTTGAATCCATTAGTATATTTGTAGGACAAATTATTCTTATTATCATTATATCCTTCATAGCAACCTTAGGTTTGGCGTTTCTATTAAGCAAAATTAAACATTCTGTAAAGTTTGCTCCAATCATTTTACTTGTTATCTTGATCTACGAAATATCAAAAATATACAACTTACCCGCTTTAGTATTCATTCTCCTATTTGGGATTTTCTTAGGGAATCTAGACGAATTAAAACACATAAAGTTTATCCAACGCTTGCGTCCTGAGATTTTAACCAATGAAGTACATAAATTTAAAGATCTAACGGCAGAAATGGCGTTCTTGGTTCGTGCCTTATTTTTCTTGCTTTTTGGATTCTTAATCGAAACATCAGAGATTATCAATACCGATACTATTATTTGGGCAGTCGGAATAACGGCCAGTATATTTGTTGTTCGATTTATACTTTTAAAAATATTTAAGATTGCCATCAGTCCGCTGCTTTACATTGCACCACGAGGACTAATTACAATTTTACTATTTCTCTCCATTCCTTTGAGTCAGGTTTCCCCTTTAGTAAACAACTCGCTTATTTTGCAGGTTATTATTATGACTGCTTTAGTAATGATGTTGGGATTAATATTCAATAAAAAAGCAGTTGAAAACAGCAAACAATAATTAGTACCTGTTTAGCTATTCAAAATAATTTTGTTGTGCAAATGTGTAAGTTACCATTACGCTCAAATAAAGATTGCGACAACTACTATAAATGAAAGTAAAAATATTCATATTACTATTTCCTATAGTGCTCTTTGGACAAGATCATAATTCAAATTTAAGTAAAATAAAAAGTATTGAATCTCAAATAAAATTTACTGACAGCATCTCTAATTTCACTTAAGAAGAAATTCAAAATGTTGTGGTCGTTCCTGCACATGGAAGGATTGATGGCAGACAAACAAAATCAATTCAAATTAAGACTCGTATAGTAATGTATTCAAATCAAATTTTGAGAATTATTTATGCTGAAAGTAATTCAAAATACAACTGGTTCTACTATTATGTTGATTCTAAACTTATCTATGCAGAATCAAATGTACTACGTGGTAAACAAAAGAAGACCAAAAAAGAAATTTTACTACCATAACGATAAACTAATAGCTCCATTATCTTCCGATATAAATTATGATTTGGAAGAAGAAGTCAATGTTTTCACATCAGCTAATGAGTTATTAAATTCTGCGAAACCATAATAATTGCTGCACAAAATTTACTTTCAAATCCTCAATTAGTATTATTATCAATAAATTACACATAAAGTATTTTATTAAAATACCGCAACCCACTTGTAAGTAAATTATTTATTTCCGTTAAAAGCAAAAAAAAGACCTGATTTCTCAGGTCTTTTCTATTTGTATAAAGTGTTTAGTTAAGCAACTGGATTGTTGTGTAACTCTTCAATTCTTTTATGTTCTGCTTCAGAAAGTGTATCACACAATACTGGAGTTGCAATGAAAAGAGATGAATAAGTACCTACAATCATACCGATTAACATCGCGAAGATAAATCCTCTGATTGATTCACCACCGAAAATGAACATCACTAAAAGTACCATAATCATCGTTAACGAAGTATTAATGGTTCTAGACATTGTCGAGTTAACAGATCTATTTACAATCTCATTAAATGTACCTGTAGTTTTACCACCTAGATACTCACGAATTCTATCAAATACAATTACTGTATCATTCATCGAGTATCCAATTACAGTTAGAATCGCAGCGATAAAATGCTGGTCAATTTCCATTCCAAATGGAGCCCATTTCCACATAAGTGAATAAATTCCTAAAACGAAGATAACATCATGTGCTACTGCAGCAATGGCACCAAGACTATACTGCCATTTACGGAAACTGATTGTTAAGTAAACAAATACAATTGCCATCGCTCCTAAAACCGCCCAATAAGAGTTGGTCTTAATATCTTCCGCAACTGTTGGTCCTACTTTTGAAGCTTGCAATATTCCTAATGCTTTACCGTCATAAATATTTACAAATTTATCGTAAGTCATGTCTGCTGCAAAATGTTTTTTCAAACCTTCAAACAACAATGTATTTACTTCCTCATCAGCAGCTGTTCCATGCTCTTCAACTTTATATTTAGTAGTGATTTTCAATTGATTTTCGCTACCAAAAACTTTAGCTTCAACTCCACCACCAAATACAGGATTCAATTCTTCTTTAACTTCATCCGTAGAAACTGGTTTTTCAAAACGAACTTGGAAGGTTCTACCACCTACAAAGTCAACACCTTGATTCAATCCATTAGTTGATAAGGAAACAATACTTCCGATAACTACAATTGCAGAGAATATGTACGCATATTTCTTAAATCCTAAAAAGTCAAAATTAAATTTTGTAAAGAAACCTTTAGAGAAGTCTGTTACAAATCGCAATGTTTTACCTTTATATGCATCCCAATCTAACATGATTCTTGTAATAAAAATTGCAGTAAACAAAGAGGTAAAAATACCGATAAGCAATGTCAATGCAAATCCTTGAATAGGTCCTGTTCCAAATATAAACAATACAATACCAGTTAAAATATGTGTTACGTTCGCATCCACAATAGAACGCATAGCTCCAGTCCAGCTGTACGATTCACTGATGGCTACATCAAGTGTTTTCCCTAAACGTAATTCTTCTTTCGCTCTTTCAAATATAATGATATTCGCATCGACGGCTGTACCAACAGTCAATACAATACCTGCAATACCTGGTAAAGTCAATACAAATCCGAAACTTGCAAGAACTCCAAAAAGGAACAATAAGTTGACTGCCAATGCAATATTTGCATAAAGACCTGCTTTACCGTAGTAAATCATCATCCAAATTGACACAATCAATAATCCTAACAACGCCGAGTTGATTCCACTATCAATAGCTTCTTGACCTAAAGATGGTCCTACTACTTCTGATTGAATAATATCTGCTGCAGCAGGCAACTTACCCGCTTTCAATACGTTCGCTAAATCTTTAGTTTCTGTTACCGTAAATGCACCAGAGATTTGAGAGTTTCCTCCAGCAATAGCTCCAGTTGTAACTCCAGGTGCAGAATAAACAACATCATCTAAAACGATGGCGATATTTCTTTGTTCTCTGTAAGCTATTCCAGTTAATTCTTCCCAAGTTTTCGCTCCAGCACCATTCATTTGCATAGACACACTTGGTTTTCCCATTGCATCAAATTCGTCTCTTGCTTCTGTAATTACACCACCGCTCATTGGTGCAACATTGTCTCTATTTCCTTTTAAAGCATAAAGCGACAATGCTTCCGTTTCAGCTGCTTTATCATCTTTCAAAGTTTCTGGTTTACCCCAAACAAATTTGGCATAACGTTGATCACCTTGTAATAAATTACGAATGTCTTGGCGTTTCAAGTAGCTGTTAATTACCGCAGTATCTTTTGGTGAAAACATAGCTAAAATTGGTCCACCACCTTGCGCAATAATTTTATCAAACAATGGATTATTACCTTTTGCAGTAGCCGAAGAATCAGCATCTGTTAATAGAGACGCTAAAGTATCTGTTACTACAGGAGCTTCTTCTTTTTTATTAATTTCAGTTTTTTGCAAAGCTGTATTCGCCGCTCCTAAAAACGGTCCCATTTCTTCTAACTTATAAGTTTCCCAAAACTCTAATTGAGCAGTACTTGACAATAATTTCTTAATACGATCCACATCTTTTGCTCCTGGAAGCTCCACTAAGATACGACCTGTCTCTCCTAATTTTTGGATATTAGGTTGTGTAACACCAAATTTGTCAATACGTTTTCTCAATACTAAGAACGCGCTATTTACAGACTCGTCCACTTTTCTTCTAATTACTTTTTCAGCTTCTGAATCAGTCATTTTGAAGTTGATTCCGTCTGAACCTTGCATGTTTTTATTTGCAAAAATACTAGGAGAAGCTAATTTAGTTTGTCCATTCGCGTTCTCTTTAAATGCAATAAAGAAAGCATCAATGTACGTTTGATTCCCTTTTAAATTTTTAGTAGCATCGTCTAAAGATTTATTAAAAATAGGATCTTTAGAATTGTTTGCCAATCCTTTCAAAACATCTTTAACTGAGATTTGAAGAATAACGTTGATTCCTCCCTCTAAGTCCAATCCTTTGTTGATTTTTTTCTCTTTTACTTCATTGTAAGTAAACATTCCCAGAAAAACATCTTGTTTCCCGATGGAATCTAAATAAGCATTTTCTTTTTCGCTGTCTCCATTTGCAAACGCTTTTGCTTTGCTTTCAACGCTACTTGCCACAAATGTGAAAGAAAGTTGGTAAATACTTACCAATGCAAACAAAATTGCAAAAAATTTAATAAGTCCTCTATTCTGCATTATTACTAATAATTAATTAATTTTATTGTCTTTTGGTGTTTTTAATAATAAATTCACATTTAAATTTCAAGATTAGCTAAAATACTTCAAACTCAAATGCCTCTGCTATTTTTAAAACGAGCAAATATATAATTTAGATAAAGATTAACCAATTTATTTCTTAATTAATCTTAAAAAAAAGACTGCAGTTGATGCAGTCTTTTCTATATATCTGTAATGTGGTATTATTTCAAATTTGCATTTAGTTCCGCATTCATACTTCTAACGGCAGTAGCACTTTTAGCAAACTTCGCTTTTTCATCTTCGTTTAAGGTAATATCTACAATTTCTTCGATACCATTTCTTCCGATAATACAAGGAACACCAATGCAAATATCACTTTCTCCATATTCCCCTTCTAGGAAAACAGAACAAGCAATCATTTTCTTTTGATTGTTCAAAATACTATCTACTAAGTAAGCTACTGAAGCTCCTGGAGCATACCAAGCCGAAGTTCCTAGTAAACCTGTTAAAGTTGCACCACCAACCATTGTGTCAGCTGCTACTTTATCTAATTCCTCTTGCGATAAAAATTCAGAAACCGGAATACCGTTGTAAGAAGCCAAACGAGTCAATGGAATCATTGTCGTATCTCCGTGTCCACCAATTACCATTGCCGAAACGTCTCTTTGTGGCTTGTTTAATGCTTTTGATAAATAATATCTGAAACGTGAACTATCTAAAGCACCACCCATTCCGATGATTCTATTTTTTGGCAAACCTGTCGCTTTTAACGCCAAGTAAGTCATCGTGTCCATTGGATTAGAAACCACAACGATGATTGCGTTTGGTGAATTTGCCAATACATTTTCTGAAACTGATTTTACAATTCCAGCATTGATGCCAATTAATTCTTCACGCGTCATTCCTGGTTTTCTTGGAATTCCAGAAGTAATAACAACTACATCACTGTTTGCTGTTTTTGTATAATCATTCGTAACTCCTGAAAGCTGTGTATTGAATCCTGTATTAGAAGCACATTGCATGATATCCATCGCCTTACCTTCAGCAAAACCTTCTTTGATATCTAATAAAACTACTTCACTTGCAATTCCTCTGTAAGAAATTACATCTGCACAAGATGCTCCAACGTTTCCAGCACCAACTATTGTAACTTTCATATTATGTTGTGTTTAAATTTATTATTTAGAACTTATATTGTAATGCAATATTTGAGTTTACAAATTTACCAAAAGCAATCGTAGTTTGAACAAAAAATCGAGAAATTTCTAATCTTCCTGCAATTTCTCCAATGCAATTGAACTTGTCGTTGGCAATTTGTTTCAATTCGTTATTCAATACATTTTGCAACGGTAGAACCTCTTCTATTTTACCTTTTTTACCCTTTACTTTGTACTCAAATGAACTTGTATTGGCTATAATACCGGAAGAAAGTTCAAATTTATTCCACTTTTTAGAGGCATTAATTTGAAATTGCCATGTATCAATTAAACTATTTAAAGCATTGAAACCAAGATTTCCATACTGCGTCTCCACATCTAAGAAGTTTACCGTTAAATCTTCCCGAGCATAACCAACTAAGGTAGAAATAAAGAAATTCTTACTTTCTATAGTTTGAAAATATTGACTTATAGAATGTTTCAATCCAAGTCCGTAAACTTGATATTGTACATTTTTAAGCGTAATTTGTGGCGAAAATTTAGCAATAAGCTCTGTACCAAACCCAATTCCAAGCGCACCTTGTAAGTAAGGATAAATAATCACATCGCGATCAACGCCTTCTGGACTTTTCAGAATAACATCGCTTCCGCCCAAAACTCCTTTCAACGTAACAAATTCGTTACTTCCTAAAGCAGTTGGCGTTAAAGCCGAATCTTGATTTTCAATTTGAAAAAAACTTAAGTCAGAATTATTCAGTCGAAAACTTCTATCTGACTTTGGAACTAAAAAAGTATTCATGTGAATTCCTAAAGTAAAATCCCATCGTTCCGCTTTTTGAGGAGTATTCACCCAACTGGATGCAGCTTGATAAACAGCAGCATCCGTTGCAGGTGTAATATAATGATCCGTAAAATATATCGCATCTTGAATTAAGTTGCCAATTGCAGGATCTAAAGTTTGAGCTGCAAGATTGATGTTGCTCAAAAAAAGCATAACAAAAAATCCAATTGCAGTATGTAATTTACGCATCAATTTTAGCGTAAACCGCGTTCTTTTCAATAAATTCTCTACGTGGTGGTACTTCGTCGCCCATTAACATAGAAAATACTCTGTCGGCTTCCGCCAAGCTTTCAATGGTAATCTTACGAAGTGTTCTGAAACTTGGATCCATCGTAGTTTCCCACAATTGTTCCGCGTTCATTTCTCCAAGACCTTTGTAACGCTGAATTCCAGCGCTTCCACCCATTCTTTCATTGGCTTGATCACGTTGAACATCGTTCCAAGCGTATTCTTTTTTATTTCCTTTTTTAACTAAATAAAGAGGTGGTGCAGCAATATAAACATGTCCATCTTCAATCAATTCACGCATGAATCTAAAGAAAAAGGTTAATATTAAGGTAGAGATGTGACTTCCATCGACATCGGCATCACACATAATAATTACTTTGTGGTAACGCAGTTTTGTCAAGTTTAACGCCTTACTATCTTCTTCCGTTCCAATAGTTACACCTAGCGCCGTAAATATATTCCGGATCTCTTCGTTTTCAAAAACTTTGTGCTGCATCGCTTTCTCCACGTTCAAAATCTTACCTCGTAAAGGCAAAATAGCTTGAAAATTTCGGTCACGACCTTGTTTTGCAGTTCCACCTGCCGAATCTCCCTCGACAAGATATACTTCGCATTTCGCAGGATCTTGTTCTGAACAATCCGATAATTTTCCTGGTAATCCACCGCCACCCATTACGGTTTTACGCTGTACCATTTCACGTGCTTTTTTCGCTGCGTGACGGGCTTGAGCTGCAAGAATTACTTTTTGAACGATGATTCGCGCGTCATTCGGATTTTCTTCCAAATAAGCTTCAATCATATCTCCAACTGCTTGACTTACAGGAGAAACAACTTCTCTGTTTCCAAGTTTCGTTTTCGTTTGTCCCTCAAATTGTGGCTCTTGCACCTTTACAGAAATAATTGCTGTCAATCCTTCACGGAAATCGTCTCCAGAAATGTCAAATTTCAATTTGTCTAACATTCCAGAAGCATCTGCATATTTCTTTAATGATCTTGTAAGACCTGTTCTGAAACCTTGCAAGTGCGTTCCACCTTCGTGGGTATTGATATTATTTACGTAGGAAAAAATGTTCTCAGAATAACTCGTATTGTAAATCAAGGCAACTTCTACAGGAATTTCTCCTTTGTCGCTGTCCATTGAAATAACGTGCGAGATAATCGGCTCACGGTTTCCATCCAAATAGCGGATGTACTCTTTTAAACCTTCGTCAGAATGGAAAACTTCTTGTTTGAATTCGCCTTTCTCGTCCGTTTCACGTTTATCTACAAAAGTAATTGTAATTCCTTTATTCAAGTACGACAATTCACGCATTCTAGCGGCAAGTGTGTCGTATGAAAACTCTATTGTTTGCGTAAAAATGGAATCATCTGGATAAAACGTCTGGCGTGTACCTCTTTTATCCGTTTCGCCAATTTGCTTTACAGGATACACTGCTTTACCACGAGAATACTCTTGTTCGTATACTTTACCATCTTTAAAAACGGTAGAAACCATTTTATTTGAAAGTGCATTTACCACAGAAACACCAACACCGTGCAAACCTCCAGAAACTTTATATGAATCTTTATCGAATTTACCTCCTGCACCAATTTTAGTCATTACGACTTGTAAGGCAGAAACCCCTTCTTTTTTATGAATATCAACTGGAATACCACGTCCATTATCTTCAACAGAAACGGAACCATCTTCGTTTATTTCAACAGTAATCGTATCGCAATAGCCTCCCATCGCTTCATCAATGGAGTTATCAACTACTTCATAAACCAAATGGTGTAAACCTCTCACTCCAACATCTCCAATGTACATGGAAGGTCGCATTCTTACGTGCTCCATTCCTTCTAATGCCTGAATATTATCTGCTGAATAATTTTGCTTATTGATTTCTTCGCTCATTTTAAGTTATATTCTGAATAAATTTAATTTAACGAACAAATATAACGAAACGAAGCGACAATTCATTGTAAATACGCATTTAGCGAGAGTAAGTTATTAACATTTGTTCGTTAAAACATGCGAGATTAAGCTCAAAAATAGTACGATAAAACGGTGCATTACTGATTACTCAAATTTGAAGCAAAAAACATAAAATATTCACAAATAAAATAAAAATAAATAGTACGTTTGTTACCTTTTTAAAAACAAAAACATGAAAAAATTATTTTTGACAGCCTTTTTAACTTTAGGCTGTTTCTTGTTTTCTTTTGCGCAAAACAAAGGAGATGTAGAATTTGGCGTTAATTTAGGTTTTAACTTATCAAATGCTACAGCAGATTCTTTTTCTACAGATACCGGAACTGGTTTCAATGTAGGATTCTCTACTGATTACTTTTTTTCAGACCATTGGAGTATCAAAGGAAAATTAATCTACGACCAAAAAGGTTGGGATAATGGTTATTTTCAAGGTCAAGCTGGTGTTCATGAACCGGACGCAGACTATAATTTGAACTACTTGACTATTCCTGTTACTGCAAATTGGCACTTTGGAAGTAAACGAAATTGGTATTTGCATTTTGGCCCTTACGTGGGATTTCTTTTAAACGCTAAAGAAAGCTCTTTAAACACTGAAGTTACAGATTACTACAGTTCCACTGATTTTGGCTTAGCCGTGGGAATTGGAGTAAAAATACCTGTATCAGACAAGTTGAAGATATTCATCGAATACGATGGACAAAGCGGCTTTCTAGATATTTTTAGAGACAATAGAGATGATGTTGTAACTGGAGCAAGAAGTGCATTCAATGTTGGCTTGAACTTCATGATGAAATAGTTTTCCCTTTTACATAAGCAAAAATGCCGTTTGAAATTCGAACGGCATTTTTTATTATAAATCATTTTCTCCTTTGTTCTCTTCTAAATCTTCGTGGTTATCACCGCCAATTGAGTAATAATTATTCTCTTCATCTTCACTTCCCACATTTTCTAATTCATCATCTAACTCTGAACCGGGAACATCCAAATCTGTACCTGTTTTTACAGTCTCAAAATCGAGTTCGTTACGTTTATTAGCAATTCGCGGATCAATTGTTTGCTTCATTCTTGTTGGATCACTTGGATCAATATCTTCTTCTTTTTTCCCTTGTCGGTACATATCCTCACTTGGTGGATAATTTAAAAAATCAGGCACTTTTGAATCGTCTTTTCCTTCTTTATGATCGTGTTTATCTGAATTATTCATCACAATTGGTTTTAAAAATTAAGTATTGAAAGTTACTTAAAAATTCCACGATATAATTATACGATTACTGCCATACCTTATGTTATTTCACAAAAAAAGTCTGCCGTTAAGCAGACTTTTCAATATAAACATCAATGGCAATTGTAATTTAAATAACAATTACATAATAAATCTTACATGTGAATTACTTCGTCATACGCTGCTGCAACGGCTTCCATAACCGCCTCACTCATTGTTGGGTGTGGGTGAATTGTTTTCAACACCTCATGACCCGTAGTTTCTAATTTACGTCCCAAAACTGCTTCTGCAATCATGTCTGTAACTCCAGCACCAATCATGTGACAACCTAACCATTCGCCGTATTTTGCGTCGAAAATCACTTTTACGAAACCATCTTTTGCACCAGAAGCACTTGCTTTACCCGAAGCCGAAAATGGGAATTTTCCAATTTTCAAATCGTATCCTTTTTCTCTTGCTTGTTTTTCAGTCAAACCAACAGAAGCAATTTCTGGAGTCGCATACGTACAACCTGGGATATTTCCATAATCAATTGGGTCCACGTGCATTCCTGCAATTTTCTCCACACAAGTAATTCCTTCAGCAGAAGCTACGTGAGCCAAAGCTTGCCCCGGAACTACATCACCAATTGCGTAATATCCTGGAACATTCGTTTGGTAAAAATCGTCAACTATAATCTTATCTTTTTCAAAAGTGATACCTACTTCTCCTAAACCAATATTTTCGATGTTTGATTTAATTCCAACAGCAGAAAGTAAAATATCAGCTTCTAAAATCTCTTCGCCTTTAGCTGTTTTTACAGTTGCTTTTACTCCAGCACCTGAAGTATCCACTTTTTCAACAGAAGAATTAGTCATGATTTTTACACCCGCTTTCTTCATTGAGCGCTCCATTTGTTTTGAAATATCTTCGTCTTCAACTGGAACAATATTTGGCATAAATTCAACGATAGTCACATCCGTTCCCATTGAATTATAAAAGTGAGCAAACTCAACTCCAATAGCACCTGAACCTACGATAATCATCGATTTTGGTTGTTCTGCAAGAGTCATTGCTTGACGGTAACCAATTACTTTTTTACCATCTTGTGGCAAACTTGGCAATTCGCGAGAACGCGCTCCCGTAGCAATAATAATATGGTCTCCTGAATATTCAGTTGTTTTTCCGGCTGCGTCAGTAACGTCAATTTTCTTACCCGTTTTGATTTTTCCAGTTCCTTGAATAACGTCTATTTTGTTTTTCTTCATCAAAAACTCAATCCCTTTACTCATTCCGTTGGCAACACCTCTTGAGCGTTGAACAACAGCGCTAAAATCCTTGTCGAATTCTGAAATAGTCAATCCGTAATCAGAAGCATGTTTTAAATAATCGAAAACTTGAGCAGATTTCAATAATGCTTTCGTTGGAATACAACCCCAATTCAAGCAAACGCCACCTAAACTTTCTTTCTCGATTACAGCGGTTTTAAAACCCAATTGCGAAGCACGAATCGCAGTTACATAACCACCTGGTCCACTTCCTAAAACAATAATATCGTATTTCATTTTTTCTTTGGTTTAATATTTTATAAAAAAGAAACGGCCAAATGCACATTTCTTACATTTAAAAATTGTCGTTTTTCAGGTAGCGAAAATAAGCAATTATTCTGTTTTAGAAAAACTTCAAAGTTGTTTATTTTTTGTCGAAAAATTATCCGATTTTCTCCACTGAAAACTGTGAATCATACAGTCGTTTATAGTACCCATTTTCGCGATGCACTAAATCATAATGATTTCCTTGCTCTACAATCAAACCTTTGTCCATCACAATAATTTTATCAGCGTTGATAATTGTCGCTAATCGGTGTGCAATTACAATTGAAGTTCGACCTTTAGTAACGGTTTCTGTTGCTCTTTGAATTAATTCTTCAGAATAAGTATCTATCGAAGAAGTTGCTTCATCCAAAATCAAAATACTTGGATTACTCACATACGCTCTTAAAAAAGCGATTAATTGGCGTTGACCAGAAGACAACATCACTCCTCTTTCTTTTACATTATAATCGTAACCGTTTGGCAAATTCATAATAAATGGATGCACTCCAATATTTTTTGCAGCAGCAATCACATCTTCTCTCGAAATTTCTGCATTATTAAGCGTAATATTATTGTGAATCGTATCTGCAAATAAGAAAACATCTTGTAAAACGACAGCAATTTGTTTTCGCAATGATTCTAGCGAATAGCTATTAATGTTTTCTCCATCAATACAAATGGTTCCCGAATTAATTTCGTAAAAACGATTCAACAAGTTAATAATTGTCGATTTACCAGCTCCTGTAGAACCAACGATTGCAACAGTTTCGCCCGGATTCACTTTTAAATTAATTCCTTTAATTACTTCTTCATTTTCTAAATAACCAAAATGAACGTCCTTGAATTCAATTTGACCTTCAAAAACGGGAGCGATAAGAGCGCCTTTGTCTTGAATTTGATCCTCAGTATCTAAAATATCAAAAACACGATTTGCGGCAATCATACCCATTTGCATCTCGTTGAATTTATCTGCAATTTGTCGCAAAGGATTAAAAAGCATAGTGATGAACATCGTGTAGGAAAATAAATCTCCAAAAGTGGTATCTAAATCACCGCCTAAAATTCGGGTTCCACCGTACCAAACCACCATTCCTAAAGTCAGCGATGAAATAATATCAGCAATCGGGAAAAATATGGAGTTGTACCAAACAGTTTGAATCCACGCTTTTTTGTGTTTGTCGTTGATCTCGCTGAATTTCCGCGCTTCAATTGTCTCTCTATTAAACAATTGAACGATTTTCATTCCCGTCACACGTTCTTGTACAAAGGTATTCATGTTTGAAATCTGTGTTCTAACTTCTTGAAACGCGACTTGCATTTTCTGCTGGAAAATACGTGTAATGATGACTAAAATAGGCATTGCCACAATTACAATCCAAGTCAATTTCCAATTCATATAAAACATAAAAATCAACACCACGACCATTTTCATTAAATCACTGACAATCATAAACAAACCTTGACTGAAAATTTTTGCAATAGCTTCAATGTCAGAAACTGAACGCGTTACCAATTGGCCAACTGGCGCGTTATCAAAATATTTCATTCTAAAACTCAACAAGTGTTTGAACAATTTAGTTCGGATGTCTTTTACGATATCTTGTCCGAGCCAGTTGGCCCAATACACAAAGTAAAACTGCGAAATAACTTCCAGTAATAACACAATTCCCATCAAAATAATATAGAAAAGAAGGCCTTTTCCATCATGAGTTTGAATATAACCGTCAACCGTTTGCTTCAACAAATAAGGACGTAATGCTGCGAAAATAGACAACGCGATTGCCCAAACAATAACGCTATTAAAACGCCATTTGTAAGGCTTGGTGTACACCATTATTCGTTTAAAAACTTTTGTATCGAATGCTTTTGCTTTCATTAAAATTTTAGATTTATGGCTTTAGATTTATGACAAAACTTATACCCTATAACTTATAACAATTCTATATAATCGTACTTAATTTCAGTTAAATAAAGTCCGCATGCGGGAACTGAAAACCCTGCTTTTTTTCGGTCTTTACTTTCAATTATGATTTGGAAATCGGCTTTTGAAATTTTACCTAAACCTACATAAACTAAAGTTCCAACAATGGACCGAACCATATTCCGCAAGAATCGATCTGCTGAAATGGTAAACGTAAGTTGGTCGTCTTCTTCTTTCCAAAATGCTTTGGTAATTTTACAATTAAACGTGTTTACATCCGTATGTACTTTTGAAAAACATTGAAAATCGTTGTGTTTCATCAGCAAAGATGCGGCATCATTCATCGCTTCAACATTTAATTTCTTATTGTAATACCAACTCAATTCATCCAAAAAAACATTTTTTGAAAGATTAATTTTATATTCATACGTTCGTTGTTTTGCATCAAAACGGGCATGTGCATTTTCATCAACAAGGATAATATTTGAAACCGCGATATCTTTTGGTAAAAACGAATTTAATTTATGGACAATGGTTTTTGAATCTATTTCATTTTCATAATCAAAATGAGCGAACATTTGACTTGCATGAACGCCTGTATCAGTTCGGCCGGCTCCCATAATTGCGATATTCTTGTCATTCAAAACAACGCCAAGTGCTTTAGTCAACGTTTCTTGTACAGAAGTAGCATTCGGTTGAATTTGCCAACCGTGGTAGTTTGTTCCGTTATAAGAAAGTTGTATAAAAAACCGCAATATCCTGAAAATTTAAGGCTACAAAGATACTTTATTAATGCTAAAAAAATCAGATTTGAAATACAACAAAATGTTAATATGATTTTGAAAACAAATGTCCTAATTTTGCACAAACTCATAGCCCGGATAGAAGTGGAAATCCTTTTATTTTTTTTCTTTAAAAAAATAAAAGATTGGAATGTATAGCCGGAAATAGCTTCTGAAATAAATTCAGAACAAATCCAAAATATATTCTTTTGAAAAAAATACTTTTACTTTCAGATACACACAGTCACATTGATGATACGATCTTAAAATACGTAAACCTTGCCGATGAAGTGTGGCATGCCGGAGATATTGGCGACTTAAAAGTGACCGACACGTTGAAGAAACTGAAACCACTTCGGGCAGTTTATGGAAATATTGACGATGCTCAAGCACGAATGGAATTTCCATTAAACAACCGTTTTTTCTGTGAGGGAGTTGATGTTTTAATCACCCATATTGGTGGTTATCCGGGGAAATACAACCAAGCAATTCGCGAGGAATTGACTAAAAATCCACCGAAATTATTTATTTGTGGACATTCGCATATTTTAAAAGTGATTTACGATAAGAAACTAAATTTCTTACACATGAATCCCGGTGCTGCTGGAGTGAGCGGTTTTCATCAAGTCCGAACGATGTTGCGTTTTGAAATTGACGGCGATAAAATTCAGAATTTAGAAATTGTAGAAATCGGAAAACGCGGTTAGTTTTTGTTTTCCAATAAAGGTACAAATCGGAATTCTCCAAACTCGTGTTTTTCAAATTGCGTTTCATTCTTGCGAATCAGTAAAGTCATAATTTGATGGTCTTCGCCTAAAGGAATTACTAATCTACCTCCAACTTTTAGTTGTGCCATCAACGGTTTTGGAATAAAAGGCGCTCCGGCGGTTACAATAATACTATCAAATGGCGCGTAATTTGGCAATCCTTTATAACCATCACCAAATGATATGTATTTTGGTCTGATACCTAATTTTGGCAACAATAACGAAGTCGATTTAAACAATTCGTTTTGACGTTCGATGGTGTACACTTTTGCACCAATTCCGCACAATACCGCTGTTTGATATCCAGAACCAGTACCAATTTCTAATACTTTATGGTCTTTTTGAACTTCTAAAAGTTGGGACTGAAAAGCAACCGTATAAGGCTGCGAAATCGTTTGTCCCGCTCCAATGGGAAATGCTTTGTCTTGATAGGCATAGTCTTCAAAACTAGAATTCAGAAATAAATGCCGTGGAATTTTTTGAATAGCGTCCAAAACAGCAACATCAGTAATTCCCTTTTCTTTCAAAACGGTGATCAACTGATTACGAAGTCCCTGATGTTTGGCGGTATCTCTCAAAATAATGACAAATTAATTTTGACAAAAATAAGAAAGTATTCCCTATTTTTTGATTTGGATTTTTGAAATAATAGATTTGAAACTTTACCACGCAAACTTTAATCTTTGAACAATTAATGTTATTTTTGTTGAAAATACATTTATATGCTAAAAGTGGGCGTTTTAGGTGCTGGACATCTGGGAAAAATACATTTGCGATTATTACAACAATCAACTAAATATGAATTAGTTGGCTTTTATGACGAAAATGCCGAGAATGCATTGAAAATCGAAAAAGAGTTTGGATACAAGCGCTTTGATACAATTGCCAAATTGCTTACTGCTGTTGATGTCATTGACATTGTAACTCCTACGCTTTCTCATTATAAATGTGCAAAAGTCGCTATAAAATCGGGAAAACATGTTTTCCTTGAAAAACCGATTTCAAACACGGTCGCAGAAGCAGAAGAAATTATAGCTTTAGCCAAAGAATATAATGTAAAGGGGCAAGTTGGTCACGTGGAACGATTCAATCCTGCTTTTATTTCTGTGAAAGATGCAATTCAGAACCCAATGTTTATTGAAACCCACCGATTAGCTGAATTTAATCCACGAGGCACGGATGTTCCTGTAGTTTTGGATTTGATGATTCACGATATCGATGCGATTTTAAGTGTGGTCAAATCAAAAGTAAAAGACATTCATGCAAGTGGTGTTTCGGTTATTTCAGATACGCCCGATATTGCAAATGCTCGAATTGAGTTTGAAAACGGATGTGTTGCCAACTTAACTTCAAGCCGAATTTCACTAAAAAATATGCGTAAATCTCGCTTTTTCCAGAAAGACGCATACATTTCTGTTGATTTCTTGGAGAAAAAATGTGAAGTGGTAAAAATGAAAGATGCTCCAGAAGTTCCTGGTGATTTTGATATGATTTTGCAAAATGCGGAAGGTTTGAAAAAGCAAATCTATTTTGACAATCCCGAAGTGGAAAATAATAATGCAATTTTAGAGGAATTAGAAACTTTTGCAGATGCAATTGTGAATAATACGGCTCCAATTGTGACTTTAGAAGATGGAACTGAAGCATTGAGAGTGGCTTACGCGATTATTGAAGCGATGAAGAGACAATAATTTCTGCTAATTTATAAACGTATTATATGACTTACCATCAGAAAAAAGCTGGCACAGAACTTACATTTGAGTTAGGAGAAGAAGGTTTAGATTTCACCATGAAAGATGAAACTATTCATAAATCTGAATTCATTTCTTACGAAGATATTCTGAACAAAACGCATGAGTATTTTGAGAAAAATGCAGGTCATAAAAGTAGAGCAATTTACTTTTTGGTTGTTGGTGTGCTGTTCATGTTTGCAAATATAATCTTTAAAATGAAGCTTTGGGCTTGGATGTTTTTACTTGGTGCTCCAGTTTTTTATTTTTTATATCGAAAATCAGTTGTCAATTATAAAGTGATTAATACTGATAATAATAAAATGGATGTCTGGGTGATGGATGACAAATCTCAAGATGAAATTGTTCAAGCGATTTACGCTAAAAGAGACGCGTACTTAAAAGAGAATTATTTAGCTATAAATTATAACAATGAAGCGAATAGCGAGGTTGAGAAATTTATGTGGCTTAAAAGTTTAAAATTAATTAACCAAAAGGAATTTGAAGTGATTAAAGAAGAGATTTATAATAATGAAAAATAAGTTTTAAATATATTATAAAACTTTTCCAATTGCGTCCTCACTGCGGACGCAATTGAGTTGATAAGTAGAATTAAATAAACAATTTAAAAACATTCAGAAAAGAAATATATAACGTCACGAATGAATAAATTAATCCTAGTTTTCGCCCTAATTTTGATTTCTTGTAACGAAAAAGGAACAATAATAAATCAACCTACTATCTTGGATGAAAATGCTGGATTTGATTTAGAAGAAATTACCTTTAATGAAGACGTTGCTAAATTATTTTCAAAAAATCCGTTCAGTTACAGTGATGTAGATTTTGATAGAGATACTACTAAACCAATACCCGATTCTATTTTTAAATACAAAATCGAAAGCTATTTAGCAGAAACATTTAAACTAACAATACCTGCTAAAGAATTAGGATTTTTATATAAAACGCGCGAAATTGACAGCCTTGCACGAATAGGAAATCAATATTTTGACCGACTTTTCGTATTGACAAATCTAGAGAAAAAGCCTATCGCCTATTACGCGGAATCCAGATTTGACTCTAAAAAAGACCGAGATGCTTTTATAAAGAATTTCAAAGAAATGTACGGTCAAACAAAGTATGAATTTTTAATAGATTCCAGTTTCGATAACCTTTCCTACCAATGGGATTTAGATACTAGAATCATACAAATCGAAACTTCCAAAGGATTTTCAATGTCTGCAAGTTCTGATGGAACATCAAAATCAGGAGAATACTACCGACTTGACGTACTCATAATTGACAACGCACAAAAAGACGCGATTTATAAAGCACATATTCTTGAACTTCCTGACAAATTTAATATTAAAGGAAAGGTAGATACAAACGTTTCTTACACCAATTTAAAAGAATTAGGTTTAGAAAGAACAAATATTATTGAAGACGAATTTTTACTACACTCCTACTTTGAAAAATATATTAAAAATGAGTACGGAGAATATACAATGCCAGACGAAGAACAATTAGAAAAATAAACAATATATAATGAAAAACATAGCAGTTATAGGTGCCGGAACAATGGGTAACGGAATCGCACACACATTTGCACAAAGCGGTTTTACCGTAAAATTAATCGACGTTTCAGAGAAATCATTGGATAAAGGAATGGCTACAATTGCCAGTAATTTAGACCGAATGGTTTCAAAAGGAACCATTACCGAAGCCGATAAATTAAAAACCATCAGCAACATCATTACTTACACCGACATTAAAGACGGCGTTGTAGGAGTTGATTTGGTAGTTGAAGCAGCAACAGAAAACGTTGATTTAAAACTTAACATTTTCAAACAATTGAATGAAGCTTGTTCGCACGATACGATTTTGGCCACAAATACTTCCTCCATTTCTATCACGCAAATTGGTGGCGTAATTTCACATCCAGAACGTGTAATTGGAATGCACTTTATGAATCCTGTGCCAATTATGAAGCTCGTTGAAATCATTCGTGGTTACAATACTTCAGATGAAGTGACTAAAATAATCATGGATTTGTCCGTGAAATTAGGGAAAACGCCAACTGAAGTAAACGATTATCCAGGTTTTGTAGCAAACAGAATTTTGATGCCGATGATTAATGAATCCATTGAAACTTTATACAACAAAGTTGCAGGAGTTTACGAAATTGACACAGTGATGAAATTAGGGATGGCACATCCGATGGGACCTTTGCAATTAGCTGATTTTATTGGTCTAGACGTTTGTTTGGCGATTTTAAATGTAATGTACGACGGTTTCAAAAATCCAAAATACGCTCCTTGTCCACTTTTAGTAAATATGGTTCGCGCCGGAAAATTAGGCGTAAAATCAGGCGAAGGATTCTATGATTATTCAGAAAGCAAGAAAGCAGAAAAAGTAGCAAAACAGTTTGTAGTGAAATAATTTGAAGCGAATGGCTCGGGAATTTGTTTAGTCCTTATTCCCGCTTTCCGCTTCAATCTTTTACTTTTTTAAAGAAAAAAAGTAAAAGGATTTCCACTTCAATCGGGGCTAGTATAAAATCTTTACGAAATTTTTTATCGCTTGGGCTTTTTTGTCCTTCAATCTCTAAATCCTTTAATCTTTCAATCTCATAATTTTGGCAAAAATAATTCCTTTCAAAGCCGTTCGGCCCACTCGCGATAAAGTAAGTTTAGTTACTTCTCGTTCTTACGACGAATATTCGCCGGGCGAGTTGGCTTCGCAATTGGACTTTAATCCATTTTCGTTTTTACACGTTTTGAATCCCGCTTACGTCAATCAGCAAAAAGCAGGATTGGAAAAGCGTTTTAAATTGGTTGCCCAAAAATATAGAGATTTCAAAGAAGAACATGTTTTTCTAAAAGAAGAAGAGCCTGTTTTTTTTATTTATGAAATTGAAACAAAAAACCAAACTTTCACAGGAATTATAGCTGGAACTTCGCTTGAAGATTACCGAAATAATGTGATTAAAAAACACGAAGACACGTTGCAATATCGGGTCGAATTGTTCAAAGATTATTTACATCAAACAGGTTTCAATACCGAACCTGTTTTAATCACCTATCCTGAAAACGCTGAACTATCTGAATGGATTTTAGCGAAAAAGCAGTTTGATTCTCTCTATGATTTTTCGACTACAAGAAGAGAAAAACACCAACTTTGGAAAATTGACAATCCACAGGAAATTGCGTGGTTGCAAGAGAAATTCGAATCCATTGGTGATTTATATATTGCTGATGGACATCATCGGTCGGCTTCCGCGGAATTGCTTTACCAAGAAGATAAAAATTCTGGAAATGAAAATCTGAATTATTTTATGAGTTTCTTAATCGCTGAAAACAATGTCAAAATTTACGAGTACAATCGGATTATTAGAGATTTAAATAATCATTCGAAAGTTGAATTTTTAAAGTTGTTATCGAATTCTTTTTCAATAAAGAATAAAGAGCAAGAACTTTGGAAACCAGGTAAAAAATTCGAATTTGGAATGTATTTAGACGGTGAATTTTATTGTTTAACGCTGAAAAAGCAAGAAGGTTTTTCGGGTGTTTTAGAACAACTTGACGCTCAAATTTTATACACACAAGTTTTACATCCAATCCTAGGAATTGAAGATTTAAGAACAGACGAACGAATTGATTATATTCCCGGAAAGCAATCCATCATCACGATAAAAGAAGTAATTGACGAAGGAGAATTTGAGGTGGGATTTATGCTTTTTCCAACCGCAATTTCAGAAATTAAAGAGTTAGCGGATAAGAACTTGATTATGCCTCCGAAAAGCACTTACATTGATCCGAAATTTCGAAGTGGATTAGTGGTTTATGAATTATAATTTAAAAAACTTTTGCAACACAGATCTTAGAAATTTTTAAAATTATTCAAATTTCTTAAATATGTGTTCAAATAAAAATCAAAAAATGTCAATAAAATCAAACTTACTCGAAATAAAATCTTGCCTTCCAGAAAACGTAACGCTTGTTGCCGTCTCTAAAACTAAACCGGTTTCGGATTTGATGGAAGCGTATGAAGCAGGTCAACGGATTTTCGGTGAAAACAAGATCCAAGAAATGGAGGAGAAATTTAATCAAATGCCAAAAGACATTCAGTGGCACATGATTGGTCACGTTCAGACGAATAAAGTGAAATTTATGGCGCCATTTGTGAGTTTGATTCATGGTGTTGATTCGCTCAAATTATTGAAGGAAATCAATAAGCAAGCTTTAAAAGAAAATAGAGTTATTGATTGTTTGTTGCAAATGCATATCGCGGAAGAAGAAACTAAATTTGGTTTAGATGAAGCGGAATTGCAAGAGATTCTGAGTGAAATTAACAGTGATAATTTTGAAAATATCAAAATTATTGGTTTGATGGGAATGGCAACTTTCACAGAAAATAAAGACCAAATCAAAAAAGAATTCCTTCATTTGAAATCAATTTATGATACACATAAAGCATTAAATACTAAAAACTGTCAACTGACCACTCTTTCCATGGGAATGTCAGGCGATTACCAACTTGCAATTGAGTGCGGAAGTACAATGGTTCGGATTGGAAGTAGTATCTTTGGAATCCGAAATTAGAATAAAGAAAAAATAACATAAATTAAAGGCTTGATAACTAACGACTTACAACCGATAACTGAGAACTGAATTTGTATACCATATTAGACATAGAAACCACTGGAGGAGCATTTAATGAAGAAGGAATTACGGAAATTGCTATCTATAAATTTGACGGACACGAAATTGTCGACCAATTTATCAGTTTAGTAAATCCTGAAAAGCCAATTCAGCCGTTTGTGGTGAAATTGACAGGGATTAATAATGAGATGCTTCGGACGGCTCCAAAGTTTTACGAAGTGGCTAAGCGGATTATTGAAATTACAAACGATACGGTTTTAGTCGCTCATAACGCTCAATTTGATTACCGAATTTTGCGAACAGAGTTTTCTAGATTGGGTTATAATTTTGAAATTCCAAATATATGTACCGTTGAATTAGCTAAAAAACTAATTCCAGAGCAAGAATCCTACAGCTTAGGAAAATTAGTTCGGGCTTTGGGAATTCCTATGGCAGACAGACATCGCGCTTCGGGAGATGCTTTGGCCACGGTTAAATTATTCAAACTTTTATTGGCGAAAGACCAAGAAAAAGAAATTGTAAAAAGCTTTATTAAAACTGAAGTTGAAAAAGGTTTGTCACCAAAATTATTAGAAATTGTTGCGAAAGTTCCTTCTACGACTGGAATATATTACATTCATAAGCAAGACGGAAGCATTCTTTATATTGGCAAAAGCAAAAATATGAAGAAGAGAGTTAACCAACATTTTGCGGGAACGACTAAAAAATGCAAGAAAATTCAGGCTGAAGTTTACGAAGTCAGTTATGAAGAAACGGGTAACGAACTGATTGCTTTACTAAAAGAAAATGCCGAAATAAAAATAAATCGACCGGTACTAAATCGAGCGAATCGTAAAAATATTTTTCCCTATTCGCTTTATCAAGAAAGAAATAAGGAAGGATATATTTCCATTTTCATAAAAAAGACCGATTTCAGAAAGAAAGAAATTACCTCGTTTGCAACTGAAATGGAAGCGCAAACTGCGTTATATAAAATCACAGAAAAATATACGCTTTGCCAGAAAATTAATTTATTGGATAAAGTAAAGACAAGTTGTTTTCCGTACCAAATGAAGCAATGCAATGGCGCTTGTGTTTTTGAAGAATCAACTGAATTATACAATTTACGTGTAAAAGATTTCCTACAAAATAACGAGTACCAAAATCAAAATTTAATTTTAATTGAAAAAGGACGTGTTGTTGACGAAAAAAGTGCAATCTTGATCGAGCATGGCGTTTTCAGAGGTTTTGCCTTTTTTAATTTGAACTACCAAATTACGAACGTTGAAATATTAAAGAATATTTTGACGGAATTACCTGAAGACAGAGACGCTAAAAATATAATTTTAAGCTACTTACGCAGAAATCAACGTACGAAAGTAATTCATTTTTAATTCATGAGAGCAAGGAAGCAGAAAGTAAAAACGTATTTAGATAAACTACGACAGCGAATAAATATTATTATCCACGGCGTAAATACACCAATGGGTAAAATCTTTGACATTGCTCTTTTATTTATCATATTATTGAGTGTACTGTTAGTTTTGCTCGAAAGCGTGCAGAATTTAGACGATCAGTACCACGACATATTGGTACTTGCGGAATGGGTCATCACTATTTTCTTCACCATAGAATATATATTGCGTATTGTTTCTACTCGAAAGCCGCTAAAGTACATGCTTAGCTTTTACGGAATAATTGACTTGATTTCGATAATGCCGATGTACTTATCGTTTTTTATTCCAAGTACAAAAATACTTTCCGTAGTTCGTGCATTACGATTACTCCGATTATTTAGAATTTTAAATTTAGGAAATTTCACAGGGCAAGCTGCTGAATTGAAGTTAGCCATTAACGCAAGTCGCACCGCTATTACCGTTTTTGTCTATTTTATCATCATTATCTCTATACTTTTAGGAGCCGTAATGTATGTTGTTGAACCTGTAGAAAGTGGTTTTACCAGTATTCCAACGAGTATTTATTGGTGTATCGTGACATTAACCACCGTTGGTTATGGTGATATCGCACCAGTTACTGCATTAGGAAAAGGAATTGCATCGCTAATAATGATCATGGGTTACGGTATTATCGCCGTTCCTACGGGAATTGTGACTGCACAAGTTGCAAATGGTAAAAATCGCAGAAAGGTTTACGCACCAAATTGCCCAACTTGTAAAGCAGTACCCTCTTCGGACGACGCCCATTTTTGTCACAACTGTGGAACTAAATTAGGTGCAATTCTGAAATGAGAAAATTTCTAATTACTGTTGTAGGACCTACGGCTATTGGCAAAACTGCCTTGAGCATAAAATTAGCGAATCAGTTTAAAGCTGAAATAATCTCCTGCGATTCTCGACAATTTTTTAAGGAAATGAATATTGGAACTGCTGTTCCTTCATCCGAAGAATTGCAATCAGCCCCACATCATTTTATTCGAAATAAATCTATTTTCGACAATTATACCGTTGGCGATTTCGAAAAAGAAGCGCTTTTACAACTTGATGATTTATTTCAAAATAACGACTATGCTGTTTTAGTAGGAGGCTCTGGACTGTATGTAAATGCTGTTTTGAAAGGCTTTGATACTTTTCCTGCAATTGATTCAGAAGTTCGAGAAGAAGTTAAGGAACAATATGAATTAAAGGGAATTTCTTATTTAGTACAGAAACTACAAGAAACAGATCCTGATTATTATCATTTTTTATTAGAAACAAATCCACAAACTTTGCAGAATCCACAGCGACTAATGCGTTTTGTGGAAGTTGGCTTAGGTTCAGGAAAACCATACTCGTCTTTTTTAAATCAAGAGAAAGTAGGACGGAATTTTATTCCAATTATAATTGGCTTAGAAGCAAATCGCGAGGCACTTTACGACCGAATCAATCGTCGAGTTGACATCATGATTGCCGAAGGTTTAGTGGAAGAAGCGAAAAATTTGTATGAAAACAAAAACCTTAACGCTTTACAAACCGTAGGTTATAGAGAGTTATTTGATTATTTTGATGGAAACATTTCGCTGGAATTTGCCATTGAAGAAATCAAGAAAAATACCCGTCGGTTTGCCAAACGTCAGATGACTTGGTTTAAACGAACAGAAAACATTCATTGGTTTGCTTATCAAACTGATGTCGAAGAGATAGTAAAATTAATTAATTCAGTAGCATGCCCATAGATTCAAATTTTAAATCCGTACACGAAAAAGAATGGGAAATTAATTTCTCTCAATGTGCTCCAAACGGTGCGTTGAACTATACGGATTTATGTAATTTACTACAATTAACCGCTGCAGAACATGCCGATTTAGGCGGTATTAGTTTTACAGATATGCAGGAATTTCACCAAGCTTGGGTATTGAGCCGAATGCGAATTGAAATTGAGTCTTTACCAAAATGGCGTGATAAAGTGATTGTTAAAACTTGGATCGTCTCTTTAGAAAACTCTCGTTCAACAAGAGTTTTAGAAGTTTACAAAGACAATGTCAGAATCATTTCCTGCGAAACTTTTTGGGCTGTAATTAATACCGAAAGACGTCGTCCGGAGCCATTAGCTTTGCCACACGAACATTTCGAAAAATTTCCTTTAAAATTTACTACAACTGAGCGAGTTAAGAAAATAAAACTTCCTGCTGATTCTGCGAAAGTTGGAATACACAAAGTAGTATTCTCCGATTTAGACGTAGTAAATCATGTAAACAATGTGAAATACTTAGAATGGTGTTTAGATTTGGTTGAACCAAAAATACTACTGCATCAAACTTTTAAAAGTCTCGACATGAATTTTCTGAACGAATTACTTTTAGAAAATGAAGTAGAACTTTTCTCCTCAACGAAAGACAACGACACTATATTTTCTGTAGCGAAAGATTCGAAGAACTGTTTTTCGCTTGAGTTTACCGTATAAAAAAACTCCGATTTCTCGGAGTTTCTAAAATTATTCTGCTGTTGGAGCTGCTGGTGGTTTGTTTTTAACCACTAAACGGAAACCTTCTCCGTGAATGTTTAAAATTTCAACCTCATCATCCATTTTCAAATATTTTCTTAATTTGGCAATGTAAACGTCCATACTTCTTGAAGTAAAGTAGTTGTCGTCTCTCCAAATTTTTGTCAATGCTAATTCTCTTGGCATCAAATCATTTTCATAAACCGCTAACATCTTCAGCAATTCGTTTTCTTTTGGAGAAAGCTTAATCGGCTCCGTGTCTTTGTAAGTCAAGAAACGCAATTTTGAATTCAAGTGGAAATTTCCAATTATAAATTCAAATTTAGTTGCATCCGCTTTAACTTCTGAAGATTTACGTTGAATAATCGCTCTGATTTTCATCAAAAGTACTTCTGAATCAAATGGCTTATTCAAATAATCGTCCGCTCCTACTTTGTATCCTTTCAATACATCGTCTTTCATAGACTTTGCCGTAAGGAAAATAATAGGCACTTCTTTATTCTTTTCTCTGATTTCTTTAGCTAACGTATATCCGTCTTTGTAAGGCATCATTACATCCAAAATACACAAATCAAAAGTGTCTTTTTTGAATTTTTCAAAACCTTCCATTCCGTTTTTTGCTAAAGTAACGTCAAAGTCATTTAGTATTAAATAATCTTTCAATATTGACCCGAAGTTCGGATCATCCTCAACCAAAAGAATTTTTTTGTTTTCGTTTTCCATAACTTAATTTATTAGTGGTAATTTTATGATAAAGGTACTTCCCTTACCTTTTTCGCTTTCTACTGCAATCTGACCATTATGATCTTCTACAATTCTTTTTACATAGGCTAATCCCAATCCGTGTCCTTTCACATTATGAATATCGCCTGTATGTTCTCTATAAAATTTTTCAAAAATTCGTTTCTGTGCTAATTTTGACATTCCTGCACCGTGATCTTTCACCTTAATAATCACAAAATCTTTTACATTCTCTGTGTAAACATCAATAATTGGGTTCTCTGGCGAATACTTAATTGCATTGTCTAAAACATTTACAATTACATTTGTAAAATGCACGTCGTTCAACAATACAGTTGTTCTTTTTGCATCTAAATGGGTATTGATGGTACCATTTCGATCTTCAATTATTAAATTAACATGCTCGATTGCTTCTTCTACAATTTCGTTAACATCAGCGGATTCTTTGCTAATTTCCAACTCTCGTTTCTCTAATTTCGAAATTCGCAACACATTCTCCACCTGTGCATGCATTCGCTTATTTTCATCCCGAATCATTTGCAAATAACGCGTTGTCTTCTCTAAATCGCCAATCACTTTTGGACTTTTTATTGCATCTAATGCCAAATTTATCGTGGCAATGGGCGTTTTAAATTCATGCGTCATGTTGTTGATGAAATCAGTTTTGATCTCAGAAATCTGACGTTGTTTGATCAATTGATTTAAAGCACTTGTATAAGCTATTATTATTATTAACGTAAAAATGATGGATAAGGTTGTAATTCCAATCAATTCTGAGAAAAGAAATTTCTTTTTCTCTGGAAAACTAACCAACAACTGATAGTCACTTTTCCCTTCTGAATTTGTCAAAAAAGGAATTGCAAACGTTGCATTTTTATCAAATTTAAAATCTGACGAGCGTATTTTAGTTGCTAAACCATTTTCGTAAATTCCAAATTCAAATGGTGTATCAACGTCGTATAATTTTAATTCTTTCTTGAGCGCCTTTTGCAAGAAGTTTACCGAAACCCGCTCTTTTAAAGACTTTGTTTCTGTAATTCCGTCAAAAAACATTTGAACTTGTACCTTATCTAAAAGTTCCATTCGACCGGACTTCTTCACCGTCAATTCAGGTGTAGGATTCAATTGCATATTGGAATTATCCATTCCGTCGCCGGCAAAAACTTCCGTTTTACTGTTGTAAACGAAATTTTTCAATTTGTTTACCGAATCCATTTTTTTGTCAAAAAAGGATAAATTAACGTTGTAATCTTCTGAAAGAATACTATTTGAATATATGATTGTTTTATTAGTTGTTCTGTTTTTTTGAACTAAAACAAAATCTAAAAGTTCGGTCTTTGTAGGCTTTTTACCTTTAGTTTCCTTGAGAATATTATACTGATTCAAGAGGTTATAGACTTCTTGCTCCTTAAAATTATCAGCAACATTACCAATCACCTGTTTTACATGATATTTAAATTGCTCTTCGTTGTTTTTAAACGAGGTATTAATTAAGTACAACTGTACCAAAATAATACCTATTAACGAAAGGCTCATTAAAAAGACCAATAAACGAAACAACAACTTATTCATATCAACAAAATTAACATTTTAACATTTGTCCTATAAATATATTAACCAAACATTAACATCTAAATATTTATAGCGAATAATTTACGATTTCGTTATAAATTTTAGATACTTGCTGAGATGTTGACTCTAAATTAATATTTTCAATAACAAAATCACTTAAGGCAATTCTTTTGTCGTCCGTCCACTGATTTTTGATGCGATTATTAATTTCTTCATCGGAACTATTGTCTCTATTCTTAACGCGCGACACCCTCAAATCAACAGGTGCAGAAACCGTTATTACATAATCACAGGCAAGATGGCTGTTTGTCTCGAATAAAATTGCGGTTTCTTTGATTACAAAAATTGCTTTTTCATGCTGACTGAGCCATTCTTTGAAATGTTGAGCGACCAAGGGATGGATAATTTTGTTGAGTAGATCTAATTTCTCAGGATTGCTAAAAACTATTTTCGCCATTGCTGCTCGATTTAATTTACCATCTTCAATAACTGACGGACCGAATTCTTCTGCAATCAATTTTAAAGTCGATTTTTTATCCGTTATCGCTTTGGCTTCCATGTCAGCAATATAAATTGGAACGCCTAATTTTTCAAACATTTTAGCGACGGTTGTTTTTCCGCTACCAATACCGCCTGTCAATCCAACAATTTTTGTCATCATTTATTATTAAAAAAAAAGTTCTGGAAATGCTTTTTGAGGTTTCTTTTTGAATACCTGAACTAAAATCATCGACTTTAAGAAACCGATTCCATACCCGTAAAACTGAATTAGTGTTGCTAAAACTGCGAGTAGACCAATCTTAAAACTCCTGGTTTGCAGAAGTGCTACAATAAATAGTAATTCAATATACGTTGAGAAAATGAGGAGCAAAATGTAGTTTTTAAAAAAAGCAGTGGCAATTGCTATTAAAATTCCAATTAAAAAAATGGTAGGAAAGTAAAATGTAATTTTTGAATACTTCGGATACCAATGATTCAAAATTGGTCTTGCTTTACCAAACTTATTCACTTGTTTGTAGAATTTGGACCAATCTATTCTTCGTTTGTGATACACGTAGGCTTCGGGAAATAGCTTTGTTTCAAAACCCAAATTCCAAAGTCGTATGGATAAATCTGGATCTTCTCCTGGATGAATTTTTCCAAAACCACCAGAAGCTTCAAATGCTTTTTTTGATAGTCCCATATTAAAACTCCGAGGCTGAAATTTAGTGATTTGTTCTGACCCACCTCTGATTCCACCTGTTGTAATAAAAGAAGTCATCGCAAAATTGATTGCTTTTTGCACATCTGAAAAACTATCTAGTGCTTTGTCAGGACCACCAAAACAGTCTACGTAATTCAGGAGCAATGCTTTTTCAACTTCCAATAAATAATTTGGAGGAATAATGCAGTCGGAATCAAATATGATAAAATAATCGCCTTTTGCTTTTTTCATTCCAAAATTACGAGAATCACCAGGGCCTGAGTTTTCTTTAAAGTAATAACTAATATTCAGTTTTGAATTAAAAGATCGCACCACAGCTTCACAGCTTAGCGAGGAACCATCTTCGATGATTACAACCTCGAAATCTTTATCAAAATCCATCAAAAGTAAACTGCTCAGCAATTCGTCAATCTCGTCTGGACGGTTGTACACTGGAATAATTAAAGAGAAAAACATGCTTTAAATTTTAACAAATATAAGCTTAAAAAAAAAAGCCACCCGAAGGTGGCTTATAAATTTAAAGAAATTTTAAAATTTATTCTTTAATCACTTTGATTGTTTTTACACCGTTCTCAGAATTCACTTTTACTAAGTAAGTTCCAGTAGCTAATGTTGACATATCAACTTGACCTTTGTTTGCATTCATGTTTACAGATAGAACTTGCTGTCCTAAAAGATTATAAACCGCAACATTTGAAATGTTTTGAGTAAAACTTACATTAAGAACATCTTTTACAGGGTTTGGATACGCTGTAAATGTATTGTTATCAAAGTCAGTAGTTCCTAACGCTTCTTGAATTACGATGTTATCAACAAACAAGTAGTACTGTTCTTCATCTGAATAAACGTTAAACCCGAATACATAATCACCAGTTGTTGGTGGAGTAAATGTAACTGAATTTGATTGTAACGTACCTTGACCGATAGATGGATGATCTGCAAGTTCTGTCGTCATTGCTGCAGCATTTGCAGTCGCACCGTAAGACACTCTTAATTTCTCAGACCAAGTACTTGAAATATTATTTCCGTACTGGTATGCGATGCTATAGTTTGTTCCTGCAGTCAAAGTAACTGTGTTTGTGTAAAACCATGTATTCGCAGCTGAGCCAGTATAGTCATAGCGCAATACTTTCGTATCAAAACCGTATCCTGGAGCAGCAGATGTTTTCCAGTTTGCACCTGTACCCATATTCTGGTTGTACGTACAAAGAGGTAGGTTTGGCACTACAGCATTTTCGAAATCGATTGTATAAGGTAATGTTGCATTTATACAACTTGATGTAAATGTACCTGCATAAGACCAAGAACTTTTATCATTCGTACCACAAATACTTCTAACGTAGATTTTATAGGTAGTAGAACCTACTAAACCAGTTAAACTTGCTGTAGTAACACCTGCTAAAACTGTACCTGAAGGCTCAGTTGTTGCATTTGGAGTCATCACTAAATCAGCAGTATAGAAATAATCGTAACCACCTGACGGAGCTGGCGTTGTTGCTGTCCAATTCATAGTAGCTGTAGTGATTGTTACATCAGTAGCTGTTGGTGCTGCAGGTGCAACACAAGTTGGAGTTGGCTCCAATCTGAAATCATCAAACCCAATAGAATATGGACTGAAACTAGGATCATGCACTCTAACTGCAAAGTAGTAGATACCACTTGTTGCAGGAACGATTGTATTGCTAATTAATTGGTAAGGCTGAACAACTGTTGCGTCTGGACCTCCTGGAGAAGTTGTGCCTCCCAATTGGGTAGCGCCAACACTGCTTTGGATTGTGTTTTGAAACACATCAACATTCCAAGAAGTATATCCGTCACCTTGCATGAAAAAACTGAAGTCATAACTTACACCCGCAGTTAATTCAAATCCTGGAGTCCACATGTATTCATTTTCCGCAGCATACAAGTTTCTTAAATAGTTATTTCCATTTCGTGGAGTAGTGAACGTTGTAGTTCCTGTATTTGAAGTACTAAAATCGCCATTTTCCTTAAACCAACATGGAGGAAATGAATTAGATCCTACAGTAGTTAAACTTTCGAAACCTTCTGTCCATGGAAATGTAGTTACTGGTAAACACGCTGTAATGATTGTTTTAGCTGGAGACCAGTTACCGAAATCAGCACCACAAACCGCTCTAACCCATACTTTATATGTGCTACTTGGCTGTAAATCAATAATTGTTGCTGATGCTGTTGTAACATCAAATAATGGTAAACCAGCAGGGCTTGTAGTAGTTGACAAAGCATAAGCATATTGCCATGCTACCTCTCCACCACCTGGTGCCCATGATATATCTGCCGTAGTTGGAGTTGCACCATTAAAAGAAACTACATAAATATCGGCACATGCAGGAGTTGGTTCCCAAACTACATCGTCAAGATTCACAGTTTGATAAGTCGCAGTACCAACAAACTTGAAAGCAACATGCTGATCAGTCGTTGAACCCATAAATGCAACTGCATAATCTGCAAAACTTGTTGTCAATTGAATTGCTTGAACTGCTGTAAATGTACTTTCATTAGCAGGATCAGTCATTGTTCCTACAATTAAACTTGTACCAGTAGGTCCATAAGCTTTAAATTTAATTCTATGTGTATTCGCCGGCAAAGCTGTTAGTGATGGAGTCACCATATACAATGCTGCTGCTGCGTCATTTGAATTACTGAATGATGCATAACCATTGTAGTAATACACTTGTACACTTGGGTTTGTATTTACAGCATTTTTCAATGTGTACCAACATTCAGGTGCTGGAATCGTTGTTGTTGTAGTAAAATCTTCTGTGAAATCACCAAAACTTGCACAACCCGTTCTAAATGTAAATGGACCTGTCCACGGACTTAGATTTGACGTTCCACAAACTGTTTGAATGTAGTAAGAGTAATCTGCCTGAGAACTTAAATTTGATAGCGTTGTAGAATTACCAGTAATTGGATCAATGATAGTTCCAGAAGCGGAACCTTGTACAAAACCTAGCTCACCATATTCTACTTTAAAAGTAGTTCCAGTAGAAACCCAGTTTAACGTTGCTCCAGTAGAAGTAATATTAGTTACTGAACTAGCAGTTGGAGGCAAACAAGTTGGCGCTTCAAGTACATTCACCAAATAGTCAATGGTTACACCATCATAACTACTGTAGCAAGGATTCGCAGGCGTAATATTAGAATAAGTAGAAATTGATCTCATTCTATGTTGACCTAAATTTGCCGTCAAAGATGTCATAAATGTAGTCTCTACGATACTAGGTACTGTATTATTTGGCGCTTGACCCGTGTAAACCAATTCTGATGGTTCAAAAGTGTAATTGTTATTGTAGTCAATCCAAATATTTGTATAATATCTGTAACCCGTAGCCATGGTTAAATTCATAACTGTATTTACACCTCGAGTGATATCAATAGGACCGTTTTCAACAAAACTTGTATAAGTTACATCCGCAACTGCTTGACTGAAACTATTCACCTGTACGTTAGTTACACCTGTACCATCACTAGAAGTTGGAACAGAAGGACAATAACATCCCACTAAATCTGTAGTAAAATTATCAATATAACAATCTACTGCTGTTAAATCACCTGCAAAAGGCTTAACAACGTAATAATAAGTTGTGTTAGGATTTCCTACAAATGAGTACGTTAAAACGTTTCCGATGTCTTTATTATTCTGTCCTTCAACAATATCAGTTACAGTACTAAAATCATCTGATATAGAAGTTCCGATCGTCACCTTGTAACCATCTATTCCAGCAATAGCACCCCATGTAAAAGTTGTTGGTGAATTCCCGCAACCAACATTTGTAACCGTATTCATATCTTGAATACATCCTGGAGCTGTAGAAGGTGTTGGTTCAACCTCAACGTCATCAATAAACAATCTGTATCCATCTAAACCTCCTGGTGGAACGTGAAAAGCAACAAAAACATCACCTGTATAACTTGTTAAGGAAATTGTTTTAGTAAGTGCCTCTATACTTGAAACTTCTGTTAAAGGCATTAAAACTGTCGTGAAATCAGCTGGAGTATTACCAGTAGTTGACAATTTTACCATGAAATCATTAGGCTCAAAAGAAGACTGTGCTTTATATTTAAATTTCAATCTTTCATTACCTGTCAAAGTTATTTTCGGACTAATCAACCAATCGTCGTTCGCACCTGCAGCATAATCTGTAGTTATAACCGCTGACTGATCACCATTGATAGGGTTACTTGTGTAACTCGTATTCCATAGAATTGCATCATTATTTGCATTTATAACCGTCCAACAACCTTTAGTGTCAGAATCTGAGTTGAAATTTTCTACAAATGGAATTGGAAAACTAACACAAGTAGTTTTAAAAGTAACCGGTCCAGCCCATACACTTTCGTCACTTGACGTACACAAGCTACGAACCCATAAATAATATTTAGTATTATCCAATAAAGAAGTCAAATCAGCAGTTAATCCTGCAGCTGCAACACCTTCTGTAAGCGCTGGAGTTGTATTCGATGTGGAAACGTAATATTTGTATCCTAAAGTTGGTGCAACAGTTGGTGCTGTCCAACTAATCGTTGCAGTAGAATTTGTAACAGCAGAAGCAGTAAGAGCTGTTGGAGAAACACAAGACGGTGGAGCACCTTGCTCAGCAATTACATTGTCAATATAAAAGTAGGAATCTCCTCCATTAATTGAATTTGCTTTAAATCTAATAAATAAACTTCCTGCCGTTGCAGAGAAATTAAAAGTCATTGTAGCACAAGTATTAGATACAGTATGACTGTTCTCATCGATTGTACCAACTAAATTCCATGGTCCCGTAACGCTATTTGACCATTCAGTTATAATTTCCAACTGATTAGCCGGAGTTCCAGCACCGCCAGAATAATTTATAACCTTGTAATCAAAATTCAATGCAACTACTCCTCCATTTGATGTTCCTAAACTAGGAGAAGTAATAGAATGATTAGGTGAAAACTCATAAGCATTTACCCGTACGGATGCTGTTTGCAAACAAGGAGTCACTGTCGATCTAGAAAAACCAGTACTGGTCCAAGATCCGAGTCCGGTGGGTTCCCATCCATACTGATAAGAAACTTGTCCGTAGCCGCTCATGACCATGGCCAAGAGGAAGACTAGTGATAAGGTAATTTTTTTCATAATAAAAAAATAGTTTAATGTTAATATGTTGCTAAAATAGCCATAATTTTTCAAGAGAAAAAAATTCAAATGTTAAGATTTTGGCTTTTAAGAGTCCAAACAACTCCAAATTGACATATATAACAAAAATTTTTACAATTGTTACAACTAGGCAAAAACGTATTAAATTTTCCCACGGACATCCTTAACCGATTATACCAACTGTATATTTATACTGAGTCAATAATTTTTACTGAATAAAAAAAAACGCTTTTTGAATAAAAATTTTCTTTCCATGTAGACCAAAAAAAAAAATCCAGACTTTCGTCTGGATTTTAATCAACTTTATAATACTACTATTTTATACTCTCGATCTGAACAAGTTCATCTGTGTCTTTGGCATAATCAACGCCATCTACATCAAAACCAAATAATCTGTAAAATTCAGTTCTATATCCTTCTAAATCTCCTAGCTCCGCTAAATTTTCAGAAGTAACTTCATTCCATAACTTCTCTACTTCAGCTTGAACATCGTCGCGCATTTCCCAGTCGTCAATACGAATACGACCTTTTTCATCTATTGGAACATCTTTCCCAGAAAACAATCGGTCTTGAAATAAACGTTGGATTTGCTCAATACATCCTTCGTGAATTCCTTTCGCCTTCATCGTTTTGTACAACAAAGAAATATACAACGGAATAACAGGAATTGCCGAACTCGCTTGCGTTACCAATGCTTTATTCACAGAAACATACGCTTTTCCGCCAATATCAGAAAGGTCTTTTGTGATTGTAAATGCCGTAGCTTCTAAATCATCTTTTGCTTTTCCAATTGTTCCGTTTCTGTAAACTGCTTCTGTCAATGAAGATCCAATGTATGAATAAGCAACAGTCATCGCTCCTTCTGCCAATAGATTTTCTTTTTTCAAGGCATCCATCCACATTTTCCAATCTTCACCTCCCATTACAATAACGGTATTTTCGATATCATCACCTGAACAAGGTTCGATACTTACTTCTGAAACTTTTCCTGTGTGAAAATCAACTGTGTTGTTAGTAAATTTTTCTCCAATTGGTTTCAAAACAGAACGATGCATCACTCCCGTTTTAGGATGTGTACGAACTGGCGAAGCCAAACTGTATATGATTAGGTCAATTTGTCCTAAATCTTTTTTAATTAAAGCCAATGTCTGCTCTTTAATTTCGTCAGAAAATGCATCACCGTTAATACTCTTTGCATACAATCCTGCACTTTTTGCTTCTTTTTCAAAAGCAGCCGTGTTGTACCAACCAGCAGATGCCGTTTTTCCTTCCGCCGGTGGTTTTTCAAAGAAAACACCTACCGTAGAAGCGTCCGATCCAAAAGCGCTTGTGATTCGAGAAGCTAATCCAAAACCTGTTGAAGAACCAATGACCAAAACACGTTTTGGACCGTCAATTTTCCCTTTAGATTTTACATAGTCTATTTGCTGTTTTACATTTCCAGCTGCTCCATCAGGATGTGCTGTCGTGCAAATAAATCCTCTCATTCTTGGTTCTATAATCATAAGATTCGTTTTTGTTTATTAGGTAAGGCAAATATAATTCAAAATATTAGTTAAGCAAGGTTTTAGCATGATTTATGGCCGCTTCAGAAAGGTCCTTTCCTGCAATCATTTCGGCTAATTCTTGAACGCGTTGCTCGTGCGTCAAACGTATAATTTGCGATTGCGTTTGATTGTCAATCGTTTCTTTAAAAACTTTGTAGTGTTGTTTTCCGCGAGCGGCAATTTGTGGTAAATGTGTGATTGAAAACACTTGCATATTCGCACTCATTTCTTCCATAATGAAAGCCATTTTATTTGCAATTTCTCCTGAAACTCCTGTGTCAATTTCGTCAAAAATAATCGTAGGTAATTTTGAATATTGTGCCAAAACTGCTTTCACAGCCAGCATGATTCGAGACATTTCTCCTCCCGAAGCTACTTTTTTCAACAAACCAAAACCAACGCCTTTATTCGCCGAAAATAAAAATTGCAATTCATCTTTTCCGTTTGTGAAATAGTTTTCCTTTGGCGAAAGCTGAATATCAAACTGCGAATTTGGCATTCCCAATTGCACTAAATAACCAACAAGCTTTTCAGCCAAAACAGGAATTGCTTTTTGTCTTCTTTGATGCAAATGCAATGCGACTTTATCTAAATCCTTTTCGTTGTTTTCCAAAGCTGTTTCCAACTTTGCAATCGCATCTTCTAAATCCTGAACAGCAAATGCTTTACTTTCCAATCCAGATTGAATGGATATCAATTGCTCAACAGTATTGACTTGGTGCTTTTTCTGTAGTGAATAAATCAATTGTAATTTCTGATTCAGCAATTCTAATTGCTCTGGATCATTTACTAATTGTTCTGCCAAAGTATTAATTTCCGAAACAATATCTTCAAATTCAATTAAAACCGAATTTGCTCGCTCTGAAATTGCATTATATTCGGTAGTTAGATTAGAAATTTTCTGTAAAGAAGTTCGGATTTCTTTTAAACTTTGGCTTACGCCAAATTGTTCTCCTTCTGCCAAAGACAATGATTTCTCTAAATTCTCTTTGATAAACTCGACGTTGTTCAATTGTTGAAATTGTTCTTCCAAATCCTCTTGCGAACCTGAAACCAACTTCGCTTCAACTAATTCGTTTAATAGAAAAGTATTGTAATCCTGTTCCTTTTGTGCATTTGAATACGCTTCGCGTTGCTTTTGCAATTCACTTTTGTTCGACTTATACGTTTTTAAAAGCAAAGAATATTCGTCCAATAAATCTCCATTTTCAGCAATTGCATCAATGATTTCAAATTGAATTTTTTCGTCTGATAACTCTTGTGTTTGCTGTTGCGAATGAATATCAATTAGATAAACACCCAATTCCTGCAAATCAGAAACATTTACCGGACTGTCGTTTACAAACGCACGCGATTTCCCCGATGGAAGAATTTCCCTACGAATAATTGTAAATGCGTCATAATCGAAATCATGACTTTCAAAAAAAGACTGTAAATTATATTTAGAAATAGAAAACTGCGCTTCAATTACGCATTTTTCTTCTTTATTTTTAAGTGAAGTTAAATCGGCTCTTTTTCCAAGAACCAAGCCTAAAGCGCCTAAAAGAATGGACTTTCCCGCACCAGTTTCACCGGTAATTGTGGTAAAACCATTTTCAAATTCAATAGAAAGCTTTTCTATTAAGGCAAAGTTTTTAATGGAAAGTGAAGTTAGCATTGTAGCATTTTAGTCGTTAAAGTCGAATTCTAAATTATTCTTTAAAGCGCAAAAAACAATTTAATTTTAAAATTTGATTCCAGCCCATTTAGAAGCATTCAATGGCGAAATTCGATTTAGATTGTCTACTAAATCAGCACTATTAATTTGGGGTCCACCCGAAAAAACAGAAGTAATTTCATCTGACTTTGCATCAAAAAACAAACGCGTTAAAAAAGCATTTGGGCGAACAGCATGAATTTTTTCTAAATCCATCAAAGCCCGCTTTACGCCTTCTTTCCCTTTAGTAACATCGTCGCTCATTAAATCCATACCGTTTCGGTGGTAGTTGTAAAGAACCAATTTGATCGGATCGTACGTTCCCGACATTAAATCATTTACCAGGAAAAAACGGTTTTGGCTACCACCGTCATTTTGACTCCAGCCTTTGTAGCTGCTTTGTTGTGCGACATTTACAATTTCTTGTGCTTTCTCATAAAATTCTTTACCAGAATTGTAGTCAAAAGTGTCGGCGTCTAAACCAATAATCACGTAAACGTAATAAGCAAGAGCCGAAATTAGATTAGAATCAAAGCTATTTGGATTGAAGTTAAGATTCTCATATTCAACATATCTAAAGCTAAAATCTTTATCGTTGTAATTTAAAACAGGGGAAATATAGCTTGAATTAAAAGTTGGACGAGAAGAACCTACTTGCAAAGTCGCTACAAACTGGTCCGAACCATAACTTGTGACATTGATGAAGACGCTGCAGTCAATTTTCTCGTTTTGTTTAAACTTCTTATTGGTCCACTTTGTTTTATTTATAAAATCAGTTAGTGCACTCTCAAGCGTTTTAAAAACCGATTGATTGCTGTTTGTCAAGCTTTGCGAATTGACCTTTACCACGCAATTCAATTCTTGAGATTGAACGCTGATGCAAAGAAAAATCGCAATAATAGAAAAAAGTTTAGTCATTATAATGGGCTATTACCTTGTTTAAAATATCTTGAGCAACCTTTCCTTTCGATTTTAAATCCATAGGTTCGATTGTGAAATTTTTATCAATAAACGTTACTTTATTGGTTGGCGTTCCAAAACCAGCACCGTCGTCTTGCAAAGAATTCAGAACAATCAAATCTAAGTTTTTTTTCTGAATTTTTGCCTTTGCATTTTCAATTTCATTTTCGGTTTCCAAAGCAAAACCTATTAAAAACTGATTTTTCTTGATTTCACCTAGAGAAGCTAAAATATCTTTAGTTCGTTCCATCTCAATATTAAAACTACTTTCTACCTTTTTTATTTTCTGTGAAGCGACATTTTTTGGTCGGTAATCCGCAACTGCAGCCGCTGCAATAGCAACATCTGTGTTTTCAAAATATTGATGACAAGCTTCATACATTTCCTGAGCAGAAATTACGCGAATTAAATTGATGGATTTCTGTGAAACATTTAAATGAGAAGGTCCTGAAATCAAAGTAACTTCAGCTCCAAGTTTCGCAGCCTCATTCGCAATTTCAAAACCCATTTTTCCCGACGAATGATTTCCAATAAATCGCACCGGATCAATTGCTTCATAAGTAGGACCGGCCGTAATTAGTATTTTCTTTCCACGTAACGGAAGTTTTCCTGCCAGATCATTTTCAATAAAAGAAACGATATTTTCAGGTTCGGCCATTCTTCCTTCACCCGAAAGACCGCTTGCTAATTCGCCTCTTTCAGCAGGAATTAGTATATTTCCGAAGGATTGTAACTTTGAAAAACTTGCTAAAGTAGAAGGATGTTTGTACATATCTAAATCCATTGCTGGCGCAAAATAAACGGGACATTTTGCAGAAAGATACGTAGCTAACAAGAGGTTATCGCAAGTTCCGTTTGCCATTTTAGACATCGTATTTGCAGTAGCGGGAGCAATAACCATTAAATCAGCCCACAGACCAATTTCAACATGATTGTTCCACGATGCATTCTCGTCTTCTTCGTTGTAAAAAGTAGAATAAACGGGATTTTTTGAAAGTGTCGATAAGGTCAAAGGAGTGACAAAATCTTTAGAAGCAGGCGTCATGATTACTTGAACCTCGGCACCTGCTTTTATAAAAAGTCGGACTAATGGAGCAGTTTTATAAGCGGCAATTCCACCAGAAACGCCCAGCACTATTTTTTTTCCGCTTAAAACCGACATCTAATATATTATTTAGTAGTTGCGTCTCTATGGTAGATTTTATCGTCTAACCATTCTTGAACTGCTAATGCATGCGGTTTTGGTAATTTTTCGTAAAATTTAGATACTTCAATTTGTTCTTTATTTTCAAAAATTTCTTCCAAACTGTCGTTGTAAGTAGCAAATTCCTCTAACTTTTCAGTTAATTCTTTTTTAATTTCAGAATTGATTTGGTTTGCTCTTTTAGCCATAATTGTGATTGCTTCATACACATTTCCAGTAGGCTGCTCAATTAACGATTTATTATACGTAATTGTGTTTACTGGAGCATTCGTCTTTTTTAAATCCATGACCTTATTATTTATTTGAAATTTGTTTTAATTCTTTTTCTATTCGATCCAACATCTGGTCCGATTCTTCTTTAAACTCTGAACTGGGATTGAATTTTACCAAGTTCAAATAAGCTGTTTTTGCATTGGTCAATCGTTCCTGTTTTTTACTATCAATACTATTTATTGCTAGTTTATAGGAAGAATCCAACTTGTAATACAACGCTTGTTCTTTATATTTCGTTCCCGGAAAATCGGTAACAAAGTTATCTAATACCACTACAGCCGCTTTGTGATCTGAAATCGTATTGTACTGCTTTGCAATTTCAAACGATTTTTTCTCTAGTTTTTCGCGTAAATCTTTAACAATAACATTCGCTTCCGCTAAAAACGGTGAAGTTGGGTAATTATTGATGAACGATTGTAATTTATCAATCGCTTTATACGTATCCACTTGATCCAAACTGTATCTTGGCGAAAGCTTCGAATAACTTAAAGCCGCTAAATAACTGGCTTCTTCTACCTTTTCACTTTTGGGATAACTCGACACAAAACTCTCGAATTGGTATCCTGCTGAGTAATACTGTTTTGTCTTAAAGTACGACTGAGCATACATGTAAAACATTTTTTCAGCTTGTGGACGCCCTCTGTACGAAGGTGCGATTTGCTCAAATAGACGAATCGCTTTAGCGTACTTTCCGCTATCATATTGCTTGGTAGCAACATCATATTTCACACCAATTTCATCGGTTTTTAAAGCTTTTTGATATTCGCCACAAGAGGTAAAAATCAGAACAAGTAAGAGTATTGAAAGTGTTTTTTTCATTTTAAAAATAAAAGTTTCTTGACTGCGAATTAGGTCGTTAAACCCAAATACGAATTGCCGAAACATAGCCGGCAAAGTTAATCATTAATTATGGACTACAAAATATTTTTTTCAGTACTAATTTCATGCAAAAAGCAACTGAAAAACAATTCTGAAATCGTCGTGTTTTAGAATTACTTTACAGCTGGAATTGGGCTTGTGAAGTTCTTCATTTCATTGTCAAAAAGATACAATCCACCTTTGTCGTCACCAATCAAATTGATTTTATCTAAAATATACCGTGCATTTGCCTCTTCTTCAATTTGTTCAGAAACATACCATTGTAAGAAGTTATGAGTCGCATAATCTCTTTCATCTAAAGTAATTCCAACCAATTCATTGATACTTTCCGAAACTTTTTCTTCGTGAATAAGCAACTGCTTGAACAAAATTTTATAATTTGACAAATCTAAAGTTGGCTCAACTGTTGCAGAAATTTTTGCTTCACCACCTCTTTGGTTGACGTATTTAACCAACTTCAACATGTGCATTCTTTCTTCGTCTGATTGAGCATACATAAAGGTAGAAATCCCTTCAAAGCCCTGTACTTCTGCCCAAGACGCCATCGCCAAATAAATTTGAGATGAATTTCCTTCTACACTAATCTGCCTATTTAAGGCTTCTTGAATCGTATTTGATAACATAATTTTGTATTAAATATTTTTAGTATATTCATTTAGTCGGTTTGCTAAATCTTCATTTACAGCCACTAACGGCAAACGAACTGTATTTTCTGCTAAACCTAATGCTTTAAAAACTTGTTTGATTCCAGCAGGATTTCCTTGCTCAAAAATCATATCTGTTGCGTTTGCAATTTTATAATGCAAAGCGTACGCTTGGTCTACTTTTCTTTCTAACCCCAAGCGAACCATTTGCGAGAATTCCTTTGGAAAACCTTCTCCAATTACAGAAATAACGCCCGAACCACCTGCTAAAACCATTGGCAATGTGATCATATCGTCACCAGAGATCACGTGGAAATTTTCAGGTTTGCCTTGAATTATCTTCATCGCTTGAACAATATCCCCAGCTGCTTCTTTAATGGCAACCACATTTGAAAACTCATGTGCCAATCGTAAAACCGTTGACGGCAACATATTACTTGCTGTTCTTCCTGGAACATTATATAAAATCACAGGAACCGGCGAAGCTTTTGCAATAGCGCTAAAATGCTGGTAAATCCCTTCTTGAGTCGGTTTATTGTAATACGGAGAAACAGACAATATAGCAGCAAATGCAGAGAAATCTCTCGTTTTCAATTCATCCACCAATTGCATTGTGTTGTTTCCTCCTACGCCTAAAACAAGTGGCAAACGTTTATTATTAGCCTTAATAATCGTGTCAATTACTAATTCTTTTTCTTCAGCATTCAAAGTTGCAGGTTCTCCGGTAGTTCCTAAAACTACTAAATATTCTACACCACCTTCGATAACGTGATTTACAATTTTTTCTAATGCCTGAACGTCAACAGAAAAATCTTTTTTAAATGGAGTTACAAGTGCCACTCCCGTTCCAACAAATGATTGCATAATTATATTTTATTTAGGATTTTTAGGTATTTAAATAATTCTTCGATAAAAACAGCGCTATTTTCGACTGTCGTTTGTATCATAAAATGATTGACTCTTTTGTCAATATTTGAAAAGCCAACTTTAAACGTCGCTTTTGAACGTTGTGTTACCAATAAAAGTGGCGCTTTTTCCACATCATAATAACTAATCAGCAAATCAAAGTTCTTGGCTTTAAAATCTACAATTTCTTGGTCGCCAATCGCTCCTGACCAACTTACGCTTTTTAAACTGAAAGAAGTAAAGTTTACGTCTCTCTTTTTGTTTTTATCGTGATACAAAAGTAAAGTAATTGACTGTTCTTCAATTCCTTTTGCTTTCAATTCCTGTAGTAATTGTTCTTTACCACTAAAATAGGTTTCATCAATCACCAATCCCACCGTTTTAATTTTATCAGATGAAAAACTGTCGGTAAAGATTCCAAAAGCCTTTTTTAACTTTCTTTTTAATAAAAATTTCTTCAAAAAATCTAAAAACATAGTACTTTTACTTCAATTTACAAATTTAATTAAATAAGTATAATTTGAGATGGTAAATCTAAAAAAGTATAATGCTTTATCTCGCTATTTTGTTTTAATCTTAACAGTTTTCACGTTGCTTTCGTGTGCTGAAAAAAAACTCTATGTCGATAAAATAGAAGGCAAACAAATTCCTGTTACGGAAAGCTTTTCGCAAACCCAATCTATTGAAGATTTTATAGCTCCTTACCGCAAACATATTGACGACGATTTAAATACCGTATTAGCGTATGCTCCTGAAAGTATTGACAAAAAAGGAATGTGGCAAACTAAAATTGGCAATCTGCAATCAACAGTTACGTTAGCAAGTTCGAATAAAATTTTCCAAATGCGAGAAAATAAAAGCGTAGACATTTGTCTTTTAAACAATGGCGGAATTCGTGCCATTATCAACAAGGGAAACATAACAACACGAACTGCTTTTGAATTAATGCCTTTCGAAAATAACTTAGTAGTTGTGGCTTTAAAAGGTGAACAAATTGTAGAAATGGTCAATTATATTATCGAAAAGAAAACACCTCACCCTTTAGCAGGTTTGACTTTTACAATCGATAAAAATAATGTTGCAAAGAATATTTTGGTTCAAAACAAGCCATTAGATTTACAGAAAACCTATTATGTTGCGACGAATGATTATCTATATAATGGAGGTGACAATATGAATTTCTTCAAGAAATCGACTGCAGTATTTGATTTAGATTATAAAGTAAGAAATGTTTGGGTTGATTATTTTAAAGAAGTTGACACGATTCCAATATTAACCGATATCAGAATCGTTAAAGAAAATTAATATGAAGAGGAGAGATTTTATTCAAAAAACAGCTACAGGTTCAGCAATTTTAGCATTACCAAGTTTACCATTAATGTCTTTTGGCAAACCAGACATTAAACATTTGACGATTTTACATACCAACGACGTACACAGTCATATCGACCCGTTTCCGGCTGATGACTCACGGAATCCAAATAAAGGCGGTGTTTCACGACGCGCTTCTTTGATCGATAGTATTCGCAAGGAAAATCCAAATGTATTGCTTCTTGATGCCGGTGATATTTTTCAAGGAACACCTTATTTCAACTATTACGGGGGCGAATTGGAATTCAAATTAATGAGTATGCTCAAATACGATTTGGCAACCATGGGAAATCACGATTTCGACAACGGAATTGAAGGTTTTTATGCTCAATTACCGCATGCTAAATTTGATTTTGTTTCTGCAAATTATGATTTCAAGAACACTATTTTAAATGAGATTGTTAAACCTTACAAAGTTTTCAATAAAGGCGGAATTAAAATTGGCGTCTTCGGTTTAGGAATTAAATTAGAAGGTTTGGTCGACAAAAAAATGTATCAAGAAACTGTTTACAACAATCCAATTGAAACGGCCGAAGAAATGACGCGCATTTTGAAACACGAAGAGAAATGCGATTTGATTATTTGCTTGTCGCATCTTGGCTATCATTACCAAAACGCACCTGAAAATATTTCTGATTTAAATTTAGCAAAGAAAACAAAAGATATCGATTTAATTATTGGTGGACACACACATACATTTTTGGAAAAGCCAACGATTGTGCTGAATAAAATGGGCGAACAAACTTTAGTAAATCAAGTGGGTTGCTACGGGATTAACTTGGGAAGAATTGATTTTTATTTTGATTATAATAAGAATAAAACGCATGAAGGACGGACGATTGTGGTATAATTCACGGTTATTTTTAAAATTAAAATCTCGCAATCCTGAAGTTTCGGGAGCGAAGACGCAAAGAAAATCAGTTCTCTACTTTACTTTTTTTAAACATTTTATAACTACTAAAAAACACTAATATCAAAATTAATAATTGCAGAATTCTGAAACTAATATAACTTGTGGTTAAAGTCTTTTTTTCATAAATCATCAAACCTTCTTTTACAGTTAACTTTTGGAAAGAAGTATTTTGAATAAAATTATTAAACAATATTAAAAGTATAATGCCGAGAATAATTATAATTAAATTTGAAAAATAACTTCTGAACTTTAATGTAATTTGCCTGAATAATGTAATTAAAAACATTAAAATTATCCAAAAATACAGTATGCTTTCAATCCCTGACATTTTTGAATACGATAGTTTAAATGCTAATTGTTCAAGGGGAAAAGCTATTCCATAAAAGAAGCTAAAAAGTAACAATACGATAAAAGACGATATAATATAGAATATTTCGGTAGTGAAAGATTTAATCATAATTATTTGTTTTCATGATAGTGTCACATTTTATTACTTTTCGACTTCGCGCCTTTGCGAGACAAAAAAGTTTTAATTTAACAATTCAACGAAATCACTTTCTGAAATAATAGCCACATTCAACTTTGTAGCTTTCTCTAATTTCGCCGGACCCATATTATCTCCTGCAATTACAAAATCGGTTTTTGCTGAAATGGAATTTCCTACTTTACCGCCGTTGTCTTCGATTTTCTTTTTTAATTCGTCACGCGAAAAAATTGTAAAAACACCAGAAACCACAAATGTTTTTCCTGCTAAAATATCAGTAGCATCTGGATTGATAATTTCTACGGTTTCTAATTGAACACCGTAATTTTTTAGTCGTTCGATAATCAATCGATTTTCCGCATTACTGAAATATTCTAAAACACTTTGCGCAATTTTCTCTCCAATTTCATCAACTAATACCAATTCCATTAATGTTGCTTGACTTAAATTTTCTATATTTTTATAATGCTTCGCCAACTTTTTGGCAACGGTTTCGCCAACAAATCGAATTCCCAAAGCATATAGAACACGTTCAAAAGGAATTTGTTTCGAAGCCTCCACTCCATTCACTAAATTCTCTGCTGATTTTTGAGCCATTCGTTCCAACGGAAGTAACTGCTCCACTTTCAAATCATATAAATCGGCATAATTCTGTACCAAATTATTTTCAAAAAGCAAAGCTACCGTTTCGCCACCCAAACCTTCAATATCCATCGCTTTCCGCGAAATAAAATGCTGAATTCGACCAATAATTTGTGGAGGACAACCGTAAAAATTTGGGCAATAATGATTTGCTTCGCCTTCACTTCTAACTAATAAAGTTTGACATTCGGGACAATGCGTAATGTATTTTGTAGGTTCTGAATTTGCAGGACGCCTAGTTAAATCGACAGCAATAATCTTAGGAATGATTTCACCTCCTTTTTCAACAAAAACGGTATCATTTACCCGAATATCTAATTTTTCAATTTGATCTGCATTGTGTAAAGATGCCCGTTTTACAATCGTTCCCGCAAGTTGTACCGCTTGCAAATTTGCCACAGGAGTTATCGCTCCCGTTCTTCCCACTTGATAGGAAATGGATTCTAATATTGTACTGACTTGTTCGGCTTTAAATTTATAAGCAACAGCCCAACGAGGTGCTTTTGCCGTAAAACCTAATTCATCTTGGTAATGTAAATTATTCACTTTAATCACGACACCATCCGTTTCGTAAGGCAAATCATGTCTGTGGATGTTCCAGTATTCGATAAAATCAAAAATACCTTTTGTGTCTTTTACCAATTTAGCTTCATTTGGCACTTTGAAACCAAAATTTCTCGCTTTTTGCAAACTTTCGAAATGTGTTTTAAATTTCACATCAGAACCAATAAAAGTATAAAGCAAACAATCTAACGGACGTTTCGAAACTTCAGCACTGTCTTGCAATTTTAGACTTCCAGAAGCCGTATTTCTAGGATTCGAATACGGAGTTTCACCAATTTCGATTAAGTCTTGGTTCATTTTTTCAAAACCTGCTAAAGGCAAAACAATTTCACCACGAATCTCAAAAAACTCAGGATAATCACCTTTCAATTGCAAAGGAACCGACTTAATTGTCTTTACATTATTAGTAACTTCATCGCCTTGAAAACCATCGCCACGAGTTACTGCTCGTTTGAGTTTACCGTTTTCGTAAATGATTGAAATGGAAGCGCCGTCGTATTTTAATTCGCACGTATATTCGAGTGGAATTTCGCCTAGTAATTTTTTAATTCTATTTTCCCAATCTAAAATATCTTCAGTTGAATATGAATTGTCTAACGAATACATTCGGTTTTGGTGCAAGACTGTATTGAAGTTTTTAGTAATCGTACCACCCACTCTTTGGGTTGGAGATGAAGCATCAAAAAATTCAGGATGTTTTATTTCCAACTCCTGCAATTCTTTCAACTTGACATCAAAGTCGTAATCAGAAATGACCGCATTATCCAACACATAATAGTTGTAATTGTGTAAGTTGAGTTCGTCTCGTAACGATTGAATTTGTTGAGAAATATCCATAAAAAAATTGGCTAAATGAGTGCAAAAATGAAAGCACTAATTTAGCCAATTTATATTAAACTCGAATACACAATCAATGTAGTTCCAAATTTTTTTCGCGTATTTCTTTTTAATGAATTTCTTTTAAATTCTAACAAGTCAAACGAAAGACTAGTAAAATTATCTCGCAAAGGCGCCAAGACGCAAAGTGAAAGATAACGCTTTGCGACTTGGCGTCTTTGCGAGACCAAAAAACTCTAATATTTATTATCGAAAACTTATTAAGAATTTAATCTTTTTACGATTCGATAATTTGATTTATTTGCTGGTATAATTGTCCGTCACTCAAGAAAGCGCCTTGCTGAATCAATTCAAACAAAGACGTATTCCTGTCTTTTTCAAACACTTTTTTACCAATTTTCATTTCAACATTTTCAGTAAACATATTGTCGCTCAACCATTGTAGACCTTCTTTCGTCAAAAAATCAACTTCTGACGCCATTACTTTCAACACAATTGAATTGACACCTCCTTCATTGGCACGAAAAAGAAAAATATGTTGTTTTGAAAAATGCTCTAAATAAACTGCTTTTGTAAGTACGCCTTCCCAAATCAAATCAGAAAAAACATCTAATTCTTGTTCAGCAACTTCTGGTTTATTTAGCTTAATGGAATCCCATTCCGCTTTATCAATGGATTGAGAAGCTAAAAAATTGATGAATTCTTGGTGCAATTCATCAAATTGTTCTTTTGTAAGTCTTGAGTATTTCATTTATGCTGAATTTATTTCAGCATCTCGTAGTGCAATTTACGAAGATGCAGAGTTATAAATATTTAATCTTTTGAGAATCTGAAATAAATTCAGATTAAAAAAAAATCCCGACTTTCATCGGGATTCTTATATCTTAAACGGGAACAATTAGTTGTTTTCCGCTACGATTTCAAAAGGTAAATCTACAATTACATCACGGTGTAATCTTACGCTAGCTGAATATTTTCCAGTACGTTTGATAATTCCTGAAGTGATGAATTTTCTGTCAATTGAATGACCTGCTTTTTCTAAATGCTGAGCGATGTCAATATTGGTTACAGAACCAAATAATTTTTCACCACCTGCTTTAGCAGTAATTTTGATCTCAACTGCTTTTAGTTTTTCAGCTAATTCATTAGCATCTGCAACTACTTTAGCTTCTTTGTGAGCTCTTTGACGCAAGTTTTCTGCTAATACTTTTTTAGCTGAAGCTGTTGCCATTGTTGCAAAACCTTGAGGAATTAAAAAGTTACGACCGTATCCAGCTTTTACTGTAACGATATCATCTTTAAATCCTACGTTCTGAACGTCTTGTTTTAATATAAGTTCCATGTTGTTGTCCTTTTTTATAGAAGTTAGTCTCGTTGAACCTCAACGAGACAACAACTCTAAATTAATTTTTATTTATTATTTAAGTAAATCGGCTACGTAAGGCATTAAAGCCAAGTGACGTGCTCTTTTTACTGCTACAGACACTTTTCTTTGGAATTTCAAAGAAGTACCTGTTAAACGACGAGGAAGAATTTTTCCTTGCTCATTTACGAATTTTAATAAGAAATCTGCATCTTTATAGTCGATGTATTTGATTCCTGATTTTTTGAAACGACAATACTTTTTAGTTTTGTTCGTTTCTATGTTCAAAGGCGTTAAATATCTGATATCTCCGTCTTTTTTTCCTGAAGCTGATTGTTGTAAAGTTGCCATAGTAATTACGCTTTAGATGCTTTAATTTTTGCTCTTCTTCTTTCCGCCCAAGAGATTGCGTGTTTGTCAAGACTTACAGTCAAGAAACGCATGATTCTCTCATCACGTCTAAATTCAGTTTCAAAAGCTTTCAAGATTTCTCCATCTACTTTGTACTCCAATAAATGGTAAAAACCACTTTTTTTGTGTTGAATTTCGTAAGCCATTTTTTTCAGGCCCCAATCTTCTTTAGATACCATCTCTGCTCCTCTACTCGTAAGAAAATCTTCGAATTTGCTTACTGTTTCCTTTACCTGTGTGTCAGATAAAACGGGATTCAAGATGAAAACAGTCTCATAATGATTCATAATTGTATATTTTATTTGTTATAAAATTGGGTGCAAAAGTAACGAATTATTTCTATTCTGCAACTATACTTCTAATTTATTCGACAAACGGTCAAAATAACGTACTCTAAATTTTTTTATACTAAAAAAAAACTTACTTTTATTCATTCGAAACCCCAATCCATAAAGACCAATGAAATTGAGTTGTGTAATTGTAGACGACAGTGCTATTCAGCGAATGATTGTCAACAAACTGGTAACCAACCATCAAAACTTAAAATTAGTAGGTGAGTTTTCCAATGCTGTTGAAACTAAAAATTTTCTATCCTATAATACCGTTGATTTACTTTTCTTAGATGTTGAAATGCCTATTCTCAATGGGTTCGACTTTCTCGACACGCTAAAGATTAAACCGCAAGTTATTTTCATTACTTCAAAACCCGAATACGCGGTAAAAGCTTTTGATTATGAAGCCACAGATTATATTCAGAAACCTATAAATACGATACGTTTTGACACTTCCGTGAAAAAAGCGTTAAACAAACAGCTTTTGTTAATTGAAGCACCGATGGAAAATAACGAACATATTTTCATCAAAAGTAACCTTAAAAAATTGAAGGTTTTTACGGCAAGAATTAATTATGTAGAAGCGTATGGTGATTATGTAAAAGTAATTACAGACGACGAAAACCACTTGGTTCTTTCTACCATGAAAGCTTTTGAAAACGACTTACCACAAGACAAGTTCTTCCGCGTTCACAAATCCTTTATTGTAAATTTGAATAAAATTGACAAATTCAACAGTAAATTCATCGAAATCGGAACGGTTAAAGTTCCTTTAAGCAGAACTAAAAAAGACGAACTCAAAAAAGCAATCGAAGAAGTTCAATAGAAATCGACATTTACAATTGTTTTAATCGACCGATAGACCGCAACCGCTTCAAAACTATTTAGCATTTTCGAAATTTTTCCTTTTACCAATCCTAAATTCTCTTTTTGGGGAATTTTAATCAAGATTACCCGCAAATATTCATTCCTGATTCTATTGATTCCCGGTTCTTCAGGACCTAAAACCGGAATTTGTAAATTTTGCTTCATAACTTGATACAACCAATTCGAACCTTCTTTTAGTTTGTCGTAATCTCTGTGTTTCAAGGTAATTTTTATCAACCTGAAATAAGGTGGGTAAAAATAGATTTTTCGGTCGTACAACTGTTCCTTATACATTCCGAAATAATCGTTATTCGTCACTTGTTGAATTGTATTGTGATTGGGATTATACGTTTGAATAATTACTTTTCCTCTTTTTTCAGAGCGTCCGGCTCTACCGGAAACTTGCATTAACATTTGAAAACTGCGTTCAAAAGCTCGGAAATCCGGATGAAAAAGCATGTTATCGGCATTCATAACGCCAACCAAACTTACATTATCAAAATCTAAGCCTTTTGCGAGCATTTGGGTTCCAACCAAAATATCAACTTCACGGTTTTTAAACGTATCAATTACTTTTTCAAAACCAAACTTTCCTCGCGTCGTATCTTGGTCCATTCTACCGACTTTCGCAGATGGAAATAGCGCTTGCACTTCTTGTTGAATTTGTTCCGTTCCGAAGCCTTTTGTGGTTAAATCTACGCTCGAACACGCTTGACAATTCGTTGGTTTCGCCATTGAATACCCACAATAATGACAACGCAATTGGTTTTTATGTTTGTGATACGTCAAGCTCACATCACATTGCATACATTGCGGCACGTGTCCACAAGTCATGCACTCCAACAATGGCGAATAACCACGACGGTTTTGAAATAAAATAATTTGTTCGCCTAAAGCCAATGCGTCCGAAATTTGATTTACAAGTGTGTCGCTGAAATGACCTTGCATTTGTTTGCGGAAATACTTGTCTTTTAAATCGACTAACTCCACTTCTGGCAATTGTACTTTCGAAAATCGTTCGGTTAATTCTACGAGTCCGTATTTTTTATTTTGAGTATTGAAATAGGTTTCTATACTTGGCGTTGCAGAACCTAACAGAACCTTTGCTTTGTGAAAATTAGCCAAAACAATTGCCGCATCTCGAGCATGATAACGTGGAGCTGGATCGGATTGTTTGAAGGTTTGTTCGTGTTCTTCGTCAATAATTATTAATCCCAAATCGTTAAATGGCAAAAATAAAGCCGAACGTGCTCCAATAATAATTTGGGCTTTATCTGATTGCTCCAAAGATTGCAACCATACTTCTACTCTTTCGTTATTGTTATATTTAGAATGAAAAACAGCCACTTTATTGCCAAAATGAGCAGTTAATCGCGTAACCAATTGTGTGGTTAAAGCAATTTCAGGTAATAAATAAAGCACTTGTTTGTCTTGCAAAAGAAATTCCTCAATAAGCTTGATGTAAATTTCTGTTTTCCCACTTGAAGTTACGCCATGTAAAAGCGTTACTTCATGCGAGGTGAACGTTTCTTGAATTTCGATCAATGCTTTATTTTGTGCGGAACTTAAGGCCAATTCATTTAATTTGAAATTTTCTGCGAAAGAAACGCGGTCGTGCTGCAACACGTATTCTTCAAAAATTTCTTTTTCGACCAATGCTTTTACAACTGCTGAAGTGGCGCCACTTTTCTCCGATAATTGCTTTACAGAAATAGGTTTACTTTTTTCCGATGCCATTAATTGAAAGTAACTCATCACAATCTCTCGTTGTTTTTGAGCATTTTTCAACAATTGCAACAGTTGGTTTAATCCGTCACTTGAATTGTAAGTTGGATTGAGTCGAACATATTTAATAAGTTTCGGTTTATAACTTTCGTTGACTTCTTCTTCCACTATTAAGATATTTTTCTCAATCAACTTCTTAATGACAGGCAACACATTTTTCTTATTCAAAATACCTACGATGTCTTGAATTTTTAACGACGATTGTTGTTGCAACGCCTGATACACTAAAAATTCATCGTCTGAAAGTGACGATTCTAAAACGAAATCTGTATTTTTTTGAGTAATTATGGTTTCACTTTCAAGCAACAATGCCGAAGGAACGGCCGAACGATATACGTCACCGATGGCACACATATAATAGGAAGCAATCCAATGCCAATGTTTGATTTGCGTTTGCGTAACAATCGGCCTTTCATCAAGAATTTGATGAATTTCCTTTGCGTCGTATTTTTCAGGTTTGTTTTGGTGTACTTCGAGTACTAAAGCCGTATAAATTTTACTTTTGCCAAAAGGAACCGCGACTCTAAATCCAGGTTGGATGTAATGAAATTCGGCTTCATTTACTTCGTAAGTGAAAGTTTGCGCTAAAGAAAGTGGTAAAACAACTTCGATGAAATACATGGCGGTGAGGAATTTTTAAGGATTGAAAGACTGAAAGACTAAAAGATTGAAAGACAATAATCGCTTTACTTGCTAAATATACTTCAATGTCAAGTTTTTAAATTTTCTATTTGTTAAAAATTTTTCAACTTATAAAATTAGTCTTGAATTTAGGAACATGCCTGTCGATACTGTCCGATCAGTTGACTTCGAAATTAGAGAATCAAAACTTTTTACTTTACACGGTGCCAATATTGCGTTCTTCCAAACAAGGAAATTCCAATATAACCTCGTACTTTGAGTTTATTCTCGTTTTCGAGATTTATGTAACATTTGTAATACTTACCATGCTTTGGATCTAAAATTTTTCCACCACTGTATTCGTGTCCGTCTTTTACAAGTCCTTTAATTACCGTTAAACCCAAAATAGGCTGGTCTTTATCCTCATCTAAACAATTATTGCACAACTTACTACGATCTTCTTCTTTAGTGATTTCTATTACTTTTCCGTAAATTTTGCCGTCTTCTTCAAAAATCTGAACGACACCCATTTGCTTACCGGTTTGATCATCAACGGATTTCCATTTTCCTATAACGGTTTTCTTTTGTGCATGTGTCGTTGAAAAAACGATTGTAATCAATAGTAAAAAAAATGTTTTCATATACGTGAATTTTTAGCTTTTAGCCCGGATGGCAGTGGAAATCCTTTATTTTTTTTCTTTAAAAAAATAAAGATTGCAACGAACAGCCGGAAATAGCTCCTAAAAAAATTATTTAAATAAGTTGCGTCTTTTGAGTCGATTGATGGACGTATTGAGTTCAAAACCGAGTAAAAGGATCATGCAATTTAACCAAATATAAAACATCATTATCAAAAGTGTCCCAATTGAGCCATAAAGTTCGTTGTATTGCGAAAATTTAACAACCCAAATACCGAAAAAGTAAGATGATATGATAATTAAAATGGTTGTAAAAACAGAGCCAATCGAGATAAATGGACTGTTTTTCGTTTCTTTTGTACCAAATTTAAGCAGCACGGAACTTGTAATCAGAATCATTAACATTAAGAATCCATAGCGACCAATTTCGATGAAATGAATGGAATTATTGAAGACGTTTTCTAATTTTATACTCTGAATGAAAACCTCAAAAACGATTGTCGTGGCCACGGTTACAAGTAATAATAGCGACAAAACTACTGACATTCCAAGAGCTACAAGATATTGGCGTAAAAATCCTCTTTTAATAATGACGTGGTGTGAACTTTCAAAACCTCCGAGAATGGCGTTCAAACCATTTGCCATTAAAAATATCGACAGCAGAAAACCGGACGACAACAAACCTTGGTAACTGTTGTTTAAAATATCGTTGATGATAGAGGCAATTGCTTCGTAGGTATTTGGCGGCACCGTATCTTCTAAAAATTTTAAAAAATCCTGCTGAAACCCTTCGATTGGAATGAACGGGATTAGATTTAAAATAAATAATGCGAAGGGAAAAAGTGCCATAAAAAAACTAAAAGCAACCGCTCCTGCTCGATACGTAATGGCTCCTTCAACAATTCCGACGATGTAAATTTCAAGCAAATCATAGAGCGACAACCCTTCGAGCCAAGGCAACTTGACTTTTTGAGTAACGTGCATTAAATTCCGTATTACAGGAATTTTCTCTAATTTTTGCTCAATATCTACTGACATTTACAGTGCTTTTAAACTCAAATCCATGTTGTAAACCGAATGCGTCAAAGCTCCTGAGGAAATATAATCAACACCACAATCCGCATATTCCCGAATTGTTTTTTCATTAATATTTCCCGAAGATTCCGTCTGACATTGGTCGCCAATTAAAGCGACAGCCGTTTTAGTATCTTCAAAATTGAAGTTGTCAATTAGAATTCGGTGAACACCTTGCGATTGAAGAATTTCGCGAATTTCATCTAAATTCCGCGCTTCAACGATGATCTTTAAATCTAAATTATTTTCTTTTAGAAAGTTTTTTGTTTTTGAAATGGCATTCGTAATTCCGCCGGCAAAATCGTTGTGGTTGTCTTTTAGCATGACCATATCATAGAGTGCGAATCGGTGGTTTACGCCTCCACCAATTTTCACCGCCCATTTTTCAGGAGCACGAAATCCTGGAGTTGTTTTTCTAGTGTCCAATATGTTCGTATTCGTTCCTTCTAACAACTGAACGTATTTGTTGGTTTTTGTAGCAATCGCACTCATTCGTTGCATGGAATTTAGCACTAAACGTTCGGCTTTTAAGATGGATTGTGAACTTCCTGCAACGTGAAAAACAACATCGCCATATTTGACTGGCGTTCCGTCTTGAATGAATGTTTCTATTTCTAAAGAAGCATCTACGTAATTGAAAATCATTTTAGCAAATTCAACACCGGCAATAATTCCGTCTTCTTTGACTAATAATTTTGCTTTTCCTGTTGCTGATTCGGGGATGCATGCGAGTGAACTGTAATCACCTGGTCCGACGTCTTCGCGAATTGCATTTTCTATTATAAGGTCTAACTCGTTTTGAAATTGAATATCTGAGATCATAGGTTTTGAATTGATAGGCTAAAATACAAAAAACGTCGAAATTATGACCGATTATGAAAAGAGTTCTGTTTCTTGACGAAAATATTTTTTTAGTTTACCTTCGCAAGCAAATAATTCACTTTAAATATAAATTTTTGAAATCCATTTTTCAATATATACTACTGATCTTAAAATGGCTTCTCATTTGCATCCTAGTTGCTATTCTAGCAGGTGCAAGTTCGTCGGTATTTTTATTTACACTTCAATGGGCTACCGATTTTAGAAGTGATCATTTGTGGTTGATTTTTTTACTACCAATTGGAGGATTACTAATTGGATATCTTTATCATTATTACGGAAATGGTGTTTCAAAAGGAAATAACGTGATTTTAGAAGAGTACGAAAATCCATATAAAACAATACCTTTAAAGATGGCTCCAATGGTTTATATCGGAACTATTTTGACTCATTTCTTTGGAGGTTCTGCAGGTCGAGAAGGAACAGCTGTTCAAATGAGTACTGCAATTGCAGATCAATTTACCGGTGTATTTAAACTAGCAGCACAAGAACGAAAAATAATTCTAATTATTGGAATTAGTGGTGGATTTGCGTCCGTTTTTGGAACACCATTAACTGGAGCTGTTTTCGCTCTTGAACTTTTATATTTCAGTCGAATCAGTTGGAAAAGCATTATTCCTTCTTTTTTAACGGCTTACGTTGCCTATTATACGGTAGAGTTTTTTCAAATCACACATACGCACTATCCGAAACCTTACATTCCTGAGCTTCATTTGCAAATAATTCCGTGGATATTATTTGTTGGAATTTTATGCGGTTTATCGGCACGAATGTTTTCCACAGGTGTTCATTTTTTTTCGGTGAAAGCCAAAGAATTTGTTTCATTTCCGCCACTTCGGCCTTTCTTCGGTGGACTTATTTTTGCGGTAATTATTTATTTCACAGGAGCAACACAATATTTAGGACTTGGAATTCCTACGATTTTAGAATCGTTTACAGTTGCACAAGAAGGTGATGTTTTTTTAATAAAAATAATTGCTACCGCTTTTATTTTAGGCACTGGATTTAAAGGAGGAGAAGTCACTCCGTTGTTTTTTATTGGTGCGGCATTGGGAAGTGCCTTGTCCATTTTTGTGCCACTTCCTGTTTCTTTACTTGCTGCAATGGGATTTGTAGCAGTATTCTCTGGTGCGACTCATACTCCTTTGGCCTGTACGATTATGGGAATTGAATTATTTGGAATTGAATGTGGAATCTACGTAGGAATTGCATGTTTCGTGGCTTACTTTTTCTCCGGATATTTAGGTATTTACGAATCGCAAGTAGTAAAAGGTCCCAAACATGTTGTTTATCATTTTCTGACTCATAGAAATTTAAAAAATCTTTAACGCACTAAAAAGTGTAATTTAAGGATAACACCTTCAAAAGATTAAACAAAAAAATGTATTTTCGCATTCTATGAAAGACGAAGATATTTCAGCAATCCAAGAATTGCTATCGACTCCACAAAAAGTAGTCATTATACCACACCGAAGTCCTGATGGAGACGCAATGGGCTCAACTTTGGGATTGTATCATTTTTTAAAACAGCTCAATCACGATGCCGTTGTGATTGCTCCAAATGAATTTCCTGAATTTTTAGCTTGGCTTCCTTCTTCTGATACCGTATTAGTGTACGAAAAAGAGAAAGAAAAAACCGCTGGAATTATTTTGAATGCTGATTTGGTTTTTACATTAGACTTCAATGCCTTTCACCGAACAGGCGAAATGGAACACGTTTTAAAAAAAGTAACGGCTCCAATCATCATGATTGACCATCATCAAAAACCAGACGATTACGCAAAATATATGTTTTCGGATACGAAATACGGTTCGACTTGTGAGATGTTGTACCATTTTATTGTTGATTTAGGCTATAAAAATTTGATTGACAAAACGGTAGCAACGTGTATTTACACAGGAATTGTGACTGATTCAGGTTCGTTTCGTTTTCCATCAACCACAAGTACAACGCATCGTGTAGTCGCGGATTTAATTGACATTGGAATTGAAAATGGAGCTGTTCATAATTCATTGTTTGACAATGATTCCTACGACAGATTGCGATTATTGGGACAAGCGTTGCAAAACATGAAAATTTTGTACGACAAAAAAACCTCCTACATCACGCTTTCGCAAAAAGAACTCGACGAAAACAATTATGTAAAAGGAGACACGGAAGGAATTGTAAATTACGGATTATCTATAAAAGGAATCGTATTTACCGCGATTTTCATCGAACACCGAGAAGAAAATATCATCAAAATATCGTTCCGTTCCCAAGGCAATTTTGATGTAAATCAGTTTGCCCGAACACATTTTAGCGGGGGCGGACATATTAATGCAGCAGGAGGAAAATCCTACCTTTCAATGAAAGACACTGTTGCTAAATTTGAAGAAATTCTTGCTCAAACTACTATAAATTAATTATTATGAATTTTAATATTCGAAATATAATTCCTGTTGGCTTTGCTGTTTTATTGGCAAGTTGTTCACAACAACAAGCAAGACGACCGCTTACGCAAACTTCAGGAACGTTCATGAAGGAGTCAATGAATAGAAACATCAAATTAATTGCAAATGAAGAAGCGTTAATTGATTCAGTTATTCGGAACCATCCTGAGCGAAAATATGTCGCTACACCAAAAGGATACTGGTACTATTACGAACAAGAAAATACCAAAGACACGTTGACACCAAAAAGAGGAGATGTTGCTTTCTTCGATTATGAAATTGCGGATTTAAAAGGTAATGTAATTTACTCAGAAGTGGAGCTAAGACCTCAAACCTATCTTGTTGACAAACAAAACATCTTAATGGGATTGCGTGATGGAATTAAATTAATGAATAAAAACGAGAAAGTAAGTTTTCTTTTCCCATCCCATTTAGGGCATGGGTACAGAGGAGATAACGATCGAATTCCGCCAAATTTACCTTTAGTAGTAACCGTAAGTTTACACGACTTTAAACCTGAAGCGCTGGCTCGAGCTGAAAAAAAGACGCCTACACCAGTTGCAACACCTATTAACAAAACGGTTGTACCCGTTCAAAACGAAGAAATTAAACCTGAATAATTATTTTAAAAATGAAAACACGTCTATTCCTATTATTACTTTTAACGGCTACATTTTTTTCTTGTACTGATAAATATGCCGATTTATCTGATGGTTTATATGCTGAAATTGTAACTTCAAAAGGAACTATTGTTGCCGAATTAGAATTTCAGAAAACACCAGTGACCGTTGCCAACTTTGTGTCGCTTGCGGAAGGAAAAAATGCTTTTGTAACTGAAAACTTACGCAACAAACCGTTCTACAATGGTTTAAAATTTCATCGTGTAATTCCTGAATTTATGGTTCAAGGTGGAGATCCTTTAGGAAATGGTTCTGGAGATGCCGGATATAAATTTAAAGATGAAATTACCGATTTGCGTCACGATACTCCTGGAATATTGTCGATGGCAAATTCCGGACCTGGCACAAATGGAAGTCAGTTTTTCATTACTCACGTTGCAACGCCTTGGCTAGATGGAAAACACACCGTTTTTGGTCATGTCGTTTTGAATGGAATGGAAACAGTAAATAAAATTGTACAAGACGACTCCATTACTTCTATAACTATTATTAGAAAAGGAAAAGAAGCTAAAAAATTTGACGCTGTAAAAGTTTTTACAGATTACTATAACAACAGTGCAAATGAAGTGAAGCAGGTTGAAAAAGAATATACGGACAAGTACAAAACGGTTATTCAAGACAAAGTAGCTTCATTTGAAAAAAATAAAGCAAACGCAATTAAAACCAAATCCGGACTTCAATATGTGATCATTGAAAAAGGTTCAGGCAAAAAACCTGCGAATGGATCTCAAATTTTCATTCACTACGCTGGATTTTTTGAAAATGGTACATTATTTGACTCTAGCATGGAAAATGTGGCTAAAGAATTTGGAAAGTACGACGAATCAAGAAGTGCACAAGGTGGTTACCAACCTATCGCTTTTCAAGCGGGAAGAAAAGACGGTATGATTCCTGGCTTTATTGAAGGAATTGACCAGTTGTCTTTTGGTGATCGCGCATTATTATTCATTCCCTCTAATTTAGCTTATGGCGAAGCTGGTGTAGGTAATGGATTGATTCCACCAAACACACCGTTAATTTTTGACATCACATTAATGGAACAACCTAATAAATAATTTAATAAGAAGTATAATGAAAATAAAATTTTTAATTGCTTTAATGATATTCGCTACAGGAACGGGTTTTGCACAAAAGAAGGCGGCCTCTCCTGAAGGAATTTTTGCTGAAATTGCAACTAATAAAGGGAAGATCGTTATTGATTTAAAGTACAAAATGACTCCTGTAACCGTTGCCAGTTTTATTTCATTAGCAGAAGGAACTAACCCCGAAGTGGCTGCTAAGTATAAAGGCAAACCGTTTTACGACGGGCTGAAATTTCACCGAGTAATTAATGATTTCATGATTCAAGGTGGTGATCCTTTAGGAACTGGTGCTGGAGAACCGGGATATAAATTTCAAGATGAAATTACCGAATTAAAACACGATTCGCCTGGAATTTTATCGATGGCTAATTCAGGCCCAAATACAAATGGAAGTCAGTTTTTTATTACCCATAAAGAAACGCCGCATTTAGATGGTAAACATACTGTTTTCGGAAAAGTAATAACGGGAATGGACGTTGTAAATGCAATTGTACAAAACGATTTGATGACTAAAGTAACCATTATTCGTAAAGGTTCAGAAGCTAAAAAATTCAATGCTCCGAAAATTTTCAAGGAAGCATATGAAGCCGCAAAAATTGCTGCTGAAAAACAAGCAAAAGAGCGTGAATTAATGGTTGCAAAAGCATTAAAAGAATTTGAAAATGGAACAACTACAGCAAGTGGCTTGAAATATATTGTAATTAAGGAAGGGAAAGGTCCAAAACCTACATTAGCAAACAATGTAAAAGCACATTATGTGGGAACTTTGATCAACGGAACTGAATTTGACAGTAGCGTGAAACGTGGTGAGCCACTTGATTTCAACTTAAATCAAGTAATTCCGGGTTGGACAGAAGGATTGCAATTAATGTCAGAAGGTTCAAAATATAAATTTTTTATACCTTATAAGTTGGCTTATGGCGAAAGAGCCATGGGTGGCGGTGTTATTCCTGCAAAAAGTGATTTGATATTTGAAGTTGAATTGATAAAAATCAACAAATAGATTTACAAAAAAACCCTCACAATGAGGGTTTTTTTATGCTTATTATTTCGACTTAAACTTCCATTCAAATTCGTCTTTTTCAATAATGGCTCCTAGCTCTACTTTTACCGCCGTGCCAAATTCAGTTTGCACAATCATCCAATAATCTTCATTGAAGAAGTTTTCATAGGTATCAAACGACTCTTCATCCCATTTCACAAGACCTTTTGGCGCTAAGTCTTTCTTAATCACATCCATTGATTTGCCAATTAATTTATGGTCAAAAAGAGTAAGGCTTTCATTTGAACTGACAATGTAACCTAATTTTAAATTTTCTTCTACATAAAAAGTCAAACGCATTTGTTGTTTGTTGTACAGCAACACTTCGTTGTCCTCCTCGTCTTTATACGATTTTGTTGGCTTTCCGTAAATTGCAATTACATCTTTTTGAAGCATTCCAAAAAGTAATTTATCAATTCCGTTTTTTAAATTTATTTTCATTTCAATTTTTTACATTATGAGTTTAAGCAGGTGAATAAATGTCTTTATTCAAACATTTCATCGTATCTCGCTGGAATTTGAGGATCGTAAAGCGGACATTTATATTCGTCTAAAATATCTACTAATTTATCCATTGTAGTACCTGCGGTTCCGTAACATTCTACTTTTACAGAATTAGAAGTTGTTTTTACGCAAAAAGCGCCTGGTCCATCGGTGTTTTTCCAACTAATATCATCTACTCTTTCCCATTTTGAAAAAACAGAATTAATTCGATTTAAAATAACATCGGTCGGTAATTTCTCTAAACCTTCCACTACTTGATTTTCGTCCAAAGCTTCGTATACTTCGTGATGGTTTAAATAAATACCCTCTTCATATTTCCAAAAAAGCAATTCGTACATGATCCTATTTTTTAATATTCAAAAATTCCATATTCACTCTTGATGGTCAGTTTTTTACCAGCATGAGCTTCCACTCTACCGATAATTTGAGCTTGTACGCCAAAAGATTCTGAAATTGAAATTACCTCTTGTGCTATATGTTCAGGAACGTAGATTTCCATTCTGTGTCCACAATTGAATACCTGGTACATTTCTTTCCAATCTGTTTTTGACTGCTCTTGAATCAACTTAAACAAAGGCGGAATTGGAAACATATTATCCTTAATTACATGAACCCCATTTACAAAGTGCAATACTTTCGTTTGTGCTCCACCACTGCAATGTACCATTCCGTGAATTTCTTTACTTGAAAATTGACTTAGCATTTTCTTGATAATTGGAGCATAGGTTCGCGTTGGCGAAAGCACTAATTTTCCTGCATCAATTGGTGAATTTGCAACAGCATCAGTCAATTTTACTTTACCGGAATAAACCAATTCACTGGGAACTGCAGCGTCAAAACTTTCGGGATATTTTGTAGCCAAATAGTGGTCAAAAACATCGTGTCGGGCGGAAGTCAATCCGTTACTTCCCATTCCTCCGTTGTAACTTTTTTCATAATTGGCTTGACCAAAAGAAGCAAGGCCCACAATCACATCACCACCTTGAATATTTGCGTTATCAATCACATCGTTACGTTTCATTCGAGCCGTTACTGTAGAATCTACAATAATCGTTCGAACCACGTCGCCAACATCAGCAGTTTCTCCACCTGTAGAATGAATGCTTACGCCAAAAGATTTTAGTTCTTCAATTAATTCTTCTGTTCCGTTGATGATTGCCGATAAAACTTCGCCTGGAATTAAATTTTTATTTCTTCCAATAGTTGAAGAAAGCATGATATTGTCTGTCGCTCCCACACAAATTAAATCGTCAATATTCATAATCAACGCATCTTGTGCAATACCTTTCCAAACGGATAAATCGCCTGTTTCTTTCCAATACATGTAAGCTAAAGAAGACTTAGTTCCCGCTCCATCCGCATGCATTATCAAGCAATATTCGTCGTCATTCGTTAAATAATCAGGAACAATTTTACAAAATGCTTGTGGAAACAAGCCTTTGTCAATATTTTTTATCGCGTTGTGAACGTCTTCCTTTGATGCAGAAACACCGCGAAGAGCGTATCTTTTACTGTTGTCAGAACTCATAAATTGTGTTGTGTAGTTGTGTGGCAAATGTAGTTATAAAAAAAAAGTTGGACAAGGACAAAGTGTGCCTGCCTGAAAGTAATTTTACAATAAATCTATCACTTTGAATTCAAACTTAAATTCCGTGTCATTTCTAGTGATTACTATTTTTACTTTAGACTGATCATTTGTTTGAAGTAGTCGATTTACGCTGTCTAAACCCAAACGATAGACTTTAATTCCGTTGATGCTAAGCAGTACATCTCCTTTCTGTAAGCCAGCTTTTTCTGCTGGAGAGTTTGTTCGAATACTGAGAATTTCATAAACCGGCAAAAGCTTGAAATTATAATTGATTTCTGGTCTATTTTCTTGTTTGTAGGGATTTTCTTGACTGTTGCTAAGTGATTTTACAGCAACCTCTTCCTTATACCATTCTATTCCGGAATGTTGAATGGTTATACCTGTCGTGTTGTAGTGGAATTTTTCATTGAAATGTTTGTTTTTACGCAAGTACAATTTTTTGTTTTGATAATCAAAAATCTGATCAAACCGTCGTAAAACTTCACCACCGATAGATCCTAATCTACTTTCAACCATTTTAACATTGGCTAGAGAAAGCGAATCGGGAAAAGCGGTAACTACTTCTTCAAATTTGAATTCGCCTAAAGACAACCCGTCTACTTTTGCTTTTTTACCAAAGATATCGCCACTAAATCCTCGTCCCAAATAGTCCTCAAAATTTAATTTCGGAATTTTAATTTTGTCGTTTGCATGCGTAAATAACCAAAGTCCATCGCTATTTCCAGAATCGACAAGACATTTTGCATCAAAAATACTACCATTTAGATCGACGGTAAGGTTCAGGTACGGTTTGCCATTTTCGAGTGTAAAGTCGAACGCTTTAAATTTAGAAAACATCTTTTTCTTATTGATCTTTTCCGAATTGTAAACTATAATTCTTTTTGATTTGTAATCAATTTCTATTAAATTTTCACTAAAAAACTGATACCCAATAATTCCGTTTACTTCGATTCCTAAAGTAGAAGAAAAATTGAAACTCTCGTCTAAAACGACTACGATTTCTTGGTTGCGAAATTCTAAATCACGGGCTGTTAATTTATTTTTGTACGATTTTAAACCTTCAATCGCGTCTTGACTTCCCAATCCTTTCAACCTTATTTTTTCAACTTCATACAATTCCAACTCTTTTGTATCTTCTAAACTGAACAAAATTGTTTCTTCTACACCTGTATCCAACAAAAAATTAAGTGCAACACCATTTACCTTTATCGGAACAATAATGAGATTACTGACCAATTTAAAAGGAAGTTTTACACTGCGTTTTGCAGTATTAAAATGAACCTGCTGTTGAGCAGAAGTTTTCAGCAAACAGAAAAAGCACAAGCAAAAAGTTAGAAATAATCGCATCCTAAAATCGTTTGTTTAAAATTAGAGAATAATCTGTTAAATCAAGTGATTAACCCGTTAAAGAATTGGCTTTAGTAGAAAATAATTCGCACTTTTGCACAACTAATTTTATAATCATGCCAAAAATTTCGAACAAAGGTTTAGAGATGCCGGAATCACCAATCAGAAAATTGGTTCCGTACTCGGAAGTTGCCAAAAAAAAGGGACATAAAGTATACCATTTAAATATTGGTCAACCAGACATTAAAACGCCGGAAGTTGCTATGCAAGCGGTTAAAGATGCTGACATCAAAGTATTAGAATACAGTCATTCTGCTGGTTTTGAAAGCTACAGAACGAAACTTTCTGCTTACTACAAGAGCCACCATTTACCGGTAGATGTGAAAGATATTATCATCACAACTGGAGGTTCTGAAGCGTTGATGTTTGCTATTGGAAGTACAATGGATGCTGGTGACGAAATTATTATTCCAGAACCGTTTTATGCAAACTACAATGGATTTGCAGTAGCTTCAGGAGCAACAGTAATTCCTGTTACTACTACAATTGAAAACAACTTTGAGTTGCCAAAAATCGAAGAATTTGAAAAATTAATTACTCCGAGAACAAAAGCAATTTTGATTTGTAATCCTGGAAATCCAACAGGAAAATTATATTCTCACGAAGATATTTTAAAACTTGCTGAAGTAGTTAAGAAACATGATTTGTTTTTAATTGCCGATGAAGTGTATCGTGAATTTATTTACGATGATTCAGAAGTACATCACTCTGTTTTGAACGTTCCTGGATTAGAGCAACACGCTATTATGATTGATTCAGTTTCAAAACGCTACAGTATGTGTGGAGCGAGAATCGGTTGTATTGTTTCTAAAAACGCAGAAGTTATGGGTGCTGCGATGAAATTTGCGCAAGCAAGATTGAGTCCACCTACATTTGCTCAAATTGCAAGTGAAGCTGCATTGGACACGCCTCAGAGTTATTTTGACGAAGTGATTGAAGAATACAAGGAAAGACGTGACGTTTTAGTTGCTGGTTTAAATAAAATTGAAGGTGTTACTGTTGGAAATCCAAACGGTGCTTTTTATTGCATCGCTAAATTACCAATCGACAACGCTGATACTTTCGCACAATGGATGTTAGAGTCTTACGACTTGAACGGAGAAACAGTTATGGTTGCTCCAGCCGCAGGATTTTACTCTACGCCAGGAATTGGTTTAGACGAAGTTCGTATTGCTTACGTGCTTAAAAAAGAAGATTTGATTCGTAGTGTTGAAATCTTAAAAGATGCTATTTCCGTTTATAACGCGAGATAATCTATTTCACACTCAATTATACTAATAAGGTTTTACGAAAGTAAAGCCTTATTTTTTGGCTTTGAATAACGCTTTACGGTTTCATATTCATAAAAAAAAAGGATGTAATTTTCATTACATCCTTTCTACTTTTAATTTCTGTCTTATTATCGCTTTAAAGCAAAATGTGCTCTAAATTCTTTGTTTAATCCATCTTCCACATATTTTATTGTAAACCAATAATCCGTGGCGGGAAGTTTTTTCCCGTTGTAAGTTCCGTCCCATCCTGAGCCTGCAACTGACATTTCTTTGATCAACTTTCCGAAGCGATCGAAGATGTGTATTTGTGTCACTGCTAGCCCTCTAATTGAAGAAATATTCCATGTGTCATTTATGCCGTCTCCATTTGGTGTAAAGTATTTTGGATAGTCGACAATCAGCACTGATTTTGTCAATACGTCGCAGGCTTGTGGATCACGAACCGTGATGAAGTGTGTTCCCATAGTTACGTTGTCAAATACATTGCTTTCTTGGAAAGGTCCATTATCCAATTGGTATTCGTAATTACCCATTGGCGTGGCTGTAATGACTATTGTTGGGTTCTCAGCAAAGTATCCACTTACCGCATAAGTAAAGTCCGTTGGTGGTGCGGATGAATCTACATTGGCGTAAGCTGTTTGTTGACATAATGTAATGATATTGGTAATCGTTACACCATATTGACCCACTTCTACTGCATCGTAAAATGTTTTTGTCGCTCCTGCAATTGTTCCATTGGCATCAAACCATTCAAAGGTATATTCGCCTTCGTTTAATTGGGTGTTTAGGCGGTACGGTCTTGTTGTTGCTAAGGTGATTGGATCTATACAAATGTATCCGTCTTCTAAACTTACTTTTGGCAATGGATTAACCACTACCGTTGCAGATCCTGTTAAGGGTTGTGAACAAGCGTCAGGTCCTGTGTAGGTTACACTTACTAATTCGTAAACCGTTGTTTCGTTTAAGATGCCTGTT
>NZ_ATTM01000005.1 GCF_000419685.1 Flavobacterium antarcticum DSM 19726
TTGTCTTGATAAATCAAGATACCCATTGCAAAACGACTTAAGGTGGTTATTGCGGCGGGGCTCACCTCTTCCCATCCCGAACAGAGAAGTTAAGCCCGCCTGCGCAGATGGTACTGCAATTTGTGGGAGAGTATGTCGTCGCCTTTCTTTATCCTGATCAAAATTAGGATCTTAATCAAAGCCTCATCGTAAGATGAGGCTTTTTTTGTATATACTATTTTGTAAATTAAAATATTTTTGAAAAATCTACATATAAAGGAAAATAATAAGAAATTTGTTGAATAACATATATTTACTGTAAACGAAGTCTAGTTTGTATATTATACTCTTATTTTTAAACTTGATTCTTATCTTTACAATAAATTAGTACTATACATACAACGATGCAAATAGATTTAAAGAAAAAATTTCGAATTTATTACAATAAAGTCACTAAAAGTATCGCTTTTTATCCCGCTATTATTGCTATTGGTTTTTTGGTGCTGTCCTGGATAATGTTAGAAATTGATTTTTCTGAACAAGGCATAGAATTAAAAGCTAAAATGAGCTGGCTAACCCTTAAAGATGCAGATACGGCACGATCTATAATATCAACAATAGCTGGAGCTATTTTAGCACTCACCGTTTTCAGCTTTTCAATGGTGATGATTGTTTTAAATCAGGCAGCTTCACAAATGAGTAATCGAGTCTTGAGCAGTATGATAGGCAATCGATTTCAGCAAACGGTATTAGGCTTCTATATTGGAACAATAGTATATTCACTATTTTTATTAAGTACTATTCGGGATCTGTCAAGTGGAACCTCTGTACCAGCTTTAAGTATTTACCTTCTTATCGTACTTACTGTAGTAGCTATTTTTCTGTTCATCTACTTTTTAGATTACGTAACGCAAACAGTAAAATATGAAACAGTAATTGATCGGGTTCAAACACAAACAATGCTTGTAATGGAGAAGACTTTTACTAAAAATAAAACAGCTACTGTTGATTGGTATAGTCTTCCATTTATTGAAATTACGATGAGACGTTCAGCATATTTCCAACATTTTAATGAAGAAAACTTAATTCGACTTGCCCAAAAACATGATTTATTTTTTGACTTTAAACACGCGAAAGGTACTTTTGTTTTAAAAGAAATTGTAATATTAAAAGTGTACGGCACAAATACCATCGACAAAAAACTAATTATTAAGATTATTTCTGAAATTGATTTTTTTAAAGGACAGCCCATTGATCAAAATGTGATTTATGGCTTTAAACAATTAGCAGAAATTGCAATCAAGGCTTTAAGTCCCGGTATTAACGACCCAGGTACTGCGGTACTTGCCTTACAGTCGTTGTTCGATTTATTTTCCTTTATGCTATTTCATCATTTTCCTCAAGTTCTCCAAGATGAAAATAAAATCGATCGACTATTTATTCCGTTTCCTACATTTGAAGAATTATTTAAAACGTGTGTGTATCCCATTTGGAATTATGGAAAAACCGATCAATATATTCAAGTTGAATTAAGAGAATTAATTCTGCAAATACAACTGCTAGATGCCGCGAATGAACATGAATCATTGTTTTTGGGCGTACTTCATGAAATTGAAGACCAAATCAACTTGTAAAAATATCGGTAAGTAAATAGAACTTATTTTAATCGCAACAATGGAACCAAATACTCGAACGATTTTAATTATAGGACTGGTATGGCCTGAACCCAATTCTTCTGCAGCCGGAAGACGAATGATGCAACTAATTTCTATTTTTAAAAGTTGGAGTTACAAAGTCATCTTTGCTTCAACCGCTTTAGAGAACGAAATCAACTTTGACCTGAATACAATCAACGTTGAAAAACAAAAGATAGAATTAAACGCCGACAGTTTTGATGATTTTCTACAAAATTGCAGTCCGACATTGGTTTTATTTGACCGTTTCGTCACAGAAGAGCAATTCGGTTGGCGCGTCTCAAAAAATTGTCCCGATGCGATTAAAGTGTTAGATAGTGAGGATTTACACTGTCTTCGCTACACAAGACAATCCAATTTGAAAAACAACATTCCCTTTGTAATAGAAAACTTATTTGATCAAGAAATCACAATACGCGAAATAGCCAGTATTTTACGTTGCGATCTCACCTTAATTATTGCGGAATTTGAAATAGAGCTACTCACTACATATTTCAAAATTGACGCTACTATTTTGCATTACTTACCCATCCTGTTTACCGAAACCGAATTAAATCTTAACTATTTAAACACTAATTTTTCTCAACGAGAAGATTTTATGTTCATCGGTAACTTTTGGCATGAGCCCAATTGGGATGCCGTTTTACATTTAAAAAAGACCATCTGGCCTGAAATCCGAAAACACCTTCCCAAAGCAATTATAAGAATTTACGGTGCTTATCCATCACAAAAAGTGTTTGATTTACAGAATAAAAAAGAAGGGTTTCTCGTTTTAGGAAGAGCAGAAAATGCACAAATAGCCATTTCAAAAGCACGAATTTTAATCGCACCACTGCGATTTGGAGCAGGAATTAAAGGAAAGTTGATCGAAGCCATGCAGTTTGGCACGCCGTCAGTAACTACTTCTATTGGAGCTGAATCGATTAATGGGTCCCTGGATTGGAATGGATTTATTTCAGATGATTTTAATGAAATTGCCTCAAAAGCTGTCCAACTATACGAAAATGAGATGTTATGGATGAATGCACAAGAAAACGGATACGCGATTTTGAAAAAACGTTTTCAATTAAGAGATTTTGAACCAGATTTTAATCTAAAAATAGAATACTTAAGAGAAAATCTTTCGCTACACCGAAAATCTAATTTTCTCGGTGCGCTTTTAAACCATCATTCTATGAAAAGTACAGAGTACATGTCCCGTTGGATTCAGGAGAAAAACAATAAGAAGTAGTTTTGATAAATTTCAAAAAAAATAATTACCTTAGTAATAATAAAAATGATTCATCTAAGAATCAAATTAAATTCGAATTTAGAATGATCATTGGAAGACTGTTTTGTTTGTTTCTATTCTTGACCGCGTCAACAGCGTATAGTCAATTATCTGATTTTAATTTCACTGTAACGGTGGTTGCGGAAACATGCACTAACAACGGCTCAATTGAAATGATTGTTGCTAATACGGAGCCAAATGCAGAACTTACCTACCAACTTTTCCTAGCTCCCGAATTCACAAATCCTATGGCGGAAACTGCAGGAAATTCGTTCTCTGGATTAACAGCAGGTTCGTATAGAGTAGTAGCAATACAAAGCAATAATGGGGATTCCAATTCAAAACAAATAGATGTCGTTGTGGAAGACCTAATTGAAACGTTAGATTTTGAAATGGACGATTCAACAGCAACAAATTGCGATACAACAGCCACATTAACGGTCAATATTATTTCGGGAAATCCTACTTTTTTTGAAATAATCTCGGGACCGGAAACCCGATCGTTACAGACAAGTAACGAGTTTTCAGGGCTTTCCTCGGGAACGTATATCATCCGAGTTTTTGATGAATGTGACGATGCATTGTCAAAAGCGTATACGTTCGTACTCGCAAATAATGACCTGAATATTGGTGCGCCACAATTGCCCAAAATCTATACTTCTTGTACTTCAGTAGAAATTATAAATAAAATAACGTCCAATACGAGCGGTTCCATTTTATATCCATTACAGGTAAAATATACTGTTCTTGCTCCAAATAATACAGTTGCTCAAATCGCAACGCAAACCATAAGCTCAGGTCCTACGGATGTTTTGGAGCTATCGCAGAATATCAACTTATTCGGAGGTCAATTGTTCTCTGTGCAAATTGAAGTGACGGATAATTGCAACAACGTTTTTACGCAAGAATTTCAAGTTAACCCGAATCCAAAGCTAAACTTTGTGCAAAAAACGGCAGAATGTGGTGCCTTATTTTTTGCTATTACGGTTACAAATTATTTTCCTCCTTTTACACTAAACTTTACAGAGCCTGCGGAATTTAATCCGCTCCTTTTTAATACGATATATCCTGGACCTTATAATCAAACTGAAGTAGTATTCGGATCCATTAACAACACAGTTCCTTTTGGTAACTATGAAGTTTCCGTGCAGGATGGATGCGGACGAACAGCAAATTTAGACTTTTCCCTTACTGAAAAACCGATTAAACCAAGTGTCAATGCATCCAACAATGGTTGCGATTCAGACTTTGGTAAAGTGACAATTAAAATTCCCGGTGATCGAGAAATTGTAGCGATTACAATGACGCAAGCGCCAGCGAATTATCCGCAGCCTATACCAGCAAATGTAATTGCATTTGTAAATAGTACGGGTGTTTATAACCACCCCAATTTGCCAGTAGGCGATTACGAGTATTTTATTACCGATAGTTGTGGAGATACTTATACCGTTGAAATAAAAGTCCCGGCTTTTGTATTTGGTAATTTAACTGCCGTAACACGCCCCGATTGCAGTCCGATTTCTGGCGCTGTGAAACTCGCTACAAGTAATGGTCCTCTAACAATGGTTACAATCACTGCGGCACCTCCCACATTTACCCAAGCGCTTCCTTACGATGCAAGTTTCAACATCGATGCCAATGGTGTTTTCTACATGAGTAATTTGCCAGCTGGGAATTATAGCTTTACAGCGAAAGATACTTGCGGTTTTGATTTAGCAACAACGGCAGAAATTTCAGGATATACAAGTTCTTCAAATGGCTTTTCAATCAACAGAAAGTGTGGTGCCTTTGACATAACCATGAACGATACCGATACGTCAATTACAGGAAAAACATTTTGGTTGCAAAAGTTTTTTCCTGCAACGAATTCTTGGGGCCATCCAATTACAGGAGCTGCATTTACCGAAGGTACAATTCCCAATAGTACAACTGCAAGAGAATTAACGAATCCAGGAACAGCATTCAATATTTTTATAATTGGAGATTTCCGTATTATTAAAGTCTTTGAATCTTTCAATAACGGAAATGCAAATGCAAAATGTTCGGATCTTTATGTTGAATTTAAAGTCGCACCTGAACTAATTATTTCCGGTGTTTATAATTTGAACTGCAACAACGGAACAGGTCCTAATGATCTTGTAATGGATGTAGTGGGAGTCGCGCCGTTTAATTTTCAAATTACTGCACCATTCACGCTGGACAATGGCGAAAATAATTTGTTTACCAATTTACCAGAAGGCGTTTATAATTTTAGAGTAACGGATGCTTGCGGAAACATCAAAAATATTAGTGTTGAGATTGGTAATCTACTTCCTTTGGCTCGGGCCAATCCGCCTCAGAGTATGTTGGTTTGCAGAAACGATGGCGTTCAGTTTGGCATTTTTCCCTTGGTAAACCAAACGCCTCAAGTGCTTGGGAATCAAAACCCAAATAATTATAACGTAAATTATTATCTGACGCAAGCCGATGCTGATTCAGATACCAACCCATTACCTGACGGTTATACGAATGTTTCTAATCCTCAAACGATATTTGTTCGAGTGGAGCACAAGGTGTTTAAATTGTGTTATGCAACAACGTCGTTTACTATTTTTGCCGGAATAACACCTATTTTAACGCCAGTTGACACTTTGTTTCTTTGCAAAGGATTTACAAAAACCTTGACTGCTGATGCTGGGTTTTTAGATTATGAGTGGTCAACGGGTGAAACGACACAATCAATTACTGTAAACCAACCAGGAACGTACACGGTTACAGTTAAAAACACCTATCAAGATTTCAGTTGTGATGCGTCAAAAGATTTTGTGGTAGAAGGTTCGAGTCGGGCTACAATCCAAACGATAGATACTTCAGATTGGTCGTCAAACAATAATTCAATGGTAATTGTAGTTCAAGGATCAGGTGATTATGTCTATTCGTTAGACGATGAAAATTATCAAACTTCAAATTCATTTACAGACTTAAGTCCTGGAATTTATACCGTTTATGTAAAAGATGTTAATGGTTGTGGGACGGTCAAAGAAGAATTCTTCCTACTTAATTATCCCAAATATTTTACCCCAAACAGCGACGGGTTTAATGATACTTGGCACGTTCAGTTTTCAGTTTACGAACCCAACTTAAATGTAGATATCTTTGATCGTTTTGGAAAATTCATCATCCGTCTCAAAGGAGGTGATGCCGGATGGAATGGAATGTACAACGGGAACCCTTTGCCTTCCACCGATTATTGGTTTGTAGTCACACGGGAAGACGGTAAAATTTACCGCGGACATTTCAGTCTGAAACGCTAAAAGATCAGTTATAAACGCAAGAAAGCCCGAAACACAATTTCGGGCTTTATTTTATAATAACGGTATTGGTATTAGTTTACCAATGTTCTTGAAATAACAATGCGTTGAATCTCCGAAGTCCCTTCATAAATCTGAGTGATTTTTGCATCACGCATCATTCGCTCCACGTGGTATTCAGAAACGTAACCGTTTCCACCGTGAATTTGAACTGCTTCAATTGTAGTATCCATCGCCGTTTGAGAAGCAAATAATTTTGCCATCGCACCGGATTGAGAAATATCTTTACCTTCGTCTTTTTCAGAAGCTGCTTTCAAACACAGCATTTTTGCAGCCATAATCTGAGTTGCCATGTCGGCTAATTTAAATGCAATTGCTTGGTGTTTGAAAATTTCTTTGCCAAAAGCTTTACGCTCTTGCGAATATTTCAAAGCCAATTCATAAGCACCTGTTGCAATTCCTAATGCTTGAGAAGCAATTCCAATTCGTCCGCCGTTTAAAACTGCCATTGCGAAGTTGAAACCAAATCCATCTGCACCAATTCTATTTTCTTTTGGGATTTTCACATCGGTAAACATTAAAGAGTGGGTGTCGCTTCCGCGAATTCCCATCTTTTTCTCTTTTACACCTACTTCAAAACCAGCCCAACCGCGTTCTACGATGAAAGCGTTGATGCCTTTGTGTCCTTTTTCAATATCGGTTTGTGCAATTACGATGTAAGTGGAAGCCGTATTACCATTGGTAATCCAGTTTTTTGTTCCATTCATCAGGTAATGGTCGCCCATGTCAATTGCAGTTGTTTTTTGCGAAGTCGCATCCGATCCCGCTTCGGGTTCTGACAAACAAAATGCACCAATTACTTCCCCTTTTGCAAGTGGAATCAGGTATTTTTGCTTTTGCTCTTCGTTGCAATATTTTTCAATTCCAGCACAAACTAATGAGTTGTTCACTGACATTACTACTGCTGCAGAAGCGTCAACTTTCGAGATTTCGGTCATTGCCAAAACATAAGCAACGCTGTCTAATCCAGATCCGCCGTACTTGGGGTCTACCATCATTCCCATAAATCCTAATTCTGCCATCATCTTAATTTGTTCGGCAGGAAATTTAGCATGTTCGTCGCGTTCAATAACTCCAGGAAGTAGTTCCGCTTGTGCGAAATCTCTTGCAGCTTGTTGAATCATTAAATGTTCTTCTGTTAGATTGAAATCCATAGTATTGAAAATAAATGTTCGATTCTGTTAAAAAATAGTCCGCAAAGATAAATTTTTATTGTCAGACTTTCAATGGAATTGCATAATTTTAGCCTATGTTAAAGCAATTCTACAACGTGATCGGTGTGATGTCAGGTACTTCTTTAGACGGAGTTGACTTGGCACACATTCATTTTACGCTACACGACGGCATTTGGGACTTCAAAATTCTTGAGGCAGAAACAGTTGCCTATGATACACAATGGTTCAACAAACTTAAAAACGCCGTTCAATTTTCGGAATCCGAGTTGATTGAGTTGAATAAAGCGTACACCAATCGTTTAGCTGAAATAATCAATAAATTTATTGATGAATATAAAATTGAAAACCTAGACGCCGTTTGTTCGCACGGTCACACGATTTTGCATCAACCCCAAAATGGTTTTACCTTGCAAATCGGCAATCTACCCGAAATTGCAAATATCATTCATCAGAAAGTAGTTTGTGATTTTCGTGTACAAGATGTGCAACTTGGTGGTCAAGGCGCTCCGTTAGTTCCGATTGGCGACCAAATTCTTTTTGCAGATTATGATTATTGCCTGAACCTCGGCGGCTTTTCAAATGTTTCTTTCGATGAAAACAATAAGCGAATTGCCTTTGATATTTCTCCCGTCAATACCGTTTTGAATTTTTATGCCAATCAATTGCGTTTGGATTACGACGATAAAGGTTCAATTGCAAAATCAGGAAAACTCCACCAGCCACTTCTGGATGAACTGAATGCGTTGTCTTTTTATTCAAAACCCTATCCAAAATCGTTGGGATTTGAGTTTGTCAAAGAAACCGTTTTACCCTTAATTGAAAAACATGCAATTTCAAGACAAGATAAAATGCATACATTCACCATTCACGTAGCCTTTCAGATTGCAAACGCACTTTCAAAGAAAAAAACCAAGTTACTAATAACAGGAGGTGGCGCTTATAATGACTTTTTGATTGAAGAAATTCAAAGGTATTTACCAGATATGCACATCATTATTCCTGAGAAAAAGATTTTAGAATACAAAGAAGCATTGATCTTTGCTCTTCTAGGCGTTTTGAAATTACGTGACGAAATCAATGTGTTGAGTAGTGTAACGGGTGCTGAGAAGGATCATTCGAGTGGAGAAGTTTATGGATAATTATTCATAAAAGCTTGCTTTGTTTCTTAAGTTGATCGATACTGCGGATTTGTAATCACTGCGCTCGAAAATAATTACAATTTAAAGAATTAAAAAAATCGTAACCTCAAAAACGCCAAAACTTAAGGCGTCATCATCTGGGAGAGTCTACCAAATACTATTGAAAATGGAACATGAAAAATATAGACATTATTTGAGAGATTTAATTTACTTGATTCACGAAAATATTCAAGAAATGAAAACTGAAAAAAATAATGATTTTGAATTAGGATTAAAATGTGGTTACGAACAAATTTTAGAGACAATTAAAAGCCAATCCATTGCCTTTGAAATTGATTTAGAAGAAATTGGATTCAATGATTATGAAAATAATGTGTCCCGATAGTGTGAATTTGCAATCCGTACTCACAAAAATAATTATAATTTAAAGGATTGTAAAAACACCTACATCTAAAACATAGAGGCATCACAAACAATTTAAACGCAAGAAAATGAAAAGAATATTTATTTTATTAATAGTACTTCCTCTTCTGTCCTTTAATTCAGACAGCAATGCTGTTAACATAACCGCTATTGACTTAATTGGAAAATGGACCGGAGAGGACAAAGGAGAAATAGGGTTTATTACTTTTGACAAAGAAGGATATGCAAGTTTCGAAATCCAAGGTCAAATCATTGGCGGAAAAGAATTCGTTATGAATGGAAAAAAAGGAAAGATGACCTACGAATTTAATTTAGAAAAAAAACCTATAGAAATTGACATGACAATTACTAAACTTGAATTTAACGAGCAGAAAAAAATACTTTGTATTGCAGAATTTGAAGATGAAAACACGATGATTTTCGCGTTGACTTTTGACTCTGAAAGACCCACTGAATTTAATGATGAAAACTCGATCAAATTAAAAAGAACGGAATAAAAATTTTAGATAAAATACCCTCTGCTAGCGCCAGCGTCCCGCTCGTGAAACCAAATTAGTAAAAAAAACAACATTAGCTTCGTAATCGGGTACGAGCGTGACTCTTTGACGAGCACTTGCAAAAATCCCTTTTCATGTGACAATAATAATTCAGCTCAATACTAAACGGAGCATTTTTTTGAAATATTCACAATCTTTACAAAAAACAAGACTTATATTTTAGTAAATACATATCTTTAATAAAAAAATATATGTCACACAGTAACAAAAAGCAGTTTGGAGTTTGGATGGATTCACACAACGCGACAATAGTCGGAAAAAAAGAGGAGGATAACGGCGAGTTCATTGTCATAGGACATGTTAAAAATGCAGGACCCGATAATAACTCTAATGAAAATGCAGCTAACAACCAAGAAATTACTCTAACACATAAGTTTTTCAAAGAGATAGCAAGCACAATGCCTAATGTTGACGAAATTCATATTACAGGAACGGGACAGATACAAGAACAATTCATGAAATTTCTAGCTGAAACGGCACAGTATAAAAATGCTGTAGCGACTGAAAGCACTTCAAATAAAATGAGTGATGAAAATCTTATCTCATTTGTAGAGCAGCATTTTAATTAAAGGTAAAGTCTAATATTCATAGAAAACCGTAGAAATTTCTACGGTTTTTTTGGTTTAAAATAATTTATAGGGTAGGTAATACTTCATCAATCTTATGGAGAATTTTCTGAGCAGTGCGAAGTTTCTAATATGTTAAGCAAAATGCACCCCTCGTAAAACCCTTCAATCTTTATATCCTTCGATCTCTCTATCTTTTCGTCTTTCAATCCCTCTATCTTTCCATCTTTCAATCCCCTAACTCAAATAATTCTTTATATTTGCACTTCATAAACATTTTACAACACAATGAAAGACTTACTACAAAAATTCGAAAATAAAGAGCCAGAAATAGTTTTCAACTGGAAAGATTCAGAAACCGAAGCAGAAGGTTGGGCGGTAATCAACTCATTAAGAGGTGGTGCAGCAGGTGGAGGAACGAGAATGAGAAAAGGATTGGACATGAACGAAGTACTTTCTTTAGCCAAAACGATGGAAGTGAAATTCTCTGTTGCCGGACCAGCAATTGGTGGTGCAAAATCAGGAATTAATTTCGACCCAAATGATGCAAGAAAAAAAGGGGTTTTAGAGCGTTGGTTCAAAGCCGTTTCTCCTTTATTAAAAAGTTATTACGGGACAGGTGGTGATTTAAACGTAGATGAAATTCACGAAGTAATTCCAATGACCGAAGATTGTGGTATTTGGCATCCACAAGAAGGTGTTTTCAACGGACATTTCAAACCAACGGAAGCAGATAAAATCAACCGAATTGGTCAGTTACGTCAAGGTGTAATCAAGGAAATCGAAAACAAAAGTTTCTCTCCTGATGTTACAAGAAAATATACAGTAGCCGATATGATTACTGGTTACGGTGTGGCACAAGCTGTTCGTCATTATTACGATATTTACGGAGGTTCAGTTGAAGGTAAGAAAGCCATTGTACAAGGTTTTGGAAACGTAGGTTCAGCAGCAGCGTATTATTTGGCACAAATGGGAGCTAAAGTTGTGGGAATCATCGACCGTGACGGAGGAGTTATGAACGAAAACGGATTTACTTTCGACGAAATCAAAGCGTTCTACCTGAATAAAGATGGTAATAAATTAGTAGCACAAAACATGGTTGCTTTTGAAGAAATCAACGAGAAGATTTGGACAATGGGTGCTGAAATTTTCGCTCCATGTGCTGCTTCACGTTTGGTAACACAAGGTCAAGTGGATAGCATGATTTCTGCAGGATTAGAAGTGATTTCTTGTGGTGCAAATGTTCCTTTCGCGGACAAAGCAATTTTCTTCGGACCAATTATGGAACACGTTGATGCTAAAATCAGCTTGATTCCTGACTTTATTTCTAACTGCGGAATGGCAAGAGTTTTTGCTTACTTCATGGAAAAAAGAGTGAAGTTAAACGACGAAGCGATTTTCGTAGATGCTTCAGAAACCATCAGAAAAGCACTTGAAAAAGCACACGAAATTAGTTCTTCAAAAACAAATATCAGCGCTTCTGCATTTGAAATTGCTTTGAAGCAGTTGGTATAATTTTCATTGAAAAAAAGATTTTCACACAGATTTCACGGATTAACACTAATTTTAAAAACAATCTGTGAAAATTAGTGGAATCTGTGTAAACTTTAAAGCATCAAAACATAGCCTACGGTTTAAACCGTAGGCTATATGTAGAATTGCTTTGAAACAATTGGTTTAATTTTTATTGGAAGAAATAATTTCCACACAGATTGCACCAATTTAAAATCTGTGAAAATTAGTGAAATCTGTGTAAACTGTGAACTTTCTAAACATAACCTACGGTTTAAACCGTAGGCAATTTTGCAACTTGCATTTAAATAGATTTTTAAAAGCGGAATTTGCAATTTTTACAATACTTTAGCGTTAAATTAAAAACACAAATTACGTATGAGTTTAATGGTACAAACGGATTCTTTATCTGTTGCACAAAGTGGAATGGCTGATGCCGTACCTGTTGAAAAAACATTATCGATAATGGAACTGCTTTTAAGTGGTGGTATTGGTGGCCAAATCATCATGCTTTCTCTTTTTATTATGTTGTTCTTCGCTTTATATCTCTATTTTGAACGCTTGATGGCAATCAAAAAAGCATCCGTAATTGATGTGAATTTTATGGCGCAAATTCGAGAAAACATCCGTCATGGAAAGATTGATAGTGCAAAAATGCTTTGTGCACATTCACAATCTCCCGTAGCACGATTGATTGAAAAAGGAATTTCCCGCATCGGAAAACCACTGGATGATATCAATACCGCTATTGAAAACGCTGGTAAATTAGAAATTTATAAACTAGAGAAAAACGTCAGCATGCTTGCTACTATTTCAGGAGCGGGACCAATGACGGGATTCTTAGGAACAGTAATCGGTATGATTTTAGCATTCCACAAAATGGCAAGTGCTGGAGGTCAGATTGAAGTTGGTGCCTTGTCAGAAGGAATTTATACTGCAATGACAACAACTGTAGTTGGACTAGTTGTAGGAATTATCGCCTACATCGGATACAATCACCTTGTGGTAAAAACCGATAAAGTGGTGCACCAAATGGAAGGAAATGCCGTTGAGTTTCTAGACCTTTTAAACGACCCAGCATAATATGAATTTTAGAGGAAGAAATAAAGTCACGCCCGAATTCAACATGTCGTCAATGACCGATATCGTGTTTTTGCTACTCATCTTTTTCATGATTACCTCCACGATGGTAACCACCAATGCACTCGATTTGGTTCTGCCAAAAGCAAAGGGAAAAACAGATAGCAACAAAAACATTCAAGTCAGCATCAACAAAGAACTTGAAATGTATATCGACAAAGACCAAGTTCCTGAAGCAGAAATAGAGTCAAGATTGTTATCCATAATGGGTGACGACCGTTCTAAATCAGTTGTTTTGAGAGCCGAAGAAGGAGTGCCAATAGAAAAAGCCGTTTACGTTCTTGATATTGCCAACAGAAATCAAATAAAAGTAGTTTTAGCCGTAAGGCCTAAGTAGTTTTTTAAATTTATTTTTGAAGCTATTTCCAGCGCTGCATTTCAAGTCCTCATCATAAAAGCTATTTTTCCAAGCATAAAAAGGAGCTTCCTCTGGTCGCTCTTTTTAAGCAGGAATAAATTAGCTTTCAAGATTCCGGGCTTTCCTTTACGATCTGGGCTAGGGATTTAAGGATTTCAAGTCAGAATATTTTTAACTTACAACCTAGAACGTACAACATACAACTTCTACCATGAAATATTTAGAAACAGAAGAAGAAAAAAAATCATTCGCCATCACAACAGCATTGTTTGTGTTGCTATTCATTTTGTGTCTTTTTTTAGGATTAACTTATCTTGATCCGCCACCAGAGAATGGAATTGCGATTAACTTCGGAACCACTGAAACAGGAATGGGCGACAAGCAACCTACCGAAGCAATTCAGTCGGCACCAACGCCTACGGCAAGTCAACAAGCTGCTGCTGCAAAAGAGGAAATTATCACACAAGATAATGAAGAAGCTGTTGTAATTAAGGAAACTAAAAAACCACAAAAAACAACTAAGGAAGCCACAAAGGAAGAAGTTAAACCTAAACCTGCCGAAAAACCACAACCTTCAAAAAGCACGTCGGATGCACTTTCAAGTTTAATCAATGGACCGAAATCCGATGGTAAAGCACAAGGAGGACAAGGAGACGATAAAACAGCCGGCGATAAAGGAAGTCCAAACGGCGATCCTTACGCAAGTGCTTATTATGGTTCTGGCGGCGGAACGGGCGGCGGAAGAGGCTACGGATTAAACGGTCGTAAGTTAAGCAACAGTGGAAAAGAAGTGCAAGATTGTAACGAATCGGGAACAGTTGTAGTTCAAATCACCGTAAACCGAAGCGGAAATGTAATTGACGCTCGTTATACAAAAGGAACTACAAATACAAATCCTTGCCTAGTTAACCCGGCAATTAAAACAGCCAAGAGTTACAAATGGCAATCCGACCCAAATGCACCAGAAACGCAAGTTGGTTTTATCGTAGTTAATTTCAAATTAGGAGAATAATTCAAACGCATGAATTACGCTGAAACCCTTGATTGGATGTTCAATCAATTGCCGATGTACCAAACACAAGGTGCTTCGGCTTATAAAAAGGATTTAACCAATACTATTCTTTTAGCCAATTATCTTGGCAATCCAGAAAAAAACCTCAAATTTATTCACGTAGCAGGAACCAATGGAAAAGGTTCGACTTCCCATCTTTTAGCTTCGGTTTTGCAAGAAGCAGGTTATAAAGTGGGATTGTATACTTCGCCACATCTAAAAGACTTTAGAGAACGAATCAAAATAAATGGAGCAGATATTGCCGAACAATTTGTTTGCGATTTCATTAATAAGTACAAAATATTTTTTGAGCAAAACCAATTGAGTTTCTTCGAAATGACTGTTGGCTTAGCTTTCGATTATTTCGCAAAAGAAAAAGTAGATATTGCAATTATTGAAGTTGGATTAGGTGGACGATTAGATTCTACGAATATCATTACACCTTTAGTTTCTGTAATCACAAATATCGGATTAGACCACACACAGTTTTTAGGCAACACTCTAGAATTAATTGCTGGAGAAAAAGCGGGAATTATTAAACACAATATTCCAATTGTTATTGGAGAATACACTTCGGAAACTAAACCTGTTTTCATTGCGAAAGCGAAACAGGAGAACACTCCAGTCTACTTTGCTTCTGATTTAATTCACGAAACGTATCAAAGCGCTTTAATTGGCGACTATCAAATACACAATAAAAAGACAGTTTTGCAAATTATAAAAATCCTACAAGAAGTAAGCGATTTTAAAATTTCTCAAGAGAATTGCAAAAATGGATTTATGAATGTAATTGCAAAAACACATTTACAAGGTCGTTGGCAAATTTTGCAAGAGTATCCAAAAGTAATTTGCGATACCGCTCACAATAAAGACGGATTGAAAATAACGCTAAACCAACTGCAAAAAGAAGCATTTTCAAAATTGCATATTGTTCTTGGCGTAGTTAATGACAAAGATTTGAACGAAATCCTTCCGCTATTTCCAAAAAACGCTATTTATTATTTCTCAAAACCTGATAATTTCAGAGGATTAGATCCAGCAATTTTACAACAAAAAGCAAAAGATTTTGGACTAATTGGCGAGGTATATAATTCAGTGGTAAATGCTTACGAAAAAGCACTGCAAGATGCTACTCCGGATGATGTCATCTATGTGGGTGGAAGCACTTTTGTTGTTGCAGAAATACTTTAAATTTTTTTTAAATTTTGTTTGGAGATATGTAAAAACGTGCTATATTTGCACACGCAATAACGCAAGACATTGCAACCCGAAAGGGCGATTAGCTCAGCTGGTTCAGAGCACCTCGTTTACACCGAGGGGGTCGGGGGTTCGAACCCCTCATCGCCCACCAAGAAACTCCAACAGAATTGTTGGAGTTTTTTTTGTTTCGAAAAGTTCCTCTGTAACTCTTGTAAAAAATGCAGAATTAAATAAGTCAAAAAAGGTGATTTTACTCCAAATCTCTTTTACTTTTGCCAAATGTTAGAAATTCTTTATCAAGACGAATACATTATTGCTATTAATAAACCAAGTGGATTATTGGTTCACAAATCATTTTATGCGCGAGACGCTAAAGTGTATGCTGTTCAAGAATTGAGAAATCAAATAGGAGGACAACATGTTTACCCCATTCATCGGTTAGACCGCAAAACATCAGGTATCTTGTTATTTGCTTTGGATAAAGAAGTTTTGAAGATTATGAATGATCGTTTTGCCACACGCGAAGTCGAAAAAAAATATTTAGCAATTTTACGTGGTTGGTCACCTGAAGAACTAACGATTGATTATGATTTAACCAATGACGATGACATTACACAAAATGCAGTAACCTCCTTTCGTCGGCTGCAAAATACCGAAATCACTTTAGAATTTAACAATAAACCCACCTCACGCTATTGTTTGGTAGAAGCAATTCCTGAAACCGGAAGGATGCATCAATTGCGAAAACATTTCAAACATATTTTTCATCCTATTTTAGGAAGTCGTCCTCATGGTTGTAATAAACAAAATAAATTATGGTTAGATAATTTTGATCTCAAAGGAATGATGCTTCATGCACATCAATTGATTTTTAACCATCCAATAACAAATGAACAATTCATCTTGAATGCAAAGATTAATGAGGAATTTAGTAGAGTAGGAGCTATACTTGATCTAGATTTGAGTGCGTATTCGTAAGACGCTAATTTTGAAATTAGGAATGGCTCAAGCTATTCTTATTTCGTGCTATATCTTCCTCTTGGGCCGTCTCCCTCATGTAAAACAATGTCGGAATGAAGAAATGCTGCGGCTTCAGCAGAATCTTTTACTTTAACATTCGCACGATTTATCATTTCTGACTCAAATTCATTCAGGAAACTTTCTCTAATGCCAACTTTTCGCCATTGTGATTTGGGATTGTAGCATGATTTGTAAATTCTTCTAGCTAAAGATAACGCATCTAATAGTGCTTGATTTGCACCTTGCCCTTTGAACGGACTCATAGGATGGGCTGCATCTCCAATTAAGGTTGCTTTTCCGACTTTTTCCAGTAATTCTGTGCTAAGTATTTCACGATCATAAACGGGGTAACCAGAAATTTTTGCTGTTGATGTTGCTGCTATTATTTCAGGGATTGGAGAATGCCACTGTGTTCTATTCATTGCTTCTTTTTTCAATGCCTCAGTTCCATGACTGCTCAGTTTTTTAGCATCATCTTCTGACATTGGAAAGCTTAATTGCCACATTATTGCATCGGAAGTGTAGGGCATCATATAAATTCTCTCGTTACCGTTTGCTGTTTGAAATACAGTTGCAGAGTCAAATAATTCACTGTTTACTCCTTCAACGGCTTTTAACGGACAGATTCCAAGTATAACGATACAATTTAAATAACGCAAAGGAGTCACGTTTTCTCCAAGTAGTAACTTCCGAACGGAACTACGAATGCCATCGGCTCCAACAACTAGGTCGGCAGTACTGGTTTTTACCATTCCATTGACCTGAAAACCTAATTCAACTCCTCCTATTGCATTTTCCTTGAGGTCTATTAATTGATGGTTCCATTTTATCGCATTTGGTTTGTCAAGCTGTTCCAATAGTGCTAAACGGAGATACTGTCTTGCGATGTGAATATTAGTGCGTTTTGTAGTATTTTGAATTGCTGAACTTAACCATTTTCTCACGCCCCATTCTCCAATTACTTTTCCATCAGTAGTATGCACTAAATGTCGTGTTGAAACGACACCATCTTTTAAAGAAACGATGCCTAATCCTTCAATTGCTTTGCTGGCTTGTTGTAAAGTGAGTCCGTAACCTTGCGAGCGATCGTCAAAACTTTTGTCTCGCTCGTAAATTGTAAATGGGATTCCGCGGTTTAGACAAGCAACTGCAAGTGCTATTCCGCCTATTCCACCACCAATTATGGCAACATGCGGAAAGTTCACTGTGTCAGGTGTTGGAGGTAAATCGGAGGTAATTATTCCTGTTCCTGCACAATTGCTGCAAGGGTTTAGGTGACTTTTTGGCGCTTTAGGAGCGGTCCCATCGCTATTAAATTTTTGGTAGTTGTCGAAAGCATTTTGATAACGAAGCTTCGCCTTTTTGGTAATGCGTTGTCTTTTTTTACCTTCTCCTTGGCATTCTTGACAAATTGTCCAACTTTTTTTTTGATTTTCCATTATTTCCAACTCCTCTTTGCTTAATGCAAAATATTTTTATCTTGCATTGTCTTGTCGAATAGATTAGAGTGCAAATTTAAATAAAATGCTGCGGAAATGCTTGTAAATAGTGCTACTAAAACTTTTTTAAAACATAGTTTTTATGCTAAGTAAACTTATGTTACCAAATAGAATTCAAATTTAAAAATTATAGAATAGTCAAATGTTAATGATTTTTAGTTGTTGTATTATAAGCTAAAAATGGATTTACTTCTTTTTAGAAAACATGAACTACTAATTACAAATTGTCAAATTACTCTAAAAGATATTTGAATTTGAACTAATTTTATATGTATTACTTGAACGCAAAGTTTACCAATAGGTATCTTTCAATAATTATCATACCAATCAAACTTTTCTGCAATAATTCGATCTTTATTTTGAGCTAAATATGCTAAATAAGCACTTGCAACGGGAGAATGTTTTTTGTTTTTTAACCAAATCAAGCTCCACATCGTCTTTATTGGTAGATTTTTAATGGGAATGATGTGCAAATCGTTATTGATTAATTCGTTTTTCAATCCTATTAGAGGTAAAATAGAACTTCCCATTCCAGCAATAATGGCTTGCTTCACGGCTTCATTGGTTGTTAATTGCAGTTTTTTTGCAACTTTTATTTCATTCCGAAAAATATAGTCCTCCATGGTTTGTCGGGTTCCAGAACCTTCTTCTCTGAATAGTAAGGTCAAATCCTCGAAGAGTTCAGTTGTGTTTTTTTTGGCTAAATCTGCGGTAATTTCACCGTTAACGAGATATAATTTATTGGACAATAAGTCCATTTGTTCCACTTCCAATTGCTTTGGAAGAATTGAAACAAGGGAGAAATCGACTTCATTACGCTCGAGGTTTTCTATAACTGTGCGTTTATTGGTTACATCTAGAACGAGTTCAACATTAGGATGTAATTTTAAAAAATCGGTCAAGAAATAGGGCATCACATATTTTGCCGTTGAAACCACAGAAATTTTTAACCGACCTGTCAGTTGGTCTTTGAACGCTGCCGTTTTGTAATTGATTTCATGCACTTGATTTAGAATATTTTCGGCTGCAAGAGCGATTTCTTTGCCAAAATCAGTAATGTAAATTTTTCGGCCAATGGCTTCCGTTAACGGTATGTCAAATTGAGATTGAAAATTTTTCAATTGAATAGAAACCGCTGGTTGCGTTAAATTTAATACTTGAGACGCTTTTGTCACACTTCCTGTTTGTGCGATCCGCAGAAATATCTCTAATTGGTTTAAAGTATAATTCATAAAATTTTTTTATAGATGTCATTTCAAATATAAATAAAAATTTATGAATATGAGGTTTTACATTTGCGGAACTAATTTAATATTTATCCTAATGAGAAAAATCACAATTGCAAAAGGTGACGGAATCGGTCCAGAAATAATGGATGCCACTTTAAAAATCTTAAAAGCAGCAGGAGCTCAAATTGAAACGGAGGAAATCCAAGTCGGAGAACAAGTATATCTTTCAGGAAATACGGCAGGAATTTCTAAAGAATCGTGGGACATCATTAGAAGAAATAAAATATTTTTGAAAGCACCTATTACTACTCCGCAAGGTGGTGGTTACAAAAGTCTAAATGTAACGACGCGTAAATTTTTAGGGTTGTATGCAAATATTCGGCCTTGTATGAGTTTACATCCTTTTGTAACGACAAAGCATCCTGTAATGGACATTGTCATCATACGAGAAAATGAAGAGGATTTATACGCTGGAATCGAACACCAACAAACGGATGAAGTTACCCAATGTTTAAAATTAATCAGCAGACCAGGATGTGAGAAAATTGTTCGCTATGCTTTTGAATATGCAAAACAATACGGTCGTAAAAAGGTAACTTGTTTTACAAAAGACAACATTATGAAGCAAACCGACGGATTGTTTCACAAAGTTTTTGATGAAATTGCGGCAGAATATCCAGAACTTGAAAACGAACATTGGATTGTAGATATTGGTGCAGCGAAATTAGCCGACACACCAGAAATTTTTGATGTAATTGTAATGCCGAATTTATATGGTGATATTTTATCGGATGTGGCGGCACAAATTGCGGGCTCTGTTGGATTGGCAGGTTCAGCAAATATTGGTGAAGAATGTGCCATGTTTGAAGCAATTCACGGTTCGGCACCAAGAATGAGTAGAGATTCTGCAAATCCATCGGGACTTTTAGAAGGAGCGGTAATGATGTTGAATCATATTGGACAAATCGACGTAGCTGAGAAAATTCACAACGCTTGGTTGAAAACCATTGAAAGCGGTATTCATACAAAAGACTTGTTTATTGAGGGAAAAAGTATGAAAAATGTGGGAACCGCTGAATTTGCAGAGGCTGTGATTTCAAATTTAGGACGTCTTCCAGAGAAATTAAAAGCGGTCAACTACGAGAAAAATACCATTATTAATCTGCCAAAATACAAAAGAGCAGCACCAATGATTAAAACACTTGTTGGAGTTGATTTATTTGTAGACGACAAAGGATTGATTGCCGATGATCTAGCGGAACGATTGAAAAAGATTGAAATAAACGGGTTTGAATTGACCATGATTACAAATCGGGGTATCAAAGTTTGGCCGGAAGGTTTTCAGGAGACTTTTTGTACGGATCATTGGAGATGTCGCTTCAAGTCTACAAACGGCACTCCATTTACAAGTCAAGTGATTCTAGAGCTGATGGCAAATGCTTTGTCACATAATATTGATGTAATAAAGACGGAAAACCTATATCAGTTTAACGGTAAAGACGGTTATTCATTAGGTCAAGGTCAATAAATAGATTCCAAAAAAAAGCAGGCTTATACATTTTTGTGAAGCCTGTTTTTTATAAACTCATAAAAAATTGTAATAATGGAATCAAAATTCACACTCATCGATGGCGAGTTTTCTATAAAAGAAGCGAGGGAAGTAATTGAAAATTTATTAGATTTTAAAATTCAATTTCACGGTAAAAAAAGTTTTGGAAGTGAAATCAGAACGGGGTCCAAAGACGAACGTTCTTTATTGCGTAAAGAAAGTTTAAAGAAAACAAAAGTGGAATTTTTGGCTTATTTAGAAGGTATTCCCGACACAGATGTCATTCAATTATATTCAGAAATTCAAATTACAAAATGAATTATTTCAGTGGAAGAAGGTTGTTAATTGTAACCAAACATGGAAAAGAGTTGGTTTTGAAGCCGCTGCTAGAAAAAGGGTTAAACGTAAAATGCACAGTAACTCGCGATTTTGACACGGATTCTTTTGGTATGTTTTCAGGTGAAATTAGTAGAAAAGAAGATGCTTTAAATACGGTTCGGAATAAATGTTTAGCAGCGATGGCGCGTTATAACTGTGATTTAGCGGTGGCGAGTGAAGGTTCATTTGGACCACATCCCGCTGCATTTTTTGCTTCGGCTGATGATGAATTAGTGGTTTTAATCGATTTAAAAAATGATATTGAAATCGTTGGCAGGAAACTGTCAATGGAAACTAATTTTGCGGCGAAAGCAATAAAAGACAAAACTACTTTTCTGGAATTTCTATCGCAAATAAAATTTCCATCTCACGGAATTATTTTAAAAAGTAAAGAGTTTAACGCGTCCGAAATACACAAAGACATTATAAATGAATTGGAAGCAATTCGGATTTTTGAGTTAATTCTCGCAGAATTTGGAAGCGTAAATGTTGAAACGGACATGAGAGCGATGAATAATCCGATGCGAATGAAAGTCATTCAAAATGCCACAAAAAATCTAGTTGAGAAGGTGAATTCACTTTGCCCAAAATGTTCTTTACCTGGTTTTTCAGTAACACAGTCAGTAAAAGGCTTGCCTTGTTCAGCATGTAATTTACCTACAAAATCAGTCTTGTATTTGTTGAAAACATGTTGCAAATGTGATTATTCTGAAAAGAATTATTTTCCACGAAACGTCAAAACGGAAGAGCCTATGTACTGTGACAATTGTAATCCATAATTAGATGACAGAAATCAATACCAATATAGAACAAGCGATTTTAATATTAAAAGCGGATGATTTAGTAGCGATTCCCACCGAAACAGTGTACGGTTTAGCGGCAAATGCATTTAGTGAAACTGCTGTTGAAAAGATATTCAAATTAAAAAAGCGTCCGTCATTTAACCCACTAATTGTGCATATTGGTTCGATCGTAGAATTAGACCGAATCGCAAAAAATATTCCGCCACTTGCCATTGAGTTAGCAAAAGCTTTTTGGCCCGGACCATTGACATTATTATTAGAAAAAACGGAACTAATTCCAAATTTAGTTACAGCGCAAAACAAAACAGTAGCCGTCAGAATGCCCAATCATCCTGCAACCTTGCAATTGCTTTCTGAATTGGATTTTCCACTTGCAGCACCAAGTGCAAATCCTTTTATGTCCGTCAGTCCTACGAAACCAGAACATGTTAAGAAGTATTTCGATGGTAAATTAAAGATGATTTTAGACGGTGGTTTTTGTAGCGAAGGAATTGAATCTACAATCTTAGGGTTTGAAAATAACAATGCTGTTTTGTACCGTCAAGGAAGTTGCAGTACAGCTGAAATTGAGAAAATTACAGGAAAGTTACTGTTGCCAAAAAGCGATAATTCAACTCCAAAAGTACCAGGAATGTTAAAGCGCCATTATGCTCCAAAAACTAAATTTATCCTAACTTCAAATTATAAAAAAGAATTGCGAAACCACGCCAATAAAAAAATTGGTATCATGTTGTTTTCAGCTCCTTCGGAACTTTTGCCGAACATTTCTTTTAGGATTTTGTCTGAAAAGGAATCCTTGAAGGAAGCGGCTCAAAATTTATTTGCAACTTTGATTGAATTAGATGCGATGAAATTAGATTTAATTATAGCTGTTTACGTTCCTAATAAAGGAATTGGAAAAAGCATCAACGACCGACTTGAACGTGCCGCTTCATTATAATTTTACAACAAAGCAACAATTCGTTCTAAAGCCATTCCGCGGGAACCTTTGATGAGGATATATTTATGTTCAAATTTGGTAGCAGATAATACTTCCTTCAAGTCCTCAAATGTGGCAAAAAAATTAAAATTTTCACGGATCACTTTACATTTGTAAAATTCTAAACCAATAAAATAAAACGAAATCGTAGTTTCTTTTTTCAAAGATTCAATAATTGCTTTGTGCTCTGCAAAACTTTCAGCACCAAGTTCGAACATGTCTCCTAGAAATGCAATTTTGTTAGGTTCGTTAAGTTGAATGAAGTTTTCTAAAGCAACTTTCATGCTACTTGGATTGGCATTGTATGCGTCTAAAATTAAGTGATTAGAATCTTTTTCACTTAATTGAGAACGATTATTTGTAGGGTTGTAGTTCTCAATTGCTTTTTTGATCAACGCATCACTAACTTTAAAATAGTGACCAATTGCAATTGCTGCAATAATGTTCGTAGCGTTATAAATTCCCACTAAATGGGACTCAATTTCGGCTTGTTTGTAAGTTACAGAAACAAAAGGATTTGCTTCAATGTTACTTATAAAAACAGCGGCATTTTGATCTTTGTTTGAAAAGGTATAGTTGGCAATTGATACACATTTTTCAACTTGTATGGAGTCGTCTAAATTAATAAATACTTTTTTTGAATGACTTTTCAGGAAATGATACATTTCACTTTTTCCTTTGATCACGCCTTCAAATCCTCCAAATCCTTCTAAATGCGCTTTGCCAAAATTCGTTATATACCCGTAGTCAGGTTGTGCAATTTCGCATAAGAATTCGATTTCCTTTTGGTGATTGGCACCCATTTCTACAATCCCAATTTCTGTTGATTGGTCAAAGGAAAGCAATGTTAACGGAACCCCAATGTGATTGTTTAAATTTCCAATTGTAGCTTTCACATTATACTTTTCGCCTAAAACAGCATTTATTAATTCCTTGGTAGTCGTTTTACCATTGCTTCCTGTCAACGCTATAACCGGTAATTTTAAGTAATTGCGGTGAAATTTGGCCAAGTCTTGTAACGTCTTTAAAGTATCCGTTACAAGAATGGTTCTATCGTCGATAAAATATTCTGGATTGTCAATAATAACAAAGGAAGCACCTTTATGAAGTGCTTCTTCAGCAAAAGTATTCGCGTCAAACCGATCGCCTTGCAATGCAAAAAACAGGGCATTCTTTTGAATTTTTCGAGTATCAGTTGTGAAGGAGTCGCAACTTAAAAATAATTTGTGTAGTTGTTGTAGTTCCATTTACTTTCGTGTAAAAACTATAAAAGCCCTAATTAAAGGGCTTTTATGAAATTTATTTTAAAAAACTAAAGTTAGTTTCTTGCTTTTTTCTTAGTCGATTTTGGTCCAACGCTTGACATTGCGCAACGGAAACCAATGTAGTCAGTTGCCATATCTTGTGGGAAATATCTTCTTTGAGCTGGATCTAACCAGTATGCTCTGTCTCTCCAAGAACCACCTTTGTAAACTCTAACATTGTTGTTGATTAAAGTAGTTCTCTTACTAGAAGTATCGTACTTTCTAACCATGTTGTCTAAACTGTCCACAGAAACGTTGTGTATAGGAGAGTCGTACATTCTCTTAACATTTTTTGCTGGATCAACTACGTCTTCCTCAGAACCAAAGTCAAAATATCGTGTAGATTGTTTGTCTCCATCTCTGTAATCACGGTTATCACTTTGAGAGAAATTTTGTCTTAAGTACGTTTCTTTTTCGTCAATTGGCACTTGTGCAATTTGACCTGGGAAATTTCTAGCAACAATTTTTCCGTTTGCCAAAGTATCATAAGCGATATTGTCAGCTGTAACTAATTCTACAGTTCCGTCTTCACCAATCTTATTTTTAGTATAAACGTTACCTCTGTAGTAGTTGAAATCATTTGCTTCATCGTCAACCATTGGACGGTAAACATCGGCAACCCATTCGGAAACGTTTCCAGCCATATCGTACAATCCAAAATCATTTGGAGGATAAGATTTTACTACGTTTGTAATATCAGCACCGTCATCAGACCATCCTGCAATTCCACCGTAATCTCCTTTTCCTTGTTTGAAGTTGGCCAATTGGTCACCTTTAACTTTTCTTTTACCACTTCTAGTATAAGAACCTTTCCAAGGATATTTCTTTTGTCCTTTGTATAAGTTGTATTCTCTATTTCCTACATCAGAAGCAGCTGCATATTCCCATTCTGCTTCAGTTGGAAGTCTGTATTCCGGATTGATCAAACCAGAACTTCTCGTTGCATAAACGTTAGTTGCTTCTTTAGCATTCCCGTCTTTGTCTGCTTTTCCTGCTTTTGCTTTTCCGTTTTTCCCTTTAAGGACAATTTCTTCGTTTCCACCAAACGCTTTAGAAGGAACATTAATATACGTTTCAGTGCTGAAGTTAGCTTCTGCCGTCACGTCATTAATTTTTGCATCTTTTTTCAAATACCCTTCTTTCTCTAAAGTCGCTTCGTTTACACGATCCGTTCTCCATTTTGCAAATTCACTTGCTTGAATCCAATTCACACCAACTACTGGGTAGTAAGCATAAGCAGGATGTCTCAAGTAGTTATTTGTATAGGTTTCTGCGTATCCCAAACGGTTTCTCCAAACAAGTGTGTCTGGTAAAACACCATCATAGATATTTTTGTAGTTTTCGTCCGTTGGAGGGAAAACTGTTTTTGTCCAAAAAAGATATTCGGCATACATCGCATTCGTAACTTCCGTTTCATCCATGTAAAAGGACTGAACGTGTTGTTGCGAAGGGGTGTTGTTCCAATCATGCATTACATCATCTTGCACTTTACCCATCGTAAATGTTCCACCTTCTACTAAAACGAGTCCAGGAGCTGCTTGTTGCTTCTTGTAATTCGTGTTGTATTGAAAACCACCTTTTTTGTCGTTGATTTTCCAACCTGTAGCAGATGAGGCATTTTTTGAGCTGGAATTCTTGCTACAACTAGCAAAACCAACAACTACTGCTAATGATAATAGCAGCTTAACCGTCATAATTTTGTTTACTTTCATACTTTAAGTAGGTAATAAATTTCGTGGCGCAATATAACAATTAAGCTTGAAATTGCAACAACTTTTTATAAATAATAACAAAAAACTCTATAATTGTTTTCTATTCAGAATTAGAACGTAAAATTAATTGAAATATTATTGATCTGGCCAATCTAAATGAATTAATTTTACGCATTTGTAATAATGTTCTACTTGTAGCGTTTTTAATTTCAATGAAAAAAATAGCTTTTTTATTCTTATTCGTTTCCTTTTTTACAAATGCTCAAATCAAGGGCTCATTTGTAGTGGATTGGAAGGAAAATACATCCTACAGTATAGGAGAAATTCAATATTCCATTCCGCAATTTAATTTTGAAAATTACTTTTTTAACGAAGTAGATAAATCTTTAGAATTCCGACTCACAATTCCGACTTCTTTTGATGTAAATGAAAACTCATTACGACTTTCAAATGTGGTTTATGAGAATATTTCTCAAATTGGCGATTTATCTTCTTTAAATCTTCCCCGTTTAATTTCGGCGAAAGTCAGAAGTGTGAACGCAAGAGATGCTAAATTTGCTCAAATTAGTTTCCCTCCTATAATTAAAACCAGTTCGGGCTATCAAAGAGTGAAGTCTTTTGATTACAGTATTGAAAGAGGTTCGTCAAATAGTGCTTCGACAGCTAGAGATTTCAATCAGTTGTCAAATTCGGTATTGGCAAATGGCGATTGGTACCGGTTCTACGTCGAAAAGTCCGGTGTTTATAAAATTTCAAGATCCTTTTTGCAGCAACTGGGTGTTAACCTGAATAATGTCAACCCACGAAGTATTAAGATATATGGCAATGGCGGACGAATGGTTCCGCTGAGTAATGCCGTGGACTATCCTTCGGATTTGGAAGAAAATGCCATTCAAGTAATTGGTGAGGAAGATGGAAGTTTTGACAGTAACGATTACATTTTATTTTACGCAGAAGGCTTTGACAATTGGAGCGAAGAAAATTTAACGCATTTAAATTTATACGACACTAAATCCTATTATTACGTAACAGTTCAAGGTGCTTTTGGGAAAAGAATGGGTCAAATGCCGGAGATTAATTCTAGTGCAACTCCGATTACGGCTTACGACGCCTATAGTTTTTACGAAAAGGATTTAATAAACATTGTACGATTGGGAAGAAGATGGTTTGGAGAAGATTTTAATTTCAATAACGAACGAACTTTTGATTTTAATTTTCCAAACATAAATACGAGTTCCCCATTTGAAATTAAAGTCGTTGCCGCAGGAGCTTCTTTAAATGCGTCCTCTTTTGGTATTAAAATTAACGGAGCTGCTTCGGGAACATTAAACTTTAGTTCTATTGCTGGTTCGGAAGCAGGTTTTGTGCTTGATTCTCAAATTTTATCCGCTGCGGCAACTACGGATTTATCCGTTCAAATGACCTATAATAACAATGGAGTTCCAAGTGCAAAAGCTTATTTGGACTATATCAGTGTTAAAGCAAAATGCAATTTGAGTGGCTTTGGCAAGCAATACCGTTTTCAATACGATGCAGCAGCCAATCAAATTGGTTTTGGTGAATATCAATTTACCAATGCAATTTCTATTGCGCAAGTTTGGGACATTACAGATTTATATAATGTAACTAAAAGAGTAAACGACAGCCAAAATAATTTTGCGTTCAAAGCATCTTTAGGTGAAGTTCGAAAATACATTGCAGTCGACTCACAAGATTATTACACTCCAAAGAAAGATTCAAATGCAAAGGTGGCAAATCAGAATTTAAAGGGGATGATTTTCAAAAATGCACAAGGACAATTTCAAGATATCGATTATTTAATCATCACGCCAAAATTCCTAAACAGTGCTGCTGAAAAACTAGCTAATTTTCACCGTACAAATTCTGGCATGAATGTGAAAGTCGTTTTTACGGAAGATATTTATGCGGAATTTTGTTCTGGTAAACAAGATATTGGTGCCATCCGAAATTTTGTAAAGTACGTATACAACAACGCTTCCACTTCAGCAAATAGAGTTAAATATTTAAATCTTTTTGGTGCTGCTTCCTTTGATTTCAAAAATAGAATTCCAAATAATACGAATGTGGTGCCAATATTTCAAGCATTAGAAAGCAGAAGTGCAGGACCAGCCTCATTTTGTTCCGATGATTTCTTTGGGCTGATGGATTTAAATGAAGGTGTCAATTCAAACGGAAGTGGACTCGATATCGCAGTGGGCCGAATGATTGTTGCTAATGCGAAAGAAGCAGATGAAATGGTCAACAAAGTCATCGATTACCACGACATAAAATCCTACGGAAGTTGGCGAAATAACCTAATCTTTATCGGTGATGATCCAAGTTCTGAAAAGCAAGGAGACCAACAGTTGCAGTATTTTCAAAATAAATTAGGAGACGAAATCGGTACCCAGAAACCATTTTTCAACATCAATAAAATCCTTCTCGATTCTTATGTTCAGGAAGTTTCGGGTGGTGGAGATCGGTATCCAAAAGCCCGTACTGATATTTTTGAAGCATTTGAAAAAGGCGCTTTGGTGTTCAATTATTTGGGACACGGAGGTGAAGATGGTTTAGCAGATGAACGAATTTGGGAAAAAGAAGACGGTCAGAATTTGGCCAACCAATATAAGTATCCACTTTTCATAACAATAACCTGCGATTTCTCACGTTTTGACAATCCGTACAAGCAAACGGGTGGAGAAATTACTTATTTGAATCCAAAAGGTGGCGCAATTTCCATGATAACTACGGTTCGTGCCATTGGACAAGGAGAAGCTCAGGTTTTTAATCCTGTTTTGGCTAAATATTTATTTGGATACGGCACAAATTCGTATGTTTCAATCGCGGAAGCTTTAAGGTTGGCCAAAAACCAAATGAACAGTAATGTCGTAGTTTACATTGGAGATCCGGCTTTATTTTTAGCGATTCCAAAACCAAAAGTTATTTTGACTCAAGTGAATGATATGCCGATTTCGGGAACATTTGACGATTTTAAATCTTTAGGAGTGATGAAAGTGGCCGGTCAAGTGGTGGATGAGAATAACACTCCTTTGAATAATTACAACGGAGCGCTTTCGGTAACTATTTTTGATAAAAACAGTTTAAGAAGCACGTTGCGAAACGACAATACGGATGCAATGATAAACGACAACCCGTTTACTACAGGTCCAACAATGCCTTTTATTGCGTTAGGAGAAACGATTTTCAGAGGAAATGCAAATGTAACCGGCGGAAATTTTGAATTCAACTTTGTAGTTCCTCGCGATATTCGAGTGCCATTAGGGAATGGAAGAATGAGCTTTTATGCTAAGAAAACGGGTCAACGTTTAGATCAAACTGGGGTGAATACCGATATCAAAGTGGGTGGAATTAATGAAAATGCAGCAGCGGATACCACGCCGCCAACTATAAAACTATATATGAATGACGAATCATTTGTTTCAGGCGGCATAACCAATGAGTCGCCCATATTACTTGCGTTATTGGAAGATGAAAACGGAATGAATACGGCAAGCGGTATCGGGCACGATATGATTGCAATTTTAGATGGCGACGAAAGTAATCCGTATTTAGTGACGGATTATTACGAAACAGAACTTGATAATTACAAAAAAGGACGTTTGAAATTTCCTTTTAGAAATCTTGAAAAAGGGTTGCATACTTTGACATTCAAAGCTTGGGATGTTTATAATAATCCAATTTCAGCTGAGATTCAGTTTGTGGTTGTTGGCGATGAATCGTTGACTTTAAAAAATGTGTTGAATTATCCCAATCCATTTGTAAGTTATACGCAATTTTGGTTCACTCACAACCGACCATTTGAACCTTTAGAAGTGCAAGTACAAGTAATGACTGTTACGGGAAAAGTAGTTTGGACTAAAAACCAAATTGTGAATACAGAAGGATTCTTGTCAAGAGAAATAACATGGGATGGAAGAGATGATTTTGGAGACAAAATTGGAAAGGGAGTTTATGTCTATAAATTGACTGTCAAATCAACGTTGACAAATAAAAAGACAGAAAAGTTCGAGAAACTTGTTATACTTTAATAAAATATTATATTTGTTTAATTATTTTTTTTAAAATCAAAGAATGAAAAAAAGTTTAGTACTACTAATGGGTGTGTTTTTGATACAACATTCATGGGCTCAAGAAGAAAGTCGTGTGATCACAACCGGAGTTCCTTTTTTAATGGTTGCCGCTGATGCACGTTCAGCAGGTATGGCAGATCAAGGTGTGGCTACTTCTACAGATGCTTTTTCTCAACAATACAATCCCGCAAAATATGCGTTCTCTTTAGATAAACAAGGTTTTTCTATTAGTTATACACCTTACCTAACAGGTTTAGTAAACGATATTTCCTTAGGTCAGGCAACTTATTTTAACCGGATTAGTGAGCGAAGTGCATTCGCGGGAAGTTTACGATTTTTCGGTTTAGGAGATATTGAATTGCGTCAAACAGATGACCCTAACGAAGTGCCAAATGTGGTTAGTCCAAATGAATTTGCCATTGATGGTTCCTATGCATTGAAGTTAAATGAACGATTTTCAATGTCTGTTGGAGGTCGTTACATTCGCTCTTCTTTGCGAATTGCAAGTGATGTTGGAGATGCAAAACCAGCGAGTACTTTTGCAGTTGATTTAGCAGGTTTCTACCAATCAGAAGAAATTGCTTACGACAGTTTTAATGGTCGATGGAGAGCGGGTTTTAATATCCAAAACGTAGGTCCAAAAATCAGTTATAACGATGACGAATTAGGTAGTAATTTCATTCCTGCTAATTTACGACTCGGTACTGGATTTGATTTCATTCTAGACGAATACAATAAAGTTTCTATCAACTTAGAAGCTACTAAATTATTAGTTCCAACACCTCAGAATCCAGATATTGACGGAGATGGAGTCATTACGAATGAGGAACGCGCTCAAACCAATGATGATTACAGAAGAATTGGATGGGTTCCTGGAATTTTCAAATCGTTCGGCGATGCTCCAGACGGATTTAGTGAAGAGTTGAAAGAAATTACATACTCAATTGGTTCAGAATATATTTACCAAGACTCATTTGCACTTCGTGCGGGTTACTTTCACGAAAATGCTGAAAAAGGTGCAAGGAAGTTTTTCTCACTAGGTGCTGGCTTCAAATATAATGTCGTAAAAATTGATGTTTCTTATTTGTTCTCTGCTTCTAAAGTCAGAAGTCCACTAGAAAACACATTGCGATTTTCGTTATCATTTGCTTTCGGAGATAAATATGATGAATATTAATAAAAGCAAATAGATGTATTATAATCCAAATTTCACTTCAGAAATTTGGATTTTTTTTCCAATAAAGTCAAGGATTTAATTAAAAAATGGTCATGAAAAAAATTATAATAAATACGACATTTTCAGTTTTTGAAAGTAAAAATGATTTGTCGCAAGAAGTGCAGTCTTTGATGGAACAAGCAATTAGTATTCGTAAAAATGCGTATGCTCCTTATTCTAAATTTCGAGTAGGTTGTGCCATTTTGTTAGATAATGGCAAAGTGGTTTTAGGTTCAAATCAAGAAAATGCAGCGTATCCTTCAGGACTTTGTGCAGAACGAGTAGCGATTTTTCAAGCAGGAAGTTTGTATCCGGATGCCAAAATTTCTCAAATGGCAATTTCGGCCACTGCAGATGAAAAACCAGTTCTTGAGCCTATTCCGCCGTGTGGTGCATGCCGACAATCTATCGCAGAATATGAAATCCGCCAAGAAACACCAATTGAAATCTTTTTTATGGGTGAAAGTGGACCTGTTTATCAATCGGATTCGTTGAGAAACTTATTGCCGTTCATGTTTGATAAGAAGTTCTTGTAAAAAAAGCTAAAAAGACTACTTTAAATTTTACTTCTTACTTGGAATGTCTTATTTTTGCGAACTAATACTTCGGAACTGAATAAGTGTGCGGAAACTATAACGAAGTAGTTCAAAATAATCACAGCATTAATAAGCAAAAGTAAAATTCAATGAAAGAAATTACAAAAGAAGTTTATTTAAAATGGTATGAAGACATGCTATTTTGGAGAAAGTTTGAGGATAAATTAGCTGCACTTTACATCCAGCAAAAAGTTAGAGGATTTCTTCACTTGTATAATGGTCAAGAAGCAATTTTGGCAGGTGCATTGCATGCAATGGATTTGTCTAAAGACAAGATGATTACCGCATACCGTAACCACGTTCAACCGATTGGAATGGGTGTGGACCCAAGAGCAGTTATGGCTGAATTAATGGGAAAAAAGACGGGAACTTCTAAAGGAATGGGTGGTTCAATGCACATTTTTTCTAAAGAAAAAGGATTTTATGGTGGTCACGGAATCGTAGGAGCTCAAATTCCTGTAGGTGCTGGAATCGCTTTTGCTGATAAATATTTTGAAACTGGGGGTGTAACATTGACTTATTTTGGTGATGGAGCAGCACGTCAAGGTTCTTTGCACGAAGCTTTTAATATGGCAATGTTGTGGAAATTACCTGTAGTTTTTATCGTAGAAAATAACGGTTATGCAATGGGAACTTCGGTTGAACGTACTGCAAACCACACGGACATTTGGAAACTTGGTTTAGGATATGAAATGCCTTGTGGACCAGTAGACGGAATGAATCCAGTTAAAGTTGCTGAAGCTATGACTGAAGCAATGGATCGAGCAAGAAGAGGTGACGGACCAACGTTTTTAGAAATGAAAACATACCGTTACAGAGGTCACTCGATGTCTGATGCTCAACTATACAGAACTAAAGATGAGGTGGAAGAGTACAAAAAAATTGACCCTATTACACAAGTTTTAGACGTAATCAAAGAAAATAATTATGCTACTGAACCAGAAATTGAAGCAATTGATGAACGTGTGAAAGAGTTAGTGGAAGAATGTGCCACTTTTGCAGAAGAATCTGATTTTCCAGACGCACAACAATTATATGATGTGGTTTACGATCAAAAAGATTACCCATTCATCCCTCATAAATTATAATCAATATGGCAATAGTAATAACAATGCCTCGCTTAAGCGATACGATGACAGAAGGAACTGTTGCTACTTGGCTTAAAAAAGTGGGCGACAAAATAAGCGAAGGCGATATTTTAGCCGAAATCGAAACTGATAAAGCAACCATGGAATTTGAATCATTCAATTCTGGAACTTTATTGCATATTGGTATTCAAGAAGGAGAATCGGCACCAATTGATTCATTATTAGCAATTATTGGTAAAGAAGGAGAAGATATTTCTGAATTGTTAAAAGGAAATTCAACTGCAGAAGAGAAGTCGGATGATAAAAAGGAATCTTCGGATAAAGAAGAAGCTCCAAAATCAGAAGATAACGCAGTAGAAAAGAATTCAACAGAATCGAAATCAGCTGAATTGCCAAAAGGAGTTGTTGTAGTAACAATGCCTCGTTTGAGCGACACGATGACCGATGGAACAGTAGCGACGTGGTTGAAAAAAGTAGGCGATAAAATTAGCGAAGGCGATATTTTAGCTGAAATTGAAACGGATAAAGCAACAATGGAATTCGAATCTTTCAATGCCGGAACTTTATTGTTCATTGGTATTCAAGAAGGCGAAACAGCTCCTGTTGATAGTCTTTTAGCAATTATTGGACCTGAAGGAACGGATGTTTCTGGAATTTCTGGAAACTTTGGCAACAAAGATTCAAAAGCAACTGAAAGTAAAGAAGCGGATTCGAAAGAAGAGAAGTCTACTGAAACAAAAGAAGAGAAAACAGCATCAACTGAAACTGTTTCTGAAAATAATAACGCATCAGGACGAATTTTTGCTTCGCCTTTAGCTAAGAAAATTGCTGAAGAAAAAGGAATTAATTTGAACGATGTAAAAGGTTCTGGTGAAAATGGACGTATCGTGAAAAGCGATGTGGAACAATTTTCTCCTGCCAAACAAGAAGCGAAGACAGAATCTGTATCAGCTTCAGCTTCGGCACCAACTCCATCTCAAGCACTAGCGCCAAAAATGGTTGTTCCTGCAGGAGAAGTTGTGGTAGAAGAAGTGAAAAATTCGCAAATGCGTAAAATCATCGCAAAACGTTTGTCAGAATCTAAATTCACGGCTCCTCATTATTACTTGAAAATTGAAGTAACAATGGATGCTGCAATGGAATCTAGAAGTATAATCAACTCAATCCCGGATACGAAAGTGTCGTTTAACGATTTAGTGATTAAAGCTTCGGCAATGGCGTTGAAAAAACATCCAAAAGTTAACTCACAATGGAAAGATGAAGCAACGATCATCAACCACCACGTAAACATTGGGGTTGCAGTAGCTGTGGAAGACGGATTGGTAGTTCCTGTTCTTAAATTTACTGATTTGATGTCGTTGACTCAAATTGGAGGAAGCGTAAAAGATTTAGCGGGAAGAGCTAAAAATAAAAAATTACAACCTGCCGAAATGGAAGGAAGTACGTTTACGGTTTCTAACTTAGGAATGTTTGGAATCGTTGAATTTACATCAATTATCAATCAACCGAATTCAGCGATTTTATCTGTTGGAGCGATTGTTGAAAAACCGGTTGTGAAGAACGGACAAATAGTTGTAGGAAATACAATGATGCTTACTTTAGCTTGTGACCACAGAACGGTTGACGGTGCTACGGGAGCTCAGTTCTTACAGACGTTAAAACAATACATGGAAAATCCGGTAACGATGCTTGCATAAGTATGTAACTGATTTTTACTATATAAATCCCGTCTCGTTTATACTACGAGACGGGATTTTTTGTTTATTTTAGCATTCAAATTTTATCAAGATGAGGTATTTTTATTTTTTAGTGGTTTTCATTTTAGTAGGTTGTAAAAGCACTTCTGTTTTGGATGTGTCCAAAGAATCGAATGCAATATCTTCGTACAAGGTACAAGAGTCGAGTGTGAGTGCCACTTTGAAAACGCTTTCGGCAGATGATATGCAAGGTCGCGAAGCTGGTAGTGCTGGAATCAATAAATCTGCTGATTACTTAGTTGAACTCTTGACGAAGTATAAAGTAAAGCCTTATTTTAAAACCTATCGCGATACGTTGGCAAACTTTAAAGGAACTACTTTTAATGTTGTTGGTGTAATTGAAGGAAGCGATCCCGTTTTGAAAAAGGAATTCGTCATTTTAGGAGCCCATTACGATCATATTGGAATTTCTCAAGATGGTGTTGATGGTGATTTTATCAATAATGGTGCGAATGATGATGCTTCAGGAGTTACTGCTGTTGCTGAATTGGCAAAGTATTTTGGTACACATAAAACAAATAAACGAAGTATTCTAATTGCGTTTTTCACGGCTGAGGAAACCGGCTTATTGGGTTCTTTTCATCTGGCAGATAAATTAAAAAAATCAAATTTCAACTTATATACGATGTTGAATTTTGAAATGATTGGCGTTCCAATGGAAGCGGATTATACGGCTTACATTACTGGTTTCAGCAAGTCAAATATGGCTGCGAAAATCAATGAATATTCGGGAAAGAAATTAGTCGGATATTTGCCAATGGAGTTTCAATACCAATTATTCAAGCGTTCCGATAACTATCCGTTTTTTGAAAAATTTAATGTGCCAAGTCAGACCGTTTGTACATTTGATTTCAAAAATTTTGATTATTACCATCATGTAAAAGATGAATTTGAAGTTATGGATATTCCACATATGACACGATTTATTCAAGATGTTTTGCCTGTTGTGGAAAAGATGGCAAATGCCGAAACGAAAGAAATTATTTTAAAATAGAAGACATACACTTCTTAAAAATATAAATATGAAAAATATTATTATTACGGGAACGAGTAGAGGAATTGGAAATGAATTGGCATTGAAATTTGCGAATGAAGGACATAATGTGTTAGCGATTTCTCGCAAAATTTCGACCGATTTAGCGAAACATGAAAACGTAACTTGTTTATCCATTGATTTATCTAAAGAGGATGAATTGAAAAACATTTCTAATTTTTTAAGTTCAAATTGGAAGCAAGTAGATGTAATTATAAATAATGCAGGAGCGATTATCAATAAACCTTTTGCAGAAACAACGGTGGAAGATTTCAGAAAAATATATGAAGTGAATGTTTTTGGGATTGTTTCACTGACGAAAATTGCATTGCCTTATTTGAAAAAAGGAAGCCATGTCGTGACCATTAGTTCAATGGGTGGAATTCAAGGAAGTATGAAATTCGCGGGACTTTCTGCTTATAGTTCAAGTAAAGGAGCTGTGATTACTTTGGCTGAATTACTTTCGGAAGAGTATAAGGAACAAGGGATTTCGTTTAATGTTTTAGCGTTGGGTTCTGTTCAAACCGAGATGTTGGCTGAGGCTTTTCCAGGTTATCAAGCACCATTATCGGCTTCAGAAATGGCAGATTATATTAAAGATTTTTCTTTGACAGGAAATAAATTTTTTAATGGAAAAGTGTTGCAGGTTTCCAGTTCAACGCCTTAAAACCGAAATAAACTTTAATTGTCAGATCATATTGGACAATTGAGAACGCTACTATTCTGCTGAAATTAAAATAGATTTTCGAGAGTTAACAATGAATGAAACTTTATCAAAATACATTCCTGAACACGCCGTTAAACCAGTTTTTGAATTGATTGTTGCAAATCAAGTACATTTAAAAATTGTAAATGAACGCGTAACTCGTCATGGCGATTACCGTCGTGCACTTTCGGGGAAACATGAGATCACGGTTAATTCCAACTTAAATCAGTACAAGTTTCTAATTACGTTGGTGCATGAAATCGCACATTTGGTTGCTTTTGAAAAATTCGGTCGTAATATAAAACCACATGGTCATGAATGGAAGTATAGTTTTCAACGGTTAATGATTCCTTTTATCAGACCGGAGATATTTCCAAATCAGTTGTTGCCGCTTTTGGCACGACATTTCAAAAACCCAACAGCAAGTAGCGACACCGATGCTCGATTGGCATTGGCTTTGAAATATTTTGACAAACCAAACGACAAATATTTTGTTTTTGATATTCCTGTGGGAAGTATTTTCAGAATTCACAACGGAAAGATTTTTAAAAAAGGAAACGTTCGTGTCAAACGATACGAATGCACAGAGGTCAATTCTGGACGCGTTTTTTTATTCAATCCAAATGCCGAAGTAGAGTTGTTGAAAACATCCTGAATTAAGCAAAAGTAAATTTTAGAATCCTTATATTTGTTGGTGGTGCGAACTACTTCTTACTGCAAAGAAGTTTAATTTTAAATCTTTAGAATGAACAATAATTATTACGCAATAGTTATGGCTGGTGGAGTTGGATCAAGATTTTGGCCCGTAAGTACGGCTGAATTTCCAAAACAATTTCACGACATGTTGGGTTGTGGCGAAACACTAATTCAAAAAACTTTTTCGAGATTAGCTAAGCTTATTCCTGCAGAAAATATTTTAATTTTAACGAATGAAAGTTACAACGACTTGGTTTTGGAGCAGTTGCCAATGGTACAGCCAGATCAAATATTGTTAGAGCCTGCCATGCGAAATACCGCTCCTTGTATTCTATATGCTACATTAAAAATCCAAAAATTAAATCCGAACGCCGTTGTAGTTGTCGCGCCAAGTGACCATTGGATTGAAGACGAAAAGTCTTTTGGAGAAGACTTACAAACTGCTTTTGACTTTTGTGAAAAGGAAAATGCATTGATGACTTTAGGCATTCAGCCTACTTTTCCAAATACAGGTTTTGGATACATCGAATTTGATAAAGAAGATTCGAATCAAATAAAGAAAGTAAAGCAATTTAGAGAAAAACCCGATTATGAAACAGCTAAAAAGTTTCTGCAAAGTGGTAACTTTCTTTGGAATGGTGGAATTTTTATATGGAGTATTCAATCGGTTTTAAAGGCCTTTGAACGTTTTCAACCACAATTATTAGCATTGTTTTCAGAAGGAATTCCAACGTACAACACGGAGGCTGAAAATGATTTTATATCTAAAAATTATGCTTTAGCTGAAAATATTTCCATTGATTATGCAGTTATGGAAGATGCTGATAATGTATTTGTATTGCCTGCGCGATTTGATTGGAACGATTTAGGAACATGGGGTTCGCTTCATGAGAAATTACCTAAAGATGCAAAGGAAAACGCAATAGTAAATTCAAAAGTAATTTTAGAAAACGCATCAAATAATATCATCAGAAGTGACGGTAAAAAAACAATTGTGGTGGAAGGTTTGAATGACTATATTATTGTTGACCATGAAGACGTGCTTTTAATTTATCCAAAATCAAAAGAACAGGAAATTAAATCACTGATTGAAAAAGTGAAAAATGTAAATTAAGGATTTATTTTAAATCTTTTAAATACGCTTCACGTACTTTCTTAAATAAATTTGAAGAATAAACAAAGTCAACAACGGCTTCGTTTTCGGTAACGAACATTTCATCTTTATTACCTTGCCACGCTTTAACGCCATTTTTCAAAAACAAAATATTTTCACCAATCTCCATAACCGAATTCATGTCATGGGTATTGATTACAGTTGTAATGTCGTATTCTTCGGTAATTTCTTTAATTAAATTATCGATTAATGTAGAAGTATTTGGATCTAAACCTGAATTTGGTTCGTCACAAAATAAGTATTTCGGTCGGTTAACAATGGCTCTTGCAATGGCAACACGCTTTTGCATTCCACCTGAAATTTCAGAAGGCAACTTATGATGAGCATCAATTAGATTCACTCTTTTTAAAACAAAATCAACGCGATCGTGTATTTCAGAACGGCTGTTTTTTGTAAACATTTTCAATGGAAAAGCAACATTCTCGGCCACAGTCATCGAATCAAAAAGGGCACTTCCTTGAAAAACCATTCCGATTTCTGTTCGTAAAGCTCTTCTTTCATCGCGCGTTAGATTTGAATAATCACGTCCGTCAAACACAATAGTTCCAGCAGATGGCTCGTGAATCCCCAGCAAGGTTTTAAGTAAAACTGTTTTTCCAGAACCACTTTGGCCAATAATCAAATTCGTTTTTCCCGTTTCAAAAACAGATGAAATTCCTTTCAAAACTTTATTTTCGCCGAACGATTTCTCTAAATTTTTAATTTCTATCATTAGGTTAAAAGTAATTGAGTGATGATATAATTCACTAAAATGATGGTAACCGACGTCCAAACAAATGCGACTGTACTTGCTTTTCCAACTTCTAAAGCGCCACCTTTCATATAAAATCCGTGAAAGGAAGGAATAGTGGCTAAAAGTAAAGCGAATAAAAAGGTTTTGATAAAAGCATACGCAATATGAAATGGTTGAAAGTCACTCTGTAAACCAGCAATAAAATTATCGCTACTTGTAAAGCCACCATAAACCCCAGCCATCCAGCCGCCTAGCATTCCTAAAAACATTGCAATTCCAATAACAAACGGATAGAGAAGAAGTGCCATCAATTTTGGAAAAACCAAGTAATTTACCGCATTTACACCCATCACTTCTAACGCGTCAATTTGTTCGGTTACACGCATTGTTCCGATACTTGACGTAATAAACGAACCCATTTTTCCCGCCATTACGATGGAAATAAAAGTGGGTGCAAATTCTAAAAGTACCGATTGACGTGTGGCAAATCCTATTAAGGTCTTGGGAATCAGAGGATTGTTTAAGTTTAGTGCGGTTTGAATCGCAACCACACCTCCTACGAAAAACGAAATAAAGGCTACAATTCCTAAAGAACCGATAATTAAATCGTCAATTTCTTTAATCAACAAGCCTTTCATCACCTTCCACTTGGTTGGTTTTCTAAAAATTTCTTTCCACATCAGGAAATACCTCCCAATTTGCGATAAATAGCGAACTAACATCATATTTTTAAATAAAGGCTAATTTATAAAGAACTTCCGACTTATGCCTTATGAAATTTCAGTTATTTTTTGGGCGTTACCCTGCGGGTCGGGCTATTCACTTCAAATGAAATTCATCGAACACCAAAAAAATAAAAGCAAAGTGAGATAATCTTTTGTTCCATTTCATTTCACAAAAGGATTTCTCGTTACTATCCCTAACGCAAAGTAGCGTCTGCCGCAGTTTATATAATTTTTTAAAAGAAAATATTTTTTATAACAACTTCTCTTTTATCTTTTTCCAACGGTAATTCCGAATGAAGTTTGCTTGCTCTTCAGTAACTAGAAGTGGTTTTTTTGAAGATTTCGCTTTCCAAAAACCATTCAAATAATCTATAAATAGAAGCGGTTTCTTTTTGCGAAAAGCTAATTTCGCTGAAGCGATCGAAGTAATCCAAAAACCATAACCCAACGAATAAAAAGCTTCACCTTGTTTGTATCGAGCTGTTTTGCTGTAATTCGCTCCCGTAGGTTTCAGGTGTTTGACGTGTAACGATTCATCTGTTTTAATTTTCCAGTCGTAGAATTTACATAGCAATTCGTCCACCGTATCCCAACCCATAGCAGGTTTTAAACCACCAATTTCTTTAAAAGTTTCTTTTCGGTACGCTTTTAAAGCACCCCGAATATGGTCTTTATCCGTTAAGTTTTCTAAAATCCAGTCGCCATTTTTTTGGATGTAACAAAAACCGCCAACCATTCCAATTCGTTCATCGGATTTGAAATGCGAGATTAAAGTTTCAAAATAATTCAAAGGAAAAATCAAATCTGCATCTGCTTTTACAATAAAATCATAGTAATCATCAACAGATTCTAATCCTTTTTGAAACGCTTGAATCACTTTGCTTCCCGGTAAATGAATCGCGTCAGAAGTTTTATTGACCAGTGAAATAAACGGATATTCTTTGGCGAAAGTCGAAACAATTTCAGCAGTAGAATCCGTCGAACTATCATTTACAACCACCACTTTTTTAGGCAAAACAGTTTGATCCACCAACGATTGAAGTGTTAATGCAATAAATTGTTCTTCGTTATAAGCAGGAATGATGATGTAGTAGTTCATTTTTAAATTCCAATTTTTTAAATTCCAAATTCCAACAACGGCAAAATTCGATGATTTTCCTCAATTATGTGGGTCAGTTTTGGGATTTGGGTTTTGTTATTTGGTAGTTCTTACTGCGTAAACCAAATAATACCTCGGAGTAAAATACCTCAAAATAGGGCGGAAGCCAATTTTCTTAACAGGATGCGTAAATTTTACAGAATCGATAATTTTAAATCCCGTTTTTTCTAAAAGCCAATCCAATTGCCAATCTTCAAATTCGTGGTAATGTCGGTCCCATTTATCCGTTTTACTCTTGTAAGCCGACTGAAACCAAAGTCGCATAGGAATAGAAATCAAAACTTTATCACATTTTACATTTTGTAAAACCGTGTAAGGATTTAGTAAATGTTCAAAAATTTCAAAGCCGGTGAAAACTTCATAATCTTCCGTTTTTAAAGCCGTTTGGTCGTTGTCTAAATCTTCTCCTTTTGTATTTGTAACCGCATATCCGTTTTCGGTCATGATTTTCGAAAAAGGATTTGGAACACCTAAGTCAAAAATTTTTTCAGACGTATTAATATGTTTCTTTAAGAAGTCTAACGTAATTGTGAAGCGCTTGTTCGGAAAAGTTTTTTCGTACATTTTAAAATGTTTCAAGTTTTAAGTTTCAAGTTGAAACAGTTTGCAAATTTACTATTTAAATATAAAAGCAGTACTTATTTTTAAATTTGATACACCATTGCATTAATATTCATTCCAGCGCCAACAGACGCAAAAAGAACAATATCTCCTTTATTCAATGAATGATTTTCGAATTCGCCTTTAATCAATAAATCGTATAAAGTAGGAATCGTAGCCACACTCGAATTTCCGAGCGTGTGAATACTCATTGGCATAATATCAGTAGGAACTGGCTTTTTATAAAGTTTATAAAAACGTTGAATAATCGCTTCGTCCATCTTTTCATTTGCTTGATGAATTAATATCTTGGATACTTGATCAATATTGAATCCGCTATTATTTAAGCAAGTTGCCATAGCATTTGGAACTTCCCGTAGCGCAAATTCATATATTTTTCGACCGTGCATTTTTAAGTACCGCACGTCGGGGTTGTGTTCTTTATTAAAAGAATTTCCAAAGTATAAATAATTGGATTCGTCGTAAGTGTAAGAAGCTGACTCATGTGCCAAAATTCCACCTGAATCTTCTGTAGCTTCAATAACGGTCGCGCCAGCTCCGTCTGAATAAATCATCGAATCGCGATCATGAGGATCCATAACTCTTGACAATGCTTCCGCACCAATTACTAAACATTTTTTAGCCATTCCAGCTTTAATAAATGCCTGTGCTTGAATCAATGATTCCACCCAACCTGGACAACCAAAAAGCATGTCGTAAGCGACACATTTTGGGTTTTTAATACGCAAATTATGTTTTACTCTTGAAGCTAAACTAGGTATCGTGTCTCCTTGAATTGAGCCTTTTTTTACATCGCCAAAGTTATGTGCGACAATGATATAGTCTAATGTTTCTGCGTCAATTTCTGCCGTAGCAATTGCTCGTTCCGCTGCAATAGTTGCAATGTCCGAAGTAGTTAAATCATTAGTTACGTAGCGTCTTTGCTCAATTCCCGTAATTTCGAAAAATTTCTTCGCAATGACGTCATTTGGATGAGGGAAAAGTGTCCCATCTTCGTTTAAAAAGACGTGATTTGCAAAATCTGCATTCGATACAACTTGACTTGGGATGTAACTTCCTGACCCCGTTATTTTTATATTCATTGGACTATTTTATAAAATATAAAGGTACTATTTTTAACTGTATTGACAATGAAAAAATACTATGCATGCATATAAGATCGGCAATTTCACAAAAATTACTCTAAGAGTGTTTTAATTCTTGTCTTTACGTTCGTTATGGATTTTAATTTGCATCACAGTTGCAATACTTAACGCTTGCGTTTTTATCTTTTCAGCATTTAAGCCTATGAAATTTTCATCAACTGATTCGTTAAAATGATGTAACCAAATTTTAAACAATTCAGGCGACAAATATTCTTTTTCGTTAATGTCAAGATGAAGTTGCGTCACATTTTTATGATAACCACCCTTGTTAAAAAGTGCTTGCGACCAAAATGTTACTAAAATAGGTAAATGCTCTTCTAATTTAATTTTAATCACTTCCGTGAAAATATAAGCAATAGAAGGATCATTCAGTAACTTGATGTAAAATTCGTCAACTAACTTGTAAAGATCTTCATTGTTTTCTATATCATTCATTTCAAAACTATTTTAAATAAAAAAGAGGCTTTAAATCGAAACTTAAAACCTCTTTTTCTATCATCATTCTTAAATCGTAAATCTTAATTTTGATTACATGTAAGCCTCAATTGGCGCACAAGAACAAATTAAGTTTCTGTCACCGTACGTTTCATCAACACGACGAACACTTGGCCAGAATTTATTGTCAGCAATATAATCTAATGGATAAGCAGCCGTTTCTCTTGAGTAAGGAAAAGTCCATGTATCAGCAGTTAACATTGCTAAAGTATGAGGAGCATTTTTCAAAATGTTATTTTCATCGTCTTTTGAAGAAGCTTCAATCTCTCTTCGAATTGAAATCATTGCATCAATAAAACGGTCCAATTCAGCCACATCTTCAGATTCTGTTGGTTCAATCATCAACGTTCCAGCCACTGGGAAAGAAACCGTTGGTGCGTGAAATCCGTAATCCATCAATCGTTTTGCGATATCGGTTACTTCAATTCCTTTTTCTTTGAATGAACGGCAGTCTAAAATCATTTCGTGTGCTGCACGACCTTTTTCGCCCACATACAAAATTGGGTAATGTTCCTCTAAACGCGCTTTCATATAATTCGCATTCAAAATTGCATATTTAGTAGCATTCGTAACTCCTTCAGAACCTAACATGCAAATGTAACCGTAAGAAATCAAACATACTAAAGCAGAACCATAAGGCGCTCCAGAAATAGCTGTAATTGCTTGGTCACCACCCACTTTTACGAGCGGATTACTTGGCAAGAACGGAACCAATTTTTCGTTTACACAAATTGGTCCAACACCTGGCCCACCACCTCCGTGAGGAATAGCGAATGTTTTGTGTAAGTTCAAGTGACAAACGTCTGCTCCAATTGTAGCAGGATTCGTCAAGCCAACTTGAGCATTCATATTTGCACCATCCATATATACCAAACCTCCGTTGTCATGGATGATTTGAGTAATTTCTCTAATCGCACTTTCAAAAACTCCGTGAGTTGATGGATAAGTTACCATTAAACAAGAAAGAGTGTCTTTGTATTTTAACGCTTTTTCACGAACATCTTCTACGTCAATGTTTCCATTTTCCATAGTTTTAGTAACGATAATTTGCATTCCTGCCATCGCTGCCGAAGCTGGATTTGTTCCGTGAGCTGAAGCTGGAATCAAACAAACTGTTCTTTTATCATCATTTCTTGATTGGTGGTATGCCCGAATCGTCATCAATCCTGCATATTCACCTTGAGCTCCTGAATTTGGTTGCAATGTAGTTCCTGCGAAACCAGTGATTACATTCAGTTGGTGCTCTAATTTTTTTAACATTTTTGTGTAACCTTGCACTTGGTCTAATGGAGCAAATGGGTGAATACCGTTCCAATAAGGCATACTCAAAGGCAACATTTCTGCTGCAGCATTCAGTTTCATAGTACAAGAACCTAAAGCAATCATCGAGTGATTTAACGATAAATCTTTACGCTCTAATTTCTTAATGTAACGCATCAAGCTTGTTTCAGAATGATATTTATTAAATACATCATGCGTCAAGAATGAAGAAGTTCGGTTTAAACTTTCTGGGTAATTTTGCTCTTTCACATTTTCCGTAACTTCGAAAGCATCTTTTCCAGTTGCTTCTGCGAAAACAGAAATGATGTCATTTAAATCGCCAAAAGAAGTCGTTTCGTTCATTGACATAGAAATCGTTTCGTTGTCAATGTAGAAAAAGTTAATTTCTTTTGCTTCAGCAATTTCTTTTACTTTTTGCGCATCTGCTTTTACAACGATTGTGTCGAAAAATGCAGTATTTGTTTGGTAAACGCCTAATTTATTTAAAGCATCAGCAAGTGTTGAAGCTTTCGCATGTACTTTATTTGCGATATAAGTCAATCCTTTTGGTCCGTGATATACGGCAAACATTCCCGCCATAACTGACAATAAAACTTGTGCCGTACAGATGTTAGAGGTTGCTTTTTCACGTTTGATGTGTTGTTCACGCGTTTGCAAAGCCATACGTAACGCACGATTTCCGTTTGCGTCTTGCGAAACACCGATGATTCTTCCCGGCATTGAACGTTTGTATTCATCTTTCGTTGCAAAATAAGCAGCGTGTGGTCCACCGTAACCCATCGGAATTCCGAAACGTTGTGTCGTTCCAACAACAACTGCAGCTCCCATATCACCAGGAGGCGTTAATTTTGTCAATGATAAAATATCTGCAGCAACAGCTGTTTTAATCTCTTTTTCGTTTGCTGTTTTGATGAAATCAGCGTAATCGTAAACTTGACCGTATTTTCCTGGATACTGTAAAAGTGCTCCAAAATATTCTGCTGAAAAGTCAAATTCTTGGTGATTTCCAACCACTAATTCAACACCAATTGGCGTAGAACGTGTTTGCAAAACGGATAGTGTTTGAGGTAAAATTTCTTCAGAAACGAAGAATTTACATACGTTATTTTTCTTTTGATCTCTCGTACGAACGTCAAATAATAAAGCCATTGCTTCAGCAGCAGCTGTGCTTTCGTCTAACAAAGAGGCATTTGCAATTTCCATTCCGGTCAATTCAATAACAGTAGTTTGGAAATTTAAAATCGCTTCTAGACGACCTTGTGCGATTTCTGCTTGGTAAGGCGTGTAAGCGGTGTACCATCCTGGATTTTCAAAAATATTTCTTTGAATTGGCGGTGGAACAATCGTTGGATGGTAACCCAATCCAATATATGATTTAAAAACTTTATTCGTGCGACCTAATTGACGAATGTGATTAGCATATTCATATTCGGTCATGATGTGCTCCAATTCTAACGATTTTTTCAAACGAATGTCAGTCGGAATCGTCTCGTATATCAATTGGTCTAATGTCTCAACTCCTATGGTTTCTAACATTTTAGGCAAATCGCTTTCTCTTGGTCCTAAATGTCTTAAAGCAAATGAATCTGTTTTCATAATGTAAATGTAGTGTGTTGTTTTCGTCGTGCAAAAGTACTATTAATCTTAAAATTTAATGTGATTTTAACAACGAATTTTTCTATTTTCACAAAGGATTATGTATTGTGTAGTTGGTTTGTTTATTTTTGCGATGATGCAACAGATTAAAAAACTTTGTGATTTTTATATTCACGCCAGTATTCACGTTTCGATGTCGGTTTTGGCGTTGGTACTAATGACGAACCACATGTTTCAGAAATCGTTCGATTTGCCCATGGCTGGTTTTGCATTCTTTGGCACTTTGTTCGGTTATAATTTTGTGAAATATGAAGTTTATTTTAGAAATAAATTACCTATTCGAAAAGGGCTACAGCCAATTTTAATGATGAGTTTGTTTGCTTTAGTCGCTTCAGCGTATTTCTTTTTTTATTTGAAATTTAAAACACAAATAACAGCAGTTGTGTTTTTTGGGCTGACCTTTTTATATACCGTTCCCGTTTTTTCAACAAAGAAAAATATGCGAAACTGGACCGGAATTAAAATTTATATTGTTGCCTTTTGTTGGGCAGGAGTGACCACTTTATTGCCAATGATGAATTTTGGAATAGACCAATACCAAGACATTTTTATTAAGTTTTGCCAACGCTTTTTATTGGTAATCGTCTTAATTTTAATTTTTGAAATCATAGATTCAAAATACGACGATCCGTCTTTGTTCACCGTTCCGCAGAAAATTGGCATTGCCAAAACAAAATGGTTGGGATTTTTACTTCTAATTCCTTTCTATTTTTTAGAATTTTTTAAAATAGAAATTGACAACAATCAATTGATTGCAAATGTTATTCTTGTTGCGGTAACGTCCGCTTTTTTATTTTTTGCCAATGAAAATCGGAACAGGTATTATACCACTTTTTGGGTAGAAAGCATTCCGATATTTTGGCTTGGACTACTTATTGGTTTTCAGCTTTTGACTTGATGAATTCGTTTCGTTCCGTAATGAAGGTGGTAAGATGGTTTCGGAGAATAAGTTTATCAAAGATTTCTCCGAACAGTCCAAAGGGAGTTTGGTATTCAATTTTATCCTCCATTATCGTTTTTCCATCCTGCGAATGAAACGTATGGGTGTGTTTAAAACTTTTAAATCGGCCTCTAATCATTTCATCTACGAAATAATTGGGACTCATCATTTCGGGAATAATACTCGTATGAGTTAAGTAAACCCCGAAATGCTTGCCTCGCCAAGTAACTGTTTCTCCTTTATTTATTAAACCAGAAGTTACCCCATCTATGGCTGTTTCGTTAGAGCTTGCAGTTGATTCTTTATGAGTATCAATGCTTCGTGCCAAATCAAAAACCAACGTTATCGGAGCACTTATTTCTGTACGTAAATGTATAGTTGTCATTAATTTATTTTTAATTTATTAAAACTATACTTTAGTTTTAATACAATCTAAGCTTCGTCTTTAGTTGTTCTCACTAAACTTATTCCAGCGAAGAAGAAAACAAAACCTAAAACTCCGTAAATAATCAAAGATCTAATATCTTGATTTCCGCCACCTGTATTTGCAAATAAAACGGCTGTGTAAATTAACCCACCAATTCCCAACGCGGTAAGAATTGCTCCAAAGATTCTTTTAAGATTCATAATTTCTATTTTTAATAATTGTTTAACCAAAAATAGACAATGTCATGCTGTGTTAAATTACAGTATTTTGACCGAATGTATGAGGTTTCCAATTTTTTCAATTATACTAGTTGGTGTAAAATAACGTAAAAACTCAACAAATAAAATTATTACAACTTGTGAATTAAGTGTTTTTTTAAGGTAAAACATTCTTTTGTTCAATACTTATTTTAGAACCTTTCGCGACGAAACAAGAAGCAGGGTTCAGTGTTTGTAGAAACGAAAACTCTTCGCCGTAAGTAGTTTTAAAATCAACATTTAGTGTGTAGTCCAGTACTTTATGTTGGTTCCATCTTGGATGTTTTACTTCGTATTCAACTGTTTTCTTTCTTGGTGAAATAGAATAGCCGTAATAATGTTCAGAAATGAATTCTGCTTCTGAATGTTCTTCAATGGGAATTAATTCGTTTTCGGTTTTCACTGACATCGAATTCCACATATTATTTTTTTTCCATTCGTATTTAAATAGTAAAGAATCATTTACAGAAGTTCGTTCGTGACGCATAGGCAAAGTTTGGTATTGCTCATTATATAATGTGTTTGCAACAAAAGTTATGGCGTGTTTCGGAACAATCTCTTTTACAAAGACAACGCCTCTTTTCCAAATTCCATCTTCAAATCGCTTAACGTAAAACCGTAAGTTCACTTCTTCAAAGTTGACATGAAAAGGGATTTTCATTCCTAAAACTTTTACATCTTCAAACATGAAACCAATCAAGCTTATGTAACATTTGTCATTCCATAAATCGATTTCTGTTCCTTTTGGAATATACTTCTCCAGCACTTTTGGATTGATTTCGTAGTTTATAAATAGTAAATCGTTCCATTCTGCATTCATAAAACTTCTTTTTTCCGTTTTATTCGAATATATTATGAGAGATAGGTAAATTGCTAAAAATAATGGAATTGGAAATAATATATAGGTTAGAATGTCACTGCTGAAAATTTTGACATTTAAAAACCACATTGCAAAAAATAATAAAACGGTCATTATGTAAATTTGAAGTCTAGCACTCCTACTATCATGGTAAAGTAAGTATAGTCCTAAAATAACTTGGATTAGTCCTGTAAAGATTGTTAAAAAAAGAGCATAAGCAATATAATCTCCTTGAGAATCATTTACGACTAAACCTAGAATCAATAAGAAGGTAGGCACTCCAATTGCGATTGTGTTCAAAATTTTTAATGCTTTCATAATTTTATCTATATTAAACTTTCAGAAAATATTGAAAGTTATTATTAAAAAAAAAGGATCGTTTAGCGCATGATTTTCATCACTAAACGACCAATCCAGTTGTCTTTTATTTCAGTTACTTTATCAATCATATTGTCGGCTTTCAAAACAAAGTCGTATAATTTTGAAGTTTGCTCTACGAAATGTTTGGTTTCCAATGAAGTTGCCCGATTTATAGACGAAACATCTTTCAAAACTTTCAATGCAGGTTTGATTTCACGCTTGCTTCGTTCTTTCGCTATTTTCACAGCAAGTTCGTCCAAATCCTTTTCAGCAGTGAAAAACTCTTTTCTTTCGCCAGATTTATACTCTTTATAAACAATTCCCCAATCCATTAAAGCGCGTAAATTCATAGAAGCATTTCCACGAGAAATCAACAATTCATCCATAACGTCTTCCATAGAAAGTGGTTCAGCAGAAACCATCAACAACGCATGAATTTGCGCCATCGTTTTGTTGATTCCCCATTGTGAACCTAACGCGCCCCAAGTTTGAATGAATTTATTTTTTGCTTCTTTGAATTCCATACAACAAATGTAAATAAAAGTTTTTAAAGTTTCAATATAAAATGAAAGTTTAATTATTTTTTGATTAAAGTTTAATATTGTTGAATACCAATTGATTTACAGCGAATTTACTCTAAAAAAACCCCGTCAGAGTTCAAAACTCTGACGGGGTTTGGTAAATTAAATCAATCCAGCCCTTTTCAACAATGCTTCCGGTTTCGGTTCTTGACCTCTAAATCGTTTATACAAAACCATCGGATGTTCCGTTCCACCTTTTGAAAGAATATTATCTTTGAATTTTGTCGCTATTTCTTTATCAAAAATTCCCTTGTCTTGGAAATACGCAAACGCGTCTGCATCTAGAACTTCTGCCCATTTATAACTGTAATATCCAGAAGAATATCCGCCTTGAAAAATGTGCGAGAAAGCCGGACTCATAGCATTTTCGGCAACATCTGGAAACAAATTTGTTCCCGCAAAAGCTTCTTTTTCGAATGCTTTTACATTTTCGATAGTTTGCACTTTCCCATGATAAGCCATGTCTAACAGTCCAAAACTAATTTGACGCATCGTTGCCATTCCTTCTTGGAAACTCGCGCTTTCCTTTATTTTCTCTACATATTCTTGCGGAATAATTTCGCCCGTTTCATAGTGTTTTGCAAATAATGCTAAAGCTTCCGGTTCGTAACACCAATTCTCGAAAATCTGACTTGGCAATTCTACAAAATCCCAATACACTGAAGTTCCAGATAAACTTGGATAAACCGTATTTGCCAACATGCCGTGTAGTCCGTGTCCAAATTCGTGAAACAAAGTGGTCACTTCATTAAAGGTTAGGAGGGATGGTTTTTTAGAAGTTGGCGGTGTAAAGTTGCACACATTTGAAATATGTGGTCGGTCGTTCTTGCCATTTCTAATCGATTGTGATTTGTACGAAGTCATCCAAGCGCCGTTTCGCTTTCCTTTTCTTGGAAAAAAATCTGCATAAAAAACCGCAACCAATTCACTATTTTCGTCTGTAACTTCATAAGTCATGACGTCTTTGTGGTATTTTTCTACATCGAAAACTTCCGTAAATGTCAAGCCAAAAAGTTTGTTGGCGATTGTAAATGCGCCATTTAAAACGTTTTCTAATTTGAAATATGGTTTTAGTTTTTCATCATCCAAATTGAATAATTTCTGTTTCAATTTTTCCGAATAATAAGCGCTGTCCCATTTTTCCAAACAATCAATTCCGTCTAAATCTTTTGCGAAAGCAGTTAATTCTGCAAATTCTCTTTCTGCTGCAGGTTTTGCTTTTTCCAATAATTCATTTAAAAAAGAAATAACTTTATCCGGATTTTCAGCCATTCGTTCTTCCAAAACAAAATGCGAATGCGTTTTATAACCCAATAATTGAGCACGTTCATGACGCAAACGAACGATGTTTTTTACATTTTCTTGGTTGTCAAATTCGTTGTTTTGAAAGGCTTTTTTTCCTGCCGCAATGGCAAGTTCTTTTCGCAATTCGCGGTTATCAGCATAAGTCATGAAAGGTAAATAACTCGGCATATCCAAAGTAAAAATCCAACCTTCTAATTTTTTGCTTTCTGCTTCCGATTTTGCTGCTTCAATTACGCCTTCCGGCAAACCTTTCAAGTCAGCTTCATTGGTAACATGTAAATGGTAATTATTCGTTTCTGCCAAAACATTTTCGCCAAAAGTCAATTTTAATTTAGCCAATTGTGTGTCGATTTCGCGAAGTTTCGCTTTCTGCTCTTCATTTAATAAAGCCCCATTTCGAACAAAACCTTTATATTTTTTGTCGAGTAATGTTTGCTGTTCAGCGGTCAAATTTAAACTTTCTTTCTGGTCGTGAATGGCTTTTATTCGTTTGAATAAATCTTCATTCAATGTAATGTCGTTGCTGAATTCCGTCAATAATGGAGAAACTTCTTGTGCAATTTTCTGCATCTCTTCAGAAGTTTCAGCAGAATTCAAGTTGAAGAAAATCGATGATAATCTGTCCAAAGGATTTCCAGCAAAATCTAATGCTTCTAACGTGTTTTCAATTGTTGGAGCTTCCGTATTGTGAATTATTGCGTCAATTTCTGCTTTTGCATTTTTGATGTTTTCTTCAAATGCAGGTTTGAAATCTTCCATTTTAATTTGAGAAAATGGAGCGGTTTCGTATTTTGTGGTGAATTGTTTTGTGAGTAGTGTCATGTATGTTTTAAAATTTAACCGCGAAGTTCGCAAGGTGTTACGCAAAGTTCGCAAAGTTTTTAAATTAAGATTTTCAAATTGATTCAAGACTAACCATTATTGATGGTTTAGCATAGATAGCAATGTAAATCCTTCTATTTTTTTTCTTTAAAAAATAAAAGATTGAAATGTATAGCTGGAAATAGCTCCTGAAGAAAAGTATTCTATTTCCCTAAACTTTCCGACCCTTTCAAAACTGCTTGTTTCAAGCCTTCCTTATAAGCAATCATTTTTTCTAAAATTACAGGATTTGAACTTCCGATAATTTGAGCGGCTAAAATACCCGCATTTTTCGCACCATTTAAAGCTACAGTTGCAACAGGAACGCCGCCTGGCATTTGTAAAATAGACAAAACAGAATCCCAACCGTCAATAGAATTACTCGATTTTACGGGAACTCCGATGATTGGCAAAGGCGACATGGATGCTACCATTCCTGGTAAATGTGCAGCGCCACCCGCTCCGGCAATAATTACAGAAATTCCTCGAGTATGTGCATTTTTACTAAAATCAAATAGTTTTTCTGGCGTTCTGTGAGCCGAAACAATATCTACTTCTGTTTCGATTCCAAATTCTTTTAATATATCGATGGCGTCTTGCATAACCGGCATGTCGGAAATGGAACCCATTACTATGGCTACTTTCATAATTTTATTTTTTAATTTGTCACGAAATAATTGATGAGATAATACATTGTAACTATTAGACAAATATAACAGATGATTAATAGTACTATCGAAAAAAACGCCTTAATTCTTTCTCCTAAATATTCTTCTTTATCCCGTAAAGTTTCAAAATTCACCTTCAAAAGACTTGATGAGTCGGTTACTCTAAAGAAATTGATAAGAGCATCTAAAATATCCATCGTATAATTTAAATATATTTTTTCGAAACAAATTTCACAAATTTAATCTGTGAAAATTCGTGCAATCTGTGTTATTTTTTTTGACTAATCACGCGAATCGTTTTCTTCACTTCTTCTGCTACTTTTCTCGCTTCTTCCATATTTGAATTTACAATTGTAACGTGGCCCATTTTTCTAAAAGGTCTTGTTTCGCGTTTGCCATAAATATGAGGAGTAACACCGTCAATTGCTAATATTTTCTCGATATTTTCATAAACAACATCTCCGGAAAAACCTTCTTCGCCAACTAGATTCACCATAATTCCGTTGATTTTACTATCGGTGGCTCCTAAAGGTAAATCTAAAATGGCACGTAAATGATTTTCAAATTGCGAAGTATAACTTGCTTCAATAGAATAATGTCCTGAATTATGTGGACGTGGAGCAACTTCATTAATTAAAATATCGTCATTTTCGGTTTGAAACATTTCAACTGCTAAAAGTCCAACGTGACTGAAGGCTTCCGAAACTTGCAAAGCCAAAGTTCTTGCTTTTAGTGCCACTTTTTCATCGATTCTTGCAGGGCAAATTACATATTCCACTTGATTTGCTTCTGGGTGAAATTCCATTTCAACAACCGGATAGGTTTTAATTTCGCCTGATGGATTTCGAACTACGATAACGGCCAATTCATTTTTGAACGGAACCATATCTTCAGCAATACATTCCACATCTGGAAGATTTTCTAAATCTGAGGCATCGCGAATTATCTTCACGCCATTTCCGTCGTAACCAAATTCAGTGCTTTTCCACACGAAAGGAATGGGCAATTTCCCACCTAAAAAAGCAACCATCAATTCTTTTAAAGAAGCGTAAGTTGAAAAGTCAGAAGTGGGTAAATTGTTTTCTTTGTAAAAAGCTTTTTGACGGCCTTTATTTTGAATTCCTCGAAGTGTTTTTGGCGACGGATATACTTTAATTCCTTCAATTTCGAGTTGTTCCAAAGCTTCTAAATTGACCAATTCAATTTCAAAAGTCAACACATCTACTTTTTTTCCAAAATTATAAACGGTGTCATAATCCATCAAACTTCCTTGAAAAAACTGATTGCAAGCCATTCTACTTGGTGCTTCAGGACTTGGATCAAGAACGTAAGTTTGAATGTCAAATTTTCGAGTTTCGGATAAAAGCATTTTGCCCAATTGGCCTCCGCCTAAAATCCCAAGTTTGAAATCAGATGAAAAGTAATTCATGTTGTTGTGTTGTTGTTTGCGCAAAGATAGTTAGACAATTATGAACTGACAATTGATGCCACATATTCTTAACGTTTAAATTTCGCCATTGCTGCACGACTTGCAATTTGGTACGAAGGCAATTGACGCGGATATTCTTTCTCTATTAATTCAGTTAAAGTGCTTTTCAACCAAGGAAATTTCCCGCAAAAATGAGTCATTATCTTTAACGCGTTTACTTTAGTAGCTACTTTTTCGTCGGTAATAAACCAATCTAACGCTGTTTCTACGATTTCTTTTTCTTGCAAATCATTTAACGAAATCTTTGGAGATAAAATAATAAAAAGCAAAATGCGAGACATTCCTCGTACAGCGGAAACATGTTGGTATTTTGGAGCAATTTCAATTAATTGCGGTATATAATCAACAAGATGAAACACATCTTCTTCGGCAATTAGCTCGACAATTCGTGCTGCTTTATGGTGGTTTTGATAATTTAGGTCAAATGCAAGTTTGGTCAATTTTGCTAAAGAAAACGATTCATTCAAAACGGCCAATTTCAGTTCGTTTAAAGCAATTTTTGCCGCTTTGCCATTTTCTAATTTTTCTTTTAATTCTGAATTCATGATTGTAAATATAATAAATTAAAGGTGTTATTGGATTGAGGATTCAACTATACTTTGCGGTACAAACGGGAGAAAAGAAGAAGTAATTAGTATATTTGTGAGAAATACTTTTTCCAACAAATGATTTACTCCAGCAATAACGACAGTCCGTTTCAAGTTCAAATTTCTTTTCATAAAGTGGTGGAAACTTTGGAAAATATAGCTGCTTCAGATGTGGACTATCGAGTAAATTATGCGAAAGGTCTTTTAGAAGAAGTACGAAAATATCCCGAATTAACCGAAGGAATAACGGACTTTTCAGAGCTTTCCAAGCATGAAGTTTTAGTAAAGTATTTGCTTTCCGACTTATTTCCAACGGCTTTGACGAATAATGAGATTAAAGCTGCGGCAATTCCATTCAATAATATTATTTTTAATTATTCGGCACGATTTGGTACTATTTTAAAAAATGCAGGAAGTGTTTTTGATATGAAAGTACGGGATTTTGATGATGAGGAAGTGTATGTGATGAGCTGTTGTTTAATTTTGAAAAATTATTACAAGCGAAATATTGAATTCGTAAAACCACTTTTCTACGATATTCCCGACAAGAACGGTGTTTTGTGGCATTACAGAATTTTATATAATGTCGATTTTGTTGAAATATTTCCAAATCCGAATACTAAAATTCTGACACCAGAAGAAATAGATTTGCTGATTGATAATTACGATAATTATGCCTTATGGCGCGAAAAATTTCCTCCTGGAAGTTGGGTTTTAAAAGGATTTGGAATTATGAGTTTGTACGATGCTACAATCGAAAATGCAGTTTCAAATTTAAAAACAAATCTGTTAGGCAAAATAGATTATGCCGAAGATATTGCAAGAAAAATCGAACTTATTTTCAGGTCCATTTTTAAAGTTTCCGATTTAGAACTCGGATTTACCGCTGTGAATGTGGATGGTGGAAGTTTCATCAAAGCTCCTTTTAATGAAAATTTAAAAAGTTTTATTCTTGAAACTAATACTTTTGTATCGGAGGAACTTCCTTGCAGTCATCTGTTTGATTCGGTGGTTAAAGAGTACAAGTATTTGAGTGTTTCAGATTTAGAACTGTTTTTGAAAAAGAATCCGGATAATAAATTACTTCAAAATTTCTTTGAAGCTGGAATAAAAAGTTTTTTGTTGCTTCCGTTAATTTCAAACAATAAATTACTTGGTGTTGTTGAAATTGTTTCTTACCAAAAAAGACAATTAAACAGTATGAATGCTCATAAAATGGATATCGTGATGCCTTATTTACAGGAAACGATGGAGCGCTTTTATGAGGAAGTGGAGATGGAAATTGAGGCAATTATTCAGCGGGAATATACGGCAATTCATCCAAGTGTGTACTGGAAATTCAGGCAAGAAGCGGCACTGCATGTGGGTATCAAAACGGGATCTGAACTTCCTTATAAACAAATTAAATTTGAAAATGTATGGCCGCTTTATGGCCAGATCGATATTCAAAACTCTTCCGTCTTTAGAAATCAGATCATTTTAGAAGATTTAAATACACAAATTGATCTGCTTAGTTCGCTATTTGAAATGCTAAATAAGAGGAAGCCAATTCCTGTTTTTGAATCATTGACGGATAATTTACAAAGTTTTAAAATGTTGCTTTCAAAGATGTTGCAAGCTGATTCTGAAAGTATGATTCACGATTTTATTTTAAATGAATGTCATCCAGTTCTCGAAAAGATAAGAAGTTCGGATTCTGAAATTGAAGCCCTTGTTGCCGATTATTTTTCTAAAATTGATCCGCAAACGCACATGATTTACAAAGCCAGAAAGGAATACGACTACACACTATCCGTAATTAATAAAAAATTAGCGGCCGTTATTGACTTGGAGCAAGAAAAAGCACAGTCGCTTTTCCCTCATTATTATGAACGATTTAAAACGGACGGTGTAGAACATAACTTATATATTGGCGCTTCGATAAATCCGAAATTTACCTACAAAACAAAGTATTTAAAGTACTTGCGACTTTGGCAACTTGTCGTAATGTGCCATTTAGAGACGGAATATAATTTGCTAAGGGGAAATTTAAAATACAGCTTAGATGTCACTTCTTTAATTCTAGTTTTCAATAGTCCAATATCCATTCGATTTAGAATGGATGAAAAGAGATTTGATGTAGACGGTTCCTACAATGCACGATATGAAGTTGTAAAAAAGCGGATCGACAAAGCAAATATCAAAGACACATCAGAACGAATTACGAAAAAAGGTACAATCGTAATCGTTTATTCGCAAAAACACGAAGCTTCAGAATACACAAAGTACATTCGGTTTTTACAAAAGCAAAACTACTTAGATGCTAACGTTGAAAGTTTTGAAGTAGAAAATCTTCAAGGAGTTGCGGGTTTAAAAGGTTTTCGAGTTCCTGTGAATTACAAAAAAAACACAACCAATTTTAATTATCAAGAATTAATCGACGCATTTGAAAAATTTGAAAAAAATGGGATTTAAAGATTTTTGAAAGCGATCACAAACGCCGCTACTGAAATTAAAATACCAATCATGAATATGGTATAAGTTATTCGAAGTAATTTATACTTTCTGTTTAAAACCAGTCCCAAATAATACAAATCTTTGATCATCGATTCGTACAAATAGTCTTTATCTTTCATTAATTCTTTCATCGCCCAAGTATATTCTTCTAAAGGCATTTTGTAGAAGTTCCCAAAAAACAATAGATTTACCTTTCGTTCGTCAATATCTTTTCTAGTAAAAGATCCCGTGCTGACTTTAGGTCGTGTAGAAAGAATTGCAAATATGATGCTGATCACGCTGAAGAAAAGCATGATAAATGTAGGAATAACAAGATGTGCATTTCTCGCAGAATCTAATTTTGGAATCAAGGTTGAAAGTGCGATTGAAATAATAATCGCATTTACTGAAAGAAGAATATTCGCTTTACTGTCTGCAATTTGACTCAATTTCGTATGATTGTTTAACGTTACACGAAACATCGTATCAATTCCGCGTTCTGGAACGTCAATTTTGTCTAATTTCTTTTTGTTTAAAAGTGATTTAGTGCTTTTTTTATCCTGCTTTTTTTGTTCGAGTACAGTGATGTTTTTTTGAAGTTGTTCAGCGTTTTTTTCTTTTATGGGTTGCCAATTTTCCTTGGCATAATCCGTATAAAACTGATGTGAATCTTGAAAGAATTTCTGATTTTCGTAAGACCATTCTAAATCAGTAAACTTCATTTTGCGAGTAGTGCCAAATTCGAAACGCAGTAAATTACAATACTTAAAATAGTCCGGATTTCCAAAGTGAGCCCAGTCTGCGTCTCGAATGATCTTTTCTAATTTAGTTTGTGGTTCTTGATGCAATTCCGTTTTGCGAATCAATTGGCTTATAAGTTCAATTTTTGAAGCATCATAATGCTGTTCCTTTAAAAATGTTGTAGCAATTTCAATACTCAATTCCTCGTGCTTTTCGCAACCTTTTGTATATCCCGTATCGTGAAACCAAGCCGCAAGAAGTGCAATTTCCGTTTCATCCGCTGAGCAATTTTCAGCATCAAGTAATAATCTTGCACTTTTAACCACATTTAAAGTATGATTAAAATTATGGTAAGTATAATCTAAAGATAAATTATCTTTGAACAATTGATTGACAAAATCTTCGGTTTTCTGAACGATACTCATAAGAAAATAATATCCTGCAAATTATGAAATTTTCTGGTCATACTTCCATTTTTGAAATTATTAAAATACTTTTTATTGTTTCGGTTGTCTCTTTATTCATCACAAGTTGTGCTGTGAAAGAACCTCGATATGGAAAAAATATAAATATCGATTTTACTGAAATTCCTGAAGATATTGACGTCAATCATACTTTTTATTTAGTGGGAGACGCAGGAAATGCAGATCGTGAAGCAGGTGGAAATATGCTTAACATCTTGAAGGATAAGTTAAACAAAGCCAATTCCAACAGCACATTAATTTTTCTAGGTGACAATATTTATCCAAGTGGCTTACCTGAAGAAAACCATAAAGATAGAAAATTAGCAGAACAAAAGTTAGATGTTCAAATGAGTGTTGCTACTGATTTTAAAGGCAAAACTATTTTCATTCCAGGAAATCACGATTGGTACAGCGACGGAATTAAAGGAGTTAAAAGACAAGAAGATTATATTAATAATGGCTTAAAACAGAAGAAATCCTTCCTTCCGCGAAATGGTTGTGCAATTGACAAACTGAATCTTCCTGAGAATTTAGTTTTAATAACTATTGATTCCGAATGGTTTTTAGCAGATTGGAATAAAAATCCCGGTATTAACGAAGATTGTGAAATTAAATCCCGTGAACAGTTATTTGAAGAATTAGAAAGTTTACTCAATAAAAACCAAAATAAAACCATAGTAATTGCTGTTCATCATCCATTAATGACCAATGGAACGCACGGCGGACAATTTTCATTAGAAAAACAATTATTTCCGTTAGAGAATAAAATTCCGATGCCGGTTTTAGCTTCGTTGGCTAATCTTATTCGGAAAACCGGTGGTGTGAGTCCACAGGATTTGCAAAATAAAAAATACACCGAATTTTCTAATCGAGTAAAAACATTGATTCAAAAATATAACAATGTAGTTGTAGTTTCGGGACACGATCATAATTTGCAGTACGTTGAGAAAAATAACGTGAAACAAATTATCAGTGGTTCCGGTTCAAAATTAGAAGCTGCTCGAGCAAGAAATGCAAATGATTTTTCTGCGGGATACAATGGTTATGCGGTTTTAGAAGTGGGAAGTAAAGGACAAGCACACGCCTCTTTTTACGGCATTAAAAATGGTTCAGAAAAACTTTTATTCAGACATGTTGTTCTTGAGAAAAAGAACGAATCAATTGAAAATTATGAATTATCACGCGAACAATTTAAAGTCGCGTCTGTTTACACGAAGGAATTTACAACGAAGAATAGTTTTTATAAATTTCTTTGGGGAAACCATTATCGCTCCATCTATTCTCAAGACATAAAAGTCGCAAATGTAAATTTAGATACGTTATTTGGAGGTTTAAAACCAATAAAAGCTGGAGGAGGGCATCAGTCTAATTCTTTAAGATTAACGGATACTTTGGGACGGGAATTTGTAATGCGAGGGATAAAAAAGAGCGCGACACGCTTTATTCAATCGGTGGCGTTTAAAAATCAGGCCATTGAAAATGACTTTGACAACACGTATGCGGAACGATTTCTGCTTGATTTTTATACTTCTTCTCATCCCTACACTCCTTTTATCGTAGGGAATTTGGCGGAAGCCATAGGAATACCACACACGAATCCGAAGTTATTTTTTGTGCCAAAACAAAATGCATTAAAAGAATTTAATGCCAATTATGGCGATGAACTCTACATGATTGAAGAACGTCCGATGGATGGATTTAAAGACTATGAAAGTTTTGGAAATCCAAAAGCAATTTTGAGTACAGATGATGTTTTAGCAAATCTGGTTAAAGATGAAAAGTATGCCATCGACGAAACTTCTTATGTTCGAGCGCGACTTTTTGATATGCTAATTGGCGATTGGGACCGGCATTCTGATCAGTGGCGTTGGGGAGAATTTCACGAAAGCGGAAAAATAATCTACAAACCTATTCCACGCGATCGCGATCAAGCATTTCCTAAGTACGGCGGAGTCGCTTTGACTTTAATTATGACTACACCTGAATTGCGACACATGCAGGGTTTTAAATCGGATATTAGAAACATTAAATGGTTCAATATGGAACCTTATCCACTTGATTTAAAATTTCTAAAAACCGCTGATGAAAAACTATGGCTTGAGCAAGCTGAATATATAAAAGAAAATCTTTCTGATGCCGCAATTGATGCTGCTTTTGCACAATTGCCTATTGAAGTGCACGATAAAAGTAGTGATGAAATAAGATCATTTTTGAAAGCGAGAAGAGCCAACTTAAATGTGTTTGCCACCGATTATTATAAAGTTCTGCAACGTACGGTATTGATTGTTGGAACCAACAAAAAAGATAAATTTGTCATTAATAGACTGCGTGATGGTACAACAGAAGTGAGTATTTTTCGATTGAAGAAAACAGGTGAAGAGTTTCAGTACAAACGGATTTATGAGAATAACGAAACGAAGCACTTGTGGGTTTATGGATTAGATGGGGATGATATTTTTGAAGTGAAAGGAAAAGAATCGGGATCTATTCGCTTAAAATTAATTGGCGGTTTGAACAATGATTTGTACACCATTGAGAATGGAAAACGCGTTGCAATTGTTGACTATAAATCAAAAAATAATACGTTTGAAGTTGATAGAAAAACAACAAAAATGCTAAGTGACAGTTATGATTTAAATACGTACGATTATAAAAAACCTAAATTTAATGCTTTTGCAACTGCTCCAGATATTGGATTTAATCCTGATGATGGTATTAAAGTAGGTGTTTCGATGACGTACAAAGTCAATTCGTTTATCCGAAATCCCTTTTCACAAAAGCACAATGTGAAAGCTAATTATTACTTCGCAACACAGGGTTATGAATTTATGTATAATGGCGTATTTCCCAATGTTTTAAATAATTGGCGACTTGAATTAGATGCTGTTGTCACAAGTCCAAACTTCAGTTCTAATTTCTTTGGATATGGAAATGAAACGCAAAATTCAGATGATAATTTAGGAATGAATTACAATCGGATAAAAACGCAAACTTTAGGTTTCGCACCATCCATGCATTGGAAAGGGGAATCAGGTGGAAGCTTTTTTGCCAAATTTAATTTCAGATCCGTTGAGGTGGATCGAACGGCAAATCGTTTTATTCTTGATAATGCGTTCATCAATCCTGAAGTTTTTCAGACACAAAATTATGTAGCTGCACAAGTGCGATATGCTTTTGAAAATTACGATAACGCCTCAAATCCAACTTTTGGAATGAAGTTTTATCTGGAAGGCGGTTATGAAGTAAATTTAGATCAGACAAATAAAAAGGTGCCTTACTTTGAAACCGCTCTAGGTTTTGTTCATAAAATCACCAAATCGGATAAGCTTGTTTTTAGTACGTTAGCAAAAACTAAAATGCTTTTTAGTACTGATTATTTGTTTTACCAAATGGCACAAATTGGCGGCGATTCTGACTTGAGAGCGTATCGTTTTGAACGATTTTCAGGAAAGCAATCGTTATTTATGACTTCAGACGTTCGGTTTGAAATAGGTAAAATTCGAAACATTTTGGTTCCAGGGAAATACGGTTTGTTTACCGGTTTTGACTTAGGACGCGTTTGGTTAGAAAATGATTTTTCAAATAAATGGCACAATTCCTATGGCGGCGGAATGTGGATCAACGGTGCTAATGTGGTTACCGGAAAAGTGTCTTATTTCCAAGGTGAAGATGGAGGACGCGTTTCGGTTGGCTTACTTTTTGGTTTTTAATAGATTTAATTTATAGAGATTTCCACCCGTTTTCTTGTCCTTTTCGTCTGTGATGTAGAGTGTATTTTCGTCCTTAAAGCAAATCCCTTCCTTTTGCGTGAACGTTGGAAGTTGCCTGTTTTTCATCTTTCCATTGAAGAAATCATCCTCTTTAAAATTGCTGAAGAGCCAAACTTGATCTGAACTCAATAATGCAATTGTCTTGCCACTCGAACTAATATCTGCACTAGTAATGGCACAATGATTAAAATTTTCGCAGGTTTTAAAACTCGAAATTAATTCTGCTGCATGAGTTCCGGGAGCGTTTGGGACTTTATATAAGGAAGTAGTGCCGTCAAATTTTGAACTTCTGTTTTTGGTAAACAAGTAGAAATTGTCTTTAAAAATAAAAAATGCTTCTACGTCAAATATGCGATTCGATTTTTTTGGAGGGAATGCCTTTTGCTCTGGCAAATAGAAGGAGATTTTGCCAGAAATGTTGATCTCTTTTTGCAGTAAATGTGCAGCGTCAATCTTGTAAATAGCCAAATCTTTTCGATCGTTTTTATTGTTTCCAAAGTCACCAATATATAAGTTTCCTTCTTTATCGGAAGTCAAATCTTCCCAATCCACATTTTCAATATCTTGAATAATGCCTTGTTGAGCAATTTTTCCTTCGCTGTCCAATCCAAATATTTCGGGTTTGTTCCCACGATCTTGTATGGTCCATATCAAATCTGACTTTTCAGTGACTTCCACTGCCGAAGATTCTTTCATATTATTCGGTAATTGGAATAACGTTGTAAAATCTACGTTTGAATCAGCGTTTGTGCAAAAGGACAAAACAAAGAGACTGAGTAAATAAGGAATGGCTTTTGGAAACATTTTCTTTTTTTTATAAAAGTAGAAATAAAAGCGGAAGGCCGTTTTAATTTTAACATCGTACTTGTAATTTTGAAATAGGATATGAGTTGGTATAATTTCTCTCAAGTCTTTTTTCTGTAGAAATATAGCATGTAAAAATGTAATTTAAAATCTGGATTTCCGTGCTAAAAAATCTAAATCGTAAAAAATTAAAAATACCTTAGTATGAATAGCTAATACTTTGTAAATTTGTCGTTTATTTTAAAAGTAGACTACTTATGATACAACTTCACGATAAACATTTCGTTCCTTTTATTTCAGCCGAAGAAATTGACTTCGCAATTAAGAATATGGCGAAACAAATGGACGATGATTTTTTTGATGAACAGCCCATTTTTATTGGTGTTTTAAACGGTTCTTTTATGGTTTTATCTGATTTGATGAAACATTACCGCGGCATGTGCGAAGTTAGTTTTGTAAAAATGTCTTCTTACAGCGGAATGGAAACCACGAATACAGTCAACGAGTTAATTGGTTTGAACCAAGATTTAGAGGGTAAAACGGTAATTATAGTGGAAGATATTGTAGATACTGGAAACACAATTGAAGTTTTAAAAGAAATTTTAAAGTCTAAAAAAGTAAAGCATTTTAAAATCGCTACTTTGTTTTTCAAACCTGAAGCATATAAAAAAGACATAAAACTAGATTACGTTGGGATTCGAATTCCTAACAAATTTATAGTAGGTTTTGGATTAGATTACGACGGTTTAGGTCGAAATTTACCTGAAGTTTATCAGTTAAAAGAATAATTTTACAAGAACACAACAATACAACACACTCAACTACACAATGATTAATATCGTTTTATTCGGAAAACCTGGAGCGGGAAAAGGAACACAAGCTGAATTTTTAAAAACCAAATACAATTTAACACATCTTTCAACAGGAGATATTTTTAGATTTAACATCAAGGGTGATACTGATTTAGGAAAGTTGGCTAAGACTTTTATGGATAAAGGTGAACTTGTTCCCGATGCAGTAACCATCAAAATGTTAGAAAGTGAATGCAACAATCACCCTGATTCTAGTGGGTTTTTGTTTGATGGTTTTCCAAGAACACTTTCACAAGCGGAAGCATTAGATGCTTTTTTAGAGTCGAAAAACGAGCAAATTACCGCAACAATAGCTTTAGAAGCAGACGATGAGGTTTTGGTAAAAAGAATATTGGAACGCGGAAAAACTTCTGGAAGACCAGACGATCAAGATGCCGAAAAAATCAGAAACCGGTACCAAGAATACAACGAAAAAACGGCACCTTTAATGGATTATTATAAAGGTCAAAATAAATTTCACAGCGTAAACGGCATTGGTTCAATCCAAGAAATTACCGAACGCTTAAGTCTTGTGATCAATAGTCTAAAATAGTTTAGTTAGATTTTGGCAACGACGCCAAGAATCTAAAGTCTTAAATATAATAATGGAAATACTCATTGTTCTCTTTTTAATTATTCTGAATGGTGTTTTTTCTATGTCAGAAATTTCACTTATTTCTGCGCGAAAAAACCGATTGGAAACGGCTGCAAAAAAAGGCAACAAAAGCGCGAAAATAGCTTTGGAATTGGCCAATTCGCCAAATAAATTTTTATCAACAGTACAAATTGGAATTACCTTAATTGGAATTTTAACAGGTATTTTTAGTGGAGATAAAATTACTTCTGATGTAAAAGTATTCATTCAAGGTTTTGAAGTTTTAAGGCCGTATGCTGATTCTCTTGCGGTAGGTTTAGTTGTGGTTGTTCTGACTTTTTTCTCTTTAGTTTTGGGGGAATTGCTTCCAAAGCGAATTGGATTAAATCATCCTGAAAAAATAGCGAAAGCAGTTGCTGTTCCTATGAAAGTGGTTTCCATTATTACGGCACCGTTTATTTGGTTATTGACCATTTCAACCGAATTTCTATTGAAAGTTTTAATGATTAAACCTTCTTCTGACGGTAAAGTGACTGAAGAAGAGATTAAGGCCATTATCAAAGAAGGTACAGAAGGTGGAGAAGTTCAGGAGATTGAACAAGATATTGTGGAACGTGTTTTTCATATTGGCGACCGAAAGGTCAACTCCTTGATGACGCACAGAAAATCTGTAGTTTTCTTGCCAATTGATGCCAATAAGACGCAAGTGACCGAATTGATGTTGAAAGAATTACATTCGGTTTATCCGGTTTATGGAGAAAATTACGACGACATTGTAGGTTGTGTGAATTTGAAAAATATTTTCGCGAATATTAATAAAAATTCATTCAATCTTCCTGATATCGTTACTGACGCACCATTTATGATGGAACAAACGACCGCTTATAAAGCATTGGAAACGTTCAAACAAAGTGGAATTCATTATGCGTTTGTTTCTGATGAATACGGTGTATTTCAGGGAATTATTACCTTAAATGATATTTTAGAAGCATTAGTGGGTAACGCTTCTGATTTTTATAAAGAAGATTTTCAATTGGTGGAACGCGAAGACGGAACTTGGTTGGTAGACGGACATTATTCGTTACACGATTTCTTAACCTATTTTGAGTTTGACGAATTGATTAATGACTATGATGTTACGACCGTTAGTGGTTTAATAATGACCGAACTTTCGCGTATTCCAAAGCAAGGAGAGAAACTAAAGTGGAACGGTTTAGAGTTGGAAGTGATTGATATGGACGGTGTGAAGATTGATAAAGTGTTAATTAAGGCACTAAAAGAAAAATAGTAGTTCGTTTTCCGTTATCAGTTTTAACTGACAACTGAAAACCGACAACTGAAAACAAAAGAAATGACAGAAGGAAATTTTGTAGATTACGTAAAAATATATGTTTCTTCCGGAAAAGGAGGAAAGGGTTCAACGCATTTGCACCGTGAAAAATTTATCGAAAAAGGTGGACCTGATGGTGGAGATGGTGGGCGAGGTGGTCACGTTTACTTGGTTGGAAATAAAAGTTTGTGGACTTTATTTCACTTGAAATTCGCGCGACACATTAAAGCTGGTCACGGTGGAGATGGAGGAGGAGACCGAAGTACGGGAGCTAATGGAGACGATAAATTTATCGAAGTTCCTTTAGGTACTGTTGTTCGCGACAAGGAAACGAATGAAATCATGTTTGAAATTACAGAACATGATGAGAAAAGAATCATCGCTCAAGGTGGAAAAGGTGGTTTAGGAAACTGGCACTTTAGAAGCTCTACAAATCAAACGCCTCGTTATGCTCAACCGGGTTTACCTTCAGAAGAAAGTGATATCGTTTTAGAACTTAAAGTTTTAGCGGATGTGGGATTAGTTGGTTTTCCAAATGCAGGAAAATCTACTTTGCTTTCTGTGTTGACTTCTGCTAAGCCAAAAATTGCTGATTATCCGTTTACAACATTAAAACCAAACTTGGGAATTGTAGCGTACAGAGATTATCAATCTTTTGTGATTGCTGATATTCCTGGAATTATTGAAGGTGCTGCAGAAGGAAAAGGGTTGGGGCATTATTTCTTGCGTCACATTGAAAGAAATTCAACATTGTTGTTTTTAGTTCCTGTCGATACCGAAGATATCAAAGGAGAATACGACATTCTTGTGAATGAATTGACGAAGTACAATCCTGAAATGTTAGACAAAGAGCGAATGTTAGTTATTTCAAAATGCGACATGCTTGACGACGAATTAAAAGCGGAATTGAAAACACAATTAGACAAAGAATTGACTATTCCTTACATGTTTATCTCATCCGTTGCGCAACAAGGACTTGTGGAGTTGAAAGATAAGTTATGGGAAATGTTGAATAAAGAACAAGAATAATATTCAAAAAATTTTAAGAAAGTCGGCGTTATCGCTGACTTTTTTTGTGAAATAGCATTATTTTTTTATGAGAGTTCAGATTAAAAACAACATTTTAGAAGCGACTTTCGATACTTTAGGTGCGGAACTTATTTCGCTGAAGTCTAATGAAAAGGAATACATTTGGGAAGGTAATCCTGAATTTTGGGATAAGCATTCTCCTATTTTGTTTCCCACAATTGGCTCCTTAAAAGACGATGTTTATTTCTTTGGAGGAAAAGAATATACCTTGCCAAGACATGGCTTTGCACGAGAAAAGCAATTTCAAATTGTTGAACAAACGGAACATACAATTCTGTTTTCTTTACAAGAAGATGCGGAAACACTTAAAGTATATCCGTTTTGTTTTGAATTGCAAATTGAATATCGTTTAGTAGAAAACCAATTAACAGTTGCTTACAAAGTGAAAAATAATTCAAGCGGCAACCTGTTTTTCTCAATTGGTGGACATCCTGGTTTTGCGCTAGCTGAAAATTTTGATCACTATTCATTGGTTTTTGAAACAGACGAAGCATTGCAATTTTCGTTTCTAGAAGATCATCTTTTATCCGCTGAAATACAAAATCTTGAAGTTGAAAGCAACCATTTGCCACTCCATTATCAACTCTTTGAAAAAGATGCGTTGGTATTCAAAAACCATAAAATACAAGCAATTACAATTCAAGAAAATGCGAAAGATTTTTTAAAAATAAATTTCAAAAACTTTCCTGATTTGGGAATTTGGACAAAAGTGAATGCTCCATTTATTTGCATCGAACCTTGGTTTGGTCATGCGGATGAAGTGGTAAGTTCACAGAAATTAGAAGAAAAGTCAGGCATTCAATCGTTGGAAAAAAACGGTCAATTTTCGGCAACGTACAGCATTGAAATTGCAGTACAATAAAATTTAAGATAATTATTCAATTAAAAAAGCAACCCTTTCAAAGTAGTTGCATCTACCATTAAACTAATCATTATGTTCAAGAAAATCTCTCTAATCGCATTTACAGCGGTTTTATTTGCAAGTTGCGATATCGGAAGTACAGGATCAAGCAGTTGTCCAGCAGTTGTTGGCGTTCCCGCACTAGCAGTCACTGGCCCAACAGAAGCAGTTGTTGATGTGCCAATTTTACTAGAAGTTTCCTACAAAACCAAAAAAAATTGTGGTAATTTTTATTCTTTCTATAAAAATGAAGATTTGCAGCCTATGGTTGATATCGTTACCGTAAATACAACTTACGACGCTTGTAGTTGTGATGAAGTAGAAAGCACGCAAAAATCAAATTATACGTTTAAGAAAAGTATACCGGGAACCTATTTGGTCAAATTTAAAAAGACAAACGAAACTTTTGTCGAGCATACGGTAACAGTAGAATAACGAACTCATCCTACACTTAAAAGTCTTGAATTTTTTTCAAGACTTTTTTTTGTGCGTATTTTTCTTCCCTTTATTTAATTATATTTGATTAAATAAATGTGCCAATGAATGCTTTTCAACTGCAGTTTGAACAGATTGTCGATTACTTAAAATACGATGATTTTGCGATTTTAACCAAACGAATTATTGACTTAACACTCGATACTGAATCGGTAGCGTTTTATCAAAAAACCAATGATTTGCTAGATTGGTTAGATTCAAATTCCGAAAACATTCCGGAGAAAAAGATAAAATTTCAGTCACTTTTAGACGAACTCTTTGCATTCTTGAGTCAAAAGGAAATTCCAGAATCTAAACTTTTAGTTAGTGTCACAGCTTTAGAAAAAATATATCCTTCAGGGCGATTTTCTCTTGGTCCTGTTAATTTGAATCTACATCACGGAGAAATTTTAGGTTTAGTGGGCGAAAACGGAAATGGAAAAACCACGTTATTGCGTTTGCTTTGTGGGGAATTATTTTCTACATCAGGCGAACTGAACTATCATTTTCAGTACGACGATTTATATGATTTAAGAACACAGCTCGTTTATATTCCGCAACGAACAGAAACATGGTACGGCTCCGTATTTACAAATTTAGAATTTGCAGCTGCAAGTTATGGCTATAAGCCTAATGAAAATGTCCTAGTTGTTAACTTGATTATGGCACGTTTGGGCTTGAGAAAGTTTCGGGATTATGGTTGGAAAGATTTATCGTCTGGATTCAAAATGCGTTTGGAACTAGCACACATGCTTTTACGTAAACCTAAAATACTGTTGATAGATGAACCGTTGGCTAATTTAGATATTTTGGCTCAGCAAACGATTTTAGAGGATTTTAAAGCGATTTCAAAGTCGCCATTTCGACCAATTGGGATTGTGTTGAGTTCACAACAATTATATGAAGTGGAGAAAACTTCGGACCAGGTTATCTTTTTGAAAAACGGTTCACAGAAAAACTTGTACGAAAATAGAGTAAACGAAAACGACGCAATTGAAGTTCAAAATTTCATTTATGAGTTTGAAACGGAATGGACAAAAAATCAGCTAATTCCAATATTCGAAAGGGAATTAATTGACTTGCAGATCAATGGAGGGGTTTATATTGCGACTTGTACAGCAGCACTTTCGCCCTCGCAATTTTTGCAAATGTTGACGGAGCACAATGTTCCGATTCAATATTACAGGAATATTTCCAACTCAACGCGTCGTTTCTTCATCTCCTAAATTCGTCATCATGTTTAAAAACTTCAATCATAAATTTGTTTACAATTATCCCTTGATTTGGAATACTAAAATAATTCCGTTTTTGCTGATTTCATTACTGATTCACCTTCTGTTTTTTGCAGTTGGTTATCAAAATGCAATTGTACATTCGGTGCAAATTCATAATTATTACAATCAGGACAGTAATGCAATTACGATCAATTTATTTGCCATTCTGATATCGGTTTTGGTTTCGATCATTTGGTGTGTTTTGTATTTTAGAAACAATGCGTTTAAGGCTTTTTATCCTAAAACCAATAATGCGTTATTTAAGGAATGGATGCTCATTTTAATCTTTTGCTTGTCCACTTTTAGTTATGCACTTTCGGCAGTTCTAGGAGCAAATGTGCAGATGCGAAGTAATATGTCCCATAAAGTTGTGTTAGAACGTTGCGAGACGATCAGTAAAGCGTCGATGTTTCTGCAGGGAAGTTTTAAGGAAAGTAACTGGGAAGATAAAACGGTTAATGGTAAAATTATTCAAGTTCAGCGTGATTCATTTCCGTTTGAAGGCAAAAGATATGCTTTAAATTCTTTGATGAATAAAAACATGGAAATGTTTCCTTCGTTTAATTCTGAAAGTGATTCTTTACGTCGCCTTCAAGTGCAACGTTGGATGAAACGAGATGATAAAGCGCAAATTTTAAAAATTTTCCAAGATTATTTTGCTGTTGCAAATGAACATAAGTTGAAGTCGAATATATCAGCTGAACAATGGATGGATTTGGTATATAATTATCCAGAATTTACAACTTATAAAGTAATTGGAACTTCTGAAAGAGATCTTTTATACGAATATGGATTTAAAGAAAATGAAGTAGTAATGGAAAGTGATGATGTGATTTCTAGTCGCGACACCACTACTACAACAATTAAAACAGAAAATGAACAACAATACGTCTACTCAAAATATTACGTAAGTCATAAACCGTTATATCGATTTTACGCTAAAGTCGCGGAAGCCTGGGGAAATTCGTTAGTAGATTTAGATTACATTATGGTCGTTCTGTATCTCGGTTTCGGTGGTTCATTATTGGTTTTCAGTTTCAGAGTTACCTCTGCTCGAAAATGGACTATCTCCTTGATTGCAATGGGTGTTGTTCAAATTATTTTCGGAATTGGAACCGCACTTTTCAGTTATAGCTTGACTTTTCCCATGCTCTATTTGCTCTATTTCTTACTTGTATTTGTCTATTTTATTGTGGTTTATTATCAGAAAAAGGGCAAGAAGCTTTCGGGAATTGCTTTAAATCAAATGTTGTGGTTGTTACCTGGATTTTTGCCAATGATCTACGTCATCGTGATGGATTTTGTAAAAAAATATTCGGGATACAACAACCGATATAATTTTGAGACAGGTGTGGTTGTCGAGGAATTTCCAAAAATTGATTGGATTGAAACTAACGTCGTTTTATTAGCTCAATTAAATTTACTGTTACTCGTTTTTGTATTGTTTCTGCTTTCACGAGTGATTAAAAAATGGCGTGGAATTCCTGAGGAATAAGTAATTTATATTTTTCCAATGATTTTAGGAAGTGTTCTCAAGTATAATTCTTCGACTTTTTCGCGGGCCCAAGGTGTTTTTCGCAGAAAAGTCAAGCTGGATTTTAAACTTGGATTGTCCGTAAAACATTTGATTTTGATCAATTCGCCCAAGGTGTCAAATCCGTAAAACTGAATTAAGTCTTCAAGCATTTTCTGTAAAGTAATGCCGTGAAGTGGATTTTTTGGATTCGGATTATTCATGTTTTATAATTTGGAAGTTTTGATTTAGCAAAAGTGCGTATTTTTTGCAACTATTAAAATAAAAACGGTGACCAATATTCAAAATCTATTGACGATTTAAAGGAATGTCACTACATTTGCAATCCTATGCTAAAGACAATAAATATATTAAATAAACGTGCTCGTTTTGATTTTGAATTAATCGAGAAATATTCCGCTGGAATTGTTTTAACCGGAACGGAAATCAAATCCATTCGGTTGGGAAAAGCAAACATTACGGAAAGCTTCTGCGAATTCAATGAACGTGGTGAACTTTTCGTGATCAATATGTATATTGAAGAATATGCTTTCGGGAATCAATTCAACCATAAAGCGCGAAGCGAACGTAAATTGTTGTTGAACAAACGGGAACTGAAAAATTTAGCAAAAAACGTGCAAGCGAAAGGCTTGACTATTGTGCCACTTAAATTGTATACCAATGAAAAAGGAATGGCGAAACTTGAGATTTCTTTAGCTCGAGGTAAAAAGACGTACGACAAACGCGAATCTTTGAAAGAACAAGATACGAAACGTGATCTGGACAGGATTAAGAAGATTTATAAGTAAGTTTCTACATAACTCTCATTTTGTGATGCCAAATTCATTTCGATATCTAATTTTGTGAGAAGCTGAAATAAATGCAACTTGACAATTACGGGATAAAATATAGATATTTGTCATGCCGAATTTATTTCGGGATCTTGTTTGAATGAAGATTTCCAAGTTTTAAATTTCCTACCAAAATTAAGATTTCAGAATAAAAATATCTTTTCTGGCGCTGCGGGATTTCGCGTTAAGGATGGAAGTGGAGCTCTTTATTGTGTCGTCTTTTGGGACGAGACAATAAAAGCGGGAACGAACAGCCTGACCCGAAGTTTTTGCGGAGGGGAACGCCCAAATTAGTAGTAGATTAAAAAAGTATAAAACAAAAAAAGTCCCAACTTTCGTCAGGACTTTTCTTCGCACTAATAAACTAAGTTTATAGGTTTATCTCAATCGATCCACAGATTTTACGAGATCTTCATCCTTCTTGATGGCTTTATTGGCCAAGACCAAAAAAACGATAGCAACAATAGGAAGGAACATCCCAATACCTTTCTCAGAAACCGAAGTTTCTCCAGATACCGTTAGTAACCGATACACAAATAACCCTAATAAAAATAAATTCAATATGATGTTCAATCTGCCCATGACAAATTGATTTTGTCTCTTTTTAAAACTCATAATACTTACAATGGATAAAGTAGTACTTAATCCAAATAACGCCACGTAACTTATTTCGGTCATGAAATAGAAGTCGGCAATTGCAGTTCCTGTTACTTGTTTCCAAAGTGGAAAAACAAAAGGCAAAACTCCAGTGACAACTGCAGCGAGAATAAGGTAAATGGTTTGTATTCTTTGTAACATTTTTTATAAAAATCTAACGCAAAAATATATCTTCTTTTTGAAAAATACTATTGTAAGCTAAAAATTTATTCGTAATATTGCAGTATAAACCTATAAGTACTTCATCTTTTAGGGTTTGCAAGACAAATAATATTGCACAACAACATCTCACTACAACTTCCGAACTAATTAATTCAAATAAACATACATGTTTGAAATTTCTGCATTAAAGCAAATGAAGCTGGCTGAGCTTCAAGACATAGCCAAGTTGGCAAAAATCAAATCAGCAGGTGTCAAAAAAGATCTTCTTGTTGAACAAATTTTACAAAAGCAAAGCGAGGCAAAGCCTTCTCCTGCTGCTGAAACTGTTCAAACACCATCGGATGAAAGCCCAAAAAGAACACGCATTGTTCCTACAAAAAAGCAAGACGACGCTGCAAGTGATTTAAATTTGGCTGCAACGGATGTTCAAAAAAACGAAACTACTACTGAAGCAGAAGTAAAAATCGCTCCTGAACGAAAAGTAATCAAGTTTAATAAGGCAAAATACGAAAGTAAAGTCAACGCTGCCGTTGAACGTAAATCAGCTGATGAAGGTGTTAAAGAAGTCACTGCTACTTCTGAAAATCTAGAATCAGCAACTTCTGAAGAGGAGACAAAGCCTAAAAAACCGGTTCATGCTCAAAAAGCAAACCCGAATTCGAAGATAAACCCGAGCCAAAATCCAAATCAAAATTCAAATGGTAACGGAAATGCACCGCAGAACCCAAGCCAGAAGAACAAGAAAAATAATTACCGCGATTCTGATTTTGAATTCGACGGGATTATTGAAAGTGAAGGTGTTTTAGAAATGATGCCTGACGGATACGGATTTTTACGTTCTTCGGATTACAATTATTTAGCTTCTCCGGATGATATTTATTTGTCAAACTCGCAAGTACGTCTTTTTGGCTTAAAAACGGGTGATACAGTCAAAGGCGTAGTTCGTCCTCCAAAAGAAGGCGAGAAGTTCTTCCCATTAGTTCGTGTGTTAAAAATCAACGGACATGATCCGCAAGTGGTTCGCGATCGTGTTTCTTTTGAACATTTAACGCCGGTTTTTCCAGATGAAAAATTCAGATTAGCAGAGAAAGAAAGTACAATTTCCACTCGAATTATCGATTTGTTTTCGCCAATTGGAAAAGGACAACGTGGAATGATCGTTGCCCAACCGAAAACGGGTAAAACCATGTTGTTAAAGGACATCGCAAATGCAATTGCCGCGAATCATCCAGAAGTGTATTTGATCGTTTTATTAATTGACGAACGACCAGAAGAGGTTACAGATATGCAACGTAGCGTTCGTGGAGAGGTAGTTGCTTCAACATTTGACCGTGAACCACAGGAACACGTGAAAATTGCGAATATTGTTTTAGAAAAAGCAAAACGTTTAGTGGAATGTGGACATGATGTTGTGATTCTCTTGGATTCGATTACACGTTTAGCAAGAGCATACAATACGGTTCAACCTGCGTCAGGAAAAGTGTTAAGTGGTGGAGTAGATGCAAATGCATTACAGAAACCAAAACGTTTCTTTGGTGCGGCAAGAAATGTTGAGAATGGTGGTTCATTAAGTATCATCGCTACGGCATTGACAGAAACCGGTTCTAAAATGGATGAAGTAATCTTCGAAGAATTCAAAGGAACAGGAAATATGGAATTGCAGTTGGACAGAAAAATTGCCAACAAACGTATTTTCCCAGCAATCGATTTGACATCGTCAAGTACACGTCGCGACGATTTACTATTGGACGAAAAAACATTGCAACGTATGTGGATTATGCGAAAATACCTTTCGGATATGAATCCAGTAGAAGCAATGGACTTCATCAACGATCGATTTAAGAAAACGAGAAATAATGAGGAATTCCTAATCTCAATGAATCAAGGCTAATTTTTCACATTATTATAAATAGAAAAAACTCCGATGCTAAATTAAATTAGTATCGGAGTTTTTTCATTTTAATATAGAACCTAAAACACTTTCTTAATTTACAATTACTTTCTTAACCACCGTTTGATCGTCCGCAGTAATTCGTAAAATATAAAAACCTTGCGGAATATTTTCGACAGAATAACTATTATTGATTACAGCAGGATTTTTGATTTGCTGCATGATTTGCCCATTGATATTGATTAGTTGAATTTCGTCCAATTTGATTTCAGTAGCAATAGAAATCCTGTGATTGTTTGTTGGATTTGGATACACCACTAAGTCGTCGTTCAAGTCAAATATTGGTGCTGTTAGATACACGTTTGGCCAGCGATTTTCGGCAACTTGTCCTCCCCAAATAAGTGTGGCTAAATAAGGATTGTCAATAAATGGATTTCTATTTCCTTGACCGTACGCATTATTAGCATTTCCTAGATAGGTGTTTCTTGTGTCTTCATAAGTCGAAACAGGATCTTGAGCGTTCCATTGCAACAGTAAATTAATCATATTGGAATCTAATGCGTTTACAGTTCCTGAAGCTACATTTTTTGGCAAACATTGGTTTCCGTAACGCAAATACATGTACATCATCATTCGTGCAATATCGCCTTTCCATTCGTCGCCAGGATACCAAGTGGCTCCTAAACTTTGTGAATTTCCTGAGCCTGCACTGAATTTTTTACTTCCTCTGTCGCTATTTCTTTGTACGTCAGCAGCTCTCAGATGATGTGCATCAGCTCCAGCACCTGCAGTTCCTAGATTGGGCGTTCCTAAAGATTTGGCGTAAGTATGTTCGCGGTTCCATTGGCAAGTTGCGCCACCGCCATCACTATCTTTATTTCTTCTTCTATGGTCGTTGTCATCTGCAACTGAAGAAGGACAAATTGAGGGACTGAACCCATAGACAAGTAGTACATTTGTATTCGAAGTATCAAGCGGATCTAAATCCACAACTTGTATCGCATATTCTGCTTGTTGATAGCTTAAGAGTTTTGAATGCGTTGAAATGATTTTTGTACTCAATGCATTTTTTAAGGAAGTACCTGTTTGATTCCAGTTGAATCCATTGTAATATGTTGCAGGAGCTCCTTGTTGTGCAAGTAATAATATTGAATTTAATAGGAAAAGAAAAGTAATTTTGTTCTTCATTAGAAACTATTTTAGGGTAGCAAATGTAACTTATTATTTATGTTTTTTAAGTTATTTAACATTTGTTGACGAATTTGTATAAAAAAAACCAACGCGTAATACGTTGGTTTTAAAAATTTTGATCAGCAAAGGTTAATTCACGATTACTTTTTTAACTACTGATTGACCGCCATTTGAAAGACGTAAAAAATAGAATCCAGTAGGGATATTTTCAATAGTGTACGTACTGTTACTTGATGCAGGTTTAGTAATTTGCTGCATAATTTGACCATTAACATTGATTAGTTGAATTTCATCAATAGTGTCTTCATAACTAATATTGATGCGATGATCATTTGATGGATTTGGATAAACAGTAACAGCAGCAATTGTATTAAATTGAGTTGTAGAAAGTGAAGCGCCCCAAATTATTGCAACATATTCTGGATGATCAACAAATGGATTTCGATTGTTTTGATAGTTATAAACAACATTATTTCTGTTTGTTTCCTTAACACTCACAGGATCTGCAATATGCCATTGGTAAAGCATGTCTAATGTCCATTGCGAAAAAACTTTGTTGCTGGTTCCATCGAGCATCGAGTCGCCATCTGAATCATTTCCGGTCCAGTTTGCTACTACATCTTGATATCTTGTAGCCATGTAGAAATAAATACGTGCAAAATCGCCTTTAAATTCGTCCGCTGGCTCAAAAACTATCGCACTTGGAGCTCCAGGAGCTATGTTATTTCCTCTCTTGGATCCATTAAATGAAGTGAAATTTGCAGTTCCAACAATTCCATAGGCAAAATTCCCTCTAACTCCGTTAACGTATTTGTCAGCGGGAAGAATATGATATGCGTCACTTACCATTGGAGCAGCATCATTAAACCAACTTTTTGGAAAAGAATGTTCGCGGTTGTATTTTTGACATTGTGATGTTCCGCTACTTCCTGTGTCTTGGTCGGTTCCAAAAGTCATATTACAGTCTGAATACATGTCCCATACTTTTCCATCGGCTCGAACATCAGAAGTGTAATACAGGTTCCACAAAGCAGCGTATCCTTTGTCAATCGCGCCAGTACTAATAATTGTTTTCAACTGGGTTTTCAAGGTATATCCAGTTCCAGTTGCATTGTTATAATAGTTTGCTGGCGCTTGAGCGAATAATACAACTGATACTAATAAAAGCAAAAAAGTGTAATTTTTTTTCATTTTCTTTTCAAATTAAGGGAAACAAATATATGGGAATAATTTCGCCCTTTTACTTTTTTAACAACTAATAATTAGGTAGTTAAAAAAGCGAAAGGGCGATTTGTTTTTATTGTTATTCTTTTCGTTCTAAAAGTGCCATATAAAATCCGTCAAAACCGGATTCCGACGCTAATATTTTTTGGTCTTTTATGAAGGTGAATTTCTTACCATTATCGGTTTTTAAGAATTTTTCCACCTGCTCTTGATTTTCGGAAGGTAAAACGGAACAAGTTGCATAAACCAGCTTTCCACCGGGTTTTACAATTCGAGAATAGCTTTCTAAAACTTCAGCTTGGACTTTTTTGATGTTGTCAATAAATTCCGGCTGCAGTTTCCACTTCGCATCTGGATTTCTTTTTAAAACTCCTAATCCGCTACAAGGTGCGTCAATCAAAACGCGATCTGCTTTTTCTTGCAACTTCTTGATGACTTTCGTCGAATCAATAATTTTATATTCAATGTTGAAAGCACCGTTTCTCTTCGCTCTAATTTTCAACTGCTTCAGTTTGCTTTCGTACAAATCCATTGCAATCAACTGGCCTTTGTTTTCCATCAATGAAGCCATATGAAGTGCTTTTCCACCAGCACCAGCACAAGTGTCAACAACTCTCATTCCTGGTTTAACGTCTAGAAAAGCAGCTACTAATTGTGAATTTGCATCTTGCACTTCAAAGAATCCGTTTTTAAAAGCGTCCGTCAAAAACACATTTGCTCTTTCTTTTAAAACCAATGCATCGTCGTGTCCTTTGACGAATTCAGTATCAATGTCTAAATCCATTAATATGGCGCGAAGTGCTTCTTTTGTAGTCTTTAAAGTATTGACTCTCAGAATAACTTTTGCAGGTTGGTTTTGTGCAGCAATTTCTTTGCTCCATTTTTCTTCGCCTAATTCTTTTACGCCAAGTTCGTCCATCCAGTCTGGAATAGATTCTCTATAAACTCTGTTTTTAGAAAGCTCGTCAAAACGGCCTTTGATTTTTCGCTCCGGCGTTCCATCTAATTGGCGCCAATCCGGTATTGGGTAACCTCTCAAAACTGCCCAAACAGCAAACATCCTCCATAAATCCTCACGGTCAAACGGTTCTTTTACATCTGCAATCTCTGCATACAATCTTTTCCAACGTACTATTTCATAAATTGTTTCCGCAACGAACTTACGATCGTGGCTTCCCCAACGTTTGTCTTTTTTTAAAGCTCGCGCTACTACTTTGTCTGCATATTCTCCTTCATTAAAAATTGCATTTAATGAATCAATAGTTGTGTAAACTAAATTTCTGTGTAATCTCATTCTTTGTATTTGATTTGCAAAGGTACATTTTTTTTTTGTTGATAAATTTCAGTATTTAGAGGAGATATTATACCAAAAAATACATAACTTTTCAATAGATAAATCTTAAGAAAAAGATTTATAGTAGTAGTAATTGATATTATTAAATATATCCATATTAACTACTAAAATATACTATAAAATAAGTAAATTTTTTATTTTTCTCTTTTTAGTAGTTAATTTTAATATATATTTGTGGTATAAAATTTAAATATATGAAAGCAATATCTTTAAAGTTAGAACAGTCCATTTTCGAAGATACAGAGCGGATTCTCAGTCAAAGGGCCATCTCTCGAAATAAGTACATTAACGAAGCACTTGAGTTTTACAACAAAATTCAAAAAAGAGAACTGATCGAAAAGAAATTAAAAGTGGAATCGGATTTGTCCAAAAAGTTTTGGTAAAATTATCCTTTAATAAATTAAATAATATGTCAAGATGGTAAATCAATTTGAAATTTGGATTGCTGATTTTAATCCGCAACTGGGAACAGAAGGAGATAAAAAGCGTCCTGTGTTAGTAATGCAGACCAATTTATTAAATGCTATTCCGCATGCAACAACGGTAATTTGTCCTTTGACTGATATTGTAAAAGAAGATTTTGATATTTTACGGGTACATTTAAAATCGGGTATGGCTAATTTGACGCAGGACTTCGACGTAATGATCGATCAAATTCGAGCACTTGACAATAAAAGACTGATTGAGAAAGTAGGGAAACTTCCTGAAGATATGATTCAGAAAGTAAAGGAAAACATTACGATTTTACTTGATTTAGAGTAAAAAATTAGATTAAAATTTAGTCGTGTTTGCCGTCAAAATACGTATTCCATTTTCCTTGGACTTTCATGACTTGTTCGATAACTTCACGAACAGCTCCTTTTCCTCCATTTATGTGGGAAATGTATTTTGAAATCGATTTAATTTCAGAAACCGCATCTTGTGGACAAGTGGGTAAGCCAACTAATTGCATCACGTGATAATCGGGAATATCGTCGCCCATATAAAGTACGTGTTCCGGATTGATGGTGTAGGCTTCTGTATATTGTTTAAATGTTTTCACTTTGTCTGAAGAACCTAAATGGATTTCGCTAATTCCTAAATTTTGGAGTCGGATTCTTACACCTTCATTGGAACCACCCGAAATAATACAGACATTGTAACCGCTTTCAATAGCCGCCTTCATTGCAAATCCATCTCGGATATTCATGATTCGCAACATTTCTCCGGTCTGAGAAACGTGAACAGAACTGTCGGTTAAAACGCCGTCAATGTCAAAAATAAAAGTGGTAATGTCGTTTAAAGTTTCTTTATAGCTCTTTGCCATTGCTTTGGATGGATTCAGTTAATAATTTATAAATATTTCGCTGCATCTTATTTGGTTCTAAAAAGTCCAAATGCGATTCAATCGTTTGTTGGTCGTTTCTTTTTGCAGGACCTGTTTGTGCTTCAACAGGAGACAATGTTTCGATTTTAGAAGCAGTTTCTTTTATCAAAGATTGTAAAATGCTGAATGGAATTTGATTTTCTATGCAAATTTCGTTGCCAATTTGGTACAGGTGATTTACAAAATTATTTACGTAAACCGCAGCTACATGAAGTGCTCGTCGCTGTTGTGAATTAATAATATGTGTTTTCTCTGAAATTACTTGGGCTAATTTTTTCAAGATTTCTAAATCAGCACTGAATTCAGTTTCAATGCAAATTGGAATCTGAGAAAAATCAACATTCTTGCCTTTTGTAAAAGTCTGCAACGGATAAAAAACACCTCTTCGGTTGTGGTTGCTTATTTGTTCTAAAGAAACGCTTCCCGAAGTATGCACTACGAGTTGGTTTTTCAAAGGAAAATGTAAGGAAACTTCAGCAATGGCATCATCTGAAACGGCTATGATAAACAGATCAGTCGGAACTAAATCGTCCCAATTAGAAGTGAAGTTCAATGATGAATCGATACGATTTCCATCTTCGTAATTCCGAGAATAAACCTGCTCAATAACAACGTCTGATTGCTGCTGGAATGCATGAATTAAATGTTGCGCTACATTTCCGTAGCCAATGATAGTGATTTTTACCATACCGCAAAATTATTCAAAAAATAAGGATTTATCAGTTATAATAATTTCAACCATGCATTTTTTAATTTCAACCATTATAAATTAGTAAAAATCTTGTACAATAGTTCGAAAAACATGTGATTTTCAATGTGACTTAACTTTTTATCTCCCGAAAATATTTTGGATTTCCCCTATTTCTTTTAAGGATTATTTAAGATTTGGTCGCCTTTTGTTTTAGGACAATGCTAACATTTTTGCGTACTTTTGCACAACTTATAAAAATCTAATTTCCACTACAATGGATAAAAAAATAGTTTCGGTTCTCGGCTCCATTTTCTTTTCAACACGTTTAATGGCTCTTTTATTTGTTTCGTTTGCTGTTGCAATGGCAGCTGGAACTTTTATAGAAAGTAAATACAATACTGATACTGCTCGAATCATGGTTTACAATGCCTGGTGGTTTGAAGCAATCATGTTTTTATTCATGGTCAATTTCATCGGAAATATCAAGCGTTACCAATTGCATAAAAAAGAAAAATGGGCGTCTTTGCTGCTGCATTTGTCTTTTATCTTCATTCTTGCAGGTGCTTTTGTTACAAGATACATCAGTCATGAAGGGATGATGCCTATTCGTGAAGGTGAAATGTCAAATGAATTTTTATCGGACAAAACATTCCTTACTATTTTTGTGGATGGCGAATATTTGGGCGAAATGAAACGCAAGACCCATGAAAATCCACTTTTAATGTCTCCGGCTACGAATAATGATTTTTCCATAAATAGTAAATTCGACCAAACACCTTATAAAATTGAATACCAAGATTTCGTAATGGGTGCCACTCAAGAAATCGTTAAAGATGCCAATGGAATTGTATATCTGAAAATGGTGGAATCTGGTGATGGTACGCGACACGAACATTATTTAAAATCAGGTGAAGTTGAAAACTTACATAACGTTCTGTTTTCTTTGAATAAATATGTAAAAGGTGCAATTAACATCAACACAGAAGTACAACCTTATACCATTCAAGCCCCATTTGAAGGCGAGTTTATGCGAATGTCCGATCAGTTGAAAGGAAAAGTGACAATGAATGACGTCCAACCTTTGATGATGCGATCACTTTATAATTTAGGTGGAGCACAATTTGTGTTTCCTGATCAGCCGATGAAAGGTAAAGTAGCCTACAAAAGTAATAATGATTACAAAGATGTACGAACAGATGACGCACTTGTGCTAAAAGTTTCTTCTGGAAATGAGGAAAAGGAAGTAACACTGGTTGGAACGAAAGGAAAAATGGGAGTACCGACTGTAGTAAAAGTGGGCGATTTAGAATTCACTTTGATGTACGGAAGTAAAGTGTACAATACGCCATTTAAGGTAAAACTGAATGATTTTATCGCACAGAAATATCCTGGAACAGAGAAAAGTTATTCCACCTTTGAAAGTAAAGTGGAAGTTATTGATGGCGAGGAGAAATTTGATTACCATATTTATATGAATCATGTATTGGATTATAGAGGTTATCGGTTTTTTCAAGCGCAATTTGACGAGGACGAAAAAGGAACGATTTTATCCGTAAACAGTGATTTCTGGGGAACTTGGATTACGTACATTGGCTACTTCTTATTATACTTCGCTATGATGGCAATTATGTTTACCAAATATTCTCGTTTTGCAGATATTAAACGAAAATTAGAAAAAGTAAAATTGAAAAAAGCGAAATTGACTGTAATCGTTTTACTATTGAGTTTAAGTGGTTTTGCACAAGAACCGCATCAGGAAAAACCATTTGACTTAAAATCGATTGATTCTTTAATTCAGAAATATAAAGTTTCAGAAGATCATGCAGGCCGATTTGGTAAATTAGTAGTCCAAGATGCAGGAGGTCGAATGAAACCTGTAAATACTTTTTCCTCAGAATTATTGCGAAAAGTGAGTCATTCTGATACGTACAAAGGAATGAATGCCGATCAGGTTTTCTTGTCGATGACGCAATTTCCAAATGCGTGGTACCAAGTGCAAATGATTTACATGAGTACGGGTAACGATAGTTTGCGTAAAATTATTGGAATTCCTGCCGATCAAAAGTTGGCTGCTTTTATTAATTTCTTCGACGAAAAGGGAAATTATAAATTGTCTCCATATTTAGATGCGGCTTACAAAACGGCGAATCCAAATCAATTTCAAAAAGATTTCGTAGAAACGGATAAGAAAGTAAATCTATTGAGTTCGGCTTTATTTGGAAGTATTTTGAAAATTTTCCCAATTCCAAATGATGCGAATAACAAATGGGTTTCTTATCCGGAATTAGGAGAGACGAATATTAAAGGAATGGATTCGACTTTCACGAAACAAATTATTCCTATTTATTTAGCGTCTTTGAGTAATGCCGCGAATACCGGTAAATACAAAGAATCTGATTTTTATCTGGATGGAATTCAAAAATTTCAGAGAAAGTTCGGATCGAAAGTAATGCCATCTGATGATAAAATTAGTTGGGAAATTCTGTACAATAAAATAAATATTTTCAAAAATTTGTTTTTCCTCTACATGATTGGAGGAATTTTAATGATCCTTTTAGTAGTGGTTAAGATTTTCAACGAGAAAAATAAAGTACTGAAATTCTTGGTCAATTTCATGCATGTTTTTATTGCCGTATTATTTTTAGCACATACAGTTGGATTGATAGGAAGATGGTATATTGCTGGTCACGCTCCGTGGAGTAACGCTTATGAGTCCATTGTTTACGTGGCTTGGGCTACAATGTTCTTTGGTTTAGCTTTTGACATTAAATCAAAATTGACCGTAGCATCGTCTGCATTTGTAACTTCAATGATTTTAATGGCAGCTTACGCCAACTGGGTAGATCCTGAAATTGCAACGTTGCAACCGGTGTTAAATTCGTATTGGTTAATGATTCACGTTGCTGTAATCGTGGCCAGTTACGGACCATTTGCTTTAGGAATGATTTTAGGACTTGTTTCGTTGATATTAATTTTGTGCACAACAGAGAAAAACAAAGTTGTAATGGAATTAAACATCCGAGAAATCACTTACATCAATGAGATGGCTTTGACGATTGGACTGATTTTGTTAACCATCGGTAACTTTTTAGGAGGTCAATGGGCTAATGAAAGTTGGGGAAGATACTGGGGTTGGGATCCAAAAGAAACGTGGGCTTTGATTAGTATTATGGTTTACGCTTTTGTAATTCACATGCGTTTTGTTCCTGCTTTAAGAGGTAAATGGGTATTCAACTTGATGAGTATGTTTGCGTTCTTGTCCATTTTATTTACCTATTATGGAGTAAATTTCCACTTGGTAGGTTTGCATTCGTATGCAACAGGTGAAGCTAAATCATTAAGTTGGATTTGGGAAACCGTAATCGTAATTACCATTATTGGCGCGATTAGTTATCCAAAGTATAGAAAGTATTATAAGAAATAGTATTTCTTTTAGATATAAAAAAAGGGATTCAATTGTAATTGAATCCCTTTTTTGCTTTTAATTATTTATATAAAATACCTTTAAAATTATTTGGGCGTGACCCAAGGGTCGGGTCTTCCGCTCCCGCTTTTATTGTCTCGCCCAAAAAGGCGATACAATAAAGAGCTCCACTTCAACCCCTCACGCGGAAATCAAATTGTCTATAGAAAATTCAATTACTTCTTCTTTCAATTGTTGAAGCAAATAAAAAACCATTAAGACTTAATTCACTTAATGTCTTAATGGTATTAATACAATTTCTTAAAGTTTTCGACTCTTTTAAATTGGTTTTTTTTTAAAATATTTAGACTTTTCCCAAAGTGTACAATTGTTCTAATGTAGGAGATACACTTCCTCCTGCTGGTTCTAAAGTAATTCCAAAAGCTTCTGCTCCACTGGCATTGTTAACTGCAAAAAGACGCGAATCGTTTGCTTTAAAATTATCTAAAAGACCAATGCTTGTAGGTGTAAGTGGATCTAGTTTTAATGCCCAAACTTGGTACACAAATCCTTCAGGAGGTTCTGGCAATCCTGCCGCATCTACGTAAACCGTCTGTGTGCCTTGATTCCAATACACTTTTGCGGTAGATTCTGGCGAAACCGCTTGACCTCCAAGAGCGACAACCGTGTTGTTCTGGTCACGAACAACTGCTAATAAACTTTCGGTTTGCGTTTGATTTAATTTTACGGTGTTTAATTGTTTCGACAACGTATCATTTTCAGTTTCAACAGAGGCAATTTGGTTTTTAGCCGAATCCAATTGCGTGTATTGCCATGCAAATCCAGCCATCAGTAATACGGCTGCAGCCCAACCAATGTAAGACATTGCATTGCTTTTTGGTTTCATTTCCACCACTTTTGGTGCGTGTTTTTCAATCAAGCTTGCTTTTATTCTGTCGTAATTGGACGCCGAAAGATACGGTGCCATACTATACGACAAGCTAATCACGGCTTTCTCAATTGAAATAATTTCGTCCTGAATTTCAGGATGTTTTTCTGCCATTTGGGCTACTTCTGCAGTTTCTGATTCGCTTAGCGTACCAAAAACGTAGAGTTCTAAAATACCCGATTCGATATATGCTCTAACTTCCATCATACTTGTAAAAAGTTTCTTAAATCATTAATGCAATTTCTATTTTGCGTTTTGACCGTTCCCAATGGAATTTCAAGTTCGTCCGAAGCTTCCTGTTGGGTATAACCTTTAAAAAATAATAGGTTAATTATTTGGATGCACTTTGGCTTTAACTTCTTTACAAATTCTTGAATTCCAATGCTGTCGATCATGTGCGACAGTTTGTTACTGTCGTCAAGTAGATGTACGAAATTATCAGAAGATAAGTTTTTTTTGCTATTGTTAAATCCTTTAGAACGTAATTTATCGATGGTTGTATTTCGAGCAATATTGATAATCCAGGTAAAGAATCTTCCTTTACTGACGTTATACTGTTCGATGTTTTTCCAAATTTTTACAAATACTTCTTGCAATACATCTTCCGCTTCCTCACGGTCGTTTATCAAATTATAAATAACGCCGTACAGATTTTTAGAATACATATCATACATTAAAGTAAAAGCCTTGTCGTCTTTTTTTAAGATTAAAGGCAGTAATTCTTCTTGTGTCATGATGTCGAGTTTGTTTGTTTCATAAACATTTTTTTAAAGGTAATTTAAAGATAGATAAAATCAAGCTATTTCGGTGTCTCGAAGCTTAATTTAAACGCGGATTGAAATCTTTAACTAATGTTGAATGAAAATTTTAAGGTTACTTTCACAAAACTAGCAGGAGGTTTGTTTAATTTTATAAAAAATATGAACTCATGAAAAATTTATTCTTTCTCGCATTTACAGCACTTTCGTTAGTAAGTTGTATGGACAATAATGCTCAAAATAAAAACACGTCAGCGGTTAAAACAGATCAAACAATGGAAAAACAAAGCATCTATCAATTTAAAGTAACGGATTTAACAGGCAAAGAATTCGATTTTGCTTCGTTGAAAGGCAAGAAAATTCTAGTGGTAAACACGGCTTCAAAATGCGGATTGACACCACAATATGAAAATTTGCAAACGATTTACGACCAATATAAAGACAAAAATTTAGTGATTATTGGTTTTCCTGCGAATAATTTTGCATCTCAAGAACCAGGAACAAGTGGTGAAATCGCAGAGTTTTGCAAGCAGAATTACGGAGTTACTTTCCCAATGATGGACAAAATTTCTGTAAAAGGAGCTGACATGGCGCCAATTTACCAGTTCTTAACCAAGAAAAGTAAAAACGGTTTAGAAGATTCAGAAGTGCAATGGAACTTTCAAAAATACTTAATTGACGAAAACGGCCATTTAGCGAAAGTAGTTAGTCCAAAAACATTACCGACAGATCCTGAAATTGTAGATTGGATTAAAGCTTAATAAGAATATAGATAATAGAATAAAGAATATAGATTGTGAAGAACAGAAAATGGAGATTAAAAATCGATGTTTTCTGTTTTTTTATGCACCAATGTTGCGCAACTGACCATGAAAAAAACTGACCAGTGAACACTCACCACAAAGTTGCTCAAACTTACAACCTAGAACATACAACCTACAACCTTCAACCTTCCTAAAGCTTAAGTGTCATCAAATTCGCATCTAGCCAACGGTCAAATTTAAAACCAACTTCCTTTAAAATGCCCATCGATTGAAAGCCAAAACGTTCATGAAATTTAATGCTATTTTCATTTGAAGCATCAATAACGCCGATCATAATGTGGTAATTTTCTTCTTTTGCGGTGTCAATCAATTTTTGCAATAAAAGTGCTCCGATTCCTTTTCCAGCAAAACCTTCCTTTACATAAACAGAATGTTCAACAGTGAATCGATAGCCAATTTTAGTTCTAAACGTATCGTACGTTCCAAATCCTAAAATTTCATTGTTTGATTCGATAACAAATGTAGGAAAGCCGTTTGCTTTTTTAGTTTCAAAAATTAGCGCTTGTTGTTCTAAAGTTCGTGCATCATAATCATAAATTGAAGTTGTATTTGCAATAGCGTGATTTACAATTTCTAAAATTGAATCAAGGTCGGATTGTGTTGCTTTACGAAGAGTATATTCCATGAAAAAGTATTAATTTTTTTGTTGAACTATTTTAGTGAGCTTTAACTTTTGAAAAATCTTCAACAAATTCAAAATTACTATTTAGCGGACTAAATCCATCGTTCAACACTGTTAAATTTAATCCTAAACCATACGGCACTTCAAAGGTATATTTAGTAAATTTGTATTTCAAATTCAGTTCTATGATTTATCCGAAAATTCCTTTGGCACAAAGTATTATTGAGATATTTGCCGCACGAGGAATCCATCAAATTGTCATTTCTCCAGGTTCTCGAAATGCGCCTCTAACCATCGGTTTTGCAAGTAACAATACCTTCGAATGTTTAAGTATCGCTGATGAACGTTCAGCTGCTTTTTTCGCTTTAGGAATTGCGCAACAAACTCAAAAACCGGTGGCGCTTTTGTGTACTTCAGGTTCGGCATTGCTGAATTATTATCCCTCTTTCGCGGAAGCTTTTTTCAGTCAAATTCCGTTAATCGTAGTTTCCGCAGATCGTCCCCACGATAAAATTGATATTGGCGACGGCCAAACCATTCGCCAAGAAAATGTTTTTGCAAATCATAGTTTGTTCAATGCCAATTTGAATGAAAATGTTTCTATTGAAAACGACCAACTCATTAATGAAGCCATTTCAAAAGCGATTTTAGAAAAAGGTCCAGTTCACATCAATGTTCCTTTCGAAGAACCTCTATATGAAACTACGGAAGATTTAGTGGTGAAAAGTGAAATTATTTCTGAAATCCAACCCGTTCTAGAATCAGAAAATTTGTCTAAATTTGCAAAAAAATGGAATGCTGCAACTAAAAAATTAGTGTTAGTTGGCGTGAATTTCCCAAAAGCAATTCAGCAAAATATAATTGATTGGTTGGCAAATGATCCTTCGATCGTTGTGTTGACGGAAACGACATCCAACTTGCACGACGAAACTTTTATCAATAATATTGACACCATTATTACGCCTTTTACAGCAGAAGATTTCGCGCATTTTCAACCTGAAATTCTAGTAACTTTTGGCGGAATGGTAGTTTCAAAACGGATTAAAGCATTTTTACGAAAGTACAAACCAACAGAACATTGGCACATTGATCCATTCAGGGCGTACGATACTTTTGGCGCTTTGACGCATCATTTCAAAACAGAACCTAATTTATTTTTTGAGCAATTTATACCGCTTTCGCAAAATGTAGAAAGTAATTATAAATCAGAAATAGATGGAATTAAGAAACTGCGTCAGATGAAGCAGGATATTTATTTATCGAAAATTCCATTTTCAGACTTCAAAGCTTTTGAGTTGATAATGCCGCATTTGCCGCAAAATTCGATGTTGCAAATTAGTAATAGTTCACCGATTCGTTATGCACAGTTAATTGATATTCATCCGAGTATAAGTGTTTTCTGTAACCGCGGAACAAGCGGAATTGACGGTTCGAGTTCAACGGCAATTGGAGCTGCTTTTGCGTCAACTCAGCAAACTGTTTTGATAACCGGTGACATCAGTTTTCTGTACGATAGTAATGCTTTATGGAATCAATACATTCCTAAGAACTTTAAAATTATTCTTGTGAATAATGGAGGAGGAGGAATCTTTAGGATTTTGCCAGGTCACGAAGAAACGCCCGTTTTCAATCGGTTTTTTGAAACATCGCATTGTTTTACCGGCGAACATTTAGCTAAAATGTTTCAGTTCAATTATTATACGGCTTCAAACGAAACTAATTTAAAGGAGAATTTAGAAACGTTCTTTTCGGAAAATGACAAACCTGCGATTTTAGAAGTCTTTACACCTACTTTATTAAATGATGGTATTTTGCTTCAGTTTTTTAAGGAGTTAGTTTAATTAGTCTATTTATAGCACCACGGTTAAAACCGTAGCCAATGTTGAGGTATAGAGAAAAATGTATAAAAATTTTAGCTAATTTCTGTTCGATTTGTAGTTGGCAAAATACCAGAATATTGCCCACGGTTTTAACTGTTGAATGTGTTTAGTTTTAGTATTCGTGTGAGGATATGTGCTTTCCTCGAACTAATTTTTTAGTCTGCAAAATATCAGAATATTGTCCACGGTTTCAACCGTGGGATATTGCAAAGAAATATAATCTGTGCACATTCTTGCAATCTGTGTAAAATTCAAAATCACATTACCTTCTTTAAAATCAATAAATTTCTTCTAATTATTCAATAGAAGTAATTCGTGATAATTCATGCAATTCGTTGCTAAACTTTTACTCAAATTCCTTGAAACCAAAAGCGAATAAAGTTTGTACCTTTGCACTTTAGAAAATAAGATTATGATTCAAATAGGAAAATACAATACGCTACAAATATTACGGGATACAAAAGTGGGACTCTTTTTAGGTAATCCAGAAGAGGATCCGGAGGGAATTCACGACATTTTATTACCGAATAAATATGTACCGCATGAATTTGAATTTGGTCAGGACTTAACCGTTTTCATCTATCTGGATCATGAAGAACGTCCGGTTGCCACACTTTTAGAGCCGTACATTTTACTAAATGAATTTGCGCTTTTACGTGTAAATTACGTTAATCAAGTAGGTGCTTTTATGGATTGGGGAATGGAGAAAGATATTCTAGTTCCGTTCAAAGAGCAAGCACGTCCGATGGAAAAAGGAAAGCGTTACTTGGTTTATTTGTACATGGACGAGAAAACAAATCGTTTGGTTGCGTCAAGTAAAACAAATCAGTTTTTAAACAACGACAACTTAACGGTAGAACGTGGCGAAGAAGTTGAACTAATTGTTTCGCACATTACCGATATCGGAATCAACGTAATTATCAATGAACAGTACAAAGGTTTGCTTTATAAAGATGAGGTTTTTGATGATTCAATTCGTACGGGAGATCGTTTGAGAGGTTATATCAAACATATTCGACCTGATAATAAAATTGATGTTTCCCTTGAAAAAATTGGTTACGAACGCATCGAGCCGAATGCAGAACGCATTTTAGATGAACTTCGTGCAAGTCGCGGTTTCTTACGTTTGAACGATAACAGTCATCCAGAAGACATCAAAACGGTATTGCAAATGAGTAAGAAAACATTCAAAAAAGCAGTTGGCGCTTTGTATAGAGATAAAATTATCGAAATTAAAGACGACGGAATTTACTTGGTAAAAGAGTAAATATTAAGTATAGAAAGTAAGAAAGCCGTTTTTAATGCTAAAAACGGCTTTTTTTATTAGTGTAATTTTGAAAAGTCAACATTAAACTACTTCTATATCTGGATTAATTTCGCGTAAAGCGACAATAAATTCTTCCTTGTCTTTTGGTGAAATGTAGATGTCTGCAAATTTATCATAGTAAATAATCAGTCCATTATTTCCTAATGCGGGTTTTAAAAGGCTATTGCTGTACCATTTATTCCAATATTCCACCTTTCTAATTTTTGAGATTTCGATTTTTCCACGGATTGGCCCTGAATAATATGATAATATATTTCGGTCGATTTTATATTTGGTATCTAATAAAATCCAAACCAACATTCCTGTTATTAAATATAGAATTACTATTCCGAAAATTGGTAATTTTTCAACATCTAATTCGCTTTCAGGTATAAAAGGAATTGCCAATAAAAAAATAATGATAAGCCAAAGCAGACTTACCATTATATAATTTTTTGAGGATTTGAAAACTTTCATTACAAATTCAATTCTTTTTTAGTGTTTTTCAACAATGCATTTTTATGTACTAGTACCGAAATGGCTTTCAGTTTTAAATAAGGAACGCTCATGTAAATATAGCCTGCATGACCGATATACTTTTCGTCACTTCCCCACGAATTTTTCACTTTATAATATTCGTTTCCTTTTTGATCTTTTACTTTTCCCACAATATGCATCAAATGGTCGTCCATTGTATTGTAGTTTTCAAACTCTTGTTGGCGAAATTCAGGAGTAATTTTTTTCTCTGTTTTGATTTCGGTCAAAATGGTTGTTTCATCACTCTCGTTTTCGGGGATTACTGCAATACCGTATTTGCTTGAAAATGTTTTTTCGCTAACGTCGGTATCTAGTGCTAACGTGTAGCCTTTTTCCAAAGCATTGTCAATATTGCTTACAAATTCATTTAAAGGTAAATTGTAAAAAGAACCGTTAGAAAAATTATCTGGAACGTCTAAAACAAAGGTTTTATAATATGGTTCGTTGGTGAAAGAAGTAATCGTCACGTAGTCATCAAGTTTCAATTTGGTCATTTCCAAGAAAGTTTTTGGAGTGTATTTCTTGCCTTCGAAAGTGAATTCGGTGATATCTTGACCCATATATTTATCTAAAATAGCACTTACTTCAGACTTCCAAATTGGATCTACTTTCACATCAGGATTGGCATGCTTTTTAACTACCACTTCTAATTCTTCTACCATTTTTGAATGGTCGTATTTTGAACTTGTACCCACTAATCCTGGATAAACACTTTGCGGCACCATTCCAGCAATTCTCGCGCTGTTAATTACATCATGATTTAATCCGCCTTCGCCAAACTGTGCTTTCCCTTGTCGCATCACATAATTCCATGCTTTTTTAGGATACGTATGACGCACATTGTACATTTCAGACAAGTCTATTTTCTTTCAAGTTGTTCGCGTGATTTCAGCTTCTAAAAATGAAGTTGATGAAAAACTCCAACACGTTCCTGTATTTCCTTGTGAAATTACCGGTTCTGCATCAATGTCTTTTATGGTTTGAAATTCATATTTTTGAGCTGAAACAGAGAAGGCGAAAGACATTAAGGCGATCGTTATGAAATGTGTTTTCATGATGTATTTAATTTTTAATAAGAACTAAAAGTATTATTTTTACGCTAAAATAAGATAAAAATGGCAACTATAAATTGGAAAACTGTTAAAGATTTTGAAGACATCACTTATAAAAAATGCGACGGAGTAGCGCGAATTGCTTTTAATCGTCCCGACGTTCGAAATGCTTTCCGACCAAAAACAACCGCCGAATTAATCCAAGCGTTTCATGATGCCCAGGAAGATACGTCGATTGGTGTGGTTTTACTTTCGGCAGAAGGACCAAGTTCTAAAGACGGAATATATTCTTTTTGCAGTGGTGGAGATCAAAAAGCCAGAGGAGCTCAAGGTTATGTAGGAGAAGATGGTTACCACAGATTAAATATTCTTGATGTGCAACGGATGATTCGTTTTATGCCAAAAGCAGTCATTTGTGTGGTTCCCGGTTGGGCTGTAGGTGGAGGACACAGTTTGCACGTCGTTTGCGATTTGACGTTGGCCAGTAAAGAACACGCAATTTTCAAGCAAACGGATGCTGATGTTACCAGTTTTGACGGAGGTTACGGTTCGGCTTATTTAGCAAAAATGGTGGGACAAAAAAGAGCACGTGAAATTTTCTTTTTAGGAAGAAATTATTCGGCTCAAGAAGCTTTTGACATGGGAATGGTTAATGCAGTCATTCCGCATGATGAGTTAGAAGATACTGCTTTTGAATGGGCTCAAGAAATTTTAGCAAAATCGCCAACATCTATTAAAATGCTGAAATTCGCAATGAACTTGACTGATGATGGAATGGTAGGTCAACAAGTTTTTGCTGGAGAAGCAACTCGTTTGGCCTATATGACTGAAGAAGCAAAAGAGGGTAGAAATGCATTTTTAGAAAAGAGAAAACCCAATTTCGAAAAAAAATACCTTCCTTAAATCGATAGAACGTAAAGAAGTATTTAATGGAATAAAAAAAAGCAATTGTAGCTAATGATTTAGATCACGACTACAATTGCTTTTTTTGTATGGAAAAAAATTTTTAATTGGAACGATTCAAAGGGAACCCTACGCCGAAAAATACACGTACTTTATTGACATCGTTGACCCAAGAAACATCAAAAGTAACAGGTCCCAAAATGGAGTTGTAACCTAAAGTTACACCAGAAGTGAATAAGAAACTTACGTCGTTATAATCTTGCCAGTGGCCTTTCGCCGGAATCATATTATTAACGTAATTATTTAAACTGCCGAATCCTATTAAAGCCATATCAACATGAGGGATCGCGTATAATTTTGGTTTAAAGTTATACTGCAATCCCAGATTTATTTTAGTGAATTGAGTAGCGAAAATTTCACCTTGCTGAATCCCAGATAGTGCAAAATTGTCTTTTCTTGGATCTGGTTGATTTCCTCCAAGTGTATATTTAGCTCCTAGTCCAAATTTCGAAAACGACACATCATTGCCTTCTTCATCATCTACCACTAAGAAATTTCCTGTAGCACCAAGAATCGCTGTGATTCTTCCATTCAACGGGAATCGCTTTTCATAGTCTAAACCTACTTTGCTGAAATTTGCAAGTGAACCATTTTCTTTAGGTGCATTAGAATCTGAAAATTGCATTTCCACTTTATTGTTGACTGATCTGCTAAAATTCACTTTAAATGAAGCACCATCCGTTGGGAATGAAGTCATATTTAATGTATTGTACACAAAATGAGCTCCAACTTGAATTACGTCTAACGAATATGATTTTAGCTTTAATGAAGTTCCTCCAACTTCAGGAGTCAACTTTGGTTTTAAATAAGAATTTTGATAATTGACGTTAAAACCAACATAGCTGGTCATTGAGGTTATGTTTCGATTGACCTGATTTTCAAATTCAAAATAACGGTAACGTACTTCGTCTTCCTTTCGGTTGTTGAGGTAAGCCTCATGTGTTAATCTTTGTCCTAAAGCTTCCGTTCGCCACCACCAATTTCTGTCGTCTCCAAAATTTTTCTGATGTTGCACTCTAAATCGAGGCTGTTCTGCCACATCAAGTGTAACTAATGAACGTGATGCCGCACCTAAAATATTTCTTCCTGTGTAGTTGACAAGAATACCTACTCCATGAAAACTGTCGTAATGTAGCGAACCTTTTACTTGATGTTTCGACCGTTCAAAACCATTAAATTGCAACCCTAGTTTTCCGCTTTTTGAAAATGGTTCAAATGTTATTTGGCTAAAAATTGTGGTACCCATCGCACTATTAATACCATCAATAAGTTCTTGTTTGGTGTAAATTTGCCCGCTGTTGATATTGGTTCGCGCTTTAACTAACGGCATGTTTGTCCTACTAATACCTTTGTAAACGATTGTGTCAAGACGCATTTGTTCTCTAACAAATGGAATTTCAACCGTTTCTTTTCTGTAGTCTTTTAAACGTTCTGAGAGTGCTAAAAGTGCCTCACGATTGTCGGCGACTCCTAATTTTCCTTCTTTATAAATCTCTTGATTTCTTTGAAAATCTGTTGTTCCATACGTTAAGTGTTCCGTGTGATTGATTAAAATATCGCAAAGTTCACGATTTTTTGGATTCTTTAAATGACTGCTCATCATTCCGGCCTGAAACAACAATGACGATATACTTTCTAATTCCTTTTTGCCCATCATTCCATCACCTACATCGCTACCAATTATAAAATCGGCTCCCATATCTTTAGCAACATCAACAGGGAAATTATTTAAAATTGCACCATCAACTAACAAAGTTTCCTTAAAAGGAACAGGAGAAAATACGCCTGGTAACGACATACTGGCACGCATGGCAATTGCTAGTGACCCACTTTTTAAAACCACAACTCTTCCATTTACGATATCTGTAGCCACTGCTCGAAAGGGAATTGGCAATTTATCAAAATCGTCAATATTGTAACTTGGAAAAGTAAGCAAGGATATAAACTGTCTCAAATTTTGATCGTTTAGAAGAAATTTTCCAATTCCTACTTTCCCTTTGACATAATCCATCTCCACTAAGTAGCGATTGAATTCGGTTTTTTCTTCAACACTCACATTTTTTAAAGAGACACGTCCTCCTATTAGTTCTTCCCAATTTGCTTGTTTGACGATAGCGGCAATACTGTCACCAGAATAACCCATTGCATAAAGTCCACCAACGACACTTCCCATGCTGTTTCCTACAATTAAATCGGGAACAATGTTTAACGAATCCAATGTTTGCAACAAAGGAATATGTGCGATACCTTTTGCACCACCGCCACTCAGGACTAACGCTATTTTAGGTTTTTTTTGTTGTGCAAATCCGTTAAAAGAAAACAGAATAGAAGCACATGTTGCGATATAAAACAAAATGTTTTTTGAAGAGAAACCTTTTCTCATAATTTGTTGGTTATTCGTGAAGTAAGTGGTGTGAAAATTTAGAAACAAAATTAAAGATACTATATTTTGTGAAATAAAAATTTAATGTGTTGCAAATAATATTTGTCAATAAAGCATCTGAAATTATATAATAGAAAGTGCAAAAGTCTACTATTTAATTCAATTAATTTCACTTGTGGCTATCATTTTTTAAACCTATATATGCCGGGTATTTTTAAATTTTTAGGCAACAGTAGTATAATGAAAGTTTTTTGATTCAAATTTAAAAATAAAAACTGCATAACAAGAATGCTCTCGCTATGCAGTTTTTAACTTTATAAAATATTTTACGAAGTTCTACCTGCCAAAACTATACCGCACACCAAAATTGAATCCAATACCACTTGCATTTACAAATTGTGTTGGAATTTTCCGAACAGAATTTGGGTCAGAAACGCCTTGAGTATAATCATCTGAAAATTCAAAATGGGTTTCATTTTTAGGTAAATCTGCCAATTGTTGCCCCGGAACGAATACAGTTCCGTTAGGAGTTATTGCAGTCGTTTCGTATTCTTTTATTTCTGCAGTTTTGCTTTTTATGCTTAAATTTTTGAATTCAAACTCGCCAAAGACATGAAGTCGCGGTCCTATTGGATAAGTCACACCTAAAGCGCCAGCATAACCCAAACTGAATTTCGCTGTTACTTCCGTTTTCGCGCTGACATTTACGTCAACTCCCGGACCTCCGGCGTTTGGAGCATATGCATCGCTGTCAATATATAATTTCCCCACAGCAGGAATTAAAAATCCGATTCTTGCGTATGGATTTAATTTGCTAAACGCTGGAGTAATATAAAGCGCTGGCATTAAGTCTAACCCTTGAAGGTGTGCTTTGGCTTCCGACTGCATCAGTGGACTCGTTAATTTTCCGATCGTTTTTTCTTCACCAGTAAAATAGTTAAATCCAAGTTCAGCCCCGATATATGGATTGAACATATAACCGAAGGTTAAGTTCGCTTTGAAACCACTTCCCAAAGTTCCATTTAAGGCTTTTATTCTCTGGCTTCCATCAGCATTAACAGTGACATCTGTGGATTGCTGTATCATCGTCAATCCATTTGGATCCGCATTATTAAATTCTGTTTTTCCAGATTCCATGGAGTATCCACCGCCGCCTCGAACATAAAATTCCTGAGCTATTGTCTTTGTACTTGCAGTTATTGCAACCAATGTGAATAAAAAAACACATGTCTTTTTCATTTTACTAATTTTTATATTACTGATCTATTTTCTCTTACCTTAAATTTCTCGTATTTCAAGGCACGATGGAAGGTAAGAAATTTGAATTGAAGGTTTTTTCTTATTATAATAATCTTAACAATTTAGTAATTCCAATGACAACACGTTATTTTTGATGAAACCAAAGGACAATCGTGTAATTTTTAGAAGTTTATTTTTTTGTACTTTTACCTTGTTAAACAGTGGTCCATTGCCGATAATTGACATTGAATCAAGCAAAACATAATTTATTTACTAATTACAATTTAATGGAGCAATTTTCAAATAATACAATCGATATTAAGCAATTACCTCGTTTTGAAACCGTAGCGTTTCAAAAACTTGAGCCTAATTATTGGAAAGTTGTCCTGATTAATCTTTTTATTACCGTAGCTATTTTAAGTATTGGACTGGGAATAGTGTACTACTTGGTCGATGAATTCCGCAAAGAAGCAATTTACCTCGTGATCACTTTAGGAGTGATAATCGCGATCACTTTTGTATTTTCACGCATCAGTTTTGTGAAAAAAGGTTTTGCTTTTCGGGAACACGACGTTCTTTTTAAAAACGGTATTATCGCCACAAATACAATTATTATTCCTTACAATCGGGTTCAACACGTCGCTTTGCACGAAGGTTGGTTGTCGCGCTATTTTGGCTTAGCCAAAGTAGAGATTTTTACTGCTGGCGGAAGTTCAAGTGACATTAAAATCCCAGGTATTGAAAAGGAGCAAGCCGAGAAAATAAAGCAATTGTTGATGGGTAAAATTCAACAACAACTCTAATGATAGCTTCTTTTAATCAACCGCAAAGACAATCTAAAGTCGGAATTTTAGTGATGTTTTTCTACTCGTTGCAGAAATTAGTACGAGTGTTTTTTCCGCTTTTGGTGTTGTTTTATGTCAAGAGTGAAAACTTAAATTTACTTTTAGTAATTCCGGGATTGTTTGTAGGAATAGCTTTGCTTGCTGTTTTTGCCTATTTTCAATATCTCAACTTTACCTTTTATATTGACGAAGAAAATGAAGAGTTTATCATCAGCGAAGGCATTTTTAATAAAACAAAAACGGCCATTCAGTTAGAGAAAATTCAACAAGTGAATATCAATCAGTCGCTGATTCAGAAAATTATTGGTGTTTATGCCCTAGAAGTGGATACGGCAGGAAGTGCGAAAAAAGAAGGTTCTATTAAAGCCATTTCTCATAACTTAGCTTTGGCGTTGAAATCAAGATTGTTGGATAATGAAAAGAAGGTCCTTCAAGATTATTCTTTAAATTTGGACGTACCGCCGATTGCTTCTCAAGAGCCGAAACCGTTTATTAAAATCAGCTTGCTTACTTTACTGAAAATCGGAATTACTTCTAACTACTTGCGAAGCATTGGACTACTATTTCTTTTCTACAGTTATGTACAAGAAAATCTGCGTAACTTTTCTGAAACTGATTATTTAGACGGCAGTCAGCTCGACGATTTTTTTGCTACACAAAGCATTTTGCGAGCGGTTTTAATTGTTGGAATCATTTTGATTGCAATTGTTTTAGTAGTTAATATTGTTCGGACAGTTGTAAAGTTTTTTGATTTTACAATATCAAAACAGAAAGGTTCTCTACTTTTAAGTTATGGTTTGTTCAATACAAAAGGAACGATTATCAAACCTGAGAAAGTCCAAATCACAACCATTACTCGCAATTTTTTTCAACGAAAAATGGATATATTAGAGATAAAAATCCAGCAAGCAAGTAGCGGCGAATTAGAAACAAAAAAAGATGTTACGGAAATTCCGGGATGTAATGAAAATGAAAAAAACGACATTCTAAAATTGATTTTCAATACCATTCCTGAAAAAGGTGTGATGATGAAACCCAACTGGCGTCGACTGGGATTTTCTTTTTTCCTTGGAATAATTATACCGCTTTCGTTCTACTTTGGATTCGGAACCTATCTCGAACCTTTAGCGTTTGATTATGCATTTGTAGCGGTGGGATATACTATCTTTGTGGCAATTATTTTGATCTTTAGTTATCGTAATAACCGTCTTTTTGTGAGTGATAATTACATCAACATTCAAAGTGGCGCTTGGGATGTTGACAACCGCATTATCGAAATAGGAAAAATTCAAGCAGTGACAACTTCGCAATTATTTTGGCACAAAGGACCTGATATTGGTTCGTTGACAATTCATACAGCAGGAGGAGACGTTCACTTTTCGCTAGGAAATTTTACAACCGTAAAAAACTATGTTAATTTGTGGTTGTACACGGTAGAAACTAAAAATATAAATTGGATGTAAATCCAAAAATAATTAATTTTAATTAAGAAAATAATAAAAACTATATGAGACATTGGATTGAAGCAGCTCGAGTGAGAACCTTACCACTTTCGGTTTCGGGAATAATTTTAGGAAGTATGTATGCACTGGCTTATCCTACAGATAATATCTTGACGCCAACAGAGGTTTTTAATTGGCAATTATTTGGTTTCGCGATGTTGACAACTTTAGGATTGCAAATTTTATCTAATTTTGCGAACGATTATGGAGATGGAATTAAAGGTACCGATAACGAACACCGAGTGGGTCCAAAACGTGCCATTCAAAGTGGCGTTATTTCGGCCGCATCTATGAAAAGAGCGATTGTTATCACCTCGGTTTTAACATTCATTTCTGCCATACTGCTGATTTATTTTGCATTTGGCATTGACTACATTTGGTACTCGCTTATATTTTTAGTACTCGGAATTTTAGCAATTATTTCGGCAATTCGGTATACGGTGGGAAATACAGCTTACGGTTATTCAGGATATGGAGACTTATTTGTGTTTATTTTCTTTGGACTTGTAAGTACGTTAGGTGTTAACTTTTTATATTCAAAACAGCTTGATTGGTTACTGGTTTTACCTGCAGTCGCAATCGGTTTTTTGAGTGTTGGTGTATTAAATTTGAATAATATGCGAGACATTGAATCTGATAAAATGTCCAATAAAAACACGGTTGTAGTTAAGATTGGAATTGAAGCAGCAAAGAAATATCATTATTTTCTAATAGTTTCTGCTATGGTTTTAGTGCTGATTTTTGCAATTTACATCGATTTTAATAAAGACGTCGAGCCTGAAAAATTCAACTTTGACACGTATTTTTTCATCGTTGCATATTTTCCGCTAATCAGTCATTTGATCACAGTTTATAAAAATAAAAATTCAAAACTATTAGATCCAGAATTAAAAAAATTAGCAATCAGCACATTTCTTTTGGCCATTTTGCTGTCGTTGAGTTTAATTTATTTACTTTCAGATTTAGTAGTTGATAACGTATAAATTTCCAAAACATGAAAATAACATTTTACGGACATGCTTCTTTAGCAATTGAAATCGCTGGCAAAAACATTATTGTTGATCCTTATATTTCTCCAAATCCAAAAGCTTCTGATATTGATGTCAATGCTTTAAAAGCAGATTACATTCTACTAACGCACGCTCATGGAGATCACATTGCAGATGTAGAAACAATTGCTTCAAACACGAATGCGACAATCGTTTCAAACGCAGAAATTACCGGTTATTACGATAAAAAAGGATTTAAAACACATCCTATGAATCACGGTGGAAGTTGGAATTTTGACTTCGGAAAAGTGAAATTTGTACAAGCTATTCATTCCAGTAGTTTTCCTGACGGCAGTTACGGCGGGAATCCAGGTGGTTTTGTTATTGAAGGCGAACATAAAAATATTTACATTGCCGGAGACACAGCGTTAACCTTTGACATGCAGTTGATTCCACTTCGTACAAATCTAGATTTAGCAATTTTACCTATCGGAAACAACTTTACAATGGATGTTGAAGATGCGATTATCGCTTCCGATTTTGTCGAATGCGACAAGATTTTAGGGTATCATTTTGATACTTTTGGTTATATCGAAATTGACCATCAAGAAGCAGTTAAAAAGTTTTTTGATGCAGGAAAAGATCTGATGTTGCTGGAAATTGGTGCTTCAATCGAATTGTAATATTTTTTGGAGCGGATGGCTTGGGCTTTTTTTGGGTTCCATTTTCCCGCTTTACACTTCAATCTTCTCGTTCCGAACCCCGGAACAAGAAGATTTCCGCTGCAAATGTGAAGCATTCACTGAACACAGATAAAATAAGGGTAAAGTGAGGTAATCGGGGCTATTTAATAATTTTCAGGATTTTATGAAATCATCATTTTTAATACTACTTTTCTTTTTCACGATCTCAATTTCCGCTCAGCAAACGGGATATTGGGACAAAGCTCGCGTAACTACAAAAGAAATTTCTTTGAGTGCTGGAAATCGAGTTTCAGTCAAATCTGAAGATTTTCCCAAAGGAACTACTGAAATTATTTACCGAATTACTTTGTTAGACGACAACCAGCAATTAGCAACCAGCTTGGTTTCTTTATTGAAATCAGTTCCTGATCCTTCAGGAATCAGTCAAGGTTCCGCTGGAGCCGTTTTCTTGATGTCAAAGATTTCAGGCGACGATAAATGTACCTATGCGTTGTTTTCGTCAGAGGACAATGCCAAAAAATATAAGGATTCAGGTACATCTGATGCTGCTTGTTATGTTCAAAACACGCCTTTGAGTAAGGAAGCGAAATTGTTTTCAATAGAAACTTCAAAATGTTTGAAGGCAAATGCTCAGAATATCTGGTTTGCTTTTGAGAGTAAGAACTGGCTCATGAAACAAAAAATTGTTTTAGAAGTTGTGCCTTGGGTTGATTATAAATTGAGTAAAGGTTGGAGTCAAGCGAACAAAAAATCCATTTTAGATTTGTGCAAAACTTCTGACCTGGCTGAATTAATGGGAAATTCAAATGATTTTTGCGTTTGTATTTTAGACCAGTTTGTTCAGAAATATACGTTTCCTGAATACCAGAAACTTTTGGCAGCTGAAAAATCAAAAGCGTATAAAGATTTTGGGGCAAAATGCCTCCTAAACAAAGCAGAAAATCAAACGATTTTAAACAGTGTTCGGGTAAATTCGTTTCAGCACTTTATTGATAAAAAATACGACAAAGCAATTCGCTTGCTGCAAGTGGGATTGATCGATAACGGCAATGGAAAAGCTGCTGATTATAACGCGTTGGGTACTTATTATATCTATTCAAAACAATATGGTAAAGCGATAAAAGTGTTGAAAGAAGCCGAGAAAATGGATGAATCAGAATTGCTGATCCAATTGAATTTAGCACATGCGTACTTGTTAAACGACGAATACAGTGAGGCTAGAACGCTGCATAAAAAATATAAAAACCAGAATGTTTCGGCTACGGAAAGTTGGATCGATCGCACGAAAGCTGATTTTTCGGAAATGAAAACAGCTGGAATTCAGTCGGATAATTTTGAGCGCATTTTAAAGTTGATTCAAGAGTAAAGACATGATTGTAGCACGTTATCAAAAATATGTGTTGGATTTTAAAAGAGCTTCGGGAACTTCCCGAGGTATTTTGACACAAAAAGAAACTTGGTTCTTGATTCTTGAAAGAGAAGGTAAGAAGGGAATTGGTGAATCCGGGATTCTTCGGGGTTTAAGCATTGACGACCGACCGGATTATGAAGAAAAGCTGCAATGGGTTTGTGATAATATTCACTTGGGAAAGCAAAATTTATACGACGGCTTAACTGAATTTCCTTCCATTCAATTTGGCGTAGAAATGGCTTTTTTATCGTTAGAAAGTGAAAATCCTTTGGAGTTATTCCCGTCAGACTTCACAACAAACAAAAAAAGCATTCCAATAAATGGCCTAGTTTGGATGGGCGAACCTTCTTACATGAAGGAACAAATTGAGCAGAAAATTGCAGAAGGTTTTAACTGCATCAAACTTAAAATTGGCGCTATTGATTTCAATAAAGAACTCGAATTGCTGCAATTCATCCGAACGCATTTTGATGCAAAAACAATTGAAATTCGGGTAGATGCAAATGGAGGATTTTCGCCAGAAGAAGCACTTTCAAAATTAAATCAACTGCATCAATTCGATTTACACAGCATTGAACAACCCATTAAGCAACATCAAATTGCTGAAATGGCAGAGTTGTGTAAACAAACTCCTTTCCCGATTGCATTGGATGAAGAACTAATCGGGATTTTTTCGCTTGACGACAAAGAACGAATTTTACAAGAAATTAAACCACAATACATTATTCTTAAACCAAGCTTGGTTGGCGGTTTTCAGGGCACACAAGAATGGATTACGCTCGCTGAAAAATATAAAATAGGTTGGTGGATTACTTCCGCTTTGGAAAGTAATATCGGTTTGAATGCGATTGCACAATTTACATTCGTACTTCAATCGCCAATGCCTCAAGGTTTGGGAACAGGTGGTTTATATACTAATAATTTCGATTCGCCATTGGAAGTAAAAGAAGGTCAGTTGTGGTATAATTCAGATTTTAAGTGGTCAATTAATCTTCCAAATTTCAATTTTTAGATTCGCAATTCTAAAAGAAAAGTTAAATACTACGCAAACGTGTTAGTTTGCAAACGATAAAGCAAATCAACTTATTTAGAAGTCCTATATTAGCACCGCAAAAAACAAGGATTCTTGTTTTTGCGAATGACTAACTATTTAATTAATTCACACATGTTTAAAAAAATTATTTTATTCGTTACCCTTTCGATAATGGTAATTCCGGCAACGGTTAAGGCCGACGAAGGAATGTGGTTTTTGATGTTCATCGAACGTTTAAATCACAGAGATATGCAGAAAATGGGACTTCAATTGACTGCAGAGGAAATTTACAGCGTAAACAATTCAAGTTTGAAAGATGCTATTGTGCAATTCAACGGAGGTTGTACTGCTGAAATTGTTTCGAATCAAGGTTTGGTTTTGACCAATCACCACTGTGGATATGATGCGATTGCAGAATTATCAAGTGAAGAGCAAAATTATTTAAAAAATGGATTTTGGGCAGCGTCTAAAAAAGACGAATTGAAACCTAAATCATTATACGTTCGATTCTTTGTTCGTATGGACGACGTTTCAAAAAGAATGTTAGCGGTTGTTAACGAGAAAATGACTGAAGCTGAGCGTGAAAAAGCGTTAAATCAGGAAATGGCAAAAATCCAGAAAGAGAATGACGAGGGTGGAAAATATACGGTTTCTGTTCGTCCGTTCTTTCAAGGAAATGAATATTACTATTTTGTTTATCAAGATTATACAGACGTTCGTTTAGTTGGAACGCCTCCAGAAAGTGTTGGAAAATTTGGTGGAGACACTGACAACTGGGAATGGCCACGTCATACAGGAGATTTCTCAATGTTCAGAGTGTATGCAGATAAAGATGGAAATCCTGCAGAATATGCTGCAGAGAACGTGCCTTTGCAACCAAAACACCATTTACCTATAAGTTTAAAAGGAGTTCAAGAAAATGATTTCGCAATGATTTTAGGTTATCCAGGTCGTACAAACCGTTGGATGCCGGCTGGTGGAATTGAGCAAAACGTTAAGTTTGCTTATCCGGCTTGGGTTGAAGGTGCAAAAGTAGGAATGGACAACATGAAAAAATACATGACACAGAACGAAACTGTGAATTTAATGTATGCGTCTAAATTTGCAGGAACAGCAAATTATTGGAAGAACCGTCAGGGAATGATTGACGCGTTGACAAAATTTGGTACTGCAAAAACAAAAGCGGGCCAAGAAGCTAAATTTAATAAATGGGCTAATAAATCAGCAAACAAAGCGAAATACGGAAACGTAATTGCAACTATCAACAAATATTACAACGCTACAGACAAAAAATCAAGCCACGACAGTTACTTAATGCAATTGTTGCGAACTTCAGCTTATGGAGCGATGCCGGCTAATTTTGGAAATGGTTTGATGCAATATGCTGCAGAAAATGAAGCGAAAAGAGCAGAAATGTTACCTCGTTTTAATGATGCAATTGAGAATGCATATTCTGAATTTTATGCTCCTTTAGAAAGAGATGTTTTGGCAGCTCAATTGAATTTATATGCAGCAAAAGGTGCAGCTTACGGATTGCCTACAATGATTGCCAAATTGAAAGCAGAGAACAACGGTGATTTTACAAAACTTGTAAATGATGCAGTTGAAAAAAGTGTGTTTTCAAGTAAAGAAAAATTAGAAAACTATTTAAAAAATCCAGATGCGGAAGTAATTAAGAATGATCCTTTGTTTCAAATTTCATCAGATTTGATGACGCAATACCGTGCGAAATCAGATGAATTAGCTGCTTTAGATAATGATTTTCAAAAAGCATTTAGACTTTTGGTAGAAGGTTTGAGAGAATCTAAATTAAATCCAATTAGTTATCCAGATGCAAACTCAACACTTCGTTTGACTTATGGAAAAGTTAGAGCTTTGCCAGCTGATAAACGCAACGATGCGAAAATCAACAACTATACGACAATGGACGGAATGGTAAAGAAATACAAAAAAGGCGATGCCGAATTTGATATGCCAACCAAAATTATCGAAATGAACAAAGCAAGAGATTACGGTCAATATGCCGATAAAGAAGGTTTCATGCCAATCAACTTTTTGACGGATAATGACATTACAGGTGGAAATTCAGGTTCTCCAGTATTAAACGGAAAAGGAGAATTAATTGGTCTTGCATTTGACGGAAACATTGAAGCTATGGCTGGTGACGTTATCTTTGACCCAAAATTACAAAGAACAATTAACGTTGATATTCGTTACGTACTTTGGATTATTGACAAATACGCGGGTGCTAAACACATCATTGACGAAATGACAATTGTGAAGTAATTTACGTCAGAAGTATAATTTAAGAAACCCGAAAGTAGAAATGCTTTCGGGTTTCTTGTTTTTACTCTTTCACTATTACTTTGCTATTCTCGGAATGTGCCGAAAACTCTGGAGCATACATGCTTTGAAAAGTCGAAATTCCATTATTGAAATTTCCTAGATTGGTCACTCTCAAATCGTATTCTACGATGTAAGTTCCTTTTTGTAATCGGTCGAAAAAGAAGTTGGTAGAAACATCTTTTGTGCTTTTGTAATAACTGAAATTTCCTTTCCATTCGTATTTTGAAATCACATCGACGGGTTCTAAACACGAAGCACGTAAGTCTTTCAAATGAACAAACTCTAAATCATTTTCGGTTTTAATTACTAAGCGAACAGTCAATAAATCACCCACTTTCAAATTTTCGTTTGAAATCGCAATCAATTCTTCTCCTTTTGAAGTGTTAACTTTTTTAAACAACTTTTTATCAATTGAAATAGCTTGAGTCGAATCTTTCTTGATGTTTGCTAAAGATTCAAAATATTGCAAATACAATCCACCAAAACCAGCAACATTTGACTTATTATCTATAGAAATACTGCCCATTTTTGGAGTTATTTCTTCTGCCTGATATTGAATTTTTAAATAGCCTGCATTTTGTTCTTCCTCTTTGTTCGAGATTTTTTGTGTAAATAATTTCTCGTCTCCAATTTTAATTTTAGTGTTTTCTTTTAGCGAAGTCAAATCACTTCCTTGACTCATCAATGCATAAACGGCTTCTGTAGTTGATTTTGTAGAAGACCAACGATTCGTCTGCTTGTTTTTAATCAGCCAGACTTTCATAGCGTCAATCGTTTTGGTGTCTTTGTCAATTTCGGCGAAAGCCTCAATCAATAATGCTTGTGTCGCAATGCTAGATTGATACCAACTGTAACCTGAATTATTTTCAACCCAATACATGCCAATTTTATCGTTATTGGAAACCGTTTCTTTTAGACTTGCAATAACTTTTTTGGCAAAGTCTTTTTCATTAAAACGATTCATAATTAATGCTAACAAACCTTTTTCATACAGTGAATAAGAAAGCCAATCTGTTTTGCATTGTTTTAATTGCAACTGAATTAAAGAATCTGTGTTCGTCGAAACGGAATAATCTTTCAAATAAAAACTTCGTGTGTATAAATAATTTAAATCCAAAGTTGAAGGTCTAATTATTTTATTTTTTTTCGAATAATTAGCAACAAACTTGCTGTCCAAATTTGGAATTCCTTTTGAAACAATTGTTTTATATTTCAAACTATCATCAGGAAATGAACTAATCAAATGTCCAATTCCAGTTAATATATATTGCGAAATATAACGGTCTTCCGTTCCACCGCTAAACCAAGGAAAACCGCCACTTGGCAGCATTTTATCTTCCAGTTTTTTATACGTCTCCGAATTGTTTTGCTTTAAAGTATTCAAATCCATTAAGATTGCCAATCGCTTATTTTTCTCCGCGTCCGATTCTGTGTCGAATAACCAAGGTGTTTCAGCGATTACGATTGATTTGAGTTCTTCATTCATCTTCAATTTCGAAACAACAGATTTGTCATCTTTCCATTTTTTGAATAAATGCTCCATTTTCGGATTCGTTGAAATAATTTTTTCAGCAATACAGTTGGCGTAATATTTTGCAAAAACTTGTTCGGAACATTCGTGTTCATACGTCATCAAATAAGGTAACGATTGTAATGCAATCCAAACCGGATTTGACGTATATTCAAAAGTTAACGCATGATTTTGCAAAGTCGTTGACGTATTATTCGTGAGATTTTCGATTGTGAATTCTCGTTTCGTATTTCCTTTCAACCAAATCGGAATGCTTTCAGTAATCAGAATTTTATCAGTTAAAACGGGTACAATATTTTCTTCACCGTCGCTCACTGTTCCTGATTTTGCAATCACTTTATAGCGTAAACCTTGAACGTCTTCAGGAATGGTAACTGTCCAATTTACAGAAACACTTTCTTTAGCTTTACAATTAAATGGTTTAACATTGTCAGAATTCATTGTGATGGAATCAATTGCAGTATTAGTTGCCGCATCAAAAAGTAATAAAATAGCGTTTCCAGATTTTGTTTCATTTGTCATATTTACGATTTTGGTCGAAAACTGAATCAGGTCTTTTTCTCTTACAAATCTTGGCATATTTGGCATAACCATAATGTCTTTCTGCGAAATAATATCTTTCTGAAAGTAACCCATCTCTGCTTTCTTATTGTGACCAAATAATCGTAAACGCCATTTAGTTAAAGATTCTGGAGTAGTAAAGCTGAAGTTGATATTACCTTTTGAGTCTGTGGTCAGGTTAGGGTAGAAGAATGCTGTTTCATCAAAATTAGTTCGAGTTTTAACTTGTTCTAATGCTTTCATTTCATTTTTAGTAGTAATCACAAGAACTCCATTTTTACCTTGACTGCCATAAATTGAAGTAGCGGCAGCATCTCTTAAAACAGCTACAGAAATAAATTCAGCTTGATTTAAATTCCGGAAAGCTTCTGGAGAAATAGGAACGCCGTCGACAACAATTAACGGTTCGTTACTGCTATTTGTTGAAGAAGCCCCTCGGATAAATTGTTCAATTTTAGCAGAACCTGGTTGTCCCGAAGCAGATAAGATAGTTAAGCCAGGAGCACTTCCAGCAAGGCTCTCTAAAAACGAAACATTGTGCCGAATCGTTTCAGAGGAAACAGTCACTGCAGATGAAGTTTCGTTTTTAGTTCTCGTTCTGCTGTAGCCAGTGCTTGTTATGAACACTTCGTCTAAGTTATTGTCATCGCCTTCTTCAAGAACAACATTTAAACTTTGGTTTTTATCAATAGTTATGTAAACTGTTTTAAATCCAATATAACTAATTATTAAAACCTCTCCTATTGCAACATCAATTTTAAACTGACCATCAAAATCACTTACCACAAATCGCTTGGTACCTTCCACTGCTATAACTGCACCTGCTAACGCTTCGGAAAACCCTGAAACTAAACCTTGAATCAACTTAGCATTTTGCGGAATAGAAGCGGTTTGACTCACTTTTTTTAAATATTGTTCATTTATATACTTGTTAGCATCAGCGAATGAAAACCCAAACCAATTAAGTTCAGGACTGAAGTTTGCCGTATTGTAGTAATTTGTGGTGAAATATAAATTTCTAAAACCAACCGTGTTGTTGTACCAATTGCTTGTCTTGTAATTAACTGATGGGAATTGGTTTCTTCTGTAAAAGTCTCTTAACGTCCAGTTGCTTGTGGCAAATTGATCTAGAGAAGTGTCGTACATACTCGCTAAAACTTCCGACTGCATTTTAGAATTTTTAAGAACGAATGACCAATTTTCAAGACTTCCTGGTTCAATTTTATTCCGCATACTGACCATTTCGAAATCTAATTGGTTTTTAATCTCTGCTTTTGCAATCGTAATTTGGTCTGAAAAATAAGTGTTTTCCCAAAAAGAAGAAAAGTGAAATTGAATGTCGTTTGCAAGATTAACTTTCCTAGGAATTTTTAGTAGAGCATATCCTTTATTTAGCTGAATTACTGTTTCTGAAATTTCGCTACTACCATCAAACATTCGGGTGGTAATGTATAAATCAGGTATGACAGATCTAGTTTCGAAAGTATAATTATTTTTGTCAGATTCAATTTGACTATAATTAAAAAGCGAATTATGATCTGCTTTCTTGTTCTTTGAAATTAATTTAAATGTTCGGTCTTTACTAATTTCATTGCCTTTTTGGTCATTCGCTTTTAAAACAATCTTGTAATTGGTCAAATTAAAATTTTTGAGAAAAGACAAGTCGATAATAGTAGATTTTTCTGTGTTGAAAGGTATAGTCTTTACTTCGTTCTCAGTTATTTCAATATCTTTTTTATCGTAAGCTTCGTTGGGAAATAAACGTTCGAATTCTATTCTATCAATAGTATTTAATTCAGGAAATCGCTCCTTTTTAATTAGAAATTCTTTTTTATTTTGTTCAATAAAGGTGATTGTTCCTTTTGCTTTAATTGGAAAATCATTCAAAGTTGTGGCTAAAATTTCCAATGTGTTTTTATCTTCCTGCAGAAGTTCTGAATTAATATTAAAGTTTAATTTCAGCATTTCTTGTCCTACAATAATAACAGTTGACTGCGTTCTTGTTTCTCCATTTAAATCAGTAATTGTAGCTTTTATTTGAAAATGAATAGCTTTTATGTGTGAGTCGGGAATAGAGTCATGACTTGCCCTAAATCTGATTTCGAAATTACCGTTTTCATCTGTAGTAGTTTCACATGTGCTATTATTAGAATTATCATCAAAGTAATTTTTATTTGAATGCACATTTTTTGAAAATGTATAGGATACTTTGGCGTTTGTCAAATTGCTTCCCGCAAAAGTTTTCGCTGTTCCTTTTAATGTAATTGAATCACCAAGCGTGTAATTCTCGGTTATTTTATCAAATAAGATTTCAAATGTCGGTCGTTTATATTCTTCCACTTGAAATTTAAAACTTTGATAATCATCATAGTCAGCCTTATCCCAAAATGAATGTTCATCTTCCTTCTTGTCGTAGTATTTGCTGTCAATTTTAGAGTCTTCTGGTTCTTCAATTTTCATTCTAAATTGACCAGTAAGTACGTTTTTTGGAATTTCATATTCACCCGTGAAACTTCCAAATTCATTCGTTTTTAATTCGAATGTTTTAACTTCATCATTATTAGCATTCTCAATTATTACATGTACGGTCAAGTCAGGAACAACGCTTTTTACATTGTTTTTATTTTGAAACATATATCCTTTAAAAAACACTTTTTGTCCCGGTCGATAGATGGCTCTGTCGAAAAAAAACCATAGACTTCGCATCAAAATTTTCGTCGTCTTGCGATTCACGCGTTGTGCTTTTTACATACGTTGTATAAAGCGTATCTCTTTCCTTTATAAAAAACAAATCGCTGTATGAATTTGAGTTCTTTTCCGTTAATTTAAAATTTGCTTTTCCAGTTTTGTCTGATCTGACGGACGACGTGTCGTTTTTGATAGTTGCATTTTCAATTGGTTTTCCAGTTTTTCTGTCCAATAAATTAAACGTATCAAAATCATTGTTTTCTTGTTGAACAAAATTAATGTTCGAAATTTGAATGGACTTGAAAGCGTAAGCAGGTTGGGAAGTGTAATATGGATTTTTTGTTTCAAAGAAAATTAAATAATGTCCCATGTCTAAATTATCCATGAGAATTTCGGTAGTGTACTCGAAATAGTCTGTTTTATTGGGTAGCACTTTAACTGTGCTTTTTACTGCTTTATTATTCTCAATATAATTTAAAACCAGCGAATCATGATTGATGCTTTTTGCGTTATTGTTTTCGTAATAAGGTCTTCGAAGTTGCAACTCCGAGTACATTGAAACTGGGATTTTATAGTAATTTACCTTAATCGTATCCACATTTTTGAAGGTCACGAAGGCGCGGTAATTTTGATTCAGATAAAAGGCATCTTCTAAGTAGATGCTAATTCTTTTTTTAAGAATTTTTTCTTTTAGAATTTCCATATTTGCTTTCGCACTCGGATTTTCTTTTTGATTTAAAACCGATTCAATAAGCGATAAAACTGCTGTATAATAGTTTTTCTCACTGATTTTAGTGGTTGAATTATAATAGTGATTTGCAAAGTCAACTTTGATATCCTGAAGGAGGTATAAGTCTGTAGTTTCCTTTTGCAAAATTGCGAGCTGGGAAAAATAAAATTCTTTGTCTTCTATGAATTTTGAAAACCGATTCATGCGGTCATATTGCAACGAATGAATTTCTTTGGGACTATTTTTTAAAACGTACTTTTCATTTTTTTGAAAAATTTCAACAATGTTTTTTAATTCTATATTTGAAATTGTATCAGCATTGAGTTTCTCAAATTCCTTTGAATCCGATAGCAGAATCGAAATGATTTTTGTCGAATTTTTCTCATTGAAATCTTCCAAATCATAAAAGTAATACTTCAAAGTTTTATCCTGCAGAAAATCGTAAACCGACCATTTCTTAGCATCGGTGTAAGGTGAGATTTCAAAAATCGAACTGTACTCTTTAATGGAAACTTCATGAAGTTGTATTTCGTCTTTCAGTAATAATGAATACACTTTACTAATTTCTTTTTCAAAATCATTTTGAGTCCATGTTAGAAAATCTCTAGAGTCCGTGACTGCTAAATTTGTTCGTTTATTAATCACATACCGATTTCGCTCGTAGTAATTTTCAAGAATGTTTACATAAATATAGTTGAGAAGTGCTTTTTTACTATCTTTTGAAATTGCAATTTCTTCAATTATGTTTTTGATTATGATAGATTGTGCATTTTCATCGCGAACTTTTAAAAACTTGGATTTGTAGAAAAAACATTTGATAATTTGGTCTTCTACGTTTTTACGTTTCGCTTTTTTATAAATTTTATCAACTACTTCGCTTGCTGATTTAACTTTTCCATCCAATTCGTATTTCATTACTTCGCGCCATTCTGCATGATAATCTTGTGCGAAACTGATTGAAAATGAAAACAGGAAAATCAGTAAAATATATTTTTTCATAAAATTGCGTTAGTTGGCATTGTGTGAAAGTAAGGCAAAGCACAGCCTTTATTTTTAGAGCTGTTTTTTAAACCCACGTAAGATATTAATTTTAATTGATTGAATGAAGTGGCTTATTAATATTGAAAATGAAATACTGTAAAAATTCAACATATTTACCGTCACTTTACAAGAATCATTTCTGAAAACCAAATGATATTCAACTGCAATTTAGTATTTTTGAAACTAAATAATTTTCAATGCGAACTTTAATTATTTTTCTACTTTTATTTGCTGTAAAAATGAATGCATCTGATTTTAATCGGGCCGAAATGCTTTTTAAACAAGAGAAATACGCTTTGGCGAAACCTATTTTTGAAAAAATTGTAAAGTCGGAACCCGATAATTACAAGGCAATCGAATATTTAGGTGACATCGCAGGACATTATAAAGATTGGAATTTAGCATTGAATTATTACGAAAAACTAAAAAATTCAAATCCAAAAGAAGCGAATTACCACTATAAATACGGCGGTGCTTTAGGAATGAAAGCAAAGGAGGGAAGTAAGATTGCAGCTTTAGGTTTGGTTGGCGATGTTGAGAAAGCTTTTCTAAACGCTGTTCAACTAGATGCGAAACACATTGATGCTCGTTGGGCTTTGATTGAGTTTTATTTGCAAGTTCCGGGAATTCTTGGCGGAAGCGAGAAAAAAGCACAGAAATACAGCGACGAACTTTTAGCTATTTCGCCAGTTGATGGATATTTAGCTCGTGGTTATATTCAGGAATATTTTAGTCGCTATTTAAAAGCTGAAATCGAGTATAAAATAGCGTTTGAAATTGGAAAATCGCAAACTACTTTTCAGAAACTATACAATTTGTACACCAATAAATTAAAGCAAACTAAAAAAGCGGAAGCTTTAAAGTTGGCTTTTGATAAATAAAAAAATTAAAAAATGAGAACTCATTTTATAGCAATTGGCGGAAGTGCCATGCACAATTTAGCTTTGGCTTTACACCAAAAAGGAGATCAAGTAACCGGTAGCGACGATGCGATTTTTGAACCTTCAAAAGCGCGTTTGGATAAAAAAGGCTTGTTGCCTGAAGAAATGGGTTGGTTTCCCGAAAAGATCAGTTCTGAAATTGATGCAGTAATTCTTGGAATGCATGCAAAAGCAGACAATCCTGAATTGCTAAAAGCACTAGAATTGGGCTTGAAGATCTATTCGTATCCCGAATTTTTATTTGAACAATCTAAAAATAAAACACGTGTGGTGATTGGTGGTTCTCATGGAAAAACCACTATTACTTCGATGATTTTGCACGTGATGCATTACCATAATATTGAAGTCGATTATATGGTTGGCGCTCAATTGGAAGGTTTTGATACGATGGTTCATTTGACTAAAGAAAATGATTTTATTGTTTTAGAAGGCGATGAATATTTGTCTTCACCAATTGATCTTCGTCCAAAATTTCATTTGTACCAACCCAATATTGCCTTAATTTCGGGAATCGCTTGGGACCATATTAATGTTTTTCCAACCTATGATTTTTATGTAGAGCAATTTGAAATTTTCATAAAGAAAATTACAAATGGCGGAATTCTAGTCTATAACGAAGACGACGCTGAAGTGAAAAAAGTGGCTGAAAACGCTACAAATCCAATTCGTAAAATTGCTTATAAAACTCCAGATTACACAGTTGAAGATGGAACGACTTTATTGTCAACACCAGAAGGTCCAATGCCAATTGAGGTTTTTGGCGCACATAATTTAAATAATTTGGCTGGAGCCAAATGGATTTGTCAGAACATGGGAGTGGACGAAGCTGATTTTTACGAAGCAATTGCCACTTTCAAAGGAGCTTCGAAACGTTTAGAAAAAATCGCTGAAACCAAAACTGCAGTTGCTTATAAAGATTTCGCCCATTCACCAAGTAAAGTAAAAGCAACCACAGAAGCCGTAAAAGCGCAATATCCAAACCGGAAATTGGTGGCTTGTTTAGAATTGCATACGTACAGTAGTTTGAACGCCGAGTTTTTAAAAGAATACGAAGGCGCTTTAGATGCTGCAGATGTTGCTGTTGTTTTTTATTCGCCAGACGCTGTAAAAATAAAACAACTTGAAGAAGTAACTTATGATCAAATTTCGGAAGCATTTAAACGAAACGATTTAATAATTTATACAAATCCGGAAGAATTTAAAGGATTTTTGCGCGAGTATGATTTAAAAGAAAGCGCTTTGTTATTGATGAGTTCTGGTAATTACGGTGGTTTAAATTTTGATGAGGTGAAGGGAATGATTTCTTAAATTTAGCTCAATTTATAGTTTTAAAGCCAATTAATTTTTTGTTAGTTGGCTTTTTTATTTCTTGTATTTATAGTGACCGACAAGTTTATATTTGAACAAACAATCTTCTAAAACTTGTCCACCTCCTACATTATGAACAATCAAAAATCGTTTACCATCGTTTGACTTTAAATGCGTAATAATCCCAATGTGTGGCATTTTGTCATTAATCATCCAAGTGACCATTTCACCCGTTTTATAATCAGATGCATTTTTTGTTACCGCTAACTTTTGCCCTTTTCGAGTGAAAAACGTTTCTAAATTTGGTACACGTCGATGGTCAATATTCGTATCCGTTTTCTTCAATCCCCAAGTTTTTGGATAGTTTGAGAAATTTGACTTCATGTCAACATGAACTTCTTTTTGCAAATCAATTCCCAACTTTCGGTAAGCTCGAATAATTACATCTGTACAAACGCCTTGAGTTGTTGGAACGTCGCCGTTTGGGTACGGAATAGAAACGTAAGCGCCATTATAAACCACTCGGTCTTTCGTCAAGCTGATTGCAGCATCTGCTAATTTCTGCTGAAAACTTTTTTCTTGATTCCAAGATGAAATTAGCAGCAAAAAACTTAAACTGTAAAGTAATTTCATTATTTTAGTGGTTGATATTCAGGTTTTAAACGACTGAATATTGAATTTAGTATAATATATAATAAGTATAAGCCATGGAACCACAAACTTCTTTTCCAATCAGCCAATGGGCCGAAGACGATAAACCTCGTGAAAAATTAATGTTGAAAGGCAAACAAGTTTTAAGCGATGCCGAACTTTTAGCGATATTAATTGGCTCCGGAAGTCGGAACGAAAGCGCCGTTGATTTGAGCAAACGTATTTTATCAAAAGTCGAAAACTTGAAAGCCTTGGGAAGAATGACGTTCAAACAACTCACCGAATTTAAAGGAATTGGTGAAGCGAAAGCCGTTACAATTCTTGCTGCAATGGAACTTGGACGCCGTCGAGGTTCAGAAGAAGAAGTGGAATTAAAGAAAATCACTTCAAGTAAATCCGTTTACGATATCATGCAACCCTTCATTGGCGAATTGCCACACGAAGAATTTTGGGTTTTGTATTTGAGTAATTCCAATAAAGTCATGTATAAATCGCAGTTGAGTAAAGGCGGAATCACAGGAACTGTGGTGGATAGTCGAATTGTTTTTAAAACTGCTTTTGAACAAAATGCTGTAAGTATTATTCTTTGTCACAACCATCCCTCGGGAATTTTGCAAGCAAGTCACGCCGACAAACAAATTACGAAAAAGATAAAAGAGGCAGGAAAATTACTTGAAATCAATATTTTAGATCATTTGATTATTACTAATGCTGGCTATTTAAGTTTCGCGGATGAGGGAATGATGTAAGTATGAAACTTACGTTAAATAGCTGCTAAATTTTTTCAAGTTTGGTTATATTGCCGACTCAAAAAAATTACGCAATTTTAGATGATACATACGGAAAACGTAGTCTTTCAATACAATTCTGAAACGCAATTTCAGTTTCCTGATTTGCGTTGTAATTCGAATGAAACGTTACTTATTACGGGAGCTTCTGGTAAAGGAAAAACAACCCTTTTACATTTGTTAGGCGGACTTTTAAAGCCAACTTCCGGTTCAATTCAAATAAATTCTACTGATATCTGTGGACTTTCTTCTAAAAAGTTAGATCATTTTAGAGGTCAAAATATTGGATTGATTCTGCAGAAAGCACATTTCATCGCGTCGCTAACTGTTTTAGAAAATATTGAACTAGCTTCATGGCTAACTGATAAAACGAAGAAACGTGAAAAAGCGAAGGAACTCTTGTCGCTTTTGGGAATGGAAAAATTTGCTTCAAAATTAACAAGTCAATTGAGTATTGGTCAACAACAAAGGGTTTCTATTGCGAGAGCTTTGATTAATGAACCAAAATTACTTTTAGCAGACGAACCCACATCAAGTTTAGACGATCAAAATGCAGAAATTGTAGCTGATTTATTAGTTGATTTGTCTCAAAAATACAATTCGGCGTTAATTATTGTGACGCACGATCAGCGATTAAAAGAACGTTTTAAAACCGCAATAGAATTATGATTTTTAAAATTGCATGGAAAAACATTTGGTTCAAACCACTCAACACAGTTTTGAGTATTATTTTATTGACGGCAAGTGTCGCGATAATTTCTTTATTGATTTTATTACAAAAACAATTTGAAAAGCAATTTTCAAGCAATATTGATGGCGTTGATTTAGTCATTGGGGCGAAGGGAAGTCCGATGCAATTGATACTTTCATCCGTGTACCAAATGGACGCGCCAACCGGAAACATTAATTACAAAGAAGCAAAGGTTTGGATGAAACACCCGTATGTGAAAACGGCAATTCCACTAGCTTTTGGTGATAATTATCGTGGTTTTAAAATCTTGGGAACTACAGCGGATTATCTTACAAAATACGACACGAAAATCAGTTCAGGAGTTCTTTTTACTAAAAACTTTGATGTCGTTTTAGGCAGTGAAGTTGCCCGAAAAATGAATTTGAAAGTGGGAGACACCTTTTTTAGTTCGCATGGAGACGCTGTTGAAGGAGAAGTGCATGAAGAGCATCCGTACGTGGTGAAAGGAATTGCGTCTTCGACTGGGAAAGTAATTGATAATTTAATTTTATCAAATATTGAAAGTGTTTGGGCCATTCACAATCACGAGGAAGAAGCTGAAACTGTTGTTGCAACAACACATGAACATCACGAAGGCGACAATCATGAGCACGACGAAAATGTTGTTGAATACGATAATCACGAAATTACTGCTGTTTTAATTAAGTTGAAGAACAAAATGGGATTTGTACTTTGGCCAAGACTAATTTCTCAAAACACAGATATGCAAGCTGCTTCTCCAGCAATTGAAATCAATAGATTGTTTTCGCTTTTCGGAATTGGACTTGATGCGTTGCAATATTTGGCTTACGGAATTATGTTGATTTCAGGAATCAGTATTTTTATCGCTTTATACAATACCTTAAAAGAACGTAAATATGAATTTGCTTTAATGCGGGTTTCTGGAGCAAGTAGATCACAATTATTGATTTTAGTGCTTTTTGAAAGCATATTATTATGTTTTGTTGGATTTGTATTTGGTACAATTGTTGGACGACTGGGATTGTATTTCATTTCGACATCAACCGAACAGGATTATAAAATGGCGTTCAATCCGTTTGAATTTGCCGTAAAAGAAGAAGGAATTTTATTTTTAACCACTATTTTTGTTGGTGTTATCGCAGCTTTAATTCCTGCTGTAAAAGCATACCGACTTAATATTTCAAAAACGTTAGCTCATGCATAAATCAGTTTTATTTTTCGCTTTACTTCTCTCATCGTTTTTTGCTTCCGCAAAAGAGGTTTCGGTTTCTAAATTTGAAAAGTTAGATTTTAGTCAATCAGAATTTATCACAACACCAATTGATTCTATAAATTGGAAGTTTTTAGGAATGATTAAATTCATCAAGAAAGCCGATAAAGAATACGGTGAAGTAATGTATCCACAAGTCAGTCCATTATTGAAACAAAAAGCAGGTAAAAAAATAGCCATTAGTGGTTTTATAATTCCTATTGACAACACCACGTTCGCATTAAGTAAAAATGTTTTTGCATCTTGTTTTTTCTGTGGCCAAGCGGGTCCGGAAACGATTATGGGAATTAAGTTTAAAGGTGGTACTCCAAAGTTGAAAACCGATCAATATGTGACTTTAGTGGGTACTTTTCGCATCAATGAAAACGACGTAGAAGATTGGATTTACCATATTGATAATGCGGAAATTGTAAAAGGTAAATAATTTGAAAACTACAATTACCGACGTTTTTTTTGACTTAGATCATACACTTTGGGATTTTGAAAAAAATTCTGCTTTGACTTTTGCGAAAATTTTGCACAAGAATAATATTGATGTGGATCATGCTGCATTTCTAGAACATTATGTTCCTATAAATTACAGGTATTGGGATTTGTTTCGTGATGATAAAATTTCCAAGCAACAAATGCGTTTGGGTCGCTTACAAGAAACATTTGCCTTGTTGAATAAGATTGTTGACGAAGAGCAAATAAGTGTTTTAGCAGACGATTACATTGCGTTTTTACCTGAAAACACATTTCTTTTCGAAGGAACCATTGAGCTTTTAGAGTATTTAAAGCCCAAGTATAACTTGCATATTATTACCAATGGTTTTAAAGACTTGCAAAACTATAAATTAAAAAATTCTAATTTGACTCCTTATTTTAAGACAGTAACCAACAGTGAATCTGCTGGAGTGAAAAAACCGAATCCTATTATTTATGAATATGCGTTGCAACAAGCGAACGCAAAAAAAGAACAAAGCGTGATGATTGGCGATTGCATTCATGCCGATGTTCTAGGAGCGCTTAATTGTGGAATTGATGCAATTTTGTTCAGTGAAATTCCACAAGTTTTAGAAGATAAGACGATTAAACAAATCAGTCATTTGTTAGATTTAAAAAAATACCTATAATTCCATTAGAATTTCAATTATGAAAAATATATTTTTATTACTATTCAGTTTGTGTACCGCTGTCTCATTTGCACAAAATATAAATGCGTATGAATTTGTGATCGTTCCCACGAGATTTGAATTTCAAGAAAGTGAAAACGAATATCGTTTGAACACTTTGGTTAAATTCCGTTTAGAGCAATATGGCTTTAAAGCGTTTTATACCTCAGATGAATTAAAAACAAATTACGACGAGCGTTGTCGTTATTTAAATGTAGATGTCGTAAACGTAAGTGGACTATTTTCAACGAAATTATACGTAGTATTTAAAGACTGTAAAAAAGCGATAATTTATCAGTCTGCAGTAGGAAGTAGTAAAGTGAAAGATTATAAAACAGCATATGCCGAAGCTTTAGAAGAAGCTTTGCAATCAGTGAAAGCTTTAAACTACAAATTTGATGGCAAAAAAATGGAAGAAGTTGGTCCAGCCTTAAAACTAAGCGTGCCTGTTGCAGTTGAGAAAACGGAAATTGTAATGGAAAACGCATTGTTCGCTCAACCAATTGCGAATGGATTTCAGTTAATTGATACCACGCCTAAAGTTGTTTTAAAAATATTTAGAACTTCGCAAGCGGATTATTATACCGCTACTTCAGAAACAAAAAATGGCGTTGTTTTCAAAAAAAATGGGGAGTGGTTTTTTGAGTATTATGTGAACGACCAACTTATTTCAGAGAAGTTGACTATTAAGTTTTAGAAATAATTTATATTTTGCAATTCTCCCAAAGGGATTTTAAAAACAAAAACTTCGAAACAACATACCACTTAATAAAGGTATTGACTCTTTCTATAATTGAAAAACCATAGGAAAACTTCAGCTTAAGTAAATTTTGAAAAGGAATAAATTCCATATTAATTTAGTAACCGTATTTGTTTTTCCATCTGTTCTTTAGGAATTCTTTCGTAGCGTTTTCTCGCGAATTATTACCCGGAACGTAAAATGCTGTGTTTTTAATTTCGTCCGGAAGAAACTCTTGATCGGCAAAATTATTGTCGTAATCATGTGAATATTTGTATTCTTCACCATAACCCAACTCTTTCATCAGTTTGGTTGGTGCATTCCGCAAATGAATTGGAACGGGTAAATCTCCGGTTTGCTTTACTAATTTTTGTGCTTTTCCGATGGCGAGATAGGAAGCATTACTTTTGGGAGAAGTTGCTAAATAAACAGCACACTGACTTAAAATAATTCGACTTTCAGGATAGCCAATGGTGGAAACCGCTTGAAAAGTATTATTCGCCATCACAAAAGCAGTTGGGTTCGCATTACCGATATCTTCACTTGAAAGAATCAGCATTCGTCGCGCAATGAACTTTACGTCTTCACCGCCTTCAATCATTCTAGCAAGCCAATAAACGGCAGCATTGGGATCACTTCCTCTAATTGATTTTATAAAAGCAGAAACAATATCATAATGTTGTTCGCCTGTTTTGTCATACAAAACAGTGTTTTTCTGCACCAACTTCATCACCATTTCGTTTGTAATTACGACGTCGTCTGTTTGCGAAGCATTGATTACTAATTCGAATATATTGAGTAATTTCCGACCGTCTCCGCCTGAAAGTCGAAGTAGGGCTTCCGTTTCTTTTAGGTCAATGGTTTTGCTTTTTAAGTAATGGTCTATTTCCATTGCGCGATGAAGCAATGCCAATAAATCGTCTTTTGAAAATGGATTTAAAATATAAACCTGACAGCGAGACAGTAAAGCAGGAATCACTTCGAAACTGGGATTTTCGGTTGTAGCACCAATTAACGTAATCCAACCTTTTTCAACAGCGGCAAGAAGAGAATCTTGTTGCGACTTGCTAAAACGGTGGATTTCATCAATAAATAAAATGGGGTTTTTAGTGGTAAACATTCCACCACTTTGCTTGGCTTTGTCAATCACTTCACGAATGTCTTTTACGCCGGAATTGATCGCACTTAATACAAAGAATGGACGTTTGGATTCTTTAGCAATGATTTCTGCTAAGGTAGTTTTTCCTGTTCCTGGCGGCCCCCAAAGTAGGAGCGAAGGGATGATTCCTTTATTTATTTGTTGCGTTAACGAGCCTTCGGGTCCTACTAAATGCAACTGACTGATGTAGTCTTCTAAAACTTGAGGACGAATACGTTCTGCTAAAGGTGCTTCCATCGTGTAAAATTACTCAAAATAATTGACTTGAATTTTGTAAATTATGACACATTAACATACATTTATTTTTGGAGGACTTCTTGATAACTTAAGAGGGAATTACGCCTTGACTGTGTGTTTAAGTTTTTATACATGAATGAAAATCATTTTAAATTTTCCTTATCTGTTTTAGTTTTACCGCTGCTTTTTGTACTATCCATTTGGACAGTGTATTGGTTTGAAATCAGATTCAATTACAATCTATCCGACTTTGGTATTTATCCAAGAACGTTAGAAGGTTTGAGAGGTGTTATATTCAGTCCGTTCTTACACGGTAGTATTGAACATTTATACAGCAATACAATTCCAGCGTTCTTATTAATGGCTTCACTGCGTTATTTTTACAGAGGTAATTTCTGGAATGTTTTAGGGTATGGAATTTTGTTTTCCGGATTCCTAACTTGGTTAATTGCTAGAGAATCCTATCACATTGGAGCGAGTGGATTGATTTATGTATTGGTGAGCTTCATGTTTTTTAAAGGTTTGCGTTCACAATACTACAGATTAGTCGCTTTGTCTTTAGTCATTATTATGCTTTATGGTGGAATGATTTGGTATGTCTTTCCCGACATCGAAGATGGAATTTCATGGGAAGGACATTTAGCTGGATTGCTTACTGGTTTCGGAATGGCTATTTTTTACAAAACACCGGATTATAAGAAATTTCTAAAATACGATTGGGAACAACCTGATTATAATTGCGAAGGTGACAAATTCATGGAGCGTTTTGATGAAAATGGGATTTTTGTAAATGCTCCTAAACCAGAGGTAGTCGAGGATTTAATTCACGCTAATATGTACCAACATTCAACGGCTGTAAATCAGTATAAGATTATATATCACTTCAAGGAAGAAGAAAGTTTAGAATAAAAAAAAAGCACGATTTAGAACTAAATCGTGCTTTGAATATGTTTATTTGTCGTTTATTTTCGCTGACGAACCGCTTCGTAAAGAAAAGCGCCACAAGCTACAGAAACGTTTAAAGAACCGATCGTTCCAAACATAGGTAACTTTGCTTTTTCATCAACAATTTTCAAAACAGAAGGATTTATCCCTCTGTCTTCTGAACCCATAATAATTGCAATTGGTTCATTTAATGCGATGTCGTAAATAGTTTGATCTGTTTTTTCCGTTGCAGCAACTGTTTTTATTCCGGATCCTTGTAAGAAGAAAATCGCGTCTTTAATATGTTCAACTCTACAAATAGGAATGTTGAAAACCGCTCCTGCAGAAGTTTTTACCGTGTCGCCATTAACTGGAGCAGCACCGGATTTTTGAACAATGATTCCATCAACACCCGTACATTCTGCCGTACGAATTATTGCTCCAAAATTTCTAGCGTCAGATATTTGATCTAAAACCAAGAACAAAGGTGTTTTTGATTTCTCAAGAACTGTTTCTATTAATGTTTCAATGTCCACGAAGGAAATTGGTGCTATGGTTGCAACGGCACCTTGGTGGTTATTTGGCGTCAATCGATTTAATTTTTCGACAGGAACATAAGTAAAGTTGACGTTGTTGCGTTTCATTACTTTCAATAAATCCTTCATCAATTCGCCTTGAGCGTCTTTTTGAAGAAACACTTTATCTACTTCTTTACCTGCTGTAATGGCTTCTACAATTGCCCGAATCCCAAAAATCAAATGTTCTTTTTCCATAGTGCAAATGTAATAAAAAAAACCATCCGTTTTTGGCGGATGGTTTTAACTAATTAAAAATACTTGTATTAATATTCGTCTTCTAAGAAACCAGTTCTTTTATGACCTTCATACAAAATATCGTATCCTGGAGGATCGTAACTAAAGTGCACTCTAAAAGAGATTTTGTTTACAGTATGTCCACCTTGAGATACTGCACCATCTTTCTCAATTTTTCCGTCTGTTATAGTTACAGTTGTACCTGGATCCAAAAGATTATCGGTTTCAGGTGATGAAAAAGTACCATCATCGTTAATTGTAAATTTTGCTTTGATGTAATATCCATTTTCCTTATCATCAATCCACATCGTATTGTCATTAGCTGACGTATTGTAAGTGGAGTGTAGTGCATGGTCTACAACTAAATCACCATCTGTATCTGTAAGTGAGATGAACCAGTCACCAGCAAATTGCCCAGTGTTTGTTTGTCCTGCAGTTGCATCGCCCCCTTCATCACACGCGGTAACAGAACTGAATAGTACAATTCCAAAAAGTACTTTAATAAAATTGTTTTTTATGTTTTTCATTTTCATAGTATTATAGTGGAACTTGTGTTAAAGTTGCTGTAAAAGAATAAGGGGTTGGAGGATTTCCTGGAGCATCCCATGAAGTGGTCATCACAAGTTTTTTAGTTGCAGGTGTTACTGTAAGTCCCGTAATATTTGATACACCGCCAAAATAGGCATTCGTTAAAGTTGCAGGAAAACTGAAATCATTTGTTGCAATATTATTTGCTACAATAATTCCTCCAGAAGTATCTGATCCAGCGATAGCACGTCCAATACTGTACCATCCAGCAAATGCGTCAGAGATTTGGTACGTATTGTCAGCTTTCTGCCAAATCAAAACATATTTCATGTTTGTATATGCCGCACCACCTGTTCCATTTCTAGTAACTGTAGAAGTGTACAATCCTGCAATACTGTTTACTAAATCACCTGTCTCAATTACATAAACTGTTTTAGAGATTGAACCTGAAAATCCATCCTGGTTTACTGCTGTGTAAACTATTTGATAAATGTCAACTACATCCGTGTCGATTGTAGTTCCTCCTCTATATTTACCAGTGATTGCTGTTGTATAAGGTATTTCAGTATCGCCTTCTTTTGCGATAACACCTTCGTCAACAAATTCTGCACCTTTATCAACGAAGATAACATCATCTCCTATCAGTGTAAATTGCGGATAATACGTAATTTGTGAAACATCTCCTGAGTCGTCTTTAGAACAAGAGACCAGTAATAATGTTACGACTAAAATTGAAATTATTTTTTTCATAATCATTTTTTTTTATTAGTTAACATCCCACCAAACAGGAACTTTTACTGTTTCTAAAGCTGGGCAATTTGGATTTCTTGTTTTTACGTTAGCTGGGAATACCATTCTTTTTGGGAATACACCACCTGTTGTACCGTTTAGTGAGTATGCAAACTCTCCTGAAACATAACTAGGGCTAGATTGTGGTACTGCTGAAACTAATGGAAATCCTGTTCTGTTTTGTTCAAAGAAAGATTCAAAACCATTTCCAGGGAATCCTGATACCCATTTCTGTGTAATAATAGCTTTAATCTTAGCACTCAAAGTTCCCGCAGTTGGATACTCGTAAGCACCAGCCGCTGCAACAAATGAAGCACCGCTTTCGCCAAATTTAGAAAAAGCCGCTTGAACTCCTGCATCATACTTCGCTTTAGCTCCAGCGCCACCGCTGTAACGCTCTAGTGCTTCTGCTTGCAAAAACAAACTTTCTTCTTGACTCATAAAGTAAACAGGTGTCAATGCCTCTAAATGCACTACTGCAAAAGATGTTGGTGCTGATAAACTATTAAAGTCTCCTTGATTCAAAGCAAGTCCTGCATCGTAAAATTTCGCAACACGTGGATCAGAGTTTTGAGTTAAGTAAGAAAATAAAGTCGTACTAGCACGTAAATTTGTTTTAGTATTCAATTGTCTTCTGTCTGATTCAAATAAAGGATTACTTCTACTTGGAGCATCCTCGAATTGAACTAAAGCAGCATCAGTATTTAAGAAATCTGCATTTGCAGCAAATAACTCATTAATTCCCTGTTGTGCAATTGAAGGTCTTTTTTCACTTTGTCTTAAATATAATTTTAGAAGTAACGTATTTGCATACGCTTTCCAGTTACTCATATTTCCACCAAAAATGAAATCATCTGCTGCTGGAGCAGATCCCAATGAAGAAGCTAAATCTTTAGACAATGCTTCTTTCATATCAGCAACCATTAGGTCGTAAACTTCTTCACCTGTATTGAATTTTGGTGTTAAGATTTCACGATTGTTCGCTTCTGTATATGGAATTTGATCATAAAAATCAGCCATTATTTGAGATGCTTGTACTTCTAAAGTTGTAGCAATTAAATAATAATTCCAGTTCTCTTGTTGTAGTGCAAGTTTTTTTACATTTCTAATGTCACCTAATGCATCGTACATTGCTGTCCAACCACCTTCGTAATCATTTGTTCCAATAGAATATTCATCAATATTCTTGTACTGATTTGAAGCATTACTTTGTGTCCAATATTGGGACCAAAATCCACCTACTAAAGCGTAGTAAGAACCTTGTGCTCCAGCAAGACCCACCATTCCTGACGGCATCTCAACAGATAATGCTACGCCATCGGCACTTAGATTATCCGGGTCTCTGTTGATATCAAAATCTTCATCACTACATGCGGTGAAGATTGATAAAGCTGTAAATAATAAAAATATTTTTTTCATGATTTTTTTTTTAGAATGATAATTTAATTGAACCACCAAAAACTCTTTGAGAAGGATTCGCTCCAAACTCACCAAATTCACTTAATAAATCATTTCCGTAAGAAGTAACTTCTGGGTCAATATAAGGATTTTCTGCTGGAGTCCACATGAATAAGTTTCTTCCATAAACACCTACTGATAATTTAGTTAGACCAATTTGTTCAGCAATTTTAGAACTAAAATCGTAGTACAAGCTGATGTCTCTTAATCTAATAAATGTTTTGTCAATTAAATGGTCTTTTTCAACACCAGGATTGTTAGAGGTATTTCCCCAAAAGTTTGTGATGTTTTCAAAAGTAATTGGTGTTGTGTTTTCAGTATAACCTGTAACATTTCCAGTCCCATCTACAACTTCATTTACCGAGTTAGGAATGATGAATGTATTTCTATCGTTGTAAGCTGTTTCAATACCGTTTCCTACGAAATGAGACAATCTTTTAGTGTAAGAATACATTTTCCCACCTTGTTTCCAATCAAATCCAAAAGATACAGAAACGTTTTTGTATTTAAGTGTATTTTGAAGACCCATGATGAAATCTCTTTGACCATCAGCCACATACTCTAATTCGTCAGTAACTTTGTAATAACCTGTATCTGGATTTACTACATACTGACCATCTGCATTAACAACAGGTACTTGTGCATAAAAAGAACCAATAGGTCTTCCTTCTTCTGCAGCAAATGTAATTCCGTATGCTTTGGTAATTTCGATTCTTGAACCGCCGTTTACTCTAGTAACTTCATTGTCGTTTTTAGCGAAAGTATAGTTTAAGTTCCAACTAAAATTATCTGTTTTGAATGGTGTTAAACCAACTGCAACTTCAATACCTTTATTTACAACATCACCAATGTTTGATGCTTGTGAAGAATAACCTGTAGAAGGGTCAAGTGGCACAGCTACGATTAAATCTTCTGTTTTTCTGTTGTAATAAGAAACGTCAAACGTAACTTTTCTTCTGAATAAACTTGCTTCAAAACCAACTTCGTATTCCGTTGTTCTTTCTGGTTTTAGGTTAATATTACCCAATACTCCTGAAAGTTCGTAAAAATTAATTCCACCAAAAGGAGAAGAAATAAGTCCGAAATTTGCTGCAGCATTACCAGTTACTAAAGAAGATTCCGTTTGGTAAGGATCAGTGTCGTTTGCTACTTGAGAAACAGCACCACGTAATTTTAAGAAATTAGCTCCGTTGTCAATAACAATTCCACTTAATGAAGCTGCTGGATAGAAGTAAGAGTTGTTATTCGTAGGAAGTGTAGACGTTTTATCTTGTCTACCACTTAATGTTAAAAATAAACGCTCTTTAAACGAAAGTTCTGCTTGACCGTAGTAACCAAAAGTTCTTCTCAAAGAATTGTTTTGTGAAATTTCAGGACGGTTTGCACTATTTGATAATTCGTAAAAATTAGGAACATCTAATCCTGTTACGCTAGCGTAAAGTGTATTTCCTTCTCTTTGATTGTAACTAATACCTGCTAAAAGGTTTAATTTGAAATCTTCGCTTAACATACGATCGTAGTTAAGATTGAAATAGGTATCAAATTCTGAACGTTCAACACGACCTTCAGTTACACCACCAACAACAGGGTTTGCAGCACCTAGATCCTGAGCAGAACCAGGTAAATAATTTACTATTGCACCGTAACTTTTAACATTTTCAACTCTATAGTTACCACCTACTTGCCAGCTTGCTGATAAGTTATCAGTGATTTTGTGGTTGATATTGATGTTTCCAAATAAGTTATTTCCAAGTATTTTTGTTGAATTTTCATTAAGTGAAAAATACGGATTAGCAGAATAAGGAGTAAAATAATAACTTGGCGTATTAAACGGATTATTTTGATAATCAGCAAAGTCTACTACACTTACATCACGAGGAATTTGAAGCAAATCTTGCATCAAAGTAGATCCTTCTCCAGCGTCGTCACCTTGTCCAGTGTTAACCGCATTTTGATCTCTGTTCGTGAAATTAATGTTCGTTCTGATCGATGTTCTTTCGTTTTTGATTCCTCCATTAAATGTGAACGATCTTTTAACAAAAGCATCTGAATTAGTAGGGATAACACCATCGCTATCCATATTTGTAAAACCTAAAGAGAAATCAGAAAATTCACCACCACCACTAATGTTAATAGAGTTAGTTGTAGTCAAACCTTTTTCGTAAAAATCTCTAACATTGTCTTTTAATGCTACATACGGTTTGATTTGTTGAGAATTGTCGTAAACAGTTCCCCAAGGTCTGATTTCACCATTAAATGCTGGACCCCAAGATCCATTCTCATTACTTGGTCCTGCACCAGTTGACAATTGAGAGAAACCTTGTCCATTCCAACCTTGTCCAAATTGATTTTGCAAGTGTGGAACTCGCGCTACTTCATTGACATCTAAAGATGTAACAAAATCAACGTTTATTTTTGAACTATTTTTTCCCTTTTTAGTTGTGATGATAACAGCACCTCTACCAGCTCTTGAGCCGTATAAAGCTGTTGCAGCAGATCCTTTCAAAAAGGTAATTTTCTCAATACTATTTGGATCAAGATCGTTTAATCCTGTACCACCATCAAAAGATCTAGTAGTACTTGTAGATCCACTAGCTGAGTTGTTAATAGGTGTTCCATCAATAACGTAAAGTGGTTGATTTGTTCCAGAAATAGAACCAATACCTCTCACGATTACTTTTGTAGAAGCTCCAGGTTGTGTAGGAGCACTAATGTCAACTCCTGCCACTTTTCCAGATAAACTTTCTAGTGGATTGTTTGTTACAACATTAGTAATGTCTTCTTTACTAATTGTTGTGGCGGCATATCCAAGAGCTTTTTTATCTCTTTTAATACCTAAAGCAGTTACAACAACTCCTTCTAATTCGGTTGCATCATCTTGCAATTTAACCGTTAAATTCTGAGAAGTAGCTTTTACTTCTTGGCTTTTCATACCAATGTAAGTAACTACTAAAACTTGAGTTGGGGACGCCAGGATAGAAAATTTACCATCCATGTCTGTTTGCGTTCCTGTTGAAGTTCCTTTGACTAAAATGCTTACGCCAGGTAGTGGTAGGCCGTCGTTGTCCGTCACGGTTCCTTTAACACTCCTTTCTTGTGCAAAAGCAAATTGCCCAATTAGCACCAAAAGTAGCGCTAGGTAATTCGTTAATTTAGATTTCATATTATTTGATTTAGTTTAATATTTCAAAATTCTAAAATCTAGGTTAAAAAACCTAAAATAAAATCACAATTTTTATGGTTAATGTGAAGGGACTATTAAAATTTCGTTATAAACTTAATCTGAACTACTGAATTTGCTAGTTTTATCGCTTGTTGATTGATGCTTCCGTTAGCGTAAATGAGGTTTAAAAGACCGTTTTTCGACCCAATTCCGACGCCAAAACCCAGTCCTAATAAGTTATTTGTAGTAGAATTAGTGTCGTCTTTGTAAAATCCGTAGTCCAAAACGCTGTGCATATATAAATTTGACGATAAAATGAAACGATACTCAGTCATCAGCGAGGCCATCGTATTTGCTTGTAAGCTATTTTCGGCAAAGCCTCTAATGGATTGAATTCCTCCAAAACGATACAGTTCGTTTGTAATGAAATTAGAACTTGATAAATAAAAATTTTCGCTTCTTAGATTGACCACATTTCTCTTATTCAGATATAAATCATGGCTCATATTTAGTTCGAAAAAAGTTTGACTATTTGTTTCTAATTTTGATGTTCTACTTCCGAAGCCTGTTTTAAAAATAAATTTTGTTTTCTGTGGAAACAGTCGCTCATCTGTATAGTTTTTATATTCAAACGTTGTGGTAACGAACTTACTTTCATAATCACTAATCAATAAATTAGCAGTATTTTGAATGTCGCTTGATTCTGTTGACTGATAGCCGATAAATAGTTTTTTGTTGTAATTAAAATAGTAGCCTAAATCAATCGCAGTTTTTGTATTTTGAAACAAACTATCTTGCTTGAAAATATTCAGATTTGCTTTAATTCCTAATGGTGTTTTAAATACATAGGGAATTTCAATTCCTGCATTAAATGTGACTTGCTTATTATCGTCGCTCTTCCAATACAAACTAAATTCTTCTCCAGAATTTAAAACATTGATTAATGATAAATCTAAATAACCTGTGAATTTGAGTTTGCTTTCTTCGTCATTTGCAAAACCGATATAACCATCAAACCGGTTGGCTTTCGCTTTTTCTAAATATACATATACTTTTGTGCTGTCTTTTGTAAATAGAATTTCCGGATAGCGTGTTTGGGTTGTAAATCTGAAATTACTAAAATCGGTGTATACTTTATTTAAATTGCTTTTGTTGAAGGTCTTTTTTCGGTAGAGGCGTTGCAGGTTTTTTTTATGTCCTTCAGGGAATTTATCGTATCCATTAATTACAATTTCATTTAAAATCCTTTTTTCCTTTGCGTCAATTTTTAAAGTTGCGAACAGTTGATTGTTGCTTTTTTTAAAGTCGGTTAATTGTAGCGTAGCGAGGGAATATCCCTTTGATTCCAGTTCAGCTAATTTTTGTTGTAAGAATAATTCGGTTTTATGTATTGGTAGGATAAGTGTGTCTTTTTTAAATAAAAGGTAAGTGAACGTTTTTCCTACATATATATGTATCAATTTTGTTTGGATTCCTAAATTGAAATTATATTGGTATAAACTGTCGTTTATTTTTTTTGAATCAACTAATTCATGTTCGAGATAGCCAATTTGAAGCAGCTTGTTAGAGAATTGTTGTACTTCCTCAAGAATGTTTTTCGCATTTGAATGCTTTTTCTGGTAACCTACTGAATCGATTGTTGTGGATTCTATTTTTGAGGTGCCATTAATTTTTAACGAAAGTTGCTGGGCAAAATTATTTTGACCTATAAATAACAGAAGAAATAGAATTACTTTTTTCAACAGATTAAATTTGGATAAAAATGTTTTTCATTTTGAATAGGAACCACGTTCTGATAAACGTAAATTTTAAATTGTGTATTAAGTTAGAACGCTAAATAGCAGAAAATGTGCAGAAATTAGTGATGTAAAATTAAAGTAAAAATTGATGTCGTGTCCTAATAAAATTAAATCTTTATTAATGTGATTGAAAATTAATGAATTATGATTTGATTTTAGAAAAAACTTTTTTACATTTGCAACCCCGTAAAAAGCGGGAAAATTATATTTAAGAAATTTTTAGTATTAATTATGCCAACAATTCAACAATTAGTAAGAACTGGAAGAACTCAGATGACTAAGAAGAGTAAATCGGTTGCTTTAGATTCTTGTCCTCAACGAAGAGGGGTATGTACGCGTGTTTACACTACAACACCAAAAAAACCAAACTCTGCAATGCGTAAAGTAGCGCGTGTACGTTTGACAAATGGTAATGAAGTAAATGCTTATATCCCAGGTGAAGGACACAATCTACAAGAGCACTCGATAGTATTAGTTAGGGGTGGAAGAGTAAAAGATTTACCTGGAGTTAGATACCACATTGTACGTGGTGCGCTTGATACATCAGGTGTAGCGGGAAGAACGCAACGTAGATCAAAATACGGAGCGAAACGTCCAAAAGAAGCAAAAAAGTAAATCTAAAACACGCTTGAAGCAATTTGTTTAAGTAGTAAGTTAGTCTTATTGCTTTTATTTTATTGTCTAAAGCAAAACAACGAAAAGAAATGAGAAAAAGAGCGGCCAAAAAAAGACCACTTTTGCCAGATCCAAGGTTTAATGACCAATTGGTAACGCGTTTTGTGAACAACTTAATGTGGGATGGTAAGAAATCAACAGCTTTTAAAGTATTTTATGATGCAATGGATATCGTAGAAGCAAAAAAGCAAGATGCTGAAAAATCTTCAGTAGAAATCTGGAAAGATGCACTAACAAACGTTATGCCTCACGTAGAAGTACGTAGTCGTAGAGTAGGTGGAGCTACATTCCAAATTCCAATGCAAATTAGACCAGATCGCAAGATCTCTATGGCTATGAAGTGGATGATACTTTATGCACGTAGAAGAAATGAGAAATCTATGGCTCAAAAACTAGCTTCTGAAGTTTTAGCTGCTGCTAAAGAAGAAGGTGCTGCTGTTAAAAAGAGAATGGATACTCATAAAATGGCTGAAGCGAACAAAGCATTCTCTCACTTTAGATTTTAATTAAAAAGATGGCTAGAGACTTATTATATACAAGAAACATTGGAATCGCTGCACATATTGATGCTGGTAAAACAACAACAACTGAGCGGATCCTTTTTTATACAGGAAAAAATCACAAAATTGGTGAAACGCACGAAGGTTCTGCAACAATGGACTGGATGGCGCAAGAGCAAGAACGTGGTATTACCATTACTTCTGCTGCTACAACTTGTGAGTGGAATTTCCCTTCAAAGCAAGGTAAAGCACTTCCGGAATCTATTTCTTACCACTTTAACATTATCGATACTCCTGGTCACGTGGATTTTACCGTAGAGGTAAACCGTTCGCTTCGTGTACTTGACGGATTGGTTTTCTTGTTTAGTGCAGTTGATGGTGTTGAGCCTCAATCTGAAACAAACTGGAGACTTGCTGATCAGTACCGTGTGCCTCGTATGGGATTCGTAAATAAAATGGACCGTCAAGGATCTAATTTTTTAAGCGTTTGTCAACAAGTAAGAGACATGTTAAAGTCTAATGCAGTTGCAATCACTTTGCCAATCGGTGAAGAAAACGATTTCAAAGGTGTTGTGGATTTGGTGAAAAATCAAGCCATTATTTGGCATGATGAAAATCACGGAGCAACGTATGATATTGTTGACATTCCTGCAGATATGTTGGACGAAGTGAAACAATACCGTTCAACTTTGATTGAAGCAGTAGCTGATTATGATGAAAATCTTTTGGACAAGTACATGGAAGATGAAACTTCTATTACTGAAGAGGAGATCAACAAAGCTTTAAGAGCAGCTACTATTGACATGGCGATTATTCCTATGTTATGTGGTTCATCATTTAAAAATAAAGGAGTTCAGTTTTTATTAGATGCAGTTTGTAAATACTTGCCGTCTCCAATGGAGAAAGAAGGTATTTGGGGAATTCATCCAGATGATGCTGATTTGTTAGAAGAAGACCAAACGCCTATTTTGCGTAAGCCTTCTGTAACTGAGCCATTCGCTGCATTAGCATTTAAAATTGCTACCGATCCTTTCGTAGGTCGTTTAGCTTTCTTCCGTGCTTATTCAGGACGTTTAGATGCGGGTTCTTATATCTTGAATACACGTTCAGGTAACAAAGAAAGAATTTCTCGTATCTACCAAATGCACGCGAACAAGCAAAACCCAATTGATTTTATCGAAGCAGGTGATATTGGAGCAGCAGTTGGATTTAAAGATATCAAGACTGGAGATACAATGTGTGACGAAAAGCACCCAATTATTCTTGAGTCAATGAAATTCCCAGATCCAGTAATTGGTATTGCAATTGAGCCTAAAACTAAAGTTGACGTTGATAAAATGGGTATGGCTTTAGCTAAATTGGCTGAAGAAGATCCAACATTTACAGTAAGAACAGATGAGGCTTCTGGTCAAACTATTATTTCTGGAATGGGTGAGCTTCACTTAGATGTACTTATCGATCGTATGAGACGTGAGTTTAAAGTTGAAGTGAATCAAGGTGAACCTCAAGTAGAATACAAAGAAGCGTTCACAAGGTCTGCAACACACAGAGAGACGTACAAGAAGCAATCTGGAGGTCGTGGTAAATTCGGTGATATCGTTTTTACATTAGAGCCTGCTGATGAAGTGGACGGTAAAACTCCAGTTGGATTGCAATTCGTTAACGCTGTTAAAGGTGGTAACGTTCCTAAAGAATATATCCCTTCTGTTGAAAAAGGATTTAGAGAAGCTATGAAAGCGGGTCCATTAGCTGGATACCAAGTTGATAGTTTGAAAGTTACTTTGACAGACGGATCTTTCCACCCTGTGGATTCAGATGCATTGTCTTTTGAATTAGCTGCTAGAATGGGATACAGAGAAGTAGCTAAAGCTGCTGGTGCTGTTATTCTTGAGCCAATCATGAAGATGGAAGTTATTACACCAGAAGAAAACATGGGAGATATCGTAGGTGATATTAACCGTCGTAGAGGTCAAGTTAACGACATGGGTGACAGAAGCGGTGCTAAAACTATTAAAGCGGATGTGCCTTTATCTGAAATGTTTGGTTATGTAACTACATTAAGAACATTGTCATCGGGTAGAGCTACTTCTACAATGGAGTTTTCTCACTACGCAGAAACACCTTCGAATATTTCAGAAGCTGTAATTAAAAAAGCAAAAGGAACCGCTTAATTCAAAGAAAATGAGTCAAAAAATCAGAATAAAACTAAAATCTTACGATCACATGTTGGTAGACAAGTCTGCTGAAAAGATTGTAAAAACTGTTAAGAGTACTGGTGCAGTTGTAACGGGTCCAATTCCATTGCCAACTCACAAAAAACTTTTCACTGTACTACGTTCTCCACACGTTAATAAAAAAGCGAGAGAACAATTTGAAGTAATGTCATACAAGAGATTAATTGACATTTACTCTTCCTCTTCAAAAACAATTGACGCTCTTATGAAATTAGAGTTGCCAAGTGGAGTAGAAGTTGAAATCAAAGTTTAAGTAGTAGTTCAAAAGAAATAAAAGGACGCTGCTTTTAGACGAACAAAAGTTTTTTTGGATTGTGTGTAAATAAGTTATACTTTTGCACCTCAAAAAAATTAGGGTTCGGTTAAAAGCTGCGTTCTATTTTATATTTAATAATTAATAATTAATATTATGTCTGGGTTAATCGGAAGAAAAATTGGCATGACAAGCATCTTTGACGAGAACGGGAAAAACATTCCTTGTACTGTTATTGAGGCGGGACCATGCGTAGTTACCCAAGTCAGAACCAAAGGTGTTGACGGGTATGAAGCGTTGCAACTTGGTTTCGATGACAAAAAAGAGAAACAGTCTACTAAAGCGGCCGTAGGTCACTTTAAAAAAGCAGGTACTGTTGCTAAGAAAAAAGTCGTTGAATTCAAGTACTTCGAAAATGAACACAAATTAGGTGAGGTAATCACTGTAGACCTTTTTCAAGAAGGCGAATTTGTTGATGTACAAGGTGTATCAAAAGGTAAAGGTTTCCAAGGGGTTGTTAAACGTCACGGTTTTGGTGGTGTTGGACAAGCTACTCACGGACAACACAACCGTTTGAGAGCACCAGGATCTGTAGGAGCTTCCTCTTATCCTTCTAGAGTATTCAAAGGAATGCGTATGGCAGGAAGAATGGGAACTGATAATGTAACTATTCAAAACTTAAGAGTGTTGAAAGTGGTTGCAGATAAAAACCTACTTTTAGTTAAAGGTTGTGTTCCAGGACACATTAACTCTTATGTAATCATTCAGAAGTAATGGAAGTAAAAGTTTTAAATATCACAGGAAAAGAAACTGGCAGATCGATTACTCTTTCTGATTCAGTATTCGCAATTGAGCCAAATAATCACGCAGTCTATCTTGATGTTAAGCAATATCTTGCTAATCAAAGACAAGGTACTCACAAAGCTAAGGAAAGAGCCGAAGTTAAAGGAAGTACTCGTAAGATTAAAAAGCAAAAAGGAACAGGAACAGCTAGAGCTGGTAGTATTAAAAACCCTTTGTTTAAAGGTGGAGGAACAATTTTCGGACCACGTCCACGTAGTTATTCATTCAAATTGAATAAACAAGTGAAACGTTTAGCTCGTAAATCAGCTTTCTCAATCAAAGCAAAAGAGTCTAATATTATCGTTCTAGAAGATTTCAATTTTGAAACTCCAAACACTAAAAATTTCATCAATGTTTTGAAAGCTTTAGGGTTAGAGAATAAAAAATCGTTATTTGTAGTGGGTGATTCAAATAAAAATGTATATTTGTCCTCACGCAATTTAAAAACTTCTAGCGTTGTAAGTCACTTAGAATTAAGTACTTACGCTATTTTGAACACTAACAATCTTATATTGTTAGAAGGTTCTTTAGAAGGAATTGAAGAAAATTTAAGTAAATAATAGGAATATGAGCATCATAATGAAGCCTATAGTAACTGAAAAAGTAACCAAAGAAAGTGAAGTTTCTAACCGTTTCGGATTCGTTGTAGATAAAAAAGCAAACAAAGTACAAATTAAGAAAGCTGTTGAAGCTGCTTATGGAGTAACTGTAGTTTCAGTTAATACAATGAACGTACGTCCAGATAGAACTACTAAATACACAAAAAGTGGTTTAATCAGTGGAAAAACCAACGCTTATAAAAAAGCAATGGTTCAAGTAAAAGAAGGAGAAACAATTGATTTTTACAACAATATCTAAGATAAAATGTCAGTAAGAAAATTAAAACCTATTACCCCGGGTCAGCGATTTAGAGTTGTGAATGGTTTTGACGCCATTACAACTGATAAGCCGGAGCGCTCATTGATAGCACCGATAAAAAACTCAGGAGGTAGAAATAGTCAAGGAAAAATGACCATGCGTTATGTCGGCGGTGGTCACAAGCAAAGATATCGTATCATTGATTTCAAACGTACTAAAGATGGAATTCCAGCTAAAGTACAGTCGATTGAATATGACCCGAATCGTACAGCTTTTATTGCTTTATTAGCTTATGCTGATGGAGAAAAAACCTATATTATCGCACAAAATGGATTGCAAGTGGGTCAGAAATTAGTTTCTGGTGCAGATGCTTCTCCGGAAATCGGTAATACCCTTCCATTAAGTAAAATTCCACTTGGAACAGTAATTTCATGTATTGAATTGCGTCCAGGTCAAGGAGCAACTATTGCTCGTTCAGCAGGAACTTTTGCTCAATTAATGGCAAGAGACGGAAAATATGCAACAATTAAAATGCCTTCTGGGGAAACAAGATTGATCTTGTTGACTTGTTCGGCTACAATTGGAGCGGTTTCTAACTCTGATCACCAATTAATTGTATCTGGTAAAGCAGGTAGATCAAGATGGTTAGGTAGAAGACCTAGAACTAGACCAGTAGCTATGAACCCTGTCGATCACCCAATGGGTGGTGGTGAAGGTCGTTCATCAGGAGGACATCCACGTTCAAGAAACGGTATTCCTGCTAAAGGTTATAGAACTCGTTCTAAGAAAAACCCGAGTAACAAATATATTGTAGAACGTAGAAAGAAATAATAAGATATGGCACGTTCATTAAAAAAAGGACCTTTCGTTCATTACAAATTAGATAAGAAAGTTCAAGAAAATATTGAAAGCGGTAAAGGTGGAGTGGTTAAGACTTGGTCTAGAGCTTCAATGATTACCCCAGATTTTGTTGGACAAACTATCGCTGTTCACAACGGTCGTCAGTTCGTACCTGTTTACGTAACAGAAAACATGGTAGGTCACAAATTAGGAGAATTTTCACCAACTAGATCATTTAGAGGTCACGCTGGAGCAAAAAATAAAGGTAAAAAATAAAAGAAGCAATGGGAGTTCGTAAAAGAGAAACAGCAGATGCGAGAAAAGAGGCTAATAAGTCTATTGCTTTCGCGAAATTGAATAACTGCCCTACTTCACCTAGAAAAATGCGCTTAGTTGCGGACTTGGTAAGAGGTCAGAAGGTAGAAAGAGCACTTAATATTTTAAGATTTAGTTCAAAAGAAGCTTCAAGAAAACTTGAAAAATTATTATTGTCTGCAATCAATAACTGGGAACAGAAGAATGCAGAAGGTGATGTAGCGGAAGCTGGATTAATCGTAAAAGAAATCCGTGTAGATGGTGGAATGATGTTGAAAAGACTTCGTCCAGCTCCACAAGGAAGAGCACACAGAATTAGAAAACGTTCTAATCACGTTACAATCGTGTTAGGACAATTAGATAACACACAAGCTAAATAATTTAAGATGGGACAAAAGACAAATCCAATTGGAAACAGACTTGGGATCATCAGAGGATGGGATTCAAACTGGTATGGTGGAAATGACTACGGTGATAAATTAGCCGAAGATTATAAAATCAGAAAGTATATCCATGCTCGTTTATCAAAAGCTAGTGTATCAAAAGTAATCATCGAGAGAACTTTAAAACTTGTAACCGTTACTATCACTACTGCTAGACCTGGTATCATTATCGGAAAAGGTGGACAAGAGGTAGACAAGTTAAAAGAAGAACTTAAGAAAGTTACTGACAAAGAGGTTCAAATCAACATCTTTGAAATCAAAAGACCTGAGTTAGATGCTTATCTAGTTGCGACTAGCATCGCTCGTCAAATCGAAAGCCGTATTTCTTACAGACGTGCAATCAAAATGGCTATTGCTGCTTCTATGCGTATGAACGCTGAAGGTATCAAAGTTTTGATTTCAGGTCGTTTGAATGGTGCTGAGATGGCACGTTCTGAAGGATTCAAAGAAGGTAGAATTCCTCTATCAACTTTCAGAGCGGATATCGATTATGCTCTTGCTGAAGCTCATACTACTTATGGTAGAATGGGAATTAAAGTATGGATCATGAAAGGTGAAGTGTACGGAAAAAGAGATCTATCTCCATTAGTGGGAATGGATAAAAAACAATCCGGTGGTGGAACTGGTGGCGGTAGAGGTGGAGATTCCAGAGGTGGAAAATCTAACTTTAACAAAGGCGGTAAACCAGACGCTCGTAAAAGAAAGTAATTTTATAAATTAAAGAAAAATGTTACAGCCTAAAAGAACAAAATACCGTAAGGTACAAAAAGGTAAGATGAAAGGGAACTCTAATAGAGGTCATGAACTTTCTAATGGAATGTTTGGAATTAAATCGGTACACGAAGATGGATGTTTCCTTACTTCTCGTCAAATCGAAGCAGCTCGTATTGCAGCTACTCGTTACATGAAAAGAGAGGGCCAACTGTGGATCAAAATATTTCCAGACAAACCTATCACTAAGAAGCCTTTAGAGGTACGTATGGGTAAAGGAAAAGGAGCCGTAGAATATTGGGCTGCTGTTGTTAAACCAGGAAGAATTATGTTTGAAGTTGGAGGAGTACCTTTGTCAGTAGCTAAAGAGGCGTTACGTCTTGCAGCTCAAAAGCTTCCAGTAAAAACTAAATTTGTCATCGCTAGAGATTTCGAAGCATAATACATATAATTATGAAACAATCAGAAATAAAAAATCTTTCGGTAACGGAATTACAGGAGAAGTTGATCCAATCTAAAAAAGCATATGCTGATTTAAAAATGGCTCACGCTATTTCTCCAATTGAAAATCCACTTCAAATTAGAGGTGCAAGACGTACTGTTGCGAGATTTGCAACTGAACTAACTAAAAGAGAGTTACAATAACTGTAGTCTGCTGAAAGATGGAAGAAAAAAGAAATTTAAGAAAAGAGAGAGTTGGTGTTGTTACTTCTAATAAAATGGACAAGTCTATTGTTATTGCTGAAGTAAGAAAAGTAAAACACCCATTATACGGTAAGTTCGTGTTGAAAACTAAAAAGTATCATGCACACGACGAAACAAACGACTGTAACATTGGCGATACGGTAAGGATTAGCGAAACGCGTCCTTTAAGTAAAACGAAATGTTGGAGGTTAGTTGAAATCTTAGAAAGAGCTAAATAATTATGGTACAACAAGAATCAAGACTAAAAGTAGCAGATAACACAGGAGCTAAAGAAGTTTTAACTATCCGTGTTTTAGGAGGTACCAAAAGAAGGTATGCCTCTGTTGGTGACAAGATTGTAGTATCTATAAAAGATACATCTCCTAACGGAAGCGTTAAAAAAGGAGCTGTATCAACTGCAGTAGTGGTACGTACCAAAAAAGAAGTGAGAAGAGCTGATGGTTCTTATATCCGATTTGACGACAATGCATGTGTTCTTTTGAATGCAGCTGGTGAGATGAGAGGAACTCGTGTTTTTGGTCCAGTAGCAAGAGAACTTCGTGAAAAACAATTCATGAAGATTGTATCATTAGCACCAGAAGTGCTTTAATTATTTGTAAGATGATAAAGCTAAAAATAAAATCAGGAGATACTGTTAGAGTTATTGCTGGAGACCATAAAGGTGCTGAAGGTAAAGTTGTAAAAGTAGATCGTGAAAAGAACAAAGCGATTGTTGAAGGTGTAAACATGGTTAGTAAACATACTAAACCAAGTGCAAAAAGCCCTCAAGGTGGAATCGTTAAGAAGGAAGCTCCAATCCAAATCTCAAACATCGCTTTAGTAGATACTAAAACGAAAGAAACTACGAAAGTAGGTATGAGAATTGAAGGAGATAAGAAAGTAAGATTTTCAAAAAAATCTAATCAAGTACTATAGTGATGGCATATACACCTAGACTAAAAGAAGAATATAAGGGTAGAGTTATCTCTGCTCTTAAGGAAGAATTCGGTTACACAAACGTAATGCAAGTTCCAAAACTTACAAAAATCGTTTTGAGTAAAGGAGTTGGAGCAGCAGTATCAGATAAGAAATTAATTGATTATGCTGTTGAAGAGTTGACTAAAATTACAGGTCAAAAAGCAGTTTCTACAATCTCAAAGAAAGATGTTGCGTCTTTTAAATTGAGAAAAGGAATGCCTATTGGAGCAAAAGTTACTTTACGTGGAGAGAGAATGTATGAGTTTTTAGATAGACTTGTTACTTCAGCTTTACCGCGTGTACGTGATTTCGGTGGTATCAAAGCTACTGGATTTGACGGAAGGGGTAATTATAACCTTGGAGTTTTAGAGCAAATTATTTTCCCAGAGATTGATATTGACAAAGTAAACAAAATTTCAGGAATGGATATTACTTTCGTTACTTCTGCAGCGACAGATAAAGAAGCGAAATCATTATTGACTGAACTAGGATTACCTTTTAAAAAGAATTAAGACATGGCTAAAGAATCAATGAAAGCCCGTGAGGTGAAAAGAGAAAAAACGGTAGCAAAGTATGCTGAGAAAAGAAAAGCTTTGAAAGAAGCTGGAGATTTTGAAGGTTTACAAAAATTACCGAAAAATGCTTCGCCAGTTCGTATGCACAACCGTTGCAAAATTACAGGTAGACCAAGAGGTTATATGCGTCAGTTTGGTGTTTCTCGAGTTACATTTCGTGAAATGGCCAATAACGGGTTGATCCCAGGTGTGAAAAAAGCAAGTTGGTAAAAAAATCAATAAGCATTTTGATAATTCAACAGATAGTTGTAAGTTTGCCGGCTTTTAGTCGCGAACTCACAACTGTCTGTTCGTTATAAATAAGAGTTTTAATGGTTTCAGGTTCTTCCGGATGGTCCGGACGAATACCAAAATCGCAATTTAATACATATGTATACAGATCCTATTGCGGATTATTTGACAAGAGTACGAAACGCTGTGGCTGCAAACCACAAAGTCGTTGAGATTCCTGCATCTAATCTGAAAAAAGAGATAACAAAGATCTTATTTGATCAAGGTTATATCTTAAGTTACAAATTTGAAGATAATGCCGTTCAAGGCAGTATCAAAATCGCTTTAAAGTACGATAAAGAGACTAAAGAAGCGGTTATCAAAGATATCCAAAGAATTAGTAAACCAGGTTTACGTAAGTATGCAGGTGCTTCTAAGTTGCCAAGGATCCTTAATGGTCTTGGTATTGCTATTGTTTCTACATCAAAAGGTTTGATGACTGGAAAGCAAGCTAAACAATTAAATATTGGTGGCGAAGTAATTTGTTACGTATACTAAAAAAACTAAAGAGATGTCAAGAATAGGAAAAAGTCCCGTTGTAATCGCTGAAGGAGTAACTGTAACAGTTGCTGACGGAATGATTACCGTAAAAGGAAAATTAGGACAGCTTACACAAGAGTTTTCGGATGTAACTGTTAAGGTTGAAGAAGGTCAAGTGATAGTTGAAAGACAATCAGATCACAAAGATCATAGAGCAAAACACGGATTGTACAGATCATTAGTCAATAATATGATTATTGGTGTATCGGAAGGTTTTACTAAATCTTTAGAATTAGTTGGAGTAGGTTACAGAGCGTCTAATCAAGGTCAAAAACTTGATTTAGCTTTAGGATTTTCTCACAACATCGTTTTGATGGTAGCTGAAGAGGTTACTTTAGAAACTATTTCTGAGAAAGGTAAAAACCCAATTGTAAAGCTAACTTCTCATGATAAGCAATTATTAGGAGCAATTGCTGCAAAAATTAGAGGTTTCCGTAAACCAGAACCTTACAAAGGTAAAGGTGTGAAATTCGTAGGTGAAGTATTAAGAAGAAAAGCAGGTAAATCCGCTTAAAAACATAAGATTATGTCATTAACAAAATCTGATAGAAGACAGAGAATTAAATTCAGAATTAGAAAGATTGTAAGCGGTACTACTGCAAGACCTAGACTTTCTGTATTCAGAAGTAACAAAGAAATTTACGCTCAATTAATTGATGATGTAACTGGAAAAACTTTGTTAGCTGCATCTTCAAGAGAAAAAGGAGTAAATAAAGGTACAAACGTTGAAATCGCTTCAGCTGTTGGAAAACTTATCGCAGAAAAAGCTGTTGCAGCTGGTGTTGATACAGTAGTTTTCGATAGAGGAGGTTATTTATACCACGGACGTATCCAATCATTAGCAGAAGGCGCTAGAGCCGCTGGACTTAAATTCTAATATAGTATGTCTAATTATAAAAATGTAGAATTGGTAAAACCTAGCGGACTTGAATTGAAGGATCGTTTGGTTAGTGTAAATCGTGTTACTAAGGTTACAAAGGGTGGTAGAGCTTTCGGTTTTTCTGCTATTGTAGTTGTAGGTGATGAAAGCGGTGTAGTAGGTCATGGTTTAGGTAAGTCTAAAGATGTTTCTGAAGCAATTGCGAAAGCAGTAGAAGATGCAAAGAAAAACCTTGTGAGAATTCCTCTAAACGGACATTCTATTCCTCACGAACAAAAAGGTAAATTTAGTGGAGCTCGTGTGAACCTTATTCCTGCATCGCATGGTACAGGAGTTATTGCTGGTGGATCTGTTCGTGCAGTTCTTGAATCAGTAGGTATTCATGATATTTTATCTAAATCTCAAGGATCATCAAATCCTCATAACGTAGTGAAAGCAACTTTTGATGCTTTATTACAAATGAGAAGTGCTTATACTGTTGCAAAACAAAGAGGCGTTTCTTTAGAAAAAGTTTTTAAAGGTTAATTCAAGGAAATTATGGCGAAGTTATTAGTAAAACAAGTTCGAAGTCAAATCAACTGTCCACTTACTCAAAAAAGAGGATTAGAGGCTTTAGGACTTCGTAAAATGGGACAAGTTGTAGAGCACGATTCAAATCCTGCTATCCTTGGTATGATAAATAAAGTTAAACACTTAGTTTCTGTAACAGAAGCTAAATAACAAAAAATAGTTATGAATTTAAGTAACTTACAACCAGCGGAAGGTTCAACACACAATCAAAATAAAAGATTAGGTAGAGGAGAAGGTTCTGGAAAAGGTGGTACTTCTGCAAGAGGACACAAAGGAGCAAAATCTCGTTCTGGTTATTCTAAAAAGATTGGTTTTGAAGGAGGGCAAATGCCACTTCAAAGACGTGTGCCTAAGTTTGGTTTTACAAACATCAATCGTAAAGACTACGAAGGTGTTAATCTTGATACACTTCAAATGATGGTGGACAATGGTTCGATAACAGACACAGTTGATATGACTACGTTTGTTTCTAACCGTTTAGCTAGAAAAAATGAAATTGTTAAGATTTTAGGAAGAGGAGAGTTGACTGCTAAAATAAAAGTAACTGCTCACAAATTTACTGCTACTGCAAAAGCGGCTATTGAAGCTGCAGGTGGTGAAGCTGTAACATTATAATTTTTTTAGCAATATGAAGAAATTTTTAGAATCAATTGGTAATGTTTGGAAAATCGAGGAACTGAAAAATAGAATCCTTATTACATTAGGACTGCTTATCGTTTATCGTTTTGGAGCACATGTAACTCTTCCAGGTGTTGATGCAACACAATTAGCTAACTTATCCGGACAAACAGACAGTGGAATTGGATCAATTCTTGACATGTTTACGGGTGGAGCTTTTTCAAAAGCGTCAGTATTTGCATTGGGTATCATGCCTTACATTTCTGCCTCTATTGTAGTGCAATTGATGGGAATGGCAGTTCCTTATTTGCAAAAACTACAAAAAGACGGTGAAAGTGGAAGAACAAAAATCAACCAAATCACACGATGGTTGACAATCGGAATTACTTTAGTTCAAGCGCCAGGTTATATCTATAACTTGTACAGAACAATTCCAAATGCAATTATCGCTTCGTCAAATCCTGAATTGATTTCTCAATTTTCATTCTTATTTTCTTCTGTGGCAATATTAGTTACAGGAACCATATTTGCAATGTGGTTGGGTGAAAAAATTACTGATAAAGGTATCGGAAACGGTATTTCTCTATTGATCATGGTAGGAATTATTGCACGTTTGCCACAAGCATTCATTCAAGAGTTCACTTCTACGATTACGAACAATAAAGGAGGACCAATGTTATTGGTTATTGAAGTAATTATCTGGTTATTAGTAATTGTAGCTTGTATACTTTTAGTGATGGCTGTGAGAAAAATTCCAGTACAATACGCAAGACGTACAGTTTCAGGAGAGTTTGAACAAGATGGTAACCGTCAATGGATTCCGTTAAAATTAAATGCTTCTGGAGTAATGCCGATCATTTTTGCGCAAGCAATTATGTTTATTCCGGCTGCTGTAGCAGGTCTATCAGATTCAGATACTTCTCGTTCCATAGCTGGTGCTTTTAGTAATATGTTTGGATTTTGGTACAACCTTGTGTTTGCTACTTTAATTGTTGTATTTACTTATTTTTATACTGCAATTACAGTTCCAACTAATAAGATGGCAGATGATTTAAAAAGAAGCGGTGGATTTATTCCAGGGATTCGTCCAGGATTAGAAACTTCTGAATTTTTAGATAAAGTAATGTCATTGATTACGTTCCCAGGTTCTTTATTTCTTGCTTTAATCGCTGTGTTCCCGGCAATTCTTGTAAGTGTTATGGATGTACAACAATCTTGGGCAATGTTTTTTGGTGGTACGTCATTGATTATTATGGTAGGTGTTGCTATCGATACCATCCAACAAATTAATTCGTACTTACTTAACAAACATTATGACGGTTTGATGAAAAGTGGTAAAAATAGAAAAGCAGTAGCTTAATTTTATGGCTAAACAATCAGCAATAGAACAAGACGGATCAATCATCGAAGCATTATCAAATGCGATGTTCCGTGTAGAATTAGAGAATGGACATATTGTAATTGCCCATATTTCAGGAAAAATGCGTATGCATTACATCAAATTATTACCTGGTGATAAAGTGAAACTGGAAATGAGTCCTTACGATTTGTCAAAAGCAAGAATTACTTATAGATATTAAAGGATATGAAAGTTAGAGCTTCAGTAAAAAAGAGAAGTGCCGAGTGCAAGATTGTGCGACGAAAAGGCAGATTATACGTAATCAACAAAAAGAATCCTAGATTTAAACAAAGACAAGGATAAATTATGGCAAGAATAGCAGGGGTAGACATCCCGAAAAACAAAAGAGGAGTTATCGCTTTAACTTACATCTTCGGAGTAGGAAGAAGTAGAGCTATTGAGGTTTTAGAAAAAGCTCAAGTTAGCCAAGATAAAAAAGTTCAAGAATGGAATGACGACGAAATTGGAGCAATCCGTGAGGCCGTTGGATTTTACAAAATTGAAGGTGAGTTACGTTCAGAGGTTTCATTACACATTAAACGTTTAATGGATATCGGATGTTACAGAGGAATTCGTCATAGATCTGGTCTTCCATTAAGAGGACAAAGAACTAAAAACAACTCTAGAACGAGAAAAGGTAAAAGAAAAACTGTTGCGAACAAGAAAAAAGCAACTAAATAGTAAGTAGATATGGCTAAAGCAACCGTAAAAAAGCGTAAAGTTATCATTGAATCAACTGGTGAAGCTCATATTAGTGCTACGTTCAACAACATCATCATTTCTTTGACTAACAAAAAAGGAGAAGTTATTTCTTGGTCTTCAGCAGGAAAAATGGGTTTCAGAGGTTCTAAAAAGAACACTCCGTATGCAGCTCAAATGGCAGCCGAAGATTGTGGAAAAGTAGCTCTTGATGCTGGTTTGAAAAAAGTGAAAGTGTATGTAAAAGGACCAGGAAACGGACGTGAGTCTGCTATTCGTTCTTTGCATAACAGTGGAATTGAAGTTACAGAAATCATTGATGTAACTCCTATGCCTCATAACGGATGTCGTCCTCCTAAAAGACGTAGAGTATAATTTTATACTTGAAACGTTGCAAATATCGTATTTGTAACTTTTAAAAAATGTAGTATAACAAAAAGGTAGAATACAGATTATCGAAGGATACGACCTGAATTCATAGTCTCTACCTTAAATCAATTTTAAGAAATGGCAAGATATACTGGTCCAAGTACAAGAATCGCTCGTAAATTTGGCGAAGCAATTTTCGGAGAAGATAAATCTTTTGAAAGAAGAAGTTACCCACCTGGACAACACGGACAGGCTAAAAAAAGAGGAAAAAAATCGGAATATGCAATCCAGTTAATGGAGAAGCAAAAAGCGAAATATTCTTACGGTATTTTAGAAAAACAATTTCGTAATCTTTTTACAAAAGCATCTGCAGCTCGTGGAGTTACAGGTGAAGTTCTTTTGCAACTTTGCGAAGCACGTTTAGACAATGTAGTTTTCCGTATGGGAATTGCTCCAACGCGTCGTGCAGCTCGTCAAATAACATCTCACAGACACATCACGGTTAATGGTGAATTGGTAAACATTCCATCTTACCACTTAAAACCAGGTGATGTTGTTGCAGTTCGTGAAAAATCTAAATCTTTAGAGGCTATCGAACGTTCTTTATCTAACTCTAGTCGTGTTTACGAGTGGATTACATGGAATAACGATACCATGCAAGGTACTTTTGTTACTGTTCCTGCTAGATTGCAGATTCCAGAAAACATTAAAGAACAACTTATCGTCGAATTGTACAACAAATAATAATTGACTTAGTCGAAATTATGGCAATATTTAATTTTCAGAAGCCCGATAAAGTTATCATGATCGATTCAACCGATTTTGAAGGTAAGTTTGAATTCAGACCTTTAGAACCTGGTTACGGATTGACCGTTGGTAATGCACTTAGAAGAGTTTTGCTATCCGCTTTAGAGGGATATGCAATAACATCTGTTAGAATTGAAGGAGTAGACCACGAATTTTCTACTATTTCAGGTGTTGTTGAAGACGTTACAGAAATTATTCTAAACCTTAAACAAGTGCGTTTCAAACGCCAGATTGACGATGTAGACAACGAATCCGTTACTATATCTGTGTCTGGAAAAGATCAACTTACAGCAGGTGATTTCCAAAAGTTTATTTCAGGTTTTCAAGTTCTAAATCCAGAATTAGTTATCTGTAATTTAGACAGCAAAGTAAACCTTAACATTGAACTTACTATCGAAAAAGGTAGAGGATATGTTCCAGCAGAGGAAAACAAAAAACAAAATGCAGCAATAGGAACAATTTTTACTGACTCAATCTTTACTCCGGTAAAGAATGTAAAGTATGGAATTGAAAACTTCCGTGTAGAGCAAAAAACAGATTACGAAAAATTAGTTTTTGAAATTAAAACTGATGGTTCTATCAATCCAAAAGATGCACTTACTGAAGCAGCTAAAGTTCTTATTCACCATTTCATGTTGTTTTCTGATGAAAGAATAACACTTGAGGCTGACGAAATTGCACAAACTGAATCGTATGACGAAGAGTCATTACACATGAGACAATTGCTTAAAACTAAGCTTGTGGATATGGACCTTTCAGTTCGAGCATTAAATTGTTTGAAAGCGGCAGAAGTTGACACTCTTGGAGATCTAGTATCTTTCAACAAAAACGACTTAATGAAATTCCGTAATTTTGGTAAAAAATCTTTAACAGAACTAGACGAACTAGTAGCTATTAAAAATTTAACCTTCGGAATGGATCTAGCAAAATACAAATTAGATAAAGAATAAATTACTTCATATTTTGCTCTCCATAGAGGATAGTAGCAAGATGAAAGTATTAAAAAAAACGTCATGAGACACGGAAAAAAATTCAATCACTTAAGCAGACAAAAAGGACATAGAGCTTCTATGCTTGCTAATATGGCTTGTTCTCTTATTGAGCACAAACGTATTAACACAACTGTTGCTAAAGCTAAAGCGTTAAAACAATTCGTTGAGCCGCTTATCACAAAATCAAAAGAAGATACAACTCACAACCGTCGTATCGTTTTCGCTTACTTACGTAGCAAATATGCCGTAACTGACTTGTTCAGAGACGTAGCTGCTAAAGTAGGAGATCGTCCAGGTGGTTACACACGTATCATCAAAGTTGGAAATCGTTTAGGAGATAATGCTGATATGGCAATGATCGAATTAGTAGATTTCAACGAAATATACAACGGTGGTAAAAAAGAAGAGAAAAAAGCAAAAAGCCGTCGTGGTGGAAAAGCTAAAAAATCTGAAGCAACTGATAAAGCTCCTGAAGCTCCAGCTGCAGAAACCGAAAGTACTGAGACTGCTGAATAATGCATTTCACACTTTAAATATAAAAAAGGATAAACATTTAGTTGTTTATCCTTTTTTTTTGGAGTTGAATTTATTTCAGCTTATCACGTTACCATAAAGTTTTGTCAAGCTGAATTTATTTCAGCTTCTCATTCCTGTTGCATGGATTATTAGGAGCGAATCGCTTGGGCTTTATCAGCAATCCTTATTCCCGCTTTCCTTCCTTCTCGTTCCTAAAAAACGAGATTCCCTCTAATCGGGACTAGAAAGTTGCGAATTGAATTCTTGAATGGTTTTTAAAAACCTTATTTTTGAATATATGATTATTAAACACGCCACACTTTTAAAATCGCTGTTACTATTTATGGCATTCTTTGTACTTCAAATAGTAACCGTAGTAGCGTTTCATTATTTATTTCCAGAAACGCCTGTAAGTAATCTGATGGCTCTTGCTATTGACATCAGTTTCGTGATTTGTGTTTTTGCAGGATTTAAATATTTGAGAAGAGACGATTTTATAGTAAATAGTAATAATGTTAGTAATGCTATTTTTTTAGTACTCCTACTATTGTCTTTTGTATGGTTTCTTATTTCACCCTTGTTTAAAATTCATCAACATCAATGGAATTTAGATGTAAGTTTTACAACCCACAATCTAAACGAAATCACAAAGAATCCGAACTTTTTTACAGTATACGGACTCTTGAGAGTACTACTAATCGTACCCATTTTAGAAGAACTGTTTTATAGAAAACTTATTTTATCCAGCTTACTTAGAAAATACGGAGTTTACATTTCCATTATCGTATCAAGTATTCTATTTAGCATTGGTCATTTAGATTTCAACAACAGTATTATCTTTTTAGTGTACGGTATTCTTTTAGGAGTAACCTATTGGAAAACGAAGAGTATATATTATCCGATTTTGCTTCATATTTTTATCAACGCAATGACTTTTTTTCTTATTTGAAATTATATTCACAAAGCCGTAACTCTTTTTTAAACTTAAAAATCAATGGTGCACAATTAACTAAAAAAAACTAAATTTGCACCCGACAACTACAAGACAATAACAACTACAACAAATGAAATACACAACACGACAAAAAGCCATCCTTTTATTAAGCGATGGAACCATTTTTCACGGGAAATCTATTGGAATTGAGGGGACAACTTTTGGCGAAGTTTGTTTCAATACCGGAATGACAGGGTATCAAGAAATCTTTACCGATCCTTCGTACTTCGGTCAAATTATGGTGGCTACGAATCCCCATATTGGAAATTACGGTGTGAATGATAATGAAGTAGATTCCAATTCAATTAAAATTTCAGGTCTAGTTTGTAAAAACTTTAGCTTCAATTATTCAAGAGCAGATGCTTCAGGAAGTTTAGAAGATTATTTCATTAAGGAAAATCTTATTTGTATTTCTGATGTTGATACACGTGCTTTAGTAAGTTACATTCGTGATAACGGTGCCATGAATTCGGTTATTTGTACAGATGGAACGCCGATTGAAGAATTAAAAGCCGCTTTAGCGAAAACGCCAAGCATGAATGGGTTGGAATTAGCTTCAAAAGTTTCAACAAAAGAACCTTATTTTTGGGGTAACGAAAACGCAAAATACAGAATCTCCGCTTTAGATTTAGGAATTAAATACAACATCCTACGCAATTTTGACCAACGCAATTGCTACATAAAAGTTTTTCCTTGGAACGCGACTTTTGAGGAAATGGCAGAATTCAATCCAGACGGTTATTTCTTATCCAACGGTCCTGGTGATCCACAACCACTAGTAAGCGCTCAAGAAATTGCAAAATCAATTTTGAAAACCAACAAACCGTTATTCGGAATTTGTTTGGGACATCAAGTAATTGCATTGGCACACGGAATTCCAACCTACAAAATGTTCAACGGACACAGAGGAATCAATCATCCGGTCATGAACTTGATCTCTGGTAAAGGTGAAATTACCTCTCAAAACCACGGTTTTGCAGTAGAGAAAGAAGCCTTGGAAAATCATCCAGATTTCGAAATCACGCATTTACACATCAACGACGGGACGATTGCAGGAATGCGAATGAAAAATAAAGATTGTTTTTCAGTTCAATATCATCCTGAAGCAAGTCCTGGACCACACGATGCTTCTTATCTTTTTGATGAGTTTATTGAACTAATTGAGAAATCTAAGAAATAATAATAAAAACCTGCAAGTGCAGGTTTTTTTGATTTAAGGAAAGTAGCTCTTCGCTAATAAATCTATTGTGATTAAGTTCATCGTAATTCTAATTTGAAAATCGTAGCATGTTGTTTTACCTTTTTATTTCAATATATAGTTTAAAATTTCTTCCGGTAAGTCGTTAAAAATGGATTTTTTTGAAATCTCGCAATTTTGCCAAGGAGTTACCAGATAATAATATTTTTTAAAATAGAGAGTACTAAGTGTACTTTTGGCTACCCTAACGCAAGAATTAATGGTTTGCTCGTCTGCATCATCACTAATAAATTTTCCATTAATTTTCTCCGCATTAAATACATAAAAGACTACAAACTTTGTAGGATCAGACTTTGAGATAAAATGCAATTCTCCAATATTATCTAAGGTGAAATACGTTGTAATGTTTTCTTTGAATTCGACAGTGTATTTGTCTGAGCTATAAAGTTTCCAGTCCGATTTAAAAACTTGCGCATTGGCATCTTGTATGAAATAAGTTAAGATTAGAAGAAGTGATAATTTATTTTTCATAAATGTTCGTTTGGGTAAACAATATGTACAGTAATAAAACGTTCAAATTAGCTAATTATTTTAGTAACATTCAATTCAATAAAATTACGCTAGTGATCAAAATATTTCTTTTTAAATCATGAAAATACTGCTCTATTTCTTCCTCTTAATATCCTACATTTCGTTTGCTCAAAGCCAGAAATATCTTCTTTTAGATAACGAAACAAGACTTGCGATAGAAAACGTTAACATCGATTTTAGGAACGGAAAAGGAACCCACTCCGATAAAAAAGGTCTTTTCTTAGTGCCGGAAAACATTGACTCAATTGAAATTTCCTACATCGGCTATGAATCTTTAGAGTTAAATGTAAAATCTATGAACGATTCTATTTTTTTAATTCGTTCGGCAGAAATATTAAAGGAGGTGAATGTTGACCTAAAAAAAGAAATATTGATTCCTAAAGGTAAAGGGGTAGATTTTTTGAAAACCTTTAATGGTGTGAATTCGACTTTTGGTAGGCGGCTAGCGGTATTAATACCCAATGATTTGGGCGAAAATGTATGGATTTCAAAAATCATCATAGGTGTCAAAAGTGAATATAGAGGTCCTAAAGAAACTATTAATTTACCTTTTATGATTAACCTTGCAGTATTGGACACCATAAACGGAACGCCATCTAAATTATTATTTGAAGATAACATCCAAGTACGTAAATCACTAAAATCAAAAGATGTAGTGTTTGAATTGCCTGATAGAATTATATTGCCTAAAGAAGGTATTTTTGTTGTAGTTTCAGTTCCTGATGTTGATTATTACGGTCATTATCCAATTAAGGGTCGGATTTATGCTCCATCATTTGAAATTGTTTTAAAAAGAAGTTCGAAAAACTTTAAATCTTTTATGAGTGGTTTCAAAATGAATGACTCGGATAAGTATAATTGGGAAATTACTTCTTTCAATGAGTATTCAAATTTTAGGTTCGGAATTGAAGTGATAAAATAATAATCCAAAAACCTGCAATTTTTAGAGGCTTTTTTTAGACTACAAACTATTTAAGTAATTTCTAATTGTACTTTATTTTTCATAGTAATATTTATAATTTTTTATAATGAAAAAACTGCTCTACTTCTTCCTCTTAATATCCTACATTTCGTTTGCTCAAAGTCAGAAATATCTTCTTTTAGATAATGAAACTAAACTCGCAATAGAAAATGCGAACATCAATTTCAGTAACGGAAAAGGAACGCACACCGATAACAAAGGTGTTTTTTCAGTGCCGAAAAATATTGAATTTATTAAAATTTCATATATCGGATATGAATCTTTGGAGTATAAATTAACGACAAAGACGGACGCTATTTTCCTCACGCCTTCAACCGAAGCTTTGAATGAAGTAAACGTCGTGAAAGAAAAAAGAAACTATAAGCAAATTTTTCCCAAAAAGGGATTCAATGATTTTTTGCCAGAAAATTTTGGTTCGGATGGGAAAACTATTGAAAGCATCTTAATAAAGGCAGTCTATATTCCAAACGAAAGTAAAGACACAAGTAAGATTATTTCTAAAATTATCATACATCCAACGGATTATACTTCAGTTACCTTAGGAGAAAAAAACAAACATGAGAAACAAAAAGATCAAAAATATGCACCATTCAAAATTAATTTATACACGGTTGATACGATAATTTTCATTCCTATCAAAAGGATTTTTGAGCAAGACATAACAGTTCAATTAAAAGAAGGAGAAAAGCATCTCACTTATGAATTGACTTTAGACCAACAAATTAACTTTCCGATCGAAGGAATTTTTATAGCTATTTCATCTTTCCCTAAAGAGTATTACGAAGCGATTGGTTTTAAAACTGGACCTGGTTTTAAAACCATTGGAATTTCAGAAAAAAGCAAATTTAAAGTGTATCAAAAAAGCTTGGCATTCTATGACGACGACAATCCAAATGCGAAATGGTTTCGGGATCAATATATGTGGGATAGAAACAACACCTATTATGTTGGTTTAGAAGTATATTAAATTCCTCACTATTTCCTCCTAAACGTCGTTCTAATAATATCATTCGGAAAAACCACCACACTTTCGTGTCCTGATTTTGAAACCGAAGCTACACCAAAATAATAATTGTCAATTACAATTCCTTCTAATTCGAAATTATCTACGTCGCCCACAAAACGGCTGAATTCCCATTGAGGTGAAGTCGTCAAACGCCAGTAAATTTTGTAACCAATGATGTTCGAATCTTCGGCTTTTTCCCATTTTAATTTGGTGTTGGGTTCTACCACGCCGCCAATCTTCACATTTTTAGGTTCGGGTGGAGCCCAAGCTAAAGAAGCAAGAGCAATTGCGTTTACAGCTGTCAATTTACTTGCATAGCCAAAGTTCACTCCTTCAACAACGTCCCCGTATTTAATGCCGTTCTCTGTTCTGATATCTTGGTGTTGACGGTTGTAGTTTTCGTGGGCTTCCATAAGTCGAACACCGGCAAAACCTAAATCATTAAATGGTCGGTGGTGGCCGCCTCGTCCAAAACGGTCAAGTCTATACACCATCATCGGATTCATTTCCGGCATGTACGTCAATGTGGTTTTGTGAATGTAGCGTGCCAATTGTCTAGAAATTCCATCGACTTCGCCTCCGTAAAAACGTCGATTTGCTTTTTCCTTTTCAGTTTCTGTGATTGGAGTAGGTTCAGAAAAAATTCGGAAGGTTCGGTTGTCAATGACGCCATCAACGCCTTCGATGTTTCCAATCATGTCGTTGTTGATTACTCCGATAATATCCCAATTATTTTTTTTAGCATATTCGGCAAAACCTTTTCCGCCAAATAAACCTTGTTCTTCGCCTGATAATCCTAGGTATACAATGTTGTAATCAAATTTATATTTGGATAAAACCCGAGCGGCTTCTATTGTTCCTGCCATTCCCGAAGCATTATCATTTGCACCTGGAGCGTCGTTTTTGTAATCCATTACATCTGAATTTCGTGTGTCAATGTCGCCAGTCATGATGACGTAGCGGTTGCTGTTTTTAGTTCCTTTTTGAACGGCAACTACATTTACAATCCAAGTGTCTTTTGGAACGCGTTCGCCGTCGTTTGTGGTGACAAAATCTTTTTGGTAAAAAACAGTTAAGCAATCTGCACACTTTTTTGATGTTTTCTCAAATTCCGACTTAATCCAACGTCGTGCAGCACCAATTCCTCTTTTGCTGGAAACGGTATCGCTGAAAGTATTTCGGGTGCCAAAGTTGGCTAAAGTGCGGATGTCGCTTTCAATTCGTTTTGCGGAAACGTCTTTTATAATGGAATAAATGCGTTCGTCTGTTTGGGAAAAGCTAATTTGAGTGATGATGAGTAGGGAAAGTATAAAAACGTTTTTCATGTTTTTATTTCAAATTTAATGAAAAATGCGTTTTGTTTTTGGATTTTAACTTGTGTTGAGTATTTGAATGGGCACGAGCGAGACGCTCGCGTTAGCTGGAGAGTTTATACAACTGTTGGCGTTTGATAAACCTTCTACTTCGTGCGTTTCATTTTAGGAGGATTTTGTCTCGTATCAAAAACATCGGCAATTTTTATAAATCCGTTTTCTTGGTCAATTGAATAAATTAGTTTGTATTTCTTGAAAACTAAGTAGCGGTATTGAATTGCTCTATCCTTTAAAAATTCTTCCTCTTGTCCGATAAAAGGTGCTTTTAATAATTTATTTGGTTCGTTGATTATTTCTTTAACGAGTTTCGAAGCAACTCTTGAACTTACTTTCATTTCGTAATATTCATAGATTTCATCAAGTTGCGTTTCAGCAAATGCAGACCAAATAATTTTATAAGCCATTATTCATATTTGGCTAAAAGTTCGGTACTGCTTTTATATCTGTTATTTTGAAAATCAGATTCTGATTGGTCAATTCGATTATTCAATTCTTCTTTTGTCATTGTCTCAACTATCCGTTCGTCTGAATTGTTTTTTTCGTTTCTCAATATTTTTTCGAGTTTAGAAATCGCATCTTCACTTTCAAGTTTTAGAAATTCTTGTACAAATTCTATTTTTCGAGCTTCTATGTTCATTTTGATTTGCATTTTATCAAAGATACTAAATTATCAAATTCAGTCGATGTTTTTCTTCGCTCTCCGATTGTCTCTAATTGTTAGCTGTATTCCTATGTATTCAGTTTAAAGATATTGCGAAGTCAGGGACATTTGCACAGCAGTTGCAAATTTCGCATAGCTGCTTAATACAGCAATTCAAAAAATACGTTTACTTTTACATTTATTTACTCGAAATAAACGTAAAACTTTAAGTTGCTTTTGAAACTCATCCCGGTATTATGAAAGAAAAAATTTATCTAGGATTAAGCATTGTGCTTCTATTTGCTATATTTTTTGCCATAGCATCAGGCGATGTAGTTGTTGGTGTTTTAGACAGTACACTTTCTTTTGAGTGGATTTTGTTATTGGTTTTTACTTTGATTTTACCACTTTTAAATGCTGCGGAAATAATAAGTAATAGAGATTCTTGGAATGTGCTTTATTGGATTGGGTTGCTTTTAAATGTAGTTGCAATTATTTTTGTGATGCGGTTTTTTAAGATTGAAATGCTGTATTAATTTTATGATGCAATTCGCGCTTCGACGGTTTCTGACGTCGCAGCTTTATTGTGTGTTATTTCTTTATTTATGTTAAAATAATTGTTGAGTCGGGGATATTCTCAAACCTAGTAACTTATAATGATACTGCATCTTCGAATATTGTAAAAAATTAAACGTTATAATTTTGCAAACACATTTCCTCCTGGATGTCCATTTCCTGTTTCCATTGTAATAAAATAAAAATTTCCTTTAAATGTTGGATGACATAAATGCTTATCTAAAAGCATATGAATTTTATCTATTATTTCAACAATCCAGTTCCATTCGATATTAAAGTTTACTTCACTTTCGATTTTTAATGGGTTGTGCGAGTGTAAGTATCCATTGCAGTAATCATATGCTTTACATAATTCGTCAACTGTCAAGTGTCCGATTTTTCTATTTATAAATTCGTCCGGCTGATTTTGAGTTTTAATAATTTCAATTGATTGCGGATAAAAGTTTGGATTAACTTTCTCCAATTTTTTAATAATGTCTCTTATTCGCCAATCATTTTCTGGACTATTTGATATGTCACGGTAATCATTTTCGTTAATAAGCATTGGCGCTTTAATAATAATTTCCAAAATCTTTCTTAATTGAAAGAATATAACCTCATAATTCACGATTAAATATCTAGCGTTTATTGTTCCGTCGTGTAAAGCTATAATGACTTCTTCTCTTTTACGGATTTCACTCATTAATTGTATATATTTTGTAAGAGTGTTATCTATATTGTTTGTTGATGAAATGTGTGTCATAAAAAGTTTTTCAATTTATTGTAAAAGATATTTTTCTTCTCAAAATCTTGTCGTGGTCTGAGATTTGGAAAACTAATATCGTATCCATACTTAAACATAGTCGTTTAAGTATGAAGATGTAATTTAACCCATATCAAATATATAAGAATTTATTCAACTTCTTTAAGATAAAATAGCATAGCTATATTTTATCAATAATATCCCAAAACATAAAAGAACCCAATATATTTTATCATAGCCCTGACAGGAGGGAACATCCTCCTGATTTTTCATCAGGAGATGTGGAAGGATGGCAGGAACATGGATTCTGAAAATGCCCAAGCGATGTGCTCCAAATCATTATTCTACTTACTAAACCTATTAACTTCATAAGATTCACAATTTTCCTAAAAGGATTCATAAAGTTGTAATATATTTGCAGTTATCAATGTCTAACTCACAATAAAAACTATAGTAAAATGAGCATTATTATAAAAATTCATGCCCGACAAATTTTTGATTCAAGAGGAAATCCAACGATTGAGGTGGATGTTATTACTCAAAACGGCGTTTTAGGTCGTGCGGCAGTGCCAAGTGGTGCTTCGACGGGCGAACACGAAGCGGTGGAATTGAGAGACGGCGGAAAAGCGTTTATGGGTAAAGGAGTTTTGAAAGCTGTGGAACACGTAAATCACCGTATTGCCGAGGAATTGTTGGGAACTTCTGTTTTTGAGCAAAACTTGATCGATAAGATTATGATTGATCTTGATGCGACGCCAAACAAATCTAACTTGGGTGCGAACGCTATTTTAGGTGTTTCGTTAGCGGTTGCAAAAGCGGCTGCAAATGAGTTGGGATTGCCATTGTACCGCTATATTGGCGGTGTTTCGGCGAATACGCTTCCGGTTCCGATGATGAACATTATTAACGGTGGAAGTCATTCTGATGCTCCAATTGCGTTTCAAGAATTTATGATTATGCCTGTGAAAGCGAAAACTTTTACTGAAGCAATGCAAATGGGAACTGAAATTTTTCACCATTTGAAAAAAGAATTGCACGATAGAGGTTTGAGTACTTCGGTAGGTGATGAAGGTGGTTTTGCACCAAATCTTGCTGGTGGAACGGAAGATGCAATTGAAACGATTCAGAAAGCGGTTGAAAAAGCGGGTTATAGATTTGGAGACGAAATTATGATTGCTTTGGATTGTGCGGCTTCGGAATTTTATGTAAACGGAAGTTACGATTATAAAAAGTTTGAAGGCGAAAACGGAAAAATCCGTTCGTCTAAAGAACAAGCTGAATATTTAGCGGCATTATGTGCCAAATATCCTATTATTTCTGTTGAAGACGGAATGCATGAGGAAGACTGGGACGGATGGGAATATTTGACAAATTTAATTGGCGATAAAGTACAAGTTGTTGGTGATGATTTATTTGTGACCAATGTAAACCGATTGAAAACTGGAATTGACAGAGGAATTGCAAATTCGATTTTAGTGAAAGTAAACCAAATTGGTACGTTAACTGAAACGATTGCTGCTGTAAATATGGCTCATAATGCTGGATATACTTCTGTAATGTCACACCGTTCTGGAGAAACTGAAGACACAACAATTGCTGATTTAGCTGTGGCGTTGAATTGTGGTCAGATTAAGACAGGTTCGGCTTCGCGTTCTGATAGAATAGCAAAATACAATCAATTGTTGAGAATTGAGGAAGAATTAGGCGATACGGCTTATTTTCCTGGTGTGAATGCTTTTAAGATGAAATAAGATTTCACACAAATTAAACAAATTTTCACGGATTATATAAATTACCCTTTTGAAGTTTTGAACTTTGAAAGGGTTTTTTTTATGTTGCAAAGAAGCTCCATTAATAAGTATAAGTTCGACACGGATTACATTAATTTTCACTTATTTTATATTGTAGTCGTTTTAAAGTTTTTATCTCGCAAAGCCGCGAAGACGCAAAGTGATAGAGGTTTTTCTTTGTAACTGCTTTTCTTTCCGAGAATATTTAATTGAGTTTTTAAATACGAATTTCACGAATTTTAATTATAACACTCTTCTATACTTTTAAAATTTGAAAGGTATTTTGATGTCGTAATCTTGACAGAATTCTGGAGTCAAGGACCAAAGTTTAGGTGCTTTTTCCTTTGCGACTTTGCGTCTTTGCGAGACCCATCTTAAATGATTATTGCGAGAACATTTTCTTCAAATTCTAACTCAAAACCATCAAATACTCATTTACTCCTAATTAACTGAAGCAAAATACTATTTTTGTTTGCATCTAATACCTTATCATGAGTAGAATGAGAAATTTTAGTATCGTTATTGTTTTGTTCTTTTTTGCGAATGTCTTTTCGCAAGAGAAGGTGGTGGATAGTTTGCAAAATGTCTTGAAAAACAGCAAAGACGATATTCAAACGGCAACGGTTTTGAATCAATTGGCTTCTGCTTACCAAGATTTCGATCCGAAAATGTTAAAGGAAAATGCAGAAAAGGCTTTGGTACTTTCACGTAAAATTGATTTTGCTTCCGCCGAAGGAACAGCATTGTTGAGTCTTGGAAATGCAGGAATTATCTCTGGAAATTATGCAGAAGCTTTAGTGAATTTTCAAAATGCCCAAATTGTGTTTGAAAAGGAATTGCAAGGAAAACCGTCCAATCATTTAGAATTAAAAAACGGATTGGCGCGTGCTTACGGAAGTATGGGAATTGTTTTCTCTGAACAAAATAGTTATGCGAAAGCGTTGCAAAATCATTTGAAAGCAATAAAACTATACGAAGAAACGGGTCAAGAACTTAAAGTGGCTCAAGTTTCTAATAATATTGGTGTGGTCTATCAATCGCAAAACCAAGAATTCAAAGCGTTGGATTATTTCTTGAAATGTTTTAAAATTCAAGAGAAAAATAAATTGTCGAGTGGAATTACGGCGACGAATATTGGAAAGATTTATTTAAAACAAAAGAATTATCCGGAGGCATTGAAGTATTTCCAATTGGCTCAAACACGATTTGAACAATTTCCTGATGCTAGAGGTTTGGGGGAGTTGTTGACGCATTTTGGAAGATACTATCAATTGCAAAATAAGAATGTCGAAGCGATTTCTTCTTTTGAAAAAGCTTTAATCGAATTTAAAACTATTGATGATAAATTCGGTTCTTCAGATACGTATTATTATTTGGGTCAATTTTACTTACAACAAAAGGAATATCAAAAAGCACTTGAAAATACCCGGAAATCATTGGCTTATGCCAAAGAATTAGATTTGTTAGAGTCAGTTCAAAACTCTGAATTGTCCTTGAGTGCTATTTATGAGAAAATGGGGCAGACGAATGAATCGTTGAAACATTTGAAATTATACGGGATTGCGAAAGACAGTTTACAAAATCGAGAAAACATCCGCCAAATGGTGCAAGCGGAAATGAATTTTGAATTCGACAAAAAAGAGTCGCTGTTGCAAAAAGAACAAGAGAAAAAAGAAATTGTATATGAAGAAGAAATCAAGCGCCATCAGATGCAAATTTTATTTAGTATTCTATTTGTCATCTTGATTTTTGGAATTGTATTTCTAATCTACAACCGTATGCAATTGAAGAAAACGCTTACTCTTCAAAAAGAATTGGCCGAATACGAACAAAAAGCCTTGCATTTGCAAATGAACCCACACTTTGTGTTCAATTGTTTGGGTTCGATTTCGAGCTTTATTGTTCAGAATGGAACGGATTCGGCGATAAAATACTTGGCAAAGTTTTCAAAACTCATGCGATTGACTTTAGAATATTCAAAAGAAGCCCTGATTCCGATTGACAAAGAAATTGAAAGTTTGCAGAATTATCTCGAATTAGAACAATTGCGTTTCAATCAAGTTTTTGATTTTACGATAACTAAAAGTGCGGATATTGAAGATGATCTGGCTTTGCCACCGTTATTGTTACAGCCTTTTGTAGAAAATGCGATTATTCACGGATTGATTCCGAAACAAGAAAAAGGACAAATTGATATTTCATTTGAATTGGAAGGCGAAAATCTACTTTGCACAATCAGTGACAACGGTGTTGGTTTGGAAGCATCCCAAAAACTAAAAGAGCAATCGGTTTCGATTCATAAATCAATGGCGTTGGACATTACCAAAAAGCGATTGGAAATGATGGAGACTTCGACTCAAAAGAAATCATTTGTGACGATTGAAGAAATTGTAGATGATGGAGTAGTGAAAGGAACAAAAGTAGTGTTGCATTTGCCGGTTCAATATTTAGAGCGGTTGTAGGTTTTGAGAAACTTGTTTGAAATTAGGATTGAAAGATAGAAGGACGAAAAGATAGAAATATTTTAGAGATGATAAAAGTACTATTGATAGACGACGATGCGAATTTGCGACAAGGAATGAAAGCCTTGTTAGAACGATACGCTTCGGATATTGAAATAATTGGTGAAGCAGATAGTGTAAAAACCGGGACAATCGCAATGGAGAAATTACAACCCCAAGTGGTTTTTCTGGATATCCAACTGAACGACGGAACCGGTTTTGACATTTTAGAACGAGTGACTAAAAGTCAGGGTAAATTGAGTTCACATATTGTATTTATTACCGCTCACGAACAATATGCCATTAAAGCATTTCGATTTAGTGCGTTGGATTTCTTGTTGAAACCTGTTGACCCGGAGGAATTGCAGAAAGTAGTAGAGAAAATCAAAGCCGTTTTAAATCAGAAGGAAAACTTTGAACACATCGATTTGCTTTTGGAAAACATCAGAAAGAAAGTGGATAATTTTAAAAGAATTGCACTTTCCACAAGCGACGGAATTCATTTATTTGAAATCAGCGATATTATTCGTTGTGAAAGTGAGGATAATTACACGAAGTTTTATATTAAAAATCACAAGCCGATTTTGATTTCAAAAACACTGAAAGAATACGAAGAGTTATTGGCAGAACATGGTTTTGAACGGATTCACCAGTCGCATTTGATTAATCTCGCCTACTTGAAATCGTATATTAAAAAAGACGGCGGTTATGTGATTATGAGTGACAATAGTAATTTGCCGATTGCGCAGCGAAAAAGAGAAAGGTTACAGGAGCTGTTGAAGAATTTGTAACGAATTCTAAATCAAACGGGTTGGATACTCATTGAGTAATTAAAAATTGAAAACACAATATTAAATTTATAAAAAATAAATATCATGAAAAAACTACTACTCTTTTTTCTATTTGTATCAAGTGTAATTTATGCACAGCCACCAATTGCACAAGTAAGTTATTATTTTTATTCATGTGATAACGTTGGTGATAGTTTTGCCGTTTTTGATGTTACAGCTTATGATGAAATGATATTAAACGGATTAAATCCAAATGAATACACGATTTCTTATCATACTAGTTTGGAAGGTGCTCAAACTAAAAGTGAAGTTGCCTTAAATCCTACTTCATTCGTTTCATCAACGTTTACTTCTATTTATATTCGAGTAGAGCAAAATAGCATCCCATCAAATTACGCTGTGAACAGTTATTCTTTTGTGATTAATCAACAACCTACTATTGGCCAGCCTTTAGGTTTAATAATCTATGAAAATCCTTCGGATGGTTTGGCAACATTCGATTTAACCTCTAATCAAGCAACTTTTTTAAACAGCAATTCGCTTAGTAATGTTACTGTAGATTATTATTTAACTAGGGAGAATGCAGAAAACCAAGTCGACGTAATTGCCAATCCACAAACTTTCACAGGTGCTGATTTACAAAATATTTTTGTAAGGGTTCATTACAATACTACAGGTTGCTATGTTATTAAGAGCTTTAAATTGTATGTGAAAACGGAAGATTACATTGTGAATTTTCCAGATGCTATCTTAAAAGCTAAGTTACTTTCGTCCAGTACAACCTCAAATATTGCATCAATTGTTAATCCAAATAGTACATCAACTCCAAATGTTTATTCCAAAATTGATTTGAATAACGATGGTGAAATTCAATTTTCAGAAGTACAGTCTATTATTTATTTACGCCTTAACAATTCAGGGATTACAAACCTTACCGGATTGGAAGCTTTTGTGAATTTAAGATATTTTACTTGTAGTAATAATCCAATTTCTACGATTGATTTAAGCAGCTTTCCACATCTTATCACAGCAGTAGCGGAAAACACAAGTACAACAACGTTGAATGTGAATAATTGTTTTAATTTGGAAGATTTAAATTGTTCTTATGGGCAACTTACGAATGTTGATTTAACCACGTGTTTGAACTTGCGTTATTTAAGTCTTGCACACCAACAACTTTCGAGTTTGAATCTTAACGAAAATAACAGGATTAAATATGCTAATGTCACTTTTAATGCACTTACAACTTTTACTTTGCAAGATAACAATATTCGAACATTGGAGATAGGATTCAACAATCTGACCGCATTAAATTTGATTAATCTCCCTTTTTTGTATCGTATTAAAGCGCAGAACAACGCGCTAACAAACGTTGATTTAAGTTCTGTAGCCTTTCAACGCGAACCTAACAATTTGTCTCCCTCTAATGTTTTAGATATTGGCTTAAATAATAATAGTAACTTACTTCAAATCAATCTAAAAAACAATTATAAAAATACAAATAGTTCTTTCTTTTCTGGTAGTTTAGCGAATAGTCCACAGATTATATGTATTGATGCTAATGATATATATTCTTATTTCGATACTACTTCAGGTTCAGTATCTAATACTTTTTGTTCCTATACGCCAGGTAATTTTAATACATTGACTGGAGTAGTTAAATTCGATAGTAATGCAGACGGCTGTAATGCTGAAGATCAATCCGTGAATTTTTTATCATTCAATATGATTGTAAACGGTATAGATACTAACGAAAAAGTGTTTTCAAATACTACAGGCAATTATTCAACAACTTTTGATGAATTAGGAACTTATACGCTGCTACCAAATCTTGAAATTCCAAATTATTTCAGCGTTGCTCCAAATCCCGCGGTTATAACTATTACTCAAATTGACAACACAACCACCATCCAAAACTTCTGCATCACTCCAAACGGCATTCATCCCGACTTAGAAGTAGTTTTAGTTCCAATTGTGCCTGCACGACCTGGCTTTGATGCGGTTTACAAAATCGTCTACAAAAACAAGGGAAATCAAACCGTAAACGGAATCGTGTTTTTTGATTTTAATTATGCCTATATGGATTTTGTAAGTGCAGTTCCTGCCGCAAATAATGGTTCGTTTGGTTATTATGGATTTAATTTTACCAATTTAGCACCATTTGAAACCCGTTCTATTTTAGTCACGTTGAATATCAATGCACCAACAGAAACGAACGGAGTGAATATTGGAGATGTTTTGGAGCTGAGTGCTAGTGTAATCTTAAATTCTGGTTCAACATCTGAAACTGAAACAGATGATAATTTATTTACGTTAAATCAAATCGTTGTTGGTTCCTTCGACCCAAATGACATCACTTGTTTACAAGGAAATGCACTTCCTTTAAATGCTATTGGAAAATACCTCCATTACAACATTCGCTTTGAAAATACCGGAACCGCTCCAGCAGAAAATATAGTTGTAAAAAATCAAATCGACTTGTCGCAATACGATATTCAGTCGCTTCAAGTGCTCGAAAGTTCGCATCCTGTAGTTGTGAAAGTGACAGGTAATATTGCAGAGTTCATTTTCCAAGGAATTGATTTAGACACAGGCGGTCACGGAAATATTTTGTTGAAATTGAAATCAAATGCGACACTTCCTGCTGATTTAGTGATCAATAGTGCAAATATTTTCTTCGACTATAATTTTCCAATAGTTACGAATGAAGAACAAACTATTTTTGCTGATTTATCAAAAAATGATTTCAATAGAGACATTTCGATTCAAGTGTATCCAAATCCTGCAGAAAGCGAAGTATTCATTAAAGCAGAACACACAATCAACTCCATTCAATTGTTTGATGCTCAAGGAAGAATATTGCAAACCAAAATGTCCAATAAGAACTCAGAATCAGTAGATTTGTCCAGTTATTCTTCTGGGATTTATTTCATAACTGTTGCAACATCATTTGGTCAACAAACACAAAAAGTGATTAAAAAATAATAGTTAAGTTAGTTTTTTTGTTAATAGAGAAATCCACAACTTTCGAGTTGTGGATTTGGTTTTTAAGGTGAAATTTCCACAAATCTCTTTTATAAAATAATTAACTGTTGTCAAGTACAATTTTCTTTTTAGTTCGTGTTAATTTTCATAGATTTGTTAAATTAAAATTTTTCACCGAATAACAATAGATAAACACATGTCAAAAATAGCAACATTAGAATTAGAAGGTAAGAAATACGAGTTTCCAGTTATTGAAGGAAGTGAGCATGAAGTAGCCATTGATATTAGTAAATTAAGAGATTTAAGTGGTGCAATCACGATGGATCCAGGATATAAAAATTCAGGAGTTTGTAAAAGCGATATTACCTTTTTAGATGGTGAAGAAGGAATTTTACGTTACAGAGGATATTCAATTGAAGAATTAGCAGATAAAGGAAATTTCCTTGAAGTATCCTACTTAGTAATTTTTGGTGAATTGCCAACGGCAGACCAACTTGCTAAATTTGAAAAAGACATTCACAAACATACATTGGTCAATGAAGAAATGAAAACCATTGTAGAAGGTTTTCCAAGAACCGCTCACCCAATGGGCGTTTTATCTTGTTTGACAAGTGCATTAACCGCTTTTAATCCAAAAGTAGTCAATGTAGAAAATGAAAAAGAAATGTACGACGCAGTTTGTAAAACAATGGGTAAATTCATGGTTTTGGCAACTTGGACGTACAGAAGAACAGCTGGTTTCCCATTAAATTATTACGACAATACAAAAGGATACGTTGAGAATTTCTTGCATTTAATGTTTGAATTGCCAACAAGTCCGTACAAAGCGAATCCAATTGTAATTGACGCTTTAGATAAATTATTTATTCTTCATGCAGATCACGAACAAAACTGTTCTACATCAACAGTAAGAATGGTAGGTTCTTCTCACGCTGGATTGTTTGCTTCTATTTCTGCAGGTGTTTCTGCACTTTGGGGACCACTTCACGGTGGAGCAAATCAAGCCGTTTTAGAGATGCTTGAAGCAATTCAAAAAGACGGTGGAGACGCGGATAAATATATGGCTAAAGCCAAAGACAAAGACGATCCATTCCGTTTGATGGGCTTTGGACACCGAGTGTACAAAAACTTCGATCCAAGAGCTAGAATCATCAAAAAAGCAGCGGATGAAGTGTTAAGAGAATTGGGTGTGGATGATCCAATTTTGCAAATCGCTAAACGACTGGAAGAAGCAGCTTTAGTAGACGATTACTTCGTGTCAAGAAAATTATATCCAAACGTAGATTTCTATTCTGGAATTATTTACAGAGCCTTAGGAATTCCTACAGATATGTTTACGGTATTGTTCGCGATCGGACGTTTACCAGGATGGATTGCACAATGGAAAGAAATGCGTGTTAACAAAGAACCAATTGGAAGACCACGTCAAGTGTACACAGGTTATCCATTACGGTCTTTCGTAGACATGGACAAAAGATAATACTTACTTTTTTTATAAAGAAAGCCTTTCGAAAGAGAGGCTTTTTTTTTGGATAAATTAGAAATGCAGATCTTTTACTGTAAAAATTTTATTGATTAGGGTTGTGATTCGTGTATAGAATTCTAAACCATTAAAATAGTAAGAAAATTTAGATGTTATGAATCTTAATTCCTGAATGGTTCAGAAAATTGCAATTATTTTAGTGTAGTTGAATTTTGAGGATCACGTACTTTATTTAACAGTATTAAGCAAACAAAAGTAGCAAAGGTAAAGGGCTTTTTCTATATTTGTCATTCGCATAAAACAAAATGATATGTTACAATTAAATGTAAAAAATGAAACCTCGAGATTAAAAGCAGTTGTACTGGGAAGTGCTGTTAATAACGGACCAACGCCAACTGCCGATGAAGCGTACGATCCAAAGTCGCTTGAACACGTTTTAGCGGGAACGTATCCGATTGAAGCAGATATGGTCGCTGAAATGGAAGCGTTTAATCAAGTTTTTCAAAAATACGATGTGAAAGTATACCGACCAGAAATGATCGAGGAGTACAACCAGATTTTTACCCGAGACATCGGATTTGTGATTGATGATGTGTTTATAAAAGCAAATATTCTGCCGGAACGCGACCGCGAATTGGATGCAATCAATTATGTAATTGATCAAATAGATCCTGCAAAAGTCGTTCGCCCGCCTGAAGAAGTGCATATTGAAGGTGGTGATGTCATGTTGTGGAACGACTACATTTTCATCGGAACCTACAAAGGAAGCGATTATAAACATTACAAAACGGCTCGAACGAATAAAGAAGGAGTGGAGTTCATTAAGAATTTGTTTCCAAACAAAATTGTAAAAGAATTCGACCTTGTGAAATCTAAAATAGAAGCCAGAGACAATGCATTACACCTTGATTGCTGCTTTCAGCCCGTTGGAAAAGACAAAGGAATCATTTACAAAAGCGGATTTCGTGAAGAAGCAGATTACATGTATTTAGTCCAATTATTTGGTAAAGAAAATCTATTTCACATCTCCCGCGATGAAATGTACCACATGAATTCTAATGTATTTTCAATCGCAGAAGACGTCGTGGTTTCCGAGAAAAACTTCACACGTTTAAACAATTGGCTACGAGAAAACGGATTTACCGTAGAAGAAATCCCGTATGCTGAGATTTCAAAACAGGAGGGATTGTTACGTTGTTCAACATTACCGCTAATTAGAGAATAGAGGAAGTTCTAGGTTCTAGGTTTTGTATTAAGTTTGTGGAAACAGGAATGTTTTATAACGATGCGTAATTTTAATACAGTCGCAAACTTAATATTTGTAGCAAGATTGTAAATTTCAATTTTAAAGAAATATGAAAAGTTACAAAGATTTAGACGTTTATAATTTAGGCTTAGAATTATTCTATTTATCACACGCTTGTACTTTAAAATTACCAAAGTATGAAATGTATGAACTTGGAAGTCAGCTCAGAAGGTCAGCGGATTCTGTAACAACTAATATTGTGGAAGGCTATGGAAGAAAAAGGTACAAAGCTGATTTTATTAAATTTCTTACGTATTCTTGGGCAAGCTGCCTAGAGTCGGTTTTTCACATCGAAAAAATAGCACAACTGTATCCCGAAGTTATCGAAGATCCGAATGTATTAATAAGTCGTTACAACGAATTAAGCGCAAAAATTTTTAACTTTATAAAATATGTAGAAGAAAATTGGAAAACGTAACTTCCAATTTTTTAACCTACAACCTATAACTTACAACATACAACAAAAAATCATGAGACAAACAACAAACTCCATACTAATGATTCGTCCGGTAGCATTCCGAATGAACGAACAAACAGCAGTAAATAATTATTACCAAAAAGTACTGGACGGACTTTTGCCAGCAACTGTAAATGCGAAAGCACAAGAAGAATTCGACACGTTTGTTGAAAAATTACGAAGCGTCGGAGTTGATGTAACGGTGGTCAATGATACTTTAGATCCCGACACGCCGGATTCTATTTTTCCGAACAACTGGATTTCTTTTCACCAAAATGCAGAAGTAGTTTTGTACCCCATGTTTGCTGAAAACCGTCGGGTAGAACGTCGGGAGGATATTTTAGAAATTCTAGAAGAAAAGGGTTTTAAAATCGACTCAATTAACGATTATACAGAAGCGGAAGAAGACGGATTTTTCTTAGAAGGAACAGGAAGTTTACTTTTAGACCGTAAGAATCAGAAAGCGTATTGTGCGTTGTCGCCAAGAGCGGATGAAGAATTATTCATTGAATTCTGTGAAGATTATGATTTGGCACCCGTTATTTTTGAAGCATTTCAAACCGTAAATGGCGAACGTAAATTGATTTACCACACCAATGTGATCATGTGCTTGGGCGAAACTTTTGCAGTAATTTGTGCAGATTGCATCGACGATAAGAAAGAACGCAAAATGGTTTTGGACAACCTCAAAGAAGACGGTAAAGAAGTAATTTTAATTACCGAAGATCAGGTGAATAATTTTGCCGGAAACATGCTTGAGGTCAAAGGTGCAGATGACAAACGTTATTTGGTAATGAGTACGTCGGCACATCAAAGTTTGACGCCAAAGCAAATCAAGCAGTTAGAAAAACACGCTGAGATACTAAGTTCAAGTTTAGATACAATCGAAGCTTGTGGCGGTGGAAGTGCACGATGCATGATGGCAGAGATCTTTTTGCCAAAGAAAGAAGACTAAATTCCAACACTAGATTGCTCACATTCTAAAGGAAATTCAAAATCATAAAAACCCAAATTCCAATAATAGCATGTTGGGATTTGGGTTTCTCTTTGATCTATACTCTACAATCTATAATCTTTACTCTATACTCTTTTTTCTATTTTCTATAATCTATCCTCTTCATTCTATGCTCTTCATTCTAAAAGTCTTTCTAACCTCTTTCCCTACTTCTTCGGATTGCCAATATTTTTAATCATTCCAGCGAATAAAAAATAGTGAAAAGGCAACATGGCATACCAATACAACCTTCCAAAAATTCCTTTTGGGCGGAAAGTAGCAATTTGATGCAACACATTATCGTCGTCAATGCGGAATTCCAGCCACGCTTCGCCAGGCAATCGCATTTCAGCAAAAAGCAGTAACCGTCGCTCTTTTGGATCAGCCAAAAGGACACGCCAAAAATCCAAAGCATCGCCGTTATCCAAATGGGTAGGATGTGTTCTTCCGCGTCGCAAGCCAACACCGCCAAACATTTTGTCCATTAAGCCACGGGTTTTCCAAAGCCAGTTTCCGTAGTACCATCCACTTTCGCCACCAATAGCGAAAATACGTGCCAAGGTTCCTTCAGGATCAGTAACTTTAAGCGACTTCTCGTCTTTGACACAACCGTACTTCGGAATTTCAATGTACGACTTTAAATCATCGCCAAACCGACTGCTTGAAATGCTGTCTTTCCAAGATGAAATAACTAAATTTTGTTCTATTTTTTTAAAAGCAAGGTTGATGGATTCTACATAACTAATTGGCGTCAAGCCCAAAATTTCTTTTTGCAAACGCTGGTCTTTGCAAACCACTTCCATACTCATGGAGTCTACTAAATTGACGGCCAACTTATAAGAAGTAGACGTAACGAAGTACAACCAATAGGAGGAAAGCTTGGGCGACATAATGGGCAACGTATAAATAGACAATTTGATCTTTCGCACTTCCGCATATTTGAGCAGCATTTCCTTATACGTCATCACATCAGAACCACCAATGTCAAACGACTGTTTGTAGCATTCTTCTCGTCCAATAACGCCCAAAAGACATTTCATAACATCTCGAATAGCAATAGGTTGCGACTTAGTTAGCACCCATTTTGGTGTGACCATAACCGGCAATTTCTCACACAAATCCCGAATGATTTCAAAAGACGAACTTCCTGATCCTACAATAATAGCAGCTCGAAGTGCGGTCAATGCAAACGGGCCTTCGTATAAAATCTGCTCCACATCACTTCGCGATTGCAAGTGTTTAGAAAGTTTATCTTCATTGACAATTCCCGTCAGATAAACAACTTGCTTTACGCCAATAGTTTTCATGTAGGTATTGAAATTCTTAGCCGCTTTCGCCTCCATAACATCAAAGTCCTCCGTCGAGGCACTCATGGAATGAATTAAATAATAAGCGGTATCAAAGTCGGAAGGAAGATTTTCAAGCGCTACTTCATCAAGGAAATCGACTTCCCAAATTTTGACTTTAGCCAAAGTAGTTTCGTCAAGACCCAAACGGTTTTTATTTCGAACGCAACATGTCACTTCATGCCCTTCTTGGAGTAATTCAGGAAGCAGACGCTTGCCCACATAACCATTGGCACCCGTTAATAATATTTTCATAAGCTTTATTTAAAGGACTTGTTGCATAAAATTAGTTTGTACGATACTCACAACCGCACTGACGATGTATTGAATTCCAATCGCAATTACGATAAAACCCACAATTCTTGAAATGGCAACAATCCCGGATGAACCTAAAATTTTAGCCAAATAATGCGCACTTTTCAATATCAAAAAAATACTCAGTGCGACCGTTAAAATAGCCAAACTTCCAATGATAATTTCATGCGTTTGTTGGTGGTCTTGGTAAAAAGCAATCAATAAAGAAATCGATCCCGGTCCAGCCAACATCGGAATAGCAAGTGGCGTTAACGCAATATCATTTCTTTTTTGAACTTCACTGGTCACTTTTTTATTGATGCCTCGCTTCTTACTAAATTGGCCGGAAAGCAATGAAAAACCAGAACTTACGATGATTAATCCACCGCCTATTCGCAATGCATCAATACTAATTCCAAAAAAATCAAGGACATATTGGCCCACAAAGAACGAGATGATTAAAATCAAAAATACGTTGATCGCCGTCCAAAGCGATATACGAGAACGTTCCTTTTTATCGTCGTCTTGGGTAAGTCCTACGAAAATAGGAACGGTACCAATGGGGTTGATAACTGAAAAAAGTGCGGCGAAAATGTAGATAAATAATTCCATTGTTTTAGGGCAAAAATAGTTTGAGCAGGAGCGATAAAGGTAAAGTTAGCGATAATAAATTGTTTTTTTTGCCACTCATTTGAAATTGTAGAGAAATTTAGCTTTTGTTGGACAAGCGTTGCAACTATTTACGTTGGTAAAAAAATCCCAAATCAAGTCTTAAATTACAAGCTAAACTGTATTTTTACACCGAATTAGTTATTTCACTTTTGTTTCAAGTGGTATAATTAGGCTAACTATTAAAAAAGAGACTATGAAAAATAAAAAAACCTTAGTAATGGGTGCTTCCGAAAATCCAGAACGCTATTCAAATAGGGCAATTTTAAAATTGCTTTCAAAAGACCAATCGGTTGTCGCACTTGGTCAGCGAGTGGGCGAAGTATCAGGTATAAAAATCCAGGCAAAGCAAGTGCCGTTTACCAACATTCACACGGTTACTTTATACTTGAATCCATCGCGTCAAAAGGAGTATTACAACTACATCATCGGTTTGCAACCCAAACGCGTTATTTTCAACCCCGGAACGGAGAATCCCGAGTTTTATCAGTTGTTGAAATCAAATAACATCGAAGTAGAAGTAGCTTGTACATTAGTCTTGTTAGGTACAAATCAGTACTAGTATTTGCGTAGCAAGTCCTAAGGCCGTTAGTTAACATAAAAAACGGGATTCATTTTCATCGAAAATGAATCCCGTTTTTTTAGTATATTCTTCTCGTAGACGGACAACCGACGACAGTCAGCCCACAACCTTTTTCGCTTATTTATATTTCAAATTCAAACTAATTATATTCGAATTCAAATCCGTACTCCGACTGTAATGACCGTATCTGAGTTCTAACGTGTTGAGGTTTTTGACCCCAAAAACACCATGTAACGGCGTCCACTTCACACCCGCTCCAAAGAAGTTACTGCTGAATGTAGAAAGATCATAGTTACTTGTGTAAAATTCGGAAGCTTCCGTATGGGCTTCGTAACCTTTAAAGTACTTGGTTCCCTGCTGGTTGTAATACCGATAAAACGGACTTACAGATAGAAAAGGAGACAGTTTAACCGGTACTTCAAAATCCAATGTATGTGCGGTAAGGTTCCAGTTGTCGGTATAATAACGGTAATACGCTCGTAAAATAATGTTGTCGCCCAGGAAATAACTACCACGAACCGATACCGGAATTTTAAAACGACTGTTGGGTAAATTTTCTTGATGAACTGATCCATCTGTAAAATAAACACGGTGAAAAGGCAAACTCAAATAACCGTTTTGTTGCACCAAATCAACCATGAATTGCACTTGAAAATTTTCGGTTACAATTTGGGAATAACCTAAGGAACCCGCAAAAGTATTTCGTGCTTCCGTACCACTTGGTGCATTCGCATCACGCAATTCTATGGGAAGGATCATTTTTACTTGATCCAAATAGGTTTGAAATTTAGCCGTAAACTCTCCGTTTTTATTTTTGGTTTGCTTTGAAAAGCCAACGGTTCCCCCAAACGATTGATAATCGTATTCGAAAGAAGTAGACAAACCAAAAGAAAACGATTGCCCTTTTTCTTCATTTTCTCGTGCATAAGTAACCGACGGATAAACGCGATTATCAGCAGAAGAGGCAGACGAATTTGCTTGCAAGTCAATCATGTCAGAGGAAGCGGAACTGTAATGGTCAATGCCAACCTCTAAATCCCAACTGTGTTTAATGCCCGCTTTGTCAAATTTAATCAGTCGCACGTCCAACGTATTGGAAATATCAGTCAATTTCTCTGTACCAATTCCTCCCGTCACCGACGAATTGTTACCGTCTTGTTGGTAATAACTTGAAACCAAGTTGATTTCATCTATTTTTAACTTTGTGCTTTTATACGTGGTGGAATCGGCAGGTGCGACCTGAGCGGTAAGTTGCATCAAGCCCAGTAAAGCCAATCCGGTGATGAGTATTCGTTTCATTTCCTTTTGAGTCTAATTAATTACAACCGCAACCGCCGCCTGTTTTTCCGCCACTGGCTCCCGAAGCACCCTCGCGGTAGGTTTGAAAACTGTTTTCGGTCTTCTGTATTTTCCGATTGGCCAAAACCATTTCGGAATCGTTTATTTTACTTTTTTGATACGGCTTTACCGCTTCGCAAGACGTAAACGTGCCTCCAAATAAGACGAGTAAAAGACCAATGAAAGTATTTTTTGCGTTGTTTTTCATGTCAAGTGGATGTTTTTAGAAGTATAAATTTTGTTGTGATCGTCAATAATGATGCAATATAAATCAGGCAATTGGTTTACCAGGAATAACCCATTTTCTATTCCCATGACTGCAATTGGTGTTGCCATAGCATCGGCAAATTCGGCATTGGTACTGATCACGGTCACACTTTTAATTCCCATTATGGGCAATCCTGTTTTGGGATCAATGGTGTGCGAATACTTCTTGCCTTTGATGGTAACAAACTTTTCGTAATTTCCAGAAGTAGCAACTGCTTTATTGGAAATTTCCAAGTACGAAAAAGCATTTTTAGGAACATTTGGATTCGCAATACCTATGGTCCATGGCTTCCCATTGGCTTGAGATCCCCAAGCGGTCAAGTCGCCACTGGCATTGATGATGCCGCTTTTCACACCATTTTTAACCAGTAGTTTCTTTGCCATTTCTGCCGCATATCCTTTTCCGATACCCCCAAAACCAATCCGCATGCCCGCTTCTTTTAAGAAAACAGTTGGACCTTTCTCATCCAAAATAATGTTCGTGTAATCGATCAAATGCACCATTTTCAGTGCCGTCGCTGTACTCGGAAGTTGGGTCATGGTTGCATCAAAATTCCAAAGGCTTTTATCGATACTGCCGTACGAGAGGTCAAAAGCACCTTGCGTAATTTTAGAGATGTGCAAACTTCTTTGAATCAATTCAAAAACTTCTCGGTCCACTTTTACAGGCTGAATCCCGGCGTTTTCGTTAATCAAATGCGTTTGGCTTCCCGTCGTATAAGTAGTAAAAAGAGCTTCTATTCGCTGAATTTCAGCTATGGCAATTTCAATATTTTCTTGTGCAAATTCAGGATCTTCACTGACCACAGTTAGTGTGAACAGGTTGCCCATTAACTGCAACGATTTTGAAAACGATTCCATAGTCCTGTTATTTAGTTGCTTGGCAAACCACTTTCAATTCCGCAATCCATTCGTCTACGGAACCTTTTGGTTTGCCTTCCCAAGTTTTAAGTACTTTTCCTTCTGCATTCAGCAATAGCGTGCGCGGAAAGATGCCGTTCGGATTGTACTGTTCGGCTAAGGAAGCGTTTCGTTTAATTTGGGCGGGATCACCTTGGCTTTTTTTCTTTCGTGGAAAATCAGCGTTGACTAAGATCAGGTTTTCAGCAGCAAAAGCAGCAAAAGCCTCGGATTCTAAAAAGTCCTTGCGCAAGCTAATGCAAGGCACACACCAGTCCGAACCTGAAAAGTTGAGCAGGATTAATTCTTTTTTTTCTGATGCCAAAACTTTCGCATGTTCAAAACTAGGTTCCCATTGAATAGGTAAAAGAAATAAAAAGAGAAGTGCTACTGTTTTCATGTTTTTAAGATTTGATTGCTATTGGGCTAACAAATAACGTGCACAAACGGAACTTCAGCATGTTTTTTTCCTTAAGAGTTGCTTAATATACAGTTGATCAGCTGTTGTGTTATAAGCACTACTTTACAAAGTGATTAGAAGCAAGTATAGGACGGCCAAAATCTTTAAAAATACCGCCGATTGCCTGCCGATGAAATCCAAAAAAAATGCACAAAAGAAAAGAGGCAACGGCAAAAAAACCAATACAAATAATTCCGGATGCGAAGCGATAACCAACGATTTAAAACCGTGCTCTAAACTTATATTGGTGGAAATTTATTCGTTTCGTGGCTTTCTTTCACAATCTTATGGATAATCAAGTCGAGTTCTTCCGTAGAGGCGTACAAATGATCTAAGTAATCTTGGCGATCGACCTCGTTGGCATTTTGGTCGTCTTTCAGAAGGTGGTACATCCCTAAAATATTGGCGATGGGTTTGCGTACTTCATGCGAATGCTGCCAAGCAATACTTCGCAAGGCTTGGTTTTGAAGCAAAATGGTGTCTTGGTGTTTTTTCAGTTCAGTAACATCTTGTAAAATCAAATTGACAAATCGTTTTTCATTTGCTACAAACGTGTTCATGCTGACGTGAATCACAACTTCTCGGCCGTCCTTTGCTGCCGCAAACAAATAGGGTTTGATTCCTCGTGAAGTACGTCCGGTGGCCAAATAGTCATGATACATCTTCATCTGGCTGTTTTTTAATTTTTCAGGCATCAAGAATGCAATGGTTTTTCCTAAAACCTCCGCTGCGTTATACCCGAAAACAGATTCAAACTCATCGTTGACAAACGTAATTAGGTTGTCCTCATCTACAATCAACAAGGGATGCGGAATGGCTTCCATCGTTTTGTGCAGTTTCTGTTCACTATCCTGCAACTGCATCTTTCGATGGTGCTCGATACTAATATCCTTAATGATCAAACTGATACCAATAATCACTCCCGCATCGCCATATACGGGATTAATACGCAATAACCACCATGAATCTTCGTAGGTAATTTCTTCAGAAATCGCATTTCCAGCGAGGGCTTCGTGGTACCAACGCTCAAAGTCGGTAAAAAATTCAGGAAGTACATATTCCATCCAGTTGTCTCCTATTTCCGCTTCTTTGCCAAACAGCCCCTTGGTGAGTTCTTTCGCATTCTGATTTAAATATTTAATTACTAGGTCGGTATCCATAAAAGTACTGGCTTCCGAGGTACTGTGGTAAATGGCGCGAAGCATGTATTCTTGTTGGCGAATTTTGAGTTCTGCCAACTTTTTATCATTAATACAGTGCGAATTAAGGGTGACTCCAATACGGTTATTGTCGGAATCGTAAACGGGATTGAAGGTAATTTGAAGCCAATAGGGTTCGTTAATCAAATCTTCTTCTATTTCGAAAGTGGACGAAAAGCCTTCTGTGGCACGGTGGAATCCTTCTTTGAAAATAGACGCGTTTCCTGGCGCTAAATAGGGACGAATATCGGCATCTTGCTTTAGTGTTTTCCCAAGATAATTATGGTAAAACGACATTGCAGTTTTATTGAAATTTAATAGGGTATAGGTGTTGCTAATAAGTAAAATACTATCATTTGTACTGTCAAGAATGGCTTTTAGTTTGCTTTTTGATAACGCAAGTGTGTCCCTGCTTTCATGTTCAGCAGTGCTGTCTCTGAAAAATACGGTGAGGCCTTCTACTGAAGGATAAGCGGTCGTGTAAATCCACTTATTGAGGTGCGGATGGAAGCTTTCAAAAGCGATCATTTGCTTTTTCATACTGGCATCTTGGAGTTGGATTATAAATTCCGCGTCCGGTGTAGTTTGAAAAACGTCCCAAAGCAAGTGCTCTAACGTAGCATCTCTTTTTTGTTCTAAAATGGATTCTGCAACGCGGTTCATGCGTATAAGGTGCCACTGCGTATCGGTTTGATAAAAGCCTTCGGTAATTTCCTCTAAAATGGTTTCAACTTTAGTGGCAAATTTGCGTACTTCTTGACTTGCTGTCTCCGACTCCGTGGTGTCGTGTCCGACACACAAGATACCATTAGGGGCTCCAAACTGATTTTGCAGCAGCGAAAACTCCCAAGAGTTCCAGTAAAAGCGGTCTGCTTCAGGATGTGGTTTCCGTAAATTAACGTGGTGGCTTTGTTCCGGATGAGCGAAGCATTGGTCAACGGTGCTTAAACAACGGGCATGATCGTCTTTAAAAATGGCAAGTAGTGCCGACTTACCAATAAAATCATCGGTCAGTTGCCTGAATCGGCGTTCAAATAGGTCATTGACTGCTAGGTAATTGCCGTTCAGATCAATAATCAATGCAAAATAAGTCTGCGAATGCTGCAGAAAAGTAGGTATCCGCGGAGTGTTGTTGTCGTGCATACGAAATATCAATTTAATACCTGTCAAAAAATGATACCACTCAAATCCATCAGGTGTACGCGAAATAGAATTGTTTGGCTTATAAAATAAAGAAGTACTTGCACCTTTTACTTCAGAAATAAATCGTAGAAGTCTTCCTAATCCAATCTCATAAAGTTATCTTAAAAAACGATACGTTGACTTAAAATTCGGCATAAACTACAACACGAAGTTCAATTTATTCGAATAAGAGCAGTTTATGACGATTTCGTTAAACTAAATGCAACACAAACCTGTTTTTACATCCCGCTTCTGAAGTATTGTTTGTAAGTCTTTCGCAGAGGCAAGGCCAAAATGAACAAAGCCAAAAATAAATGATTAAGCTTCCAACCATAAAAATAAGTTGCTCAAAACCTTAAACCTTAAACTTTACATTCTCCAACAATAAAAACAAGTTGCTCAAAACTTTAAACCTTAAACCTTAAACCTTAAACTTTACACCTAACCCCTTAAAACCGTGTACTTCCCTCCGCTGGTTTTGAAATCAACAGCAAGCCTAAAAACGTCAAACCACCATTGACGATAATGAGTTCTTCGGCAAATTGGTAGTTGCCAAATAATTCGGCGGAATACATACTAATGAGAAACGTAATCGCAGGAGCCAAAATACAAATCAACGGTACCCAATTGTTTTTGACGGTTTTGGTTTTTACGAAAAGTCCAAACGCGTAGAGACCTAAAAGCGGTCCGTACGTAAATGCAGCAATTTTGAAAATCAAACTCACCACCGAGTCGCTGTTCATCCAATAGATGACCATAATCACGCCCAGCATTAAGAGGGAAAAGCCGACATGCACTAGATGTCGTGTTCGCACCGATTTCCCGTCATCGGGTGCGGTCTGTTTGTCCATGTTTAAAAAATCAACGCAGAACGAGGTCGTCAAAGCGGTCAATGCAGAATCCGTCGTAGCAAACGTGGCAGCTGTTAGACCGAGAAGAAATACAATGGCCGGAATTAAAGTCAAATGATGAAACGCAATTTCGGGAAATAACAAGTCGGTGCGTGGTTGTCCGGTTACCGCATCAAGCGGAATCGAAATACCATTCTTTTCGGCATAAATGTAAAGCAAGGCACCAACACTCAAGAAAAATAGATTGATCACCACAAAAATCCCTGTAAAGACGTACATGTTTTTTTGTGCATCCTTAATATTCGCACAACTCAAATTTTTCTGCATCAAATCTTGGTCTAATCCCACCATGGCGAGCGTGACGAAAATCCCACCCAGTATTTGCTTGACAAAGAAATTGCTTTTCAACGCGTCCTCGTAAAAGAATATTTTGGAATAACTGCTGTCTTTTACGGCATCAAATGCTTCAAAGAGTGAGTAATCTAAACTCGAACAAATAAAATAAATGGTAAAAATTACGGAAGACACTAAGAATAAAGTCTGCAGCGTGTCCGTAATAATAATCGTTTTCAGTCCTCCGCGATACGTATACGAAAAAATCAAGGCCAACGACCCTAAAACCGTCACCCAAAAAGGTACTCCAAACGCATCAAAAACGTAACGCTGTAAAACCAAAACCACCAAGTACAAACGGGCGGCAGAACCAATAGTCCGACTAATTAAGAAAATAGTCGCGGCTGTTTTATAGGAAACGGTTCCTAAGCGTTGTTCGATGTACCCATAGATCGAAGTCAAATTCATGCGGTAGTAGAGGGGAAGGAGTACTCTCGCAATCAACAAAAAACCAATCGCATTCCCAAGTACAAACTGGAAGTACTTAAATTGGACCTCCGGCGAACCCACTTGCCCCGGAACGGAAATAAACGTCACACCCGACAAAGCGGTTCCAATCATTCCAAAAGCGACAAGATACCATTTTGCATTTTTATTGGCACTGAAAAAAGCCGCATTACCGCCATCTTTTTTACTGACAAAGTGGGAGATAAGAAACAAGATACCAAAGTAAATGGCAATTAAGGTGAGGATAAATGTGGGTGTCATGCGAGTGGTTTATTTCAAAGTGCCAAATTAGGAAAAAAAACTGTAATGTTGAGGAAGTTGTCAGTTGCCGGTTGGTATCGTCTAATTCAGTGCATCATTTTACGAATTGATTCTTGTGAAGGTTTGGAAGAACGCAGTCGGAACCGCTCGTATTTTTACCGACTACAAAACAGTAAGCACGGAAATTTTAAGTTTAATAATGATGACTCAGTACTTGTTAAGCCGATATGGTTTGAATTTCTTATGTATACCTAGACTAATTGTGCTTTACAAGAAGTGGAATGTAACATAATTGTAGAGCAGTGTGAATTAAAAAGGCAAGGTCAAATGGACTATTTAAAACAGTAGTGTTAAAATAGTAAGTGATCAAGTTGTGTTTTTGCTTTTAGGTAAATAATGTGCTGATTTTTTACTAACAACGGTGTAATTCGCTTTTTACTTCACCTTATAAAAATCACTAATTTTTTTAAAATGTGATACCGCCCTCCAGTATTGGGCGACGGCCAACGAAACACTTACTTTTGGCTACACATTTAAAACCCTAAATTAATGAAGAAATTTACTTTTGTATTGCATGTCCTGTTGGGCATTGTTTTTAGTACTGCCGCACAAACAGCACCCTGTGCTGAAGTGATGGAGTTGAAAGTTGTTGGAACAACTATGAATACGGCAACGGTCAACTGGAACAGCATTTCCGGATTGGAAACGTCGTGGGAGATTGCCGTAGGAACTGCTGCGGATCTGAATCCGTCAACCGCGACGGTGACGTCAACTACAGTCAATTTTGAAAAAACAATTACAGGTTTACAGGCGGCAACTTCGTATAAAGTATGGGTACGTGCTTTATGTGGCACCGAACCAAGCGCGTGGGTGGGGCCGGTTCCTTTCAATACCGCTTGTCCGGCCGTTGCCTCCTTCAGTGAAAATTTCGACACAACCGCTTCATTGACGCTGCCGATGTGTTGGAGTAAAATTTTAGCAGGACCGGGCTTGGCGCCAAATGCAAATGTGCGGACCATTGCTTTATATCCACATTCGGGAACGAATAGTTTGCAATTGTCGAGCGCGGGTTCTACAGCAGATTGCTCCATTACAGCCGTTTCCCCTAATTTATCAACTCTTGCACTAGGAACATACCGCCTTAAGTTTTACGCGAAAGGTGTGGGTAGTCTTGAAGTGGGTACGGTTTCGGATGCGACCAATAACGGCATATTTACGTCCGTAGAAAACGTGCAAACTACAGCAAACTACCTGCAATATATCGTTGAATTTTCTTCGTATACGGGTACTGATCCATTCGTTGGAATCCAACTGTCCAGCTTTGAACCTAGCAGTACCATTTATATAGACGACGTCGTGTGGGAACCAATACCGCTTTGTCCCGATGCTACTGATGTATCGGTGAACAACGTTATTGCTACCACTGCAGAAGTGAATTGGGCTTCCAATCCGGATGTCAGTACGTGGCACATTGCTTTGGGAGCGGCAACAGATACGGATCCCTCCACACTTTCCTTTTCTGCAACTCAAAATGAGGCTGGTTTTTTACTTGAAAGTTTAACGCCCAATACGACTTATAAAGTATGGATGCGTTCCGTTTGCGGGACAGATAACGGAAACTGGACGCTTCCGGTTTCATTTACAACGGCTTGTGCAGCGGTTGCGAGTGTGAGTCAAAATTTCGACAATGCTTTGGCACCGCAACTCCCAGACTGTTGGTCTAAAATAATCCGAGGAGCAACTGTAGGTACTGATGCCGCAGTAGCTACAAGCGTGACGCCAAATTCAAATTCGGGTACGCAAGCGGTGCGCTTGTTTAATGCGAATTCGACAGGCGTATACGATATTATACTTGTTTCGCCTTTATTGGAAGCGAATACGGTGAATGCAAGTCGCGTCAAATTTTTCGCCAATGCAGTTTCCGAAGGCGCTTCAGTAGATGTCGTGGCATTAAGTTCAAATTCAGCTTCGGCAACGTATACGGTGATTCAAACGATTCCATTGGATTACGACATGACATCGTACAGCGTAACGCTAGATGGTGCTCCTGCTGCGGCACGCTATGTAGGATTCCGCTTGAACGCTACTAGCGATTACAAGACGATTCACATTGATGATGTTGTGATTGAGCCTATTCCGCTTTGTGCAGATGTAAGTGCACTAGCAATCGCAGACCTTACACAAAACAGCGCGTCACTTACTTGGATTCCAACCGGTTTTGAATCGGCTTGGGAAGTGGTATACGGACCTGCGTCTGTTACGGATCCAGCAACGCTAACGCCACAGAATGCGGCATCTCCAAATTTCTTTTTTACAGATTTAACACCAGCTACTCCCTATAAAGTATGGGCCCGTTCCGTTTGTTCGGGTACGGTTGGTGGTTGGGTGGGTCCCCTTTCATTTACCACGAATTGTGGAACAACGACGGTAATCAACGAAAATTTTGACGATACAACCCTTTTGACGCTTCCACTTTGCTGGACAAGCATCTTACGCAACGGTGCGGTTTCGGATTCGGACGTATCGGTTTCTTATGGCGGTACAATGGATACGTTTGCCCTCACTATTTATGCTTCCTATTCCAGTGCAGGAAGTGATGCAATAGCAATAACACCACCTGTAAGCACTTTAGGTGTGGCGAATCAATTGTTGACCTTTTCTGCTTACGGTACAAATCCGCTAATTGTTGGTACCTTAAACTCCAATGCAATTGATGCCGTATTCACCCCGTTCCAAACGTATGCTTTGACTGAAGACACGAGCGTGATCACTGTTGATTTTTCAACGTACAGCGGGACAGACACCTACATTGGTTTCAAACTAGAGGCAGGAAATATGGAAACGTCGAGCCAATACATCGCTATTGACGACGTCGTTTACGGACCTAATTTAGGAACAGAGGGCGTGACGCAAACGGCTGCAATGGTCTATCCAAATCCTGTTGATGCGGAATTAAACATCGTCAGCACTAAAGAATTGCAATCAGTACGTATTTTTAACGTAATGGGCCAACAAGTATTTGTGGCTTCTGAGTCCATGCAAAAGCTAGCATTAGGTCATTTACCGCAAGGCGCTTATTTTGTGCACCTGAATGGAGCTGATTTCACCGAAGTAGTTAAAATAATTAAGAAGTAGGTATTCTACTAATTTATAATGAAAAGGCGGCTTAAATTATTTAAGCCGTCTTTTTTTGTGGAGTTGAATGATTTATGAATTATGAATGGTGAATGATGAATTTGTACGTTTTGTCACCCTGAATTTATTTCAGGGTCTCAACTCTAACTACTAATCCAATCTGATTTTTTATCTTTCAATGCATTAATCTTCAGTATTCTATCTTCTATCCACGTGCCACGTTTTCAGACCATTGCTCAAACCTACAACCTACAACAATCCAAAACCTCCTCCGGAAGACAACAATCCAAAACTGAAAACTGTCAACCGACAACTGAAAACTTTCCCCTATCTTTGCCCCATGGAATTTTCTTCAAAACTACTAGAGAAAGCCGTTAATGAAATGGCGCAATTACCGGGAATCGGAAAACGAACCGCCTTACGGTTGGTCTTGCATTTGCTCAAGCAACCCGAAGAACGAACCATATTTTTGACCCAAGCCTTAAGCGAGATGCGAACCGACATCAAACTCTGTGAAAACTGCCATAACATTTCCGACGAAGAAGTATGTGCCATTTGTGCGAACACACAACGCGACCACCAACTCGTCTGCGTCGTAGAAGACGTTCGCGACGTCATGGCCATCGAGAACACCAGCCAGTTCAAAGGCATTTACCACGTCTTGGGTGGAAAAATCTCACCCATCGACGGCATTGGTCCAAGCCAACTCAAGATCAAATCCTTGGTCGACAAAGTAAACGAAGGAAACGTACGGGAACTCATTTTTGCGTTAAGCTCAACGATGGAAGGAGATACGACCAACTTCTACATTTTCAAGCAAATAAAAAACGACCAACTGATCACCTCTACCATCGCGCGGGGAATCGCCGTCGGAGACGAGTTGGAATATGCCGATGAGGTGACTTTAGGCCGCAGCATCGTCCACCGAATTCCCTTTGAAACCACATTCAGAAACAATTAATAAAATTAATGGCAAGCCGAATTTTGTTTTTCTAAATGAAAAGGTATATTTGTTACAAAAAAACAGATAATGAGGTTTAAATTCTTGGGAATGGTTCTTTTGGCAAGCGTGCTGTTGACTTCATGTGTGTCCAGAAAACAATTGGTGTACCTGCAAAACAGCAATCCCGAAGTCCAGAGAATGATGAAGGCAGTGCCTATGCCCGAATACCGCTTGCAAAGCAACGACATTATCAGTTTGAGCATAAAAGCAATTGATCCGGCTTTGGTCGCCATCTTCAACCCGTCCAGCGGAACTGCTGGAATCCAACAAAGTCAAAGTGAACAAGGCGCGTATTACGATGGATTTACGGTAGACGACCACGGCAACATCCGCATTCCAATTATTGGCGAAGTCAACGTGATGGGATTCACGCTGGATGAGGTGCGGTTGAAAATTGAAAAAGAGCTACTCGACAATTATTTTAATAAAGAAGCCAATATTTTTGTCACCGTGAAAATGGCAGGCATGCGTTTCACCATCAACGGTGAAATTGGCGCTCCCGGAACAAAAACCATGTTCCAAGAAAAAGTCACCATTTTAGAAGCGATCGCCAATTCCGGGGACATTACCATAACGGGTGATCGAAAAAACGTGACCATTATCAGACAATACCCGTATGGAACCGAGATGCACGACATCGACTTGACCGACATCAAAGTGATGGAATCGCCTTACTACTATTTGCAACCCAACGACTACGTGTACATCAAACCACTCGTACAGAAAACATGGGGAACGGGTAAAACAGGTATTGAATCACTGACCACCATTGTAACGATTTTGAGTTTGGCAACAACAACCTATTTGTTGTTAACCCGTTAATATAAATGTATGTTTGACACCAAAGACTTTTCGTTTCTAGAGCAATCCAATAGTTTTGATTTCAAAGGCTTCTTGTTTAAAGCAGTAAGCTATTGGAAACTGTTCTTAATCAGTTGGCTTCTCGCGTTCACCATCGCGTACCAAGTCAACGTGCGAAAAGAAAAAATCTACGCACTGTCCAATACCATTTCCGTAAAAGAAGAAACCAATCCTTTTTTTACCGCCAATACCAGCTTGGTATTCAACTGGGGAGGCACCTCGGATAAAGTACAAGTCATCTCCACCATGTTGCGTTCGCGTTCCCACAACGAAGACGTAGTAAGCCGCCTCCAATTTTACATCAATTACTACGAACAAGGCAAATACAAATTAGTCGATGCCTACGGTGCCACGCCTTTTCAATTGCAAATTGACGAAACCAAAGGACAGTTGGCCTACCAAAACATCAGCATTAAATTTCTGAAAGCAAACGAATACCAAATCACCATTCCGTTTGAATCGGGGACGGTTGGAGTGTTCAATTACAACGACAAAACCAGCAGTACTACTTCGGTGCAGCCCACCACTTTTACAAAAACATACCAAGTCGGCGAAGCAGTGAACCTGCCCTTTCTGAATTGGAAATTGCAATTGGTAGAAAACCCGGGCATGTACATAGGCAAAGAATATTTCGTCAGTTTTTCTGATTTTGACGGTACCGTAGCCAGTTACCAAAATGTAGACGTACAGCCTATTTCTTCGGGCAGTTCTATTTTGACGCTTTCCATGCAAGGAACCAACAAAGCTAAAATTGTCAAATACTTGAATACGACTGTGGAAGTTCTGAGCGACAACCAACTGACCGCTAAAAACCTCTTTGCAACCAATACCATTAAGTTCATCGACACCACCATGTTGCAAATGGAAAAGCAACTCAAAGATTCGGGAGACGAGTTAAAAGCGTTCCGCCAAGGGAAAGACGTCTTTCAATTGGAAAATGGGGGAGCGACTGTTTCTGAAAAGTTGACTGATTTTGAACTCGAGCGCGACGGCGTCCAACGAAAGTTGGCGTACTACAACATGTTGAAGTCGTATTTGACCAGCAGTACGGATTTTTCGGCGTTACCGGCCCCATCCGTAGCAGGAATTGAAGACCCAAACATAACGGTCAATGTGTCCAAATTGATTTCCCTTTCCGTGACGCGTGCCGAAAAAGCATACGCGGTGAAAAGCGATAAGATCTTTCAAGATTTCGACAAGCAAATGCAAGCCATAAAAGAAGTGCTTTTGGTGAACATCGCTTCCGCAAAAGCAGCGTTGCAGTACGATGCGAATTTGATTGCCGCCCGAATCAATCAATCAGAACAGAAACTTCGTGTGTTGCCGGAAGACCAACAAAATTTATTCAAAATCCAACGCAAATACAACTTAAGCGACAACATCTACAGTTCGTTCTTGGCAAAAAGAAACGAAGCAGAGATCGTGAAAGCAGCCAATGTATCCGACATCAAATTCATCGACACGGCGAAAGACATCGGCGGCGGCATCATCGGACCCAAAACGGGAGTGAATTACATACTCGCCTTTTTCGGTGGGTTCTTAGCTCCATTCTTGTTTGTATTGGTGCTATTTTTATTAAACAACTCCATTCAGCACATCGAGGATCTGGAGAAATTAACCAAGATTCCCATTATTGGTGTCGTAGGCATGAAGCAAAACGAAAGCAATCTTTCTGTTTTTGAACGTCCCAAATCGGCCTTATCGGAATCCTTTCGAGCCATCCGTTCTTCGCTGCAGTTTTTGTACAAAAAGCAGCAAGTCGAAGGCGCCAAAACGCTGATGATTACCTCGTCGGTGTCGGGAGAAGGAAAAACATTCTGCTCCATCAACATCGCCACCGTTTTTGCATTGAGCGAAAAGAAAACCATCATCGTCGGACTCGATTTACGCAAACCTAAATTATTCAACGACTTTGACGTGTCAAACGATCGGGGAGTGGTCAATTACCTGATCGGCACGCACACCCTGGACCAAGTCATCCAACCCACGTCCGTTCCCAACCTCGATTTGATTGCCGCCGGTCCGTTGCCACCAAATCCAGGGGAATTGCTGATGAGTGAACACCTCTCGGAATTAATCAACCGCTTAAAGGAAACCTACGATTACATCATCCTCGACACCCCACCAGTAGGCCTGGTTTCAGACGCCATGGAATTGTCTAATTATGCCGACGTCGTACTTTACATCGTCCGCCAGAACTACACCAAGAAAGGCATGATCGCCCAACTCAACCTGCGAAACAAACGCGGTGAACTTAAAAACGTAAGCATCATCCTCAACGGTTTTGAAAGCAAAGCAAAATACGGCTATGGATACGGTTACGGATATGGCTACGGATACGGAGCCTATGAAAATGGCTACCACGAAGAAGAAGTAGTGAAGGGCCCAAGATGGCAGAAATGGCTGAGAAGAGGGAAGAAGTTGTAGGTTGTAGGTTCTATGTTGTAAGTTGTAGGTTGTAAGTTTTTGAGCAACAAACCTGCTAAGTGATGGCTGTTTACTTATGCAACAAAATGAAATTGCAGCGACATTAGTACTCTTTCTTTTAAAGTATTTGGATTGCGTTTTGTCACCCTGGATTAGTTTCAGGGTCTCAACGATATTTCATTTGAATTATGAATTATGAATTTGTACGTTTTGTCACCCTGAATTCATTTCAGGGTCTCAACGATATTTGATAAATCCGAATTCTTTTTCAATCATTCTCCCTTTCTATCTTTCTGTCTTTCAATCCTTCAATCCATTTCTGCCTGATCACTCACAACCTCCAACAATCCAAAACCTCTTCCGGAAGACAACAATCCAAAACTGTCAACAGACAACAGACAACAGACAACTGTCAACTTCCTCCATCTTTCAATCCTAAACCCTTCTAGGCTTGACTTTTTTGTTGCTTTCTGTGCCAGGCCTAAAAGTAAAGATTACGATAAAGAAAAGGTTTTGTAGTGTAAAGCTTTTAATTAATATAAAGAAAAGGGATGCTCTTCGGAACATGATTTTTCTTCGCCATTAGACTATGGCAGTCGGGCCCCTGCACCCTGAAAGGGCGTAGAATCAAAAGCTGTTTGACCACAGGGAGTTCTTTTGATTTAGTCCTTGAAGGTGTGCAGGTCGACGAATAGTCCTAGGCTTGACTTTTTTGTTACTTTTTGTGTCAAGACAAAAAGTAAAGATTAGCTGAAGAAAAACGTATAGCAGGTGTAAAGTTTCAAACAATCATAAATTAACAACCACTATCATGCTCATCAACGTTGCTCAAACCTACAACTACTCAAAATCTCCTCCGGAAGACAACAATCCAAAACTGTCAACCGACAACTGTGAACTTCCTTCACGCTGACGAATCCCGAGGCTTCGGGAAGGATCCCTGCGTTCGTGCGGCCTCTTGTCGAAAAATCCTATTTTTATAAAAAAAATACCAATCCTCACGCAGAGATCCCTCGTACCTCGGGATGACAAATGTTGGGTTGTTACTCGGTTTGTTGCTCAAAACCTTAAACCTTAAACCTGGAACATTTCGCATAATATTGCTCAAACCTACAACGTACAACCCACAACCTACAACAATCGAAAATCTCCTCCGGAAGACAACCATCCAAAACTGTCAACCGACAACTGTGAACTGACCACTATCAACTTCCTTTCACAAAAAATACCTCCCCGTTCAAAAGGTATTAACGAAGTTTTAAAAAAAGAAAGGGTGGAATATGAATATAATAATATCTTTGCAAAATGGTAAGCGTTTATAGTGCTTCCGAAAACAAGAAGAAAAAAGTATGAATATAAAATCAATTTGTTGCATTGGAGCGGGTTACGTAGGTGGGCCAACGATGGCGATTATCGCTGCAAAATGTCCCCACATAAAAGTAACCGTAGTCGATTTAAACGAGGCACGCATCGCCGCTTGGAACGATGCAGATGTTACTAAAATTCCCATTTACGAACCCGGTTTGAGCGACATCGTTGCCGAAGCACGCGGACGCAATCTCTTTTTCTCCACGAACGTAGACCAGGCAATTGATGAAGCAGATATGATTTTCATATCTGTAAATACACCTACCAAGACTTACGGAATAGGAAAAGGAATGGCGGCCGATTTGAAGTACATCGAATTGTGTGCACGACAAATTGCCTCCGTGTCAAAGACAGACAAGATCGTAGTGGAAAAATCAACTCTGCCTGTAAGAACGGCAGAAGCGATTAAAAATATATTACAAAACACCGGAAATGGAGTGAAATTCCAAATCCTATCCAACCCCGAATTCCTTGCGGAAGGAACAGCTGTGACAGATTTACTGAATCCCGACCGCGTCCTAATCGGAGGAGATGGCGATGCAGAAGGACAAGAAGCTGTAAATGCGCTAGAGGCAATTTACGCCAATTGGATCAGCAGAGACCGCATCTTGACAACCAACTTATGGAGTTCCGAGTTGTCAAAATTAACTGCAAACGCATTTTTAGCACAAAGAGTATCGTCCATCAACGCGATGTCGGAACTCTGCGAAAAAACAGGAGCCGACGTCAATGAAGTCGCACGAGCCATTGGAATGGACAGCCGAATAGGCCCAAAATTCTTAAAAGCATCAGTGGGTTTCGGAGGTTCATGCTTCCAAAAAGACATCTTGAATTTAGTGTATATTGCGAAATCGTATGCCCTTAATGAGGTGGCGGACTATTGGGAACAGGTCATCATCATGAACGACCACCAAAAGCGCCGTTTTGCCAACACCATTGTTTCCACATTATACAACACCGTTTCAGGAAAGAAAATTGCATTCTTAGGCTGGGCCTTCAAAAAAGACACCAATGATACGCGTGAATCAGCTGCCATTTATGTAGCCGATTACCTGCTGAACGAACAAGCACATGTAGCCGTATTCGACCCGCAAGTACAGGAGTTGCAAATGCAAAGCGACCTGAATTACCTTGCTACACGCTCCGAAAAAGAAAATGCAAGCGGAATTACAGTCCAGCAAGATCCTTACGAAGCCTGCAAAGACGCACATGCCATAGCCGTACTAACCGAATGGGACGAATTCAAGTCCTACGACTGGCACCGCATCTACGCCAACATGAAAAAACCCGCCTTCATTTTCGACGGTCGGAACTTATTAGACGGCAAAAAGATGGAACAAATCGGATTCGTGTTCCAAGCGATTGGGAAGGGAAAGTAGTGGTCAGTGTTCAGTTTTTAGTGTTCAGTTAGAAAAGGAGATAAGGATAGAAAGATAGAAGGACAGAAGGAAGTGATCAGTGTTCAGTTTTTAGCGGTCAATTAGAAAAGGATTGAAGGACACGAGAAAGTGATCAGTGTTCAGTTTTTAGTGATCAGTGAGGAAAGGATAGAAGGACACATAAGGATAGAAAGATAGAAGGGTTTGAATTTTCAATTTTGTAATTTGGAATTTGAATAGAGAGTTTGCAGTGTAAAGAAGCTTACTATAATGTAAAAAGTAAAGCACGTTGCTCAAACTGCTAACCGCTAACTGACAACTGACAACTGCTCAAGTTCGGCAGGTCGACGAATAGCCTTGGGCGTGACTTTTTTGTTACTTTTTGTGTCAATACAAAAAGTAAAGATTTTGATAAAAAATTAGATTTTACAGTGTAAAGAATTGTAAAAACATAGAACATAGAACATAGAACAAAAAATAAGTTGCTCACCAAAGTTGCTCAAAACCGACAACCGACAACCGACAACCGACAACCGACAACCGTTAACAAAGAAAAGAGATGCTCTTCGGAACATGATTTTCCTTCGCCATTAGACTATGGCAGTCGGGCCCCTGCCCCCTGAAAAGGGCGTAGAATCAAAAGCTGTCTGACCGCAGGGAGTTCTTTTGATTTAGCACTTGAAGGTCCGAAGGTCGACGAATAGTCTTGGGCGTGACTTTTTTGTTGCTTTTTGTGTCATTACAAAAAGTAAAGAACAGCAGAGATAAATAGTTCGCAGTGTAAAGAAGCTTACTAGAACATAAAAAAAATAAAACACGTTGCTCACCAAAGTTGCTCAAAACCGACAATCGACAGCCGACAACCGATAACAAAATAAAACTATGAAAACAGGAATCACCTTTAGCGCCTTCGACCTCCTGCACGCCGGACACATCAAAATGTTGGAAGATGCAAAACGCCAATGCGATTATTTAATCGTAGGTTTGCAAACGGATCCAACATTAGACCGACCTGAAAAAAATCGACCAACACAAACTGTGGTGGAACGCTACATTCAGTTGAAGGGATGTCGATTCGTGGATGAAATTGTACCTTACGCTACTGAACAAGATTTGGAAGACATTTTGCGTTCATTTAAGATAGATGTCCGAATCATAGGTGACGAATACAAGGAGAAAAACTTTACTGGACGCGACTATTGCGAGGAAAAAGGGATTACCTTTTATTACAACAGGCGGGATCACCGTTTTTCAAGCTCAAGTTTGAGAAGAGAAGTTGCAGATAAAGAATTAAAAAGAATCGGTTAAATTATGCTAAGCAAAAAAATATTAGTAACTGGAGCGGCAGGATTTATCGGATACCACCTGTGTGAAAACTTAATTGCGGAAGGACATGAAGTAGTAGGACTTGACAACATAAACGATTATTATGATGTCAACCTTAAATATAGTCGTATAGCACAATTGGGTATTGAGAAAGAATCTATTTACGAAAACAACATCACCACTAGTCATCTGCACAAGTCTTTCCGATTTATTAAGTGTAATTTAGAGAATAAAAATGCAATAGGTGATTTATTTGAAAGCGAACAATTTGATATGGTTTGTAACCTTGCTGCTCAAGCGGGCGTGCGGTACAGCATCGAAAATCCTTCAGCGTACATCGAAAGTAATATTGTAGGCTTTCTGAATATTTTGGAAGCATGTCGTAATTATGACGTAAGAAAATTAGTGTATGCAAGTAGTTCTAGCGTTTATGGAAATAATACCAAGATTCCGTTTTCTGTTGATGACAATGTGGATCATCCAATAAGCTTGTATGCTGCAACCAAAAAAAGCAATGAACTAATGGCACATACCTACAGTCATTTGTTTGGTATTGAAACAATCGGTCTACGGTTTTTTACAGTTTATGGACCGTGGGGCCGACCAGATATGGCAATGTTTTTATTTACGGACGCCATTTTAAATGAAAAACCAATTAAAGTATTTAACAACGGAAATTTATCACGTGACTTTACTTACATCGACGATATTGTAAAAGGTGTAAGTCAAGTACTAAATAGAAGTATTAAGGCCGATCTAGCTCGAATTTACAATATCGGCAACAGTCGTCCAGTTCAATTGCTTGACTTTATATCAGCCACTGAAAAAAGCACAGGAAAAACAGCAGAGAAGATTTACCTGCCAATGCAAGCAGGTGATGTGGAAAAAACGTGGGCCGATGTAAGTGCCTTGCAAAAGGATTACGGATATGAATCAGAAACAGATGTAGAAAATGGTATTGCAAATTTTGTTAGTTGGTATAAGTGTTATTACGATATAACTTAGATATGCAACAAATTCAAAATAAAGTAATTTTAATAACAGGTGGAGCTGGATTCATAGGTTCAAACTTATGTGACTATTTATTGCGGTACAACAATAAAGTGGTTTGCTTAGATAATTTTTCTACCGGAAGTAGAGCAAATATCAAAGATTTACTTGCAAATCCTAATTTTACGTTGCTAGAGGGCGATATTCGTAATTTAGCCGACTGTCACAATGCTGCAAGAGGAGTAGATTACATCTTACACCAAGCCGCATTAGGATCAATACCACGTTCAATCAATGATCCAATTACAACGAACGAAGTTAATGTTTCGGGATTTTTAAATATGTTGGTGGCCGCTCGCGATGCGAAGGTAAAGAAAATGGTGTACGCGGCTTCTTCATCGACCTATGGCGATTCGGAAAGTTTACCTAAAGAAGAAAACGTTATTGGAAAACCATTGTCACCTTATGCGATTACAAAATACGTAAACGAATTATATGCGGATGTTTTTCATAAAACTTATGGTCTAAACACTATTGGACTGCGCTATTTTAACGTATTCGGAAGAAATCAAAACCCAAACGGAGCGTATGCAGCTGCAATTCCTAAATTCGTGATGCAACTAATGAACCATCAAAGCCCGGTCGTTAACGGAGATGGAACAAACTCGCGGGACTTTACTTACATTGACAACGTGATTCAAATGAATGTGTTGGCCTTGCGTACTGAAGATCCAGCAGCTATGAATACCGTTTACAATACTGCATTCGGCGACCGTACGACTTTAAATGATTTAATTACATCGTTAAAACGCTGTTTAACTATCTTTGATCCTAAAATAGCAAATGTGGAAGTTGTTTACGGTAATACATTAGTAGGTGACATACCTCATTCCTTGGCAAGCATTGAAAAAGCTAGGGAACGTTTAGGCTATAATCCACAATATTCATTGCAAGAAGGCTTGAAGGATGCAGTAAAATGGTATTGGGACAATTTAGAGATTAGAACAGAGGAATCAATCAACAAATAGTACTAACTAAAAACAAACTGGAAGTTTTTTTGAAAGTAGAATATTATAAAGAGAAGCATAAATTAGAATGAAAAAAATTGCAGTAATTGGTCAGGGATATGTGGGCTTGCCTTTAGCATTGGAGTTTTCTAAGCATTTTCCTGTAATCGGTTTTGATTTGAATATCGATAGAGTTGCAGAATTAAATGACGGGAATGATCACACTTTAGAAGCAAACTTGGATCAATTGAGAAAATCAATTTCAGTAGCAAATGAAACTAATTTCTATAATGGATACAAGGCTTCATCGGATATAACCGCGTTGAACTTTGCAAATGTTTTTATAGTTACGGTTCCAACTCCTATTGATGAATACAATGCTCCAGATTTAAATCCATTACGTACTGCGTCGGAAATGATTGGTAAGGTTTTAAAAGTAGGTGATATTGTGATCTACGAATCCACTGTGTTTCCCGGTTGTACCGAAGAAATTTGTGTGCCAATTTTAGAGAAATTTTCTAAATTAAAATTTAATGAAGAGTTTTATGTAGGCTATTCACCAGAACGGATCAATCCTGGAGATAAGGTAAATACTTTAACTACGATTATTAAAGTGACTTCGGGATCAACAGCTGAAATTGCAGAGGAAATAGATCAACTATATAAGAGAATTATAACAGCAGGAACGCACAAAGCTCCTTCAATCAAAGTGGCAGAAGCCTCTAAAGCGATTGAAAATGCACAACGCGATGTAAATATTTCATTTGTAAATGAATTGGCATTAATATTTGACCGAGTAGGTATTGACACGCATGATGTTTTAGAAGCCGCGGGAACAAAATTTAATTTTTTAAAATACAAACCAGGTTTAGTGGGGGGACACTGTATTTCAGTCGATCCATATTATTTAGCCCACAAAGCAAGTCAACTAGGATATCACCCAGAAGTTATCTTATCGGGCAGACGCGTAAATGATAGAATGGCTTCTTTTGTCGCATCAAAAACGGTGAAGTTGATGATAAAAAAAGAAATTCAAATTCACGGTGCAAATGCATTAATTTTAGGAGTGACGTTTAAAGAAAATTGTCCTGACTTTCGCAATACAAAAGTCATAGATATCTATAAAGAATTGGTGGAATATGGTGTTCATGTAGATATATACGACCCTTGGGTAAATAAAAAGGAGGTTTTTGAAGAGTATAACATTGAAATTATTGAGAAATTGATAATAAATAAGAGATATGAGGCCGTTATTGTTGCCGTAGCGCATAATGAATTTTTACAATTAGATTTGTCAAAAATTAAAACAGAAAAAGCTGTGGTTTTTGATACCAAGGCTTGTATGGATAGAAATAACGTGGATAGCAGATTATAATTATGGATACAATTTTAATAACAGGAGGAGCAGGTTTCATTGGATCTCACGTGGTGCGTGAATTTGTAAACAAGTATCCCGAAAAAAAAATTTTAAATTTAGATGCCTTAACGTATGCAGGTAATTTGGAAAATTTAAAAGATTTAGAAGCAACTGAAAATTATGAGTTTATTAAAGCGGATATAACTGACGCACAAGCTATTTTTGATATTTTTGAAAAACACCAACCCATTGGAGTCATTCATCTTGCTGCAGAATCGCATGTGGATCGTTCCATTACAAACCCATTAGAGTTTGTAATGACGAATGTAATAGGAACCGTAAATTTATTAAATGCCGCGAAACATATTTGGAACGGTAATTTTGAAGGTAAAAGATTTCACCACGTCTCTACGGATGAGGTTTATGGTGCTTTAGGCGACACTGGTTTTTTTACCGAAGAAACAAGTTATGATCCACATTCGCCTTATTCAGCCTCTAAAGCTTCGTCGGATCACTTTGTAAGAGCGTACCACGACACTTACGGAATGCCGATTGTGTTGACCAACTGTTCAAATAACTACGGTCCCAACCATTTTCCAGAAAAACTGATTCCACTTTGTATTCACAATATTTTAAATAATAAGCCGCTTCCGATTTACGGTAATGGAAAATATACGCGCGATTGGTTGTATGTAATTGACCATGCTAAAGCAATTGATTTGGTTTTTCACGAAGGAACTAATGGAGGATCATACAATGTTGGCGGTTTTAACGAATGGCAAAATATTGATTTAGTTAAGGAATTGTGCGCGCAAATGGATGAGAAATTAAATCGTACAGCAGGAACTTCCGCAGCATTAATTACTTATGTTAAAGACCGACCCGGTCATGATTTGAGATATGCAATTGATGCTACAAAAATCAATAAGGAATTAGGGTGGACGCCGTCAGTTACCTTTGAAGAAGGATTGTCAAAAACGATTGATTGGTTTTTAGAAAATAAGCAGTGGTTAGAAAATGTGACTTCTGGCGATTATCAACGCTATTATAGCCAACAGTATAAATAATTTAGGTATGAATGTGATTGAAACAAAATTAAAAGGATGTTTTATTCTAGAGCCCAAAGTATTTGCTGATGATCGAGGCTATTTTTTTGAATCCTATAATGAAGATAAATTAAGTGCAATTTTAGGGTATTCACCGAAGTTTGTTCAGGACAATCAATCTCGTTCTAGTTTTGGTGTAGTTCGTGGTTTGCATTTGCAGTCGGGAATACATGCACAAGCTAAATTAGTTCGCGTTATTAAGGGTACTGTGCTTGATGTTGCGGTGGATGTTCGATTGAATTCGCCTACCTTTGGGCAGTGGATTGCAGTTGAACTTTCAGCAGAAAATCAAAAACAGCTCTTTATTCCTCGTGATTTTTTACACGGATTTTCTGTGTTGTCAGAGAACGCCACTTTTTTCTATAAGTGCGATAACGGATATAATAAAGCATCAGAAAATGGGGTTCATCCACTCGATGCTACTTTAGGAATTGACTGGGGTATTGCTTCTACTCAAATCATTTTATCTGAAAAAGACCACGAAGCACAGAGTTTCAATGACTATAAATCTTCTTTGAAATGAAAAATGTATTAGTTACTGGTGGATCGGGACAATTGGGTTCTGCACTAAAGTCTGTACAAGAGCATTTTGAAGAGTTGCATTTCTCTTTTAAATCATCAAACGAACTTGATATCACAAGTCAAAGTGCGATTGAAAATCTATTAGACGAATACCACTATGACATTATCGTTAATACAGCTGCCTATACGGCTGTAGATAAAGCAGAAAGTGATTTTGAAAATGCACAAAAAATAAATGCGACTGCTGTTAGGTATTTGGCAGAAGCTGCATTTAAAAGGGGAATTACGCTTATTCATATTTCTACGGATTATGTATTTGACGGCGTCGAGCCAAAAGCGCGTTTGGAAACTGATCCAACCAATCCAATAGGAGTTTATGGACAGACGAAGCTTGAAGGAGAAGAATTTGCACTAAATGCTAATCCAAAAACGATCATCATTCGCACCGCGTGGGTATATTCTGAATTTGGATCTAATTTTTTAAAGACCATGCTGCGTTTATTTAATGAAAAGACGGAAATAAGCGTGATCAACGACCAAGTTGGATCACCAACAAATGCAACTGATTTAGCAAAAGTGATTGGAGCAATTGCGAGTGCTGATCAACTGGTTTACGGAATTTTCAACTATTCAAACGAAGGGCAATGCTCTTGGTTTGAATTTGCTACTAAAATAAAAGAATTAGTTCACTCCAGTATTGAGGTAAAACCGATTTCTTCAACTCAATATGTAACGGCAGCAAAAAGGCCTGCTTATAGTTTGTTAAATAAAGATAAAATAAAGAATACTTACGCAATAGCTATTCCTCATTGGACAAATAGTTTAGAAGAGGTTGTAGGGAATATGGTTAAGTAAAACAGTATTTGGTCACTCAAATCGGAATACATAAAAAAATTAAAATGAAAGGAATTATTTTAGCTGGAGGTTCAGGTACGCGTTTGCATCCATTGACATTGGCAGTGAGTAAGCAGTTAATGCCGGTTTATGATAAACCGATGATCTATTATCCTTTGTCCACTTTGATGCTGGCAGGAATTAGTGAAATATTAATTATTTCAACTCCGCATGACTTACCTCATTTTGAGAAATTACTGGGTGACGGAAATCAAATTGGTTGCAAATTCTCCTATGCTGTGCAAGCAGAACCTAATGGTTTAGCACAAGCTTTTGTAATTGGTGCTGATTTTATCGGAACGGATAAAGTAGCCTTGGTTTTAGGGGATAACATCTTTTATGGAAGTGGAATGTCAAAGTTATTGCAAAAGTGCACACAAGAAGAAGGAGGAGTTGTTTTCGCTTATCCAGTTCATGATCCAGAGCGTTATGGTGTCGTCGAATTTGACAGTTATAACAATGTTTTATCTATAGAAGAAAAACCAACGCAGCCTAAATCTAATTATGCAGTGCCAGGACTCTATTTTTATGATAATGAGGTCGTAGAAATAGCACAAAACATTAAACCTTCTCCAAGAGGAGAATATGAAATTACAGACGTTAATAAAGAGTACTTAAAACGTGGAAAATTAAGTGTAGGTGTTTTTGACAGAGGAACAGCTTGGCTGGATACAGGTACTTTTAATTCGTTGATGCAAGCCGGTCAATTTGTACAAGTTATTGAGGAGCGACAAGGAATGAAAATAGGCGCGATCGAGGAAGTAGCTTACCGCATGGGTTATATTACTAAAGAGCAATTAAAAGAAGTTGCACAGCCATTGGTAAAAAGTGGTTATGGTGAATATTTGTTGAAAATATAACATTAGCTAATCGTAATAGTTCAAATTAATCTAAAACACATTATTTAAAAACGTTAATTCTATGTTGACATTCATCGAAACATTCTTAAAAGAGTTAGATAATAATAATATTAATTATGTTCATTGGAAAAGCAATACAAATATTGAATTTGCATTAAACGGTATCGACGATTTAGACATTTTAGTCAGTCCATTAGATCAAAAGAAAATTTTTAAAGTTTTTAAAAAGTTACAAATTATACGTGCTTTTTCTGAAAAAGATAGTTGGCAGGACGGAATTACTCATTTCATTGGTCTTGATATTAGTTCACAACTGTTAGTTCATATACATTTACATTTTAAATTAACGCTAGGATATGATTTTGATAAGTGTTTTGACTTGCCCATAGTTGCTTCTTATTTAAAAAGTAAACATTTTCATAATTCTATCATTTATTTGCCTAGTGTTGAGCATGAGTTTATAATTTTAGTGATTCGGTTAATGCTTAAAAATTCATTAACACCATTTTTATTATTACTTCCAAGCGAGCAAATTAGAATATTTAGGCAAGGTAAAAATCACGGCATTGTAAGTGGAGGTGGTTTTAATGAATATGTTGATTTGAAAGCTAAAGTGAACATGAATAAATTGTTTACTGTCTTAAAGAATGACTTTCCTTTTCTTGAAAAGCAGATATTTATTGATTGCGCAAAAGTGATCAACGAAAATAATAATTTATTTAATTATTTTACTTACGGCAGGAAATTAAAAAGAGGTTTAAGATCGCAAAGTACCCACAGCGAAGCTATGACTTTTATTGTGTCTTTTTATAGGTTGAATAAAATTAGAGTTTATAGCTTGCTGAGTAAACTTCGTATATATAAAAAAAATGAAGGTAAAAAAGCGGAAAGGGGTGGTCGTATCATTGCATTTATTGGTGGTGATGGTGCAGGTAAATCGACAACAATCAGTAATTTGAGTAAAACGCTCAAAAAGCAGTTCGCTGTTAAAAACATTCATATTGGTAAACCAAGAAAATATTTCGTTGGTGCTTTTTTGTTTATTTTAGGGAATGGATTAAAAGTTTTAAAAATAAACGATTTGTCTCGTGCCATTTTATTTCTAGCAACTGCATTTAATAGAAAAAATGAATTTAAGAATGCATGTCGCCTTCGAGATAAAGGGTACATCGTTCTCCAAGACCGTATGCCTATTGAAGGATTAACAGCTATGGACAGTCCTAAAATTCACACTATAGAAAATGGTAAATTTAAATTTTTATCAAAAATAGAACAAAGACAGTATAAGAATATTAAAGGAATTGACTTATTAGTTGTGCTAAAATTGAATCCTGAAATTGCTCTAAAAAGAAGACCAGAAGACAATCCTGACGAATTGCGTATTCGTTCAGGACAGATTTGGGAGAGAAATTGGGATTTTGAATATGCAATTACAATCAATACAGAGCATTCTAATGTTCAAGAGGTACAGGAAATTTTATCAGCTGCTGTATGGGACAATTTGAATGCATCATTTTTAAGAACTGAATTGATTGGCCTTAATGGGACGGGGAAATCAACTTTATTATTAAAGATAAAAGAGACTTATTCTAATGTTATTACAGTAATACCTATCAGACAGTATCCCAAAGTTATAATTTTTTGTTTGTTTCGGTATTCATTACGTGCGATTGCAGTTTATATGAAAACTAAAAATGCTGCATTTTTTAAGAGTTATCTTCATTTTCAAATTTCTAAAAATATCATTATTAAATGGCAGAAAAAGGGAATTCCTGCTAGTCACATCATTTTAGATCAAGGAGTACTTTTTCATTTAGTTCTTTTATATAATGAAAAATTAATTTCATTAAAAAAATTTAATAGTGAATATAGTATAGTTATAGAATTCTTTTCCCTTGTAGTCTGTTTAAAGGCATCGGAGGAAATGTTATTTTCTAGGGTTCAAAAACGTATTTCTTCAAATGGCCGTGGTCAAAACATGAACTACCAAGAATTTAAAATTTTTTGTGATGACTACAACAATATTTATAATTTAATATTGAACAATTCTAAAAAAAATGTAATTATTGATACCGGTATTCTATCTGTTGAAGAGTCCTTATCAACTATAATTAAAATTAATAATGAATAATAGTTTATTTAAAAGTGCAAAGCTGAATGCCATGACAAGTTATATAAACTTTGCATTGAATTCAATCTTACTTTTTTTTATCAACCCCTATTTAGTTCAATACTTAGGGGCGTATAATTTTGGTATTTGGAAGTCTGTACAAAAGTTTTTGTCCTTTGCATCTATTGCAGATGGAAGATCAAGTCAAGCTTTGAAATGGCTTGTTGCCAATGATGAGAAGAATGGAGATATAAATAAAAAACAACAAGCTATTGGTAGTTCTATCAGAATTTGGCTGTATTTTCTTCCAATATTACTAGTTGTTATCGCTTTACTAGTTTATGGCACACCGTTATTAATAAATGGTATTAATATTAAGGATTATAGTTTAATACGAACTGTTGTTTTTATTTTAGGACTCAATATTCTATTTAATCCTTTATTTGGAATACCAGATGCTGTATTGGTAGGAATTAATAAAGGATATAAGTCAACTAGTATTCAAACTATCAATATGATAGTTTCAAATCTTTTAATGATTTATGTTAGTTATTTAGGCTTTGGTCTGATAGGCTTAGCTTTTGTGGTTTTGGGAGTAACTTTCTTAAACGGTATTTTTATTTTTTACATATGTAAAAAAGAAGCGAAATGGTTTGGGTATCAAAAGGCCGATTCAGAACAAATTAAGAACTTTCTTAATTTTAGTGTTTTAGTCTTAGTTTGGTCTTTAATTACTAGATTGATATTATCTGCTGAAATATTGTTGATTGGATATTATTTTAATCCAGAAGGAGTTACGAATTATGTTTTCTCCACTTATATCATTCAACTTGCTATTGCAGTCGGGTTGATGACGGGAAGTGCCATTATGCCAGGATTAGGTAAAATCATTGGAGAGAAAAATTTTGTTAGTGCTTCTAATATTGTCAAAAATTCGAGAGAAATAACTGCTTTTATTGCAATTTTTTTTGGATGCTTTGTTTTATTAATGAACAGAAGTTTTGTGACTTTGTGGATGGGTGAAAATTATTACATCGGAGATTTAAATAATTTTCTTACAGTTATAATTGCTATCCAAATTATTCACTTTAGAAATGAAGGTCAGATTCAAGATTTATCTTTAAAAATTAAAAATAAAGTTATTGTTGGATTTTTATTCACAATTTTAAGTTTTATACTATGTGCCTTATTAGTTAATTTTTGGGCTCATAAAATTGAAATTATTTTTATGGGAATTATAATAGGTCGTTTTGGAATAAATATTTTATTTAAATCTATGGTTGATAGAATGGTAAATATTTCACAATCTAGCATTTCAAAACATTTAGTTTGTGGACTAATATTGATAACTATGTACTTTATAGGGTTACAAATTAATATTGATAGCTGGATATACTTTTTAATAATTTCTGCTGTAATTTCAATTTTTCTTGCAGTAGTGTCTTACTTTACTGTTTTGTCAAAAGTGGCTCAAAACTTAGTTTTACAATTGCTTAAAAAATCAATTTGATGATTTTAATAATAGTTTTAAATTATTTAGTTAATTTTTAAGAAAATAATTTTAAGTAATTTGATTGATTTTCAATATATTGAAAGACAATATTTTTTTTGATGTTTTTTGTGCATTTGAAATTATTCTGCTAATTATTTGTTCTAAAGTTTGTTAATAATAGATAGTGGTGTAAGATTTTAAATAAGAGATGTAATATGGATAAATTGATTTTGATTATATTGTTTTTGCAAGCAACTGATTTGTATAAGGTCTTGTTACTGCCGTTTGGCCTCCAAACTAACAGTTTCTCTACAGCAACTCTGGTAATTTGTTTGTTTTATATATCTTTCAATATAAAAAATATAAAAAAAATACTAAAATTTAAAACTGTATTTAACTTTTGGTTATGGATGGTTTGGTTTTTTCCTGTACTTTTCACTATCTTACATCTCTATTTAGATAATCTTAATGAACTGGATTTACTGTATTGGGTTTCTTTTATATCACTTTTTGGGAGTATGTTCTTGTGTGCTACGATTGTAGCTTTTAAAAATCAACGTGATAAAAATTTCGATATCTTTTTTTTACTTATATTTATTTCGTCAGCAGTTGGAATTGTATTAAGTTACACTAACTTTGGTTTTATTGCGCTTTTACTTTCAACTTCTTCAGCAAATTCTACTTTTGCTGAAGATTATTCAGTTGCAATAGATAGAGCATTAGGTTTTTACGGACAGCAAAATTTGTCGGCAAAATCTTTCGTGCTGTCTTTTCTTTACTTATATGTGATTAGTTTGAAGAATAAAAATCAGATTCTTAAATATTTGCTTATTGTTGTAGGGTTAATTTGTATTTATTTTACCGGTTCTCGGACTTCCATGGTAATATTTTTTTTACAATTAGCAATACTGATTCCACTATTTACGATTTCTTCAAAGTTAAAATTATTTGTAGTAGCGAGATATTTTGCGTTAGGTGGCTTATTTATTTTAGTGCTTATTTGGTTCGCAAGTTTTTCTGTATCTCTTGGTTTGCCGGATCTTACTGAGCGTTTGAATTTTGAGGATACTAATTTATCGCAAGACGGTAGTGTGAATGCACGAATTGGAAGTTTTAACGCTTATGTTGATAAAGTAGAAGAGAATTTGCTAGTCGGTAAAGGTCCAGTTTACAGAGAGGAAATGTTAAAAACGAATGTATTTCCAGTTGCTTCACAAAATGAATACCTTGAAACAGCAGTTGCCTTTGGGGTTGTTTCTGTTTTATATTATATTTTATTGTTGTTATATACTGTGAATAAAACTTTAAAAGACAAGAATGATTATGCAAAGACATTAGGCGTCCTGCTTTTAGTTTTTGCTATTTATGGTTTTTCCGTAAATTATTTATTCATTGATCGAATGAATGTGATTTTATTAGGAATTTTATTTGGTTTATTAATTAAATTGCGAAACTTCAAAAAACAAGAAATAAGAAAAACAAACTATTTACCTTGAAAGTATTTTAATTGAATAGTCAATGAATATTTTTACGTCTTGCAAGTAAACATTTTAAGAATTTAATTCTGTAATTAATAAAATTTTAAGTGTATTTGTGGAAATTTTAGGGTTTAATTATGTTTTAATATATATTTATCCTATCTAATGCAAATATAGCTATGAAGTTCAAAGGCTTTTAATGCATGTTTTCGATCTGGTACGGATAAATATTAACAAGTTGTTTTTTTTATTAGTAAAATCTAAATTGAATTTGTTACTTTAACTTCGCGAAAATTATAATCTTTTTTATAAAAGATTATTTAATTAAACTAACACATGATAGAATTTAACTTTATTAGTAATATTAATTAATAAAATAAATAGACCATAATCTTATTACAGAATACTTTTATTAAAAAAAAAACAAAATATAATTATTATGATTTCAAGAATTTTAAAATATTTGCGACGATATTACAAGATAAAAACAATGAATCCATCTGACTACGCAAGAAGTTTAGGCGTTAAAGTAGGAAATAATTGTAGTATAGCAATTAATTATTTTGGTACAGAACCTTATTTAATTGAAATCGGTGATAAAGTTCAAATCACCAATGATGTGCGTTTCTTTAATCACGGAGGGAGCTGGATATTTAGGCACAAGCATCCTGAATTTGATTATTTTGGTAAAATTACGATAGGTAATAACGTATACATTGGGAACTGTGCTATGATTATGCCCGGAATAACTATAGGAAGTAATGTTCTAATAGGCGCCGGTTCAATTATTACAAAATCAATTCCTGATAACGCTATTGTTGCAGGAAATCCTGGCAAAATTGTAGGAGAGGTAAATGAGCTTTTTAGCAGGGTAGAAGCATATAATTTAAATTGTAAAAGTATGAATGCTGTTGAAAAGCAGATTTATTTACTAAACTTATCGGATGAAAAATTCATTACTAAGTAGAAAAATTGTTCTTGTAATCCCCTCGTTGAGACATGGTGGTGCGGAAAGGGTTATCAGTATTTTGGCAAATCAATGGGCTGAAGATGAAAATTCTGAAATCACACTTCTGCTTTTGGTAAAGCAAGAAAAATATTACCAGTTAGATAGTAGAGTTATTTTAATTGAACCTCAACGTCAATATAGCGATAATACAATTAGTAAATCTGTCTATACGATTTGGACTATCAACTTTATTCGCAAGCACATTAAAGAAATAAGACCCACGGTGATTCTTTCCTTTTGTGAGCGATATAATAATTTAGTGCTCTTTTCTTTAATAGGTTTGCAGTTTAAGGTATTTGTATCCGATCGAAACAATCCCAGTAATTATATCGGGAATTTGCACGAGATTTTAAGGAAGATCTTATATAAAAGTGCAACTGGAATTATTGCGCAGACAAAACGAGGTAAGCTTGTTTTAGAAGCTAAAACAAAAAACACTAATATCAGCTGTATTCCGAATCCGTTGCGAGATATTATTAATTTCAACGTTTCAAGAGAGAAAATTATTTTAAATGTAGGTAGAAATGAAAAACAGAAAAACCAGCTTGAGTTAATAGATATTTTTTCTAAGTTGAAAAATGCGGTAGATTGGAAATTATATATTTTAGGCAATGGCTCGCTCAGACCTTTTTTACAAACGAAAGTGAATAAACTAGGATTAGAAAATAGAGTGGTTTTAATGGAATTTCAAACGGATATCGATTTCTATTTCCAGCAAGCCTCAATATTTGCTTTCCCATCTCTTTATGAAGGCTTTCCCAACGCATTAAGCGAAGCTATGGCCAATGGACTTCCTTGCGTAGCATACGATTGTCCAACAGGTCCAGCAGAAATGATTGATGATGCAGTAAATGGATTTTTAGTGCCTCTAAATGATAAATCTTTTTTTACAGAACGACTACAATTGTTAGTTAATGATCATTCTTTAAGAATTGATTTAGGAGGAGAGGCAAGTAAAATTAAAGAAAGATTATCTTCAGAAAAAATCTGTAATGAGTACATAAATACAATATTAGAACGATGAAATTAATTATCAATACGGTAAATCTAAAAATAGGTGGTGCTTTTCAGCGTTCCGTCTCATTTTTAAAAGAGTTAAAAGAATTCGGAACAGACAAATACTTTGTATTTTATAATGAAGAGATTGCAAAACAAGTAGATGTAGAAAGTTTTCCTCAAAATTTTACATTTTATTTTTTTGAACAAAGTCCAGCTTCGCTAAAATATAGAGCGGGAATAGTCAAAGAATTCAATCGATTGGAAAAGGAAATTGAGCCTACTGCTGTATTTTCATTCGTTGGACCTTGTTATTGGAAAGCCAAAAGCCCGCATCTAGTTGGTTTTGGTATTCCTCATATTGTTTATAACGACTACAAATACGTTAAAAACTACTCTTTAAAAACAAAAATGGAGATGGTTTATAAAAAGTTCTGGACAAAGTATGAGGCAGATTACTGGGTAGTACAAACCGAAGATGTGCGACAAAAATTGGCAAAAAAAATCAATGTGCCTTTAGAAAAAATTTTTTTAGTTTCAAACGGAATAGGGCAGCAATATAAAGAAGTGCAAGTAGTGACTCGAACGGAAAGTACTGTTAAAAAACTTTTAATGATAAGTACATTTCGACCAAGCAAAAATTTTGAAATTATAAGAGAAGTTGTGCGATTATTAAAAGGGGATAAATTTAAATATGAATTTCATATAACGATAAAGGAAGTAGATTATGAGCTATATTTCAAAGGCCTAGAAGATAGTGTGATCAATCACGGGCATGTGAAAGCTAAAGACTGTCCAACGCTTTACAATGAAACGGATGCGATGTTTTTACCTTCTCACTTGGAGTGTTTTTCAGCTTCATACCCTGAAGCTATGAAAATGGAAAAGCCTATTTTGACTTCAGATTTATCCTTTGCCCACACAGTATGTGGAGAGGCTGCATTATATTTTGACAATCAGTCAGCGGAAGATGTCGCGCAAAAGATAAAAAATTTGTTTCATGATAAAAATTTATATAAAGATGTAGTCGCAAAGGGCAAAGTGCAGTTAAAGAATTTTGACGACTCGCGTGGGCAAGCTCAGAAATATTTAGAAATATGTAAAATAATTCAAAAGTAATTTTTTTAAAAAATCACATTATTATGGAAATTATTAACAGATATGGAATACTTGGCTTTTTGAAATTAGTAAGGTCTCTAATTTATACAAAGATTTTTTTTAAAAAAGCGAAATTAATTAGATTGCCCTTTGATATAAGAAATTCAAAATATATAGAAATCGGAGAAAATTTTACAACAGGAGTTGGGTGTAGAGTGGAAGCATATCCACTACATAATCAAATTAATTTGATTTTCGGTAAAAATGTTCAATTAAATGACTATGTGCATATTACCGCTGTCGAAAGTGTAAAAATAGGGAATAATGTTTTAATGGCTAGTAAAATCTACATTTCAGATTCTTCCCATGGAAGTTATAGAGGTGATATGAATGATAGTAATCCACACACAATACCGGCAGAAAGGCCGCTGTCATCAAGACCAGTAACTATAGAAGATAACGTATGGCTCGGTGAATTTGTATCGGTTCTTTCTGGAGTAACTATTGGAATGGGTACTATAGTTGGCGCTAACTCAGTAGTTTCAAAAAGTTTGCCACCTTACGTGATTGCTGTAGGTTCTCCTGCGAAGCCAATAAAAAAGTTTAATTTCGAAATAAGTAAATGGGAAAAAATATAATTATGAAAAACATACTAATTACAGGAGGTGCTGGATTCATTGGGAGTAATCTTGCACTTAAATTAATGAAAAAAGGACATAAAATTACCGTCCTTGATAATTTGTCAACACAAATTCACGGCAAAAATCCAGAAACAACTTCGCCATTATACCAAAGTATTAAAGATGAAGTTACGTTTATTAATGGTACAGTAACGTCAAGAGGAGATTGGGAAAAAGCTTTAAAAAATCAACATGTTGTTGTGCATTATGCAGCAGAAACAGGAACAGGTCAGTCAATGTATTGTATAGAAAAATATACTGAAGTTAATATTAAAGGTACCGCGATTTTGTTAGATATATTGGCTAACAGCAAACATACAATTCAAAAAATCATAATAGCCTCATCTCGTTCGATTTATGGTGAAGGAAAGTACAAGCATCCAGAATTTGGAATCGTTTATCCATCACACAGAAATGAAAAAGAAATGCTAGATGGTAATTTTGATGTGAAATTTATTGACGATTCTGAATTAGAGCTATTGGCTACAGATGAAAATTCGAAAATTCATCCTTCATCCGTTTATGGAATTACAAAGCAAAATCAAGAACAGATGATTATGACTGTTTGCCCTACTTTAGGTATCGATCCAGTGGGTTTTAGATATCAAAATGTTTATGGCCCTGGACAATCGTTGTCAAATCCATATACAGGAATTCTTTCAATTTTTTCTACACAAATTAGAAATAATAATGGCATTCAAATATTTGAAGATGGGAAAGAATCTAGAGATTTTGTTTTCATTGATGATGTAGTTGATGCAACAATTTTAGGAATTGAACTTGAAGATGCAAACGGACAAGTTTTTAATGTAGGAAGTGGGGTGCCAATAGATGTTTTGACAGTTGCGAATTCTTTAATTGATGCTTACAATATTGAAGTTCCCGTAACTATAACTGGAAAGTTTAGATTGGGGGACATTAGACATAATTTTGCTGATTTGACAAAAATAAAGAATATTTTGGGCTTCAACCCAAAAGTTAGTTTTACAGAAGGAATTAGTAAATTCTCTAAATGGGTGCTTAGTCAAGAAATTCAAGAAGATAATTTGAGTCAATCATTAGATGATATGAAGAAAAAAGGATTATTAAAATGAGAAATATAGAAACATTTTTCAAAAAAAACATTATTTTTTTTTCTGTACAAACTTTTAACCTAGAAAAAGAAATTATTAAAAAACTAACCGAATTTGGAGCTTTAGTTGAGTATTATGATGAAAGACCTTCAAATAACAATTTTACGAAGGGAATAATTCGTTTGAAGAGAAGTTTTTATCAGCATAAAATTGATTCTTATTACAAAAATATTTTAAATCTTTCAAAGGGAAAGCATTTTGACTTTTTGTTTGTTAATAAAGGCGAGGTTATACCTGTTTTTTTTCTTAAGCAATTTAAAATTGACCACCCTGCTTGTGTATTTATCTTTTTTACGTGGGATTCATTTAGTAATAATGAATATTCAAAATCTATTTTGAATTATTTTGACAGAAAATTTTCGTTCGATCCTGAGGATGCAAAAAAGTATGAATTAACTTTTAGACCATTATTTTTTTTAGATGCATATAATAAAATTAAAAAGACCAAACAACTTCCGATAAATTACGATATTTTATTTATTGGAACAGCGCATTCTGATCGATATTTAATAAGTAGCAAAGTTATGCATTGGGCAAGAGAAAGTTCTCTTAGATCATTTTGCTACTATTATATGCATGGGAAATTAGTATATTTTTATAAAAAACAGTTTGATAAGAGCTTTCAGAAATTTGATTATTCTAAGTTAAGTTTTAAAAGTTTAAGCACTGATGAAATATTGCAGTTGTATCGGAAATCAAAAGTGATTTTGGATATCAATCATCCTAATCAAAACGGTTTAACAATGAGAACTTTTGAATCTGTTGGCGCAGGTAAAAAGTTGATAACTACAAATGTGGAAATTAGAAAATATCCATTTTATAACCCAAAAAACATATTTGTAATTGATAGAGATAATATTAAATTAGAGTTATCTTTTTTTACATCGGATTATGAAGAGATTGATTCGGAAATTTACGATAGTATGTCCATTGGTGGATGGTTAAAAGAAATATTTGGTGAAAAGGAAATTTCTTTTTGGAAAAATTAATTCTAATTTATTTCTATAATAATCATGTACAAAATAAAATTTGCTATTAGAAAACACTACTGCAAAATTTACTCCGATTTTTTCAATGACAGATGTTCATTAAAAAAATATTAAATTTTGAATTAGAAGTATTAATTATTATTTTGATGCAATTTTTTTGTATTTTGACTCCGTTTCTAGCGAAATAAGGGGAATTTCATTATTAAATTAGATTAAAAAATTTATCAATAATTTTATGCTTTTTGTTAAACATAATTTTAAGATCGAGATTTGATGTTGGTTGTGTTATTGTACTATTATATTGGTATACAACACTTGCTTTAAAAAAGACTAAAATATTTAAAAAGTATGATTTACATAATTGTTGCAATTGTTTTGTTTGTTGTTGAATTAATCTATTTCAGAGTAGCTGATAAATTTAACATTATTGATCATCCCAATGAACGCAGCTCTCATTCTGAAGTAACGTTAAGAGGAGGAGGGATTATATTTTGGTTTGCTTCATTATTTTATTTCATGCAAAATCCACAAGAGAGCTATCTGTTTTTTATAGGAATAACAATAGTTAGTTTAGTTAGTTTTTGGGATGATATACGAAGTCTTTCTAATAAGATTCGGATAATTGCTCATTTTTTAGCCATTACTTTAATTTTTTATAATTTAGATATTTTTGAAGTTTTACCAATTGCTTTAATTGCAATTTCCTATATTATTTCTATTGGAATAATTAATGCATATAATTTTATGGACGGAATTAATGGTATAACGGGGATCTATACCTTAGTTGTACTTAGTTCTCTATTGTATATTAATGAGTATGTAATCACGTTTGAAAATAAAGACTTTATTATTTATCCTATTTTAGCTAGCATAGTTTTTCTTTTTTTTAATTTTAGAAAGAGAGCGAAATGCTTTGCAGGAGATATTGGAAGCATTGCAATAGCTTTTTGGGTAATATTTTTAATCCTAAAACTAATGCTAGTTACAAATTCATTCGTTTGGATTTTATTATTGCTAGTTTATGGAGTGGATACTATAGGTACAATACTACATCGACTTTATTTAAAGCAAAATATTTTTGAAGCCCATCGACTTCATTTCTATCAAATTTTAAGTAATGAATATAAATTACAACATCGTGTAGTTTCAGGGGTTTACGGATGTATTCAAATAATTGTATCAGGATTGGTAATTTGCCTTTTTCATAAAATAAATGATTTAGCACTGATTTTGTTGCTAGCTATTCCTGCACTACTAATTTATTTATTGAAATTTTACTTTATAAAATTATCGGTAAGAAAAATTAATTAAATAATATGAACGCAAAGCCATTTTTAATTGAAGGCGCAGTATTTACGGATGATAGGGGCTCTGTTTCTTTTGTAAACGATTTTAACTTTGCAAATATAGAACGATTTTACATTATAAAAAATGCTGAGAAAAACCCAGTTAGGGCATGGCAAGGTCATAAGTTAGACAGTAAGAATTTCTATTGTATTTCTGGATCTTTTGAGATTTATTATGTTAAGATTGACAATTGGGAAAATCCTTCTCACGATTTAAAGGTGGAGAGCGTAATATTAAGAGCATCGCAAGCAAATATCCTCCACATCCCTAGTGGATATGCAAATGGGATCAAAGCTTTAGAGAAGGAATCTCAGCTAATGTCCTTTTCCACTCTGCCACTGAATTTGTATAAAGAAGATGATGTTAGATACGATTGTAGTACCTGGAAAATAGATACAGAATAATTTGCAAATAAATACCTATAGGTTGTTTAGTTCCAGTTTATTAATTTTCATTAAATCATGAAAGATTATTTATTATTCAAACAAATTTTACTTTTGGTTATAACTTGTTTTATATTGCTGATTTTACTAATCCCTTTAGTTATATTAATTTCTATAACATGTAATGCAACAAGATTCTCTGGAATCTTCCACCAATCCCGCATCGGTAAAAACGGAATTCCATTTACCCTATTCAAATTCCGCACCCTACATCCAAAAATAAATTCAATTTCCTAGTTCGGTAAATTCCTCCGAAAATACAAACTTGACGAACTCCCTCAACTGATCAACATCATAAAAGGCGATATGACGTTTGTAGGTCCGCGGCCTGACATTCCCGGTTATGCGGATGAATTAAAGGGAGCGGACCGCATCATTTTAAGTGTCCGTCCTGGATTGACGGGATTAGCCTCCCTTAAATACCGTAATGAGGAATACCTACTGGCGAAACAATCCAACCCACTAGCATACAACGACAGCGTAATTTGGCCGGATAAAATCAGGATAAACAAATGGTACGTGCAGCACCGAACGTGGTGGATGGACGTTCAGATTTTGTTTTATACCGTGGTGCCAGTTGGGCTTGATGTGGAACGGTTTATGATGGAGGAAGTTAGCCATTGACAGTTTGAATGTGTCCGGTTAACATGCAAACGCACTAAAATCTCTTTCTTATAGCATATAAGAATTGCTTATGCTCCAAATCCATTGCTAATCTTGCCAAAACTCTTTGCGTCTTCGCGCCACTGCGAGAAAATAACTAGATCACGTGCAACTGTTTACGAATCATGCCGATTCCAACACCTGCCCATCCATTCGTCTATAAATTACTTAGAAACAGTAGCCGTATGGAGCACAAAGTTAAAAGCAGTAACGCTCTGCTTCACGGTCTCTTTTTCCAATTCCGAAATGGGAATAAGGCGCTCGGATTTATCGGTAAACGTCACCTTCAAAAAGTAACGCTTGGTATTGTTTTTAAACAAACTGGTGAATACAGCAAATTTCGATTCCTTAAATTTAATAGATACTTTCTTGACTTTCTCGATTTCGCCCGCTTCCAAGTAACGTTCTATAAGCCTAATTCCTTTTTTTGTTTTCATTTTTTTATAATTTTAAAGTAGATGGTTTGTTTACTGTGTTTTTGGTCCAATACCGCTATAAAGGCTGGTGCATAAAATGCAGTTTCATGCGGTCTTTGTTGGCGCTACGCGACGCTGAAATCCGGTACTAAAATAGGGCATCTCCTTCATTCCACGATGAATTAAACTTTAAGTTTAAAACAACGTATTGGACGACGCGCCATAAGTTCATAAGGTTTTTTTAAAGCTAATTTATAGCACTAGCACCGCAAAACTACTTCCAATAAATCGAACTATTTTACGGTTTCCCGTAACAGCAATAAAAAAGACCTAAGCGGCCAGCGCTTAATTTTCAAAGTGCTACAGGAGAGTGCGAATCCGTGAGAATGGATTGGAATCTTTGAAATACCCAAAGGAACAAGAGATGCTTGGCAAACACAAAGTTGCAGATAAACACGCAGGTTTTAGTTCAGGCAGCGGTTCCAGTTAAATTGGAAGAGGAGGAGTGTACCACAGCAAATTCAAAAGAGAAAAAAAATCAAATACTTTTACTGCAGCACATGGAGCATCTTGTTTTGAATAGTAGTCATTCGATCCCGTTGTGCAGTACTTAATTCGTTGGTTTCAGCTGCGTTATAGATCTTTTTTTGCAACACCATCGTTTGTTCCATCACAGCTTGATCACGCGTTAGTGCCTCTTGATCGCCAGCCATCGCTTTTCTGTGACAGGAAAGGTACGTGTGTAAACACACCTCATAATCGTCCAACATTTGGTCTAAGTCAACCCTTTTTGTCCGTACTACTTCTCGATGGTCTATACTGTCAAAATAAGTATAAGATCTTGATTCCACCGGTATTTCATCTTTTAGAATCCCGGTACCTTCATTGGGGTGCGCTTGGCGCACTTCTTTACAGCAGTTCAGTCCTAATGCAATTAGAGCAAGGGAAGCCAGGCGACAGGTCTTTCTAAAACGATTCATTTCAGTTTGTTTTCCCAGTCATCCACCAACTGTTCCTGTATTAGAATCGGTTGCGAATGAAATGTAGTGGCTAAAATAAAGCAGTTAAAAACAAGTGTTTTACGGTTTTCCTCATTGTGTCTGAAATTTTTAAAGTAAATCCAATGACGACAAATCCATATAGAACGACTGCCGTTTCGGTTAGAAAAACCCGCCGAAATTAAGCTCATGCAAAATCCTGAATTATGAATCCTGAATTATGATCGAAGATGGGAGATGGAAGAGGTTGTAGGTTTTTAATGATTTATTAATTATGACTTAAGATAGAAAGATCGATGGATTGAAAGATTGTTTGAAGCTTTACACTGCTATACTTTTTTCTTCTGCTGATCTTTACTTTTTGTGTCAAGAAATCGACGAATGAGATTCAGCGAACACAAAAGACAATAACTTTAAGGTGAGCTACATAAAGTAAAGATTTCGATAAAAAGATGGTTTTACAGTGTAAAGAATTGTAAAAACATATAACATAGAACATAGAACAAAAAATACGTTGCTCACCAAAGTTGCTCAAAACCGACAACCGACAACCGTTAACAAAGAAAAGAGATGCTCTTTGGAACACGATTTTTCTTCGCCTTTAGACTATGGCAGTCGGGTCCCTGCCCCCTGAAAAGGGCGTAAGAATCAAAAGCTGTTTGACCGCAGGGAGTTCTTTTGATTTAGGTCTTGAAGGTCCGCAGGTCGACGAATATTCTTTGGCTTGACTTTTTTGTTACTTTTTGTGTCAAGACAAAAAGTAAAGATTTATATAAAAAGAATATTTTACAGTGTAAAGAATTGTAAAAACATAGAACAAAAAATACGTTGCTCACCAAAGTTGCTCAAACTGCTAACCGCTAACTGTCAACTGACAACTTCCTCAACCCTCACGCAGCCATTGCTTCGCTAGTTCGCTGAAACGCTCTGGTACTCGTACCTCGGGATGACAATTGTTGAGTTGTGACTCAGTCCGTTGCTCAAACCTACAACCTACAACCTTCAATTTTTCAATCCTTCCATCCTTCCATCCTTCAATAATCCAAAATCTCCTACGGAAGACAACAATCCAAAACTGTCAACTGAGAACTGTCCACTGACAACTTTCTCCATCCTTCAACAATCCCAAACCTCATCCGGAAGACAACAATCCAAAACTGAAAACTGTTAACCGACAACTGTCAACTTCCACCAATCCTCCACCATTCTTGCTATTTGTCATCCTGACGAAGGAAGGATCCCTGCGTTAGTATCTCATCTTGTCGAAAACTTCTATTTTGATACAAAACCCTTGTCCTCGCGCAGCGATTGCCTTGCCAGTTCGCTTAAAGGCTCGGGTCCTCGTACCTCGGGATGACAAATGTTGGGTTGTGACTCGGTTCGTTGCTCAAAACCTTAAACCTTTCGTATCATGTTGCTCAAACCTACAACCTACAACTTACAACCTGCAACAATCCAAAACCTCCTCCGGAAGACAACAATCCAAAACTGTAAATCGAAAACTGTCAACTGACAACTTCCTCCAACCTACTCAACCATCGGAAGACATTGCTCAAAACCTTAAACCTTAAACCTTAAACCTTTCACATCACGTTGCTCAAACCTGAAACCTACAACAATCCAAAACCTCCTCCGGAAGACAACAATCCAAAACTGTAAACCGACAACTGTCAACTGTAAACTTCCTCCATCTTCAATCTTCCAATCTTTCAATCTTTCAATCTTTCAATCCATTTCCATATCTTTGCAAAAAACACCACCTCCATGCAAAATAAAATCTGGTTGTCCTCCCCACACATGGGCGGTAACGAGCAAAAATTTGTAAAAGAAGCCTTTGATACTAACTGGATAGCCCCTTTAGGCCCGAACGTAGAAGGATTCGAACGCGACATCCAATCCTACTTGCAACAAGACGTATACGTTGGAGCATTGAATTCAGGTACAGCGGCAATTCATTTGGGATTAATCCTACTGGGAGTCAAAGCAGGGGATGAGGTCATCTGTCAAAGCATGACGTTCTCCGCTTCTGCAAATCCAATACGGTACTTAGGAGCAACACCCGTTTTTATCGACAGTGAAAAAGAAACATGGAACTTGTGCCCAATCGCACTTGAAGAAGCCATAAAAGACCGAATCGCAAAAGGCAACAAACCAAAAGCCATCATCGCAGTGCACTTATACGGAATGCCGTACCAAGTGGGCTCAATCCACGCAGTAGCAGATCAATACGAAATACCAGTACTGGAAGACAGTGCAGATGCTTTAGGGAGTGCATACAAAGGAAATAAGTGCGGTACCTTTGGTGCAATTGGCGTACTGTCGTTCAACGGCAACAAAATCATCACCACTTCTGGAGGTGGTGCACTGGTAGCCCATTCAAAAGAACGCAAAGACAAAGCCGTGTTTCTCTCCACACAAGCACGCGACGCAGCACCGCATTACCAACATTCAGAAATAGGCTACAACTACCGCATGAGTAACATCTGTGCCGGAATTGGAAGGGGACAAATGGAAGTACTCGACCAGCATGTGGGCTACCGACGCGCCATGAATGCATTCTACAAACAACTATTCGCAACAATACCAGCGGTAACGCTGTTTGAAGAGCCCAACGGCGACTACCACTCCAATCATTGGTTGTCTGCCATTACCATCGATCCCGAAAAAGCCAACGGCAAAACAGCCGAGCAACTAAGACTGCACTTAGAGAAAACCAACATCGAAAGCCGTCCCTTATGGAAACCAATGCACCTGCAACCCGTCTTTGCATCCTTCCCGTATTACGGCGGAACCACAGCAGAAAAACTCTTTGAAAACGGATTGTGCCTGCCATCGGGTTCCAACCTGAACCAAGACGACCGCAACCGAATCAAAGAGGCGATTCAACAATTTTTCAGCTAGTTTCAAAAAAGAAATAAACCGTTTCAATGCCACGTGCGTACATCGTACACCTTTTTAACCTAATTTTGCGCAATTAAAAATACCCATTTCATCTGTGCCCAACAAAGAGACCGACCAGTTGTATTACCGTTTAAAGATCCTGAGCCAACGCTTGAGGCAATTCGGTAATTTGAAAAACTTAGGGTATTTACCCCGATGGATCATTTTATCCATAGATACAGGTATTGTGGCAGTAAGTGCCATTTTTATGTACGTAATGGTACACAGTATGGGACTGCAAGCCTTTGAATGGTATGCAGTGTACTACATTATACCGACCTACTTTCTAGTCAACATCTTTTTCTTCTGGTTGTTCAGAACGTACTCCGGAATCATCCGACATTCCTCGTACATCGACGCCATTAAATTGGGCTTCGCCACCTTTTCCACCTTAGTGGTGCTCATTATCATCAACTATACCGTAGTACTAGTAAAAGGTGAGAAGATTTTCATGAACGTGGCGCTGATCATCAATTTTGTAATTTCATTTGTCACCTTGTTTGCCTACCGAATTGTCGTAAAACAAACCTTCGAACGCTACCTCTCCGAAAGCAATAAAGACGAGTTAATGCGGGCCCTAATTTACGGTTCCGACGAAAACGCACTTGCAGTAGCCAATGCCTTAATCGCAGAACGCCCAAAGCGATTCAAAGTAGTGGGGTTTGTAGACAAACACAAGCAAAACACCGCAAAACGAATCTTAAACTTACCCATCATCAGCCTGCGCAAACGCGTACCCGTACTCATGCGATCCATCGACGCAGAAGTACTGGTAATCGCCGACAAAACGCTGACCAAAGAAGAAAAACTAACCATTGTAGACGAATGCCTGGAATTCAACTACAAAGTATATACCGTGCCCTTAATTTCCGACTGGGAAGACCAAAAAGGCATCGCTAAAAAAATCAAAACCTTCCAAATACAAGATTTATTAGAGCGCAAGCCAATTGTATTGGACAACCATGCCATATCAAGCCAACTACAAGACAAAGTGGTACTAGTTACAGGCGCTGCCGGTTCGATCGGAAGTGAAATTGTACGCCAAATCATCGCCTTCAATCCAAAGATGATTTTAATGGTCGACCAAGCCGAAACACCCTTGCACAATTTGTCGCTAGAAATAGGACAAATGAAGTCATCCGTAAAGGTACTACCCCTCATTTCAGACGTGAGAAAGCAAGAAGCCATGCGCCACGTATTTGAAAAATACCGTCCCGCAGTCGTGTTTCATGCAGCGGCCTACAAACACGTTCCGTTAATGGAACGCAACCCCGCACAAGCCATTTTTGTCAACGTGATGGGCACAAAAATAATAGCCGATTTAGCCTGCAAATACCACTGCGAATCCTTTGTGATGGTGTCGACCGATAAAGCCGTAAACCCAAGCAACGTAATGGGAGCGAGCAAACGGATTGCTGAAAAATACGTACAAGGCCTGCACCATAAACAACGGTTGTCAAAAGAAGGGTGCGAGAAAACAAAGTTCATTACCACCCGATTTGGAAACGTACTGGGCTCAAACGGTTCCGTAGTGCCGCTTTTTACCGAGCAAATTGCAAAAGGAGGCCCAATAACCATTACGCATCCCGACATCATTCGGTATTTCATGACGATTCCAGAGGCATGCCAATTGGTCTTAGAAGCTGGTGCCATGGGAAATGGGGGAGAAGTATACATTTTCGACATGGGCAAACCCGTGCGGATCATCGACTTAGCGCACAAAATGATTCGACTAGCAGGTTACACCCCAGAAGTTGAAATTAAAATTAAAATAGTAGGCCTGCGTCCAGGCGAAAAACTGTACGAGGAATTGTTGAACGATGCCGCAAAAACATTGCCAACCTACCACGAAAAGATCATGATCGCCCAAGAAGAAATGGAAGATTTTGAAGCGCTAAACCATGCCGTGGACGAGCTGATTACAGAAGCCAATCAGTACACCACAAATGAAATTGTACTTAAAATGAAAGCAATAGTGCCGGAATTCATCAGCATGAACTCCGACTTCGTACTGCTCGATAAATAAAAGTTGCACGATTGCTGATAAATTGTAACTTTGCCTTTTTTAAAAAAGAACTATGATTAAGAAATTAATGGCTGCTGTTGCACTAGTAGTCGTGTTGGGCTCGTGTGCCTCACGCGAAAAATTACAATACTACCAAGGCATTGCAGAAGCAGTGCAACAAGATGCGCTCACCTACAACCCCATACTGAAACACGATGATTTATTGATGATCATTGTTTCTGCACAAAATCCAGAAGCCGTAAAGGACTTTAACCTCGCATCGTATGGTGTGATTGCCGATGGGTCTAATACCCTAGGACGTCCAGATTTGGCAGGAACGCAATTGCGGTACCAATCCTACTTAATTGACAATAAAGGAAATATTGAGTTCCCTGTGTTGGGTACCATTAAATTGGGAGGGATGGAACGAAGCGCTGCGGTTGAACTGTTGAAAAGCAAAATCCAACAGTATGTAAATAACCCAGCGGTTACATTGCGGATTTTAAATTACAAAGTAACGGTACAAGGAGAGGTAACACGACCCGGAACCTTCAGTACAACGACCGAACGCATTACTTTACCCGAAGCGTTAGGCATGGCAGGAGATTTGACCATCTATGGAAAACGCGACAACATCTTGATCATTCGCGAAATAGGTGGCAAAAAATCCTACAATTTCGTAGACTTAACAAAGGCAGATTTCATTAATTCGCCGTTCTACTACTTGCAACAAAACGACTTAGTCTATGTAGAACCCAACAAAACAAAAATGAACAGTTCGGTGGTAGGAGCCAACATCAGTGTAATTTTGACGTCCGTGTCCTTGTTAATAACCATAGTAGCGCTTTTAATTCGATAAAACATGCAACAACAAAATTTCAACTCCACCGAGCAAGAAGACGACAACGATTTTAATTTAAAACAACAACTGGAACGCTACTTAGTGCACTGGAAGTGGTTTGTGTTGAGTGCACTTGTTTTTGTGATGGGAGCATTTTTATATTTGCGCTACGCTACACCTGAATACAATATTGCTGCGACAGTCTTAATCAAAGACGATAAAAAAGGGGGTATTGGATCGGAATTAGGGAGTTTTGGCGACTTAGCCGCTTTAACGGGTGTCAAAAGCAACGTAGACAATGAGCTGGAAGTACTGAAGTCGCGTACGCTAGTGCAGAAAACCGTAAAAGACTTAAATCTAAACATCTCCTATTTCTCAGACGGCCGTGTAAAAACCTCTGAATTATACACATCAAGTCCGTACAAAGTACAGTTCTTTGAAGTGGACAAAGACTTCTATCAAAAAGACACCACCTTTGTCATAAAAAGCAACGGAACGAACGATTTTACGATCGAAAATGCAGAAGGAGCCACAAAAGGAACCTATAAATTTGGTGCCACAATACCAATGGTTTTCGCCAAAATGGTCGTGATTAAAAATGAAACTGAAGGAAAGGCAGAACGTAAAGCTACGGTGACGGTTCAGTTGTCTAAATTGGAACGGGTAACCAACAAGTACCTTGCGAAATTGAAAGTGGATGCGATCAACAAAACATCAAGTGTGTTGACGCTATCCATGGTGGATCCGGTAAAAGAATTGGGAGAGGATTTCATCAACCGTTTGATCACCAATTACAACCAAGACGCCATCAACGATAAAAATGAAGTAGCACGCAGTACCGATCTTTTCATCAACAAGCGACTGGCAGCGATCACAACCGAGTTAGACACAGTCGAAGGAGCAATTGAGTCCTTCAAAAAAGAAAATAGAGTAACCGATATTGTCTCCGAAGCACAAGCATTCTTAACTACAGCAACGGATTACCAAAAGGAATACTTAAAGATCCAAACCAAGAAAGCAATTGTAGACGACGTCATGCAAATGCTGAACAGAGCCACTAATGAAGATGTAATCCCTACCAATTTAGTGCCGGACGAAGGAAATACAAGCGGCTTGATCCAACAGTACAACTTAATGGTGTTGAATAAAAAACGCTTACTAACGGACGCAACGCCTGCCAACCCTGCTGTACAGAACCTGGAACAGCAATTGACCGGCTTGAGACAAAGCATCAAGCAAAGTTTGAAGAACTTGCAAAGCGCGTTGGTAATCAACGAACGCGACTTAAAAAGACAAGGTAACGTATTGGGAGGCAAGATCAGCGAAATTCCAACCCAAGAACGCGAAGCACGAGTAATTGGGAGAAAACAAACGGTCAAAGAAGCATTGTATTTATACCTTTTGCAAAAAAGAGAAGAAAATGCCATTGCATTAAACGTCACAGCACCCAATTCTAAGACGATTGATACGGCGTATGCCAATCCAATTCCCGTGGCGCCTAAGAAGAACATTATTTTCTTAGCAGCACTATTGTTGGGACTATTGCTTCCTTTTGCGATCATTTACATTTACGATTTATTAGATACCAAAATCAAATCGCGGGCAGACATTGAAGGGAAAATACCCGTACCGTTTATTGGTGATGTGCCGAAATCAGAAACACACAACGAGCTCATCAGCGCGAGCAGTCGTTCGAGTTCAGCAGAAGCGATGCGGATCATTCGTACCAATATGGATTTCATCCTCAACCAGGTACCAGATGGCGTGGCTAAAACCATCTTCATGACGTCCACGTTCCCAAAAGAAGGAAAGACATTCGTGTCGGTAAACTTAGCAGGTACATTTGCCCTGTCGGGTAAAAAAGTACTGTTAATCGGAATGGACATTCGGAACCCAAAACTAGACGAGTACATGGACTTGCCCAACATTGGAGTAACCAATTACCTCTCTACTAAAAACGCCGATTTGCATAGTTTCATATTCAGACAAGAAGGATACGAACATTTTGATGTGATGTCAGCGGGTGTGATTCCGCCTAATCCAGCAGAGCTGTTGATGAGTACAAAAGTGGAAAGCATGTTTGCGATCCTCAAGAAAGAATACGATTACATCATCGTCGATACCGCACCAGTCAGTCTAGTGACCGATACGTTACTGATCGCGAAGTATGCGGATGCATTTATTTATGTAGTCCGTGCAAACTACCTCGACAAACGAATGCTGAAAATTCCTGAAACCCTATACAGAGAAAAGAAATTGCCGAACATGTCCATCTTACTGAACGATACCGATACCACCAAAGGCTATGGGTACGGCTATGGGTACGGTTACGGCTACGGCTACGGTGTGGAAGAGGTCAAAGAACCTTGGTACAAAACACTATTCAAATTTAAATAAAAAGAAGCCTTCGGGCTTCTTTTTTGCTTTCGTGCGATTCCACGATTCATGCGCGATCGTCCCGAGGCACTAGGAATGATTTCTATTTCTATTATAAATCAGCTCGACACTTACTCAAAAATCAGCACTCACAATCCACCATTTTTTCATCTCGAGGAAAGAGGATACGTGCTTTTCAGCGAACTGGCGAAGCAATCGCTGCATCAGAACATTTTTTTCAATAAAAGCCAGAATTGAATTCCTGATAAGTGTCAAATGATTTGAATTAGTTTGATGGAGCTGAGACTGGACCCTGAAATAAATTCAGGATGACAAAATAAATGTATATTTCTGTACAAAAAAAATAGTAGCGACGCTATAATGTATTCTAAATCCACAATTCAGAACTTTGTCATACTGAACTCGTTTCATCAAATGATTTGAATTAGTTAGATAAACCTGAGACTAGACCCTAAAATAAATTCATTATGACAAAACAAAAGTATATTTCTTTACAAAAAAGAGCAATAGCGTCCCTATAATGCATTCTAAATCCACAATTCAGCACTTTGTCATACTGGACTCGTTTCATCAAATGATTTGACTTAGTTAGATAGAGCTGAGGCTAGACCCTGAAATAAATTCATAATGACAAAACAAAAGTATATTTTTTTCCAAAAAAGCGCAGTAGCGTCGCTATAATGCATTCTAAATCCACCTTTCAGAACTTTGTCATACTGAACTCGTTTCAGTATCTCCAATCATCCAACTCTTAACGACACTTGCGGTTAAACTTTTAAAAAGACAACTGCATTTCCACATTAAAACGGTATGAAACACAATCCTTTTATCTTCAATCCTTCAATCCTTCTATCCTTCAATCCTTCAATCCTTCAATCTTTCAATCTTTCAATCTTTCAATCTTCCATCTTCCATCTTCCATCTTCCATCTTCCATCTTCCATCTTCCATCTTCCTTCTTCCTTCTTCCATCTTCCATCTTCCATCTTCCATATCTGAATCACGTTGCTCTATATTGCTACAACTCATAATTCATAAATCTATTCTCATAAAGTTGCTCAAAACTGTCAATTGTCAACTGTCAACTGAGAACTTCCTCCGTCTTCCAATGCTCCAATCCTTCCATCTTTCAATCTTTCTATCCTTCTATCTCTCAATCTCTCAATCCTCAAATCAGCCACAAAAAAAAAAGGACCTGTTGAAAAATATCAACAAGTCCTCTACAATTTTTATCTATTCCAGTAAGTTTTCAACCTACAACCTACAACCTACAACCTACAACCTACAACTTTTCTACTTCGCAATATTCACCGCTCTGGTCTCCCGAATAACCGTAACCTTCACTTGACCAGGATAAGTCATTTCCGTTTGTATTTTCTGTGAAATATCAAACGATAAAGAAGCTGCGTTGTCGTCGCTTACTTTTTCACTTTCTACAATCACACGAAGCTCACGACCCGCTTGAATAGCGTACGCATTTTTCACACCGTGGAATCCAAAAGCAATTTCTTCTAAATCTTTTAAACGTTGAATATAAGAATCCAATACTTGGCGTCTTGCTCCAGGACGTGCGCCAGAAATAGCATCACAAACTTGTACGATTGGTGCTAACAATGTTTTCATTTCAATCTCGTCGTGGTGGGCTCCAATTGCGTTGCAAACCTCTTCTTTCTCACCGTATTTCTCCGCCCATTGCATTCCCAATAATGCGTGAGGCAAATCACTTTCAGTATCAGGCACTTTTCCAATATCGTGAAGTAATCCAGCTCTTTTAGCTAACTTGACGTTCAAGCCTAATTCTGCCGCCATGATGCCACAAAGTTTCGAAACTTCTCTCGAGTGTTGCAACAAATTCTGTCCGTAAGAAGAACGGTATTTCATTCGACCCACTACTTTAATCAACTCCGGATGCAATCCGTGAATTCCTAAATCGATTACGGTACGTTTACCAACTTCGATGATCTCGTCGTCAATTTGTTTCCTTGTTTTCTCAACCACTTCTTCAATTCGCGCTGGGTGAATTCTTCCGTCGGTTACTAATTTATGCAAGGCCAAACGAGCGATCTCTCTACGAACGGGGTCAAAACAAGAAAGGATAATCGCCTCTGGCGTATCGTCCACAATGATTTCAACACCTGTTGCCGCTTCAATGGCACGAATATTCCGACCTTCACGACCGATAATGCGACCTTTCACATCGTCACTTTCAATATTGAAAACAGAAACACAATTCTCCACTGCTTCTTCGGTTCCAACACGTTGAATCGTATTGATAATAATCTTTTTAGCTTCTTGTTGAGCCGTCAATTTTGCTTCCTCCATGGTGTCTTGTAGATAAGACATCGCGCTACTTTTAGCTTCCGCTTTTAAACCATCGATCAATTGGTTTTTAGCATCTTCTGCCGAAAGACCTGAAATCACTTCCAATTGCTCCAATTGGCTTTTGTGCATGCGTTCTACTTCCTGCTGTTTGCGGTCTAAGACTTCAATCTTACTTTCGTATTCTTTCGTTTTGGCTTCAAATTCATCACCCGATTTCTTCGCTCGAGTTAATTCTCCTGAAACTTGTGATTCTTTATCGCGGATTCTTTTTTCTACTTCCGCTACTTTCTTGTCACGACCCAAAATAACTTGTTCGTGTTCCGATTTCATTTCAATAAACTTCTCTTTGGCTTGAAGAATCTTATCTTTCTTGATGTTCTCTGCTTCTAAATTGGCTTCTTTTATAATAGAAGAAGATTGTAGTTTTGCATTTTTAATCAAGCTCGAAGAACTGCTTTTTTCCAACTTCTTTGCGATTGCAAAACCTACGGCAGCTCCTATGATTGCTGCTAAAATTATAATTACTATTGATTCCATTTGCTGTTTTTGTTTGTATATAAAAAAAGCCTACATTAGGGAAATGTATAAACTCGAAAGGACAAGTTTTGAGCTAACTCACTGTTCAAGCTTCCGTACTGAAACGGCTTGCTCTAGTAGCGATGATTTGCTCATTCTAATTTGTTAGTGTTGAGTTTACCAAATAAAAACTAATGTAGGCAGTATTTTTAGTCTGTGTTAAGAACGTATTATTTTGTGAGAAAGCGGTCCAATAAAGCATTCAAATTCTTCAATTTGTCAATCGTATTCGTGTGGTCTTCGACTTTATCCAGTTGTTTTTGCTCCACTTGTGTTGCAAATTGCAACGCACACATGGCCAAAACATCTTGTTTGTCTCGAACAGCATAATTTTCTTCAAATTGCTTCATCATTACATCAATTTTCTTGGAAGCACTTCGCAGTCCTTCTTCTTGTGCCATGTCCACATTCAAGGGATAGACACGGTCGGCAATTGATATTTTAATTTTAAGCTTTTCGTCCATATTATTTAGTCTGATAACTGCTTGATACAGTAGTCAATTTCCCGAATTAATGCATTTATTTTAAGCTTCGTCTCTCTTTTATTTTCGTCACTGCCAAGTAAGGAATTTGCCAATTTCACTGCTTCATATTGCTTTTGCAACACTTCAATAGCCGCTGATTGCCGCTGGATGATCAATGCAGATTGCTCCAATTCTAGTTTTAAATCTCGAGAGTTTTGCTCTAATCCTTCTAGTTTACTAAAAAGTTTAAGCACCTTATCTTCAAGAGTATCAACTATATCTGCAATTTCACTCATCGAATCATTATTCATTACTTATAATCACAAAGTTAGTATTCCTATTTTATTACGCAATAGTTTTACGCTTTTTTTACTGATAATCTTCTTTTCTGCGTTAATAATGTGACGAATAGTGCGTTATAAAATTATTAAAATTGAATTAGTGCCTCATTTAAATTATTTATATTAGCCAAAAATGTAAACCATGTATATCCGCCTCCTGCTTCTCGTTATTTCTTTGAATCTTTGTGCTCAAAATGAGTATCCAAAAGACTATTTTAAAGCACCTTTAGACATTCGGTTGAACTTGTCGGGTTCGTTTGGTGAGTTAAGAAGCAACCATTTCCATACGGGATTGGATTTCAAAACCAATCAAAAAGAAAATCTAAATGTGTACGCTGCCGCAGACGGGTATGTTTCTCGCATTAAAATTTCAAGTTACGGCTACGGAAAAGCAATTTACATTACGCACCCTAATGGGTACACAACCGTTTATGGACATTTGAATCAAGGAAGCGGCAAAATTCAAGACTATATTAAAAAAGCACATTATAAGGAGAAAGCATTTGAAATTGAACTTTTTCTGAAACCGGACGAATTGGTGGTTAAACAAGGCGAAGTTATCGCACTGTCAGGAAATACGGGTGGTTCGGGTGGACCGCATTTGCATTTTGAAATTCGGGATACCAAATCTGAAAAACCGATTAATCCACTACTTTTTGGATTCGATGCATTGATAAAAGATACCAAAGAGCCGGTCGTAAGCACATTGATGGCGTATCCGATTGGCGATAATTCCATTGTGAATAAATCCCAAGAACCACTAGCAATCAATTATACAAAGCAACCCGATGGCACGTATACGACCGATAAAGTTTTAGTCAACGGAGCGGTTGGTTTTGGAATCAACGCCTATGATATGTTTGATTTCAATTACAATAAAAATGGAACCTATCAAGTACAGTCGTTTTTGAACGGAAAGCAATCCTTTAATTATGAGTTCAACACGTTTGCTTTTGACGAAAGTCGCTACATCAATGCACTTTTGGATTATCCAAGATTTAAGAAAACGGGCGTTCGAATTCAAAGATTATTTATGAGTAATCCGTATCCATTAAGTATTGTGAAGTCGGATAAAAACAATGGAATTGTTGTGGTCAAGCCAAATATCAGCAACACCTATCGCATCGAAGTAAGAGATTACAACAATAATAAAGTGGTCATTAATATTCCCATTCAGTATGCGGCTGCAGTTGCCGAAACGCCAAGTAAAGTTATAAAAACACCGTATTTCTTGAAAGCCAATAATGACAACATGTACAAAAAAGACAACATGTCGGTTTTCGTGGAAGAAGGCACATTCTACGAAGATTTTTATGTGAATTTTGATGTAAAAGAAGATACGTTGACCTTTCACGATGGTTCTGTTGCCGTTCATAAAAACTTTAAAGTCACGATCGACGACAATTCGTTGACCGAAGAACAGAAGAAAAAAACATTTATCGCTTCATTAGACGGGAAAAGCAAACGATACAATTCGACGAAAGTCAAAGACAGTACCTTTACGGCCTATACTAAAAACCTAGGAAAATTCTTTTTAGCACAAGACACCACAGCTCCAAAAGTGCGTCCAGTAAATATTTCGGAAGGAAAATCCTTAAATGCTCAAAGTTCCATAGACTTTACGATAAGTGATGACCTTTCAGGAATCAGTTCATATAATGGTTACATCAATGGAAATTGGATTCTATTCGATTATGACTATAAAAAAGCACGAATTACGTACGATTTCGACGGCCAATTTTTGAAAGACGGCCGAAACGAATTTAAGTTGGAAGTAACCGATAATGTAGGGAATTCTACTATCTTTGAAACGCACTTTTTTAGAAATGCTAAATAAACACGTCGACCTTTTGAAAACAAAACACCTACTGCTTTTTTTATTTATTTGTGCTTCGATTGCGAATGTTTTCGGACAGACCGCTCGAATAAAAGGAGTTATTCTAGACGAAAACAACCAGCCTGTTCGCGATGTAACGATTTCTATTTCAACTAAAAGCACGATTTCAGACGCAACGGGTTTTTACGTTTTAGAAGTACCTGCGAACAAAAATACCACGATTGTCTTTTCTCACGTCAGTTTTAAAAATGTCTTCATTACCAAAACATTTGCAACGAATGAAGATTTCGAATTCAATCCCGTTTTGAACAGCAGAACGGAACAAATGGGCGAGGTGATTGTGGTGAAAAATAAACGGGACCGAATTGAAGGCATAGCCAACATCGATCCTGCTACGATTCGGAAAATTCCAGGAGCGAATGCAGGAGTAGAAAATGTATTGAAAACCTTCGCAGGCGTAAATGGAAATAACGAATTGAGTACCCAATATTCGGTTCGCGGTGGAAATTACGATGAAAATTTAGTTTATGTGAACGAAATTGAAGTTTATCGACCTTTTCTAATTCGTTCAGGTCAACAAGAAGGTTTGAGTTTTACCAATACTGATTTAGTGGAGAATGTTGATTTTTCTGCTGGAGGATTTCAAGCGAAATTTGGCGACAAACTTTCCTCTGTTTTAGATATTACGTATCGTATTCCGAAGAAATTTGGCGTTGCAGCCGAAGCGAGTTTTCTTGGCGGAAGCGTTGCTGTTGAAGGTGTTTCTAAAAATCAAAAATGGACAGGAATCGCAGGAATTCGCTACAGAGACAACAGCCTTTTAGTAAACAGTCAAGAAACGGAATCGAATTTCAAACCCACTTTTGCCGATGTGCAAACTTATTTGACTTTTACACCAAATACAAAATGGCGCTTCAGCTTTCTTGGAAATATTTCTCAAAACAAATACTATTACCAACCGTTAACGCGGCAAACCAACTTTGGAACGATCGATGAACCGATTGCTTTAAACATCTTTTATCAAGGGCAAGAAAAAGACGCGTACAAGACTTATTTTGGAGCCTTAAAATCAGTGCATGAAGTCAATGAAAATTTCACTTTAAAACTGATCGGTTCTGCTTATCATACGACGGAACAGGAATATTTTGATATTTTGGCACAATATGCGTTAGGTGAAGTGGACGGCAACTTGGGATCTGAAAACTTTGGTGAAGTTGTTTATTCAGAGGGTGTCGGTTCGCAGTTGAATCACGCCCGAAATAATTTAGATGCCTTGATTTTCAACGGAGAAATAAAAGGAATCAATAAAATTCAAAACAATACGGTTGAGTGGGGTTTTAAATACACCCGCGAAGACATTCGAGATAGAGTAGTGGAGTGGGAAGTGATTGACTCAGCAGGATTTTCTTTGAATCCGCCCATTGTACCCTTTTTAGGAAACAACCAGCCTTACGAGCCGTATATTGGGCCATTGGTTCCTTATAATAATGTTCGGGCAACAAACTTTGTCAATATTAATCGGTACTCCGGTTATGTACAATGGAGTAATAAAGGGAAATTAGGAGCAGCCGATATTTGGTACAACGCCGGAGTGCGAGGCCATCAATGGACCGTTTCTGGTGACGGTCTAAATGCTAATTCGCAGTTTGTATTCAGTCCAAGAGCTTCAATTGCATTAAAACCAAAATGGCAAAAAGACATGGTGTTCCGGGTGTCCGGAGGTGTGTACCACCAACCGCCTTTTTTCAGAGAATTGCGAAACCAAGAAGGAACCGTTCTTCCGGATGTAAAAGCACAACAATCCATTCACATGGTGTTGAGCAATGATTACAGTTTTAAAATGTGGAACCGACCTTTTAAATTGGTTTCTGAACTCTATTACAAATCATTATCGGATGTAAATCCGTATACGTTAGAAAATGTCCGCATACGTTATGCAGCTGACAATAATGCAAAAGCATTTGCACAAGGACTTGACGTTCGATTGAATGGTGAATTTGTTCCCGGAACCGAATCATGGTTGAGTTTTGGCTACATGAAAACAGAAGAAAACATTGACAACAAAGGCTATATTGCGCGACCAACGGACCAACGATTGAAATTTGGCGCCTTGTTTCAAGATTACATGCCCAATATTCCAAGTGTAAAAGTATATTTGAATATTCTATACAACACAGGACTTCCCGGAGGTTCGCCATCGTATGCAGATCCTTATGTGTACCAAAGTCGGTTGAGGGATTACCGCCGTGCCGATGTTGGTTTCTCCTACGTCTTAACCGAAAACAATGCGAATCGTTCTGAAAACCATTGGCTTAAAACGTTTGAAGATTTGTCCATAGGCTTTGAAATCTTTAATTTGTTCAACAATCAAAACGCAATTACCAATACGTGGGTACGTGACGTGTACACCAAAAATCAATACGGTGTTCCGAATTATTTGACCACACGGGTATTCAATTTGAAATTGACTGCCAAACTTTAAATCACGATTTTAGATTTTAGAAATAGATTTGTTATATTTGAATCAATTACAGCGACCATGAAAAATAGTAAACTTGTATTTATAGCTCTAGCTTCTTTGATGTTTTTCAATTGTAAAGAAGAGAAAGAGACGCCAAAAGTGACGTATGAAGATACGTCCAAAACAGAAATTAAAACAACTCCAATCGATTCATCGCAAATTGCAATCGCAGATTTGCCGATTCAAATGGAAGGGACTTCCTATTTGCTGCATCCCATTGGCGACTTTAGAGTTTACGAAGGCCGTGCGAAATCAACCTACGGAACTTCAAATACCGATAAAGTGAGTTTTACAGTTTCGAATTACAACCGCTTTGAATTAACCGGATTTTTACAGAACATCAAATTCCAACACACGGATTCAACTGAAATGCATCTCTTGACCGACAAGAAAATGGTGATCAGTAATGTGAGTTACTTGAATACGATATTCGAAAAATCTAAAAAGCAATTGTTGGTGTACACCATTGTAGATATGGATACAAATCGCGATAAAAAGTTAGATTCGAACGACATAAAAGCGTTATATATCAGTACGATTTCAGGAGGAACCTTTAAGAAGTTAAGTGCAGATATGCAGGAATTGATTGATTGGAATTTAGTAGAATCTAAAAACAGATTGTACTTTAGAACGATTGAAGACACAAATCAAAACGGTCAGTTTGACAAAAACGACCGAATCAACTACCACTTTGTAGATTTATTGAGTCCTGAATTTACGATTGAGAATTACGATCCTATTTAAAAGAAATAGTTAAAAAGTGTTGTAATGATGGCAATTAGTATAGAAACGACTTTGATAATTACGGCAACCATGGTACTAAATTTTAAAGTTCTACACAAACTTACAAAATAATTTCTATAACATTTGTTCTATTTTATGTTAATTCCTAGAAAAGAGCAAATTGCAGGGTCTAAATAAGAATGTCGCTTTCTAAATCCGACTTTTCAGTTTCGAAATCAAATCCCAAACGAGCGATTAAATCCATCACCAATTTCTTATACCAATTCTCTGATTTTGGGTGAATGTAGATTTTCTCAATGAGTTCTTTAATATCAATTCCTATTTTAACACCATTGTCAATTTCTAAATTGAAATTGGTTAAGTCAGAAATCACGCGAACTTCCCGTTCGTATTGAAAACTTTTTCGCTTAAATAGAAACGGAAAGAAGGTGTTGTCAAACGGAATGTATTCTTTTTTATAATCAATGTAATTAACTTCGCCGATGTATTGTTTGTATTCCGTGTCCACTTCAAGTGCTTTCTGTAATTTCCCTAAAGTAGATTGAATAGCCAATCCTTCGTTTTTTTGAGTGAATATTTGCCACATGGCGAACGATTCATATTCATTAATATGCCAACTGCTAATCACCACATTTTTGCGGTGCGTTTTGTAGTAATCCAAGAAATTGGGATTGTCTTTCGCTAATTTTTTAATCTCCTCGTAAGTCGGCTCGCTGAACGTTCCTTCGTATTGGTCTTCAAATTTATCGGACCTTGACATAAATAGCTTTTGATACAGCAATAAATCGACAAATTTAGACAAGTCCAAATATTTCCAAATAATGGTATCTGGATCTTCGGCAAGTCGAATGTTTTTGTCTAAAATATACATTTAAAAAGCTTTTGGAAATTTCATTGAATATTGTCCCGCATAAAATCCTGCAAGAATCCATATTACAATAAATCGACTTAAGTTTTCTTGCACAACGTCGTCTCCGAATATATAATCCGCACCGATAATTAAAACAACAGAAATAATTATAAAAAGCATTCCGAAATATTCTCTTTTCATACAGTTAAAATTATAAATTTTTACTCAAAAGACTGCATATTCACCAACCGTGTGTAGGTTCCATTTAAAGCTAATAATTCATCGTGCGAACCTTGTTCCGCGATCTGACCGTTCTGCATTACTACAATTTTATCCGCTTTTTGTATGGTGGAAAGTCGGTGTGCAATAACAATCGATGTTCTATTTTGCATCATGTTTTCCAATGCTACTTGTACGAATTTTTCACTTTCTGTATCCAAAGCAGAAGTCGCTTCATCTAAGATCATTATCGGGGGATTTTTCAAAACTGCTCGAGCAATCGATAAACGTTGTTTTTGTCCACCAGACAATTTGTTTCCGCTGTCGCCAATATTGGTATAAATTCCTTTTGGTAATTTGTCTACAAATTCAAAAGCATTCGCGATTTTCAACGCATCAATAATTTCTTCATCAGAAGCATCAAGTTTTCCTAAAGCAATATTTGCTTTAATCGTATCGTTAAATAAAATGCTGTCTTGCGTGACCAATCCCATTAAGCCACGAAGCGACTGTAAATCTAAATCTTTGATGTTGCTTTCGTCAATTTTAATTTCACCGTCGTGAACGTCGTAAAAACGAGTCAGCAAGTTTGCAATCGTACTTTTCCCACTTCCCGATTGTCCCACTAAAGCAACTGTTTGTCCTTTTTTAATATCCAAAGAAAAGTTTTTCAAAACAATCTCATCTTCATATTTAAAATTGATGTTTTTAATAGAAACTTTATCGTGAAATTCATTTTTTGAAATAGCATCCAATTTATTCTGAATTGGATTTTCTTGGTCTAAAATCTCTAGAATTCGTTCTGCTGCTGCATCTCCTCTTTTTACGGCATAAGAAGCTTTAGAAATAGATTTAGCAGGCGTTAAAATATTGTAAGCCAATCCCATGAATCCAATAAAAACACCACCATTCAAGGTTTTCTCGACCAAAACCATATGTCCGCCGTACCAAAGTAAAACGGCTATTACAAATATTCCCATAAATTCACTTACGGGTGAAGCTAAATTTTGTCTATTCCCAATTGCGTTGGATAAATGATAAAATCTTGTTGTGGAATTTTGAAAGACGTTATTGAAATAATTTTCAGAATTATAGCTTTTTACTACTTTTAGTCCGCCTAATGTTTCTTCAATAGTAGAAAGAAATACGCCTTGTTCTTCTTGCACTTTAGTAGATTTTTTCTTCAATTGTTTTCCAATTAATGAAATGATATAACCTGAAATAGGAATAAATATAAAGACAAAAAGTGTAAGTTTCACACTAATCAAAAACATGGCGGTAATTGTAAAAATAATAGTAAGCGGTTCTTTTACGATAATTTCTAAAATGGAAAGCATCGAGTTTTGAACTTCATTTACATCGTTTGAAATTCGAGCAATCGTGTCCCCTTTTCGTTTTTCAGAGAAAAAAGCAATGGGCAATTCAAGCGTTTTTTTGTACAATGTATTTCGCATGTCTTTTACAATTCCATTTCGTAGGAAAGTGATAAAGTACATCGCGAGGTAATCAAACAAGTTTTTTAGCAAGAAAATGGAGATAATTACCGCTACTAAAACACCTAAAGTAAAGCTAATGCCGTTTTCATCGGTAAAACGCGTCAGGTGAAAACTTAAAAAATTAGTAAGAAAACTTTTTAACTCGCCAAGCGTCGTATAAACGGGTTGTACGTAATTTTTTTTGTCTGTGCCAAATAGTACATCTAACATTGGCATTAAAGCAATAAAGGACAACGTACTAAAAAGCGCGTACAGAATGTTGAAAAATATGTTTAAATAAGCATATTTTTTATACGGCTTTACAAAAGGAATAATTTGTTTAATACTGCTCATTAAATGACGTTTAAATCTTCTAAAATTAATTTTATTCTCAAGTCTAGTGATTTTTCTTTTCGTTCAAAATCATCTTTGGAGTCTAAATCTGTGGTTACACTAACGTAAAATTTAATCTTTGGCTCTGTACCACTTGGTCGTGCTGCAATTTTTGAACCGTCTTCCGTGTAGTAAATCAAAACGTTTGATTTAGGAATAGATAGCGCTTCTACTTCGTCAGTCAATAAGTTTAAAGCAGTCGAATTTTTATAATCTTCTACCATAATCACCCGTTCGCCACCTAATTCTTTCAACGGATTTTCGCGTAAATCAACCATCATTTGATTGATTTCTGCAACGCCTTCAATTCCTTTTTTAGTTAGTGAAACTAGATGTTCTTTATAGAAACCAAAGTCGATATATAAGTTAATTAATTCTTCATAAACGCTACTTCCATTTGCTTTTGCTTGAGCGGCAATTTCGCAAATCAATAAAGTAGCTGCAACAGCATCTTTATCACGAACTGCATCGCCAACCATAAACCCGAAACTTTCTTCACCACCTCCGATGAATTCAAGTTCAGGGAAATCCTTAATCATTTTCGCAATCCATTTAAATCCTGTCAATCCAACTTTGCATTCCACATCGTATCCGTCTGCCAAAGCCAACATCATGGGAGTAGAAACAATCGTTGAACCTACAAATTGTTTACCATTTATTTTTCCTGCTTTTTTCCATTGTTCCAGTAAAAATGCGGTCATCATCACCATGGTTTGATTTCCGTTCAGCAAAATCATTTTACCTTCTGTATCTCTAACTGCAATACCTAATCGGTCGCAGTCTGGGTCGGTTCCAATAACAATGTCAGCATGTAATTTTTCGGCTAAAGCCAAGGCCATTGTCAAGGCTTCCGGTTCTTCGGGATTTGGAGATTTAACCGTTGGAAAATCGCCATTCGGAACCGATTGTTCGGGAACTAAATGCACATTTTTGTATCCTGCTTTCGCCAAAGTATCCGGAACAATTTTAATTGAAGTTCCATGAAGTGAAGTGAAAACGATGTTCAAATTGTCTTTTGCAGCAGCATCAGTATTAAAACTTGCATTTTCAATAGATGATTTTATAAATGCTTCATCTACCTTTTTATCGATGTATTCAATTAATTTTTCATTCGCATGAAATTGAATTTGGTCGTAACGTAAATTCTCGATTTCATTAATAATTGCAGCATCTTGAGGCGGAACTAATTGACCGCCATCTTCCCAATATACTTTGTACCCGTTGTATTCAGGAGGATTGTGAGAAGCAGTAAGTACAATTCCGGCTTGACATTTCAAATATTTTACAGCAAAGCTCAATTCAGGTGTAGGTCGCATATCCGAGAATAAATATACTTTTATTCCGTTTGCCGAAAAAACATCAGCAACCACTTTTGCTAAAGTGTTGCTGTTGTGCCTACAATCAAAAGCGATAGCGACACTCAATGCTTTATTTGGAAAAACCTGCTTCATGTAATTCGCAAGACCTTGCGTGTTTTTTCCCAACGTATATTTGTTAATACGATTGGTTCCAACACCCATAACGCCACGCATTCCGCCCGTTCCAAATTCTAAATTCTTATAGAAACTTTCTTCCAACTCTTTTGGAGACGAAGTCATCATTTCTTTGATTTTATTTTGTGTGTCTTCGTCAAAAGTGGGTGTTAACCATTCATTTACTTGACTTAATATGTTTTCAGGAATATGCATATTTTTATTTATTTGTGTATCCTATTTTTTTTCGTTCGTTCTGTTCAATACTTTTTTTATCGGTATTCATCAAATAATTCAAAGCATTATATATTTCTGGGAAATGTTTTTCAACATCTGTGATTCGCTTTGAAACTTCTTCCAATGATAAAATTGAATTGCGAAGCAGTACAAAAGTCCGCATAATCGCAATATTTACTTCAATTGCTTTTGAAGATTTTAGTACAGAAGATAGCATTGCAACGCCTTGTTCTGTAAATGCAAACGGCATATATCTAGTTCCTCCATAACTTGAGGACGCATTTTGCGTCCTCAAGTTATCAAACTCTTCTTTATTCAATTCAAACATAAAATCTTCAGGAAATCGTTCTATATTTCTTCGAACGGCTTCTTTTAAGCGTTTAGTTTCAATTTCATAAAGTAAAGCTAAATCGAAATCAAACATTACTTTTTGATTTCGTAATACGTGAATTTTATTGTCGATTGTTTCTAAATTTGGCATGGCGTATATTTTTGAAGGTTATTAATTTATTTCTTTAAACTTGAGGTCACAAATTGTGACCTCAAGTTGTGAAATTATATTTTTGATGGTATCACGAATTATCACACCAACTATTTTAATCCTTTAAATCACCTCCGAAATCTTATACCGCTCTTCGTTATTCTTGGTTCTCAAAATAATTTCACCTAAAAAGCCTGCCAAAAACAATTGGGTTCCGATCATCATAGCGGTTAAGGCAATGTAAAACAAAGGATTATCGGTCACCAAAATCGTTGGATATCCTGAATTTAATTTTACTAATTTAATTATTATAATTGAAAGTGTTGCTAAAAATCCGATAACAAACATTATTGAACCTAAAAGTCCAAATAAATGCATTGGTCGTTTTCCGAAACGGGATAAAAACCAGATTGTAATCAGATCTAAAAATCCGTTTACAAAGCGGTCCATTCCAAATTTAGTCACGCCGTATTTTCGAGCTTGATGTAAAACTACTTTTTCACCGATTTTTCCAAAACCTGCATTTTTCGCTAAAACAGGAATGTAACGGTGCATTTCACCTGAAACCTCAATGTTTTTGACGACAATATTTTTATACGCTTTCAAACCGCAATTAAAATCATTCAATTCAACACCTGACGTTTTTCTCGCGGCCCAATTGAATAATTTTGAAGGTAAATTTTTTGAAACCACAGAATCGTAGCGTTTCTTTTTCCAACCTGAAACTAAATCATAATTTTGATTGATAATCATGTCGTATAATTCGGGAATTTCTTCAGGACTGTCTTGTAAATCGGCATCCATAGTAATAATTACATCGCCTTGTGCTTTTGCAAAACCTGCATGTAAGGCTTGTGATTTTCCGAAATTTTTAAGAAAACGAATGCCTTTTACATTTGAATTTTCAACGGATAAACCTTCAATAATTGACCAAGATTTATCAGTACTTCCATCGTCAATAAACAGGATTTCATAACTGTATTGATTGGCAGTCATCACTTTTACAATCCAGTTGTGGAGTTCTAGCAATGATTCGTCTTCATTCAGAAGCGGTATAACAATCGATAAATTCATAATTAAAGAGTTCGCTTGTTTCTAAATATTAAGGCAACAACAAATCCAATCAAACAATCGCGAAGTAAATATTTTACAGCAGCGGTAACCACTTCAGAAAAAGTAAATGGATTGAAACTTTCAAACATTGGCATCGCTTCATCAATTGTTTCTTGAGGAGCATTTCCAACATGCATTAATTTGACATTCAAATCAATCATCAATTGTCGGATAATTTCTTTTGTTTCGGGTGAAAGAATTACTAAATACAATAGCAATAGGTATACTGTATTCATCACGTTGCCAATTAAAATAGTATAAAAATAGCCTGAAAAAGCTTCTTTAAAAGTGATTAAACCACCTAATTTCGCTTTGGTTTGTAGGATAGATAAGATTCCAAAACCAATCATAACAAACACCGTGAAAAAGCCGAGCCAGACGTTTGTAAGTAATTCTAAATTATAAAAGTGTAGATAAGAAGTGAATAGAATCAAAAGGCATCCTAGAAGTACGCCATTTCGCATTCCAATTTTTTTAATCGGGTCTGTCATTAGTATTTGGTTCAAAATAAGCTACAAATATAGCAAATCCGCTTTTACTATCTTTAAAAATCATTTTCTAAATAGATTAAAAAAAGCGCATTAAACATTTGTATATTAAAAAATAAGTGTATTTTTGCACTCTGAAATTAAAAACAGAATAAACAAAAAGTCATAAGGCGTTTATACCTTTTTCTGTCAGATGAAAAAGCTTCAGAACGAATTATTTCAACAAACGAATAAAAACATTTACCATGAAAAAAGGAATTCACCCAGAGAATTACAGATTAGTTGCTTTTAAAGACATGTCAAACGACGAAGTTTTTATCACTAAATCTACAGCAGAAACAAGAGAAACAATCGAGCACGAAGGTGTTGAATACCCAGTTGTAAAATTGGAGATTTCTAGAACTTCTCACCCTTTTTACACAGGTAAATCTAAACTTATTGATACTGCAGGACGTATTGATAAATTTAAAACAAAATACGCTAAACACACTAAATAACCTAGTTTGTGTTTCAAATTATAGAAAGCCTTCCGTTTGGGAGGCTTTTTTTATGCTCAAAAATCATTTTTACTTTGTAACTTTGATCTAATTTTAAAAGCAGCGAGAATGCCTTTAAACTTTTAAACCCTTAAACTTTTCAAATGAACTATATACTTTTTGACGGAACCGTTCGTAATGCCTTGTTGCCGTTCACTTTTACCAGACCTGTTGCTGAAATTAGAATTGGAATTTTAACCATTCGCGAGAAATGGGAAAATTATTTGGGCTCCACAACAACTACAGTTACAGAAGAATATTTGCAGGATAAATTTCCAATGGTTGAAATGGAAGAGAACGTGATGATTAACGCTTCTTTTTTGCCAAATGCCGTTTTGGTTGAAATGGTTTCGAATTTAGAAGTCAATCAGGCGATTTTCAAAGGCGATGAAGTAATTGCATTTTTCACACAAGAATCGCAAGAAGAAGTTGATTTTGATACTTACGAAATTATCGAATTCAGCGACGACGTTTTGACTGTTGAAAATACATGGGATATTTTTCAAAAAAACGACGCTGCGATTCGCGAAGATTTTGAATTACTGACAGAAGACAGAAGGTCACAACCCATTCCAAAAAGTGTGAATGTCATTTCACCAGAAAATATTTTCATCGAAGAAGGAGCGAAGTTGGAATTTGTAACTTTAAATGCTTCAACGGGTCCAATATACATAGGTAAAGATTCTGAAATTATGGAAGGTTCTGTAATTCGTGGACCTTTTGCTTTATGCGAAGGTGCTCAAGTGAAGTTGGCTACCAAAGTGTATGGAGCAACTACGGTTGGACCACATTCTAGAATTGGAGGAGAAGTCAATAATTCGGTTTTATTCGCTTATTCAAATAAAGGACACGACGGATTTTTGGGGAATTCAGTTTTAGGGGAATGGTGTAATATTGGTGCCGATTCTAATAATTCAAATCTGAAAAACAACTACGAAGAAGTAAAATTGTGGAGTTACGAAACCGAAGGTTTTGCTAAAACAGGTTCGCAGTTTTGTGGATTAATGATGGGCGACCACAGTAAATGCGGAATTAACACTATGTTCAATACAGGAACTGTAGTTGGTGTAAGTGCGAATATTTTTGGAAGTGGTTTTCCTCGTAATTTCGTTCCAAGTTTTTCTTGGGGTGGCGCTTCAGGTTTTTCAACATACATCACTAAAAAAGCATTTGAAACCGCAAGAATTGTAATGTCAAGAAGAAATCTAGAGTTTGATGAAAAAGAGCAACAAATATTAGAACACGTTTTTGAAGAAACTAAAAAGTGGAGAAAAGATTCGTAAACATAAAAAAAGCCTTAATGATAAATTAAGGCTTTTCTTTGCTTTTTAATCAGGCATTATTCTGTAAAAATTACCTTCTGTATCAAATTGTAAATTTATCTCGTCGTTAATTTTTACAAAATTGAAACGATTTCCTTTTTTAATTTCAGTGATTTTTGCATTGGGATATGTTTTCTGAATGTAAGCACCAACACTTGGTTGTAACATTGTAGTGGCAAGCGTAGTAGTTTTTGATTCAATTTCTCTCCATCGGCCGCGGTTGTTAAATTCCACTTCAGCACCATTCGCAAGTTTTACTTCATATTTAAACGTAGTACCTTCTGCTTCTTTGTACATTTCTTGTATTTGAATTCCTTTAAAATTTGCTTCGAGAAAAGTTGTCGCTTCAGGTGGTAATTTCGTTACCTTTTGTTTTTGTTGAGCACTTGCAAAAAATGAACTTGCTATTAAAATTAACGTAAATATCTTTTTTGTATTCATGGTTTTGGGGCTGTTTTAATTTAAACATAGCAATTTACTAAAAAAATACTTTCGTTAAGTCTCTTTCAGTTAAAAATTTACTTTTTTGCTTTTTTAACGCGTTTTAAATCCAACATATTCAATCCGTTGATACCTAGATTCTGAACTTCTTTCCGACTGAAACGAGCCACTTTGTCGTAAAATAAAGGAATTACAGGTGCTTCTTCCATTATCAGTTTGTCCATTTCACGGTACAATTTATAACGTTTTTCTACATCCGTTTCTCTGAAAGCATCTTCATACAATTTATCAAACTTTTCATTTTTGAAATGCGTATAATTTGGGCCATTGGGTGCGAAATTTTTACTGTAAAATAAAGACAAATAATTTTCAGCATCGGGATAATCGGCAATCCAACTCGCTCTAAAAAATGACACTTTACCCGTAGAAATCGCTTGACGCAAAGTCGATGGTGGATTGATATCTACCGAAACATCTAAACCAATTTTCTGCCATTCGCGTTGCAAGAATTCAGCAATGTCAATATAGGAAGCATTCGTGCTTAAAAATATTTTTGGGTTTTTATCACCTGTTTCTTGTTTGTACTTTGTTATTAACGAAATTGCTTTTTCAGGATTATAATCATATCCTTCAAAAGCTTCAAAACTTGGTAAGCCATCTGGAATCATTCCGCTTGTGGCAGGTGTTCCCATTCCATTTCGTAAATAAAGAATTAGTTTTTTCCGGTCAAAACCATAATTCATCGCTTGACGAATACTTTTATTTTTTATTGCTTCACTAGTTCCATCGAGGCGAAAACCTAAATATTCGGTATTCAGATAAGGTCCAGTAATTAAATTAATGTCATTTTTATATTTGTCTTGCAAAGTACCTCGTTGAGTCAGAATTTCGTCTTTATAGGAAGGGTCTAATCCTGAAATAAAATCCAATTTCCCTTGAATAAATTGCAGAAATCCACTTCGTTTGTCAGGCAGAAAAGTAATTGCAACGGCTTCTAAATAAGGTAACTTTTCTCCATTAATATCTTTTTCAAAATATAAAGGATTTTTTCGCAAAACTAATTTTACGTTTTCTTCCCAAAGTTTAAATTGAAAAGGTCCAGTTCCAATTGGGTTTGAACGAAAGTCAATTTCAGGATTTTCAACCACTTCTTTTGGAACTACCGAAGCATATTTCATTGAAAGCAAACCTAAAAATCCGGGAAATGATTTGTGTAATTTTATTTCAAAAACACTGTCATTAATAGTTTTGAAAGAAGCAACATTTTGCATAATCCATCGTCCAGGCGAAGCGACTTTCTCATCTAAAATTCGGTTGAATGAATAATTGAAATCTTCAGACTTTACAGTTCGCGTGCTGTCTTTTCCAAAAGAATTGTTTTTATGAAAATAAACGTCGTTTCTTAAAGTGAATTGATAAGTTGTTCCTTCGTCAGAAATAGTCCACGATTTTGCAATATCAGGTTGCACATTTAATTTATCATCCAACTGAACTAACCCATTAAATAAGTGGTTACAAGCCCAAATATTAGTTTGCACTTTTGAAAAAGCGGGGTCTAACGAGGTGATATTGGCGTCTTCATTGTATCTGAAAACCAAATTATCTCGGTCAGACTCGGCTTCTTTTTTGCAAGAAAACAGTGTTAATGTAAGGCAAAATAGTGATATATAGTAGCTTAATGATTTCATTTTAAAAAATATTGTATGTAAATTTGCAGGCTATTTACAAAATGTAAATATAGCTAAAATACCTATTTCCCAATTGGGCTCCAGATAATGACATTGACTAAAAAAAAAGTAGCGTTTTATACGCTTGGTTGTAAACTTAATTTCTCCGAAACTTCCACCATCGCTCGTAACTTTCAAGACGAAGGATTTGACCGCGTGGATTTTGAAGAAGTAGCTGATATCTATGTGATTAACACGTGTTCAGTTACTGAAAATGCAGATAAACAATTTAAGCAAGTTGTTAAAAAAGCAATGAAGTTGAACGACAAAGCTTTTGTTGCCGCAATTGGTTGTTATGCTCAATTAAAGCCCGAAGAATTGGCGGATGTAAATGGTGTAGATTTAGTTTTAGGAGCGACTGAAAAATTCAAAATCACTGATTATATCAATGATTTATCCAAAAATGATATGGGTGAAATTCATTCCTGTGAAATTTCAGAAGCTGATTTTTATGTAGGAAGTTATTCCATTGGCGACCGAACACGTGCTTTTTTAAAAGTGCAGGATGGTTGCGATTATAAATGTACGTATTGTACGATTCCTTTGGCACGTGGAATATCTAGAAGCGATACTTTAGAAAATGTATTGCAAAATGCCAAAGATATTTCTGCTCAAGATATTAAAGAAATTGTTTTAACCGGTGTAAATATTGGTGATTACGGAAAGGGTGAATTTGGAAACAAAAAACACGAAAATACTTTTTATGAATTGGTTCAAAAATTAGACGAAGTAGAAGGAATTGAGCGTTTGCGTATTTCATCCATCGAACCTAATTTATTAAAAAACGAAACAATCGAATTCGTATCTAAAAGCCGAACTTTTGTTCCGCATTTTCATATTCCATTGCAATCGGGAAGTAATGACATTTTGAAATTAATGAAACGTCGTTATTTGCGCGAAGTTTATACCGAACGTGTGAATAAAATCCGCGAAGTAATGCCACACGCTTGTATTGGTGTCGACGTAATTGTTGGTTTTCCTGGCGAAACTGACGAACATTTCTTGGAAACGTATCATTTTTTGAATGATATGGATATTTCATATCTGCACGTTTTTACCTATTCTGAACGTGAAAATACAGAAGCGGCAGAAATGGAAGGTGTTGTTCCAGCGAATGTGCGTTCGAAAAGAAGTAAAATGCTTCGAGGTTTGTCTGTGAAAAAACGTCGTGCATTTTACGAAAGTCAAATTGGAAGTAATCGAACTGTTTTGTTTGAAAGCGAAAACAAAGAAGGCTACATTCACGGTTTTACCGAAAATTACGTAAAAGTAAAAACGCCGTGGAATCCAGAATTAGTAAATACTTTACACGAAATTACATTGACAAAAATCGATGAAGACGGAAGTGTGAGATTGGAGTTTGTCGAGGCTTTAGTTTAATTTAAAATAATTTTAGCCACGAATTGCGCCAATTAGCACGAATGAATTATAAATATTAGTGAAGATTTGTGAAATTCGTGGCTAAAAAAAAACACTTCAATTTCTAATATTTATAATGAAATTTAATCGTCGTCATTCTATAAACGGAAGGACTGTATTGCTCGATAAATTCGAATTTATTTCTTCCTTTTTTTTCGAAAGAAATAATGTTTTTAGCGCTAACTTCAACATACATTGAAGAACCTTCCATCATAAAACGTTCGCCCTTTTTGCGATAAGCTGCTCGAATTAAATCAAATTCAGATAAACTCCAAGTGATGTTGTGCGAATCAAAATCTTCTAGATTGGTGTATAATCCCGATGTTATTTCAGTTTTAGAACCGTAATATTTTTCGATTTCTTCAAAAAAAGCAAGTACGTTTGAGTTGAGTTCTTCGGATGTCATTTCGTAAAAATAAAAAATTTTTAAAAATAAAAAAACCACTTCTGACAAGTGGTTTCAATTTTATGAGTTTTTATATGCGAATTCCAGGTGGTAAAAGCTCTCTATAAACTCTGTTTTTACGGAAGAAAGAGGCGATTTTTGGTAAAATTGGAACTACTTTCCAATTGTTATCAATAGCAATTTGCATGATTTCTTTCAAAAATTCGGATATGAATTCTTCGTTTTCAAAATCATCAGGTGTGTTTATCCGTGTTAAGAAAATCTTTTTTTCCTGAAAGGAATATTCTAAAGTAATTAATTGTTCATCGACATAAGTTTCAAATTGTCTCGAAAAAGTATTGTCTTTAATTTCCATAATTGTCTGTATTATAGTATTTCAAGTAACTAATGCATGATTAATTGTAGCAAACTAACTAAAATCAGCTTTTCACAAATTAGTGATAAAGTGCTATCGAGAATAGTGCAACTTCAATAAATCGTGTAATTTTATACAAAAATCGTCATTTTATATGACTTTTGCTGTTAGTGCAGCGTTAAAACATTTGAGATGGAAAAAATTCACGTTTATTTTATGCCCGGTCTTGCGGCAAGTTCGCTAATTTTTGAACGTATTGAATTGCCTAAAGACCAATTTGAAATTCACTTATTAGATTGGGAATTACCGTTAGTGAATGAAACTCTGACGCATTATGCAGAGCGAATTTCGAAATTAGTCACAGAACCAAATCCTGTTCTAATAGGCGTTTCCTTTGGAGGTGTTTTAGTCCAAGAAATGGCACGCTTTCTGAAGGTTAGAAAACTGATTATTATTTCGAGTGTGAAAACTAATTTGGAAGTTCCGCTTCGAATGAAATTTGCAAAATCGACAAAAGCGTATAAATTATTGCCTACAAGTTGGTTGCACAATGTAGAGTTATTAGCCAAATATTCCTTTGGAGATGCCATAAAAAAACGTTTAAAATTGTATGAAAAATATCTTTCCATTCGAGACAAAGTATATCTAGATTGGGCGATTGAGCAAATGATTTTATGGGACCGAACCGAACCTGATAGAAATGTCGTTCACATTCACGGAACCTTGGACGAAGTATTTCCTGTTAAAAATATTAATGATTATATTGCAGTTCCCGGCGGAACACATATTATGATTTTGAGTAAATTTAGATGGATGAACGAGAATCTTCCGAGAATAATTTTAGAATAAAAACAATAAATGCAGGAGTAAATCAGTTTAACTTCTATAATAGATGAAAGATATGAACACGATAAAGAAAATAGGAAGTATAGTCGGATTGGTTTTAATCAGCGGCACTTTAATCCACTCGGTTGCTTACACAGAACCAAAATCGAATACTGAAATAGGAGGAAGGTATTATCCAACTTCGATTGATTTCGCCGGAGAAAAAACACCTTTGCATTTAGCTGATGTAAAAGAGCGATTTGACCGCGAATTGATTGTGAATGCAAATTTGCATGGTTCCATGATCATTATTACCAAACGTGCGAATCGGGAATTTCCCATAATTGAACCAATTTTGAAGAAATACGGCGTTCCGGATGATTTTAAATATTTGGCTGTAGCCGAAAGTGCTTTGGTAAACGCTACTTCATCAGTAGGAGCAAAAGGCTTTTGGCAATTTATGCCGGCGACTGCTAAAGAGTATGGAATGGAAGTTACCGATGAAGTAGACGAACGGTATCATTTGATAAAATCGACTGAAGCTGCTTGTAAATACCTTGTGAATGCGAAAGAAAAAATGGGTTCATGGACTTTAGCTGCCGCTTCTTATAATGGAGGTTTAGCAGGAGTCAACCGCCAAATCACAAGTCAAGGCGAAACGAATTACTACGATTTATTGCTAACGGAAGAAACCTATCGTTATGTTTTCAGGATTTTGGCATTGAAAGAAATTATGAAAAACCCCGTTATGTATGGGTTCACTTATACAAAAGATGAATTGTACAGCGGAATTCCAACAAAAAAAGTAGAAATAGATTCTTCAATTACTGATTTAGCCGCTTTCGCCAAACAGCAAGGAATCAATTATAAGATATTGAAAATTCACAATCCGTGGTTGCGCGATAAAAAGTTGACGAATACTTCTGGAAAGAAATACGTAATTGAAATTCCAACGAGCGGGTATTAAGGAAGTGGTCAGTGTTCAGGCTTTTAGTGTTCAGAATTTAAAAGAGTATTCATTATAAATTATTCGAAAATAATTCACAAAAAAATCCGCTTATGAATGTTTCAAAAGCGGATTTTCTATTTCAAATGTATTCTTGAATTGCGAATGATTACGAATAATCTGACGAATACTTACTTAAGACAACGACTGATTACTAATAACCTGAACACTGACCACTAGATTTTCTTCATCTGGTCTTTCATCATCTTAATTTGGTCTTTCAGCAAACCTTGTTTGTCTAATTTTTTAGCTTCGTTCAATAAGTTCGTAGCTTCTAATTTTCTTCTTCTCGTCATCGCTACTCCAGCAAGATTCAATTTCGCAATTGCTTTATCGGTATCCATTCCTAAACCAAGTTCTAACGCTTTTTTGAAATGCTTCTCCGCTTGCATGATGTTTGTTTGCGACAGCATCAAACCGTGTAAGTATTGAAAGTAACCTTGTTGTTTTCTAACTAACGCTGTTTCTGGATTTTTAATGTATGAAAGCCACTTTTGAGCACCGGGAAAATCTTGTTTTCGCAGTTTTAAAAAGGCCAAAAGGATAAATTCATTCTTAAAATACAAAAAGATGAAAATGGTAGACAGTAAAAGAAGGAAAATTCCATTCCCGATATTCTTTTCTGTAAATTGCCAAATCCCAGTAGCAATGATTAATCCGGCGATAATAAGCTTAATATTTCTGTGATACATAGTAGTTCTTTTATTGAGTTTGCAAATGTAAGAAAATCATTTGAAAATATTTTTATAAAACCGCTTGCTTAAAAAAAAAACCTTTGTATATTTGCACTCGGTTTTAAGGCAAGAAAATCTTAAGAACCGTAATATAGAAATAAATTAAGATTTTTAAAGATACAAAGCAATGAGCAAAAGAACATTTCAACCATCGAAAAGAAAAAGAAGAAATAAACACGGATTTATGGACAGAATGGAATCTGCGAACGGAAGAAAAGTTCTAGCACGTAGAAGAGCAAAAGGAAGACATAAATTGACTGTTTCTTGCGAGCCAAGACACAAAAAATAATGATTAGATTCTAATCAATATCAAGCCGTTACTTTTATTAGTAGCGGCTTTTTTTTAAAGTTTTTTATAAAATATTGATTAAATTTAGGGTTTGTTTCAGGAGCTATTTCCTGCTATCCGCTAAATCTTTTTAATTTTAAAGAAAAATTAAAAAGGATACCGCTATCAGTCCCGAGATTTCGGGATAGGGTCTGCGGTAAAACAGAAACTCACTTTTTTAAAATACAACAACACAACAACACACAAAATATAACTACTATGCCGAAAGACAATTCAATCAAATCGCTTTTAATAATTGGTTCAGGACCTATTGTAATCGGACAAGCATGCGAATTCGATTATGCAGGTTCACAATCCGCTCGTTCCATTCGTGAGGAAGGAATCGAAGTTATTTTAATCAATTCCAATCCGGCAACGATTATGACCGACCCATCAATGGCGGATCACGTGTATTTATTGCCATTGACAACGAAATCTTTAATTCAAATTCTTAAAGAACATCCACAAATTGATGCCGTTTTGCCAACAATGGGTGGACAAACGGCTTTAAACTTGTGTTTAGAAGCAGATGAAAAAGGAATTTGGGAAGATTTTGGTGTACGATTAATTGGAGTGGACATTAATGCAATTAACGTAACAGAAGATCGTGAACAATTCAAACAGTTGTTACATAAAATTGGTGTTCCAACAGCACCAGCAAAAACGGCAACTTCTTTCTTGCAAGGAAAAGAAATCGCACAGGAATTTGGTTTTCCCTTAGTAATTCGTCCTTCATTTACTTTAGGAGGAACAGGAGCTGCTTTTGTACATACCAAGGAAGAATTCGACGAAAAACTTTCGTACGGACTTGAAATGTCGCCCATACACGAAGTATTAATTGACAAAGCATTGATCGGTTGGAAAGAGTACGAATTGGAGCTTTTGCGCGACCAAAACGATAATGTGGTAATTATCTGTTCCATTGAAAATATGGACCCGATGGGAATTCATACAGGAGATTCAATTACGGTAGCTCCAGCAATGACGTTATCAGATACGACTTTCCAAAAAATGCGCGACATGGCGATTTTGATGATGCGAAGTATCGGAAATTTTGCAGGAGGTTGTAACGTACAATTTGCCGTTTCGCCAGACGAAAAAGAAGATATTGTGGCAATTGAAATCAATCCACGTGTCTCTCGTTCATCCGCCTTGGCTTCAAAAGCGACAGGTTATCCAATTGCAAAAATCGCTTCGAAATTAGCTTTGGGTTACACATTAGATGAATTGCAAAACCAAATTACAAAATCAACTTCTGCTTTATTCGAGCCGACTTTAGATTATGTAATCGTAAAAATACCACGTTGGAACTTTGATAAATTCGAAGGTGCAGACCGAACGTTAGGGCTTCAAATGAAATCGGTTGGTGAAGTGATGGGAATTGGACGTTCGTTCCAAGAAGCATTGCACAAAGCGACACAATCATTAGAGATCAAACGAAATGGCTTGGGAGCTGACGGAAAAGGGTACAAAAATTACGAACAAATCATTGAGAAGCTAACTTTTGCAAGTTGGGACCGAGTTTTCGTAATTTATGATGCCATTCAAATGGGAATTCCATTAAGCAGAATCCACGAAATCACTAAAATAGACATGTGGTTCTTGAAGCAATACGAAGAACTTTATATTTTAGAACGCGAAATTTCAAATTTCAAAATTGATACACTTCCTAAAGAATTACTTTTAGAAGCAAAACAAAAAGGATTTGCCGACAGACAAATCGCTCACATGATGGGTTGTTTAGAAAGTCAGATTTATAAATTACGTGAGGACAAAAACATCAACCGTGTTTACAAATTAGTAGATACGTGTGCGGCTGAATTCCCAGCATTGACGCCTTATTATTATTCGACTTTTGAAGCAGAAGTAGAAAAAGCAGACGGAACAAGATACGTTCACAATGAAAGTATTGTAACGGATAAGAAAAAAGTAATTGTTCTTGGTTCAGGTCCAAATAGAATTGGGCAAGGAATTGAATTTGATTATTCTTGTGTTCACGGGGTTTTAGCTGCAAAAGAATGTGGTTACGAAACCATCATGATTAATTGTAATCCTGAAACGGTTTCAACTGATTTTGATACAGCTGATAAATTATACTTCGAACCTGTTTTTTGGGAACACATTTACGATATCATCCGTCATGAAAAACCAGAAGGAGTAATTGTACAATTAGGAGGACAAACGGCTTTAAAATTAGCTGAAAAACTTTCAAAATACGGAATTAAAATTCTTGGAACTAGCTTTGACGCTTTAGATTTAGCGGAAGATAGAGGCCGTTTCTCTGAATTATTGACAACTTTAAATATTCCTTTCCCAAAATTCGGAATTGCTGAAAGTGCCGACCAAGCTTCTAAACTAGCAGATACATTAGATTTTCCATTATTAGTTCGTCCTTCTTACGTTTTGGGTGGACAGGGAATGAAAATTGTCATCAACAAACAAGAATTAGAAGAACATGTAATTGATTTATTGAAATCAATTCCTGGAAATAAATTATTATTAGATCATTATTTAGATGGTGCAATTGAAGCAGAAGCTGATGCAATTTGTGATGCAGATGGAAATGTGTACATCATCGGAATCATGGAGCATATTGAGCCTTGTGGCGTCCATTCAGGAGATTCGAACGCAACTTTGCCACCGTTTAATTTAGGTGAATTTGTAATGCAACAAATTAAAGAACATACCATTAACATTGCAAGAGCATTGAAAACGGTTGGTTTAATCAACGTTCAATTTGCAATCAAAGATGATACGGTTTTCATTATCGAAGCAAATCCTAGAGCTTCTCGAACTGTTCCTTTTATTGCAAAAGCGTACGGCGAACCGTATGTAAATTACGCTACGAAAGTAATGTTGGGTCATAATAAAGTGACGGATTTCAAATTCAATCCGCAACTTAAAGGATATGCAATTAAGCAACCTGTATTCTCATTTAGTAAGTTCAAAAATGTAAATAAAGCATTGGGTCCAGAGATGAAATCAACAGGTGAAAGCATCTTGTTTATTGATGATTTAAAAGACGATCAGTTTTACGAATTGTATTCAAGACGTAAGATGTACTTAAGTAAATAATAAATAGCTTATATTTAAAAAAGTCTCTTTTCGTTGTGGAAAGAGACTTTTTTTATGTGGTAAATTTGGTTTTATTTTAGAATAAAGTACTCGCTTCTGGTTTTGAAATGGTCTTTAATTCCAGATTAAAGTGTTATTTGATTTCAACGTTGAAGTCTTGAAAAAGTTGGTGCATTTCGATTGTATCAAAATCACGTTCAAAAGCTACTTTAGGATTTGTTTTCTTTAATTTGGTTTGCTGAATTCCGTTATAAAAACGCCTGATTTCATCTTCAGTAGAAATCGTTAATCCCGGTACTTTAATCGTTTTTCCTTCATCATCTTTGGCAACCATCGTAAAATAAGAAGAGTTACAATGCTTGCAAGTTCCCGTTCTGATATTTTCAGATTCTACGCGAATACCCACAATCATGGAGCTGTTTCCAACAAAGTTCACAGAAGCTTTTAAAGTAACTAACTCGCCAATTTCGATAGGATTTAAAAAGTTTACCGTATCAACAGAAGCGGTGACACAATAATATCCTGAAAATTTGGACGCACTTGCAAATGCAATTTGATCCATCAGTGAGAGTATAAATCCACCGTGAATTTTTCCACTAAAATTAGAGTGTGACGGTAACATAAGTTCCGATAAAGTCACTCTTGAGGCTTCGACAGGTTTGAAAATCATTTTATTTTGTTTTTGTAAACTAAATATAACAACTAATTTTAAGATTCCCTATCTTCTTCAGTAATAAGTAAATTTTCAGGTAGGCTTTTATTGGTTTTCGCACCCATTTTTTTGAGTTTCTGAACGCTATTGACTAAGTTCCCTTTCCCTTCCACCAATTTATTCATCGCTAAACTATATTCCGATTTTGCATCGTCTAATTTTCTGCCAATTTTTTCCATGTCGGTGATGAACCCATAAAACTTATCATACAAAGCACCTGCTTGTCTCGCAATTTCGTAGGCATTTTGTTGTTGCTTTTGATTTGTCCAAATACTATCAATTGTGCGAAGTGTGGCAAGTAATGTCGTGGGAGTTACAATAATGATGTTTTGTTCAAATGCTTTGTTGTATAAAAAGCTGTCGTTATTTAATGCGGTAGCAAAAGCGGCTTCAATCGGGACAAATAGCAATACAAAATCCGGACTTTCGATGTCGTATATGGTATGGTAATTTTTTGAACTCAGTTGCTCAACATGCTTTTTCAAGGATGCAATGTGTTCGTTGAGGTAGTTTTTTCTCAAATGTTCGTCTTCTTCGTTAACGAATTTCTCGTAAGCAACCAGCGATACTTTTGAGTCAATGATCATTTTTTTACCTTCCGGCAAATGAATGACCACATCAGGAATTCGCTTCTGACCTTCTATTTCAAAAGTTTGTTGCACCTCGTATTCCCGACCTTTTTCCAACCCTGACTTTTCTAAAACACGTTCAAGAACCAATTCGCCCCAATTCCCTTGCATTTTATTATCGCCTTTCAAGGCTTTTGTCAAGTTCATCGTTTCCTTATTCATCAAAACGTTCAAATCCTTGAGTCCCAAAATTTGTTGGCGCAAAGCCGCATGATAGTCAATGCTTTCCTTATGTGTGTCTTCGACCTTTTTTTCAAAATTCAGAATTTTATCCTGCAAAGGAGCTAAAATAGTTTTTAGATTCTCTTGATTTTGAAGTGTGAATTTGGTGCTTTTTTCTTCTAAAATTTTATTGGCCAAATTCTCAAATTCCGTTGTGAATTTCTTTTGTAAATCTTCAACCTCACTTTTTTGTTCTCTATGTCGTTCAAATAAGTGATCAAAATCTGCTTCTTTTTTAGATAGCTGAATGGCTAAAACTTCCTTTTCAGTGCGAATTTGTTCGCGATCAATTTGAATTTGAGTGTTCTGTTTCTGCAAAAAGTCGTGCATTCGATTTTGCTCTTCTTTTGTCACAGAAATTTGATGCTCCAGTTGCCTAATCTGCTCAACGTAAACTTGTTTTTCTGTTGAATTTTTAGAGGCAACAAACCATTTGGCGAACATAAAACCAAAAATGAAGCTTAAAACTCCAACTAGAACCGCAATCAAAATCTCATTCATATTTTTAATTTAGGATAGAATACACGAACAGAAATCTACAAAAAAATATATTGATGTTCTTCATTGTTTCAAGAAAAAAAAAATTATTTAATACTACTTCTTTTAATTTTTTGGCACAAAAAAAACGATTCCTTTTGAGAAATCGTTTTGTGAATTTTAGTTTTTATATAAGCTTATGACATTCCAAATTGGTGGTCAAATTCTTTATTGGAAATCCGTTTAGCAGAGTAACTGTTGTATATAATGGTTTTTACATTTTTTCTTTGTTGCAATAATATTGGGTAATTGATCAAAACGCCCACGATGCAAATTAACATTAGAATCACTAATAATGACATGTAAATCAAGAAATTCATTTCCATTGAAGGACGAAAATCGGTGATTAAAAAGAAGCCAGCTCCGATGAAGACTACTATTGACAGGATTAGAGATACTATTTTCATAACGCGTGTTTTATTGATTTTTCTTACTGCTAAATTACAACTACTATTATATGAGATGCTTATGTGATTTTTGCTTTATCTTATACAATTTCATTGGGATATATTTAACTATACGAAAATAAAATACGTACGGTTTTCTAGAAGTGAAAAAACAATAAATATAGTATGATTTAAAATACAAACGAGTCCTAATTTCTACGTAGAAATTAGGACTCATTTACATTAAATTCTTTGATTATGAGTCTTTTATGTTGCCTCGATTTTCTTGATTTTTTTTATTTTTATCCGGAAATTCATCTGGATTCGGGTTGGAATTAAAATCTTTGTGTTCTGCTGTTTCAGGTGTTTGATGAATAGATTCTGTGGGATAATCCACTTTTGGAGCGGATTTTGAGTCTTCCAAATTCTTTTCAACATAGCGTGCTCGATCAACTTGAATTACCTTTCCATGATCATCTTTCTCGAATTCTTTTTTCAAATCTGCAGTTGAAGTATTTTCTTTTTCCACGAAATTTTTTCCGCTGAAACCTTCATTTACAGGTTGTGCACTTTTGGAATTAGATTTTTCCATAATTTATAATTTTAGTTTTTTGACAATTTTTAGGTTAAGTTACGTTCAAAACGATTTAAATTCCAAAACCATTAACATTGTTTTAATGCAACAAAGCGATTATCTTTGTCGCTCTCAATCGCATTATGTCACACCAGCACTTCCTTATTTACAAACCGTACGGCTTTTTAAGTCAATTTGTTTACGAACAAAAACGTAAGAAAAAGCTTTTAGGCGAATTATCAGATTTTCCTGCTGGAACGATGGCAATTGGTCGTTTAGATGAAGATTCCGAAGGCCTACTTTTGTTGACAACCGATGGAAAAGTGAGTGAAGCTGTTCGAAGTAAAAAGGTAGATAAAGAATATTATGTTCAAGTGGATGGCATTATTACCGATGAAGCCATTGCACTTTTGAAAACCGGTGTCGAGATTGGTTTTGAAGGTGGAAAGTACATGACGTTGCCTTGCAATGCGAAAAAAATAGATGATCCTAATTTTGAAATCCGATCTAAAAAAGTCCGTGACGACCGACATGGTCCAACAACTTGGGCGTCAATTACCGTTCGTGAAGGAAAGTTCCGGCAAGTGCGAAAAATGACAGCTGCTGTTGGTTTTCCAACACTGCGGTTGGTGCGTATTCGGGTGGGAAATGTAAATCTGAATCAAATGAAATCCGGTGACGTAATCGAAATGGAAAACCTGCTGGAAGCGGTTCTCTCTTAAATTTAAAAGCTAATTTTTATGTTGAATATTGTTTTGGTAGAACCTGAAATTCCAAATAACACAGGAAATATTGGACGATTGTGCGTTGGAACTGAAAACCGATTGCATCTCATTCATCCCTTTGGATTTGAAATAACCGACAAAAATCTGAAGCGTTCTGGATTGGACTATTGGGTTCATCTAGATTGGTGTCAGTACCAAAATATCGCTGAATGGCGAAATCAAATTCCGGATTTCTCACGTGTTTTTCTTTTCAGTTCCCATGCGGAACAATCGTATTTAGAAGCCGATTTTCAAGACGGTGATTGGTTGGTTTTTGGAAAAGAATCTGTGGGTTTGAGTGCTGAAATGTTAGCGGAATTTCAAAATCATTTGGGTATTCCTATTTCTCCGTTGGTACGAAGTTATAATTTAGCAAATGCGGTTGCAATGGTGATTGGTGAGGCAAAAAGACAATTGATTGTGACCTCAAAACTTTAGCGATTCTCGAAGATAAACTTTCCCTTTTGTTGATCAAAACCAATACTTTTATCGTCAAAAATAGTGTTGAATGTTCCATTTTTGATTAACTCACAAGGCGACGCTTGAACGGTTTTTTCTGGTGTCATTACAATCATTTCGTCGCAAAGTTGGATTGCTAAATCAATATCGTGCGTCGAAAATAAAATACACTTTTGTGTTTCTTTTGCTAATCTTTGAAGCAATTGCAATAAGGTAAACTTGTGCAACAGATCCAAGTGTGTCGTTGGTTCGTCTAAAATGATCAATGGCGTATCTTGTGCCAAAGCTCTTGCAATTAAGACTTTTTGCAATTGTCCGTCGCTGATTTCGAAATGTTTTTTTTGTGCCAAATGTTCAATTTTCGTCAAGCGAATGGCGTCGTTTACTTTCTCAAGATCTTCTGTGGTTAATGTTCCTAACCAATTCGTATACGGTTGGCGACCTAAAGCAACTAATTCAAAAACGGTCAAATTACTTGGCGGTAAATGCTCTGTTAAAACGAGACTCATTTGTTGTGCCAAATCTTTTGCCGTATAATCTGCGATGTTTTTATTATTTAAATAAACATTTCCTTCAATCGGTTTTTGGATGCCGGTAATTGTTTTTAGTAAAGTAGATTTTCCAATACCATTAACTCCCACTAAAGCAATTAATTTACTTTTTTGCAATTGAATAGTGATATCATTTGCTATAATTATTTTTTCTTTTTTGCTAGCGTATCCAATTGAAATCGTATCGGAATGCAGGATAATCTCATTTTCCATAACTTGATTATTGAATGTTTTTTTTGCTAATTAATAACCAAATTACAACGGGAGCTCCCATAATAGAAGTAATTGCGTTGATAGGTAAAGTCATCGATAAATAAGGCATCTGCGAAATGATGTCACAAATAAGCATCAGTATTGCACCTAATAATAGTGTACTAAAAAATAATATTTTATGATTACTTGTTTGAAATAATAATTTTGCAATATGCGGAACTGCTAATCCAATGAAGGCAATCGGTCCAGCAAAAGCAGTGATGCTTCCCGCTAAAATACTTGTTGCAATAATGATGATAAAACGTGCTTTTTTGAAATTCAATCCTACACTTTTAGCGTAGTTTTCACCTAACAATAAAGCATCTAAAGATTTTATACTGAACAAACTCAATAGCAATCCCACACTGACAACGGTTCCTAAAATCCCTATGGAGTTCCAAGATAAATTACCTAAATTTCCCATTGACCAAAAGGTGAACTTTTGAAGTTGTTCGGCGGTGCTGAAGTAACTTAATACATTTACAATTGCTCCAGCAAAACTTCCAAACATTAATCCCACAATCAAAATAGACATTGTATTTCGTAATCTTTGCGCGACGATCATTATTGCCAAAACAACTAGAAAACTTCCTAAGCAAGATGCCAAAACAATTCCATAATCGGATAAAACCGCTTGATTTAGAAAACTCGGTAAAAATCCTGCTCCTAAAATCACGAAGGCGACACCTAAACTTGATCCTGAACTTAAACCCAAAACATAAGGTCCAGCTAAAGGATTTCTGAATAAGGTTTGCATTAAAAGACCACTGATGGAAAGTCCCATTCCCACTAATATTGCAGTAATTGCTTTGGGCAATCTAAAATTTAAAATGATGTAATCCCAAGTAGATTTTGATGATTCATGTCCAATCAAAATTTTAAAAACTTCTTTTAAAGGAATAGAAACTTGTCCCGAAATTAAATCCATTGAGAAGAAGAACGCCAGTAATATGGCGAAACTTATAAATAAAAAATAATGGCGTTTTGTAGTCATTAAATTCTCTATTGAATCTGTTCAAAAAAGTACGGTTTGTAATTTGGCAAAAGTTCAGGATGGAAAACCCAAACTAAGTCTTTCAAAACTAAATCAGGTCGGTTTGGTGCTAATTCATAATATAAATTTCCGCCTGTTTTTCCTTTTTTGTTGCTAAACGAATATATCTTTTTATTCTTAAATGCAGAAAATTGACTGTAATGCGGATTGCCTTTCTGCATGTCTTTTAAAGTTGCAAATTGTCCCGAAGTAATCCAAAATTCTGCGTCTTTTGCCTTCTCAAAAACGACTTCAAAAGACAGGGCTAAACTTCCAGTTCCTTCGGTTTCTTGCCACAAATACTGTCCTCCTGCTTCTTTGATAAGTTGAGAACCCCAACTCGAACCTTTTGGTAAATACCAAGTTCCTTCAAAAATATCACCTGCTAAAACGGTTGGTTTTTTAGTTGCTTTTTTTACTAACTTAACTGTGTTTTTATACTCTCTTTCAATAGTTGAAAAAATTGAATCTGCCTTTTTTTCTTTGCCATACAACACACCAAAAAATTTAATCCATTCTGCTTTTCCTAACGGCGTTTGTTCGTTCCAATCGCCATTCATCATGATTTTAATGCCACTTTTTTCAAGGTTATCTAATGTTGGATTTTTATTGTCAATGCCGTATCCAATTAAAACATCGGGATTTAAATCGATGATCACTTCCGTATTTAAATCTTGGTTTTGCCCTAATTCTTTTACTTTTCCTTTTTCAATTAGCGAACGAACTTTCTCCGAAGAAATGTAATTTAGATTGGGAAATCCTATTAATGAATTTTCCATTTCTAACATTTCTAAAGAGGGAATATGAGTCGTTGAAGTCACCACAATATTTTTTACGGGAACTGAAATAGAAGTATAGTTCTGCAAACTATCTGGAATTGTTCCGCCTGCTTCTTTTAAAACATAGGTGTACTCTTTTGTTGCATTTGGCCATGGATTTACCACTTTTACTACTGAATAACCTTCGTATTTAAAGATTGAAAATCCCGTTGCATACTGAACTGTGTTTTCTGAAATTTCTGTTTTTACTGTAATTTCAGTTGGATTTTTTTTGCAACTGAAAGCAAATAGAAATGTAAAAAGTAAGGCGATTTTGAAGTTGTACATTTTCATGAAAAAGATTTTATGCGTTGCAAAGGTAGAAGTTATTCTGACTTTTATGGCATTAATTAAATTTCAAAGTAAAACACAAAACGTAAATTTTTTGAAAAACGAAATGGAATTGCTCAATATTTAGTGTACTTTCGCACTCGAATTAAGGTTGTGATTTTATCAATCGCATTAAAAGGGAATTTGGTTTAAAACCAAAGCTGTTCCCGCAACTGTAAGCTAAAAAGCTTGTTGTAAACTACAAAACCACTGTTTCGTTATTGGCGAAATGGGAAGGTAGACAACAAGACGCAAGCCAGGAGACCTGCCTTTTTTCGTAACAAATATCGAATCTTCGGGAAAAAAGATTCAGAAATTATGACTTTACGATTTTATATCTTTTTATTTGGAATTTTAGTTTGCCAATCAACTTTGGCACAAACGACTCCTGCAATAATTTTGGAGGAAGTAGAAGTGTCCGATAAAAAACTAAAAAATTATTCAGATTCGCAGAATGTGCAGCAAATGAATGATTCGATTATTCGAAAAAGCCAACCTTCACTAAGTAATTTATTAAATTTTTCAACTGGAATTTATTTTAAAGAAAATGGTTTGGCTATGGTTTCTTCGCCGTCTTTTCGCGGAACAACAGCTCAACAAACTGCCGTAATATGGAACGGAATCAATATCAATTCACAGTTAAACGGTCAGACCGATTTTAATACAATCACCACTTCAGATTTCAATTCCATTAGCGTTCGAGCGGGTGGAGGAAGTTCGCTTTACGGAACAAGTGCCATTGGTGGAAGTATTCACCTGATTACCGACTTGCGTTTTAAAGATGAGTTTTCAAATCTATTAAGTGTAAACTACGGCAGTTTTAATACGTTAGGGATTAACTATCATTTGCGTTACTCCGATGAAAAAATCAGTTTTTTTGGAAGTATTTCACGAAATAGTTCCGATAATGATTACGAGTATTTGGGTTCTAAATTGAAAAATTTGAATGGAAATTACTTTAATTCAAGTTATAATATTGGGTTTGGTTATAAATTAAATGCAAAGAATATACTGAAATTGTATAGCCAAGTGTACGATGGAGAACGTCATTTTTCTTTAATAAATTCTTCGGATAGCAGAACAAAATACCAAGATGTAAATACGAGGAATTTAGCTGATTTCACTACGTTTTTAGGTGCTTTTAGTTCGAATGTGAAAGTTGGTTTTTTAAGCGAAAAGTATAAATACTTTGGAAATGCAGCAAGTGATAATTTTACATTTGGAAAAGTAGAAACGCTTTTGGCAAAATACAATTTGAATTACCGATTCAATTCCACAATACAAGCCGATTTTGCAGCTGATTATACGCAGAATAAGGGAATTGGGTCGGATATTCAAGAAGATAAAAGAACAATTACAGGATTTGGATTGCAGTTTAAGCACCACGTGAACTCCAAATTTTCTTATGATTGGAGTTTGCGAAAAGAGATAACTTCTAATTATAGAAGTCCGCTTTTGTATGCTGTTGGAACGAATTTCAAGCCTTTAAAATTCTATACTTTGAAAGCGAATTTTTCGAAAAACTTCAGAATTCCTACCTTCAATGATTTGTACTGGCAAGGAGCTGGAAACTTGGATCTGAAGCCCGAAAATTCCTTACTAGGTGAGATTGGAAACGTTTTTCAATTTGAAAGTTTCACATTTACGGCCACGGTTTTTCATTCAAAGATAAAAGACATGATTCGTTGGGTTCCGCAAAATGGTGGTGTTTTCAAACCTATGAATACGGATCGCGTTTCTATTTTTGGAAGTGAAATTTCGGTGAATTATCAAAAGAAAATTGATAGACACCAATTTGATTTCAATGCCAATTATTCGTATACGAAATCGGAAAATGAGAAAACTAGAAAGCAATTGACGTTTGTTCCTTTTCATAAAACAACGGCATCAATTGCTTATTCGTACAGTCGTTTTTCTGCCTTTTATCAATATTTATTTAACGGTGAAGTATTCACACAAACAGATAATGATTCTAAAAAAATTATACAAAATTATACTGTTTCGAATGTCGGATTTTCAGCAGAATTGGACAAAAAAAGAAATTATTCCATTGGATTCAAAATCCTTAATTTATGGAATGAAAACTACGAAAGCGTAGAAAACAGGCCACTTCCTGGCCGAAATTACACAATAAATTTAACCCTTAATTTTTAAATTATGAAGATTACAAAATTGCTTTTTGTTGCTATTGCAAGTTCACTTTTATTTGTTTCATGTAGCGATGACGACAATGACAATGCAGCTGTTGAACCACAAGTGCCGCTTGGTGCTTACGATAATGGTATTTTAGTAGTGAATGAAGGAAACGGTTCTGCTGGAAGTATTTCATTTATCACAGACGATTTAACTAGTGTTGGTCAAGATATTTTTGGAACAGTAAATCCGGGTCAAGGAATTGGTGGTTACGTTCAGTCTATGTTTTTTGATGGCGACCGCGCTTTTATTGTTTCTAATGGTTCTAATAAAGTAACGGTTGTAAATCGATACACGTTTGAATTGATTGCTAAAATTGAAACAGGATTTAGCGTTCCTCGTTACGGTGTAGTTGTAAACGGAAAAGCTTACGTCACTAATTTAGCTGATTTTGGTAATTTGACAGACGACTTTATTAGTGTAATAAATTTGACAACCTACGAAGTGGAAAGTACTATTGCTGTAAATGCACTTGCTGAAAAAATTGTAGCGGAGAATGGAAAATTATATGTAGCAAACGGAAGTTATGGTGCTGGAAATTCAGTAACTGTAATTAATGCAGCAACAAAAGTAATTGAAAGCACAATTGACGTTGGAATGTCACCAAATTCTATGGAGGAAGAAAATGGGTTTCTATATGTTTTATGTGGAAATGTCACAAACGACAGTAAAGTGGTAAAAATCAATTTAACTACAAATTTAAAAGTTTCTGAAATCACTATGACGGGATTGATGAATGCTCAGAATTTAAATATTGAGGATGACAAAATGTACTTTACAGTAAATTCAGCCGTTTATAAAGAAAATTTATCTACAACTGCGATTTCTGGAACGCCTTTATTTACTTCAACAGCGACTACTTTATATGGTTTTGCAGTTGATAATAATAGAATTTTCGTGGGCGATGCTAAAGATTATGCTTCAAATGGGGCTGTTTTTATTTACAGTACAGCAGGAACTTTGCAAAAAGAGTTTAGTGCAGGTTTAATTCCAAATGGATTTTACTTCAACGACTAATTTTTTTAGTTATAAACTAAAAAAGGGCTTACATGTATATGCAAGCCCTTTTTCTTTGGGACAAAAAATTATTTAATTGCTGCAATTGCTTCTAAAATAGTAGTTGCAATTTTATCTTGTTGTTCGTTATTCGTTAAATAAGCCCTGTCATTTTCATTGGAAAGAAAGCCTAATTCCACAGTAACAGATGGGAATTTTGAATCTTTAAGCATTGTAAAATTAGCTTTTTTTATACCTCTAGATTTTAAATTATGATTGTTTACTAAACGAGAATTTAAGTCTTCCGCTATTTTTTTTGATTGTTCATACATTGCGTTTTTTGGAGAAACATAGCATTCTATGCCTGAAGCTGCTGCATTTTCATTTCCATTCACATGAAGTGAAAGCACTAAATCTGGTTTCAACTCATTGATAAACTTTGCACGATCTTGCAAGCTCACGTATTGATCTTGGGTACGTGTGAGGTGAATAATTACATTTTCATTAGCATTTTTTCCCTTGATTTTCTGAGCAATCGAGGCTACGATTTCTTTCTCGATAAAACCATCAACCGTCATTCCGTCGTCGTTCCCACCATGTCCGGCATCAATTACAACAGTAATGGTCTTTTTAGGATCGTTTTCAAATGGCTTGATAAAAGCAAACGAAGCCAAAACTGCAAATGCTAGAATAAATTTAAATGTGTTTTTCATGTAAGTAGAATTTATGGTTTGTTAAAATAGAACGACAATCTAGCTTAATTATTTGAATATTGGCAATGTAATTTCTGTATTATTGTTAATATACATTTCATTTCCAAAATGCTGTAAGGATTTTGAGCTTTTAAACTCTTGTCCAAATTTTCTTAAATTTGATGGAGCAGTTCGTCCGTTTCCTTCAATTAATCCTAAAGCCGTTTGTAATAAAGGTTCGCTTTGGTTTCCTAAAACACCTAGATTACCTGGGTTTTCGGGTTGTTCCACTGTCGGAATTATTCCATCCTGGTATTCTCCAAAACCATCTTTATTGATTGTTTTTATCACAAGAGGTTGCATTGCATATTTATGACGTGGATTTACATTTTCTTTATTAAAAGTGGGTGAATCATATAATGTAATTGAACCTACATTTTTACCGATTGTTTTGGTTCCAATTTGGATTACATCCATATATGGTTTCAGTCCGTTAATGACTAATTCGCTGGCAGAAGCAGTTCCGCCTGTTGTCAGAACGTAAACCCGCGTTAAATTCAAACTGTTAATTGGTGTACTGCCAATCGTATTCGTAAAATTATTGACCAATTGCGACGGATTATTTTCTTCAAAATAAGTCTGAATTTTTGAATTCCACTGTTGCTTCGCAAATAATTGTCCACTAAATTGCCCTGTAATCATACTTGCTAATCGGGTTGCAGTTAAAACAGAACCACCACCATTGTAACGTAAATCCAAAACTAAATCAGTAACACCTTCGTTTTTAAATGTTGCAAATGCTTGATTTAATTCTAAATCATAATTAGCGGTGAAACCATTGTACATTAAATAACCCACTTTCTTGGTGTTGGTTTGAATCACTTTCGTCAGGAAAATAGGATTTTCAGTAAGTTCGCTTTTGATTAATTCAACCGATTGTCCGTTTGGCGTAATTGCTCCACCGTTAAAATCGGCTAAATTTAAAGTGTATGTATTTAAAGCGATCAATGCTCTGTAATTATCCACATTTAAGGCTTGACCGTTTATTCCGTAAAAAAGCGTACCACGAGTTACATTTTTACTTGAAGCGTCTGAATTTGGCAAAATATAATTTGCAACTCCATATATTTCCGTTTGACTTCCTGGTTTGTAACGTAAGGTGAAATCCATTCCGTTATTTTTAGTCACACCTTGAAAAAGATTTTCTAGATATACATAATCGTCCACTAAAACACTAAAACGATCGATGCTTTTGTCTACTTTTAAATGATTGAATAAATCAACAGGACTTCCATAATTGGAAAGAAACGCATTCAATTGTCCTTGATTTGCAAAGCGGTCGTCTGCTAAATCAGGCGAATCTTCTTGCCATAAATAATATAAATTGAGTCCTTTCCAAATAAAATTCTGCACTTCAAGATTTGTGGGTACATTTAAGGAGTCGTCCATGTCGTCACAACTGTAAAGTGTCAAACATGCAAGAATGGTTAAAACCAACAATTTAAAAATATTTTTCATGTTATTCTTTTAAATTACAAACGTAAATTTAACTACTTTAGATTTAAATACCATTCTTTTGTAACAAAAAGAAAGTTGATTCGTCTTCTTAGTATACACTGCATTTCAAATCATGTTTATGACGCCATCGGAATTTGTACATCTTGTTCAGCCTTTTAAAGAAAAGGTATTTCGATTGGCACGTCGCTTGTTAATTAGTGTGGAAGAAGCTGAAGATGTTTCGCAGGAAATGCTGATGCGTTTGTGGAATAAGAAAGAAAAATTGCACGAATATAAAAGTGTTGAAGCTTTTGCAATGACGATGACTAAAAATTACTGTCTTGATCAACTCAAAAATAAACGAGCTTCTCATTTGAAAATAGAACATGCGAATTATGCTGATAATGGAGGTTATTTGCAGGATGAAATAGAAAACAAAGACATATTGAATTGGGTCGAAAAAATAATTCAAAATTTACCCGTTCAGCAGCAGCTGATTATTCAAATGCGGGATATTGAGCAGTATGATTTTGAAAAAATAGCAGAAATTTTAGAAATGAATGAAACAGCAATTCGGGTGGCACTTTCAAGAGCACGAAAAACCATCAGAGAAGCAATGGTAAAAACACATGAATATGGAATTAAGTAAAATTGAAGTATTTCTAGAGAAGTATTTTGACGGAGATTCAAATGAAGAAGAGGAATTGGCGTTACGCAATTATTTTGCACAGGAAAATATTGCGAAACATTTAATACAATATCAGGCATTATTTGGCTACTTTGCGGAAGCTAAACAAATTAAAAATAAAAAAGAATTTATGTTGAAATCTGCAGAACATCCGAAAAAAAACCGAGCTTTTTTACTTTCAATCGCGGCAACCTTGATTGTTGGTTTAGGTGTTGTAATTTTTATGTACACGAGCTATCAACCGGAGAATGAAAGTGATTTAGGAACTTATAATGATCCAAAAGTGGCTTTAGAAGAAACACAGAAAGCATTGACTTTACTCTCAAAGCATGTAAATACGGGTTATGAAAGTGTACAGTATATTGGTGAATATGAGGTTACCAAAAATAAAATTTTCAACGTAAATTAAAAATAAAATTTAAAAGACTTATAAAATAAAGAAACCATGAAAAAAATAATTGTACTAATTGCCTTCGTTTTATTGCCGAACTTCTTTTTCGCACAACAATCTGTTTTTGATAAATTTGACGGTTTAGACGACGTCACTTCCGTGTTAGTGAGCAAAAAAATGTTTCAAATGATGGGGAATGTGAAGATGGATGCGAATGATAAGGAAATGCAGCAATTCATTAGTTTGACTAAAAAACTAAACAATCTAAAAGTTTTCACAACTTCAAATCCTAAAATTAAAGCAGATTTGAAAGCGACTGCCGAAAAGTATTTGGTGTCTGCTGGATTAGAAGAGTTGATGCGGGTTAAAGACGGAAGTCAAAATATTAGAATTCTAGTAAAATCCGGAGCGAAGGAAAGTCAAATTAAAGAGCTTTTGATGTACATTGAGGATAGTGGAAAGAAAAATGAAACCGTTTTAATGTCGCTTACTGGAGATTTTGATTTGAATGAGTTATCGGTTTTGACGGATAAAATGAATCTTCCTGGTGGAAATGTGTTGAACAAAACTGGTAAAGGAACGAAATAATGATAAAGAACTCCCTAATCTTAGTTATATGCGGTTTGTTATTACTTAGTTGTACTAATGAACCTTCATTGCAACGTTATTTTGTCGCACATTCTGAAGATGCGAACTTTATTAACATTGACCTTTCGCCTTCGGTTTTAAATATTGATCAGCGTTTGCTTTCACAAGAAGAACAAAAAGCATTCAAATCTTTTGAAAAAATGAATATTCTAGCGTTCAACTTGAATGCTGAAAATGCGTCAATTTACGAGTCGGAAAGAACCAAAATTGAGGATATTTTAAAAGAAGAAAAATACATTTCACTAATGAAATTTAGTTCCGGAATGCAAGGTGTTTCCGTAAGTTATTTAGGGACGGAAGAAAAAGTAGACGAAATTATTTTCTATGCTCGAAGTGCTGAAGCTGGTTTTGCTGTTGTACGAATCTTAGGAGATCGTATAACGTCAAATGACATGATGCATTTTGTCACTATTTTGCAAAAATCTAAAATTAATCTAGAGCAATTAAAACCATTGCAAAAAATGCTGCAGAAGACCGATAATGGAGAATCAAACAATACAACGATTAATTAATAGTCTGCATTAATTGTATAAAAAAAGCCTTTCATTTTAAATCGAAAGGCTTTTTTGCTTTATTGTTTGAAGTACTTAAAAGGAACAAGTAACATCCCAAAACATTCTCCATCTCCTTTACCAATGTGCTTGTGGTGCATTTTATGTGCCCTACGAACTGCCTTTGCATATCTGTTATTTGCAGTTCTAAAAAGCTTAAATCTTTGGTGAATAAAGATGTCGTGTACTAAAAAGTACGCCAATCCATAAGCGAAAATACCTAAGCCAATCGCTAAGCCAATTTCCAAAATATTATTTTGCCACAGCAGGAAAAATCCAATACTAATAACGGCATAAATAATAAAAAAAGCGTCGTTTCTTTCAAACCAAGAGTCGTGGTCTTTCTTATGATGATCTGCATGCAAATTCCATAAAAAACCGTGCATGATGTATTTGTGGCTGAACCAAGCCATGAATTCCATGAAGAAAAAGGTCAGAAAGAAAACTAAGATATGAATTCCCATTGTTGTTGATTTTTATGCTGTAATTTAAATAATGTTCAATTTGTAAGTGAAATAGCACTTGGCAAATAAGCCAAACTTCTGATAATCAGAAACCCGAATTCGAGTGTTTTTTATTTCTGTTGAAGGTGTGTTTTTCAACTTCATCAATAGTTTTTTGTAATAAACGTAAGCGGTGTAAACGCCAAATTTCGCTTCTAACGGTAAGTTTACGATACCGTGAAATGCAGCTGTAAAATCCGCTTCAATTTCTGAAATAATTTCGTTTTTCGAATTTTCATCTAATTTCGTTAAATCGGTATTTGGAAAGTAAGTCCGACTTAAATCTTCAAAATCAGCTTTTAAATCACGGAGAAAATTTACTTTCTGAAAAGCCGAACCCAATCGCATTGCAGATTCTTTTAATTCGTCGTACTTTGCCATGTCGCCTTTCACAAAAACTTTCAAACACATTAAACCCACAACATCAGCAGAACCATAAATATACTGGTTGTATTCTTCCGTTGTTTTGTAATCTGATTTGTATAAATCAAGTCGCATACTGTGCATAAAAGCATCGATCAAGTTCATATCAATTTCATACTTATTTACGGTATGTTGGAATGAATTTAAAATTGGATTTAAACTGATTTTTTCCTTCAAAGCCAAATGTAGATCGGTTTCAAAACGTTCAAAAAGAGCGATTTTATTGTAATCGTGGAAGCTGTCGACAATCTCATCAGCAAACCTTACAAATCCGTAAATATTATAAATATCTTGTCGGATTGTTGGCGCTAACATTTTTACGGCAGACGAAAACGAAGTGCTGTACGAACGCGTGACGGTTCTACTGCATTCAGCTGATACGGTGTCAAAAATGGATTTCATAGACAATTTAATTGTTTTTAATTAATTCCGATACTAATTTTCCCGAAATTAAAGCCGGTGGAACTCCTGGACCTGGAACGGTTAACTGACCTGTAAAATATAAATTTTTAACTTTTTTACTTTTTAATTTTGGTCGTAAGAAAGCAGTTTGCAGCAATGTATTGGCCATTCCGTATGCATTTCCTTTGTACGAGTTGTAATCAGATACAAAATCATTCTTACAAAACGACTCTTTAAATATAATGTTATTTTTTATTTTTTGATTAGTTAGCGTTTCAAATCGATCGATAATTTTATCAAAATACGCTTCCCGTAAAGCCGGATGATCTTCAATTCCTGGTGCTAGTGGAATCAAAAAGAAAGCAGATTCCATTCCCTCTGGTGCAGTTGACGGATCCGTTACAGAAGGAAAGTTGGCATAAAACAAAGGATCTTCTGGCCATTTTGGTTCGTCGTAAATGTCTCTAGCGTGTTGATCAAAATCGACATCAAAAAACAGTGCATGATGCGAAACGTTCTCTAATTTTTTGTCGAAACCTACGTAGAAAAGTAGCGATGATGGCGCAAAAACCCGACTGTCCCAATATTTTTCGGAGTACATGCGGTATTCTGAATCTAGTAATGTTTCAGAATGATGGTAATCGGCACCACTTAGAATGACATCTGCTTCAACTCTAGAATTATTTACGATGAGCGCTTTTGCATCACCATTTTCAACAACAATCTTATTTACGTTTGCATTGAATTCAAAAGTAACTCCTAACTCCTTTGCCAATGTTTCCATGGCTTTTACCACATCAAACATTCCGTTTTTTGGATGCCACGTTCCCAATCCGAAATCAGCATAATTCATGAAACTGTAAAACGAGGGCGTGTTACTTGGTTTCGCTCCTAAAAACAGCACTGGAAATTCTAAAATTTGAATTAAGCGTTGATTTTTAAATTCGCGTTTTACATCCTTACTGATGGTACTAAAAAATTGGCCTACTTTTTTAGCTGTTTCAACCGTAATCAATTCAAGCGGTGAAACGCCTGGTCTGTAAACTAAATCCTTAATTGCGATGTCGTAATTGCTTTTGGCTTTGGCCATAAAAGCTTTCAATTTGTCACCACTACCTTTTTCAATAGACTCAAAAGTGGCAATAATTTCTTCTAAATTATCTGCGATACTTACAAAATCATTGATTCCGTAATAGACACGATAAGCTGGTGAAAGTTTGATTAACTCGTAATAATCAGCTGTTTTCTTCCCAAAGTCATTAAAGAAGCGCTCGAAAACATCGGGCATCCAATACCAGCTTGGTCCCATGTCGAATGTAAATCCTTCTTTTTTCATTTGTCTGGCTCGTCCACCAATCGTCTTGTTTTTTTCGTAAACCGTTACTTTATTTCCGGCTTTCGCCAAATAACAAGCCGCTGATAACGACGAAAAGCCTGAACCTATAATTGCAATTTCTTGTGACATTCGTATTCTAAAAAATTATAATGATTTAATGATGTGGTCCATTGACAGAAAAAGTTTGGTACGATTTGTTGCCGTTTCCATTGGTAAATTTTCAACTCCAATTCCCATAACCCACAATTCTGAATCCGCACTGTTTACTAAAAGATTCTGTTGTAATTTTTCGATGTAAGCATTGATTTCGTCAAGCATTGGAGTAGTAGTAAGGTACGTCAAAAATACAGGCGATTCAAACTGCTCTGTCATTTTTTTTAAATCGTCAATTTCTACGCTTTCGCCAAGGTAAATGGTCTTGTACCCATTTTTTACGATTTCATAGTTCAAGTATTTCAGACCTAAATCATGACTTTCTTGAACCGGTAAAAATAAAATAAAGATTTTATCTTGAATAACTTGTTGTGATTTTGAAATAATTTCAAGTTCAACTTCAAGTTTTTGTTTGATTAAATTCGTGATAAAATGTTCGTGAGCGGCTGTAATTGTATTGGTCTGCCAAAGCAAACCTATTTCATTTAACAACGGAACAAATACATCGCTAAAAATTCCTGTAAATGATTTATTGGCCAACAATTGATCGTATGCTTTGTAAAATGCTTCGCGATCAAAGTTTAACATCGCCACTTTAAACGCATTTATTGCGTGACTTTTATATGTTTTGTCGGTAATAATTTCTTTGACTAAACTCGGAATGTTTTCCGAAGGATATTGAGAAATTTTCGATATTTTGTACCCGTGATTGTGCAACAAAGTGATGTTTAACAACTTTTGGATGCTTCCAAAATCGTAATACCTAATATTGGTGTCGGTTCGCATGGGCTCTAAGATATTATATCTCTTTTCCCAAATACGAATCGTATGCGCTTTAATACCTGAAATGTTTTCCAAGTCCTTAATACTGTATGCGTTTCTAAAAGTGTTCATCATTTTATTGTTTATCTTAAACAAAAGTACATTTTAAAAGTTTGAAAAACTAATTTGTTTAACGATTTGTTTGTGCAATTTAACAAAAAATTTCTTTTAAAGGTTGTTGTTAGTACTTTAATTTGCTGTAAATTAATAGATTAATGTCAAAAATATCCCCGTTATTTTTTATCTAAAAAGTGTAAACAAGATATAAGGGAGTTTGTCTTTGAAAATTTCACGCAGAATGGAGAACGCTTTTGTGATTTGTGCTTCGACTGTTTTAATTGAAATGCCTAAGTGTTCCGCTATTTCTGCATTGGTGAGGCCTTCTTTTTTACTTAGGATAAAAATATTTTTGCATTTTTCAGGAAGTTTATCAATTTCTTTTCGAACCGCATTTACGGCAGCTTGAAATGATTCCTCGTCATCTGTAACCATAAATGACTCAACAGATTTTTGATAATTTTCTTCTAAAGCCGAGACTGATTTATTCCTGCGGTAAATGTCTACAAACTCATTGTAAACCATTTTATATAAATAGCTTTTAAGAGAAAGTGTTTCTTCTAATTGTGCTCTTTTTTCCCATGTTTTGAGCAGGCAATTCTGCACAATATCTTCCGCAATTGCCGTGTTTCGTGATAATCCGTACCCGTAAACGCACAATTTATCAAAGTACATGTCAATAATATAGGTATACGCTTTTTGATCCCCTTTTTTAAGGCGCTGAATCAATTGGCTGTTATCGCTAAAATCGTGAGAAGACATAGTAGCAAATTAAGTAAATATTGCTTTAGAAATTTACTAAAGTTAAAAATATATCAAAAAAATATAGGGTATTCATTTTCGACTTCGTATTAGAATAAATGTGTGAACTGATGAATAGCGAAAAAGCGACCGATATAATTGTAAAATACTTAAACAATCAAGAAACTAAAGGTGAAATTGATTCGTTAATGGTATGGCTTGAAGAATCAGAACATCAAAAAATATTCGATGATTTGGTAAAAGTGAACATTGCTTCTACAAGTAATTTGCATTCTTTTGACAAAATAAAAGTCAAAATGCATCTTTTAAATAAAATAAAGCAGCCTGAAAAGCGTAAATCTGTTTTTCACATTTCTAATTATATCAAAATTGCAGCGGTTCTTGTCATTGCTTTAGGAGTATGGTTTGTATTTCAAACTGAACGTAATCCAACTTTAGCGGATGAAGTTTTTCAACCTAAATTAGAAGCAATTACATTGGAAATGGAAGACGGTTCTATTCAACAATTAGATCTTTCTACAGAAACAACCATTAAAAATGCAGATGGAATCGTAGTAGGTTCGTCAACCAAAAATGGATTAGTCTACACAAATGAAGGGCAAGATCAAAAAATCACTTACAATACGTTAAAAATTCCATTTGGTAAAAAATTCCAATTGCAACTTTCTGACGGTACAAAAGTATTTTTAAATGCAGGTACTACTTTTCGTTTTCCAACGGCATTCCCAATCGAAGGTGACCGAATGGTTTTCTTGAAAGGTGAAGGATTTTTTGATGTTTCAAAAGATAAAAACCATCCTTTTAAAGTGTCTACTGATGCGGTTAATGTGGCAGTTTTAGGTACAAAATTTAACATAAACGCGTATGAAAATGAGTCTGAAACGAATGTTGTTTTGGTAGAAGGAAAAGTAGCCTTGTCGCAAGATATTGAAATGAAGAAAGCATCAGTTGATCTGACTCCTGGTTTTAAAGGAACGATTTTAAAAGGAACCAACGTTATATCGACAGAAAAAGTAAATGTAAAACCGTACATCGCTTGGATGACGGGAACATTGGTTTTTAAAAATGCAAAATTTGAAGATATATTAAAAACGTTAGAGCGTCAATATAATGTCACAATTGTGGTGAAAAATAAAGCGTTGAATAGCGAAAAGTTTAATGCCACATTTTTAAATGAATCGATAGAATCTTTATTGAATCATTTGAGTGAAAGCTACCCAATCAAATATAGTATTAAAAACAATGTCATTTATATTGAATAAGAAACAGCTGAAAGGCTAAACCGAATTGGTCAGAAAAAAACCGGAAAATGCGCCAACATTTCCCGGAGTACTATCTGGTCAATAGATTAACATTAACCAATTAAAAACCGATTTAAAAGTATGAAAAAACTTCCTAACCTGATTAGGTTTGAACAACCTTTTCTAAAATTTGATTTAAAAATGAAACTTACCGTCTTATTTTTATTAACAAGTATCACCTTTATTCATGCCAACGAAAGTTTTGGTCAATTGAATAAACTGTCGATACATGCACATCAGTTAACCACGGCCGATGTTCTTGATAAAATTGAAAACACAACCGGATACATGTTTGTTTACAATGTAAAATCGGTTGATTTGCAACGCGTCATTTCAATTAATCTTGAAGAAGAGAAAATTGAAAATGTGTTGAATAAATTGTTTGTCAATACCACGACTGATTACAAGATATCAGGTTCACACATCATTTTGTCTGTCAAAAAAGCGACGGTAACTCCTATTTCTATTGCTGAAGCGGAAGACATTGAAGTTATTATTCGTGGAAAAGTAATGAATGAATTTGGCGATCCATTGCAACAAGCGAGTATCAAAGTGAAGGGAACGAACCTCGCTGTTTTTTCAGATGCAGACGGAAACTTTGCGATCACACTTCCTACAACAGATGCAGTTTTAGTGATTTCCTACGTTGGTTTTGAAACGCAAGAAGTAATCGTTGGAAACACTGATTTTATGAATGTAAAATTAAAATTCCAAGTCGAAAATATGCAAGAAATTGTAATTATAGGATACGACAAACAATCTAGAAATAAAGTAACTGGTGCGGTTTCTTCGATCGATAAAAAGGAAATTACGCAACTTTCGGTTGGAAATGTTGGATTTGACAAAGCTTTGGGAGGTTTGGCACCTGGAGTTCAAGTTTCGCAAAACAGTGGTCGTCCAGGCGAACCGGTTCGGTTGAATATTAGAGGATTGACTTCGCCACTTTCAGGAAGTTTGAATCAGCCTCTTTTTGTGATTGACGGTGTTCCGTTTAATGCCGATGCTTTAGGCGGTTCCAATCCACTTTTGGCGTTAAGCCCAAATGATATTGAGAAAATCGATATTTTAAAAGATGCTGCTGCAACTGCAATTTACGGTTCTCGTGGTGCGAATGGAGTTGTCATTGTTTCGACCAAAAGAGGGACTAAGAATCAAAAATCTACGGTCGATTTCTCTTATACAACGACTTATGCTCAACCAATTAATACGTTGAAAGCATTGGATGCGACTCAATACCGAGCGTTTTATGATACTTTAATGAGCAACAGTGTGAACTCGTTAAACGACGGGACACTTGATTTCTTTTACGATATGGATTTGATGAACATCGGAAATATCGAATTGGATTACGATACTTTTTTATATACGTACAATGGGTTGAATGATTCTTATTTTGGCACAGCCAATACAAATTGGAACAAGGAAACGTTCCGAAAATTCGCATTAACGAATCAGTATAATTTAAATGTAAGAGGTGGTTCAGAAAGTACGAATTACTCTTTTGGATTATCAGCTGTAGATCAAGAAGGATTGGTCATCAATGAGAAATACGACCAGTACAATTTGAGAATGGCAATTGATTCAAAAATCGGCAAAAAAGTGACAATGGGTGCGACTGCAAATGTTTCGCATACTAAAAATTTATCTGGCGAAGCAAAAGATTTCGGATTCAACACCGTAAATACTGCTAACGTAATCGCTCGTCCTGATTTACCAGTTCGTGGAGAAAACGGAATGTTGTTAGACCAACCTGATTATCAATATGGTTTTGAAACTTACGAGCCAAATCCTGTTGCTAAATTGCAGAATAAGTCAGAAAACAGATCCTATAATTTTATTGGAAACACATTTCTTGAAGCGAAAGTAGCGAAAGATTTAGTGTTAAGAGGTGATGTAAATGCAGGTGTTTTTTACAATGATTCTAACTTGTTTATTCCAAAAACCACGTCAACCAACTTTGGGTACCCAAACGAATCTAATTTGATTACAGGAAACGGGTTAACCTCAAATATTACAACCAACTTAACTGCAAAATATGATTTGTACTTAGGGGATCATAATTTCAAAGCATTGGTTGGATATTCATGGGACCGCACTAAACGTCAATACAACAGCGTTTTTTACACCGGTTTTCCCGACGATGAAATTTTAATTGATCCGAATTCAGCTGCTCAAATTACTTCCTTTTCAAGCAGTAAAAGTGAATCGGGAATCAACTCTATTTTCTCGAGATTGAGTTACAGTTATAATGATTTATACAATCTTACGGTGAATTTTAGAAGAGACGAATCTTCAAAATTTGGACCTGGAAATAAGAGTGGATATTTCCCGTCCCTTGCGGCAAGCTGGAATATTGCAAACGAAGAATTCATTAAAGTGGAAGATTTGAATGTGTTGAAATTAAGAGCCAGTTACGGTAAAGTAGGTTCGGCAAATACAGCTGATTTTGCTTATTTGCAATTCTTTGGAACCAATAGCGGAATTAAATACGGAGGAAATACCGGAATCACACCTTTAAATATCTTACCTAATAAAAATATTGGTTGGGAAACTACCAAGGAATTTAATTTAGGTGTTGATTTCAAAGCTTTTTCTCACCGTTTGTATGGTAGTATAGATGCTTATTCGAGAAAAACAACAGGAGCTTTAGCGCCAACACCAATTCCTTTTGAACTTGGACCGTTGACTTATTTCTCTAATTTGATGGATGTTTCTAATAAAGGAATTGAAATTAATATTGGTGGAGATATCATTCGTACGGAAGATTTCATGTGGAGTATGAATGTGAATTGGGCGACTAATAAAAATAAATTAGACAAGTTGAATGGTGCAAATATCAATCAGTATAGTCTTGATTACTATGTAGAAGGTCAACCTATTGGAACAATTAAGGGATACCAAGTGGAAAAAATTTTCCAAGACCAAGCTGAAATTGATCAGTTGAATGCAGATGCTCCAAATGGATTTTACAGTTCGCCTTCTTTAAGCGTGGGAGATTATAAATTTAAAGATGTGAACGGTGATGGTGAAATCAATGCGGATGATCGTTCTGTAATTGGGTCTATTCAACCGGAATTTTTTGGAGGTTTCAGCAACACATTTACGTATAAAAATTTAAGTTTATCTGCTTTCTTCCAATATTCTGTAGGTGCTGAATCTGTTTGGGATGCAATTCCAACGGGAGTTTATAACAGTATAGGTCAAAATAAATTAGCAGAATATGGTTTGAATACTTGGACGCCTGAAAATACCGATGCACGTTATGCAAAAGCAGTATATACGGATCCAGCTGGAAACGGTAGAATCTCAGATCGTTATTTATTTGACACTTCTTATTTGCGATTGAAAAATATTCAGTTGAATTATACTTTTGATAAAGCAATTGTGGAGAAATTAATGTTGTCTCGTGCAACCATTTTTGTTGCAGCTACAAACATCGTCACATGGACAAAATGGCCAGGAATTGATCCGGAAATTTTCTCTGAAAGAGGAGGAGTTACAGATCAAGTGCAGAATGAAGATCCGTATCCATTAGCGAAATCATTTTCATTTGGTGTTCAATTACAATTTTAAAAAATAAAATTCTCATGAAAAATAAAATATATATCTTAAAAATCGCCTTGACTTTAATGCTTGTAACTTCAGTCGTAAGTTGCAGTATTGACGATGTGAAGCCTTTAAATCAACTGACAACGGAGAATGCAATTCGAGACGAACAATCAGCTCAAGCTGTTTTAAATGGAATTTACGGCGGTTGGCGTGCCATAGAACTCAACGCATTTCCGTTGCATCTTGGTGCTTTAGGCAATGAAGGTTTCTTTTCCGGAACGATTACAGGAAGTACTGGTTTTAACGCAAATCAAGTGAAACCTGAAAACTTATACTTGGGCTTTTTATACAATGCACATTACAAAATTATAAATGGTAGCAATTTTTTAATTGAAGAATTAGAAAAAGGAAAAGCAGTTGGTATTTCTGACGAACGAAAAACAGAGCTGATCATGCAAGCAAAATTTGCTCGTGCAATGGCTAATTTTAATTTGCTGCGTTATTTTGGCCAGTTTTACGACCAAAATTCATCGTATGGAATTGTACTTAAAACAACATTTTCAACGGACGTTGTTTTCGCGCAACGGAATTCTGTACAGGAAGTATATGCATCAATTGTTGCAGATTTAGAAGACGCGTCTGCAAATGGTCCATCGATGGTAGCACATTACTTTGCAGGAAAAGTAGCTTCGACTGCTTTATTGGCAAGAGTTAAACTATATATGAATGATTATGAAGGAGCCGCTGCTGCAGCACAAGAAGTAATTCTAAATGCAGAAGGATATGAGTTAGAAACGAACTACGGTTCCATCTTTTCAAACACTTATAATTCATCTGAAGCTATTTTTGCCATTTACCATACGCAAACACCAGAAGGTGGAAGTGGAATGTATCAAATAAACCGAACCAAATACAGTGAAACGCTTCGAACGTTAGCAGATGCTCAAATTGATGGAGCAGGTTCTTTAACGGAAAGTGGTTCAGGTTACGACCCTCGATTTTCTTATGCGTATGCAACAAGTACGAAAGGAACGAATTTGAATGGTAAATATCCAGTAAATACTTTTCAAGCTAATTCTGAAAACAACACGTTATTTTACATCCGTTTAGGTGAAATTTATTTAATTCATGCAGAAGCGGAAGCTAGAAAAGCGGGCGGAAATTTAGACGATGCGTTAACCAGTTTGAATGCAATTAGAGAAAGAGCAGGAGTGGAAGCGTATGAACTGAGCGATAAAACGACACTTTTGACTCAAATCCGTGAGGAGAAATTATTAGAATTGTTTTTTGAAAATGGAGAAACGTGGTTTGATTTAATTCGTTACCATAAGTTGGGTGATGTTTCCGCTTTCGCTGAAAAAGCGTCACTTACTTCAGAAACGCAATTCATCCTTCCGATGCCTTTAAATGTTTTGAGTGCGAACAATTTATTGATTCAAAACCCGGGTTATTAACTGAAACAGATACTTAATTATAAAATATACAAAAATGAAAAAAATAGCAATAACTTTTTTAGCGACAATTGGATTTTTTAGCGCTCAAGCACAAGTGGATTACGCCATAATTTCCGGTAAGATTGAAAATCCAACGGCAGATAAAAAAATACGTCTTTACGACAGTGCCGCAGGAAAAAGCGCAATGTTAAACGTGGGTGCTGATGGCTCTTTTAGAGATACAATCCATTTAAAAACACCTACGATTTATACTACTTCCTACGATAGTTTTTTTAGCCTCTATGTTGAAAATGGTATGGATGTTCAGGTGAGTTTTGATGCCAAAAAATTCAAATCAACTTTGAAATATGAAGGAAAAGGTAGTTTAGAAAATCAAGTGTTATTCGAAAAAGAGAAGTTTACAAACGAACTTTTCGGCGAAGATTATAGAACGTTGTTTTCATTAGACAAACCAACATTCACTAGCAAACTAAATGAGTACAATTCTAAAATCGTACATCTTTTAGAGAGCAACAAGAAAAACTTAAGTGCCAACTTTATTTCAATGCAGAGCAAGGCACAAGAGGAATTTATGACCGGAATGACTGCTGAAAACACGAAGCAACTGCAAATTAATGAGAAGCTAATCGTTGGAAAACCATCGCCATCATTTAAAAATTATGAAAGTCAAAATGGTAAAAAAGTGTCTTTATCTGACCTTCGTGGAAAATATGTTTTCATTGATGTTTGGGCAACTTGGTGTGGACCTTGCAAATATGAATTTCCTTACATAAAAGAACTAGAGAAAAAATACCACGGAAAAAACATTACTTTCTTAAGTATTTCTGTCGACCGTCAAAAGGACAAAGAAAAGTGGAAAAAGATGATTGTTAAAGAAGGCTTAGGAGGCGTTCAATTATTGGCGGATAACGAAATCGAGTCGCAATTCATCAAGGATTACTTTATTGAAGGCATTCCACGTTTTATATTACTGGATCCACAAGGTAATTTGATTTCTTACGATACTCCAAGGCCTTCAGAGCCGGAATTAATTACATTATTTGACGAACACGGCATCTAAGCTGTAAAGCGTTTAAATGAGTCTTAAAAAAAGGCAAAAGAATTCAGTTTCTTTTGCCTTTTTTTTATATAAACAAAACAACAGCATCTTATGGAAAGATACTGTTGTTTTGTTTGCGTTACTAGGGTAGAAGCGTTTTTTTTAATTATTTACTAGTTCCCTACTATTAATTCTAAGATTAGATATTAAATTAAAAATATAGTTATTTATTAATGAATAGTATCTAATTAAATACGCTAGTGTCCTTTCTCACGTTGTATGCCTAAAGTAATTTGATCATTACAAAAAAGAAATTTCATAGATTTATCTTTATTTAGTTTTTATTGTTAGATTTGGTACAATAATCAATCATTTTTATGGCAACAGTAATACCAAAACAGGCAGTAACGCAACTAAAAAAAGCATTAGATAATTTTAAAGTAATTGATGCGATCGAATTGTGTACAAACGAAGCACAAACACGCAAATTTTTAATTGAACCTTTTTTCGGACTACTAAATTATGTTTCCAATGATTTAATCCCTGAATATAATGCAGACTTCGGTGACAGAGTTAGTCAAAAAATTGATTATGCAATAATTTTAAATAAAAAAGATACATTACTTGTAGAAGCAAAGAAGTATAATAGTAAGCTATCCGATAAAGAAGCTGGGCAGTTAAACGGTTATTTTAATAATACTAAAAATTCACGAATTGCTATTTTGACAAATGGTATAGAGTATAAATTCTATTCTGATGTTGTTGAACCAAATATAATAGACAGCAATCCATTTTATGTGTTTAACTTGCTTACTTATGATGAAAATGATATTGAATCGTTATTGCACTTTGATAAAAGATTTATAAAAATTATTGATATTATTAGTACGGCTCAAGAAGAAGTATTTATAAGAAGTTTTGAAACTTCAATATTTAATGAGTTAATTGCGCCGTCAAAAGATTTATTAAAAATTATTCACAAAAACATGAGTTTTAAATCAAAGTTTAATGAAGAGACTCAAGGTAAAATGATTAATTTAATTAACTCTACTTTGTTGAAATCATTATATGAAAAAAAAGTACTTGAAGAGACAAAATCTAATTCTTTGGGAGTAATTACAACAGAATTTGAAATTCAAGCCTATCATACCATTAGAACGATGTTGATTCAAAATAAAAGAATTCCAAAAGAAAGAATTTCATATAAAGATTTTAAAAATTTTTTCAATATCAGTATTGACAATTCTACTAAAAAAGTTATTTGTAAATTAGTTTTTAATGATACTAAAATGAAATTAATTATTGATAATAATGAATATATTTTAGAACATATTGATGATGTCATCAAGTACAAAAATGAATTAATTAATAGAACACTTGTTTTGATTGAATAAATTAAATCACGTTTCCAAAAAAAAAAGACGTTCCAACTTGGAACGTCTTTTTTTTTAAGTAGCATCATACAATTAATTTCCAAAACCTTGGAATATGATGTATAGCTTTAGTCGATCACTAAATTTAAATCCATTTTTGTAATCGATTAACTAAAGTAATAAAAATAGGAGAGTTGGCAAGCAGGCATAAAAACATACGGAAGAACCAAAGGAAGACCGAACCGCAACGCTAAAGAAATACGTGAACAGTTCCAAAACCTTACTAATGATAATTTGGAGCTAATGAATAGCGATTTAAAAGTATTAGAACCAACGGAACTTATAAAGACATTAACTGATTTATCAAAATTTGTTCTACGTAAGTTTAAAAGCTATTAATTATACAGATGCCAATAACAACAACCAATATATTTCCAAAGTTCAAATTGTTTTTACCAATCCCGATGACAATGATAATTGATATAAAGACGGTTGATGGCTTAATAGAACTTATTGAATCAAATAAGTTGAAGGAAATAATTATTTTAGTTAAAAATGCTTTGAAGTTGCTTATTATTACTGTTGAGGTGGAAAATATTACTGAAAATTAAAATTCTTTTGGAGTGAGTACGTTAAGAGGCATATCAGTGATAAAATATTTTTTTATGGAATCCACTTGATAATAGAGAAGACAATTTTAATAAGATGCTAAAGTCGGAATCGTTCAAGAAAAAAATTGATAAAATCGAAGCGTATTATTAAGATTTAAAACAATTATACTACTTCAATAATACAGAAATCGTACAAATACTAAAATAAGCAATCCTTAAACAACTGATAAACAGAAAGTTTAAGGATTTTTTATGTGACCACGGTGGGATTTGAACCCACACGCCCTTTCGAGCACCACCCCCTCAAGATGGCAAGTCTACCGTTTCTCCACGTGGCCCAAAAAAAGAAAGGTCATTCGAAAAACGAACGACCTTTTGTGACCCGACTGGGGCTCGAACCCAGGACCCCATCATTAAAAGTGATGTGCTCTACCAACTGAGCTATCGAGTCGATGCATTCAAGAAAAATAAGTCAATTTGTGACCCGACTGGGGCTCGAACCCAGGACCCCATCATTAAAAGTGATGTGCTCTACCAACTGAGCTATCGAGTCATTTTTATTTCCTTGAATGCGGGTGCAAATATAAGGCCTTATTATTTATTTTTCAAAGCATTTTTGCTTTAAATTTGTCTTTTTTTTGGATTTAAACTTAACACATTGTTATTTAAGACTTTATTTTGATGAAAAAGATTTTGATACTTGGTTATATGGGTTCGGGAAAGTCAATTGTTGGAAAATTAGTGGCGGAACGATTGGGAATTTCATTCTATGATTTAGATCATTTCATTGAAAAACGTTTCGAAATGTCCATTTCAGAAATTTTTAAGCAGAAGGGTGAAATCTTCTTTAGAAAAATAGAACACGAGATTTTTAAAGAATTTCTTACAAAAGAGGAAACGTTCGTTTTGAGTTTAGGAGGAGGAACGCCTTGCTATGCAAATAATCACTTGTTACTTTCGGGTGAAAACGTATCTTCAGTGTACTTGAATGCATCAATTGGTACTTTGTGTGCGAGATTAATTGAAGAACGCCAGAACAGGCCTCTAATTGCTAATTTAGATGCCGATGAATTTAAGGAGTACATTGCCAAACATCTTTTTGACAGAAGTTATTTCTACAATCAGGCAAATTTCAAAATTTTTGTAAATGAAAAGTCACCTGATTTGATTTCAACAGAAATTGTCAACCTGCTAACTTAAGAAGGCGTGGTTGTTGTCTTTCTCAAAAACTACGGTCACGTGTTCAAATAAAGAGGTTGAAAGTGAAATGCCTTTAAAATCGGCTTTCACAGGATATTTCTTGTGGTTTCTGTCGACTAGAACTGCAGTTTTAAATTTTTTCAACGGTACATCTAGAAAATGACGGACACCGTAGACTAATGTTGTTCCCGAATTCAAAACATCGTCTACCAATATTAATCCTTTATTTTTATAAGTTTCTGCAGAAATGGAAGTTGTTATTGCTTCTGTGGGATTTTGCTTGTCAATAAACACTTCGCACAATAAAACTTTAATGGGCGTGATCGATTCTAATGTTTCTGCAATTTTTTCTGCAAAGAGATAGCCATTTTGAGCGATTCCGGCAATCACAATTTCTTCTTCATCTACAAACGTTTCATAGATTTGATAAGCAATTCGCTTGATTTTGTGTGCTATTTCTTGGTGGTTAAGAATAGTATTTTGACTCATGGAAATTTTTATTTGAGTGTAAATTTAAACAATTATAATTTTAAACTTCTTCATCGGTATCAAAATCAGTTGTGTAGTCGTCAATGTCACGACGGTCTTTTTTAGTTGGTCTACCTTCTCCATTTTTACGGTAATGTTCCTTAGCTAATTTCAGTAATTCTAAATGTTCAAAAGATTCTGTAGGCGTTTCATCTTTCCGATAGATATCTACTAATTTCGGTCCAACACGATTGGGAGGAATGTCTAAAACTGTGATTTTTCGAACAATTTGATCTTTACGAAAAGTCACTTTGTCCGTCGGAAAAACCTCCTTAGATGGCTTTGCAACTAGTCCGTTCACGGTAATGTGATTTTTTTTGCATGCTTCGGTAACCATGTTTCTGGTTTTGTAATATCTTACACACCATAAATATTTGTCAATTCTCATTTGTTTTGTAAAATCAGCGTTAAATTTTAGTTCAAAAATAAATCAATATTGTATCTTGCGACGAAAATTTTTTATAATAATGAACAAATTTAGGTTTTATTTTATCTTGCCTTTAGTAAGTATCGTTTTATTTTCTTGTAGTAAAGACGACGAGAAAGTGGCAGCGCCTCCAAGAGCATATACAGAACAGTATCCAGCGGATATTGAAGCTATTGAATCGTATTTAAAAACACACAGTTTTTCCGTAATAGAAGTCGACGGTAGAACGGATGTAAAAATCGACACTTTGATTGTTGGGAATGCCGAAGGTAAAGTTTCTATTTGGGACAATACTGAGTATCCTTTGCAATTTAAAATGGTAAAGAATGATATTCGTGCAACGAATTTTGTAGATGGTCGTGTTAAAGATCCTGTTGATTATAAAATGTACTATTTAATCCTTAATGAAGGTGGTGGTGCTTCTACAACTAGATTTGATTCCACTTACGTTAGTTACAGAGGCTGGAAGTTGAATGATAAACAATTTGACATTAATAACACACCGTTTTGGGCTACATTTCCAAAAATATCTAGTGCAGAAGTTTCTGTAATTTCTGGTTTTAGACAATTTACTTCGCTTTTAAAAGCATCTGAAACAATCGATGTAGGAGTAGATGGTTCTGTATCTTACAATAATTACGGAGTAGGTGTGGTGTTTTTGCCTTCAGGTTTAGCGTATTACAACACGCCACAAAATAATATTCCAATTTATTCACCTTTGGTTTTTACCGTTCGATTGCACAGTGTTCGTGAACGCGATCACGATCGTGATAGTGTTTTATCTAAATATGAAAATGGATCTGGTGTTGAGGATTTGTACACAGTCGATACAGACGGCGATAACATACCTGACTTTTTAGATATTGATGATGACAATGATGGCGTGAGAACCATTTTAGAAACAAGATATACGTACGTTAATGCAGATGGCGTGACAATCACTGCTCAATATCCATTTAACGGTGCATTAGTAGATGATCCTTCAACACCTTACGACGACAGAAAAGGGATTCCAAGTTGTTCTGGAGATTTTGAAAGTCCAACTCGTGTAAGAAAACATTTGGACGCAAATTGTCAATAATTCTGTAATATTAAGCAACAAAAAAATCCAGTACTTTCTAGTACTGGATTTTTTATTTCGTGAGATATTGATTATTTTCTCTTCATCACTTTTTCTACAGCTGCAACAATTGCTTGATTGTTCAACTTGTATTTATCCATCAATTGGTCTGGAGTTCCAGATTCGCCAAAACTGTCGTTAACGGCAACAAACTCTTGTGGTGAAGGATTATTCAATGCTAAAACTCGAGCAACGCTTTCACCCAAACCTCCCATTATATTATGTTCTTCCGCAGTAACTACACATTTTGTTTTTGCTAAAGACGCTAAAATGGCTTCCTCGTCCAACGGTTTAATAGTGTGAATGTTGATCACTTCTGCCGAAATTCCTTTCGCTTCTAACGCTTCTGCAGCAACTAATGCTTCCCAAACCAAATGTCCAGTAGCAATAATGGTAACGTCAGAACCTTCATTCAATAAAACAGCTTTTCCAATTTCGAATGTTCCGTTTTCAGGTGTGAAATTTGGAACAGACGGACGGCCAAAACGCAAGTAAACTGGGCCATGGTGATCAGCAATTGCCATCGTAGCTGCTTTCGTTTGATTGTAATCACACGTGTTGATTACTGTCATTCCTGGCAACATTTTCATCAAACCGATGTCTTCTAAGATTTGGTGAGTTGCACCATCTTCTCCTAAAGTTAATCCTGCGTGAGAAGCACAGATTTTTACATTTTTATCTGAATAAGCTACAGATTGACGGATTTGGTCGTACACTCTTCCTGTAGAAAAGTTAGCGAATGTTCCTGTAAACGGAATTTTCCCACCAATAGTCAAACCTGCTGCAATTCCAATCATGTTTGCTTCAGCAATTCCGATTTGGAAAAAACGTTCTGGATGATTTTTCTTAAAATCGTCCATTTTTAATGAACCAATTAAATCGGCACAAAGTGCAACTACATTTTCGTTAGTTTGACCTAATTCAGTTAATCCCGCTCCAAAACCTGAACGTGTATCTTTATTTCCTGTATTGATATGTTTTTTCATTTTTGAATAATAAAATTAAAATTTATTGGCTGCATTTCCACCAAATTGTTACTGTGTTCAAACTTCAACTTTTTACCATCAAAGTATTTACTATTGATTTTCTGTATTATTTTCGATTCATAACTTTTATCGATGCACTCTATAATCATTCCTACATCATCTGAAGAAAAACGGTTTTTTATATGTTTTGAACTTAAACTTTGAATCGTAGTAATAGAAGATATCTTTTTCTTTCTTCTATTTTTATAAAAAGTAAATGTTTCAACATTAACTGAATCATTTAGTTTTTGTGAATTTCTATCGTAATGTCTTACACAATAAGAATTGTTTCTGGTTTTAGGATTTGTCATGGTAAATATCTCGTAATTCTTTAAATTACTAGAAATATCAAAACCTTTAAAACTTTTATCGTGAATTTCAAAACGGTAAATTTCACCTACTTCATAATCGGCCAAAATCACATTTATAATCTCTCCATTTTTCGCATAGACTGATAGCCTATAATTGTTTTCTATTGTGTCAGATAAAAAAAATTGTTGAAAATGATTGTTGTCTTTTCGCGATTCATAATTTGCAAACAAATTGAACTTATATGTTTTTTGGGCAAAGCCAAACTGCATCGTAAAAATCAGTAGCAGACAGATGTATTTCTTCATGAATATTGTACTACGTAAATAATTACTTAATTAGTAATCTCCTAAAGTTTCAGCGTTTTGTTCAAAAGCTTTTGCCAATTGCTCGTCATTTGGCGCTTTTCCGTGCCAAGCGTGCGTGTACATCATGAAATCAACTCCGTTACCCATTTCTGTATGTAACAAAATACAAACTGGTTTTCCTTTTCCTGTTTTGGCTTTAGCTTCATTCAATCCTGCAATTACTGCTTCAATGTCGTTTCCTTTTTCAATGTCTAAAACGTCCCAGCCGAATGCTTCGAATTTTGCACGAATGCTTCCCATTGGTAAAACTTCGTCTGTAGAACCGTCAATTTGCTTTCCGTTTAAATCAACTGTAGCGATAATGTTGTCCACTTTTTTAGCAGCAGCATACATAATTGCTTCCCAGTTTTGACCTTCTTGCAATTCACCGTCGCCCATTAAAGTATACACTAAATGGTTGTCGTTGTTTAATTTTTTGGCTTGAGCCGCACCAATAGAAACAGATAATCCTTGTCCTAGTGAACCAGAAGCAATTCTAACTCCAGGTAAACCTTCATGAGTTGTTGGGTGACCTTGCAAACGAGAATTTAACAAACGGAATGTCGCTAATTCTGCTACCGGAAAGTAACCGCTTCTTGCTAAAACACTGTAGAAAACAGGAGAAATGTGACCGTTAGAAAGAAAGAATAAATCTTCGTTCATTCCGTCCATGTCAAAGCCTTCTTTTCGGTCCATGATGTTTTGGTAAAGTGCTACTAAAAATTCGGTACAACCAAGAGAACCTCCGGGATGGCCTGAATTTACGGCGTGAACCATGCGAAGAATGTCTCTTCTTACTTGTGTACTTAAATCGACTAATTGTTGTGTGTTGGGTTTCATTTTTTGTGTAAAAGTTAAACTGCTGCAAAGATAAACAGATAATTCGGTTTAAGGCAATTTGAAAAAACAGAATTTCAAGAAGTTATGAAAAGTTTCCCACAAAAAAAATCCCCAAACTGTATTCAGTTTGAGGATTTTAGAGATTTTAGAAAATGAAGTTATTCGTTAACGATAACCCATTCGCCTGATGCTAAAAGGGATTCGGCTTTTTTGTATTTCATACTTTCCGTTTTTCCACTCATCACATGTTTAATTGTTACGTTGTCGTTACGGTTGATTTTCGGCATTTCGCGTTTAATCGTTTCTGTGACTTGACGTTGTTGTGTTTGACCTGCTTCGCGGTTTTCTGCAGCTGCTTGGTCTGTATTTTGAATTTCATCCTTAGAAGTCGTATAGTCTTCTTTCTGACGTACTTCTTTCGCTTCTTGAATTGTCGCTGTATTTTGTTGCGGCAAATCACCTTTGAACAAGAATGAAACAACTTCTTTATTTACGCCATTCAACATTGAACTAAATAATTTAAAAGCTTCGAATTTGTAAATCAGCAACGGGTCTTTTTGTTCGTGAACGGCTAATTGAACTGATTGTTTCAACTCGTCCATTTTACGCAAGTGTTTTTTCCAAGCTTCATCCACAATTGCTAAGGTGATATTTTTTTCAAAATCAGCAATTAATTGTTTTCCTTCGCTGTCGTATGCTTTTTTCAAATCAGTAACGACGTTTAACGATTTAATTCCGTCTGTAAAAGGAACTACGATGCGTTCAAACTGATTGTCTTTGTTTTCAAAAACATTTTTAATAATCGGCAATGCTTCCCGAGCACTGCGATTTGTTTTTTCTGTATAGTATTCTAAAGCTGCTTTGTATACTTTTCCTGCAATTTCAATTGGAGTAAGTTTGTTGTATTCTGCTTCCGTAATTGCATCTGTAATTGAGAAATAGCGAATCAATTCAAATTCGAAGTTCTTGAAATCGCCACCTTCTTTATTTGAGGTCGCCACTAATTCACACGTATCATAAATCATGTTAGCGATATCCACTTTCAAACGTTCGCCATGCAAAGCGTGACGACGGCGTTTGTAAACTACTTCACGTTGTGCATTCATTACGTCATCGTATTCCAATAAGCGTTTACGAACTCCAAAGTTATTTTCCTCTACTTTTTTCTGTGCTCTTTCGATAGATTTGGTCATCATTGAATGCTGAATTACTTCGCCTTCTTTCAATCCCATTCTGTCCATCACTTTTGCAACTCGTTCTGAACCAAAAAGACGCATTAAGTTATCTTCTAGTGAAACGTAAAATTGTGAACTTCCCACATCTCCTTGACGACCTGCACGACCTCGTAATTGACGGTCTACACGACGCGAATCATGACGTTCTGTACCAATAATTGCTAAACCACCTGCCGCTTTTACTTCTGGAGATAATTTAATATCCGTTCCACGACCGGCCATGTTTGTTGCAATAGTTACAACACCAGATTTACCCGCTTCTTCAACGATTTGTGCTTCTTGCTTGTGCATTTTGGCATTCAAAACGTTGTGTTGCACGTTTCTCATTTTCAACATTCGGCTTAATAATTCCGAAATTTCAACCGAAGTTGTTCCAATTAAAACCGGACGTCCTGCTTTTGATAATTCCGTTACATCGTCAATAACAGCGTTGAATTTTTCACGAACGGAACGGTAAATCAAATCTTCTTTATCGTTACGAGCCATCGGACGGTTGGTTGGAATTTCAACAACGTCTAATTTATATATTTCCCACAATTCCCCTGCTTCAGTAACGGCCGTTCCGGTCATACCTGCAAGTTTGTTGTACATTCTAAAGTAATTCTGTAAAGTTACAGTTGCAAATGTTTGCGTAGCCGCTTCAATTTTTACATTTTCTTTTGCTTCAATCGCTTGGTGCAAACCGTCAGAATAACGACGACCATCCATTATACGACCTGTTTGCTCATCTACAATCATGATTTTGTTGTCCATGATTACGTATTCTACATCTTTTTCAAAAAGAGAATAGGCTTTAAGCAATTGAGTTAACGTATGAATTCGTTCGCTTTTAATACCGAAGTCTTGGAATAATTTTTCCTTTTCTTCTGCTTCAGCGTCTTTGTCTAATTTTAATTTTTCAATTCGAGCAATTTCAGTTCCAATATCCGGAAGAACGAAGAAATCAGCATCTTCATCTGTCGATAAAAATTTGATACCGTTATCTGAAAGTTCAACTTGATTGTTTTTTTCTTCAATGACAAAATACAACGCTTCATCCACTTTATGCATTTCGCGGTTGTTGTCTTGCATGTAATGATTTTCAGTTTTTTGAAGCAATTGTTTAATTCCTTCTTCACTCAAAAATTTAATTAACGCTTTGTTTTTTGGCAAAGCACGATACGCTCTCAATAATTGAAAACCACCGTCTTTCGTATTTCCTTCTTTAATTAATTTTTTGGCTTCTGTTAAAAATCCATTAGATAGTTGGCGTTGAAGTGCTACTAAATTTTCAATTTTTGGTTTCAACTCCATGAATTCATGTCGGTCACCTTGCGGAACCGGACCTGAAATAATCAACGGAGTTCGAGCGTCGTCAATCAAAACAGAATCGACCTCATCGACAATTGCAAAATTGTGTTTGCGTTGCACTAAATCTGTTGGAGCATGAGCCATATTATCTCTCAAATAATCGAAACCAAATTCGTTATTTGTACCATAAGTAATATCAGCATTATACGCTTCACGTCTTGCGTCTGAATTCGGTTGGTGATTATCGATACAATCAACCGTCATTCCGTGGAATTCAAAAAGAGGTGCTTTCCAAGCGCTATCTCTTTTTGCCAAGTAGTCGTTCACGGTAACTAAATGCACACCGTTTCCAGTTAATGCATTTAAGTAAAGAGGTAGAGTTGCAACTAATGTTTTTCCCTCACCCGTTTGCATTTCCGCTACTTTACCTTGGTGCAACACCATTCCACCAATTAACTGAACATCATAATGAATCATGTCCCATGTAATTAGTTTTCCGGCAGCTGACCACGTATTTGACCAAAGTGCTTCATCGCCTTCGATACTTACATATTCTTTAGCAGCAGAAAATTTCAAATCGCTAGGACTTGCTTTCACGCGAACTACTGAATTGTCCTTAAATCTTCTCGCTGTTTCTTTGACAACGCCAAAAGCTTCAGGAAGAATTTCTAATAATGTTTTTTCAGAAATATCATAGGCTTCTTTTTCTAAAGCATCGATAGACACATAAATGTCTTCTTTCTCATCGATATCTACTTTTTGGTCTACTTCAAGTTTTAGAGCCGCAATCTTATCATCTTTTTCCTGACGTGCTTCTTGTATTCGCTTTTTGAATTCAGCGGTTTTTGCCCTTAATTCATCGTGAGATAAGGCAGCCAATGAAGACTCAAATGTTTTAATTTTAGCCAAGTAAGGTTGTAAAGCCTTAACGTCCTTCTGTGATTTATCGCCTACAAAGGCTTTAAGAATGCTGTTTATGAAGCTCATATGTATATAATTCTGTTATTCAATTCGTTATTCAAACAAAAAAAAAGTCTCGCATGAGACTTTTTCATTGGGTTTATTTTTTAGTATTCATCCTCGTTCCAAAGATAATCTTCGTCGGTTGGATAATCAGGCCAAATTTCTTCCATTGATTCATAGATCTCTCCTTCGTCTTCTATAGATTGAAGGTTTTCTACCACTTCTAAAGGTGCACCAGCTCTAATAGCATAGTCAATAAGTTCATCTTTAGTAGCAGGCCACGGTGCGTCACTTAAATAGGATGCCAATTCTAATGTCCAATACATCTTGTATAAGTTTTATAATTTTATGCAAAAATAAATTTTTTACTGAGACAGTCAAGTAAAATTGTGTTTATTTTTTAAAGTTAAGAACGTTTTTTTATTTTCCAGTTTCGCAAAAGGATTTTTTAGAAAAATAGCCCGGAAATTTACTGTCAATATTTTTCGGGAATCCATTGAACCTCTTCAGCGTTTAAGTCTTGAGACAACTTCCGTGCCAACACAAAAAGGTAGTCAGAAAGTCGGTTCAAGTATTTCAAAACGAAGAAATCAATGGACTCAATTTCGTTTAAATGGACTGCTATTCGTTCCGCTCTGCGGCAAACACAACGTGCGATATGACAATATGACACAGTTGGATGGCCTCCAGGTAATACAAAATGTGTCATTTGTGGGAGTGACGCTTCCATTGAATCAATCGCATTTTCCATAAACTCAATTTCTGCCTCTGTAATCTTGGGAATGTTTAAGCGGTCTTTTCCATTTTTCAATGTTTCCTTTTCGGGTGGTGTAGCTAATATTGCTCCAACAGTAAATAGCTTATTCTGAATTTCGGCCAATGTGTTTTTGTATATTCCATTAATATCCTGGTCTCTTATTAATCCAATATGCGAATTTAATTCATCCACCGTTCCGTAACTTTCTATTCGTATGTGATTTTTTGGAACACGCGTACCTCCAAAAAGTGCTGTTGTTCCTTTATCTCCTGTTTTGGTGTAGACCTTCATTTTGTGTAGTTTTTAGAATTCTGGGCTAAAGTTACATTTTAATGCAATAAAACATCAGCAAAACTATTATACAATTTCAGGTCACAGTTACAAGATATGAATATTTATTCATTAAAAATGTATAATTATTAAATTAATCATAAATTTTTAAGTTAATTAAATGTTATATTGAATCATTTGTTACTTTTATGATGAATTATTAAAATAAACCAAATTATGAAAAAAGTACAATTATTAGTAGGAGTTGCTATCCTTGCAGCTTCTTTTACCTCGTGTAAAAATGAAGAACAAGAAATGGCAGAGAAGTCATTTGACCGTTATGAGAAATATGTAGATTCAGTTCAAGTTGTTACAGAAGCAGATGCTTTAGCAAACTGGCAAGCAATTGAAGCGGGATATAACGACCGTATGAACGAAGCAGACATGGCAATTGCTAGTATGAAAGATCGTGCTGAAGCAGAAATTCGAATTGAGAAAGCGAAAGTTAAATATACGGAGTTTAAAACGAAAGTAGAGGCAAGTGTTCCTAAACCAGTGGATAGAAAAGTAGTGATTCGTAACTCTTATTTTGGTGATGGAAAAATGACTGGTGGCGATATGGACTTCAGTTGGGTAAACAAGGATAATATTTTGACCGTTTACAATGACTTTTATAATGAATTTGACGCCAATAAAAACTCGTACTCAAGAGAAGATTTTGACGAGATTAAAGCGTTGTATGAAGCTTTAGACTCAAGAAAAAATACAGTTGAAAAAGAAGGATTGTCGTCTCACGATAATTTAAAAATCGCAGAAATTAAATTCAAATTTGCTCCTAAATTTAAATGGGAACGAATGGGTGCTAAAGCTGAAGAAAACGCCGAAGCAAAAGAATAAATTTGTTGAATATCAAAGGTTAAAAATAGCCGTTCATTTTTTGGACGGCTATTTTTTTGTGTAATTGTTAAAACAATCGGTAAAAAAAATTGTAAATTCATTTTTGGGATAAAGCATTCCGATGGGGAACGCTTATCTTTTTAATAACATTAACTTAACATGCATGCAGATTTCTTAAAGGACTTTTGCATAAAAGAAATTTCAATAAAGAATGGATCAGATTTACGTAATAATGTTGATTGTGTTGGGCGTTTTAGCTGTTATTGATTTAATGGTTGGAGTGAGTAACGACGCGGTTAATTTTTTGAATTCAGCCATAGGTTCGAAGGCAATTTCGTTTAAAACCACTATGATTGTGGCGAGTGCCGGAGTTTTATTAGGTGCGATGTTTTCCAGCGGAATGATGGAAATTGCCCGAAGCGGTATTTTTGTACCAAGTATGTTTAGCTTTAATGACGTCATGATTATTTTCTTGGCGGTTATGATTAGTGATATTCTTCTGTTGGACGTTTTTAACTCGTTGGGTTTACCGACATCCACAACTGTTTCTATCATTTTTGAATTATTAGGTGCGGCAGTTTGTTTGGCACTTTATAAAATTTATACTTCGGATGATTCTTTTGATAATCTAGGAATGTACATTAATACCAAGAAAGCGTCAGAAATTGTCTATAGTATTTTACTTTCCGTAGTGCTATCTTTTGCATTAGGTAGTTTTATACAATATATTTCGCGTTTGATTTTTACTTTTCACTATGAGAAAAAGCTGAAATATTTTGGCGCGATTTTCGGAGGAGTTGCTATTTCGGCTATTACTTTCTTTATTTTAATCAAAGGATTAAAAGGCGTTTCTTTCATTTCTGCAGAACAGTCAAGTTGGATTAACACGCATCAATTCTTAATATTAGGTGTGAATTTTGTATTCTTTTTAATGCTTTCTCAAGTGTTGATTAGCTATTTTAAAGTGAATATCTTACGGGTTATCATCACTATTGGTACGTTTGCATTGGCTCTTGCTTTTGCAGGAAATGATTTAGTGAACTTTATAGGTGTACCAATTGCAGCTTTCAATTCGTATGAAATTTTCCAAGCTGTTCCTGGAGCTTCGGGTGAAACTTTTATGATGGGTGCTTTGGCAAACGACAATATCGTGGCTCCGTTTTACTTTTTATTATTCGCAGGAATTATTATGGTAATCACTTTGTGGACTTCTAAAAAAGCAAAAGCCGTTATTGAAACGGGTGTTAATTTATCGCGTCAAGGAGAAGGAGTAGAGAAGTTTGCACCAAATACAATTTCGCGAGGAATTGTAAGATTGGGTGTTTATTTGGGTGAAGGAATTAATTATTTTTTACCTAAAAAACTACAAATCCGAATTGACAATCGCTTTAAATCGGTTGAAAAGCCAACAAAAGGAAATGACGACGAACCTGCTTTTGATATGGTTCGAGCATCCGTAAACTTAATGGTAGCGAGTATTTTAATTGCAATTGGAACTTCGTTAAAACTTCCACTTTCTACGACTTATGTGACATTTATGGTGGCAATGGGAACTTCATTTGCAGATAGAGCTTGGGACAGAGAAAGTGCGGTTTACAGAATTGCAGGTGTTTTTAATGTTATTGGAGGTTGGTTCTTTACCGCTTTTATTGCCTTTTTTCTTGCATTCGTTATGGCTTACATTTTAAAAGTCGGTGAAGTATTTGCTTTCGTAGGCTTACTTTTAATGTTGGGAATTATGCTTTACAGAAGTTCACGTAAGCATAAAAAGAAAGTCAAAATTGAAGCTGAAATTAAGAGCTTACGCAAAGAAGATATTGGGACGGTTAACGAAATGATTACCGAAAGTTCTGCTCAAATTGCAAAAGTATTCCGCAAAACAAGTGCATTGTATTCAAATGTAGTAGACAATTTAAGTTTGCAGGATTTGCCAAAGTTGAAAGAGAATAAAAAAGACCAAAAGAAGGTAGAAAAAGAAGTTGATGAACTAAAAAACAATGTCTTTTACTTAATCAAAAACTTGGACGATAATTCCGTTGAAGCGAGTAAATTTTACATTCTGATTTTAGGTTATTTGCAAGATATGGTGCAATCGATTGATTTTATTACATCGAATAGTTATTCGCATGTCAATAATAATCACAAGCCGTTGAAGTTTAATCAAATTCGAGATTTGAAAACGATTGACCGCCAATTACAGCGTTTATTACAATTGTTAGAAGATAGTTTTAAGAACGACGATTTTTATAAAATTGACCTTATTCTAAAAGACAAACAAGTTTTGTTAGATACCGTTTCTGAATTAATTTCAAAGCAAATCAATAGAATTCGTACTACCGAAACGAGTCCAAAAAACAGTAAATTGTATTTTGCTTTATTGTTAGAAACAAACGATTTAGTGAAATCGGTAATGAACTTATTAGAGCTTTTCAAAGAATTTAATAAGTTGAATAAAAAGTAATTAATGGAGTAATCCCCAAAGGTTTTTAATTCCTAAAACGTTATCTAAAAAGAACGATTTATCAATTCGAACAATAAAATTTTCTTTGACTTGTTCGCTTCTAAAAAAAACAATTCCCCACTGAAATGTGTCCACCGTGACCGTTACTTTGGGGTGTTTTTTTATAAGTTCCCAAGCTTCTTCCATTTCTTGAGACCAATGAATGTCATCAAAAATCCAAACGGTTTCGTTATCAATTGTTGGTAATAATAATTCGAAATACTCTAAAGTTGCTTTCTTGGAATGGTTGCCGTCGAAGAAAATTAAGTTGTACGTTGTAGGTTGTAGGTTGTAGGTTGTGAGTTGTTTTGAAAATTCGGTATTTATAAATGCAACCCTTTCAGATTGCAAATTAAAACTTCGAAATTGGAACATTTCTTTTGCAACTGACAATGTTTCTTGACAACCTTCTAAACTAGTAATAGATAGATTTTTATTTGCCAGCGCTAGGGCAGAAGTAGCTAATCCTAATGACGTTCCAATTTCTAAAATAGTATTTGGCATAAAATATTGCGTTATTCTGAAAAGTAATTTTGCACGTTTCTGTGAAATTCCTGCAATTTCCGCAATTTGACTAACCTTCCTTTTATTTGATTTAAAAACTCTAGAACCTGAACCAAAATCAGTAACTAAAATAGTTCTATTATCTTCAACTAATGAAAACCAATATTTGTAGAGGATGTTATATTCAGAATAATTTGTTTTATCATAAAAACACTTCTGCACCAAATTAAACACAAACGGCGAATGCACTCCGTGAGCGTTGGTTGAATTCCAAATGAATTTTAAATATGATTTGAATAGGTGTTGCATAATCTACAAAGTCGGGCGAAGATACAAAGTACAATGATATTCTGTGAAATTTATTTAGATTGTATATTTATTTGAAATTAGAATTCGTGTAAATTCGTGAAATCTGTGTAAAATCTCCTTTTCAAATTATAGTATTAAAAATCTATCTTTGCCACTTCAGAATTTGCACCAAAAGCATTTTCAAATCCATAAGAATGAACCAAGAAAATCCTACATTAAATACACTTTCTGCTGAAGAAATCAACAAATGCATCGCTGTTTTAGAACAATTAAATGCGGAAACTTCGCAGATATTTGACATTCCAAAAGAGCAAAGAACCGCACTAATCAAAGCTGCGGGACAATTCTCCAGACCCGACCGTGAAGAATTTTCACGCCGAAAGAAAGACTCAAAAGCTTTAGCAAAAAAGAAAGAGGAAACTAGAGATAGAGTTGCCCGAAAAGAAACAGGAATTCGTTCCGCTCGTGAAGCAAGTGTTTTTGTGGCACCAAAGTTATTGGCTTCAAATATTTTGGAAAACAAGGAAGTATTGGAATTAAAAATTCCGAAAATCTGTTACGTCTGCAAAACTAAATTCACAAAAATGCATCATTTCTACGATTCGATGTGTACCGATTGCGGAGATTTCAATTATGCAAAACGTTTTCAAACTGCCGATGTAAACGGTCAAGTTGCTGTTATTACGGGTTCTCGTTTAAAGATTGGTTATCACATTACATTGATGTTGTTGCGAGGTGGCGCGACGGTTATTGCAACGACGCGTTTTCCTGCAGATTCTGCGATTCGCTTTGCAAAAGAGGTTGATTTTAAGGATTGGGGACATCGCTTGAAAGTCCACGGATTAGATTTGCGACACATTCCGAGTGTGGAAATTTTCTGCAATTTCATCGAACAAAAATACGGTCGATTGGATATTTTGATTAATAATGCAGCCCAAACAGTTCGTCGTCCATCCGGATTTTATTCGCATTTAATGCGTAACGAAGAATTGCCGATTTCTGAATTTAATAAGGATGTTCAAAGTTTGCTGAACGACCATTTAAATTGTTTGGAAGAATTAAAATCACTGACAATTGGCGCTTCGTCCAATCAAAATATGCCGGTAACTTGGCACGGTCCTGAACCTGGAATTGGTTTGAGGGCTTCCGCCAAATTATCGCAGATTCCCTATTCGTTCGACAAAGGATTGGTTTCAAAAGAAGTTTTTCCCGAAGGAGAATTAGATGCAGATTTACAACAAGTCGATTTACGAAAAACAAACAGTTGGCGATTGAAATTAGGCGAAATTGAAACAACCGAAATGATTGAAGTGCAATTGGTAAATGCTGTTGCTCCATTTGTGCTTTGCAACCGACTTTCAGAAGTGATGAAGAAAGACAAAACAGGCAAGAAACACATCATTAATGTTTCGGCGATGGAAGGGAAATTCTACAAAGATTTCAAGGAAGACCGACATCCACATACGAATATGGCAAAAGCTGCTTTAAATATGTTGACCCATACTGCCGCTGGAACTTTGGCGAAAGACGGTATATTTATGAACGCTGTTGACACGGGTTGGGTTACCGACGAAGACCCTGCGGCAATGGCGAAAAGAAAGCAGGAAGAACAAGATTTCCAACCGCCACTTGATATTGTTGACGGAGCGGCAAGAGTTATGGACCCGTTATTTGACGGAATTAATTCGGGCAAACATTGGTGTGGAAAATTCTTAAAGGATTACAATCCGATTGCTTGGTAAAGGCTTAAAATCCTTCGCCGTCGTTGAAGTAGAAGGTTTTAGAATCACGTCCTAAACCAAAATTCATCACGAAATTAGTTAACGTATTTTTATCCAATAAAATGCGTAATCCTACACCAACTGCGGGTTGAAAAGTATGGAATAAATGCAAATTTCCTTCCACGTCACTTGCAGAAGTTGCGTTTGCAAAAACAGTTCCGCTAATCAATTGGTTTTTCATAATCGGAAAACGGTATTCTGTTTCGAAAGTAATCAGATTCGCACCTCGAAACAAACCTTGTGTATATCCTTTTCCGCTTCGGCTGTTTTGGTCCCAACCAATTGCGGGTAAATTTAAATAAGGTAAATTTCCGCTTGTCAAGAATTGTCCATACGTCCAAAATCCCAAAACGTGTTGTTTATTAGATTTGCTCAAAGGAATAAAATAGCGGGAATCTAAAGTCAACGTCGTGCTGTTTTGTTGCGATGTATTTAGTTCAGGATTGAAACGGTAACTTAAATTTACATAAAGCCCGGAATTTGTGTTTATCAAATTATCGCGACCATCGTAAATCAAATTTAAACTTCCTCCGGCAACGGTGTAATGTTTGTCGTTATATCTGTAAGCTTGAGAATATTTGTAATGTTCAGTCAGTTCTCCATTGGCAACATCTAAAAGTTCGTCGTCAATACTATCATAACTGTCAATGTGAATGCCCAATCCTGCATACACATTTTCAATAATTTTATAGTTTGCCGTTTGGTGGAATTTAAAATAATTATACTTCATCGGCTCTTCGATATCTTCATAACTGAAGTTGTCGAAAGCATCACCATAAGGAACAATATCCGAACCTAAACCATAATTAGACTGCGAAAAAACATAGTACCGAATGTCGCCAGTCAAGAAATAAGTATTGTCTTTCAGGTACATATTGTTTTTTAAATACGTCAAAATTTGCTTTTTGGTACTGTAAGAAGCACCTCCTGCAATCAACGAAATTTTATTTTCCATTTTTTCTCTGAAACTATACTGACTGATAAAACCTCCCGTAAACCCGCTTGCAGGTTGCAAACCAATGGTTGGCAAAATGATAAAGTTGGTAAGTGATTCCGGCTCGTCCACACGATTTTCTTTCTTTTTAAACAAGTCGTATAAAGTTACGTAGGGAATCGAATCTTTGGCAGGTGCTGTATTTTCCTCTTGCGAAAAAGCAAATGATGAAAGAAATAATAAAGATACCAATATGATTTTGGATTGCAGAGTATTTGTAAAATTCATAAGGTAGAGTTATGTCTTAAATTTGGACAAATATAATCGAAATGTGGTTAGATAAATTTATATAATTTAGGGAAATGGTTATAGGATTGGTTGGGAATTAGAAGGGGTAATGATTTTTCTATTATCTGCTATCGGATTATTGTGCTACTTACATTTTAAAATAATTTCACAATACTATTGTAAAAAGTATCAAACAAAAGATTTAAAAAGTATCAAACGAAAATTTGGTGTGTAAGAATTGCCATTTTTTTAATTTCATACGTGATTAATTATTATATTTACACGTGTAATTTAAAATGTTTTATTATGAATACAAAACTGACATTAAATCTTAATAAAGAAATAATTGAAGAAGCGAAAACATATGCTAAAAGTCAAAGTGTAAGCTTATCAAAACTTATTGAAAACTATCTTAATTCGCTTACGAGAAATTCAAAAAGTAAGTCAACCGTTAGTCCTTTAGTCGAGAGTTTGACTGGAATTATTCCATCTGAATATGATGAGAAAAACGATTACAGAGATTATATTGACCAAAAATATTCCTGATGGAAAATATTTTTATAGATACAAATATAGTTATCGACCTTTTGGCGAAACGGGAACCTTTTTACAAAGAAGCCCAAGATTTATTCACACTTGGCGACAAAAAAGAAGTGAATCTTTTCATCTCTTCATTAACTTTTGCAAACGCCTATTATTCTATTGTCAGACATCATAAAGAAGTTGACGCAAAGAAATACTTGTCAAAATTTAAGGTATTAGTAACCATTCTTTCATTAGAAGACAAAGCCATCGAATTAGCTTTAGCATCCGATTTTAAAGATTTCGAAGATGGTTTGCAGTATTTTATAGCCATGGACAACGAAGCTGATATCATAATTACTCGAAACAAAAAAGATTTTATAAATTCGAAAATTCCTGTTATGACAGCTGGAGAATATTTGAGTAAAAGGGGTTAATGAGATTTTTTGTATTTGGTTTTTGAAGGTAAGGTTTCAAGTCTTTTTAATAGATTTGATCAATATTCAAAAACTCGTAAAATCAATGAAATTTCCTAAAGGATAGTAAATCCATTGCTGTTTTTATTAGTAAAACTTGCCATTATTCTTTATTATCATTTATAACAAGTTTTAATGAATTTATATAATCTGTATCGAATTCAATAACTCTTATTTTATTTGGATTAAAACTCATTTCTCCACCAAAAGCTCCTCTAGTTTCTAAAAAATCAATTTTTAATTCTTCTTCACTAATTTCAATAAGTTTACCTAAATATACAGCCTTTTCACGTTTAGTGGCTATTTGAAAAACTTCATATTTGTCATTTAGAAAATTTAAAATTGAAGTTAAATTAATAAGTGGAATTATATCTCTATCTTCAATTTCAAAACCTTTAAGCTTTATTACTTTTTCAGTAAATATTTCCGCTTCATATCGACTGATAGTTTTGATGTTTTTATTTCTCAAAATAACATAACCGTCGATAACATAATCAACTGGATTACTTTTCAAAAGAATCCATTCAGAAGAATAACCAATAAGAAAGCCTCTAGAAATTAACTTCTTATCCTCAAATTTTATCGAAATTAATTGTTTTAAATATTTTTCCATTTATATCTTTTGTCGACCTTTCGAATCTGTGAAAATCTGTGAAATTCGTGTAAAAAAAACCTATTCCTCCATCTTCGCACTCAACTCAAACCATCTTTCTTCCTTATCTTCCATTTTCTTAATAATAGATTGCAGTTCATTAGCTTTACCTTCAATCTCTGCATCTGCTACTTTTCCATCAGAAAACAAAAGTTCAATTTTTCTTTTATCAATTTCTAAATCCTTGATTTCACGTTCCAATTTTTGGTATTCTTTCTGTTCGTTGAACGTCAAATTTCCAGTTGGATTACTTTGTTTCCATGCTTTTTTATCAGCCTTATTGTCTTCTTTTTGTTGCACATCAGCACTGTCTTCATAGGCTCTAAAATCCGAATAGTTTCCAGGGAAATTCTCGACAACACCTTCGCCTCTAAATACAAAAAGGTAATCTACAATCTTATCCATGAAATAACGGTCGTGCGAAACCACCAACAAACAACCCGGATAATCAAGCAAAAAACTCTCTAAAACATTCAAAGTTACAATGTCCAAATCGTTCGTTGGCTCATCCAGAATCAAAAAGTTAGGATTCTGAATCAAAACCGTACACAAGTACAAACGTTTCAATTCGCCACCACTCAATTTTTCAACAAAATCATATTGTTTTTTGCTGTCAAAAAGAAAACGCTCCAACAATTGCGAAGCCGAAATGATTTTCCCTTTCGTCAACGGAATATATTCGCCGTATTCCTTAATGATGTCAATAACGCGTTGTCCCGGTTTTGGATTGATACCACTTTGTGTGTAATATCCAATTTTAATCGTCTCACCAACCACCACTTTTCCACTATCAAGCGGAAGCGTTCCAGTCAATAAATTCAAGAAAGACGATTTTCCCGTTCCGTTTTTACCAATAATTCCAATGCGTTCGCCACGTTGAAAATCAAAACTGAAGTTGTCCAAAATTACTTTATCGCCAAATTTCTTCGAAATTTTGTGCAACTCAATAATCTTACTTCCCATTCGTTCCATGTTGATTTCAAGCTCAACTTGGTTCTCTTTTCGTCTGCTTTCCGCTTTTTCCTTAATCACGTAAAAGTCATCTTGACGCGATTTCGATTTTGTAGTTCGCGCTTTTGGCTGACGACGCATCCATTCCAATTCTTTCTTGAACAGGTTTTGCGCTTTATCCACACTCGAATTTTCCGAAGCAATTCGCTCCTCTTTTTTCTCTAAATAGTACGAGTAATTTCCTTTGTATTGGTATAATTTTCCGTTGTCTAATTCGATGATTTCGTTGCAAACACGTTCCAAAAAGAAACGGTCGTGTGTCACCATAAACAACGTAATATTTTCTTTGGCAAAATAACTTTCCAGCCATTCAATCATCTCTAAATCCAAGTGATTCGTAGGTTCATCCAGAATCAACAAGTCCGGACGGTTGATTAAAACAATCGCTAGCGAAAGTCTTTTTTTCTGTCCACCCGACATATTTTTTACCTTCAAACTAAAATCTTCCAACTTTAATTTAAACAAAATCTGCTTGAATTGTGTTTCAAAATCCCAAGCATTATGAGCGTCCATTCCGTCAAAAGCACGTTGATACGCTTCCTCATCTTCCGGGTTTTCCAATGCTTTTTCATACCGATGAATCACATCTAAAATCGGATTATCCGAAGCAAAAATACTTTCCTCAATCGTCAATTCCTCTTGCAAATTCGTGTCCTGCGACAAAAACGCCATCTTAATATCCTTCCGAATCACCACATTTCCCGTATCCGATTCGTCTTCGCCATTAATTATTTTCATAATAGACGTTTTCCCCGAACCATTTTTAGCTATAAAAGCAATTTTTTGGTCTTTATTAATCCCAAAAGAAATGTCCTTAAAAAGCGTACGTTCTCCAAATGACTTCGATATATTCTCGACTGAAAGGTAATTCACAATAATAAATTTTTTGCAAAAGTAAGTCATTACAAGGCATTAACCAATCTTTTCTCTAGCAACGCCTTTTTATATTTTTAGGAACGAATGGCTCGGGCTTTTTCAGCAATCCTTATTCCGGCTTTCCGTTCCAATCTTTTCTCCTTTACAGAAAAAAGAGAAAAGGATTTCACTGCAATCCGGGTTATCAGAGTGAGATTGTTGCGTTTTTGTGGGAGTTTTTGGCTGTCTTTTTTTCGTATATTTAATATTTAAAGTCCACCATTATGGTAACTCCATCAAAAAATAATTTGCAAAAAAAAGTAAACGAACCTGAAACGATTTACAAATCAAAATCTGAAACTGAACAAGTAGATGCTTTTGACTATTTACCAGCACATGTGAAAGAACGTTTAGAAGAAGCGCTACAAGAAAGTGCAAAAGGCTTAGGGAAACCTCATACTCAAGTTATGGCGGAAGTTAAAGCAAAATCTAATTTGTCATAAGTTATGTATGAAATTTCTTAGTTGCACGAAGCTGAAATTAGCTATTACGAAGAATTAGATTTTATATTTAGAAAATGGAACATAATTGAAGTTGAAAAATTCATAGGTTTAGTTTATGATTTTTTAGAAACTTTATCCCAAAAACCAACAATCGGAATTTATTCAAAAAAGTACGATACTTGTTCATTTGTAATTTCAAAACAAACCACTCTATTCTATAAAGTTATCGAGAACGAATTAAAAATAGAACTTTTGTTATTTTGGAACAATAAGCAAAATCCCAAATCGTTACAGTAATTAATAACATAATTAATCAATTTTTGTATCTTGTAGGCTGTAATCAATTAAAAATTAAGAAAATGGAACACACTACACTATTTATGCTAGCAGGTTTACTTTTTTTAACGGTTACTTTTTTTTACTGGAAAATTACAAGTAACTATCTCAAAAAGAAATACAAAGTTAAGTCGAAACGAAGCTTGCGAACTAATATCTACTATTGGGAAGGTGCATTATTTGTTAGTAGTTCGATTACTATTGCATTGTTGTTTCTTCTCAATTGGGCAAATATTTTAAAATTCTAAATTTATCGGTTGTTCAAGTATTTTTTGAATCAAAAGTAGTTGGCATAAAAAAAGCCGTCTTTTCAGACAGCTTTTCCACATTATTTTATTACATCCACCTCAATGACACTATCATCAAAAACTTTTATAAACGCTTTAGTATAATCTTCTTTAGTAGCTAAAAACGGATTCTCCAAAAATTTCTGCGGATTAATTGCCATCAAAGGATACCAAGAACTTTGAATTTGGATTTGAATTTTGTGACCTTTTTTGAACGTATGTAAAACATCTTGCAGTTTAAAATTCACTTCAGTTGTTTGATTTGGTGTCAAAGCTTCAGGCTTTTCAAAGCTATTTCTAAAACGAGATGGCATAATTTCACTTCGCACCATTTGGTGGTAATTCGCGTAAAGCACGTTTGGTTTGTCTTTATTTTGAGGTTCATCAGCAGGATAAATGTCAATTAATTTTACCACAAAATCTGCATCAGAAGAGGAAGAAGCGATTTTTAATTTCGCCATAATTTCTCCAGCTAAAGTCACATCTTCGGTTAAATATTCTGTAGTAAAACTAACAACATCTGGTCGACTCAAAGCAAAACGTTGGTCTTCGCTCATATAATTTCGTGGCGTAAATCCGTTGAAATCTGAATAATTAACGCTACTTGGAACCGGATTATTCGGATCGCTGTAATATTCAGAATAACCTGTTTTCTGCGATTTCTCTTTGTCTAGTTTTCCGTTGGAACTCAAATAGAAGTTTAATTTCGTACTTTCTTTTGGTGGCCAAGTCGTGAATTCATTCCACACTTTATTTCCAGTATCAAACATATAGGCTTCTGGTAAAGCAACAGCAGTTTTTGAGTTTTCTTTTAAATAATGATGGAAGAATTTATACTCAATATTTTTCTGATAAAAGGTCGCAATGCTATCGCCAAAATAGATATCGTTATGAAAATGTTTTCCTGTTTCTCTTCCCCAAGCGCCATGCGAAAAAGGTCCCATTACAATTGTGTTTTTCGCTTTTGGATTGTTCTTTTCAATCGTTTTGTAGATGTTTAAAGGTCCAGCCAAGTCTTCTGCATCATACCAACCGCCAACAGTCATCACTGCATGATTAATACCTTTCAAATGAGGTAGCAGATTTCTAGATTGCCAATATGAATCGTAATTCGGGTGATCCATAATTTCTTGCATGAAAAAGTTGTTTTTATAATATTTGTCGGCTCCCTCTTTTAACGTTCCTAATTCACCATAGAAAATAGAACCATCTTTTGAGGTCGATTTTATCATTTGGTCGGAGTACCAACCTTCTTTTTCAGCTTTTGTTTTTTGTACCCCAAATACAGGGAAAGTTCTAAAATAGCCCATTAAAAAAGCACCATTATGTCTGAAATCATCAAAGAAGAAATCGGAAATAGGTGCTTGTGGAGACGAGGCAACCAAAGCAGGATGATTAGAAATCGTTCCAACGGCTGTATAAAATCCTGGATAGGAAGTTCCGTATTGACCTACTTTTCCATTATTGTTTTTTAGATTTTTCACTAACCAGTCCACAGTATCGTACGTATCAGTGCTTTCGTCCACGTCTTTCTTGGTTTTGTGTTCCACTTGTGGCGTCATATTCGTAAAAGTACCTTCGCTCATATATCTTCCGCGAACATCTTGATAGACATAAATGTACTTGCCTTTTTCTAAAAATGAATTGGGGCCTAGAGACCTTTTAAAATTTTCTTCGCCATAAGGTGCGATACTGTAACATGTTCTCTGCATTATCATTGGATATTTTTTATCCTTTGAAATATCTTTAGGCGTGTAAATTGCAGTAAATAATTTTGTTCCATCTCGCATTGGAATGTAAACTTCTTTCTTGTCGTAATTTTCTTTACTACTTGTCTGCGAAAAAACAGAAAGGGAAACGAACAAAAGTAGTGCTTGTAAAATATGCTTCATAAATTAGGATTGAATTTCGTTGTTGAATTAATTTCAGCAGTCGAAAGATACTAGGTTTAATTCTTTTGCCAAATTACGTTAATATTTTATTATGATATTTTTAAGTTGTTTAAAAATGCGGTTATATTTGCTTTATGCAATTATCCGTAATCATCCTCAATTATAACGTTCGCTATTTTTTAGAGCAATGTATTATTAGTGTTCAGAAAGCAATTTCAGAACTCGATGCGGAAATTATTGTCATTGATAATAATTCAGCTGACGACAGCTGTGAAATGATCAAAAGATTGTTTCCAAACGTAATTTTAATTGAAAATAAAGAAAATACGGGTTTTCCAATGGGAAATAACATTGGCGTAAAACAAGCAAAAGGAAAATATCTGTGCATTTTAAATCCCGATACCGTTGTTGCGGAAGATACGTTTTCTAAAATACTGAACACTAATAACTGGCAACTAAATAATGGAATCATCGGTTGCAAACTCATCGACGGAACAGGAAATTTTCTCCCGGAATCCAAACGCGGCATTCCAACTCCTTGGGTTGCGGTCACAAAAATATTCGGATTGTACAAAATTTCTGATTTTTTTGGGAAATATTATGCCCAACATATATCCGAAAATCAATCGGGAAAAGTCGAAATTCTCGTAGGTGCTTTTATGATTATGGAACGAGCGTTGTATGATGAAATAGGCGGTTTTGATGAAAATTGCTTCATGTATTCGGATGATATCGACTTGAGTTATATGGTTTTGCAAAAGGGAAAATACAACTATTATTTCCACGAAACCACTGTGATTCATTACAAAGGCGAAAGTACGGTTCGGGACGAAAAATATATGAAACGCTTTCAAGAAGCAATGCAATTTTTTTATAAAAAACATTTTAAGAAGTCAATTGCATTTGATTATTTAATGAAAGTTGGTGCTTTTGTTTTTACAAAAATCAAAAAGAATCAAGCGACTGAATCGAAGCGACAAATTAACGAATACATTATTTTCTCGAAAGAAGATTTAAAATTGAATTTGCCTAAAAAACACAAAACGCTAACTGATTTTTCGCACTTTAAAAATGATACAAATTCCAATATTGAAATCATTTTTGACACAAATTCAGTAACTTACAAAGACCTCATTAATTTTATGAATTTGAATAAAAGCAAAAATTTAACATTTAAGAATTATATTCCTGATTCGAAATATGCAATAGGAAGTAATAATTCAATCGATAGAGGAGAAATTATACACATAAAAAATTAGTGCATTCTTTATAAAATGAAGATAAAATCACTAATTTTGCAATCAAGAATTAAAAACACAACTTTAGTTTACATATATGGCAAAGTTTGAATTGAAACTTCCTAAAATGGGAGAAAGCGTTGCAGAAGCAACAATTACCAACTGGCTTAAGAACGTCGGCGATGCTATTGAAGCAGATGAAGCGGTACTTGAAATTGCCACTGATAAAGTAGATTCAGAAGTGCCATCAGAGGTTTCAGGAATACTTACAGAAATTTTATTTCAAGTGGACGATGTAGTTCAAGTGGGGCAAACCATTGCAATAATTGAAGTTGCAGGTGGAGAAGCATCGACAGAAGCACCGTCAGCCAAAATTACTGCAGCAGCTGCTACTATTGAAAAAGAAGTAGAAACTGCAAAGGAAACTGTAGCGCCAACAAATTTTAATGATTCTGACAAATTCTTTTCACCTTTAGTAAAAAATATTGCTAAAGAAGAAGGTATCTCAGTTGCTCAATTAGAAGCAATTGCAGGTTCAGGAAAAGACGGTCGCGTGACTAAAGATGATATTTTAAATTACATTTCTGACCAGAAAAATATAACTAAAGCGCCAGTTGCGGCACCAGTTGCTCAACAAAAAGCTTCAACTCCACAACCGATAGCGGCTGCTAAATCAGCACCAGTTTCAGTTAATGGTGGCGACGAAATCATTGAGATGGACCGTATGCGAAAATTGATTGCTGGCTACATGGTCGCGTCAATTCAAACTTCGGCTCACGTTCAATCGTTCATCGAAGTCGATGTAACGAACATCGTAAAATGGAGAGATAAAGTAAAAGGAGCCTTTGAAAAACGTGAAGGTGAAAAACTAACTTTTACACCAATCATGATGGAGGCCGTTGCGAAAGCATTGAAAGATTTCCCAGGAATGAATATTTCTGTGGATGGCGATCACATCATCAAAAGAAAAAATATCAACCTTGGAATGGCAGCTGCTTTACCAAACGGGAATTTAATTGTGCCTGTAATTAAAAACGCAGACCAGTTGAATTTAGTGGGAATGGCAAAAGCCGTTAATGATTTAGGTGGACGTGCAAAAGCAGGAAAACTAAAACCAGACGATACACAAGGCGGAACGTATACCGTTACAAACGTCGGAACTTTTGGTAGCGTTTTCGGAACACCAATCATCAGTCAGCCACAGGTTGGGATTCTTGCTCTTGGAGCCATCCGTAAAGTGCCGGCAGTTATTGAAACTCCAGAAGGCGATTTCATCGGAATCCGTCAGAAAATGTTCTTATCGCACTCTTATGACCACAGAGTCGTGGATGGTGCTTTAGGAGGAAGTTTTGTAAAACGTGTAGCTGAATATTTGGAAGCGTTTGACGTAAATAGAGATTACTAATTTTAGAATGTGAACTCGTTTCAGGTTCAAAAATCATACAAACCCATCGCTGAAAAGTGTTGGGTTTTTTATTTGCAGCAAATCGGTAGTTTCTTTTTTAATCCATATTCCCGCTTTCCTTCCAAATCTCCTGATGAAAAATCAGGAGGATTTTCCCTCCTATCGGGGCTAAACTAAAATCTTTCGGCTTCTTTTGTCTTTGGGCTTTAAAAATAATAATTAAGTTTTCTGATCAACATCAGCTATTTTTTAAATCATTAAGGCATTAAGAAAATTAAGTCTTAATGTTTCTTAGTGCCTTAATGGTTTTTTAATCTCTTAAAACGATTTTGCAAAAGGAAATTTAAAGTTGAAATACTGTCAATTCAAAACCGATTTTAAAACAAAATTAGCAAAGCAAACAAATCTAAACCGCTATATTTGTAAACCTAATAAAACAATCTAAATGGAACTTAAATTATCGAAACCAATTTGCTTTTTTGACCTCGAAACCACAGGAATTAACATTACAACGGATCGAATAGTTGAAATCGCCATTTTTAAAGTTTATCCAAACGGAAATAAGGAAAGTAAAACTTGGCTCGTAAATCCCACTATTCCAATTCCAGCAGATACAACTGCAATTCACGGGATTTCGGATGAAAAAGTAGCTAATGAACCTACATTTGCCGAATTAGCTTCAGCGGTTTACAACATGATTAAAGATTCAGATTTAGCAGGTTTTAATTCTGACAGATTTGACATTCCATTATTAGCGGAAGAATTATTAAGAGCTGGAGTCGATTTTGACATGAAAAATAGAGTTTCTGTAGACATTCAAACAATTTTTCATAAAAAAGAAGAGCGTACTTTAGCAGCTGCATATAAATTCTATTGTGGAGAAACTTTGGAAAATGCGCATTCCGCAGAAGCCGATACAATGGCAACGTATGAAATCTTAAAGTCGCAGTTTGATCGCTACGATGATTTACCTCAGGACATGAAATCACTTTCAGAATATACGACTCGTAAAAAAACAGCCGATTTTGCCGGGTTTATAATCGTAGATAAAGATGGTGACGAAGCATTTAGCTTTGGAAAAAATAAAGGAAAGAAAGTAAATGATATTTTAGAAACCGAGCCTGGTTATTTCAGTTGGATTCAAAACGCTGATTTCCCACTTTACACTAAGAAAGTTTTAACTGCTATTAAATTGAGGAAGTTAAATACGAAATAGGTTCAGTCACGGTCGCAGTTTTCAGTCACAGTCGCTAAATTTTAGTAATAATAGAAAGTATTTTTATGGATTTTAAAGATTTATTGGCTTATAAAAAAGCATTTTCATTGGCTATGGAAATTAAGAAAAGTACTGATTCTTTTCCAAAAGAAGAAAAATTTGCATTGACAGATCAAATTAGAAGATCATCAAGAAGTGTATGTGCAAATATGGCGGAAGCTTATCGAAAAAGAAGATATATCAATCACTTTATTAGTAAATTAACGGATTGTGATGGAGAAAATTCTGAAACTTCTGTGTGGTTGGATTTTTCTTTTGAATGCAACTATATCTCATTAGAAATCCATCAAGATTTTACGCAGAAAGCTGCAGAAGTGGGAAAATTAATTAATTATATGATCAATAATCCTGAAAAATTTGGATGTACACCAAAATGAAAGAGAATTGAAAACTGAAATTACGACTATAGACTGCGACTGAAAACCGCGACTGAAAACTTAAACATCATGAAAATAATCTGCATCGGTAGAAATTATACCAAACACATCGAGGAATTGCAAAATGAACGTCCAACGGAGCCGGTTGTTTTCTTGAAACCGGATACGGCAATTTTGCCTAAAAACATGCCTTTCTTTATTCCTGATTTTTCGGACGACATTCACCATGAAGTGGAGATTTTAGTTCGGATTAATAGGGTAGGGAAGCACATTGAGCCGAGATTTGCACACAAATATTACGACGGAATCGGTTTGGGTATTGATTTTACTGCAAGAGAATTGCAAGCAAAATTGAAAGAAAAAGGCTTGCCTTGGGAGAAAGCGAAAGCATTTGACGGTTCGGCAGTAATTGGAAATTTTTTACCCAAAGAGAAGTTTGAATCATTAAATTCGATTAATTTTGAATTAACCAATAATGGAACTTCGGTTCAAAAAGGATGTACGTCAAATATGTTGTGGCAAATAGATGAGTTAATCGCTTATGTTTCGCAATATTTTACGTTAAAAATTGGAGATGTTATTTTTACAGGAACGCCAGAAGGTGTTGCTAAAGTAAATACAAATGACGTTTTAGAAGGTTTCATTGAAGGAGAATCAATCTTTAGAATACAAGTTAAATAAATGGCATTACACTACAATTTAGCAAAAGTGCACGAAATTTCAGATAACGATACTGAATTTGTGGTTGAACTTTTAAAGTTATTCGTACGCGACGTGCCGAGTGATTTGTCAGAAATGATTGCGGCAATTAAGGAGAAAAAACATTCAGAAGCCTATAGCTTTTCGCATAAAATGAAGCCATCTCTCGATTTATTAGGGATGACAATTGCTTATGAAGAGAATCTTTGTATTGAAAACTGGACCCGTGAAAAAGGCAAGAAGAAGGAAATAAAAGACACGTATAAAAGTTTGGAACACCACATTGAAAAAGCGGTTAAGGAAATAAGAAAAGATTTCAATTTACATTAAAACACACTTATGAAAGCAGCGATAGTTACTATTGGCGACGAAATTCTTATAGGCCAAATTGTAGATACAAATTCGGGCTATATGGCAAAAGCCTTAGATAAAATTGGCATTGAAATCACTGAAATGCTGTCGATTTCTGATGATAAAAATCATATTTTAGACACCTTCGCCAGTTTGCAAAATAAAGTTGATTTAGTGTTGATTACCGGTGGTTTAGGGCCAACAAAAGACGATATTACTAAAAAAACATTCTGTGATTATTTTGAAGACGAATTAGTAATTAATTCAGAAGTTTTGCAACATGTCACCCAAATAATTGAAGGTTTTTACAAACGACCGATCAGTCAAATGAACCGCGATCAAGCATTAGTTCCGTCCAAATGTACCATCTTAACCAATGCAAACGGAACTGCTCCAGGAATGTGGATGCAGAAGGAAAATACGGTATTTATATCGCTTCCGGGTGTTCCTTATGAAATGAAAGACATCGTAGATAATGTAATTGTTCCAAAAATCGTTAAGGAATATAAACGCCCTTTTATCATTCATCAAACGGTGTTAACGTACGGTCAAGGTGAAAGTATGGTCGCGGAACGGATTGAAGATTGGGAAAATAATTTACCTGAATTTATTAAGTTGGCGTATTTGCCAAGTCCGGGACGGGTTCGACTCCGACTTTCAGCAAGAGGTACAGACGAAAATTTATTAAATAACACGCTTGCGGAGCAAATTAAGCAACTTACAGCAATTATTGGTGACATAATTGTTGGCTACGACGATAGCGACACAATCGAAGTGGTTCTCGGTCGATTACTGACGAAGCATAATAAAACGTTGGCAACAGCCGAAAGTTGTACGGGTGGGAAAATAGCACAACGAATTACAGCAGTTCCAGGAGCTTCCGCTTATTTTAAAGGAAGTATTGTCTGCTATACCGAATCAGTCAAAACGGATGTATTGCAGGTTTCTAAAGAAACGATTGCGAAATATTCAGTTGTAAGTGAGGAAGTTGCTAGGGAGATGGTTCGCAATATTCAGAAAATAATGAATGTGGATTATGCGATTGCGGTAACTGGAAATGCTGGACCTACAAAAGACGCTACGAATGAAGAGGTTGGAATCGTTTTTATCGCATTGGCAACACCAGAATCTATTTTTGTAGAAAAATTTAATTTTGGCCAACCACGTGAAAAAGTGATAGATAGAACGGTAAATAAAAGTTTTGAATTGCTAATGAAAGAAATTTTAAAAAATGTACAATAATTATTTTGTATAAAGGTTTATTTTTCTTTTCTTTGCACCCTGATTTTGAATAACGATAAAAGATAAGCATAATGTCAAGAGTTTGTGACCTTACAGGTAAAAGAGCTATGGTGGGAAATAACGTTTCTCACGCGATGAACAAAACGAAAAGAAAGTTTTCTGTAAACTTACTTAAAAAACGTTTTTACCTTCCTGCAGAAGATAGATGGATTACTCTTAGAGTAGCTGCATCTACAATTAAAACAATCAACAAAAACGGAATTGACGCAGTGTTAAAAACTGCTAAAGCAAACGGATTTATCAAATAAATCTTCCTCAATAAATATATAGCAAGATGGCAAAGAAAGGTAATAGAATCCAAGTAATTTTAGAATGTACAGAACACAAAACATCAGGTGTTGCAGGTACTTCAAGATATATCACAACTAAGAACAAAAAAAATACTCCAGACAGATTAGAGATTAAGAAATTTAATCCAATCTTGAAAAGAGTAACTGTTCACAAAGAAATTAAATAATAATTTAAGATTTTTATAAAACGATAGGTGTTTGCATTTATCTATTTTATTAAAATTAAAAGACATTTAAATCATGGCAAAGAAAACCGTAGCAACCCTACAGACAGCTTCAAAGAGATTATCAAAAGCCATCAAAATGGTGAAATCTCCAAAAACAGGTGCATATACATTCGTTGAGTCAATCATGGCACCAGAACTTGTTGATGAATTCTTGAAAAAGAAATAATTCAAACTACAATTTTATAGAAAAGCTACTTTCCACCCGAAAGTAGCTTTTTTATTTTTATATTTGTCGTTAAATTTTTGAGCACCACTTCTCATAGAGTAAAGAACACAAATACAGAACATAGAACAAAACAAATATGAGCTTCTTTAAAAGAATATTTTCTTCCGAAAAAAAGGAATCAGGCTTAAATGAACAAGCTAAGGAAACGCTTGATAAAGGTTTGGAGAAATCCAAAAGTTCCTTTTTCTCTAAACTTACAAAAGCAGTTGCTGGAAAATCAAAAGTGGATGATGAGGTTTTAGATAACCTTGAAGAAATACTAGTAGCTTCTGACGTAGGAGTTGATACGACATTGAAGATCATCAAACGGATTGAAAAAAGAGTTTCAGAAGATAAGTACGTTGGAACAGAAGAATTAAATCAAATTCTTCGTGATGAAATTGCTGGTCTACTTTCTGAAACCAATAATACGAATTCATCCGTATTTGAAATACCTGCAAATAAGAAGCCCTACGTTTTAATGGTCGTTGGTGTAAATGGTGTTGGTAAAACGACGACAATCGGAAAACTTGCGTACCAATTTAATAAAGCAGGCTACAAAGTTGTTCTTGGTGCCGCAGATACTTTTAGAGCTGCAGCAATTGATCAATTGCAAATTTGGGCGGATCGTGTTGGCGTTCCTATGGTTCGTCAAGAAATGGGAAGTGATCCCGCTTCAGTAGCATTTGACACTCTGAAATCAGCCGTTGCCCAAGAGGCTGATGTGGTTATTATTGATACCGCAGGACGTTTGCATAATAAAGTCAATTTGATGAACGAACTTACAAAAGTGAAGCGTGTCATGCAGAAAGTAATTGACGATGCTCCACACGATGTATTGTTAGTTTTAGATGGTTCAACTGGACAAAATGCTTTTGAACAAGCCAAACAATTTACTGCAGCAACTGAAGTGACATCTTTAGCGGTAACGAAATTAGATGGAACTGCAAAAGGGGGAGTTGTGATTGGTATTTCAGATCAATTTCAAATTCCCGTAAAATATATTGGAGTGGGAGAAGGAATCGAAGATTTGCAAGTTTTTAATAAAATTGAATTTGTTGATTCTTTTTTTAAATAAAATTTTAATCCGTATAAAATAGTAAGCTCAAATATATTTTGAGCTTTTTTTATGTAATAAATAATCGGTCTCATTTTTTTATCCTACATTAAAACAGTAATTTTATTTTTTTAAATTTCAACCATGAAAAATTTTATTCTTTCACTTTTTACAGTATTTATTTTAACTTCTTGCCAAGAGAAAAAAGCGGAAACCTTTGATGTAAATCTATTAAATGGATATTGGGAAATCGAACAAGTCACAATGGCGGACGGTACCAAGAAAGAATACAAGATGAGCGAAACAGTAGATTTTTTCGAAGTAAAAAACGACAGCGGTTTTCGTAAAAAAGTAAAACCTCAATTGGACGGAACCTATTTGGTAAATGATTCTGAAGAAGAAATAAAAATAGAAAAATCAGCAGAAGGAACTTTCATTTCTTACAAAACGGATTATGCCACTTGGAAGGAAGAAATCAAGACGCTGACAGAAGAGCAACTGGTTTTAGAGAATGATCAAAACTTGCAATACCAATACAAACGACCAATTCCTTTTACCGTAAAATAATGGCCAAACGATTAAATAATGAAAACACAATAGGCGACGTTTTAAAGTACATCATTAAAGAAAACCGACTCCAACCTGGAATGGATCAAATTTCGGTTAAGGAAGCTTGGCAGTCTTTGATGGGAAATGGCGTCAATAGTTATACTAAAAGCGTCGTTCTCAAAGGAACTATTCTCTATGTAGAATTATCATCAGCGGTGTTGCGAGAAGAGCTGAGCTTTGGTAAGTCTAAAATAATTGCAATGCTCAACGAAGAACTTCGGCGGGACCTTATTAAAGAAGTAGTATTAAGATAAAAAAAAGCCGATTCAAAATAAATTGAATCGGCTTTATATTTTTAGGCCAATTTTTAACATCCATTACTGAACACTAAAAACCTGAAAACTTTTTACTAGAAATTTTCTCTTCCTGCAAAGTGAAATGCACCTTCGATAGCTGCGTTTTCATCTGAATCAGAACCGTGAACTGCATTTTCTCCAATAGAAGTTGCATACGCTTTTCTGATTGTTCCTTCCGCTGCATCAGCAGGATTTGTAGCGCCAATCAATGTTCTGAAATCTTCAACTGCATTGTCTTTCTCAAGAATTGCAGCAAGAATTGGACCTCTTGACATAAATTCTACTAACTCGCCATAAAACGGACGAGCAGCATGAACGTCGTAAAATTTTTGTGCGTCAGCAGTAGTCAATTGCGTTAATTTCAAAGAAACGATTTTGAAACCTGCATTTGTGATCATTGCTAAAATGTTTCCGATGTGTCCGTTTGCAACTGCATCCGGCTTAATCATTGTAAATGTTCTATTTGTAGCCATTTTTTTTATTTTTTAATTCGGTGCAAAAATAGTTTTTTATAATTTATAAATAAAACGTTCGTTTATTTAATTTGAAAATTAAAACCCAGCTGAGTTCACTTTATACCACAACGATTTCAAACTGTTGTTCCAAAGGTTTCAAAGCAGCAAATAATTGTTCAATCATTGTATCGCCACTTTCAAGATAAAATTCAGAAAAATTAGCTTTTCGTTCCTGCAAACTCTGATTCGGAAATAATTCGTTTTGTAAATCAGTAACGCGTTCTAATATATCGGCATAATGCTTTTTTTCCGCTTTAATCATTCTTTTTTCTAGTGCATTCAAGCCTTTAATTTGTTTTGTTTCTTGAGCGTTTACAGCGCCAATAAAGGAAGAATCTGTTTTTTGAGCCATTTTTCGAAGGGTGTCAAATTGCGCTTGTAAAAACTGCTTTTGTTCTGAAAAATCTAATGTAAATTTTGAAGCTTTTTTTACAATTTTCTCTTTTAAATCAAACTGTTTTTTAAATAAATCGTTCCAAGATAATTCTAATTTATCTGCTTTCTTCGCTTGCTTCTCAGTGGCTAACAAGACGGAATTTCTCAATAATAAGACAGGGAACGTTACTTTAGAAGCTTCAAAATATGATTTCAATTCTAACCAATACGCTAATTCTCCACCACCACCGATGTAAGCTAAATTAGGTAAAACAACTTCCTGATACAGCGGTCGCATTATCACATTTGGACTAAACTTTTCTGGATGCTGTTCTAATTCGTTCAACAACTCTTTTTCAGTAAACTTAATTTCAGTATTGTTGATTAAATAAACGCCATCTTCTAAAATAATTCGCTCTCGAAAATCATCTTCAATATAAAATAAATTAATCTCCCTTGGATTCACCTGAATTTTATAAGCCGATAGTAGTTCAGCAGTTTCTGCCACTTTTTGATGCGAGGTTTGGTGCAGTAATTCCTCTTTCACATAAGGAATAAATCGTTTTTTTAAGTCGGCATCATCCGCGTCCAAAATAACCAATCCATAGGAGCCGAAGATTTTATCTGCTAAAAATCGTGTGGCTTCCGCCAAAGTTGCATGATTTATATAAGCATCTTCAAATAATTTTTTTAACTCTTCAGCATTTTTACCCATGCCCAATTCCCCACTAAAAGTTTTAAAAACTTCACTCAGTCCATCTGTCGACAATCGACCTACCGGACCAGAACTTTCTCTGTTCCATCGAAGTTTTTTATCTTTAAAGTTGAAATAATTGATTTCATCAAAATCGTGATCTTCCGTTGCCATCCAATACACCGGAACGAAATTTTTATCGGGATAGGTATCTTTTAATTCCTTGGTGAGATTAATCACCGAAATGATTTTGTATAAAAAATACAACGGTCCTGTAAACAAATTCAACTGATGTCCCGTAGTAATAGTAAACGTATTTGTCTGTTCTAACGCTGCGATGTTTTCTAAAGTCAAATCAGAAATGGTAATATTTGCGTATTGGTTTTTCAATACTGAAACCAATACGGCACGATTTGCATCTGCATAATTGGATTGCTTTTCAATGATTTGTGTTTTAAAGTTTTCCAAGGTAGGAAATCTGTTGTATAACGATTGTAATTGTTCTTTTTGATCCAAATAATCATTCATAATTGGAGTGAAATACCCGGAATCTTGATAGCTAATACAGTCGGTTGGCATAATTTAGAAGTCTATAATTTTCGTAAAATTAACTAAAATTAATTGGACCTATTTTTGGTTTAACAAATGCTTGTGAAATATATTTAGCTGCAGTTGTTTATCAGTTTATATCACGTATTTTTGCACCTTAATTCGTTTCTGATTTGCAAACTAAACTTTTTCTTTTCACGCCGCCTTTCACACAGCTAAACACACCGTATCCGGCCACGGCCTATATTAAAGGATTTTTGAATACCAAGAATATTCCTAGTGTTCAAGCTGATTTAGGTATTGAAGTGATTTTAAAAATGTTTTCAAAGCAAGGACTTATGCATCTTTTTGCGCAAGCAGAAAAATTTGAAAATCCAGGAGAAAATAGTTTTCGAATTATCGCGTTGAAAGCGTATTACATCAATACAATTGATGCTGTAATTTTATTTTTACAAGGAAAAAACCCAACATTAGCATTATCCATTTGCCAAGAAGATTTTCTTCCTGAAGCCTCACGCTTCGCACAACTAGATGAGCTGGATTGGGCATTTGGAAGCATGGGAACACAAGATAAAGCAAAACACCTTGCCACACTTTACCTCGAAGACCTTTCCGACTTAATCGTAGAATGTGTCGACAACAACTTCGGTTTCAGCCGCTATGCTGAACGATTGGGTCGATCCGCAAGTACATTTGATGAATTGTATGAAAGCTTGCAAACTGAACCAACTTATATTGACAACATTCTACTAGAAATTCTAGAAGAAAGGATTATTGACGTAGAGCCAACATTGGTTTTGATTTCAGTTCCCTTTCCTGGAAATTTATATGCCGCATTTCGTTCTGCACAATTGATCAAGAAAAAGTTTCCGCATATAAAAGTGTCAATGGGTGGCGGTTTTCCAAATACCGAACTCCGTTCCTTGTCAGATGTTAGGGTATTTGAATTTCTAGACTTTATTACGCTAGACGACGGAGAAGTTCCTGTTGAAGAATTAATAAACAATATCGAAAATTCGGACTACGACACGTTCAAAAGAACTTTATTGGTAGAAGAAGGTAAAGTCGTTTATAGAAATGATTCGGCTAAAAGTGATTACAAACAATCAGAAGTTGGAACCCCAGATTATTCTGATTTGCAACTAGACAAATACATCTCAGTAATCGAAATCGTAAACCCAATGCACCGCATGTGGAGTGACGGCAGATGGAACAAACTCACAATGGCACACGGTTGCTACTGGGGAAAATGTACCTTCTGCGACATTTCGTTAGATTATATAAAAATTTACGAACCCATTGCTGCAAACCTGTTGTGCGATAGAATAGAGGAATTAATTGCCGCTACGGGGCAAAATGGATTTCATTTTGTGGATGAAGCAGCACCACCAGCATTAATGAGAGCTTTGGCATTAGAAATTTTGCGACGAAAAATTGCCGTGACTTGGTGGACCAATATTCGTTTTGAAAAAGCATTTACAAGAGATTTATGTGTTTTATTGAAAGCTTCGGGATGTATCGCCGTTTCAGGTGGTATAGAAGTAGCTTCTGATCGCTTGTTGAAACTTATTGACAAAGGAATTACAGTGGAACAAGTCGCCATTGTGAATCGCAATTTTACCGAAGCGGGAATAATGGTGCATTCGTATTTGATGTACGGATATCCTACGCAAACGGTTCAAGAAACCATTGATAGTTTAGAAATGGTTCGGCAATTGTTTGAAACCGGTGTGATACAATCCGGATTTTGGCATCAATTTGCGTTAACAGCTCATAGTCCGGTGGGAATGTATCCGGAGAAATTTGGCGTAATTCGAAACATGGATATTGGAACTTTCGCAAACAACGATGTAGAATTTAAGGACATAACCGGTATTGATCATGAGAAGTTTAGTTTTGGCTTGTCAAAATCATTATACAACTTCATGCATGGAATTTGTTTTGATTATCCCTTACAAGATTGGTTCGAATTTAAAATTCCAAAAACGAAAATCCCATCTGATTTCATCGAAAATGCAATTACAGCACCTGACTCACTAGAGGTGAAATCTAATGCGAAAATAGTGTGGATTGGTGGAAAACCAACAGTAGCCTACACAACGAAATCTAAAAAAGGAAAATCTTGGGAAGTGGTGAGTTTGACTTTTCACGATAAGAAAGAATCATTTTCAATCCAAATGAATAGGGAAGAAGGCGAATGGTTTATGGAGATATTAGAAGAATTATCTGTTGCAAACACGAAGCCTAAGTCCTATTTACAAGTGAAAAGTGATTTTGAACAAAAAGGACTTGAAAATTTTGAGTTGTTTTGGCATTCAAAACCACTCAAAACCATTAAGTCCTTTGGACTATTGGTACTATAATTCAGTTGAAATTATTCGCTTTCTTCTGATTTCTTTTTTGATTTTTTATTCTTTTTGTCGTTCTTCTTACTTGTGTTTTTGTCTTTTAATTCTTCAAAAAGCACTTTCTGTTTCTCGCTAAAAATAGCCGTAAACTTTTCCTCCATTGTAGTTCTAGCAATTTGGCTTTTCTCTACTTTAGCATCGTTTGGAATATTCTCCAACCCAATTTCGTTTACATTTTTCACGTATTCTTCAATCAGATTTTTTACAATCGCACTTTGAAAACCATCTAATTTAAGCTTGTCCGTTAAGTTATCGGCCATCACTTTTACGTAATCTACCGGTTCTTTTTTTGGCTCTTTACTGTATCGGTTTTCGGCACCAATGCTTCTGTCAAGACCACCTCTGCTATTGGGATTGTAATATTGAGCATAAGATTGTACGCTTGAAAAGACAATAAACAAAACAACTATTTTAGAAAAAATATTCATCATACGGGTATCATTTTTACTTATTCTACGGGTTCGCCGTACAAGTCAAATTCAGTTGCTTCTGTAATTTTGATCATCACAAACTCGCCTGTTTTTAAGTACGTTTTTGTAGCGTCAATTAATACTTCATTATCCACATCTGGACTATCAAACTCTGTTCTACCTACAAAATGCGTTCCTTCTTTTCGGTCGATAATGCATTTAAAAACTTGTCCCACTTTTTCTTGGTTCAAATCCCATGAAATTTGCGACTGCAATTCCATAATTTCATTTGCACGAGCTTGTTTTACATCAGCAGGAACGTCGTCTTCTAATAAATAAGCGTGCGTATTTTCTTCATGAGAATAAGCGAAACAACCCATTCGGTCAAATTTCATTTCTTGTACCCAATCCCTCAACGTTTCAAAATCTTCTTGCGTTTCACCTGGATAACCTACAATAAGCGTCGTTCTAATCGCGATTCCAGGAACTGCTTCACGGAAATCTTTTAGCAATTTAGTTGTTTTCGCTTGTGTAGTTCCACGTCGCATTGATTTCAAAATTGAATCAGAAATATGTTGCAACGGAATATCGATGTAATTACATATTTTAGGTTCGCGTTTCATTAAGTCCAATACATCCATTGGGAATCCCGTAGGAAAGGCATAATGCAAACGAATCCATTCAATACCTTCTACTTTTGCTAATGCTTCAAGTAACTCAGCTAAATTTCGTTTTTTGTAAATATCTAAACCATAATAGGTCAAATCTTGTGCAATCAAAATCAATTCTTTTACACCATCTCTCGCTAATCCTTGTGCTTCTTTAACTAATTTTTCAATAGGTTGAGAAACGTGGGTTCCTCTCATTAAAGGAATGGCGCAAAAACTGCAAGGTCTGTCGCAACCTTCTGCAATTTTTAAATAGGCATAATTTTTAGGCGTTGTTGTTAAACGTTCTCCTAATAATTCGTGTTTATAATCTGCACCAAGCGCTTTTAAAAGTCCAGGCAATTCTGTAGTTCCAAAATACTGGTCTACATCCGGAATTTCTTTCTCTAAATCTGGTCGGTAGCGTTCAGATAAACATCCGGTTACGAATACTTTGTCTACTAATCCTTGTTTCTTTTTTTCTGCATATTCTAAAATCATATTCACTGATTCCGCTTTTGCATTGTCAATAAAACCACACGTATTGATTACAATAATATTTCCTTCTGATTCAGCAGGAGCTTCGTGTTCTACGTCTTTTCCACTGGCTTTCAGTTGTCCCATCAATACTTCACTGTCGTAAACATTTTTAGAACAGCCAAGTGTAATTACGTTAATTTTATTCTTTTTTAAAGATTTGGTTCTCATAGTATTAAGTTCTCGAATTTTTTAGAGGGTGCAAAATTACATATTTATTTTTAGAAGCGAGTCACTTTTGGCTTTTTTAGGAAAGTTTGGACCCGCATTCCTTCCACATCTCCCGAAAAAACGGGAGGATGTTCCCACCATTCGGGGCTGGGTCGCGGCGTTTGGGTATATAAAAAAGTCTGCTTCAAAATGTTCTAAAGCAGACTTTTATCTATTTAAAGTTATTATAATTCAAAACCAAGCGTCAAGGTCACATTATTCTGGATGGCCTCAATGTTCGCCGTATCAGTTAAACCTTGCGAGAAAAAGGCTTGATTATTCTCTCGTTTCGCATACGTGTACGCCATATCTAATTTCACCGAACCAAAATTATAACCAAGACCAGTTGAAAAACTATTTAAATTGCCAATGGTATTGTTCTCTTTATACGGACTTTCCTCAAAGCGGTAACCACCTCTCAAGCTCCATTGCTTAATTCTATATTCAGCTCCAATTCGCACTTCATTTGAAACGTCTAAAGTTGTATTTATGGAATTATTTGCGGTACGGAATTCATTTGCAGGTTTGAATTTTGCATTACTGTAATCGCGCAAACTATAATCGATACTAATCAGTCCTGAACCACCAAAAATGTAAGCCACACTTCCGGTATATTTTGAAGGCGTTTGCAAACGATAGGTAGGGTAGAAAACAACCACATTCGGATCTGCAAAGAAACTGGTTCCATTCGTTCCACAATCCGCACAATTAACTGAAAGGGTTTGTTTTAATTCGTCGTTTAAATCGTACCAAGTTGGTGATTCATACGCTAAACCCACTCGGAATTCATTGGTAACTTTTGCAATCGCACCGACTTGAAATGAAAATCCGTTTCCATAAGTGTACAATTGATTTGTAAATCTTGACGCTTGAACGCCTGTTGCTGGATCATTTCCGGGAGAATCTAAATAATCTTCATAATAACTGGACGTTGTCTGAAAATCATTAAAATGCGCATTTAAGTTGGCTCCAAAATAAAACCGATTGTCGTACTCTGTCGCTACGTTAAACGAAAGTTTGCCATTATAACCTTTTGATTCGATACTGTTTTCTTGGTAGTAATTTCCATTTGGATTTACCGCAGACGTATATTGGTTTCCAGCAGCAGGATTAATTAGGTACGCATTGTAACCCAAGTATGCTTGCTGTTCGTTATAGGACAAGGTTTCGTAAGGATTATTTGTTAGAACGTTTTCCGGAATACCGTTAGCGTAACTGCTAAAGTAGTTTGCTACAGAATTTGTGGGATTATAGCCTTGCGAATAAACGGAATTATCATAGTTATTTGTTTTGTCGTAATTCATCGCTAATGAGAACTTACTCCATTTACTATTCGTGTCTTGATTGGTAAAAACCCAAACAGCACCCAATTGATTCATGTCAAAAGAAGAATCCTTAGCATCGGTTTGCGTACCGAAGTAAGTAGAATTATTTTTTAAATTAGAATTAGACAACGTTACTGAAGCAAAATTATTTACAAAAACCGCTGAACCTGCAGGATTGACATTCAATGCAGAAAGGTCGCCACCCAATGCGCCAAATGCACCACTCATCGCTCTGTATCGTGCACTTCCTGTAACATCATCTTGGGCATACCGCAAAGCATCTGAAGTTTGTTGTGCTTTTGCAGCAGTAAAAGTCAATCCGATTAATAATAGGAAAATTATTTTTCTCATTTTGTTTTAATTTAAATTCATAAAAAAGCCTATGTCACACAAGCATGAACCATAGGCAATATGTGTAGAAAGTACTTTATCGTCGTCCGCTACCTGAAGATCTTCCGCCACCTGATGAACTACCACTTGACGATCCAGAAGAACGTGTTGGAGTAGAAGGAGTATAATTTCTCGTAGGAGTTGTTGTTCTTGTTGGCGTTGTGGTTCTTGGAGAAGTTCGCGTTGGAGCTGTATTATTCGGAACATTTCTTGTGCTGTTTCTCACAGGAGTAGTTGATCTAGTATCGTTATAGTTTCTTGTAGGCGTGTAATTATTGTTTCGAGTCGAATTTCCTCTTGTTGAATTATAATTTCGAGTCGAATTACTTCTAATGCTGTTTGTATTTCTTGTGTTGTAGGAATTTCGGGTATTCAAATAATCGTTATTTCGGCGACCTACACCTGCTGCATAATTATTGCCGTAGTAGTTATTTCCGTAATAAGGATTGTAGTGGTTATTGTACCAACCACCATAGTAAGGATTGTTCCAGCCATAATAGCCACCCCAACCGTAATAGCTGTTAAAGCCGTAATAATTGTTCCAACCAAATCCCCAACTTGGTCCATACCAAGAACTAAATCCCCAATAAGGTGCATACCAACTGTTGTAACCCCAATAATTATTATGACCCCACGAATCTTCATAAATGTTAACCGTTACATTATCGGAGTTAGATCCCCAACCTGCATAGTTTTCATTATAATTTGGATTTTCTTGGTCGTAATTATTAGAAGAATAGTTGTCAACATCTGTTAAAACCTCTACTTCTTGTTTAGACTCAAAATAGTTTTTATAGGCAAAATTATTACCGGAGTTATTTCTATTTTCAGTTGTTCTTTGAGAATTAGAATAAATACCATCTCTATCGTCTTGCGAAGTGTTTTGATAACTTCCACAGGAAACAATTCCCAGTGCAAGAAATCCAGCAAATAGGAAATGAGAAAAACGTTTGGGTAAATTATAATAAGTTTTCATATCTATTGGGGTTTTTATTGTTGGTCTATACAAAAATAGTTAGTTTTGCCAAACTATTTAGTTAAAATAAGTTAAACAATTTTTATGCCAATCTATTCATTATGAGTAAGAATTTAACAACACGGGAACAAGATTATTCCAAATGGTACAACGAGCTGGTTGTCAAGGCTGATCTTGCAGAAAACTCAGGGGTGCGAGGTTGTATGGTGATCAAGCCTTACGGTTATGCAATTTGGGAAAAAATGCAAGCGGAATTGGATCGAATGTTCAAAGAAACAGGACACAGTAATGCTTATTTTCCTTTGTTTGTTCCTAAAAGTATGTTTGAAGCGGAAGAAAAAAACGCAGAAGGATTTGCAAAAGAATGTGCAATTGTGACTCATTACCGATTAAAAAATGATCCTGATAAACCAGGAAAATTAATGGTAGATCCAAATGCGAAATTGGAAGAGGAGCTTATAGTTCGGCCAACAAGTGAAGCCATAATTTGGTCTACGTATAAAGGTTGGGTACAATCGTATCGTGATTTGCCATTACTGATCAATCAATGGGCAAACGTGGTTCGGTGGGAAATGAGAACACGTTTGTTTTTACGAACTGCAGAGTTCTTATGGCAAGAAGGACATACCGCTCACGCTACTAGAGTTGAAGCGATTGAAGAATCAGAAAAAATGATGAATGTTTATGCTGAATTTGCTGAAAACTTCATGGCAATTCCGGTGATAAAAGGATTGAAAACAGAAACGGAGCGATTTGCAGGTGCAGAAGAAACCTATTGTATTGAAGCGTTGATGCAAGATGGAAAAGCCCTTCAAGCGGGAACTTCGCACTTTTTGGGTCAAAATTTCGCAAAAGCTTTTGACGTAAAATTTGCAACAGCAGAAGGAACACAAGAATACGTTTGGGGAACATCTTGGGGTGTGTCAACACGTTTAATGGGTGCTTTAGTGATGACGCATTCAGATGATAATGGATTGGTTTTGCCGCCAAATTTAGCGCCAATTCAAATTGTAATCGTTCCTATTTATAAAACCGATGAAGAATTTAAAGCGGTTGCTGATGCAGCACATACTTTAGTAAGTCAGTTCAAGAAATTAAAGCTTTCTGTAAAGTTTGACGACAGAACGACGCAAAAGCCTGGATTCAAATTTGCAGAATGGGAATTAAAAGGAGTTCCGGTTCGAATTACGATTGGACCAAAAGATTTGCAAAATGGTACTTTTGAAATAGCACGACGTGATACGTTGACAAAAGAAATTATTTTGAAAGACGAAATTGTGAATCATGTAAGTGCTTTATTGGACAAAATCCAAGACGATTTATTTCAAAAAGCACTGTCGTACAGAAATAATCACATCACAGAAGTGAACTCGTTTGAGGAATTTAAAACCGTTTTAGAGGATAAAGGTGGCTTTATATCAGCACATTGGGATGGAACTCCGGAGACAGAGGAAAAGATCAAAGAATTGACTAAAGCAACGATTAGATGCATCGCTTTAGACCGTGTGAAAGAGTCGGGAAGTTGCATGTTTACTGGTAATCCAAGTGAAGGAAGGGTGCTTTTTGCGAAAGCATATTAAAAATTTTAAAAATTTTTCACTTTAGGCTTGCGTGAATAAAAAATAGTTGTATTTTTGCATCCGCATTCAACAAGCAGGGCCCGTTCGTCTATCGGTTAGGACGCATGGTTTTCATCCATGTAAGAGCGGTTCGATTCCGCTACGGGCTACTAATTTTCTTGAATCGAAGTTTGCACTAACTCTAAAAGTGATATGGCCCGTTCGTCTATCGGTTAGGACGCATGGTTTTCATCCATGTAAGAGCGGTTCGATTCCGCTACGGGCTACAAAATAAGATCTGATTTTTTTTGGATTGAAAAAAGAACTTAGAGAATAATGGTCCGTTCGTCTAGGGGTTAGGACGCCAAGATTTCGTCTTGGTAACAGGGGTTCGATTCCCTTACGGACTACTGAATTAGTTGTAAATAAGTTTTATAAAATAAAAAACTGGTGTCTCGGTTTTTTGTTTTGTTAGTTAAAACCAAAGTGATTGTTTTTCAATTGTGGGAGGTTTTTCTTTTTTAACTAGTATTTATAATAATTATTACATCTAAAAATTAAAAAGAAATGGCAAATCATAAGTCAGCATTAAAAAGAATTAGAAGCAACGAAAAAAGAAGAGTATTAAACAGATACCAACACAAAACTACTCGTAATGCAATTAAAGCTTTACGTTTAGCTACTGAGAAATCTGATGCTACTGCTAAATTATCAGCTGTAATTTCTATGGTAGATAAATTGGCTAAAAGAAACATCATTCACAGTAACAAAGCTTCAAACTTAAAATCTAAGTTAACGAAACACGTAGCTAAATTGTAATCATTTACTTTTAGTTATATATAAAGAAAAGCACTCAGGGATGAGTGCTTTTTTTATGCTTATAAATGTCTGCTTTTTTTATTCTTTTATACGATTTAAGATAATTTGGAGCATTTCTTTTGTCAGTGGTTTTGGTAGAAAGTCTACAACCATTGAAAATTCCTTTGAACGTTCAATGTCGTTAGGGTCAATTGAGGAGGAAAGTAAAATTACTTTAGTAGTCTCGTAATATTGTCTGTAAAGTGTCGCGCTAAACTGCTCTAAAAACTCCCATCCGTCCATTACAGGCATGTTGAGGTCAAGTAAAATTACTAACGGTGTTTTAGAATTTTGATTTTCCTCTATCACCGCTGGCCGTTCTAAGTATTCAATGGCTATCTCGCCATTTGCCGCCGTAATCACTTGTGAAGAAAATTCCGCTTTTGACAATACTAGTTTTGATAGTAGCAACGCGATCGGATCGTCGTCAACACACATTACCTTTTCAATTTTCATTAATTGCTGTTTTTAAAAATTACTGTAAAACGAGTTCCTTTGTCAACTTCACTTTCTAAGGAAATGGAGCCACCCATGCTTTCAATTTGAGAACGCACTAAGTATAATCCTAGTCCTTTACTTCCAGGATAATTATGGAATCGTTGGTACAATCCAAATAGTTTATCCTTATATTTTTTCAAATCAATGCCTATTCCGTTATCTTCAAAAATTAATTCAGTGGTATGTTCACTACGAATTAATTTTATATGTACTACCAATCGGCGCTTTTTTGAATGATATTTCAGTGCATTTGTCAGCAAGTTAAGTAAAATACTTTCCAAATATGCTTTATTAGAAAAAATAATATCACTTTTCTTAATATCTAATTGAAGGTCAGGATTATTTTTTTCTACTAGGCTGTTTATTTGTGTCAGCACATTCTTTATCGACTCTGAGACATTTATATTGCTTTTTTCAATAGAAGGATTGTCTCGAATAATCACGACTCTTCCTAAATCGGAAATTGTTTCATTCAGAAGCTTTGTTGATTTTGAAAAACCATCAATAATAATTTGCAGTTCTTCGTCCTTTATTTCGATGTCCTCAATTAAGCGGAGAAGTCCTTTTAAATTAGAAAGTGGCGCTCTTAAATTGTGTGACGTTATATAGGAAAATTGCCGCAAGTCCTTATTGTTTTGAGTCAATTCACTAATAAGTTGCTCCTTTTCTTTTTCTTGTTTCTTTTCTTGTGTAATGTCTCTTTTAATGGAGATCCAATGGGTATGTTCATTTTCCTTGTTGAATACAGGAACCATGCTGAATTTTACCCAGTATTCTTCACCATTTTTTCTATAGCTCAATGTCTCGATCTCGCATTCTTGTTTCTTTCTCAAGCAATCTGAAAGTTCTTTGAAAACCGGACTTCCTTCGTCCATTTGCAAGGTGTCAAGCATTGATTTGTTGACAATTTCAGAAAATTCATAACCAGACATTTGAGTGTAGGCTTCATTAGCAAATATTACATTAGGTGCTAATTGGTTGGAAATTTCAGCATCGGTTATTAAAATAGCATCTTTTGCATTTGTGATTACTGTTTCTAACAATTTCAATCGTTCCTCTTCTTGCTTTTTTCCAGAAATATCTTGCATCGCACCAATCATTCTTACGGCTGAATTATTCTTGTCAATCACTAAAAAGCCTCGGTCAAGAATGTATTTGTACGTGCCGTTTTTACACATGAACCGGTATTCGTCTTGCCATTTCTCTACTTTTTGTTCAAGAAAGGAATATAGTTTTACGGACATCTTAATGCTGTCTTCCGGATGGATGCGATCAAACCACCATTGCGATGTTTCCTCAACATCTGATTCTTCGTAACCAAAGACATTCTGAATTCCTTTGTTCCATGTAATTTGGTTGCTAGATACGTTCCAATCCCAAACGGTGTCACTGGTAGCCTTGGCAACAATATCATAGCGTTCTTTCGATTCTTTGATTTCGTCGTTTACTGCTTTTTGTCGCTTAACAAGGTTTAAACTCTCCTTTATGTTTTTTGTAATTAAATACCTGAAGGTAAGACCGCTGAGAATTATAAAAATGAGGTAAGAGAAAAAGTGAAAAAAAAGCGCATCGGTAGAGTTTGGTATCACTTTAATAATAAATACGCTGGCGATTGCAAGTAAAATTGACGCTAGTATAAATAAAAGAGTAACTCTATTGGCTTTGTTTTTCATCTCCTCAAATATAAAAAAAAACTTGCGATAATTTAAAAATTTCGGCAATTATGGGTAATTTCTGCTTTATTTTTTTGCACTAAATTCTATTAATTACATTATTAAACAGTTAAGTGCATTTTTTTTAATTATTTTTTTAAAAAAAGCGTACATTTGCACCCACAAAAAATATTAGATGGAATCTATAAGAAACATTGCAATTATTGCCCACGTCGATCACGGTAAAACTACTTTGGTGGATAAAATTATGTATCACTGTCAACTTTTTCGCGATAACGAAAATACAGGTGACTTAATCCTTGATAACAATGACTTGGAACGTGAAAGAGGTATTACTATTACTTCTAAAAACGTATCAGTTCAGTATAAAGGAACAAAAATTAATATTATTGACACTCCTGGTCACGCCGATTTTGGTGGTGAAGTAGAACGTGTTTTAAACATGGCCGACGGTGTTTGTCTGTTAGTAGATGCTTTTGAAGGTCCTATGCCACAAACGCGTTTCGTATTGCAGAAGGCAATCGATTTAGGTCTAAAGCCATGTGTAGTTATTAATAAGGTAGACAAAGAAAATTGTACGCCAGAGGAAGTACACGAAAAAGTTTTTGACTTAATGTTTGAATTAGGTGCTTCTGAAGAGCAGTTGGATTTCCCAGCAGTTTACGGATCAGCTAAAAACAACTGGATGTCTGACGATTGGAGAAACCAAACTGAAAATATCGAGCCATTATTAGACATGGTTATTGCAAATGTGCCTGCTCCTAAAGTTTCTGAAGGAACACCACAAATGTTAATTACATCTTTAGATTTCTCTGCTTTTACAGGTCGTATCGCTATTGGTCGTCTTGAAAGAGGTGTTTTGAAAGAAGGAATGCCAGTTTCTTTGGTAAAAAGAGACGGAAAAGTAATCAAATCTAGAATTAAAGAATTACATACTTTTGAAGGTCTTGGTCGTAAGAAAGTACAAGAAGTAATTGCTGGAGATATTTGTGCGATTATTGGAGTTGAAGGATTCGAAATTGGTGATACAATTGCCGATATTGACAATCCAGAAGCCTTGCAAACCATTGCTATTGATGAGCCTACGATGAGTATGTTGTTCACAATTAACGATTCACCATTCTTTGGTAAAGAAGGAAAGTTTGTAACTTCTCGCCACATCAGAGAACGTTTGACAAAAGAGTTAGAGAAAAACTTAGCAATGAAGTTAGGAGAAACTGATTCTGCTGATAAATTCATGGTTTTCGGTCGTGGTGTACTTCACTTATCTGTTCTTATTGAAACAATGAGAAGAGAAGGGTACGAGTTGCAAATTGGTCAACCACAAGTTATTATCAAAGAAATTGATGGTAAAAAATGTGAGCCAATTGAAGAATTAACAATCGATTTACCCGAAAATCTTTCAGGACGTGCTGTAGAATTTGTATCCATCCGTAAAGGAGAAATGCTTTCTATGGAAGGAAAAGGAGAGCGTATGATCATCAAATTTAACATTCCATCTCGTGGAATTATTGGTTTGAGAAATCAACTATTAACTGCAACTGCAGGTGAGGCGATTATGTCACACCGTTACATTGGATATGAGCCATTTAAAGGTGAAATTCCAGGTCGTAACAACGGTTCGTTAATTTCTATGGAAAACGGAAAAGCAATTCCTTATTCTATCGATAAATTACAAGACAGAGGGAAATTCTTCGTTCATCCGAATGATGAAATTTACGAAGGTCAAGTAATCGGAGAAAACTCTCGTAGCGATGATATGAGTGTGAACGTGACTAAAATGAAAAAACAGTCTAACGTTCGTTCTTCTGGAAATGACGAAAAAGCGAGAATTATTCCTCCAGTTATTTTTTCTTTAGAAGAAGCTTTAGAATACATTCAGAAAGACGAGTATGTTGAGGTTACACCTAAATCGATTCGTTTGAGAAAAATATATTTGACAGAAACAGATAGAAAAAGATTTAAAATCTAAGTTTTTTAAATTCAAATATTTAAAATCCCAAATTTCAGTAAATGGAGTTTGGGATTTTTTTTATGCATGTTTTTGGAATTTGGAATTTTTAGAATTGGTTTTTTTATTCAGGAGCTAATCCGGCTATCCATTTCAATCTTTTGTTTTTTAAAGAAAAAAACAAAAGGATTTCCATTTCTATCCGGGCTAAAAAAAAAGCCAAAGATGAAAAATCTTTGGCTTTTGAAATTGTATAAAACGTAAATTAGTAACCAGTTAATTATTCCAACCTTTGCGTCTTGGCGCCTTTGCGAGATATATTAAAAACTTTTAATTGAAAAAAAAAAACATCAGCAGTTTTCTCCTACATATAAGTAACTTTCTTTGCCTTTACCACAAAGTACAATCCAATAATTACAAACGGAATACTCAGCCATTGTCCTGTTGAAAGCATTCCCAAAGCAGATTCAAAACCGCCTTGACTTTCTTTTACAAACTCAACAATAAAACGAACGGTAAATAATAAAACCAAGAATAAGCCAAACAATAGTCCTTGTTTTTCTTTCATATCCGTTTTCCAATATCCGTAAAATAATACTAAAAACACAAAGATATATCCAAACGCTTCATACAATTGAGACGGATGTCTAAATGGAATTGCCGCTAAAGTATCTGCAAACTGATTATTGTTTTCCAAAGCGTGATAAGCTGCATTTTGATTTGGAACGCCTGTTATTTGCTCTACATTTCTGCCTGCCCAAAATTCATCTTCGCGGACAAATTTCACCGCATAGAAATTATCACCAGAAGTGGTATGACCGTAAATTTCAGAATTGAAAAAATTTCCCAATCGTACGAAAATTGCGCCACTTGCCACAGGAATTACCACACGGTCTAAAACCCATAACAAAGGACGTTTCATTACTTTCTTGCTGAAGTAAAACATGAAAATGATAATAGCTATTGCAGCACCATGACTTGCTAAACCACTAAAACCGGTAAATTGAAAATGAGGTTGTGTTTTAAACGGAAGAAAAACACTCAACGGATCTTGAGAAAACAATTCCGGTTGGTAGAAAATAACGTGTCCCAATCGGGCTCCAAGTAAAGTAGCGAGAACAGTCCAAATGAACAATGAGTCTAATTTTTCTATGGGTTCATTTTCATTTTGAAAAATATGTTTCATAATGTACCATCCCAGTCCAAAAGCAATAACAAACATCAGGCTGTAATAGCGAACCATAAAAAAACCCAAATCTATTCCTTCTGAAGGATTCCAAACTATTCCCAATATATGCATTAGTGTAATTTTATTTTGTTTTTAATTTTGTAAAAATAGAATTTTGAAATGAAAACCCATCTAAAATTATATTAATGTTTATGATTGCAATTTTTTGGAGGCACAGGATCGTAGCCGCGCTTTCCCCAAGGATGGCAACTCAAAATCCTTTTTGCACCAAGAAATCCACCTTTAAAGAGTCCGTGAATTTTCAGTGCTTCCAATGTATACTGAGAACAAGTAGGTTCGAACCGGCAAGCGGAAGGTAAAAAAGGAGAAATACCTAGCTGATAAAACCGAATTAAGAGTACAAAAGGTGCTATCAATATCTTTTTTATCATGTCGTAAAATCTTGAAAAGTTTTTTAGATGGTAAACGTAGTTCCGTCTTTTCCGTCTTTTAACTGAATGCCCAAACCAGTTAATTGATCGCGAATTGCATCAGACATCTTAAAATCTTTATTGGCTCGAGCCAAATTACGCATTCCAATCAGCATATTTACCAATCCTTCTACTTTGTCAGAAGTTTCAGCGTTATCTTTTACATTTTCCAATCCTAAAACGTCAAATATAAAGGCGTTAAATGTTTTTTGAAAATTTTCTAAATCAGAGTTTGTTAATGTTGCCGTTCCTTCTTTCAAAATATTGATGAATCGAACGCCTTCAAAAAGATGTGCAATTAAAATGGGACTGTTAAAGTCGTCGTTCATCGCATCATAACAATCTTGTTTCCATTTCTTGATGTCAAGTGTAGATTTGGCTTGACCGGAAATTTCTTTCACATTAGAGACCGCTTCCATTAATCGATTGTATCCTTTTTCAGCAGCAACAATAGCATCATCAGAAAAATCTAAAACACTTCTGTAATGTGCTTGAAGCATAAAAAAACGCGTAACTGAGGCGGAGAATGCCTTGCTTAAAATCGTATTGTCTCCTGATAATAATTCGCCAGGCAAAATATTATTTCCAGTCGACTTTGCCATTTTCTTGCCGTTCAGCGTTAACATATTGGCATGCATCCAATAATTAACCGGTGTATTTCCAGTACAAGCTTGGTTTTGTGCAATTTCACATTCGTGATGCGGAAATTTCAAGTCCATTCCGCCACCGTGGATGTCAAAATGATTTCCCAAATATTTCGTACTCATTGCCGTACATTCCAAGTGCCAACCCGGAAAACCATCACTCCAAGGAGAAGGCCATCTCATGATGTGTTGCGGTTCTGCTTTTTTCCAAAGTGCAAAATCTTGTGGATTTCTCTTGTCACTTTGCCCGTCAAGTATTCGGGTATTTGCCATCATGTCTTCTAAATTTCGGCCACTTAGAATACCATAATGGTTGTTTTCGTTGTATTTTTTTACATCAAAATAGACGGATCCATTTGAAATGTAACCAAAACCATTTTCAATGATCTTTCTAATTACTTCAATTTGCTCAATTAAATGGCCAGTTGCTGTAGGTTCAATACTTGGCGGCAAAAAATTAAAACGCTTCAAAATATCGTGAAAATCTACAGAGTAGCGTTGCACGATTTCCATAGGTTCTAATGCTTCGAGACGCGCCTTTTTTGCAATTTTATCTTCACCTTCATCTGCATCATCCACCATGTGACCTACATCCGTAATATTTCTGACGTACCGAACCTTATACTCTAAATGCAATAAATAACGGTAAATAACGTCAAAAGACATGAAAGTCCGCACATTACCAAGATGCACATTGCTGTAAACCGTAGGTCCACAAACGTACATTCCCACATTTCCTTCGTGAATAGGTTTGAACAACTCTTTTTCACCTGAAAGGGAATTATAAATAGTAAGCAATTGGTCTTTATATAATGGCATTTTGGTTTGTTTTTTTGGAGCTGTTTCCTGCTATACGTTTTATCTTTTCCTTGCTAAAGAAGCAAGAAAAAGGATGCCACTGCTATCAGGGCTATGGATTCTGTTTCCGAAATTAAAATTTGGTATCCATCTGAATGTAGTTCAGAAATTCACGTCGTGTACTTTCTTCCTTAAATTTTCCTCCAAATTCAGAAGTTACTGTGCTACTTTCAATATCACGAATTCCTCTTGAATTTACGCAAAGGTGTTTTGCATCAATTACACAAGCCACGTCATCTGTATTCAAGGCAATTTGAAGTTCTTGAACAATCTGCATGGTTAAGCGTTCCTGTACTTGTGGACGTTTAGCATAATAATCTACAATCCGATTCATTTTTGACAAACCAATTACGCGACCGCTTGAAATATAAGCAATATGTGCTCTACCTATTATAGGAAGTAAGTGGTGTTCACAAGTGGAATATAAGGTAATGTTTTTTTCAACTAACATTTCGCCGTACTTGTAGTTGTTTTCAAATGTAGAAGCACTTGGTTTTTTAGCGGGGTTCAATCCTCCAAATAATTCCTGTACAAACATCTTAGCTACACGGTTTGGAGTGCCTTGGATACTATCATCTGTAAGGTCCATTCCTAAGGTTTGTAAAATTTTTTCAACATCAACTTTAATTGATGCAATTTTTTCGTCATCCGTTAATTCAAAGGCATCTTTTCTAACGGGATTTTCTGCACTCGTTGCAATGTGGTTGCTTCCAATTTCGTCTTGCAAATCGTTGGTATTTATCATGAATTGTTTTTGTTTTTATTGTCTTTAAAAAGAAAGAGGCAAAGATAAATAATAATATCTTAAGAAATTCTAAAGGTGTTAAAATTAAAAATTAAACAAATCACAATAATTAATACGTTATTTTTTTGTAAATTTCAGCGCCTAAAATTATAAGTTATATGAAAAATAATTACTTTATAGCATTTTTTCTAATGTTTATGAGCTTTTTGTCCTACTCACAACAGGCTCCAGATGTCTTTGTTGAAATACAGCCGGGAGCTTTGCCGTGTTATCCTGGTGCATGTACCACTTTAACAACTTTATACAGTGGAGCCAAGCCTACAACCGACTATACGGTAGCGCCAATCATTTATTCTCCACTGTTTGATTTCGATGATCCAACAGCATTACAGATTCCAATTCCAACGACAGGGAATACAGATGATTTTTGGTCAAAGGACGTATTTCCACTAATTTTTCCATTTTGTTTCTACGGAGTAAATTATGATAACTTACTTGTGGGTTCTAATGGTGTACTGAAATTTGGTCCTTTAGCTGAATTAAATGCGATCAAAGGGCAGTTTTGTCCTTACAATCTAAATGATATTTTAATCCCTAATGCGAATTTTCCAAGTTCAGGTAATAAAGTATTAAATGCTATTTACGGCGTTTATCAGGATATTGATTTTGGCTCCGGTATTGGAAGTATTAATTATAAGGTTTTTGGAACGTATCCAAACAGAGCGTTCGTTATGAATGTATCTGGAGTGCCGCAATGGCCCGCTGGGTCTAATGGTTCTAATAAACAGACGACACAGATTGTATTGTACGAAACCACTAATATTATTGATATTTTAGTGATGCGTCGATTCCCTAGTACTGCAAGCTGGAACGAAGGTGTTTTAGGAATTCAAAATGCAACTGGAACAAAAGCCGCTTGGCCAGGAATGCCTGGATCTCCTGTAGGAACTCCAAATAGAAATACAGGAACTTGGGCCACAAATAATGAAGCTTGGCGTTTTACTCCTTCAGGAACGGGAACAGAAACAGTTAAATTTGTTTGGAAAAATGAGGCAGGGGTGATTATTCTTGAAGGTACAGGTGCAGATTTTAGCACAATTGAAGTTTGCCCTGATTTTGCTCAAACTTATTCCGTTACGGCAACATTTACAAGATGTGATGGTAGTACCGTTACAACGGATCCTGATTATTTTTTATTGGAGATTGCAGATCCTTTGCCTGTTTTAGATCCGCAAAACATAAATATTTGTACCAATGTATTTCCTTATGGAGTAGATATAAATCAAAATGCAGCGATGTTGGACGGAGTGCCTAATGCTTCTGATTATGAAATACTATATTTCTTGGATGTAGAAGATGCCCAGAATCAATTAGATACTAATCAAATACCGACCGTAGGGAACGAAACTATACTTTTTATTCAAAACGGTGATCCAGTTAATGTTTTTGTTTTGATTCGAGAAGCATTTGGAGGTTCTTGTATAAATGTCAGACTTTTTAAAGTAATAGGCGGTACTCCAGCGGGAGATTTTACCTATCCTGAAGATGCAAGTGATACAAATGTGGACACTTCTACGTTCTGTTTTAATTCTACAAATGCATTAGCACCGGTTTTCGATCCAGTAGACGGATTAACAGATGGAGGAATTTATACAGTTGACCCACCTACAGGATTAAGTATCAATCCAACCACTGGAGTATTAGATCTAATGGGTGCTGCAGCGGGAACGTATACTATTAATTATGACATTGCTGAAAACACAGCACCAGGTGGTTGTCCGGCTTTTAATGCCAGTACAATCGTCGTTATAGAATCGTGTTTGTCTGCAACTGTTAGTAATTCGGGGCCTGTTTGTCAGGGAACGTTAACGTTTGATTTATTTGCTGATTACACGGAAGTGGTGGGACAAACTACTACTTATGAGTGGAAAGATAACGACGGAGTTGTAGTATCTACAGTGCAAGATCCAGTTGGTGTACCTGTACCAGCAACCGCGGGAACATTTAATTATACACTTGTAATTACTCAGAACGGTACGCCGTCAGAAGTTTTTACTACTATTTTAACCGTTCACCCAAAACCTACTGCTAGTTTTGTATCCACTTCAACTACAATTTGTACCAATGCTTCAACTACTTTATTATTCAGCGGAACTCCTCTAGCTTTAGTTACATTTAGTGATGGAACGACTACTTATCCAGTGACTTTAGATGCAACAGGAAATGGGAGTTTTGACACTTCAGCTTTAGGTGTAAATACCACTTTTACTTTAGTAGATGTTACGGGAACCACGACACCTGCTTGTGTGGAAAATTTAAATGCTTCTATATTAATTTCGGTAGGTTTGCCAACGGCTTCCATCGTCAAATTTACCGACGCTGTAATTTGTTCAGGAACAGCAACAGGATTAGAAATCACGGGAACACCGGGATCGACGGTGACTTACACTAGAGACGGTGTAACGCAAGCTACAGTTGAAATTCCTGCCTCAGGAAGTTTTACAATTCCAACAGGTATTCAAACCGTAACGGCAACAAGTTCTTATACTTATGAGTTAACGAACGTACAAAGCAACAGTACGCCACCTTGTTCAGACGCAATCACAGGACAAAGTGCTGTTTTAACTGTAAATGCATTGCCAACGGCAACAATGGCTGCTGTAAATACTACGATTTGCGAAGGAACAAAAGCGACCCTAAACTTCAACGGAACGCCAAACGCTATTGTGACATATAACAATGGAACTGCAAATGCAACCATCACTTTAGACGCAACAGGAAATGCATCTTTTGATACGCCTTTACTTTCCACAGAAACTACGTATACATTANTAAGCGTTGAAGTGACCAATACCGTACTTTGTTCACAAACCCTTACCGGAAATGTAGTGATTTCAATAAATAAAAACCCGGTAATNACCACACAACCTGCAGGAGCTACAATCTGTGTAAATACAAACAANANATTTNGCGTTGCAGCAACAGGAGATGGTTTANCCTACCAATGGTTCTTTAACGGAACANTANTTCCAGGAGCAANAAGCATTAATTACACCGTAACCAATGCAACCGTAGCGGATGCAGGAGATTACACAGTAGAAGTTTCGGGAATTTGTGGAACGCCTGTACTTTCAGATCCNGCNACCCTAGTGATTACACAAGTAACNAACATAACAGTTCANCCCCAAGCCTCTACTACAGTTTGTGCGGGACAACCTATTAATTTAAGCGTTACAGCAACAGGAACAAATTTAACGTACCAATGGTTTAAAGGAGCGACTCTTTTNACAGGAGAAACGAATACAACATTGAANATTACCTCTGCAACTACAACCAGTGCAGGAATATATACCGTAGTAATNACAAACCCATGCCAAAGTNTAACATCCACTACNGCCGAAGTAATTGTAAACGAATTACCAGCGATAACNGNTCANCCACAAGGAACAACCATTTGTGAAGGACAAGGCATCAACTTGAGCGTTACGGCAACAGGAACAGGAATTACTTACCAATGGTATTTAAATGGAACCCTNCTTCCNGGAGAAACAGCCAATACGTATAGTGATGCAACTGTGACTCTTGCCGAAGCAGGAAACTATACGGTAACGGTAAGCGGAATCTGTGCCCCAGCAGTCACTTCAGCCCCAGCGGTAGTGAATGTAAACCAAGGAGCNACATTTACNCAACAACCNGTACCAACTACAATCGTTTGTTCAGGCGAACCGGTNACACTAAGNGTTGCCACAACAGGCGGNACAGGCGTAAGNTANCAATGGTTCAAAAACGGAAACCCAATTGCAGGTGCGACTGCAACCACTTTTANTTTNACNGCATCAACCGTAGCTGATTCAGGAGATTATGTTTGTCAAGTAACTGTTGCCTCTTGTGGAGTCATCANCTCAAACACGGCTTCAGTAACAGTAAACCAAGCACCAGGAATCGCNACACAACCTACCAACAAAGAAATTTGCGTAGGCAGTACAACTATGTTTTATGTTGGCGCTACAGGAACAAACTTGACCTACCAATGGTACAAAGGAACAACAGCAATTCCAGGAGAAATTACAGATACCTACACGATTCAAAATGCTACCGAAGCAGACAGTGGAAGTTTCTATTGTGAAATTACAAGTGCATCGTGTCCCAATATTAAAACGGTAACGGTAACCTTACTAGTAAAACCATTGCCATTTGCTACCATAGCAGAAGACACACCATCTAC
>NZ_ATTM01000006.1 GCF_000419685.1 Flavobacterium antarcticum DSM 19726
CCCCTCGACTTGCATGTGTTAAGCCTGCCGCTAGCGTTCATCCTGAGCCAGGATCAAACTCTTCATCGTATATTTTGTGAGTCTCAGTAAACTGATTCTCTTTTTTGTTGACGAATTTCTAACATCGTAAATCTTTTCGATTTACCTTACTCTTTTTTTTGTTGTCTCGATTTGCATCGAGACGGCTGTCAATTCAATATGTCTATGAACGTGTCATTCTTGTTTTTAAAACCTGAAATCAATTCAGATTAATTCGTTTCTCGTTTCACATTTAATGTGTCTCTCGAAGCGGGTGCAAAAGTAAAACTTCTTTTCTTGTCTCGCAAGTAATTTGTGAAGTTTTTTTAAGGAAATTTTTATCGCCTTTTTCTTATCATCTTACTCACTCAATCTCTCAATGAACTCCCTCTATTGCGGGGTGCAAAACTAATTACTTTTTTTATTCCTGGCAAGCTTTTTGAAAAATAAATTTGATTTATTTTTTCCCAATCCTAACCTCAAAATACCTAAAGAACTTGTCATCTTAGCGGGTGCAAAACTAAGTACTTTTTTCGTCTCTCGCAAATTTATTTTTGATTATTTTTAACCTAAATAAATTCGATCTAAAAACAGTAATTTGTATGAACTTCGCCGTTGTTGCGGGTGCAAAAGTAACACTTCTTTTCACTTAAACAATACTTAATTCGTCCTTTTTTAAAAGTATTTTTTAAAGCTTTAATAGTCTGTGACTTAAAATTAAAAATTCTTTAAGTTCAAATCCTTTCTTACATTCAATTAACCACAATAATCCAATACACTCCAGTAAAAACAACATTTAGATACGTTTTATAAATAGCAGTCCGTACTTTTCAGTACTACAACCATGCCTTTACTATACCTCTACTATGCTTTTGCCATACTGCTTCTATATATAAGGAGTGTTATACTACCTAAATCAAGATTCACAGATACAAACAAACCCTAAATCAAATTTACATTGCTTTAAATCAGTTGTTTAGAATAAAATAGAGGTAGAAAACATCAACTGAACCCTTCTTTATCCATTTTTACTCCTATATACAAGGAAGACCTTTCACTTATAAAAGATTATATTCTTACATTTTCTTTAAATTTATCACTGAGAGAGTAGATACAAATTCCGTAAATTATATTTATCGATAAATACTTTGACCATTAACACTCTTTCACCAATATAAATAAATTTCAACCTTACCTTATTATATAATCAATCGTTCTCCTTAAAAAGACCGCACACTTACAAATAACTTTCCAAAAAATAAATTTTAAATAATTTTAGTCTAGCAAATTAAAGTTTGCTATTTTTATAATTAAAATATTCAACTTCACTTACACCCGTTTTAATTTACTATATATGAGACTAGATTCTACATTGTCAATAGACATTACAAAAGCAGCAACTACAAAAATAAACGAAGTTGATTTTGACGCCCTTACTTTTGGCTCCGTTTTCACGGACCATATGCTGGTTTGCGATTATAAAAACGGTGCGTGGCAAAAACCTGAAATTAAACCCTATGCTCCTTTTTTAATGGATCCTTCCTCAAGGGTATTTCATTATGGTCAAGCTATTTTTGAAGGAATGAAAGCTTTTAAAGATGAAAGCGACTCTGTATGGCTTTTTCGTCCAGATGAAAATTGCAGGCGCTTTAATAAATCAGCAGAACGATTAGCAATGGCACAAATTGACGAAGCTATTTTTTTGCAAGGTTTAACGAAATTGATTGATATCGATAGAGAGTGGGTAAAGAAAGGCTTGGGAAATGCACTTTACATCCGTCCATTTATGATCGCGACAGGAACTGGAGTAATGGCCGCTCCTTCATCTGAATATCGTTTTATGATTATATTATCTCCGGTAAAATCATATTATTCAGGTGAAGTAAAAGTTACCATTGCGGAACATTTCAGTCGTGCAGCAAACGGTGGTATTGGAGCGGCAAAAGCAGCGGGAAATTATGCAGGACAATTTTACCCAACAGCATTGGCTAATAAAGAAGGTTTTCAACAAGTAATCTGGACAGATGACGCCACACACACGAAGTTAGAAGAAGCAGGTACTATGAATGTTTTCTTCAGAATAAAAGATACTTTACTTACCGCTCCCACAAGCGACCGAATTTTAGACGGAATAACTCGAAAGAGTTTGATCGATCTTGCTCAAAAATCAGGAATCAAAGTTGAAATTCGACCTGTATTGGTTTCAGAACTTGTTGAAAGCAGTAAAAATGGCGATCTAAAAGAAATTTTTGGCGCAGGAACTGCAGCTGTTGTAAGTCCCATTTCAGGATTTCAATATCAAGAACATTATTACGAATTGCCAAAAGTAGCCGATTCTTATGCTTTGAATCTAAAAGAACAATTGAATCAAATCCAGTACAATCTCGCCGAAGACACTTTTGGATGGAGGGTCAAAGTATAGCTTTTAAATAAATTGCAGTGTGTCTTTGCTGATCACACTGCAATTTATTGTTTTAAAATTTGCTCAAAGTTGGGTTTAAAATAATTAGGTCCCTTAATTACTTTGCCATCGTCGCCGTAAAGAGGTTCGCCATTCTCACCTAACTTACTCATATTGCTTTCTTGTATTTCGTCAAATATAGCCTCAATCTTATCTTGTAAACCATGCTCTATAATCGTTCCACATAAAATGTAGAGCATATCACCTAAAGCATCCGCGATTTCAGTCAAATCATTTTCTTGAACCGCCTGAAGGTATTCTTCATTTTCCTCTTTCATTAAATTGTATCGCAACCTATTTTTCTCCTCCCCTAACGTCGCTTTTGGAGTTTCGCTGAAGCCTATTTTGAAAGTTTCGTGAAATTTTGCGACAGCGTTCAGTTGCTTTTTCATAGTCCTAAATTTTATTATTGATATGTATCCAAATTTAAGTATTTAATGATTAATTTTGCAAAAAAAATACTATGTTTAGTCAAGGCCAACTAATTTTTGCCGCAATTTTCGCTACTGTTTTTATAGCTATAATTATTTACAGCTATTTCAAAGACCGCAAAATTCATACTAAATTTTATAAGAACTCGTACCTAATTCTCCTGTGTTTCCTTCTATTTATAGGCTTATTGTTTGTGATTAAAACTTATTTAAAAAAATAAACATATAACGCTATTTGTTTATTTTCTTCTACATTCTATCTGATTTACACTAAAACAGCGATTTAGTTAACAAATTTGTGAATTGTTTACCTCTTAACTTTTGAAAATCACTAAATAATTTTATATTTACTTTTTAGCAAAAATTCAATTCAAAATAGCCCTAGAACGCAAGGTTTTATAAGCCTTTTTTATTTCTAGTATTTATTTTTGAAATATGATTTTTATCATATTAAAAGACATGTATGTCCTGTAATTTTGACCTATAAATAAAGAGTAAAAAACTGTAATCAAACCAATTTTAAATAATATCATCGCTATGACAAATTTTGTAAAAAAAGCCCTGATTTTGAGTACTGCATGTGTCCTGAGTATGGCCTGCAAAGAGAATAACAATTCTGAAAAAAGTTATGCAGATGTTCCGGTTAAGGGCTCAATGACAGCCGAGTTAACATCTCCTCCATTTGTACCCGCTCCTGTTGGTGATCGAACAGCTAAAAAGCTGATTGTAAATATGGAGATTCTAGAACAAGAAGGTGAAATGACTGATGGTACAAAATACATGTATTGGACATTTGGCGGAAGCGTTCCTGGAAGTTTTATACGAACTCGAGTTGGTGACGAAGTAGAATTTACTTTAAAAAACCACCCAGACAATAAATTACCGCACAACATTGACTTACATGCCGTAACAGGACCAGGTGGTGGAGCATCTTCTTCCTTAGTTGCACCAGGACATGAAAAAACATTTAGTTTTAAAACTTTAAATCCTGGGCTCTATGTATACCATTGTGCTACTGCACCTGTTGGAATGCACATTGCTAACGGAATGTACGGTTTAATTCTAGTGGAACCAGAAGGTGGATTGCCTAAAGTAGACAAAGAATACTACGTAATGCAAGGGGATTTCTACACAAAAGGAAAATATGGGGATCCAGGAATGCAAGCCTTTGACATGAACAAAGCGATTGAAGAAAATGCAGATTATGTAGTGTTCAATGGTAAAGTTGGTGCTTTAACAGGTGATGGCGCTTTAACTGCAAAAGTAGGCGAAACTGTGAGAATCTATATGGGTAACGGTGGACCAAACTTAGTATCATCATTCCACGTAATTGGAGAAATTTTTGACCGTGTTCACATTGAAGGTGGAGACGCAATTAATAAAAATGTTCAAACTACATTAATTCCTGCTGGTGGAGCTGCGATCGTTGAATTTAAAGTAGACGTTCCTGGAACACTAATATTGGTAGATCACTCTATTTTCAGAGCGTTTAATAAAGGAGCATTAGGAATGTTAAAAGTGGAAGGTGCTGAAAATAAGAAAATCTATTCTGGAACCAAGCAAGAAGGTATTTACTTACCTGAAGGTGGAGCAATTCAGACAATGCCAAAGAAAACAGCTTCTAAAGAAGTTATCGTGAATAAAACGGTTGCTCAGCAAGTAGCAGATGGTAAAAACATTTACGGTAATACTTGTTTTGCATGTCACCAAGCTGAAGGACAAGGAATTCCAAATGCATTCCCTCCTCTTGCAAAATCAGATTATTTAAATGCAAACCCAAGTCGTGCTATTGATGCAGTATTACACGGATTAACTGGAGAAATTACAGTAAACGGTAAGAAATACAATTCAGTAATGACCTCTCAGAATTTAACAGACCAGGAAATCTCTGATGTGATGACTTTTGTTTACAACAGTTGGGGTAACAATAAAACAGTTATTACACCAGCAATGGTTACAACACAACGTGCTAAACCTGCTGTAAAAGCGAAAGACATGCACGAATAAGAAAGAGAATTTAATATCTAATACTAATGAAAACAATAATTAAAGGTGCTTTAGCATTAATCGTAACTGCCGGTTTAGTCAGTTTTAATATGCCAAGCGAAAAGCTTACGACTGCAACTTCTTTTCAAGACGGTGCTAAAGGTAAGAGTGTATATGCAAAAACATGTGTTGCATGTCATCAAGCAAACGGAGCTGGAATTCCAAATGCATTCCCGCCATTAGCGAAGTCTGACTATCTGAACAAAGATACAAACAGAGCGATTAAGGCAGTAATGAACGGATTACACGGGCCAATTACCGTAAATGGTAAGAAGTACAATTCAGCAATGCCTACGCAAAATTTAAAAGATGATCAGATTGCAGATGTATTGACGTATGTTTACAGCAGTTGGGGTAACAACAAAACAAAAGTTACCCCAGCTATGGTCAAAGCCTTAAGAGGCAAAAAATAAATAGAATAGATAATTATTAATTCAAGAAAGAATGGAAACTCAACAATTAAATGTAATGCGATACTGCTTCATCATGCTTTTGGGAGTTTCCATTACTTTTGCTCAAGCGCCAAAGAATATGGCGCGAATTAATGCAGGAAGTTATATTCCTTTGTACGGAACTGACGATAAGTTACCTGTTAAAGTAGATGCATTTTTACTCGACGTTTATCCCGTTACAAATTACGAATTTCTCACTTTCGTGAAAAATTATCCGGAATACGGCAAGTCAAAAATTAAAAGACTGTTTGCTAATAAATCCTACCTGACGGAATGGCCAAATGATTTAAATTTTGGAAAATTAGATCCTCAAAGTCCGGTTACCAATGTTTCTTGGTTTGCTGCAAAAAAATATTGCGAATGCCAAGGCAAGCGATTAGCTACTTTAGACGAATGGGAATATGTAGGAATGGCGGACGAAAAGCGAATTGACGCTCGTTCGAAAGAGGAATTCAACAAGTATATTTTGAGTTGGTATGAAAAAAACAATACTTATACCAATAAAGTAGGACAAACCTATAAAAACTATTGGGGCGTTTACGACATGAACGGATTGGTTTGGGAATGGACCTACGATTTCAATTCCATCTTTTTATCCGGTGAAAGTCGGAAAGATAAAGATACGGATTCCAATTTATTTTGCGGAAGCGGATCAATCAACGCCACTGATTTAATGAATTATGCTGCTTTTATGCGTTATGCTTTTCGAGGCAGTCTAAAAGCAAGTTACACTACTAAAAATTTAGGGTTCCGCTGTGCGAAAAGTCTAAAGTAAATCTTTTTAAAATTTAAAACATCATGAAAAAATTAATTCTATTTGCTTTACTGTCTATTTCATTCATCGGATGCCAATCTAAAACAGAGAAGCAAGAACAAACGAAAGAAGAATTAGCAAAAAAACCAATTTCTGAACTTTCTATTTATAACTTACCAGAAAAATGGACCACTCAAAACGGAACCGATATTGAGTTGAAAGAACTCCGGGGAAAAGTTTTGGTAATGGTTATGATTTACACTTCTTGCAAAGCAGCCTGTCCGCGTCTAGTGGCAGATATGCGAAACATAGAGAAAAAGGTTCCCAAGGAACTTTCAGATAAAGTACAATATATAATGGTAAGCATCGATCCTGAAGTGGACACGCCAGAACGATTAAAAGCTTTCGCCAAAGAAAATCTGATGGACAACGACCAATGGTTATTCCTCCGTTCTAATGACCAACAAACGCGCGAATTTTCTGCAGTTTTAGCAGTGAATTACAAAAAAATCTCTCCACTAGATTTCTCGCACTCCAATATCATTAGTGTGTTTAATTCAGAAGGCGAACTTGCTTTTCAACAAGAAGGATTAGGCGTTAACAATGAAAAAACAATTGCCACTATACTAGAAGAGGCGAAAAAGGTGAAATAAATTCACTTTCAACAAACAAATTACAATCATGAAAATTTCTTATAAAATAGTACTTATCATTAGTGTTCTAATGGTAACAGTAGACAGTATTGCTCAAGAATTTGATGTCAATCTGCAACTTCGTCCGCGTTTTGAATACCGAAATGGTTTCAAAGAATTAATGAAAGACGGCAATTACCCCACTTCGTTCGTATCCAATCGTTCTCGTTTGAACTTCGATTTCAAACAAGAAAAAATCAAAGCGAAAATTTCTTTACAAAATGTTCGGGTTTGGGGTGATGTCAATACGACAGCCATTAGTGATAAAAATGGGGTTGCTTTATTTGAATCATGGTTTTCATACGATTTAACTACGGATTGGTCTGCAAAAGTGGGACGTCAAGTAATTTCTTACGACAACCAACGCATCTTCGGAGGATTAGACTGGGCCCAACAAGGACAGAGTCACGATGCTTTAGTGGTGCATTATGGTAAGAATGCGATGCAAATTGATTTTGGTGGAGCAATAAGTAACGGTGGCGAAAATCTAGTAGAAACCGCCTACACAACTACTTATAAAAACTTACAATACATTTGGTTCAACAAGAAATTCACTAACTCCTCTTTGAGTTTATTAGCATTGAATACCGGTTACCAGTTTGAAAATACAACTGAAGCTACTTTTGAAAATGCGTATATGCAAACGTTAGGTGGTTTTACAAAATTTCAAAATGACAATTTGTACGGAGATTTAGGAGCCTATGTACAAACGGGAGATACCGCGTTAGGAACTTCAAAAGAAGACATCTTAGCATATAACGTAGGTATTAATTTGGGTTACAAATTCACTTCAAATTTTAAAGCTGAACTTGGTTTTGAATACCTCTCTGGAAAAGCACAAGACGACACGGATTCAAAAATGAAATCGTTCACACCATTATTTGGAACTAACCACGGATTCAATGGTTTTATGGATTACTTCTACGTGGGAAATCATAAAAACACCGTTGGATTAAAAGATTTTTATGGTAAACTGGCTTTCGAAAAAGACAAGTTCCAGATTGCTTTAGCACCTCATGTGTTTTACAGTGCTGCAAAAATTTTCAATCCAATAACTGCAGAAAAACAAAGTTCTAGTTTAGGAACGGAACTTGACTTAACTTGTGTGTACAAAATGGATAAAAACATTACCATTACAGGTGGATATTCGCAAATGTTTGGCACAAGTTCGCTAGAGCTAGTTAAAGGCGGAAATAAAGACAATGATAACAACTGGGCTTATGTGATGATTTCGTTTAGTCCAAATCTTTTTTCATACAAAGCCACAAAATAAATAACTCCCTTCATTACATAAAAAAAGCCTGAAATTTCTTTCAGGCTTTTTTTTTTTGTGGGGAGAGCAGGATTCGAACCTGCGAAGTTTTCACAGCAGATTTACAGTCTGCCCTCGTTGGCCGCTTGAGTATCTCCCCTGCGTTAAAAACAACTGTTACGTCGCTTAAACCGGTTGCAAATATAGAAACGTTTTCGACGTTTACAAACATTTTTTTTAATTATTTACGCACTTTTTTTTAATCATTTCATACTGAAACACATAAAAAAAACTCCTTTCGGAGTTTTCTACTATTTGGTATAAAAAGGGTTGCTTATTTGTTTAAAATCGATGCGATTTTAGCTCTTAATTCATCTCCACGTAAGTTTGTCGCAATGATTACTCCCTTTTCGTCGATAATGTAAGTGGCAGGAATACTCTTAATATTATACAAAACTGCAATAGGATCATTCCAAAACTGAAGATTAGAAACATGGCTCCAAGTCAAACCGTCTTTTGCAATTGCTTCCTTCCATTTTGCAGCATCTTTATCTAAAGAAACACCAATGATGTTCAAACCTTTCGTATGAAACTCATTGTATAAAGCGACAACGCTTGGGTTTTCTTTTCTACACGGTCCACACCATGAAGCCCAAAAATCAATAATTGTCAGTTTCCCCATCGCTTGTTTCAAAGAAAGTGTTTTTCCGTCTGGCGTTGGACCTGAAAAATCAGGAGCAACGTTACCCACTGAAATTTCTTTAAAATTTTCAATTTTAGCTTTTATTGCCATTCCTGGTTTTGTTTTCTGCAATTTAGCCGCTAAACTTCCGTAAACGGTTTTAATCTTTTGAAGATCTACTTCTGGCTGATTAAACATATTGTCTAATAATAAAACGGACAGGAATGAATTTGGATTTTTTTCAGGATAAGTTGAAGTATAGACGATCAATTCATTTTGAAGAACGCCAAATTCATCCATTAATTTCTGAATCGTCGCATTATCTTGACTAGCCTGAGCAGCTTGCATTTTCTCCATATTGGCAGTTTGAAAATCGGTCATTTTCTGCTGTACACTTTGCGAGAAGGTATTGAATTTTTGCAACGACTCGTTATCTGCCGTTCCTCCAATTGTACTTTTAGCAATACTGTCTTTATAGATGGTAACGTTTATGGTTCCTTCATCTAAAATAAAGGCAATTTTTCCTTCAATTCCTTTTACTTGAATAAAATTAACGGCTGGTTCCGTAGCCGATCCTTTAATTGCAAACGCTCCTTTCACTACTATGGCAGAATCAACGGCCACAATTCCTTTTACATCATCTTGGCGTTCTAAATAAACCATCGTGCCGTCTTGAACTCCTTTTGCAGTTCCCAGTACGGAAAAGTTAGGTTTAATTGGATTCGTAAAAGAAATCAATCCCAATGCTACTGTTGTAATTAAAAATACTTTTTTCATAAATACTAATTTGGTTTGAATAGAACTTTAAAAACGACTTGGTTTAAAAAATTCAATAATAATTAAAGTGAATAAAAAAAGCCATGTTTCCATGGCTCTCTTTTTAAATTTATTTCAAAATCGAAGCTACTTTCGCTCGAAGTTCGCTTCCTCTTAAATCCCTTGCGATCACCACTCCATTTTCATCCAGTAAAAAAGTGGCTGGAATCCCGTCTACGTGGTACATTCTTGCAATTGGATCTTCCCAACCTTTTAAGTTGGAAATATGTGTCCAAGTCAATTGGTCTTTAGCAATCGCTTCTTTCCATTTGTCGGCTTTTTCATCTAGAGAAACACCGATAATATTCAACCCTTTTGCATGAAAATCTTTGTATAAAGCAACGACATTTGGATTTTCTTTTCGACAAGGTCCACACCATGAAGCCCAAAAATCAATTAGCGTTAACTTTCCTAACGAACTCTTTAAAGAAATATTTTTTCCTTCAGGACTTGGAGCAGAAAAATCTGGAGCTGCAGTTCCAATTTCAACTGCAGTTGGGTTTGAACCCACTTTATTTTCAGCCGTTTTCACTTCGTCTAAACTTTTTTTGATGCTTTTTCCTTCTCTTGTTTTTTTCAAAGTAGGATCAAGATTTTCGTACATTTTAGTTGCACGAGTGGCATCAAACTTTGGATCGCCAAAATACTGCTGAATAAAGAACAAAGAAATATATGATTTCGGATTGTCTTCTGCGTGTTTGTAAGATAGATTAACAAATTCATCTTGTAGCGCTTGATATCCTTTATTCAAAACGTTCATTGTTGCAGTGTCTTTGGCTACCTGTGCTTGTTGTGCTTTTTCACGATTTGCTTGTTTAAAATTTTCGATTTTCTTCTGCACTTTTTCACTGGCCTTCGAAAAAGCAACAATTTGATCGTTGCTGTACGTTCCACCAACAATACTTTTAGCAATCGTGTCTTTATTCACTTCAACAGTAATATTACCTTCTTCTAGGACCAAAGGAATTTGATTTTCCGTAGAATCAATGGTAATGAAACGCAAACTAGGCTCGAGAACTTTTCCTTCAAACTTAAACTTACCATTTTCAATTTTCACAGTATCCACATCCACTAATCTGTTCGTTAACGTGTCTTGCATTTTCAAGTACACATTTCTACCGTCGCTTAGTCCGTTTGCTTTACCTTCAATTTTAAATTCATTATTTCCTACCTTATTACAAGCAACAATTGATGCAACAGCAAGTAGGGATAAAATTAATTTTTTCATTTTTCTAACTTATTTTTTTTTGATTTTAGACTGCAAAAGTATCTAATATTCTGCTGCTTGTCGCAAAACCATGAAAATTTTATTATTTATTTATCGTTTATTTAGGCTAAAGTGGACGGGCAAATGAATTTCGTTAATGGAACGGTTGTCTCTCGAATTCCGCTCATTCCTTTTTCAATATTTATAAAGTTGTGAATACCGCGTGATTTCAAAATAGAAGCCATAATTACCGAACGATATCCTCCAGCACAATGTAAGAAAAACGAATCTTTTGGCACTTCGTTAAATTTTTCGTTTACATCATCAAGTGGAATATTTACAGCTCCTTCTACCCGTTCTGCTGAAAATTCTCCTGGTTTTCTTGCATCAATAACCTTTGACTGCTCATTTTTTGCCACTGCAAATTCTTCTGGAGCAATGGATTCAATTGTTGCTGTTTCTAATCCTTCTTTTTTCCAAGAATCAAAACCATCTTTTAAATAACCCAAAACGCCGTCAAAGCCTACACGAGATAATCGCGTTACCGTTTCTTCCTCTTTTCCTTGCGGCGTAACTAACAATAAAGGTTGTTTTACATCGCGAATTAGCGCACCAACCCAAGGAGCAAAGTTTCCTTGAATTCCAATGAAAATAGAATTTGGAATATGTCCTTTCACAAAATCATGTTCTGAACGAACGTCTAAGATGATCGCTTCTGAAGTGTTTGCAATCGCTTCAAATTCTTTTGGCGAAAGCGGTTTCAAACTTTTTTCCATTACAGTATCTAAACTGCTGTATCCTTGAATATTGAGCATTACATTCTGAGGAAAATAAGCCGGTGGCGCTCCTAAACCGTCTAATAATTCGGCAATAAACTCCTCACGAGACATATCTGATCTTAAAGCGTAATTGGTCTTTTTCTGGTTACCCAACGTGTCCGTAGTTTCCTTACTCATGTTTTTTCCACAAGCACTTCCTGCACCATGACTTGGAAACACAATTAAATCGTCGGGCAACGGCATGATTTTATTTCGCAACGAATCAAATAAGTAAGAAGCTAATTTTTCTTGCGTCAAATCGCTTACTAATGCTTGTGCTAAATCAGGACGACCTACATCACCAATAAATAGTGTATCGCCAGTAATGATTCCGTAGGATTTTTGATTTTCATCAATCAGTAAATAACACGTGCTTTCCATCGTATGACCTGGCGTGTGAATCGCTTTTATAGTATAATCGCCCACTTTAAACTCTTGGTTATCTGTTGCAATTAGTGCTTCAAACTCGGGTTGAGCAGTAGGACCGTACACGATTTTAGCACCTGTTTTTTGCGCTAAATCTACGTGACCCGAAACAAAATCGGCATGAAAATGAGTTTCAAAAATGTATTTAATTTTCGCTCCGTCTTTTTCAGCTTTATCAATGTAGGGTTGGACTTCTCGTAGCGGATCAAAAATAGCCACTTCGCCCTTACTTTCTAAATAATAAGCAGCTTGCGCAATACATCCCGTATAAATTTGTTCGATTTTCATAAGTGTCATTTTAGAATTACAAAAATAGCAGAATTTATCAAAACAGTTCGGGATTCGTAAATCATTAACAGATTTTTACCTAATCTATATTGATTCCAAAAAAAAATGGACTTAGTATTAAAACTAAATCCATTTTCCTGTATAATTTGAACCGAGATTTATTCTTGGTTGATTGTTTTTCTCCATGGAAAAGCTGCGAAAATATGTCTTTTAGCAAAACGTGCTGGAGACTCTGCATTGACCATTTTTTGGTACGTTGCTTTTGGTACACTGATAAATTCGTATACACTTCCGTTAGAAAAATCAACGATTAACCGTCCGTCCACAAATTTATAATCTTTAATCGTTGCAGTAGAAACTGTAGCAGTAAACTCAGGTTTCATCTGTGCGATCGTTTCTGCATTGATGCTCACCAATTGGTGGTACGCTTCAATAATTGATTTGCTTTGTTCTTCAGCAGCTTTCAAACCTGCCTCATCTCCTGAAAATTTATCAGGGTGGCTTTCTTTCATCGCATTGCGATAAATAGTTTTCAATTCTTTTAAGGTAACTGTCTTCTCAACATTTAGCAACTTTCTGTACTCAACGATTCTTTTCATAATAAAAATAACATTATTGTAATTAGCATTCAAAGAAATTTAGTGTCTTCAAATTTTACAATTTTTTGCAAAGGTAGCTTTTTTACCTTAAATTCCAAATAGGGTCATTTATTTTTTCCGTACATTTTATTCGATCGTCATGGACCTCAATTTCGTACGGTACGACTCAAGTGCCACGGCTTTAGAAATAAAACCGTAATATTTTCCGTTTTTGACAACCGGTAAGCTTGACATTTTACTTTGTTCAAATTTTTTCATCACCACTTCCATGCTGTCAAATGGATATACAATAATTCCAGGCTTGTGCATCACTTCTTTAACCGTCGTATATTTCACTTTAAAACTGCTGAAGATGATTTCTCGGATGTAATTGAAATGTACAATTCCCACTAATTCTTGATCGGTATTTACCACCGCAAAAATAACTTGATTGGAATGCGAAATTAAATCAACTAACTTTTGTAAGTTTTCCTCAGGAGAAATGGTGAACATGTCCGTTTCTACAATTGAATTTGTATCAATGGTAGATAAAATATTACTATCTTTATTACTTGTGAATACGTGGCCTTTCTTCGCCAACACCTTCACGTCCATCGAGTGTTTTTCAAAACGTTTCGAAACGGCAAAACTTATGGATGAAACAATCATCAACGGAATCATCAAGCTGTAGCCGCCTGTGATTTCTGCGATAAGGAAAATCCCAGTTAAAGGTGCATGAAACAAGCCACTCAAAACACCAGCCATACCCACAATTGTAAAGTTACTAACCGGTAATTTAGCCAATCCCGACAATGTAATCAACTGGGAAAAAAAGTAACCTACGTACGAACCTAAAAATAACGATGGCGCAAAATTTCCACCGTTTCCTCCACCTCCAATTGTAAATCCAGTGGCAAAAACTTTTAAGAATGCAGCGGCACCTACAAATGCTAAAAGTACCCATTTGTTATCACGCCATTCACTAAAAAGCGTATCCTGTAATAAAACACTTGGATCGTTTTCAGATAAGGTTTTTATACTTTCATACCCTTCTCCAAATAAGGTAGGAATTATAAAAATCAGAACCGCAAGTAAAGAGGCTCCAACTAAGGCTTTTCGATAAGGTGTCTTTTCGTAGCGGACAAAAAAATGTTCAATTTTTTGAAACCACCGTGCATAGTAAATGGTTATAAATCCAATGATTAAACCTAAAAGTATGTAAAAGGGAATATTATTGTAATCAAAAACTTGCTGCTTGCTAAAAGACAGCAAAATATTTTCTTTCAAAACAATTGCAGAAACCAAAGCTCCAGTTGCTGCTGCAATCATAATTGGTGTAAAAGCTGCAATACTTACGTCGACTAATAAGACTTCAATGGCAAATAGGACTCCAGCAATTGGTGCGTTAAATGCTGCTGAAATTCCAGCGGCCACACCACATCCTATAAGTAAGGTTCGGTCTTTATAACTTAATTTGTACCGTTGAGCAAAATTAGAACCAAAAGCAGCACCTGTAACCGTAATCGGTGATTCTAATCCTGCTGAACCTCCTAATCCAACAGTTAACGAACTCGTGATAATTTGAGCATACATCTGTTTTTTAGACATAATACTCGCTTTCTTAGCCACGACATACATAATTTGGGAAGTACCTTTTTCTAATTTGCCACCTAGGAGTTTATCGATTACAAATGCTGTTAGCAAAAGTCCAATAATAGGTAAAATACTATTGATGTAACTCAATTTAATAATGCCATTAATGTAAGTTGCAAACACATATACCCAGTGTGCAAAGGCTTTCAGCACAATAACTGCAAATCCTACAGTAATACCAACAAGTACACTGGCAATAAAAATGAATTGCTTATTGGTGACTTTAGTTTGAGCCCAAGCGAGTAAAGATTCGAGTCGGTATAAATATTTTTTTAGCATTCGCCAGCGTCCATTTTTTAGGGGATTGCGAAGGTACTTATATTTTGAAGTTTCAGCAAGGATATCAATTGGAAATCAAATTTTTCAATTTTACAGTTCCTCCAACTCCTGCATTTTTTGGGCGACAAAAGTTTTTACTTCACTAAAAAACAAGGTGAATTCACTCTCAAATTCGTTATAAAACAAAAGTAATTCTTCAGTGGAAAACTGCATTTTAGAACGCAACTTTGTTCTTCGGTCCATCATGTATAAGATATGGGTAAGTCCTTCGACTGTTGCATAAAGTAAAAACCAATTCTCTTTTTTTAGAACCGGTAAAATATTTTTAAATCGATCGGTAAGGATATCAAAATTATCGTCCAATACTTTGTAAAAATCCTGCACAAATTCTTCCAGTGGAATTTTACTATAGTTTGAAAAATTTTTAGCTAAAAAATGATCGTAAAAAATATCCATAATTACGCCTGAATAATGACCGTAACGTTCGTGCAAGCGATGTTTGCTTTGGCGAAAAACAGGATGGAAATCGGTAAAAGAATCAATTTCGCGGTGCAATCGAATTCCTTTTTGGACATCAATTGGAAATGCATCGAAGTTTTTTCCGTGAATGCCATCTGCCATAAAATTGCCAATTTTAATATGGTCGTTTTCTCCCGATAAATAGACGTGTGCTAAAAAGTTCATGCTTTTGGTAGTAAATTCGAACAGAATCGCTTCGATTTATAAAAATACTCATTTCAATTATTATATTTGTAATAAAACAAGACAAAATTATGACTTTAATAAAATCGATATCAGGAATTAGAGGAACAATTGGTGGCGTGGTTGGAGAAAACCTGACGCCAGTTGATGCCGTTAAATTTGCCGCCGCTTACGGAACTTGGCTTAAAAATTATTCAAAAAAAGACAAACTAATTGTGGTTGTAGGTCGTGATGCGCGAATTTCAGGTCCGATGATTCACAATTTAGTAGTCAACACATTAATAGGTTTGGGGATTGACGTGATTGATTTAGGCCTTTCCACTACTCCAACGGTTGAAATTGCTGTTCCATTAGAATTAGCCGATGGGGGAATTATTTTGACGGCCAGTCACAATCCAAAACAGTGGAACGCTTTAAAATTATTAAATGAAAAAGGCGAATTTTTAAATGGTGCTGAAGGTGCTAAAATATTAGAAATAGCCGAAAACGAAGATTTCAATTTTGCCGAAGTGGATGATTTAGGCGAAATTACTGCGAACGATGCTTTTATGGACATTCACGTGGACGAAGTGTTGAACATGGAATTAGTAGATGTAGAAGCGGTTAAAGCTGCGAAATTTAAAGTTGTAGTTGATGCCGTAAATTCTTCAGGTGGGATTATTATTCCAAAACTTCTTGAGCTTATGGGTGTTGAAGTCGTGAAATTATATTGTGAACCCAACGGACATTTTCCCCACAATCCAGAACCTTTGAAAGAACATTTGACCGATATTTCAGAATTAGTTGTCAAAGAAAAAGCAGATTTAGGAATTGTGGTTGATCCGGATGTAGACCGTTTGGCTTTCGTCAGTGAAGATGGCGAAATGTTTGGCGAAGAATATACATTAGTTGCCGTTGCCGATTATGTGTTGAGCAAAACGCCCGGAAATACAGTCTCAAATATGTCGTCATCTCGAGCACTACGTGATGTAACGGTAAAACACGGCGGAATGTACGAAGCAAGTGCCGTAGGCGAAGTGAATGTGGTTGAATTAATGAAGAAAAACAACGCCATTATTGGTGGAGAAGGAAACGGTGGCATCATTTACCCTGCTTCGCATTATGGTCGGGATTCTATCGTTGGTGCCGCATTATTTTTGACGCATTTGGCGCATAAAAAGATGAAAGTTTCAGAATTAAGAGCTTCGTATCCGCAATATTATATGAGTAAAAACAAAATTGAATTGACGCCACAAATTGACGTTGATGCTATTTTAAGTGCCATGACTGAAAAATATAAATCTGAACAGATTACTACGATTGATGGTGTGAAAATTGATTTTGCTGAAAATTGGGTACATTTGAGAAAATCAAACACAGAACCTATTATTCGTATTTACACAGAAGCAGCTACTCAAGATTTAGCAGATGATTTGGCACAAAAAATTATTAATGAAATTAAAGCGATTGCTGGAATTTAATGAGATGAAAAACGCAACGCTACACCTTTTATTCTTTTTTATTGCAACCAATCTTTCTGCACAAAAATTCAGTATGGAAGAACGGACGCTCATTCAATCCGGTGATTCAAAAACCATGATGAAAGTCATTCAAGTTACCGACGAGAAAGAGCTGCAAATCCTAAAGACGGTGTCGACTGATGTTGATTTGAAGGATAAATTACTGCCGGTTTTAGCCGAAAGAATGTTTCTATCCATGCGTGATTCTTTAAATCCGGGAATTGGAATTGCGGCACCACAAGTTGGCATTAATAGGAATGTTTTTTGGGTCCAACGTTTTGATAAAGTGGGCGAACCATTTGAATTTTATCTCAATCCTAAAATTGTTTGGCGTTCCGCATTGTTGCGAAAAGGTATGGAAGGTTGTCTTTCGATTCCAGATATTAATAGTGAAGTTTTGCGTAATTATACGATAAAAATCACCTACTGGAATTTAGAAGGAAGTTATTTTGAAGAAATAGTCGAAGGGTTTACAGCCGTAGTTTTTCAGCATGAGCACGACCACATCAATGGTATTTTATTTACAGACCGCTTGAAGGAACAAGAAAATATCGAGTTTACTAAAGTACAAGTTGACGGAAATCTTTATTTAAAAGAGAAATTAAGAAGACAATAATTTCACTTCATTCCATAAAAAAAGGTTGCGTCACGGCAACCTTTTCTGTTTTATACTGTTTTATTTTTTCTTTCTACGTTCGCGTTCGGCTTTGATTAACTCTAACTCACGATTGGTTTGTCCTGCTACAGAAGTATTTTCTTCCGCACGACGAATCAAGTACGGCATCACGTCGCGAACAGGTCCAAAAGGTAAATATTTAGCTACGTTATAATCGTATGCTGCAAGGTTGTAACTGATGTTGTCACTCATTCCGTAAAGTTGTCCAAACCAAATCCTGTTGTCGTTGCGGTCCAAGTTCCATTCGCTAATTCGGTTCATTACTTTGTACGAACTCGTTTCGTTGTGTGTTCCTACAAAAATCGACATTCGATCTAAATGTTGCAACATATAGTCTACCGCAGCATCATAATTAATATCGGTCGCTTCTTTTGAGGCGCAAATTGGGGTTGGATATCCTTTTTCTTCCGCACGTTTATTTTCTTTTTCCATATACGCTCCACGAACGATTTTCATTCCTATGAAAAATCCCTCGGTTTCCGCCAAAGCATGTATTTTTTTCAAATAGTCTAAACGATCGTGACGGTACATTTGAAGGGTGTTGAAAACGATGGCTTTCTCTTTATTGTATTTCTGCATCATTTGCGTCACCAAATCATCTGCGGCATCTTGCATCCAACTTTCTTCAGCATCAATCAATAAGGCTACGTTTTGCTTATGTGCTTCTTTACAAACGATATCAAAACGTTCGATCACACGATTCCAATCTTTCTGATCTGCTTCGTTTAATGTTTTTCCTTCTCCTATTTTCTGGTACAGTTCAAACCGACCAAAACCCGTTGGTTTAAAAACCGCAAAAGGAATTGCCTGCTTTTCGGCAGCAAAATCAATTGTTTTGAGCGTCATTTTTAACGCAGCGTCAAATTGTTCCTCTTCCTCTTTTCCTTCCACAGAATAATCTAAAACGGACGAAACACCTTTTGTATGCATTTTATCTACCACCGATAAACAGTCGACTTCATTGATTCCGCCACAAAAGTGGTCAAAAACCGTTGCCCGAATTAGTCCTTCCACAGGCAAATGTGCTTTAATGGCAAAATTAGTAACCGCCGTTCCGATACGAACCAAAGGTTGATTCGCAATCATTTTAAATAAAAAATAAGCGCGGTCTAATTCAGTATCACTTTTTAAAGCAAATGCAACTTGGGTATTGTTGAATATTTTTTCCATAAGAATTATAATGATGGTGCAAAGGTAATCAGTATTTGATTATTAAGTGGCACTTTTTGAAGGCGAATTTAGTAAAAAAAAGCAATTTCTCCGTCAAACAAGATGAAAACATCTTTTAATCTGTAACTACTTTCTTTTTGAAGATTTTTTTAAACAACATTGCTACAAAAACGCAAACTAAGCCTACGATTAAACCCAGCAGAAATTCAGTAATCCAATCCGGCATAAAATCAAAATAATGATGAAGAAATTCGATTTGATGATGAAAAATTCCGCCTGAAACGAATAGCAAAGCTAATGTTCCGACAATCGATAAAAACTGGATTACTCTAGGCAACGCTTTCACTAATAAGGTTCCAAATTTATGCAACAAATTGTTTCTACCGTGACTCCACTGGATTAGTTTGTAACCCATTTCGTCCATTCGTACAATTAGTGCTACGATTCCGTAAACACCTACTGTTGCCGCTAAAGCAATGATACTTACGACTACAACTTGCGACCACAATTCTTTACCAATTACAGTACCTAAAGCAATTATTACGATTTCAACTGACAAAATAAAGTCGGTTACAATCGCTGCTTTTACTTTTACTTTTTCCAAAGCTAGAATTTCTTGCTCAGAATATTCTTTGATTTCTTCGTGCTTGTCAGCATGTTCATGCGGAAAAATCCATTCTACAATTTTCTCGGCTCCTTCATAGGCAAGATACAATCCACCTAAAATTAAAATGATCGTTATTAACCAAGGAATGAATGCTGTTAATAAAAAAGCAATTGGTAAAATAATTACTTTATTCAGTAGCGAACCTTTAGAAATGGCCCATAAAACAGGCAATTCACGCGACGACACAAAACCTGAAGCTTTTTCCGCATTTACGGCTAAATCGTCTCCTAAAATACCCGCCGTTTTTTTTGCTGCGACTTTACTTAATACCGCGACATCATCCATTAAAGTGGCAATGTCGTCTAACAATGCGAAAAATCCTGAAGCCATAAATTTGAATCTATTTTTTAATAATAAACCTACTTATATTAATGCGAAACGATTTCTTTTATAAAAATTTTCTTGAAAATTTTTACTAAAAAAACGCAAACTAAGCCTACAAGTAAGCCTAATAAAAATTCTACTAACCAACCTGGAATAAATGGCACATACTCATTTAGAAAAGGAAGTTGATGTGCAAAGATTCCACCAGAAACAAATAATAATGCTATAGTTCCTACAACCGCTAAGAATTGAATTACACGCGGTAATGCTTTCACTAAAAGTGTCCCCAATTTTTGCAATCCATTATTTCGACCCGCACTCCATTGAATCAATTTGTAACCCGCTTCATCCATCCGAACAATCAACGCCACTATCCCGTAAACACCAACTGTTGCAATAAAAGCAATAATACTTACTACCATTATTTGCATTGATATCACTTGATCTGAAACGGTTCCCAAAGCGATGATGATAATTTCTACAGATAGAATAAAATCAGTCACTATTGCTGATTTTATCTTTACTTTCTCTAAAGCTAGAATTTCTTCCTCTGAAATTTTTTCAAGTACTTCTACTTTTTTAGCTGTCGGATGTGGAAAAAAATATTCGTAAATTTTCTCGGCTCCTTCGTATGCAAGATAAAGTCCACCTAGAATTAAAATAACATTGATCAGCCACGGAAGAAATGCAGTTAATAAAAAAGCAATTGGTAAAATAATTAGTTTATTTAGAGCTGAACCTTTTGTAATTGCCCATAAAACGGGTAATTCTCTTGATGACACAAATCCAGAAGCTTTTTCAGCATTAACAGCTAAATCGTCGCCTAAAATTCCTGCTGTTTTTTTAGCAGCAATTTTACTCATCGATGCGACATCATCCATTAGCAAAGCAATATCATCTAATAAAGCAAAAAAACCTGAAGCCATATAATTTTTTAAAGTTAGTAAGGTGTAAAAGTACTATTGTTTGGTTTTTGTTTCACTAATTTAGAAAAATTTTAAGTTACATTTTCATAAATGAAGTATAAAGAAGCGTTTGTCGTTTTTGAAAAATATCAGGTTAAAAAAAATAATCTATTTTTGTATCTTCAAATAAATTTCATGAACACTATTCAAGCAGCAGATTATTCGATTGTTTTCAACGAAAATGCCTATACTGCCTTACATCTAATTATTCAAGAAACCAACTATTCAAAGATATTCATCATTGTGGACGAAAACACAAGTGAACATTGTCTTCCTGTTTTTTTGCCGCATTTAGCTACGGAAACTCGCTTTGAAATTATCGAATTAGAATCAGGCGAAATTAATAAAAACATTCAAACCTGCAGTGAAGTTTGGAGTATCTTAACCGATTTCGGAGCGGATCGAAAAAGTTTAATTTTAAATTTAGGTGGTGGCGTCATTACTGATTTAGGTGGTTTTGTAGCGTCTACTTTCAAGCGTGGAATTGAATTTATAAATGTCCCCACAACACTTTTGGGAATGGTTGACGCGTCAGTTGGCGGAAAAAATGGAGTTGATTTAGGCAGTTTGAAAAACCAAATAGGCACGATTACAAATCCAAAACTGGTCGTTATAGATACGCGATTTCTAGAAACGCTTCCGCAAAATCAAATGCGATCCGGACTTGCAGAAATGTTAAAACACGGACTAATTTATGACAAACAGTATTGGAATCGTTTTTCAGATTTAGCGCAATTAGATACTTCCGATTTAGACGATTTAATCTATGAAGCCATTGCTATCAAAAATCACATTGTGCAACAAGACCCGAAGGAGAACGGCATTCGGAAAGCGCTGAATTTCGGTCACACGCTAGGTCACGCTATTGAAAGTTATTTTTTGGAAAGCCAAGAAAAAACGACTTTACTCCATGGGGAAGCAATTGCCATCGGCATGATTTTAGAAAGTTATCTTTCGTTGCAGAAAAAACTGATTACTTCGGAAGAATATATTCAGATAAAAGAAACGATAAAATCGATCTTTGGAACCGTTGAAATTCTGCAAGAAGACCTTACTCCTATTTGTGATTTGTTGATTCACGATAAGAAAAATGAATACGGAAAGATTCAATTTGCACTTTTAGACGGGATTGGAACTATAAAAATCAATCAAGAAGTGGCTACTGCGATAATTATGAGCGCTTTTGAAGATTATAAATCTTAATTATTTTTTTGTGTCAAAGCCTTGCATTACGAATTAATATTTTTTTACATTTGTCCCCATGAATAAATCCAAAAATAGAACGTCAAACCACTTCTACAAAAAGAGGTTAAATAAGGCTATGCATCAGTTGTGGCATCGTGTGACGGTATTGGAAAGTTTTTGGAGCATTTCTATCGGAAGATATGAATTGATTTTTAATGAGAAATTACCCATCATTTATGCAAATTTTAGGGTTTGAATTAAGGTAAGGTTCACTATTTATTTTAACTTTAATCAAAATCTTAAAAAAGCTCATGAATACTAGATATTTCGACTTAATCAACCAGACTTATTATTTTCCGCAAACTGAATTCAACTTAAATAAGGATAACCACTTACAGTTTCACAACATCGATTTGATGAAATTGGTTGAACAATATGGAACACCTTTAAAATTTACTTACTTACCACAAATTTCTAATAACATCAATCGTGCAAAGAATTGGTTTAGAAAATCGATGGAGAAAAATAAGTACGACGCCAAATATTACTACTGTTACTGCACAAAGAGTTCGCATTTTGAATATGTTATGAATGAAGCGTTCAAAAACAATATTCATATTGAAACGTCTTCGGCTTTTGACGTTAACATTGTAGAGAAATTATTGGAAAACGGTAAAATCAATAAAAACACACACGTGCTTTGCAACGGTTTTAAACGGGATCAATATATTGACAATATCGCTCGATTAATTAATAACGGTCATAAAAACACCATTCCAATCATTGACAACTACGAAGAATTAGATTTACTTCAGGGTCAAATTAAAGGAAAATTTAAAATTGGAATCCGAATTGCAGCTGAAGAAGAACCTAAATTTGAGTTCTATACTTCCCGACTAGGAATTGGATATAAAAACATCGTTGCTTTTTATAAAAAGCAAATTCAGGAAAACGAAAATTTAGAATTGAAAATGCTTCACTTCTTTATTAATACTGGAATTGCAGATACTTCGTACTATTGGAACGAATTAGTGAAATGTATTAAAGTTTTTGTTGCACTTAAAAAAGAATGTCCAACATTAGACAGTTTAAATATTGGTGGTGGCTTTCCTATTAAAAACTCATTAGCGTTTGAATACGATTACCAATACATGATTGATGAAATTATCAATCAAATCAAGATAGCTTGTGATGAAGCAGAAGTAGATGTTCCAAATATTTTTACGGAATTCGGTTCGTTTACCGTTGGTGAAAGTGGCGGTGCGATTTACCAAGTTTTATATCAAAAACAACAAAATGACCGTGAAAAGTGGAACATGATTGACTCTTCTTTCATTACAACACTTCCGGACACTTGGGCTATCAACAAACGTTTTATTATGTTGGCCGTTAACCGTTGGAACGATACGTACGAACGGGTGCTTTTGGGCGGAATGACTTGTGATAGCGATGATTATTACAATTCTGAACAAAACATGAACGCTATTTATTTGCCAAAGTACAACAAAGACAAACCGTTGTATATTGGATTTTTCAACACAGGTGCTTATCAAGAAACAATTGGCGGTTACGGAGGATTACATCACTGTTTAATTCCACAACCTAAACATATTTTGATAGACCGTGATGAAAATGGAATTTTGGCAACTGAAGTTTTTTCAGAACAACAAACTTCAGATCAAGTTTTAGAGATTTTAGGTTACAATAGAAAATAGTTTTCAAATTAAAGTTTGAATTTTCAAAAAAAACTGTTTTCTTTGAAGCGGACTTAAATACGAGAACACAACACACAAAAATAAAAAGACATGGGTAAAGGACCGATAAGTCAGTTTATTGAGAAGCATTATTTGCATTTCAATTCAGCTGCTTTAGTAGATGCTGCAAAAGGTTATGAGGAGCAATTAGCCAATGGAGCTAAAATGATGGTTACACTTGCTGGAGCAATGAGTACAGCAGAAATCGGAAAGATTTTTGCAGAAATGATTCGTCAGGACAAAGTACATATTATTTCTACTACAGGTGCAAATCTTGAAGAAGACATCATGAACTTGGTGGCACATTCTCATTACGAAAGAGTGCCGAACTACCGTGATTTAACACCAGAACAAGAGTGGGATTTGATGGAACGAGGATTAAATCGTGTAACGGATACTTGTATTCCAGAACATGAAGCATTCCGTCGTTTGCAAAAGCACATTTACAAAATTTGGAAAGATGCTGATGACAAAGGAGAACGTTACTTGCCGCATGAATATATGTATAAAATGCTTTTATCAGGCGTTTTAGAAGAATATTACGAAATTGATTTGAAGGACAGTTGGATGTACGCTGCGGCAGAAAAAAACTTACCAATCATTTGCCCAGGTTGGGAAGACAGTACGATGGGAAATATTTTCGCGTCTTACGTAATCAAAGGAGAATTAAAAGCTTCTACGATGAAATCAGGAATTGAATACATGACATTCTTGGCGGATTGGTATCCAAAAAATTCAGCTAATGGAATTGGGTTTTTCCAAATCGGTGGTGGAATTGCAGGAGATTTTCCAATTTGCGTAGTTCCGATGTTGTACCAAGATATGGAAATGCCGGAAACACCTTTCTGGAGTTATTTCTGTCAAATTTCTGACTCAACTACTAGTTACGGTTCGTATTCTGGAGCGGTTCCAAATGAGAAAATCACTTGGGGAAAATTGGATATTAAAACGCCAAAATTCATCATTGAATCGGACGCTACGATTGTTGCACCACTAATTTTTGCTTATTTACTAGATTTATAATAGAATTGTATGAAGAGAGTTATTGTTGATTATGCCAAATTAACGAACGAAATCCTGAACCTTTTGGTAGATCGATTTCCTGATGGTTATGATGATTCCCATATCATCCGCTTTAGAAATGCGAAGAACGAATTGATTGAAGCTGTTGAAGTAAAAACAGAAGACACAATTTACTTGGTAAAAGTCAGCACAAAATTAGCCACTCGATTGGAAAATTTTGACGATGAAGACGAAATAGACGATGTTGTTGCTCCATTGGAAACGATCAAAGGTCTTGACTTAGAAGATGAAGATATGACTGATGATGAAGACGAAGACGACATGGTTGACAAGCCTGATTTTGACGACGATGATGAGGATCGCGACGAGCCCTCAACGGAAGACGATGAAGAAGACGAAGATTAAATACACAAAAAAGGAACTTTTTAAAGTTCCTTTTTTTATCGTTATTTTTATATGTCAAAAATCGTAATTACCTAATTTACTTTAGCTTGAATAAACATACTTACTGCATTACTTTCACTACAAATACCGCTCTTGAAACACGTTCTGATGGTGATTTTGATGGCCAATAATAATAAACCCTAAAGCACGAACGGACATCTCTCTTCCCGATGCTGTTCCAATAAGTTGGAAAGCCTCGTCAGAAAACGTTCTAAACAAACACAGCGTTGCTTCTCTAACGATTGCTAACTCCGTAAGCAAATCGCGAATACTTCGCTTAGAACCTTCAGCAACGTCTGCATACTGATTTTCCTCAAAACCGGGCAATGGTGTAAAGTCTTTTCTCGCAAACCGCATCGCACGATAGGCAAAAACGCGTTCAGAATCAATCAAGTGTTGCAAGATGTCTTTAATTGTCCACTTTCCCTTCGCATAACTATAATCGTATTTATCCATGGGAATGTCTTGTACGAAATTTCGAAGGCGATGCACTGAAATTTCAAGCTCTTCCAGCAATAGGACATTGTCTAAAGTTGCAACGTATGGAGCGTAAAATGCAGCGTATTCATTAGGCAATAATTGATTTGAGTTCATAAGAAAAAAATTAAGGATTTAGAAGAAAGAAAAAGAATATAGAATATAGAATATAGAGTAAAGAATAAAGATAATAGAGTCGAGACAATCAGTATCTATTTGATTCATAGTTTAGATTTTTCTACAATGAGATCACATAATTTAGAAAGTTTAAAATATTAATTGTAAACACATTGACTGTTATTAATTAAACTATTCAATCACTTTTGTTTCGTTAAAAAAAAACAACTATAGATAAATAAAAAACCCCAAGTTTTCACTTGAGGTTGGTAAATATTATTCAATGCAATGAATTACATGTTTTGAAAAATAGTATGCATCAATCGCTTTTTATCGTTGATGCTTTCTTCAAGTGAAATCATCGTTTCAGTACGATAAACCCCTTCAATATCATCAATCATGAAGATTACGTCTTTAGCATGCTTTGTATCTTTTGCTCTTATTTTACAGAAAATATTAAACTTTCCAGTAGTCACATGTGCTACAGTTACAAAAGGAATGTCATTGATTCGCTCCAAAACAAATTTTGTTTGAGATGTATTATTTAAGAATACACCCACATAAGCTATAAACGAATATCCTAATTTCTCATAATCAAGTGTCAATGATGAACCCATGATTATTCCAGCATCTTCCATTTTCTTCACACGAACGTGTACTGTACCAGCAGAAATAAGCAATTTCTTCGCAATATCTGTAAATGGAACACGCGTGTTGTCAATTAACATATCTAAAATTTGATGATCCACCTCATCTAGTCTAAACTTACTCATAGCAACAATTTATTATATTTAGTATTCAGGACAATTTCGAGTACAAAAAAATCAATTATTTTTCAAAAAAATGAATTTTTGCTAATTTTTTACCAAACCATTAACAAATTTAAGCTTGTTATTAAGACTAAAATCTGCTTTTTCATCTAATATCGGAAAATTGCTCCTGCTATCGCTATACAATGCTTGTTTAGCATCGTATTCGATGTGACCGGAAAAATCATGAAAATTTCCAACTTTAGCAACAAAAGCGTTAAAAACAACTTTATTATTTACGAGCTGTTCTCGAAATTGAAGTGCAAAATTCGTTATTAAATCTGAGTTATCATAATTAACTCTTACGTTTTTATAAACAATGTCGTAATAATTAGGAATATTTTGAGGAATGTTCAAGTAATCAGACAAAACGCAGTCCACTACAACGTTTTCGCTTGAAGAATAGAATACTGACAATAATGCAATAAAAACATACTTTCGTGTTTCTTCTCTTTCATAGTCATTCGGATAGTGACCAGCTTCAATAAGAACCGTAGATGTTCCTAAAGATTGGAATTGATCGCCAACACAATTACTATTAAAACTATCGTCAAATCGACTAATTTGACCTGGAATGAAGTGCTGTAAAGACTTTACCATTTTCATAATAGCAACAACAGCTTTAATTCGAGAATCATTATATTCTTTCTCTTCATTAAAAGAAGGTGCTAAAAACGACATAGTAGCTGGCTTACCGGTTAATCCCACACCAAAAACAGTTCGTTGATCGTGGAGATTATAACAATAATCAGGCTTAAATGCATTGTGACAATCCATGAGTAACTTGCTTTCAGGCTGTGTCAACTCTTGAAAATCACGATTCAAATCTATTTCATTTGCGTTTACGCGTGTGTATACCTCCGACCCATCAGGATTCAACATAGGAAACACTACAAAAGTATATTCACTCAAAATCTGATTCGCCTTATCTGTACCGCTTTGCAAGAAATTAATAAAATCTATCAATCCCTTGGTAGTCGTTGATTCGTTTCCATGCATTTGAGACCAAATCAAAATTTTAGTGTCACCACGACCCATTTGGCATTTATATATCGGACGGCCTTGAACTGAATAACCCGACACATCGACTTTGACTGTCGCGTTTAATAAATTTAAAAACGATTCAAGCAGTCCCAAATTTACATAACGCCCCTCAATGGAATACACCCTATATTCCGTATGTACCTTTTCGTAATTCATCCTGTTTTTTATTGAGTTACAAAAGTAAACATCTTTGTAATTACAATTGTAAACATCATTTATTGCTCAATAGTTTACCATTGTAAACACTTTTAACCTCAACTTACTTTACGCTTGTAACTGATGTAACAATCAGAAATGATAAAATTAAAATAGAAGCAAATTTCTTTAAAAATCAGTAACTTAATTAAGTTTACCTAAAGTATAAATATACTTATTTTTCATTATATTTATTTAATTTACTATTGTAACAATTGATTATTGCTTAAGTTTATTTACATTTGTAATCAATGTTTACTAAAAAGAATTGCCATGCTGAATACAGAAGATTTTATCAAACGATTGGAGTTTATAATGGATCATTATAGCTTGAGTGCTTCCTCTTTTGCAGATAAAATAGGTGTGCAACGCTCTAGTATTTCGCATCTTTTATCAGGTCGGAATAAACCAAGTTTAGATTTTGTGATGAAAATTTTAGACCTATTTCCAGAGCTCAACTTGTATTGGTTTCTAGATGGCAAAGGTTCCTATTTAAAAAACGACAGCGAACAAATTAGTGTAGAGGAAGCTCAAAATACGCCTACCCCAATTTTTGAAGAAGTGAAAAAAGAAGAAGAATCCGCTATGAAAGTTGAAAATGCGGAAGAACTAAAAAGTGACAATCCTCCTTCATCCTACGCCAATTTATTGAATCAAAACTCGAGTACGAAACAAATAGATACAATTGTTTTTTTCTACAACGACGGAACTTTTTACGACTACAAACCTTCTAACCCAAAATAAGAAAGTCCCACTCTAAAAAAGAATGGGACTTCCAAAACCAATAAAACAAACACAAAATCATTTCAGTAAAGTTGGAGCTATTAAACCAACCTTCTACTTTCATATACGTACTTAAAATCATTTTGGTTTTAGAAACTAAAAACTATTCTCAGGGATTTTTCCTTTCACTCCGACGAAGTACTTTTTCAAAACTTGAAAATCCTCTTCTCTATTTCCTGTTGCATAAAATGCAGGATGCAACACCACTTCTTTATTTTTATAATCAAATGCTACAGGAATTATAGGAACAGCAGCTTCCACTGCAATGTAATAAAAACCCGTTTTCCATGTCGTCACTTTTTTCCGAGTGCCTTCTGGGGAAATGGCAAGTCGAAATGTTTTTCGCTGTTTAAAAATAGATGCAATATTTTCTACCGTATTTTTATTTTTTGAACGATCTAAAGGAGCACCACCCATCCAACGAAAATAATAATTAAACGGAAAAACGAACAATTCTTTTTTAGCCACAAAATTCATTTCTAAACCGAGAATACCTCTGGTCAGCATTCCTGTGAAGAAGTCGTGCCAACTTGTGTGTGGAACTACCATCAATACACTTTTTTGAATATCGGAATCCATAGCACCCTTAATGTTCCATCCCATCAGGTTATAGAAAATCCACCTGTATATTTTTTTCTTCATCTCGTTGTAAATTGGGCCAAATATAATATTATTCCGCTATTTTTGAATAAATTTGATTTTATGTTGAAAAAATGGTTGAGCTACATCGTACCTATTAATATAAAGACCGAAAAATCGCATTGGAGCAAAACGCTGGAAGTAACGTGGGCCAATGGCGAATTAGTGCTCGATTCCGCCCATACGAATTATTCCTACGGCAGTTTACAACGGATTTTGAGAATTGGACTTCTAAAAATTGGATTTGAACGCATCGCACAAATGAATCATATTCTTGTACTTGGCGTTGCAGGAGGAAGTGTTATTAAAACTTTAGTACGGGAAGTGGGTTACTCCAACAAAATTACTGGTGTAGAAATTGACGCCAATGTCATTGCTATTGCCAAAGCGTATTTTGAACTCGATACCATCCCTAATTTTGATTTAATTCTTGATGATGCATTTGAATTTGTACTGAAAACCAAAGAGCAATACGACCTCATCATCATTGATATCTTTCAAGATACAAAAATGCCTAACTTTTTATTCGAAGCATTTTTCGTCAACCGAATTTTAGAATTACTCGTACCAAAAGGACTGATTCTATTCAACACGATGTGTTTAACAGAGGCAGATAATAATCGAAATAAAAGCTATTTGGAATTACTAGATTTGACAGTCGTCCAAGTACAAACCATACCAAGGGTTGAAGCACATAATGAGGTGATAATTATAGAAAAACTAGGAAATCACGCCACTACCTAACAATTCTTCGCCTTCGTACCAAGCTACAAATTGCCCTTCTGTAATCGCAGATTGCGGTTCTTCAAACACAACGTGCATTCCATGTGAAAATTGGTGCAAAGTAGCCTTCTGTAGCGGCTGACGATAGCGAATACGAGCCATGACTTCGCATGTATGATTTTCGGCCAAAGCCAAATCTTCGCGAATCCAATGCACTTCATCTTGCTTAATGTACAATGCACTTTTGAATAATCCGGGATGTTGATTTCCTAAACCGGTATAAATCGTATTGGTATCCACATTCGTAGCAATCACAAATAAAGGGTCAGTTGTTCCTCCCACATTTAAACCTTTCCGTTGACCGTTTGTAAAATAATGAGCTCCTTGGTGTTTACCCACGACTTTACCCATTGTTGGTTCGTAGGATTTATTTTTTGCATCAAAAGCAAATTGCTCTTCCGGACTGCTGATTGTTTCTAATTTTTCTTGATAAATAGAATCGTCTTTATCGATTTGCACGATATAACCTTCTTTTGGTTGTAATTTTTGCTGCAGAAATTCTGGTAAACGTACTTTTCCAATAAAACACAAACCTTGTGAATCTCGTTTTTCGGCAGTAATTAATTCCATTTCAGCAGCAATCTGACGCACTTCAGGCTTCGTTAATTCCCCTATTGGAAATAACGCTTTTGAAAGTTGTTCTTGTGAAAGTTGGCATAAAAAATACGATTGATCTTTATTGTCGTCTTTTCCAGCAAGCAGTTGGTAGACTTTTTCTCCGTCTACTTCCATTTCGCCTTTGCGACAATAATGACCTGTTGCAACGAAATCAGCTCCTAAACTCAAAGCGATTTTAGTAAATACATCGAATTTAATTTCACGGTTGCACAAAACGTCGGGATTCGGCGTTCGGCCTTTCTCGTATTCGCTGAACATGTAGTCCACAATTTTTTCTTGGTATTGTTCGCTTAAATCGACAGTTTGAAAAGGAATTCCTAATTTTTCCGCCACTAATAAAGCATCATTACTGTCTTCAAGCCACGGACATTCATTAGAAATGGTAACTGAATCATCGTGCCAATTTTTCATAAATAAGCCAATGACTTCGTAGCCTTGCTGTTGCAAAAGATACGCTGCTACACTAGAATCCACTCCTCCTGAAAGACCAACTACTACTCTTTTCACCTTCAATTTATTTAAGACGCAAAAATACTACTTAAAATTTGTTTTAATAGTTAAGGAGAATTTAATTTTAGTTCAAAAAATATCCCAAAACTAAAGTTTTGGGATATTTGTTCTTTTTTCAAATTTAACGCGAACGGGATATTTCTCTTTCTTTACAAGTTTCCCATCTTTATAAAACTCCCACATTCCTTTTCTTTCATTCTTAACAAAGTTTCCTTTGCTTACTATTTGCCCAAGCATGTCTCTAAAAATAGCTTCTCCTTCGTACAGGTCGTTTTTAAAGTTTGATTCTTCTACCACCGTTCCATTTTCAAGATAGGCTTTATAAACACCCTCTTTCTTACCATTTTTATACATTGTCTCTTCTGCAAGAGCGCCTGAGAGAAAATAGACTTTCCGAATTCCCTCTGATTTTCCATTTTTATAATTTTCAACCGACATTAGCTGTTTTGAACCTTTGTGGTAGTAGTTCCAAATTCCTTCATTCAATCGATTTACCGTTTTTCCTTCACTGACTTTATTATTCTTTTGATCAAAAAAAGTGGTTTGCGCCACCGTTCCTTTTTCTGAAAAAACACGTGTCGCAATCACCGATTGTGCTTTGGTATTGTCAAAATAGTTGAAAGTGCCTACTTCTACTCCATTCTCAAAAGTACCTTCATACCGTGGACGTTTTGAATCCTCAAAAACACCTTTCCATAAGCCATCTTTTTTTCCTTTTGCATCCAACTGATTAATTTTATCTTGGGCATTTGCTGCAAAAAAAGAGCAGATTAGTATAACAAGACTGAATTTTAATTGATTCATTTTCATAAAATAAAATGTAAGTTTTTGGGTGTGAAATTAAGCTTATTTTCGTGTATAACGTAAAGAATAACGATTTGTTGTCATTCAAAGGTAGATCACAAATTAAATACATAAGTGCCTAGAAATATAGTTTCACAATGCTAAATAAGGAAGCAAAGTATGTCAATGTACCACTTTATTCTCGTTTTTAAAACTAGAAGGACGGCACTTCTCGCTTCGCATCTTCAAATTCCCTAACCATATTTTCAACAATCGTTCCTGCAGGCAAAATTTCGTGTATTAATCCAGCGATTTGACCTATTTCCAATTCACCTTCTACTAGGTCGCCTTCAAACATTCCTTTTTTGGCACGGGCTCTACCGAGTAATTCTTTTAGTTCTTCAGGAGTCGGACATTTTGCGTATAAGTCTTGAATGTCTTGGTAAAATTTATTTTTAATCAATCGGACAGGAGCTAATTCCTTTAAAGTAACTTGTGTACTTCCCTCTTCCGCTTGCAAAATCGTGTCTTTAAAATGATCATGCGATGAACTTTCAATTGAAGCTGCAAATCGGCTTCCAACTTGAACGCCATCAGCACCGAGAACCATAACAGCGAGCATTCCTCTTCCGGTGGCAACTCCTCCTGCAGCAATTAAAGGAACCGTAATTTTCTCCCTAACCATCGGAATTAGTGTTAACGTAGTGGTTTCCTCACGCCCGTTGTGTCCGCCTGCTTCAAATCCTTCAGCAACAACAGCATCAACTCCGGCTTCTTGGGCTTTTAGTGCAAATTTGGAACTACTTACTACGTGAACAACCGTAATTCCATTTTCTTTTAAAAAAGAAGTCCACGTTTTTGGATTTCCTGCCGAAGTGAAAACGATTTTAACGCCTTCTTCAACTAGAATATTCATGATTTCTTCTACATTGGGATACAACATAGGAACATTGACACCAAAAGGTTTATCAGTTGCTTTTTTACATTTTTGAATGTGTTGCCGTAAAACTTCTGGGTACATGGAGCCGGCTCCTATGAGTCCTAATCCACCGGCATTGCTCACCGCGCTTGCTAATTTATAGCCGCTGTTCCAAATCATGCCGCCTTGTATTATCGGATATTTTATGTTGAAAAGTGATGTGATTTTGTTTTCCAAGATAATGTGTTTTATTGTTTGATAAATGTTTTAGTAGTTTGTTTTTCTCCCGAATTTATTCTGCAAAAATATACTCCAGAAGATAATTCAGAAATCGGAATTGAAATACTAGGCGAAGTAGCTTTTGTTTCCAAAACTTTTTGACCCAAAGCCGAATAAATCGTTACTTTTTTTTCCGTTGAAATACCATTAGTTGCAATGTTTAAAACATCTTTCACAGGATTGGGATAGAGTACAACCTTTTCATTTTCTAAAAATTTAATTCCTAAAGTATTTGAAAGTGCCGTATTGTAATTTGGAATTCCATAACCCAATTGAGGCGTTGGATTAGTATAAATACTTGCTGATTGTTTTATAATCTGAATGATTTCAACATTTGTTTTTGTGGGTAATGCTTGCCATAAACACGCCACCATTCCTGCAGTTATTGGTCCTGAAAACGAAGTTCCGCTTGCTAAGCCAATATTTCCCGAAGGATCAGAAACAACCGCTTGCACACCTTGAGCCGCCACATCCGGTTTCACCCTGCCGTCAAAAGAAGGGCCAATTGAACTGAAACTTGTGTAAATTCCTGAAGCGTCAACGGCTCCAACAGCCAATGTAGTAGTTGCATCAGCAGGAACTGAAATATGTGGATTCACAGTCGCACCTGAATTTCCGGCCGAAGTCACACAAATAATTCCCCGAGAAAATGCCACGTCAGCACCGCGAGAAGCGAATGAATTGAGGCCGTTCATGTCTTCATACGTATAACTGTAATTTGGATTGTCGTAACTAAAATAACCTAATGAGGTGGTAATTATATCCACTCCCAAACGGTCTGCCTCTTCTGCAGCTTCCACCCAATTCGATTCTTCGAGTGGATTCTCATTTGCTATATCTTCGGTAATAAACAAATAATAAGCCGCATCGGGAGCGGTTCCTACTAATGAATTTTCGGTATAACCGCCCATTGTTGAAAGCACTAATGTTCCATGACTTCCACCGGTGTAAAAGTCTGTCGATCGATTCACAAAATCATATCCTCCCAAAATGAGGTTATTGTTAAACAACCGTTGAAAAGGTGCTGCGGTATTGACTCCGGGAAAACCAGCATCCATTACTGCAATCGTTTTTCCGGTTCCTGTGAAATCTTGTTCATGCAATAAATCGCCACCAAGCATTGCAATCTGATTGTTCGAATCTCCATAAGCAAAGGTGATTTGGACATCTAAAACCTTATTAACCGCTTGAAAATCTGCAGCAGCAGCACCTTTTCCTAAATTACTTGCATTCAGCGTTTTATCTGCAAACTGAATATAATCCACGAATGAAAGCGATGTAAGTTGCTGAATATTTTCTACGCTTCCTCGAATGTGCAACGCGTTCAACCACTTTGATTTTGCTTTAACCGTAATTCCTGTCGCATTCGTAATTTGTGAAATGTACGATGGAAAAATCGGAACATCTTTTACATCTAAAGCGATGTTTTGAGCCGTTCTTCTATCAAGTGACTTTTGCGTAAGCATGTTCAAAGGGTTGGCTAAATAAGTCGCCGAATCTGGTTTATCTGTAAAATAAACCCAAGCGTCTTGTTGCGCAAAACCAACTAAAGACGATATTAAAAGTAAGAAAAGTAGTTTTTTTTTCATGAGATAGCGTTCTTTATTTTACAAACGAAATTAAAGCGGCAACGGTTTTCAAAGATACCAATTAATGGTTTGAATTCCACATTTCTCGTGCCCGAAACAAATCTTCTTCCGTATCAATTCCGATTCCAATATGACTTGTTTCAACCATTTTTATGCGTTTGCCAAATTCCAAATAACGCAATTGCTCCAATTTCTCCGACGCTTCTAATGACTTCATCGGCAAACTATAAAAATCCATCAGAGCTTGTTTGCGAAAAGCATAAATCCCAATGTGTTGAAAATAACGAACGCCAACATTCTTCTCTCTTGAAAAAGGAATTACAGAACGCGAAAAATACAAAGCAAACTGACTTTGGTCAACAACAACTTTGACATTATTCGGGTTTTCAATTGTAGAATCATCAGTGATTTCTCGCATGAGCGATGCTAAATCAACTTTATTTTCCGCGTCATTTCTGAAAACGGTAATTAATTGTTGTAAAGAATCCGTATCGATAAATGGCTCATCACCTTGAACGTTTACTACAATATCAACATCCATATTTGCAACCGCTTCCGCAATTCTGTCTGAACCTGATTCGTGTTCGCGAATACTTTTAATCGCCTTTCCTCCTTGCGATTCGATTTCATTAAAAATTAAATCGGAATCGGTAACCACGAAAACTTCATCAAACAATTTTGATTGAACAGCCGCTTCGTACGTTCGAGTAATCACAGTTTTACCACATAAATCTTGCATGAGTTTTGCAGGAAATCGTGTAGAAGCATATCGAGCGGGAATTACAGCTATAATTTTCATTATTTTTCGTTGAAATTGATTAGGGTGCAAATTCGGGAAATTTGTTTTAAATCGGAACTAAATGCGAATAAAATTGAGTTTTTGTTCGCTAATTATTTTTTAATTATTAGATGAAAAATTTAATCTCGCAAAGGCGTGAAGACGCAAAGCGAAATAAGACTTTTGATTTTATAGCTATTAAATTTCAAGTATCGAAATGCGATAAATCTTAATATTTTTTCATGAGTAAACACCTGCGTTAAGAACCTACAATTCTTTGCGTCTTCGCGTCTTTGCGAGACATTTAAAAAAAATATTGCGTGTAATTATTTCAATTCTCCTCAAAAAACTCATCCTTAAACCCAATCAAATACAACTTGTCTTTTGCTCGAGTCATTGCCGTGTACAACCATCGCACATAATCTTGAGTAATTCCGTCTGGCAAATAAGGTTGTTCAATAAACACCGTATTCCATTGTCCTCCTTGCGATTTATGACACGTAATCGCATAAGAAAACTTGACTTGCAAAGCGTTGAAAAACTCATTTTCTTTCACTTTTGCCAAACGTTTGTATTGAGCTCCTTCACTTTCGTAATCGGCTAAAACTTCTTGGTACAATCGGTTCGATTCCTCGTAACTCAAGGACGGCGTTTCGCTTGTTGTCGTGTCTAATAGAACGATGGTTTCAAAGGGAATTTGATTCGGATAATCCACCATTCTGACTTTTACTTTGGCAAATTTAAAGGAGTATAATTCCATGAAACCAAAAATTTCAAGTACTTCAATAATGTCACCATTGGCAATAAAACCCGCTTCATCGCTGTCTTTCAACCAAAAATAATTATTCTTGACAACCATCAAGAAATCACCCGTTGAAAGTTCGCTTTCCTTATCGAGAATCTTCATTCGAATTTGCTGATTATAAGCATTTGCACGTTTATTCGAACGCACTATAAATGCCGTATCTTCAATACTGTAATTACTGTAAGCCGACTGAATAGCATCTTGAATATCATAACCATCTTGCAATCGCGTGATGTCTTTAAAGCCACGAAGTGTAAACTTAAATTGCTCAAAAAATTGCTCTTCCAACAATTCCCGAAGCGCAGTTGCATTATATAAAATCCCTGAATTTTCTTCCTGTCGCATTACTTCATCCAACTCGATTGACTCAACTTCCATATCATAATTCAGACGGAGAATATCAGTATTCAAAGCGGGAGATTCATCTCTGTTTATTGGGGGTAATTGTGCGGTATCACCCAAAAGTAAGAGTTTACAATTCGTTCCCGAATAAATGTAAAACACTAAATCGTCCAAAAGTGAACCATTCGCATACATTTTATTTTCAGAATCAGAATCAGAAATCATTGAAGCTTCATCGACAATGAAAATCGTGTTTTTATGCTTGTTTGGCATTATTGTAAAAGTCACTCCTCCACCTTTATTTTTTTTGGGAAAATATATTTTTTTATGAATCGTGAATGCCGGTTTTTCGGAATAATTGGCAATTACTTTCGCTGCGCGACCTGTTGGCGCTAGAAGTACGTATTTTTTGTTTAATTCGACTAAATTATTTACAATCGTAGAAATGACGGTCGTCTTTCCGGTTCCTGCATATCCTTTCAATACGAAAATTTCATCTTTTTTATCATTTGTAAGAAAAACAGCAATTTGCTGAAAAAACAAATCTTGTTTAACTGTGGTAACGAAGGGAAATTTTCGCTTTAGCGTAGAATAGAATTGAGTGGAAGTCATAATTTAAGTTCAAGAAACGCAAAGTACGGAAAGTTTTTACAGAGATTATTAGTTATTGAAAAAGCTTTTACACAGATTGCACGAATTTACACAGATTGTAGGTTACAATTTTTTCTGTTTTGTCATGCTAAATTTATTTCGGCATCTCATTTGTGCGAGTTAGATTCTGAAATAAATTCAGAATGACAAGTACATTTTTCAAACTTTCAAATCACACTCTTTTAAAATTATCGTAAGTTTGTCGATCTATAATAAAGTCTGTCAAATTGAATCTCAATATTACCGAAAAAAACTACCGCAAACTCGTTCTTCAAGTTTCTTTGAATGGATTCAGCTTTTGCGTGGTGGACACTTTGAATAATGAAGTGCTTTCGTTCAGCGATATTCCGTTTACTATTTTTCAACGAAATACCAAAGTGGAAGATTTGTATTGGAAAGCTTTTTTGGACCACAAGGAATTGACTAAAATCTACGATGAAGTCGTTGTTATTCATGATAATAATTTGAATACGTTTGTACCAAAGGCATTATTTGACGAAGAATATTTAGCAAGTTATTTACAATACAACACCAAAGTTTTCGAAACTGATTTCTACACATTTGATGCGATTCAGAATCAGGAAATCAATAACGTTTATGTTCCGTATGTGAATTTGAACAATTATTTGCTAGACCAATTTGAGAGTTTTGATTACAAACATTTCAGCAGTATTCTATTGGAAAGTTTGTTGGCACTTTCGAAAAACAAAGAAGAGATACAAGTTTTCGTTCATTTCAGTAGTGAGAAATTTGAAATTGTTGTGTTGAAAAACCAACAATTACTACTCTTCAATTCCTTTGACTATTCGACAAAAGAAGATTTCATTTACTACCTTTTATTCACAGCTGAACAATTGCAACTCAATCCAGAATATTTCAATTTGAATCTTTTAGGAGCCATTTCCAAAGAAGATGAACTTTTTGAAATCGCATTTAAGTATGTTCGAAATGTTCAATTATTGGACGTTTCAACATTACAAACCCGTAATAATTTTACAAAAGCCGACAATCTAAAGCATTTTATACTTTTTCAATCGTGAGAATCATTTCAGGAAAACACAAAGGACGACGCATTTCACCACCTAAAAATTTACCCGTTCGTCCCACGACGGATATGAGTAAAGAGGCATTGTTTAATGTGTTGAACAACCATTTTAACTTCAGCGGACTCAAAGTGTTGGATTTATTTGCCGGAACCGGAAACATCAGTTACGAATTTGCTTCCCGTGGATGCGAGAATGTTATTTCGGTGGATGGTGATTTTGGTTGCATTAAATTTATTAAGCAAACTGCTGACGAATACGACTTCAACATTACGGCAATAAAAAGCGATGTAATGAAATTTTTGGCGAAAAACACAAGTTCCTACGACATCATTTTTGCAGACCCACCTTACGGTTTTGACCAAGAAACGTTTGAAAATATTGTCAAAACGGTCTTCGAACGCGAATTATTACAAGAAGATGGAATGATGATTATTGAACATTCCAAGTATACAAAAATGACCGAATTGGATAATTTCTCTTTTCAAAAAGGATATGGTGGTTCGTTTTTTAGCTTCTATGAATTAAATCAAGATAGAGACGAAGAAGTAGATGGATTGGAAGAAGAGGAAGGTTGATTACCTAATTTTTAGTTACGCATTACACTGTTTTTTCTTTTGACTTTACGGCTTTTAAACTTTCGACTTACCTAATTACCTAACTCTATTACCGTTTTCGTCCACCGTTTTTTCTCTAAAAGTGGTATTTTTAAGTTTTCCAAAGATGTATTTCAATGCAATTGAAAATTCATTGGTATCATTAAAAAATATAGCTTGAGAATTAATAAAATTGTTCTCTATTCTCTCTTTATATTGTCCTCCTCTAAAAATATTATTATAACTCAAGGTGCAAGTCCAATTTTGATACCTTTTAGAAATTGAACTATCCAATACAATCATCGCATCTCGTTCGAAAATGCCTTGTTTTTGATTCGTTATTCCCCAACCTACCAAAGAAAATGTCCAATCTTTATTTAAATTAAAAGTCTGATTTGAGTAAATGTATAAATAGGGATTCGTTGCTCCAAAAGTTGCAGATTTATCTTCAAATTTGCTCAAATTAAAACTTATAACATTATCTGACGACCAAATTCGGTATTTGAATGGAAGTGTAAATTCAAGATTGTAACCTGTTTCAAAATCAAAATTGTCAGGTCGGTAATTTAATACTTTAGTAGTTGCATTGTATTGAAAACCATAATTCATAACGTCTTTGTTCGTGTAATAGGTAAGTTTTAATGACTTGTTTTTGTACTGAAAATTTAGGTATATTTCGTCTGAAATTGTCGGATTCAAGTTGATATTACTAGAGAACACAAAATAAGGATTTATGGAAGTTTGTCCGTTACTTGTTTCCGAATAACTAGGTCTTGTAATTGATTTTGCATAATTAAATGAAATCGTTTTTGTAGAATCTAACGTAAGTTCTGCCTGCAATTTAGGAAAGAGATTAATGTAATTTTTATCTATTGGTTTAGAAGATGCATCATCGTATTTACCTTTTATAATCGTATTTTCGGCTCTAATTCCAGCCAGCCAAGATACTTTTTTTAGAACTCCCGAAATTTGACTATAAGCAGAAGTATTTTTTTCTTTCATTATATATCTTGAATTCACGTCATTATTCAACTGAAAATCATTCAGTACCAAGTTTGTATTTGCATTTGCAAAATTATGCATTACTCCAACTTCCAATTTCATCTCATTCTCAAACTTTTTATCAAAATCAATTCGGGCAGAAAATACGTCTACTTTAAAATGCTGATTTACAATTTGAAAAGGCTCAAAAGTGGTTTGATTGTAATTATTGGAAGAATTTATATTGGAAAAATTTACAAAACTACTGTACTGCATTCCAGCAAAAAGATTAGAATTTGAGCTGAATTTTTTATTATAATTGGCAACAGCATTGATAAAATTTCTATTTCCCATTGTTAGTCCAACTGTTTCAATTTGCGATAAATCATTCAAAATTCTATAATTAGTTTTGGTTTTGAAATCAAAGTTATCTACCTTTAAATTTCCATTAATTGACAAGGAAAAAGAATCATCGTTATTTAAAGTTTGGTAAATTCCAGCTCCATAAATATAATTATTTCTTTTTGTAAAACCTGCCACATTATAATCTGAAATTATTTCATTAGCAGGAATTTCGTAATTATTTGCATTACTTTCCCAAGGATTTAGCTTGTTGTAATTGAAATTTGCTTTTAGTTCTGTCTTATTAAATTTCAAATTAGAATTAACTCCCAAGTAATTATTGAACTTCTTTTTAAAAGACGAAGTTTCAGAAATCGAAGTTTGAAAACCTTCACTTGTACTGAATTTTCTAGTAATGAGAAGAACCACTTTCCCTTCCGCTTCGTACTTTGCAGAAGGATTATTTATAATTTCGATAGATTTTATATCGAAAACAGAAAGTGCCAATAAATCGTTCATCTGAATTCTTTGATTGTCCAAATAGATAAGTGGATTTCCTTTTCCTACAATGAAAATTTTGGCTCTATCAGCACTTATCTGAACTTTTGGCAACTTTGAAATTAAATCCAAAGGATTGGAAATGCCACTTAAAATAGAATTCGCAACTTCTACTTTTACATTTCCGTTTTTGTATGTGAACGATTTTGGTTGCAATTTAATTTCCACTTCTTCCATTTGATTTATGGTGTCTTTTGTAGCAATTTGTGCAAAGGCATTGGTTGCAAATAAAAAAACAAGCAACAAAATTATATACTGTTTCATTATACTATTGATTTAACCATTCCATCCAATCTCCCGCTACCTTATCCCAATTATAAATTTCTTCATTTACAATACCGTTTATACTTTTTGGAAAATAATTGTGTTCTAACCCGACATAACTTTTAAAAGTAATGTTTCGTTTTCGTTCTCTAATTGCTTCAATTTGGAATAAATCGTTCAACGAAACGGACCAATCGTGTGTTCCATAAGTTACTAAAACAGGAATTTTCAAATCCATTAAATTATCGCGTTGCGGAAGCGAAAAACTATAAGTCGCTTTGAAAGTATCGCCACCATCGTACTGAATTTGATTAGAATTTTGAACAATATCTTTCCATCGGTTAATTACTTTTTCGCCTCTTGGCAAACTATCATTTTCTTCAGAACGAGTTTGCTCTAAAATAGTAGAAATTCTGCCGTACGGATTTCCACCGGAATAAATCAAATGCGTAATTTTCTTATTTATCGAAGCCATTTTCACTGCAATAGTACTTCCTTCAGAATGTCCTGCGACTAGAAGTTGGTTTATTTTTACCCAACGTTCTTTAAATAATTGCTTCAAAATAGAATTATTTCTGAAAACATAATAGTCCAAATAGTTTCTGTCAATATATCCTTTTGGTGGAATTTCTTTTTCGTTATCTTTCAAAAACATATATTCTCTGCCTAATTTATTCACATTAGAAATGATTGGAATAAACGGTTTGCCAATAATCACAATATGAAATTCATCTAGAAATGGCGTTTCGTCAAAAGGCAAAGTTCCGTACAATCCCGTTTCATCATACTTCACGACAGGTTGTGGCATACTTCCTTGACAAAATAAAAAAAGCGGTTTGGAAATCTTTTCTTCACCTGGTTTTGAAATCACAATAATATCAACTGGGTCGTCCAAATACTTCATTTTAATATGACGATAGCCGAAATCTTCAGGGATTTTTTGAGCGAAAGCAAAAGTTTTGGACAGTAAAAACATAGCGATGAAAATTAGATGATTCATAATTTTTAGTAGTTTACAAATGTGCTTCTATTTAGTCGTTGCGAAAGTTAATCGTAGGTTAATGCAGGGTTAATGTGTGATTTATGGGTGAAAAGATGTATTTTTGAAGAGCAGTAATTGATTACAAAGTTTAAAAGTCAACTTTCGAAATGAAGAAAATAATTTTAGTAATCCTTTTTCTTTTTAGCCCTTCGCTATCAATATTCGCTCAACAATTTGAGATTAGTATTGATACCATGCATTTAGATTTGAAAGATATTTGCAGACCTGCTTCTAGAGTAAGCTTGACTCACGCCGTTAAATTTAACAATCAATTATATTGCTTTTTTGAGGAGCGGGGAATTTATTCATTTAAAGTAAAAAGTAAATATCTTTTACAAATCTCTGATACAGGTAAAATTTTAAATAGTATAGAAATTCCTGAAGAAATTCAAAAAGCAAATTATTTTGATTTTTTTGTTAGAAATGAAAGCTTGTTTCTAAAAAATTACATGGATAATGAAAGTTTCTCTTTTGACAAAGAAAAATTGAAATGGGAAAAGATTAAGGGAGTTGACGACGAAGTTTTTGACGACGAAAATTTCAAAGTCTTTTACCTTGACTTTGGAGAGTTTGGAGAATCTACTTGGTTTATTGATAAAAAAACAAAAAAAGAATATGTAATTGGCACAAATGGTAGAACTATAAACTATTACAACAATAGATATATTTTAACAAGCGGTGGGAAAATTACAGAAATTTTAAATGCTAAAAAACTATTGCAATGTAAACCAGAACAACAATATGAAGTGATGAAAGGCGAAAAAAACCTTGCGAGTATTTCACATTCATTAATCGGTTCAAAAGAAATTTATTCAGACTCAAAGTATAATTCTTTTTCTTTTGAAAAACCTATACAAGAAATTCATACTTCATTTGTTGTTGACACAGAATTGTATCAAATATATTCAGATAGCATTTCAATTTACGTAGGACAAATTAAAAATGCAAAACTTGTTCCAACTCACAAACTAAATAAAAAATATCACCTATTTAATTCATCTCATTCATACAGAGGTAACAATATTGAAAACGATTACCGACTTTTAAAATTTGAGGAAAATGAAAACACCTATGGCGTTATTCAGATAAAAGGGTACAAAATAGATGTTAAATATTTCATGCACAATATAGATTCTTTAAAGTATTTGGGAACGGATAATTTCAAAAAAATAATATCTGTGGTTAAAAGTAACATTAAGCAATTAAGTATAAATCAAGTTGAAGAAACTGAAAATAGAATTGGTGGTACCGATATGAAAACTGATAGAGTTAACACCTCTCATAATGGATATTATCCAAAGGCATTAATTCTACAGAACATAAAAACAAAAGAATATATTAAAATTGAGTCATCTTTAATTGCTCAAAAAACAGAATATTTATATACAACTTCTGATAAAAATGTAAAGTCGATATTTATTGAGTGGTCTCCCACACAATTAACTAAAGAGCCACAAATATTTGACTTTTTAAACGAAGATGATGAAGAAAAAAACACAGCTTTCGCTAAAAAACAAGATGAATTAATTGAAATTATTACGAATATTTTAAATTTGACACCTGTAATAAAAAAGAAAGACGATACTAGTTTAGAAATGATGTGGAAAATTAAAAATGGTATTGAAATCAAACTATATGGAAGTAAAAAATTTGAAAAGAATCAGGAAATCAGAATGATAATTAATTTACCCCTAAATTCGAAATAAGGAAATTTATAAAAATTCTCTATTTAAAATGCCTCACCTATTATGCGAAAAAAAATCAATTTACTTATTATCGGTTCGTCGGCTGTTTTAGTTGGCTTGATTGTGATGCAATATTTCTTGGTCAAAACGGCTTATGAATTTAAGGTAGAGCAATTTCGACTGGAAGTGAAAGAAAAAATTGCTAAAATCACCAATGATTACAGTGATATTGATTCGACTTTATTTGTCAAAAAGGATTTGTATTACAAGCAGGTTGCGGAAGATTATCTGCTAAATCCGGAACGAAAAGAACGCATCAAGCAATCGATTTTACAGAATAGTTTCAAACGAGAATTAACGGCAAAACTCCAACGCCAATTTGAAAAAGAAATCCCTGATTTGGAAATGGATTTTGCCATCGTCTTGGATAAATTTGTTTTGTACAATAACACCGAAACCGATACTATTTTTGCGGAAAAACCTTTAATTTCCAATAAATTATACGGTGATTTGGTTTCATTGGACAATGCGTTTTTGGTTCGAAATTATGTGGGAACTACAAGCGGGATTTTACATCCAAATGTGGAAAATTCCACTTATCAATTATTGACCGAAGATACTTTATATGTTTCCATAAAAAACTGGGAATTAATTGTTTTGAAAAGAATGACAGGCATTTTTTTATTGGCGGTTTGTTCTATTTTAGTATTGATTACATTGTTTATAATTGCATTGAAATCATTAATTCAGCAGAAAAAAATTAGTGATATTAAAACGGATTTCATTAATAATATTACCCACGAATTAAAAACGCCTTTGGCAACTTTATCGGTTTCGACTAAATTATTGAGTCGGCCTCAAATTGCAGAAAACCCGGAACATTTCAATGGACTTTTGGACACGATTAATCGACAAAATAATCGTTTGCAACACTTGATTGACCAAGTAATGACAAATGCTTTAGGTCATAATGATATTGATTTACACAAAGAAAAAACGGCAATGCCTGATTTTCTGCACATCATTATTTCTGACTTTCAGATTGCTTTTCCAAATGTTTCAATTGACACAAATTTCAACGCAACAAAAACAACTTTAAATCTCGACCGTTTTCACTTGACTACTGCAATTACTAATGTTTTAGAAAATGCGGTAAAATACGGTTGTCAAAATATTGTAGTTTCAAGTGAGGTTAGAAATAATGAATTTTGCCTAACAATTCAAGACGACGGAATTGGGATTTCGAAGAAAAATCAAGCGTTGTTATTTGATAAATTCTATCGTGTGGAACAAGGAAATATTCATACTACAAAAGGTTTGGGACTTGGTTTATATTATGTAGAGCAGATTGTAAAAGCCCACAAAGGCACGATTCAGATTGTTAGTGATTTAGGAAAAGGAGCAACTTTCAACTTAAATATTCCTTCCGTTTAAGATGAAAAAAATCCTTTTAGCCGAAGACGACGCTGACTTTGCGAAAGTTTTGAAGCAATATTTGGAACTCTTTGACTTTGAAGTACATTGGGTTCAAGATGGTGAACAAGCATTTTCTGCATTTCAAAATAGTGATTTTCAATGTTGCATTTTGGATGTAATGATGCCAAAAATGGATGGTTTTTCGTTAGCCGAAAAAATTGTCAATTACAATCCGGAAGTTCCGTTTCTGTTTTTGACTGCAAAAAAATTAAAGGAAGATAAAATTAGAGGTTTAAAACTAGGAGCTGATGATTATATTGTGAAACCTTTTGAAGCAGATGAATTGGTTTTGCGCATTCAAAATATTTTGAAACGAAGCGAAAAAACGAGTTCGATAAAACTTCCAAATACTGAAATCCAAATTGGAAAATTTCTTTTTGACACACAAAGATTGCAGTTGAAAAATTCAAATTCAATTCAGCAACTGACCGAAAAAGAAGCTGCACTTCTGCTCTTTTTGTTTGAACATAAAAACCAATTGTTAAAACGAGAAGTTATTTTAAAAGCGATTTGGGATACAGATGATTTCTTTTCTGGGAGAAGTATGGATGTTTTTATCAGTCGGTTAAGGAAATACTTTAAGGAAGATTCTAGTATTTCGATTGAAAGTAAGCGGAATTTGGGGTTGGAGTTTAGAGTTTTGATTTATGATTTATGATTTATGAGTTGTAGGTTCTAAACTGCGACTGAAAACTGATATTCATCGTCGGGATTAACGCGTGAGGAATAGCAATGGAGCTCTTTATTGTGTCGTCTTTTGGGACGAGACAATAAAAGCGGGAATGTATAGCCCGACCCTTGTGGTCATGCCCAAAAAAATACATTGATTTAAAAAGAAAAAAAGCAGACCTGTAAGCCGGATTCTGTAAACATTGAATAAATTCAGTGTCTCCTTATCATTTATCTAGGCTCGCAATTACTCACGAGCTCCATCTTTCTACCCTTCAGCAACGGGCGAGTAACCCTTAAATGCTGATATACTTGAAATTTCACCGCATAGAGTTTACCTGGTTTCACTACAGCATTACCTGTACATACTTTCTGTTGCACTTGTCCTAATCTCGTTCGAAAACGAGACCGACGGATGTTATCCGCTATGCTACTCTTTGGTGTCCGGACTTTCCTACTCGTTTTGTTCCTAAAAACGAGACGAGTCGATAAGGCGGTCTGCGGTGCAAAATTACAACAATATTATTAGAATGTGGAAGATAAAATTGAGTAGTGAAAAGTTTGATTTTTTTAAAAATTTATGTTTTTAGGGAAGTTTTTTAATTTTAAAAAAAATAGATTTTTTTAGGAATTTTCAGGAAGTGTGAGATTCGTGGCTTTGAAGATGCTTTAAGAATAGATTCCTGCCTTCGCAGGAATTTGTGTTGGCGAATGTTATAACTCGCAAATTAAATTGTGTAAAGCAATTCGTGTACTTTAAAAGTAATTTTAGAGAACTAATAATTACTAAATACAACTATTATGGAACGTCAAATGTATCATTACGCAACAGTCTCAAAAGCACTTGAAGAATTGGCTGAAAAAGGATATAGCGTAGATTATAATTTACAAGAAGACAAGATTATCAACAGTCCGCAAGATTTCACGATTGAAGAAATTTATCGGTATGAAGGTGAAACCGATCCAGGAGACGAGGCTACGGTTTATGGAATCAAATCTTCTGCAGGAGAAAAAGGAACGTTCGTAGCAGGTTTATCAATAGATGCTGAAAAGAGTGCTACTATGGTTTTGAATGAGTTGTTCATTAAAGGCCGTCAAGAATACAACGAACGTAACTCTTAATTTACGATGCAGCATCTTCAAAATAGGTTAGAAAAAATTGGTAGTGACACTAAAATTACTGCTAAAGCCGTTGGTTTGCGCTATGCAGGATTTTCTGAAAAAGGTTTTTATCGTTTTAAAAAAGGTAAGAATTTTATCTTTAAGGATGAAAATGGCGCTGTCATAAAAGACGCAGAAGTAATCGAACGCGTAAATAAATTAGTGATTCCACCGGCTTGGGAAAATGTTTGGATTTCTCCTTATGCAAATGGACATTTACAGGTTATTGGCACGGATGCAAAAGGCAGAAAACAATACCGATACCACGAAAATTGGAATAAAATTCGAAATCAATCTAAATTTTATCGCTTGCGGAATTTTGCAAAAGCATTACCAAAAATCAGAAAGCAAGTCGATAAAGACTTAAACAGACGCGGACTTCCTTATGAAAAGGTAGTTGCTTTAGTGGTGAAATTAATTGAAAATACGAACATTAGAATTGGAAATGAAGCCTATAAAAAATTATACGGTTCGTTTGGATTGACCACACTTCGCGACAAACACGTCAAATTTCAAGGAAGTGAAGTGACCTTTACTTTTAAAGGTAAAAAAGGCGTTCATCATCAGATTGCTTTGAAAGACAGAAAGTTGATGAATCTTGTAAAAAAGTGTAAGGAAGTTCCTGGACAAGAATTATTTCAGTTTTATGACGATGATGGAAAACACCATTCGATTGGTTCGAGTGATGTGAATGGCTATTTGCAAGAAATAACAAAACAAGATTTTACTGCAAAAGATTTTCGGGTCTGGTCGGGAAGTGTTCATGCACTTTGCAACTTTTTAGAAGATGAAGCTCCTGAAAATCCAACCCAATGTAAAAAGAAAGTTATTGAAGTTTTGGATAAAGTGGCACAGAAACTTGGTAACACAAGAGCCGTTTGCAAGAAATACTATGTGCATCCCACTGTTTTAGCTGCTGCTGAAAAAGGTTCTATTTGGTTGTACAAAGATACAAAAACAGTAAAACACAGAAATTTAAATCCTGAGGAAAAAGTATTGATGCATTTGTTGGAGAATGAGAAGATTGCCGCAGTCTTGGGTTAATTTCATTTAGTTTCTGTCGCTACTTATTTTTATTTCACTTTATTTGCAAAAAAATTTGCTATGAAGTTCGTTATTAAAATTTGTTGTTTTTTATTGATTACTCAGTTTTTAAGCTGTGGAGTTACTACTCATAAAAGTTACTACATTTCATTTCCAAAGGCGAAGGAGTTTCATGAATTTACAAGATTTTCTGCTGAAAGTTATCCTTTAGTGAGTGCCCATCGAGGCGGTCCAATCAAAGGATTCCCTGAAAATTCGACGGCTACTTTTGCCAATACTATAACCTATATTCCAGCAATTATTGAAACAGATATTGCTTTAAGCCAAGATTCCGTTTTGGTAATGATGCATGATAATACTTTAGACCGAACAACGACAGGAACTGGAAAAATTGGCGATTACACGTATAAAGAACTTCAAAAACTTTTTCTAAAAGACACAGAAGGAAATGTTACTCCATACAAAATCGAAACTTTAGACGAGGTTTTGCAATGGGGAAACGATAAAGTCATCTACACTTTAGATGTGAAACGTGGTGTTCCGATGAAGATGATTGTGGATGCCGTTAGACGAAATAAAGCGGAGCGAAATTCAATTATCATTACTTACAATGCCAATCAAGCTGCCGAAGTTGCAAGACTTGCTCCTGATTTTTTGATTTCTGTTTCGGCACGTGGAAAAGAAGACGTGGAACGTATGGAAAAACTGGGCGTCAAAGTAGATAAAATGGTTGCATTTGTGGGTACTTCTGAACCTAAAAAAGAAACGTACCTTTATCTTCAGAGTAGGAATATTCCATCCATTTTAGGAACGATGGGAAATATTGATAAAAGTGCTGCTGCAAACGGTGATGTACTTTATTACAAGTTAATAGAAAATGGAGCGAATATACTTTCATCAGACCGACACGTGGAAGCGGGAAAGGAATTGGAAAAATATGTGAAGGATAAAGGGATTGAATCAAAGTACATCAAACATTTAAAATAGTTTGAAATTAAAATAACTTAATAAATTAGGCATTAAAAACTCAGGTTTATACGTTACTTCAAATGTTTTTTCTGTGAATAACTTACTTCCATAAATTTCAGAATCCCCATTTTATAAACTATATTTGCTATCGAAAATATTTCTATGGAAGAATTTGTAGTATCGGCTCGTAAATACCGTCCTCAAACATTTAAAGATGTTGTGGGACAACAAGCTATTACCAATACTTTATTGAATGCTATAGAAACCAACCACTTGGCTTCCGCACTTTTGTTTACGGGACCTCGAGGTGTTGGAAAAACAACTTGTGCTCGAATCTTAGCACGAAAAATCAACCAACCCGGTTACGACGATCCAACAGAAGAATTTGCTTTTAATGTCTTTGAATTAGATGCAGCTTCGAATAATTCTGTGGATGATATTCGGAATTTGATCGATCAAGTTCGTATTCCTCCACAAACGGGACAGTATAAAGTTTACGTTATTGATGAGGTACACATGCTGTCTTCCGCGGCTTTTAATGCGTTTTTAAAAACATTAGAAGAACCACCAAAACACGCTATTTTTATTTTAGCTACTACGGAAAAGCACAAAATTATTCCTACAATTTTATCGCGTTGCCAAATTTTTGATTTCAAGCGAATTACCGTTAAAGATGCGAAAGAGCATTTAATGGAAGTAGCCAAAAGTCAAGGAATTGAATACGAAGACGATGCTTTGCACATTATTGCTCAAAAAGCGGATGGTGCAATGCGTGATGCTTTATCTATTTTTGACCGAGTAGTTTCGTACTGTGGAAAAAACTTGACACGTCAAGCGGTTACCGAAAACTTGAATGTTTTGGATTACGAAACGTACATTCAAGTCACCGATTTAATTTTAGAAAATGACATTCCTGAAGTTTTGATTTCTTTCAACGAAATTCTTTCAAAAGGATTTGATGGACATCATTTCATCGCCGGATTGGCTTCCCATTTTAGAGATTTATTGGTTTCGAAAACACCCGCGACATTAAAACTTTTAGAAGTAGGAGAACAAGCACAGAAAAGTTATTCAGTTCAATCTTTAAAAGCCTCACAAGAGTTTTTATTACAAGGAATTGACTTGGCGAACAATTGCGATTTGAAATACAAAACGAGTCAGAATCAGCGTTTGCTGGTAGAACTTTGTTTGATGCAACTTTCCTCTATCACTTTTGATGGAGAAAAAAAAAAGTTGACGGGTATATAATTCCACCTTCTCATTTCTTTAGTCGGGTTTTAGACATTGACGTTGAAGTTCCTGAAATCATTCAAGTTGAAACTCCAAAAGAAGAAGTAAAAGTTGAGGCTAAGATAGTTTCAAACGAAATGGTCGCTGAACCAAAACCTATTCCTTCACAAGTTGAAAACATTCCGCAACAACCCAAAGTTTCTGCTTTATCTTTGTCAAGTATTCGGGCGAAACGTGAACTAGAACGTAACAAAAGTCAGCTAGAAAAACAGCATGTAGATTTACCAACTGAAGCATTTTCAGAAACAGATATGTTACTGATTTGGACTAATTTTGCAGAAAAAAAAGGGCAGAAAGGTCAAAAAATTATTGAAGCATTGCTGTTAATAAGCGACCCCAAATTAGATGGAACGACCATAATTCATGAATTACCAAATGAAGGTTCAAAAATTGAATTTGAAGCTGTAAAATACGAATTAACAGGTGCTCTACGTGGAAAATTACACAACCACGATATTTCAATTGAAGTCATTGTAAATGAAGACATCAGTTCTAAAAGAGCGTTCACACCACAAGACCGCTACAACCGTTTAAACGAAATCAATCCAAATTTAGAAGTTCTACGAAAATTATTTGATTTGGAAATTTAGATTTTGCCGTAGTACATCGCTTTGATAATTCCGTCAGAAAGCCCAATCTTTGGAACGTAAATATTTCGAGCACCACTCCATTTCATCGCATTCAAATAAATTTTCACAGCTGGAATAATAACATCGGCTCTATCTGCATTTAAACCCAATTCAGAAATTCTTTGTTCATACGTCATTGCATTCAAACTTGCGTATTGCGAATTCACATACATATAAGAAAGTGGTTTTTCCTGTAATTTTCCCGACATTTTAAACAACTTATTGATGTTTCCTCCCGAACCAATTAATGTCACTTGGTCGTACTCTTGCGTATTGGTGCGAATCCATTTTTCGATTTCTTGCCAAACAATATCATTTACCATATTATTCAGCAAACGAACCGTTCCCGCTTTAAATGATTTTGAAGCTACCATTTTTCCGTCGCTAAACAACGAAAATTCTGTACTTCCACCACCAACGTCGACATATAAATAGGTTTCTTCTGTTTTTAGTAAATATTTCAAGTCGGTAGAAGCGATAATAGCAGCTTCTTTTTTACCATCGATAATGTCAATTTTAATGTCGGCTTTTTTCTTAATCAAATCAACTACTTCTTTACCATTATACGCTTCACGCATGGCAGAAGTCGCACAAGCCATATATTTTTCAACGCGATGTACTTTCATTAAAAGTTTGAAGGCTTTCATCGCATCGACCATTCTTTCGATATTTTCTTCACTGATTTCGCCAACGGTAAAGGCATCTTGACCTAAACGAATAGGCACTCGAACCAACGAACTCTTACTGAATTGCGTTACTTTTCCTTTTTCTTCAACAATATTTGAAATCAGCAAACGCATCGCATTGGAACCAATATCAATTGCAGCATATTTTTTAATGGTCAACATAAATCAGTGAATGGTTTAAATTTATAGTTTTTCAGTAATAACTTCTAGGTTATTTCGGTAATAATTATACGTTTCTAATTGTGCTCTAAAAATAGGTTTACTTCCTCGAATGCGGTATTTATTATCTAAATTTTCGGAGTGAATCCGTGCCTTTACATTTCCTTTCCATCCAATATCAAAATTATCAATCAGTTCTTTTTTGATCGCATCGTCGTAAATGGGACAAGTCACTTCCACTCGACTGTCCAAATTTCGATTCATAAAATCTGCCGATGAAATATAAACTTCAGGATCGCCGTCATTGGCAAAAATATACACTCTAGAATGTTCTAAATATTTATCCACAATACTAATGGCTTCAATATTTTCGCTCATTCCTTTCACACCTGGAATTATACTGCAAATTCCTCGTACTTGCAGTTGAATTTTCACTCCTGCCCGACTTGCGTCGTACAATTTGTCAATCATTTTAAAATCAGACAAACTGTTCATTTTCAATTTCATATAAGCCTGCTTACCTAAATGAGCATTCATTATCTCCTTATCAATCAATCGATTGAAACGCGTTCTTGTGTAATGAGGCGACACAATTAAGTGTTTGTAACGATGTAAACGATAATTCACATCAAAGAAATCAAAGATTTTAGAAACGTCTTTTAAAATTTGTTGATGACTGGTAAAAAGAGTCACATCAGTATACACTTTTGCTGTTGATTCATTGAAATTTCCCGTAGAAATAATTCCATATCGGTATATTTTACCTTCTTCCATTCGCTCAATCATGCAAATCTTACTGTGCACTTTCAAACCTTTTATTCCGAAAATAAGTTCAATACCTTCCATCTGCATTTGTTCGGCATAATAAATATTACTTGCTTCATCAAAACGCGCTTGCAATTCAATTTGCACTGTTACTTTCTTGCCGTTCTTTGCAGCGTTGATAAGGGAACTTATGATTTGAGAATTTTTCGCTAATCGGTATAATGTGATTTTTATTGCAGTTACTTTAGGATCTAAAGCGGCTTCACGCAAAAATTTAACGATGTAGGAAAACGACTGGTAAGGTGCGTTAACCAAGTAATCTTTGATTTTTATTTTCTCCAAAATACTGCCTTCCAAACTTAAGCCTTCAACGGGTAATGGCGGATTATTTTGATACAATAAATCAAAGCGACCGAGATTTGGGAAATCCATATAATCCCGACGGTTGTGGTATCTTCCACCAGGAATGATGCTATCTGTGGAATCAATATGCATCTTCGTTAAGAAAAATTTCAAGGTGTCTTTTCCAATAGATTGGTCATACACAAAACGAACAGGTTCACCAATTCTTCGGTCTTTTACACTTGTGGCAATCTTTTCAAGCATACTCTTGCTCAAATCACTGTCGATTTCAAGTTGGGCATCACGTGTAATTTTAATCATGTGTGCTTCAATTTTTTCATATTCAAATATGTTGAAAATATGATTCAAATTGTACCGAATGACGTCGTCTAAGAGGATAATGTATTGTTTGCCATCGTTTTTAGGCAATTCGACAAAACGGTTAATTGTTTTAGGAATTTCAATTATGGCGTAACGAATTTCCGCTTTTGGCGCTTTTACCATACTCAATATTGAAGACGGTTTTTCCTTTGGTTTCATAACTAATTTGATAGCCAAATAACCTGAGGTATCTTTCAAAATAGGAAATTCTGCTAAATCATTTAAGATAATGGTTACCAAAGCCGGACTGACTTTTTGAATATAAAAGTCTTTCACGAAATTTTGCTGTTCAGGGCTAATTTCCTTTTCATTAATAATGAAAACATTTTCTTTCTCGAGCTCTTTTTCGATATTGCTTAAAATACGCAAACTTTCGGACTGTTGTTGAATTACAATTTGTGTGATTTCTTTCAAAAGTTTTTCGGCAGAAATTCCGCCCAAAATCTTTTCACCAGAAACACCGGATAAACTCAAACGTCTGATTGCAGCAAATCGGACTCTAAAAAATTCATCTAAATTATTAGAAAAAATTCCTAAGAACCGCAACCTATCCAACAAAGGAACCGACGAATCACCTGCTTCTTGTAGCACTCTTGCATTAAATGATAACCAACTTTTTTCTCTATCAATATACCTATTCTCTGTCATTTCACTTTAAATCTCTTGGAAAAACTACTTTTTTAGTATGTCCTTTACCAATGTTTTCCCATGAATCGGTATCAAAATCAATTGATACAAATCCTGATGTGGAAACATTTTCAATAAAGGTATCCCCAAATTTATTAACAAAATCAGTTATCGCACCATTGTGTCCAAAAACTATAACACAATCATAACTATTATTGCAACTTTTGATCACTTTAGTCAATTCACTTTCGTCAAAAGTGTACAGTTCATCTTTGAAAATTATACTTTCTAATGGATAAGTCATGTTTTGTAAAAAAATAGTAGCTGTGTCTTGGGCACGTTTTGCAGTACTACTCCAAATAATGCTTTTTTTAGGTAAAAAAGCGGCAATATGTGAAGAAACCAGATGAGCATCTGCAACACCTTTGCTTGACAAGGACCGTTTTTTGTCTGTAGAAGGTGAATCCCAATTTGATTTGGCGTGACGTATTAAAATCAGATTTTTCATTGTTTTCTAGTCTTAAAAAATTGCTGTGAAACCTAAATTTAGTGATAAATTCAAAACAAAAAACAAAAAAATTAACAACTTTTAAATTAAGGTGATAATCGGTCTATTTTCCAATTGTAATCTTCCTGAATTTCGTATCGAATTCGGTCGTGTAGTCGATTGGGTCTGCCTTGCCAAAATTCAACTGAAAGGGGTTTCACAATAAATCCACCCCAATAATCGGGTCGTGGAATTTCTTTTCCTTCGTATTGAAGTTCTAATTTATTCAGCCGTTCTTCTAGAAGTTCTCTAGATTCAATTACTTCACTTTGATGCGAAACAATCGCTCCTAACTTACTTCCATCTGGCCGACTTTCAAAATAACCATCTGAAAGATTTGGTGCAATTTTTTCTGCAATACCTTTAATAATAACTTGACGTTCGTGTGCCTGCCAAAAGAACGACAAACAAATATGCGGATTAGTTTGAATCGCTTTTCCTTTTTCAGATTCATAATTCGTATAGAAAACAAAACCATCTTCGTTGAAACGTTTCAGCAAAACCACTCTTGCTTTTGGAAATCCATCTAATCCAATGGTTGAAACAGTCATTGCATTGGTTTCGGTGTCGGAACTTTCATCCACTTCATGAAACCATTTTTGAAACAGTGCCATCGGGTCTTCCGGCACGTTTTCCTCAATGAGTTCTCCTTTTACATAGGATTTTCGGTAATCACTTAAATCTTCCATATTGCTTAATTTTGTTACTTCAAAACCCTAAATTTTCATTGAAATTACCGATTTATTCAAAATCAAAAAACTTTCCATCGTCTGCCAATAAAACATTTTCAAAAATCGTCTTTGCTTCTTCTCGAAACAATTCAATAGATGGATATCTAGTCGAAAAATGTCCCAAAACCAATTGTCCTACATTCGCTTTCAATGCAATTTTCGCTGCTTGTTTCGCCGTGCAATGCATCGTTTTCCCTGATAAATGTTCTTCAGAATCTAGAAAAGTGGATTCATGATACAAAACATCAACGTCCTTTATGAAATGGACAATGCTTTCATCGTAAACAGTATCGGAACAAAACGCGTAACTTTTGGGCGGTAACGCATCAAAAGATAATTTTTCGTTTGGAATAACTCTGCCGTCGTCTAAAGTAATGTCCTTTCCGTTTTTTATATTTTGAAAATAACACGTATCAATTTCATATTCTTGAACGGCATTAATATCTAGTTTTCGTTCGCCTACTTTTTCTTGGAATAAAAAACCATTCGTATAAACACGATGTTTTAAAGGAATAGTGGAAACAATCACTTTATCGTCTTCAAAAATCACTTCACTTTCTGTGGAAGTTAATTCATGGAAAATTAATTTATAACTCGTCCATGAATTCGATAACCGCAACTGCAAATTAATAATTTGTTTAATTCCTTTTGGACCATAAATATGTAAATCATTCACACGAGCGAGCGACATAAATGTGGAAACCAAACCGATTAATCCATAGCAATGGTCGCCGTGCAAATGCGAAATGAATATCTGATTGATTTTAGAAAACTTGATTTTATTTTTACGCAACTGTACTTGAGTTCCTTCACCACAATCAATTAGAAACAACCGATTTTGCATTTCTAAAACTTGTGAAGTAGGATTTGTAAGTGTACGTGGCGTTGCCGCATAGCAGCCTAATACGGTTAAATTCAATGTGTATTTTTTAGTAAAATTATAATTTTAGAAACCCAAGTCGCGTTCAATTTCCTCCATTTCGATAATATCGTGTGCTTCTAATAAAGAGGGAACAGCAGTGAAATTATCGGGTAAGGCATTAAAATCAGTCGCAGAAACAACCATCACGAACGATTTTTTATTTCTTTTATGGTCGGTTGAAAGTGGATGAAAAAAAAGCAAATGTTTGACTTCAATCGCACCATAATGTGATAAATCAACAATTAAATTCTGTTCTTTGAAATTACCAATTTCATACGTTAATTTGGAAATAAATTCACCCAAATCATCCTTATTATCCTTGATTATTGTAGTATGACCTTTAACTGTTACTTTCATCTTTTGCAAAAATTTTTAATAAAATAAATGAAATCTAAATGTACTGCTTTTTATTTTATTTTTGAAGCCAAAAGATAAATTACCGCCATTCTTACGGCAACTCCATTTTCAACTTGGTTCAAAATTACCGATTGTTGCGAATCAGCTACGTCAGATGAAATTTCAACACCGCGATTAATTGGTCCCGGGTGCATGATGACAATTTCCTTACTCAACGAATCTAAAAGCGCTTTATCCACGCCATATTGTTGTGCATATTCTCGAGTTGAAGGAAAATAATTGATTTCCATTCGCTCATTTTGAACGCGTAACATATTCGCCACGTCACACCATTCTAGTGCTTTGCGTAAATTTGGTTCAACGGTCACTCCTAAAGACTCAATGTACTTTGGAATCAAGGTTTTTGGTCCGCAAACTTTCACTTCGGCACCTTGCATTTGGAGTGCATAAATATTAGAAAGCGCCACTCGTGAATGTAAAATGTCGCCAACAATAACTACTTTTTTGCCACCAACTTCTCCCAACTTTTCTCGAATAGAATAACTGTCCAATAAGCCTTGAGTTGGGTGTTCGTGAGCGCCATCTCCAGCGTTGATAATACTTGCCTTTACATTTTGAGATAAAAAATAAGCTGAACCGGGGTGTGAATGACGCATGACAACCATATCCACTTTCATGGCAAGAATATTATTCACCGTATCAATTAAGGTTTCGCCTTTTTTAACAGAAGATTGTGCTGCTGAAAAACTAATCACATCAGCCGAAAGCCGTTTTTGGGCTAATTCGAAAGACAATTTGGTTCTTGTACTGTTTTCAAAAAAGATATTTGCAATGGTAATATCCCTTAGCGAAGGCACTTTTTTAATTGGACGATTGATGACTTCTTTAAAATGATCTGCAGTTTCAAAAATCAGGTCGATATCATTCTTATTGATGTATTTGATTCCTAATAAATGATTTACGCTTAATTCTTTCATTTTTATTATCGGTTGAATTGTAATTTCAAATTTATTTTAATTCGCTTAATTGGTCACCAAATAAACGCCGTCTTCCGTTTCGTGTTCTTGCCAAGAAACAATAACTTTCTGGTTGTTTATCGCATCTACTTGACGACCTCTATAATCAGGTTGAATAGGCAAATGTCGACTGAAACGTCTGTCAATCAAGACTAATAATTCAATTTCGGCAGGACGACCAAACGATTGAATGGCTGTCAATGCGGAACGAATACTTCTTCCGGTATATAAAACGTCGTCAATGAAAATCACGTTTTTTCCCTCGACTAAAAAGTCAATTTTTGTCTGATTGGCTTCTAAAGGTTTATCAGTTCGACGGAAATCGTCTCTAAAGAAAGTGATGTCTAAATAACCTAAAGCGACGTCTTTAATTTGGTAATCACTTTCCAATAACGTTTTTAAACGTTCGGCTAAGAAAGTACCTCTAGGTTGGATTCCAATCAAAATCGTATTTGAAAAATCAAGGTGTTTTTCGATCAATTGACAGGCCAAACGATGCAGAATAATTGCGATTTCCTTTGAAGTAAGCAATATTTTTTGACTCATAATGCTGTGGTGTTTGGTGTGTAAAAGTAAACTTTTTTTTAGAGTTGGTAAACCTCTAACCGAAGAATCTGAAACTTTATCGTAAAATGTTGTAATAATTAAGAGAATCAAAAAGCAGAAATTTGAAGTATTGTTTGTTATTGCAGATTTTCAGAGAATAACTTCCTGCTTTTCCTACAGTTTTCACCACAAACAAATTTATAAAACACCAAATTAACTAAAAACAGCAATTATGAAAAAGTATATCACTCGAATCAGCCTCTTCCTATTAATGTTAATCAGTTTACAAAGTTGTGAAGTCATTGGCGGAATTTTCAAACTTGGAATGGGTGTTGGAATTTTTATCGTAATTGCAATTATAGCGGTAATCATTTTCATCTTCGCAAAATTGACAAAAAAGTAAGCAGCATTATTTAAAGATTTTGCCACGAATTGCAAGAATGGACCCTAATATAAAATTTTAAATTTCACGAATTAATTAAATATAATTCGTACTAATTGGTGCAATTCGTGGCAATAATACATTTTAGTTCCTTTTTATAATACACTTTTAATTTCAATCAGTGTTAATTGGTGACCCAGAGCTGTGCTCTAACAGTCGAAGTAAACCTGTGTAAAAAAACAATACTCTTGTTTTACATTACGATTAACACTTATTTACAAAATCACAAATTACTTCAATAAACAAAAGCAAAGGCTTAACTTTGTGGGCAAAATTCTTGAAATCGCACCGTTAAAATATGTCAGATACTGAACAATTTATTGAAGTTTTAGGGGCTCGTGTCCACAATCTTAAAAATATAGACGTTTCCATTCCTCGTGAAAAATTAGTAGTAATTACTGGACTTTCGGGTTCGGGGAAATCATCGCTAGCTTTTGACACGATTTATGCGGAAGGTCAACGTCGTTATGTGGAAACTTTTTCGGCTTATGCCAGACAATTTCTTGGCGGTTTAGAACGTCCCGACGTAGATAAAATAGACGGACTTTCACCAGTAATTGCCATTGAACAAAAAACTACAAGTAAAAGTCCGCGTTCAACCGTTGGAACAATTACTGAAATTTACGATTTCTTACGTTTACTTTTTGCTCGAGCTTCAGACGCGTACAGTTACAATACGGGCGAAAAAATGGTCAGTTATAGTGATGACCAAATAAAGGAATTGATTAACGAATCATTTGCGGGAAAAAGAATTAATGTTTTAGCTCCCGTAATTCGAGCGAGAAAAGGACATTATGCAGAACTTTTTCAACAAATTGCCAAACAAGGTTTTGTAAAAGTTAGAGTAAATGGTGATGTAAAAGACATTACGCCAGGAATGAAACTCGATCGTTATAAAACGCACGATATCGAAATTGTTATTGATAGAATTGTTGTCGACGACCTTCCGGATACGCAGAAACGCTTGTCTGAAAGTATCAATACAGCAATGAGTCATGGAGAAAATGTGTTGATGATCTTGGACCAAGATTCGAATGAAATTCGGTATTTCAGTAGAAATTTAATGTGTCCAACTACGGGAATTTCATATCAAAATCCAGAACCCAATTTGTTTTCATTCAATTCACCAAAAGGCGCTTGTTCTGCTTGCAACGGTTTGGGAATTATTAATGAAATCAATCCTAAAAAAATAGTTCCAAATCCGAAATTATCGATTAAACAGGGTGGTTTTGCTCCTTTGGGCGAATATAAATCGTCTTGGATTTTCAAACAATTAGAAATCATTGCAGAAAAATTTGAATTCAAATTAACGGATTCAATTTCGACCATTTCTGACGAAGCGATGGACGTGATTTTGAACGGTGGAAAAGACAAATTTACAGTTGCTTCCAAAACGTTGGGAATTACAAAAGAATACAAAATTGATTTTGAAGGAATTGCACATTTCATCAAAAATCAATTTGACGAAAATGCTTCAACCGCAATTAAACGTTGGGCAAAAGAGTTTATGGATGAAATTCCTTGTCCTGTTTGCGAAGGAACTCGTTTGAAAAAAGAAGCACTTTATTTTAAAATCAACGAAAGAAATATAGCAGAACTTTCTGCAATGGATATTTCTGAATTGACGGAGTGGTTTTTAAAATTAAACAAGTATTTATCTGCAAAACAAAAGCGAATTGCAACCGAGGTAATTAAAGAAATCAACGACCGACTTTCCTTTTTAATGAATGTTGGCTTGAATTATTTGTCGTTGAGTCGAAGTTCAAAATCACTTTCGGGTGGCGAAGCTCAACGAATTCGATTAGCGACACAAATTGGTTCGCAACTAGTTGGTGTTTTGTATATTTTGGATGAACCAAGTATTGGTTTGCACCAAAGAGATAACGAAAAATTGATTCATTCTTTGGAACAATTACGTGATTTAGGAAATTCTATTTTGGTTGTTGAACACGATAAAGACATGATTGAACGTGCCGATTACGTGATTGATATTGGTCCAAAAGCAGGTAAATTTGGTGGTGAAATCATCAGCCAAGGAACGCCAAAACAATTATTGAAGGAGCATACTACAACTGCACAGTATTTAAATGGAAAGTTGAAAATTGAAATTCCTACAGAACGACGTAAAGGAAATGGCAATTTCATGAAACTTACTGGAGCAACGGGAAACAACTTGAAAAACGTTTCGATTTCGTTGCCATTGGGAACTTTAATTGGAATTACAGGGGTTTCTGGAAGTGGAAAATCGACGTTGATAAATGAAACTTTGTATCCTATTTTGAACGCGCATATTTTTAATGGTGTCAAAAAACCTATGCCGTACAAAAAGATTGAAGGTTTAGAATTTATTGACAAAGTAATTGACATTGACCAAAGTCCGATTGGACGAACGCCACGTTCGAATCCTGCGACTTATACGGATGTTTTTTCTGAAATTAGAAAGTTATTTACAATGACTTCTGAAAGTATGATCCGAGGTTATAAAGCCGGACGTTTTAGTTTTAATGTCAAAGGTGGACGATGCGAAACTTGTGAAGGTTCAGGAGTTCGAACGATTGAAATGAACTTTTTACCCGATGTTTACGTTGAATGTGAAACGTGTCAAGGAAAGCGTTTTAACCGTGAAACTTTAGAAATTAGATTCAAGGGAAAATCAATTTCTGATGTGTTGAATATGACTGTGGATGAAGCAGTTCCATTTTTTGAATTGATTCCAAAAATATACCGAAAAGTAAAAACGATTCAAGATGTTGGATTGGGTTATATCACTTTAGGTCAACAAAGCACCACACTTTCTGGAGGTGAAGCACAACGAATTAAATTAGCCAGTGAATTGTCTAAAAAAGATACCGGAAATACGTTTTATATTCTAGATGAACCAACCACTGGTTTGCATTTTGAAGACATTCGCGTTTTGATGGATGTGATTCAAAAATTGGTTGACAAAGGAAATACTGTCCTTATTATTGAACACAATATGGACGTCATTAAACTTGCCGATTATATTATTGATATTGGTCCTGAAGGTGGAAAAGGCGGCGGAATGGTTGTTGCCAAAGGAACTCCAGAAGAAGTGGCGAAAAGTAAGAAAGGATATACTGCTGGGTTTTTGAAGAAGGAGCTTGAGACTTAATGAATCTGTTCATTAGTTCGTCATTTGTTTTCAATCTTTACTTGGTTAAAATTCCCTTTTAAATCATTAACTTTGATTATTAAAATTTCACAATTATGAATACTGAAACCACCATTTTAAATCAAAAATTGGAATTAATTCAATGGATGTCAACAATAGAGGATTTTTCACTTATTGAAAAAATTATGGCTTTAAGAAAAAAAGAAACTTCAGATTGGTGGAATTCAATATCTGAAAGCGAAAAACAATCGATAGAACTTGGTTTAAAAGATGCTGATTCCGGAAAATTAAATTCTCATTCTAAAGCGAGAGAACTGTATGAAAAATGGTTATGAAATTCTTTGGACTGATAATGCACTTATTGAACTTCAAAAAACTATCATTTACCTTGAAGAAAATTGGACTGAAAAAGAACTTCAAAATCTTGTTACTCAACTTGAGCATACTTTAAAATTAATAGCGCAAAATCCACATATTTTTCAAGTATCTGATTTTAAAAAAGAAGTTAGAAGAGCCGTTGTTTTAACCTTAAACACTCTTTATTATCGAATTTTAGAAGATAAGGTGGAAATTCTTTCCTTCTTTTCAAATAGACAAAATCCGAAGAAAAGGAAACTGAAATAATGCAACATCACAAAACCCACTTCCAAAGCTATGTTTGTTTCCCCTCCAAAATTTGAATTTAAAAAGAAAACTTGTAGATTTGATAAAGATGTAGTTCGGCAAATCCTTAAACCCATAGCCCTGATAGCAGTAGCTTACTTTTCATTTTTTCTTTAAAAATAAAAAGATAGAACGTATAGCAGGATTAAGCCCCAAGAAAAATTCTGAAATGAATAGTTAACGAGATTCTGAAATAAATTCAGAATGACAAAAAGTAAATAGAACAAAAATGAGATTAGAAGACTTTGATAACGACGAGGATAAAATTATTCAAGATAGATTAAAACAAAAAACATGGAATGAAATTCGCACCAATGATTCTTGGGCGATTTTTAAAATCATGGCCGAATTTGTAAATGGTTACGAAACGATGGGACGAATTGGCCCTTGTGTTTCTATTTTTGGTTCAGCACGAACTAAAGCCGACCACGATACTTATAAATTGACAGAGCAAATTGCCTATAAAATTAGTAAAGCAGGTTACGGAGTAATTACCGGAGGAGGACCTGGAATAATGGAAGCGGGAAACAAAGGAGCTCATGCCGGTGGCGGAACGTCCGTGGGATTGAACATCGAATTGCCGTTCGAGCAACACTTCAATCCGTATATTGACACCGATAAGAACTTGAATTTTGACTATTTCTTTGTGCGAAAAGTAATGTTCGTGAAATATTCACAGGGATTCGTGGTAATGCCGGGTGGTTTTGGAACTTTGGATGAAATGTTTGAAGCAATCACTCTAATTCAAACCAAAAAAGTGGCGAAATTCCCAATTATTTTGGTGGGAACTCAATTCTGGTCGGGGTTAATGGATTGGATCAAAACTGTTTTAGTGGAGCAAGTAGAAACCGTTAGTCCAAATGATTTAAATATTATAAAAATCGTAGATACGGCAGACGAAGTGGTCGAAGTACTCGATGCATTTTATAAAAAATATAATTTGAGTCCGAATTTCTAATTCAGAAACAATACCACGTAAAAGTTCGCATAAAAAAGTTACTAAATTACTTTTTATGCGAACTTTTCGCTTTTTTTGCAATACATTTCGTATGTGTAAGATATGAACACTTTTTTTCAAAAAACAAAGCATTTGAAACCTACTTTTAAACTCCTCCTTAACTTGTTTTGCCTCGTGTTTACTTCCTTTTTATGGAGTCAGCATTCGAGTATTTGTACGGTGGAGTTGAATCCAGAAAAAAAGATTTTGACTGTTCAACAGGAATTGATTTACTTTAATCAATCAAACGACACGTTGCAAAAAATCATTTTTAACGATTGGAATAATGCCTATTCCGACAAATATTCGCCATTAGGCAAACGATTTTCGGATGAATTTGTACGGAATTTTCATTTAGCCAAAAATGACGAACGCGGTTTTACCACAGATTTGACTTTTATTGACCAAAATAAAATGTTTTTAGAATGGAGCAGGACGAGCGACCATCCGGATTTAATTGAATTGGTTTTGCGTGAAAAACTTTTGCCCCTGCAAAAATTCACTATTTTTATAACTTATAAAATCAAGTTGCCCAGCGATAAATTTACCGGTTACGGCTATAATGAAAACGGTAATATGATGCTGAAAGATTGGCTCATCACTCCTGCCCGATTCAATAACGGTCATTTCGCCATGTACAGCAATGTAAACTTGAACGACAGTTCAAATGCGATCAGTGATTACCAAATCAATTTGACCCTTCCGCAGCATTACGAGTTGACAACGGATTTAAACAAAACAACGCAAGTTGGTTCAAAAGTTGTTTTAGAAGGAGCACAACGGTCTCAATTCTCTATTTATTTATCGAAAAAATCAGATTTCCGAGCTTTCATCTTGCCGAATTTGAACGTGCAAACCAATATCAAAGACAACAACCTCAACGAGATAAAAAAAGCGCTTTTGATCAAACAAATTACAGCTTACGTTGCGGAACATATTGGCACATATCCACATCAAAATATTGTGGTTTCGCAAGCTGATTATGAACGAAATCCTTTTTATGGTTTGAACCAATTGCCCAGTTTCATCAGTCCATTTCCGGATGATTTCCTGTTTGAAATTAAGTTTTTAAAAACGTATTTGAATAACTTTTTGCAAAGCAGTATGACGATTGACGAACGCAAAGACAATTGGATTTACGACGGAATTCAAGTATACACCATGATGAAATACATTGACGAGTACTATCCAAATATGAAGATGATGGGAAGTATTTCGAAATTAAAGATTCTGAAAAGTTTTAATTTGGTAAATCTGGACTTCAACGAGCAATACAGTTATTTTTATATGTTGATGGCTCGAAAAAACCTGGACCAACCTATTGGCGAAGCAAAAGACAAATTAATCAAATTCAACGAACAAATTGCCTCAAAATACCGTGCAGGATTGAGCTTGAACTACCTTGACCACTATTTAGAAAACGAGATTGTTCCGCAGAGTATTCGGCAATTTTACAGTCTCAATCAAGAGAAAAAAGTCACGGAATTCGATTTTGAATCCATTTTAAAAAACAAATCTTCGGAAGATATCAATTGGTTCTTTAAGACCATTATCCATTCAAGGGAAATTGTCGATTATAAATTTTCAGAGGTCTCTAAAACCAATGACAGCATCACTTTCACCATAAAAAACAAAACAAATACGACGGTTCCTATTCCTGTTTACGGATTAAATAATAACCAGGTGGTTTTCAAAAAATGGTATTCGGGAATTAGCACCGACAGTACGTTTACGGTTGCTCGAAATAAGGTGAATAAAATTGTTTTAAACTACGAAAATGAAGTTCCTGAATTTAATTTGCGGAACAACTGGAAGTCGTTAAAAGGTTTTTATCCCAACAACCGTCCTTTTAAATTTGTATTGATGAAGGATTTGGAAGATCCGTACTACAATCAAATTTTATATGTACCAACAATCAGTTACACCTTATACGACGGGCTTTCTCCGGGTTTCCGCTTTCACAATAAGACGATTTTGGACAAACCGTTCAATTTTGATGTGAATCCAATTTATTCGCCAAAAACAAATTCATTGACGGGACATTTTTCGTTTCATTTAAATCAATTTCAACGCGATAGTAATTTTTTCAGTACGAAGTATGCCGTTAGTGGTACTTATCTTCATTATGCCGAAGATGCCGGTTATTTTAAGCTCAATCCAATGGTATTGTTTAAAATCCGACCAGACGACATGAGAAGCAATCACAAACAAGCAATTCAATTGAGGCAAGTGATCGTCAATTTAGAACCTTCGCAATTTGTGACCGAATTTGATGGAAACAAAGAAAACTACAGTGTTTTTAACGCAAAATATTTCAGCACAAAAACCGAATTGACGCAACATGTAAATTTTGTGGGTGATGTACAAGTCGCATCAAAATTTGGAAAAGCTTCTGTTGAATTAGAATACCGCCGACTTTTCAACAACAACCGAACGATTAATTTGCGTTTGTTTGCAGGAACATTTTTATACAATACTACGAATTCTGATTTCTTTAGCTTCGGACTCGACCGTGCTTCTGATTATTTATTTGACCACAATTACTACGGTCGATCTGAAAAAACAGGGATTTTTAGCCAGCAATTGATTTTAGCGGAAGGCGCTTTCAAATCAAAATTAGATACACCGTTTGCAAATCAATGGATGGTGACTACAAATGCAGGATTTAATATCTGGAATTGGGTGGAAGTTTATGGTGATTTGGGGTTTGTAAAAAACACCAATCGCAATGCAAAGTTTGTCTATGATTCTGGAATTCGATTGAATTTAGTGACCGATTATTTTGAACTGTATTTTCCAATTTACTCTAATAACGGTTGGGAGATCGCAGATAAGAATTACCAAGAAAACATTCGATTTATTGTCACACTTGACCCAAAGATTCTAGTGAATTTGTTTACCAGAAAGTGGTTTTAAGCTACTCTCTAATGATGAGAAACGAAGCATTAAAACCGGTAGACAAGTTCCACTCTTCTTCATAAATCTTTTTTCCTTTGTCTTTAATCAAAAAAGCGCCTGTGTTTGGAAAGGAACTTCCCTCATTTAAAGCCACGAATTCAATTCTATTAAAGCCTTTTTTTAATGGAATATCAAGCGTTTTAAAATAAGCATCTAAGTAAATACTCGCGTAAATCACCTTTCCGTCGTGGGTGATTTTGACGTAATCACCATCAATAGCTTGCGGATCGCGAACGGCCACTTGAATAGATTCTGAATCGGTTTTGAAATCACCAAAATACTGGTTTCGTCTGAAAATTTTATAATCACCGTTTCCTTCGCCACCCTTGTTACTATTCATTTTCTTAGTGTACCGATCAGCAGGATTTAAAAAGTCATTTTGCTGATTGAATTCTCGCTCCTTCGGTTTGTCCCAAGGATTGGGAACAACAGCTTCCTTAGGTTTTACATCCCAAAGACTCGGTTTTTTTTCAGGAGAAATCGTAGGCATTGGAGGCAAATTTACAGGCGGAATATTTACGGGATTATTCCCATTGTCAAATTGTGCAAACGACTGCATTACAGAAAAAGTAAGTAAAAATAAGACAATTTTCAATCGCATAAAATGGGGTAAATCAGTATTTTGAAAGGCTAAAATTATAAAAATGCAGTTAAGAAAAGAAAAACTCAGATCAAATTAACGAAACATTATCGTATTAAATCTAACAAAGAGCATTCCATAATGGTAGAAATTTAAAACATTACGTATAATAATCCTATCTTTGCAACCTCTTTGTACTTAATTCAGAGTACTTACAAGAATTTATATTTATGTTATTCGAAGATTTATCACTTTCTAAAAGTATACAAAAAGCCGTTTACGAATTAGGCTATTTGGAACCAACACCAATTCAAGAGCAATCGATCCCTTCTATTTTACAAGGCCGCGACCTAATAGGTTGTGCTCAAACAGGAACCGGAAAAACGGCTGCTTTTGCAATTCCCATCATTCATCAATTGCACCGAATTGTCGGTTCTTCAAAAAAAAGCAAACAAATTCGCTGTTTAGTAGTTACGCCAACAAGGGAATTAGCCGTTCAAATTGGACAAAATTTTGACCAATACGCAAAATATACAAACTTGACTTCACTAACCATTTTTGGTGGTGTTTCTCAAGTACCACAAGTGGACATGTTACGAAGCGGAATTGACATTTTAGTGGCAACTCCAGGCCGTTTATTAGATTTGAACAAGCAAGGTTACATTGATTTAGATCATTTACATTGTTTGGTTTTAGACGAAGCGGATCAAATGTTAGACATGGGATTTGTAAACGATGTCAAAAAAATTGTCAAACTTACCCCTGACAACCGTCAGACTTTATTGTTTTCGGCTACAATGCCAATGGCAATCCGGGAATTATCAGAAATGTTTTTGAAAGATCCGGTAAGTGTAACTGTTTCTCCGGTTTCTTCAACAGCTGAAAACGTAGAACAACGTGTTTATTTTGTAGACAAAAGCGAAAAGCGAAACTTACTACACCATTTGATTACTAAAGAAAACTTATCAGACGTTCTGGTTTTTTCAAGAACAAAACACGGTGCTGATAATGTAGTAAAATCTTTACGAAACAAAGGTGTTGCCGCAGAAGCAATTCACGGCGACAAATCTCAAAATGCACGTCAGCGCGTTTTGGATGCTTTTAAGAAAAAGGAAGTTGGCGTTTTAGTAGCAACAGATATTGCAGCTCGCGGTATTGACATTGACCAATTGCCTTACGTGATTAATTTTGACTTACCCAATATTCCTGAAACCTACGTTCACCGAATTGGTCGAACAGGTCGTGCAGGAAACGGCGGTGTTGCCATTTCATTCTGCGGAAAAGACGAAGCACCCTATTGGAAAGACATTCAGAAACTAATTAAAGTAGACGTTGAAGTCGTAAAAGACCATCCGTACGCTTGGAAAGAAGGAAGTCCGGACGAAAATACACCAAAAACCAGTTCAAACCGAAGTAAAGAAGCACACAATTCAAGAAAATCAACTGCTTCTAAACAGAATAAGAAACGCTGGTATTAATAGCGTTTCATTTTAAATTTTAAACCATTAAGGGATTAAGATAATTAAGCATTTTTAACTTAATATTCTTAACATCTTAATGGTTTTTTCTTTTCCAATTACTTGAAATGTACTCGGACAATCTTGTTTTTTCCTGCCGCAATCGCAGTTGAATCATTTACAAAACGAATGGTATATAAAGTCGCATCCTCTGATAACTTATTCCATTTCTCGCCTGAAGTGGACGAATAGTACAATCCGGACGCACCAACACTCACTAATTGTTTAGCATTTGAATTGGGTACATATTGCACACAAGACGCATATCCAAAAGCTTCTTTTTCTGCCACTAATTTCCAAGAAGTTCCGCCATCAGTTGTAACTGCTTTGTTACCAAAATTCTGATTGGGTTTCTCGTAATTCCCACCTGCTATAAATCCGTTTTTAGCATCGTAGAAATCAGCGGTGAAAATTCCCGTCATTGCTTCACCTTGCGTAATTGGCGTGTCAAAAACTTTCCAAGTTTTCCCCTTATCAGCCGAATAAAAAACGCGTGATTTCGTTCCGCCTGAAAACATCCAAGTTTCAGTTCCCTTAATTACAATATTTGTGTTACTTGCGGCAAAAGCAGCTTCTCCTACTTCCACTTTTGGTAAATTTTCACAGGAAACTTGAGTCCAAGTCGTTCCTCCATCTCTTGTAATCAAAACAGAAAGACAAGCACCCGTAGGATCTCCCATCGCAATTCCTTCCATGTTGTTCCAAAATTGCATACTGTCGTAAAATGCTTTTGGGTGATCGTCTTGATGCATCTTCTTGATACGAGAACCATCTTTCGAAATACGGTATAATAAGGAAGGCGTTCCTACATTCAACATAAAAATATAGTCTTTTGTTTGTGCAATACTTCTAAATTCAAGCGCCAACGTGTCTTTACTAACGTGTCCGTTGAATCTTTTATCGGTGGCCAAATCAATAGAACCGTATTGTCCTTTATTAGCAGCAAACCAAAGTTTATTTGAATCAATCAAAATCGCTCGAATGGACAATTCTTCCGCCAAAAGCGTGTCTATTTTCACAGAAGTGAAAACCTTAGCACTCGAGAAGACCAATGCTGTATTTTCCTGTTTACAGGAAGAAAGAGCTAGTAAAACCAGCAGAAAAGTAAGTGTGTTTTTCATAAAATTAGTTAGAATACAAACTTATCATAATTTTTTCAGAACTCAGCCTAAAAAAAATCGACTAATTCCGAATTGTATCGTACTTATTTACTTAATTTTGTTCTCTTTATCAAATTTATGAGCAGCACTAAAACGGGTCCGTTGAGCCAATTGTCAGTTGGTGGTTTATTGATCGCATTGGGAATTATTTATGGCGATATCGGTACTTCCCCACTTTACGTAATGAAAGCAATCATTGGTGCTGGAATCATTAATTCTGATATTGTTTTAGGAGGTGTTTCTTGCGTATTTTGGACCCTTACTTTACAAACTACAGTCAAATATGTATTGATTACATTGAATGCCGATAACAACGGCGAAGGCGGGATTTTTGCACTTTACGCTTTAGTCAGACGAACAAAAGTCAAATGGCTCATCATTCCTGCAATTATTGGAGGAAGTGCACTTCTTGCAGACGGGATTATAACGCCACCGATTTCCGTTTCTTCTGCAATTGAAGGATTGCGCACTTTTTATCCTTCCATAAATACAGTCCCATTAGTTATTGGAATCTTATTCATTTTATTTTTTATTCAACAATTTGGCACAAGCATCGTCGGAAAGTTTTTTGCACCAATGATGGTACTTTGGTTTGGAATGCTAGGTGTTTTAGGAAGCATTCAAATCTTTGGTAATTTTGAAGTTTTCAGAGCATTAAATCCATACTATGCCTTTCATCTATTGCAATTACATCCGGAAGGATTTTACATTCTAGGAGCCGTTTTCTTATGTACCACTGGAGCGGAAGCCTTGTATTCTGACATGGGACATTGCGGTCGAAAAAACATTAGGGTTAGTTGGATCTTTGTGAAAACAATGTTGGTCTTAAATTACTTTGGTCAAGCTGCTTACTTGATCCGTTTTGAAGGAAAAACTTTAGTACAATTGGGTGGTTCTAATGGAAATCCGTTTTATTTAATCATGGCAGATTGGTTTCAACCCATCGGAATTACAATTGCAACACTTGCAGCAGTAATCGCTTCTCAAGCTTTAATTAGTGGTTCATTTACGTTGATAAATGAAGCAATGCGATTGAATTTTTGGCCAAAAGTTACCATCAAATATCCTACAGAATTGAAAGGACAAATGTACATTCCATCGGTAAACTGGTTGCTGTTTTTAGGTTGTGCAATGATTGTATTGCACTTTGAAGAATCCACTAATATGGAAGCCGCTTATGGACTTGCAATTGTTTTGTGCATGATTTCAACAACAATATTGCTGAACTTTTACATGATTATGAAACGGGTAAAATGGTATTTTATCGTGCCTGTTATTACCACTTATGGCATCATTGAGTTTAGCTTTTTCTTTGCAAACATCAAAAAATTCTCACACGGAGGTTATGTGACCATTTTTATTGCGATACTATTATTAGGGATTATGTTTACTTGGTTTCGAGCAAAAACAATTAGTAAAGCCTATACTAAATTCGTAAAAATCAATGATTACAAAAAGGTCTTAGCAGAATTAAGTGCAGATTTAACCATTCCAAAGTACGCCACCCATTTAGTGTACTTAACAAATTCAGGACGGACTGATGAAATAGAAGAAAAAGTGATGTATTCTATTTTGCAAAAACGTCCTAAAAGAGCGGATATTTACTGGTTTATTCATGTGAACATCTTGAACGAACCTTATAAAAAAGAGTATAAAGTGACCGAAATTTTAAAAGACGATATCATCCGTGTTGATTTTAATTTGGGCTTTCGCGAACCTACAAAAATCAATATCATGTTTCGTGAAGTAGTTAGAAACATGGTTGAAAACGCCGAAGTTGATGTAAGAAGTCGCTATGAATCCTTGTACAACAACAACATCATTGGCGACTTTAAATTTGTGCTTTCGGAACGGTTCTTGTCAAACGATAGTGTTTTAATTTGGCATGAAAAACTAATCATGAATCTCTACTTTCTGATTAAAAAATTAAGCTTATCCGAAGAAAAAGCCTTTGGGTTAGACAGCAGTTCAGTGAAAATTGAAAAATTTCCAATGGTGGTGAATCCTCCTGAAAGTATTTACATGAAACGTATTGAGTAATAAAACCGCTACTTTTTCTACATAAACCGTGATTTTTATTAAATATTCGCAGGTGCTATTTGTTAAAATAGTATTAATATGAAATTAATGGCACACAACTTGTTTTATAGTATCCAAATTCAATCAAAAAACCAACCGTTAAATTTTGGAAATCATGAAAACACAATTACTTACCCTCGCCCTTTTTGGAGTATTATTCCAAAATCCAATTTTCGCACAGGATCGAACTACTGTAAATGCTACAAGCAATGAAATAAGTGAAAATCTTGATTTAAGAGCCGTCGCTTCTATTTTTGGAGATTCTAAGGATTTGCAAGACTTTGAACAACGTTTGAACGATCCGCGAAATAAAATTTCTAATTTAGATTTGAACTACGACCGTCAAGTAGATTACTTACGAGTAATTGAAGCGGTAGAAAAAAACACGCACTTAATTATTTTACAGGCCGTTTTAGAACAAGACGTTTTTCAAGACGTAGCAACAATTGAAGTAGAACGTGATCGAAACAATCAAGTTCAGATTCAGGTAGTTGGTGATGTATTCATGTACGGTCCTAATTATATTTACGAGCCCGTTTATGTATCGCGTCCTTTAATTTACAATGTGTTTTGGGTACACAATTACAATCCATACTATTCTCCGTATTATTACAATTACTATCCGAGTTATTATTATGCATGGACTCCTTATCCTATTTACCGTTACAGAAGAAATGTGCACATCCATATCAATGAATACAATCATTACAACTATTCAAACCACAGAAGAAGTTCAAATGCTGTAGCATTGTATGAAACGAGAAGATCAAATGGATACGAGAGAAATTACGATAAGTATACTTCTCAAAGAAATGAGAATAAGTCCACTCGTAATACATCAGGTAGACGAGATGAAAATACTGCGACGAGAAATCAAACCGCAAACACTTCAGGTAGAAATACAGGAAATGCAAATACGACTGGTGTTAGAAACGAAAATAGCGGTACAAGAACGCAAACTTCAACTACTCCTTCTCGAAGTACAGTTGGAACTAGAGACGAAAATGGTTCTACGAGAAACGAAAATAGCGGCACGAGAACACAAACATCCAGTACTCCTACTCGGAATACAACAAATACTGTTGGAACTAGAAGTGAGAACCCGGCTAACATTGTTCGAAACAATACCACAACTACTTCAACAAGAAGTGATTTTGCACAACAAACAAATGTTCCTAGAAGTGTAAACAATGCTAACAATGCACAAACATCTTCAAGAAATACAGGCAGTAGTGCAACAAGAAATACAGCTTCTCAAGAGCGATCAATGAGACAAGCAACTCCGAATACAAGTTCTAGTAGAAATACTGCTCAAGTAAACGATTCACGCGGTTCTTCAAATAGAACTACTGCAACTTCTTCTCGCGGTGGAAGAAATTAAAAAAAACAACTAGAAATAAGAGATGCCTGAAAGAAATTTCAGGCATTTTTTATATATGTGCTAAAAATTTCAATAATTCCGACAAAGAAATTATCTTTAACCTCGCAATTTTGCACAAAAATTACCTTGCTATTTCTTGTTATGGCCTTTCTAAAACTCGTTCGTTATCAAAATTTATTGTTGCTTGTTTTTATGCAACTGCTTTTTCGGTACGGTTTTCTAAACTTACAAAATATTGCTTTAGCATTAACAGATTTTCAATTTTGCATTTTAGTTTTGTCAACGGTGTGCATTGCAGCTGCAGGTTATGTGATCAATAATATTTTTGATCAAGAGACAGATGTAATTAACAATAAGCAGGTTGTCGTTGGAACGAATATTAGTGAAACAATGGCGTATAATATCTATATTGCTTTAAATGTTTTGGGAGTGGGTAGTGGTTTTTATTTATCAAATGTAATTGGAAAACCAGGATTTGCACTGTTATTTATTGTGGTATCCGGAACCTTATATTTATATGCTTCTTCACTCAAGCAATCGTTGTTAATTGGCAATTTGATCGTAGCGATTTTGACGGCAGTCAGTGTGATAATTGTAGGCTTATTTGATTTATTTCCTATTATTACGCCTGAAAATCAGATTCATTTAGGTATTTTATTTAAAATCATATTAGATTACGCATTGTTTGCCTTTCTAATAAATTTCATCAGAGAAATTATCAAAGACCTAGAAGACGTAAAAGGCGACTATAATTTGGGAATGAACACATTACCAATTGCACTTGGCGTTGAACGTACTTCTCGAATTGTACTTCTTGCAACGGGTTTAATAACAGTTTATTTGTTCTACTACATCTATATTTATTATTTTGAAAATGATTTGTACATCAGTACTTTGTATAGTTTACTAACGGTTATCGCACCACTTCTGTTTTTCTGTATAAAATTAAACAATGCTAAAAGTTCAAAGGATTTTAAAAATTTAAGTTTGATTTTAAAAATCGTTTTACTCTTTGGTATCATTTCAATTGCTGTCAACACATTTAATATTTTGCAAAATGCTTAGTCCAAAACTTACACAATATAAAATCGTTTTAGCTTCAGGTTCCCCGCGTCGTCAACAGTTTTTTAAAGATTTAGGATTAGATTTTGAAATCCGCTTGCGCGAAATTGAAGAAGTCTATCCAGATCATTTAAAAGCAGATCAAATCACGGATTATCTGGCAGAATTAAAAGGAAAAGCGTTTGAAAACGATTTAGCGAATAATGAAATTCTAATCACAAGTGACACTATTGTTTGGCACAAAGATAAAGCGTTGGGTAAACCAAAAGATACGGAAGATGCTTTTGAAATGTTGAGAAATTTATCCAATTCAACTCATCAAGTAATTACATCGGTTTCGTTTAAAACGAATGAAAATGTAACTACCTTACACGATTATACTGAAGTCACTTTCGCCAAATTAACAGACGAAATGATTCGGTATTACATCACTAATTTCAAGCCATTTGATAAAGCGGGATCGTACGGAATTCAGGATTGGATTGGGTTAGTTGGCGTTACATCAGTGGTTGGTTCTTACACAAACGTGATGGGATTGCCCACGCATTTGGTTTATGATTTCTTTAAAAACTTTAAATTATGACAGAATTCTTAAACAACTATTCTAGAGAATTGATTGCAACAGGAATCATGATGCTTACGCTTGGTATTTTGCGGTACATCACGATTATGTTGGTCAAAAAATATGCGATAAGAAGCGAAGTAATTGAATACCGTAAAAATTTAGTAATTAAATACATAAGCGTATCTTTTACAAGTTTGTTTTTTATTGGCCTAATCATGATTTGGGGAGTAAAAACTGATGATTTATTTGTAACTATTTCCTCCGTTTTAACCGTAATTGGAGTTGCGTTATTTGCCCAATGGTCTATTTTGAGCAACATCACTTCGGGATTTATTGTGCTATTTTCGTTTCCATTTAAAATCGGCGATACGATTAAAATTCACGATAAAGATTTCCCCATTGAAGGCGAAATTATTTCTATTCACACGTTCTACACTTTAGTACGAACTTTGGAAGGCGAATTAGTTACTTATCCCAACTCATTATTTCTACAGAAAGGGATCTCAACGAATAAAAGAACAACCCATTTGCCATCGAATCACGACGTGTAAATTATGTAAAGTATTATGGTAGTGCTGTAAGTGTAAAATACTTATTTTCAATCAATTTTGTTATTAGTTCAGTTATAAGCATATAGAATTATGCTTGACTCAATTTAAAACAAAATGAAGCCAATGAATGCAACATTAAAACTTCCCTTTTATACAAAGCTAGCACTTACCTTGGTGAGTTTAATTGCAATATTTTTCACCTTATACATTGCACAGGAAATCTTGATTCCATTAGCAATGGCGTTGCTTTTTTCAATATTACTTCGTCCATGTTGTGCATTCTTAAATCGCAAACTCCGTTTTCCCCACGTCATTTCGGTGATGGTTAGTGTACTTTTGTTTGTAATTCTAATCGTAGGAATTCTTACGTTTATTTCATGGGAAGTAACTGATTTCATTAAAGATTGGAATACTATTAAACGAAATTTCAGCATACATCTTGGTAGTTTACAAGAATTCGTTCGCAGTAATTTTGACATCAGTACGAACGAACAAAACAAATATATTGAAGATGCAACCAATGATACCGTTAAATCAGGTAAAGAAATCTTAGGAAGCACCTTACTCTCTTTCACAGATACTTTATTAAATCTAACGTTGATCCCTATTTATATGTTCTTGATTTTATTATACAGAACACACTTCATGAAATTTTTAAATAAGTTAGTGAAACCAGAAGATCAAAATGTTTTATTTGATATTTTGTGCCAAATTAAAGTAGCCGTAAAAAGTTATTTAGTCGGTTTAATGATTCAACTGGTTTCGGTTGCAACAATGACTACTATTGGATTTATGATCGCGGGAATTGAATACGCGGTATTGTTAGGCGTTCTAACAGGATTGTTAAACCTAATTCCGTACTTAGGAATTTTAGTGGCAATGGTCATCAGTATGTTTGCAACATTGACAGGAACACCTGATTTATCAATGATGTTAGGTGTCATTATTGTAACCATAATTGTCCAATTAATTGACAACAATATTCTCGTACCGCTGGTTGTAAGTTCAAAAGTTGAAATTAACGCTATGGCTTCCATTGTCGGAATCATTATCGGTGGCGCGATTGCAGGAATTCCCGGAATGTTTTTAGCAATACCAACAATCGCAATATTAAAAGTAATTTTTGATCGCATTGAACCTCTAAAACCATGGGGTTATCTGATGGGAGATGATTTACCCAAAACGTACGAATGGAGGAATATTCGACTGATGAACTACAGTTATTCACTTCAAACAGAAAACAGTTCCGCATCAGTTGAAAATTGCGAACCAACAACTACACCCTTATATACGGAATCCTCCACACAGAACATCAATGAGCCACCAACCCAAGAACAATAAGGCAATAGATTATGAAAAAAACAATACCTATTCCTGAAAATGAAATGGAACCCATGCAAAAGATGCGTCCCAAAGAAATTTCAGTTAAGAAAAAAAACAAATTAGAAGTATTTCTTGCAGACGTAGGAAATGCAACGGGATTTGTACTGAAAGTATTTAAAAATATTTTCGGAAAAGACTTTGAATTCAATCAATTTCTAAAACAATGTTTCGCAATTGGAAACCAGTCTCTGGGATTAATTTCAGTTACGGGAATCATTATTGGATTGGTTTTAACCATTCAATCTCGACCTGTTTTAGTAAACTTTGGAGCCGTAAGTATGCTTCCAGGAATGGTGGCAATTTCTATTATTCGCGAAATGGGTCCTGTGATTACAGCTTTAATTTGTGCAGGAAAAATTGGCTCAAGCATGGGTGCTGAAATCGGTTCCATGCGAGTTACCGAACAAATTGATGCTATGGAAGTTTCTTCTACCAATCCAATCAAGTTTTTAATTGTACCACGTGTTTTAGCCGCTACTTTTATGTTGCCATTGCTGACGCTTTATGCCGACGCTTTGGGAATTTTAGGAAGTTGGATTGGCGCCAATATTAAAGGTGACGTGAGTTTTGTACTCTTTATTTCTCAGGCATTTAGCGGTGTTGAATTTTCCGATTTATTTCCAGCCGTAGTCAAAACCTTTTTCTTTGGAGCCGTAATTGGTTTCGTAGGTTGCTACAAAGGTTTTAATGCAGGAAGAGGAACAGAAAGTGTGGGAATTGCAGCCAATTCAGCTGTTGTAATGGCTTCTTTATTAGTAATCATCGTCGATTTAATTGCCGTACAAATAACTGATTTATTATGAATGCAACCGAAACAAATACCAACGAAGGCGTAGTCGTAATTCAAGATTTGACTAAAAGTTTTGACACGACCGAAGTTTTAAAAGGGATTACTCTTTCACTGAAAAAAGGCGAAAACTTAGTTGTTTTAGGGAAATCGGGAACCGGAAAGTCAGTTCTAATTAAGTGCATTGTCCGTCTACTAAAATCAGATTCGGGTTCTATAAAGGTACTTGGAAATGAAGTAACGGAATTAAATAATACCGACATGAATGAAGTGCGTCGAAAAATTGGATTTCTTTTTCAAGGTGGCGCATTATACGATTCAATGACAGTCCGTGAAAATCTTGAATTTCCGTTGAAAAGAATGTATAAAAATTTGACCAAAGCGGAAGTAGATGCAAAGGTAAAAGAAGCATTAGAAAACGTAGGACTCCCCGATTCTATTGATAAAATGCCATCCGAACTATCAGGTGGTATGAAAAAAAGAATCAGTTTAGCTCGAACCATTATCGTTGACCCTGAAATTATGCTTTACGATGAACCAACGACGGGTTTAGATCCCGTAAGTTCGCATGAAATTAGTTTGCTAATCAATGAAGTACAGCAGAAATATAAAACATCTTCCATCATCATTACCCACGATATCGAGTGTGCAAAAACCGTTGCTAATCGAATTATCATGTTGCAAGAAGGAAAAGTATACAAAGAAGGAGTTCTTTCAGATTTCGAAAACACGGATGACGAACTCGTAAACTCTTATTTTAAAAGTCAAAATATTACCAATACAAAAACAATATAACTATGGAACGTAAAAATTATAAAATCAGATTGGGTTTATTTGTCACGGCAGGAATCATCCTTTTTTTCCTTGCAATATTTGTAATTGGAAAACAAAAAAACTTGTTTGACCCTGTATTTGAAGTAAAAGCTAATTTTCAAAACGTGAGTGGACTGCAAGTTGGAAATGCAGTTCGATTTTCAGGAATTAATGTCGGAACGGTTGATCAAATTACCATTGTCAATGATTCAACAGTTGAGGTTACAATGTTGGTAAAAAAAGACGTCCAAAAATTCATAAAACAAGACAGCGAAGCAGGTATTGGTTCGGAAGGAATTATTGGCGATAAATTAGTAGTGTTATCACGCGGCGGAAGCAGTAATAAGATAGTGAAGGAAGGCCAACTAATAGCCTCATCAGAACCTGTAGAAACAGATGCAATTATGGAAAGCTTGCAAATAACGGCTGATAATGCGGCAATTGCAACGGGAGAAATCACAGAAATTCTTGCAAAAGTAAACGATGGAAAAGGTAGTTTAGGAAAACTCATCAACGACGACAGTATGGCTGACGCTCTGGATGCGACGATGACTAACTTAAAAACGAGTACCAAGAAACTCGACGAAAACATGGAAGCCGCCAAACATAATTTCTTACTTCGAGGCTATTTCAAGAAAAAGAAAAAAGCCGAGGAACGTAAAAAGAAAGAAGCGGAGAAGCAGGCAGCAAAAGATAAAAAGTAAATTGAGAAGCTTTTATTTCGAGAGAAATAGAAGCTTTTTTATTTAACACTCTTTTTTGTACTTTTGATTGTAACTCAAATAAAAAAAATGGACGCTGAAACAATTGATTCAAAAAATAAAGATTAGAAATCTTTGCTCAAATCATTATTGGAAGAACTGAAAGTTTGGTTTGAGATGGGAGAGTATAGTGCGAAAACTCTATTGACCGATAAGGAATACTTCGGTAAAATTGACAAATCTAAGGAACAAGCTAAAAATAGACATACAAAATCAATTTCAAAACAAGAGAAAAAAGGACTTTTGGGGTTATAAATTCTGCCATTTAGTTAACTCGATTAGCTATATTTGACATTGAAAAACATAAAAAATCTAGAGATAAAAAAACAATCTTAAAGATAAATAAACTTTTGAACGAGTAGCTAGAAAATCGTCAATCAGGAACTGTAAAACCTGAACAACTAAAAAACTACAAAATTTCAAAGTGGTCGAGAAGAGTTACAGACAAACACAGAGTAATTTACCGAATTGAAGAAAGTAAAACAAAAGTTTTAGTATTATCTCTTCGAGGACATTATCAGGATAAATAATTGGATAAAATGATTTTATGGGTAAACAAAAGTGGTTTCACTTATCTAAGAAGCTTCGAAATTAACTGTGTTCCTTTAAATTTTTAGTTTAAAAAGGCATATCATTAAAAGTACTTCTAATCGAAATAAAAAATATTAATAAGTTACATTCACTATTAAAATATAACGTTATGAAATATAGTATAATCTTATTTACGTTTTTTTTCTTTTTCAGCTGTTCAAGTAATAGCAACCAATTAACTAAAATCAATAATGATGGAACTGGTGGAGTTTCATGTAAAGTGGATGGTGAAATTTTAAGACCGAAAGTGTCAGGCCTAGGTCTCACAAGTAATTATTTTAAAATAGGTTTTAATGGCGATACGACTTATTTTGCTGTTGGCTTACTTAATATAAACGCTACAAATGAAAGATTTAGGTCGATAAAAGTCCAAGTGTATGATGTAGCATTTCAAAATCCTATCACTTTCGAAAAGCTTTCTCTTCAAGGAAATGTTTACCAACTTGGTGATTATGGAGACCCAAGTGATTACGGACAATTTAAAACTTTCGGAAAATATGAAGATAATGAAAAACTTTTTACTACCAGTGAAATTATTAACGGTGAAATCACTATTACTCATCACGACATAAAAAACTTTGTTATTTCGGGAACTTTCTGGTTTGATGCAATCAATGAAAATGGAGAAATCATCGAGATAAGAGAAGGACGATTTGATAAAATATTAAGTAGCTTTTAATAAAATTGAACTATATTGGGCGTGATGTTCCAGCTAACGCGAAGCTTTCATTTGTACCGATTAAAGAATTTAAGCATTAAAAAAAGCACGAGCGGAACACTCATGATAGCCATAAAATTATACGTGTACGAATAAACAAAAAAAAGGGTTTTACACAAGTAAAACCCTTTTTCTATATATAAAACTGATGATTAAGAATACATCGTCTTTCTCAATTCATGTACTTTTTCATCATCTAAATATTCATCAAACGTCATGTAACGGTCAATTGCACCTTGTGGCGTCAACTCTATAATACGAGTTCCCACAGTTTGTGCAAATTCGTGGTCATGTGTCGTTAATAAAATCGAACCTTTAAAGTTTTTCAATGAATTATTAAAAGCCGTAATCGACTCCAAGTCCAAGTGATTCGTAGGTTCGTCTAACATCAACACGTTCGCACGTTCCATCATCATTCGGGACAACATGCAACGTACTTTTTCTCCTCCTGATAAAACCCGACTCGTTTTCAACGCTTCTTCTCCAGAGAAAATCATTTTTCCCAAAAATCCACGGATAAAAACCTCGTCGCGTTCTTCTTCTGTTTTGGCATATTGACGCAACCAATCGACTAGTGTCAAATCATTTTCAAAAAACGAATGATTTTCAACCGGTAAATACGCTTGATTCGTAGTAATTCCCCAATCAACCGTTCCTGAATCTGCTTTTTGATGTCCGTTCAAAATTTCATAGAAAGCCGTTGTTGCACGTGAATCTTTTGAAAACACGACAATCTTATCTCCTTTTGCCATGTTCAAATCGACATTGGTAAACAACACGTCACCATCAACGGAAGCACTTAAATTTACCACATTCAAGATTTGGTCACCCGCTTCTCTATCTTGGTCAAAAATAATCGCAGGATAACGACGGCTTGACGGTTTGATTTCAGAAATATTTAATTTTGAAATCATTTTCTTACGGGAAGTCGCTTGTTTGGACTTCGCCACATTCGCAGAGAAACGTCGGATAAATTCTTCTAATTCCTGCTTTTTCTCTTCTGCTTTCTTATTTTGTTGAGCTCTCTGCTTCGCCGCTAACTGACTTGACTCGTACCAGAACGTATAGTTTCCTGAATAATGATTGATTTTACTAAAATCAATATCTGAAATATGTGTACAAACCGAATCTAAAAAGTGTCTGTCGTGCGAAACAACTATAACGGTATTTTCATAATTGGCAAGGAACGTTTCTAACCAAGCAATGGTTTCAAAATCCAAATCATTGGTCGGCTCATCCATAATCAGTAAATCCGGATTTCCAAAAAGCGCTTGTGCAAGAAGTACTCGAACTTTCATTTTTCCTTCAATATCACCCATCAATGAATAATGCATGTCTTCCGTAATCCCTAAACTTGAAAGTAAAGAAGCAGCATCAGACTCGGCATTCCAACCGTTCATTTCCTCAAACTGCACTTGCAATTCACCAATTCTATCCGCATTTGCATCTGTATAATCAAGGTACAAAGCGTCCATTTCCTTTTTAACAGCATACAAAACCTTGTTTCCCATCATCACCGTTTCAAGAACAGTATGTTCGTCAAACATGTTGTGGTTTTGGTTTAAAACCGACATCCTTTTGCCTGCTTCCAAATGAACGTGTCCTGCAGTTGGGTCCATATCTCCGGCAATAATCTTCAAAAACGTCGATTTTCCCGCACCATTGGCGCCAATAACACCATATATATTTCCGTGTGTAAAAGTGGTATTTACTTCATCAAACAAGATTCGCTTACCAAATTGAACGGATAAATTATTAACTGTTAACATTGAATGTATTTAAATTTTAAAAAGTCGGGCAAAAGTACAAAAAATATGTCTATAAGTTGGTTAAGAATCCTATGCTTTTGCGGTTTACAATCATTTAACGCTGCCTTAACAGTAAAATAGCACAGGACTAAATATTTTTGTTTCAACAATTTAAAAAAGTCGCATCATCAGAAATTTTTTATATTTACCCTTACTTGCTGCATTTTCTTTACTGTCTTGCAACCAAAGTTTTGACAACGACGACTACTCTGCCTATTTTGGAGGAAAAGTTGTCAATCCAAACAACCGCTACATTCTTTTTTGCAAAGATTCTAAAGTATTGGATACAATTGTTTTAAATCCAGACAATACTTTTTTTAAGAAATTCGACTCATTGACTCCTGGCTTGTACTCGTTCAAACACGAACCGGAATACCAATACGTTTATTTTGACAAAAACGACAGTTTAATGGTCCGAATCAATTCGCAAGATTTTGATGAATCGATTATATTCTGCGGTCGTGGAGATGAGAAAAACAACTTTTTAATGGAATTGTTTTTGAAAAACGAACACGACAAAAACGTGATGTTTAATGTATTTGACGAAGAAGTGGCGCAATTCACCACTAAAATTGATTCCTCTTACCAATCAAAAAAGAAATTTTACGACACTAAAAAGGAAAAGATTGAATGGAATAATGATTTTGACCAATATGCAAAAGGGATGTTGGATTTCTATCATTACTCAAAAAAGGAACTTTATCCAGTTGTACACAACATGCGAAGCGGCGAAAATATTGAAAAAAAGTTGCCTTCAAATTTTTACGACTACAGAAAAGACATTGATTTTAATCACAAAGAATTTACGAACTTCTCTCCTTTTGTCCGGTATTTGTCCAATATGATGAATAATTTGAGTGCCAATGAAAAATGGTCAGATCGTTCTCCAGTGGATAGAGCGTTTTTAACCAATAGTAAAAAGCTACAAATAGCTGATTCTATTTTTAAAAACGAAAAAATAAAGAATACAATCTTGGATAATATTGCATTCACTTACTTACTAGAAGACCAAAATATTATCAACAACAAGAAGTTTTTAGAACAATATCATTCGTTATCTACCGATAAAAATCAGCACAATGAAATCAAGAAAATTGGAGATGCGATTCAATCTTTAAAAGAGAACAATCCGTTGCCCAATGCGAATCTAGTTACTTTAAGCAACAAGGTGGTTTCTATAAAATCGCAAATTAATAAAAAGACAGTGATTTTCTTTTGGACTAAAAATCTAGAATCTCATTTTGTTGCCGCTCATAAACGAGTTTTGGATTTACAAAAAAGACATCCCGACTACGACTTCATCAGTGTTTGTGTGGACGATAACCAAGCAAAATGGCAATCATTACTTAAAAACTACAAATTCGACGGCATCAGAGAATACCGCGTTCAAAATTTTGAAGATGTCAAAAATAATTGGGTTGTGAATAAAATTCACCGCACCATGATTATTAACGCAGATGGAACCATCAAGAATGCTTTTGTCAGTTTGTTTGACGTGAAGTTTGAAACCAACTTAAAATAACAACAGCTAAAAAGCATTTTGAAATTCAAGATGCTTTTTTTATGAACATTCGCCGCTTATAAATATTTCTTAATAACGCGATAACTGATGGCATTTTGCTTAAATTTGACCAAATTTATTGAATTGAAAAGCCTTTTATATCTATCCTTATTACTATTCAGCAGTTTGCTTTTGGCACAAAAACCAAAAGATATAATCATTGAATATTCTGAATTTGCCGACCGAAATGAAACTGAAATTCCAGGTGCAGCCTTGCTAACAGGAAATGTCAGAATTAGTCACGACGGTGTAATTATAACTTGTAATAAAGCCTATTATTTTCAAAAGGAAAATTACGCAAAACTGTTTGGCGATGTCCAAATGGTGCAAGGCGACACTTTGTTTCTAAACAGCAAATATGCCGAATACAGCGGAAATGAAAAGAAAGCGTATGCCACAGGCAATCCTGTTATGCGTTCGCCTGACATGACTTTGACAACCGATACGATTAATTTTGATAGAAATTCGCAACAAGCCTTTTACAATAGTTTTGGTCGGATTGTGAATAAAGAAAATACATTGACAAGTAATGCAGGTCGCTATTATGCTACTGAAAAAAAGTTTCAATTTCTTTCGACCGTTACGATTACCAATCCAAAATACACGATTAAATCCAATCACGTCGATTATTACAACAATTCGGGACATGCTTATCTGTTTGGACCTTCGACGATAACGAGTGAGAAAAATTTTATTTATACCGAGAAAGGTTTTTACGACAGTAAGAAAAACGTGGGACATTTTCTACGGAAATCGTACATCCGTTACGACGACCGACTCATTGAAGGCGATAGTATTTTTTACGATAGAACCAAGGAATTTGCATCGGCGACGCGAAATGTAAAAATTACCGATACCGTCAATAAAGGAATTGTAAAAGGACATTACGGCGAAGTGTATAAATTGAAAGATTCGTTGATGATGACCGGTCGAGCGGTTGCTATAAATTTAGTTGAAAACGATTCGGTTTACATTCATGGCAAAAAATTAATGGTTACCGGAAAGAAGGGAAACCAAATTATTCGTGCGTTCAATAATGCTCGGTTCTACAAATCGGATATCAGCGGAAAATGCGATTCCATTCACTCGAGTACTAAAAAAGCATTGACCCAATTAATTGGAAGACCCGTGGTTTGGAATGGTGAAAATCAATTGACAGGTGATGTAATTCATCTGATTGGTGAAAATAAAACACAAAAAATCGATTCGTTAAAAGTGATTAATAACGCGTTTATGATTTCGCGAGATTCTTTGGGAACCGGCTACAATCAAGCAAAAGGTTTGAATATGTACGGAAAATTTAAGGACAATAAACTCGATTATATTGATTTAGTCAAAAACACGGAAGCGATTTATTACGTGTACGACGATTTGACTTTAACCGGAATTGAGAAAAAAATCAGCAGCAGCATCAACATTACTTTTGTTGAAAACAAAATAGATGTATTGACTTCCTATAAAAATGTAGAAAGTTTAATGTATCCTGAAAAAGATTTGCCTGAAAACGCTCGGAAATTAAGAGGTTTCAATTGGCGAGGCGACGAAATTATCAAATCGAAAGAAGATATTTTCCCACCTGAAGAAGAGGAATTCGATAAGAAAATGCAAAAAGAAGCTGCAATAGAAGCAGCTCAAGAAAATACGCCGATGAAAATCAGGAAGGAAACGCTGAATTACGATAAGAAAAAAGGCGTTAAGAAGTAACTGCTTTTTGACCATGTTCGAGTGTACCATTTCTTTTTAGTTCTGAAAAATGAAAGACGATTTTTTAAAATACCAAGCACAAACTTCTCCCTATCCATTAGGAATGGAAGTTTCTCACGCAAAAGGAAGTTATATTTACGACACCAATGGCAAAAGTTATTTAGACTTTGTCGCCGGAGTTTCCGCATGTACTTTGGGGCACCAAAATCAACGCGTGAATGATGCGATAAAAGCACAATTAGATAAATATTCACACGTGATGGTTTACGGCGAATATGCCCAACAACCCTCTGTTGATTTTTGCAAATTGTTAGTGCAACATTTACCAGAAAAATTAAACCAAGTCTATTTAGTAAACTCGGGAACCGAAGCTACAGAAGGTGCTTTGAAATTAGCACGACGAATTACCGGACGTTCTCAATTGATTTCGTGTCACAATGCGTACCACGGAAACACGATGGGTTCGATGAGTGTGATGGGATTTGAAGAACGAAAACAAGCATTCCGACCTTTGATTCCTGATGTAGATTTTATCACGTTCAACAACGAAGCGGATTTAGAAAAAATTACGACTAAAACTGCCGGAATTATTCTTGAAAGCATACAAGGTGGCGCTGGATTTATCCAACCTGAACATAATTTTCTAATCAAAGTCAGAAAACGCTGCGAAGAAATGGGTGCGATGTTGATTATTGACGAAATACAACCTGGTTTTGGTCGAACGGGAAAACTATTTGGTTTTGAAAATTACGGAATTGTTCCCGACATCATTATTATCGGAAAAGGAATGGGTGGCGGAATGCCGGTTGGTGGTTTCGTAGCTTCAAGAGAACGCATGGAATTACTCACAAACCCAAAATTAGGACATATCACCACTTTTGGCGGACATCCTGTCATAGCAGCCGCTTGCCTTGCAACACTGCAAGAAGTCACGGAAACCAGCTTGATTTCGGACACTTTAGAGAAAGAAAAACTGTTTCGGTCGCTCTTGGTACATCCTTTGATTAAAGAGATTCGAGGTATTGGATTGATGTTGGCTCCCATGACCGAAAGTGCGGAAATTACTAACGAAGTCATTTTGAAATGCCAAGACAAAGGCCTGATATTATTTTGGCTCCTTTTCGAACCTTGTGCCATCAGAATTACACCACCATTAACCATCTCCGAAAATGAAATCAGAGAAGGTTGCCAAATTATAATTGAGGTACTCGACGAAGTAGCTCAAAAAATTGCTTCAAATTGTTAACTAAATTGTTCACAATATTAAAGAAGGAAAAAGGTTTACGATAAAGAATGCCTTATCTTTAATTGAAGCTAATCATAAAAGAGAAAAATATGTATTTAAGCGAAGAAGATGACGATGATTATAATTTATCCCTTTCGAAATTTGAGTCGATGTTGAAAACCAACAAAGTGCTCTTTTTTGATTCGGAGGAATTTGAGGAAATCATATTGCACTACTTGGATATTGGCAAAGTTAATTTAGCTAAAAAAGCATTAAAATTAGCACTTGACCAACATCCGAACTCTAGTGGTTTAAAGCTTGTTCAAGTTGAAATGTATATTTACGACGAAAAACTGGACTTAGCCGAAAAACTACTCAACGAGTTATATAACATTGAACCTACAAACGAGGAAATTTACATTCAACGCGCTACGATTTTTTCAAAAAGAAATCAGCACGATGAAGCGGTTGCTTGTTTGAAAACAGCATTAGAATATACCGATGATTTAGCAGATGTCTATAATTTACTAGGCATGGAATTCTTATTCATGGACGAATTAGAATCTGCAAAAGAAAACTTTATAAAGTGTTTAGAAGAAGATTACGAAGACCAAGCGGCTTTGTATAATGTGGTTTATTGTTTTGAATTTTTAGACCAAAATGAAGAAGCAATTGTCTATTTAAACAATTATATTGATGAAAATCCGTACAGTGAAATCGCTTGGCACCAAGCCGGTCGATTAAATTATGGGTTGAAAAAATATGAAGAAGCCTTACGAGCTTTTGATTACGCCACTTTAATTGACGATGAATTTCTAGGCGCTTTCATGGAAAAAGCCAAGACTTTAGAGAAATTAAAAAGATTCGAAGAAGCAATCGTAGCGTATAACCGGACCATCGAATTGGACGACCCAACGAGTTATGCTTTTTTACGCATTGGAAAGTGCCACGAACGATTGGGAAATAAAAAAGAGGCGATTGAATTCTACAACAAAACAGTACATGAAGACCCATTGTTAGACAAAGGTTGGATTGCGATTACTGATTTTTACTTGCGTCAAAAGAATTTCCAAAAAGCCTTATATTTCTTAAACAAAGCGTTGAGTATTGACAACCAAAACAAACGGTATTGGAAGCGATACGGTTCTATAAACAAGGAAATGCAGTTCTACGAAGAAGCCGAATTAGGGTATAGAAAAGCAGTCGAATATGGCGATACCGAATTAGACACTTGGTTGTTTTGGGTCGACACGTTGCAATTTATGGGAGAATTTGAAACTGCTATTAAAACACTTTTGCAGTCGACAGAATTTTTTCCGGAATCCTTCGAAATTGAATACCGTTTAGCAGGATTATACTTCATGTTAGGTGAAGACAAAAAAGGGAAATTTCACATCAGTAACGCGTTGCGATTGAATGGAAAAAACTATTTATTACTTAAAGAATTATTTCCAGTCGCGTGGAATCGACGAATGGTTCAAAACATCATCAAAAAGCATTTAGAAAGTGGCAAATTCTAATATAGAAAAATACGGCTTGGTAGGAAAAAACATCAGTTATTCTTTTTCAAGACAGTATTTTACGGATAAATTTGAGAAAGAAAACTTACCGAATTTTTCGTACGAAAATTTTGACCTTCAAGACATTAATGAGTTGCAATCCGTTGTGGCAGAAACGCTGTATTTGAAAGGGTTAAACGTAACCATTCCTTATAAACAAGCGGTGTTTCCTTTTTTGGATAAAATTGACAAAAAAGCACTTGCAATTGGAGCGGTAAACACGATTAAAATTTCAAAAAAACACAAATTAAAAGGCTACAACACCGATTATTACGGTTTTAAAAAATCGATTAAACCGTATTTAAAAACGCACCACAAGAAAGCATTAATTCTTGGAACAGGTGGCGCTTCAAAAGCCGTTGCTTATGCGTTGCATCAATTGGAAATTGAATATAAATCGGTTTCAAGAAATCCGACGGAAGAACAATTCAGTTACGAAGATTTGGATGAAAAAATCTTTGAAGAATTTCACATTATCATCAATTGTACACCTTTGGGGACATTTCCTACTGTTGAAGAATTCCCACCACTTCCCTACTCGTTTTTTACAGAAAATCATTTGGCATTCGACTTAATTTATAATCCTGCGGAAACTTCATTCCTCAGACAGGCAAAAGCATTCAATGCAGAAACGGTAAATGGGTACAAAATGTTGGTTTTCCAAGCTGAAAAAGCATGGGAAATTTGGCATAAATAATACTGCTAACTATTAGGCGTCTAAATTAACGAAATTTAACAGTTTTACTTTGAATTTAGGTTTGCCTTTAGTACCTTTCGCATTCAATTTTTTACAAACCCTAACCATTTCATAAAATGTTAGACGAGACGAATGATAACCTGCCAAAAGCAGATGGAACACTAGAGCCTACGGCAATGCAAACGCCTGAAAATGGAACTGAAGAAAACGTAATTGAGTTAACTCCTGAAGAAGTTCAAGACGATACATTACTTACTGAAGAACCGTTGCCACAAAAAGCGACAAGCGAAATTTCTGCTGAAACAGAAGATGTTGAAGAAACGCAAAGCGACGTAGATGACGAAGTGGAAACCCATGAAATTCCAACTAAAAATTACGAAAATTTATCGATGGATGAATTAGTAATTGAAATGGAACATCTTTTGGAACTCGACCAAATTAACAAGATTAAAACCCAAATTGAAGATATTAAAAAGGAGTTTCTTTCTCAATACCACCATTTACTTGACGAAAAAAGAGAAGAGTTTTTAGAGCAAAATCCTGAAACGACCGAACAATTTGAATATCATTTGCCTGCTAAAGCAAAATTTGACCAAGTTTACGGTCAATATAGAGATAAGAAAAACACGCATTTCAAGAAATTACAAAACGATTTACAAGGCAATTTAGACAAACGTGTTGAGATTGTTGAAGCGATGCGAAATCTAATCAATCCTGCAGAAAGCATGCAGGATACGTTGAAACATTTTAACGAATTGAGAGACCGATGGAAAAACATTGGACCCATTCCGAAAGACAAATACAACCACGTTTGGAACAATTACCATTTTCACGTAGAGAATTTTTACGACTATTTACATTTAGACCGTGAAGCGCGTGACTTGGAATTCAAACACAATTTAGAATTAAAACAAAAATTAGTAGAACGTGCCGAAGCTTTAGAACACGAACCGGATACCAACACTGCTTTTAGAGCTTTGCAAGGTTTACACCGCATGTGGAAAGAAGAAGTTGGACCTGTTGGAAAAGACCATCGGGAGGAAATCTGGGAAAAATTCTCGATTGCCACCAAAAAGATTCACGACAGAAAAGACGCTTTAAACGATGAAATAAAGCAACGAGAAGTTACTAATTTAGAAATAAAGAAAGCCATTGTTGCAAAAATTGAAGAGCTTGCAACCACGAAAGTCGATTCGCATGCACTTTGGCTTAAACAAGCAGATCTTGTGGAAACGTTGCGAAATGATTTCTTCAACGCGGGGAAAGTACCGGCAGAATCGAACGAAGAAACTTGGAGTACGTTTAAAAATGCGGTTCGTTCTTTTAACATTCTGAAGAATTCGTTCTACAAGGATATGAAGAAAGACCAACATGAAAATTTGGTTAAGAAAACAGCTTTATTACAAAAAGCAATTGAGTTGAAAGAAAGTACGGATTTTGCGACTACAACACCAATCATGATGAAAATTCAGGATGAGTGGAAAACAATAGGTCATGTTCCGAGAAAAAATTCTGATGCAATTTGGAAAGAATTTAGAGGAGCTTGCAACGCTTACTTTGAAAATCTGAAAGCACAACGAAGTGAAGTGAACGAGGAAGAAGAGCAGAATTTTGCAAAAAAACAAGAACTTCTTGAAGCGGTGAAAGCAGTTGTACTTGTTGGCGAACACAAAGCAGATTTAGACACGATTAAAACACATATCGACGCCTGGAAATCTGTTGGTCATGTACCAAGAAATAAACGCCACATCGACGGGAAATTTAATAAAGTTTTAGACGGATTGTTTGAACAATTGAACGTAAGTAAGAAAGATTCTGAGATGATGCGTTTTGCAAATCGAGTAGAACATTTGGCTACAGAAGATGGTGGACGAAAACTTGAAAACGAAAAGATTTTCATCATGCGAAAAATTGATGAAATCAAACATGAAATTTTCCAGTTGGAAAACAATATTCAGTTCTTTTCTAGTGCTAAAAATGCAAAGAAAGAAAATCCAATCGTAGTGGAAGTTCGAAAAAATATCGAACGTCACAGAGAAAGTATGGATGTTTGGAAAGATAAGTTAAAGCAATTGAGAGAAATTGCCAAATAATAATTAATGGATTTAATTAGTGATAAAGCCTTTGAAACGAACGTTTTGAAGGCTATTTTTTTTAAAAAAACTTGCACACAAAAAAGGCATGTATCAGTACATGCCTTTTATAATTTAACTATTTTAAAGTTTTAATGACTTGCTTATACTTCCAAAACATCAACATCAATACCTTGTTTTTGTAAAATGCGTTTTACTATAAAGCCGTAGAATGCCAAATACACAAAGCACAATACAGGAATAAAATACGATTCGTGAATTCCGATAATATCCGATATCTTACCTTGTAAGGGCGGAATAATTCCTCCACCTAGAATCATCATCACTAAAAATGCCGATCCTTGTGAAGTGTATTTTCCAAGACCTGTAATCGCAAGCGAAAAAATCGCCGGCCACATAATGCTGCAAGCTAATCCACCACTTAAAAATGCATAGATGGCAACCGTTCCCGTAGAGAATAAACCAATAACCATTGCCGTTACACCAAATAGCCCAAACAACATTAACGTTCGAGCTGGCTTGTCTTTACTAATAAAAAAAGCAATAATTTGTAAAATCACACAAAATACGTAGTAGTAAAGCGGGGTCATGTCTTGTTGCGCAATTGTATTGACTCCTATAATCACTGAAAATGCGATTAGCGGTACAATGATCAACGCCAAATGTCGTTTACTCGTACTCAAGTTAAAAACGCTAATAGCACCAGCCCAACGACCAATCATCAAACTTCCCCAATACATCGAAATGTAAGGTGCGATTTCTGATGAACTGAAACTTCCGAATTCCGGCAACTTCAATAATTCACCTAAATTACTTCCAACTGCAACTTCAACACCAACATAGGTAAAAATGGCTAACATTCCCAAAACCAATTGAGGATAACGCATCGCACCCCAACCGTCACTGTTTTTCTTGGCTCGTACGTTTGCAAATAAAAGACCGCCTACAATTACGAGCAAAGCGCCAGAAAGCCAATACATTCTGTATTGTTCTAATGGATGTTTAATGGAATTGATCTCCTCTATTTGTGGCGCAACTGATTTTTCTAAAAGAGCAATTTTTTGATTCAAAATCATTGAATGTGCGTCTAAACCTTCTCCAGCATTAGTTCGTTCCAATTGAACTACTTCATGCTTCAATTCCCTAATTTCCGTTGTTGTCGGCGAAATAGCACTTTCCAGTTCAACAATTTTAATCGCTTCAGGAGAATTGTAACTGTTGAAAACAGGAGAAAACGCCACGGCTAATAAACCGGTCATTATTAGTAAGGTAGTCAATGCTTTGTTCGCCTTTTCCACAGGTTCGTTTGAAATTCCAGTGGGCAGTTTCTTTGAGAAAAAGAACACACTTGCTGCAATTAAAAATAAAATCCCAACACCTATGTAAAGAAGTGTGACTTTATCTAACCCCAGATTTTTAATTTGGTCGTCACTTACGGCAGCGGCTGTTCCAAAAAGAGCAAAACCAACTATAATAGGTCCAATCGTTGTTCCAAAAGAATTTATTCCACCTGCTAAATTTTGACGAGAAGCACCCGTTTTCGGATCACCTAAGATTACTGCAAATGGATTGGCAGCCGTTTGCTGCAATGAAAAACCCAAAGCTACTATAAATAGTCCGACCAACATTCCGGTATAAACGTTTGCTTGAACTGCTGCAATCATAGCACCAGCACCCAAAGCCGAAAACAACAAACCATAAACAATACTGCGTTTATACCCCCATTTTGCAACCAAATCCTTTCCATTTAAGGCTCCAAAAGCAAAAAGCAAAAGTGCTCCTAAATAATAAGCCGTATAAAATGCAAAATCAATTAACTGCGACTGAAACTGGTCTAATGAAAAATAACTTTTACAAAACGGAATGAAAATACTATTTCCCGCCGCGATAAATCCCCAAAAGAAAAAAACGGTGATTAACGTGTAAAGCGCTGGATAATTCGTTTTAGTTTGTGCTGTATTCATAAAAAAGTTGAAATAATTAAGGCATGAAAAATTGGTACACTAAAAATAAAATTGAAATTTACGACCAAACTTCGAATCGCATAAAATTTTTATAAATATCTATATAAATAATGAGTGAACAAATGAAATTCGATTTATTTATTAACGAAAACGTTTGCATAAAAGTGGAGTCGATGCCTCTAGTACTCTTTCAACAAAAAAAATCCTTCATTTCTGAAGGATTTTAAATTATTTTTGATCTACAAAATCTTGGAGGTAACTGAACCGTTCGGTAAGTTTGCCGTTGTCTGTTATTTGAGCACGGTGTAAAATCCCCTCTTTATCATCGTTGAAAAAAGCAGGAATCACATGTTTCATAAACATTTCACCAAAGCCTTCACTAGCGTCTTTTGGCAATTCGCAAGGCAAGTTGTCAATAGACATTACTGCAATTGAACCGGGGTGAAACATATCTACTTCTTTAGCTTCGCTTGGTAAATACCCAAAAATAGGATCTGCAATCGTGGATGCTTTAATTGTACAAGCCACAGGACCGTCCACATCACAAGAAATATCCGCAACAACTTTGATGTTGTTTTTTGGAGCGTTCAACATGTCGTTAGTCAAAATATACGGTGCGTTATTGCCATAGAAATGAGCCGCCATGAAAACATCTGCTACTTGTGCATATTTTTCAAAATCAGAAGTGAAATCAGTTGGGTTCTTGTAAAATTCACTTTTTACAAATTCAGTTCCATCTAAACGTTTGTAATAATCGCCAACTTCAATTTGAGTATAAACTGCCGAATCGTATTTTTTTGTCAAAAAGTCTTGGGGAGAAACTTGTTTCATTTTCATGGCGTCCAAAATTTCTTTTGTTCCCATTCCTGCTTTTCCACTTCCCGTCAAAACCACTTTAATCGGCGGTAATGTTAAGCGCTTTAATTTTTCTATTAAAACATCCTTTCCGTTTAAAGTTTCTGCTTTTGGCAAATGAAATAAATCATATTTAATTCCGAAAGCTCTAATTCCGTTGTAAGCGCCAACATTTCCTGCGTAACGTCCAAAACCAATCAGGCGTTTATTATTTGAATCCACAATCGTCTCGTGGTCGTACAAATCGATGTTTTTTTCTAACACAGCTTGTAAAAGTGCTCTGTTGTACGGCTGCTTTTTAATCGTGTGTGAGAAAAAGAAATATTTTTTATTGGGAATTAAAGCATCCATCGGAACTTCTTTTACACCAAATAAAACATCACAATCAGTTAAATCATCCGACAATTCAAATCCTAATTTTTCATACTCCTCGTCTTTAAAAACGCGAATATCCGAACGCTCTACAACGATTTCTGCACTGGGAAATTGTTGTTTAAATCGTAATAATTCGTCTGGCGTAAAAACCACACGTCGATCTGGTGGATTTTTACGCTCTTTAATAATTCCAAATTTCATCTTAGTTGTATTTTTCTATTAGTAAACCTTTGTTATTAAGTAAAATATGCTTGTAATTAAAGCTGATTCAGCGAGAATTTCACTCATTTCAGAATAATTGTTCCAAATATAACCTTAATAATAGGGTTGGACAAAAAATTATAACGAAAAAAATAATTTTCAAAATAACAAAACAGGTGACCGTTTGAAGTTCATGCTTTTACCTTATTTAACAACGGCTAACCCCTAATGTTTTCTAAAATAGCGTTCGTAAAACTACAGGTTTATTTATATTTGCCATTTTCGTATTTTTTTTACTTCCATGAATAGATTCACAACCGTTTTATATAGTTCCGTTTTTCTTTTATTTATTTGCTTTACATCTTGCAAAGATGATAAATTGTCGACTTCAAAAGACACTGAAACCGTAAAAGATACGTTTCCGCATATTCATCCCAATGCAGAAATGCAAAAAAAATTAAGTGAAAATTACATCAAAGAAAACAGACACAAAATTGATTTGTTTTACAAAAAGTACTGGGACAAAAATGACGTTAGCGGTGGTTTGTTAGTTGCAAAAGACGGCCAAATCATTTTTGAACGCTATGCAGGTTACAGCAATTTCAAAACTAAAAAAGAAATTGATGTCAACACCCCAATTCATTTGGCATCCGTAAGTAAGCGGATTACTGCTGCTGCAATTATGGTTTTAGTAAATGGCGGAAAAATAGAGTTGGATCAAAAGGTAAATACGATTTTGAAATCCTTTCCCTATCCAGAAATAACCGTAAGAACACTTTTAAATCACAGAAGTGGATTGACCAACTACGCCTACTTTTTTGACGACAGAAAAATTTGGGATCAAAAAAATCAAGTCACCAATCAAGATATTCTAGATGTTTTTATTAAATATAAAGCACCATTAGATTTTAAAACCGATAAACATTTTGCTTATTGCAATACGAATTATGCGATGTTAGCACTCGTAATAGAAAAAATTACAGGTTTAAATTACCGAGTAGCGATGAAAAAAATCATTTTCGAGCCTTTAAAAATGGACCATACTTTTGTTATCGACTATGAAAAAGAATACAAGAATGAGAGTCAATCGTATAAAGGAAATTACAGATTTCACGAATTGAATCATTTAGAAACCGTTTATGGCGATAAAAATATTTATTCTACGCCACGGGATTTACTGAAATTCCAACAAGCAGTAGCTGCTGATAATTATTTGACTCCTAAATTGATAAAAGAAGTTTTTAAAGGCTACAGTTATGAAAGAAAAGGAACGCGTAATTACGGATTAGGTATTCGAATGATGGAATGGAACGATGGCAAACAATTGTTTTACCACAACGGCTGGTGGCATGGCAATACCACATCGTACGTTGATTTAAGAGATGAAAATGTGATCATAATTGCATTGTCAAATAAGTACACTACGATGACTTATAAATCATTTTATTTGGCAACTTTGTTCGGAGATTATCCGTTGAAATTAAAAAAAGATGATTTGCCGTTTTAATATAAATTTAATTGTAATTTTGTGGTCTACTTTTTGTTATAAGGTAGGGAATACATACAACTTGGGGTCGACTGGTTTTGACAGCAAGTCGAATTGAACTGTAAGCACGTCGAGCATTGTACTTTTTGCTCGTAAATCCAAATGTACACCAACATACACGGCGAAGGAAACTACGCTCTTGCTGCATAATCTGAATTATAGTAAGATTAGCCTAGTTCCTATTAGATAGGAAAGCAGGATTTACCTCGATAGCTTTGGTTTGTGGCGGTCGATACAGGTAAATCGTAAAAATAGACCTAAGAACAATTAAGCTTTGGGATTGTTACGAAAATTAAAGAAGATAAGCGTCTTGTGGCTGTTTCTGGCCTCGCAAGATGACGAAAATCCAATCAGGAAATAAGCGTGTAGAAAGCTTTTTAGTTGCTTGTTTGGACGGGAGTTCGACTCTCCCCGACTCCACTTTTAGCCTTGTAATCTGTTGATTATAAGGCTTTTTTATTTTCCGTTGACATTTCCGTTGACAGCGATTTTTGTTGAAAACTTATAGTGGTTTTTTTTTAGTGTTCGTCATTGATATCATTTAATTTCACTTTTGTCCTATTTTATCCTTCCAACTCATAATCATTTCATCTTTGCGGAAATATAATATTTTACTCTTTTTATATTGCGGCAATTTAATTTTATGAACTAAACTGCAAATTTTAAGAAAGCTCAGTTTAATATAATTTCCTAATTCTACAACATCGAATATATCGTTAGAAACATTTTTACTTTGTGTGATTGTAATTTTAAGTTCTTCTATCGACCGCTGTAAATCTCTAATTTTTTTAGGATTATTTCGAATGGGTTTCCCATATTCTTTTAATTTCTGTTCTATTATAATAATTATTTATAGTCCAGATCATTATTATTCAATTTTCAATAAAATTACATTTAACCAAGGTAATTGTTAGATATTCATTATTCTTTAAAAATGCGTATTATTTGTAATAGATGTTAACATATTGTATAGGTTATTTATAAAAATAATTATAGTTTTACAAGATACTATAACTATATAGTTCTATGAAATACTAACAGCCATTTAATAATCATTTTTGAAAAACGAAAAACATACTCGCAAAGAAATCATTGATATCCGACTTAAACAAGCGGGTTGGAATGTCAAGGATAGAACTCAAGTAGTGGAAGAGTTCGATATTATTATTGATGTAAATTTAGTAAGAGAAGATTCAACTCCTTACGCTGTACATCAATATAGCGATTATGTTTTATTAGGTAAAGATGGTAAACCGTTAGCAGTTATTGAAGCAAAAAAGTCATCGGTTGATGCTGCTATAGGTCGAGAGCAAGCCAAGCAATATTGTTACAACATTCAAAAAGACACAGGTCAACTTCCATTTTGTTTTTATACAAATGGTCATGACATTTATTACTGGGATTTAGAAAACTATCCTCCAAAAAAAGTATATGGGTTTCCAACTCGCGAAGATTTGGAAAGATACCAATACATAAAAAAAGCCCGAAAATCTTTAGTTGGTGAATTAATCAATACAAAAATTGCAGGAAGAGATTATCAAATAGCAGCCATTAGAGCTGTTATGGAAGCTATTGAAAAAAGAAGACGTAAGTTTTTACTAATAATGGCAACTGGAACTGGTAAAACACGAACATGTATAGCTTTGGTTGAAGCTCTTATGAAATCGGGTTGGGCAGAACGTGTTTTGTTTTTGGTGGATAGAATTGCATTGAGAGACCAAGCACTCGAAGCTTTTAAAGAACATTTACCAAACGAACCAAGATGGCCTAATCAAGGTGAAAAAGAAATTTCAGCTGACAGAAGGATATATATTTCTACTTATCCAACGATGCTCAATATTATTAGAAGCGAAGAAAAATCATTGTCTCCTCATTTTTTTGATTTAATTATTATAGATGAAAGTCACAGAAGTATTTACAATACGTATGGTGAAATTTTAGATTATTTCAACACAATAACATTAGGGCTAACAGCTACTCCAACAGATGTAGTAGATCATAATACTTTCCAGCTTTTTGAATGTGAAGACGGTTTACCAACATTCGCTTACACTTACGAAGAAGCAGTAAACAATATACCTCCTTACTTGAGTAATTTTCAGGTAATGAAGATTAAAACAAAATTTCAAGAAGATGGTATTAGTAAAAGAACAGTTTCATTAGAAGACCAAAAGAAATTAATTTTTGAAGGAAAAGAAATTGAAGAAATCAATTTTGAAGGAACTGATTTAGAAAAGAAAGTTTCCAATAAAGGAACAAATGCTTTGATCGTTCGTGAATTCATGGAAGAATCAATCAAAGATGCTAATGGAGTACTACCTGGTAAAACTATTTTCTTCTGTATGACAAAAGCTCATGCTAGAAGAATGGAAGAAGTATTTGACGCCCTTTATCCAGAATATAATGGAGAATTAGCAAAAGTTCTTGTTAGTGATGATCCAAGAGTTTATGGCAAAGGAGGTTTATTAGATCAATTTACAAATCAAGACATGCCAAGAATTGCTATTAGTGTGGATATGCTAGATACGGGTATTGATGTGCGTGAATTAGTAAATTTAGTATTCGCAAAGCCGGTCTATTCATACACTAAATTTTGGCAAATGATTGGTCGTGGTACTCGATTACTAGAAACAAGTAAAATGAAACCGTGGTGTACCGAAAAAAGTAATTTTTTAATTTTGGATTGTTGGGATAATTTTGATTATTTCAAATTGAATCCAAAAGGAAAAGAAATTAAATCTCAAATTCCGTTGCCAGTTCGTTTGTTTGGTATTCGTTTAAATAAAATTGAGAAAGCGATGGAACTAAATAAAAACGACATTTATAAAAATGAAATTCTAAAACTTCGCAAACAAATTGAAAATTTACCACAAAATTCAGTGGTTATTTTAGATGCCAAACATGAGCTCCAAAGATTAGATGATGAAAATTTCTGGATTTCATTAACGCAGGACAAAATTGATTTTTTGAGAAATGTAGTAAAACCTCTTTTAAGAACAATTTCTAATGTTGATTTTAAAGCAATGCGTTTTGAAAAAGATATTGTTGAGGTTTCATTAGCTCATTTAGCAGAGGAAAAAGATAAGTTTGAAGCATTAAAAGACAGTATAATAGAAGAAATTTCAGAGTTACCTTTAACTGTAAATACTGTTGCTAAAGAAGAAAAGTTAATTAGACAAACGCAAACGAATCACTATTGGTCAAAAATAAAAGAAACAGATTTTGATGAATTAATTCAAAAGTTATGTCCATTAATGTATTTCCGAGAAAGTTTAGTAGTGCCTTTAGGAACTGCCAAATATAATTTTAAAGATGCATTACATAGTAAAGAATACGTTGAATTTGGTCCAGAGAATGAGTCGCTAAGTATTGCAAAATACCGTGAAATGGTAGAGCAAAAAGTAAACGAATTAGTTAAAGCAAATCCTTTATTGCAAAAACTAAAAACGGGAAATGATATTACCGAAGATGAAGCGAAACAATTAGCGGATGATTTACATAACGAAAAACCTTTTATTACAGTAGATTTGTTGAGAAGAGTTTACAACCATCGAAAAGCACAATTAGTTCAATTCATAAAGCACATTTTAGGTATTGAGTTATTAGAAGCTTTTCCTGAAACGGTCTCAAAATCTTTTGATGTATTCATATATCAACACAGTTATTTAAACAGTCGTCAATTAGAATTTTTAAATCTTTTAAAATCATTTCTAATTGAAAAAGGTGATGTTGAGAAGAGAGATTTAATAAGTGCTCCATTCACTAGAATTCATCCAGATGGAATTCGAGGTGTTTTTTCAAATGCTGAAATTAATGAGATAATAGTATTTATAGAAAAATTAGCAGCATAATGGATAAAGGAATCAGAACAAAATTGATAGAATTAGCTCGATTAAGAACTACATGGACTTATTCGCAATTAAACGAACAGTTACTATTAAACCTGAATTTTAATGATGCATCAGACAGGGCTTTAATTGGAGAATGGCTAGGAGACATATCAATTCACGAACACGAAAAAGGAAGACCTTTATTAAGCAGCCTAATAACGCATAAAGATAAACTAAGGGAACAAGGTGATGGTTTCTACAAACTCTGTGAAGATTTATTAGGTATTCCATGGCAAGAATTAAAAGCAGACAAAGAATGGGAAAATAACCAAATTGCAAAATGTTTTGAGTTTTGGACGAATCCCACCAATTATAAAAAATATAAAAACGATTAATAAAAATGTTAACACCAATATTAAAAAGTAAAGTTGCAGCACTCTGGGATAAATTTTGGAGTGGTGGAATTTCTAATCCATTAAACGCAATTGAACAAATAACCTATTTGCTTTTCATGAAGCAATTAGACGAAACCGACAAACGAAAAATGAGCAATGCTGATTTTTTGGGCGAAGAATTTAAATCCGTTTTTTCTGGAAAATATTTTCCTCCAGGTGTAGATGAAAAGGACGAAAAAAATGCAGTTGAAAAAGAAACACTGCGTTGGAGCTTTTTTAAAAACATGCCTAGTGATGATATGTTACTACACATACAAAGCAGGGTGTTTCCATTTATAAAACAATTAGATGATGCTAATTCGTTTTTTACAAAGCACATGGCTAATGCTGCCTTCTTGATTCCTAGTGGTAGAATGTTAACAGAAGCCGTTAAAACCATTGATGAAATATACAAGGAACTAGAAAAAGAAAACCGATTTATCGATGCACAAGGAGATTTCTATGAATTTCTTTTAGATTCGTTACGCAGTTCTGGTAAAAACGGACAATTTAGAACACCTACGCATATCATAGAATTAATTACCGAATTAGTTGAACCAAAATTAGGACATAAAATTGCCGACCCAGCAAGTGGAACAGCTGGCTTCCTTTTAGCAGCTTACAAATACATTATTACAGAATTTACAAGTGAAGATTACAAACAAAAAGACGATAACGGCTTTGAAAGAGGAACACTTGCGGATAAGTTGGTAGACGAACAAGCTAAAAAAATGCTGAACGAAGAAACATTTTTTGGTTTTGATATTGACCCAACCATGATTCGTATTGGGTTAATGAACTTAATGATGCACGGCATAACCCAACCTAAAATTGACTATAAAGACACGTTAAGTAAAAATTACAATGAAGATAATTTTTACGATATAGTAATGGCAAATCCTCCTTTTGCGGGTAGTATGGACAAAGGAGATTTAAACCCAAGCTTTACCGTTTCATCTACCAAGAGTGAATTGTTATTTTTAGAGCGTATATATAAAATGCTTCGAATGGGTGGAACCGCTGGAGTAGTTGTACCACAAGGTGTTTTATTTGGTAGCAGTAATGCATTTATTACAGTTAGAAAATTATTGCTAGATAAATGCGAATTAAAAGCAGTAATTACAATGCCGAGTGGTGTGTTTAAACCTTATGCAGGAGTAACTTCAGCTATTTTATTGTTCACCAAAGGAGGCGAAACTAAAGACGTTTGGTTTTATGAAATGCAAGGTGATGGCTTAAGTTTAGACGACAAAAGAGCTGAAAAATTCTTACCTAATGGAGATAGAGACTTTGAAGATTTACATGTAATAATTGATAAGTACAAAAAAAGAAATCCTAAAAAAGAAACGGATCGTAGCCAGCAACATTTCTTTGTACCTAAACAAGAACTTATAGACAACGACTATGATTTAAGTTTAAGCAAATACAAAGAGGAAGTTTATGAAGAAATCACATTTGATAAACCTAAAGTGATATTAGAAAAATTAGCTGATCTAGAAAAAGAAATTGTTAGTAGTATTCAAAAATTAGAAAAATTATTCTAATGATTAAAAAGAAAATTAAAGATATTGGTACTGTATATTCAGGAGCAACACCAAAGACAAATACTGATGAGTATTGGAATGGAAACATTGCATGGGTCACACCGAAGGAAATAAACCAACTTGATACTAAATATCTAAAAAGTACAGAAAGAAATATAACTGAGCGAGGTTTTAAATCATGTTCAGCCACAATGTTACCAAAAGGAAGTATTTTATTTACATCAAGAGCTCCAATTGGTTTAGTTGCAATTGCAGATATTGATGTTTGTACTAATCAAGGATTTAAAAGTATTGTGCTTAATAATAAGTATAGCTCTCTATACGTGTATTATTATTTAAAAAACCAATACAGACAATTAAATAATTTAGGTACAGGAACAACTTTTAAAGAATTGTCTAAATCTGCATTTGAAAAATTCGAAATTCCTTTTCCAGAAAAACTTGTTGACCAAATACGTATTGGAGAAGTTTTAAGCAAAACAGAAAATTTAATAAAACAACGAAAAGAAAGTATTGATTTGTTAGATAAATTTCTAAGAAGTACTTTTTTGGATATGTTTGGAGATCCATTACTTAACAATAAAAGATGGGAAAAATTGACTTTTGATGATTTCTTTAAAATTGAAGATGGGGATAGAGGTAAAAATTATCCAAGTCAAAATGAATTAGTAAATGAAGGAGTTTTATTTTTAAATACTTCAAATTTTAAAAAGAATGAATTAAAATTTGATAAAACTAATTTTATAACACTAGATAAATTTGATAAGTTAACAAAAGGTAAGCTAAAAATAAATGATTTAATTATTACTCTTAGAGGATCAATTGGAAATGTAGTTATATTTAATAATCCTAAATATGAAACGGGTTTTATTAATGCTCAAATGGCAATTTTAAGACCTAAAACTTCCAATATTTTATTCTCCCATCGCTTATTAATTAATGAATCTGTTCAAAATATTTTTAAAAGTTTTACCTCTGGTTCAGCACAACCACAACTACCAATTAATCAACTAAAAAAGGTTTCTCTTATAAACCCGCCAATAAAACTTCAAAACAAATATGCTTTAATAGTTGAAAAAGCAGAAATAGTTAAGGAACAATATAACTTGAGTTTAGAAGAATTAGAAAATTTGTTTGGTTCATTAAGTCAAAAAGCATTTAAAGGAGAATTAGATTTAAACAAACTAGATGTTAGTGTACAAATAAGAGAAATAGAACAGAAAATTGAAGCAGAAAGCGGTTTAGATATTAGTTTAGAAACTAAACTTACCAAATCAATGCAGCACTTTATAAAACAAACGGCTGATATTCAAAAAAGACTTGATTTGGCTAATAAAATAATACCAAAAGCTTTATATAAGCAAATTGAAAACATAAACAAGTCAATCGAACCTTTTCAAAATTTAAATAAAATTCCGGAACAGTTAGCATTGGCAATAAAATCGTTCGATGGAATTAAGTCACTAACAAGCCAGCTCAATCAAGAAAAAAAAGAGCAGTTTAAGACAAAACTAACATGGGAAGAAGTTAATTTTGAAATGGTTGCTAATTGGATAAAAGAAGAATATTCAGAACATCATTTCAATAGCGAAATACTAATGCATTTCTTAGAAAATGAGCGAGTTACTTTTTCTAATTATCATTCATCTGAGGAATTAAAAACCAATCCAAAATTAAATGAAGCGGATGATATAAAATCATTTGTTTTTTCAGCCTTAAAAGGCGAAAATCAATTCATTAAACTAGAGCAGTTTTTTTACGATGCAGTAAGTGAGAATGTACAATTAAAGTTGCGTAGTGAAGACTACGAAGTAATAAAAGATAAAGAAAAGGAATTACGCTCAGGTATATATTTTAAAGTAGTAGAATGAAAATAAAGAGTGTAAAAATATTAGGCGATAATTTCAGGAGTCTTGCTGCAAACAAACTTTATGAGTTTAATGTGTCATTTAGACAAGATAGACTATCTACAAAAGTGTTTGCTGGTTTAAATGGTAGCGGTAAATCTAACTTTTTAGAACTATTTTCAGAGATTTTCTACTTCTTGGAAATTTACCATTTAGATACAGTAAGCGATGAAGAAAAAAGTAGTAAGAATTTCGGGTTTGAAATTGAATATTTTTTGACAAAAACTGTAGAAGATATTAAAGAAATATTTGAAGATGATATCAACTATTTAATCGAGGATTTTATAAATAATAATTCCAAAATAACAGGTTTACAAAAAGAAGATTTTGAAGTTAAATACTATAAAGAAATTGATGATTTAGAAAAGTCTGAGTTGCAAAAAATCGTATCTGAGTTTTTAAATAAAAATCAAATTCAGATTAAAATCTCAAAACCTTTGGGCAAGAATCCTGAATTTTCTATTAGAAATATTGATTCTAAAAAATCGGATAGAACTGTTTTAAAAAGTAATTTATTATTGCCAAAGAAAATTATAGCTTACACCTCAGGTCAAAATGAGTTAATGAGTAATCCATATTACAAATTAAAATACCACTATTTTAAAGCCTTTGAAAACAAAGGTAAAATCGAAAAAGGAGAAGAATTAGCAGAAAACCACAGGTTGTTTTTTTTAGATTATAATGCTAATTTTTCCATCTTCATAGCAAACATGCTGTTAGGTGAAAAAAAGAAAGCTAACATTTTAAAGAAAGTACTTCAAATTGAAAATTTAGTTTCGTTTCGAATTACACTGAACACGGATGATTTATTTAAAAAAGTTTTACCTGTAAGTGAAAGCATTGCTGAAAATATAGAAAAATTAAAATGTTGTGCTTCTCTTTGGAAAGAAAAAAAATTGGGTAAATACAATCTATTAATATTAGATTTTTCAATAAATGATGCTATAAAAGACACTTTTCAATTTCATTTTAGAAATGCCTTTAGCTTATTCAAGGTGTTTTATGAACTAGAAATTTTCAATTTATATTTGGTCAACTCAACTACAAGAAGACAAATACTTAATGCTAATAAAACTTTAAACATTTCAGACGAAATGCCTAAACCAGATCCATCACGAATGGTGTTTAGAATTGAAAAAATAGTAATTAGCAAGATTATAGAGAAAGGTAAATCCGAAAAAGACATCTATTATAAATCATTATCCGATGGAGAACACCAATTCAACGAAGTAGTTGGAACGGTTGTAATGATGCAAGACGAGGGATGCTTGTTTTTAATGGATGAACCAGATACCCATTTTAATCCTCAGTGGAGAGCAAAATTTATAAAAACCTTAAATCTTGCAGCCGCTAATTCATATGATAGGGAAGGAAATATAACGAAAGTTAGAAATCAAGAATTGATACTCACAACGCACTCACCATTTGTTATTTCAGATTCTTTTAGTCAAGATGTTTATAAATTTGAAAAAGTTAATGGTTTAGTTCAATTTACAAATCCAGAATTTCAAGTTTACGGCTCTTCTGTCTCTATTATTTTAGATGAAATTTTCGAAAAATCGGAAGGAATTTCAGAAATGGCAAAAAGAGAATTGAAAGACATGGTCGAGAAAATTACAACAACTGATGAATTGAGAAATGTTGTGGAACGATTAAATAAAGATTTTGGTGATTCTGTTGAAAAATTTGACTTATTCAGCAAACTAAGAAACATAAAAGATGAACTAGAAAAAAGAGGAGAATAATGCTATACTTCTACCGACCGATATCACCACATCCAATAGAAAATCTACATAACTATTTAGATTTCTTTTTTACTAGAATGTTTGATGATACTCAAACAGCATATTCTCATGCGTATTTAATTCATCCTGATTTTCAAGAAATTGTTAATGCATACAAAACACAAATTGATGATAAGTTAGAAGCGATTTTTAACACTTACATTGGTTTGACAACACCTCTAGAACAACAAACCGTTAAAGATGCCTACAATATAAATAATGATATTATAGCGCTTTCAAACGCAACAAGTACACCTGTAAAATATTCACAATTACCTATTATAATTTCAAGTAAAGTAAAAAATTTGTATGACGAACTTTGGGGCGACAGAAAAATACTTGGTTATAAAACGGTTGTAAATTCTTGTGGAACTGTTAAGCAACATTTTAATAGGTTTCGGGAAATTAATGAGTTTTTAGTTTGCCCATTTTGTGGTTTAGAATCCTTATTATGTGAGCACGATGACGGTAGAGATGACTATGACCATTATTTATTAAAATCACAGTACCCTTTTATATCAATAAATTTTAATAACCTATTTCCAATGTGCCATAGGTGTAACTCTAAAAATAAAAATCAAAAAGATTTAGTTTATGAAAATGTAGCTACACCACAACGACGTTTTTATTATCCATATTCAAATGAGAATAATCATACTATTAATCTTAACATAGTTTCGCCTAACATAGATTTAAAAGATCCAACACAATGGCAACTAGAAGTAAATACTACAAACCTAGCCTACGAAGATTGCAAAGAGACATGGAAAGATGTATTTGATATTGAAACTAGATACAAAGCAATAATTTCGAAACATTCTAAAACATGGAATGAGCGAATTTTTTTAAAACATCATAAAATATGTAAAAAAAATAGCAGAAGTTATGCTGAATTTGAAGAGGATGTTTTAGATGATTTTAATGATTATTTAAATATTTCAAATGGGATTTTGATGAAGTCGTTTAATGATTTTGTAATAAATGATCCAAATTGTGAAGCAAATTTAAGTGGTCGATTGGTTATCTAATTATATCGAAATTAGATTATTAATAAAATTACAAATGAAATTAAAATAATTTATGCTTACAATTAAAACATACAATATTTAATCGACAGAGAACTATTTAATAAAATAAATGAACTGGATAAAAAAAATACTAAGAATTAATAAGCAAAATGAAAAACTTGATGTGATTACTTTATTAGCTGAAAAATTTTTAGATAAAGAAAAGGTTGCAATTGAGAATAGTGAATTCTATGACTTCCTGGAATAAACGAATTATTAATAGTTGAGAAAATTACATAATCAAAATAGGAATTAAAGTAGACTGTATAACTTAATAGCTAAAATAACACACATGGAGAGTCCATTAATTTCATTGAAAACATACTTAGAAAAAGGTAAACCTTTTCGTATTCCTTATTATCAAAGAGGGTATGTTTGGGGCAAGTCAAGAGACTCGCAAAAAAATTCTGTTCAATTTCTAATGGAGAGTATTGTGAACTGTTTTAAAAACAATACTGATTTATTTCTTCAAGGCGTAACTGTTTCAGAAAGCACAACTGAAATCGAATTAATAGATGGTCAACAACGTACCACAGCTTTTTACTTACTCTTGCAATATTTGGGGTTCCAAGGTGATTTCACTATCGATTATCCGATTAGGATACAATCTCAGCACTTCCTTGATTCATTAAAAATCATGAGTACTGATGAAATCTTAAATAATTGTCTAGAAAATACTGAAGAACAGTATCAAGATATTTATTATTTCAAAAAGTCAATGAGAATCATTCATGAAAATCTTAAGGATGAAGACAAAGAAACTTTAATTAAATTTTTGATAAATGACGAGAAAGTGAAATTTCTCTATATCAATATTCAAAAAGAGAGAGCTACAACAATCTTTAAAATGATGAACGGTAATAAAGCCGAAATGAAAGCGGAAGAAGTCATCAAGGCTGAAATGTTACGATTAGTTTCCAATAGAGGAATTAATGAATTTGGAGTTGATCCAAAAGCGTTAGAAGCATTGAGATGGAATGAAAATCTTACTAGAAGTAAATATGCAAGGGAGTGGGACAAATGGTTGTATTGGTGGAATAAAGAGGACGTAAAAAAATTCTACCACACATCAAATGTTATGGGATTACTTGTTGAAACTTTCTTTTATTCGACACCAACCAAACTAGTTTTTAATTACGAAAATTTTAGAGATAATTTTTTAAGAGGAGGTGATAACACTTTACTTACTAAAGAAGCATTTTATAAATTGCGTCAACTTCAGAAAAAATTTGAAGATGTTTTTAATAGCTTTGATGAACTAGATGCAGAGAAAAGACTTCACAATAAAGTGGGAGCGATACAAACATTGTTTAGTTCTGATGACCGTAAAAAGTTTATTCAATCCTACTTTGCGAAAGAAAATAGTACAGACATAGACGAATTCTTAAAACTAGTTTATTTGGGTTTAAATTTTTCACAGATAGAAAATGTATTTAAGAAAACTGATACTAGTACGGCTGATTTAATTCAAATTAAAAAAGATGAATTATTATCGGTAATAGAAAATGATAATTTATATCCGGAACATAAAAACCAAGCATTTATTCAGTTACTTAGATTAAATGTTGAAGAAGACAATAAGCTTGGTAGAAAATTTGACTTTTCAATTTGGAATGAGAAATCATTAGAACACATTTATCCGAAATCTAAAGTGTACCGTATGGAAGACGGTATATTAAAAAATGGTGCAAATAAAGAAATTAGCCATAGTGATATCAATGACACCTTTCTTAATCAAGAGGATTTTGCTGGAATTGGTAGCGAACATTGTATTGGCAATTTGGTGCTTCTTTACGGTAATGAAAATTCAAGCTTTGGTGCGAAAGATTTTAATGATAAAAAAGCATATTATTTTGATTTTACTCCAACCAAACCATTCCGTAGCCGTCATTTATTGCATACCATCTCTGTATTTGCACAAGAAAAATGGAAGGCTAAAGATATTCAAATCAACAAAAAAAAAATGATAACTGAAATTAAAACTTATTATGGAATACTATAGCTTAGTTACTGGTGAGGTATGTACATTGCATAAACTTTTTTCAAAAGATAATGTAGTTATTATTCCTGATCTTCAAAGAGATTATTGTTGGGGTACAATAACGATTGATAAAAATTTAGTTCGAGATTTTGTTAGAAACATTAGGGATAATGATAAATCAGATTTAAGCTTAGGACTCATATATGGTTATGAAGCTCCGGTAGGACATATTCAACTTTGTGATGGGCAACAACGCATTACCACATTATTTTTGCTATTAGGCTTGATAAACAAAAAAAGTAATAATGCCTTTCAAAATCAATTGATATCCATTTTTGAGCTAGAGAAAGATGATAAAGATCCTTACCTTCAGTATTCTATTCGTGAAAGTTCACTATATTTTTTAAGTGATTTAGTATGTAATTTTTTTATCGCTAAAAATCATTTAAAAGTTGTTGATATTAAATCACAGACTTGGTATTTTAAAGACTATGATCTTGATCCAAGTATTCAAAGTATGATTAGTGCATTAACGACAATTGAGGAAGAAATCAATGTTGTTAATATTCTTAATTTTGGGGAACGTATTATTAATGGTTTGTCATTTATTTATTATGACTTGGGCACGAGAGCAGCAGGTGAAGAAACATTTGTTGTGATTAATACCACTGGAGAACCGCTTACTGCAACTGAAAATTTAAAGCCGCTCTTTATTGATGCTCACGACATTGAAAATCATGAAATTTGTAGTGAGAAGTGGGAAGAATGGGAAACTTGGTTTTGGAAAAATAGAATAGGTTCTGGCGAAAAAAAGAATGATACTGCAGATAATGGTTTAAGAGAGTTTTTAAGATGGATTACCCTTTTAACCACTAAGGATAAAGACTGTTTTATAAAAATTCAGGAAACAGGTTACTTTGAATTTGACATTAATTTGAAGTATACGGATGTAGATGCTTACTTTAAAATAGTCAAATATTTATTTGAGGATACTACTTTATTTAAAACTAAACTAGACTGGTTGGCTCCAAGTAAAAATGACAAAAACGGTAACAGTAATAATCAAATTGACTGGTTTAGATTATTGCCCGTTATAGCATATATCAAACGATTTGGCAAAGAGAACCACCGAAAAGTAAGTAGAATAAAAACTTTCTTCAAAAACCTTTCAAGAATAGAAAACGTATCAAGAGCTATGGGGCCTTCATTGCCTGAAGCAATTAATTTGATCTATAACATGCCTACTGATGACATTGCTGAAATAGTGAAGTTAACTACAGTATCAAATCAAATTCTTACTGATGAAGAAAAAACCAAGTTCAATTTATATTTACAACATCCTGAAAAAAGAATTGAAATAGAGAATACTTTTTGGAAAGCAGAAGAACATAATATCTTGAGAGGAGAAATAATAGCTTTACTAAATTGGGCTACTACAGATAACACCTTTGATTTTTACCAATTTAATGAGTTTTTTAGAGTATTCGGTTATTTGTTCCACGATACTCTGAAATATTCTGAATTGGATATAACTAGAAGAGCATTACTTACTAGAAATTTAGATGGTTTTCCAAGAATATTTAAAGGAAATACAAATACTTCGTTCTGTTGGGAGTCCTCAGACTGGCAAACTTTAATTAAAGATAACGAGGCAAAATTCGGGAACTTTTTAAAAGAATTAATTCACGCATCCGATATGGATATACAATTACAAAAAATGATTTTAGAAAACGATCCAAATAAGGAATGGGATGAGTTTGTTAAAATACCTGAATTACTGCAGTTTTGTCATAAAAAAAATATTCAATGGCACTCTCCGAAAGGATGGTTTTTGTTAAGCGGAAAGGCAATGAGTGGAGCTTATGCAAACCTTATGTCATATAGAATGTATCTCGATATGCGATCTGCACCATTTTGGGATTCTACTAAATGGAAACTTACTTATTATGACAGAGATGGAACATGTTCTGTATTTTATAATACTGAATTTAATATAGTAGTCGATATCGTATATTGTAGTAATCTACAATACAAATTGGAAGTTTTTAGAAGAGATATTAGTTTTGAAGATACAAAAAATGATCTATCATCTTTATCTAAAAGTTTAAATTTGTTTTGGAACGGAGAGCGATATGTTTCTGATCAAATTGATAAAAAAGATAGTATAGAGTTAATTAAGAGAGTACAACAGTTTGGTTTCTCCTAGTATTAAAAAAAGAAAAACTCTATTACTCAATTTGTAAAATATTTTTTTCTTGTAGCATAAGTAAAGATAAAACAATTCAAACGCCTCCATTTTGGATTGAATTGTTGTATGGTTTAGTTCATAGAGATTATTCGTTAATCAAAAATTATAACACAACGACACAGTATGTCATTCACACCCATTACATTTGACTTTAAATTATAAGCGATGGCGAAAAGAGAATACATACAGAGGCACTTATTAATTGCGAGAAGACTAAAAGCCAAGCCATCGACTTATGATGAAATTAAAGACTTTTTGATTCAAGAGCAGGAAGTAACAGGTGATAATTTCAGCATTTCAAAGCGCACGCTTCAACGCGATTTTAGCGACATCAATTCCATTTATGGTATTGAGATTACCTACAATAAAAAAGAACGTTGGTATGAGATTAGTGAAGAAGTGGAAGAAAAACCATTTGAACGTATTTTAGAGGCTTTTGAAACTTTAAGTGCGTTGAATTTTTCAAACCAAGTTTCGAGCAAACTCATTTTAGAAAAACGAGGTAATAAAGGAACGGAATTTATCAACGGTTTGCTGTATTCCATTGACAATAATTTTGAAATCAACATTACACACCACAGCTTTTGGAAAGAAGAACCCGAAGTAAGAACCCTCCACCCTATTGCCGTAAAGGAATCGCAAAACCGTTGGTACTTAATTGCCTTCGATACGGTAAAAAATGATTTTAGAAATTTTGGATTGGATCGAATTAAAAGTTTAGACTTTACTTCTAAAATATTTAGATCGATTACATTTGATACAGCTGAAAATTATCAACATGCCTTTGGCGTAGAAACCTATGAACCAGCAACTAAAATCATATTAGCAGTTGATCTCTTCCAATCCAAATACATTAAATCACTTCCTTTGCACGCTTCTCAAAGAGTGATTTTTGAAAATGAAACTATTTGCAGATTCGAATATTTTATGCATCCCACTCACGATTTGATGATGGAAATTCTGAAATACGGAGAATTGGTAAAAGTCGAAGAACCATTAGGTTTTCAAACAGATGTGAAAAATAAGATAAAAGCCATGACTAAATTGTACAAATAAGATGCACACATTTACAGCTATAGATTTTGAAACCGCACAAGGCTACCGTTGGAGCATTTGTCAAGTAGGATTAATACGGGTTGAAAATGGAGTGATTACTAAAGAACTCAATATTTTGGTGCAACCGCCTGACAATTATTATTGGGCACAATTTACCGCTATTCACGGAATTAAAGCGAAAGACACCATCAAATCGCCAACCTTTAACCAAATTTGGAATCAAATGGCGCCTTACATCGAAAATCAAAATATCATCGCACATAACGGTTTTGGATTTGACTTTCCTGTTTTAAGCAAAACATTGGAATATTATGGAATGCAAACGCCAGAATATAATAAGTTTTGCACGTATAAAATTTACAAATCTAATCTAGCCAATTGTTGCCAAGAACACAACATTCCTTTAAACCATCATGATGCATTAAGTGACGCAAAAGCATGTGCAGAATTGTATTTGAGACATTTAAATAGATAAGCTGAAACAGTTCGATTTTCAGACTTAAATTTTCCAAGACCTATTTAAAAAATGACACAGATTGCACTAATTTTCACAGATTAAATCCTGATACTATTTTTAATCTTTGGCAATAAAATTTAGAAACTTAAGCGAAATAGATATAATTCTAAAAATTAATTTCACAGCGACACACCTTGACGGGGTGTCGTTTTATTTTTGTTCCATACTAATAAAAGCAAAGTCATGGAAAAGAACCAAACAACCATTTTAAAAGCATTAGAAAAAGTGTATTTCATTTCGGAGAAGTCAAATTTAGATTTGAAAGTCTTCCATGATGTTACCAACGAGATCAAACAGATTTCGCACTATTTTCAAATTGATGAAATCCAAAGTATACTTCTAGCCACATTTTTTAGTCTCTCGTGTTTTGAGGAAGTAGAACCTAGTGAGGTAATTACCTACTTAGGAATGAAAAAAATTGAATTTCTTCCCTATGTGAGCCAAGTACAATTCTTAGTAGACAAAAATATTCTAGAACGAACAACGAATCGGAACTACATTAGAGAAGATTATGTCGTTGGCAAACACGTTGTTGATTATATTATCGAAAATAAACCTATTCCTAGGCACTTGATTGAAATTCAAACTAAAGTAGATTCCTTTTTCGAGTTTTTAAGTGATTTAGATAAGTTAAGTGTGAAGAAAGACAACGAAGAAATTCGGCATATTTATTTTGTCAATCAATTTCGCCAGTTGCTTACTAAAAACCGAAAATATAAGCTTGTTCAATTTGTCATAGAAAAATTGGAACTCATTGATTCCTTCATTTTCTTCGATGTGATTATTGACGCCATGACCTTTGGAACAAATGATTTTCATTCAAGTTTAGAAAGTACCGTCGGAGATTATACCGCACGAGAATCAGATACTTTTCGGTACATCACTACTTTTTTAGAAGGAAAAACAAAGTTAAATACACTGAATTTAATTGAAAAGGATAACACGCAATTTGCAAACAAACATCGGATTCAATTAACGAAAAAAGCTTTGAAATACTTACTTGATATGGAAGGGATTAGCATAAGCAGCGGGTCTAGTGTTAATAACAAATTAGTATATGCAGAGAAAATTCAGAAAAAAAGTTTGCACTATAACCTTTCCGAACAAAAACAACTGGAGCCTCTTTTGAAAAGTATGCCGCATCGCTCCTTTACGGATTTGCAAAAACGTCTACAGGAAAGTAGCATGCCAAAGGGCTTAACCGCACTATTGTATGGAGCGCCAGGAACTGGAAAAACCGAAACCGTTTACCAACTGGCTAAAAAATACAACCGTGCGATTTTTAAAGTTGAAATCGCGGACACAAAGTCAATGTGGTTTGGCGAAAGTCAGAAATTAGTTAAGAAGATTTTTACGGACTATTACGAATACAAAAAACAAGAAAAAATTTGTCCAATCCTGCTTTTTAATGAAGCTGATGCAGTAATTGGCAAAAGAAAAAACGCAGGCTCCTCTTCAACTTCCGATACAGAAAATGCGATCCAAAATATCCTACTAGAAGAATTAGAAAACTTTGACGGAATTATGTTTGCCACTTCTAACTTGATCAAGAATATTGATCCCGCTTTTGAGAGAAGGTTTTTGTTTAAAATACAATTCGAGGTGCCAAGCACTGAAAACGCAGCTAAAATTTGGAGAGCAAAACTTCCTATACTGACAAAGAAAGAGTCCGAATTTTTGGCTACAAAGTTCAATTTTTCCGGTGGCGAAATGGAAAACATAGCAAGAAAATACGTTATGGAAGAAGTAGTTTTAGGCACAAAAGTAGATTTTAGTAAAATTAATTCGTTCTGTGAAAATGAAAAATGGAGTGAGAAAAATACCTCGACAAAAATCGGTTTCTAATCATAAACATAACCTCACATTACAAAAATTTAATAAATGATAACCATGAAATACATACTAACCCGAGACGTCCTTATTTCCGAATGCAAATGGCTTCAACGTGACTTTCTAAAAGGAGAGATACTGTATTTGTATGAAGGTGCAACTTATAATTGCATTAGTAAACGTGGATTTCCATTTACGGAAAGTTTAGAAAGTAGTCCATTTTTTGAGATTCCACAAAATGCAGTTACCACATTGAGATACGATATGGATGGAAATCCTATTGGGCCGTTTGAAGAAATCTAATTTCAAAAACGCTTTTAAAAACAATTATTACTCATGAAAAATGTAAATAATAATCTCAAAATAAATCTTATCGGTGAGACTTGGAAACTAAAGCAGATTCTGTTGAATGCAGACGAAAAGATGTTCTGGTTGAAAACAGCAGAGAAACTTCGTAAACCATTATTTGAAGCCATTATTGATCCATTTTTTTATCATTATCTAAATGACAAAAAAATTAAATCTTTTGAAGATACAAGTGGATTTAATTTAGAAGGATTGTTTAATAACAATAAGAATCAAATTGAAATTTGGTACGGAGGAAAAAAGGTTCAGAAACTTATAATGAATGAATTAGATAACTCATTATTACTTTTTCCGCTCTTTACGGTTTCAGTGAAGGATATTCCTGAAACATTACCGGCTAGTATTTATGTAGAACAAATGGAAATTGGACTTTTTGGAAGTTTTGAAATTAAACGGTTAAACCAATTTAAAATAGAAGATTTAGAGTTCAAATTAATTAATTTCCAAAATAAAAGAATATTACAAAATTTAATCTATGAAAATCAGCTTATTACATGCAATAAGAAAGACACATTAATAACTTCTCAAAATAGTTTTGAAATATAACTAGGTTTATTGTAGAGAGAAATTCGAAAATAACTGCTGTCATTAATTCTGAAAATTGTAAGCCGTTGATCACTTATTACACAGAATTTAGTACAATAAAATTTTAGCAACTGATGATGAGGGAAAAATACAAGGAACAGGGGAAAGCTGTTTTCTGATAAAAATCATTTTAAAATAATTAATCAATAGATATCTATAATGAAACAAATTCGTGCCTTACCAAAAATGATTTTTGACGAACACTTTAACGACGAGCTTTTTAAATACTACAGTTTCGGTGCGTTTATTTCTATTTTAGACTGCGATAGTACGGAAACAAAATATAACACAGCAATTGAGAATTTCTTGCAAGTGAAAATGTGGGATATCGAGGAAGATATAGTTGAGAAAGGAAAGCTACAATATCTAAAACCGTCTGACTCGGAACTTAAACGAATTGTATATTTCATAAATCAGCATAAAGATAAATCAGCATTTATAATTCATTGTTCAGCCGGAATTTCGCGCAGCGGTGCTGTTGCAACTTTTTTGTATGATAAATTTTTAATGGAAGTAGACAAAGAAGTGTTTAGAAGAGAGAATAAATTTATAAGTCCGAATTTGTACATATTACACAGATTGAAGGTATTAGATAGTAAAGAATGTATAAACAATCCCGCTTAATCAAAAACACACCAATAAATCTACACATTATCTGAAAACGTCATCACACGACGTCATCCAAAATACCTTTGAAGTATTAAAAAGGTATAATTATGAATTCAACGATTAAAGACAAAAAACAATTTATTTGTCATTCAGGTGGCGCGACTGGTGCCGATACATATTTTGAGAAAATTGGAGAAAAATATGGCGTTTTGACCAAAGCTTATTCTTACAAAACAGCTTCTCATAAAAGCAAAAATAAAGTAGAAATTAGCGAATCTGATTTTCAAGAAGGAATTAATAGAATAGAAATTGCTGCAAAAACCTTAAAACGAAAAACGTATAATAAGTTTATGCCTTTACTTTCAAGGAATTGGCAACAAATAAAAAACTCAAATCAGGTCTTTGCCATTAGCGAAATTTGTAAAAGACCCGGTCTAGAATACGTCGCGGGCGGAACGGGTTGGGCGGTTCAAATGGCGATTGACAATAGAAAAGACGTGTATGTCTTTGACCAAGAACAAGATGCTTGGTATAAATGGTCTTATGGAAAATCAAAATTTAATGTTTTGAAAAAGGTTCCTACCATTACTGAAACTAATTTTGCCGGAATTGGTGCTCGAAAAATAAAAGAAAATGGAATTCAAGCCATTAAAGATTTATATGAAGCAAGTATAACAGATTATAAGATGAAGCAACTAATTATAGAGCTTACCGAAAAGCAGCACGGTAAAATGATTACACATCTGAAAAGAGGTACAGCTTTAAGTATAAATTCCGAAAGTTTTTCGGGTTTTGAAATTCGATTGTGTTCTGTAGATGGAAATCTTTCCTCATGGGTAGAAGTTGAAATGCTTGGAATGATTGATTTAGGCGAAGTCAATTGGGATATAAAAGAAAAAAATTAAAGAAATTCAAAATGGTTACTTTTATAGCCAAACAAAAATCAATTGTATGTCTAAACAAAGATTTATAAAACGATATTCACTAATTATTAATCTCGTTCGTCGAAAGCCGTCTTCTTTTGATATAATTAAAAAATACTTGCAAGAACAATCCATAATTGAAGAGGAAAATTTTGAAGTGGAACTGCGAACATTTCAACGCGACTTAAAAGAAATCGAATCCTTATTTGGCATCAAAATTCGTAAAAATCGTGCAAAAGACGTTTACGAAATCGTTGAAAACTCAGATGAAGATTCAGAAAAACATGACAGATTAATGGAAAGCTTTGAAGTGTTTAACGTTCTAAATCTCTCCAATCAATTTGAAAATGAAATCATTGTGGAAAAACGAAAGCCGCTAGGTTTAGAACACATTTATACTCTTTTGTCTGCGATTAAGAAAAAACACGAAGTCCAATTTACACATGAAAAATATTGGACAGAAGAGGAGGAAAAACATCTAAAACAGGTTCAGCCAATTGCGTTAAAGGAAGCGCGCTTCCGCTGGTATTTGATAGCGAAAGACAAGAAAGATAATATAATTAAGACTTTCGGACTTGACCGAATTTCAGATTTAAAAGTTTTAGAGAATACTTTTGTACGTACATCAAATTACGATGCCAAATCCGCCTTTCAACATAGTTTTGGAATCGTAACAAAAGAAAATGAAATTCCCGAAAAAGTAATTTTATCATTTTCGCAAAAGCAAGGAAAGTTTATAAAATCTTTCCCTCTACATCATTCTCAAAAAACAATAATTGATAATGAAACTGAATTGCGAGTTGAATTGCTAATTCACCTAACCTATGATTTCATAATGGAATTATTGTCAATTGGGGCACACGTAAAAATTTTGCAACCTAAGATTCTACAAGAAGAGATTAAAAGGAGGTTAAATGAAACTTTAAGTTTATATAGTTAAAAATAAATTTTAAAATTCGAGAAAAATTCGATCGGAAAAATTTTAAGAATATCTATTTAAAGTTATAGACTATTTCGATTTAGTCGATTATTTAAAGCCTGATCTTAATTTCAATTGCCCCAAACCCTAAAATTCTATAAATATTTTATCTAAACTTCTCATTCCCTATTACGGTAAAACTCATTTTCTAGATTTTTATTAGACTAGCTACATCTGAATTATTATTATTATTATTATTATTAAGTAATCAATGCTGTACCGTTTAATACTAATAATCTTATTGCTGTTCATAAATGCATAAATCCTTCAACTTGTAACACTGCTTTTCAAATTTTCTTCTTTTGGAAATATTTTATTTGTCACAACCTAGGAGGAAATAGAAATGGTTCTATAAGATTCGTCAGCTTTACGTTAGTTTTACGATTAAATTCAATTTTTAAGCGGTTTTACCTCTTGTATCAAAATGATTTCATATCGTTCACGCAATTTTTCACAACTTAATTAAACAAAAATCAAGTTACCTTCAATTCGACCAGTATATAAATTACCTAGAATCATCTTCTGCAAGCTTGCAAGAAATTCTCTTTCGCAAACCGTCGTGATACATTTGTACTATAATTCTAAACAAATATATCATGAAAAACAAAAAAACACTTTACCATTTCGTTTTAGACAAAAGTGGTTCGATGAACGACTGCAGAGAAACAACTTTACATGGATTCAATGCACAGTTAGAAACAATTAAAAGGCTGCAAAATGAATTTTCAGAGCAAAAAATCGAAGTGTCACTTACGATATTTGATCATGAAATAGATCATATTTTAACCCATGTCGGAGTTAGTAACTTTAAACCGCTGTCGTATAATCAATACTTACCATCTGGAACAACGGCATTACTAGATGCTATTGGAACTTCTATAAATCAAATCAGAATCAGTAATGAAAGTGCGATTTTAAACGATGAAATGAGCGTGGTGATGGTAATTCTTACTGACGGAATGGAAAATGCAAGTAGAGAATTTACGTTCCACCAAATTGCTGCAACAATTGCACAATTAGAAGCTACAGAAAAATGGACTTTCACCTTTTTAGGAGCAGATATTGATGCGATGCACACCTCCAAAATGCTCAATATTAAAGCAGAAAATGTAGTGTCTTTCAACAAAAGCGACATGAATAAGATGATGAATGATGTTAGTGAAGGCATGCATTTATATTCAAAAAGCAAGGAATCTGGCACAACGAAAAGGAATTTTTTGGATTTTATAAAAAATAAAGACCGCAGAAATTAAATAATAAATAGTAGTTTAGTCTAATGAAAATCCATCTTTTGCGTTCGCCCGAATTCAGCCAAGAAACCTACAGTAATGTTTTGCAATTATTACAACAATACCGCGGACCTTTACAATTCGTTTCGAGCGGGAATGAAGATGGATTTTCTGAAGATTTTATTGAGGAGAAATTATGGCTTAATAAGGACTCTTTTGAACATAAAAAGTCAGTTTCTTTTTCTCATATTAACATGGTTAAAGAGTCTAAAATTTCATTTCCATTTAAAGAGAAAACAAAAACATGGAAACAACTTTTTACCGAATGCGACAATTATCGAAGGTTAAAAAATATTCCAGATGGAGAAATAGTCGTTCTTCTCACCGACATCGCTAATGATAAAAATTGGTTTGGCTCCGTTTCACCATCTATGAAAAACTATTTTATTCAAACTTCTAATTGGGAGCACTTCTTTGGAAACGGAATAGATATACGATTTCCTATTGCCTATGAAGTTATTATTTGGGTAATGCGCTATTTTATGTTTGCAGATAATGATGCAATTTTAAAGAACATTCATAACACCCCAATTGGTTGTATTATGGATTTTTGCAAAGATAAATCTCAAATTATTTTAAAAATGCGCACAGCAGATGTGTGTCCTACGTGCATGACTCATTTTGTAGCACGAGATGTTTCAATTTTACTTTCGCAACAATTTTTTGATATTTTAGATGGAATAAGAAAGAGTATGACCTTTCGAGGTCGGTCCGTACTTTTGCATAAACCTAGTATATTAGAAATAAAAGGCCGTACTAAAAAAATATTCTTTGCCGATTTAGGAGGTCTTGAATTAAGATTAAATCCGAAAGAAAAAGCATTATTTCTATTGTTTCTAAAATATCCTGAAGGTTTGATTTTAAATGAATTACAAGACTTCCGAAATGAGTTGACAGCATCTTATTCTACGTTCTGCAATCATACCGAAAACGACGCTATTAACCAATCAATTTCAAATTTAATAAATCCATTTGAGCAAGATAGAGATATCGTACTATCACGAATAAACAAGAAAATTAAAGATACTGTTGGAGAGCTATTAATGGATTTTTATACTATTAAAGGCGAAAGAGGTGAACGCAAAAAAATTAAATTAGATCGCGAACTAGTGACATATTTGCCATGACATATAAGAACAACTATTTATTTCTGTAATGGTTCGACAGTGTTATAGTAACTTTTTTTTGTTCATCCGTTCCTATTTATTTTAGTGCTGACGATTTTTTATTTTTTAGAAGTCACGTGATTAACGTCGATTAGAAAGGTAAACGACTTGTTGCGTATCCAAATCGTAAAAGGGTTTTGCACCATTTAAATGTTGCGAAAGATTCAATATTGGATAATAGCGAGTAAGTAGCAGATCTTTAACCTCCTGTAAATCTTTTTTTGTAGCAGGTTTGTTTTCTTCTCTTATAAATAAATTTGTAGCCAAATTGGCCGCTAAAACTCCAGCGGCCGCATTCCCTACTCCCGCCAAACTCATCGTGTCAATTTTCGTTGGTTTGGTTATAGTCGATTCGTTTGTAGTAATGGATGGCAAAGCTACAGTTGCAGCATTCTTTCTTTTCATGAAAGCATTTGTCCTACAACTGTTGCTACAGTACTTTTGAAAATTTCTTCTTTTGGGTGTATATTCTTTGCCACAATAGTGACAGAAATAGAAATAGGTGTCCATTATGCGTCAGTTTTACGTTTGTTTTACGATTAAAGTTAATTTATAGTCGATTTTATCTCTTATATCGAGCTGATTTCACCTCATTCATGGACTTCTCTAAACTCTCATTGGTAATTAGAATTCTATTACCAATCTTAAATGCTTGCAAGATTCCTTTGTCAATATAATTTCTAACAGTTAAAGTACTTACCTTTAATTCTAAGGCTGTTTCCTTGATCGTGTAATGTTTTTTTCTGGTTTTCGCCAATTCCTTTTTAGAGTAATATTCTTGAATAGCGATGTCAACAGAAGATTTAATAATATCTTCCAACATTTCTGGAGTTGTAATAACTAGTTTCATAATTTTAAAATTTAATTATGCAAACTACCTATGTGCACGTAGGCGGTTTTGCTTGATTGATAATAATTTATTTAATCAGTAAATGCGATGACAAGAACGGAATGTTAGTGTCTGCATAACTTTTACAAATATTATATAATCAATATTTCCATCTACAACCTTGTGCGACTTTGTGCGACCTTTTACGACCTTGTGCGACCTTGTGCGACCTTGTGTGACCTTTGCGTGGAATTAACCTAAATAAACTGTTACAGATTACTGTTAAGTGTTTCAAAAAAGGAAGATATTTGGATTAACTTAAACGCCTATAAATATTTTGTTAATTTAAAAAGCAAGTTGTTGACCGCAAACAATTAAAAATTTTAATTACGCTCCAATTATTTTTTTCAATGGAATCTCAATGTCAAAAACCTCATCCATTGCTTCCTTTTTTTCAGGTTCACTCACTTGATAATACTGATTCAATGTTTTCATATCGCTATGACCCGTAATTGAAGCAATAAGTTTGTCACTTTTCCCTTGACGCTTCATCATTGTTATAAACGTCCGTCTTGCAGTGTGTGTACTTATTCGATTATAGAAAAATAGTTCTTCTTTTATGTTTTCTTTCCCCTTGGTAGTGACTTTTTGAACTTTATGGTTATATTCTAATTCTTGAAACACTTCTTTTATATACTCATTATGCTTTTGATTTTTAATCAGCGGAAGTTCATAATCGTATTTTTTGAGGATAAATCTAGCAATACTGGTCAACGGAATTTCTCGAGCTTCCTTAGTTTCGTCCTTATCTTCTTTGAGTATTATATAATCATTAATTACGTTAGATTTTGAAATTAGAGATAGCTCTCCAAAACGCATTCCAGTAACACATGCAAAAACAAAGACGTCGCGGACTTTTTCTAACCTTTCACTTTTAAATTCATGCTTCATCAACTTTCCTAAATCTTCAATTGTGAGTGCGATTTGATTTGTTATTACTCGTTCAACTTTCTTAAATTCAATGAAAGCATCGTTGTACGTAAATTTATTTTTTTTAGCCCAAAACATAAAACTCTTAAATAGGCCAAGATTTCTCGAATACGTATTATTGATGTGTTCCAAATCATCCATACAATAGGTTGTGAATTCTCTGTGAAATGCAGGATTAATATTACTAAAAGTTAGCTTGTAATTTCTTGTAGCTTCAAATTTTTTAAGAATATTTTTAATGTTTGTATATCGTTTTACGGTAGCTTCTGACCACTCTTTACCTTGTTTCTTTTCAGCCATAAATTGATCATAAGCATCGAAGAAAATATTTTTCCCTTTAACGGTCTTTTTAAAATGTTCATCGAAACTCTTTTTTAGAATTTGAGAAGTAAATGGCTCGTTGATCCTTTTATATAAACCTTCCGTTTCTAAAAATAAATCGGAATAACGATTTAATTGTTTTTTTATGCTTTCTGAAAATTTTGATTTATTTTTACTAGCAGTAAATACAAATCGGTTTTCGAAGTCCCAGTTTTTAGGAATGATTTTTTCTCCTGTAGAATAAACGAATTTTTTGTTCTCTTCCTTAAAATAACAGGAAAACAATATTAGTGATTCTGATTCAGATTTGGGCTCTTTCACATTAAATGTATATTTCATCCAGTTGACAATTTAGTTGACAGTTTTGCTTTATTTACCTATAAAAACGCAATAACATCAAATGTAACGAATCCAGCCAAAACAAGTGCTAACAGTTGATTATTAGTTATTAACATACTAAATCAGTATACTTCAAGACATACTCCCCGACTCCACTAAAACTTTATTTAAGTTCAAAAGCCTGTAAATTATAATTTACAGGCTTTTTTAGATTTAGAACTCACGACTTTAAATTTATAATTACTTTGAATAAAATTTAGCAACCTCGAGTTTAAATTTAAAGTTATATTAGTTTGCATTTTTTAAGATCGCGCCTTAGCAATTCCCCGATCATACATTACAATACTTCCGGCAACCGATACATTTAAACTTTTTATGGATTTGAACTTTACTAAAAAGTGACACTTCTCAATCGCCTGGTTCGTTAGTCCATTGTCTTCAGCACCTAACAAATAAACACAACGTCTGGGATGCTCAAAAGTTTCCAAATCTTCTGCCCTTTCGTCTAATTCTACGCCAACAAGTCGAGCACCTTTTGGTAAATTTTTAAAGAAATCATCAAAATTTTCGTAGTGAAAATAAGGCATGGATTTTACCGCATTGTGCGTGTCACAAGCTTGTTTTGCGTAACGGTTTCCAATAGTAAAAATATAACTTGCACCAAGGTTCTGGGCAGAACGCCATAACACGCCCAGATTTTCTGGTGTCTTTCCGTTCAGTATGCCAATGCCAAAAAATTCTGTAGTAAAATTATCATTCATAGCACAAAAGTACGAAGTGTAACTAGCATTCAAAAGTTTAATTTTAAGTAAACAACATAAGAAACTGTACTCAACCGCTCACTTCATAAAATAACTATTTTAATGTCCTATGTACCCAAATCTATTTGAATCCGAATATCTTCAAAATTATAAGAATTTAATGATTTTAAGGAGATCCGTTTGAAGGGTTTGATCTGTTTAATAAGTATGGATCCTAGAATGCTAACGCTACAAGTAATATAGAAAAATGAACAACTTTACAGTTAAATTTGATGTCTACAAATCGGAAGTTGTCGTATATTGCAGCTTAAACTCCACTTATGAAAGTCAATTTATTATCCTGTGACGCACAAAGACCTGATAAAAGATCTATTGCAAAATGTATTGCTTCGGTTGCAGTAGATCTAAGTGATTCACTTTGCATGGAAATTACCGAAATCCTATTAGACGGCGATCCTGTAGAAATTGAATTAGACGATAAAAACGCAGCTTCGTCTTTACGAGATTTGCGAAAATTAAACATTGAATACGAAATTGTTGAATGATTTTTAAAATTCTACAGTTGGTTAAACACTACTAACAAATAAAAAAATCCTGAAAATTTTAACATCTTCAGGATTTTCAGTTATTGACAGAGTAAAATCATTACTCCATTGCTTCATCACGAAGTGCTTTTACTTTATCATGGTCCGCACGAATGGCAGCTTGTTGCGCTAAAATTAACCCGATGTGATCAGGAGCTAATGCTTCCTTATCATCAAGAGCAGTTTCATAGGCCTCTAATGCTTTATCTTCGCCAAATTCACACGAATCTAAAATTGTACCTCTGTTATTTCCGGTAAGTGTTGCTTTGAAGTCCATCCAAAATCGGAAAAATTTGCCTGTAGCACGAGTTCCTTCTTCAACTTCACCACCCAAATGGCGAACTGCACCACTTAATGCAACAATGTTTTTTTCACTCGTTTCCTGAAAGCCTTCTAATAAAATTTTTAGATCTGTTTCTTCTGCCTCAATGTAAGCCGTTTTGTATCCTTCTACACGGTCGTTATTGATAATGATAAGTTCGTTAAGTATCGAAATGCTTTTGTGATTGTCCATTTTAAATTTTTTATTAATTCTATAAAATCAAAGTTAGAAATTTATACTTGAAAACATTTACACCATTTCAAATCAATTTTATACAGTTTAAAAGTACCCCATAAAATAATGAATTCAAAAATAGAGATTTTCCATCTTCTATTTAGCAAATATACACGCGCTCACTGTCTTTCTATCTTTCTATCTTTTAATCTTTTAATCTTTCAATCTTTTCCCATCTTCAATATTGAAATCTCCAATAGCAATATTCGCTCCGTGTTGCGCTAAAATAATCGCATTAGCATTTCCAATTCCGTTTGCACCACTAGTTATAATTGCAGTTTTTCCTTTTAAACTAAATAGTTCTTATGCATTCATAGTGCTTGTATTTTGTACTTATTATTTTCTATAAATGCTTTTTCCTTCTTTGATGGTTTCCACCACTTTAATGCTTCGAATATCCATCGGATCCACTTTCAAAGGATTTTTATCTAAAACCACGAAGTCTGCTAATTTTCCCACCGTCAAAGTTCCTTTTAAATGCTCGTCGAAAAGTTCATAAGCCGCAAAGGAAGTAATCGCTTGCAGAGCTAAATAAGGTGTTGTTCGTTCCTTTTCACCAATTACAATTCCCGAACGAGAAAACCGGTTTACTGCAGTCCAAATCGTAAAAATTGGATCAATAGGTGTAACTGTAGCATCCGAATGATTGGTTGGTTTTAAACCTAATTTTCGCGCTGAAACCATTGGACTCAAAAAGTCAGCACGGGCTTTTCCTAAATTTAAAACGTGTTCATCACCCCAAAAATAAGCGTGATTTGTAAAAAAGGAAGGTTGCATGTTGTATTTCACAAATGATTTCAATTGATCCGGACGAGCAAATTGAGCGTGAATAACAATCGTTCTTCGGTCTTTATCTAAAGGTTGTTCTAATTTTTCGCAAGCCAACTTATGTGCTTTTAAAATCATGTCAACCGTTGCATCGCCATTGCAATGAATGAACAACTGATTGTCATTGGCATAAGCCGTTTCAAACAACTTATTAATCGCTTCTTGACTCAAACTAGGCAAACCTCTACAATCGTGTTGACAACCCGGAACCGAAGTTAAAAAGGGTTTCGTGAAAAAAGCCGTTTTCCCCTGAGGTGAACCATCGGCAACGATCTTGGTTCCTTGTACTTTAAATCCGTTTTTATATTTTTTAAATACAAGCGAAGTATCCGCTAAATTAGAGTCTAATTCCGAGTAACCAGCAAGTGCTATTAAATCAATTTCAAGCGTTCCTGCATCCGCTTGTGATTGAAAAAAAGCAATCGTCTTCCGGTCCGTCATTCCATCTTGAGCCGTGGTAATTCCGTTTGACGCATAGTAATTTTGTGTCGTTTCAAAAAATTCAGCTTGTTTTGATGCTAAAATTTCCAACATATTTCTAACGAAAGGATACATTGCCGTTTCCTGCACTAAACCAGATGGTTCTTGAGAATTTGGTAAACGTTCGATATTTCCTCCTTCAGGATTTACAGTTGTTGCATCAAATTTCAATTTTTGCAAACCTAACGAATTTGCAACACCCATGTGTCCACTCGTATGTTGCAAATAAACCGGATTATTAGGCAGGACTTTATCGATATCTGCTTTTGTAGGGTGTCTTTTTTCTTCTAATTGTCCGTCGTCGTAACCCCAACCGAAAATCCATTCGCCGTCCGGAATTTCATTTTTCTCTTTATACTCTTTTAAACTAGCAAGAATATCAGCTATGTTTTTAATTTTTCCTACCGGTTCCGGATTCAGATCGACTTGTCCCATCGTATTAGAAACCATTCCAAAATGACTGTGAGGATCAATGAAACCGGGCAATAGGGTCGCTCCTTTCAAATCCATTGGACGTGCATTTTTATATTTCGTTTCGGCTTCCGCTTTAGTTCCTACGAATACAATTTTTCCGTTCTGCTCCACAACAGCTTCTACATATTGGACGGAATCGTTTTCCATAGTAATAATTTCACCATTAAAAAACAATTGTGAGGATTCCTCTGAGGGCTCAATCCCCTTTTTACAACTGAACAAGGAAAAAAACAGGATGAAGTAGAAGCTGAATTTCATAAGGTATATTATTTTTTAAAGTAAAATTTTGATTTTAGAAGGAGTGTAGAATGCTAAAATTTCGCAACCCTGAAGCTGCGAAATTTCTAAATTTGCAAAACATAAATTTAATCAATTATAGTTAATTAATCAACGTAATGTTTAATGTTTTGTTTTCTGATAAATCAAATTTGCAATCCTTGTATTTTGGCGCCGACATTTTCGGTTTGATATTATTTGAAAATGCATAAGGTTCTTTGGGAATTCCAATAAAATTTTTGTTGCATTCGTTATCTGAATTTTGATCGTGGTACATGGTAACAGCATATTCGCCTTTTGGCAAATCCGTAATCGTCAGAATTGCTGTGTTATTTTCTACTTTAACAGAATAATTTTTAAGGGCGTATCCTTCCTTTAAAAAATGAGTGTCGGTGTTGAAAATTCCTACTTTAATTTCACCCTTTATTTTTTCAATATTAGAAATTTTTATCGTCAATTTCGGATTATTCGAAGGAGTTAAACCAGCAAGCATTCCAAATAATAAAAGTATCGTTTTCATAATTATAATTTTTTAATTAAAGTAGTGTTGCATCTGCTGCTGATCCTTCTTCTTAAAAGCCGTATAAGGCTCCGATTTTTGCAACAGAAACCACTTGATTGGTTTGTTAAATAGTGTAGTTGCAAATTTTCTGCCAAAAGACACTTTATCCGCCTCCATTTTAAAATAATCTTCTAAACTGTGTTGTTGAAAATGCACAATATGTTCTAAATCTGCTCCATCTTGGTAGTAGCCACAGTGAAAATTTTTATCTGCAAAACTATGATCCGGAAAGTCAAATTGGCCCAAGCCAAAAATTTGAAATGAACGTTTTAGAAAACCTTCGTAACTTATTCGACACGTTTCTCCGCCTCCTAAATTAAAAATCTTTTTTGAAAGTGCAGCTTGTTTTTCAATACCATTAACAAAAGCCCTCGCTGTATCTCGCGGAGTAGCAATTTCTAATGCTGTATTTAATGGCTGATGAAACATCAACTTTGAAATTTTATGATTGCCCATAATCGCGGCCAACCTGAAAATCGTGTAATCTAAAGTACTGTTTTGAATGGAGGCTTCCGCCAAAATTTTAGTTTCTGCATAATAATCACCTTCGCTTGGTTTTAAAGCATCACCCACATTTATCCATGGATTTTCTATTCGGTCGCCATAAACAGATATACTCGAACTGTACATGAAAAATGCGTTTGGAGAATGTAGTTCCAATTGTTTAATTAAATTTTGGGTGCCAATTAAATTTACTTTTTTAGCCAATTCAGGAAAATCATCCGCAACAGGTGGAATTAACGCCGCCAGATGAATTACGAAATCCATGTCTTTTATGGCATTTAAATCACTTTCAACAGAAATATCTCCAAATAAGACATTGACTTGACCTTTAAACGGAAGTAATTTCTTTCGAGAAAGAGCACTTTCCTTATCAAATACAGTTAAGTCGTAAATGCCTTTAGCAAGTAATTGTTTCAAGGCTTCAAAGCCAACAGTTCCTGAAGCACCGGTAAGTAATACGTTTTTATTTTTCATAAGTAGCATTTCATTATTTGCTTTCCAAAACAAATGCCGAATACTAAATTAATTCATGTTTCGTCAGAATTAACTATAATATTCGGCATTTTAAAATTAAACCTCAATACGATAAGGTTCTAATTGCATTATTCTTTTACATCAACAGCTTCAAAAACAGCTAAAGGAGCTCTTCTTCCTACGTTGATTGATAATTCGTTACCAGTAATGGTGTAATTGTCTGCCAATTCAAACACTTCTAAAAAGTCTCTTTCATTGAACGTTGCATCTGGACAAGCCATCATTGTAGATCCCATTTGCGAAAATTTGATACGGTTTCCTTCTTCTAAAGTATACGTTCCCATCATGTTGTTGCAACCTGAAAAACCATTCACACGACTTTCTTCTTTATTCAACATAAAAAACACGTCTTTCTCTAATTTTAGATTGGTCATGTCTTTTCCTTCAAGCGTTTTCAATTTCCAAGTTCTTCCTTCAATTCCGTCAACTGCTGTTTTTGTTGAATTACAACTTACGAACAAAACAGTTACAAGTGCGATTAATGCTAATTTGATTTTCATGGTTTTTTAATTTTTAAAATTTGTAAAAATGGGGTTTGTATTTGGACTTGTCGTAAATCAACAACAGTGCCAAAAATGTTAAATGCAAATGTAGGCAAGGTTTAACGCGGTTTTTGTTAACATATGTTAAATGAAGTTATAACATCTTGTTTGAAATTTACACGACTCCAATACTAAAAAAAGAAGCTGCAAAACAACATTTTTCAACTTGTTGATTTGCAGCTTTTATGAATACTATAGAATTTCAGCTCTATGAATCTATAATCTATTTTCTTTGTTCTTTACTCTATTCTCTCTTTCCTACAACGGAATATTCCCGTGCTTTCTCTTCGGTTGGTCACTTACTTTATTTTCCAACATGCTAAACGCTTTAATCAATTTACGTCTTGTATCTTGTGGCAAAATCACCTCATCAATAAACCCACGTTGAGCCGCTCCATAAGGAGTTGCAAATTGTTCGGCATATTCCGCTTCTTTTTCTAGAAGTTTCTCGGCAGGATTTTCAGCAGCAGCGATTTCTTTTTTGAAGATAATTTCACTCGCTCCTTTGGCACCCATAACGGCGATTTCTGCAGAAGGCCAAGCGAAATTCATATCCGCTCCAATGTGTTTTGAATTCATCACATCATAAGCGCCACCGTATGCTTTTCGAGTAATTACTGTAATTCTTGGCACCGTAGCTTCGCTTAAAGCATAAAGCAATTTCGCACCGTGAACTATAATACCGTTCCATTCTTGGTCGGTTCCAGGTAAGAACCCAGGAACGTCCACAAGCACTAAAAGTGGAATATTAAAACAGTCGCAGAACCTAGTAAAACGTGCCGCTTTAATCGAACTGTTTACATCTAAAACTCCTGCTAGAAAGTTAGGTTGATTGGCAACAATACCAATACTCCTTCCTCCTAAACGAGCAAATCCTACGATGATATTTTCTGCGTAATTTTTATGTACTTCGTAAAATGAATCTGCATCAATAATTCCTTTAATAACCGAATGCATGTCATACGGTTTATTGGCATTTTCAGGAATGATATGCGCTAATTCTTCCCGAATTTCAGTACCCAATTCAATTTGTACTTTTGGAGTAGTTTCGGTATTATTCTGTGGCAAATAGCTCAACAATCGCTTGATGTCTTCCAAACATTCCACATCATTTGCAGAAGTAATATGTGCCACTCCCGACTTGGTGGAATGCGTACTTGCACCACCTAATTCTTCTGAAGTCACAGTTTCGTTAGTAACTGTTTTCACCACGTTTGGCCCTGTAACAAACATGTAACTGCTATTTTCTACCATCATGGTGAAATCCGTCATGGCAGGCGAATAAACCGCTCCACCAGCACACGGTCCCATAATTGCAGAAATCTGCGGAATCACGCCCGAAGAACGTACATTTCTATAAAAAATATCTGCATAACCTCCTAAAGAACGCACACCTTCTTGGATTCGAGCACCACCAGAGTCATTTAAACCAATCATTGGTGTTCCCGTTTTCACGGCTAAATCCATCACTTTGCAAATTTTCTCTGCATGTGTTTCAGACAAAGCGCCACCAAAAACAGTAAAATCTTGGGCAAAAACATACACCATTCTGCCGTTAATGGTTCCGTAACCTGTGATTACACCATCGCCGTAATAGACTTCTTTTTGCATGCCAAACTCCGTCGTACGGTGTGTAACCAGCATTCCGATTTCTTCAAATGAACCTTCGTCCATTAAATATTCCACTCGTTCCCGAGCCGTTAATTTTTTCTTTGAATGCTGTGTTGCAATCCTTTTTTCGCCTCCGCCCAAACGAGCCAAAGCCATTTTATCTTGTAAATTTTGAATTTTATTTTGCATTTATTATTATTTTTTGTTTCAGGTTTCAGTTTTTTTTTAAAAGTTCAATGTAAAAACTGTAAATCAAAACTGTGACTGAAAACTGTGACTGAATACTGCGACTGAATACTGAATTTAATTAGGCAAACGAAGCGTGATTTGGTCTTTTAAATACTGTTGAAGTGCAATCATTGCCGCAACTTCCGCTTCTTGTTCCTGATGAACTTTCAAATGTTCTGCATCGTAATATTTCTTCACAAAATGCGTATCGAAATGTCCTGAACGGAATGCTTCATGCTCCATTACAAATTTCCCAAAAGGCAAAGTCGTACTCACGCCTTCCACATGATAACCATCAATCGCTTGAATCATCAACTGAATTGATTCTTCGCGAGTTTCCCCGTAAGTAATTAATTTTGCCAACATCGGATCGTAATAAATCGGCACATCCATTCCTTGCTCAAATCCGTTATCCACACGAATTCCGTCGCCTTTAGGCAAAGTATAAACGTCTAAATGCCCCACACTTGGCAAGAAATCATTCAACGGGTCTTCGGCATACACACGCAATTCCATCGCATGGCCTTTCATTTTTAAATCGGCTTGTTTCATTGAAAGTGCTTCGCCTCGAGCCACACGAATTTGCAATTCTACTAAATCCACTCCCGAAATTAATTCGGTAACCGGATGTTCCACTTGCAAACGCGTATTCATTTCCAAGAAATAGAAATTCAAGTTTTCATCCAATAAAAACTCCACCGTTCCTGCACCTAAATAATCACAAGCTTGTGCCACTTTCACCGCTGCTTCACCCATTTGCTTACGCAAGTCGGGAGTTAATACAGACGAAGGTGCTTCTTCCACTACTTTCTGATGACGGCGTTGAATGCTGCATTCTCTTTCAAACAAATACAACGTATTCCCGTGAGAATCTGCCATGATTTGAATTTCAATATGTCGCGGAGAAGCCACATATTTCTCAATAAAAACCGAGCCATCTCCAAAAGCTGAAGTCGCCTCACTGATGGCACGTGTCATTTGAGATTCTAAATCTTCGGCTTTTTCAACCACACGCATTCCTTTTCCTCCACCACCGGCAGAAGCTTTAATTAAGATGGGGAAACCAATTTCAATCGCAATTTTCGTTGCTTTATCGGTATCGGTTATCGCTTCATCAATTCCAGGAACCATTGGAATATCATACGCTTTCACTGCTTCTTTTGCGGCAAGTTTGCTTCCCATCATGTGAATCGCTTTCGACTCTGGACCGATGAAAATCATTCCATTAGCACGAACTTCATCTGCAAATGCGGCATTTTCACTTAAAAATCCATAACCGGGGTGAATCGCATCTACGTTTAAAGATTTAGCCACTTCCACAATTTTGCTTCCCAATAAATACGATTGATTGGAGGGACTTTCGCCAATCCAAACCGCTTCATCGGCAAACTTTACGTGAGGTGCATTTCTGTCCACCGTCGAATAAACGGCAACTGTTTTGATACCCATTTTCTGGGCAGTTTTCATTACCCGAATGGCTATTTCGCCACGATTGGCAACTAATATTTTTGTTATTTTCATATTATTTGTTTCAGGTTTTCTTTGTTTAAAGTTTCAGGTTCTCCATAAAACTTGAAGCCTTAAGCTTTAAACCATTTTTAATCTATTCAAACTCAATCAACAATTGTCCTTTCTCAACAGCATCTCCTTTTTTCGCAGAAATAGATTTGATTATTCCCGCTCTTGGCGAAAGGAAACTATTTTCCATCTTCATTGCTTCAAGAATCAGTAAACAATCGTTTTCTTGCACTTCTTCACCTACGGAAACGCTCATTTCAAGAATTAAGCCCGGCATTGGCGCTTTAATTTCGTTGATTTGTTTTGAACCGCCCACTAAAAATCCCATCTCTTTAATCTGCAAGTCAAGAGAATTAGCGATGGAAACGGTATAAGAATTTCCATTTACTTTTACAGTATAGGTCTTATTAATAAAATCAGCTTCAACGATTTCGGCAGTGTAGGCTTGGTTATTTTTAAGAATATGAAATTTCGAAGGCGAAACTTCTACAGCATCAAGGTTTGAATTTTCAGATGCTTTTCGGTCGTAAATTTGAGTATTATTTACGGTAAGTTGGTAACTATTATCCATATATAAAATTTGATAACGGTAAAAATAAGGAAAAAGATGTCGTTAGAAAAAAGATTTGATAATATAGAAGGAATTTAAGTTGAAATGTCCCTATTTATTTTATACAGATTACACTAATTTTCACAAATAAAATTCGAAAAACAGGAGTTCAACAAAATTAAAGTAGTAAAAGTAAATCATTTATAGAATTAGAAATCCCTATTCCAATACATCAGAATAGGGATTAATAAAATACCTAAATAAAAAAGTACTTATTTTTTTGTCTTTTTATTGTCCATCATTTCATCCGCATCTACTGCGTTGAAATTGATGTCGTGGTATGCAGCTTCCGTCAAACTTCTATCCGCATCTTTTTCTTCGTTCAAAGAAGTCCAAAGTAATTCGGCTGCTTCATTTTCGCCCAAAGTTTTAGCCCAAGCAGTCAAAGTTCCGTAAGTAGCAATTTCATAGTGCTCGATTTTTTGAGAAGCAGCAATAATTCCTGCATCTCTAACCGGACCCGCTTCTGTTTCTTCCATGATGCTTTTTCCTTCCTCAATTAATCCGTCCATAGCGTCGCATTTTTTAGCAACTGCTTTTTCACCAATTATTTTGAAGACTTTTTCTAAACGACTAATCTGACCTTCCGTTTCTACTAAGTGTGAAGTCAAACCTGCAGTTAATTTAGCGGAAGTCGCATTTTTGGCCATTTTCGGAATTGCTTTAGTCAACGCTTTTTCAGCCCAATAAATATCTTTCAAACCGTCAACAAACAATTCTCTCAATTTCTCAGCCGCCGTTGATTTAGCTTCAACCATGTGCTTTCTTTCAATCTCTTTCTTTAAAGCAGTCGTTGGTTTTACAGCAGGTTTCGTTGTAGCTGCGTCTTTTTTTGTGGTTGTTGAATCTTTCATAGCATTTAATTTTTTTGATTTACTCAAAATTAAAGCACGATAAGAAAAAAACCTTTATACAATTTAATTGCTGTTTTATAAAATTCGAAATAGGACAGTATTACAAACTTATTTTTTCAATTTTAAATCCGGCTTCTTCCACTTTTTTTACAATCACCTCTTCATTTGTTCCATCAAAATCTACAGTAAGAATTTTGTCTTTACTCGTAGTGTCCACTTCCCATTTTTTGATTTCAGATACGCTGTTTAAAAAAGGCGTTACCGTATCCTTACATCCACTGCATTTCATATTCGTTTTAAACTGTAATGTTTTCATATTTTATATTTTTTGAAAATTATTTATAATTATTTTTATTAAAATTGATATTGATTTTTGAAATTATTTTTTCCACTTTAATCGCAAACTATTACTGACGACACTCACGCTGCTTAGCGCCATCGCAGCTCCTGCTAACATTGGATTTAATAAAAATCCGTTAACGGGATACAGTAATCCTGCGGCAATTGGGATTCCAATTAGATTGTACACAAATGCCCAAAATAAATTTTGCCGAATCGTTTGGACAGTTAATTTCGACAAGCGAATGGCTTCCGCTATTTTCTGTAAATCCGAAGATATGAGCGTGATTTTTGCCACATCCATGGCAATTGCACTGCCTTTTCCCATCGCAATACTGACGTCGGCTTGAGCCAATGCTGCACTGTCATTTATACCGTCACCAACCATTGCGACTGTTTTTCCATTCGATTGCAATTGTTTGACAAAATTTGATTTCTGTTCCGGCAAAAATTCTGCTTCAAAGTGCGTGATTCCAACGGATTCCGCAACCGCTTTTGCAGTAGCATTAGTATCACCGGTCAACATGTACACTTCAATCCCTTTTTCTTGTAAAGCAAGTATTGCACTTTTCGAGGAACTTTTAATCGGATCGGAAATGGCCAAAAGGGCAAGTGCTTTTTTACTATTGGCAAACCAAATCACGGTTTGAGCTTGACTGCTCCAAAGTTCGGCTTTTTGTATTAAGCGTTCGTCAAAAGTAATTCCTTTTTGCAAAAGCAACTTTTTAGTTCCCGCATAATACGCTTCCCCCTCAAATTGAGCTTGAACGCCATGACCCGTAATACTTTCAAATTCAGAAAGTGCCACATTTTCATACACCTCTAAATAACGCACTACCGCATCCGCTAAGGGATGTTCCGACTGCCGTTCCATACTGCTTAAAATCTGGCGTAAAATTGCATCTTCTGTAAGCCAAAACGAATGATTTACCGAAGGTTTTCCTTCCGTAATCGTACCCGTTTTATCTAAAATAACGACGTTGATCTTTTGTGCCAATTCCAAACTTTCAGCGTCCTTAATCAGAATTCCGTTTTCGGCTCCTTTTCCAACACCCACCATAATCGCAGTTGGCGTCGCCAATCCCAAAGCACAAGGACAAGCGATGACCAAAACGGTTACAAGCGCCATCAAACCTTGCGTAAACCCATTTTCGCCTCCAAAAATCGTCCACACTAGGAAAGAAAATACCGCAATACCCAAAACCACGGGTACAAAAATACGTGCAATTTTGTCGACCAACTTTTGAACGGGTGCCTTACTTCCTTGAGCTTCTTGCACCATTTTGATAATTTGAGAAAGCAACGTAGCGCTTCCTATTTGTTCTGCTCTAAATTGAAAACTCCCTTTCTGATTGATCGTTCCGGCATACACTTTTTCGTTTTCAGTTTTTAAAATAGCAATTGGTTCACCGGTCAGCATACTTTCATCTACATACGATTGACCCGATGTAACGATTCCATCTACCGCAATTTTCTCACCTGGCTTTACTAGAATTATAGCGTCAATTTCCACCGCATCTATTGAAATTTGTTGGTGACTTCCATCCAAGGCGACCACCGTTACAAATTTAGGTTGCAAACCCATCAACTTTTTAATAGCCGTTGACGTATTCCCTTTTGCTTTTTCTTCGAGAAGTCTTCCCAATAAAATAAAAGCAATAACTACTCCCGCCGCTTCAAAATAAACGTGGGGTTGCAACCCTCGTACCAACCAAAATTGCGGATAAACAGTATTAAAAACACTAAACAAATAAGCGACTCCTGTGCTCAATGCTACTAAAGTATCCATATTTGCACTGCGATGTTTCGCTTGTTTCCACGCATTTTTAAAGAAATCCAAGCCAAGCCCAAATACGATTGGGGTACTCAAAATCCACATGATAATATTGGCGTAGGCCATTTCCATAAAAAACATTCCTATGGTAACTAGTGGAACCGCCAGTCCCAAAGCCCAAAACGTCTTTTTCTTTAGCAAAGCAAATTTTTGCTCATGCAATACTTCTAGAGCATCACCGCTCTCTTTTTCTTCTTCAATCCACAATCCAAAACCACCTTCTTCTACGGCACTTTTCATTGTTTGTGGAGAAGCTAAACCTACAATATATTCAACAGCAACGGTTGCGGAAGCAAAATTTACAACGGCTTTTAAAATACCAACTTCTGCATTCAAAATAGTTTCAACACTTGAAGCACACGAGGCACAACTCATTTCTAAAACCGGAATGATCTTTTTTACAGTCGGTACATGATAACCCAAGTCCTTAATAGTTTGAACAAACTCAGATAGCTTTTCAGGATGAGCCGTTTCAATCACGACGCGTTTGTTATTGACCTCAACCTTTTGACTTTGAATCCCCAGAACGTCTTGCAAACCTTTAGCAACGATAAGGCCACAATGTTCGCTCTCCACGCCTTCAAGTGGAATATTTATGGTGAATAGTTGTGTTTTTTTGTCCATTAGAAGTCCTTATTTAATACCGCAAAGGTCGGCATTCTATTTTCGATAGCATCACAAAATTATCCAAGTGATTTGTGAAATTTTCGCAAGTTGCATTCGGTAAGTGCGTATACATCTTAATTTTTAATTATGAAGAAGCCTGAACTTGTATAATTTCAATTCAAGAGCAGCTCCGATTTTAAACTATTCAGTATTGATGCGATATGAAACTGCGAAAAAGTGGTTAAAGTTAGTTGGAATAGCGCTTTTTTTGAAATAGTAGCGCAATTAAAAGTTGAAATACAAGGCATCACAACAAACTGTGTTTATCTTTGCTAAAAAAAAGGACCATGTCAAGACTTCTATCCGATTTAGGAATTAACAAAAAACTTCAGGACGCACTTAACGATCTAAAAATTACTGTTGCTACTGATATTCAGGAACAAGTTATTCCTATTATTTTAAATCAGAAGGAGGATGTTGTGGCACTTGCCAAAACGGGAACAGGTAAAACTGCTGCTTTTGGATTGCCATTGTTGCAAGTAGTTGATCTTGAAAACCAACAAGTACAATCGCTGATTTTGTCGCCTACACGCGAGTTGGCACAACAAATTTATACGAATTTAAAAAGTTTTGCAACCCATTTACCAGAGGTTTCAATCGTTTTAATTAGCGGAGGAAGTCCGATTAAAACACAAATAGAAGCATTAAAAACAACAACGCATATTATCGTTGCAACACCAGGACGTTTTCTAGACCTACTTGAGAAAAAAGCAATTGATGTTTCCGCACTAAAACACTTGGTTTTAGATGAAGCAGATGAGATGTTTCAAGCGTTAAAAGATGATTTAATGCCCATTCTTGCAGCAGTACCTAAAAACCGTCGTACTTTTTTATTTAGTGCAACGATGCCTGGTGAACTGAAAGAAATCGTGCACAATTATATGTCGAAAAAGACGGTATCGGTTCAATCCAATATGGCAACGATGGGTCACGAAGGTATCGTTCATCAATATCTTGTGGTAGAACCTATTGAAAAACTGGATGTGCTTTTGCACTTTTTGAACGCACAAGAAGGCGGAAGAGGAATTATTTTTTGTAAAACAAAAGCGGCAGTAAACAAATTAGCGAAAAATCTCGCGATGCGAAAAATTGCTTCGGGCGCTTTACACGGAAGTTTAACCCAAGGAATTCGCGACCGAATCATGGAGCAATTTCGCGAAGGATATATTGACATTCTTGTGGCAACCGATTTGGTAGCCCGTGGAATTGACGTCAAAGAATTAGCCTATGTAGTCAACTATCATTTGCCAGATACACACGAAGCATACGTTCACAGAAGTGGAAGAACAGGAAGAGCGGGTTCAAAAGGTCTTTCAATGACGATCATTCAACAAGAAGAAGTGGCTGAAATTGCTGATTTTGAAAAAGCATTAGGAATCAAATTCACACCAGTTTCAAAAGCAAATGCAGCAGATCTCGAGTGGAACAACACCTTAGTTTGGGCAAAAAAAGTGTTTAAAACCAAACCAAATAGAGCACTTCCTGAAGCCGTAAAACAGCAAGTAAAAACTATTTTTCACCATTTGACAAAAGAAGAATTGATTGAAAAAGTACTGGCGAATTACTTAATCGAACATAAATCGTAAGCGCTTTTCATCGCAACTACTATTTCGGCTTTTTTTAAATACTTTGTAATTTCAATATAATTACTGCTTAATTATTTTAGCAGTAGTGGTTTCTTGTTCCGCAAATAATTTAAGAATATAGGATCCCGATTTCAAATCAAATAAATTTATTTGATTGTTGTGAACCGAATTTGATCTCCTAATTTTTCCGGAGATATCGTAGATTTCAACTTTCAAAATCGGGTTAATACTGTCGAAGTTTAAAATTGAAGTAACGGGATTTGGATAAACGACAACCTCTTTTACTCCTGCATTTGTTGGCAAACTTAAATAGTTTTGAACTGTCGTGGTGTAATTGTTAGTTTCAATTGGAAAATTATAGTCAAAATAAATGCCAGCGGAATTACTAAAACCAGCTCCAAGAACTAAGTTTGGTTTTGTTTTTATTTTAAAAACTACATATCCGTCGTTCTGTGCATCGTCAAAAGGCAAATTAACGCCTTCAAATATAAATTCGACACGATTGTCTTTAATTCTCGTCACAAAATCATGACTTGAACCGACAGGAATTAAGCTGGAAATATCAAATTTTGTCGAGTCAATGTCATCTCTTACGACAATGTTTTCGGCAAAGTACGTTCCTGTATTTTCAAAACGAATCATGTAATGGACGTATGTTCCAACCATAGCTGGTGTAATACTCATTCCTTCTAAACAGGTTTTGTCGTTTGGATCATAAGAACCTACTACTATTTGGTTCAAAGTAAATAGATTATCCGTTGGTGTTAAATCCGTGTTTGAAGTTGAAATTACCGCAACGGAACTTAATAAGTCTCCTCCATGAACTGGTGGGATTTCCATCGGACCGTTTACATTCAAAGTGAACGTAATATTGCGAGTTTCGAAAGGCTGTAAATTCGTAAAATTCCAAGTAAAAGAATTCGCCGTTTGATTGTCAAAAACAGGATTAGACATCACATACTCTAACAACTGTTGATCATAAGAAAACGAAACGCTTCCATTCTCTACCTGATTTCCCTTATTTCGATACTGCAAACTGTACATCGCATCGAATCCAGGTCGAGCAGGTGTGATTGGAACAAGTATAACTGCTACGTCCGGTTTTATTCCATTTGCAGTGACGCAGAAATTTTGAGTAAAAGGTGAAACAACAGTTGGAAATGTTACATCAAAACTAGAAGGTGCGATTGTAAAGTAGCTTGGGTTTTCTAAATGTGGTGTAACTGTTGTTGTGCCTTCACTACCGACAGGAATATAATAAGAACCCGTTTGATTTGCGATTGTTGTAAGCGTATTTGTGCCGTCTGTAACGGTGAAATTTAAGTTTTTATATGAGGGGTCTTGACTGTCGCAACCGTCGTTGTTAAAATCTAACACTACATTTCCAGCTATTTCAAAGTAATTTCCTCCTGGAGAAAACGTGCAATAACTATTAATATGGCAATTGGGTAGCACGATAGTATAATTTTCGACGAGCTGCTTGTTTTCGTCATCTACACAGACGTATTGCAAATTTGGATTGTAATCAAAATAGAAATTAAGCCAATTTGTAACACCATTCTTAACGTTCAGATACATCAGGTTATTAATAGAAAAATCGAAAAAGTTTAAGGAAACGCATTGTGAAACATCTAAACTTGTTAACTGATTGGTATTGCACACAAACTTGGTCATATTGGCAAGAGTGGACACATCTAAAGTTTCTAATTGGTTATTATAACACCATAGTTGTTCTAAATTTACGCATTGCGAAACATTCAAACTTGTTAGTTGATTGGTCTCACAACGTAACAACTTCAATAGAGTGTTTTGGGAAAGATCTAAAGTGGTCAATTGATTAATTGAACAAGCAAGAGATTCTAATGCTGAAGCTCCAGACACATTTAAAGAGGTGAGTAAATTAATGCCACAATCTACTTTTTTAAGTGAAATGCTCTGCGATAAGTCAAGACTAGTTAAAGCATTGTCGGTACATTGTAGAATTTCTAAATTTGGCAGTTGCGAAACATTTAAAGTAGTCAGGTTATTGTTATTGCAGTATACTCTTTGCAATAAAGTGCTCTGCGAAATGCTAAACGAAGTAAGTTGATTGAATTCACAATTAAAATCTAACAAACCGGTTAACTGATCAATATTTAAAGTAGTCAGTAGATTGTTTTCACATCTTAAATTAATCAACGCTGTGTTTTGGTTTAAGTTTAAAGACGTTAGATTATTTCCATTCACTCTTAATGATTGTAAATTGGTGAAAAACTCGATACCGCTCAAGTTTGTCAAATTTGAATCTTTCAAGTTTAAACATTTGATTGCTAATGCTTCTGAAACTTGAATTTCACCGTCGCCATTTGTATCGATCGTATTCGAAGTCGGCCCACTCCAATTGTTATAAAAAACACTGTAAACGGGTGCTTCAGTTGAAGCGAAAAAATTTGTCGAATTTGCAGCCAGTAATTTTGACTTAAAAGCGGCATTCGGAATGTTTATAATTTGTGAATATCCCAATGCTGATAACAATAAGGTAATAAAGAGTACTAGTGTTTTCAAATAGTAAGATTTAAAATAGATAATAAATGTCTTTTTATACTGTTTCGATTACTAACGACTTAATTAAGTTGCGAAATCATATAATTTGAGCTAAAGATATGATTAATTGACAAATAGCACTAAAAATTACACTTAATAATTAAAGAGAAGCAACTAGGCGTGATTTGTTTTAGAAAAACAATTACTATAAGGATTGCTATTCTATTGTTATAACATTAGCACTTTTGAATTTTTGGCACAGATATTGGCTATGCTACATCAACCAGATAAATTTAATTTATCATAATTAAAACACCATGAAAACATTAAAATTATTTGTATTTGGACTATTGTTCGTTACAAGCACACAAGCACAAGTTTCCGTAAATCTAAATATCGGAAAACCTCCAGTTTGGGCACCGGTAAATGCTACTCCAGCTAAATTTTATTATTTACCCGAAATTGATTCTTATTACGATGTTCCTGCTGGACAATTTATTTACGTTAAAAATGGAAAGTGGATCAAAGCGAAGCGTCTTCCTTCAAATTACAACGGCTACAATTTACGCAATGGTAGAGTAATTTACATTACAGATTACAGAGGAAATGCTCCTTATGCTTATCATAAAAAGCATAAAATGAAATACAAAGGAAAACGCTATAATAATGGAAAAGTTGTGTATGTTAAACACAAGAACTACAAAAAGAAACATAAAAAACACAATCATCATGATGATGACGATCACGACAATGACTAATATTTATATATATTAAATTCTTTATTTAAGTACTGCTGCAACCCCATAGCTAGCAGAATCATAAATAGGAGATTATTGGGAAAAACACTTTGGAGTCGATTGAAGATATCGTCTACAAGGTGTTTTCTTATTTTGTACACTTGCTGAAGTTCCAATAAATAATCAGTTGTATGATTCGCACTTTATAAAAAGGTATTGGAAACGATTGGATACTTACTCCTGATTGTAGGAAATCGCGAGTACTTTAAAAGTACGGTTTTTTGTGCCCAGTTTCAAAACAGTCTTTTCTCCGATTTTCTTATTAATCAAGAGTTTTGCAATAGGAGCTGTAAAACCGATCTTATGAAGTGAAATATTCGCTTCGTCCACACCAACGATTTGGTAACGTTCTGGCTTCTGCTGATCGTTAATGCATAAAGTGATATGGGCTCCAAAACGAATTTCATCAAGAGGTTGCTTATTTAAATCCACCACTTTTGCACTTGCGATACGTTCTGAAAGCAACTGTAGTTTGGCCTGTAGAAAATTGACCGCAATCCTTCGCTCCTGCTCGTTTGTAAAAGATAAATTATCTTTCTCGATTTGGAGTTGTTCTCGTTCATCTAAAAGTGCTTGGAGTCCAAATGCTGTGACATAATTAGTAATACCATTTGGCAAATCAGCTCGAGGCGGCACCATTGGCGTCGATTCTTGATCTTCTTCTTTTACAAATCCCCTACTCATCTTTTAAAAGTTTAACGGCCACTAAAAATCAGTATACCCATTTTTATACCATTAAAGTACCAATAGTTGTAATGAATTCAAAGCTTTTAAGATGGATTTAAACTAAATTTATGAACCAGCCTCTAGTTTAGATCCTCAATAAAAAAAGGCTGCCCTTTTTGAGGACAGCCTTTTAAAATGAATGTGATGTAAGTATATTATTCTTTAATCACTTTGATAGTTTGCACTTTATCAGCACTACTTATTTTTACTAAGTACGTTCCAGAAGATACCCCAGACATATCGATCTGACCTTCCTTCGCGTTAATGCTTTTCGTAAACAATTGTTGCCCTAATAAATTGAATACCGCTACGTCTTTAATGTTTTCGTTGTAACGGATGTTCAAGTTGTTTTTTACTGGGTTTGGATAAGCGGTGAACTTGTTGGCATCAAAATTCGTAGTTGCTAAAACTTCCTGAATCACGATATCATCCAAAAATAAACTAAATTGATCTTCTACTGAATACGCATTAAATCCAATTACATAGGTTCCTGAAAATACAGGAGAAAAATAAGCCGTATTGTTTTGAGCAGTTCCTTGTGATATTGAAGGATGATCTTCAATAAATTCCGTCATTGAGGTGCTTATTGGAAAGTTTCCAAAGGCAACTTTCATTCGTTCCGTATAACCGGCATCATTGTTTCCGTATTTATAACTAACACTATACTGTGTTCCAGCTTCTAAATAAAAGGAGTTCGTGTAGAACCATGCATTTGCATCAGAAAAAGAATTGTAGTCGTACTGAAGTACGGTACCCGTAAAACCATTATCAAATGCAGTTGCAACAAACCAATTGTTTCCTGTTCCGGCATTTTCTCTACTGGTACAAGATGGTAAACTAACACCAGTGCCTCCTTCAAAATTGATTGTGTAAGGCAATGTAGTTGGGTTGCATTGGGTAGTGAAGGTACGAACAGTAGACCAACTTCCATATAAATCACCTTCGCAAGTAGAACGAACCCATACTTTATAAGTGGTATTTGACTGTAAATCAAGTAGGTTAACCGTTGGAACAGCAACGGTTACAGCTGCTAAGGTATTTGGATCCGTCGTACTAGTTGATGTAAAGGCATATTGCCATGAAGTTTCTAAACCCATTGGAGCCCAAGTTACTGCTGCTGAATCCGTAGTAACATTCGTAACCGTAACTTCATTAATATCCGCACAAGCTGGTATCAAACGCCACATGACGTCGTCAATATAAATGTCTGTAATCTCTGGATTACCAGCACCTTTTAATTTAAAAACCAGTGATTCAATTTGTGAAGGTAGCATACCCACTTCGTATGTAAAAATACTTGACGCATCTTGCGATGACTCGGGTAAAGGGAATGTTTCTAAAAGAACAAAGCTTGACACCTCTCCTGCCAATTCAAAATAACCCAATTCAAGAAATTTATTGCCTCCCGGTGCATGTGCTTTAAATTTTAACTGATGCGTTCCTGCTAATAAATTAGACAAAGGCGGCATAACGGCATAAGCATTAGTTGGCGTTACAGGATTAGCAGACAAATACAGCAATCCAGAATTCATATACGAAGTACCAGTAGTTCCAAATCGAGTCCAACAAGAAGCTAGAGTCGTGTTTGGCATTCCGGTGTAAGAAGCAAAAGTCTCTGAAAAAGAGGTAACTGGCTCACATGTCGTTTTAAAAATATAGGGAGTTTGAGGCCAGTTTCCAAAAGCTCCATTACCACAATTTGAGCGAACCCATATTTTATAGGTAGTATTTGGTTGTAAGGATTGCAATAAAATGAGTGGTTCGTCAAAAACAGCTACTGCCGTAAGTAAGGATGGGTCTGTAACAGTGTCCGATGAACCGTAAACATACTGCCAATTATTTTCAGATTCTGCAGGTTCCCAAGCAAGCGTTGCAGACGTACTATTGAAATCCGTTGCTTTAACGGTAACAATATCGCCACAGGAAGGAATCGCTTCCCACGATACATCATCAATATAAATTATAGCTGGACCTGTTACTGCATTATTGCGAAACGCCAATTTTGAAACACCTGCCGGAAGTACTCCTGGAACAATAGTGAATTCTTGCATCGCAGCGACATTGAATCCAGGTAAAAGAATTTCTTGAATAGTGACAAATGTATTAATGTCGCTTAGATCAGTAAAATAACCAATCTGCATTTTCTTATTGGAACTTGTCGCATGCACTTTAAAGCGCAAGCGATGTGTTCCCGCTTGTAAATTTGAAAGCGCTGGTGTTAGGGCAGAAATCTGAGTCGGATTTGGAAAATTACCATTCGCCGACATATACAATCGATTCGGTGGAGAAAATGGAGCGATACTACTAGTCATTACGTAAGTCAAGCCGTTACCCAACTTTGTCCAGCAATTTGGCATCTCACTAGCAGCTCCCGTAGCGGCAGAATCAAAATTCTCAAACAAGGAATCATAGGTTCCACAAGTCGTAAAACTATATTCAGTGCATCCAGTCGCGTCTCCATTAGAATTTGAAGGAACAATTTTTACAAAGTAAGTCGTATTTGCTGATAAAACTCCGGCATTATAGGTAAGGACGTTTCCAACATTCACCCCATTTAAAACATCAGTTCCTCCTGAAGTTGTCCCCATGTAGATTTTATAAGTTGAAGGCGTTCCAGTTGCGGCACTCCATTTCAACATTCCGTTTTGAGCAGCTGTTGTTGTCCCATTACTAGGAGTCAAAAGTGTAGTACAATTTGGAATACCATTTACAGGTGTTGCGGAAAAAGACACTACGTCAAAATCCAAACTCTTCGGTGGTCCCCATTGTCCGGTAGCAATATAAACCGTAGCTCCAGCAGCAACCGTAGCTCCAATAGTTTTTGTAGCATTAGTACTGGAAGAAGAAGCTGATGCTAATGGCCCAGAAAAGACGGTGCCGTCGCAGTTTGCGAAAATACCAATCCCATTATATACATTCCGCGATAAGGTAGTAATGCTTATGATTTCATCAGATGAACCTGCGGTATAGGAAAACATATATACGTCGTCGTTCCAGTACATTCCGTCAATTGTAGTTCCTGTCGGATTTTGATTCCAATCTTCTACACCTCCGTTTCCAACTGTAGTGATGTTATTCTGCACAAAGCCATTTGACAAAGCAATGGCGGAACCGCAACCGAATTGAGCAAAACTTCGAACGAAAAATAAGATCAGTAGGAAACTAAAGAAAGTAATTTTTTTCATTATATGTTATTTTGGTTAATATCGAGCGAAAATACTAAAATGTGCAGCATAAAAAAATCAAATCAAATACTATCACATTTATATAACAACTAGTGATATAATTTAAAACACGGTAAATACTTTTGTAAATTAGATTAAAGTATTTAGTTGAGAGAATTATTTTTTTATAAAAAAAAGGCTGCCCTTTTTGAGGACAGCCTTTTAGAATGAATGCGATGTAAGAATATTATTCTTTAATCACTTTGATGGTTTGCACTTTATCAGCACTACTTATTTTTACTAAGTACGTTCCAGAAGGTACCCCAGACATATCGATCTGACCTTCGTTCGCGTTAATGCTTTTTGTAAACAATTGTTGACCTAGTAAATTGAATACCGCTACGTCTTTAATATTTTCGTTATAACGGATGTTCAAGTTGTTTTTTACTGGGTTCGGATAAGCAGTGAACTTGTTGGTGTTAAAATCACCAGTTGCTAAATCCGCTTCTTCGATCATAATATCATCTAACAGTAAATAAAACTGATTAGAAGGTGAATACGCTTGAAATCCAATAACATAAGTTCCAGAAACTGCTGGAGTAAAGGTAACCGCATTGTTTTGTGGCAATGTTGTATTTATACCTGGATGATCTGCAAGTACGTTAGTCATAGCGGTACTATTTGCAGCACTTCCGTAGGCAACTTTTAAGTTTTCAGTATAAGTGGTAGAACTTCCACCGTATTTATACGAAACCGTATATTGTGTACCTGCAACTAAATTAACTAAATTAGTATAAAACCAAACATTTGCAGCATTACTAGTATTCCATTGGTATCTAAGAGCTTTACTCGTAAAGCCATAGCCTGGATTAGCAACCGTTAACCAGTTGTTTCCTGTACCTACATTTTCGTTTAAGGTACATGGTGGAAGATTAGGTACAGTTACAGTTTCGAAATTAACACTGTAAGGCAAACTAGTCACGTCACACAATGTAGCAAATGTTACAGGTTGCGACCATGCACTAAAATCAGTCGTACTACAAGCAGATCGTACATAAACATACTGCAAAGAGGAAGTGGATAAACCAGTCAAGTTCGCAACCGTAATTCCCGCCGCTACAGATCCTGAAGGAGTTGTTGAAGCAGTTGGAGCGACACTTGAAGTTGAATAGTAATATTCGTATCCTTGAGAAGGAAGCGAAGTAGAAGCAATCCAACTTACAGTAGCTGAATTTGTGGTCACAGAAGCTGCATCAACACTTAGTCCCATTGGAGCTAAACAACTTGGTGCAGGTGTAACATTAATTTTAAAGTCCAATGTAACTCCGTAAGAACCACTGTAACATGGATTTGGAGGCGTCTGTAAAACATCCGCTGTTCCAATTCTCATTTGGTGCATTCCTAAAGGTGCATTTGCAGGCATTAAGAAACTTGCATCGTAAGTCGTAGGATTTGCATTAGTTGATTCTCCTTGGAAAACCAATTCACTTGCTTCAAAGGTAAAATTATCATTGAAGTCAACCCAAACATTAGTACCGTAAGTATAACCAGTTGCAAAAGTAACTTTTAAATTACTAGTAACACCTTGAGCCAAATCTACTGCAGTAGCGGTATGGTCAAAATAGGACACATCGGCAGTAGGGAAATTTTGAGTTCCAACCTGCACATTAGTAATTCCTGAATTATCATTACCAGTAGGTGCTGAAGTACAATATCCACCAGCAGGAAGCGTTGTAAACGTTTGTTCTACACAACCTACTGCAGATCCAGCAGTATTGAAAGGAATTAATGTATAATAGTATGTGGTAGCGATTGAACCAATAAAACTGTAAGTGGTTACTAATCCAATATTTGCATTGTTAACTACGTCAACTCCACCAGGAGTCGTACCAATATTTAAGAAATAAGTATCTGCTGCTGCATTTGCATCCCACGTAATTACCGTTGGGAAATTACCATAAGTAGCATTAGGAACCGCTAAGACATTAGTTGAACAAGAAGGAACCACTGTTGGTTTTGCTTCCCATTTTACATCATCAATATATAGTGCTGTAGATTCGGTTGGTGTACCCGGATTTCTAAAAACCAATGTATTTATTCCAGTAGGAATATTTACCGGACTAAAAGTAAAAGTTTGAGCAGAAGCCAAAGTCGTTCCCGGTACATTTATAGTTTGTAATAAACTAAACGTAGTAACATCCGTTGGATCTGTTAAAACCCCTATTTCTATGTACTTGTTAGCAGTACTTGCATAAACATTAAACTTTAATCGGTGCGTTTCTGCTTGCAAATTACTAACAGAAGGCATAATTGCATAAGCTACTGTTGGCGTTGATCCATTGGCAAACATATACAAACGATTCGGTTGACCTGTTGGTCCTCCTGTAGTAATATAAACACTACCGTTTCCAGCGCGTTCCCAACAAAGTGCTAAAGGATTTACAGAACCTGTAGGCAATCCTTCAAAAGTTTCAGAGAAGGTTTCTACCAATCCACAGGCTGTTGTAAAAGTTTGAACTAATGACCAATTTCCTTTTAAAGAAGGTGAACAAACAGAGCGAATCCAGAAATTGTACTTTTTAGCAGGAAGCAAGTTTTCTAATGTATCGTAAGGAGTACCTTCCACTAATACCGGTGTCAATCCGACTGGTGAAGTAGCTACCGAGGCAAGTTCATAAACATACTCCCACGCACCTTCTGTCCCTCCATTTTCCCATGCCACAACAGCTTGGGAAGTAGTGATTTCACTGAATGTAATATCTGTAATATCAAAACAACTAGGAAGTACTTCCCAATATACGTTGTCAATATATACTGTGGTTGAAGTTGTAGACGCACCACCATTTACTCTGAAAACAAGAGATTGAACTCCAGCAGGTACGGATTGTGGTGCAAATGTAAATTCTTGTGCACTTGCGATGGCTGTAGAAGGCATTTCAATTGCGGTTAGAAAATTAAAACTTGAAGCATCCTCTAGATCTGAATAATAACCAATTTCAAGTGATTTTCCTGCTGTAGTAGCGTACGCCATAAAACGCAAACGATGCGTTTCTGCTTGCAAATTAGATACGGCAGGCATAACTGCGACACCATTAGTAGCTCCAGTAGTTGCACCAGTTAACAATAGTCGATTAGGACCTGAAAACTCGCCACTACTTCCCGTAGTAATATAACTAGAACCTGTATTTCCAAAACGCGTCCAGCAATTAGGCAACGGATTAGCAGAGCCAGTAGCCGTATACGAATCAAAATTTTCCGTAAATGCAGCAACTACTCCACAAGCGGTAGTAAAGGTATAAGGTCCAGACCAAATACTAACACCGTCTGTTGCACCACAGTCCTGACGAACGTAGTAGCTGTATTTTGTATTTGGCGTCGGGAGTGTTAAAGTATAAGGTTTAGCAACTCCAGGTACGATTGTTCCACTTCCAATTGCAAAACCTTGTGGTCCCCATTGAATATCAAACAAAGTGCCAGCACTTGTCCAAGATAAATCTGCGGAATTTGAAGTAATGTTCGTAGCGGTAAGCGCTGAAGGAGGCAAACAAGCTGGAGGAGGTAAGATGTTAACCATAACATCTACCGTAACTCCGAAACCTCCACTGTAACATGGGTTTGGTGTAGCTTGACCTGAATCAGCAGTACCAATTCTCATTTTATGCAAGCCAACAAGCGTCGAGGCATCTAAATAAAAGGAGGCATCAAAAATAGTCGGATTTGCATTAGTTGATTCTCCTTGGAACACCAATTCATTAGATTCGAAAGTTCCATTGTCATTTAAATCAATCCAAATATTCGTATGATACGTATAACCCGTACCAAATGTAACCGCTACTTGATTCGTAATTCCAGCCATTAAATCAACTGTAGTTGGATGGTCGTAATACATTACATCTGCAACAGGAAAACCTGCCGTACCCAAAGTAATATAGGTTATTCCAGAATTGTCATTACTAGTTGGAACTGAAGTACAGTAAACCAACTGAATTGTAAAAGGAACAACAGTAGAGTAAGCTACTTCGGTTGAACTGGTGCATGTTACCGCCAATCTATAATTGGTTACGATTCCAATAGCGCCAGATTCCGCAGTGATTACGCTCGTTTTTGAGGTAGCACCAACAATATCTTGCCAAGTACCACTGATCTCCTTTTGCCATTGGTAAGTAAGTCCAGAAGCACCAGTTACTCCAGTAGCACTTGCTGTAAAGTTAGATCCCGCATTTCCTGTATTAGTTGATAAAGAAGCAGTTCCTCCACTAGGAGTTCCCGTGCAACCTTCTTGAAGCGTTCCGTCAAATTGAATTTGAGCAACGTTATTTGATATACCTTTCGCAGTTGGCGGCGTTGCAGGATCAACTGTAGCACCATCTGCATAATAGTAAATACCTTTAGATCCTGAAGCAGGTGCAAGTGTGTAACTTGTCCAACTTGGCGAATTACCCCAGTCTTCTGTATTTTCAGCAATCGCAATGACTACGTTACTTCCATCCCAAACAAATGGCGTATCCAACGTGATTTCCATCCATTCGTTGGCAACCAAATTTGCTTGTATTGATCCATTAAAAACTTGCGTTAAATCTGCTAATGGAACCCAGTCTGTAGTACTACTAAATCCAACTTTAGCGGTATTGTCCATATAGATGACCCAATCTTTCCAATCTACAGTTGATACTGAAGTATTGGATTTAAACCTAATTTTCGTAATTATCCCACCCGTTGCAGTAGCACCAGCATCAACTAATTCCGAAGCGTTGTAAATGGTTTGGGTGTAATTTTTATCATAAAGATAATAAAGTGGAAGATAAGAATTGGTCGACGTTCCACTTCCAACCTGGATTGTCTGTGCAAATGAGGGAATCCCCATAAACAACATACCGAATAATAAAGCCAGGGAATACCGCCAGCTTTTTAGTTTTTTAATATGATTTTTTTCAAAATCAATCAATGTAGTTTTTTTCATTATGCTAAATATTAGTTAATAGTACTGCAAATTAGTGAAAATCTTAATTGTATGCAGGAGTAATCAAATATTTAACATTTAACAAATGCATTTTCTTTTGTTATATTGCTTATGAAAATAGTTATGCATTTTGATTCGTGCAAAATTTAACCTAATTATCTTGATATTGATATAAAGATGTTTTATTTAGAATTTTGAATATTTAACAAGTTTGAAAATAGGTAAACCACTTTCAAAAAATCACCACTGAAACCGTATTTAAAAGTACTTTCTTCATCCAAATCAAATACTGGTTTTACATTTGAAGTAATAAAAGTAGTTTTTCGAAAATCCATATTAACATCCTTATTTCTAAAAATTAGCAACGGCAACACTAAATGACAACCACTTTAGAAATCATTTAATCTAGAAAATGGATGATCCACAATCACGACAATGGTGCTATAACTTTTAAGAGTGCTTATTAAAAATGAGGCACACAACACTTTAGTGGGTACTTTTTACACATTACAGAAAAGAATCAATTCATAAACCACTGATTTTCATAGAGAAAAAAATTTGGTATACGTATTGCAAATGCTCTTCTGAAAAAATGAACAAAATCACGGACTACACTATGAAAAGAGAAACACTTTCCCCAAACGCAACATACACCGCACAGAGTAATATAAATTTCTCAGCGAATAATTCTTTATTTGAAAGAAAACAAAATAGCACTGATAAAACAGCACCAAAAGCATCCACAGAATCAAGTACAAAAAGTAAAATTATAATTGCAACAACAATGCTGCTTTTATTAGGTGGTGCCGCTCTTGTTTACCTCCTGCAAGCCGACTTCTATAATTTTAATGAAAGTAGAATCAACTCACCCATAGGGCTAACATTTCTGATTGCTACTATTGGTTTGCTCTTATTTAAAGTATGCTTTCTTATTTACAACGGATACCTTTATTTCAAATACAAGCCAATCGAATCAGTTTCAGATGAATTATTGCCAACATGTACTGTAATTGTTCCCGCTTACAACGAAGGGAAATTAGTTTGGCAAACATTATTAAGTATTGCAAACAGTGACTTTCCCACGCACAAATTGCAAATATTAGCAATAGATGATGGAAGTAAAGACGATACGTGGTATTGGATGACCAAAGCAAAAAAGGAATTAGGCGATCGGTTATTTATTTACCAACAACCTCAAAATAAAGGAAAAAGGCATGCACTGTACCGTGGATTTAATCTAGGTACAGGAGAGATTTTCGTAACAATCGACAGTGATTCTATTATTGAAAAAAATACCCTACGAAATTTAGTAAGTCCTTTTGTAGTAGACGAAAATTGTGGAGCCGTGGCAGGAAACGTAAGAGTGCTCAATACCAAAAAAGGAATTCTACCAAAAATGCTAAATGTTAGTTTTGTAATGAGTTTTGAATTTGTACGTTCTGCAGAAAGTCAATTAGGAACAGTGCTTTGTACTCCAGGCGCTTTAGCAGCCTACAAAAGTTCAGCAGTCTTTGAATGCTTGCCAAAGTGGATCAATCAAACCTTTATGGGAACGCCATCAGACATTGGAGAAGATCGCGCAATGACCAACATGATTTTAAAGCAAGGAAAAAAAGTGCTTTTCCAGCAAAATGCAATGGTACTAACGGATGTTCCAGAACGATACGAAGGTCTTTATAAAATGTTTATTCGTTGGGGCCGAAGTAACGTACGTGAAAACATCGTAATGGCAAAATACATTTTTACAAATTTTAGAAAAGAATCAAAAGCCGGTGCACGATTGCTGTTTATAAATCAATTTATCACGATAGCAATGACCTACCCTTTTCTTTTGTTCATGTTGTTTTTTATTGCAGTACATCCCCTGCTTTTCTTAAGCTCAACGCTTTTAGGAATACTTGTAGTTTCTAGTTTTCCAGTGCTTTTTTATGCAAAAAAATACAATGCGTCAGAATCATTGTGGGCGTACTCTTACAGTTTGCTCTATACATTTGGGCTATTTTGGATCGCTCCCTATGCAATTGCAACAGCAGCGAAAAGTGGATGGTTGACACGAGAATTAGCTCAAAAGTAAAACATACAATCATACTACACAATGCAAAGCCACTTATTTAAGTGGCTTTTTTTCGTACATAAATAATTTATAAGTCGTGGTTTTCATCTAAAGAATAAGAACATTTAAATAATTAATTGTGTTCAAGTGTATAGCAAAGGTATGCCACAAGTATGGATAGTGTATGAGTAGTGTATGAACGTATTATGTCAAATAGAAATAAGTTCGGGCCTTATTTGATAAAAAACGATGTGAACCGCAGCGATGACTTCAATAATACAATCTAAAATCTAAAGCTTTACAAGCTACATAATTTTTTTGATGCATCAATTCAACGACTTCAATCACATCATATTCTTCCTGACACAATGTAAAAAAGAGTTGGTCCAAAGGCAAACTACTTATAGTAACCGAGTCCATTCCATATCCCGAAACCGCTCGTGCACCAGTCACATCTAGAAAATATTGTGCGTCGTCTGCATTTAAATCAAGTGCTTTCGTATTGGAAAAGTGAATGATTTTACCTTTCATTTTTCCCTCAAATAACTCTGCAATTTCTTGCAATGTATAATAGTTATTACCCAGCTGAATAGTATCCTCTTCCCCATTCATGACCAAATAAATAATTTCATATTCTTTAAAATGAGTATCATCGTACACTAAAGTACCAAGTCGCTCTTCCAATTCCTCAATGCTGTCGCAATAATTATAAATACTTGAAATACCCTGAAAAGCAAGTTGCTCAAGCCCTTTTATAGTAACCGTTTCTGTTGGTTGTTCGGAATCGGGAATTGCTTCTAAACAAAAAATGAATTTTTCTGCGTCCATAATGGGAAATCTAATTTTGGCTTCTGGTTTTCAAAAATAATTAATTCCACGACACTTTTACTACCTTTAGCCTTCCAAAATCAGTAAAATAATGAAAAAATCAATTCTTTCGCTCTCTCTAGTATTACTCTTCTTTTCGTGCAACAAAAAAGAAAATGCGACCACAACTGCTGAATTAGACACAAAATTTGATCAGTACAAAACCTTTTTCATCGACGAATTGTGGAAAATTAGTCCGGAATGGTCTTCTAGCCAAGGCTTTCACAACTACGACAGCATCTTATTAATTCCTACGGATGAAAACGACCGCATCCAGATGAAATTTGCGCAAAGCCAATTGGATTCGCTTAAAAATTATCCTCTAAATCAGCTTTCGGACAACAATAAAACAGATGTTCACATGATGGAAAATCTGATGAACAGCTTTCTCTTTTCAATTAACGAAATGAAATCAGGCACTTGGAATCCATCTCAATATAATGTTTGTGGGGCTTTCGCTGAAATTTTAAATGGCAATTACGATACACTCGAAAACAGGTTGCGTGATTTTGATTTGAAAATGACGAACATTCCTGCTTATTATGAAGCAGCGGCACGAAATCTTAAAAATCCAACCATTGAACATACCCAATTAGCGATTGCACAAAATCTAGGTGGATTGTCAGTTTTTAACGATGATTTAAAAGCTGCTTTGGCCAAAAGCAATTGGTCGGATGAAAAGAAGAACGCTACATTAGAAAAAGCAGCTAAGGCAATCCAAGCGATTGAAAATTATGCTGATTTTCTTAAAAAAATGGACCATGCAACACCGCGTTCTTTTCGCTTAGGTAAAGAATTATATGCACAAAAATTTGATTTAGACATTCAATCGGGTTATTCTGCCGAAGAAATTTACCAGAAAGCTTTGAACGAAAAAGAAATTTTACATGGCAAAATGTTCACGCTTGCTAATAAATTATGGCCGAAATATTTTCCAAAAACCACAAAACCAACAAACAAATTAGAGGTAATTCGTCAAGTGATTGATAAAATTTCTTTGCAACACACCACTCCAGAAAATTTTCAAAGTGAAATTGAAAAGCAAATTCCTGAATTAGTAGACTACGTTAAAGAGAAAGATTTACTGTATATTGATCCCTCAAAACCTTTAGTAGTTCGGAAAGAACCGGATTACATGGCAGGAGTTGCTGGAGCTTCAATTTCAGCACCTGGACCGTATGATAAAAACGCAAATACCTATTATAATGTGGGAAGTTTGTCCGGTTGGTCAAAGGAAGATTCAGAAAGCTACCTGAGAGAATACAACGATTTTATTTTGCAAATTCTAAACATTCACGAAGCAATTCCAGGACATTATACCCAATTGGTTTATGCAAATCAGTCGCCAAGTATCATCAAATCTATTTTGGGTAATGGAGCAATGATTGAAGGCTGGGCCGTTTATACGGAAAGAATGATGCTTGAAAGTGGCTATAAAAACTCAGATGAAATGTGGTTGATGTATTATAAATGGAACTTGAGAACAGTTTGCAATACCATTTTAGACAACAGTGTTCACACTAGAAACATGACGAAAGAAGAAGCCTTGCATTTACTAACAAAAGAAGCTTTTCAGCAAAATGCAGAAGCAGAAGGAAAATGGAAACGCGCGACCTTATCGCAAGTGCAATTGTGTTCTTACTTCACAGGATATACAGAAATCTATGCCTTTAGAGAAGAGTTAAAAAAGAAAGACGGAGCTAAGTTCAACTTAAAGCAATTTCACGAGAAATTCTTAAGTTACGGAAGCGCTCCAGTAAAATACATCAGAGAGTTGATGTTGAAATAACCTTCTTCTAACAAAAATAAAATGCCTCTAAATAATTAATTTAGAGGCATTTTTTTATGGCAATTTTTTTTTTAGAGCGTATCTTTTTTATAAATATCCCAGTAGGTAAAAAATAATTATAAATACGACAATTGTTCCGAGACAACCGCCACCTAGTTTTTTAGCTCCCCAGCCTGCGATTAATGTTTTGAATAATCCGTTCATAGTAATTTAGTTTATTGGTTATACGTTTTGGTTTTAATCTTCATTTAATAAAGCGTAATACATCTCATTTGGATCATAATCAAAATCGAAATCCATCAGTTCTTCATCTACAACTTCAGATTCGTCTGCTTGGCTAATCGTAATAATAGTGATCAAGTGGTTATCACTATTTTCAAATTTTTCTAGTTTAGTAAGTTCGTGTTTCATGATATAGCTTTTTTTGTTGAAACAAATTTCACCAAATTAAAAAGAAAAAGCTTTACACCATTTTATTCAAATGTTCTAGTATTCCGATTTTCAAACAAAAATTAAACTATCTCGCGTTATTAAATGTATCTCCTTGACGAATGTCACCCGTTTTATACCCTTTCATAAACCAATATTTACGTTGTTCTGAAGTTCCGTGCGTGAACGAATCCGGAACCACTTCACCTTGTACTCTGTTCTGAATGGCATCATCACCCACAGCGTTTGCAGCACTTAAAGCTTCATCAATATCACCTTCCTCTAAAATCTGATTCATCTTCTGGTTGTAATGAGTCCACACACCAGCATAAAAATCAGCTTGCAATTCCAAAGCTACAGAAAGTTTATTGGCTTGCGATTGACTCATTCCTTCTTGCATTTGCCGTACTTTCCCTGAAGTTCCCATCAGTGTTTGCACATGATGACCTATTTCGTGTGCTAAAACATAAGCAACTGCAAAATCACCTCCTTGTGCTCCAAACTTACTTTTCAACTCGTCAAAGAATCGCAAGTCCATATATACTTTTTGATCCGCAGGACAATAAAAGGGACCTGACGACGCACTCGCCGTTCCGCATCCTGTTTGTACGCGATCGCTGAACAATACCATTTGTGGTTCCACATACGACAGGTTATTTTCCTGAAATATTTTGGTCCACACATCTTCATTATCTACCAATAAAGCGTTCATGAATTTTCCTTGCTCTTTTTCTTCCGCCGTTAATTCACGTTCGGTTGTTTGTTCTGAACCGTTATTGAATTGTTCTAAAACGGGTGCTAAATTTTGCAAATCAGATCCGCCAAATAAATTAATTAGCAGAATAATTACACCAATTACACCACCTCCAGCAATTACCTTTCCGGACGAACCCATACCGCGACGGTCGTCCATATTTCCGCTTTCTCTTCTACCGCTCCATTTCATATCTTTACAATTTTATAGTTTATTAGTAATTCTTTTTTGTATTAATAATACGAAGTTTCTAATTTTTATGGCTGTTTCTCCATTTTAAAATGACCTCTTTTATAGTATCTTTTACAACAGGCTTTGAAACAAAATCGTTCATTCCTGAGGCAAAACAAAGGTCGCGTTCCTCCCTCATCGTTCCTGCAGTTAAAGCAATAATCGGCACGTTAATATCGTGGCCAAGTGCTCGAATCTGCTTCGTCGCTTCAATTCCATTCAACAACGGCATTTGAATGTCCATTAAAATTAAATCAGGTTGGCATTCCTTAAATTTAGCAACCGCTTCAAGTCCATTATGGCTTTCGAATAATTCCGCCTTTGGAAATAAATTTTTAAGGATGGTTTTAATCAACAACATATTAATTGAATTGTCCTCTGCAATTAAAATTTTAATTTTTAAATCCGAAGTATCGTACTCCATCAGCGTTTTATCAACGGTAGATACTTCATAATCTAAATCCATTTTTTCAGTAACGATGAGATCAAAATAAAAAGTACTGCCTTTTTCTGGTTTACTTTTCACTTTCAATTTGCTTTCCATCAATTGGAGCAACTGACTCGTAATGGTCAATCCTAAACCTGTCCCTCCATATTTTCGAGTAATTGAATTGTCTTCTTGCAAAAACGGTTCAAATATCTTTTTCTGATTAACGGGTAAAATACCAATTCCAGTATCAATTACCGAAAACCGAATTTTCTGCGTATGTGAATTGATTTGCTCCTTACATTCAATTACAATTGAAATTTTTCCTTTCTCTGTAAATTTAATTGCGTTGCTTACTAAATTAAGCAAAATTTGCTTTGCACGAACCACATCTAAAAGTACCGTTTTAGGAATTTCATCTTGAATGGAAATTTCTAAAGTCAAATTTTTACGTTCTAAATCAAAACGAATCACGTGTTTAATGGATTCTAATAAATCTTCTAAAACAACGGGCTGTAATTCCAACTCTAATTTTCCAGCTTCAATTTTACTAAAATCAAGGATATCATTAATGATTCCTAGTAAAGTAGTGGCGGAATGGTGCACCGTTTTCATGTAACTTTGTTGTTGGCCGTCAAGTTGCGTTTGCATCAGCAAATCTGTAAAACCAATAATTCCATTGAGCGGCGTTTTGATTTCGTGACTCATATTAGCCAGAAATTCCGACTTTGCCTTGTTTGCAGATTGTGCTAAATCTTTCTCGATAATCGCTGATTCTGCCTCTTTTTTGTCGGTAATATCAATGAACAAACCTTCAATATATTCGATTTTATCTTCGTTCCAAATTACATCTGCAAATTCTTCAACCCATGCAATACTGTTGTCTTTTCTAATGATGCGATAGGTGTTGTGCAAAGGTTCTCCTGCAGCTATTTTTTCTCTAGCAAATTTCATGACCTCAGGTCTATCTTCTTCATGGATAAGGTCTGAAAAACTTTTATCGCCATCAATAAAGACATTTTTAGTATAGCCCGTCAATTTCTCTATTTCATCGTTCAAATAAATTTTAGTCCACTTTTCATCAAATTTTGCCAGATAAACCGTTCCCGGAATATTATTTGCCAAAAGTCGAAAGCGCTCCTCGCTTTGTTTTGCAAGGTTTTCATTCGTAATTCGTTCAATTACTGAAGATATATTATTTGCCAAGACTTGAAATATATTAATTTCGTCTTCGGTCCATGTTCGTTCTTCGGTACACGAATCAAATCCTATAAAACCTGAAAATTGATTGTATAGAAATAAAGGCCAAATTACAATTGATTTAATTTCATTTTCTACTAATAAATTCTTGAAAACGCCCGCCTCGAGATTCCGTGTAAACGAGAAAAAAGGTTTCTTCTCTTTTGCCGAACTTTCAATCTCTTTAAAATCATCGAATGAAAATGTGCGTAAAGGTGAAATTTGAAGTTCTATTTTATTGCGACCCCATTTGTATTTTTGACGAATGAGCTCTTTTTCCATATCATTTTCATAATAATAAATATGGTCTACATTCGTGGCCTTGCCTATTGCAGGGAAAATTTCAGTAAAAATTTCAAAAGGACTTTTAGAAAGCAGAAATTGTTCCGTCGCTTTTGAAACAATCGACCACACTTGACTCCTGTATTTAAGGGTTCGTTCCGTATCTAACCGCAACTGCAATTCTAGACCTAACGAAATAAAATCAATAATGGTCCGAATGAAATTAAAGTCTTCCGGATCCCACTTGTGATCTACGTCCTTATTTGCAAGACACAAAACGCCCATAATGACACCATTGTGAAAAACCGCCATCACTAACATAGCGTTAATCTCTACACTCACTTGTGTGGAATCTCTTAAAAAACCGGTGGTATCATTTTTAACATCAGGAATGATAATTAGCTTTTCCTGTTTTAAAAGTTCAAAATTAATCTTTAAAAACTGGCTGTGATCAATCACTTTAACGTGGACCTCATCAGTCCCTAAATAATAACTTGTTTGGCTAGAAAGCGCTTCGTTTTGATAATTCCAATAACTCACAACACTGGTTTGCGTAGCTAAAGCCGTTTGTTTCAAGATCAATTGCAACACCCCGTTAAAGTTTTCAAAGTGTGAAAAGTTAGAAGTAGAAAGGTAATTGATTGTTGTATTAAATTTTTCAATCTTTTTTAACCGTTCTTTTTCTTTAGATTCTAAATTTTTCACGACCGTAATATCTCGCACAATTCCAGAGTAACCTGTAACTACTTCATTACTATCTCTGTGAATAATTACTTTTTGAGAAGCCCAAATTTGAGAGCCGTCCTTTTTAATGATTGGAAAGTCAATTGAGGGAAAATCATTTGTTCGCTGTACCAAATCTTGGTAAAAAAGCAACATCCTGCTTCGATGACTGTCGTCAATAAAATCTAGAAAAGATTTACCTAAAACTTCCTCCATCGAATAACCCAAATGTTGAATGGTAAAATCATTCACAAACACAAACTTGCCATCCGCATCGGTTTCAAAAATAATGTCGACCGCATTGTAAATAATATCTTTATATTTTTTACTGGAAGGATCTAATTTCTGCAGTTTCGCTTGTAAAGTCTGCTTGAAGTTTTTTCGTAAAAGTAATATAATGACAAGAACAGCAAATACCATCACTACCAATAGGGCAACATTAGTAAGTGATAAAGAGGTAAAAACGATCATCTGTAATACTGTTTTAGTAATGGAAATTAGTCGTAAAAATACAGCATTTAATTGGTACGCATTTTTAATCTATAACCAAATTACAAAATATATTGTGAACAAAAAAAAGACCTTTATAAATAATATAAAGGTCTTTTTTAAATTAGTCAAAATGCATTAATAAAATTTCTGTCCAATCTCGTCTAACTCATTGACTTCTTCAATTGGCATAGCCGTTTTATAAATTACATATTGCATTGAATAGTAAATAGGTATGGTAAAAATAATACCAATACAAATCGCTACTAAACCAAGCATCGCAAATATGGAGAACACAATTGACAACAAAAGAATGGTCCAAAAGTTTTTAGAAACTATGGTCAAACTTCCTTTAATCGCTTCAATAGCGGATAATTTTCCGAAAATAATTAAAGGTACAGAGGCCAACATAAATATGGGTACGAGTACAGAAATCAACCAACCAATACCAGTTCCAATTATTAAAAATCCATCGGGATTGCTAATAGTCAAAATTTGAATAAATGTACTAAAACCGGAACCTACTAATGCAATAAAAGCAGCTGCAAGAAACAAGTCTTTAAAATGTGCTGATTTATAATGCATAAAAGCAGTTCCAAAGTCAAAATCGTCGTTATGTGCTGCATTGTGTGCCATTTGAATAAATCCCGCTGAAATAGGTGATAACAAACCAGCTGCAACTACACTTCCTACCAAGTTCAATATCAAAAAAGTAGAAGACATCGCCACGCCTTGACTTAAATCGGTAAAAGTTTGTGTCAATGCCGCAACGCCCACAAACATAGCAGCGAATCCACCAAAAATTACGATTGCCGCAACCCCTACTAGTAAAATTACGGCTCCACACAACAGTGCTATTTTTTTATAATTTTCAAAAATTTCATTTATGGCATTTCCTAAATCCAGTAGGTAACCGTTCCTTTTTATTTCTTCTAATCGTTGTAACGTAGTTTTCATCTCTATCTTTTGTTTTTAATGGTTTACCTATAAGTGTCTCAAATCAGTGAATTGTTACACGAAAAAAGAAATATTTTTACAACCACTTTAATATTTGTTTAAGTCTTTTCAACTTTGTACCGTAAGGTGCATATCGAAATGGAATGTCCAACCAATTTTTCCTTTTAACAACGGTTTTTTGGTGGGAAAAAGTGTCAAAACTACGTTTACCGCGGTACGCTCCGATACCGGAATTTCCAACGCCTCCAAAAGGCAAACGGTGATTGCCAAAGTGAATGATACTGTCATTGATGCAACCGCCACCGTAAGAAAATTGCTGAATGCAGCGTTCTCTAAAATGGCTGTTTTCTGTAAAAACATACAGTGAAAGCGGTTTTTCCATTGGTAAAATTATTCGTTTTAAATCATCAAAAGTAGCATAGGTCAAAATAGGCAACAGAGGTCCAAAGATCTCTTCTTTCATCAATTCACTTTTTAAACTCGGTTGATCAACGACTGTTGGAGCAAGATAGCAATCATCTTCATCGCTAGTTCCACCGTAGAGTACATTTTGATCTTGTAATAAACGAGTCAGTCGCTGCCAATTATTTTTATTAATAATTCTGCAGTAATCGGGCGACAAGTGTGGATCATCACCGTATGCTTTTTTAATTTCGGCAATGACGTGCTTTAAAAATTCGTCTTTTACCTCTGATTTAACAAGAATAAAATCAGGTGCGATACACGTTTGTCCCGCATTTATAAATTTTCCCCACACTATTCTTTTCGCTTTCAAAGCAATCGAACCTGTTTCGTCTACGATACACGGATTTTTTCCACCCAACTCTAAGGTAACAGGAGTTAAATGTTTTGCCGCTGCTTCGTACACTTTTTTACCTACGTTCACACTTCCTGTAAAAAAAATGTAATCCCATTTCTTTGCTAATAAACTTTTTGCTAATTCTGCATCGCCCAAAACAGCGACTACTTCTTGAATATCAAATGTTTCCCGAATGATTTTTGACAACAACGAAGACGTATTCGGAGTTAATTCAGACGGCTTCAATGTAACTTGATTTCCCGCAGCAAATGCCGCAATAACAGGCGACAAAGCCAACTGAAAAGGATAATTCCAAGGAGAAATGATCAGTACTTTTCCGTATGGTTCACGGTAAATATAATCGCTTGAAGGAAAATTTAATAAAGAAGGCAAAACCCATTCAGGTTTTGCCCAACTTTTCATGTTTTTTATGATGTATTTTAAATCGTCACGAACAATATTAATCTCAGTGACAAATGCTTCAAAAGGAGGTTTTTTGAAATCTTTGTACAAGGCATCTATAATTTCACTTTCGTAAAAATCAATCCGATTTAATAATTTTATGAGTGTTTTCTTTCTGTTTTCGACCAAATGTGAATAATCCATTTTTAAAAATTTAGCATTTTACTGCAATTTAATTTTTAAAAATGGATTAACCAACGTTTTTTATTTGAATCCATAACGGAATCCTAAATAGGCATCCGCTTGTTTGCTGTCACTCGTTACCGCACTCAGAATAGAATTTGAACCTAAGAAAAAACCACCTACTCTAAATCCAAAGCCTACTGTTCCACCCGAAATTTCATTATTCCCTATAGGTAAAAAAGCTTCAAATACACCAAAGGTCACACGAGGCGTCACTGTGAACATGTTTTGTGTACTTACCTGATTATCTGCTTTTTCATCACCCATTTTTTGTTGCCAAAACGCAGTTACTGATAGTCGTTCTACAATTTGGTAATCTGCATACAAATTGAAAACGGCAGGAAGTTTTACTTTAAATTTATCTTTTGAACTGGTACTTGAAAAATATTCCGGGTGATTGTTAAATACGTCTTTAACGCCTTCCAATCCTTCTGCATTTTCAAATTCATTTAAATTCAGACCGGGATCTCCGTTTGGAATATTTAAAGCATAACGTTCTGACACATTATCACTTCCTGAAAAAGTCATGGAACCAATATTTCTAAATGCAGCACCGGCTTTTAATCGGTACGTTTTATCCTCTTTCAACCATTGGTAATCAACTCCTAAATCTGTTGCAAATCCGTTTAAGCCTCCAAAGATCGATTTGAAATAATCACTTGTTTCGCTGAAACTAGCACCAAAATTACCAGAGTAGGCAATATTCAAAGTTGATGCTGCATTCGTCAAACTCAGTCCATTGCTATCTTGTCTAATGTCTCCGTTAAATTTATTCAAACCAATATTTGCGTAAGAACCTGGAAATAAAAATTTTAAAGTAACTCCAGCATTAATTCTGTGGCTTTCGGTTTCAAAAACATTTCGAGCAGCAGAAATGCCTACTTCTCCCCAAGTTGTTGCATTGACTCTTTGGTTTTCATCACTTAAAATATTCGTAATGGCACTGACAGAATTCAAGTTGTCATTAATTAACGCGTTTCCTAGGTCGGAATCCAGATCAATAATACTTGCTTTTATAAATGCTTTTGAGCTGATTCCAAATCCCCATTTTTTATACCTCATCCCAAACGCAGGTCCAAAAATAGCAGCGTTCATATCAAAGTTGACATTTTCCTTTCCATCAAAAAGCAAACTTTCAATGTCTTCGCCTTTTACAAGATCTTTATATCCAACCTTATTATTAGATACATTGACACTAAGTGCAAATAGTTGTATTTCGTACGTGCTGCTTAAGTTGGCAAATTCGGAAGGATTCACGTGACCGTTTAAAATACCGACTCGTTTTGAAGTAGTTATTCCAGAAAAATGTTCTTGAGAATAGGCGTTTAATGATAAAAGCACTAACGCTAATAAAGTAATTTTTTTCATAATATATCGTTTTAGTACTCAAAGATATAAAAATGAATTAATTTATTATAAATTTAACATAATAATTCTATGTATTCTTATAATTAAAGCTTGATATTGTTCCAAGTCGCTTCATCAGGTAATGGAGCGATTATAGAAATTGACTCTTTTGAAACCGGGTGAATAAATGCTAATTTTCGCGCATGCAAGTGAATTCCACCATCCGGATTACTCCGATTGAAACCGTATTTTAAGTCGCCTTTTATGGGTGAACCAATAGCCGTTAACTGTGCCCGAATCTGATGGTGCCTTCCTGTATATAAATTTATTTCTAACACCGTATAATTGGTCAATTGGTAAATAACTTTATAATCCAATCGCGCCGATTTACTTTCAGGAACTTCTTTAGTATGTGCTTTTGAAGTATTGTTTTTAGAATTTCTTTTGAGGTAATGTTCTAAAGTGGCTTGAGGTACTTCAGGTGCATTTTTCACAACAGCCCAATACGTTTTTGCAGTATCGCGGTTTTTGAACATCTCATTCAATCGCGTCAATGCCTTTGAAGTTTTGGCAAAGAGCACAATTCCTGTCGTAGGTCGATCCAAACGGTGTACCACACCAAGATAAACTTCACCTGGTTTACTGTATTTTTCTTTGATGTATTCTTTGACGACTTCACTCAAAGGTTGATCGCCGGTTTTATCACCTTGCACAATATCGCCTACCCGTTTATTAACCACAATAATGTGGTTGTCCTCGTATAAAACTTGTAGGTTTTTTTTATCAGAAAGTACTTTCATGAGTAATTTAATCGATGAGTACGAACTACTTAGTATTGCTCTTTTTCGTTCGGAAAGTCGCTCGATTTTACGTCAGCTACATAATTGCCTATCGCTTTCGTCATTTGGTCAAACATATCCAAATAGCGTCTCAAGAACCTTGGATTAAATTCGTTATTCATCCCTAACATGTCGTGAATCACTAAAACTTGACCGTCTACTCCTCCACCCGCTCCAATACCAATAACGGGAATCGATATACTTTGAGCAACTCTTGTAGCAAGTGCCGCAGGAATTTTTTCTAAAACTAAGGAGAAACAACCGATGCGTTCCAGCATTTTAGCATCTTCTATTAATTTATCTGCTTCTTCCTCTTCTTTCGCACGAACCGTATACGTACCAAATTTATAAATGGATTGTGGCGTTAAACCCAAATGTCCCATTACGGGAATTCCGGCATTTAATATTTTCTTAATTGAATCTTTAATTTCACTTCCACCTTCCATTTTGACTGCATGTCCACCACTTTCCTTCATGATTCGGATGGAAGAACGCAATGCTTCTTTAGGATCTGATTGGTAACTACCAAAAGGTAAATCAACCACTACTAAAGCACGAGAAGTGCCTCGAACTACACCAGAAGCGTGGTAAATCATTTGGTCCAAAGTAATAGGCAATGTAGTTTCATGACCCGCCATCACGTTAGAAGCTGAATCACCCACTAAAATTACATCCACTCCAGCATGATCTACAATTTGGGCCATTGTAAAATCATAGGCCGTCAACATTGAAATTTTCTCACCATTGGCTTTCATTTCAATCAATGATTTGGTCGTAATTCTCTTGTAATCTTTTTTGGCTACAGACATAGTTCTAGTTTAAGGGTGTAAAAATACTAAATTACTTCTTGGAATTAAGGTATTGCCGGAATAAAGAAGCCGCTAACTTATTTTGTAATAAAACGAATTCATAAAATTGGAACTATTTGCAATGTGGAATGAATAATAAGAAAATTAAAAAAGTGCAAAAGCATTATTTCTGCAGCACATAATAACTCCGAATCTCTTCAGCTAAAGCCTTTTGTCGTTCAACTGGGTCTCGAAGATAAAGTCTATGATCCATCACAACATCATATATATTAGTTGGAAAAAGTCGGATTTCATCTGATTTTATTTCTACAGTAAAGCGCCACTTCTCATTGTTTGCAAAAGTCAGAACGTTGATCGGTAAAAAGAATTCTACTCCTCTACCACTAAATTGAGTATGATTTATTTTTTCGATCCTTGTTGCAGTTTTGTCATTTTTCTTAAGATATAAAAACAGTTGTGTTCGTGAAAATTTTATCTTTTCGTAGCGAAAATCTTCTGACTTAAAATTCTTCAAGTACCATGTGCCTATCCATTTTTCTGCTTCTTGCTTTTGATAAATGGGAAGTAATGAGTCTATTTTATTTTTAGATTTTAACTCTAATTCATTGGTGATCTCGAAGCGGCGTACGGCCTCATAATACATTAGGGCTTCCCTACCAAGATTATTTTTTAATGCAAGTTCTGCTTTTTCAAAGTTCTCCCGTTGAAAATCAGTGCTGCTTGATTCTTGACAAAAACCTAGATATGAAATTAGAAGAAATACAATCGTAATGGAAATATTTTGTAGTAATTTCAAATTTGAACTAAATTAGGAATGAGTATAAATCTACTCTTATAGCGAATATAAAGTTTAATGTTGCAAAAGCCTATTTCCAATAGTTTTAAAATCAAAAGGCGCTTTTATATTTTAAATATTAGTGCGTCTGTACTTATATTTTAGGCTTTAAAACTGTAAAATATTTTTCTAAATTCTTCCTTGTAGACATCTTTTTTATTAGCAGTAGTCCACAATAAAATTTTGTAGAACGCTTTTTTACTTTCTACTAATCCTACCCAATAATATATTTCAGTTCCATCTTCAGCACTAGTGTAACTAGCATCAAATTCAGAAAAGTTTAAGTCGCCAATTGTTTTTAAAGTAAATGTTGAAAATTTCTTTGTAGGTTCATCTGTAAGAAAATCACTTCTAAAGGATTCTGTAAACTCTTTTAATGAAGAATAATAATATTCCGATAGCTCTAATTCTTCTTTATTGTCTTCAATGATTATTCCGTAAACATCTTTCACAGCATTTTTAAAATGTATTGCAGCGTCTCCATTTAAACCCGTAGTTCGATTCATATAGGAAGGAACAGTAATCGAAAATGGAATTCCAAATTGAAGTTCTTTTGTATTTTCTTGCGTAAAGCCGTTCGATGAAAAAACAACAGTAAAGAAAATTGAAAAAAGTAGTGTTTTAATCATAGTTAAATTAGTTAGCGATAAATCAGTTTTAATTTGTTATTTGAAGCGTATAGAGGTACCCTTTTTTAAAAATTATAATTTATCAATGTTAAATTATTTGCAAACAAATCTATAAAAAAATATGAAACAACACTATTTACCTCTTTTAAAACAAAGCAGAGATTCCATTTTTTATGAAAAAAAGTGAGATTCATTTGCTAAACAAGATGAAATATATTGGATTCAAAACTATAGTGTTTAGAAATTAATCGATACTATTTCAAAAATCAATTATTATTTACTATGAATTAGTTTTAATTTCAAAAAAACTCCTATTCCAAAAGGAATAGGAATTCTAGATATTTACCAAAAGTTTTTAATTTAACAATCGGCCATGTTGACGCTAATTGCTAAACCACCTTCAGAAGTTTCTTTATATTTTGTATTCATGTCTTGAGCCGTTCTCCACATCGTTGCAATCACTTTATCAAGTGGTACTTTTGCATTTTTGGGATCGGTTTCTAAGGCTAATTCTGCTGCATTAATAGCTTTAATCGCACCCATTGTGTTCCGTTCGATACACGGAATTTGCACTAAACCACCAATTGGATCGCAAGTAAGTCCCAAATGATGTTCCATTGCTATTTCGGCCGCCATCAAGACTTGTTCTGGAGCGCCACCCATCAATTCACATAAAGCTGCCGCAGCCATTGCAGAAGAAACGCCAATTTCGGCTTGACAACCACCCATTGCTGCTGAAATAGTAGCTCCTTTTTTAAACAAACTTCCTATTTCTCCTGCAACTAGCAAGAATTGCTTGATTTCTTTTTCGCCTGCTTGATGATTTTCAATACATAAATAATACATTAAAACAGCAGGAATTACACCAGCACTTCCATTTGTAGGTGCTGTAACCACACGACCTAAAGCAGCATTTACTTCATTAACCGAAAGTGCAAAACAACTTACCCACTTTAAAATCTGACGAAATTTTACTTCCGTATGTCGGATTGATTCTAACCATTCTTGCGGATTGTTATAATTGGCAAGACCAATCAAATTTTGATGCATGTCAAAAGCGCGTCGACGAACATTTAATCCGCCTGGCAAGATACCTTCAGAATGACAACCAATGTACATGCACTCTAACATCGTATCCCAAACACGCATTAATTCCGAATGAATTTCGGGTTCCGTACGCATTGATTTTTCGTTTTCATAAACAATTTCAGAAACGCTCTTGTTTTCTTCCTGCATGTAAACCAATAATTGGTCGGCATTGTCTATTGGAAAAGGAAAAGCACACTTCACTTCCAACTTTTTCTTAGCCGTAGCACGTTCTTCTTTCACTACGAAGCCGCCACCAATGGAGTAAAAAGTGGATTTATATTCCTTTGTATCTGTAAAAGCTGTAAAACTCATTCCATTAGAGTGAAATGGTAAAAACTTTTTATTGAAAATAATATCAGTCGTGGGATTGAATGAAATATTCTTTTTTTCGGCCAAATGCAACTGGTGCGTTTTCTGAATGGACTGAATAATCGTATCAATGTTTTCAATTGGAATGTATTCTGGATCTTGACCTGTCAAACCCAACATTACAGCTAAATCCGTTGCGTGACCGGTTCCCGTCAAGGAAAGTGAACCGTATAAATCGACCACAATTCGATTGGTTTGCTCTAATATATTTTTGGCTTCAAGCTCTGCTAAAAATCGTTCGGCAGCACGCCAAGGTCCAAGTGTGTGTGAACTCGAAGGACCAACACCAATTTTCAACATGTCAAAAACAGAAATGCATTCTTCCATGATTAAGTTTTTTTTTTTACAAATATAGCAGTAAATAATGGGATTCTAAACCTAAGCTCGTCCTATTTCCACAAACCAGAACGCTCTAGAATTCATAAATGAATTGCGAAATTGAGTAAATAAACAAACCGTTTTGATTTTGTTAGAATACAAACACACTACCTATTTTGACATTTTAAATAGCTTTAAAATTTTAGTGAGTTCTAGTTCAAAAATGACTTGAAATAATTGCGTTTTTGAAAATTTTTGTGTCTCCTTTTTAGTGATTATTCGCTACTTTTACAATTAAATAAAACGATTCAAAATTACAAGTTTTAGCAAATAAATCAACGACCTATGATCACTACAAGAATTGCAACAGTAGCCGATATTACACAAATTTTATCTCTTCAAGAATTGTACTTATTTCGCAATTTGAACGAGCAAGAACGACTGGAAGGTTTTGTAACCACTCCATTTACAACCGAACAAATTGAAGAAGCAATTGAACAACGCGGACTTTTTATCGCGCAAAACGAAGATTTAAAAGTGGTCGCTTATGCTTTTGCCGCGAGTTGGACCTATTTTGCACAGTGGGAAATTTTCAATTATATGGTCTCTCGTTTTCCTTCTTTATCTTTTCAAGGAGATGAAATTACTACAGAAAATAGTTTCCAGTACGGTCCAGTTTGTATTGATAAAAAATACCGAGGAACAGGTTTGCTTCCTCTAATTTTTGAAGAAATGAGACTTGAACTTTTAAAGAAATTTCCTATTTCAATTACTTTTATCAATAAGATCAATCCTATTTCTGAAAAAGCACATAAAAAATTGGGATGGGAAATCGTAGATGAATTTGAATTTAACAGTAATTCCTACATCGGATTGGCGTTAGACATGAATAAGTCAGTTTTAAAATAAAGAAAACACAGTTTAAAGTCGAGAAACTTACGCTATTCATTGTGGCTTTTCCTTCGGCTCTTTTTAATTTTTAGTATATTTACGAAGTCAAAGTTTTAAACTTCAAATGTTACTGCGGTTACAATAATAAATGGATTACGGGCATTTGAATTTCTTGTCTAAAAACGAAATACAACTTAAAAAATCACGATATGTCAGAACAAACACAATTAGTACCCAACAATTCTTTGATTACTAAAACGCCCGAAGAAGGACGTCAACTGGCCGTTAAAATGGCGCGACTCATTATAAAAGTGACGCAACCAGATCCTGAAATGAGAGAGAAAATGCGACCAATTTATGCAGAAGATGCAGCCATGTTAATCGCAATTGGACAAACGGTAGCTACCGAATTTGCAACAATTGCTGCTGCAAACAATTATTGGAAGTAAAACGATTTAAATACAATTTAGAGGATTTTGTAATTGCGTAAACCGTAAAAATAAAATCCTCTTTTTATTTTAATAAGTTAGTTTTACCGAAATTTTATACTGATACTATGGCAAAATAATGTTTAGACACCAAGGAAAAACCAGAACTTTAAGCCACAACAAGAAAATTGCATCTTTACTATCATTTGTAGCAGGAATGGTAAATGTAGCAGGTTTCTTGGCAGTTCAACGCCTTACTACGAATGTAACGGGGCATTTCGCATTTTTTGTAGATGAAGTATTCAAGATGAACTTTGGCGAAAGCTTAATTTACTTTTTATACTTTCTGTTTTTCTTCTTGGGTTCGTTTATTTCAAGTTTCTTAATTGAATTCATTCGCCGGAAAAACGAACAGTACATTTATATTATTCCCGCATTAATTGAAATACTAATTTTGTTGACCGTGGGTTTAGGTGGAACTTATTTAATTCTTCACTTTCCCAACATTATTGCTTTTAGTCTTTTGTTTGCCATGGGATTACAAAACGCATTAGTCACAAGAATTTCAGATGCATTGGTCAGAACGACACATTTAACGGGACTTTTCACCGATTTAGGAATTGAATTGTCACAACTTATTTTCTACAAAGAAGAAAAACAGCAAAAGAAACTAAAATCTAGTATTAATGTTCATTTGCGAATTATACTTTTCTTTTTTCTAGGAGGTGTTTTTGCTGGAATTTTATATGCGTATTTCCATCTTTACGTACTCGTTATTCCCGCGACAATGCTTCTCATCGGACTATTTTACGACAGTGCAAAATTTAAAATCTTAAAGTGGAAACGCAAAATGACGTGGACGAAATAGTAAAGGCTGTTTACAACGTAATTTTAAAGAAATAGCTACTAATTAAAGTGATTTCCAATGATTAAATCCTTTTAAATCGTATAAATCAGTAGCAAAAAAATGTTTGCGATAACTAAAAACTAAATTTCTCTCTTCAATAAATACCGAATCGCAGTTTCTGCAGCATATAATCCAAAAAGTCCCGGCATGTAACTGTTCGTGCCGTAAAATGACTTTTTGTAATTCTTTCCGTCCGTGGTTTTTAAACTATTCTCGTCTTGAATTTCAGTCGAAAAAACAACTTTAACACCTTTATCAATTTTTACTTCTTTCAAGCGTTTGCGAATTACGCGTGCAAGAAAACAACTGTTACTCGTACTGATGTCGGCTACTTTTACTTTGGAAGCATCCATTTTTCCACCAGCACCCATGCAACTCACGATTTTCACATGTTTGCGTTTCGCTCCAATAATCAAATTCAACTTTGGTGTAACGCTATCAATGCAATCTAAAACGTAATCAAACTCGTCCGTCACAATTTCAAACGCGCGTTCAGGCGACAAAAATTCTTGAATGCGTGTAAGTTGAAGTTCCGGATTGATGTCCATTAAACGGTCGCCAACTATTGTGATTTTTGGTTGTCCAACTGTCGAATGTAACGCAGGTAATTGGCGGTTGATGTTCGTAATATCCACAACATCGCCGTCCACAATCGTCATTTTTCCAACACCGGCTCTTGCAAGAAATTCGGCAGACCATGAACCAACTCCTCCCATTCCGACAATTAGTACATTCGATTTCTGCAATTTATTCAATCCTTCCTTTTTATATAAAAGTTCGGCGCGTTCAGTCCATTCTGCCATTTTTAAAAACGGTATTAAAATTTTTTGTTACAATTTGCTGCAAAGTTACAACATCTATGTTCTTATATTTCGCTGCCAAATCATATACTTGTTCGATTCCTTCTTCAATAGTATCGGTTTCTAAGAAAAAACGTTCGTTTGCAATACTTGCAAAAACCAATTCTAATTCAGGGTTTTTAATCAAGTATTTTCCAAATGAAATATAAAATCCGTTTTTCAATAGCTGTTCCGCAAGCTCAATACTTTTTGAAAAACCATGAATTACCATTGGAACCGAAATATTTAATTTATATTTTAAGGCAATTAATTCCTGAAAAGCTGCAACACAATGAATGATAACGGGCATTTTATATTTTTCCGCTAATAAAAGTTGGGCTTCAAATACTTCAAGTTGAAATTCAATTGGTGTTTCCCTTCGTTTGTCTAAACCACATTCGCCTAAAGCCAAACAATTTCCAAACTGCAATTTCTCTTCGATAATGGCTAATTCGGCTTTCCAAAAATCGGCGTTGATGTACCAAGGATGAATCCCTATTGAAAAGTAAGGAACATTCTTGTCAAATGAGTTCGGATATTGATTGACAATTTCCAAAACTGATGAATTTTCAGAGCTTTCGTGCGTGTGAATATTAATGAATTTCATTAGTCGTGAAACTTTTTTACACCCGCATTAATTTTCGTGGCTAAATCATTTTCCAAAGGAACAATCGGGCACGAATATCTGTAATTGTAAGCACAATACGGATTATACGCTTGATTAAAATCGATGATTATCGTTTTTGCTTTTGGAATTTCTAAATCAATGTATCGTCCACCAATGTAGGTTTCATTCCCCGACGTCAAATCCGAAAAGGGCAAAAACAAGTGGTTCTTAAAACCCGGTCGTTTCATCAATTCTAAATTTTGATAGACGTTCAATTTGAAATTTTCACCGTTTAAAGTGAATGAAATAACACCATATTTGACATACATTGGAGTGCGTTCTGTAGAAGTTTTCATCGCAAATGCCTTTTCATTCTTCGCTTTTTCAAATTTAGCTTCAACAATGAAATTCGCATCAATTGGAAAAAAATCAAGTGCTTTGAACTCCAATCGGTCTTCATCTGTCAAAGGAGATTTGGTAGCATCTGCAAACTCTTCATTCAATTTTTTTTGAAAGGCTTCTGCCGTCACTTTTTGCTGACCAAAAGAAAGCAGCGAAGTGAAAATAAACAGTGAAACGAGTATTTTTTGCATTGAAATTATTTTTTGTAAAAATAACAAATTTATTTCGGCTTAAAATAGTTTCGCCACGAATTGCACGAATTAACACGAATAAAAATTTGTGCAAATTTGCGTAATTTGTGGTAAAACCAATTCCGCACTTTTCTTTAAAATTTATTTCCAAAAAACAAAATTCCCAAAACTATTTTTTAGAACTTTGCGCCACACAAATTCGTACGAATGTTTCAAAATGCGTTGCGCAACTACATCAATAATTTCAAAGGTTTCTCAAGAGAAATTTGGATTCTAACCCTCATCACGTTCATCAATCGGGCGGGTACGATGGTTTTGCCGTTTTTATCGAAATACCTACGGGAAGATTTACATTTCACCTACAGTCAAGTCGGTTGGATTATGGTTTGCTTTGGACTGGGTTCTATGGCTGGTTCGTGGTTAGGTGGGAAATTATCAGACAAAATTGGTTTCTATAAAATCATGGTTTTCAGTCTTTTTACGAGTGGATTGTTGTTTTTTGCCATTCAATATGTGACGACTTTTTATTCGTTATGCTTCGCTATTTTCGGAATTATGATGATTGCCGATATGTTTCGTCCCGCAATGTATGTCTCATTAGGAACTTATGCCAAACCCGAAAATCGAGCACGCGCTTTTACTTTAGTGCGACTGGCAATCAACTTGGGTTTTGCAGCTGGACCTGCAATGGGAGGACTGATTATCATGAATATGGGTTATCACGGTCTTTTCTGGGTCGACGGAACAGCTTGTATTGTTGCTATTTCTATCTTCGCCATATTGGTGAAAGAAAAGAAAAAACCTGCTTTCGAACAAATTGATTTTGATGAAGCTGTTGTTGTAAAATCAGTTTACAAAGACACCATTTTCTGGATATTCCTATTTGTAAGTTTTGTTTCTGCTTTGTTGTTTTTCCAAATTTTCACAACACTTCCACTTTATCATACGGAGAAATACGGCTTGACTGAATTTCAAACTGGACTTTTAATGACCATGAATGGTTTGCTTATTTTCTTTTTGGAAATGCCAATAGTAAGTACGTTTGAAAGTAAAAACACCTCTAAATTAAAACTGATATTAGTGGGCTGTCTCTTAATGTCATTCAGCTTTTTTGTACTACTGTTTGATACTTTTGCAGGAATTTTAGTCATCAGCATGATATTGATGACTTTTGGCGAAATGTTGATTTTTCCATTTTCCAACTCATTTGCACTTTCAAGAGCGCCAAAAGGGCAAGAAGGCCGATACATGGCATTATTTACGATGAGTTTTAGTTTGGCACATATTGGAAGTTCTAAATCAGGATTAGAACTTATTGAATATTTTGGGTACCGAACCAACTGGGTTGTAATGGGTATTTTGGGACTTCTTGCTACATTGGCTTGCTATTATTTGATACAGCTTTATCAAAAAGAAAAATTAAAACTACATAAATAGTTTAATAACTATAAAAATAGTTTGTAAACTAGAAATATAGTTGTAAGTTTGAATTATCAAATTTTACAACTATGCAAAAGTTAACCAATAAGGAAGAAGAAATCATGCACATTTTATGGACGCTCGAAAAAGCGTTTGTAAAAGAAATTGCTGCAGAAATTACTACAGATAAACCACATTACAATACACTTTCGACGATTGTTCGGAATCTAGAAGAGAAAGGTTATGTATCGCATCATGCCTTTGGAAATACCCATCAGTATTTCCCAATCATTACAAAAGAAGCGTACCGCAAGCCTTTTATGAATACGGCTATTGAGAGTTATTTTAATAATTCCTACAAGAACATGGTTTCTTTTTTTGCCAAAGAAGAGAAAATTACTGCTGAAGAACTCCGCGAAATTATTGACATGATAGAAAAAAAATAATGCTATGGAAAATTTAGTCATCTATTTAATAAAGTCAAGCACACTACTACTCTTCTTTTTTACCACCTATTATTTTCTGTTGAAAAAAGAAACGTTTTTTACGGCGAATCGGTGGTTTTTAATCGTGGGAATCTTTTGTTCGGCACTTTTACCGTTACTTACTTTTCAGAAAATCGTTTGGGTAGAACCGGTAGTTTCAACTGTTCAGCTAATTAATACTGGAACGACATCGAATACAATAACGAATGTAGCGACTCTTGAAGAAAATGCATTTTCATGGGAATTAGTTTTAATCGTGCTTTACGGTTTAGGCGTACTTATTTTTCTTTCAAAATTAATAATCGAGTTTTATTCGCTGAAAAAAGTAATCAGTACAAATAACAAAAGACAATCCGATGGCTTTGAATTTATTGAAGTCAATCATCTGATTACTCCATTTTCATTCTTCAAAAAAATCGTTTACAATCCAAATTTATTTCAAGCCGAAGAATTAGAAAACATCATTGAACACGAAAAGATTCACGCAAAGCAATTGCATAGTGTAGACGTACTAATTGCCAGAATGAATTGTATTTTATTTTGGTGGAATCCATTAGTTTGGCTCTATAAAAAAGCTATGGTTCAGAATTTAGAATTCATAGCCGACCAAAATGCTTTGGCGAAAGCCGTAGATAAAAAATCCTATTTATTGACCTTACTAAAAATAACTACAGCCGAAAATCCTGTAGCCATTACCAATCATTTTTATCAATCATTAATCAAAAAACGAATCGTTATGTTACACAAAAATCAATCAAAAAAGCACCATTCTTGGAAATACTTATTAGTAATTCCTGCATTAGTTTTCTTCATGTTAACGTATCAAATAGAAGTTGTGGCGCAAGAGAAAAAGTCTACTGAAACTATCATTGAGAAAACAACCACAAAGGCTCAAATGACTGTAAGCTCGTCTTCTACAGACGAAGTGATTTATAAAGAAGCTGATTATTTCAAGAAAGAATTTGGAATTCTAATGAAATTTAAAAAGATTTCCCGTAATAAAAAAGGAGAAATAACAAGCCTTTCAGTTACTCTATCCGACAAAAAGGGAAATACGAAAGTGTATGACGTTTCAGAATCAGAAGCAATTAAACCTTTTACCATCTTCGTAAATACAGATGAGAATGGGCAACAGACCTTCGGCTTTGGCGGTACAAAAGAAAATCAGCATTTGAAACAACACTTTGAAGCTGTGGAAAAAAATCAAAAAAATACGGAAAAAGAATCTCAAACATTTAATGAATATCCTGAACTTCCAACGCTTCCAACTCATCCGGTTCCTCCAAATTACCCAACGCCGCCATCGATGCTAAAATTTCCAACTCCACCTGTAGCGCCAACAGTTCCTAACACTGGAAACAATAAAAAAGTGTGGAATAAATTTAACAACGAGATGAAAATCTTTAAAAAAGAAATGGATTCTGAAGCTATTCGGTTATTTGATGAGGAAACAAAGCAGTATATTTTAGAGATTTCAGCATTAAAACCAGAATCTAAAGAATTTTTAGAAAAAATGAAAGAATTCAATGTAGCGATGACAAAATTTAATAAACTCGTAAAAGCAGTACCTGAAAACTCAAATTAACAAAAGAGAATTGACCATTTTACGTAAAAGTCAAAAAAAATATTTATTTGTAAAAATGTCTGATTCGAGAACGTCTTTACACAATTCATAGTTGAATTATCCTTTCAAAATAAAATTACAAAACAATGAAAAACACATATCTATTGCTACTGACTCTTTTTTCAATAAGTCAGTATGCCCAAACCGTCATTTCTATACCTTTCACAGTAGAAAAAAACACGATTTACATCTATGCAAAAATAAATGAGTCCGATAGTTTAAAATTTATTTTTGATACTGGTGCTGATGGAAGTGTAATTAATCAGCTTTCACTTCACAAAGTAAAACTTCACATCGACGGCAAGAGTACAAATATTGGTTCAAACGGTTCCAATGAAGTGGACCACAGTTCTACGAATGAATTGAAGCTTGGAAATCTTACGCAGAAAGAATTATTTTTAACCATCATTCCTTATGAAACCGATTCATTTGACGGCGTTCTTGGAACTGATATTATGCAAAATCACATTATTGAGATTGATTACCACAAACAAATGCTACATTTTTATCCACAAAACGATAAATCCATCAATTACAAAGGTTTTACAAAAATGAAAATGCATTCTGCTAGTTTTTATCCCACTTATGTAAAAAGTGCGTTAGTCATCGACGGTAAAAAATACGCAGGACTTTTTGGGCTTGATACGGGTGCTGATGATGCATTGATAATTACCATACCATTTGCAAAAAAAAATAAATTTGTAAGTAAAATGATAAAGATTGGTGCTGCTAGTTATCAAGGTTCTGATGGTGCTGTAGTAGAATTGCCAATAGTGCTTTGTCCTGAAATTCAATTTGCAAACAAATCATTTTACCGAATTGATACCGCTCTTTCAACTGCGACTGAAGGAATTGACGCGACTGATAAATTGGCTGGTTTTTATGGAAATGCGTTCTTGAAAAAGTTCAATATCATTCTTGATTATAAAAATCAGTTCATTTATTTCAAAGTAAACAAAAACTTATACACGGGATTTTACGAGAAGTAGAAGTCTGTTTTTAATTTCAAGAAAACCATAAGAAATACATGAAATTCATTTTTAGCGAAATACAAATAATACTCAAGCTATTTAAAACCGGATTTATTCCGGTTTTTTTTTATTATCTTTCCTAAATTAAGATAATATTAACAGCCAAAAAACTACAATAACACCATGAGATTATTGTTGTATCTTTATTACTTTTGCAAACCCACTTCGCGATAATAAAAATTACAATTTAATATATTTTCGCTTTGAATAATACCCAATTATCTCGTTCAAGAGTGCTCTCAAAATCAATAACAAGCCCAACGGTTACTGCCGTTTCTTTGGCTATTGTGTTAATTGGCTTATCCGCGTTTTTTATTAATTTGAGGTATGAGTATGCAAAACAACGACACGAATTAGAAATGTCGAATTTGCTAAATTCAGTTCATAAAAATTTAGAGCAAACCCTCAAAGCTTCGTACAACAGTAATCTGGCATTGGGAATGACCATAAACGACAATGGAATTCCAGAAAACTTTGAAAGTGTGGCCGCTGATATCATTCAATTAAATCCCATAATTGACATCATTGAGCTCGTACCAAATGGCGTAATCAAATATGTCTATCCCACGAAGAACAACGAAAAAGCGATTGATTATGATATTCTAAAAAATCCCGCGATTGCATCTGAAGCCAAACGAGCTATTGAAAGAAAGGCAGTATACTTTGCTGGTCCTTTTGAATTAAAGCAAGGCGGATTAGCGGTTGCTGGAAGATATCCCATTTACATCAAGGGAAAATTTTGGGGTTTTTCTGCGGTACTGATTCACTTTGATAATTTGATTGCCACAACCGGTATTTACGATTCGACAAACCCCAATTACTACTTTCAATTTTCTAAAGTTAACCAAGAAACCAATGAAGAGCAATTTTTCTTAAGTCAGTCAAGCGATTTAACGGATAAAGTGTATCAAAAAGTATTTATTCCCGATGGCGACTGGAATTTATATGTTGTTGAAAAGCAAAGTAGTAAATATTATATTTCTGAATTATTTCCCTACCTCATACTTTGTTTATTGATTTGCTTACTCTTTCCGTTTTTTATATTTCTTATTTTAAAGAAACCGCGGGATTTGGCAGTTTTAAATTCAATTCAAGCAGAACGAATTCAGCAATCTGATGCAAAATTTCAGGTGATTTTTAACAAGACTTCCATTGCAATTGCACAAATAAATCACAGTGATCAGCGGTTTGTAGAAGTTAATCCACAGTTATGTTCATTGCTTTCCGCCTCAACTTCCAAACTAATCGGAAGGTCTTTTTATGAATTTGTTCATCCGGACGACTTAACGAAATTCAGTACGTATTTAAACACTACAAATTCAATTGTTGTCAAAAATATTTCCATTAGTGTACGATTGAAAACTAGTATGGGCAACTACATTTGGGCACAAATTGTTCCTTCTCATTTGCAAGACGAAGTTGGAGGTAGTAAGACCATTCTACTTGCTATCGAAAATATTTCAGAACGAAAAGAAGCACAAGAGCAGCTAATTCAAAGCGAATTGCAATTTAAAAGTTTATTTCAGGAGTCGCCAATTCCCTTGTGGGAAGAAGATGGGTCTGTTGTAAAAGAGTACTTTTTGAAATTAGATTTAATGCATAAAGACCGAAATTATGTGAAGCAATTTCTCGAAACAAATTCGGAAATTTTGTTTGAAATAATTTCAAAAATCAAAGTGCTTAGTGTGAATGAAGAGTGTTTGAACCTCTATCAGGCTAAAGATAAAAATGAGCTCATTGAGATTTACAATAGTACTATGAAAATATCTCCAACAAAAGCCATTATAGAAATGCTTGTTGATATTAGTCAAGGACTTAAAAAAGGAAATGCACAAGGAATTGTTATTTTTCCAACTGGTAGAGAAATAACGATCGCAATAACCTGGAACATTGTCGCAGGTTATGAAGAAAGTTTTAGTCGTTTTATCATTTCTACGGAGGACATTACTAATGCCATAAAAACACAAAAAATAATCGTTGAATCTGAAAAAAAATTACAATCGATAATCAACTCAATTGAAGGAATTGTTTGGGAATATGACGATGCAACAAAGCGATATCAATTTGTCAGTGCACAAGCAGAACATCTTTTAGGTTATAAGGCAGAGGAATGGTTGACTGTTAATCATTTTTGGGAAAGCCACATTCACCCCGATGATTTTAAATGGGTGACAGAATATTGCGAAGAAAAAAGCAAACAAGAAAATTCATTCAGTGTTGAATACCGAATGGTTGCGAAAAATGGCACAATCGTTTGGTTTAGAGATATTATAAATGTTTATTTTGAGGAAGGTGGTAAAATTGTTTTAAGAGGTATTATGATCGACATCTCCTTGATCAAAGAAAACGAAAGCGACTTAAAGCAATCGTTAGGAATGGTGACAGAACAGAATAAGCGTCTAATGAACTTTTCATATATCGTGTCACATAATTTACGTTCGCACACAAGTAACATTCAATCCTTAGCGACCTTAATTAAAGAATCAGACGACGACGAAGAACGGCAAAAATTAATTCAACTTGTTGGGACTGTTTCTAACGACTTGAATGAAACCATCATTAATCTAAATGAGGTCATAAACATTCGCAAAAATGTGAACCTCAATATTGAAAGCTTAGTATTAGTTGACTTCGTCTTGAAAACGTTAGACGTTATTAGCGAAGAAATTAGACAAAAAAACATTAAAATAATTGGAGTCATTTCACCAAAAGTAACGGTTCTCTACAACAGAGCCTATTTGCAAAGTATCTTAATCAACATTATTTCTAATGCGGTCCGATACAGCAATAATCGAAATGAAAACCGGTACATAAAATTTAAATTCTACGAAGAAAATGAATTTTCTGTTCTAGAAATTGAGGACAACGGAATTGGAATTAACATGAACCGCCACCGAGATAAAGTTTTTGGCTTATATAAAACGTTCAGCAACAATAAAGATGCAAAAGGAATTGGGCTATTTATAACTAAAAATCAAGTGGAAGCTATGGGTGGCAAAATTGAAATGAGTAGCGAATTACACAAAGGAACCGCTGTTAGAATCTATTTTAAAAATTAATTCTTATACGCTTTTTCGTACGTCGAAATCCATTCTGAAGCGGACATTTTCGAACACAATTCTCCTATTAATAAATAAGGTATTTGATCAAGTTTCTTAAATCGAATGCAACTTTTACCCATATCCAACTTTGCTTTACAATGTTTTGGATATTCATTTTGAAACCATTCTTGAAGAGAAGGATTTGCATAAATTCCCATGTGGTATAAATTGATGGAATTTTTCTGTGCAGCAATACTCATAAATGGCAACGGAAGCTTGGGATTACAATGGTAACCCGAAGGATAAATAGAATGCGGCACCACAAATCCGACCATTCCATAAGACATTTCTTCACTGAAACCGGAAGGCAAACTTTTTAAAATTACACTTCGCAATTGCATAAAATGTTCTTTTTTTTCTGTTGAAATTGCCTCGATATAATTTTGAATTTCTTTTTCTTTTGCTAACATACTCTGATAGTTAAACGCGGCTGTGATCAGGAAACCAATTTACAATACTTTTTTTAATGGCAGTTCCATTTAGTTTTTCAGCAACAGCTTTTTGAACTAATAATGGCAATTCTTCATCAGGTGCAAATCGAAGTGCAAAAATCTGACCGTCATTTAACAAGTTCTCCATAGGTTCAAAACGAGTTCCCGTGATCACGAAATAACGGTATCTCAATTCTAAACGCACAATTCTATTTTGCAAAACCAAGGCATAATGTTGGCGAAGCATAAAAGCTAACCAACCGATTACAAAAACGATTATACTCATAAAAATCCACAACGATCGATTCAGTTCGTCCATTACGGCACTGCGAATTGCAAACGCCAAAAGGAACATAATCACCGGATAAAAAACAAAATGATGTGGTGGATAAAAGCGAATGTGATTTTTATAATTTTGAATAGCCATACTTATTTGATTTTGAATTGAAATTTCTACTGTAAAAATAGCTTTATTTTTTTGCTTTGAATTCCATGCTGCAAAAAATAATAGAAATTCTAAAAACAGTGGCAGAAAATAAATATTCGCTACGCTTAAAAATTTACAAATTGTTAAACGTTTTTATTTATTACTTTTAAAGTCTTACTAAGCAATTTCTCAAAATCTTAAATTGGACCTTTAAATTAAAACAGTATGAAAGTAACAATCATCTTAGTCCTTACACTTTTCACAATGCAATTTACCCAAGCTCAATTAAATCCAGTCTCTTACTCAGATGGAAATCAAAAATTAAATGGTTTTGGAATTCAACCAAAAGTATCTTCAACAAACAAACCAGGAATTTTAATTCTACCCGCTTGGAAAGGAATTGATTCCCATTCAAAAGACGTGGCTCAACAATTATCCGACTTAAATTACACGGCTTTCATTGCCGATATTTATGGTGAAGGCAATTATCCTACGAACACGCAAGAAGCAGGAAAACAAGCAGGGTACTATAAAACCAACTTTTTAGAGTACCAAAAAAGAATCAGTTTGGCACTGGCCCAATTAATAAAATTAGGCGCGAATCCCGATAACATAGTAGTTATAGGTTATTGTTTCGGCGGAACTGGCGTTTTAGAAGCAGCACGTTCTAACATGAATTTTAAAGGAGTCGTTTCTTTCCACGGCGGTTTAGAAAAAGACGTGACGCGATTTATAACTCCCATAAATACTAAAGTTTTAGTCCTTCACGGTGCCGATGATCCATATGTTTCTCAGCAATCAATTATTGATTTTCAAAATGAAATGCGTAATGCAAAAGCAGATTGGCAAATGATTTATTACGCAAATGCAGTGCACGCTTTTACCGAAATTGGCGCTGGAACCGATAATTCAAAAGGTGCGGCTTACAATGAAAAAGCAGACAAGCGTTCTTGGGAACACATGAAATTATTTTTAAATGCTGTTTTGAACTAATGTGTTAATTGATTAATAATTTTTGTAGTTTTAAGCACTTTATATTAATGATTAACATTTCATGGGAAAAAGCCACATCAGAAAAGATAAAACGTGTTTAAATTGCCATCATGTTGTTGAAAAACGATTTTGTGGAAATTGTGGCCAAGAAAATATTGAAACGCGAAAAACATTTCACCACTTATTTGTGCACTTTTTTGAGGATTTGACCCATTATGAAAATGCATTTTGGAAAACGATTCGCAACCTATTATTTAAACCATCTTCACTCTCCACGGAATATTTATCCGGAAAGAGGATGTCTTACTTGGCTCCCGTTCGACTGTATATTTTTATAAGTTTTATAACTTTTCTTTTAATAGCGATTCTTCCGTCAAAACCTGAAATAGTCAAAGCAAATGTTTCCGATAAAGTAATCGACACAATTGTAATTTCAGATCAAACACTGAAAGATCAAGAACAACTCAAAAAATTATTACAAAAAAGTGGTTTAAGTAAAACCGAAAAAAAAGTAATTGAAGCTAAAATTTTTAAAAATTTTGGCACCACAAAATCCACTTTAACGATTGGATTTAAATCGGTGGAAGAGTTTGATTCTATTCATAAGTACGGGAACGAAAAGGATAAAGTGCCTGTTATTTTTCGCAAATATTTACGAAAATCCATAGAGAACAGTGAGAAATTCACACTTGAAGAAATGAAAGAAAAATTAAGCGAGTCCATCTTGCATAATTTTCCAAAAGTTCTACTTATTTACATGCCTATTTTCGCATTTTTTCTGTGGCTGCTGCACAATAAGAAAAAGTGGTATTATTTTGATCACGGTATTTTTACTTTGCATTATTTTTCCTTTCTGCTATTAATTTCACTGCTTCTATTCTTACTAAGAACAATTTTTGATGTTTTTGGCTCAAATGAGGTACTGTCATTTATTCATTCGGCAATTACCGTTCTTGCGGTAGGTTGGATGATTTACTATTTTTTTCCCGCACACCATCGGTTTTATGGTAACTCTCGATTCGTGTCATTTGTTAAAAGCATCGTGCTGCTTTTCATAAATTTAATAATAATGACCGTTTTATTTCTATCCTTATTTATATACAGCTATATAACTTTACATTAAAATGAAGAAAATTATATTTTTAATTGGTACTACACTACTGTTTGCTTGTGGCCAACCAAAATCACAGCCCACACAAGTTAAAACGAGTACAACCGTCGACTTGACAAAATACCTCAATACCATTACTTCAGCAGAATTAGAAAAACACCTTTATATTGTCGCTGCAGATTCGATGCAAGGCCGCGATACAGGAAGCGAAGGTCAGAAAAAAGCAGGTCGCTATTTAATTGCCGAATATGAAAAAATGGAGATTTCTTTTCCAAAAGGAGCTTCTTCTTTTTACCAAAAAGTCCCTGCTGCATTTATGAAACGAAGTTACAGCCCAACACCTAGTGACTCTGAAAACATTTGGACCTTTATTGAAGGAAGTGAAAAGCCGGAAGAAATTTTGGTCATTTCAGCCCATTATGACCACGTGGGAACAAAAAACGGCGAAATCTATAATGGTGCGGACGACGACGGTTCAGGAACGGTTGCTTTACTGGAAATCGCTCAAGCATTTAAGAAAGCAAAAGACGATGGCTTTGGGCCAAAACGTTCCATCTTGTTTTTACACGTTACCGCTGAAGAAAAGGGTTTGCACGGTTCGCGGTATTATTCTGAGAATCCTTTGTTTCCCTTAAAAAATACGATTGCTAATATAAATATTGACATGATCGGACGCCGTGATTTGTTGCATAAAGAAACAAACAACTATGTTTATGTAATTGGCTCAGATCGATTATCCAGTGATTTACACAAAATTAACGAAGAGGCTAACGCCAAGTTTACTAAATTAGACCTTGATTATAAATACAACGACAAGAACGATCCAGAGCGAATTTACTACCGTTCCGATCATTACAATTTTGCGAAAAATGGAATTCCTTCCATTTTCTATTTCAACGGAACGCACGATGATTACCACTTACCAGGCGATACGCCAGATAAAATTGAGTACGATGCTTTAGCAAAAAGAGCACAACTTGCTTTTGCGACCGCGTGGGAATTAGCCAATAGAGTAGAACGACCTGTGGTCGATAAAGATGGAAAATAAATGCAATTGCATTCAAAGTGAAAACCAGTAAGCGATTACTGGTTTTTTTTATGGTTTAATTCAAAACCTATATTAATTTAAATAAAGAGCAGGCATAAAAAAAGCCTTAGATTTCTCTAAGGCTTCAAAAAATGGGTGAAAGACGGGGCTCGAACCCGCGACCCTCGGTACCACAAACCGATGCTCTAACCAACTGAGCTACAATCACCATGTTTATTCGAGTGCAAATATACTGCAAAACTTCATTCTTGCAAATCTTTTTTTCAAAAAATTAGATCAAATCTGTTAAACTGTTGACCGCCAAATATCTTTCAACCGTAAATCCTTCGCCAAAATCAGTTCCAATCAATCTTCCGAGGTCTTGAGCCCGATAATTGACGCTTTCCAAGAAGTTTTTAGTAGCAATCGGTGTCACCGGTTCATTAGTATCGGGATTAAAAAACTGCGAATCATAAGCCATAATCGCCTCCACTTTCTTGTTCTCAAAACCAGTAATATCGACTACAAAATCAGGTTTTAAATCCTTCCATTGAATGTAATGGTAAACCACTTTTGGTCGCCAAGCTTCTTGTGCTTGATCGTTGTGTTTGGTTTCAATTCTGCGTAAGCCTGATAAAAAGCAAGCATCAGAAACCAAGCTGCTTCCTTTTCCGTGGTCAATATGCCGGTCGTCAATAGCGTTACACAGAACGATTTCGGGTTGGTATTTCCGAATCATTTCAATAATTTGCAATTGATGTGCTTCATCATTCTTGAAAAAACCATCGCGCATTCTTAAATTTTCCCGAACGGAAACGCCGAGGATCTTAGCCGCTTTTTCTGCTTCTTTATCTCGAATTTCAGCAGAACCACGTGTTCCTAATTCACCACGCGTTAAATCGACAATTCCTACTTTCTTTCCCAATTGTATTTCTTTGGCAATCGTTCCGCCACAACCTAATTCTACATCGTCTGGATGTGCACCAAAGGCTAAAATATCTAATTTCATAATATGTGTTTTATATAATGTCTAAAAGAGTAAAAAAACAATAAACAATCAAAAAAAGGTTTAGTTTTAAATTTATATCTATCGAATTTAAGTCGTATAACCACTCAATATTTTTATCTCTATGTCTCTATGTCTTTACGTCTTTCAATCTAAAATCCTCTTCATCGTCATTGCTTTATTCGCGGTTTCGAAATATTCTTTTTCCGGATTGCTCTCTTTCGTGATTCCGCAACCTATGTATAAATGGATTTTACTTTGCTGTATTTCCATGCAACGCAAATTCACAAATAAATTCGAATCTTTATTTTCATTCTTCAATAAATTGCCATTTAATTCACCTAAAAAACCAGCGTAAAACTTCCGTTCGTATCCTTCATTTTTCAAAATAAAATCCTTCGCTACTTCTTTTGGAAGTCCGCAAACTGCTGGTGTTGGATGCAAGACTTTTAAAACTTTTTTCAAATCAAAATCCGATTTAAAAATGCCATTTATAGTTGTTTTTAAATGAACCACGTTTCCTGCTTGAAACGTAAAAGGCTGTGTTTGACGCAAAGATTGAGCTTCTGCTGCAAGTTTACCCAAAATAAAATCAGTCACAAATTGCTGTTCCTGCTTTTCCTTTTGTTGCCAAACCGCTTCCGAATTCGCATCGTATTTTTGTGTACCAGCTAAAGCAACCGTTTCAAATTTTGAATTTTCAACTTTCAACAATTGTTCTGGAGTCGCACCGAACCACATTCCGACTTCAGGATGAAACCAGCAATACCGAAACGCGTTTGGATACGTTGAAAGCATATTTTGATACACTTCTAAAAATGAAAAATTCTTTTGTTTTAAAGTTTCCTGCCGGGAAAGAACTACTTTTTCTAACACTTGTTCTTCAATTGCTTTGATTCCTTTTTGAACTAAGTTTTCAAAAGCTTCTTTTCCATCTTCTGAAATTTTTAATTCTTCTGTGTGAAATAAATTATCGCTTACTTCATACTTCTGATTCAAAATCTCGGATTCATTGTAAGGAAATATAATCGCTTGACTTCCCTTAAAATCGGCAAAGACAAATCCTTTTTCAGATAAATCGGTACTTTCGTACAAATTAATATTCTGCTGAAATATACCAATTACTTGAGTAGAATTTGGCTTTGCATAAAGTACAAAAGGCAAATTTTCTTTAAAATGACCGGCCGCTTTTTGAAAAATATTAAGCATTTCGCTCGCGTTTTGGCAAAATCATGTTGGTCAATTTACAGATTGAAATCAAATTATCGTTCTCATCTGTGATTCTAATTTCCCACAAGTGAATGCTTCTGCCTTCGTGAATTATTTTAGCGGTTGCATAAACAATTCCATTTCGTTTGCTTTTTACATGATTCGCAGAAATTTCAATTCCACGAACTTCTTGCTTTTCAGGATTTATAAAAATCATTGAAGCCGCACTTCCAACGCTTTCTGCTAGCGCCACTGTCGCACCACCATGCAACAATCCCATCGGTTGATGCACTCTTGAATTCACAGGCATTTTAGCTTTTAGAAAATCAGGTCCTGCGTCAATATATTCAATTTCTAACGTTTCCATCAACGTGTTTTTGGAGAAATCCCGACACAATTTTAAAATTTGTTCTTTATCAAAACTCATAGTTAAATCTATTTTCCACAAAAATAAGGTTTTTGCTTCCGCCAAAATTTAAAAAAAACCTAAAATCAACAATAATTGAGTACTTTCTGCGATATAATTGAATTCCGATTTTAATACCACAAATTTTATTATTTTTACCAAAATTCCACTTTTATGCGCTATCTAGTTTTATTGGGTTTCTTAGGATTATTATTGGGAATGAGTTCTTGTAGAACCGATTTCGATTTCGCAGAAAGTACGGGTGAACTACGTTTTTCAAGAGATACGGTTTACCTCGACACCGTTTTTACAAATATTGGCTCGAGCACCTATATGCTGAAAGTCTACAATAAAAGTGTTTCTAATATCAGCATTCCATCCATTGGTTTTGCAAAAGGAGCTGCTTCAAAATACCGCATGACAGTTGATGGAATGGCTGAAAATGCTACTAAATCTTTCAGTAACGTTGAACTTTTAGCAAAAGACAGTTTGTTTATTTTCATAGAAACAACTGTGAATGTCGCTGATGCCAATCCAACCGATTTCCTTTATACCGACCAAATTCTTTTTGGAGCGGGAAGCAACCAACAAACAGTGGAATTAGTAACCTTAATTCAAGATGCGTATTTTATTTTCCCTAACAAAGTGGATGGTGTGAAAGAAGTGGTAGATTTTGGTTTCGACGTTGAAGGAAATACTACACAAGTTATTGGTCGGAATTTACAAGAAAACCATCCAGACAATGGCAATGAATATATTTGGAACAGCACAAAGCCTTACGTAGTTTATGGTTACGCAGCAGTTCCTGAGGGGAAAATTTTAACCGTCAATCCCGGTGCTCGAATTCATTTTCACAAAGATTCTGGAATTATTGTGCAGGAAGGCGGTACATTAAATATTGCGGGAGAAACTTCATTGACAGAAGCACTCGAAAAAGAAGTGGTTTTTGAAGGCGACCGCTTAGAACCTAATTTTGCTGAAACGCCGGGACAATGGGGATTCATCTATTTGCGTCAAGGAAGTAAAAACCACTCGATTAATCATTTGACTTTGAAAAATGCGACAATCGGAATTTATGCTGAAAATAATTTTGGAACACCACTTTCGATTGAAAATACGCAAATTTACAATTCTTCAGTCGTAGGAATTTTAGGCAGATTTGCTAGAATTGATGGTTTCAACGTGGTGATTAACTCAAGAACACGTGGCGTCGGAGCTTTAGCTTGTACGTTTGGTGGTACTTATAATTTCACCCATTGTACGTTTAATAATCAAAGTTCAAGTTCCACTCAATATGCAGTTATTATTGACAATTACTATTTGGATTCCAATAACGTACCGGTTGCTTTCGACCTGACAGCTGCTAATTTCACCAACTGTATTATTTATGGTTCGAATAGTCGACAATTTGTATTGAGTAAAAACGACAGCAAAACCTTTAATTATAAGTTTACCAATTGTCTCTTAAAATTCAACAATTCAGATCCGATATTCAACGGCAATGAACTCTATAATTTTGAAAATTCGGCGTTGTATTCAAATTGCATCATTGCAAAGAATAGCTTCGATTTTAAAGCTGATTTCTTAAATGCTGCTGAAAATAAATTACAAATTGGAGCGGATTCTGCTGCAAAAGGAACGGCTGATTTTACTTTTTCAAACGGAACAAACGATATTTTAGGATTACTACGAAGCAATCCATCTGATATGGGAGCTTATAATTTTATTGTTTTTCCAACAGAATAAAAATCGGAATCAATATACTTTAATTATTTGATTAAAAGTTAATTACAAGCATTATGCAATTTAAAATTTAAGATCTAACATAAGGGATTTACATCTCAAATTATTTAGATAACTTTACATTTATCTCTTTGCAAATTCTGCTTTTTTAAACTATTTTTGCAAAACACAACACAATAACTACATACAATGATTCATTTCTTCGGAAACCAGACGAATACGGTTTTTGCAGTGCAAACGCAAAACGACTTATCGACAGAAGACATCAACAAATTAAACTGGCTTTTTGGCGACGCAAATAAAATAGAAAAATCCGTACTTGCGGATTTTTTTGTTGGACCTCGTGCCGCTATGATTACGCCTTGGAGTACGAATGCTGTTGAGATTACTCAAAATATGGCTATTTCAGGAATTATTCGAATTGAAGAATTTGAAAAAGTAGCTCCTGATTTTTCAGAATTTGACCCGATGCTTTCGCAAAAATACAACGACCTAAATCAAGATATCTTCAATATTCACATTCAGCCGGAAGCTATTATTGACATTGAAGATATCGAAGGATATAATCAATCGGAAGGTTTGGCTTTAAGTCCAGAAGAGGTAAATTATTTAGCTGATCTATCGGTTAAATTAGAACGAAAACTAACTGATTCTGAAATTTTTGCTTTCTCACAAGCCAATTCAGAACACTGCCGTCACAAAATATTCAATGGAACTTTCGTGATTGACGGAGAAGAGAAAAAAACTTCTTTGTTTAAAATGATTAAGCAAACTTCTGCTGAAAATCCAAACGAAATTGTTTCAGCGTATAAAGATAATGTGGCTTTTGTAAAAGGGCCAACTTTGGTTCAGTTTGCTCCAAAAAGCGCTGACAAACCTGATTTTTACGCAGAAAAAGAATTTGAATCGGTTCTTTCTTTGAAAGCAGAAACGCATAATTTCCCAACAACTGTTGAACCTTTTAATGGTGCAGCAACTGGTTCTGGAGGAGAAATTCGCGACCGTTTAGCAGGTGGACAAGGTTCGTTGCCATTGGCTGGAACTGCAGTTTACATGACTTCATATTCTCGATTGGAAGACGATAGAGATTGGGAACAAGCGATGCCAGAACGTCCTTGGTTGTATCAAACGCCAATGGATATTTTGATAAAAGCATCAAATGGAGCTTCTGATTTTGGAAATAAATTCGGACAACCATTAATTACGGGTTCGGTTTTAACTTTCGAACACAATGAAAACGACCGCAAGATTGGTTACGATAAAGTAATCATGCAAGCGGGTGGAATTGGTTATGGAAAATTAGACCAAGCAATTAAGAAAAAACCAACTGCCGGAGACAAAATTGTCATTCTTGGTGGTGAAAATTATAGAATCGGAATGGGTGGAGCTGCGGTTTCATCAGCTGATACAGGTGCTTTTGGAACTGGAATTGAATTAAATGCAATCCAACGTTCAAACCCTGAAATGCAAAAACGCGCTGCAAATGCCATTCGTGGTTTAGTGGAAAGCGACCACAACCCTATCGTTTCCATTCACGATCACGGTGCAGGTGGACATTTAAATTGTCTTTCTGAATTAGTGGAAGAAACGGGTGGATTGATTGATTTAGACAAATTACCTGTTGGAGACCCAACGCTTTCTGCAAAAGAAATCATTGGTAACGAGTCGCAAGAGAGAATGGGATTAGTGATTGGCGAGAAAGATATGGGAATTCTGCAAAGAATTGCTGATCGTGAACGTTCGCCGATGTATGAAGTTGGAGAAGTTACAAATGACAATCGTTTTACATTCGAATCTAAATCTACTGGTGCAAAACCAATGGATTATGCGTTAGAAGATTTCTTTGGCAGTTCACCAAAAACAATCATGAATGATACTACAATTCCATCGAATTATTCGGACTTGAATTACGTTACTGCTGAAATTCCAAACTACTTAAACGAATTATTACAGCTAGAAGCAGTTGGTTCTAAAGACTGGTTGACGAATAAAGTGGACCGTTGTGTTGGAGGAAAAGTGGCGAAACAACAATGTGTTGGACCATTGCAATTGCCTTTGAACAACGTTGGTGTTATGGCATTAGATTTCAAAGGAAAAGAAGGATTGGCAACTTCAATTGGCCACTCGCCTATCGCTGCATTGATTGATGCTGCTGCAGGTTCGAGAACGGCAATTGGTGAATCATTATCTAATTTAGTTTGGGCTCCGTTGAAAGAAGGAATGAAATCGGTTTCGCTTTCTGCCAACTGGATGTGGGCTTGTAAAAATGTCGGTGAAGACGCAAGATTGTACGAAGCGGTTGAAAGTTGTGCTAATTTTGCTATCGAATTGGGAATCAATATTCCAACGGGAAAAGATTCGCTTTCGATGAAACAAAAATATCCAGGTGACGAAGTAATCGCGCCAGGAACGGTAATTATTTCGGCTGCTGGAAACTGTAGTAATATTACGAAAGTGGTCGAACCTGTTCTTCAACGAAATGGCGGAAACATTTACTACTTGAATTTATCTCAAGATACGTTCAAATTAGGTGGAAGTTCTTTTGCTCAAATTCTGAACAAAATTGGAACGGAAGTTCCTACCATTAAAGACGCTTCTTTCTTCAAAAATGCGTTCAATACTTTGCAAGATTTGATCAAGGAACGAAAAATTAAAGCGGGTCACGACATCGGAAGTGGTGGATTAATTACGACTTTATTAGAAATGAGTTTTGCTGATGTGAATTTGGGAGCAACTTATGACTTAAGTATTTTAGGCGAAAATGATTCAGTAAAAACACTTTTCAACGAAAATATCGCAGTTGTTTTTCAAGCAGATGCTTCAGTTGAAGAAGCGTTTAAAAATAACGGAATTGAAATTTTTAAAATTGGAAATGTAGTTGAAGGAAATACGATTTCAATTGAAAATTACAATGATAACTTCAATTTTAATGTTTCTGAATTAAGAGATACTTGGTTTAAAACTTCCTATTTATTAGACCAAAAACAGTCTAAAAACGGAATGGCGAAAGCGCGTTTTGAGAATTATAAAAATCAAGTTTTATCATATAATTTCCCAGCTCATTTTGATGGAAAATTACCGCAGTTGCCAACAACAGCTCGTCCAAAAGCTGCGATTATTCGTGAAAAAGGAAGTAATTCTGAACGAGAAATGGCGAATGCAATGTTCTTGGCTGGCTTTGATGTGAAAGACGTTCACATGACGGATTTGATTTCTGGTCGTGAGAATTTAGAAGATATTCAATTTATTGGAGCGGTTGGTGGATTTTCAAATTCTGATGTTTTAGGTTCAGCGAAAGGTTGGGCTGGAGCATTTTTATACAACGAAAAAGCGAATACCGTTTTGAAAAACTTCTTTAAAAGAGAAGATACACTTTCTGTTGGAATTTGCAACGGTTGTCAATTGTTCATGGAATTAGAACTGATAAATCCAGAACATCAAACACACGGAAAAATGACTTATAACACTTCGCAAAAACACGAAAGTGGATTTACATCTGTGAAAATTCAGAAGAATAATTCGGTGATGTTGTCTTCATTAGAGGGAACAACTTTAGGTGTTTGGATTTCACATGGCGAAGGAAAATTCAAATTACCAAATGCAGAAAGTGATTATAACATTGTGGCAAAATATACTTACGAAGGTTATCCTGCAAATCCAAATGGTTCGGATTATAACACGGCCATGATGACGGATGCAACTGGTCGTCACTTGGTAACAATGCCGCATATTGAGCGTTCTACTTTTCCTTGGAACTGGGCAAACTACCCAGAACGCGGACAGAAAGACGAAGTTTCGCCTTGGCTAGAAGCTTTTGTGAATGCAAGAAAATGGATTGAAAAGAAATAACTAATATTTATTTTTTAAATAATTAAGAAAAGGCTTTCAGTAAATGAAAGCCTTTTTCTATTTTAGCCAAACCAAATCCAGTAATTTATGAAAAGCCTTGAGTGTTTAAATTGTAATCAAATTACTGAAGGCAACTTTTGCTCTAACTGTGGTCAGAAAACGGATACGCACAGAATTACTGCAAAACATTTCTTGATGCATGATTTGCTTCACGGCGTTTGGCATATTGAAAAAGGAATATTATTTACTATTAAGCAAGCATTATTACGTCCTGGAACTGCAGCTTTAGAATATATTAGTGGTAAGAGAATCAAGTATTATAATGTATTTTACTTGATACTACTAATGATTGGTTTTACAATTTTAGCAAAATCTACATACGATAAAATGGCTGTAAAATATTTTGGAACCATTATTCTACCAAGGGAAGAGCATTCAGGTAAAACTCTTGACCAATTTATATCTGACTATGACAAACTATTAATTTTCGCATTTGTTCCTCTATTTGCTTTAAATAGTTTTATACTCTTTAGACGTAAAAAGTTAAACTTCAGTGAACATTCAATCATAGCAGGAATGATGTTTTTAGGAGTAATAACAATTACTCTAATTGGCGAAATACTCTATCTAACTGAATTTATAAAAAATCTAGATATCTTGTCGCGTTTTGTAGATTTCGGCATACCAATAATTGTTTTTATTTACGTAATCATAAATTACTTTCAGACTTTTAAGCAAGAACAATCTATTTTCTCTATGCTTTTTAAAATGATTTCATTTTTGACATTGCTATTAATCGAGATATTAATTATTACTATTCTCATAACAGGCTACGTTTCAAATTGGACTTTTAATATAAGTTGATTTTATTGTTTTACATTGAATAAAATTTCCATTCGCACGATTTCACTCAATTCTTCGGCTTTGTTTAAAGTCATAAAATGACCGCCATTTTCAATTTTTACATCAACTTTCGCAAATGCAATCGGTAAAATTCGGTCGGAAGTTCCGTGAATATGAATGACATTTATAGGTTGTGTTTTGTTGTCCCAAGTTACGATAGCATTAATCGCCCATTTTAAAAACACAGCATCAGTGTCTTTCAGAATTTCCTTCAATAATTTTTTATCGCTATTACTTTCAATTCCAAAAAACCAATAACTAAAAGCGGTTGGAGTTTTCAGCAACTTTGTGGGCAACAATTTATGAAGATTAAGTTTTCCAGACATTCTATAATACCAAGGAATTTCCAACCTTTTTTTGGCAGAAGCGATAAGTATTACTTTTTCGGTTTTAATTAATTTAGCCACTTCCACCGCCATAATTCCTCCAAATGAAAGTCCGATTAGAATTGGGTTTTCATGTTTAATCTGACTGCAGATCCGACCTGCATAATCTGAAATACTTTCGTTTTTATTTGGTAAAATCCACTCTATAAAAATAGCGTTGCAATAATTGAAATCCATGTTTTGAAAAACTCTTTTATCAGCTCCTAAACCGCTAAAAACATAAACGTTCTTCATTACTAAACAATTTCATTAATCAAATAAGCGACATTATTTATCTTAAAAGAATGCCCAACTTCATGTCCAATTAATTCTTGAGCTAACGGCGATTGTGGTGAAATTCCATATACAGTTTGTCCTTGAATGGTAATCTTTGGCAAAGCTACACTGATCAAAAAATAATTCGCATTGGCTTGAACTAAACTTCCTGAAACAACTTTGTTACTCGTTTTCGTGAAATCAATTTTAGAAAATTGTTGGCTGTCGTTCAAGTATTCTTTCAGTTTGTAATTGAGCTTTTCTTGTTCAATATGCATCATCGATAAAGCGGTTTCGTGTTTATCTCCTGCAGAACCTTTAGCGTCGTTCTTCGAATCTTCCGACAAAGCCGAAATCATGTCTTGAAAAGCGTCAATTTTATCTTGAATACGCTGTTCATATTGTGTAACTATTTGTTCTTTAAATGTCATCCTTAGTAGTATTAAAAAACCCACAAAACAATTCGCTTTGTGGGTCAGTGAAAAGTTTATATTGGTCTAGAAATCGAATTTATAACTCGCTCCTAAAAGTACTTGGAATTGTTGAACTGGATAATTCAACCATTTTTCATACGCTTGATTTGCAATATTATTTGCTTTCACAAAAGCAGTCAAACGTTCGTTGTACTTATAACCTACGTTTAAGTTGGCGTCAAAATAAGCTTCTAAAGTTCTTTTTCCAGCACCTATCTCCGTGAATGATTGATCTACTTGAAAATCCATTCGTTCTCCTACGAAATATACATTTGCACCTGCAAACCATTTTTTAGTGATGTTAACGTTTAAGTTAGAGCCCACTTTTATCTGAGGTAAATTCCAAGCTTCTTGCTGCAAATCTACATTGTAAGAACTGAACGACGCATTTATTCCAAAAGCTACGTTTTTAGAAAAATCGGCTTTTAATTCCCCAAAGAAGTTCATCGTTTTCATATTATCATACACCACAGAAAATGAGTTTCCATATCCATAAAATTCATTTGCAGCATCCTGAGAATATTCGTTAGATAAGAATAACGCTTTATTTTTCTCGTTTAAATACGATCCACGAACGTTATAACTTACCGCATTGGTCAATTTCCCTTTCAATCCCACATAGATATCATACTGGCTATCTGTTGGCGTAATCATTTGCGTAGGCGATAAAAATGGGTTGACATTTGTAAAATCACGGTAGCTATTTTGTTGCAATCCACCTTCTGCACCTGCATAAGCAATCATCAAATCACCAACCACTTTATAAGATGCAGTAACTTTAGGATAGAAGAACAATTTACCTTCCGTTCCACCATCCACGCCATCGTATTTATTTGCTAAAACCGATAAATAAGTTACTTCAGCTCCGACGTTTACAGACAAATCGTCTTTCAACAATTGAAAATTAGGATTAGCACTCAAAATTACATTTGAATTTTCTCCTGGAAAAGTGGTTGCAGGATTTAAAGGTTGATCCGAATAGGCTTGGTCAAATTTTGCATTCAAATAATCTACAGTGAAGTTTAATTTGAAGAAATAATCAGCAACTCCTAAGTTAATCGAGGGTTTGAATAACACATGATTTTCTTCAGAACCTGTTGCGTCCCAAAAGCGGTTGTATTTTATAGTCGCTTTATCGAAGAAACTATCTGTCGCTCCAATGCTTCCACCAATGTAAAAATTGTGATAGGTTTGTTGCGGATCGATTGAATTAATTAAAGCATTCTGGTCTACTTCTGATAAATTATCTCCGAAATATTTAGGCAAACCGTACCAATTGTACACTTGGTTTTGATACCCCAAATCAAGATTCCAATTGTACGAATCGTGTTTACTTCCGTACGTCAAATCCAATCCCGTATCATAGAATTTATCGTCTAATTTAACGCCTTTTATATTTCCTTGAGACGATTGATGACGTAACATTCCCGCTACAAAATCAGTATCATTGACGTCTTCGGTAATGAACAATTCCGCATTTGCAGAAGCATAACTCCCAAATCCTAAAGTCGCATAATTTTTATACAAACGTTCTTGAGCCGTTTTGTCAACCGCTGCCGCACGACCTTTAGCAGGTGCGAATGTGGAAGCTACTGGAAAAGAAAAAATATTGTAATTAATCACTTCTTTTTTTGCCGTTTCCTCGTCGTCAAGCGTTGGCGTTTCCTTTACCTTAAAAGCATCCGAAACCGTTGGCGTGTAGGACTTCACTACATTCACCACTTCAGTTCCTATATTTTCGTCTTTTTTCTGTGCAAAAGTGGTTTGTAAACCTGCAAAAAGAAGTACGATTGAAATTTTATAATTGATTTTGTGAATCATCTTTTTTGTTTTGAAAATTTAAAATAAAGCCGATTTAGTTTTGAATCGATGAGTTGGTTTTAGCTTCCTCTGCTTTCAATAAAGCCAAGTTTTCTTGTGCTTCTGCAATTACATCTGGATATTCAGAGAAGTTTTTCACAACTGCTTCTAAAATTACGTTCGCTTGGTAACTGTCTTTTAAAGCGTAGAAATTTTTCGCCATTAAAACCAATCCTTTGGCTCCAAAGTATTTGTAACCGGAATAATCTTTGGCTAATTTCTGAACCGTTTTATTCGACTCTTCATATTTACCGTCTTTATTTTTAAAATAAGCATCGTAGTACAAAGCTTCTGCGGCAACTTCTCCTTTGGCAATCGTCAATAATTTGGCGTAAGCCGAACGAATTTTTGCTTCATCTTTCGTCTTCACTGCTGAACGTGCTACTATAATTTGAGCGTCACTTCTTATTTTATCATCTGTTTTTGGGTTTGCCAGAACTTTATCTGCCGAAGCCACTGCATTCGCATAATCTTCCTTATCGTAATACGCCTTCATCAAGTTCGCTTGCGCAAAAGTGACGTTTTGTGGAAAATCAGCTTCTGCTTCTAAACGTCTCAAAACAGGAATCGCTTTATCGTAATTCTTAGCTTTCAAATAAATAGAAGAAAGTCTTGCCAATGCTTGTTCTGTATATTCACTACGTGGTTTTGCAATCACAAATTCATAATTCGGAATTGCGTTATTTTCTAAATTATCTGCAAAATACAATTGACCTAAATAGAAATTCGCTTTTAACGAGTGAATGCCGTTTGGAAATTTCGCTACATAAGTATTAAATCCTGAAATTGCTTGTTTCGTATTGTTTTGCAAATACTGTTTTTCAGCCGATTCATAGGTGTCGTTGTCCAATTCAGCATCTGAAATTTCGATGTAATCCAACGTTTTAACCCAATTTGCATATTCGTCCACCTTTCCGCTGTCCACATAAATCAATCGCGCTGTTGAAACCGCTTGCAATGCTTCTTGTGTGTTTGGAAATTCACCCGCAACTTTCTTAAATTTAACCAATGCTTGTTGCGATTGGTCGCCGTTGTAATAAATTAATCCTTGACGCAAAATCGATTTTCCGGTGTAAGAACCGTTTTTATATTCTGCAATTAATTTGTCGTACGTCTTTAAAGCGTCTGCTGTTTTATTTTCCGCGGTGTATGTATTTGCTAGTTCATATAAAGCATCATCACGGTATTTTGATTTGGTAAATTTGGTAATAAAGTTGTTTAAATCCTCAATTTTCTTCTCATTTCGCTGCACAAATCCGTAACTAATCGCTTTTTGAAAAGCCGCATAATCCGAATCAATACCATTCATTTCGATGGATTTATTGTACGCTTCCATCGCTGGCCAATATTTTCCAGTAACGAAATTACTATCTCCCGAACGTAAAAGTGCATCGTTCAATCGCACCTTGTCGGCTTTGTTGCTTTTAATATAAGCATCAAAACTAGCAACCGCTTGTTCGTAATTTTTCAATTTGAAATAGGTGTAACCAATATTGTAATCGATGTTTTTAAATTCCGGCGTATTTTTCGCTTCTGCATTCCCTTCAAATTGCTTGAAACTGATTAAAGCTTCGCTAAAATTATCCAATACATATTCTGTTTCCGCTTTCCAAAAAGTAGCACGAGCCACAAATTTAGCATCGCGTGGTTCTGCAATTGATTTTTTAAACATTGCTAACGCATCACTGTAATTTCCGTCCGTGTACAATTCAATTCCACGATAGAATGTTACTTTTTGATACGCTTGTTTGTTTTCAAAACTTTTATTTTTCTCTAATAAAACCAATGCTTCCTTATAGTTCTTTGACGTAATGTATGAGTTAATCAATAACGTTTCCACTACAGGATTGTTAGCGTTCGTTGGATATTTCTGAATAAAAGAAGCCAAAACACTTGGAATACTTTGGTATGGATTTCCAATTTCATAACTCAATTTAGCGTAATTCAAATAAGCATCTTCTTGGATTTTTAAGTCAAATTCCATTTCAGAAGCACTTTTAAACGCATTTAATGCTTGTTGCTTCTTATCTGTTTTCAAATAACTTTCTCCTAAATGGTAATACGCATTTTGAGCTACAGCATCTTTCCCGTCAATAATTTTATTGAATTGCGCAATTGCATTTTCGTACTCTTTTTGTTGGTAATAGGCATAACCCAACATGTAATAATCGGTGTTATTCCACTTGCCTTTTTTACCACGGTAGTCTTTCAAATAAGGAATTGCTTGGTCGTATTGCTTTAAGTTGAAATAACTTTCCCCAATAATTTTACTCAATTCTGATTTTTCAGCAGCATTCGATTTGGCCATTGCTTTTTTACCCAAATCAATCGCATCTTGAAACTTCCCACCTTTGAAACTCATGTCGGCTTTAAAATAAGACATTTTATCATCGTATTTTTGTTCTCCGGCTACTTGTTCAAATTGCTTCGTAGCTTCTACATAATCGTCCGCTTCATAAGCCATGAAACCAAGATAATACTTCGCTTGTGAACCGTATTCTTTCGAATTTGAAACTTTATTAAAGTAAGTGGTCGCTTCTTTTTTATTCTTAGAATTATAAAAAACGTATCCTTTCTGGAAATTGAATTTATCACGTTCGTCATTCGTTAACGTGCTTTCATCAACTTTGTCAAACCACTCCATCGCTTGCTGATATTGACCTTGCTCGAAATAAAATTGAGCAACTTCTGTATACGCTTGATTTGTTTTTGAACTTGTAGGATAGTTTTGAATGAACTTTTCCATCAATTCATCGGCTCCATTTTGGTTCAGTCGAATGGCACAAATAGCAACATAATAAGCACAATCCGCCTGAATATCCATTTGGCTGTTTTGCTGCTGCACATCGATAAAAAGAAGTTGAGCTGACAAGTATTGTTTGTCTTTGTAAAGTTCGACCGCTCGATTAAAATCTTTCAAGTGGTGCGTATAAATTTCTGATTGTTGAGCAGAAACGGTGGTGGTAACTCCCGCACTTAATAACGGGAACAATAGCCAAGAATATTTATGCATTAGGTTTGGTTTTTAAAAGTCAAATATATCAAATTCCTTTGGGTATAACGCACTAAAATCAGGATTTAGTATATTCGTTTTAACACTTTTTTCCTAAAATAACAAAACTTTAGGGAAATGCTATTTTATCGCAATTGAAAGTACATTTTATTTTGAATACCACTTGAAAGGTACTACTTTTACGACTCTAAAATTATTTTTACCATGTCGCAAAACATACTTTTTTTAAGAAATGTAAACATCTATCAAGAAAAAAACATGATCCTTTCCAATGTGAATTTGGAAGTGAATCACGGTGAATTTATTTACATCATTGGTAAAACCGGTTCTGGGAAAAGTAGTTTAATGAAAACACTTTATGCCGATTTACCTTTGCAAGAAGGTCAAGCAAGTATTGTGGATTATGATTTAGCGACCTTAAAAGAAAGTGACATTCCTTATTTGCGAAGAAAAATTGGAATCGTATTTCAAGATTTCAAACTACTTCCCGACCGTAGCATCAATGAAAACATGCTTTTTGTTTTGAAAGCAACGGGCTGGAAAGATAAAGTGGAAATGCAACATAAAATCGATGAAGTTTTAGAAAAAGTAGACATGAAAGCGTCTTCTTACAAAATGCCACACCAACTTTCAGGTGGGGAACAACAACGCGTTGCCATTGCAAGAGCTTTGTTAAACGACCCGGAATTAATTTTGGCAGATGAGCCTACTGGAAATTTAGATCCACAAACGAGTGTAGAAGTGATGTCGGTTTTGCGAAAAATCAACGAAAATGGAAAAACCGTAATTATGGCGACGCACGATTACGCTTTAATTATGAAGTTTCCAGGAAAAACACTAAAATGTGAAGGCGGAACTATTTTTGAAGTAGTGCAACGAGCCGTATAATAATGATTTCCTTATTAATTCCAACGTATAATTACAATGTTCATCCGCTCGTTTTAGAGTTGAATCAACAATGCAAACAATGTGGAATTGATTTTCAAATTATAGTTTTAGATGACGCCGGAACTCTATTCTTCGACGAAAACCAAGCAATTAACAGCATTGAAAACTGTACTTTTACATCAAACGATCACAATATCGGTCGAAGTAAAATGCGAAATCTTTTGGCAAAAAAAGCAACGTATAATTGGTTGCTTTTCTTAGATGCTGATACAATACCACTGCATTCTAATTTCATTTCAAACTACGTTGCATTTACTTCAAAAGTAGATCAAATTATTTATGGAGGAATAAAGTACAGTGTTGAATTTCCCACAAAAAACAGTACTTTACGGTGGTTTTACGGAAAAAAAAGAGAAGCAATTGAAGCGGAACAAAGAAATTTAAATCCTTACATTTCGTTTCTTACTTTGAATTTTATGATTCCAAAAGCTTTTTTTAAAGTTGTACAATTCAACGAAGACATTCCTAATCTCCGGCATGAAGACACGTTGTTTTCATTTGAGTTATCAAAGAAAAAGATTCCGATTTTGCATATTGACAATCCGATCATTCATTTGGGTTTAGATACGAACGAAGCATTTTTAAACAAAACAAGATTATCTGTTATTGCTTTAAAAAATTTGGTTGACACAAATCTGATCGACGCTAATTACGTTCGGTTAGCTACGGTTGCAAAAACAATACACAAATTAAAATTAAATTTATTTTCTGCTTGGTTCTTTACTACTTTCAAGTCTAAAATGGAACAACAACTCTGTTCAAAAAACCCTAGCATGTTCCTATTTGACATTTACCGTCTTTTCTACTATTCTACTCTATTTGAGAAAAAAAATCAAGAGAAATGAAAGTATTAATTGTCAACAATTATCTACAAAGTTCGATTGGTGGAGTAGAAAATTACCTGCAATCACTGGTTTCCTATTCGGAAGGAAATTCTCCAGAAATTACTTTTAGATGGTTTGGCGTTGAAAACAAAAAGACTAAAATTTATCAAAAATTTTATAATGCGGCAACAACCAAAGCGATCATTGCAGAAATTGATACTTTTAAGCCTGATTTGATTCATTGTTTCAGCATTGGAGCCACTGTAACTCCTCATTTCATGCGGTATGCAAAGGAACAATCAATTCCCATAATTTACTCTTTTCACGATTATTATTACATTTGTCCGAAAGGATTCATGCTCAACAACCAAGAAAATGAGCTATACAAAAAACACCGTATTCTAGATTGTGTGTTGCATCATCGACCTAAAATAAACGTTTTTTATGATGGTTTACTGAATTTAAAACAAAGCTACCACAAATCAATAATCAAAAAACATATTGATTACTATCTAGCACCTTCAGAACAACTTACTGAGATTATTGCTTGTGAGTTTAATAAACCCGGCGAACTACTTGCAAATCCTGTTGTTTTCTCGAATCCAAATTTGAATACCCAAAATTCCGATTACCTACTTTTTGTAGGTCGATTAATAGAGGAAAAAGGTGTTTTAACACTTTTGAAAGCGTTCCAACAAGTCCTAAAAAACCATCCCAACGAACAATTAAAAATAGTAGGTTCAGGCAATTTTCAAGATGAATTAGAACAGTATGTTTCAATTCATAAAATCAAAAATGTTGCTTTTTTAGGATCCAAAAATCGCGACGAATTAATGCTTTTGTACGCTTCCGCCAAATTTACTATCGTTCCCAGCGAAATTTTAGAATCCTATGGAAACGTTGTTTTAGAAAGTTTTGCCTTTGATAAAACGGTAATCAGCAGCAATCTTATCGGTTTTCAAAAGGAGATTACGGAAACCAATAGCGGATTAATTTTCCCGTACGGAAACGTTCAAAAATTAGCAGAAGCGATTGAAAAACTCCTTACTAATACTGAGTTGAGAAAAGAATTAGAACAAAATGGAATGCGATATGTCAAAAATTTATCGATTGAAAACCATTTGCAGCACTTACAAATGATCTACAATAAAGTTTTGAAAAGGGAACTTTAAGCTTTTATTTCTTTTAAAAATTCGTCAAAATCCCGCACATAATCACTTTCATCAAAAACTGCTGAGGCAATAACTAAGCAAACACTTCCTGAAGAGAAATTATTGAGTTCGCGCCAAATTCCGGCATTAATGAGTAAACCTTCAAATGGTTTATTTAGTGTAACCGTTTTTTGCTCGAAACCGTCGTTCAAAACAACATCAAAGCTACCACTTAAAGCAATTAAGAATTCTTTTTGTTCAATATGCGAATGTCCGCCACGTTCAGCACCACTTGGCACATCATATAAATAGTACACCCTTTTAAATTCAAATGGTAGAACATCGTTTTCGATGACCGATAAATTTCCTCGATTGTCTTCAATTTTCGGAATTGAAATTAGTGCTATATTCATTTTACAAGTTTGTTTAAATGCAGTAAATCTAACCATTTTTCCTGAATCGCATCCGCTGAAAATTGATCCACAGATGATTTTGCGTTCATTTTACAAAAAGCAAGTAGCTGAACGTCATTTGCCAGTCGATTAATTGCTTCTTCTAAAGCGGTGAAATTTTGATTTTCAACCAATAACCCGTTGTATTCATTAACAATCATTTCACTCGGACCCGTTTCACAATCAAAAGAAACCACGGGAATTCCTGTGTGTAACGTTTCTAAAATCACCATCGGAAAACCTTCATATTGACTTGTCAAAACTAAAAATTCGGCGTTTTTTGTGTAACAAGTCGGATCTGCTTTAAAACCTAAAAGATGAATGAAATCTTTTCTGTCCAGATTTTCAATCAGTTGTTCCAAATTAGCTTGTTCTTCACCTTCTCCTAAAATTACTAAATGAATTTCTTGATCCGGTAAATCTGATGAACTGTACGTTTCAATCAATTTATCGAGCTGTTTCATCTTTACCATTCTACCAATAGCGATGATGTATTTAAAAGGAAGTACATTTTCTAAACAAGGCAAATCTATTTTCTTTGCAATACAATTCGAGATCACAACTCCTTGGTCAAACTGATATTCGGTATTGATCTTCTCATTCATCTTGCTTGAAACCGCAACTATTTTATAAATCTTATTGAACATTTGCTGTGCGACCCAACTATTATTGGTAAAATGAATCGGCAAAACGCTTGTATGAACGGTATAAATGGTTTTAAATCCTGAGTAAATATAATGCAGAAAGACCAATTCCATCAACGGATTGTTACGGTTTCGAAAATCGATGATGTAATCAAATTGATGTGTTTCAAGGTATTTTCTTAACTTGAAATATTTCTGATATTTAGAATATTTACCCAAATTCAGCAAAGTTCCAAAATAGGGATATTCAACGTCGTCTTCTAAAACAATGATGTGAACGTCGCATTCGGCATTGTGCAATAATTGTGATGCGGTACTCAAAGCGCGTTCCATTCCACCTTTTGCTAGAAGGTAACCAATAAGTGCTATTTTAGTGTTTTTGTTTTGGTTTGCCAATGCTGAATTGTTATTTTCGTAACAAATATAAAACTCTTATCTCAACTTTATGCACAACACGCCGTTAGTTACCGTAATTTGTTTGTGCTACAACCATGCTGCATTTGTAGTTGCCTCTTTAGAATCAGCTCTCAAGCAATCGCACCCCAATGTAGAATTGATTATTGCCGACGATTGTTCCACAGACAATTCGGTAGAAGTGATTGAGCGTTGGTTGAAAAATCATCCGGAAATTCCGTTTATATCAAATTTAGAAAATGTAGGCAATACAAAAACATTTAATAAATGTTTGAAATTAGCCAAAGGCGCTTACATTATTGACCTTGCCGCGGACGATGTTTTGAAAGTTGATTGCATTGTCAAACAGCTAAAAGGCTTTGCAGAAAGCACATATGAAAACGTAGGAATTGTGTACGGAAATGCCCAGTGGATTGATGAAAATGGCATTCACATACAAAATTATTTCCCTACAGATTCAAGCGGAAAAGGATTGGTTTCTCAACCGACAGGCGATATTTACCTCAGTCTATTAAATGGAAAAACGAAACTTTGTTCTATTTCTGCTTTAACTAAAAAAACGGTTTTTGACACACTCAATGGCTACGACGAACACCTGGCGTATGAAGATTACGACTTGTGGATTCGTGCAGCTCGAAGTTTCCATGTTGATTATGTGGATGACATTTTGGTCCAGAAAAGAATGTTGGATACTTCAATGTTTGCTTTATCCACAAAGCGAAACGACGTTAAAACAAGACGCTTTAATTATTCCACTTATTTAATTTTACAGAAAGTTTTTGTGCTCAATAAAAGCAAAGCCGAATTTAAAGCCATGTTACTAAAAATAAAATTAGAAATGCAAGTCGCAATTCATACTAGAGATTTTGGCTTACTTTTAAAATACATACGCTTAGATCTAAAAGTGAGAAAGAAGATAATGCTGTATTAATTTCTGCTGAATTTATTTTTAATTTTCATTAAAAAACCCGCAAGATCTACTCTTTTATTCAGTTCTACATACGAGAAGTAAACAGAAAGTAGTAGTAAAATTGCAAGAATCCAATACCCGTTCGGATAATCAATTACGGCAACTGTAAGTGCTGCTAAACTTCCCAAGATTAAAGATTTAATGATAATAGCAATCGTATTTTCTCGAAAATTAAATTGAAAATTATTCTTAACAACGTTAAAAACGTAAACACCGTAAACCGCATAATTCAACAACATTGCAATTCCAATTCCGATCAAACCAACATATTGGTAGAGTAAAATTGTAAAGCCAATATTCATTGCATCACTAAAAATTTCTTGTTTAAAATAAAGTTTCTTTTCTCCTTTGGCCAAAATGATAAACGAAAGAGGCCAAATAATCGCCTTTATAATTATGGCTAATAAGGCAAATTTTAGAATCAAAACTACGTCAATAAAATCCTTTGAATACAAAACCCGAATCACGATTGGCGCTAAAAAATAGAAGCCTAAAATTAAAGGTGTAATCAGCAACAAGCCAATTTCAATCTGATCGTTCACCATTTCTTTAACTTGTGAATTATCCTTTTGAACCGCAGTTAACCTAGGATAAAAATCCGTTGACATGGCGTTAAAAATCATTCCAACATACGTAATTAACAACGTAGAAGCCACAACATACAAACCCAAAACAGATGTGGATTCAGTTTGAAAATTAAAATATAACTTGAGTAAATACGACATAATGTGTCCAAAAATCACATTGATCGAAAGCAGAAAACCCAACTGAATCATTTCTTTTCCGCGAGAAAAAGTTTCTTTAATGCTAACTTGAACCGGCAGTATTTCAATCTTTCTTGCAAAAAACCAATTCACTACATAATTCAAAACAGAAGTTATAACCAAAACAGGGATTATACCGTCCATTCTGAAAAAATAATAAATCGGAATCGTAGTCAAAGTCACTAAAACTGCATAAACAACGGTTGAAACTGCAATCGCTTTCATGGATCGAGTTCCTTGTAAAAGCACCATTTTATTAACGGCTAATCCTGAAAAAATAAAATTGATCGATAAAACTAAAAACCAATTGACATATTCTGTTGACCCAAAGGTCCAAATACTTAAGGGTTTTGCTAATATAAAAGTCACTAAAACCCCCAATAAACCAGTCGCAATTGACCATCTCTTGAGTACAACAACTGTTTTAGAAAACAAGGCTCGATCCTGTTCAGCATCGGCTAAAGCGACCATTCTGACACCACTTATATTGATTCCAAATCCGGTTATGGAGGAGATGATGGCAAGAGTGTTTTGCAAAAGTCCAACAGTTCCAATTCCCGCTGTTCCCAAAAATAAAGCGACAAATTTAGAACCCACTAAACCCACAAGAATTTTTAATGCATGCGAAAAGCCGAAAACACCCGTAGCTTTTAAAATCGTTTTATGTGAATCAGTGGTTTTTATTAGTACGTGTTTTAAATATTACATCCTATTTCTTGAAACTGCCTTTTAAAACAATTTACCCATTTTTCCCAATCTTCCACTCGCGCTTTTGGATCATTCGCTTTCGCTAAAATTGTTGCAATTTCAGAACTATTTAAGTCGTTTGAAAAGTCTTTCATACTATTAAGTTGATCTCCCAACCACGCTTCATTTAGAATTTTATTAAAGGTAAAAATGTCAAAATCTCCAGTGTCGTACTTTTTATTTGTTGCCGAAGAGGAAAATCCCGTTGCCGCAACTTCTTCCTCAGCTCTTGCGAATGCAATGTTTGGGTTTTTATGCCAAAATTGAACGGCATTTTTCAATTGTACATTTTCATCCACTTCGTTATAGTGATTCTGCCATAAACTTAAAAAGTATTCTTTATGAAAAATTGCTCCCGCAACTCCATAAATCGAATAGTATTGCAAGGCTTTTTCTTCAGAATATAAATTTAAAAACGCCATCAAATTTGGAATAGTATACCTTTTCATGCCGAAAATAATTCGATGCAATACTGGATTTTTAGTAAAAACTATTGGGTCATAAATAGTTATATTCTTTAAGGTTTCAATGGTTTTCGCGTGAATTAATTTTGGGTTTTTCAACCAAAACAACTTGACAAGAGCGACATTTTTCTCTTTCAACACAACTTTCGTTTCTTCTAAATTAACGTCTTTCGTAAACCAAATATCATCTTCCAATAACACAAAATAATCAGAAGCATTTTTGGCAGCTTCAATCCACATCTTAATTGGAATTTTCTTGTTATCTAGTGATAAATTTTGTTCAATATTTAACGATTTCTCATCATATGCATCCGAAGTGACAATTTTAATTTCAGGAAATTTGTCTTGCAGTTTTTTTAAATATTTTGAAGGTGTTCCGTCGTCTAGAACCGTTATGGAAATCTCAGAATCCACAACATTTTTATAAATGCTTTGGATGCAACGATCCAAGTAATACGGCCGATTGAATGATTTTATTAAAATGTCCATTCGTTCATCATTTTAACTACAAAATCAACTTCGGCATCAGTCAGAACTGGACTTATTGGCAAACTCAGGATTTCTTTATGAATTTTCTCAGTAATAGGAAAAGACAGATTATTAAAATCCTTCAGTGCCTTCTGTTTATGAGGCGGAATTGGATAATGAATTTGCGTCTGTATTCCATTTTCAGTTAAATAATGCTGTAAATCCATTCTGTTTTCAGTCTGAATTACAAATAAATGAAATACGTGATTACTAGAATGATCATAAAAAGGCAAAGCAATTTTATCGTTTTTTATTTCCGCTAAATAACGTTTGGCAATCGCAACTCGTCGTTGATTATCTCGATCCAGATTGGGCAATTTTACATTCAAAAAAGACGCTTGAACTTCATCTAAGCGTGAGTTAATTCCTATAAAATCATTATGGTATTTTACTTCTGAACCGTAATTCCGCAATGAAAAAAGCACTTTAGCCAATTCCGAATCGTTCGTTGTAATTGCTCCACCATCGCCAAGCGCTCCTAAATTTTTGGAAGGATAAAAACTAAAACCCGCTGCATTTCCTAAATTTCCCGCTTTAAAGATCGGTTCAGATTTAGGTAATTTTGTGTCACTATTGGAAAATTTAGAGTGATTACTAACTACTGAATGCTGACTAAGAGCCCCATGAGCTTGAGCTGCATCTTCAACTACCAATAAATTATTTGCATTTGCAAAATCATTTATCTTTTCCATATCAGCCAATTGACCATACAAATGCACCGCTAAAATTGCTTTGGTTTTCAACGTTAAATTTTCGTGTAATAAATCAGTATTTAAATTGAACGTTTTAGAATCGGGTTCGATCAAAACAGGCACTAAATCAGCATGTAAAATCGCTAAAATACTTGCAATATACGTATTGGCAGGAACGAGGACTTCATCGCCTTTTTTAAGCTTTCCCAATTCAATATATCCTTTAAAAATCAGCGTCAATGCATCAAGCCCATTCCCTACTCCAATGCAGAATTTCGTGCCACAATACTGCGCGAAATTTTCCTCAAATTGTGTTACCTCAGTTCCTAAAATATACCAACCTTTATCAAGAATCGTTTTTAATTTTTCTTGAAATTGGGTTTCGTAAGCCGCGTTAATCTTATGTAAATCTAAAAAGTGAATCATATCAAAACGTTTTCTAAAAGATGGGAATTAGCCGTTGGAACTTCATAAAAATCTTGTACTACGGTATTCGCACCAAAACTTTCTTTCCAATACGACAAGCCTTTATTTAAGTTTTTACCTTGATTTTCATTTGAAATTCCGAAATCAAAATATCTTTTATCTTTAAAAACGGAAGTCAATAAATAATGGTATAAAAAATCGACACTTCCTAAACTTCCTTTATCTGCATCTCCCGCAATATATTGAGCATGTGCTACATTTTTAGTTTCAAAAATCGTCGTGCCTGCGACAATTTTATTTTCATGGTACACATTGAATTGTCTGATGTCATTTGGGAACTTACACTGCAATTTTTGTATTTCTTCCAAAGAGTGAACCGGTTTTGCGTCGTGATTTTCGGCGAGATTGGGAATTAAAATCTGATTCCAAAACAGTTCAAAATCGTGCTCTTCCCTAACAACTAGGTTTAACTTTCGCGCTTTCAAAACACCTTGCATTCGTCCTTTCGCAATTGTAAAATTTTGTTGTAAATCAATAACCGCATTTGTATCGCGGCGAATCAATTTGGCTTCTGCCAAAAATAAAGCGTAATTCACTTCTTCAGATGCAAAATTGCTGTAAAAACTTGGCACTAATTTAAGCTGCAGTGTTGCAATATTTTTATTTTTTAATAAAATTAGAATCCTTCTGAAAATTTCTAAAACAGAATCTAATTTCACTTTTTCATCATAAACCAAACCTCCATAAGTCAAGCCCTGATGCGAAAAAACGGTTTCAGCAACAACATTAGCCGGCAAGACAGCGATCCATTTTTGATCTTGTTCTACTACCAACGAGAAATCAGAAAATCGGTCGTTGTGGTATTCCATAAAATCACGATTGAATAGAAAAGTGGCGTTCTTTGCTTTTTCAATAAAAGCATTCCACTTCTCAAAATCACTCTCTCGGTACAACCGTACATTATAGTTTTTCACGATACTCTTTTATAATGGGGAAAATTACTCATTTTTTTAAGAATAAGAGCGAAAGCCGATTCAAATTTCAGTGAAATTGACACTTTTGGGTTGGCAAATTAATAGTATCTTTAGATTTTTAAAAGAATGTTTATTTCGTGAAAACTACTCAAGCGCTGCTTTATTCTATTTTATTTTGGCTCGCAAGTCTTACTTGTTTGGGTCAAAATGTGGCGTTATTTCAACAGTTTAACGGCAGGTATGATTTTACAGTAGTTGGAAACACATTAAATCCACAAGAGAATAATCCGTATTCGTTCTGTACTATTTTTAATACTTCTTCCGAAAGTTTAAATTTACTACCTACCGATCAAGTTGAAAAAGCATTTATCTATTGGGCTGGATCTGGAACAGGCGATTTCGAAATTAAACTAAATGGTGAAATTGTAAATTCAGAACGAGATTTCCCGGTTTTTCAAAACGAACTCGACTATTTTTCGGCGTATGCAGATGTCACTTCAATTGTTCAAGCCAATGGAAACGGACTTTACACGGTTTCTGAATTGGACTTACAAACTTCTATTACCGGTTCGCAATATTGTGTCAATCGAACAAATTTTGGTGGTTGGGCAATTTTAATAATTTTCAAAAACGAAAATTTACCTTTAAATCAATTAAATATTTACGACGGCTTGCAAGCAGTTTCGATCAACCAAAATACGTTAACACTGACCTTGAATGATTTAAATGTATTGGACAATTTAGGTGCGAAGTTGGGTTTTATTGCATGGGAAGGTGACGCCACTTTGGCTAACCAAGAAACTTTTAAATTCAACGGATTTGATTTAACGAACGATTTAAATCCTTTAAATAATGCGTTTAATAGTACGAATAGTTTTACGGGTTCCAATCAATTATACAACATGGATTTAGATGTATACGACATTGAAAGTTTTATTCAGGTTGGAAATCCTACCGCCACAATTGAACTCAAATCAATCCAAGATTTTGTAATGATTAGTACCGTTATTTCAAAATTAAATAACCAACTCCCTGATGCCACAATCGCTTTTGAAAGTCCTGAAATTGAATGCAATTCGGGAAATATTTCCGTTAATTATACCGTTTTTAATGTTAACAGTACAGATGTTTTACCAGCGGGAATTCCTGTGAGCGTTTTTGCAAATGACATTTACATCACGTCGTTTTTCACTCAAAATGTACTCGCCATTGGAGAAAGCGAAAGTGGTTCAATTGGAATTCAAATTCCAAATACCATTCCTGCCGATTTTGAGCTAAAATTCATTGTAGATCAAAATGAAAATGGCATTGGCATTCAAAAAGAATTGAACGAAAACAACAATAGTTTTTCAGCATTAATTTCACTTTACTTTTTTGAAACACCTGTTTTAAACAATGTAAAATCTTGTAATTTAGGCTTTACAAAAGCGCTATTTGATTTTTCAGGCTATGAAAATTTAGCTAAAATAAATCCTGAAGATGAAGTACTATTTTACGAAAGTGAAACCGATGCTGCATTGGAACAGAATCCGATAACAAATTTTTCTCAGTACGAAATAAATGAAAAAATGAAAGAAATTTTCGTGCGAGTGAACAACGAACGCTGTTACCAAATTTATTCATTTTTTCTCGTAACAAAAAATTGTCCACCAACAATCTATAATTTAGTTACCGCAAATAACGATGGCGCAAACGACACTTTTTACATTGAAGGTTTACGTGAAATTTTCGTGAATTTTAAGCTTGAAATTTACAACCGGTGGGGAAATTTAATTTGGGAAGGCGACAATCAAACAGAAGATTGGAATGGATTTGCTACAAAAGGTCCGCGAATTATGGGTGATAAAGTCACACCAGGAACGTATTATTATATTTTAAATTTGAACGATTCGGATTACTCAAAACCACTGACGGGATTCATACACTTAACAAATTAATTACGTTGTAAAGTGGGTAAACACCACTGGTACCGTACTGCTAATAATCGAAAAGCAATCATGAATGCCGAAGTTATAATGTATAAAATATCTTGTTCTAAATTAATTTGTTTGAGCACGAAAAACACAATTCCACCAGCAATACAAACCGTTGCATAAATTTCTTTTCTAAAAATCACAGGTATTTCCGTACATAAAATGTCGCGAATCACGCCTCCAAAGCAAGCCGTCATTGTTCCCAAAGCAATACAAATAACAGGATGTAAACCCCAAATCATACCACGTTCAAGACCAATTAATGTAAAAACACTTAATCCAACCGTGTCAAATAATGAAAGTGAAGTTCGCAAACGATCTAGTTTTTTACGAAAAATAACAGCCAAAGCAAATCCAAAAACAATTAAATAAACATAACGTAAATCAAGCATCCAACTCACCGGCGTTCGTCCAATCATAATGTCACGCAAGGTTCCACCTCCAACGGCAGTTACGAACGCGATGATAAAAACGCCAAAAGGATCTAGTTTTTTATTAATAGCTGTTAAGGCACCTGACATTGCAAAAGCCGTGGTTCCGATGAAATCTAGAAGAGTAAAAATGGTCATGTTTTGTTTGGTTTTGAAAAAAAATTACATGCTTTGTGTGTAGAAATTGTAGTCTTTCATTATCGTATTGATGAAATCGACATGATTGCCACTTTGGTTTTTTATTCCCGTCACCGATTCGATTTTTTCGGTTAGTTTTGCGAGTAATTCCAAATCAGCACTTGCTTTCGCTTTAATAAAATTTTCCTTAATAATCCGAACGTCGTTGTCTGAAAGTTTGATTACTAATGGATAAATCGGTTTATAATCGTTGTTGATTTCTTCGAGAATTGTGCTTGAAATGTTGACATTATTTCGCAACGTAATCACAGAAGTTCCGGCCGCCATATCGCCTAATCGTTGGGCTTTTTTATTCATGATTATTGAAATAAACCCAACCACACCACTACTAATGACAATATCAATCATTCTGAACAACCACCGAATTAAGTAATCGCCAAAACTCGCTTGATACCCTTCAATTTTCACCACTTTAATGCGAACTAATTTTTTTCCTAAACTCTGACCTTCAAAAAAAGTTTCAAAAATCAAACTGTAAAACATCACCGGTAAAAAAATTATAGATTGAACTGCGGCTTGAGACCAATTGTCCATTCCAGACAAAACTTTCATGAAACCAATAAAATTCAAAAACAGATATATGCTAATAATATAGGCAATCATAATCAATAAATCAACCCCAAAAGCAAGGATTCGGTGACCTATTGAAGCCGCCGTAAAATTAATAGTTACATTTTGTGTCGTATTGATTGATAATTCTGACATATTTTATATTTTAGCCTACGATGAGAGAAGTTGCCTTCATAAAACAAAACAAAGAAAAATGGCTTGATTTTGAAGCCGTTATTTTCGGTAAAGCTAAAAAAAATCCTGATGAAATTGCAGGATTGTATATACATTTAATCAATGATTTGTCGTATGCCCAAACTTATTACCCTAAAAGTAAGACCGTTGTCTACTTAAATTATTTAGCTTCACAAATTTACCAACGCATTTACAAAACCAAAAGACACGAGAAAAATCGGTTGCTTTACTTTTTCTCTGAAGAAGTGCCGTTGTTGGTTTATCAATATAGAAGGTACGTTCTCTATGCTTTTCTACTCTTTTTTATGTTTGTGGGTATCGGAGTTTTGTCGGCAATGTACGACGACGACTTGTCGAGATTGATTTTAGGCGACGCTTATGTCAATAAAACCTTGGAAAATATTAAAGATGGTGATGCCGTTGCTATTTATAAATCAGGTTCGAATTGGGGTGGATTTTTCGCAATTACGATCAACAATCTGCGAGTGGGTGCGATGTGTTTTATCATGGGAATATTTGGTGGAATAGGCACCTTTTATGTGATGTTTAAAAACTGCTTGATGTTGGGCTCTTTTCAATATTTCTTTTACGAACAAGGCGTTTTTTGGGAAAGTGTTCGCGGTATTTGGATTCACGGTTCAATGGAAATTTTTGCAATCGTTATTGAATCAGCTGCAGGATTTATTTTAGGAGCTTCCATTTTATTTCCACAGACATTTTCGCGCATCAATTCACTAAAAATCGGATTTCGAAATAGCTTTAAAATTTTTTTGAGCACGGTTCCATTTACCATTGCAGCAGGAATTTTAGAAGGATTTGTAACCCGATATTCACTTGAAATGCCCAATTGGTTAAACGTAGTTATTATCCTAAGTACGTTATTTGCAATTTCATTTTACTACTTGATCTTTCCTTTTATTGTTGCCAAAAAACTCAAATCAATCCCTCAAATTGCTTAATCTGTGTTGAAAAAATCAGTATTCATTTTATTACTTCTTTTCATTATTCCAGTGTGGAGTCAGAATGCGATGGATTCCACGGAAGTGAATAAAAGTGATGTAGTTCAATCCGTAATTATCATCGATACAACTGTCATTGAATCTATTCACTTTAAAGAAAATCTGAAAGAAAAATACAATGACAAAGCGTTCGTTTATGAAGAAAAGGCGCCTATAAAATCCGTTTGGGATCGTTTTGTAGAGTGGTTTACCCAATGGATGAGTCGCAACTTTGACATGCAAGACGGTGAAAATGCGAAAAATATTGTCAGTTACATCATCAACACGATTGCCATAATTTTAATTCTATTAGTCGTTTTTCTAATCGCAAAAGCACTTTTAAACAAAGAAGGAACTTGGATTTTCGGTTCAAAATCTGATGCTAATTTGATTCGCTACGACGAAATTGAGAAAAATTTGCACCTTGTAGATTTTGAAAAATTAATTAAACAAAGCATTCAATCGGGCGAACATCGATTGAGTATTCGCTACTATTATTTGTTTTTATTGAAAAAAATGTCGGAGAAGGAACTTATCGAATGGGATGTTGAAAAAACGAATTCCGATTATATTTATGAAATAAAATTACCACAATTAAAAGCTGATTTTGAATACCTCTCTTATTTATACAATTACATTTGGTACGGCGAATTTGACTTAAGCACCCAAGAGTTTGAAAAAGCTAAAAAAGCATTCGACACCACCATTAAATCCATCTACTAATGAATAAATCTGTAATCATATACTTGGTTTTATTTCTAGTCGTAAGTATTGGAATTATCGCATTGGATTCAAACACGCCAAAACCTATCAATTGGACACCCACTTATTCCATAAATGACAAAATTCCTTTTGGATTGTACATTTTCAACAACGAATTGCATTCACTTTTAAAACCGGATACCTTAAATACCATCAACGTTACGGCTTATGAATATTTTGATGGCTTTTATAATTATGACACTTTAGTAAACAAGTACGAAACATCGGGAACATTCATCGCCATTAATGATTTCGCTGACATAGATGAAGAATCGGTCAAAGAATTGCTTTATTTTTCAGGACATGGAAACAGCGTTTTTTTAAGTATGAAATCGCTGCCGCAAATGTTGGTTGACAGTTTAAAATTCGATTTTAGCTCTGATTTTGAAATCAGCAACAATACAGCAGTTTGGTTTGCCAATGAAAAATTAGGTGCTGAAAAGTATAATTTAGTAGAAGGTTTAGGAAGCAACTACTTTTCAAAAATTGACACCATTAATACAACAGTGTTAGGTTATCAGGGAACGAACAAGGCTTTCGCCAATTTTATAAAAGTTCCGTACAAACAAGGAACTTTTTACTTGCATTTGCAGCCTGCCGCATTTACAAATTTTCATTTATTGAAAAACAACCATTCGGAATATGCCGAAAAAGTGCTTTCTTATGTTCCAAAAGGAAACATTTATTGGTACACGAAAGGTTTAACGGACGGTCATATTTCCCAAAATCCAATGCGATTTCTTTTTAGTCAACCAGCCTTAAAAGCTGCTTGGTATTTGTTTTTATTTGGGATGCTTGTTTTTATTTTTTTCAATGTAAAACGAAAACAACGTATTGTTCCAATTGTGGAGCCATTAGAAAATACAACTATTGAGTTTACAAAAACCATTGGTAATTTGTATTTTCAAGAAGGAAATCACCATACGATAATTGACAAAAAAATTATTTATTTGTTGGATAAAATCAGACGTGATTATTTATTAGACACGACGGTTTTAGATGATAAGTTTGTTCAAAAACTCCAACATAAAACAGGTAAAAACCTGGAAGACCTCAAACAATTATGCTACAAAATCAATCAGCACCGTAAAGGAAATTACGAAAGTGTGGAAAATGATTTGGTAGAAATCAATACCTTAATAGAAAAAATATTCAGTTAATATGGAAGAAATAAATCACATCAATACCGAAAACGAAAATGTAAATTTCCAATCTCGTCTTGACTTAACCGCTTTGCAACAAAGCATTGCCGCAATGAAAGCAGAGTTAAATACCGTAATTGTAGGTCAAGAGAAAATGATTGACCAACTTCTTGTGGCGTTTTTATCCAACGGACATATATTATTAGAAGGCGTTCCTGGAGTTGCTAAAACAATTACAGCAAAACTATTGGCACAAACAATGGATATTGGCTTCAGCCGAATTCAGTTTACACCTGATTTGATGCCATCTGATATTTTAGGAACAAGTATTTTTGACTTGAAAACTTCTGAATTTCAGTTTAAAAAAGGACCGATTTTTTCTAACCTAATTTTGATTGACGAGATCAACCGAGCTCCAGCCAAAACCCAAGCCGCTCTGTTTGAAGTAATGGAAGAACGCCAAATTACAATGGACGGAACGACTTACATTCTTGACCGACCGTTTTTAGTAATCGCTACTCAAAACCCAATTGAGCAAGAAGGAACCTATCGCTTGCCAGAAGCTCAGTTGGACCGTTTTCTATTCAAAATTGTAATTGATTATCCGAAATTAGACGAAGAAGTGATCATTTTGCAACGCGAACATTCCTTACAAAATCACAATAAATTACGGAATATAAAGAAAATTATCACGGCACAAATTATTGAAAACTACCAAACCTTGGTAAAGCAAATTGTGGTTGAGCAAAATTTACTAGAATACATTGCCAAAATCGTGGTCAGTACGCGTGAAAATGCCTTTTTGTATTTGGGTGCTTCGCCTCGAGCATCGATTGCTATTCTGAATGCTGCGAAAGGTTTTGCGGCTTTACGTGGTCGTGATTTTGTCACTCCAGAAGATATTAAAGAAGCGGCGATTCCAGTGTTGCAACACCGCGTTATGGTTACTCCAGAACGTGAAATGGAAGGTCTTTCAAGTGTTGAAATCATCAAGCAAATCATTGAAACGGTAGAAATTCCGAGATAAATTATCCATCATTTAGCGTTGAAAATTTGAATTTTTTAAAAAAACTATACCTCAATAATTTATTCTTCTATTTGCTTTTGGGCAACATAGTCCTTTTTGTTGTTGCGTTCTTTTTTCCGAGAATGTACAAAATATCTTGGATTGTGTTTTTAATCATAATCTCTTTTTTACTGATCGACGTATTGATTTTGTTTTTTGCAAAAAAAGGTGTTGAAGGAACAAGAGTAATGGCAGAAAAATTGTCGAATGGTGATGAAAATGCAATAAACATAAGTATTAAAAATTATTATACTTTTCCGGTTTTTGCAAAGATTATCGACGAAATTCCCTTTCAATTTCAAGTTCGAAATTTTGAAATAAAGCGCAAAATTAAAGCTTCGTCGCAAGATGAAATCAGTTATTACCTTCGTCCGACGGAACGTGGTGAATATGAGTTTGGAAATTTAAACGTATATATTAGTTCACCTTTATTATTAGTTTCAAGACGGTTTTCGTTTGACAATAATCAGATGGTTCCGGTTTATCCGTCGTATATCCAACTGCGGAAGTATGATTTAATGGCCTTTTCTAATTCGCTTTTTCAATATGGTTTCAAGAAAATCCGACGAATTGGTCATACGATGGAATTTGAACAAATCAAGGAATACATTCCCGGCGACGACATCAGAACTTTAAATTGGAAAGCCACGGCGAAGAAAAATTCATTAATGGTGAATCAATTTCAAGACGAAAAATCGCAGTCGGTTTATATGGTCATTGACAAAGGCCGTTTGATGAAAATGCCATTCAACAAATTGAGTTTATTGGACTATGCCATTAATGCAACATTGGTTTTATCAAATGTAATTTTGAAGAAACACGACAAAGCGGGAATGTTTGCTTTCTCTAAAAAAGTCGAAAATCGTGTAGTTGCTGAAAAGCGTTCGTCACAAATGCAATTGATTTTAGAAAATTTATACAACATCAAGACCGATTTCTTCGAAAGTGATTTTTCTAGATTATATGTTGATATTAAAAAGAATCTGAATCAGCGAAGTTTGGTGGTTTTATATACGAATTTTGATACAGTTGATGGATTACACCGTCAATTGCCTTATTTGAAAGGAATTGCTAAAAACCATTTATTAGTCGTTGTGTTTTTCAACAACACCGAATTACAAGATTTGATTCAAAAGAAAGCCGAGAATATTCATGAGATTTACGACAAAGTTATTGCTGAAAAGTTTGCTTTTGAAAAGCGATTGATTGTTAGTGAATTGAAGAAATACGGCATTTACTCCGTTTTGACCGACCCAGAAAATTTAACTTTGGATACGATTAATAAGTATTTGGAGATTAAGGCGAGAGGAATTCTTTAGATTTGTGAAATAATTCCCCCTGTTTTGTCATCCTGAACTCGTTTCAGGATCTCATCCACACTTATTTTAGATGCTGAACTAAATTCAGCATGACAAAGCAACCTATTAGTAAACATATAATTCCACAATGAAACAAATAACTTCCTCTCAAAACCCCTACATAAAATCACTCGTTCAACTGCAAGACAAAGCCAAAATGCGTAAGCAAACCGGTACGTTTATCATTGAAGGAAAACGCGAAATTGAACTTGCGTTAAAAGGCGGTTATGAATTGGAAACCATTTTATTTGTCGCAGATTTAATTTCAGAAAAAGAACTTTCTGCGTTGAAAATTGCTTCGGCTGAAAAGATTGAAATCAGTAAAGAAGTTTATCAAAAACTAGCTTACAGAGATACGACCGAAGGCATTTTGGCTATAGCCAAAACAAAATCATTATCTTTGAAAGACTTGAAATTATCTGAAAATCCGCTGATTTTAATTGGCGAAAGCCTTGAGAAACCAGGAAATGTTGGAGCGATTTTAAGAACCGCAGATGCTGCAAATGTGGACGCGGTTATTATTGCAAATCCAAAAAGTGATTTGTACAATCCGAATGTGGTTCGTTCGAGCGTGGGTTGTTTGTTCACCAATCAGATCGCGACAGGTTCAACAGAAGAAGTAATTGCTTTTTTGAAAGAAAATAAGATTAACTTTTACAGTGCGACGTTGCAAAACTCGACTTCTTATCATACCCAAGATTATACGAAACCAACGGCACTTGTTGTTGGGACAGAAGCGACAGGATTGACCCAACCATGGCGAGACGGAGCAACTCAAAACATCATTATTCCAATGCAAGGCGAAATTGACTCGATGAACGTTTCGGTTGCCGCTGCAATTTTACTTTTTGAAGCCAAAAGACAAAGGGGGTTTTAGGGATGTAATAATTACTTCATTTCTATTATACTACCACAGCTCTTACAGCGATAATTGTTTATATTGCGTAGATAAATCATACGCTACAAATAATGTTCAGACCAATCTATATCCCGCTCAAAATATTAATAATTGGGTTATTATTATCATCTATTTATTCATGTAATTCGAAAAAAGCAACAATAGAAACTGAATCAAAATTCATTGTTGACTCAATTTACAGTAAGGCTTTAGGTGAATATCGCAAACACAATGTTTATCTCCCCAAAGGATTTAGTACTACTAAAAAATATCCTATTATATATGCCACGGACGGAGGCACAAGCTTAACCGACAAAAAAGCACTATTAGACTCATTAATAACTCAAAAAATAATCAAACCGCTCATTTTTATTGCAAGCTTTTCAAATCCTAAAATTGCCGATAGCACAAGCACAACCTATGGAAATGGAAAGAAGGCATATTTAGACTATCGCAATTTTGAATATGTGGACAGAAAACCCGAAAGAGTTGAGGATTCTCTATTGGTTCATTTATTTAACAATCATAAATCTTACTTTACAGGAGAGTTGATTCCGCAAATGGAAATCAAATACCATCAAAAACTTACAAGGGAAAATCGCTATTTTTATGGTGTTTCAAATGGTGCCGGTTTTGGAGCTAGTATGCTGAATGCAAATCCTGACCTAATAGGAACGTACTTGTGCTTTTCTACCTTTGGCGGCGATATTCAGACGAATACTTGGAAAGAGGAAATTAAGTATCCCAAGTTGTACTTGTATTATGGTACCGAGGAATTCTTTTTGAAGGATGATGCTGATTATTTACAAGCGAAATACACCCAACTTAACTTACCCATTGAAGTAAAAGTATATGAAGGTGGACACGGTGATAAGTTTTGGAGTAAAGAATTTATTTCGGTACTAACAAAGGAGTTTAAACCTTACTAATTTATCGTAAATATATCGGTTGCCGCTGCAATTTTACTTTTTGAAGCCAAAAGACAAAGGGGTTTCTAAATATGACAAATGTCATTTGTCAATAAAGGATATACTTGTATTTTTGAGGACTTAAAACCAAGTCTATGAAAACCTCATTGATTCAAAAATATAACGTTCCTGGTCCAAGATATACGAGTTATCCAACGGTTCCGTATTGGGAAGAAGATACTTTTTCGCACGAATTGTGGCTTGAAAGTGTCCGAAAATCATTCATTCAAAGTAATTCTGCCGAAGGAGTTAGTTTATACATTCACTTGCCATTTTGTGAAAGCTTGTGTACTTTTTGTGGTTGTTTCAAACGAATTACAAAAAATCACACGGTTGAAGATCCGTACATTAAAGCGGTTCTGAAAGAATGGCGTTTGTATTCGGAGCTTTTCGATGAGAAACCTGTCATTAAGGAAATTCATTTAGGTGGAGGAACTCCTACGTTTTTTTCAAGCAATAATTTGCAAGATTTAATCAATGGTATTTTTGGCTTTGCCACGAAACATGCTGAATGCGAAATGAGTTTTGAAGGACACCCAAATAATACCACACGCGACCATTTGCAAAGTTTGTATGATTTAGGATTTCGACGCGTAAGTTTTGGCGTTCAATCGTATTCGGAAACAGTACAGAAAGCGATCAACAGAATTCAGCCCTTTGAAAACGTCGCTAAAGTGACTTATTTGGCACGAGAAATTGGTTATACTTCCATCAGTCATGATTTAATTTACGGATTGCCTTTTCAAACTTTAGAAGACATTTACGACACGATTGAGAAAACAAAATCACTATTTCCGGATCGTTTAGCTTTTTACAGTTATGCTCATGTGCCTTGGATTAAAGGAAATGGACAGCGTGGTTTTAAAGATGAAGATGTACCAAAAGACGAAGCAAAACGTGAAATGTATGAAGAAGGAAAACGAAAATTGGACGAAAGTGGCTATCTTGAAATTGGGATGGATCATTTTGCAGTACCGCAGGATGCTATGACGATCGCCTTCCAAGAAGGAAATTTACACCGAAACTTTATGGGTTACAGCGCTTCAAAAACGCAGCTGATGATTGGTTTAGGCGTTTCTGCGATAAGCGATAGTTGGTTTGGTTTTGGTCAAAACTCTAAAAGCTTTGACGATTATTACCAAATGTTAGAATGGGATAAGATTCCCGTAAACAAAGGTCATATTTTGACTGAAGAGGATTTAAAAGTCCGGAAACATATTTTGAATATCATGTGTAAGTTTCACACCACGTGGAGTACAGATGACACTTATTTTGATGGAATTCCAACAGTTTTACCGCAGCTAAAAGAATTTGAACAAGACGGATTGCTTGAGTTTATCATTGATGGTATTCAAGTTACTGAAAAAGGAAAAGCGTTTGTGCGAAACATTTGTATGGCTTTTGACATGCAATTGCAGAGAAAAGCACCTGAACGACAATTGTTTTCGCTTACTATATAAAAGTAAAAAAGTCTGAATTTCTCAATTCAGACTTTTTTTTCTAAATAAGACATTACTCCAATTCCTTCTTAATCAAGTCTTCTAACTGATTTATTGGTAATAATAATTTATAGTCGGCTACACCTATAGGTTTACCTACGTCTTGTAATGCAATTTCTACATCTAAATGATTTTTATCCGCACAAAGAATGATTCCAATAGGATGATTCTCACCTTCTTTCCGCTCAAATTTTTCTAATAAGGTTAAGTAAAAATTCATTTTGCCAACGTATTCTGGTTTAAATTCGCCAATTTTTAATTCTATTGCTATCAGCGACTTCAAATCACGATGAAAAAATAGCATGTCTACATAATATTCTTTTTCATTATATTCCAAACGATATTGATTGCCAATAAACGAAAATCCCTTGCCTAATTCCAAAATAAAATGTTTGATTTTTTCGACCAAACGTTTTTCTAACTCTCGTTCTTTAATGGATTGCGTTACGCCCAAAAAACCCAAATTATAACTACTTTTTAGTACCTCGTTGGCATAGCTAGAAATATTTTCTGGCAATGTTGTAGTGAAATTATTGCTTTTTTGAATAGCGATCTCTTGTGAATACGCATTTGCTTTTATGTAATTAAGTAAAATATCTCTAGTCCAAGCCAGTTCCACAGTTTTAGTTGCATAGAATAAAGCCTCTTCATCTGAATTTGTTTTACTCATAATCAACAATATATGACGCCAAGGCAAAACTGCGACGCAGCGTCGCAGTTTTTCATTTGAATCCTTATATCTTTCAAAGAATTTCTTCATATCCCACAAATTACGTGGCGAAAGTCCCATATCGGGGAACTGCATTTTTAAATCGGAAGATAGTTTCAAAATAATACTGTTACCATACGAAGCTGCTTGTACTTTCTGGGACAGTAACTGTCCCAAATTCCAATAGACCGAAATTGTCCCTTGATTTATCTTTATAGCAATTTGCTGTCTTGCCGTTTGTATCTCGCTAATACAACTGCTCAATATTTCATCGTAAACTATAATTTTATCTTCCATAATTTTCTTTCGTAATTAGTAAATTCAAGATAAAGCAATCCAAATCTTAACTCCATTTTCTATTCTTTGTTACAAATATCTGTAACGTTGTTCTTGGATTAAATCAAGCTACTTTCTACATTAACAATATCAGTTTTCTCTTTTTATGAGAAGATGGATCCTATACTGGTGCTGCAATTTCCATTAAAAAAGCAGCAAGTAAGGCGCCGTAAGTTCCGGCAACATATCCAAAAACTGCAAGTAAGACGCCAACGCTTGCTAACGAAGGATGAAATGCAGCTGCAATAATTGGTGCAGAAGCTGCTCCACCAATATTCGCTTTACTTCCTACAGCAAGAAAGAAAAATGGTGCTTTGATGAGTTTGGCAACGATCACCAAAAGCAACACGTGGATTGCCATCCAAATCAATCCTACAACCAACAATCCCGGATTGCTCATCACAGAACCCAAATCCATTTTCATTCCGATAGAAGCGACTAAAACGTAAATGAAAACACTTCCTATTTTACTTGCTCCAGCACCTTCGTACCTTTTAAGTTTGGTATAGGACAATGCAATTCCCAATGCGGTTGCAATTGTTACCATCCAGAAGAAGCGGTCGCCAAAAGTAGATGCAAAACTAGTTGGATCATTTACAACTTCAAAATTGGCTTTCAATACATCAGAAATCGAGTTGCTTCCCCAGTGTGAAAGTCCAACAGCTGTAAAGGCAATTCCGAGAATAATCATCAAATCCGTTAGTGTAGGATTTCGAGTTACATTATCGGCATATTTGGTCATTTTATCTTTCAATTCATCAATAGAACTGTTGTCTGCTTTTAACCATTTGTCGATTTTTTCTTTTCTGCCAATTCCGAACAACAAAACCGCCATCCAAATATTCGCCACAACAATATCTACCAAAACCATTGCACCGTATTTTTCCTGGTTGTATTTGAAAACTTCAAGCATTGCCGCTTGATTCGCTCCTCCTCCAATCCAACTTCCCGCTACCGTAGAAAGTCCACGCCAAACCGCATCAAATCCTGCACCTCCAACTGTTTCAGGAGAAAAGATGGACATAATTAAAACAGCAATGGGACCGCCGATAATTACGCCAATTGTTCCTGTAAAAAACATAATTAACGCTTTTGGCCCCAACTTGAACATTGCTTTCAAGTCAATACTCAACGTCATTAAAACCAATGCGGCAGGAAGCAAATACCGACTTGCGATAAAGTATATAGATGATTTCTTGGTAACAATTTCGCCATTCTCTCCTATTTCACTCCATTCCGGAGCAATAATATTAAGCGAACTGAATATAGAAGGAAGTAAATAACACATTAATAAGGAAGGAAAAATAACGTAGAATTTTTTCAAATAGCCTTCTTTAATAGAGGAAGTGTAAAACACAAACGCCAACAAAAACATTAGTAATCCATAAACGATGGTGTCGTCTGTAATAAAAGGTGCGGTTTTCATATTTTACAATTTGGTCGCAAAATAGGAATTTTTTATTTAAAATTAGAAAGCTGTTGAGAAGGAAGAATCTTCAATATGTTTTCAGTTTTATCGCGAGAAGGGATTCGATCGAGAGCGGGGCATTAAATTGTAATTTATTTTATTTGTACATTAAATTAATTACTTCTGAAGTATTATCGATATATTTTCTAGGATAGCCAGAAGTTCTTCTTCTTTGCTTTAACATTAAACTCAAAGCTTTCTCTTTCTCATTGATATCTATGTCATTTTGCAAATTTAAAGAACTAATCCAATTTAAATTAAGATGATTTATCTTACCTGACTTTAAAGGTGTCAAACAGTCAATATAAAGTTTTTGAATATTTTTATTTACATTATATTCATCAAAATATCGCTCAACAGTGTCGTGAACTACTATACCATAGTAATTTACTTCCTCTTCCAAAAGATATGCATCTATTAAAGGTTGTCCAAAAAATATTTGGCTGCTAATATTTACACTCATTTCTCCAAAAGCTATCGCTCCTTTCATTGGAATTCCATCGATTAAAGATTGAGAAAATAACCAACCAACAGCAAAAGTTAATACTTCAAAACATTCTGGTCGATCATCCTTTGTGAAAATAACGATTGAATCAGAAAAGCTGACTGTTTTAAGAGTATCAGAGTCATATTGTTCTGGTAGACTACTCGTGTTTTCCAAATCATCCCTATGTTTAGATAGCTTATTTAATAATTCATAAATATCTTTATGAGAATTACGCATTACTAAATCTTTAAATCCCATAATATCCAAAAAGCAAACAAATCTTTTAGAAGTTGGTGACCAAGACTTTTTGTATTTCGAGGATTGCTTATTCCTTGAAGCCTCGGCTACTATTGCTGATGTTTTTGGTCCCATTTTTATAAATTACTTAAAAATACAATTTTTATAGTTTTCAATTTTGACGACTCAACTAGTATTGCAAATAATACAACTTTTACCATCAGTTCAAATGTAGTATAATTGTTGATAAAACGAAAAAAAATATACAAAAGAGGTTAACTATTATTGCGATAATGCAGTCTAAACTATTGTAATCTAAAAACAATTCGGACTTTCACTCACAAACAAACTCATTGTAGAAGGAGAAACAAAAGGAATTCCCAAGCCCAAACCTCTTAAAATAAAAAGGCAACCGATTAATACGGCAACGTAAGGAATGAATTTTTGAATTTTGTTGCGGAAATTTGGCGTAATAAATGAATTTACGTAAATCACAAGACTCATTAAGGGTATTGTTCCGAGTCCGAAAAGTGCCATGTAAAAAACGCCGTAAGTAATGCTTTGCATGGCAATGGCTCCAAAAAGTGCTACATAAACCATTCCGCACGGAAGGAAACCATTTAATAATCCGATGGTAAATAATGATTTGTAACTTTTATTTTTGAATTGTTTTCCAAGTGAAGATTTTACTTTGGAGATGATTTTATAAACGGGTTTTGAGAAATTGTATTGGGCTAATTTGCGTTCGGGAACGAGGATAAACACAATCATTAAAACGCCTACAGCAATGGAGAGTTGTTGTTGCATTCCAGCTAGGAAGAATCCTTTTCCAAGTGCACCAAAAATGAATCCAATACTCGAATAAGCAGTTAGTCTTCCTAAATGATAAGTAGCTACTTGAAGACCTTTTCGCATGGAATTATTACGGTCCACCGGCAACATCATGGCGATAGGTCCACACATTCCCACACAGTGAAAACTACTGATGAGTCCAAAAATAAAAGCTGTATACAGCATTTCTTAGTACTTATTTGATGTAGATGACTTCTTTCATCTGATAACTTTTTGACTGGTATTCCCACTCAATAGTAATGTCCCAACGACCGCCTACCAAATTAGTTTTAGGTATGAGTAAAGATGGTTTTGACAATGAAATTGGAATTTGAAAATCCAATTTTTTGTTAGACGGTCGGTAAAGGGACACTGTTCCTTTAATGTCTTTTGGCACAAATACTGTTGGAAATTTAATTTCCATGGAGTCGGTCGTTTGTATCACTTGCGGTTTTTCAGTTAAATCTTCCGCATTTTGCATTCTAATATAATCCTCGCCGTACTTTGAGTCTTTCTTGTAGTATTCTTCCACAACCAACTCGTTATCGTACTTCGAATTAGATTGTACTTTAATTACAAAATACAGTATGAATGACATGAATAATGCAATCGCAATTACAATCGATGTTCCCCAACCTATTTTAAATTTCATATTGTTTAATTAAATGTTCGTGGTCCTAAAAAGTTAGTGGTGGTCGTTTCTAACAGCACGTCGCCATTATAAACCCCAATTTTCACTTTCGTTTTATTGCCATCCAACAACGCTTGATTGATTTCGATGAAAAAAGTTCCTTGCGAAACTCCCTCACGCTTCAATGTTAAATCTGATTTACCTACATTTTTGATCGTTCCTTTTGGTTCTAAAATTTCAAAATGCACATCCGTATAGTCTTTCGTAGTCTTATTTATGACTTTATAAGTAAATACATTACTAATGTTTTCGCCTTTATGCTCAAACAATTGACCAGGTAATCTCAATATGGTAGCTTGAACGTCGTTTCTTAAAAACAACAATCCAACAAATATTCCAATTAGAATGACTAGTAAAGCGGTATAGCCTTTCATTCTAGCCGTAAATACAAACGGTGCTTTTTTTACAATTTCATCTTCAGAAGCATAACGAATCAATCCTTTAGGCAAGTTTACACTTTCCATAATGGTATCACATTCGTCGATACAAGCGGTACAGTTTGTACATTCTAATTGCGTTCCGTTTCTGATGTCAATACCCATTGGGCAAACATTCACACATTGGTTACAGTCGATGCAATCTCCTTTACCTGTGGAAGCTCTGTCTTCTTTTTTGTTGAATTTAGCGCGACCTTCTTCCTTTTCTCCACGAACAAAATCGTATGCTACATTAATGGATTTATTATCCAAAAGTACGCCTTGCAATCGACCGTAAGGACAAGCGATAATACAAACTTGCTCTCTAAACCAGACAAATACAAAGTAGAACACTCCTGTAAAAATCAACAGCGAAATAAAGTTGCTTGATTGTGCTAATGGACCTTCTTCCATCATTTGGAACAATTTGTCGCTACCTACTAAGTAAGCGAGAAACACATTGGCAATCAAGAACGAAATCACAAAGAATATGAACCACTTGGTTACTCGTTTCCTGATTTTTTCGGCATCCCATTTTTGTTTATTCAAACGCATTTGAGAACCGCGATCGCCATCAATCCAATATTCAATTCGGCGGAAAACCAATTCTAAAAATATGGTCTGTGGACAAATCCATCCACAAAATATCCGACCGAAAACAACCGTAAATAGGAGTAAAAACGCAACTCCAATTAGCATTGCAATTACAAATAAGTAAAAATCTTGTGGCCAGAATGGGAATCCAAAAATGTTAAATCTTCTTTCGAGAATATTAAACATCATGAACTGGTTACCATTTACCTTTATAAAAGGTTGTACAACTAGAATGGTTAACAGGAGGTAACTTACGTATTGCCTGTATTTATAAAATCGGCCGTGCGGTTTTTTTGGAAAAATATATTTCCGATTCCCATCTTTATCTAACGTTCCTATCGTATCTCTAAACGATTCATCATCATAAGGCTCCGACATGATATTTAATTTTGTGTTTAATTAGTTGCCACTGGGCTTTCTGCTGTTTCTGCTATACTATCATCCTTCCAGATTTCACCCTCTGCTTCTTTTGCGTCCGCAGGATTTGATCCTTGTAAAGACAAGACATAACTTGCTACTTGCTGAATCTCTGTTGGTTTCAACATTGCTTTCCACGCTACCATACCTTTTCCAGAGCGACCTCCCTCCATCAATGTGTGATAAACATTTTTAATTCCACCTCCTAAAATCCAGTGTTCATCAGTTAAGTTTGGACCAATTTGACCACCACCATCAACCTTATGACAAGCTGCACAATTCATTTCATAAATTGCTTTACCTTTTGACAGGGACGCTGCATCAGTAAGAACAGTCGCATTATCAGCATTCATTAAATCTGGAGCCGTTTTTTTGTATTCTTCTAATGCAATTTGAGCTTCAGCAATTTCTTTTTGCAATTCCATTTCTTGGTTGTCTCCACCAAGCATTTCAAAATGAATAAAATAAGCAATACCCCAAATTACTGTACCAATAAAAAGGTATTTCCACCATGGTGGCAAATCGTTATCTAACTCCTTGATACCATCGTAATCGTGGTCTAATAAAAGTGCACCTTCAGACTCCATTGGCGATGATTTGGTTAACATGCCCATCATCTTTTTGTACCATTGGCTGTCGGTAAAGCTTACTTCTTCTTCCGCTTCTAAACTTTGTTTTTCTTCTTCGGAAAGCAGTTGATACGTAACGCGATCAACAGCACTAATCGTAACTTCAACTGCAATTAGTATAAACAGGAAGAATATTAAAAAGAGTGCAACCATCGGGTATTCTATAAAAGCCGGTTTACTGCCGGAGTCTATAAAAAATTCCATTGTTAACGCCACTATAAAAAACAGCACGGGAACTCTTACATAAGCTGGAATAAGTTTTTTCATGGTTCTGTGTTTTAAAATTTAATTAATCGTTTAATGGAATTTGACTCATATCCTCAATCGCTTCTTTCTTGTAACCGTAAACCCATATTCCCAACCCTACGAAGAAGAAAAAGAAAATAAGCAGGGATATAATCGGATAGATTTCTATCCCTACTATTGTGTTAACATTGTGTTTTATTGCTTCAAACATATCTTTATTTTTTAGCGTTATCTTTTACCTTAATATCTGTACCTAAACGTTGTAAGTAAGCAATAACTGCTACGATTTCACGATCGCTCATTGGTACAAATTTTTCTCCTTTTGCCGCAGCTACTTTCTTGCTGTTTTCGTAACTTTTTACAAAGTCAGGGTCTCCATGTAAGTTAGCTTCAATTCCTTTTGCTTGCTTAGCGATAATTGCCATTGCATTTTTAACTTCAGCATCTGTATAAGGAACACCTAAAGTTTGCATCACTTCCATTTTTTTCTGGATCGTAGAATTATCTAAAGGCTCATTGTCAAACAACCATTTATAACCTGGCATGATTGAACCTGCCGAAGTACTCTGTGGATCCCACATGTGGTTAAAGTGCCAGTTGTCGTTGTATTTCTGACCCACACGCATTAAATCTGGACCGGTACGTTTAGAACCCCAAAGGAATGGGTGATCGTATACATATTCTCCTGCCTTAGATTGTGGTCCGTAACGTTCTACTTCACTTCTAAAAGGACGTACTTGTTGCGAGTGACATCCCACACAACCTTCACGGATGTAAATATCACGACCTTGTAATTCCAGTGGTGTGTAAGGCTTAACTGCTGCAATTGTTGGGATATTCGATTTTACCATTAAAGTAGGTACAATCTGAATAATTCCTCCAATTAAAATAGCAATTGTAGCCAAAATTGTCAACTGAATAGGCTTACGTTCCAACCAAGGGTGGAATTTCTCACCTTTTAATCTTCCTTTACTTATTGCCACTAAAGCAGGTGCTTCTGCAAAATCATCTTCAATAGGATCATTCGCACGAAGTGTTCTGTAAATGTTATAAACTAAAATAAGCATTCCTGAAATATACAGCACTCCACCAAACATTCTCATCCAATACATTGGCATGATCTGAGTTACCGTTTCAAGGAAGTTACCGTACATTAATGTTCCATCTGGATTAAATTGTTTCCACATAGATGCTTGCAAGAATCCTGCAACGTACATTGGCAACGCATATAATATAATCCCTAAAGTCCCTAACCAAAAGTGTAAGTTGGCTAATTTCGTAGAGAATAATTTTCCTTTTGTCATTCTAGGAACCAACCAATAAATCATACCGAATGCCATGAATCCGTTCCAAGCTAAAGCTCCCACGTGAACGTGTGCAACGATCCAGTCGGTAAAGTGTGCAATTGCGTTAACGTTTTTAAGTGACAACATTGGTCCTTCAAACGTAGCCATACCGTAACCAGTAATCGCTACAACGAAGAATTTCAATACTGGCTCTTCACGTACTTTATCCCAAACACCTCTCAATGTCAATAATCCGTTAATCATACCTCCCCAAGATGGAGCTAGTAACATTAATGAGAACACAACACCCAAATTCTGAGCCCAGTTAGGCAATGCAGAATACAATAAGTGGTGAGGTCCAGCCCAGATGTAGATAAAAATCAACGACCAGAAGTGAATAATAGAAAGTCTATACGAATAAACAGGACGATTTGCTGCTTTAGGAACGAAGTAATACATCAATCCCAAGAACGGTGTAGTCAAGAAAAAAGCTACCGCATTATGACCGTACCACCATTGTACCAAGGCATCTTGAACTCCTGCGTAAACAGAATAACTTTTCATAAAAGATACTGGCAAAGCTAAACTGTTGAAAATGTGTAAAACGGCAACTGTTACAAACGTAGCAAGATAAAACCAAATCGCTACATATAAGTGACGCTCACGACGTTTCAACATCGTTCCAATCATATTTATCCCCATAACCACCCAGAACAATGCAATCGCAATGTCTATCGGCCATTCTAATTCAGCATATTCCTTTGAACTTGTATAACCTAAAGGCAAAGAAATTGCTGCAGCAACAATTACTAATTGCCATCCCCAGAAATGCAAATTACTTAAAAAGTCGCTGAACATTCTTGCTTTCAATAATCGCTGCATGGAATAATACATTCCGGCGAAAAAAGCATTTCCTACAAACGCAAAAATAACTGCATTTGTGTGTAAAGGTCGTAGTCGTCCGTAACTCAACCAGGAAATTCCATCGGTTAAATTAGGAAATAAATACATTGTGGCTAATAATAGCCCGACACTCATTCCTACTACTCCAAAGATGATAGTAGCATAAATGAATTTCTTTACAATTTTGTTGTCGTAGTAAAATTGTTCCATCTCCATATTACACTTGTTTTTCAGGGGTTGTTTTAATTTGTTTTGGTTTTGTTTTTAATTCATCGTCAAAAAGCATTCTGACTGATGGTGTGTAATCGTCATCAAATTGTCCACTTTTTACTGCCGTAATAAATGCAATAAAAAACACAATAGCGATAACAATACTAGCGGATATTAATAAATAAATGACACTCATACCTCTAATTTGTGAGAGACAAAATTACTTTGCTCAATTTCTAATTTATATGATAAATATCATACGTGACCTTTTATTTTAAATGCAATTTTTTAGCATATATGTTGCTCATTATTGTCACAAAACTCACAATTGTTACCGTACTTAAAGGCATTATGATCGCAGCGACTAAAGGTAATAAATTTCCTGTAACAGCAAAACTTAAACCCACAATATTGTAAAGTAACGATAAAGTGAAACTCATTTTGATCGTGCGAATCGCTTTGTGCGACAACTTCAAGAACTTGCCGATGTTGTGAAATTCGGATGCATCCAAAATCGCGTCGCAAGCGGGTGAAAAAACATTTACGTTTTCTGAAATCGAAATTCCAACGTTACTTTGTGCCAAAGCACCAGCGTCGTTCAGTCCATCACCCACCATCATTACATTTCGCCCACTTTCCTGCAAACTTCTGATGAATTCTAATTTCTGCTCTGGTTTCTGATTAAAAATTAACGTGGTGCCTTTCGGCAAAAACTCCTCTAAAAACACTCGTTCTCCATCGTTGTCGCCTGATAAAACGTTGAGTTGGAAGTTTTGCGAAAGCTCCTTAAACAATTCAGACAATCCTTCTCGATACGCATTTTTGAAAACAAATTTCCCTAAGTATTGACCGTTTATCGAAGCATGAATACTCGTTTCAGCAATCGCAGTCGATTGAACAGTTCCGACGAATTCCGGTGAACCCAAAATGATTTTATTTCCTTCAAAATGCGTTTCAATTCCTTTACCTACAAACTCTTCAAAATAATCCATTTTCAAAAATGCATCGTCAGGCATTTCATTATAAAGCATTCGACTCAAAGGATGATTTGAAGCCCTTAACCCGTTTTTAATCAAACGCTTTTGCATATCAGAAAGTTCAATTCCCTGATAATCAATTGTTGATTTTTCAGTAGTCGTAATTGTTCCCGTTTTGTCAAAAACTAAAGTATCCACTTTTGCTAATTGTTCGATGACCAATGCGTTTTTCAGGTAGATTTTCTTCTTGCCTAAAATCCGCAGAATATTACCAAATGTAAATGGCGCTGTCAATGCCAAAGCACAAGGACAAGCCACAATTAAAACCGCTGTAAAAACATTAAAAGCGGTATCAACATCAAAGAATATCCAATATCCAAATCCACCAAACGCTATTAAAAGTAAAATTGGCGTAAAATAATGACTAATTTGATCGGTAATGGTTTTGAAGTGCTGGTTCACTTTTTTCTGAAAAACATCATTGCTCCACAGTTGCGTTAAATAACTTTGCGAAACACTTTCCAAAACTTGCATTTCTATGAGTTGGCCAATTTGCTTTCCGCCGGCGAAGACTTTATCTCCAGATTTCTTTACAATGGCATTTGCTTCACCCGTTACAAAACTGTAATCCAAAGTCGCTTCTGCAGATAGCAAAATACCGTCAACAGGAATTAATTCTTGGTTTCGAATTAGCAACTTATCCCCTTTCACGATGTCATAAATAGGAACGTTTTCTTCAACTGCACCATTTAGTTTTGTAACCGCAATGGGGAAATAGGATTTAAAATCCCTTTCAAAACTTAAAAAACTGTAGGTTTTGATTTGGAACATTTTCCCTAAAAGCATAAAGAAAATCAATCCCGATAAACTATCGAAAAATCCTTGTCCGTGACCCATGATAATATCCACAGTACTTCGGATGAACATTACGATAATTCCTAAAGCAATTGGAATATCAATATTCAACATTCCAGAACGAATACTTTTATAAGCCGAAACATAATAGCCACTTCCAGAATAAAAAAATGTAGGCAATGCCAAAGCAAATACCAACCAACGGAAAAATTCTTTATAGTGGTCAAGCCAAAACTCATTCGCCTCGAAATATTCAGGAAACGAAAGCAACATGATGTTTCCAAAACAGAAAAAAGCAACACCTAATTTATAGGTTAAACTTCGGTCTTCTTTTTTAACACCTGTTTCGTAATTTTCTAAACTAATATAAGGTTCATATCCAATCGCACTAAGCAAGTTGACAATTTTCTTTAAAGTAACCTCATCGGTATTATAGGTGATTCGAACTGATTTTTCGTTGAAATTAACCATCGAAGTTCGAATACCGGATTCTAATCGTTGTAAGTTTTCCAAAATCCAAATACACGAGCTACAGTGAATGTGCGGAATCGTCAATGAAACCACTGCAGTACTGTCTTCGTGAAATTCTAAAAGTTTTTCGAGAATTTTTTCGTTGTCTAAAAAATCATATTTGCCATCAATGTCCAATGGCGTCGCTCCTGGGGAATTTTCGAAATCATAATAGCAACCCAAATCATTGGTACTAAAAATTTCGTAAACGGTTTGACACCCTTTACAACAGAAATTCTTACTATCAAATTGAATTAATTCAGCCTTTTTAATCTCTAACCCACAATGGAAACAACTTTGCGAAGTGTCCATATCTTTACTCTTTTACCTGGTGCAAATTTCTAATAACTTGTTGGGCTAATATATGACATTTGTCATATAATTTTGTAATTTTGCAGGTCACTAAACAGTGTGAGATGAGTAATTGTGAACAATGTATAGTTAGAGAATTTAGCGCTTTGAAAACTTTAACCAAGGATGAAGTTGTCAGTATGTCAAAATGCAAAACAGCTTCCACTATTAAAAAAGGAGAAGCTCTTTTTGTGGAAGGCGAAAATGTCAACGGCGTTTTTTGTATCAAAGAAGGCGTTTGCAAAATGACCAAATTGAGTGCAAATGGAAAAGACCAGATTGTGAAACTTACACAAAGAGGTGAATTATTAGGTCAACGTTCTCTAATTAGTGATGAACCTGCGAATTTAAGTGCCATTGCTGTAGAAGATATGGAAGTTTGCTTTATTCCAAAAAGTGAAATTTTAGGATTTTTCAACAACAATAATGCTTTTTCAATGAGCGTGATGAAATCCGTTTGTGGCGATTTAAGAGAAGCAGATGATACTTTAGTAAACCTTGCACAGAAAAACGTAAAAGAACGTTTAGCTCAAACCTTGATTTACCTTGAAGATAATTTTGGTGTTTTTGAAGATAAATCACTCAAATTACAACTTTCAAGAGAAGAAATCGCCAGCATCATTGGAACCGCAACCGAAAGCTGTATTCGTTTATTATCTGAATTTAAAAAAGCAGGTTTAATTGAACTTCAAGGAAAGAAGATTACAATTTTAGATAAAGTGAAGTTGAAAAGGATTATTGAATAACCTACATCCTCTTCGCTTCCTCCCAAAAAACATCCATTTCCGCAAGACTCATATCAGATAATGATTTCCCTAAATCATCCGCTTTACTTTCCAAATACTGAAAGCGCTTGATGAATTTTTTATTGGTCCGTTCCAAAGCATCTTCAGGATTTATTTTCAAGAATCGAGCATAATTGATCATCGAAAATAAGACGTCGCCAAATTCAGCCTCCATATTTTCTTGGTCACCAGCTTCAATTTCATCACGAAATTCTCGCAATTCTTCTTGAACTTTCTCCCAAACTTGTTTGGGTTCTTCCCAATCAAAACCAACACCTTTTACTTTATCTTGAATGCGAGAAGCTTTTACCAAAGCCGGTAAACTTTTAGGAACACCTTCAAGAACTGATTTCTTTCCTTCTTTTAATTTAAGTTTTTCCCAGTTTCGCAATACCTCAGCTTCATCTTCCACCACTACATCTCCGTAAATATGTGGATGACGGTGAATCAGTTTTTCGCAAATTGCATTGCAAACGTCGGCGATGTCAAAAGTTTTACTTTCACTTCCTATTTTAGAATAAAATACAATATGAAGCAACACGTCGCCCAACTCTTTTTTTACTTCTTCCAAATCATTATCCAATATTGCATCACCTAATTCGTAGGTTTCCTCGATCGTCAAATGGCGTAAAGATTGCATAGTTTGCTTCATATCCCACGGACATTTGGTACGCAAATCATCCATAATATCTAGTAATCTGCCGAAAGATTGCAGTTGTTGGTCTCTAGTATTCATATAAAAAGGTTTTTGTAAAAATAAGAAATCCTGTCAGGAAAACTTCCCAACAGGATTAAAATATAATACTTCAGAAAATTACTTTTTTTCTTCTTCCTTGGTAACTTCTTCTTTTGCAACTTCTTCCTTCACAGGAACCTCTTTGCTTACCATTCCTTTGGCTTGCAAAATGTTGTACCAGTTGATTACTTTTTTCACATCTGACGGATACACGCGGTCTCTGTCGTATTCTGGCAAAATTTCTTCGAAGTACGCTAATAAAGTCGCATTGTCTTCTTTATGAGAAATGGAAGGACCTTCGTTTTCTTTAATTGCAATGTTTCGCATCACTTCTACTAAAGGTTTCTCTTCTGTATTGGTGTACATTGAAATTTCAGAAAGCAAACTTACATTGGCTCTTAATCCAACCGTGATTTTCTTTCCATCAACTAATGACTCGGCAACAAATCCGGAACGCGTTTGTACTTGCAACAAATATAATCCTGGTTTTCCAGCGATCGCTAATATTTTATCTAACTTCATTTTTTAAATATATGTGGTTATAAATTTTCTAGTACTACGAAAAAGTTTTTATCTTCCTTTTTTAGGAGACGCAAATTTCATTTTATAGTCGGGACGTGTTTTCCCATCCATAATATTTGCAAGCTTTTTCTTAATCAATTGTTTTTTCAAAGAAGAAATTAAATCCGTAAATAAGATTCCTTCAATGTGGTCGTATTCGTGCTGAATTACTCGAGCAATCAAACCATCATACACTTCGGTTTTTTTGTTGAAATCTTCGTCAAAATATTCAATCGTAATCGTTTCATGACGGTACACATCTTCACGTACTTCTGGAATACTCAAGCAACCTTCATTAAACCCCCATTCTTCGCCTTCTTCTTTTAGAATTTTTGCGTTGATGAACGTTTGTTTAAAATTTTTCAAAAGCAATTGCTCTTCCTCTTCTAAATCCTCGTCGTCGCTAAATGGTGTCGTGTCAATTACAAAAAGACGAATAGGCAAACCTACTTGAGGTGCCGCAAGTCCAACACCGTGTGCATTGTACATGGTTTCGTACATATCAACGATGGTTTGCTTTAAGGTAGGATCATTAGCATCAATCTCCACTCCTACTTTTCGCAGTACCGGATCGCCGTATCCTATTATTGGTAAAATCATTTTTAACGTATTAATTTATACTATCTTAGCTTTTCAAAAAGTGATTTGCTATTAATATTGGACGGCAAAAATAGTGAAAAAAGATAATAGATAACAGCCTTTTCGTAATATAGAAGCTATTTAATTTCCGATTTTTGTAAAACTTTAACAGCCATAGATTATATCTTTGCACAACATGTTTAAATCAGTCCAAAAATTTACCGCTCAAACTAATTTTACAAATGCACTAAAAATTACAGTTGCTGCGGTAATTCCCGTTATTGTATTTGCGTATTTGGATTTATTTCAAGTCGGATTTTCATTTGCTTTAGGTGCGATTCTGACTTATCCAAGTGACATTCCCAGTAACTTAAAACATAAAATCAACGGCATTTTAGTAGCTATTTTGATCATTGTAGTTTCGGCTATTTTAGTTAGCATCTTATATCCGTATCCGTATATTTTTTACCCTTTTCTAGCAGTTTCGCTGTTTTTTCTTTCCATGATCTCCGTTTATGGTCAAAGAGCAACAATGGTTTCGTTCTCCGGATTATTATCAATTGCATTGGCTACAGGTCATGTTCAGCAAGGCGTTTCCATATTCATCAATGGTGGTTACATTATAGGTGGTGGATTATTCTACCTACTTGTCTCGCTGATTTTTTATAAAATCAGACCGTATCGTTATGTTGAATTACAAATCGCCGCCTGTCTGAATTTAACTTCTAAATATCTCAAATTAAGAGGAGATTTGTGGGACACGGAAGCTTCCCGCGAGTCCATTATCAAAGAAAAGTTGCTTTTGCAAGTACAATTAAATGAAACACACGAAAATTTGCGTGAGATTTTAATTCGAAATCGGTCTACATCAGGAAGCTCAAATCAGAACCGGAAAATGCTCATTGTTTTTGACTCTTTGCTGGAAATTTTGGAATTGGGATTGTCCACATCCTTCAACCATCAAAAATTCAACGAGCAATTTAGTGCGTATCCACAAGTACTGAAAAATTATCAAAACTTGGCTTACAATTTAGCGTTCACTTTAAAAAGTATTTCTATTTCCATTGAAGACAATAAGAAGTACGTTTCAAAACACCAACTTTTTAATGATTTAGAAATTTTAGAAAATGCCATTTTAGAATATCAAAATAGTGTTGGCGGAGTGGAAGGACACGAAGGCGTTTTAATGCTTTCAAACATGCGGGATTACGTAGAACGGCAAATTGAAAAAGTCAAAATATTAGAACGTGCCTTTACAAAACCAGTTGAAAAACAAGATACAAAGCGAATTGAAAAGGATTTAGAAAAGTTCTTGACGCCGCTTTATTATCCGTGGAGTACGCTACAAAATAATTTGAGTTTCTCTTCTACTATTTTCAGACATTCCTTGCGATTAACACTCACTATATTGGTTGGAATCGTCATTGGACATTTAATCTCAGTCGAAAAAGTCTACTGGATTTTACTAACCATCGTAGTGATTTTACGACCAGGTTATGGCCTGACCAAACAGCGGTCCTACGAGCGGATTTTCGGAACCGTACTAGGCGGATTCATTGCTTTTGGAATCATTTCAGTAGTTCAAGATCCGTATATTATCAGTGGTTTTGCAATCGTTTCCATGTTGTTGGGATTCACTTTTACACAGACTAATTATAAAGTTGGCGCTACATTCGTCACCATTTACGTTGTTTTCATCTACGCGATGTTAACGCCAAATGTGCGAGACGTGGTTCAGTTTAGAATAATGGATACGTTAGTTGGTGCAATTTTAGCCTTTACGGCAAATTACATCTTGTGGCCTTCATGGGAATTTTTAAACGTACGGGTTTTTCTAAAAAAGTCGATTAAAGCGAATTACCATTATCTAAAAGAAATATCGCTATTTTACAACGAAAAAGGCGAAGTGACGACTTCTTATAAAATTGCCCGAAAGTTTGCTTTTATTGAAATAGGAAACTTGATGAATTCCTTTCAACGGATGACGCAAGAACCAAAATCAAAGCAAAAGCAATTGCCACAATTGTATAAACTAGTTGAATTAAATTATTCATTGGTATCTTCCTCTGCTTCGTTGGGAACGTACATTCAAACCCATAAAACAACCAAGGCATCCGAAGCATTTAACGTAGTTGTTGATACGGTTTTAAAAAATTTAAATGCCGCAATGGATGTTTTGAACGCTTCCGCAAAAAAGCCGATGCAACCGTATAAAAAGATTGATTTGGAAGTTCGTTTTATTGAACTTAAAAACATTCGTTCAAAGGAAATCCGCGAAAATAGTGCTACAGAAGAAGAATTTCAGTTGAAAATGCAAGAAGCACAGTTGGTTATTGAACAACTAATTTGGTTGAGTAATCTTTCAGAAAGTATTTTGAAAGCTTCGCAGAAATTGGTGGTGACGGATTAATTAGATAATATGTAATTTGAAGTTTTTAAGTTATAAAAAAGTCAATCCTACTTTTCTATTCAAGCCTTGTTCAAAAATTCTAATTAAGGTTGAAAGTTGAATGTTACCCTTACCATTCTCAAGTTTTGAAATATAACTTTTTTTTGTTCCCGCCTTATCAGCAAGTTGTTCTTGCGTTAAATTTGCTTCTTTTCGTGCAGATTTTAGCATTTGACTCACAATAAACATTTGTGCACTTTCTTCGTATTTAATTCTACTTTCTGTACCTATTTTCCCATGTTCTAATTCAATTAATTGATCAAAATTGGTAATATCTTTATATGTATTCATACTAATTATATTTTATTATTAAAGTACTCCTTCATTAATAGTTCCGCTTTATGAATTTCATTCTTGGGCGTTTTTTCTGTCTTTTTCTGAAAGGCATTAAAAAGAACGATCAATTTCCCGTCATCAAAACAGCAGAATATCCGATAAATATTTGATTGACACTTCACACGTATTTCATAAAGACCTTCATTTCCTGTTAAATGTTTTAAGAATTTTTCAGGAACACGCTCAACTTGTTTGATCAGCTCGAAAACATATTGAATCTTACCTTTTACATTCTGATGCTGTAATTGGTAGAAATCAATAAAATAATTTTCATAGAAGATAATTTCTCTATTCATTCTTCAAAGTTATCTCAAAAGATAACAATAAGCTAGTTTTTATATCTTTTTTTTTTGAATAAAATATACTAAAATTTTCTCCCCAAATAATCTTGCAACATAATCGTAGCCGAGATCTCATCAATCAATGCTTTATTCTGCCGCTGCTTTTTCTTTAAGCCACTGTCAATCATGGACTGAAACGCCATTTTTGAAGTAAACCGTTCGTCCACACGAACTAACATCATTTCAGGAAAATTTTTGATAAATTCCAAGACAAATTTCTCAATCAATGGAGCACTTTCTGACGGCAAACCATTCATTTGTTTGGGTTCGCCGATGAGTACTTTCTCTACCTTTTCTTTGCTAAAATAGGTTTTCAAAAATAAAATCAAGGTCGGCGATTCTACCGTCGTTAATCCAGAAGCAATCAGTTGCATTTCGTCCGTAACCGCAATTCCGGTGCGTTTTAATCCGTAATCAATAGCGAGAATTCGTGGCATATTATCTTGAGTTAAATTTATACGGCAAGCAAAGCTGTTATTAAAGTATCAATTTCTTTTTTTGTTGATAAATGACTGAACGAAACCCGAATCGAAGGGTGCAACACTTCTTCTTGATTTAAAAATTCCGCTAAAACATGTGATGGTCTTGCACTACCCGACTGACAAGCACTTCCGCGAGAAACAGCAATTCCTTTCATGTCTAAACTAAACAATAGCATTCCACTTTTTGAATCGTCAATAGGAAGTCGAATACTTAAAATCGTATACAACGTATTTTCTGTAGTTCCGTTGAAAGCAACATCAGGAAAATGGTGTTGAAACTGTTCAATTGTGTACTTTTTCAAATCTTGAATATGCGTTCGATCGGCGTTCAAATGTTCAAAAGACAACTGCAACGCTTTGGCCATTCCTACGATATTATGCAAGGATTCCGTTCCGGGACGAATTCCTTTTTCTTGTTCACCACCATGAAAAATCGAATGAACAGGTAGTCCTTTTCTAATAAAAGCAAAACCAATTCCTTTTGGTCCGTGAAATTTATGGGCACTTGCTACCATAAAATCAACGGGGATTTTCTGCAAATCTAATTCCATTTTACCAACAGATTGAACCGTGTCTGAATGAAAACAGACCCCGTGCTGCTTGCAAATCTTTGCGATTTCTTCTAAATCTAAAACCGTTCCTATTTCGTTATTCACGTGCATTAGTGAAACTAAAGTCGTTATTTCTTGACTCAATAATTCCATCAAATGATTGATATCAACCGTTCCATCTTTTTTAATTTTGACGAAATCAACTTGAATGTTGTGCTCTTTTTGCAAAAATTCAACGGCATGCAAAACGGCATGGTGCTCAATTTTAGAAGTAATAACTCGCTTGACTTTCAAATTCGTAATTGCATTTTGCAAAATCCAATTGTTCGCTTCCGTGGCACCTGATGTAAATATAATTTCTTGAGCCGAAACATTAAGCAATTGCGCAATGGTCTTTCGCGCAAGTTCTAATTTGCTTTTAGCAGTTCTTCCAAAGCTGTGTGACGACGATGGATTTCCGTACTCATTTTGTAAAACAGAAACCATTTCAGCTATAACTTCTGGACGTAAAGCCGTAGTTGCGGCATTGTCCAAATATATTTTTTCCATGTTGCAAAGTTATAAATTTTACCTTTAACAAGGGATTACCGTCTGGACAATCTTATTTGTATATTTTTTGTTTATTTTTGCTTGAAATAATAGATACGAATGAAACGATTTTTAGCTTTTTTACTTTTTACAGTGGTGTTTTCAAGTTGCGACGACGGCGATTTGACACAAGTATCGTTTGAATTTGACGACACAATTGCAAAATCGTGTAATGCCGACACCGATAAGTTTTTCATTTACAAAATGCAAGACAATCGGGCACTGATTATTCAATTGCCAGAATCGAATTTCCCCAATCGGATTTCTGCTGATTTAACAACACAGCCATTACCATTAGCTATCAACGGAACGACAATCCGTTTGATTTATCGCGAATATTCAGGCAAAGTCACTGAAAAAACGATGTGTTCCGCAGTACCAGTTTCAAATCCTACGGTCGTTGAAGAACGTGAAGCTTCAGAAGGAAAAATCACAATTACCACCACTGCCATAAAAAGCGAGCCAGATGCAAATGGAGCCACCAAAATCATCGCTTATTCGCATGCACTTGTATTTACCGATTTAAAATTTAATTTAGGCGACAACACCAATCAAATAAATGAAGCGTTCAGTCAAGTGATTTATGAGACCAACGCCATTCCGTTTACTAATTTCGCAGGATTAACAAGTTTATTTTCTTGTGAAAATGACAACACGTTTTTATTTAAGTATGACCCAACTCAAGCATTGGTTTTAGATTTAAAACCGGAAGATGCTGCATTTTTATTTTCAGGAGAAGCAGGTCCAAAAACACGGTTAATTTCAACAGACACCAAGTTGACTCATTTCTTTTTTGATACGACGATTGCTTTTTTAACAAACGACTATTTCTGTACGGTTCCTACTCCAGACACGCCGCCAATAACGGACGCATATCGTGCTGAAAATGGTATTGAAAATCAAAGTGGAATTATTGAAGTTACTTCTTTAGCGTCTGACAACGGATTTAAACACAAGATTGTATTGAAAAACGTACGTTTGACTAAAGGAAGTCTAAAAGTACAAATGGGTAATGAATTCATCTTTGGAGAAATCAACATTCCAACGAATTAGAAACCGCAGCATCCTAAACTAGTTTTAAAAAATAAAGCCATTAAGAAATCACATTTTCTTAATGGCTTTATTTTTATTGTTTAATGAAGCGAACTAAGCGTTTTGCTTAAAATAGACTTCGGTCGCTCCAGAACCGTATTTTTGATAATTACCGTCTTTAAAAGAAATTTGATCGTAACGACCCAATAAAAAGTCAAGTTCTGCTTTCAGAATACCTTCACCTACTCCATGGATAAAAACAATTTTAGGAATTCGGTTGGTGATGGCAAATTCAATATGGCGTTTTGCCGTATCGGTTTGCAAAGTAAGAATGTCGTAATTATTCATACCTCTAAAGTTTTTGACCAACTTCTCAATGTGCAAGTCGAATTCAGGAACAGGAATTTCTTTTTTAGATTTTTTTTCCTTGACAAAAGAGCGTGCTTTTGGTTCTTCTTTGTCTTTCAAAACTTGAGAAATATTTTGACTTGCAAAACCCATTTTTAATTCGTCGCCGCTCATTTTGAGTAATTCCTTGCTCGAAAAGTTTAATTCAAATCCATCTGTAGTCAATACCGTAATTTGATCGCCATTTGTAGCGGTAACGGTTCCATCCATAGCATCGTCCAGCACGGTCACTTTATCTCCTTTATTGAACATCGTCTGTGTCTTTATTATTGTTGTTTTTATGCGGAATTCGGGCGTTTAGTTTGTACAACAAAAACATAAAAACCACGATTGAGCCGGCACTTATATAAACGTTAGGGACCGCTTGGCTTTGTTCATACAACAAAACGATTGCGGCTACAATTACAGCGGGAATTAATAATTTCTTCATAGCATACAGTGAAAATTCTCGCCTTGTACTTTTGGCGAAAAATTGAATTTTATTATACATTTATGCTTCAAAAGTAATTAACTTAAAAATAATAACCCGTAAAAAAACGAAAGTTTACAAATATTTTGTAAAATTGCAGTAAAAGAAACGAAAGTGAGTTTAGAAGACTTTATGATTCCTTGCTTGAGCAAGAAACTATTTGGTTTAGATTGTCCCGGTTGCGGAATGCAACGTGCTTTGTCTTTGCTTTTACATGGAGACTTCACGGAGGCATTTCGGATGTTTCCGGCAATTTACACAACACTATTGCTGTTTTTTTTCATCGGATTGCATTTTGTAGACAAGAGTCGGAGTTACTCTAAACTCATCATTCCTTTCGCCATTTTGAATGCTGCAATAATGCTTATTGCTTATTTTTATAAATTAACCCATTATTAACCCAACCTAAATTACTTATGGAAAAACAAAAATTACCCAATGCAACCGCTGTTCTCGTACTCGGAATTTTATCAATTATCGGCTGTTGTTTTTATGCTGTTGGAATTGTATTCAGTATTGTCGCTTTAGTGATGGCTAAAAAAGACATGGCACTTTACGCGATCAATCCCGATGCTTACGACAATTACGGCAATCTAAAAACAGGTCGTCTCTTAGCAATTATTGGTTTAATTCTTAATATTATTTCAATCATTACTGCGATTGCTTTTATTGCATTTTTTGGTTGGGCTGTTTTGCAAGATCCAGTTTTAATGCAGGAAAAAATGAGAGAATTACAAGGAATGTAATCGTTAGATTTTCATAAAAAAAATCCGCTTTACAAGTTGTAAAGCGGATTTTCTATTTTATAGTTTGTTGTACGACGCCTCCTTATTTTTCAAATTCTTTTAAGGTGTCAATAATAATTCGCGTACAATCTAACAATTGTTCTTCGTTCATTACTAAGGGTGGTGCAAAACGAATGATGTTACCGTGTGTTGGCTTAGCCAAAAGACCGTTGTCTCTCAATCGCATGCAAATGTTCCAAGCGGTATCGCTGTCCTCTGAATCGTTTATTACAACGGCGTTCAACAATCCTTTTCCACGTACCAAAGTAGCAATAGAAGACGTATTGATGTATTCTTGCATTTTTTCACGGAAAATTTTCCCTAAACGGCGTGCATTTTGCGCTAAGTTTTCATCATTCGTTACATCTAAAGCAGCCATGGCTACTGCAGCAGCAACGGGATTTCCACCAAATGTAGATCCGTGTTGTCCGGGTTTAATCACATTCATAATTGCATTATCTGCTAAAACAGCCGAAACCGGATATACACCGCCAGAAATCGCTTTTCCTAAAATCAGCATGTCAGGTCGTGCATAGGTTTCTTGACGTTCACAAGCATTCTCACAATCACAATTTCCACAAACCGCTAAAAGCGAACCTGTTCTTGCAATTCCTGTTTGAATTTCATCCGCAAGAAAAAGTACATTGTACTTGTTGCATAAATTTTTAACCTGCATCATGTAGTCGTCACTTGGCGTATAAACACCCGCTTCCCCTTGAATAGGTTCCACTAAATAACCTGCTACATTTGAATTATTTTTCAATACTTCTTCTAAAGCATCGATGTTGTCGTACGGAATTGCGATGAATCCTTCTGTGTAAGGACCAAAGTTTTTACGTGCGTTTTGATCGTTTGAAAAGGAAATAATCGTGGTGGTACGTCCGTGGAAATTTCCATCAGCCACAATAATCACCGCTTGATTTTCAGGAATGCCTTTCACTTCGTAAGCCCATTTACGACAGATTTTTAAAGCCGTTTCCACTGCTTCAGCACCCGTATTCATCGGAAGTACTTTATCATAACCAAAGTATTTTGTCAAATATTCTTCGTAAGGTCCCAATTGGTCGTTGAAAAAAGCACGAGAAGTAAGTGTCAGCGTTTCCGCCTGTTTGGTCATGGCTCCAACAATTTTTGGATGGCAATGTCCTTGATTTACGGCAGAATAAGCAGATAAAAAATCGTAGTATTTCTTACCCTCTACGTCCCATACATAAACGCCTTCCCCTTTACTCAACACCACAGGAAGTGGGTGATAATTGTGAGCGCCATACTTGTTTTCTAAATTGATAATTTCTTGCGAAGTGCGATTGTCCAAAACTTCCATCTGATTCTATTTTTTTCTTAATATGCCTTTATTCCTACTTATGGGAGAGAAATCATCCTTATTTGTGCCAAATTTAGTGAAAATTTCACGATTTTATGCGAATGTACTACCTATAAAAATGGCATTGTGTCTCTTTAAAACACAATGCCATTTTTAAATTTGAAGAGCGTACTTTATAAAAGTGTCGCTTCTGAGGTAATTTTAGTATCTAATAATCGTGAAATCGGACACGTAGTTTCAGCTTCCGTTACCCACTTTTGAAATTCCTCTTTCGAAATGTCTTTTACTTTTCCTTTTACGGTTAAGTGCGACCCTACCACTGATTTGTCTTGAAAGTCAATGGAACATTCTGTTTCTAAACTCTCAATTTCAAATCCCGCTTGCGTAATGTAAGCCGATAATTGCATCGTAAAGCAACCTGAATGTGCTGCCGCGATAAGTTCTTCGGGATTTGTTCCGATACCGTCTTCAAAACGAGTGCTGAATGAATATTGCGTATCCTGTAATACCTTGCTATCTGTAGTTAAAACTCCATTTCCTTCTTTGAGTGTGCCTTTCCATACGGCTGTTGCATTTCTTTTCATAATAGTTTTTTTTTTATTGATTGACTCAAAGTTACTGTTTTGAACCGCTCAAAAAAAGTGGATTATAGCAAGTTTAACATCTAAAATTGCTTTTTAAAGGTCCAAAATGCGTCTCAATCTTCAGAAGATTTGATTCAAGTACTTTTTTATACTTCAAAGGACACGAAAAATACAACAACGGAAAAAAAAGAGTTATATTTGATTGAGTAGAAAACAAATGTCCTGCGAAAAGAACAACTATTAAATCATTGGTATGCAAACAATTTTTTCAAATTTAGTATGGATTATCCTACTTCTGATCATCGTATTTGTATTTTTATATAAGAAAATTAGTGGAAATCCGGATGCCGTGACGAGTAAATTCAAGACAAAATTACTCGTTAATACTGGTTTTGAAGATGCTAGAACAGCAATAGAAGAGGCACTGATTCGTACAAATTTTAAAAACGTACGATTTGACGATGTCAACCACAAATTTTCCGCATCCACAGGATTTTCTATGTGGTCGTGGTCTGAACTGATAGAAGTTAAATTAAAACCAGCGGGATTGCATACAGAAATTGAATTCAAATCCATCTGTGCATTTCCTACCCAATTGTATGATTGGGGGAAAAACAAGCGGAATTTTAAACGATTTTCCACAGAATTGTATAAATTAACCGGAGAGGTTCAATACCAAAGTGGTCTAATCCAAATTTAAGATATAGCTTGCTATTGTGATTCAAGTACAACCGACTGCAGAAACTAAATTTATTTCGTAATTGGGCAATGTTCGCTCCACATATTTTTACAAATATTTAGTTGTAAAAGTTATGGAATAGATCCGTTTGGATAAAAACAGGCGAAGTTTTTTTGTGAACTGCAAAGCACTCACGAAATCCAAAAACAATAATAAAACGAGTACTGTCTGCATCAACTAATAACGTTGGAATAATCAAACGCTCGTCTAACTGAATAGTCATCGTTCTTAAACATTTTTAGGTTATTATTTTAGAGAGACGATTGGTGGAATTTCGAAATACTTAACAAAATCAAGTTTATCTCTTGCAAGGAATTTCACTGTTACCTAAAAATCTCCAGTCCAAATTTCAAAATAGCTTTTAGAATCAATAATAATATTCCAGATCATTTTAAAAACTCAAAAATCTGACTTATTTCCGAAGTAAATGTTTAATTCCTAAAAGGTTGGCTTTTTATATTCAACTAAAGCGTACATTTGTCCTGCACTTGATATAAATAATTTTTTGATCAATAAACGCCAAACACATGCATCAAGAATTAGAAAATCAAATAGCACAACTTAAGAAACAAAATGAAATTCTTCGTTTGAATTTTTCAATTCAAAACTTAGAAAAGGAAAAACGAGCGGCAGAATTTAAGATTGCTGCGACAGAACTTGAATACCAAAATTTAGAAAAGGAAAAACGCGCTGCAGAATTAAAAATTGCAAATATTGAACTTGATCATCAAAACAGAGAAAAGGAAAAAAGATCTGCCGAATTAAAAATTGCAAACATCGAGCTTGAACATCAAAGCGAAGAAAAGGAAAAACGTGCAGCAGAATTAATCATTGCAAGTATAGAACTTGAATTTCAAAGCAGAGAAAAGGAAAAACGTGCAGATGAATTAAGGATTGCAAATATTGAGCTTAAATATCAAAGCGAAGAAAAGAAAAAACGAGCTGCCGAATTAAAAATAGCAAAAAGAGAACTCGAATATCAAAATGAAGCAAAGGAAGAGCGTGCCGCAGAATTAATTATTGCTAATCTTGAACTGGTGTTCCAGAATGAAGAGAAAGCAAAACGTGCAGCCGAGCTCTTGATTTCTAAAATAAAGGTTGCACAACAAAGCAAAGAAAACGAAAAATTAGCGGAAGAATTAACGATAGCTAACTTCGCTGTTGCTCTTCAATCAGAGCTAATTATTGCAAAAGAAAAAGCAGAAAAAAACGAAATCCAATTAAGAGAACTCAATGCTACTAAAGACAAAATGTTTTCTATAATTGCCCATGATTTACGAAGTCCGCTAAATAGTATTTTGGGTTTTTCAGAATTGTTATTAGAAAACCAAAAAAACCAGGAATTTGAAGAAAATCAACAGTTTTTAGAGATCGTTCGTTTGTCCGCAAAAAACACAATAACTTTACTCGACAATTTGTTAAATTGGGCTAAATCACAAGTAGGACAGATTAACTTTACGCCCGAAAGATTAGTTTTATCTGCTATCATTGCAGATGTTTTTGCACTTTCAAATTCAACATCAAATAATAAAAATATTTCACTAAATTATATTGAATCAGAGCCAATCACCATTTTTGCCGACCAAAATATCATTAATGTAGTTTTAAGAAATCTTCTTTCAAACGCCTTAAAATTCACAAATGAGAACGGCAATATAACGGTTGCCGCGGTACATCATGACAAATATGTTGAAATTACAGTTTCAGATAATGGCGTGGGTATTGATGCAGCAACTCAAAATAATTTATTCAAACTTGAAACAAATATTGGTTCAGCTAAGTACACAAATTCTGGATTAGGCTTGATTCTCTGCAAGGAATTTGTTGAAAGACATGGTGGAACAATTTGGGTAGAAAGCGAATTAGGTAAGGGTAGTCATTTTAAATTTACTTTGCCTTCTGAGACATCAGCATAAAAAAACTTGTTCCCGTGGACTATTTGGCTACTAAGAACGAAGTCTATCTTTTACTTTAAAATAATTACTTGCAATTTATCTCCGATGTTGTTGCACCAACATAAATCAACTGGCGTAATAATTAATTAACGCTGATTCTTTTGAGTCCTTTTTAAATGCACTTTAAATGTTAAAAAAAATACGTGAATTTGATGATGAAAGTGATAAAATCAAACTTCAAAGGTTTTAAACATCCTATTCTCTACTAAAATATGTTACAGTTTAATTTCTCAATAACTATATATTTAGAACGGAAAAAATTTCAGAATTATAAAATTCTAATGATTACTATTTAAGAATAAATTATAAGTATTTTATAAAACAACTTTTCCTACCAAGCTGTACAATTAGATTGGAATATTAGTGGAACTAAAGCCTCTTATCCTATTTCTTAATTGTAAAAAATAGGTTTCTGTAATGTGGAATAGCTGCTTACCATCGAAAACATTAAATTAAAGACGTGTATCAATATCATCGGAACTGCAATAACAAGCTTCAAATTCTATTGATTCATTTGTACTATTTCTAAATAGTCCTCCGACAAAGCCCATTATTCAATAATTTTTAGTAAATTGAAACATAAACTAAAATTTGACAGCATGAAAACAGCATCTCTAAGATCAGAGCTCAATTATAACGAAGATAAAGTAGCCGTTACGGTATTGATGGAAACTGAAACATCAAAGGAAATCCGTATTCTATTCCGAAAAGGGCAAACAATGAAAGAGCACAAAGCAGGCTTTCCAATCACAGTAGAAATCCATGAAGGTGCTATAGAATTTGGAGCACATGGCGAGAAAATGAAATTAAAAACGGGAGATTTAATCTCTTTAGATGCAAACGTGCCACATGATTTATTGGCTCAAGAAGACAGCATCGTCCGATTAACGTTATCAAAATTAGACACTGTAGAACGTGTCAAAAAAGTAATTGAATAGTTCAAAAGCCAACTTTATTTGAATAAATACAATTGGAAATCCCGTTCAATTTAAATACTTTTTACATAAAAAAAGTCGGTAGTTTCTAACGAACTACCGACTTTTTTTGAATTTAAAAGAAAAGGATTAAGCTAAACGCTCTACACTCATAATTTCAAGTGTCTTCTGCTCGTTATTGAAATTCCAATTGATGATGTCACCAATTTTACATCCCACAAGTGCAAGACCCATCGTACTTAAAATAGATTCTGTATTATTACGACGTTTTGCCCGATCTGGTGCAACAAACGTATACACCTCTTCTTCGTTCGTTTCCGTGTTTTTAACTACTACTTTAGCGTCAACAGTAACAATATCCATTGGCAGGTTTTTTCTTGTAACTTGTTTTGCCTTTTTCAATTGGATTTTTAAAGCTTCTTCTTCTTCAACAGTCGCTTTTTTTCTTCGGATATGGTCTTTAATTAAATCGTAAATACCTGTAGTCAATAAAATTTCTTGTTCAGTTTCTTGTAACATGTTCTAATTTTTTTGTACCAATACTTTTGAAGCTTTTTTAACAAACACCCAAACATTCTTGTTCCCAAATCTTTAAATCGGGACAGAACGCTAAAATTTGGCTTCGGTAAGCTATTGATGGTTTAAATAATATAAAGGAATCGGAAGGATCTCCCTGTCTTGGGTACGACAGGGCTTACTTTATAAACTCTTTAGAACTTTTTAGAAATGAGTCGTCGTGTAAGTGGGACAATGAAATTAAAAGTCCAAATACAACCGGGTTTAAAGTAGCATAAAAATAGTGATTCATTGCTTTCTTAAATGACCACGCAAGATACGACAATATTATGTAGAACAAAGGGTTTTAACAATTTGATAGCATCTCCAAGAAGTCAAAAAGCGGCGTTTAAATGCACTTGCAAATAACTAGTGAAATCAAAATTCGAAAAATACAAGTGCAGTTTAACGGTACAATTTTAGTTCAACGGTAAAGGTAACTCCACGATTCAAACCAGCACTTTCAGCAATAATCGTTCCTCCAAACCGTTCTATAATTTGACGTGTAAGGTATAAGCCAATTCCGGGAGCATAATCTTCTTCATTCGCACTAACTGAATTAAAAGTGGTAAAGATCTGTTCAGCTTGTCCAGATTCAAAACCAAGACCTGCATCTTTTACATGAACCATCAATCGGTTGTTTACTTTCTCAACCGTCACTTCTACTTCTGAATTAAGAGGTGCATATTTTAGTGCAATATCAAATAGATAATGGAAAATTTTCTGAAGTAATTTTACATTCACTTTTAATACCGCTTCTTAAGTATGAATGTTGAATTTTAAAACGATACTTTTAGCTTCTAGTTTGCTTTTAAAACTGCTTCTGACTTCATTTAAAACTACTTCTAAATTCACTTTCCGCACTTTAACTTGTTCCAAATTTATTGCCGCTTCTTCGTCCATCATTTCCGAAAATGCTTCAACAGATTTGAGTTGCTTTTGAATGGCAATAACCGCTGCGGAAGCTAAATCCCTAACTGCAGGTTTTTCAGTTTCATTATAAACGCTCGTTAGCAGACGTTCTGTATTTTCAGATTGAATTTTTAAATCATGCGTCAACAGTTGAAATAACTCTTTTTTTCTACTAATAATTTCTGATTCATCTGAATGGTAGCTTGAATGTTTTGAAGCATCACTCCTGCTTCATCCGTATATTCAAGCGGCAGTCTCGGAACCGTCCGGTTGGTGCGATACGCAATCAGTGCTTTCGAACCCAGAGGAACCGGCGTCATTAATTTTTTTAAAATTAAAAGCGTGACTAAAGTAGCTAAAAGCGTTAACCCTAATGCAATTAGAAAAACATTCAGAGGTGAAAGATCGTGTTGAAAATATACTACAAAAAAAACAAGACCAATCAATGGAATGTGAATTCCAAGGAAGGCGACCAAAAGAAATTTGGCTACATACCTGTTTTTTAAAAAACCGATTTTTGACAATTGAGAGTAGAGCTTCATAGCAGAGTGTATTTGGTACTTTTGACTTTGAAAATTTACGAAATATATTACAATATAGTTTTTTGAAAAATGAAATAAAATTGATTTACGCAAATTCTTTCATTTTATGATTTTAAAATCTAATAAAAACTTATTTTTGCCCCATGTCTAGAAAAATTACCAATAAAATAGTTTTCAACCACATTAAAGTTTTAGATGCGGGAGCCAAAGGTGTTTCTGTTGCCAAAGCTCCTGATGGAAAAGTGGTTTTTATTCCCAATGTAGTTCCCGGCGATGTTGTGGACGTGCAAACCTTCAAAAAACGAAAATCGTACTACGAAGGAAAAGCAGTGCGTTTTCATGAGTTTTCAGTACATAGAACGGAACCAGTTTGCCAACATTTTGGCGTTTGTGGTGGCTGTAAATGGCAAAACATGAAGTACGACCAACAGTTGTACTACAAGCAAAATGAGGTTAAAAATCATTTGCAACGGATCGGGAAAATTGAAATTCCCGAATTTGAACCTATATTAGGTTCGAAAGAACAATTCTTTTACCGCAACAAAATGGAGTTTGGTTTTTCAAACGCGCGTTGGATGACGGAACAAGAATTGGACAGCGAAGAAGTAATTGAAAATAAAAATGCATTGGGTTTCCACATTCCAAAAATGTGGGATAAGATTTTAGATATTGAAAAATGCCATTTGCAACAAGATCCTTCCAATTCGATTCGCAATGAAATTCGTGCGTTTGCATTACAACATCATTTAGAATTTTTCAATCCAAGAAACCACGAAGGTTTTTTAAGAACATTGATGATCAGAACTTCTTCAACTGGAGAAATCATGGTTTTGATTCAGTTTTTTGAAGAGCAAAAAGAAAATCGCGAGTTGTTGTTGAACTTCCTTGCCGAACGTTTTCCGGAAATTACCTCGTTACAATACGTAATTAACGGTAAAGCAAACGATACGATTTACGATCAAGACGTTAAGTTATTTAAAGGTCGTGATTATATCTTGGAAGAAATGGAAGGACTTCATTTCAGCATTAATGCGAAATCCTTTTATCAAACTAATTCTGAACAAGCTTACGAATTGTACAAAATTACGCGTGATTTCGCCGGGTTAACTGGGAACGAAATCGTTTACGATCTATATACAGGAACAGGAACTATTGCACAATTTGTTTCGAAAAACGCGAAGAAAGTTGTGGGTGTCGAAGCCGTTCCAGAAGCAATTCACGATGCAAAAGCGAATGCAGTTCGTAATAACATTACAAATTGCGATTTCTTTGTAGGTGACATGAAGGTTGTTTTCAACGAAGCCTTTATTGCACAAAACGGAACGCCGGATGTTATTATTACAGATCCACCACGCGACGGAATGCACAAAGATGTAATTGAACAAATCCTAAAAATCGCTCCTGAAAAAGTGGTTTATGTAAGTTGTAATTCAGCTACTCAAGCGCGTGATTTGGCTTTGATGGATGAAAAATATAAAGTAACTCGTGTTCGTCCTGTAGATATGTTTCCGCAAACGCATCACGTTGAAAATGTGGTTCTTTTGGAAAAGAGAAAATAAATTATTTGTACGTTAAACGTGTTTTTTTTTGAAAACACGTGGATGTACAAATTATCAAAATAGAGTTGAAATGAAAAAAATAGTTGCCGTTCTACTTTTACTAAGTTTCTTTTTTGCGTCCTGCGAAAAGGATGACATTTGCGATCCCTCAACGGTGACAACGCCGCGATTGAAAATTCAATTTTTTGATAAAAATAATATTTCACTGACACGAAAAACCACAAATTTAAAAATTGTAGGCGATGGCATGACGGTTCCGTCACCACTTCTGAACGAATCGGGTCGAGAGACGTGGAACGACAGCGTGGTTTATCTGCCGTTGCGGGTAAATCAAGATGCAACCAAATTCGAGTTGATTTTAAATTTTGACGAAGATCCAACTACAGTTGAAGTGACCGACCTATTAGAAATCAACTACACGCGAAATGATATTTATATTTCTAGAGCGTGCGGTTTTAAAACGTCCTTTAATTTGTTTGGCAATCCGTTGCAAAATCCATTTGTTCTAAACAATACGCCAACTGCTACAACAGGAAACTGGATTAAAAACATTCAGGTCGTACAATCTCAAATCAATGATGAAAATGAAGCACATATCAAAATATTCTTTTAGTTTACTCTGGATTTTGTGCAGCGTTTCAGTTCATGCACAAGAAAAGGATTCGATCGTTGTACCTCCTAAAATAGAGCGTTACGGCATTCGAGTTGGTGCTGATTTATCAAAAATTGCACGTTCAATTTACGACAGCGACTATCAAGGTTTAGAGCTTGTGGCTGATTATCGTTTAACGAAAAAATACTTCTTAGCGGGAGAATTGGGTAACGAGAATAAAACGACGGACGACGACCAAGTAAATTTCACCACAAAGGGAACCTATTTTAAAGTTGGTTTTGATTACAATGCTCACGAAAACTGGCTTGATTTAGAAAACATCATCAGCATTGGCTTGCGTTATGGTGTCAGTGCTTTTAGCCAACAACTAAACAGTTACGAAATTTACAATCCAAATCCTTATTTTGGTGAAGTTCCAGATACTCAAGCGGGACAAAAATACGACGGTTTATCAGCCCAATGGATTGAAGTGGTTGCTGGTGTAAAAACCCGCGTCTTTAATAACTTCTTTGTTGGTTTTTCACTTCGTGCCAATAGATTAGTAAGTAATCAAAAACCGGGAGGTTTTGATAATTTATACATTCCTGGTTTTAATAGAACGTATGATGGCGATTTTGGAGTGGGTTTTAATTACACGTTGACGTACTTTATTCCTATTTATAAAAAGAAGATTGTATCTGAAAAGTTGTAAGTTGTATGTTCTAGGTTGTACGTCATTGAACGTAGAACTGACAACCGTCAACTGACGACACTTATAAATATACCTTACTATCGAGCAGTTGAAAACTGACAACCGTCAACTGATGACTTATTTTATCTCTTTCACATCCTTCATGAAAATCCATTTCATAAACAACTTCTCTCCTTCGTTTGATTTTACGGCTTGAAATTGAGGCGCTGCAATTGTGCCTATAACAAATGCGGTTATTGAAATCCACATGCCTTCTAAGTTGGTGTAACTATCTAATAAATAGCGAACAATAATAAATAAAGTCGCAAAACTGATTAATTGTAAGATGAATGCTTTTACTTTTAAACTCATGATGATTCTTTTAATTATTCTTCTATTTGTTGTTGAAATTTGGTTCGTTTACTTCCTTCGTAAATCTCATATTTCACTAATCTTGCTTCAAGACTTCCGTTGAATAATTTGATTTTTCTAGAAGGTTTCAAACCTACAAATTTCAATGCTTCTAAATTTGCCGTAATAAACCAAGCTTCAGTTCCAGGATAATTTTGTTTGAACGTATCTCCAATTTCTCTGTAGAAACGTTCCATTTCAATATCTAATCGTTCGCCGTATGGTGGATTGAAAACCATGTGAAGCGGACCTTTTGTTTCCTTTTCAGTGTCGAAAAAATTGCGTTCTGAGATTTTTACATATTCGTCTAAATTCGCATTTGCAATATTGTCTTTCGCTTTCAAAACAGCTGAAGGTGCTTTGTCGTAACCAATCATGCTGTAATTAAATTCGCGTACTCTTTTCAAAAGTGAATCTACAATTTGGTCAAATAAATCATTGTCCCAATCGTTCCATTTTTCAAAAGCAAACTCTTTTCGGTTGATGTTTGCTGGAATATTACAAGCAATCATCGCGGCTTCTGCCAAAATTGTTCCTGAACCACACATTGGGTCGATGAAATCACTCTTACCTTCCCAACCTGAAAGCATCAACATTCCTGCTGCTAAAACTTCGTTGATTGGTGCAATATTCGTCGCCGTTCTGTATCCTCTTTGATGCAATGAATTACCCGAAGTGTCTAAAGCGACAGAAACTTGCTCTTTATCAATGTGAATATTAATTCTCAAATCGGGATATTGCTTGTCAATACTTGGACGTTGACCTGTTCGCGTACGAAATTGGTCCACAATGGCATCTTTACATTTTTGCGCCACAAATTCGGTATGATTGAAACGGTCTGAATGCACGGTCGCGTCGATTACAAAAGTCTGATTTGCATTGATATATTTCGACCAGTTTACACCTTGAATTCCTTTATATAAGGTTTCCTCGTTTGTAGCACGGAAAAAATAAATAGGTTTTAGAATTTTCAAAGCTGTTCTCAAGGCAAAATTCGCTTTATACATAAAGCCTTTATCTCCTTTGAAAGTCACCACGCGAACACCTTGTTCTACATCTTGAGCTCCTAATTGTTGGAGTTCTTTTGCTAATATATCTTCAAAGCCAAAAAAGGTCTTGGCCACCATTCTAAAATTTTCCATACTCAAATTGCCCAAAAGGGAAACTGTTTTAATTATATTCTGCAAAAATAGACTAAATTTGCAGACTTGAATTAATTGAAATCGATAAATGTCTAAATTACCCCATTCAGAATCTATAAATACGAATTCTACTGCCGAAAGTTGGTTCGCATCTTGGTTTGACACTCCTTATTACCACATTTTATACAAAGATAGAGACGATAAGGAAGCGCAAATGTTTATGGAAAATATTGTGCACTACTTAAATTTGCCTGAAGAAGCTAAAATTTTGGATTTGGCCTGCGGAAAAGGAAGACATTCCATCTACTTAAACGAAATGGGTTTTGATGTTACGGGTGCTGATTTATCTGAAAACAGCATTGCCGAAGCAAAAAGATTCGAAAACGATAAATTGCATTTTGAAGTGCACGACATGCGTGAAAAATGCAACGAGAAGTACGATGCGATTTTAAATCTATTCACTAGTTTTGGTTATTTCGAAAATGAGGAAGACAACTTTAAAACTTTGAAATCAATTCACGATAGTCTGACCGAATACGGTTTTGCCGTTATTGACTTTATGAATGTGCACACGGTGATTGAAAACCTTGTTGCTTCGGAAGTAAAAACTGTGGACGGAATTGACTTTCACATTAAAAGAAAAGTTGTGGACGGTTATATTTTGAAAGAAATTGACTTTGAAGATAAAGGCGAAACTTATCATTTTACAGAAAAAGTTCGGGCGTTAACCTTGGAAGATTTCGAAAAAATGATGGAAGAAGCAGGTATTTATTTGTTGGATACTTTTGGAGATTACAAGTTGAAAAAGTTTTACAAAAGTCAAAGTGAACGATTAATTATGCTTTTTAAATAGAGTAAAGAGAATAGAGTAAAGAATTAAGAATATAGAGAATAGATTTTAGAGGACTTTTAAATCTAGAAGCTAACCCTTCATTTAAATACTATTTTGCAGACTAAATGAGTTACATACTTCCCTTATTATCGGTTTTAATTGGTTACGGAATTGCCTTTTTTTTAAAACCAAAAAAGAAGAACAACTTAAAGCTTTTGATGGCTTTTAGTGGTTCGTTTTTACTTTCACTTACCGTAATGCATTTGCTTCCTGAAGTGTATCATACCGCTGAACATGCTCATGAGCAAACTTCTGTTGGAATTTTCATCATGCTGGGAATTCTGTTCCAGATCATTTTAGAATTTTTCTCAAAAGGTGCGGAACACGGTCACGTTCACACGCATGATACTTTTGAAAAAACACCTTGGTTGCTGTTCATAAGTTTGTGTATTCACGCTTATTTAGAAGGATTTCCTGTTAGCAATTTACCTGATTTAGCTTGGGGAATTGCGATTCACCACTTGCCTATTGCAGTTATTTTAACTTCTTTTTTCTTGAACACCAAGTTAAGCAAAACTACCATTTTCCTTTTCATGATTGTGTTTGCATTGATGACACCTTTAGGAACTTTGACAGCTTCTTATGCAACATTTTTGGAACCCTATCACGCTCAAATTACTGCTGTTGTAATTGGAATTTTATTTCACATATCATCAACAATTATCTTTGAAAGCAGCGAAAACCACAAGTTTAATTTGGCCAAATTGTCAATGATTGCTATTGGAATTGTATTTGCGTACTTTTTAGGAATTGAGGTAACACATGTGCACTAAATCGGACAGAATTAAGTAACTTTGATCATTCGAAAATTAATTTTCATAACCGAATGACTTTCATCAAAACGACTGAACAATCCTCTGCTTTCGACCATCTTGAAACGATGTCGGTTGCTGAATTGCTTTCCAATATTAACAAAGAAGATCAATCTGTACCTTTTGCAGTTGAAAAAGCATTGCCTCAAATTGAACTTTTGGTTACCCAAATTGTTTTCAAATTACAAAATGGCGGAAGGTTATTCTACATTGGAGCAGGAACTTCTGGTCGCATGGGAATTTTAGATGCTTCGGAATGTCCGCCTACTTTTGGTGTGCCTTTTGACTTGGTCAACGGAATTATTGCAGGAGGCGATTTGGCCATTCGAAAAGCAGTAGAACGTGCAGAAGACAATACAAATCAGGCTTGGATTGATTTGCAACAGCACAATATTTCAAATAAAGATATCGTTATTGGAATTGCCGCATCGGGAACAACTCCTTATGTGATTGGCGGTTTGCAGAAATGCAATGAAAACCAAATTACCACCGGAAGTATTTCGTGTAATGCGAGAAGTCCGCTTTCTCTAACCGCACAATTTCCAATTGAAGTAATTGTAGGTCCTGAATTTGTCACAGGAAGTTCTCGAATGAAAGCCGGAACAGCTCAAAAATTAGTATTGAACATGATTTCAACTGCAACGATGATTCGTCTGGGAAAAGTCAAAGGAAATAAAATGGTCGACATGCAATTGAGCAACGACAAACTTGTGGAACGCGGCATTCAAATGATTATAGCAGAAATAAACGTTTCTCACGCAGCAGCAAAAACACTTTTATTAGAAAACGGTAGCGTACGAAATGCAGTAAACGCTTACCTTAAATTATAAATTATGGCAACAGATAAACAAACCTTAAATCGCGGAATCGTCTTTATGGCGTGTGCTTTACCACTGATGTTTATTGGTCCAGCAGTGATTCACTTTGCTTTTATCAATAAAATGCAATCTACATACTTGCTTATTTTAGCACTCGGGATTATAATGTGCATCGGCGGCGTTGTTTTGGCTTTTAAAGGTTTACTTAAAATTATGAATAGTTTATTTAAGTCCGAATGAAAGAACTACTTCACTTGCACAAAACCTTTGAAAAGGTCGTTTACACCGGACAAAAAGTCGCGTCACGGGAATTTGAAAATTGCGTATTTAAAGATTGTGATTTTTCGAATACCACATTTCTATCAAGCTCTTTTATGGATTGCGAATTCATCGATTGCAACTTATCTATGTTGGAATTACCTGGCTCTAGTTTAAAAAATGTTACGTTTAAAAACTGTAAGTTATTGGGTATTAATTTTGAAAATTGCGACGACTTTCTTTTTCAGGTTTACTTTGAAAACTGCTTTTTAGATTTCGCTTCGTTCAACAATAAAAAGATGCCTAAAACGAAGTTTGTAAATTGTTCGCTTCGGGAAACGTCTTTTGTGGGATCGCACTTAAAGCAATCGACTTTTGAAAAATGTGACTTACAAGGAGCGATTTTCAACGAAAGTGATTTAACCGAATGCAATTTCACAACCGCAAACAATTACCAAATCGATCCGCAATTTAATTTATTGAAAAAAGCACGCTTTAGTTTGCAAGGCATTCCGGGTTTATTAGAAAAATACGATATTAAAATTATTTAGCATACTCATGAAAAAAATCATTCCTTTCTTCTTACTTCTTGGACTTGTTTCTTGTTTTGAAACTCCAGCTCGCGAATGCAAAGATTTCAAAACCGGTAAATTCAAGTTTGAACACGAAATTGACGGTGTCGTAAAAAGCACGACTTTCACCCGAACGGAGAATCAAGAAATCGATTTTTACGAAGGAAAATCGGATACGTCATCGATTCGCTGGATTAACGATTGCGAATACATTATTCAAAAAATTAATCCGAAAAATATGGCCGAAAAGAAAGCAGTTTCGATTAAGATTTTGAGTACGACCAAAGACAGCTACATGTTTGAATTTAACGTCGTGGGAAGTCCAGAAAAACAAACTGGAACGGTCACTAAAATAAATGATTAAAGAAAATGTTCGCTAGTAGCGGACATTTTTTTTTGGTACTTCATGTCGCCGCGGTTGCAACCGCAGCCAATGTTCTGCTAATTTTGTGGTTGAATGCATAGTATTGCAGTGACTCTTGTCTTGCTGATTTCTATTTCAGCATCTGACTTTTATAGGTGAGATTTTGAAATAAAATCCTTCATACATGCTAAATTAAATCTGACGAATTTCCTTTCTAATAATCCGTGTGAATTATTGCAATCTGTGTGAAAAATAAACACTATACGTAACTAAAACATTCTGATTTCATTAACAATCTATTTCCAAGTTAAATGTATTTTTACACAAAAATTCGAAATTTCAAACCACTAATTACATTTTACTTTTATGGAAGTATTTTTACAGCCGGACGCTTGGATTGCCCTATTAACATTGACATTCTTGGAAATAATTCTTGGAATTGACAACATTATTTTCATCTCGATTGTTACGGGAAAATTACCCGTGGAACAAAGAAAACGCGCGACTCGTATTGGATTATTTTTAGCGATGTTTATGCGAATTGCATTGCTCTTTGGAATCACGTTGTTAATTGCTATGAAAGAACCTTGGTTTTCTTTTGATTGGGGTTGGTTCAGCGGTAACATTACCGGTCAAGCGATGATTTTATTAGCTGGAGGATTATTTCTGATTTACAAAAGTACCAACGAAATACGCGAAAAAGTGGACCACAAAGGACATGAGGAAGCGACCTTAAAAAGTTCAGCGACAAAGTCTTTTGGAAATGTGATTTTTCAAATCTTATTAATTGACTTAATATTCTCGGTTGACTCTATTTTAACGGCAGTTGGAATGACAAATGGCGTTCAAGGCGCTTTATATATCATGATTACGGCTGTAGTAATTTCAGTTGCTGTAATGATGTTGTTTGCAGTTCCTGTAGGGAATTTTGTAAATGCTAATCCATCAATTCAAATATTAGGTTTGGCTTTCTTAATTTTAATTGGATTTATGCTAATTACCGAAAGCATGCATTTATCAGACGCAGAATTAATAGGCGAAAAAGTGGGAGCGGTTCCAAAAGGCTATCTCTACTTTGCTATAGCATTTTCGCTAGCGGTTGAAATGTTGAATATGCGAATGAATAAAAAGAAAGTAGCTTCATAACAACATTTAAGCTAATTCATAAATAGATAAAGCCACTTTAGAGTGGCTTTTTTTATGCTTAAATGGATTACAATTTGTCAATCATAAGGTTTCAGACTGAACTCAATATTGCAAGAATATAGTAAAGAAATCAAAGTCTTTCTTACCTCTAGAAATCATTTACGATAACCGCATCACGGATCATACACCACAATAATTGATCAGTACCGCAAGTCTTATTTTATCTGTACCATAATTTAGAAAAGTATTTATAACCTAATACTTCCGTTCACTTTACGCCAAAAAAAAACCCGATTGCTTTCACAAATCGGGTTTTAAATTTTAATTGCTTAAAATTATTTTTTGCTGTTCATTACTTTGATCAAGTTTGCTTTGATCTGAGCATTTGAAACTTTGTTAACTGCATTAACATTTGCTTTTCCTGCACCTTGAGAAGCATTTGCAAAACCATAATCTCCGTGGAATTCACCTTTAGCAGTAGTATTGTCAGCCATAAGAACTGAATAAGTAAATGCCCAAGTTCTAGCTGTTTCAGTATTCACAATGTTAGAAATATTCAGTGTAACGTTTGTAGTAACTTCTGTTGCTAAAACTTCTTCGTCGTTAAGAATAAGGTTTGCATCAAAAGCTTTCATTCCTGCGGCAGTATCAGCACTGTAAGCATAAGCTCCAGCAACTGGCCAATCAATGAACTCTGTATCAACTTGAGCTGAAGTGAAATAAACGTAGGTATCATTTGGATATTCAGCAGCTTCGCCTTCACCAACTTCTTTGTAAGCATTTGCAACGAATACATTAATACTACCTGCTGTAGTACCTAAATAGTATAACATTGAGCCACTAGCTGTCTCGTAAGAAGTACCTCCTAAAACAAGTGAATTACTTGGAGCTGGAACAGCTTTAACGATAATTTCATTACTTGCTAATTCTAAACCATTAGTGTTTTTGTAAGTAGCTCTAATTGTAAAAGAACCTGGTGCCGTTGGCGTAAAAGTAGGAGAAGTTAATACTACGTTGTCCGCATAAAATTTAGTGTCTGCAGATGCAGTTACAATGTTGTTTTTATTGTCTGTCAAAACAAATGTAAACATTTCACCAACTTGAACAGTTTCAACGTTCGATGATAAAATAACACTTGTTGCAGCATTTGGATCAGTAGCTGGTCCACTAGAATCATCATCACTTGAGCAAGAAGTGAACGCTGTCATACTTGCTACGGCAAGAAATAAAAATAATTTTTTCATAATAAGGATTTAAGGTTTTTAATTAATCCTGTAAAAATATCTTTTAAAAGCAATACTGCAAAGAATTTAGTAAATATTTACCCCTATTTAACAAATCAGTCGTTTTTTGTACGTTTTTTTTGCGATATATACTGTTAGGGAAATAATTGATATTTTACTATATTCCAATTTCAACTTGAAAACGCAAATACCAATCATTTATAGACTTCGCATTCAAGTATTGTGAAGTTTCATAACTTACCTCTGTTTGTAATTTAAAGGTATGTTCCCAAATATATTTAGTTAAACCCAAACTGTATTGTTTTACATGTGGCGTAAATTCGTGGATTTCTTTGTTGACGTGTTGCAACGAATACCTTCCAATTACCTCATAATCTTTGTTGAAAATATAGCTCAACTGGTAGTCAAAACCATTTCCCACATACACATAATTAAAATCAGTAACATCTATAGGATTAAAAGTCAAAGGATCCTCAGCTGCTGAACGCGACATAAAGCTCGACATGAACGACCAACCTTTGTATTTCAACATTGCGTCAAGAAAAACAGATTGCGTGGTTTTCTTTTCAAACAAATACGAACCTAACTGTCCTTGTGTTCGTTGTGAATTATTATTTTGATGAAAAGCACCTGAAAGCATCAATTTCGGTTTCTGTTCCCGAACGATATCACCTTCAAAGTAGCTGCCATTGTTTGTAAAAGCACCAAAAGGAAATAACTCCACTTTACCCGTTACAGCCACTCCGTCATCTGACTTTCCTGTAATATTTCGGCCTTCACCAGACGAAACTGCTGCTTTAAAATTATATGAGAATTTTTCTTTAAATTCATTTGTGTTGTGTATTTGAAATCCAAAATCCCGATCAATCGTAAACTTGGCATTATTAATACTTCGATCTGTAAGTTGCAATGCTCCAGAGGAATTAACGCGTTGTCTGTTTCCTGGTAATTTAGTCTGACCAAAGCTGAAGTTCCAATGTTTATTAGGTCGGTAAAACACAACGGCATCCCGAATAATGTTGATATTTTCGCCGTCTTTTAACTCACCCACATCACCTGGAGCAAATGATAATTGAATGGCATACAGGAATTTAGGATTTCCCACGTAACCGTCAAAACGCAAACGCAAACGCTTGATTTGGCCGTCATACCGTGGCTTTTGATCTTCAATGTCGTAATATGTAACACGGTTTTGCATTCGAAAACGAATATTCAATTGAAACAAACTGTCTGGTGACGTTAATCCCAAACCTTTACCATAACTGTAGTACGGTAGCGTAGATAATTTTAAATCATTGTGCTCTTTTGACTGCAAGATGTCAACTTGAGCCTGATTATTCCAGTAAGAAAATAACACGAGTAACAAAAATATTCTTTTCATATATGTAAAATGTAAAGTTGTGGCAAACTTACTATTAATTTTATTTTCGATGTGTTACGATAGTGTTACCTTTGCAAAAATTTAAAGTTATGTCAAACATCTATATCGGTTATCATTTTACGATTGAGCCCAAGGAAATGGGTTCTGAAATACTAATCGCAGAATTGGGCGAAAAAGCATTTGAGAGTTTCATCGAAAGTGATTTTGGCGTTGTAGCCTACGTTCAAAAGGAATTGTGGACGGAAGATATTTTGGATGAAATTCAAATATTGACTTCACCTGAATTTACAATCTCTTACGTTAAGGAAGAAATTGCGCAAGTAAATTGGAATGAAGAGTGGGAGAAAAATTTTGAACCAATTGATGTTGATCATATTTGTCATGTCCGAGCGCCTTTTCATCCAAAAACAAAAGCAGAATACGACATCATCATTGAACCAAAAATGAGTTTTGGAACCGGACATCATGAAACGACGCACATGATGATCCAGCATTTGTTAGAAACAGACGTTCGTGGACTGAAGACTTTAGATATGGGTTGTGGTACTGCAATTTTAGCAATTTTAGCTGAAATGAAAGGAGCGGAACCTATTGATGCCATTGATATTGACAACTGGTGTTATTTGAATTCGATTGAAAATGCGGAAAGAAATAAGTGCACAAAAATCACTGTTTATGAAGGTGATGCATCGTTATTAAAAGATAAAAAGTATGATGTAATCATTGCCAATATCAACCGAAATATTTTACTGAACGATATGCAGCAGTATGTAGATTGCTTAAATTCCGATGGGATATTATTTTTAAGTGGTTTCTACAACGAAGACTTTGAAGCGATAAACGAATGTTGCGTAGAAAAAGGTTTGCTATTTGTTAAAAAAATAGAAAGAAACAACTGGATATCATTGAAATACGTAAATTAGCCTATTATTACAAAAGAGTAGAAATGAGTACAATAGAAAAGATACAAGAAGAGGTTTCCGTTTCGGAAGCTGTGGATCAAAACAATCAAATTGTATTATACAACGACGACGTCAATACGTTTGATCACGTAATTGAAACTTTGATTAGCGTTTGCGAACATTCAGCCATTCAAGCGGAACAATGTGCGATTTTAGTACATTATAAAGGGAAATGCACCGTAAAAACAGGATCATTTGATGAACTCAAACCCCAATGTTCACTCCTTTTAGAAGCAGGATTAAGTGCTGAATTAGTTTAAAAAAAAACCTTGACCGTTAAAAGTCAAGGTTTTTTTTGTCATTTATAGCGAACGCTTTTTATAATTTTGTCATAAATATAGTCGTCACTGTTTTGACACCACCTTCATTATTTGTAACTGAAATTTGAAGTCCTTTGTTTGATAATGAAGTAATCTCATATACTCCAGAAACATTTCCAGCACCAGATATGGTAAGTGTATTATTGTTTTTTGCCCAAGTACCAGGTGTTGCTACACTCTGCTGACAATCGCCTCCTTGCTTGAAATACACAACATCTTTAAAAACGGCTCCTGCTGCAAATTCGTAATAATTTTTATCGCAACCTACCGTATTTTCATCGTAAATAAATTTTTGAGGTGCAGCATTATTTACTGTAACCGTTGTTTGTGTTTGAGTCCACTTTCCATCAATTGTTGGAGCTGGTCCAGAATCGTCGTCGCTGCTGCAAGATACTACAGTCATTCCAGCCAATACGAATGCAAACATTAATGCTTTAATCTTTTTCATTTTTTTTTATTTTAAGGTTTGTTATTTAAGTTGCAAAGTAAACGTTCTAATGCACAGTTATATTGTAATTAAACCGTAATTTGTTATCAGTTTTAAAGGTACAAAAGAACATAAAGCGATTTTAAAGGACTATTTTTTTAGTAATTTATGGAAGCCCAATCAGTTAATGAGGCAACTTATCTTTTAAAACGCCGTAAATAAATGTTCCTAGTAAAGCGCCAATTAAAGTAAAAATGACCGGCAAAATTCCAGCTCCTAAAAGAATAAAAATAGGTCCCGGACAAGCTCCTACTAAAGCCCAACCTAAACCAAAAAAAAGTCCACCAATCCAATAACGGGCCGAACCAGGTTCCTTTTCGGCAATTGTAATTGGACTTCCATCAATATCCTTTATTTTTAAGCGTTTGATGATTTGGATGCCAATGACTCCAGTAACTACCGCAACTCCAATGATTCCATACATATGGAACGATTGAAACTGAAACATCTCATAGATGCGGTACCAAGAAACGGCTTCCGACTTCGTTAAAACGATTCCGAAGATAAAACCGACAACTATATATTTTAAAAATTTCATTTCTGTATTATTAGTGATGATAAATTATTCCAACGAAAAGAGGGAAAATAGTTTGCTAAAAAAGCACTATCTATTTGCTCTTAAAAAATTAAAGGCATTAAAAAATGTGCCATAATTAATCCGCCCACAAAAAAACCTATAACCGCTTTAAGAGACGGCAATTGCAAGTTACTTAATCCTGAAATGGCATGACCTGAAGTACAACCTCCCGCATATCTAGAGCCAAATCCAATAAGAATTCCTCCAATCAATAGGATAATAATAAGTTTTGGCGATTGAAAAACTTGCGTACCAAAAAGGGCATCTGGAGCAATCTTTCCGTTTGGTGCTTCAATATGCATCGCAGCCAGTTGAGCAACTGTATCTGGATTCAAGGTCACGTTTGAAGCGTCGTGCATAAAATGAACCGCAACAAATCCGCCAATCATGGCACCAAGAACAACCATCAAACTCCACGTTTGTGCTTTCCAATCAAATTTAAAAAAATCGGCGTATTTATCCGCTCCTGCGATAGTGCAAAGCGTGCGAAGATTTGAAGACATTCCGAAAACTTTTCCGAAATAATTAAGACAAAGCATGATCATCCCAATCAAAAAGCCGGAAATGTACCAAGGCCATGTGGCGTTTAAGTGTTCCATTTTTAAAAAATTTGATGCAAAAGTAAGAATATTAATCATTTTTAGTGTCAAAAGCAGTAGGATTAAAATAATCTTCTAATTTTGTGTGACTAAAATAGTTTTATATAATGAAAAAATTTGCGATTGAAATTAAGTGGGGAATCCGATATGCCTTTTTATGGATTCTGTGGCTTTTCATCGAAAAAAGTAGTGGTTATTATGAAGCAAAAATCAGCGATTACGCTTTGTATTCCTTGCTGTTTGGCTTCATAACGCTTTTCGTCTATTACGTTGCCATTAAGGAAAAGAAGAATGATTTTTTCAAAGGTGCCATGAGTTGGAAACAAGGGTGCGTCACAGGAATTTTTCTAACCATTGTAATGGCAATTTTGACACCGATATGCCAAATTATATTTCACAAAGCAATTGCTCCAGAGTTTTTTCCCAATATGATTGAATATTCAATTTCAAAAGGAAATTCACGAGCAATGGCCGAAAATTATTTTAACCTCACAAGTTATATTTTACAAAGTGTTTTTGCTACGCTTTCTACGGGAGTGGTTATTTCTGCTGTTGTGGCTTTATTTTTGCAAACGAAATCTAAAAAATAATTTTATGAAAGCACGTATATTAGTATTGGTTGGCTTTATGTTCCTGTTTGTTTCGTGCATCAGTACAAAGTCTACGCTACGGAATGTTGATGATTCGGCTCCAAAATTAATTGTAAATAAATACAACGCTTTCATCATCAGCGAATTTGCTTCTGATGAAAAATACGGATACGATAAGGATTATCCCATTAACATCTATTACCGAAGCACCACAAACGATTCGATCAACCAATACCGTTTTTTCAACGCACTAACGGGTCCAAATGGCGAGAAGCTTTTCTACGAAAAAGTAGGCGTTTGTTGCCCTTTTCCCTCAAAAAACTCGGTTTCTGGAGCAGCATTATTGGATATTTATGAATTAAAATGGTTGGGACAAAAAACGCCTATTACTTTGTACCTCAACATTTATGAGAAAAGTCCAATTCAAGTTCCAAAGGGTTTTGGGTTAAAAACTTTTTAATTTTTTTTTAGGATCATATCTTTTCGAATTTTATAATTCATAAACCTGCCATCCTTCCACATATGCCGAGAAAAACGGCATGATGTTCCCTCCTGTCAGGGATAATTAAACCCTCTTTTGGTCTCTTTTTATTTTTCGGCTTTATTAAAATTTGCTTCAAGAGAAAATTATTTTTTTAAGATTATTTTCCTTTGTATAGAACCCTTTTCTGAATCAATTTTTAAAAAATAAATTCCATTTTGAAGTGCTGATAAATCTAATTTCTCTCCCACAAAGGTATGCGGAATAACGATTTGTTTTCCTGAAATATCATATACCGATACCCGATTTTCTTTGGCATTAAGGCCATAAAAATAAAGAATTCCTGCCGTAGGATTTGGATAGATCTTTAAGGTTTCATTATTTAAATTAGTATTGACAGACATAAAGTTGTACTGCAAACTTGTGTTAGCTGGATTGGCATAATTGTCACACACAGCTATGGATTGTGACATCATAATATGTATATTAATGGTATATTCGCCCACTTCAGAAACAGGAATAAAGAAGTCGTGTGTGAATTCTAAAATAGGTAAAGTGAAGTCAAACCAATAACAGACACTTAAATCAATTACATTTCCAGTAACCGTGTAAGAATTACTGATAAATCCTGCTCCATGCCCGGTTATAGTTTGTAAATTAACATTTATTCCACCTTCAACTGTGGTTGCTTCAGTGCTTAAAATTTGCATGGTTTGGCTTCTAGCCTGTAAACCAAATAATAGTAAAAATAGAAGTAGCGTTTTTTTCATGATGTTTATCTTTAAAATTTATTTATGTACTGAAACTATATAATAAAATAGTTCCGTTCTTAAGGATTTGTTTATCAAATATTTAAACGTTAAATGTACTGAAAAATACATTAACAATTTGAAAATTATGATGCTAAACATTAGCACAATCTTCAGAATATGTTTGCCAATTCTTAACTATCTTTGCACCACTAAATTTCAACAATGAACTTACAACACATCCCAAAAATAAAACATTTAGAAAGCGATAACTTTTTTCTTTTAGCAGGTCCTTGCGCGATTGAAAATGAAGAAATGGCATTGCGAATTGCAGAGAAACTTATTGGAATCACTGATAATCTTCAGATTCCCTTTGTTTTTAAAGGTTCGTTCAAAAAAGCAAATCGCTCTAGAATTGACAGCTTTTCAGGAATTGGAGATGAAAAAGCATTGAAGATTTTACGTAAAGTTTCGGAAACTTTTGATGTTCCAACGGTGACGGATATCCATACAAATGAAGATGCGGCAATGGCTGCTGAGTATGTAGACGTGTTGCAAATTCCTGCTTTTTTAGTGCGTCAAACGGATTTGGTAGTTGCTGCAGCAAATACAGGAAAGGTGGTCAACTTGAAAAAAGGACAATTCATGAGTCCTGAAAGTATGAAACATGCCGTTCAGAAAGTATTGGATTGCAACAACCTGAATGTGATGGTTACGGACCGTGGAACTATGTTTGGATACCAAGATATGATCGTGGATTACCGCGGAATTCCTACGATGCAACAATATGCAACTACGGTTTTAGACGTAACGCATTCTTTGCAACAACCCAATCAAACAGTTGGCGTCACTGGTGGTCGTCCGGACATGATCGAGACGGTTGCTAAAGCGGGAATTGCTGTTGGTGTAGATGGAATTTTCATCGAAACTCATTTTGATCCCGCAAATGCAAAAAGTGATGGTGCCAATATGTTGCACTTAGATTACTTTGAAGATTTAATGAAGAAATTAGTGGCCATCCGAAAAACTGTTCGTAGTTTTTAATAAAATTAGATTCTCGTTTTGAAAACAAAATTAATACTCTTAGCACTTACTTTGTGTGGTTTTTCAACAATCACTTCTGCACAAGATTTAGGAATAAATCCGGAAAAATATACGGCTCATAACAAAGGTAAATTCTTTGTTTCTTGGGGTGGAAACCGCGAAAGCTATTCAAAATCCGACATCCATTTCAAAGGAAATGATTATGATTTCACGTTGTATGATGTAGAAGCTCGTGACAAACCAAAAGGCTGGCACGTTGATTACATCAATCCCGCTAGAATGACGATTCCACAGACGAATTTTCGTTTGGGTTATTTCATTTCAGATCATTACAGCGTGACTTTAGGCGTAGATCACATGAAATACGTAATGTATCAAAACAAAGCAGTCGACTTCTCAGGCAATTATCCAAACGTCGGAAGTTACGGCGAAACGTTGCCAAACGGACAAGTACTTCTTACAGAAGAATTTTTGACTTTTGAACATACTGACGGCTTAAATTATGTGCATACGGAAGTTTCACGTTTTGATGATATTTCAAAATTATTTCGCATAACGGACACTGATAAAATTCAAATAAACATTACTGAAGGTTTAGGTGTCGGCGTTTTATATCCAAAAACGAATACCCAATTATTGGGACGCGATCGTCATGATGATTTTCATATTTCAGGATATGGTCTTTCAGCAAAAGCAGGTTTGAATATTACGTTCTTTAAACATTTTTATATTCAAGGCGAATTAAAAGGTGGTTACATCAATATGCCGGACATGCGAACTACTAAAAACTCAGATGACTCAGCGTCGCAACATTTTACATTCTTCCAACGAATTATTGCTGTTGGTGGAATATTTAGACTTTAAATAATTTAAAATAAATAGATTTAAATCGCTTTTCAGTTTTGGAAAGCGATTTTTTTTTGTTTTGAAAATGGAGTAAAACCAATATATTTCAAGTATCAACTCCACTCCTACTTTCTTTTACATAAAATAGTTCCGATTTAATTAGTTTGTTTGAATGCTATTTATTTACTTTGCATTTCAAAGTACTTTAAAATGGAAGCGAACAAATATTTAGATGACATCTCCGAAATCAAGAACATGATGAACCGTTCGTCGCGTTTTATTTCATTAAGTGGTTTATCCGGAATTCTAGCAGGAATTTATGCTCTAATTGGAGCCTATTTCGCTTACGAAACTATTTACTTTGATGGAGCGGAATTGGGTTCGTATAAAACTTTAGTAATTTCAGAACATGCAGTTTATAAACTTTTAGCAATTGCAGCGGTTGTTATTATGGGTTCCATAATTACCGGGATTTTCTTAACCGTTAGAAAAGCCAAGAAAGAGGGTGAAAAAATCATGGATAAAGCATCACAACGATTGGTGCTCAACTTCTTGATTCCACTTGTGACTGGTGGAATTCTAATCTTGTTTCTAATTGAAAAAGAACAATTTTCACTCATTGCTCCACTGACGCTTATTTTCTACGGCTTAGCTTGTGTAAATGCCAGTAAATATACCGTTGGCGATATTCGTTATTTAGGACTTACGCTTTTAGGACTTGCTTTTCTTTCCCTTTGGTTTATTGGATATGGTTTGCTATTTTGGGCGTTGGGATTTGGCATATGCCACATCTTTTATGGTGCCATGATGTATTTTAAATACGAAAGAAAGTAATGAAAAACATCATTCAAAATATCAATAAAGCGTTTGATCATCGGATTCGGCTCGGCATTATGTCGGTGTTGATGGTGAATGAATTTGCCGACTTTAATATGCTCAAAGAACTTTTAGGAGCTACAGATGGCAATCTCGCGAGCCATACAAAAGCGTTAGAAGCTGAGGAATATATCGCCATTGAAAAACAATTTATAGGCAAAAAGCCCAATACGAGATATATGACTACAAAATTGGGCCGAAAAGCGTTTCAAGAACACATTGAAGCACTTGAAAAATTAATACAAAAGAAATAAACTAAAAAAATTTACCTATTTACTTTGAATTTCAAAGTACTTTAAAAAACACTATGAAAGAATTATACCGATTAAAATCAGCATCGATTCCCATAAAAATAGCAGTTTTATCATTTATTGGAGGAACATTGTTATTCATCACCTCGTTTCTATTAACCATTAAAACTGATTTCATTTTTTTAGGTTTTTTTTACGTTCTTACTTCGATATTGGTAAATTTCGGACTACTTGCTTTTCTACTTTACAGATTGATTATGCATTCTAAACTTCGACAAAAAGCATTTTCAGAATTATTATTTGTTGTGGCTAATATTCCTGTAGCACTTCTATACATGTACATTCTTTATAATTATAATAACTTTTTTAACTAAAAAAATCATTCATTATGGAAACTCCTGAAAACCAAATTCCGTTCTATCAAACCATTACTGCAAAAATCATTATGGTAGGTTTACTGGCTTTATTTTTATTAATTCCCCTTTCTTATGTGCAAAGTTTAATTGGTGAACGAGCCGAACGGAAAAAAGACGTAGTGCAAGAAGTCACAAAATCATGGGGAACAGATGTGCATATTTATGGGCCAATGCTTCGTGTTCCTTACCGGGTTTACGACAAAACTTCTATTTTAAATACAACTACAAACAAACAAGAAATCAGTACTACACAATCTGTGGCTTATGCTTACTTTTTCCCGGAAAAATTAGATCTGAAAACTAAAATTCAAAAAGACAATTCCTTAAAAAGAGGCTTGTATAATGTCGTAGTTTTCTCCGCAGATATAAAATCGGAAGGCTCTTTTTTAAATCCAAATTTTAAAAAACTCCAAATTGACGAAGCCAATGTGATTTGGGATCAAGCAACTATTCTGATAAAAACTACTAATTTAAAAAGCAGTAAAAGTGATTTAAAACTCAAATTAAATGACAGTACGTTAACGTTTGAATCGAAAGCAAATTCGGACAAGTATTATGACGATCTAGAATCCGAAGTATTTGATTTGAAAGATAAAAAAAATATTGCGTTCCAGTTTCAGATGAAATACAACGGTAGCAATTCGGTTAAATTTATTCCAGTTGCAAAAAACACGACCGTATCTATTGATTCAGATTGGCAAAATCCAAGTTTCGAAGGCATCTTCTCAGCTAATACAACTTCAAAATCAATTACTAAAAATGGATTTCATGCCGACTGGACTGTTTCACAAGTCAACCGACCGTTTGCACAAGAATATGCCGAATTTGTACCGCAACTGAATGAGTATTTATTTGGCGTGAAGCTCATTGAAACCGTAGATCAATACCAACAAAACGAACGCGCTTCAAAATATGGCTTTTTGATGATTGGACTTACCTTCTTGATTTTCTTTCTAATCCAAACCATTAGTAAAATAAGCATTCATATTTTTCAATACGGAATGATTGGACTGGCTTTGGTACTGTTTTATACCTTATTAATTTCAATTACAGAACATTCAACATTTTCTATCGCTTACGGAATCGCCTCTTCTGCAGTAATTGTAATGTTATTTTTGTATACGTTATCTATTTTGAAAAGCAAGAAATTTTCAATTTTCATAGCAGTAGCATTGGCGGCACTTTACAGTTTCATATACGTAATCATCCAACTTGAAAATTATGCTTTATTAGTAGGAAGTATTGGATTGTTTCTGATTTTAGGAATTGTGATGTACTTCTCCCGCAAGATTGATTGGGACCTTAAATAAACAATTAAAAATTGCTTTAAAAACCTTTAATATCGCGACGTATTAAAGGTTTTTTTGTTTGCACAATCCAAATTTTAATTCTAATTTTAACTAAACTAGAAAACGGTTTATGACAGAAGTTGATATTGAATTAGAGAATAAAGCAATTGCGAAAGAATACAAAGAATTATTACGCATCAGTTATCAAACACTGTCTGACGATGATAAAAAGTTGATTCGAAAAGCATTTGATTTGGCCGTTGAAGCCCATAAAGATGTGCGAAGAAAATCTGGTGAAGCGTATATTTTTCACCCTATTGCTGTTGCTAAAATTGTAGCTTCTGAGATTGGTTTAGGTGCGAGTTCCATTGCAGCCGCTTTAATGCATGATGTGGTTGAAGATACGGATATCACGGTTGAAGATATTGAAAAACAATTCAACAGCAAGATTGCACAACTAGTGGAGGGATTGACTAAAATTTCTCAAGTGCAAAAAGACATGAATATTTCGCTTCAAGCGGAAAATTTCAGAAAAATGTTATTGACTTTAAACGATGATGTTCGGGTAATTCTAATCAAACTTGCTGATCGCTTGCACAATATGCAAACCATGGAATCCATGGCGGATTACAAACAGATGAAAATTGCTTCTGAAACGTTATACATTTATGCACCACTCGCCCACAGATTGGGACTCTACAATATTAAAATGCAGTTGGAAGATTTAGGCTTGAAATATACGGAGCCCGAAGTTTTCAACGACATTACTAGTAAAATAAAAGAAACGAAGGAAGAACAAGACGAATACATTAAGACAATTTCAGATGTAATTCGGGAATCTTTAGAAGCGGAAGGAATTGATTGTGTTATAAAAGGACGACCAAAATCCATTTATTCCATTCGCCGAAAAATGAAAGCGCAAAATGTAAGTTACGACGAAGTCTACGATAAATTTGCACTTCGAATTGTGTACAAATGCGATCCAAGTCAGGAAAAATTTATTGCTTGGAAAATATATTCGATTGTAACCGATCATTACCGTCCGAGTCCGAGTCGACTGCGTGATTGGATTTCATCACCAAAGTCCACAGGTTACGAAGCGTTGCACATTACTGTAATGGGTCCGAAAGGCCGATGGGTTGAAGTGCAAGTGCGAAGTGAACGAATGGATGAAATCGCGGAGAAAGGATATGCCGCACATTATAAATACAAACAAGGCGCTACTGAAGAAAGTGGTTTGGATGTTTGGTTGAACTTATTGAAAGAAGCATTAGAGAATCAAGAATCCAATGCGGTCGATTTTGTAGAAGATTTCAAGATGAATTTATATTCAAAGGAAATCTTCGTTTTTACGCCTAAAGGGGAAATTAAATCGCTTCCAAAAGGAGCTACTTCGCTTGATTTTGCATTCAGTATTCACTCCGAAATTGGCGTAAAAACAAGAGGAACAAAGGTGAATGGAAAGTTAGTGCCCTTAAATTATGAACTTAAAAGTGGTGATCAAGTTGAAATTATCACTTCTGTTAATCAAAAACCAACTTCCCACTGGCTGGATTATGTAACTACTTCTCGCGCCAAAACAAAAATTAAAAATGTCTTAAATGAAAATACTAAGAAAATTGCAGAGGAAGGAAAAGAGCTCTTAACCCGTAAACTGCGTCATTTAAAAATTGCCATAAGCGAAGAGGTAATCAATGAACTTGTCAGCTTTTTCAAACTAAAAACAAGTTTAGACTTATTTTTTAGAGCTGGAGTCGGCTCTATTGAAAATGCACAATTGAAAGAATTTGCTTCTTTAAAAAGTAATTCTTTTATGAATTTTTTCAAAAATCGCATCAAGCGTGCTCCTTCTCAACCAACTGAATTTGTTCAAAAGGACGAGATCACCCACAATTACGACATGTTGGTTTTCGGGAAAGAACAAGATAAGTTGGATTATAAACTTTCAGCGTGTTGCAACCCTATTCCAGGAGACAATGTTTTTGGGTTCATTACCATAAACGAAGGAATTAAAGTACATAAAAAGGATTGTCCAAATGCGATTAGTATGCAATCTAATTATGCGTATCGAATTATTCAAGCCAAATGGATTGACTCTTCTCAACAGGAATTTAAAGCCATGTTGGACATTACAGGAATGGACAGTTTAGGATTGACAAATGAGTTGACCAAAGTCATTTCAAGCAACATGCACGTCAATATTCAGAGTATTTCTTTGAGTAGTGATGCAGGTATTTTCAAAGGTCAAGTAGTCGTTATCGTTCAGAACAATACAATTTTAAAGAAATTAACGGATAACATCAAGAAAATTGATGGAATTGATAAGGTAACTCGGGTGTACAAATAAAATTAAAACCTGTTAAAAAATAAACTAAAACGCAAGTCAATTACTTGCGTTTTTTTGTTTCTATCGTTTCCTGGTTCTCTTGCAGTACCTGAATCCGTTTCAGTTTCAACTTAGCTTTAAGCCAATTTTCAAATTTAACTCGATCGTTTTCATCAAGTAATTTTTCGCTTGAAATGACAACAACAGTTTCTTTAAAAACACTATCCTTCTGAACTAACACATTGTGATTTGCAATTGAAAACTTTGTAATCGTCGGGAATAAGATCTTTGCCTCGTTGTAAATGCTTTTATCGTCAAACCGATTCAATGCAATTTGATTTTCGAGTTTTGCAATTTTGATATCCCGATCGTCTATTTTTTGACTGTCTTTAATTTCGTTTAGAATATCCCCTTTTAAAGTAAGTAAACGGTCCGTACTGTCTTGAAGAATAACCAATTTAGTATTTGTGATGGAATATTTTTTTAATTTTTTATTAAAGGAATTGATTTCGTTTTTATCAAATCGTTTGGACAAAAAGCCTAATTCTATTTTTCTGTTTAACGTATTCAAATCGGTTTTTTTATAAACAATTGTATAGCCATTTTCAACAAATTCTTCTTTAATAAAGAGTTCGATATTTTTCTTTAACTGTTGTTCCACATACAACGAATATGCGAAATATGCACTTGGAACGATCATCACTAAAATAAGTGCTGTAATTGTGTAGCGAACTTGCTTCTGCTGTTTTTCATCCACTTGCTTTTTTGGCGGATATTTTAAATACTTGATAATTAAAAATGTGGCGAGGCCAATGAAAACACAATTGATGCTGTATAAATAAATCGCTCCTAAGAAAAAACTCCAATTTGCGGTTGCTAATCCATAACCAGCGGTACATAATGGTGGCATCAAAGCCGTTGCGATGGCTACTCCCGGAATAGGATTGCCTTTTTCAACTCTTGTTACTGCAATAACGCCCACGATTCCTCCAAAGAATGCAATTAAAATATCATAAATATTGGGACTCGTTCGCGATAAAATTTCAGATTGAACATCTTTAAAAGGACTGATGTAAAAATACAACGTAGAAAACACCAATCCAATAATTGTAGATAATGCAAGATTTCGCAACGACTTTTTCAATAAATCGAAATCATATATTCCTAACGAAAATCCTGCTCCAACAATCGGACCCATTAAAGGTGAAATCAACATCGCACCTATAACTACGGCAGTTGAATTTACATTCAGTCCTACAGAAGCAACTATAATTGCACAGGCTAAAATCCATAAATTGGCACCATTAAAAGCAATATTGTTTTTAATGATCTCAAGCGTCTTTGTGCGATCATCTTCCCCTTCGTGCAGGTTGAATAATTTAATAAAAGTTCTAAGCATGACTAATCTCTCTTCGGTAATTAATTTCACTAAAGATATAATTATTCCGATGCAAATAAACTATTTTTAGATTTTTTAGAATTTGAAGCACATGAAAACACAGTATACAAATGCTATTCTTGTGAAAATCTAGTAATTACTACCTTTGCAAAAAACTTTTTTACACCGCTATTAAAAAGTATATTCGTGAACTGAACAAAAAACTATCTTTGCATAAAATTCACATACATGAAAATCTTACAAACCATTATAGAAACAGCTTGGGACAACCGAGAATTGTTACAACAATCTGAAACTACAACCGCAATTCGCGAAGTAGTAAATTTACTGGATCAAGGTAAATTACGCGTCGCTGAACCTACTGAAAACGGCTGGCAAGTAAACGAATGGGTAAAAAAAGCTGTTGTTTTATATTTTCCGATTCAAAAAATGGAAACTTTAGAAGCAGGAATTTTTGAATACCACGATAAAATTCCGTTGAAACGCGGTTATGCAGAAAAAGGAATTCGTGTAGTTCCCAATGCAGTCGCACGACATGGAGCTTATATTTCAAAAGGTGTTATTTTAATGCCAAGTTACGTAAACATTGGAGCTTACGTAGATGAAGGGACAATGGTAGACACATGGGCAACCGTAGGAAGTTGTGCACAAATTGGTAAAAACGTGCATCTTTCTGGAGGCGTAGGAATTGGTGGGGTTTTAGAACCGCTTCAAGCTGCACCAGTAATTATTGAAGACGGCGCTTTCATTGGTTCCCGTTGCATCGTGGTTGAAGGTGTTCGCGTAGAAAAAGAAGCTGTTTTAGGTGCTAATGTTTGCTTGACTGCTTCTACAAAAATCATTGACGTAACCGGTGATACTCCAGTTGAAATGAAAGGAATTGTTCCAGCTCGTTCCGTGGTGATTCCTGGTAGTTATACCAAAACGTTTGCCGCTGGTTCTTACCAAGTTCCGTGTGCTTTAATTATTGGAAAACGGAAAGCTTCAACGGATTTAAAAACGAGTTTAAACGACGCTTTACGCGAATACGACGTAGCCGTTTAGTCCTTTTTCAACATATGAATAACTACAATAAAATTGTAAAATTATTTTATAAGCGAATTGCAATTCTATTTGTAATTTACCAAATCTGTCGTTTACTATTTTTAGTTTACAACAAAGGAGCTTTTACGAATGTCACCTTTTCAGTGTTTGTTGGCGGAGTTATTTACGATTTAGCAGCGATTGGATTTATAAATTTACTATTCGTACCGCTGCATTTGTTACCAGGAAATTTTAAGTATTCACATGCGTATCAAAAAGCACTTAAACTATTTTTCTATGTAGTTAATTTGATATTTATTGCCACTAATTTCGTGGATTTTGAATACTATAAGTTCACAGGCCGTCGGAGTTCAATAGACTTGTTAATGGCAAAAGGAATGGAAAACGAAATTATGGGGTTGATTCCCTCTTTCTTTCGTGAATTTTGGTATTTACCCATTGGATTTGTTGTTTTTGCCCTCGTATTTTGGATCGTTTTAGGAAAAGTAAAAACATTTGGCACCGATATATTAAATGTAAAATCAGTCGCTACACAACTCGTTGTATTGCTTTTGAGTTTGTCGCTCCTGATGCTAATGGGTCGTGGTGGTTTTAGAAATAAACCAATTCGCGTTGTCGATGCCATTAATTATTCATCGCTGGGAAATGCCGCAGTTGTTTTAAACACACCGTTTAGTGTTCTAAAAACAATTGGTAAAAATGAAACATTGGCCGATCCAAAATTTTTTCCAAAAGACCAACTGGATCAACTATTTAATCCCGTTTTTACTACAGATTATAACGAAGAACCGATAAAGAAAAACGTAGTAATTATTATACTGGAAAGCTTTGGCGATGAAAATTTGCAGCAAGGATTCACACCATTTCTAGACTCCTTAATTACCCAATCGTACTATTTCAAAAATGGATTTGCGAATGGCAAAGTTTCCATTGATGCCGTCCCTTCCACGCTTTCAAGTATTCCCAGTTTGATGAATACTTCTTTGATTTCGTCTAATTACTCATTAAATGAAGTCTACGGTTTGCCTAAAATTATGAAAAACCAAGGTTACGGAACTTCCTTCTTTCATGGCGCATTTAATGGCAGTCAAAACTTTGATCAATATTGCAAAGTGGCGGGATTTGACGAATACTTTGGTAAAGACGAATACGTAGGACCTGAAGCTTTCGATGGAAAATGGGGTGTTTTTGATGAAGAATTTCTACAGTTTTACAACCAAAAACTAAATACTTTTAAGCAACCTTTTTTTTCCACCATTTTTACTATTTCATCGCATACGCCATTTATTGTTCCCGAAAAATACAAAGGCAAGTTTAAAAAAGGAACGACAAAAATCCACGAAACAGTTGGCTACAGCGATTTTGCCCTTCGGAAATTTTTTGACGTTGCTAAAAAAGAAGCGTGGTACAACAATACGCTCTTTGTATTTACTGCTGATCATACTTCTCCCTTCGGAAAAGGATTTTACAGCAATAATGTAGGCAAATTTAGAATTCCGATTCTTTTTTTCGATCCAAGTAACCCGGAATTGAAAGGCGTCAGCGAACAGAACTTTCAGCAAATTGATATTTTACCGAGTATTTTAGACTATTTAAAAATCAACGACAAAGTCATCACTTACGGAAAGTCATACACGTCAAAAGAAGATTTTGTAGTGACTTATATTGACAATATTTACAACTATTTCAATGGTGACTTCTATTTGGCTTTTGATGGCACGAAAGCAATTGGCTTATACGACTGGAAAAAAGATCCGCTGTTAAAAAACAATTTGCTTACGAAAGAAAAAAGTACAGCGGCTGCAATGGAGGTATTCATAAAAGCTTATATTCAGTCATTTAACGAACGAATAATCAACAACAACTTAACAATCGCCAAATGAAAATCTTAGTCATTCAACATAAAATGATTGGTGATGTTTTGATCAGTAGTCTTATTTGCGAAAATTTGCGCAAAGCATATCCCAGTGCTACAATCCATTATTTAGTCAATGACAATACGACACCAGTTTTAGAAGGAAATAAAAGTATTGATAAAATCGTTTTATTCAAACCCAAGGAACAAAAAACACTTGTATCACTGCTCAAGTTTGCATTTAAAATTAGAGCAGAAAAATACGATTTAGTGATTGATGCGTATTCAAAATTACAAAGTTGGATCGTCACTTTTCTATCGGGTGCTTCTCGCAAAATTTCCTATCAAAAAGCGGGACGCACATTTATTTATACTGATAATGTTCCAAAATTAGAATTTCCTGCAACAAATTTAGGTCTTGCCATAGAACGCAGGTTGTCTCTTTTAGAACCATTAAACTTACCTATTGAAACGATTGTAACTCCTCGCCTATTTGTTTCTGAAACTGAAAAAGAATTTGCTAAAACCCTATTCGAAAGATATAAAAACGATAGCAACAGAAAAACGGTGATGATCAGCCTCTTGGGAAGTGATGCTTATAAAACATATCCATTGGATTACATGGCAAAGATTGTTGATTTTATCGGCCTGAATTACGACGTCAACCTACTTTTTAATTATTTCCCAAAGCAAATTGAGGATGCAAAAACCGTTTACGAGTTGTGTTCCGCGGAAACAAAATCAAAGATTACTTTTGATTTATTGGGAAATGATTTACGGGAATTTATCGCCATCATGAATCAGTGCGATTTAATCGTTGGCAACGACGGTGGAGCAATTAACATGGCAAAAGCTTTAGAAAAGCCGTCCTTTATCCTATTTTCATCGTGGATTGAAAAGAAAAGTTGGGCGACATTCGAAGATGGAATTTCACACACATCCGTTCACCTCAAAGATTTTAAACCCGAATTATTTGAAAATAAATCTACAGCAGAATTAAAAAAGAGCAGCCAAGAATTATATGTACAATTTGAGCCCGAACTAGTAATTCCTAAACTTAGTTCTTTTCTGAACAGACATATCAAATTGAATAATCCGCAATAATAATATCTAAATTAAATTGTAATTTCAATTTTTATAACTTCAAATTAGAAAAGCGTGTTAAAAAGCGTGCGTTTTTTTCATTCAGGCATTAAATTTGTAAATTCAGCGAAATACTTGAATTAAAAATTAAAATGTACAAATTTCTTCTTTACATCGTTCACCCCTATAGTATTCCTATTGGAAAACCACTTCAACAAGAAATTGAACGGCAAGGCCATCAAGTATATTGGTTTTCTGAATTAGAATACACAAAAAAGTATTTTACGGATAATGAACCCATTTTAAATACTGTCGAGGAAGTATTGGCCTACGAACCCCATATTGTTTTAACGTCAACGGATACGGTTGCTGATTTCTTTCCCGGAATTAAAGTCCAAATTTTCCATGGCTTTTCAGCAAATAAAAGGCCGGTGATGAACGACCATTTCAACATTAGAGGTTTTTTTGATTTATATACCACTCAAGGACCTTCCACAACAAAAACGTTTAAAGAACAAGCGAAAAAGTACGGCTTTTTTGAAGTTGTAGAAACGGGCTGGTCAAAAGTTGATCCACTTTTTCCGCTGGTACAAAAGGAAGCGTCTCAAAAGCCGGTGATTTTAATCTCTTCTACTTTTACTACCAAGTTAAGCTTAGCTAAAAACGACGCTGTTTTTGCAGAAATTAAACGACTATCAGAAACGGGAAATTACCACTTTATGTGTGTGCTTCATCCTGTACTTGACGAAGAAACCAAGACAAAATTCAAATCCTTAGAAAGTAAAGATTTTTCTTATTACGATACTACAGATTTGATTCCGCTATTCAAGCAAGCCGATATCATGTTTTCCGACACTACATCAGCGATAACAGAGTTTTTATTGCAAGAAAAACCAGTGGTCACTTTTAGAAATAGAAAACCAAGTGATCATTTAATTAATATTACAGAAGTTTCAGAAATTGAGACTGCGATTAAATTGGCATTAAGTAAGCCAGAGCAAACCATGGATGCTATTCGGAACTACATTAAGGTCACGCATCCGTACGCTGACGGAAAATCAAGTCAACGCGTTATTGATGCGACAATTGCATTCTTAAATAAAGACAAATCACATTTAAAGTCAAAACCTTTAAATTTGATTAGAAAATGGAAAGTACGAAACAGACTCCATCATTTCACTTTAAAGTCCTACGACAAAGCAATTACTGTAAATTTAAAGTAGTACTAAACCTGTTTTGTAAACTATTGTTCTAGATAAAAGATTCTGTATTTTCATTTCTGAATTAATTTATTTAGGAATTACAGCATCATATTGAATTGTTACAGCTTCTTTACCGCGCAAATTGCAGCTGGATAAATACAAAATATTGAGTTTTTACTTCTTAAAAATTACAAAATAGATCATATTCCAGCCTAAAAAATTCAAAAGCTAAATTATTGTGTCACTTTTATCGTTTTTTTTCAGAATATCTTACCTCTAAAATGCTAAATAATTTATATTTGTTGAATATATAGTTATAAATGCATCCCCAACCCAGTACGAAAATATCGGTTTTGATCATTACTTTAAACGAGGAAATTCATATGTATGAGTTGCTGAGCGACTTAGGTTTTGCTGATGAAGTTATTATCATTGATTCTTTCAGTACTGATCGAACAAAAGCCATTTCTGAATCTTTTGAAAATGTCCGGTTTTTAGAAAATAAATTTGAAAATTATACCACACAGCGAAATTTTGCCATCGATCAAGCTCGAAACAATTGGATTTTATTTATTGATGCCGACGAACGTTTGACTCCTTCGTTAAAAGCAGAAATTTTAGAAACGGTACAACGAGATGATGACGTTAGTGCGTATTTATTTTTTAGAAAATTCTACTTCAAGAATAAAGTTTTACGATTTAGTGGATGGCAAACAGATCGAATCTACCGCTTATTCAAAAAAGACAAATGCCGTTATACACACAGACGCTTGGTGCATGAAAAGTTAGATGTAGACGGAAAGATTGCATATTTCAAAAACAGACTTGTTCACTATTCGTATGCTGATTACAATTCCTATAAAGGTAAAATGATCGCCTATGGAAAATTGAAAGCCATGGAGAAATACCAAATTGGCTTCAAACCAACTGTTTTTCATACGTACGGACATTCTGCCTATAATTTTCTTTATCAATATCTAATTCGACTTGGGATTTTAGACGGCCGAAAAGGAATTATTATTTGTTACCTGAACGCGCTAAGTGTGAATGCACGATATACTGAGTTGAAACGATTGTATCAAAAAAGCGACAGCAACGTGCAATAGTGTTTTCTTTGCCGCCAAATGCTTCTAATTCTCCTACCTTATTTTCTGAAAATTAGAGTACAGAGTATTTTTTTTCTTCCCGAACTTACCACTATTGACTGCTAATTTCAAAGTTAAGTAACCATTTTCCCGGCAATTACTTCTACAATTAATATAGTGAATTTTAAAGATTTGAATTCAAATCTATGGATTCAAATTTATTATTGTATTTATTAGTAAAGTACAAATAGACTCCTGTAATAATAAATTATATTTGCACACAAACTATTAATCATTTTTCAAATGAGAATCACACTTATTAGCTTTGACAATTGGGGATTTAACGAATGTGTTGCTGCACAATTAGCCGCGAATGGACACATCGTAAACCACATCGATTTTCATAGTTTTAAGTATGAATATGCAAATTTTGGAACTAAAATCTACAATTTCTTCTATAAAATCGTAAGTGGAAGAAATCTAAAAAATATTTTTTACGGTTCTGAAATTATCAGAAAATTAGAAGAATTCGGCGAAAAACAGGATGTGATTTTGACTTTGAAAGGCGATTTTATAGATCCCAAATCGCTGTTAGCATTTAAAAAATATACCCAGAAATCAATTGGCTTTTTTAATGACAATGTAAAACGCTATCCAAAAATAAAAACCGTATTGCATTGTTTTGACGTCGTGTATTCTTTTGAAAAAGAAGATTGTGCCAAGTTTAATCTGCCTTTTGCCACAAATTGGATTTACAACGAACAGAACGATATTCAGAAAATCGAATATAATGTTTTCAACATTACTTCAAAAGACAAGCGTTTGCCGTTGTTGGAAAAAATTGCAACTGCTTTGAAATCAAATGGGATTTCATATAAAATAATGGTTTTTGACAAAAAAAGTAAAGTTCAGGAAAGCAATCTTACGTTTATTAAAACAAAATATTCGTTAGACAAAGTTTCACAACTCATTGCTAAATCGCAAACCCTTTTAGACATTAATCGGCCAGGTCAAAGTGGATTGTCGTTTCGAATTTTTGAAAGTTTAGGATTAGAAAAAAAGTTGATTACTACGAATAAAGACGTTCGTAATTATGATTTTTACAATCCAAAAAATATTTTAATCATTGACGAAACAAATCCGCAAATTTCGAAAGATTTTTTTGAAAGCGATTATGAAAAAATTCCCGAAAATATCTATTATAAATACACAATGGACGGTTGGATTGATCACGTAATTTTTGATAAAAAACACTAGATTCGCATTATGTCATTAGAAACCAATCTACCTTTTTTATTTATTATTCCTTTATTATTGGTGCTTTTTGCGACCGTATTCGTTACCAATAAAGTAATAAAACTAGAAATTTCAAGCGTTAAATATCCTGAAATTGATGGCGTTCGTGGCTATCTTGCGTTTTTTGTTTTTCTGCACCACAGTTATATTTGGAATTATTTCCTCAAAACAAATATCTGGCAGGAACCCGATTCAAATTTGTTCAATCATTTTGGTCAAACGAGTGTTGTGTTTTTCTTTATTATTACCGCATTTCTATTTGTAACCAAATTGATGGAGACCCGAAATAAGCCGTTTGATTGGAACCGCTACATCATTTCCCGATTTTATAGAATGTTTCCTATGTACATCTTGTCGGTACTTGCCGTTTTCTTGATGGTCGCAATTTTTACAAAATTCATATTGCAGTCTTCTTTCTTAGAATTAATCAAAAATAGTGGGTCGTGGCTGTTTTTTAGTATTAATGGAACAAAAGACATCAATAATTTTGAAGACACATTTCTGATGAATGCGGGAGTAACATGGACTTTGCCCTATGAATGGATGTTTTATTTCTTGCTTCCGTTTGTAGCTTTACTTTTTAAAATTAAAGTTCCCACAAAAATACTTTTACTTTTTGGACTGGGATTTTTAGTTTTTGCTGTTATAAATCAGGCTTCCATTAGACATTTTCTACCTTTTCTAGGAGGCGGATTAGTGGTGTATTACATTCAAAGAAACAAACTTGCCATTGATTTTACAAAAAGTAAATTCACGCTTTTAGCAATTATTTTATTGATTATTGCAGTTGTTTTTTTTCACAGCGGTAGAAAACCAATTCCTGTTTTAATTTCTTCCCTTTTATTTTTATTTATTGCAAAAGGAAATTCATTTTTCGGTTTGTTTTCAAATACGCTTTCGCGAAAATTTGGGCAAATTACTTATAGTTTATACCTCATCCATGGAATTGTCCTGTTTATCATTTTTTACGGAATAATTGGTTTAGAAAATGCGAAAAACTTGACACAAATGGAATATTGGTCTATCATTGCACTTTCAATTGTCCCAATTATTATAATTAGTCAGCTTACTTATTTGTATGTTGAAAAACCATTTATGAATATTTTAAAAAAATAAAGATTTTTACTAATGGCTTTACCTCAAAAAAATAATGGTTTAGTTAAACAATTTTATATCGTTTTACTACTTAATTTTCTTGCAACACTTTTTATCGCTAAAAGGTATTTGTCGTTTTTAGAAGACACGGATGGTTTTTTAACCAAGATCTATCTTGTGTTAGCAACGACCAGTCATTTTTTAATCATCAGCACTTTACCCTTTTTACTTACATTGTTACTCTATTTCTGTTGTAAGAAAAAATATCTCAGTATCGTTTTCAATATTTTATTTTCGGTATTGGGGTTACTTTATATCCAGATCGACACAATTGTTTTTGGTCAATTTCGCTATCATATTTCACCGATGGTTTTAAAAATGGCCTTTGGAACAAGAGCTTCTGATATCTTTCAATTTTCAACGCAAAACATACTGATGGCGATTGCTTTTGTTATTGGCTTGGTAACGCTTCAATTGCTATTTCATTTTACGGCTGGAAAAATTCAATCGAAAAATTATAATTTAAGAATAAAACAGAGTGTGCTTTTATTTTTAATGTTCACCCTTTTTAGTAACAGTATTTATGCGTGGTCAGATGCCAATTATTACGGATCTATAACACAAACAAAGGAAGTGTTTCCGGTCTACTTTCCGCTAACGGCCGATAGTTTGCTGCTTAAATTAGGTCTTGTCGACTTAGAACGATCGAAAAACAAATCAGTCGCTACCGAAAATACGAGTAACACGATTGCCTATCCGTCTCAACCGATCCGAAGCGATAACCCAGTTCAAAAAAACATTATCTACATTGTCATCGACACATGGCGTTGGGATTGTATGACGGCAGAAATTACACCTAATATTTACGCGTTCGCCAAGAAATCGATTGTTTTTGACAACCACATGAGTGGATCCAACATGACTACAGGCGGTATTTTTTCACTTTTTTACGGAATTCCTGCGACTTATTTCCAAAATTTTACCACGCAACAAATAGCACCTGTTTTGATGAATGAGTTGCAAAAGCAAAAATATCAGTTTCATGTTTTTGCAAGTTCAACGCTGGAAAACCCACCTTTTAACAGAAATGTATTTGCTAATATCAGTACGATACCTTTATTTACCGAAGGCAATTCACCAGACGAACGCGATTTAAAAATCAATGAGCTATTTACCGCGGCTATTTCAAAGCAAGATAAAAAGCAACCTTTTTTTAGTTTCCTTTTTTACGATTCTGCACATGGGTTTGACTATCCTGAGAATTACAAAAAGCCATTTTCACCTGATTTAGACCAAGTAAATTATTTAGATCTTGACGACGATTATGATCCCAAATTACTTATCAATCGGTACAAAAATGCCCTGCATTACGTGGACAGTTTAATTGGCAAAACCTTAAAAGAACTAGAAGATAAAAAACTATTAGACAATTCAATAATTGTCATTACCAGCGATCACGGGCAAGAATTTAATGATTTAGAGAAAGGATATTGGCAACATGGAGGAAATTTTTCGGATTATCAAGTAAAAGTTCCCATGCTGATTTTTGATGGATCGAAAAAGCCGCGTGTTGAGAAGAGATTGACGTTGCATTATGATGTTGCACCAACGATTCTATCGAACTACTTAGGCGTTAAAAATAAGATGGACGACTATAGTTTTGGTACGGATTTATTCACTGTTCAAAAAGACAGAAAGTACTTTATATGTGGCTACAACCAAAAGTTTTCTATCATTCAGTCCACTAAAATCACGAATGTTTCGGCTTCTGGAACTTTAAATGCAACGGATAAAAAACTGAACAAATTGGAGGACGAACAAATAGATTATAATATCGTTTTAAACGGAATACAGTCGGTCAATAAGTTTTACAAAAAAAAATAAATTATGGATATAAATACGGAAATTCACAATGCATTTGAAATCATAAAAGAAGGTGGAATCATTCTCTATCCTACTGATACCGTTTGGGGAATTGGTTGCGACGCCACCAATCCAGAAGCTGTAGCAAAAATTTATGCACTAAAAAAACGTGCAGAAAGTCAAAGCATGATTGTTTTGATGAACGGAGATCGAATGTTGCACCATGTTTTCAGAGAAATTCCCGATGTCGCATGGGAAATTATGGATTGTGCCGAAAAGCCAACAACGCTAATATTAGACAATCCTTTAAATGTTGCCGCCAACCTGATTTCTGCTGATAAGAGTTTAGGAGTAAGAGTGGTACAAGATCCTTTTTGTTTTAAATTATTAGAACGCATGAAAAAACCATTGGTTTCTACATCAGCAAATATTTCCGGTCAGCCAACACCTAAAAGTTTCAAAGAAATTAGTCCTGAAATTATAAAAGGCGTCGACTATGTTGTAAATTTGCACCACGAAAAAATCGCAGGAAATCCATCGTCAATCATTAAATTGACTAATGATTTGCAGGTAAAAATCATCAGAAAGTAAGTTTAACCGCAAATTCGCAACTTGTTTTATGACGGAAAATCATTATTTGTATAAGGGTGAAAGTTATGAAATAGTTGGTTTACTATTTGAAGTTCATAAAACTTCGGTAAAGGATTTTCTGAAATCGTTTAAAAAAATATGCTTCGATAAGAGTTTAATGCACTGAAATACGATTTAAAAAGGAAAAATGGAATTTGCTTTTCGTTTTAAGTAAAGAGAATTAAGTGATACGTTTTCTACTGATTTTGCAGTTTTTAATAAAACAATATTCAAAATAAAGTCGTAAACAACTATTTATGAAGCACATGTTGCACAAGAAATAAATGATTTAAAAATTTCTAAATTGAAGTCAGCGATTATTGTAAATTTCAACACTAATTTGCTACAATACAAAAGAATAGTTACATAAAAAATTCGTGAATTCGTAGCGAAAATCTACCGATTTACGGTTAAATAATATGAATTACAGTAAAGATTTACAAAATCCAATTTTTGATGTTATTGCAAAAGCCTCCGAACAACTAAATGTGGAGAGTTATGTAATTGGTGGCTTCGTTCGTGATTTACTTTTGAACCGAACTGCCAAAAAAGACATTGATATCGTTGCCGTAGGAAGTGGAATTGAGTTGGCATTGAAAGTTTCAGAACTCCTTCCAAAAAATCCAAAAGTACAAGTTTTTAAAAATTACGGAACAGCCATGTTGCGTTTTGAAGATACGGATATTGAATTTGTTGGCGCTCGAAAAGAATCCTATAATTTTGACAGTCGGAAACCATTAGTGGAAAACGGCACTTTAGAAGACGACCAAAACCGACGGGATTTTACGATCAACGCTTTGGCTTTGTCATTGAACAAAACTAATTTCGGAGCATTATTAGATCCGTTTAATGGATTGGTTGATTTGGAGCAAAAAACAATTAAAACACCTTTGAATCCGGATGTCACGTATTCGGATGATCCTTTGCGAATGATGCGAGGAATTCGTTTTGCATCGCAATTAGATTTTGAAATAGCAGCCGAATCCTTTGCCTCAATTACTAACAACAAGGATCGAATTTCAATTATTTCAGGTGAAAGAATCGTGGAAGAATTGAATAAAATTCTGATGACGGACAAACCTTCTACTGGATTTTTATTGCTTTATAAATCAGGATTACTTGATTACATTTTACCGGAATTGACGGATTTAAATCAAGTTGAAGAAATTGAAGGCCACACCCATAAAAATAATTTCTACCATACCTTAGAGGTTGTCGATAATATCGCTCCAAACACGAATGACGTTTGGCTTCGTTGGGCAGCTTTATTACACGACATTGGAAAAGCACCCACAAAGCGCTTTACTAAAAAACAAGGATGGACGTTTCACGGACATGAATTTTTAGGCGGAAAAATGGTAAAGAAAATCTTCGAAAGGCTTCACATGCCGTTGAATCAGAAGATGAAATTCGTACAAAAAATGGTGATCATGAGTTCGCGTCCCATCGTTTTGGCACAAGATGAAGTCACAGATTCTGCCGTACGACGTTTGGTTTTTGATGCAGGCGAAGAAGTGGACGATTTAATGACTTTGTGCGAAGCAGATATAACTACTAAAAACCCATCGAAATTTAAAAAATACCACAATAATTTCAACCTCGTTCGGCAGAAAATTATTGAAGTAGAAGAACGCGATCACGTACGTCAGTTTCAGCCACCAATTTCCGGAGAACAAATTATGGAGTTATTTAATTTGAAACCGGGACGAGAAATTGGAACGTTAAAGGAATCGGTGAAAGAAGCAATTTTAGAAGGACACATTCCCAATGAATATGAAGCAGCATTAGAATTTGTGACCAAAAAAGCGTTGAAAATGGGTTTAAATAAAGATTAACGAATGTTTTTTCTTGCACTTGTTTAGAGTGTGTATTTTTGCATTGGCAAAAAATAAATTTAAGATTTTGATCGTTGAAATTGCTGTATAAAATTGCAGCAAAACTTTTCAATTAAATAAAAATGAAAAAAGATAAATCAGTCATTATTTGGCTACTTTCAGGTTGTTTATTGTTGTTTATTATGGTCGTCGTAGGCGGAATTACTAGACTGACCAATTCAGGCCTTTCCATGACCGACTGGCATTTAGTGACCGATACGTTTCCACCGCTGACTGAAGAAAGTTGGCAACATGCATTTGACGAATACAAGAAATTTCCGGAATATCAGAAAATCAATATTCACAATGATTTCACACTTGACGATTACCAATTTATATATTTCTGGGAATGGTTCCACCGTTTTATTGGAAGAATAATAGGTTTGGTTTTTATCATTCCATTTGCTTACTTTTTAATCCGTAAAAGATTAGATACTGCTACAATTAAAAAGTGTGTCGTTCTTTTATTAATGGGTGCTTTCCAAGGATTCCTTGGCTGGTTCATGGTGAAGAGTGGCTTGATAGACAATCCAGATGTGAGTCATTTCCGACTTTCCTTGCATTTGACTTTTGCGTTTCTAACATTTGCATATACGCTGTGGGTAGCTTTAGATTTGATATATCCGGAACGCCAAACTGTGTTTGTTTCGCTTAGAAATACGGCACGATTAGCGCTCGCTGTACTTATTCTTCAAATCATTTATGGTGGCTTCGTAGCAGGTTTAAATGCAGGATTAATTCACAACCATTGGCCAATGATGAGTGAAGGAAAATTCATGCATGAAACGGTTTTAATCGAGCAACCAACATTATTTTTAAATTTGGTCGAAGGAAAAAGCGGGGTACAATTTGTGCATCGAACCGTCGCTTACTTTGTAGTAGGTTTGATCTTGTTTTTATATTATAAGTCAAGAAAATTTGTATTGGTGACAAGTCAGAAGAGAGGTTTAAACACGCTACTACTATTTGTTTTTATGCAGTTTGCATTAGGTGTTTTTACGCTTTTAGAACACGTCCCTTTATGGTTGGGTTTAGCACATCAAATCATGGCCTCTTTCCTACTTACCGCGATGGTTTATACATTGCATCGACTGAGTAAATAAAATTTTTAAAAGCATAAAAAAAGCAGTTAACCTTTTGTGAAGTTAACTGCTTTTTCTGTTATAAACTTGTTCTGTTTTAGAACGAAGTAGTAATTGTAAAGGAAACTCCAGTACTTGCTGGAACAAATCTACAAACTCCTCCTGCACAAACCAGTCCACCTCTTTGACGGCCGTAACCAACAGAGAATCGTGAGCTGTTTTTTCTATAAGTAACTCCCGCATTATAGAAATGGATGTCAAACGCATCAATATCTCCCGCTATTAGTTCCGTATTTTCTTCATAACCATAATTGTACATATCCATTAAATAAACGGACCAGTTCATATTATGATTATACTCCAGCGATAACGACGCCCAATTTCCTCTATCATTATCAGCCCACATGTGCTCTAAACCTGCGGTTATTGCTTTACCTCCGGAAAAAGTATAAATTCCCTCTGCAAAGATTATATTGGTTTTCACTACGTTATCAAAGGCAACTCCTCTAATATATTGATCGTTGTAATACTGATTCACATAAATCAAGCTACCTCTGAAATCTTTAGAGAGTTTCTTAGAAATTTCAATGTTGTAATCCGAAAAATATTTTTGACTTCCCGCTAAAAACTTCGCATCGTAGTCATTCACATCAAACGTATATTCAGCATTTGGTGTACTAATTTGTACAGCACGTGTAGAATATTCCGCATCTAAATTGAACCAATTTGACGCATTCAATGCTACTTTCGTACCGTATTTACCACCTAACGAAGTTCCTTTTTTGAAATTATAAAAAATATCAAATTGGCCACCAATTTCACCTGCTTTTTTCACGCCATTGGGATCGATAAACACTTTGTTTTGTGCTTGGTACACATAAATATTAGCCAAATTGGAGTGATGCTGCTTCGTTAAAGAAGGTGTAAAATTTAAAACACGATCGTTATAATTTGTACTAAGCAGTTCAGGACCATAAACAACTGGTTCTCTATCACTTAAAAAAACCATATTTTCTAATCTTCTCAACGTCGCGTCAATACCAAAGCCTCGTTCAGAATAACCGAAGTTCAACAATAATGCATTTCCTGGTTTTATGAAATTGTAAGTTACCGCCTTGGTCTCCAATACTGGCTCTTTGTCTTTAAAGCTGTACTCCGAAGATATGTAAAATCCCGATTTAGAAAAACCTAATCTTCCCGAATAAGCACCCGTTTGTTGGCTAATTGATGGTGGATTTACTTGATCTGGATCAAATGCTGTTTCAGAAACTTCTTGATCGCGCATCACGTAACTAAAACCGACTGTCAATCCAAAATTTTCTTGTTTAAAAAGTGTCGCTAAATCAAGATCGGTATTGGCTCCAAAAATATTAGCCTCCGAAACGTGAAAACCAGATTTTTGTTTACCGTAAAGTGCCGTAATTGAAACCCCTTCGAAAGGTTTAAAGTTTACACGACCTCCGCGAAGTGCGGTGTTGATTCCCAACGCTCTGTCTTCCCAAGCGCGAAGGATCAATCCACTTCCAAATTGTTCGTAAAAATGTCCCGCAGTAAGATCTAATTTATCAGATTTGTAATTTGCGTAATAAAGTGAAAAATCCGTTCCTTCAAACGCAGGATTGTAATTTAGAAGTGCTTGTTTATAGTACGATTCTACTTGAGTACCTACCGTAAATTTTCCGTAATTTGCTTTTAAAAACAGGTAATTATTAGAACGGAATGGATCTTCAGGATGCTTGATATCTCGTTCTGTATCATTCAAATACCATTGAGCGTTTGACTCGAAACCACCGTTAATTTTTAATTTAGTTTTATTAACAGTATCGTTTTGTTGTTGGGCAAATACATTTAACGCTGTTAAAAGTAAAATACCTAAGGCTAAATTTTTGTTCATTAAATTGCTTATAAAGATTTTAATTTTTCAAAGAATTCGTGTTCACTTCCTGGAGCATGACCTGCTTGTTCAGATACAATCACTCCGTTTTTCACTACAATAGTGTAGGGTGGATTTGCAATCGATAAACTTCTTTTTAAATCTTGATTGGTGTCTAACAAAACGGTGTAATCCCATGAGCGACCATTCACCATCGGTTTTACTCTTTTTCCTGTTCGTGCATCGTCTATAGAAACCGCAATAATTTCCATATTTAATTCTTCTTTCCAGTCCCCATAAACATCATTTATTGCATCTAATTCTTGAATACAAGGTGCACACCAAGTTGCCCAAAACACATAAACATAGACTTTATCCTTTTCGCTAAAATCTGATTTAATGTTCATTGATTTATTGTCAAGCGACTTTAAATTAACGTTTGGAAGTTCCTTTTGTGCTGTTGCAGCGGTACATACAAATAAAAGTAGTAATGCTATTTTTTTCATAATTTAGTTGTTTAGTGTTGCAAATTAAACAAAAAAAAACCGATTAAATTGTAGTTTTGAAAAAAAATGCTTTAATATTGTCATCTATAAATTACTAATTAACCTTACCAAATTATTATGAAAATTTTGAAATTTTTATTTTTAAGTATTTTTTTCGTAGCACTTTATTCTTGCTCGTCGTCGGAAGATAACGGAGGACCAGCAGTTGAAGTGACTTCAATTACAATCACTCCAAGTATGGCTACTCAAACCGTAGGAGTACCAACTACTTTTACGGTAAAAACAGAAGCTAATCTTGATGTTACTGCAACTTCAGTTATTTCAGTTGTAGGCGTAAATGCACCTTTAACAAACGCAAGCTTCTCTCCTAATGCAGCAGGAATCTACACCGTAAAAGCAAACTACAGCGGCAAAACAGCTTCTACAACTGTTACTTATGTAGACGGACCATCAACATCTTTTGTAAAAAGAGTATTGATCGAAGACTACACTGGAACATGGTGTGGCTTTTGTCCTCGCGTTGCACAAGGAATTGATTTAGTGATGTCACAAACTGATTATGCAGTTCCTGTTGCGATCCACAGATCAGGTGGTGGCGCACAAACAGATCCTTATCATTTTGCAGCAGCTAGTCCTTTATTAAGCTTAATTGGATTAACAGGTTATCCTGATGCGCGATTAAACCGTATCACGAAATGGAGTGGAGACGAAGCGACTAACTCTGGCCAAGTGATTTCATTTACACAAGGTACTGCACCAAAAGTAGGTTTAGCTATGAAAGCAACCGTTGCTAATGGAACAGTTAACTTAACTGTTAAAACACAATTTGGTAAAAACATGACCGGAACTAAATTAGTAGTTTATGCGTTAGAGAATGGATTAATTTACGATCAAGTAAACTACACTAGTCATTATGGTGGTGGTTCAACTATTGTAGGTTTTCAACACAACCACGTTTTAAGAGCTACTTATACGAACATATTAGGAGATGAAATTCCTGCAGGAGAATCTGTATACGAAAACACGTACACAAAAACGTATTCATTACCTGTACCTGCAAATGTTACTAACGCTTCAAAAATGGAATTCGTAGCATTCGTTGTTGGATCAGACAACAAAGCAATGAACGTTAGAAAAGCAGTTAGCGGAGACGACCAAACATTCGAAATTGTTGAATAACAATTTAAAGAAAATCAAATCAAAACGCTTCCTTTTGGAGGCGTTTTTTTTTGTGCTGTATTAATGTCAAATTAAAATCCCGTAAAAAATTAAAGAAATTCCGTAAAGTAAAACACTGATAATAAGTGCAACTTTGTAATAGAAAAGAATAGTACTAACACATAAAATTATTTATTATGCCGAATTCAAATGAAATTAAAGGATCTTGGGAAGAGTTAAAAGGTAAACTAAAAAAATCGTATGCTGATTTAACCGATGACGACTTGATGTACGAAGAGGGTCAAGAACAAGAAATGTGGGGAAAATTGCAACAAAAATTAGGTAAAACAGAGAAAGAAATTAAATCTTTATTTGATTAATATTTCCTAATCAACCAAAATTAGAAAAAGCTGTCTAAAGTATTTACTTCAGATAGCTTTTTTTATGCCATCCAATTTTTAAAATCACTTACCTTTTCACGACTTACAATAACGTCCTCTTCTTTATAAGTAGGAAGAATGATTTTTAAACGCGAATTGCTGTACACAACAATTTCTTTTACCGCAGTAAGTGGAACAATAAACTTTCTACTTACACGAAACCAACTTCTATGCTCCAATTCTTCTTCTAAAATTTCAAGTGTTGTATCCAGAAGGTAATTTCTGTTGTCAAAAGTATGAATGTACGTTCCTTTGTTTTCACTAAAAAAACATTCAATTTCGCTCACATTTATTATTTTAATTTGAGTACCAATTTTCACTGTGAATCGGGACTTATAGACTTTTTCTGTGGGAGCGAACATACTGCGAATTTGCTCAAAGTTTAACGAAAGCGATTCCTTTTTTGAAAATTGCACTTGGAATTTATCCACGGCAATTTTCAACTCCTCTTCGTCAATGGGTTTTAGTAAGTAGTCAATGCTGTTGAGTTTAAAAGCTCGTAACGCATATTCATCATAAGCTGTGGTGAAAATGATCGCACTATTAATTTTCACTTTTTCAAAAATTTCAAATGAAAGTCCGTCCGAAAGTTGAATGTCCAGAAAAATCAAATCAGGATGTTGGTTATTTGAAAACCAATGAATGGATTCTTCCACCGAATGCAACATAGTGATCACTTTTAAACCCAACAGTTCTACTTTTCTTTGCAGCAGTCGAGCAGCAGGTTTTTCGTCTTCAATAATAATGATGTTCATTTCTGAATGTTTATAAAATTAAATTAGCGTTTTTATTCCCACTTTGAATTTTGACTCTGGTTCATGTATTCCTTGATTTTCTTCTCTTCCCAATCAGCACCAAGAAAAGCATTTTTACCAAAAACATTGAACGCGTGAAAAGCAAGTCCGATTCCCCAAAAGAATGCAGTAGAGAATGTGGAGAATTTAAAGAAGGTTTCGCCTTTATCCAGTTGAAAATAAATCATTCCAATTAAAATAAGGTTCACGATAATATAAGAACCCAAATGTTTATAAAAACCTTTAATGTCCTGTACTCGTTTAGTAATGCGTTGCAATCTAATTTCTTCGGGTGTTCTTATGCGTTCCATTTTGTTTGTTTTTTATAGTAATGTGTAATTTTTCGCGTTCCAAATCTTCTTTAATAAACTGTCGGATTTTTCGCTCTTCCCAATTTTTAGTGACGATTGGATGAAATTCAAAAGCGATTAATCCATGAATGAGCATTCCTGTTCCCCAACCTAAAATGGAAAACCAAAACCAATGGTATTCGGGAACGAAATATAAATTAATTCCAATGATGATGGGGATAAAGAGACAAAACAAACTCAAATTGATGTAGAAATCACGAATGTTTCTCGCCTTTTTCTTCGCCTTTTGATACTGCATCTCTTCCTCTAAAACGAATTTTTGTGCATCTACTTCCATCGGGACGTTTTTTCTTTGTGCATCAATTCCTTGATTTTATTCTCTTCCCAATCGCGGTTTAAAAAAGGCATGTAATTAAATACAGACATCGCATGTAAAGCCACGCCTAAACCCCAGCCCAGTAACGGATAGAAAAACCAAAGATTACCTGGACTTGTAACCAAATTTAAAATAATTAAACCAGAATTAACTAGAATATACGAACTTAAATTACCGTAAAATCCTTTTAAATCCTCCACCTTTTTTTGTGCTTTTAAATACCGATCTTCTGTAATTTTATCTGTTGATTCCATAACTGCAACTTGCTTGGTTAAAATCGGAATACTAACCGAAAATACAGCTGCTGATTCTTCTATACGCACTTTTCGTTGCGTTAGTATTGCGTAGCGATTGATTATATTTTGCAATCCCACACCTCTTCGGTCTTGCAGAACTTCCTTTTTCTGTAAGTCGTTTTCGATTATTAAATTATTATCCACAATTTTAATTCTTATGTAAAGCGGTTTTTGTTCGCTGACTACATTGTGTTTTACCGTGTTTTCAAGCAACAATTGCAACGATAATGGCACTACTTTAGCATCGGGATTTGGAACTTCTTCGGGCAATTCATAAAACAAACTGTTTTCAAAACGCATTTTTAAAAGATTCATATAGGTTTTGGCGAAAGCCAATTCTTCTGAAACCGGAACTAAATCCTTGTCTTTTTGTTCCAAAACATAGCGGTAAATTTTAGAAAGAGACGTCGTAAATCGTTGGGCATTTTCAGGATTTTCTTCGATCAGCGAACTCAACACATTTAAACTATTGAACAAAAAATGTGGATCTATTTGGTTTTTTAAACTCTCAAACTGTGCTGAAGCCGTTCCTGCTATTATTTTCTGTTCCTTGACTTTCTTGTCTTGTGACTTTTTATAAAAATAAATGGTGTGGAAAAATAAGGATACCACCATAGTAACTAATAAAGAAACGATGTAATAGCGAAATTTTTCATTCACTAGAAAATCCGTCAAGTTTTTGTGTTCGATTACGGTCTTGATGAACATCCGTATTAAAAATGTTCCCAACATGGTGACCGAAACACTTCCTGTGACACCAAGTAATAAACGGTATTTTGAATATTTTTTCCAAACTACCTGATGGTTGATGTAATCAAAAAAAGCACTATTGACAAAAGTCAGAACGACACCATACAAACAATAATAGGCAATTTCAACAAAAAGCGAATGATCAGCCGTCAATACGCGACCAAAAAACCACTCGATACCAATTATTACGCAAGCAATAACGATACTTATAATCAGACCTGTAAAAATGACTTTGAAAATATATTGAACGACTTTCTGCATTTGATTTTACTTACAAATTTAAATGGTTACCTATTTTTTAGCACATTCTTTTTGAGCTTCTAAAGCGCGGTCTAAACCCCAGTTTGGATGATAAACAGTTTCCGGTTTAAAAGTACTAAAAAGTGCAACAGCTTTTTCAATTTGAGCACACATTGCCGAAGTATCTTGCTTGAAAAATCGCGCTCCACCAATTTCAAATTCTGCTTTGCCAAAAACAACGCGGGGATTATTGGGTGCTATTTTTTCAGCTTTAGCGTAAAATTCCATTACTTTTCCGGACATTGTCATTCCGTTTTTCATAGGATCAGCTGAAATCCAAGCCGTGTAAATTAACGCTTGCAAAACCAGAATTTCTGCATTATCAGGATTTTTAGTAAACTCAATATCCAAACTTTCTTGTGCTTTATCCAGCAACGCGGTCAGTTTCTGTTTGTCATTCAAAACTTGAAATGCAGCCGTTGTGTTCACTAAAGCCACATAATAATTGGGCAACCAATTGTTCTTTTCCACGGAAGCAATTCGTTCAAACAGTGCCGCAGCTTCTGTCGTATTATTTGTTTTCCACAGTTCAAACGCTTTGTTCATTCCTTGTTCGTATTGATTCTGAGCTTGCGCAAAAATTCCGGAAAGTACAAGTACTAAAGTTAAAATAGATTTTTTCATGATGTAGATTATTTGAAGATTATTGCTTATTGAAACGCTTTTAATTCTGAAACAAATTTGCATCACTTTCGAGCAAATTAAAAAAGGAAGTGACTGAACTGTTGTAATTGATGACTCAATCGTATATCTGATAGTTGCTAAAAATTAGTATTCCTTCACCACGAATTTCACAAATGGACACGAATTGCAGAATGGTTCTTTAAATATGTACTACTCTTAAAAATCGAATTTTGTGTAAACTTGTGTAATTCGTGGCTAGAAAACATCCTATAAGTTATCAAGCTGATTGCTCTTTTTATCCGCACTAATCGTCCAGAAAAAACCAACGAAAATAAACCGACTTGCCGTTGGAACGATCGCTTTACTTTCAAACTTCCCTTGCTGATTGGCTGTGTTTGCATACTCATATCCATATACATTTTTAGTTCCCAACACATTAGAAACCGATAAATACAGGATTTTCTGTGGACTGATTAAATAAGCCCAACCCAAGTTTACATTCGAATAGCTTTTTGTTTTTTCATTTAAAAAACCATCCGTATTTGGGTTTTCAAAAGGGCGTCCCGAATTAAAGTTGTAGGTAATGCCCAATTGCGAACGCAAACTTGAAATCCAATATTTGGTTACAATTGAAGCCGTATGTTTTGCTACGAAACTTGGTGTCGCTTCTTGTTGGTAATTTCTGTAATCACGTTGCGTGTCGATGAAGGAGTATGAAATCCAATATTCTAAATTTTTAATTCGTGTATTTTCTCGCCAAAAAACATCGACACCTTTTGCATATCCAAAACCTGAATTGGAATAATTACTGCTGTACACGGGATTTTCAGAATCAAATTTCACTAAATCAGCATATTTTTTATAATACGCTTCGGCTCGTAAAGTGGTGCCTTCTTTTGCAAAGGTGTAATTCAGAATGTAATGTTGCGTTTTTTCGTTTTCAAAATTGGAATGGTATTTCAAATAGTCTGCTTTTGGAGCTTGTTCAAATTTCCCATAAGCAAAGGAAAACTGATTGAATTTTCCTGTTTTATAAGCAACCGAAGCGCGTGGACTTACCGAAGATGCATTCAGTAAATTATTATTTGACGCTCGAATTCCTAAATTGAAAGCAAGTTTTTTGCTAAAGAAGTAATCTACTTCGGAATAGAACGCTGAAATTCCAGAAGTATAACCTGTTCTCAAACTACCTTTTTGCAACGGTTTATAACTTTCGTCAAAATTGGTCAGGAAATAATCACTTCCAAAACTCAACTTTAGTCGCGTTGTAATTTTGCTAAACACTTTCAATTTCAAGTGCAATGCGTTTTCTTCATTCGTCACGTAATCCTGATTCAAGTCGATTTTATTTTGTCCCAAACCATAACTTACTCCAGTAATTAGTTGCCAATTGTTGACTAAAAATCCTTTGTACACTGCGTTGAAATACAAATTAGTATTGTTCAAATTGATTCGGTCTTTCAAATTCGTATTGATATTTTCTTGATTCAAATCAAAGCGCGAAGCATCAAAAGCCGTGTACACTTTCAACAAACCGTTGTCAAACTGGTACCGATAAACCGCTTCGCCTGACAAGGATTGATACGGACGATTCCAATCTACCGCTTGTGGAACGGCGAGTTGATACGGTGCCAAATCAATGTACGCAGTATTCACTGATAAGCTACTTTTTTTCCACTTTTGAGTATTACTTACTCCTAAACCAACGGTCATCAAAGAAATATCGGTTTGCTCTTGAACGGGTTCGTCAATGGTATTTAATAATAAAACACTGGACAAGGCTTCTCCATATTCGGCTGAATAACCTCCTGTTGAAAATGAAATTCCACTGAAAAGAAACGGGGAAAACCGTCCACGAGTAGGAACATTATTTGCAGAAGCGCCATACGGTTGAGCCACTCGAAGTCCGTCTACGAAAGTTTGTGTTTCATCGCTTTCGCCACCACGAACGTACAATCGTCCACTTTCGCCCACGGTTTGTGTTCCGGGAAGGGTTTGCAAAGCCGAAACAATATCGCCTGCAGAACCTGCGGTCGTGACAATGTCCAAGGGTTTCAAAACCGAAACTCTCGCTTTATCGCCTGCTTCAAGCATTCCCGCATTAATCACAACGGCGTCTAAACTGTTGATGCTTTCACGCAAAATAAAAGTTTGCGACTGGTACTTTTCAATCGCAATGTTTTGTGCCAATGTTTCAAACGTCAGAAAAGTAATCTTCAAAATTTGAACGCCTTTAACGGAAGTGGAAAATTTAAAATTTCCATTAGCATCGGTAGAAGATCCGTCGTAGGTTCCGTCAATAAAGACATTGGCTCCTTGAAGCGGTTGCTTTTTTTCGTCGAGCACTTTACCTGAAATAGTCGTTTGCCCGAGTAGCATTTGCGTAAGCGTTAAAAGTAAAAAAGTAATTGTTGTTCTCATTTTGCAGTTATTTATAGCACAAAGATGCAGGAGAAGGTTTTATTTTGAAATTTAAAAGTGCTGAATTGTAGAAAAATGGTACTGAATTGTAGGGGAATAATTTTAAGAGGAGGCAACCATTTATAGCCTAGCTAAAATAGTATTCCTTTTTTTATTTGAATAAGGCAATTCTTGGGAGCCTTCCCTTGACTCGGGGGAGCTTTCCCTTGACTCGGGGGAGGTCTCCCTTTGCTTGGGGGAGCCTTCCCTTTACTCGGGGGAGATCTCCCTTTTGTTGGGGGAGCCTTCCCTTTGCTTGGGGGAACCTTCCCTAAACGCTAAAAACACGTCGCAAAGCTTGGAAAACATAGGTGTTGCTTTTGGGGAAATCAATACTGTTATGGCTTTTCCGCGTAAAAGCTTTGGGATAGAACTTGAAGCTTGGATATGCAAATAAAAAGTGGAGTTTAAGTTAAGCGACATTTTTGTAATTATTTGATTGTTTGTTAAATTCCTTTATTGTCATATATTTCAAAGCTGAATGTCTTCTTTTTTGATTGTACCAGATTTCGATATATTCAAAAACTTGCAGTTTCATTTGTTCCTTTGAAATCAGTTTATTGCCATAGATTAATTCTGTTTTAAAGGATTTAAAGAAACTTTCAGCTACTGCATTATCCCAGCAATTCCCTGTTCTACTCATGCTACGTGTTACTTTATATGAGT
>NZ_ATTM01000007.1 GCF_000419685.1 Flavobacterium antarcticum DSM 19726
GGTAATGTCTTAAATGTTTTTACAACAGACCATGGTGAATCTGCTGGTGCACTACATTCTACACGTACATATACATCGTAAGAAGTATCGGGTATTAATGTATTGGGTACTGGTATATTGAAAGAAAATGGTGCTGCAGTTCCGTTTGTTCCTGAGAAAGTAGGTGTGCTATTTTCATCCGGTGCTCCTTGTCCTGTTGGTACAATATAAATATCAAATCCTACTCCTTCTGTCCCTGGTGCTTCCCAGTTAATGGTTCCGCCGGTAGTGGTAATAGAAGTGACTGTTACGTTGATTGGTGCAATGTTACATAATGGAGCGGTACAATTCACTACATTATTATAAATTGAGGTCCCTACTGTTTCATCTGCTCCAATTACTTTTGCAATAGTTTGTCCAAATTTATTGATAACTGTTACAATACATTGTTGGGGTTGTGTTCCTGGTACACTCCAGAAAATATCAAACGGAACGTTGGTACAAAGTGGCACTATTACATCCACTGGTCCTGCTCCTTGTTGAAACGTGTACGTACTTCCTATTGTTGCTACAATAATGCCGTTTTGACGCACTTGCATAAGTGCTCCATTCCATCCATTATTGGCACTGTCGGTCATTCTAAAGGTGTAGTCACATTTATCGGCTGGGGCACAAATTTGGGTGTTGAATAAGATCGGTCCTGACCAAGCACTAAATACCCCTGGAGAACATTCTGAACGTACCCAATATTGGTATGGAGTAGCTGGATCTAAATCGGTTGGTGTAAAAGTAGTTCCGGTAATTCCTATATACTGTCCAGCTCCTGATGGTACTGTACTTCCTTGAGATTGTACTGCTACTTGGTAAGAAGTTACAGTTCCTGTAGGTGCGGTCCATGAAAAATCAGCGCCATTTAAAGTGGTATTTGCTACCAATAAATCCGTTGGTTTTGAAGGACAGTTTTCACATTGAATTAACAAGTTATAGCCTACTGTTGGCGATTGTACGTTTGAAGATATTACGATGATGTACGTAACGCCTTCGGTAACTGCAAGGTTGATTACTCGAGTAGCATTGGTTGCATCTCCAGCGGCTCCTAAACAAGGGCCTGTAAGTCCTGCACAACTTGCGTAAATGAACATCGAAGAGCGTGTTTGTGCCGAGTTTAATGTAAAACTTACCGGGCAACTCGCTGTAGCGGTATAGCTATAGAAAACATCGTTACCCGATTGGTAGTTTACACTTCCTGAAATACAAGAAGCTACTTGAGGTCCTGCTAATAAGTTTCCGAAATTTCCCGTATTATCAACAGTTTGATAAGGCAAACTCGAAATAAGTATAGGATCTGAACAGGCTGTTCCAATGGCTAGGGTCGTAAAGTTAAAAGGCCCTACCCATTCACTGAAGTTTCCGCCTCCACAATTGGTTCGTACGTAATATTTATAATTGGTGTTTGGTGACAAGTTTTCCGCTGGAAACGTAGGTCCTACGCTTGAATTGGTTGGAGTACCTGTGGCTGGGGTACTAGAAGTTAAGATTTCCAAGTCATATCCTGTGGCTCCAGTGACTGCAGGCCAAAATAAATTAGCCGTTGTAGCGGCAATCGTATTGGCACTTAAGTTAGAAGGCGTCAAACATTTTTGAACCACGTTGATATCATCCACTAACCAGCGGTCTCCATCTACACCTGCCGTTGGTTGGGTATACACTCTTACAAATGCGATAAAGGTATTGGTTCCTATTGAGGCTGTAGGAAAATCTACGACTTTCTCCTCTACCACATTATGTACTGCGTTTAATTCAAATTCGGTCCATTGCTTCAAAACAGTGTACGAAGACAAAGCCGATTGAGACGCTCCAGAGTAAATCCGAATCTGATACAAGGTTTGTTGATTCCCTGGCAATGTTTGCTGGGTCAGAAATCGCAACTGACCGTTTGTAGGTATCAATGTCGCTGGACTGATCAACCAGTCCTCCGAAGTATTGCCCATACCAATATTTTGTCTATTGATATAAGCCGACTTCGTGCCATTGATAACAACACTTGGAACGTCCGTTATAGCCCAGCTTACACTGGTGCCTACTCCATTGTCCGTAACAAGCCAACCTGTGGGGAAACCACCGGCAACTGTCGTACTCTCAAAGTTCTCAGGGAACTGTGAATACCCGACGAAAGAGTATAAAATCGCGAGTAATAATAAGGTAATTTTCTTCATGAAATGAAAAATTTATAGGTTTTTAATAGTAATTCCAATTAAATATGGAAAGTCAAATTTAACAAATTTTAAGACTATTTCACGCAAATACTTATATTTAACTAATTAGTTCGCAAATGTTATATTCAATAACGAGACATAGTAAACTTAAGTAGTTGTTCAAAATTCAATCGGTATCTCATCAATTATTTATTTAGGGAGTTTTAGTATCTTTGACTTTTTAAAATAAAAAATGATTCAACAAAGTCTAAAAAAAATATATTTTGCCTCTGATCAACATTTTGGCGCACCAACTTCCGAATTAAGTTTTCCAAGAGAACAAAAATTCGTTCGATGGCTCGACGAAATAAAGCACGATGCAGAAGCGATCTTCCTATTAGGCGATTTATTTGATTTTTGGTTTGAATACAAAACGGTTGTTCCCAAAGGTTTTGTCAGAGTTTTAGGAAAATTAGCAGAAATCAGAGACAGCGGAATTCCCATCTACTTTTTTGTAGGAAACCACGATTTATGGATGGCCGATTATTTTGAAAAAGAACTCAACATACCCACGTACCACGACAATAAAGAATTTACATTTGGAAATAAAACCTTTTTAATTGGCCACGGAGACGGAAAAGGTCCTGGCGATAAAGGGTATAAAAGAATGAAAAAAGTATTTACTGCTCCATTTTCAAAGTGGCTTTACAGATGGGTACACCCCGATATTGGAATGAAATTAGCCCAATATTTATCAGTAAAAAACAAACTGATTTCAGGAGACGAAGATGTAGTTTATTTAGGCGAAGACAAAGAATGGTTAGTTTTATACGCTAAGAAAAAACTCGAAACCAAACATTACAACTACTTCATTTTTGGCCACCGCCATCTTCCGATGCAAATCGAAGTGGGACCTAATTCGTACTATGTAAATCTGGGCGATTGGATTGGATATTTTACGTACGGTGTTTTTGATGGTGAAAAATTCGAACTGAAAGAATTCAAAAATTAATTTCTACCCCTACCGAGAATGTAATTTTGTAATTTCATCTTGAAAATAGTGCCATTTACCAAATCGTGAATGCCTTCTAACTCATCAATAGACACAGCTAAATCAATCTGTTTTGCAGGCGTTTGAAGTAAAAACCTGCTGCATGTTGCTTTCGCTTTACAATCGGAACAACAACTTGTTCGTGATTTACTTTCAACTATTAATGCCGAAAATTGTTCCAGTTCCGATAATGTTAAATGAAAACCAGATTCTTTAAATACCAACTGCACTTTCTCAGAAGTTACCTCTTCTTTTTGATTCCAATAAAAGGCCATACCAAAATCGTTGCCGTAAATCTGCCTCATTATTCCCATAAATAAATCTTTGAGAACAAATATAACTTTATTATTTATAATAATTCTAAATAATAAAGTTAAACTTACTTTTATTGCAGGTCTTTTAAATTCAACTGCAACGAAGTTTTACCATTCCATTCATTTTCACTCAGCGAATACACAATGTCAATAGGTTTTCGGTTCTTAACTAAGTCGAATTTAGTGCCTAAACCAAATCCAATTGCGGCAAATCCCTCTGAATTATTTTGTTTCAAAAACAATTTCAAATGTTCGTCATTTCCACCCATCGGTTTTGCGTAACCTGTATCAAAAACACTTTTAGAAACGAAAACCGGCGTCATATTTTCAGGACCAAAAGGCTCAAATTGCTTTAAAATCCGAATCATTTTTTCATCGATAGCAGCCAAATCTAACTCCATGTCAATTAAAATTTGGGGTTCGCGTTGTTCTTCTGAAATGGTATTTTTGACTTGATTTTCAAAGGCAATTTTAAACATTTCATAATTTTCTTCTTGCAAAGTCATTCCTGCTGCATACATGTGTCCACCAAATTGCTCCAAATGTTCAGCACAGGCTTCCAACGCATTGTAAACATCAAAACCAAGTACCGATCGAGCGGAGGCCGCTAATTTATTACCACTTTTCGTAAACACTAAAGTGGGTCTATAATAATGCTCTATCAACCGAGAAGCCACAATACCAATAACACCTTTGTGCCAATCTTCCTGATAAACAACAGTTGAAAAACGGTCTGTTTCCTGATTTGAAATAATTTGGTTTAACGCTTCTACAGTAATCTGTTTATCCAATTCTTTTCGTTCTGAATTGTACATTTCAATTTCTCGTGCAAATTCTATTGCTTGTTCAAAATCAAATTCCGACAATAATTGTACGGCATAATTTCCATGTTTTATTCTTCCTGCGGCATTAATTCTTGGCGCAATAATGAATACCACATCGGTAATCGTCAATTCTTCTTTTTTAACTTGATGAATTAACGCTTTAATTCCAGGTCGTGGATTTGAATTTATTACTTCCAATCCAAATTTCGCCAAAATCCTGTTTTCACCAGTCATTGGAACTATATCAGCTGCAATTGCAGTTGCAACTAAATCTAAATATTTTACCAGATCCTCTGTGCTTTGTCCTCGACTCAGTCCCAGCGCTTGAATTAATTTAAATCCAATTCCGCAACCGCATAATTCATCGTAAGGATAATCACAATCTACCCGTTTAGGATCAAGAACTGCAACCGCATCTGGAATTAAATCGCCTGGACGGTGGTGGTCACAAATAATAAAGTCGATATTTTTTTCTTTGGCATAAGCCACATGATCCACTGATTTAATTCCGCAATCAAGTGCAATGATTAGTGAAATCTCATTGTCGTCTGCATAATCAATTCCCATAAAGGAAATACCGTAACCTTCTGCATATCGGTCCGGAATATAAGTAGTAACATTGGGATAAATTGTTTTCAAATAAGATGCAACTAACGAAACGGCGGTCGTGCCATCCACATCATAATCGCCGAAAACCATGATGTTTTCACCAGAAAGAATCGCTTTCTCAATTCTAGCCGTAGCTTTGTCCATATCTTTCATTAGATACGGATCATGTAAATCGGTTAGTGAAGGACGAAAAAAAAGTCGGGCATCTTCAAAAGTAGTAATGCCGCGAGAAACAAGTAATTCAGCAATTAAAGGCGAAATACTTAAGGATTCAACAAGAGTCGAAATTTTCTCAGGAGTCGGTTTTGGTTTATAGTTCCAGCGCATTTTGGCAGATAATTTAATGAATCGAATAATATTCTAAATGTACTTAAAATACAAAAGCAAAAATAGAAAAGAAATATAATTTAGAGAAATCAGATTGAACACGTGAAAAAATGGCTCTTAAATATTTTGACTAGCAATAAAACGCAACAATTAGTCCACACGAAGGATTATAATTTTGTCCAAAAAAGAAATAGTACACCGATTACACGAATATTCACAGATTAAAAAATTCGTCTAAGTTGTGTAAAACCTCTAATTCAATAACAATTTCTTCAATTTCAAAAACAAAAAAACCGCTAATCTTTCGAAAAGCGGTTTTGAGGTACTGACCTAAATTCAGCATTAATCTATTGTAAGTTCATTTCCTTTTTTATCAAAGAAATGGTATTCTAAAAACGTGTAAGCGTCTCTTGGTATTATTTTGATCCATTTTTTGTGTTCAAAAAACCATTTTGAACGCATCGAAGGGAATCCTTTTGCAAGATATGCAGCAACAAACGGGTGAACGTTTAAGACTACTTTCTTGTGCTTTTTCAACATTAGTTCTAAATCAGAAGCGATCTTGTCGATAATCAAAATTGGTGCTTCAATCTCGCCCGAATCACGATCTGGACTTTCTTCACTTGTTTTAATGTTCACTTCTGGACGAACACGCTGTCTTGTAATTTGCACCAAGCCAAATTTACTTGGAGGCAAAATTTTGTGTTTCGCCTTATCATCGCTCATTTCTTCACGTAGAAAATCGTATAAAACTTTACGGTTTTCAGGATCAGACATGTCGATAAAATCGATTACGATAATTCCGCCCATATCACGCAAACGCAATTGACGCGCAACTTCTGCTGCTGCAATCATGTTTACTTCAAGTGCCGTATCTTCCTGGTTGGTTGCTTTATTCGAACGGTTTCCGCTATTCACGTCTATAACGTGCAAAGCTTCAGTGTGTTCGATAATTAAATAAGCCCCTTTACTCATGGAAACGGTCTTGCCGAATGAGGTTTTGATCTGTCTTTCTATATTGTACTTTTCAAAAATCGGAGTATCCTTCGATTGATAATGCTTAACGATAGATTGTTTTGAAGGAGCAATTTCCTGCAAATAATCCTTTGTTTGGTAAAACAACTCTTCGTCATCTATGTGTATTCCACTAAAAGTGTCATTGAATACGTCTCTTAATATTGAGGAAGCTCGGTTGAGTTCACCTAATACTTTTGAGGGATGATGAGCAGTTGGTAATTTTTTACACATTCCCGACCATCTGTCGAGTAATGTTGTCAAGTCCTTTTCTATTTCTGTGACTTTTTTGCCTTCGGCTACTGTTCGCACAATAACGCCGAAACCTTTAGGCTTGATGGATTGTAATAATCGCTTAAGACGCTCTTTCTCTTCTTTTGATTCTATTTTTTGCGAAATAGAAACGCGGTCAGAAAAAGGAACGAGAACAATAAATCGTCCGGCCAACGAAAGTTCTGAACTGATTCGTGGACCTTTTGTCGATATAGGTTCTTTTACGATTTGTACTAAGATGGATTGATTGGCACTTATTACATCCGTAACAACGCCGTTTTTATCAATCTCTTTCTCAAACTGAAAATTTTTCAGAGAGAACTCTTTTAATTTACCTGTAGTAACAAGTTTAATGAATTTCAGTTGGGAAGCTAAATTCGGACCTAAATCGTGGTAATGTAAAAAGGCATCTTTTTCGAAGCCAACATTTACAAAAGCCGCGTTCAATCCAGCAACTGGTTTTCTGATTTTAGCGATAAAAATATCGCCTACCTGAAAGTTGCTTTTTTCTTCTTCCTTGTGTAATTCAATTAGTTTTCCATCTTTTAATAAGGCAAAATCTACAGCGTCAGAACTTGATCGAATGATTAATTCTTTATTCACCTTGTAAATTTTTATCCAAACGTAATAGGTGAAAGGTCAGAAGGCTTACGGTTCAAAGTTAAACCTTGAAACCAAAACCCTGCAACCTGAACTTTTCGTAAGGATGGATTAAACAATAATTAACAGGTTTGTGTACCCGGGGAAAAGAGTATTCAGTGTTAAGTTAGGAAGTGTTCAGTTGCTGACCACTAAAAAACTGATTACTGATTACTGAATTCAATTTCAATGAACGTTAAAAAGAAAAAAGTAGTTTAAAACTACTTTTTCTTCTTGTGACGGTTAGCTCTCGCTCGTTTTTTACGTTTGTGAGTTGCTACCTTATGTCTTTTTCTTTTTTTACCACTTGGCATAATGGGTTGATTTTTTGATTAATAAATTATTTATTTTGCTTCGTTATTCAATTTTACACCTTCTACAAACACTTTTGCAGGTTTGAAAGCGGGAATATTATGGGCAGGAATTTTAATAGTAGTGTTTTTAGAAATATTACGTCCTGTTTTTTCTGCTCTAGTTTTGATGATAAAACTACCAAAACCTCTTAAATAAACGTTGTCACCTGTTTCCAATGAATTTTTTACTTCATCCATAAACGTTTCAACAGTTGCTTGAACATCTCCTTTTTCCAGACCTAATCTTTCTGAAATTTTCGCTACGATATCTGCTTTCGTCATTTTCTTTTCAATTTATATTGATGTACTATTTTTTTGAGAGTGCAAATATATGAATTAATTAAACAATATATCATCCTAATTCATTAAAATTTAATCACATAAACGACTATTTTTGTACTCTCAAATTTTATAATGATTTTTTCTAAACAATTAATTAAGTGGTATTTACAACACAAACGCAATTTGCCTTGGCGCGAAACTCAAAACCCATACCTGATTTGGCTCTCTGAAATTATGCTGCAGCAAACGCGAGTTGCACAAGGTTTGCCCTTTTATGAAGCATTTGTTTCCGCTTTTCCAACGGTGTTTGATTTAGCAAATGCTTCGGAAGAACAAGTGCTAAAACTATGGCAAGGATTGGGGTATTATTCCAGAGCTCGAAATTTACATTACACGGCAAAATTTGTTGCGAATGATTTAAAAGGCAAGTTCCCAAACAATTACAAACAATTGCTAGAACTAAAAGGCGTTGGTGATTATACCGCTGCCGCAATTGCTTCTTTTTCGTTTGACGAAGTCGTTCCTGTTGTTGATGGAAACGTTTTTCGGGTTTTGTCACGCGTTTTCCAAGTTGAAACCGACATTTCAAATGCTTCCGCGAAAAAAGAATTTCAAGAATTAGCGCTAGAACTAATGCCAAAAAATAATCCTGCGGTATTCAACCAAGCGATTATGGAATTTGGCGCTTTGCAATGTGTTCCAAAAAATCCCAATTGCGAAATCTGCATTTTTAACGACAGTTGTTTGGCATTAAGAAACAATAAAATCACGGCACTTCCTGTAAAAACAAAGAAAACAAAAGTGACCAATCGGTATCTAAACTACTTGATTTTTGAAGACGAAGTGAAAAATACCCTGATTCAGAAGCGTTCTGCAAAAGGGATTTGGCACAATTTATATGAATTTCCGTTGATTGAAACAGCCAATGATGTGGGTTTAGAGGAAATAATCCAACTTTCATCAGAAGAATTTTCTGACAAATATGCAGTAATTAGCATCGAAAATTTGTCGTCAGTACCTGTAAAACATAAATTATCACATCAAAATTTATCCATTCAGTTTTGGAAAATTTCCATAAAAGACCTTTTAGACAGCGGATTGCCGTTTTCAGAAGTTAAAAAACGCCCATTCCCAATTGTTATTTACAATTTTATTGAAAAGGAATTATTGGACTAATCCAAAATTTACTATATTTGGATATACAAACAGGAACAATAAGATGAACGGAACAGTAAATAAAGTAATTTTAGTAGGCCACTTAGGCGATGAAATAAAAATGCACTATTTTGATGGAGGAAATTGTATCGGTCGCTTTCCTTTAGCAACAAACGAAACTTACATTAATAAAAGTACAGGAGAGAAAATAAATTCTACGGAATGGCACAATCTTGTTGTCCGAAATAAAGCGGCTGAAATTTGCGAAAAATACCTTTCAAAAGGAGACAAAGTATATATTGAGGGAAGAATCAAGTCACGCCAATGGCAAGACGACAGTGGTTCTCAAAAATATACAACTGAAATTCAGGTAACAGAATTTACATTTTTAACTTTGAAAAAAGATTCTGACGACAGTCGATCTCAGTTGAACAAACCGAAATTTGAAGACGATGATTTGCCTAAAAACGACTTGCCGTACTAATGTTTAACCAATTTTAACGCTTTTGGACCCAGAACCCCCCAGTTTACAATTTATAGAAACGCTAGACCTTACAGTAATAATTGGATTCGCCCTAATTATTGTATTATTATTTTTTGCCGCATTAATTTCAGGAGCCGAAGTAGCGTTCTTTTCGCTTTCAGCAGAGGACTTGGATGAATCTGCATCAAAAAGTCCTCGAAAAACAAGAATTATTTCGCATTTATTGGAACGTCCTAAAAAATTGTTAGCGACTTTGTTAGTCGCCAATAATGTGATCAACATTGCAATCGTAGTTCTGTTTGTCACGATAAGTCGCAACTTTTTTCTTTCTATACCTTATTATGGATTGCGGTTGTTGACAAAAATTGTTTTGATAACTTTTGTCATCTTGTTCTTTGGCGAAGTTTTGCCTAAAATTTTTGCAAGTCGGAACAATATTAAATTTGCAAAAATCACCGTTTACTTTATCGCTTTTTTGGAAAAAATACTTTCGCCCATCAGCATTCCGATGCGATCATTGACGATTTATTTGCAGGAAAAACTTGGTAAAGAAAAATCGAATTTCTCTGTTGACCAACTTTCTCAAGCCTTAGAACTGACTGCTTCGGATGAAAACTCGTCGGATGAACAGAAGATTTTAGAGGGAATTGTCTCTTTTGGAAATACGGAAACCAAACAAGTAATGAGTCCGCGAATTGATATTTTTGCTATAGAAAATGATGAGTCTTTCTCGGAAGTTTTGAAAAAAGTATTGGAAAAAGGGTATTCTCGAATTCCAGTTTACAAAGATAATATTGACCATATTGAAGGCGTTTTGTTTGTCAAGGATTTAATTCCGCACATTGACGCGGAGGATTTCGATTGGTTGACACTTTTACGCGAACCCTTCTTTGTTCCTGAAAATAAAAAATTAGACAATTTACTGAAAGATTTTCAACGCATGAAAAGCCATCTTGCCGTTGTAGTTGACGAATACGGTGGTACTTCAGGACTGGTTTCTCTGGAAGACATTATCGAAGAAATTGTAGGCGATATCAGCGACGAATTTGACGATGAAGACATTAATTATTCGCAAATTGACGAACGCAACTTTCTTTTTGAAGGGAAAATTTATCTAAAGGATTTCTACCGAATTATTGACGTAGACGAAGCTGTTTTTGAAGAACGAAAGGGAGAAGCGGAAACGTTAGCCGGACTTTTGCTTGAAATTTTAGGCAATTTCCCAAAAAAGGGCCAACAAGTTCAATTCGAGAAATGTACTTTTACGGTTGAATTGGTCGACAAGAAAAGGATTAAGCAAATAAAAGTTACTTTAAACTCCTAATTATAGGATCTCTTTAGATGCATATTCTCGTATTATTTACTGTAAATTTGTGTCGGAATTCGCTTTGCGGCAACCTCATATAAAACGAAACAGCATGAATAAGAAAAATTGGTTTGTATATTTTTTGGCAATTGGATTATTTATAGTTTCAAGCTGTAAAGACGATGTTTTACCTAAACCAACTTCTAGTTTGCGACTGGATTATCCCGAAGCAACTTACAAAACGTTTGAAGACGCTTCGTGTCCGTTTACATTTGAAGTGAACAGTGATGGGAAAGTGATTCAAGAAAAAAACTGCAACTTGACCATTCAATACCCAAAAATGAAAGCGACGATTTATCTCACATTTCAACCCATAAACAACAACATCAATTTGCTTTTAAGAGACGCTCAAACGCTGACTTACAAACATGTAGTAAAAGCAGATGACATTGTAGAACAACCTTTTATAAATAAAAAAGATGGTGTTTACGGAATGTACTATGCGGTTAATGGTAATGCAGCTACGAATGCTCAATTTTATTTGACTGACAGTACAAGTTACTTTGTAGATTGTTCCGTTTACTTCTATGCAAAACCTAACTTTGATTCGATCATGCCTGCTGCAAGTTATTTAAGAAATGATTTACAGAATATGATGGAAAGCTTCCGTTGGAAGAAATAATTCTTCCTCTTTATTCTTAAAACCTCTTTATTGTAAAATTCATGATACAAAAACTTCTATTTTTTTAGTTCTATCATTAAGTATTTATGCTCAAACCAATTCTGCTAAAGTAAATTATTCATTAAAAATTGGTTAAGACGAAGGTTTTCCAAATGCGGAAGCTGTAAAAGATTATTATGCAATGGCTCAAAAAGGTGCTGAATTTGTGCATTTTGATTTAGAAGCTAACAAAGTGGTTTCCTATTCTGAGATGAAAGAACAATTAGCAATAAATGATTCAAGTGGATTACGCAAAGAAGCTAAAGTCACAGGAATGAGTGATAAAGATGCGAATAAAGCAGGTTTAAAAATGTATTTTTGGTGTAAAGGTGAAAATGTTAAAAACATGACATTTGATTTACAAAAATCTAATTAACTCAAAAAAATAGAGAGGCTGCCTCAAATTTATTTTTGAAACAGCCCCATTTAAAAATCATATTATGAAAAGAAAAGTAATCTTTATTTTTACGCTCTTAATCGTATGTTTATCATTTGCTCAACAGAAAAATGTAAATGTTCAATATGTTGTAAAAATAGATAATGAAAAGGAATTATTTAATAGTAATCCTAGTCTAAGACAAATGTTTGATAATGCTCGAATGGGGTCTAATAATTTGCAATTTAATTTAATTATTAATAATTCAGGCTCAAAATTCTACGAAAATTCTATATTGTCAATTTCTGAAAACAATATAAAGAATGCAACTCTTTTTACTGGGTATTCGGGTATAACGTATCAATTTGAAAATAATATTTTTCAAGAAATGAACTACATAGAAAAGGGTACTTTGATAAAAGAGCCGCTAAAAGATAATTGGGAATTACAAAATGAAACGAAGATGATTGATAATTATTTATGTTATAAAGCAACTAATGTAAATCGAATAGACAATGGGTCTGGAAAGATATTTAATCATCCTGTTATTGCATGGTATTGTCCAGAACTTCCATACAGATATGGACCAAATGGGTATAGTAACTTGCCGGGTTTAATATTAGAACTACAAGTTAGAAATGTGATTTTTGGTGCAAAAAAAATAGATTTGAATTCAAATATTAATTTTGATTTATCATTTCTACAAAATGTAAAAACCATTTCCTTAGAAGCTTACAATAAACAACTTGAGCAAAACGCAGAAAATTTTAAAGGTTGATTTATCCTAAAGTTTATTGTCTAAATGATTAATTTTATTGTTCATTAAAATTTCATGCCCAAATCCCGACTACTTTTCCTCCTACTTTCCATCTCCGTCTTTTCCCAAAAAACCATAACAGGAGTAGTTTCTGATTCCTTAAATCAACCTTTAGAATCCGCTAATTTAATTGCAAAACCTTTGCAAGAAAAAGCAGGAATTAAGTTTGCCATGGCTGATACTAAAGGACGTTTTCGATCAGAACTCGATAATAATGTAAAATATGGAATCGTCGTTTCCTATATTGGTTATACCGAAGAAGTTTTGATTTAATTAAACAAGAATTAAGAAAATGTATAGTTTTTCTATACCAATTAGTACAGAAAAATGATACATTTTCATAAATAACAATTTTAAATTTTGCTAACAGAAATTAATGCTACAATTTTATAAAAGGTTTAATGCATTAACCAAAAATAATTTATAAATTTAATAGTTAAACAAAACGAAAAAAGTTATTTTTAGTGCTATCGCAATGATAGCATTTGTAGGAAGTAGTATGGCGAATAACGCCGCGGTTAAAGAAGAAAAAATTAAATTGGAAGAAATTGCAACGGATTGTAAAAAGTATGCAGCAGCAGCTGTTAAAGTTGAAACAATAGCGGCTGAGCAACCGATGACACAATCAGAATTTGCAGCAGCTTACGCTTCATACTATAATTTTTGCGTTGATGCTAATTACTCAGGCTCTGTTCCATTGCTTCCTGTTTTAATAAAAAAATAGTACTATTCTAGCCTAAAATTCTTTTTTAGGCTTTTTTCTTTAAAATTTTCAAATATGAAAAAGTTGTTTTGCTTGGTTTTATTTCTGGGTTGGATTACATTTATAAATGCACAAAAAAAAGTTGGAATAGAATGTTATTATAAGATAATAGTTCAAGAATTCACAGTCGATGAGTTGAATAAAATAACCAACGACCAGAATATAAAAGATAATATTATAAATCGTATAGCAGATGCAAAAAAAAGAGAATTTGTATTAAAGGGAAACTTAGACAATGCTTTTTTCTATGAAAAAGAGCGGATGAAAAGCGATGAGATTAATTATAAGCGTCAATCAGCTGTTACTGATAATTATTATTATCGTTTGGCTGGAAAGGACGTTGTTATGGCGACATTTTTGGGTCAACAATTATATGTTAAACTGGATGTAAATAAGTACAATTGGAAAATTAGTGCTGAGACCAAATTAATAGATGGTTACTTGTGTTACAAAGCTACTGGAATTCATGTAGTTGACGATTTTAGGGGAAAAAAGAATTATAACTTAGTAGCGTGGTTCTGTCCAGAATTACCTTATAACTACGGTCCAGCTGGATTTTTCGGTTTACCAGGTTTAATTTTTGAGACACTTTATGAAAATGCAAAAGAGAAGTATGTTTTACAGTCCATAAAGTTTTACGATGATTTGACAATAGAATCGGTGGGAAGTAATAAACTTATTGACGAAAAGGAGTTTACAAATATATTTAATAAGATGATGGAAGATATGGGCAATTAAATAATTTTCGAGATTAAATTAAATTGAGGTGTTCAAATAAATTCTTAACTTATAAAAAAAAATGGAGATATTTACTGGACAAAATATATTTAAATTTGCTAAAAAATTTAAAACAGAAAAAGATTGTTTATCCTATTTAGTCGACAAAAAATGGTCAAATGGATTTAGTTGTAAAAAGCGTAATCATTCTAAATTTACAATAGGAAAGAAAATTACGCACGAGATTGTAATCGCTTTCATCACGTTGAAAGTCCAACAGCAAACACTTTGTTTCATAGAGTTCGTTTTGGTTTAAAAATGCTTTTTTTATTGCTTTTGACATGAGTACATCTACCAAAGGTCTATCAGCAAGCTAGATGGCGAAACGACTTAAAATAAGCAGAACTACTTCTTGGACTTTTATGCATAAAATCCGCATTGCAAGGAAAAGTTCTGAATCGCAACCACTTGTAAATCCGTTTCAAGTTAATGAATTTGTTTTGGGTGGTAAAGAAGATTTGAAACAAGTCTTGATATACAAGACTTGTTTAATTTAAAAGCATATGAAAAATACAATTATTATTTTACTGCTACTTACTAATTGTATTAGCTACTGCCAGATTTTAGACGGAAGCATTCAATACGGCATAATTATTACTGATGATCCCGATTTTGATAAAGGACCTGGAGAGGAGTTTTTAAAAGTAGCAAAAGAATCAACACATTATTTGTCATGTACTTTGATATTCAATGAGCAACAATCCGTCTTTTTTATTGATGAAATGATGGATATAAATCAAAGTAATATTTCTATGGCTATTGCTTTTAGTGGAGTTTCAGGAAAGTATTATAATATTAAAAAGACATCTTTACTTTTAAGGGAGTTTGAAGAGGAAGGATTTGGGAAAATCATTCTTCAATCTCAATATAATTATAATTGGGAGCTACTAAACGAAAGTAAAAAAATTGATGGATTAACTTGTTTCAAAGCATCAAGAATAATGACAATTGATAATGGGGATGCAGGTGTTTTTAATAGAACAATAACCGCTTGGTATTGTCCTTCAATACCAGTGCCTTATGGACCTGCAGGAGAAGGAGGCTTGCCAGGATTGATATTGGAATTACATAATAGAAACGTGATTTTAGGTGTTAGAAAAATAGATCTAAATCCAAATAAAAAAAATGTAATTACTTTGCCTACTAAAGGCAAATGGCTGTCAGAAAAAGAATATTCTAAAATGCTTGACGACATCATTAATGAAGATTAAATGTGAAATTGATAATCTAAAGATATTTTTTATTAAAAAATTTGCTAAATGCCCAAATCCCTACTATTTTTCCTCCTCATTTCCTTCTCCGTCTTTTCCCAAAAAACCATAACAGGAGTAGTTTCTGATTCCTTAAACCAACCCTTAGAATCCGCAAATTTAATTGCAAAACCGCTTCAAGAAAAAGCAGGAATTAAGTTTGCCATGGCTGATAATAAAGGCCGTTTTCGTTTAGAATTAGACAGTCATGTAAAGTACGAAATTGTAGTTTCTTACATCGGTTATACCCAAGAAGTGCTAATCGTTGAGCCAAATTCAACAATAACTACACACAACTTTAAACTAAAAGCTACTGGTGAAAACCTAAAAGAAATCATCATCAAGCACGAATTCAAACCCATCATTATCAAGAAAGATACGATGACATTTGACGTCGCCAGTTTTGCCAACGGAAACGAACGTAAAATGAAGGAAATCCTCGAAAAACTTCCCGGAGTCGAAGTCGATAAAAATGGCGGTGTTACCGTTCAAGGAAAAAAAGTAACCAAACTTTTAGTAGAAGGAAAGTCATTTTTTGGAGGCGGAACAAAACTTGCCGTGGAAAATATTCCAGCCAATGCTTTAGATAAAATTGAAGTGATAGACCACTTTAATGAAGTTGGTTTTATGAAAGAGGTTTCGGATTCTGAAGATTTGGCAATGAATGTAAAACTCAAGGAAGATAAAAAGAAATTTGTTTTTGGCGATGTAGAAGCCGGTGCCGAAGTAGGAAACGGCGATAATAGTTTTTATTTGGCTCATGCAGCCTTGTTTTATTACAGTCCAAAAGGAAATGTGAGTTTCATTGGCGATAGCAATAATGTAGGGCGAAGTACTTTTACCTATCAAGATTTGATGCGTTTTGATGGTGGTGCAAGTAGCTTTTTAACCGGCAGAAAATCACTTACAAATCTGTATTCGTTTACCAATGATAACACTGATGTGGTAGAAAATAAGTCGCATTTTGGCGCACTAAATTTTAGTTATACGGCTTCGCCAAAGTTGGAAATTTCGGGTTTTGCCATATTCAGTAAAGTGATTATGAATCAAAAACTGGAAAGCAACATCCAATATTTGCAAAATGAATCATTGACTTTTGAAAAAAGAAAACAATCCGATGAAAATAAAACCTTTTTAGGAATTGGAAATGTAAAGTTGGATTATTCGCCTAATAAAAAAGAAAAAATCTATTACAACGGACAATTTCAGTCGAGTAATAACGATGGAATTAATTTGCTGAAATCAGCAACTAATTTAAATTCCAGCACTTTTGAGACTTTGCAAAAGGCCGATAATACCTCAGTGAAGCAATATGTAGAATGGCATAAAAGCATCAATCAAAACCACACGACCACTTTAGTAATCAATCAAGCTTTTGAAGAAACCACACCACAAAATACGTGGTTTACAGACCAATCTTTTTTACCGGGATTGATTCCGCTACAAGACGATTCGACTTATACGATTAACCAAATTAATAAAACCAAAAACAACAGCATCGATGCTTTGTTCAAGCATTATTGGATTATCAATAACTTCAATCATTTGTATACCAATGTGGGAAATAATTATGGGAAATCGCAATACATCACGTCCGAAAAGCAACTTTTAACCAACGGAACGGTGAATGATTTTGCTTCTGCAGGTTTTGGAAACGACGTCAATTATCAACTAAACGACGCTTATATTGGGTTGGAATATAAATTCAAAATAGGCATTTGGACCAATAAACCCGGAATTTATTTTCATTGGTATGATTTAAAAACGCAACAATTTGATTCAGATTATCAGTTGTCTAAAACTTTATTTCAACCCCAATTTACGAGCGAACTGGAATTTAATAAATCAGAAAGTTTAGAATTTAATTACAAGTTAGAAAACGATTTTCCCGATGTCAATTTGTTAGCCAATAATTTCCGATTGCAGAGTTACAATTCGGTTTACAAAGGAAATGCGTTGTTGCGAAACGAACGATTTCACAATGCTTCCTTGAATTACAGAAAAATGAATATGTACCGCGGCATCACTTGGTATACAAGAGCAAGTTTCAATAAAAAAGCAAGAACAATACGAAACGATGTTGTTTTGCAAGGCATCAATCAATTCAGCACGCCTATAATTACAGATAATCCAGAAACAAATTGGAATTTTTATGGGTCTTTTGAAAAGAAAATTTACCACTTTAAAGCAGGAATTAATACCTCCTTCGGCTGGTTTACGTATACACAAACGGTAAACGACATCAGTACCCAAAACGACCGTAACCGCCAAAACATCGGCGTTACTTTAAGAACCGCAAATAGAAAGTGGCCTGATTTAGAAGTAGGTTACACGAAGGGATTTAGTGCTTTTAATGGCTTAACTTCTTCCCATTATAAAACAGATGCTTTTAATGCAAGTGGTTCGGTTGAGTTTTTGAAGAACTTTGTATATAAATTCAGTTATGAAAATTTAAAAAACACGGACGATCGCAACCAAACTAATTTCTACGAAATTGCCAATACTTCGCTTCGCTATCAAGAAAAAAACAATCCTTTTGGTTTTGAAATTTCGGCAAATAATTTATTTGACAATCGAACTAAAAATAGTTTCTCCTTCTCTGATTATTCCATTTCAAATTACTCAAGATTTGTAATGCCTCGAGTAATTTTGCTTTCTGTGAGTTATAAACTTTAAGAAGTTTCTTAAAAACAATGCTGTTTAAATTGTAAAATGGAATTATTTTGCGTTTACGAGGTTTGTAAATTGGTCCGACTATTATAGGATCAATTGGTTTATTTCGAATTATTTTTATCTAAATCTATCTAGCAATTATTGATTTAAAAATAATCCTACAATTCTAGATGCAAATTAGAAATTCATTTAAAACCGTATGTTTTACTTTACCGCACGAATTACTTTGTAGATTGTTCCGTTCCCTTCTATGCAAAACCTAACTTTGATTCGATCATGCCTGCTGCAAGTTATTTAAGAAATGATTTACAGAATATGATGGAAAGTTTTCGTTGGAAGAAATAATCAACTCGGGAATTTTCTCAAGTCACCACTAAAACTAATCTTTCTTCATCGCATGATAAAAAGCGGCACGACTCAACGGTTCATATTCTTCCGTTTCACCAAGCATAACTAATTTATCGCTGTCGTTTTTTCGGAAACTGTAGTTGGCCAGATTTCCCGTTCGTGTACAAACGGCATGGACTTTCGTCACATATTCAGCAGTTGCCATCAAAGCCGGCATTGGACCAAACGGATTTCCTTTAAAATCCATGTCTAAACCAGCAACAATCACACGAATTCCAGAATTAGCAAGATCGTTACAAATGGCGACAATTTCATCATCAAAAAATTGGGCTTCATCAATTCCAACTACATCGCATCCTTGTGCCAGAATACGAATATTTGCCGCAGCAGGAACGGGTGTGGAACGAATTTCATTGCTGTCGTGCGAAACTACCATTTCATCGTGGTATCTCGTATCGACGGCAGGTTTGAAAATTTCTACTTTTTGCTTGGCAAATTGAGCACGACGAAGTCGACGGATCAGTTCCTCGGTTTTGCCCGAAAACATCGAACCGCAGATTACTTCAATCCAGCCAAATTGTTCTTTATGATTTACTGTATTTTCGAGAAACATTTTGTATTTTTCTAACTTAAAAGGGATTCGTTTTTTTTCTTCGCAGGGAAGTTAAACCGACATATATTTTTTACTTTTACATCGACGTTGTCAAAAGTAGAAAAATTTTCTTTAATCCAAGTTTAAGAACCTTGATTTGGGAAAATAAAACTTTTTACTGTAGAAAAAAATTAACTTGAAGTTGCCTTATCCACTATAATTTTACCACTATGAAAAGAAAGTTAGAAGCAGAACTGATCAGTATTGCACATCGGATTTTGAAATTGAAAAACAAATCGGAATTGGCACAACTGCAACAAGAAACGTTGAAGTTGTACGAGAAGATTTCGGTATTGCGTTTTGTGGAAGAGAATTTTAGTGAAGTAAAACCAACAATTGGTTACGCAAGTGCTGAAAAAGAGGTAGAAGCAATTTTTGATGCAGAAGAAAATGCGGAAGTAACGGAGAAAGAAGTGGTCGCTGAAATTAATACTGCTACAAAACCTTGGACTAAAGTTGAATCAGAAGAAGATGAAGCTGAAGCAAAAGAGTATCAAGAGGGACAACAGGAAGCTGAAGTTCAAGAAGAAGCCGAAGTAGATGATTTTCCGGCGGAAGATAATGTGGAAGAAGCGACTTCAGAAAAGGAGCACGAAACGGAAGTTGAAAATCCGGATGAAGAAGAATCTGTTGTGGACGAAGAAGAATTCGTAGACGAAGAGCCGGAATTGATTGAAGATGTTCACGACGAAGAAGTTGAAGATGCAGAAGTTGCAGCAGAAGCAGAAATTGAATTTGCACCTCTTTTTGAAATTTCAAAAGAAGAGCAACCTGAACTAATTTTGCCAAAGCAAATCACGTTAGAAGATTTTTTAAGTGAAGGACATGTGGAGCCTATTTTTGTCAGAGCGGAACAATCGTACTCAAACGAAACGACTACAACACAAACGAATCCCGAAGACCATAAAGATACCGTGACTAAAGTGGAAGTGGTGGAAACCAAGAAAACGCAATTTGTTATTGATCACCACGAACCCAAAAGCGTTTCATTGAACGATAGTTTGTCAAAAACAATCAACATTGGTTTGAACGACCGAATTGGTTTTGAAAAACACCTTTTTGGCGGAAGTAGCGAAGATTTGAATCGGGTACTTTCTCAGTTGAGTACGTTTGCCAACTTTTCAGAAGCGGAAGAATTCATTCAAGATATGGTCAAACCGGATTATAACAATTGGGCAGGAAAAGACGAATATGCATTACGTTTTATGGAATTAATTGAAAAAAAGTTTTCGTAAATGGGTAAATTATTCATCGTTCCCACGCCAATAGGAAATTTAGAAGACATGACGTTCAGAGCGATTCGTGTCCTCAAAGAAGCCGATTTAATTTTGGCGGAAGACACAAGAACCAGTGGAAAATTGCTCAAGCATTATGAGATTGGCACACACATGTACAGCCATCACATGCACAACGAACACAAAACCATTGACGGTTTAATCACGCGATTGAAAGCGGGAGAAACGATCGCGCTAATTTCTGATGCAGGAACGCCTGCGATTTCTGATCCTGGATTTTTATTGACCCGAGCTTGTGTAGAACAAGGAGTTGAAGTGGAATGTTTGCCTGGTGCGACCGCATTTGTTCCCGCTTTAGTAAACAGCGGATTGCCAAATGACCGTTTTACATTTGAAGGATTTCTGCCGGAAAAGAAAGGACGCCAAACCCGATATTTGATTTTAGCAGAAGAAGTTCGGACAATGATTATTTATGTTTCGCCTCACAAATTATTGAAAACATTAGCGGAATTCATTACTTATTTTGGCGAAGACCGAACAATTTGTGTTTCTAGAGAATTATCAAAACTCCATGAAGAAAATGTTCGCGGAACGGTTCGCGAAGTGTTGACTCATTTTGAAGCAAAAGCTCCGAAAGGGGAAATTGTGGTTGTGGTTGGCGGGAAAATGGGGAAATAGATTGTTTTAAATTCAATTTTTCGTAAAAAATATAACGATATGAATGCAGATGTGAGATGGAAACAACGCTTTGAAAACTTTCAAAAAGCATTTCAAAAACTTGTTGAAGCAGTTGCTTATATAAAGAATAACGATTCAAAAACAGAAATTGTTTTAGACGAAATTATCAAAGAAGGACTAATTCAGCGTTTTGAATATACACACGAATTAGCGTGGAACGTGATGAAAGATTACGCTACATATCAGGGAAACACAACAGTTGGTGGCAGTCGTGATGCGACGAGAGAAGCATTTCAATTGCAATTAATGTCAGATGGAGCGGTTTGGATGGACATGATTGGAAGTCGAAACAAAACTTCACATACGTACAACGAAGCAACGGCAGACGAAATTTACTTAAAAATCCTCAATGATTATTTTCCTGCATTTTTAGAATTTAAAAAAAATATGGAGCAAAAAATGAGCATTGATTAAGAAAATATTATTTAATGAAAAATTCAGGTCTTTCTAAAGACATATTTGAAAAGATGAACGCCGTTTTTAGAAATTATAAAGAGATTAATTCTGTTATACTTTATGGTTCAAGAGCCATGGGAAATTTTAAGCCTGCCTCGGATATTGATATCTCAATAGTTGGCAAAAGAATTGATTTGACGTTGCAAAATAAAATTGAATTTGCTTTAGATGATTTGATGTTGCCTTATAAATTTGACATTTCGATTTATAATGATATAACCAATCAAGAATTTATTGAACATATTGACAGAGTAGGAATTGAAATATATAAAATGGAAGCTATCACAAATGAGCATTTACGCTAAACACTATTCCAGAAATTGAATTCGACAAAATATTTATTTGTACTACTAACTCTTGTGTTGTTTTCCTGTAGTTCAGACGATTATATTCCAGCCGAAACTCCCATAAAATTAGAAGCAGGAATTGTCATTACTTTTGACGATGACTATGTAGACGAATGGTTTGCCGTAAATTCGATTTTAGATCCTTACGATTGGAAAGCCACTTTCTTTGTGACGAAATTTAATCAGTTGTCACAACTGAAAATCCAGAAGTTGAAAGAGTTGAAGAATTTTGGACACGAAATTGGTGGACACGGATTGAATCACCTTAAAGCGACGACTTTCATTGCTGAAAATGGAACCGATCCCTATCTTTCGCAAGAGATTTATCCGATGGTAAGCTTGATGAGTGAAAATAATTTAGAACCCACTTCTTTTGCTTATCCTTTTGGTGCACGAACTGTTGAAACAGACGCGCTTTTGCTGAATGAATTTCAGATATTAAGAGGTACCTGTTACGGAAATCAAAATCCAACAGCTCAAAATTGTTACTACACTAACAACCGCGTAGTTTTGGGTTTAGGGATTGATAAAAATTATGCACATTTTAGTATTTCGTATTTTTTGTCGATTTTAGAGTATGCAAAAAAGAATAACAAAATTGTAGTATTTTACGCACACAAACCCGTGCTTCATTTTCAAAATAATTACGAAACAGAATATGAAACGCTGATTGAAATTTGCAAATATGTTCAGAATAACAACATGAAGTTTTATAGAATATCAGATTTGAAAAATATAGAGGATGCTATTTAGTTTGTCCTTAATTAAAAAATAAAAATTATGAGCACAACAAAATCACACACAAAATGGTTAGGTGGATTGGCTTTTGCAAGTACAAATCCAGGAGGCGTAGTAAGAATTGACGCTTCAGTTGAACAAGGTGGTTCTGATTCAGGATTGCGTCCAAAATCAATGATGCTGAATTCGCTTGCAGGTTGTTCTGCAATGGATATTGCAAATTTAGTTGGAAAAATGCGTGCTGAAATCGATACGTTTACAATTGACGTGGAAGGCGATTTGACGGATGAGGAGGTGCAAACTTTTCACACGTTCAGAGTAACTTATAATTTTTTTGGTGCCAATTTGGACGAAGCTAAATTAGAGAAAATCGTTCACATGTCAACCGATAAATATTGTGGCGTGATGGCTATGTTTCGACACTTTGCTAAAATTGAAATTAAGATAAATTACTTGGCTTCTTAAACGAATATCTATTCGTTTACAAACAAGATAAAAGTTGTATTCTTTACAAATACTAAAAACAGAAAAAGGAGTGAAAACCAAATGGCCTTCACTCCTTTTTTATGTTGCACTTCGTTTTAAACCGAGTTGCATTTTCTCAGCTACGTTCTATGATCGTTTTCACATCGTTCGTACACGCTTGCGAGAATTTGTGATCAACTGTAGCTTTCTTAAAAATAAAACAACCTTCAAGCTAAAATTCATGTAACAGAATCATGCCGACAGTTTCAGCAGTTACAGGAGATTTAGCAAAAGCAAAGAGCATTAAACCGTCAACGCTTCAATGCTCTATTTTTAAATCTAGTCTAAAAAATTTTATAATTTAAGGAACTTTTCAACTTGAATATTCTGTCCGTTATCAACTTTAAGAAAGTACATTCCTTTTGATAAAGTACTCACATCAATTGCAGTCCCTTCTGCTTCTCTAACTATTCTACCATTTTGATCAAGAACACTTAAACCTTGAATTTCATCTGAAGACGAAATATATAAGATATTTTCAACAGGATTTGGATATAACTTCACTAAAGCGGACTTACTATTATTATTGGATCCTAAATAAGTAGTCATTTCTTGTGGTTTAAAAGGACGTCGAGTTCCATAACTCAATCCCAACCATTGATTATTAGACAAGGTTACTTGAGAAAGTGTCGTTTTATTCGCCCAATCTGATAAATTTGTCCCTTGAAAAATATTCCACGTACCTGTTTCTGTGTTAGCACCAAATGTAATTGCGGAAATCTCTGAGTTACTCATTGAAAATGAAAATGTACTGATATAGGATTGTACTGCAGTCAAAATAGCTTCACCTGACAAGGTACCATCGTATTGCAAGCCAACTGCAAACGAATTTGCAACTCCGTTTGTATCTGTTCCAAAGTCTACAACAACGACACTTTTGTTCACTCCAGTTCCTTGCCAAGAAGTGACATTTGCATTTGTAAACCATTGCGAACTGTATGCTGCAATGGGATTTACTGGCGCTTGCGTTGATGGATTACCAAATCCGTACGAAGCTCCGTACCATTGGCCATTTTCTAAATCAGACGACATCCATCCTGCTGGATCAAATTCGCCAGGACCGAAAGACGAGGTCCACAAACTCCACCAATCATCACCCGATTCTTCTAAGTGTGAATTAAAAGAAATCAAATCTAAAAACCCACCTCCTAATTCAAAGTTAAAAGCGGGTTCTGCATCAGCGACCATCTGCAGCATTTCTCCCCCACTAATCTCGTCTGTTGGATTAAAGCGTATTCCCCAAGCATAGGATCTATCTGCAGTACCGTCTTTGAAATCAACAACTAAGTAAGCTGTTTCCGTTCCTTCGCCAATAAAATATTTAACGTCCGACGCTGAAAATTGCGCAAAAAGAACTTGCGTAAATAAAAACAAGAATAATAAAGTAATTCTCTTCATGGTATAAAAAATTAAAAAGTTTCAAAATGGACTACTTTCTAAAAATTAGCAATACGAAGACAAGACTCATGCAAACAAATCAGTTGCATCAGAAGATTTCCGTAAACCTTTTTTCCCGAAAGTTTCGTTATTAATTTGATATGGTAGGTCTCCTGGCTCACATCTTATAATCGCTCCTTCCCATTCGCTGTTCCGAACAGTGGTTGTGCAGTTGATTACAAGTTTTGTAGTTTACAGTTGCGGGTACAGCTCAAGTTTAAATTAAAAATCGCACTTGATTCCCTGTTATTGAACATAGTTCAACCATAACGCGGCAAAAGTACAGTTATTAAACAATAAATTCCTCATTTAACCGCTAGAAATTGGGTAAGTCGAACATTTTAATTACAATAGAAGCTTCTGCTTGTTGTTAATTTCCAATTTAGTAAACAGTTCAAAAGCTTGTAAAACCAACACTATTAAAAAATAAACACACTGTTTCTTAAAGTTTTTAACATAACGTGTTGGTTGTATGATATTAAAGATTACATTTGTGGCATTATTAATTATTTTTATTATTACAATGCGTACAGGTACAGTTAAATTTTTCAATGAGTCTAAAGGTTACGGATTCATTACAGACGAAGAAACAGGAAAAGACATTTTCGTTCATGCATCAGGAATTAGAGCGGAAGAACTTCGCGAAGGTGACAGAGTATCTTACGAAGAAGAAGAAGGAAGAAAAGGTAAAGTAGCTGCTCAAGTAGTAGCTCTTGAAGACTAAAAATATATAGATTATTTTTATTACCTCGAAGGAGTAAAAAGCGTTTCAGAAATGAAACGCTTTTTTTTTGTGTTTATAGAAAGGAACTTCTTTTTAAAATTCTTTATTACTTTCTTAAATTGCTATCTTAAGACTTGAAATTTCAAATCCTAGTTAAAAGCAAACATATTAAACTACAGGACATTTTATTCTTTGTTTAATACTCTTTTATCTTGATATTCATTCAGTTTTCTCTTTCTACGCAATACTTCTCTTAGCGAAAAGCACAAAAAAAAAGCACCAGTATTGAAACTGATGCTTTTGAAATGATAATACGTTTATTATTATTTTTTCTTTCCTTTTGCAGGAGTTGCTTTTGCTGCTTTTGCTGCTTCTTGAGCTGCTTTCATCGCTGCACGAGAAATTCTTACTTGCGCAACAACAGTGTTGTCTGGGTGTAATAGTTTGTAATTATCAGCAACTAATTTAGTAACGTATAATTTATTACCCATTTGCATTTCAGAAATGTTCGCTTCAATAAAATCTGGAAGATCTTTTGGCAAAGCTTTTACTTTTAAACGACGTTGGTTCAAACGTAAAACACCACCTAAAAGTACTCCTGGAGAAACACCTGTAATTTTCACAGGAACTTCCATAGTTACTTCTTTGTCATCGTGTAATTCGAAGAAATCTAAGTGTAAGATTTTATCTGATACTGGGTGAACTTGAATGTCTTGTAAGATTGCATTAAATTTCTTTGTTCCCAATTCAATCGCTACAGTATGTGCGTTTGGAGTGTAAACCAAGTTTTTAAATGCTTTCTCTTCTGCTGAAAAGTGCACTGGTTGATTTCCTCCGTATAAAACGCAAGGAACCATTCCAGCATTACGTAAGGCTTTAGTAGCTACTTTGCCCACGCTTTCTCTTTCTGATCCGTTGATTGTAATCGACTTCATTGTAAATATATATAATTAATTAAAAAATTCTATTTTGAGCTTTTAGCAGTTGATTTACATCAAAAACTTTCCGCTGATGGAGTTATTGTGTTGCACCATCAACATTACTTCTGCAAATAATGGTGCACAACTTACTACTCTAATTTTATTCGACGCTTTCTTTAAAGGAATAGAATCGGTAACAATTAACTCTTTTAATTGTGAGTTTTCAATTTTTTCGTAAGCATCTCCTGATAAAATCGCATGGGTACAAATCGCGCGAACGCTCAAAGCTCCTTTTTCCATCATCAGGTCAGCGGCTTTCGCCAAAGTGCCTCCCGTATCAATCATGTCGTCTACTAAGACTACATTTCTACCTTTTACCTCACCAATCAATTCCATGGTTCCAATAACATTTGCCGCCTTGCGTTGTTTGTAGCAAATTACCACATCTGATTCTAAGAACTTAGAATACGCATACGCTCTTTTAGAACCTCCCATATCCGGTGATGCAATAGTCAAATTTTCTAAATTTAAACTTTTCACATACGGCAAGAAAATGGTAGAAGCAAACAAGTGATCTACTGGTTTTTCAAAAAATCCTTGAATCTGATCTGCATGTAAATCCATGGTCATAATTCGAGTCGCACCTGCAGATTCTAATAGTTTTGCAACTAATTTTGCTCCAATCGGAACTCTCGGTTTGTCCTTACGGTCTTGGCGAGCCCATCCAAAATAAGGAATTACAGCGGTAATATGTCTAGCCGAAGCTCTTTTAGCAGCATCAATCATCAGCAAAAGCTCCATTAAATTGTCGCTACTTGGAAAAGTAGAACAAACTAGAAAGACCCTTAAGCCACGGATTGATTCTTCAAAAGACGGCTGAAACTCACCATCACTGTATTTTGAAACCGTTACTTTACCTAGCGCGACACCGTATTTCTCGGCAATTTGTTCGGCTAAGTGTACGCTTTGTGAACAAGCAAATATCTTTGCATCTGGTTCTTGGTACAGCATTTTAATTAGTTGTTTTGTAGTTAGTTAGTGTTGTGTCGTTTTAACGAGGTGCAAATTTAGGAATAAAAATGAACTTGTACCCGAAATTTTTCTAGTATTTTTTTAGAATATGTAAATTTATTATTTACATTTGCACCGTGCGAAACAAACGAATACTTTTATTTGTTTCATTGCATAGAAGCTGTAGCTTCTTCGACTACTAAGCCCGGTTGGCGGAATTGGTAGACGCGCTAGACTCAAACTCTAGTATCTTTGATGTGCCGGTTCGATTCCGGCACCGGGTACAAAAACCGTAATTATTGATTTTCAATATATTACGGTTTTTTTTATTGCCAAATTTCAAAAAGTTCGGATTCTTTAGACCATTATCCGCTTCGAAAATTTGAAATTCATTTCTCTGTTTTCATCCTCATTGAGTTCTTTTACTTTTCCTCTACTCCATCTTTTTTCGCTACAGTTTTTTCAACAGTTTATGATTCTCATCGCTATTTTCTTTTTTAGTAAATTTACCGCATGAAGTTTCCTCCAAAATTAACGGACAAATTAACCCGAAGAACGGAACATAATGCATTGCGGCAATTGGGAACTAGCAATAATCTTGTTGATTTCGCTTCGAATGATTATTTGGGTTTCGCCCAATCAAAAGCGTTATTCACCGAAGTACATAACTATTTATTAGACCAAAATCTATTTCAAAATGGAGCTACAGGTTCGCGACTATTGACAGGAAACCACGCTTTGTACACCTCAACTGAAAATCAAATCGCTGCATTTCATGATAGTGAAGCTGCTTTATTATTCAATTCCGGTTACGATGCGAATATTGGTTTTTTTAGTGCAGTTCCACAAAAAGGTGATTTTATTTTGTACGATGAATTAATTCATGCTTCTATTCGAGATGGCGTCCAACTTTCAAATGCTACTGCTTACAAGTTCAAACACAACGACGACGAGGACTTAGAACGTTTGATTTTAAAAACTAAAACCGACTCAAATACTATCATTTATGTAGTCACCGAATCTGTTTTTTCAATGGATGGAGACACACCACCGTTAACCGAAATAGCAAACATTTGTCAAAAATACGCTGCTTATCTTATTGTTGATGAAGCCCACGCTTTAGGTGTTTTTGGAAATCAAGGTAAAGGAATGATACAAATGCAAGCTTTACAACAACAGGTTTTTGCTAGAATTATAACTTTCGGAAAAGGACTCGGCTGTCATGGCGCTGTAATTCTTGGAAGTACTATTTTAAAGTCGTACTTAGTTAATTTTGCAAGAAGTCTTATTTATACCACAGGACTTCCTCCTCACTCTGTTGCAACGATTCAAATAGCCTACCGTCATTTGGCACAAAATAATGAAGCCAGACAACAACTGCGGCAAAACATCAATACATTCAACCAGCAAAAACAATTGATGGGATTAAAACCTCTTTTCGTGAGAAGCAAATCCGCCATTCAATGTGCCGTAATTCCTGGAAATGAGAAAGTGAAAAATATTGCCAATCAATTGCAGCAAAAAGGTTTTAATGTAAAAGCCATTTTATCTCCCACAGTTCCCGAAGGTCAAGAACGATTGCGAATTTGTTTGCACAGTTTTAATTCCGAAGCAGAAATTGTAGCAGTACTGAATGCCTTATCACATCTTTTATTTTGATACATTTGTTTCCTTTTTCATTCTGATAAGGATAATTCTGCACTCTATTTATGATTTCCACAGCAATGTAATGCGTTAAAATCACAAATTAAAAACACGAAGCATCAGTTTATGAAAACTTTCCGAACTTTGTTCTAAATCAATTTCAATAAAAGTTGATAGTGAATCGCGTCCCTACGTATATCAATATACTTTCAGGAACAGGCAATTAACAAGTTGCAACAATTAGAAAATAAACTAAAAATGAAAATATTCGTAACCGGAATTTCTACTGATGTAGGTAAAACCGTCGTTTCAGCAATTATTACACAAGCTTTGGAAGCCGACTATTGGAAACCGATTCAAGCGGGTGATTTAGAACATTCGGATACACATAAAATTAAGGCTTACATTTCTAATTCAAAAACCCACTTCTTCGAAAACAGTTACGCTTTGCATACTCCGGCAAGTCCAAATTTAGCTGCGAAATTAGATGGAATAACTATTGATTTAAATCAAATTGTTGAGCCGAAAACTACGAATCATTTGGTTATTGAAGGCGCTGGTGGCTTATTTGTTCCGCTTAACGATGTGGATACAATTGCAGATTTAATTCGCTCAGATTACAAAGTTATTGTCGTTTCTCGGCATTATTTAGGAAGCATCAATCATACCTTATTGACTATTGAAGCCTTGAAAAACAGAAATATTGCGGTTGCGGGAATTATTTTCAACGGAGAAAAAAACGAAGCCACAGAATCTATTATTCTACATAAAACAGGTGTAAAATTCGTAGGTCGTTTAGGACCAGAACCGTATATTGACACGAATGTAATCAATGAATATGCCGATTTGTGGCGCGAAAAACTACAAAACTTGTAACACATTCGCATTAATTATTTTAAAAAGCACAAAATGAATCTTATCGAAAAAGACCGTAAATATCTTTGGCATCCTTATACCCAACATAAAACGGCTGCAACCCCAATCGCAATTGTCAAAGGAAAAGACGCTTTATTGTGGGATGAAAACGGCAAAGAATACATTGATGCAATCGCATCGTGGTGGGTCAATCCATTTGGTCATTCCAATACCTTTGTTGCCGATGCGATTTATAAGCAATTAACGACTTTAGAGCACGTTTTATTTGGAGGATTTACGCACGAACCCGCCGTTCAGGTAGCTGAAAAGTTACTACCGATGTTACCTTCGAATCAACAAAAACTATTTTTCTCTGACAATGGTTCGACTTCAGTAGAAGTTGCGATAAAAGTGGCCTTACAATATTTCTATAATAAAGGTGAAAAACGTACCACGATTATTGCTTTTGAAGATGCGTTTCACGGCGACACATTTGCCGCAATGGCTGCTAGTGGGATTTCATTTTACACCCAAGCTTTTCAGGGAATGTTTATTGACGTTGTCCGAATTCCCGTTCCAACACCCGGAAACGAACAAGCCAGTTTTGATGCATTGGAAGACGTAATTCAAATTAATTCTTGTGCAGGATTCATCTTCGAACCGCTCGTTCAAGGTGCTGCCGGAATGGTGATGTACAATCCTGAAGCACTTGACGAACTAATTGAAATTTGCAAAAAACACAAAGTTCTCACCATTGCTGATGAAGTAATGACGGGTTTTGGCAAGACCGGAAAAAACTTTGCTTGTGATTATTTGAAGCAACAACCGGACATGATGTGTTTGTCAAAAGCTTTAACTGCCGGAACAATCCCCATGGCTTTGACAACCTTCACACAGGAATTATTTGACGCTTTTTACGACGATGATATAAATAAAGCGTTGTTTCACGGACATACATTTACAGCAAATCCAACGGGTTGTGCGGCCGCTTTGGCAAGCATGAGTTTACTTGAAAAACCAGAAATGCAGGCGAATATCAAACGGATTACTACAGAGCATTTGGCTTTTCAAAAACGAGTGCAGAACCACCCGAAAGTAAAAACAACTCGCGTTTTAGGAGTAATTTTCGCATTGGAAATTAAAAGCGATTCGACCGAAAGTTATTACGGAAGCATGCGAAACAAACTCTATAATTTCTTCATTGACAAAGGCGTTATTTTAAGACCCGTGGGAAATATTGTCTACATTTTACCTCCGTACATCATAACGGACGAACAATTGCAAAAAGTCTACACGATTATTGAGGAAGCCATAGAAATAGTTTAATTTTGGAGCTATTTCCGGCTATCCGCTTCAATCTTTTGTTTTTTAAAGAAAAAAACAAAAGGATTTTCACTGCTATCCGGGCTATTAGTTTCAGAATCACCACACCATTTATATTTTGCAAGAACCCATTGCTATAACAGCACTTTCAACGCTTTCTCCTTTAGGTACAAATCCTGAAGAAATTTGGCAGAATTATTTGCGACCTGATCATTTTTTAGAACTAAAGTTATTTGGAACTGAACTAGAATTCATCGCACCGTTATCACTAGAATCAAAGAAATTAGTAAGTCAAATTGCCAAAAGTGATTCCAAATATAAATCTTTAGATCCTTCTGTCTTGATGGCTATTTGGACTTCACGAAAAGCAGTTGAGCAAGCAAATTGGAATGAAAAATCTGATTTTGGAATCAATATTGGTTCGTCACGTGGAGCAACGACTTTATTTGAGCAACATTTTGAACAATTTTTGCAAACAGGAAAAGCACACACTTTAGCTTCACCATCTACAACTTTAGGAAATATTTCCTCTTGGGTTGCACATGATCTGCAGTCCGATGGACCAGAATTATCGCATTCCATAACTTGTTCTACGGGTTTGCATGCCGTACTAAATGGCGTTGCTTGGTTAAGAGCCGGAATGGCAGATGCTTTTTTGGTTGGAGGAAGTGAAGCACCTTTGACTCCATTTACAATTGCCCAAATGAAGGCAATGAAAATCTATGCTGCAAATACGGAATTGGATTTTCCTTGTCGTTCGATGGATCTAGCCAAAACACGGAACACGATGGTGCTTGGTGAAGGGGCTGCATCCATTTGTTTAGAATTGGGTGAACGATCGAATGCATTGGCCTACATCACAGGAATTGGTTATGCCACTGAAATCTTAAAACACAGTGTATCGGTTTCTGCTGAAGCAGAATGTTTTAAAAAGTCGATGAAAATGGCCTTGCAAAATATTTCACTTGATGAGGTAGATGTAATTGTGATGCATGCTCCAGGAACTATAAAAGGCGACTCGTCAGAATACAAAGCAATCCAGCATGTCTTTGGCGAAAGCCTTCCACTTTTAACAACAAATAAGTGGAAAACGGGTCATACTTTTGCCACTTCAGGACTTTTGAGTATGGAGTTAGCCGTGTTGATGTTGCAACATAATTATTTTATTGATGTTCCTTTTTGTACACCTCAACTACAATCGAAAGATATAAAAAAGATTTTAATCAATTCGGTTGGTTTTGGTGGAAATGCCGTCAGTATTTTGTTGCAGTTATAGTAGTTGAGAAATTCTCTGGCTCTAAACCAATTAATCGGATTTCGAAAAAGCGTTCTGAGCTATTTATTTCATAAAAATAACATAACGAAATTCTTTTCTATTTCGTAAAGCTAATAGACCTTTTGTGTGACTACTCCTCCGTTATTCAATTTTACTTTTACAATTAAAGTCTGATCTGCATAAACGAGGTGACTGGCGTCAAAAGTATTTGTGTTGCAATTTGTTTTCTCAAAAACAAGTCGGCCGGTGATGTCGTAAACCGATACGGTGTTGATGATTTCAAAAGGCGAATTTACATGCAAGACTACTTGGTTCTTACGAATAACTACTCCTTTTATTTGCTCGTTGAATGTTGGATTATCTAAGGTTTCTTGCGGCATGTACCTCAACACAAATCGGGTGTTGAATGTTCCCGGTATAGTCGCAAAAGTATAATCAGACGCTTTCAAATCGTGAATCACATTCAGCACATTGTCTTGCAAATAAATGTCTTGGCCGTTAAGCAATCCGTCTACTTGGTCGATACTGATGATTAAGTTTCCTGTTAGGGATGTACTATAACCTAGGGGAACGGTATCTGTATTTACAAATGGCAAGCTACGTCCTTGAATGACAAGATTTTTGTTATCTAAAATAGAATAGAACGTTACGAAGTTACCTCCAAAAGTTTCTCCGTCGTAACGGATGTCAAAATCATTTGTGGCATTTTCAATATAACCAACTAAGATTTGATTAAAGCCTTTTTCTTGACCCTTGAGATTTAACCAGATTCTGTGTTTGCCAATCATTTCCCAGTTATCAACTGGTTGTGTAGCGACTGGCCGGAAAAACTGATTGTTATTGTTAGTACTTCCTGTCAACGCATCAACTCGCATAGCGTTGTTGAATAGAACTGTTTTAGTATCGTCGTCGTTAGTTCCTCGTACAAAAAAAGCTTGACCTGCTGCAATGTATCCTGAAGGTTGCACATAATTATTTCCGAGTTCAGGAACTGAAGTAGCGGGATTTGATGTAGCTGTAGCAACACCACCTGAACTATTCCAAGAGGCATAATCATTGGGAGTATAACTTAAAGTACTTCCACCAACAGCGGTATTGTGTGTCCAAAAATATAAAGTTCCTGCTACCACATTATTTCCACCTGGATTTGTATTCATATTCTCGTCTAAAAACTTATGAGCACTAATGGCTGAAGGATATGGATTCCCTATTAAGTTCCATTTATAATGTGCTTCGGTAAGACTACTTGATCCTTTCAGTTTCATTCGTACAATTCCATTATTATTTTTGCCGAGAAAATTTGCAGCGTAAATTCCCTCAGTTCCTGTGATATCGTAGTTTTGTGGAGCCCTAACAATATAACCACGGCCGGGAATCATTGCAGCAGTACCTTGATGATTTATCTGCCATTGTTGTAAGTCTTCATTCCATCGGTAATATTTATCTGCGAGCGTTAAGGGCGATAAGTTGTTTAAAGTAAATTCTCCCGGTTGTGCAACGCCATCACCGTCTTCAAATACAGGCGAACTCCAATAACTAAAATCGTAGCGTAACATGGGTTTAGCTAGTCGTTCCATTTTAACTTTACCCACATTTAAATTACCCGTTTTATTATCAACATCCATAATCTGAATTAAGCTACCGCAGTCTTTTATATAGATTCCATTTAAAGCATCCGTATCTACAGTGCTTACTTTATTTGCAACTCTAAGTGTTTTGTTGCTTCCAATTTCTAATAAACTTGAAATTACCTCTAAATTATTTGCCACTTTAATGACATCAGCTCCTAGAAGTTTAGTTCCAGTTCCAGAAATTTTTAGATTTCCATATTCGTTAGTTGATGTGAGAGGAGTTATTGTTTGGTTCCCTAAACGCGAATATTCAACAGTACTGTTGTTTTCAAGAATTATTGTTTCAATATTGTCTCTTACTGAAGTATTTGAAGCTCCACTGAATCCATCGGTATCGCTTGTTCTGAAGGTACCGCCATTTTCCACCCTTATCATTTGCGTTCCTAATGGTCCAATGATTGAATCATCATTAATTGTGAAAATACCATTATTTTTTATTACGAAGCTTCCATTATTATTTAAAGTAATATTTCCCCCTGAATTTGCAATATTACTTCCTGTTACTTCAATGTTTTGATATACTTTCGATCTGATTGTTTGTTTTGTTATGGAAGAATTTGAATACTCAACTATCCCACTTCCATTCAAAGTATAAATACCACGCATGTTTGGCTGAGTTCCTGTTGTCCTTAAAATTAATCGGCCACTATCCATGAGAAAACCAGTACTGTTTCCCGTTGTTGATGCAAGGTTTCCACCCGCGTCAACGGTTGTGTTTTCAATTATTTGAACTAAACCATAAGTATCAACATTTACAGTCCCAGTATTTTTTATCCCTCCTCCACTGAATGTAATATTTTTGTAATCGAAATTTGTAACCACTTGATTGCCATTTCGACCAAATACTACTGTAGAATTATTACCGAGCGTTGGTAATATGTTTGGTATAGCAGTATTCCCACCTGTAAAACCTTCTGCGTCTTGAGTAATAAAATTGCCATTTATTATAATAGACCCACCTCCAGTAATGCTGTTTTCACCATTATTATCAAACGTTGCCGCATCATCAATAGTCATGATTCCTCCTAATGAAAGATTATTTGAAGTAGGATTCAATGCGTATCTAGAATTTCCGTTAATATTAATGTTGCCAGAAACCGTCATGCTTTCTTGACGATTGGAAACTATTACAGAATTGTTGAAAGTTAAACCAGCAGGGCTTCCAAATGTACTCATTGGAAATGGCGTCATTGTACTTGCATTGAATGTGTAATTTACGCCGGATTCATAAGTTTTTGTTCCCGTAACTGTAATAGCGGAAACTAAACCACCTGTATTTGCAGTAATTAAATTAGATCCTGTTCTTGTTGCAAAAAGTGCAGTTCCCGAAATTGAAAAAGTGCTTAATTCTAAAGTTCCAATGTTTTCAAATGTCCCGCCATTTAAAGTTATATTACTCGTTAATGTTGCTGTACATAAAGTTGAAATTATAGTTCCACTAGGATTTGTCAATGTTAAAATCCCAGTCGACCCGCCAAGCTCTGCAAGTCCAGCAAATGTTCCGTTACCTATTTGCCATAAACCAACGTCCGCTGTCTGCCTGATCATTGATCCATTTCCAATTGCGACTATTCCGTTCCTAAACGTTTTTTTACTTACTCCTCCCCAATTTACAGTTGTGCCGTTGAGTTCGAGTTTGCCATTTATTACAGTTGGGTTTGAGCCACCAAAATTTCCACTACCAATTTTGGTGATTTTAAAAACAGGAATTACTGAAGCTGAAACTCCGGGAAAGTAGGTCTTCCCATCTCCTTCAGGGATTGGTCCTGTTGTATTCCATTCGAAAACGGCTTTGTCATTCCAAATAATTTGAGCCGAATTTGCATAGCCAAAAGCTCCGTAACCACTTCCAATAGTCGCTGATCCATCACCAATAATAATTTTTCCTAGTACATTAAGTGACGCAGAGCCTAAAAATTTTATTCGATCTGAATAGGAGAAACTTAACCCACTATTTATTACTTGTAAAACAGCGCCAGATTGGATATCGACATCTATTCCTAATCCGTTATTAATATTGAGAATTCCTGCATTAGTATCTACGATTAATTTTCCGCCATTTTTAATGATCAATTGATCCACTGTTATATCTGAACTTAACGTTATTGTATGTCCATTTATAATTTCAATCGTACTTGCCAGTTCTGATGGAGTAACTGTGGCATTTATCCACGTACTTCCATCATCAGATGATTCCCAACTAGATGTTGCAGACCAATTTCCTGAAGTTTTACTTCTAAAATATGCGTAAGCAGGACTTGGCAAAAATGCATTGTCTTTTCCTGCCGCAAAATATTGTGTTCCATTTAATGAAGCTGTTGTAGTGCTTGTACTAGAAGTAAAAAGTATGGGATTAGTTCCTGAGGCGATAGCAGAAACTTCTGTCCAAGATGTCCCGTTGTAAAATCCTATTTTTGGATTTGTAGCGCCATTGAAATCATTATTTTCGTCACCTACATTATATTGTACAGCAACTTTTAAATTACTGCCGCCAGTTTCATTTTCAGAAACAAACCATTTTCTTTTCACCGTTTTTAAATTAAAAAAACCGTTCGAAATTGATTCATCAACAATACGAACACCATAAACATCTGGAATTCCTGCACTTTCAAATAGTATTGGATTATACGACGAATTTCCTACAGGGAAAGTTACAGACGTAATATTATTGACGGGGCGTTTTAGTTGTCCCGTTCCGTTTGTAACTATAAAATTGATATTAGTAAAATTAGAAAACAAGCCAGAGACGGTCAAATTACTGTTTCCTAGAATAATTTTTCCAGCATTTAAATCTAAAGTTTTATTGACGATAACCGTACTTGCTGGTTGCAATGACAAACCAGATATATTGTTAAGTGTTAAGTAGTCAAACGTTGTGGGACCAGTTATAGTTTGAGGAATAGTACTGGTGAAAAATACAGCACGATCGTTTGGATAAAAACTTCCTGAACTATTCCAATTTCCACCGATTTCTAGGTCACTACCTTCCATATTACCAAGTGAAAAATTTCCGTTATTTATGAGATTTCCACCAATGCTAAGTTTGCTCGATTTGTTGCCATAATCTCCATAGCCCATGTACAGGGAACAACCAAGATCAATTATAAGATTTTTTTCAATTTGTAATGGTGCAGCAAATGCGCTAGAACCTGTATTTGGATAATCTAATGTAGTATTATTTGATAGCTGGATGGAACTTGGATAGCCAGCACCTGAAGTAGAACTCCACTCTAAACCTCTTCCGTAATAACCTCCTACGGAATAAACTAGTATAGAATTGGGACCATAATTAGGTGCGTTATAAAAGAAACCATTTGCATTTATTTGACATCGTCCATTAATAGTCAATGTTGCACTGCTAAGTTTTATTCCTGAAACAGTTTGAAATGTACCATCAACGATTTTTGAAACGCCGATGTCAATTCCACCTGGACCTGCAACGTCTACATTTAAGGGGCGTCGACCGATATCCATCGGCCAATAAGAATGGCCGCTATCTATTGGACCATAAACACTAGTAGAATTATTAAAGATAAGTGTCCCGTCATCATAGGTCCATAAACCACTTCCACTACCGAAACCTCCTTGGTTAATTTGGAAAGATCCCTTTATTGTCGTAGTACCATTATTAATATAGTTAACTTTAGTTGCTAAAGTTCCTCCAAAATTAACCGTTGTGGTTGTGCCTGAGTATCTTGTTGCATAGAAATCATTATCCATCAAAACGACATTTCCATCTGCAATTATCACATTATCACTAGAAGTTGGAACTACTCCTCCACCCCAAATTGTAGCGTTGGACCAATCTCCAGAACTTATAGATGTAATAGTAGTAAAAGTGACTTTGTCACTATTTTTAGTAAAAATACCGCATGTATTTATAGTAGGAATTCTAGAATCTAAAGTAACACTCCAACCGTTAAATCTCAATAGTAAAGCAAAAAGAAGACATAATATAGTTTTATTTTTTTTTATCAAGAGTAACGTAGAATTTACAGTTACTGAATTTAAAAGAGTCCTGCAATAGAGCAAATTACCTGATAGAATGGATACAATTGAAATACACAAAAAAAGCCTTTGAAATAAATTGTCAAAGAATATATTTATTGTCGGAACTGCAAGAAAATAGTAGGTATTTTTGTTCATGGCTTTTATAGTAAGTTTGAAATAAACTAATTAGAGATAACAAATTTAGCAGAAAACCAATATACTTTAACATTATTATAAATTTTTATTTTAAAACTTATAAATACCGATGAAATACACTAAACTCTATTTAAAATACATATTTTTAACTATAATTCAACATAAAATAACCTAGTTTCCGATAAATTACTTTAGTATTAATCCTAGTGCTCAAGAATTTTTACAGTAATAATAAAGTAATTTAAAGCTGGTTATAGAAAGTTTCTAAATTTTAAAACGTCGGAACGAAGTAATGAAATCATCGCTTTTGGGATTAACCCATTTGACCCAAAACAATCAAAATTACCGAACCTAAAGCCAGAATTAAACCAAGGTAATTCACTCTAGAAAGAGTTTCTTTAAATGCGATTACACCAATTAAACTTCCCAAAATAATCACTCCCATATTCATTCCCGCAAATACTGTTGAAGGACTTTCAGCAAACGATTTATGTGCTTTTAGATAAAACAAGATATTCCCAAAATTAAATAAACCCACTAAAAAACCAAAGAGTAAATTTTTAAGTTGAAACGATTTTTTTTTATGATACCAGTTGTATCCAATAACAAATGCCATTACAAGAAAAGCAATTGCGAAAATAAAAAAGAGGGAAGTTGTATAGGGAATTTGCGTGTAAACAGCGATTTCTTTGAATAAAATATCTATAATTCCAAAACCTAAAAAGACTAGGGCGGGATATTTCCAACTTGAATTAGAAGTCGTACTTGGTTTGGAAAGGATAAAAAAAAGTGATAGAAATCCAACACCAATTCCAATTATTTTATAGGTGGTGAACACTTCTCCAAAAATAAGCCAGGCAGCTAAAATGGGAATTATAAGTGACAATCGTTGAGCTGCATCTGTTTTTACAATTCCAATATTTGCAATAGATGCAATCAAAAACAAGAACACAACGGGAAGTAAGATTCCTAGACTACCGTATACTAAAAATGGCGCTGAAGAATCAATCGTACTTAAATTTGGCTTGAAAAAAACTGCAGAAAGAAGTAACGCAACTAAGTAATTCGTCCCTACAACTTGAATGCTATTGATTTCATACCGACGGCTTATTTTGAAAATAACTCCAACGGAAACGCTACAAATAATACTGAATAGTAAATACCACATTGATTTTAATTTGCTAGCAAAATTAAGCTTTAAAGCGGAAACAGTTGACTAATTACAGTATAAAGTAATGGTTTTTCAGTACTAGATAATTTTAAAAAAATTATACTATAAAATCAAATGACGTTAATAAAAGTAATATGCCAGATAATCTTACATTTCTCCAAGAAATTCAATTTAAAAAAAGAAAAGTATAAATCTATAAAGATTAATAGCTACACCTTCGTACGCTACCCTCTTTTTTCTAAAAAAAATCGTTGCATCAACGCTCTGGATTCCTCCGCTAAAATGCCGGAAACCACTGTCGTTTTTGGATGCAGTTGAGTTCCCATCGTTCGATAACCTCGTTTTTCGTCAGAAGCACCAAAAACGATTTTGGTTATTTGGCTCCAGTATAAAGCACCAGCACACATTTGACAAGGTTCAAGTGTAACATATAAAGTACAGTTTTTTAGGTATTTTCCTCCTAAAGCGTTTGCAGCGGAAGTAATGGCTTGCATTTCGGCATGAGCGGTCACATCGTTCAGCAATTCAGTTAAATTATGCGTTCGGGCAATAATCGTATTATCGACAACAATTAGGGCTCCAACGGGAATTTCGCCACGGTCAAAAGCTATTTCAGCTTCTTGCAAAGCCCGTTTCATAAAATATTCGTCGTTGAAGATGTTTTCCATAAAGGCAAAAATAGAAAACAATATTGTAAATTTGGTTTTTATTCCAACTATGAAATCTACGTTACTTTCACAAATCAATTCTCCGGCCGATTTACGCCAAATTCCAGAAAAGGATTTACCCCAACTTGCCCAAGAATTACGCGACTTTATTATTGATATCGTCTCTGTAAAAGAAGGTCATTTAGGAGCGAGTTTAGGAGTCGTGGAATTGACAATTGCCTTGCATTATGTGTTTAACACGCCTGAAGATTTACTTGTTTGGGACGTGGGACACCAAGCCTACGGACACAAAATTTTAACAGGAAGAAAAGATAATTTTGAAACGAATCGTCAGCTTGGAGGAATTTCTGGTTTTCCAAAAAGAAGTGAAAGTGATTTTGATACCTTTGGCGTAGGCCATTCTTCTACTGCAATTTCAGCCGCTTTGGGAATGGCAATTGCTTCTCATTTGAAAGGAGAAACACACAAAAACCACATTGCCGTAATTGGCGACGCTTCAATTGCATCCGGAATGGCGTTCGAGGGACTGAATCACGCTGGAGTTACAGATGCCAATTTACTGGTAATCTTAAACGACAACGCCATCGGAATTGATCCAAGTGTTGGTGCTTTAAAAAATTACTTAACCGCCGTCAAATCGGGAAAGAATCCAAAGCAAAACAACATGATCAAGTCGTTAAACTTTGATTATTCTGGACCTATTGATGGACACGATATTTTTGCCGTAATCAAAGAACTCAAAAGACTTAAAACCACATCAGGACCAAAATTCCTGCACCTCATTACAACCAAAGGGAAAGGTTTAAAGCAAGCCGAAGCCGACCAAGTAAAATATCATGCCCCAGGAAAATTCGACAAAATAACGGGAGAAGTTATCCTAAAATCGGAAGCACATTTACCGCCAAAATTTCAAGATGTTTTTGGATTAACGCTTTTAGATTTAGCTCGAAAGAATGAAAAAATCATCGGAATCACTCCGGCAATGCCTTCGGGAAGTTCGCTGAAATTCATGATGGATGCATTCCCAAAAAGAGCCTTTGACGTTGGAATTGCCGAACAACATGCGGTAACACTTTCTGCAGGAATGGCTACTCAAGGAATGGTTGTTTATTGCAACATTTATTCGTCGTTTATGCAACGAGCTTACGATCAGATCATTCACGATGTGGCCTTGCAAAACTTACCCGTTATTTTCTGCCTCGATCGAGCAGGATTAGTTGGTGAAGATGGCGCCACTCATCACGGCGTTTTTGATTTAGCTTACCTTCGTTGCATTCCTAATATGCTGATTTATGCACCACGAACAGAATTAGAATTACAAAACATCCTGTATACAGCTCAACTTGGATTGCCACATCCTATTGCCATTCGGTATCCAAGAGGTCGTGGAATTACTGTGGATTGGCAAAAAAATCATTTAGGAAGTTACGAAGAAATCCAAATTGGAAAAGGCTTTCAATTGCAAAAAGGAACTTCATTTGCTGTAATTTCAACAGGAACGATAGGCAATAATGTTAGTGATGCCTTGAATTTGCGTGCCAAAGACATTTTCATTTCACACTATCATTTTCCTTGGGTCAAGCCTATGGATGAAGAATTACTACATCACATATTCAAACAATATTCCACCATTCTTTCCGTTGAAGATGGTACTGTAAAAGGAGGTTTTGGAAGCGGTATTGCAGAATTTGCTTCAAAACACAACTACAAAAATGATCTACAGATTTTAGGAATTCCGGATACATTTATTGAACACGGAACTGTGCACGAGCTACAAGAGATTTGTAAAATCGATGCTAAAAGTTTGCAAATTGTTTTTGAAAGCCTTTGAAATTGCCGACTTTTGCAAATTGTTGTCCCGAATTAAACTATTTTCTATGCGATTAGTAAGCTTAACCTTTGGGTTATTTCTTTTGTTTTCAGTTCCCACATTTTCACAAACAGGTGATACCATTACTACTAAAAAAGTGGACTCCATTAAAGTAGTTCCGTCAAATTGGAAAAAGGAAAACATCGTAGGATTTGATTTAAACGAAATTGCTTTCGTCAACTGGAATGCCGGAGGAAACAGTTCAATTTCAGGGTTATTAAAAGGAACATTCACAAGAAATTATGCGGTAAGTAACCAGAAATGGTTGAATGAGTTGGTGATTCGCTACGGAATCAGCAAGCAAGACGGAATAGAACTTCGTAAAACCGATGACGCGTTGCAATTTAACTCGACTTTTGGTTACAGAAAAGACACAACATCCAACTGGTATCACAGTGCGAAATTTAATTTCCGAACACAATTTACAGATGGATATTCCTACCCAAACAAAGACATTTCAATATCGCAAGCGTTTGCACCCGCATACACTTTTCTAGGAGTTGGAGCGGAATACAACGATAAGAAAAAGACACTTCAACTGTATCTTTCTCCGATGACGATGAAAAACACACTTGTCTTAAATCAACGATTGGCTAACCAAGGTGCTTTTGGGGTTACAAAAGCGATTTATGATCCCGTTACGAAAGAATTGATTCGGAAAGGAGAACAGTCCCGAACAGAACTAGGAGTTCTAGTCACTGCAGGATTTAAACAAGAAGTATTTAAAAATGTAAAACTCGACAACCGATTGAGTTTGTACAGCGACTACATTAATAAATTTGGAAATATTGATGTCGACTGGCAAATGCAGTGGGATTTTATTGTGAATAAATACGTTAGAGCCAACATCAACACGCACTTAATCTACGACGACGACATCAAAGCTAAAGAAGAAGTGGATGGGAAACAAGTGACTTTAGGTCCAAAAATTCAGTTGAAACAGATGTTAGGAGTTGGAGTGACTTATAGTTTTTAGATTAGAATTATTCTTTTATTTTATACAGATTGCACAAATTTTCACAGATTAAATTTATTAAAGAAGCAGTTAACGTTTGTTCAAAATCTGCGTTCCTGATAATTTTTATAAAAGCAAAGGAACTAAAACTCCTTCTTTAGCTACACCTTTTTACGTCCATTGATCATTTCAAACAATTCCAAAGCATTTCCGTCAGTTAATAGTGAAACATAATGGCAAATATGAAGCAAGCGTCCGTACAATGTTTCTTTTTCCTGCTGAAATTTTTCAGGTAACATTTTTAAAATCAACTGATCATAATTAGACAGCGTTCCTTCGTATTGGTTATTAACCGCCGTAATAAATTTGTCTAGCAAGGTTTGTAGAATTTCATAGCCCACAATTTCCTTTTCAATCACTTCCCGACTTTGGTAAATATTTTGCACACTCAAGTTGATAATGTCTTTCATCTGAGCTTGGTATTTACTTTTGTCCGTCAATGCATGGTGGAATTCGCCTTTCAGAATGGCTTCTTCATTTTCAATAAAAATTGCAACCACATCTTCAATTAAAGTCCCAATCGCAACGGCTCTTAAATAACTGATTCGGTCTTCTTTACTCGTTAACTGATTGAATTTGGGAGTGTCAATTCGGTCTTTTACTAATTTTATCAAGTATTCTAACGCATAATCTTCAGAAACCAAACCGAGGTTGATGCCGTCTTCAAAATCAATGATCGTGTAGCAAATATCATCGGCAGCTTCCACTAAAAAAGCAAGTGGATGACGGTGGTAATGTACTTCATTTGCATCTGATTTTTGGATTAATCCCAAATCAGTAGCGACTTCTTGAAAGAACAATTTGTCTTGCTGAAAATAGCCGTATTTCTTATCTGAGATTTGTTTGGTTGGCTTTTTTGGCAAAGATTCCTTCGGGTATTTCATAAAAGCCCCTAAAGTGGCATACGCCAAACGAATTCCGCCTTCAATACCTTCTCTTGATGTACTTAGTACCGAAAAACCGTTTGCATTTCCCTCAAAATCAATTAAATCCTGCCATTCTTTTGGCGAAAGCTGCTTTTGAAAACAAGCACCTTTTCCTATTTTGAAATATTCGCCGATTGCCTTTTCACCAGAATGTCCAAAGGGTGGATTTCCGATATCGTGTGCCAATGAAGCAGCGGCGACAATTGCCCCAAAATCATTCGCTTGATAACCGTGAATTTCTTGTAAATACGGATATTTTTCGAGTATTTTCTTTCCAACTAATCGGCCAATAGAACGTCCAACTACTGAAACTTCTAAACTATGCGTCAGGCGAGTATGCACAAAATCAGTCTTTGACAAGGGAATTACCTGGGTTTTATCTTGTAAACTGCGAAATGCTGCCGAGAAAATAATCCGATCAAAATCGACTTCAAAAACAAGTCGGGTTTCGTCTTGTTCTTTGCGCAAGCGTTTATTTTTATCGCCTTGGCGTTTAAGCGATAACAGTTGTTCCCAGTGCATCATTTTGATATAGTATTGATTTGATCTGTTTTATGATTTTAAAAGTACTGATTCTCCAATTTTTATCGTTCGTTTATGAAACGTTATTTTGAATTTCAGCGTTTTTCAAAGATACATAAATAGGAAGGAGTCGGAAATTAATTTCGATAGAACTAACTGATTTTTTTCAAGTAAAAACTGATTTATCGCACTAATTTGAATACGAAAGTATTTAAAATTCTTTTTTTTGACCCAAATTTTACAATATCAACTTTAAATCTTGTGATGAATTATACAGTTAAAACGAATAAGTTTACAAAAATATAATTCACCGAATGGGCACAAAAAAACTAGTTAGTTTGATTTCTATCGTATTCGTAGCAATTGGTGTTGCTTACATTTCGTACGGAATATACCAAAAGCCAAAAGAAACAGGCACTGAATTTGTATCTGAAATTCCCGAATTGATTGTACAAACTTATGCAGTAAATGATAGTTTACAGGATCGTATTGTAAGCTACGGAATGGAATATTTGGGAACTCCGTATGTCGAAAGTGGCTGCAGTAAAGACGGATTTGATTGTTCGGGATTTGTCTATTTTGTATTTCAACACTTTAAAATCAATGTTCCTCGAAGTTCCGCATCCTTCGCTAATTTTGGCACGGAAATTCCACTCAACGAAGTCCAAAAAGGAGATTTGCTGCTGTTTTTAAGTCCAACCCGCGATGTCATTGGCCACATTGGAATCGTATCAAAAGCGAACGGAATTAAAAGCGATTTTATTCATGCATCTTCCGGTCGTGAAATGAAAGTAATCGTAACCAGTATGAAAAATAAGGGCTATACAAAACGATTTGTGAAAGCCGTTCGCGTTATAGGAAAATAAAAAATATTGCTTTTTGTCAAAATCCTATAGTATATTGCTTTTGTTCCAATTATTCCTTTTCATTGGCCAAGAAGAATAATCTTGATTTCTGGTTGTACTTATTGTAGCTTCTGTCGCTTGGATTTGTAATCACCGTTTTGATGTTTACTTCATCACCTAATTTAAAATTGGCGACGGTATAGTTATAGTCTAATAAATACGGCCCACAGAAAAAATTTCCATCTGCATCTTGCTCAATAATTCCTGTGTAAACGCCTTTTTCTTTCGTCATAATTTCTTTTTTTTTCAAATGTAAGAAGAATTTGGTTTGCCAATAGAATGATTGACAAAAATATGTTCCAAAAAAAATTTCCACTGCTTTCGTGATGGAAATTTTAAGTAAAGCAAAATCTAATCTTAGTTCAAAATAATCTTTTTAACCAATTCAGCTTTGGTATCGGTAATCACTTTTACAATCACAACTTGGTTGTTTACCGAAAGTGATTGAGTGGTAAATTCTTGTGCATTAACATTCTTTTTAGTAAAAATCTCGCGTCCTTGAAGGTCATAAATAATTACATTATCAATGGTTACATCTGTTGATTTTATATTGATTTGGTTATTCTTGTTGAATACTAGGATTGAATTTGCAGTAATTGTTGGCGTTTCTGTTCCTAGTGTATCGTCAGGATTTTGATACAAAATTTCGAATCGTTCGTTGAAAGTTCCCGTAGCCGTTGTAAAGCTGTAATCCATTTCTTTAAGATTAACGATCGCTCCGTTACTTTTATCTTTTAAGAAGATATCTTGTGCCACAAAAAATCCGTCAAAATCAGTCAGATTAATTTTAAATTGTCCACCAACGTTTGTCGTATATCCAAGTTGAATCACATCTGTATTTTCAAAATTCAAACTTTTACCTTGAATGGCTAAAGTAGATTGTCCTAGAATGGAATACATAGAAATTACATTTCCTCCAAAAGTTGCTCCATCGTAGCCATTGTCAAATCCATCCGTGGCACCCGAAACATATCCTACTAATAATTCAGAAAAAGCATTATTCTCGTTTGACACATTAATCCAAAATCTATTTCTATAAAGTGCTTGATCCACTTGTGTTGGCGTTGTTTTATAAAACTGTTTATTTTTTCCAATTACTCGCATTTTATTATTAAAAACTAAAGTATTAGATGAATTGGTTTTATTACGTTCTATAAAAAACCCTTGGCCTGAAGCAATATTTCCCGATGGTTTACTACCTCCCACTGCTGCAGGTTGAGTAGCCACACCACCTACAAAATTGTATGCAGCATAATCAGCAGGGCTGTATTGATAATTAGTGTTTGCGGTATTGTGTGTCCAAAAATATAATGTTCCTGTAATAATATCTTTATTGTCTTTAATAAATTCGTCAGCCGAAAGAGCACTTGCATAAGGATTTCCAACTAAATTATATGATCCTTCGTTTCCTGTATTAAAAGTAATGTTTCCATTATTGGGCTTTCCAATAAATCTTGTATTGATATCAACTGCCACTGAATTAATTTCAAAGTTTTGAGGTGCACGAACACAGTATCCGCGACCTATTTCCATAGGCACGTTTCCACCATATAAAATAGCCCAACTACTATTTGGGTTATATTGATAATATTTATCCGATAAAGTGTTTGGAGACAATTCGTTCAACTTCCAGTCCGCAACAGGCGAAGACCAATATGTAAAATCGTAACGACGAACGGGTTGTGTATGTCTTTTAACTTCGAAAGAATTTTCAGTCCCCGTATAAGAAGCATTTTCTTTTACTTGAACAAATGAACCGTTGTTTTCAATAATAATTTTGCCTGAACCTTCAACACTTACGTCACCAATTACCGTTAATGTTAAATCGCTCGGTACCATTATCGTTATACCATCTTTAACTATACACGTACAAATAGTCAAATCCTGCGTTAAAGTCAAATTGCTTTTTACAATGGCATCTGAATTTTCTGGAGCAGAATTGTTCTGCCACGTATTTCCAGCAAAATTATTTTCGGATTTTACAATATCAATTCTGAAATTCGCATCGCCAGAATCTTCAATTGTTCTAACTTCAATCTTAGTATTAGCATCAAAACAAAAAAGACCTAACTCATCTTTGTACGTATCGCTTCCTCCGTACCAGTTAGTATAATTACGCACTAAAACACCATCAATTATAACTTGTGTTTTATCATCATAATTCCTAACGGTCAATTTATAACTCCCAGATGGAAACCCTTGCCGTTTGTGTATTATTGTAAAATTATCATTAAGAACTGAACATCCTAACCAACCTTGTGAAGTACTTGGAGATAGATTTTTATCCCAGCCATTATTAGCTAAATCCTGCGTGTCCGCTCCAAGTGTGTTTTGTTTGTAATATCCTTTGTAGGAGGTTAAAGCAGGTGTCATACTTTTATCTGCAAAAGCATAAACATTCCAAATATTATTTCCAAAAACATTTGGATCTCCAGGCGTCCCAATGGAAATGGTTTTCGTAACAGCTGTTGAGAATCCGCCACATTGAATAACTTGAACCCAATATGTTGTAGTAACAGTTGGACTTACAATTATTGTAGCGTTATTTTCAGATCCTATAATGTTTGAACCAGGAACTCCAGTTCCCCAGCGGTAATTACCGTTAACTCCATTAGAACCTACAGCCGTCAAAGTTATCGCTTCTCCCGCAGCACAATTACTGTTAAGTCCTGAAATTGAAGTTGGCGCCGTAAGATCTGCAACTTTTGTATATTTAAAACTAACGCGTGAATTACCTGTATTTTCAATATATTCAAGTATAAATTTTTTATCATTTCCATCTATACAAATTGTTGACGAATTCGTTGTTGTGTATGATTGATCTGTCCAATTATTAATAATCCACGTTAATCCGCCATCAATACTTAAACGGTATCCATCGTCTCCGCCAACTGTAAAAATATAATTACCCGAATCTAATTTTACATTTCTGCGGTATCTAATTGCAAAATTATTAATTTGTGGGTTACACAAATTGACGGTATTACCGCCCGGTGTTGAAGCTGCATTGTCACGATCAAAATTTAGATTATTTTCAGTGACATAACCTTTGTAACTAGTCGTAGGGAACGTATTTGCTGAATAAGAAAAGCTACTTGGCAAATCATAAGTATAACCTAACCATTTATCTGTTAAGTAAGAATTTTGGTCTCCTTGAGGGGTACAAACAGTTACGACTTTTCCACTAAAAGTTGGCCCTGATATATTATCAACAGCAAAATTATCATTTGTTCCATGCTTTATATGAAATGTACCGCCTGACCAAGAAACATTTTCGCGATTAAATGGATAAATCCGTATGTAAAAAGTTTGATTGGCTTGGACATTTAAACCAGTGAGATTGAGTTTTTTTTGTTTTGGGCTAGATGTAACATTACTTATCGTTTCAATAAAAGTACCATTGGAAGTGTCTGTAGAATATCTCACTTCAAAATTTCTTGGACCACCTGGCTGATTAGCATAAATAAATTTGAATTCACTCAAATCTATTTTAAAGCCATTTTTTGCTTTAATTGAAAACTCGATAAAATTATTGTAATCTGGTGTAGTTGCAGATGTATTATAATTTGTACCTCTAAATCCTGAAAATGGATTTGAACCATAGTTATCAGTCACAAAAAGACCCCCAACAGGATTAGAAGAAATTGAGCCGTCAGTCAGTATTAGTGTTGGATCAGGTTTTTTGTCAAATCCATTCCATCTTACTAAATCAACCTGTCCCATCACAATAACCGGCAACAAAACAACAAACAACACTAATAATCTTTTCATAATAAAGTAGTTTTGGGGTAAACGAGAAATAAAGAAAATAAAATTTCCTTATTACTAATTTTCAAAATTACAATCACTTACGAAGAACGAGCAAGAATGGTTGTAGGAATTTTACTATATTCGATGAACGGTTCGATTATCAGTTGAACGGCACTAATTGCGAAAACGTTGTAGTAGATTTAATGTGATTTTATGAAATAAAAGCGTACAGAAGTTGTTAAAAACAACTTCTTGCAACTTTAAATTATTTATTTTTATGACAAGAGGTGATTACGATAACGAACTTTCTTTTGGTAAAAAAGTACGGTTTTAAGTTTTCCTTATTTCATTTCCAACTCCTTAACCTTGGCATAAACCAAATCACTTTCAAAACCCTTACGCAACATAAAATCGCAGAATTTTTTCCGCTTAATGAGTTTGACTCGTTCCGTCATGTGTTCCCAGTGACGATCTGATAAAGTATCGAAATTAGTTAAGTATTCATCATAATCCAATTCCTTTAAGCCTTGTTTGATATTGAATTCCGAGATTTTTCGCATTTTGAGTTCGCGAACAATTCTGATTCTTCCCCAATATTTAATACGGTGTTTGCCACGTGCAAAACTACACGCAAAACGCGTTTCATTCAGAAAATCATGTTCAATGAGGTGAACCAATATTACATCAATTGCTTCGGGAATCATTCGCAAGGATTGTAATTTCGAAATTACCTCTTGATGGCAACGCTCTTGGTAAACACAGTAATTTTCTGCTTTTCGAGTGGCTTCGATTAACGTATGGGAAGAAGTACCGTGCATAAAAATTCACTTTTAAAGGAACTACAAAAGAAACAATTTAAATTGGAAACAGTTGTAAATTTCACTTAAAATTAAAGTGGCAAAACTCCTGTAAGCAATTCAAAACTTATTAAAACTTCTAAAAACGCTCTTTTATTATTTCTAATTCTTTTTCTTTTCAATTAAAATTTTTAAATCTTACTATGAAAACAGTGGCTTCGGTACTAAAAAAAATATCCCCAAAAAAGTTTTTAGCTCTTTTGAGGATAATTACATATTTTTTTAAAGTTTTCGAAAAAACTTATTGCCTTATTTTTTTATTATTTTTTTTGTGATAATTTCGTCACCGATAGCAATTTTAGCAACGTAAGTTCCTGCTGGAATAGCACTTAAGTTTGCAGCAGATTGATTACTATTTATAAATTTTTCGGATTGAATCAGTTTTCCTTCTAGACTATAAATATCAATCTTACCATTATGTTCTTTATCAAAAACAAAATTAACAGTGTCGCTCGTTGGATTTGGATACATCTTTAGCAAACTCATTTCACTTACAGTACTGCTTACAAAATCCGGTTTTTTACAATCTATCACTCTGAAGAATTGTGGCGGAGAAGAGGTCCAAACTGGCCCTGTTGAGATCGCGACAAAGTATATTTTCCCCGGAACAAAATTCATACTATTGACTAAATTATTTAACGTTACACTAGACGGAACTGTGCCAGAGGCGCTCACCCAATTGTTATATAAATCCTGAACAAAAGTCCAATTCACTAAATTAAATTCTGCAATTCGCAGATGATAACCACTCTCATTCATACTGCAACTTCCGTCGATAACTATTTTACTACGTAAGCAAAATTCATTAATTTGCATCGGACCATAAAATGACGACGCTCTTGCTAGAGAATGCACATCGTTAAACTTAAAGCATGCGGTTTGTTTGCCATCATCTTTGCAACTAATCAAAATGCTATCTGACACTTCTGGACAACCTGGTTTTGTTACATTCACTGTTAGTTTTCCATTTCCATAAACTGTAGTATTTAATATTTCTCCGCCATTTTGAATAACTTGTCCATCCAAAAACCATGTAATAACAGTTCCTTGCTGATCAAAGCCTTGGTCTAAAACATGAAATATTGGTTCTTCACCTTTACAAAGTATCATACCTATATTTACTTCAGTAGGACAACATTTTTTTGTAATAATTGAAATTTGGTCGCTTTGAGGTTTGCAACCAGGTAGCGAAACTTCAACCGAAATTACACCACTTATTGGATTCATTAGCAAAACAGTACCTCCATTTTGAACCACGTTTCCATTGTGATACCAAGTTATTATGAAATTACTGTTATCAAAACCTTGATTTGAAATTGTAATACTAGGAATTGCAGTATATTCTCCTTCACAGATAATTATATCCGGCCCAAGATTTACAGTTGGGATTTGATCAGTTACAGTAAATAAGTGGGTAAAGGTGCAGCCAGCGCTATTTGTAATGATAAGCGAATAATTACCAGGTTGCGAAGGGGTAAAACACTTTGCAGTGCTTAAACTTAAATTAGAAGTAGTGGAGCCCCAATTATACTGATAGCTATCGCACATTACTGGACTTGGAGCACATAACTCTTCCATTTTACTACATGAATAAATGATACTTGGCAAATTAAAATCGATAGTATCGCACAGCTTTCTCAAATCGAAACCATCCACTAAAATCCCCTGCGTATTTTGATTTGTAAACGGTTTAAATTTGATTAGTATTTTATTATACAAATTTGATTCGGCTGGCGTTATAGTAAAGCTAGTAGTTAGCTGGTTCCACGTTTTCAGTGTGTTGTTTGGTGAAGTATATACCAATTTACCATCACAATCATTATTATTAACCAAATAAACTTGCAGTATTTGCTTATCAACATTTATCGGGATAAACTGTATTTTTTGAGTAAGCGCGACCCAAAAACTTAAATCGTACTGACCTGAAATCAAAGGACTGCATAAAGAGCCTTTTATAATTTCAGGAGCAATATCTTGACCCATCGCACCACCTTGACCTGACCCAAAATAAACATATCGGTTGTTTCCATTTCGTTCGTCTAAATTTCCAAACCAATTAACAGGAACACCAACTAAACTGTTTGAAGATGCACGATCCATTAAATCGGCACGATTAGTTGGATAATATGAACAATCATCAGTCCAACCCGTTGCGCGATTCAACTGCGATCGATCAGTAGGAATCGTTCCAAGTTCAAAATCTCCATTTATTATTAAATTTTGCCCTGTTACTATGTTTAGCATGAGCAGTCCTATTATTAAGATAAAATTTTTCATAATACTTACTTTTTCTATTTCCCTTACTCTATAAGCTTTTCAGGTTCCGCTCTAATTAACTACTGTTTTCAAATTAAAATTCGAGGCAAAAAGGTTTCTTCATATTTTGATTATTAAGGTTTATACTTTTAAATCAATTTATATTTGAAATTGTTACCTATTAATTTTGATTTTTTTTAGAAAAGTAATTAGAGAAGAAAATATTTTTAATTAGAAAATAGTTTGGATGAAATTCTAATAATAAGCAAACTAACACGGCTTAAAAAGATTGAGTAGTAATATAATTTTGAAAAAAATTTAAATTCAGCAATATCGAAACAAAAAAAACAGCCACCTTTCGGCAGCTGTTTTCTCAATTAACTATATGTAACAAATTATAATCTTCTATTTACGAACCACACATTTCACAATCATCTGGAGCGGCACTTTTGGCCATTTCAATCATTGCTTTGTATTCGTCTGCAGTCATTTCAACTTGTGCTGCAACTACAGGAGCCACTTTCGCTTGCACTTGTGGAATCTCAATTGGTTGTACTTTCTTGTCGTTATTCAAAGTGAACTGAATAGCATCTACCGCCGATTTTGTTCGCAAATAATACATTCCGGTTTTCAATCCTGATTTCCAAGCATAGAAATGCATGGATGTCAATTTTGAATAGTTTGCATCTTGCATGAATAAATTCAACGACTGCGATTGGTCAATAAAGTAACCACGATGTCTTGACATATCAATAATGTCTTTCATCGAAAGTTCCCAAACGGTTTTGTACAATTCCTTCAAATCTTGAGGAATAACGTCAATATTCTGAACCGAACCGTTGTGACGCATGATTTCTTGTTTCAAATTATCATTCCACAAACCTAAATCCACTAAATCGTGTAATAAGTGTTTGTTTACCACAATAAATTCGCCTGAAAGTACTCGTCTTGTGTAAATATTAGAAGTGTAAGGTTCAAAAGCTTCGTTGTTTCCAAGAATTTGTGAAGTTGAAGCCGTTGGCATTGGCGCTACTAAAAGTGAATTTCTCACACCATGTTCCATTACTTCTTTTCTCAACGAACTCCAGTCCCAACGTCCTGATAAATCTTCGTCTTTCAATCCCCAAAGGTTGTATTGAAATTCTCCTTGTGAAATTGGCGAACCTTTAAAAGTAGAATACGGTCCTTCTTCTTTTGCCATTTCCATTGAAGCAGTTACTGCCGCAAAGTATAATGTTTCAAAAATTTCTTCGTTTAATTTCTTCGCTTCGTCACTTGTAAAAGGCAAACGCAACAAGATAAAAGCATCTGCTAAACCTTGCACACCTAATCCTACCGGACGGTGACGCATGTTAGAGTTCTCTGCTTCTTTTACTGGATAGTAATTTCTATCAATAACTTTATTCAAGTTACGCGTTACTCTTTTGGTTACGTCATGCAATAATTGGTGGTCAAACTTTCCGTTTTCCACAAACATTGGTAACGAAATCGAAGCCAAGTTACAAACAGCAACCTCATCAGCAGAAGTATATTCCATAATTTCAGTACACAAATTCGAGGAACGAATGGTACCTAAATTCTTCTGATTCGATTTACGGTTGGCGGCATCTTTATACAACATATAAGGCGTTCCCGTTTCAATTTGCGATTCTAGGATTTTCTCCCAAAGTTCACGCGCCTTGATTGTTTTTCTACCTTTTTTACGTTCTTCATAATCAACGTACATTTTCTCGAATTCTTCGCCATAAACGTCGTATAAACCTGGACATTCATTTGGACACATCAACGTCCAATAACTGTCTTCTTCTACTCGTTTCATGAACAAATCTGAAGTCCACATTGCGAAAAATAAATCTCTCGCACGCATTTCTTCTTTACCTGTATTTTTCTTTAAATCCAAGAAGTCAAAGATATCTGCATGCCAAGTTTCGATGTAAATCGCAAAACTTCCCTTACGTTTTCCACCACCTTGGTCTACATAACGAGCTGTATCGTTAAAAACACGTAGCATCGGAACAATTCCGTTTGAAGTTCCGTTAGTTCCACGAATGTACGATCCCGTTGCACGAACGTTGTGAATAGACAAACCAACACCTCCCGCAGATTGCGAAATTTTAGCTGTTTGCTTCAACGTATCGTAAATTCCATCAATACTGTCGTCTTGCATTGCCAAAAGGAAACAAGAAGACATTTGAGGTTTTGGAGTTCCCGCATTAAACAACGTTGGCGTTGCATGCGTGAAGAATTTTTTCGACATCAAGTCGTACGTTTCTAATACAGAATCCAAATCATCTAAGTGAATCCCTACCGAAACACGCATCAACATATGTTGAGGACGTTCTACAATTTTGCCGTTTATCTTTAGTAAATACGAACGTTCCAGTGTTTTAAAACCGAAGTAATCGTAGTTAAAATCTCTGTTGTAAATAATATGCGAATCTAAAAATTCCGCATTATCCATAATCACTTTGTGCACTTCTTCAGACAACAATGGTGCCTCTTGATTGGTCCTAGGATTGATGTAATGAAACATTTCATTCATCGTTTCCGAAAAGGATTTAGTGGTGTTTTTGTGCAAATTAGAAATCGCAATTCTTGCTGCTAATTGTGCATAATCTGGATGAGCAATCGTCATCGAAGCCGCAGTTTCTGCCGCTAAATTGTCCAATTCCGAAGTCGTAACCCCGTCGTAAAGCCCTTCAATAACACGCATGGCTACTTTTACGGCATCTACTAAATCATTTAAACCATAGCATAGTTTTTTAATTCTATCCGTGATTTTGTCAAACATAACCGGCTCTTTTCGCCCGTCTCTTTTTACTACGTACATAGTTTTTTTGTTTTTCAAATTAGAAAATCCCTTTCCTAATTTGGGTTATTTGTAATCATTGTTTTGCCACTAAGGCACAAAGTCGCAAAGTTTTTTTGGACTTATTTTTTGAAGCTATTTCCAGCTATCCGCTTCCATCTTTGTATTTATAAAGAAAAAACACAAAGGATTTCACTGCTATCTGGGTTAATCTAATTTTATGGCTTTGGCTTTTTTAGAATCTAACGTAATTTCAATTTTTAAAATCCGCGTAAATCAGTTAAATCCGCATCATCTGCGTTCAATTTACAATCACGCTCAGACATACAACTTACAACCTAGAACCTACAACTTCTTAAAAATCCGCGTCAAAACTAATTTTCTGTGCATCAGATGTTCCAGTTCCGCTGTTCATTACTCCAGCTTTCTGATATTCCGCTACTTTTTTCTCAAAGAAGTTTGTTTTCCCCTGTAAAGAAATCATGTCCATAAAGTCGAATGGATTTGGCGTGTTGTATTCACGGTCACAACCTAATTCAACTAAAAGTCTATCCGTTACAAACTCTAAATATTGCGTCATCAAATTAGCATTCATACCAATCAAACTTACAGGAAGCGATTCAGTAATAAATTCTCTTTCGATGTTTAAAGCATCAATAATAATCGTTCTAATTCTATCTTTTGGAACTTTGTTAATCAAATGATGTTGGTGCAAATGCACTGCAAAATCACAGTGCACACCTTCGTCGCGCGAAATCAATTCGTTTGAGAACGTCAATCCTGGCATCAATCCACGTTTCTTCAACCAGAAAATGGAGCAGAACGCACCTGAGAAGAAAATCCCTTCTACGGCTGCAAAAGCAATCAATCGTTCAGCAAAAGAATCCGAATCAATCCATTGAATAGCCCAATCTGCTTTCTTCTTGATTGCAGGAAAAACTTCTAATGCATTAAATAAATCTGCTTTCTCAGCTTCGTCTTTCACGTAAGTATCAATCAACAACGAATAGGTTTCGCTGTGAATGTTTTCCATCATGATTTGGAAACCATAAAAGAATTTAGCTTCCGCATATTGCACTTCGTTTACGAAGTTTTCAGCAAGGTTTTCGTTTACAATTCCGTCTGAAGCTGCAAAAAATGCTAAAATGTGTTTGATGAAATATCTTTCGTCGTTATTCAACTTATTATTCCAGTCGTTTAAATCTTGCGATAAATCAATTTCTTCTGCCGTCCAGAAACTCGCCTCCATTTTCTTATACCATTCCCAAATATCATGGTGTTTGATAGGGAAAATGACAAATCGATTTTTATTTTCTTGCAAAATTGGTTCTACTACTGACATATCCAACTGACTTTTATAAGGTTAAAAAATAACACCGTTTGCGATTGGTGTTCTACAAAGATTGCGATTTATTCGGGGAATAAAAAGCCAAACTTATCCACAATTTCTGATAGTTTTAAACAATGCAGGAACGACAAGGCTTAACGGGTTTTTAATTTTTAAACAATTGAATAGCAATATGTTAAAAACAAACTCAGCAAAGCAGTCGTCTTAAAATATAAGACAATTTAAGGTAATAAAAAAGTTAAAAATAAATTTATTTTGGAGATTTCTCTTTCTTTAAATCAGCAGCTACCTTTTCTAATTCAGCGTACCAATCTTCGCCAAATTTCCGAATCAAAGCTTCCTTAACGAATTTGTAAACCGGAACTACTAGTTCAGCTCCTAAACTACAAGCTGGATCACAAATATCCCACTTGTCGTAATTTACAGCGGCAAATTCTGAAAAATCTTTCACCCGAATTGGGTATAAATGACAGGAAACCGGTTTTTTCCAGTCTACTTCTCCCTGATTGTAAGCTTGCTCAATTCCACAAAGCGCGGTTTTGCCGTCAAAAATAACGTAAGCACAATCTTTACCGTCAATCAACGGCGTTTCTAAAGTTCCATCCGTACCCACAACCCAAGTTCCTTGCGCTTCAATTGCAGCAATTCCCTCCTTGCGTAAAAAAGGTTTTACTTTTGGATAAATCGATTCCATGATTTTTGTTTCCTCTTCGGTCAAAGGAGCTCCCGCATCGCCATCGACACAACAAGCACCTTTACACGCTGAAAGGTTGCACACAAAATCTTTCTCTAAAATGTCTTCCGACACGATGGTTTTTCCTAGTTGAAACATTTGGCAAAGATACACTTTGGATTTAAGATTGAAAGACAAAAAGATTGAAAGATTGAAAGAGGGAAGGACGAACTTTTAAGCAACATATAACCACAGCTAAATTACGAATAGAATTTGGCTTCTAAAAAAATTCGCAAATCACTGATTTTCAGCACTAAAAATTAACGCAAAATTAGCGTTCAACAGAAATATTTAAAATACTTTTGCACCCACAAAAATGAGCTGTTATGAATTTAGATTTTAGAGAGATTATCACTGTTGCAATGGTCCTTTTCGCCGTAATTGATATCATCGGAAGTATTCCTATTATTATAGATTTGCGCACTAAATTTGGACATGTAGAATCTGGAAAAGCGTCTATTGTTGCCGGAGCTATTATGATTACATTTCTATTTGTGGGAGAACAAATTTTGAGTCTTATAGGAATTGACGTCAATTCATTTGCCGTTGCCGGTGCTTTTGTACTGTTTTTCTTAGCATTAGAAATGATTCTAGGAATTAGACTCTACAAAGACGAAGAAGCCAATTCAGCTTCTATTGTACCACTCGCTTTTCCATTAATTGCAGGTGCAGGAACAATGACAACACTGCTTTCTTTGCGAGCTCAATACCAAGCTATTAATATTATCATTGCAATTGTTCTTAATATTATTTTGGTATATTTAGTACTAAAAGCATCTAAAAAGATTGAGAAGAAATTAGGTGCCAATGGCCTGAGTGTGATCCGAAAAATATTTGGTGTAATTTTACTTGCCATCGCTGTTAAATTATTTGCAAGTAATGTTAAAGCCTTGTTTATATAGGTTTATTTTTTTTACTTTCACACCCGTAAACTACTTCACATGAAAATTTTTACTACTATATTAATTGTTTGTGCCTTCGCTTTAATTATTTTTAATATTACTTTACTTGATTTTAATAATATTTTTAAAGGCGATAGTCTTGTAGGATTAATCGGAATTACAGCTTCTATTTGTGCAGTTTTGATTTTGCTAATCTTCAGAATGTCAAAAGCAATTCAAGACAAAACTCAAAACTAAAATTCCATGTTTGATGTTCTAATTATTGGAGGTGGCGTTTCCGGTATTTCGTGTGCTTTAATATTAGGTTCCGCGAAAAAGAAGCCTTTTGTTGCAGATAAAAAAATTGGCATCTTCACGCATCAGAAATCATCTAATCTCCAAGAAGCTTTATTCAATAACGCTTACGGAATTCCTGCAGGAACTTTAGGGTCGGATTTATTACCACAAAGCACCCAACAATTACAAGATCAATATCCGCATATTTCTCAAATTGAAAATGAAAAAGTTATTCGGATTGAAGGCTTCGCTGGTAATTTTACGGTTGTAACCAATAAAAATTCCTATTTGACCAAAGCCATCGTTGTCGCTGTTAATTCTTCTCAAACTTTTGCCATCGAAGGATTAATGCATTACGTTATTCCACATAAAAAATCGATTCCGGAGAAAAACAGATTTCAATTAGAAAACACCGATCACTTGGTTGCCGAAGGAATTTATGTTGCAGGAACATTAGCGGGATGGAGAAGCCAACTTGCCATTGCAGCGGGAAGTGGCGCTTCTGTGGCAACGGATATCCTCACACTTTGGAATGATGGAAATCAAACACACGCTCATGATAGCATTCGCTAAGTTGTAGTTTTACAAAACGGTTTCAAATTACAAAATCATTTTACTTTAGCAAAAGTTCCTTTCCTAAAGAGATTCGATTCAAAATTTTCATTAGATAAGGATCTAAAATCATTTACTTTTCTTCTTTCAAAACCTCCTTAACCATCGCATCGTAAGGCAAAAGTACTTCAAAGTAGTATTTTGAACCGTACAATTGTTGCGCAAATTCTGCTGCAATGTAACGTTGAATAAGTTGTTTATTCTGGTTAAATTTTTCAGACAATCCTAAATCGCCAAAATCGCTTTGAGAAAAATGTTTTTTGAATGCATTGAAATTGGTTTCAGAATATAAATTTTTTGCGGTAAATTCTTTAAAAGTCATACCGCTGTACTGTTTTCTGTTTTTATCCAATTGTTCAAAAACAAAATTCCCCACATAAGGTGACTGCATAAAATAAGCAATACCTTCGTCGCCATGTTCTACCTGCAAGGGTATAAATACATCAGGAACAATTCCACCACCGCCGTAAACAATTTTGCCTTTTGGCGTTTTAAACTGAATCGTATCCGCGATTTTAATGCTGTCTTTTGAATACAATTCGCCGTTTTCAAAGCGATGTCCAAATTCTTTATTGTAATCTTCACTTCCATTTTTATACGACTTTTGAATGGAGCGACCCGTTGGCGTATAATACCGAGCAATCGTCAAGCGAACTGCAGAACCATCGCCAAAATTCATCTCTCGTTGCACCAAGCCTTTTCCAAAAGAACGACGTCCCATAATAATTCCACGGTCGTTGTCTTGAATCGCACCGGCTAAAATTTCACTCGCAGAAGCTGAATTCTCATTAATCAACACAATTAATTTCCCTTTTTCAAAATCACCTTTGGCAGTTGCAAATGTTTTATCAACACGGCCTTTTCTGTTTTTAGTGAAGACAATTAGTTCGCCTTTGGGCAAAAATTCGTCGGCAATTTCAACTGCTTTTTCTAAATAGCCACCACCATTGTTGCGTAAATCCACGATGATCGTTTGTGCATTTTGCTTTTTCAACAATTGCAATTCCTTGTGAAATTCGTCGTACGTGGTTTCAGAAAAACGGTTGATTTTTATGTATCCCACTTTTTTGTCGACCATTAAACCAACGTCAACACTTTTTATAGGCACGACATCGCGAGTCACGGTAACATTAAGTTTTTTATTTGAAATTTTCCTAAAAATTGTCAATTCTACTTCCGATCCAATATCTCCTTTTAGTTTTGCAAACAAACTGTCTGTTGGTAATTTTCGGCCGAATAATTTGGTTTTATCGGCAAATAAAATCTTATCACCTGACTTTAATCCGGCTCGTTCCGAAGGACCATTTTCAACAACATTCACAACCGACAAGGTGTCTTTGTGCATGTAAAAATTAATTCCTATTCCTACGAAATCGCCTTTCATACTTTGCGTTACGCCTTCTAACTCCTCTTTTGCAATGTAAACAGAATGGGGATCAAGTTGTTCTAAAATATCATTAACCGCTAAATCCACGATCGAATCCGTATTGACAGCATCAACATATTCTGTGTCGATTAAGTTGATCAGTTGGTTCAGTTTGTTCGTTGGATTTTTAGCTGATGAAAAATTGGTAACAGGAAAATTTAGCATTGTTCCAAGTACAACACCAAAAGCCAAAGCGGCAAATAAATAAATAGGAACGTATTTTTGTTGTTTTTTCATTTGGATTTAATCCTCTAATTCGGGAATGTGAATCACTTCTACTCCGGCTTTGGCCAAAAATGCTAACCCTGAATCGTCGCGGTATCCTTTTAAATAAACAACGCGTTTGATTCCGGATTGATGAATTAATTTGCTGCAATCTTTACAGGGCGAAAGTGTAATGTATAAAGTAGCACCTTGACAAGACTGTGTGGAACCGGCCACTTTTAAAATTGCATTTGCTTCTGCATGCAAAACGTCCCATCGAGTGACGCCATTTTCATCTTCACAACAATTGTCAAATCCAGATGGCGTTCCGTTGTAACCGTCCGAAATGATCATTCGGTCTTTTACAATTATCGCACCCACTTTTCGACGTTCACAATAAGACAGCGAACCCCATTCTTTTGCAATCTTAAGGTAGGCTTTATCGTAACGCGTTAATTTCTCGGGATTCATCAATGGATTTTTAAAGTAAAATAGCTGTAAAAATAAGGAACAAATTTTCTATAATAATTATTTTTTCCAAATTTCACTTTCAATTAACATCGGTATAATCACACCTATAATAATTGAAGAAGCAATTAAAACCCAATTTCGTTTAGAATTTCTTACAAAAAACTGAATTAAGAATGATAAAATCAGTACTGTTCCGACCACTGCTAATTGTGCAAATTCAATTCCTAAGGCAAATTCTAATAAAGGCAAAAGCTTGTCACTTGGCGAACCTGCTAAGATGGAATTGAAATAATTAGAAAAGCCAAGCCCGTGAATAATCCCAAAAAATAAGGTGATGAAAGCGGGAACGGTTATGGTTGATTTTCCACTTCCTTTTCCGGCATTGAATAAATTGTAAACAGCGGTACATAAAATGGTTACTGGAATTAAAAATTCTACTAAATTGACATTAATTTTGACCATTTCAAAAACGGCTAATACTAACGCTAAAGTATGTCCTAATGTAAAAACCGAAACCAAAGTAAGAATCTTTTTCCAATCTTTAAAATGATACGGAATGACTAATGCGGCTAAAAAAAGAATGTGATCATAGGCTCTGAGATCTAAAACGTGCTTCCAACCTATTTGCACATACAGCATAAATTCTGACATAAAAGGAACTATTTAAAATGAAATTTGGGCAATTCAAACTTACAATTAATTTTTAAACAAGACGAAAAGGTACAGCATAAAAATAAAGAAGTTGCTTTTGTATAAAACTTTCAAAATTGAAGTCTATAAATTTCAAAATAGATATATATTTGCACAATAAATAAAAACCACCATTATGTCATTTGCAGAATTATTTGATAGCGGATTTAAGAACAGAAATAAGGGTCATTTTGCTTCTATTGTTAGAGTTGCAATGGAAAATGGACACTTGAGCGAAGAAGAGCGTTTGTTTTTAGACAAATTAGCTACGGAATTGGAAATTTCACAAGAAGAATATGCTGAAATTTTAGAAAATCCAATGAAATATCCGGTCAATCCTCCGTATTTGCACATTCACCGTTTAGAGCGTTTGTACGATTTATCGCGAATGGTTTATGCAGACCATATTTTAGGACCACGCCAAAAAGAAATTTTAGCACGTTTTGCTTTAGCACTTGGATTTACGCCAGGAAACGTGGACTATATCGTTGACAAATCATTGTCTTTATTGGTATTAAACGTCGACTTAGATACGTTTTTATTCGAAATGCAAAACATGAATAGATAAGAACATCTGTTTTAGATCATAAAAAAACCCATTTAAAATTAAATTTAAATGGGTTTTTTGCATCTATTTTCTATGCTCTTTGTACTCTACTTTTTACGCTTTCTCTAATATTTGCTCAACGTCGCTTTGTGCATAAATTCTTCCGCTTTTTCTACCATATTATAGCTTCCGCAGAAAAACGGCACACGTTGATGTAATTCTGTTGGCACAATTTCCATAATTCTATTTAAACCATCTGATGCTTTCCCTCCGGCTTGTTCCGCAATAAAAGCCATTGGATTACATTCATAAAGCAATCTTAACTTTCCTTTTGGTGCTTTTGAACTTGTTGGATAAATATAAATTCCACCTTTAATCATATTTCTGTGAATATCGGAAACTAAACTTCCAATGTAACGCGAAGTATAAGGTCGGTCTTCTTCTTCCGTCTGGCAATATTTGATGTAATCTTTTACTCCTTGTGGAAAATGCGTGTAATTTCCTTCATTTACACTGTAAATATTTCCATCTCTTTTGAATGTCATGTTTGGATGTGAAAGGTAAAAAGTTCCAATCGCAGGATTCAAAGTAAAACCATTAACGCCATGACCCGTTGTATAAACAATCATCGTAGACGTTCCGTAAATTACGTAACCAGCGGCAACTTGATTGATTCCAGGTTGTAAGAAATCTTCAAGCGTAACCGGCGACCCAATTGGCGTTACCCTTCTATAAACCGAAAAAATAGTTCCTACAGAAACATTCACATCAATATTTGAAGACCCATCTAACGGATCCATCAAAACCACATATTTGTTATTATGACTGTTGTCGCTTCCTTGAACGGTGATAAAATCATCGTTTTCTTCAGAAGCAATTCCGCATACAATTTCTCTGTTGATTAAATTTTGAATAAAAACCTCATTGGCGTATACATCCAGTTTTTGCTGGTCTTCACCTTGAATATTTTGTTCACCAGCGGCTCCAATAATGTCTACAAGTCCGGCTTTATTTACTTTATAATTTACGACTTTTGCCGCTAATCGAATCGAGTTGATGATTCGAGATAATTCTCCAGAAGAGTATTTAAAATCAGTTTGTTTTTCAATAATAAATTCCCCTAAAGTCTGGTTGCGTTTTTCCATGTCGAAATCGTTGTAGTTATATCTTGCAAATATCGTTTATTTTGTGAAAATTGAAGACTTTTTATTGGATAGTTTATCCGATTCGTATATTTGTGAAAACTTTAAAAAATGAACATCAGAAAAGGAAGAATTGAAGATATGCCTCGCGTTTTAGAATTAATTCAGGAATTAGCCGTTTTTGAAAAACAACCTGATGCCGTTCAAGTTACGGTTTCGGATTTAGAACGTGATGGATTTGGTTTACATCCTTTGTTCCAAATTTTAGTAGCAGAAGTAGACGGCGAAATCCCAGGAATTGCTTTATTTTACAATCGGTTTTCAACGTGGAAAGGGAAAACGATTCACTTGGAAGATTTGATCGTTTCTGAACAATCTCGAGGTTCTGGAATCGGAATGCAATTGTACCAAGCCGTGATGGAAGAAGCCAAAAAGCAAAATGTCCGTCGTGTAGAATGGAACGTTTTAGACTGGAACACGCCCGCCATTTCTTTTTACGAAAAAACTGGCGCTGTTGTCTTTAAAGATTGGCTTGTCGCACAAATGGACGAAAAAGGATTGAGTGCATTTTTAGAAAGAAAATAATTTAGAGGATTTTACACAGATTTTACCAATTATCGCAGATTTTCAATAAATTATTTGTTTTAATTCAGGTCAAAAAACAGTACTAATAATGAGGGTATTTAAGTTTGGTGGTGCTTCAATAAAAGATGCAAATGGCGTTCGAAATGTATACGACGTATTACAGAAAGTAGGTTACGACGACGTTTTGATCATCGTTTCCGCTATGGGAAAAACGACGAACGCGATTGAAGTTGTCATAAAAGATTACTTTGATCAAGCAAAATCGCTTCAAGCTTCCGTTCAAGAAGTCAAAAAATACCATTATGAAATCATTATGGATTTATTTGACACAGAAAACCATCCCGTTTTCAAACAGGTCAACCATTTATTTGGAGAATTAGATCATTTTTTGAATCACAATAAATCGCCCAATTATAGTTTTGTCTACGACCAAATGGTAAGTTATGGCGAATTGCTTTCGAGCACTATTTTGAGTCATTATTTCACAAGTCAAAACATTCAAAACAATTGGATTGACGTCCGAAATTTCATTAAAACCGACAGCAATTACCGTGATGCTAGTGTAAATTGGGAAGTAACTCAAAAAAACATCTCAAATGGCATTCAGAAAAAGGTGTTGAATATCACACAAGGATTTATTGGATCGGACGAAAATAATTTTACCACCACTTTAGGACGAGAAGGTTCAGATTATTCGGCAGCGATTTTTGCCTATTGTTTGAATGCAGAAAGCGTGACGATTTGGAAAGATGTTCCAGGAGTAATGAATGCCGATCCGAGGTATTTTGAAAATGCAACTTTACTGAATCATATTTCATACAGAGAAGCAATTGAGTTGGCTTTTTATGGCGCGACTGTTATTCACCCAAAAACTTTGCAACCTTTGCAAAGAAAGGAAATTCCACTTTTGGTAAAATCGTTTATCAATCCTGTTTTACCTGGTACGACCGTTTCAAAAGGAGCCGATTTAGAACCGCTACTTCCCTGTTTTATTGTAAAAAGAGATCAATTATTATTATCTCTTTCGTCCATCGATTTTTCTTTTATCATGGAAGAAAACATCAGCGAGATTTTTAAATTACTGCATGAATTTAAAATGAAAGTCAGTTTGATTCAAAATTCGGCCATCAGTTTTTCAGTTTGTATTGAAGATAAATACGGGAATTTTGATGCTTTGAAAGCAATTTTGTCTAAGAAATTTAAAGTTTCTTACAATGAGAATGTATCGTTATATACGATTCGGCATTTTGATGAAAAAGCAAAAACTGAAATTGAAAAAAACAAATCGGTTTTGTTGAAACAAATAAGTAGGGAAACACTTCAATTGGTTACGAAAGAAATGAATTCATAAATGCAACTTTCGTCCAATGCGGTAATCTAATCAAAACACACTACTTTTGAAGTCTTGGCGTTATACATTCTATGATCAAAAAAGTTTTTATTTGTTTGCTACTGATTTGTTTTTCAGGACTTCGTGCCCAAGAAATTCAGTCGCTGTATAAAACAAAGAAAACAACCGTTTCGCGCGACACCATTTATATCGATTCTGTCAGCATAAACCCTACTTTTTTTAAAATTTTGGACAGAAACAAGCAAGTTATTGATACCAGTTTCTACAAAATTAATTTTCAAAAATCCACATTAGTTTTCAATTCAAATTACATTTCAACAGATACTTTGACGATTCGTTATTTTGAATTGCCTAAATTTTTAACCCAAGAATACAGTATTTACGATAAAAAGCGAGTCGTTTCTAATGAAAATGGATCACTTTTTAAAGTGGATCAGGAAGACAAAAATAAGTTTGTTCCTTTTGACGGTTTGTCCACTTCTGGAAGTATCACACGTGGAATAACCGTTGGAAATAATCAAAACGCGGTTGTCAATTCAAGTTTAGATTTGCAAATTACAGGAAAGATTTCCGACAAAGTCAGTCTTCGGGCTTCCATTCAAGACACTAATATTCCGTTGCAAGAAGGAGGTTATTCGCAAAAATTAGATGAATTTGACCAAATATTTATTGAGCTTTTCGCCAAAAACTGGAGTGTTCGAGCTGGCGATTTATTCCTAGAAAACCGAACCTCTAAATTTTTAAATTTCAATAAGAAAGTTCAGGGAATTTCGACAAATTTTCAATTTGGAACTGAAGACTCTAAAACCAATATTTTTGCCGCAGCTGCTTTGGTTCGTGGTCAATATACCAAAAGTGTTTTTGTGGGTCAAGAAGGAAATCAAGGTCCTTACAAACTTCGAGGACCGAATAACGAATTGTATGTTTTAGTGATTTCAGGTTCTGAAAATGTTTACGTGAACGGTGTTTTGCTCAAACGAGGCGAAAGCAATGATTATACCATCGATTACAATGCGGGAGAAGTGACTTTTACTTCGCTTTTTCCGATTACTTCTGAAATGAGAATTAACATTGAATACCAATATTCAGATCGAAATTACACCCGATTCGTTACGTATGCAGGTGCAAACCATGAAACGGAGAAATGGAGTATTGGCGGTTATTTGTATTCTGAAAATGATGTGAAAAACCAACCGTTACAACAAAACCTTTCGGCGGAACAAGCACAAATTTTAGTCGGTGCTGGTGACAATCCGGATTTGATGACTGCTCCTTCGGCTTACATAGATTCCTATTCTGAAAATAAAATTTTGTATAAAAAATCAATTTTAAATGGCGTTGAAATTTTTGTGTTTTCAAACAACAAGGAAGACGAGTTGTACAATGTCAAATTCAGTTTGCTACCCGAAAATGAAGGAAATTACATTTTAACGAATGCTTCTGCTGTTGGAAAAATTTACGAATATGTCGCACCCATAAATGGAATTAAGCAAGGAAATTACGAACCGATTATTCGTTTAGTTTCGCCAACAAAAATTCAAATTGCAACTGTGATGGGAAAATTTAATCCTTCTGAAAAAACGAATGTCGACTTTGAAATAGGTTTAAGCAATAATGATTTAAATTTATTTTCTGGAAAAGATGATGGCGACAATCAAGGACTTGCAGGAAAAATCAACTTCAAACAACGCTTATTTTCAAAAAAGTGGAATGTAGATTTCTTCTCGAATTATCAATTTATACAGAAAGAATTTAGAACGATTGAACGCCTTTTTACAATTGAATTTGACCGAGATTGGAACTTAACGAATCCGATTGGGAATCAAAGTTTGCTGATTTCTGGACTTACTTTTCAATTGCCTGAAAAAGGAATTTTCACGTACCAATTTGAAAATCTAAATTTCAGCGAATCATTTTCTGGAAACCGACATGTTGTGGATGCTTTTTTCAATCTTAAAAATTGGAGCATTCAAAACAATGGAAGCTATCTCAAAAGTGATGGAACACTTTCTTCCTCTGAATTTTTAAGAAACAGCACCAAGGTAAAATACAATTGGGACAAAAACTGGATTGGAAGCTCGCTTCGGATCGAAAACAATCAGGAAAAATTAAAATCAACGAATTTACTTTCGGCTTTAAGCCAAAGATTTACAGAATATGGAGCATTTATAGGTCGAGGCGATTCGACGAAAGTCTATGCTGAAATTGGATACCGAAACCGCGTGAACGATAGTCTGCAAAATGGTCTTTTACAAAAGGTAAATACGTCTCATTCCTATTATTTAAAATCCAAATTAATTCAGAACGAAAAAACAGATTTAGCTGTTTACGTCAATTATAGAACTTTGTTTTTTGAAGATAAATCTAGAGAAACAGAACCTTCTCTAAATTCACGTGTTCTGTATAATACCCGTTTCTTTGATCAACTTATCCAACTTTCCACAGCTTATGAAAACACGTCGGGAACGATCGCGCAACAAGAATTTACGTATCTCGAAGTTGAACCGGGACAAGGTGTTTATACTTGGAACGACTATAATCAGAATGGAATTCAGGAATTAGAAGAGTTTGAAGTAGCTCCTTTTCCGGACCAAGCGAAATATCTTCGGGTATTTTTACCGAATCAAGTTTTCGCTCGAACGCATCAAAACAAATTTTCGCAATCCGTGACTTTAAATCCGATCCAGTGGCAAAATGAATCCGGTTTTAAAAAATTATTATCTTATTTCTATAATCAAACTTCGTACTTAACGGAACGAAAAATTGCACGAAACGGAAGTAATTTTGACTTAAATCCATTTTCCAATAGTGACCAAGATCTATTGGGACTGAATACTAATTTTAGAAACAGTTTGTTTTACAATCGCGGAAAGCAAAAGCATTCCTTTACTTATACTTATTTAAACAGTCGAACAAAAAACCTATTATCTGTTGGTTCTCAAGAGAATAAAAACAATTCACATCAGTTGCAGTATTTACATTTATATGCTAAAAGTTGGCTTTTAAGTGTATCAGGAAAAACCATATCTACTTCTTTAGAATCTGAAAATTATGCTTCGAAGAATTATAAAATTGATGGGTTCCAAATTGCTCCTAAATTGACCTATTTATTTTCTAAAAGCACGAGTTGGGATATTTTCTATGAATACCAAAAGAAAGACAATACCATTGGAACAGCCGCGTTTCTGCAACAAAACCGTTTTGGAAGTTCATTTACTTATTCTGGAAAAAAGCAATTTACGATGAATGGTGAAGTTTCTTTATTTCAAAATAAATTTAAAGGCAGTGAATTATCCCCAGTTGCTTATCAAATGCTAGAAGGTTTGCAAGTGGGAGAGAATTTGACGTGGCGATTGCTCGTTCAAAAGAATTTGACGCAGTTTCTAGACATAAATTTGAATTATCAAGGAAGAAAGAGCGAAACAAGTAAGGTGATTCATACTGGAAGTGTTCAATTGAGAGCTTATTTTTGATGTGTTGTCCGATGAAGTGAACTTAAAGTCCGTTGAAGTACCTTAACTGTTACAAAATCAACAATAAAGAGATATAATTTTTTTCTGATGAAAATTTTATATATTTTTACCAACTATGAAATTGAATTTTAAACGACTTATTTTTTTAATAGCGATTGCTACTTTTAATTTAAACGCTGCATTCGCCGTTGACTCAACTATAAATCCTCCGCCACCTAATGGACCAGGTGCTCCTGGTGGTGGCCCAGATACTCCACCTGGCTTGCCATTGGACTCAAATGTTCTTATATTCTTAAGCTTAGCAATCATTCTAGGATTCTATCTTATTTCAAAACGAAAAAAAACCATTAAGACATAAAAAAAGACTTACCCAAATGGATAAGTCTTTTTAATTTTATAGAAATTTCAAATTTTACAAGTCAAATTTTATTCCTTGTGCCAAAGGCAATTCATCTGAGTAGTTAACTGTATTTGTTTGTCTTCTCATATATACTTTCCAAGCATCAGAGCCAGATTCACGTCCACCACCTGTTTCTTTTTCACCACCAAAAGCACCACCAATTTCAGCACCAGAAGTTCCGATATTTACGTTAGCGATTCCACAATCTGAACCTGAGAAAGACAAGAATTTTTCTGCTTCTTTCAAGTTATTGGTCATAATTGCAGAGGATAAACCTTGTGCAACGCCATTTTGCAAATCAATTGCGTTCTCCACTTCACCACTGTATTTCATTAAATATAAAATAGGTGCAAAAGTTTCGTGTTGCACAATTGCGAAATGATTTTCAGCTTCAATAATTGCTGGTTTTACGTAACAACCACTTTCGAAACCTTCGCCAGAAAGTACGCCACCTTGCACTAACATTTTTCCGCCTTCCGCTTTTGCTTTTTCAATAGCAGCTAAATAAGTGTTTACAGAATCTTTGTCAATTAATGGTCCAATGTGATTTTTCTGATCTAAAGGATTTCCAATAGTCAATTGTCCGTAAGCGCCAACGATTGCATCTCTCACTTTATCGTAAACGGATTCGTGAATGATCAAACGTCTTGTAGAAGTACATCTTTGTCCAGCCGTTCCAACAGCACCAAAAACAGCACCTGGAACAACTACTTTTAAATCTGCAGTTGGCGTAATGATAATTGCGTTGTTTCCACCTAACTCTAATAATGATTTTCCGAAACGCTCTGCTACTGTAACTCCTACAATTCTACCCATTCTAGTAGAACCTGTAGCAGAAATTAAAGGAATTCGAGTGTCTTTAGTCATCATTTCTCCTACTTTATAATCACCGTTGATGATTGAAGAAATTCCTTCTGGTAAGTTATTTTCTTTTAAGATTCCCGCAATAATATTTTGACAAGCTACTGAACACAACGGTGCTTTTTCTGAAGCTTTCCAAACACAAACATCACCGCAAATCCATGCTAGTGTAGTATTCCAAGCCCAAACTGCCACTGGAAAGTTGAATGCAGAGATAATTCCTACCACTCCAAGCGAATGCCATTGTTCACGCATTACGTGACCTGGACGTTCTGATGGAATTGTTTGCCCGTTCAATTGACGAGATAATCCCACTGCGAAATCACAGATGTCAATCATTTCCTGTACTTCTCCGTAACCTTCTTGCAAAGATTTACCCATTTCATAAGAAACTAATTTTCCTAATGGTTCCTTTAATTCTCTTAATTTGTTTCCAAACTGACGTACAATTTCCCCTCTTTGTGGAGCTGGCATTGTTCTAAATGTTTTGAACGCTGATGTTGCCGCTTGCATTACTTTTTCGTAATCTGCAGCCGTAGTTGTTTTTACTTTTCCAATTAATTGACCGTCAACTGGAGAATAACTTTCAATCATTTCTCCGTTTGAAAACCATTCGTTTCCTGTTGATGTTCCTTGATTTTCAGCATTAATGCCTAATTTTTCTAAGGCTTCTTTCATGCCAAATTGATTTGCAATTGTTGTCATTTATAACGTATTTTCTGAAATTTGTACTATTTTATGCGAAGTTAGCGATTCTGATAGATATTCGCCAACATAAATATGTTTTTGGCAAAAGAGTTAACTGTAATTTATTTGATCTATTACAAAAGAAAAAGAAAGCTAAGGATTTTGGAACTGAATGACTTTCAAATCTATAAAAGTATCTGCTAGCGCTTTAAATAGTTTTAATAACTCCTTTAATCTCTCAATGTCTCTAATTTCGCCATCATCGTAAAAAGAGAGCTCATAATGATTTATGGGCAAATCCGCTTCCCATATTCCCTTTTTGATCGAAACTAAAATATGCAATTTTTTCTCTTTTTCAATCAAGCTTCTAATTGTTGAATTTTGAAGTATAGTTATCGCTTTTTGCCCATCGTTACTTTTGACAACAAACTTTTTATCAAAATCAGCTGTACCAATTTTAATATCTTGACTGCCAAAAAGTTTTTTTAATTTGTCGGCAAGATTGTTTTGAGTAATATCGAATGTGAAATTTTGAGTTGAATAATAAGGAAGTACTATTCTCGTCATATTCTTACTAAACTTTCCTGACCATAATCGATAATTATCAAAAATGATCTTTACCCCTTTATAATCTACTTCTGTTTTTGCAGAATGCCATGTGAACGCTTTTACAAACGTACCTTCTACTTCTTTTGAAAAGTTTTCCCACATACGACCTTACAAATTACCATTCACAAAAAAATTTATTTCTTATCTGAAAACTTAGGATCAGCTTCCATCACCGTTCCACAATTATCGCAAGTTCGTAATTCTTCTGAATTATAGAAATGTTTAAAGTGAGGCAAGAAATCTTCTTCAATGTCTTTCAATTCAAAATAGACTTCATATAATTTATGGTTGCAATTTTCGCAGAACCAAAGTAAGCCGTCTTTTAAGTTTTGACCTTCGCGTTTCTTTTCAATTACCAAACCAATTGAATTTTCAGTTCGTGCAGGAGAATGAGGCGTTTTTGCGGGATGCAAATACATATCACCGGCATTTAATTGCATAGCGACTTTCTTGCCTTCGTCTTGAACGTAAATAGTTATGGAACCTTCTATTTGATAAAACAATTCTTCGGTTTCATTGAAATGATAATCTTTTCGTGCATTTGGACCGGCAACAATCATTACAATGTAATCCTCAGAATCAATGTAGATGTTTTTATTTCCTACAGGAGGTTTTAATAGATGACGGTTTTCGTCGATCCATTTGGTCAAGTTGAAGGGTTTTGCAATAGCCATCTTTATTTTTTTTAGCTAATTTACGAAAATAAAAAAGGTTGGCATAAACCAACCTTTTAAATCTTATCTTATTTCATTTCCTTAATCAAGTAGATATACACTGGAAAGTGATCACTAAATCCCGGTTCACTTGGAGAATTCCGCAACGGATATCCTTTATACTGTCCTGAAGTCTGAATTAGAAATTGCTTGTTATAAATTCCTGCCTTCCAATATTGCCATCCTGAAAAATCATTTCTGATGTAGGGTTCGCTAACCATCATTTGGTCAAAAATATCACCCGAGTCTCTATAAAATAAAGTAGCGTTACCATCTTTGGCCATTTGCTCAAATGGGTTATAAATTCCACCCTTTTTAACTTCTGATTTTTTTAATTTGGCCCCAATTCCTTCCTTCACACTTTTATTATATGTTCCGTCGTTTAAATCTCCCATAGTAATGATCTTCGCATTTGGGTTGATTTTGAACAACGAGTCCATAATTTTTCTGTTCAATCTTCCTGCCGCTTCACGGTACGGACTGCTTCTTTTTTCACCGCCAGAACGAGACGGCCAGTGATTTACAATGAAATGAACTTCTTCACCATCTAATAAACCAGTCACTAATAATTGATCTCGTGTATACACTCTTTTACTAGTTGCGTCGTAATTTACATTTGGTTTATCAGCATCTTCCGCATCCTTTTCCTCTTTCTTTGCAGTATCTACTTCATTACGATATATATATAAAGGTACATTTATATAACTGGTTGGTTTAAAGAATTTTTTCTGATACAAAAAACCTACATCAATTCCACGCTTGTCTGGCGACTCAAAATGTACAATTCCGTAGTCTTTTGATGCAATTTGTGGATCTTTTACTAAATCTTCTAACACTCCTTTGTTTTCAACCTCACATACTCCTAATATGGTAGGCGATTCTTTTTGTTGGTCGTTTGTCCCGATACCAACGATTACTCGTGCTAGATTATGAATTTTTTGCTTATACTTTCTTGAAGTCCATCCGTTCTGTGGCAAATATTCCTCATCATAGTTTGCTTGATTTATGGTGTCAAACAAATTTTCAACGTTATAAAACGCTACCGTATGTATCTTAAATTTTTTCTCCTGAGCTTGAGAATTTAAAATTCCCGCTGCTAGAAATAAAAATAAAAAGACTGATTTTTTAAAATTCATAGATTTGTAATATTAATTTAATGTCAACTTTAACAGAAAGTTGGCTACAAAAGTAGTTATATTTAATTTAAAATGTAACTTTGTAGCCGTTAAGAAAACATTATTTTAACAAAACAGGATTAATTTAAATTTATTTATGAAAAAACTTGTAATTAGTATGTTTTTTGTGCTGCAAGTTGTTTTTGCTTGGTCACAAGACAAAACTTCGGGCGTCACTGGGACAGTTGTTGATTCAAAGACGCAAAGACCATTGGAAAATGTAGTGGCAACGATTCAAAACACAACATTTACCGCTTTGACGAATCAAAATGGTGTTTTTGTTTTTGAAAAAGTAGCAGTTGGCGAACAACTATTAGAAATTAGCAGTGCAGGCTATGCGAGACAATTGCTTTCGATTGCAGTAACTGAAGGAAGTGTACTGGACTTGGGTACCATTATGTTTGAAGAAGATATTACTTCTGAACAACAAATGAGCCTTATTACGATTACTGAGAACGATTTAGGCGATGACAACAGTGGTTCAGAAAGTACGGCTGGTTTGCTTCAAGCAACTCGTGACGTATTTCAGCAAGCAGCTGCTTTTAATTGGGGTCAAGCCCGATTCAGAATCAGAGGTTTAGATAATGAATACGGTAAAACGATGATTAATGGTATTTCTATGGACAAAGTTTCTGACGGTCGTCCACAATACGCAAACTGGGGAGGTCTTAACGACGCGACTAGAAATCAAGAATTTACAATGGGTTCTACTCCATCTGCCTACACTTTTGGTGGTGCTTTAGGAACGCAAGAAATCAACACTAGAGCTTCTATTTACCGTCCAGGTTCAAGAATATCTTTTTCTGGAACAAACACAAATTACAATTGGAGAACGATGGCTACTCATGCTTCTGGTATGGATAAAAATGGTTGGGCTTACGTAATTTCAGCTTCAAGACGTTGGGCAAAAGAAGGTTATTTTGAAGGAACAGATTATGCTGCAAATTCATTTTTTGCTTCCGTTGAAAAAAGAATCAACGACAACCACAGTTTAAATATTACTGCGATTTATGCACAAAACAGTCGAGGAAAAAATTCACCAAACAGTGATGAAATTAACGACTTAGCAGGTGTTAAATACAACTCATACTGGGGATGGCAAGATGGTAAAAAAAGAAACTCTAGAGACAAAGATGTTGAAGAGCCTTTATTCATCTTAAGTCACTACTGGAAAATTTCTGAGAAAACAAACTTAAATACAAACGTTGCTTACCAGTTTGGTTCCATCGGAAATAGTCGTTTTGATTATAATGGTGCTAGAAACCCGGATCCAACTTACTACAGAAATTTACCAAGTTACTTCTCTACATTCCATGATAATGCAAGTGGTGAATATTTAGGAAATACGCCCGAAAACATTCTTGCAGCAGAGAAAAACCGAACTGAGTTTTTAGCTAACAAACAAATTGACTGGGATGACATCTACCGATATAATTCAGAACAATTAGACGGACAGAGTTTGACTATTCTTTATGAAGACAGAACAGACGACAAACAATGGACTGCTAATACATTATTAGCTTCTCAATTGTCTGATAATATCGTTTTTAACGCTGGTGCAAACTACCGTAAATTACAGTCAGAAAATTACCAGCACGTTTTAGATTTATTAGGTGGTCAGTCTTATTTAGACATTGATACTTTTTTATTGCAAAAAGGTGGCGGAAGAGAACAATCTGATTTAGCTAATCCAGACCGTCAAGTTGGTGTTGGAGATAAATTTGGATACCGTTACATTCTTCATGCTGATGTTGTAGATGCATTTACACAATTTAAATTCAGTTACAACAAAGTTGATTTCTATTTAGCGCAATCTTTTTCAAGAAGTCAGTATCAAAGAGAAGGTTTGTACCAAAATGGAAACTATGCGGCAACTTCTAAAGGAAAAAGTGCTAAAGCTATTTTTGAAAACTTCGGTTTCAAAGGAGGTTTGACGTACAAAATCACAGGACGTCATTACTTAGATTTCAACGGAGCTTACATGACAAAAGCACCAACGATGAGAAACACATTTCCAAATGTCCGTTTAAACAGTAACATCGTTCCTGATTTAAAAAGCGAATCAATTGTAAGTGCTGACGCAAGTTATATCTTGAGAACACCAAAATTAAAAGCAAAAATTACCGGTTATTTTTCAAGAATTAGTGATTTAACTGATATCGCATTCTATTTTGCGGAAGGAATTGGAATCATTGACGAAACAACTAATGAATTAGTTAGTGGAAACGGAAATGCTTTCGTAGCAGAAATCGTAACTGGTTTAACCAAGCAAAATATGGGTGGAGAATTTGGAATTGAATACCAATTTACTTCAACTATCAAAGGTACCGCTTCTGCAGCTTACGGACAATATACGTATGCAAGCGACCCAAATGTAAAATTAAACGTAGATACTAATAGATCTGTAGTTAATTACGGTCGTGCTACGATGAAAGATTACAAACAACCAGGAATGCCTCAACAAGCATATGCAGTTGGAATAGAATACAGAGATCCTAAATACTGGTGGATTGGTGCTAACGCAAATTATCTTGCTGATAACTATTTAGATATTTCTCCCTTATTGAGAACAGACAACTTCTTTAAAAATTCAAATGACCCAGATGGTTTCCCATTTGCTGGAGCATCAGAAGAAGCAGGAAGAGAATTGTTGAAACAAGAGAAATTCGACCCCGTTACTTTGCTTAACTTAGTAGGTGGTAAATCTTGGAGAACAAGTAATAAAAACAGAAATACAATCGGATTCTTTGCAAGTATTAATAATGTATTAGATAAAACGTATAAAACAGGTGGTTTTGAACAAGCAAGAAATGCAAACTTCGAACAACTTGCGCAAGATATGGTAGGACCAGCTCGTTCATTTGGACCTAAATATTTCTACGGTTATGGAAGAACTTATTTCTTAAACCTGTACTATAACTTCTAATAAAATAAAAATTATCATATGAAAACAAATTTTTTAAAATCAATCTTTTTCGTAGCATTATCAGCAGCTCTTTTTACAAGTTGTGTAAATGACGACGATTATTCAGTTCCAAATTTGGAATGCAATGAGCCCGTAATAACTTCAACAATGAAGACGGTTCAACAAATCGTTACTCTAGCAACTCCAGTTGCAACCTTATATGAAGCAGATGACGCTATTGAAGGACATGTAGTTTCTAGTGATAAAGGCGGAAACTTTTACAAAGTAGTTTACATGAATTCTCTTGACGGAGAAATTGGATTTAGTGTAGCAATCAACCAAGCAAAAACTTTTACTGATTACGCAGTAGGAAGAAAAGTTTTTGTAAAATTGAAAGGTTTATACATTCAAAAGAGAAATGGTATTTTACAAATTGGAGCACTTTATAACGGTAACGTTGGACAAATTGCAACAACAGATTACAAAAAAGCAGTCGTAAGAGCATGTGAAATAGTATCTGAAGAGAATTTAGTAAAAGAAATTACTTTAGCTCAAATCAACGACACCAATCTTGGTAAATTAGTGGAATTAACGGACGTTCAGTTTGCAGATAGCGAATTAGGTCAAAACTATTACAACGCAACAAATGTGATAGGTGGAGAAACAAACCACATCATTACAAATGCAAGTGGAGCTACTTTAATTTTCAGAACAGGTCAATATGCAGAATATGCTGCAAAACCAGTTTCACCAAACAGCGGAAGAATCAGAGGTATCTTAACTAAATTTAATTCTGATTACCAGTTTGTAGCTCGTTATGCTTCTGACATTAGATTAACAGAGCCACGTATTGGTGGTGATCCAACTGATCCTACAGATCCAACTGACCCGACTGACCCTACAGATCCAACCGACCCTACAGATCCATCAAATGGTTCATTATTATTTGCAGGTGGAGATTTTGAAGATTATGCTGCATTCTTAGCTGGCGTAAACAGTTTTGGAGTTAAAGAATATGCAACTCAAAGTACAGGAACTGGAATTGAAGGTGGAAATTCACTAAAAATCAGCGGAACTCCAGCAGGTAATGATTACGTATTTACAGTTTCTGCTCCAGCAGGAATTCCTGCAAACGCTACAAAAATTACATTCTACGTTAGAGGTACTGGAGCGAAATCGTTATCTTTAAATGTGTACCGTTCTACAACTGGATACGATGTATTTAACCTTGGTGATTTAGCAACTACTGCAGTAACTTTACAAAAATCAACAGAAATACAAGCTTCTGGAAATGGTACAAATCAATACTTAGGAATTATTAATACCAATAACAACTGGGTTAAAGTGACTTTGAATATTGCTGATGTAGCAATCAACACTACAGCTGGAAATGATATTTTTGCTTTGAAAGTTGGAAAATCTGCAGCATATGAAATGCATTTAGATAATTTCTTCATCGAGTAATCATTCTCGAAAATATTAAGTAAAGAAAAGGCTATCATTAATTTGATAGCCTTTTTTTATGTTCATAAATAGTTATGTTTAATTTCACTCTTTCTCTGTTAACAGAGTGGCCAATTGTGAATCTCTCTTGTAAACATCATGATAGAAATTAACTTTACCATCTCTGTCTGTCCAAGCCGTAAAATAGCCAATGTAAACTGGAATTTCGTTCTTAATCGTATACCAAGTTTCTTCTCCTTTATTCATGGCTAAATCAATCTTTTCTGAATTCCATTTCGAATCATTTTCTAAAATTACTTGTGCCAATTCTTTCGGCTTCTCCACACGAATGCAACCGTGACTAAAAGCCCGACTGTCTCGCTGAAATAAACTTTTAGAAGGCGTATCGTGCAGGTAAATATTATTGCTATTTGGAAATAAAAACTTTACCAATCCCAGTGAATTACGAGCTCCTGGCTTTTGCCGTACCAAACCATTGTTCCACTCCATATTGTGATTTTCTAAATAATTGCTATTTTTCTCAATTCCAGGTAAAACTTCATTCTTAATGATACTTTGCGGAATATTCCAATACGGACTAAAAACAATGTACTTTATCTTACCACTAAAAATAACCGTCTGATGCATTGTAGTTCCTACAACTACGTTTGATTCTAAAGCCACTTTATCGTCTTTAATATAAATCAACTTATAAGCCGGAATATTCACCACCACATATTCTTTGTCTTTTGAAATATTGGGCGAAATCCATCGACAACGCTCCATATTGATCATAATCGTTTTAATCCGGTCTTCTACCGATACGTTCATCGCTCCAAGTGTTAATTTTCCAATCGCTTTGTCCACAACAAAACCATGTCTTTTCTGAAAATTTGAAATACCTTCAATAAGACTTTCGTCAAAAATGGCACTTCCTGAATCTTCTTTCAAATCGCCCGTAATAACCAATCTTTTCCGAATTTTCAAAATCAGTTCCGAACTATCTTTTACTTTCAATGTTTTAAATTTCTCCGGAATTTGAATCGAATCCCAACCGCCATTTTTAGCTAATTCCCGGTATTCTTCTAAAGCATTTTTTAGCAAGTAATATTGCTTGTTAAGCTGCGTTTCCTTGTTAACCAAACCAGGATTTGCCAATAAAGTGTCGAGGTACGAAACATAAGAAGTTCGTTCCCGCTTTAAAAACCAACCCATATCTTCTCTTTTTTTCTGATCGATTCCTGCTAAAACTTTGTCAGTGTAGAAAAAATAGTAAGAAGTCAATAGTAATTCACTACTTAAATTTGTCGCTGCACTTTCTTGAAGCTTTAGGTCAAACTCTTTTTTATAAGGAATAGCCTGCATGATTCCCTCTTCGGCAATAGAGTTAACACGGTTATAAAGCACATCAGCCGTTTCTTTTCTGCCTTTGCTGTCGTGCCAGAGATAGTTAAACGTATGATTTCTATAAACAGCTAAAACCTCTTCTTTATAAATTGCCAATTCAGGATACTTCTTGAAGAAAGGTTCAATTAAAGTACTGTCAAAAGGTTTTAATTCAGGATCAGGTTGGTCTAATTTCAACTCAAGTTCTGCTAAAACTTTTGGCTGCTTATTTTTACAATTCGTCAAAAACAGACAACTGCATAAAAGCGCACTAATAATGAATATGAAATGTATTTTGTTTCTCATTTTATCTTATTTTTCAGTTTATAAATTTACTACTTTTACAGAAGCACTTCTGAATATAAGTAAAATTATGAAACTTTCCTTCTTGTTATTTCCTGTATTATTTTTTACGAGTTTTGGTCAAGCCCAAAGTAATGCTGCTGAAAAAGAAATCATTTCAACCGTCGTTGATGCTTGGCACAAAGCCGCTGCAGAAGCTAACTTTGATGCGTACTTCGGATTGATGTCGGACGATGCCATTTTCATCGGAACAGATGCTACAGAAAATTGGAACAAAACAGAATTTAAAAAATATGCAAAACCTCATTTCGATAAAGGAAAAGCATGGAATTTTAATCCTTTACAACGAAACATCTATTTTTCTGCCGATAAAAAAACAGCGTGGTTTGATGAACTTCTAGATACACAAATGAAAATTTGCCGCGGTTCAGGTGTTTTAATTAAAGTAAAAAAGAAGTGGAAAATCGCACATTATGTTCTTTCTATCAGCATTCCCAATGAATTTTCTAATGAAGTCATCAAGTTGAAAGCTAATTCAGACAATCTCTTAATTAAAAAATTAAAAAAATAAATAGCATAATTACCTCTTTAATTTGTGTAATAGCTAGCTTCCCTATAAACTAGTTTACTAATAATCATTTCATAATTTTCGAACTATTTCGATACCATCTTGATATCCTTTCAAGATGGTTTCCGGCGTTGAACTTATTTAAATTTAATATAAATAGTTCAAAAATAACATTAATGCAAAATATTATAAATCCAAGGCTTTAATCACAACGTACATTAGTCTATAAAACAAAAAGTAACCTCGATAATATATAGATTATGAAAATCAATAAAAAAATCAAAATAGCAGTTGGAAGTGTTCTCGGAATTGTACTTCTATTGTCTATTGTTTTAGTGGTGCATATCGCAACGGTAAAGCCAACGGTATATGACAACGCAACCCTACAAATTAGTCGGATTAACTTCGAAGAGCCTATAGATAGCTTGATGGCAAAAGAAATCAACCGCGATTTAAAATCAATTACAGGTGTGAAAAATCCTTCCGTATTTGCTGATAAAAAAGTAGTGGTCTTTTACCACGACATGAATGTGGTAAATTCTGAGCAAGTCTACAACCAGTTTATGGCAAAAGGCAAATACAAAGCAGCACGTTTTGTAGTACCAAAAGAAATTGCTTCAAACGAAGTTTGTCCCGTGATGGACAAAAACAGTTTTAGCTACAAGTTTTCAAGAGGAATCCAACGAATTTTTAATTAACTATAAATACTTTTATTATGACTAAGTTTTCAAAAATCGCACTTTGTGCATTGATCATTGGTTCTAGTGCATTCTTCACTTCTTGTGACGATACCGAAGAAACCAAAGCGCCAGTAGAATTAACGCTTTACCAGAAATTAGGTGGAACTAAAATGGTAACTGACCCTAACGACTCCTCTAAAAAAATTGAGCAAGGACGTTTGAGCTTCCGTTCAGTAGTGGATACAACTATTGTTCTTATTGTTGCTGATATTGTTCAGGACAAACCAGGTAACTTTGGAGCGCATTTCGCACCATTGGCTAGCGAGGTTTTTGGACCTGACATGAATGCTACAAATGTGGCTCGATTGAGCAAAAACTTAACTGACATCTTTTCTGTTGCAACAGGTGGTGCTGCAACCAATACTTATTCGGGATTGGATATGGTTACAACGCACGATCCAGCGAAAAATCCAAGAATGGGTAAAAAAGTAAACGATGCAGAAATGACAAAATTCATTGGCTACGTTGGAATGGCTGCTGCTAAAAATGGCGTTACTGACCAAAAAATTATTGGTGAAGTAGTTGCAGTTTTAGAATCTTTAAGAGCTCCAATCGTTCAAGAATAACAAATACTACAAAATTAAAATGCCATTCAAATTTATTTCTGAATGGCATTTTTTTTATTCTTATTTTTTCGAAAGATGATTGAGCATATCCGTTGTCATTTTTTCTAAATCAAATTCATGACTCCAACCCCAATCTGCTCTTGCGGCAGAATCATCTATACTCGCTGGCCAACTATCCGCGATTTTCTGTCTGAAATCTGGAGCATACGTAATTTCAAATTCAGGAATATGTTTCTTGATTTCAGCAGCAATTACTTTAGGAGTAAAACTCATCGCAGCTAAATTATAAGACGAACGAATTTTGACATTTTCACTTGGCGCTTGCATGATCCCGATTGTGGCTTTAATTGCATCGTCCATATACATCATCGGCATTTTCGTTTCTTCCGATAAAAAACACTCGTATTTTTTGTCTTCCAAAGCTTTGTAATAAATATCAACAGCATAATCCGTTGTTCCACCACCTGGAGGCGAGGACCAACTAATCAAACCTGGATAACGAATACTTCTCACGTCAACACCATAAATATTATGGTAATATTCACACCATCTTTCACCAGACTGTTTACTGATTCCGTAAACGGTAGATGGTTCCATAATGGTGTATTGTGGCGTTTGCTCTTTTGGTGTCGTGGGTCCAAAAACAGCTATTGATGAAGGCCAAAATATCTTTTTTATTTTTCCAGCTTTTGCCAAATTTAAAACGTGAAATAAGCTGTTCATATTCAAATCCCAAGCAAATGCAGGATTTTTTTCAGCAGTTGCCGAAAGTAAAGCAGCCATTAAATACACCTCATCAATCTGGTGCTTTTCAATTAAACTTTCAATTTGGTTATAATCCAACGCGTTGACTACTTCAAAAGGACCTGAAGTGACAACATCCGTATTTAACTTTCTAATGTCTGAAGCGATTACATTTTCAGTACCGTAAGCTTGACGAAGTTTTTGCGTAAGCTCCGTCCCAATTTGACCACAAGCTCCAATAATTAATATTTTAGTTGACATAGTAGGTGTGTTAATTTTCTACGGCAAATATAACGTTTTCGCAAACAAAAATCTAAACCACAAATAGTTAATAATTCACAATATATAACCACTATTTGAGATAACCTCTTTAACTTTGTATTCTAAATTTTCCCGAATGAATTTCAAATTTATTGCCTTTTTATTATCCTCGTTTGTACTCTTTTCATGTCAAGATGAGGATGTTATTCGTGAAAAAGAACGACTGAAAAATATAGAGAAGTCAGAAGTGATTTTTGAAAAAATCGACAAAGCTTGGAGTTTTAATGTGAATTCTTCTACAACCGAAGTAGAATCTATTTTGAAAATTTGGCCCCAATGGAATGATTTTTCTAGAGAAATTGAAGAGAAACCGAAATCTTCGATCAACGCATTCCGTAAAAAAGCAATTGCACTTTCAAAGAAAGCCGAAAATTTGAATAATAATATTCCAGAACAATTCAATAATCCGCAGGTAAAAAGTAGGATTTCGATTATTGTTACGCAGTTGCATCAGTTGGATTTATACATAAATCTAGATAAAATTCCAGCGGATAAAGTCATTGCTATTATTCCAAATGTAAACAAAGGATTGCAATCTTTAGAAGCACAATTTCAAGAAATATTGCGCAAAGAAAAAATACCGATGGAACAAGGCGAAGCTGATATGATTAAAATGTTAGACACAACTCGCGCCATTCCTTCGTCCAAAATTATACTTCCAAAAAATTGAGTACCAAAATAACTTCCATACAAAACCGTTACGAGAAGTCGGCAAAAATCAATCAGATTGCTGAAAGTTTGACTGTTCCTGAACAAAAAATACATCTGAAAGGATTAATTGGTTCGTCGTTGTCTTTTGTCACGCAAGCCATTTTTTCGAAAACAGAAAATCCAATGTTGTTAATTTTAGACGACAAGGAAGCGTCGGCTTATTATCTGAATGATTTGGAACAGTTGATTAATGATCAAGATGTGCTTTTTTATCCCGGTTCGTATCGAAATCCGTATCAAATTGAAGATACAGATAATGCGAATATCTTACTTCGTGCGGAAGTATTGAACCGAATTAATTCACGTAAAAAACCTGCATTAATTGTTACTTATCCTGAAGCGCTTTTTGAAAAAGTTGTTACCAAAAAGGAATTGGATAAAAACACGTTGAAAGTTTCAGTTGGCGACCAAATTTCAATAGATTTCATCAACGAAGTTTTATTTGAATACGAATTCAAACGCGTTGATTTTATCACAGAACCTGGAGAATTTTCGGTTCGAGGTGGAATTATCGATGTTTTTTCTTTTTCAAATGATTATCCGTACCGAATAGAATTTTTTGGAAATGAAGTGGAAAGCATCCGAAGTTTTGATGTCGAAACCCAACTTTCCGTTGAAAAACAGAAGAAAATAAATATCATTCCAAACGTTGAAAATAAATTTTTTGCCGAAAACAGAGAAAGCTTTTTAGATTATATTAATCCAAAGACGAACATTTTCATTCACAATACCGATGGTTTATTTAGCAAATTAGACAAGATGTTTGAAAAAGCAGAAGTTGCTTTTGAAAAACTGAATAAAGAAATCAAGCATTCTGAACCAGAAATGCTTTATTTGAATCAAGCTTCTTTTATCAAAAAAGCGCTCGATTTCTCCATTGTAGAATTGGGCAGTAAAGCGATTTTCAGAACTAAAAAAACGTTTGAATTTCACATTCAACCGCAACCGTCGTTCAATAAACAGTTTGATTTACTATATCACAACCTCAACGAAAATCATTCAAACGGAATTAAAAATTATCTTTTAAGTTCAAATTTGCAACAGGCGAATCGCTTTCAGGATATTTTTGAAGCATTAAATGAAGACGAATTTAAAGATGCAACTAAAAGTTACGACAACATTGTTTTCCCTTTATATGAAGGATTTGTCGATGAAGAATTGCAAATTGCTTGTTATACCGATCATCAAATTTTTGAGCGTTATCATAAATTTCACATCAAAAATGGATATGCGAAAAAACAGACGATTACTTTAAAAGAACTCAATACGTTGTCCGTTGGTGATTATGTAACGCATATTGACCACGGAATTGGGAAGTTTGGTGGACTGCAAAAAATTCAAGTCGAAGGGAAAACGCAAGAAGCCATCAAATTGGTTTATGCCGATAACGATATTGTTTATGTGAGTATTCACTCATTGCACAAAATTTCAAAATTCAACGGAAAAGATGGAACGCCACCAAAAATATATAAATTAGGTTCGAATGCTTGGAAAGTTTTAAAGCAAAAAACCAAAGCTCGGGTAAAACATATTGCATTCAATTTAATTCAATTGTACGCGAAACGTCGATTGGAAAAAGGTTTTCAATACAGTCCCGACAGTTATTTGCAGAAGGAATTGGAAAGTTCGTTCATGTATGAGGACACTCCGGACCAAGGAAAAGCAACGCAAGATGTAAAAAACGACATGGAAAGCGACCGTCCAATGGACCGATTGGTATGTGGTGACGTAGGTTTTGGAAAAACAGAAGTCGCGATTCGTGCAGCTTTTAAAGCGGTTGATAATGGAAAACAAGTGGCAATTCTGGTTCCAACAACTATTTTAGCTTACCAACATTCACGCACATTTTCAGAACGATTGAAAGATATGCCGGTTACGGTTGGCTATTTAAATCGATTTAGAACGGCAAAAGAAAAAGCAGAAACGCTTAAAGATTTAGCCGAAGGAAGATTAGATATTGTAATTGGAACACATCAACTAGTCAATAAAAATGTAGTTTTCAAAAATCTAGGTTTGTTGATTGTAGATGAAGAACAGAAATTTGGTGTCAACGTAAAAGACAAATTAAAAACCATTTCGGCTAATATTGATACGTTGACTTTAACAGCAACTCCGATTCCGAGAACGCTGCAGTTTTCATTGATGGCGGCTCGAGATTTATCCGTAATCACTACTCCTCCACCGAATCGTTATCCGATTGAAACGCATGTGGTGGGATTTTCGGAAGAGATGATTCGAGATGCGGTTTCGTATGAAATTCAGCGAAATGGACAAGTTTATTTTGTCAATAACCGAATTGAAAATATTAAGGAAGTTGCTGGAATGATTCAACGATTGGTTCCTGGCGCTCGTGTGGGAATTGGTCACGGACAAATGGACGGAAAGAAATTAGAAGAATTGATGTTAGCTTTTATGAACGGCGATTTTGACGTTTTAGTTGCGACAACAATTATTGAAAGCGGATTGGATGTTCCGAATGCGAATACGATTTTTATCAACAACGCGAATAATTTTGGACTTTCTGATTTGCATCAAATGCGAGGTCGCGTCGGTCGAAGTAATAAAAAAGCGTTTTGTTATTTTATTTGTCCGCCGTATTCCGCAATGACGGATGAAGCGCGAAAACGAATTCAAGCTTTGGAACAATTCAGCGAGTTGGGAAGTGGTTTTAATATTGCCATGAAAGATTTGGAAATTCGCGGTGCTGGAGATTTATTGGGTGGTGAACAAAGCGGTTTCATTAACGAAATTGGTTTTGAAACCTACCAGAAAATCATGAACGAAGCCATTGAAGAATTAAAGGAAAACGAGTTTAAAGAACTTTATCCTATAGATGAAAATGCTCCTGCAAAACCATTTGTAAAAGACATTCAAATTGACACTGACTTTGAATTATTGTTTCCAGATGAATACATCAATAATATTTCAGAACGGTTGAATTTGTACAATGAATTGAGTTTGATTAAAGATGAAGAAGCCTTATTAGCTTTTGAAATTAAATTAGTCGACCGTTTTGGACCTTTACCTAAACAAGCGCTTTCTTTAATGAGTAGTCTTAAAATTAAGTGGATTGCAACGAAATTTGGAATTGAAAAACTCGTGATGAAACAGGGCAAAATGATTGCTTATTTTGTTTCTGATCAACAATCAGCATATTACCAGTCGGCTCAATTTACGAAGGTGTTGCAGTTTGTGCAAACCAACTCAAAATTAGCACGAATGAAAGAAAAAGAAACTCCAAAAGGATTGAAATTATTATTGACTTTTGATAATGTGAAGTCTGTGAGAAGAGCTTTGGAGTTGATGCAGATGTTATAAAAAAACGCCTCTTCTTAGAGGCGCTTTTCATTAACTATTATAGTTGTTTTAAATCCTTAATAACTTTAAAAGCAACATCCACTTTATCTTCACTGACAAAAATAGTGAACTCATACGAAGTAGAAATTACTTCATTAACGGTAATTCCTTCCCAAGCCAAGCGTTGGAAAATAAAATAATAAACGCCCGGAGTCGAAATATTATCTTTTGGAAGTTTAATGGTAATTGAAGCTAAATTACCGGTAGTATCAATTAATTTTTCACCGGCAAAATGCTTGTCGACCAAATGTGACATGCTTTCACTGATGACAATATTTGTCTCATTTACGCCGCGAGACGAAGTATAAAAAATATCCGAATGTTGGTTAATTTCCGTGATCAATTCAGCTTGACTGTCTAAAATTGTATCCGAAACCGCAAAATTATAATCTACTAAAGAAGAACGAACCGTGATTTCGCCAATGTTTTTCAACACCTTTGTAATCTTGTGATTTACTCTAAAATCTAAATCGTCCGATAGACGTTTAAGCGCCATTACTACGGCTCCTTGTTTTACGTCTTTGCCTAAATCAGTTTCAAGCTCAAGCATGATATTCCGTGCCAAAGAAGTTAGATTTATTATGCCTTGTGAAAGCGCACTCAGCAAAAACGGCTTGGTTTTAATGTAGTTTTCTACTACGGATGATACTGTTTTCATAAAAAGTTAGTTGTGTTCTGCAAATATAACAATAATCTACTTTTTGTTACAAATGTAACGGTAGAAAAATTATTTTAAAAGTGATAAAAAGCATCCTCAATATGCTCAATTATAAATTTTTGTGCACTATTCTTATGAATCGCGATAATATCAAAACGAATTGTCACGTCCAAATCCCTACTTATTACGTATTCATTAACGGCTTTCACTAACAACTGGATTTTCTTTGGCTTCACAAAATCTTGTGGCAAACCAAAGTCGACGCTACTTCGCGTTTTCACTTCAACTACGGCAAGTGTTTGGTCTTTCTGTGCAATTATATCTATTTCTGCTTTTTGAAAAGTAAAATTTCTATCTAGAATTTCATAACCGTTTTTCTGTAAAAATTCAGTTGCTAAATCCTCTCCTAACTTTCCTAATTCATTGTGTTCTGCCATAAATTAAATTTTCGAAAAGTGAGATTTAGTAAATATTCTATTCGAAAATAACTTTAGTTTCCTTTTCAGTAACTTCAAAAGTAATCGTTCCTCCTAAGATTAAAGCACGATTGTCTTTAATATGTCCTGCAGGAAAATTATAAGCGACAGGAATATGCAGCTCTTTTACCGTTTCTTGAATAATTTCCAATGCGTTTTTACCCCATGGAATGTCATTGTCGTTCATCGAAGTCATTCCGCCAACAATAATTCCCTTCAAATTTTTGAGTGAACCATTTCGTTTTAAATTCGTCATCATTCGGTCAATATGATACAAATATTCATCTAAATCTTCCAAAAAAAGAATTTTATCTTTTAAATCAACTTCGGAAACCGAACCTTGAATGCTGTATAAAACCGAAAGATTCCCACCCACTAATTCGCCTTTGGCTTGACCCAATTTATTAAATTCATGATGTGGAACGGAATAGGATAATTTTTCACCAAAAAGCACTTTGCGCAAGCTTTCCTTTGCAGCTGTTGTCGCCGATGGAGCAGAAATCGCCATCATGGCATGTAACGTTTGGAAACCCAACCGATTCATATGGCTGTGCAAAACCGTAACATCGCTAAAACCAATAATCCATTTTGGGTTTTTCTTAAAATTTGAAAAATCAAAGCGATCCACAATTTTTACGGTTCCATAACCGCCTTTTGCTGCCCAAATTGCTTTAACCGAAGGGTTGTCTAACATTTCTTGAAAATCTGTCGCTCTTTGCCAATCGGCTCCAGCTAATTGATTTTGATCCATACCAATTGTTTTCCCTAAAATGACTTTCAAACCCCAACTTTCGAGTAATTTAATTCCAGGTTGCAACGTGGAAGCATCAATCTTTCGAGCTGTCGCTAAAATGGCAACCGTATCGCCTTTTTTAAGATGTTGTGGCATAATTTTTTTAGTTTGAGAATATACAATCGAATTAAAAGAGAAGAACAAAAAAAGAAAAGAGAGTGTTTTTATAAACATGCTGTTTTTATTAAAATCAATCGTACGGTTTTTATAATACGAACGTAAATTTACTAAACGCTTTAATATTGAATTAGAAAAATAAGCTAAAAATTAGTCTCTTTTTATTTCATGACCTACGAAGTCTTCTAAAACCGCAAAGATTTCATCTATCGGAAGCGCTTCAAAATCAGGGTGTGTTTTTAAGAAATTGGCATTGAGATCAATTAAATTTTCTTCTAATTCAAAGAACGCCTCATTGTTTAGAGAATCTCTAACCGGATTTACGCCGTCAAATTTTCCTTTTAGAAATTTAGTCAATTTCACACTGCTCATTAATTTGACCTTTTTAGATTGCTGTTGAAAATATTCCAAATGTTTCTCGGCACCAATTAGCGCCAAACCTTCTTCAATCAATTCGTTCAGTTCTTTGTCCCAACCCGATTGGTGCACAAATTGCGCAAAACCACCTTGAGAATTATGGGTCCAGTAATAATCCAAATAGTAGCTCATAATCGCATCTTCATGAATCAACTCGTCAGCGATACCTTCCTCACGCATTAAATTAACAATCGAAATATTCGAGTGAATTACGTCTTGTAAATTTTCACTCTTCATCGCCGTTTCTGAAACTAATATTCTACCGAATTCCATCTGTTTTTAATTTTATGTGTTTGCAAATTTCACTAAAATAGTTCAGCATTCAATTGTTTATTTCGCATTACTTGTTTAAAAACAAAAAAGCTGCACCACGAATAGTACAGCTTTTTGCCAATTTATAAAAAATTTTAAAGTTTTAAAATTTTAAAGTTTTTCTCAAAATCATTAAACTTTACTTTGAAGAAATAGGTTCCAGAAGCAAATGCAGACATGTCCACACTTGATTCCAGCGTATCTACTTTTTGCGCAAAGAGTTTTCTGCCTTGAATATTAAACACTTCAATTTCTGTAATATTGGTATTTGCTTTCAACATAACACTACTGCTGGTTGGGTTCGGGTAATAACTAAAATCAAGGTAATCTTCTGTTTGAATCCCTAAACTTTGCTGACAACTTATTGTCGCTTTCCAACCCGCTGCTGTTACACCTTGATCCGAAATGAATTTAAACGTAAGTGATCCATCAGTCGCGGTAGAAGTTACTGTTCCAGGCGAACTTGTTCCTGTAAATCCAACTCCACCATTCAATTCGGGGAAAGAATCATCAGCTCCATTGTAAATGTATAAATAATCATAACCCGCCTCCAATGAAAACTGCGTAAAAGTTACCACCAATTTTTGATCAGGCACATTTGGCGTAATTGTTCTTGTAAACGATTCCCGATTCGCATAATTACCAACCGCTCCTCCTGTATCGTAAAAATTTAAACCTCCACAATAATTTCCAGAAGTGACAAAGATAAATTCTCTAATTTTTGGAGTTGTAGTGGTGCAAATAGGTCTAATCCGAACTTTGTAATAGGTATTAGGCAACAGTCCTGAAGCTTGATATGTAGTTTGTGTAACGGTGTTCCAAATTGGCAATGCTGAATAAGGCCTAACCGAAATTTCCCACGAATCAGCATTGTCAAAATCTTCCCAAGAAAGCGTTGCTGCTGTATCCGAAATGGCGTTCGCTTCAATATCAGTCACGGTATTGTTACAATTGGTACAATCAGTACTCAAACAAGTTTTAGAATTTACAGTGTTTGCAATTAAATTGGCAGGTTGCACTCCAAAACCATTGGCAAAACTGATACCTACTCCTTGAATCAAATGGCAATAACTCATAATCGTTCCCTTAACCGAAGTAGAAGGAATTGGTCCTATGGTGGTACAACCTGATTCTGGGTATCCTGCTTCCGCACCGCATCCATCAATAGGTGAATTATTGCCATTCCAGGCACAAGCATGTGTATGTGGTGAACCCATTAAATGTCCCAACTCATGCGTCATCACCTCAGTTGTCCAAGAATACGTCGGAACTGTAACTATCGAAATGCCATCCACATCAGAATAACCGTAATTGTAATTAGAACAAAGTCCGTTTAAGTAAGCAACACCGCCTAAACCTCCTGGATCAATTCCGATTAGCATACCAACATCGCTGCTAATAAATGGTCTGTTATTTGCAAAAGACTGCAAATAATCAAGAGAACTCGTTCCAACTCCTTCATAAACATCAGGGTTCGTCCAAATATAAACTGAATTTAACGATGTTGTAATTCCATCATTAGCATATAAAGTCTGTACATTATTAAAGATGGAAGTTGCCCAATTAGCAGTAGTTGCAGTACTACTGCTGTTACTTACAAAAAGATTATAATCAATTTCAAAGTAAAAGGTCACACATTTTACCGAAGTTGCGTCTCTATTTAATGTAGAAGTTGGTATTGGCGTATTGTCTTCTTTTAAATGGCATTGAAAATTATTTTGTTTTAAGAAATTAGCATCTGAATATACAATGTAATCGCTTTGGTTATTTGGTTTGTCAATTTTACCCACAACTACATTCCCCAATTCTTGGGAAGAAAATATTCCGTTGAATTCTCCGTTAAAAAAATTAAAAGCTGCAATTGAGGTCGGATTTCCTTTGATGATTCCGCGGTAATAAATACCCTTTTGAAAGGAAATATTAGTTGCTCTATCGGTATGGATTGAAAATCCATTGGAAAAAGGATTGACACGGTAAAGCAAAATTTTAAAATGCTGATTTTGGTACGGAATATCTAATTCTACAAAATCCGAAGGATTAGTGGTAATCTGACTCAAAGTGTTGAGATTGACTCTAGCCACTGTAGCATCCGTTACCGCTTGATCAATATCTCTTTTAGAAATAGAACTATCAGTCGTTAAAAGGTTTATCGCCGTGAATGCCGTGTGTTCCTGTTGCAGTTTTTGTACTTCTTGACCAATCTTATTTTGTGCAATTCCGTTCCCGAAACAAAATAAAGCGGTCATTATAAAAAGACTAATTTTAATGAATTTGTTAATATGTTGCATCTTACTTACTAAATTTGATTACAAATTAAGTGAAATCTAACGGGAATTAATAATTTTTAAACTTCATCAATTCATAAAATTTCAAACAAAACATATTATCAACCTAAAATTGGCTCATTTTTCAGCTAGTGCAACTAAATCAAAACAGCTGGTTTAGTCTTAGAATACTAAATTACATTAAAAAAAAGCCGCACTTCTAAAAATGCAGCTTTCTGTATAAAATTTGAAATTTTATTATTTTGCTTTCATTGGTGGCAAATCAAATGCTTTTGCATCGTGCTCAAAACCATTTCGGTGCGAACCGTCGCAGAATGGTTTATTCGCCGATAATCCACAACGACAAAGGCCTAAAGAAGTTCTTCCTTGCACGTTGTACGGCATTCCTTCTGCATCTACAATTTCGAAATCGCCTTCAATTTTAATAAAACCGTTTTTACTAATTATTAATTTTGTCTTACTCATAGTAGTTTTTTTTTGAACTCAAAGATTGCAAAATATATCTGAAATTCTAAATTGTAGCACTAGTTTAAATCAATTCTAATTTAATTCACAATTCTCGCGAAAAAGTTATTTTTTTATTCTTTTGAATAAGAAAGAAAGTGATTGCACTTCCAAAATATAGCATTACATCAATCCAATCAGCGGTATAGCGTGAGTTTACTTTTGGTAAATAATATTCAAAATAAACTGAATAATACGTCGCTAATAAAAGCACAAAAGGAAGTGGGAATTTAAAATATTTGTCTTTATTCAAACCACGAATCAAGAATGTCAGTGCTCCAAGTACAAGCGGCAAACAAAGCAAATCGTTAGCGTGATTATTTACAAATTTTGGCAACGGTAAATTCAGTCTTTGCATACTGTAAATAGACAAAGCGATTAACGCCATACCCATGTAAATTACTCTTTTAATCATTTAAAATTAAAGTTTGACATGCACTTTGGGAAATTAAATCTAACCTGCAACAGTCGATATTACGGCTGCGATAAGTCCGCCGATTACGATAGCAAAGAAAAACCAGATGTAGTAAAATAGTTTAAAAATCAAGCGAATTATGATGTTGGAATGTTTGGAACCTTTTCGTAAAAATGCTTCAATTGTACTTGGCTTTTCCGTCAATCGTTCTAGTTCTAATTTCTCTTCAGCGCGTTTTTCTCTTTCTAGTTTTCGCTTAAGAACTATGTTTAAAATTGCACCACAATTACTGCAATAATCAAGATTCAGATTAACAGTATTGCATTTTAAACATTTTATATACGTCTTACTCATGTGAACTTATTTTCGATTTACAACCAAATTCCTTTACGAATCTGATGATGAAATCAATATGGTGAAATGCGTAAAAAACTAAACAGCATTTGAATCGTCCTTGTTTTTTTGCTGGTTCATTTTTGTAACCAAAGCTTTTAATCGAGCTGCTTTTTCTTTCTTTTCTTGCGAAATCTTAGCATTCTTCCGATTGAGTAATTTGGTATGTAACGCTTTGTTCTTTGTGTTTTTTTCTGGACCTTTTGCCATAATTTATGTTGTATTAAACAAATATAGTTAAAGAGAACTGAAATAATATTTTAAATTAGCCATTCAATTAAAAATGAAAAAAATGAAAAAAAATTTACTTCTAATTCTTCTTTGTATCATTCCAAGTATTAGCGTCGCACAAACTTTTTCTTACGGAATTATGTTAGGAATAAATACTTCTGCAAGCGCTAGTAAAGATGGAGGGTCATTTCTAAATGACCGTAGTTCAACGTTTACTAATAGTGGAAATTACGCTAAACCTAGCTTTGGTGCTTATGCGGAATATAACTTTACCGAAAAATGGGGCGTAAAGACTGAAATCCTGTTCCACAATACTGTACTTCAGCCTACCGAAACAAGTGTTGGTCAACTGAAAATTAATATGATGGAATTAAGCCCTAATGTTAAGTTTGATTTTGGCAATGAATATAGAAAAGGCGCTTATCTAATTTTTGGTCCTAAAATAACTTTACTTAATAGTATTTCTTATGAAGGAAATGATATTGAAGACAATTTCAACAAAACACTAATAGGAATTCAGACTGGAATTGGCGGAAGAATGTTTCAATATGTTGACCTTCAATTCAAACTTAATTATGATTTCACACCTTTTTATGAAAATCCGATTACCAATAATAATGACTTTTTTCTTGGTGCCAATTTACATGCAGGAATAGATGTAGAACGATTATTAAATAAAAAATAATTACAATTACAATCCTAAAACTTATGAACTCTGACGGAGTTTGAAACTCCGTCAGAGTTGTAATTCCATTCATTTTTAAAAGCCAAAAAATTAAAAGAAGCCGAAAGATTTTAAAATATCCCGAAGCTTCAGGACGGATTAGAGCGAAAATCCTCCTGATTATTCATCAGGAGATGTGGAAGGAAGGCGGGAAAACGGATTAAAAAACGCCGAAAGACGTGCTCCAAAACCTTCACAATAAATATCTAACAATGTAGGTACTTCAACGGCAAAAGCGTATTTTTGCATTCTTTAAAAAACCGTTTTCGATGCTACAAAATCCTAAAAGATATACCATTACGGCAGCTTTGCCTTATACGAACGGACCGATTCACATTGGTCATTTAGCCGGCGTTTACGTTCCTGCCGACATTTATTCGCGCTATTTGCGTTTGCAACAAAAAGACGTTGCTTTTATTTGCGGAAGCGATGAACACGGTGTTGCGATTTCGATGAAAGCTAAAAAAGAAGGAATTACGCCACAGGAAGTGATTGATAAATACGATGCAATTATCCGAAAATCATTCGTTGATTTTGGAATTTCGTTTGATAATTATTCTCGAACTTCTGCAAAAATTCACCACGATACGGCTCAAGAATTTTTTAGAAAATTGTACGATAACGGCGATTTTATTGAAGAAGTTACCGAACAATTGTACGATGCAAAAGCCGACCAGTTTTTGGCTGACCGATTTGTTACGGGAACTTGTCCGAAATGTGGCAACGAAGAAGCGTATGGCGACCAATGCGAAAAATGTGGCTCGACATTAAATGCTACGGATTTAATTAATCCAAAATCGACTATAACTGGTGAAAAACCTATTATGAAGGAAACGAAACACTGGTTTTTACCTTTGAATCGTTACCAGGATTTCTTGACAAAATGGATTTTAGAAGGACATAAAAGCGACTGGAAACCTAATGTTTATGGACAAGTAAAATCATGGATTGACGGCGGCTTAGAACCTCGTGCGGTAACTCGCGATTTAGATTGGGGAATTGATGTTCCTGTTGACGGGGCCGAAGGAAAGAAATTATACGTTTGGTTCGACGCACCAATTGGCTACATTTCTTCGACAAAAGAATGGGCTTTGAGAGAAGGAATTGATTGGGAACCGTACTGGAAATCCGACGATACGAAGTTGGTTCATTTCATCGGAAAAGACAATATTGTGTTTCACTGTATTATTTTCCCAGCAATGTTGAAAGCAGAAGGAACTTACATTTTACCAGACAATGTTCCGGCGAATGAGTTTTTGAATTTGGAAGGAAATAAACTTTCGACCTCTAAAAACTGGGCAGTTTGGTTACACGAATATTTGGAAGATTTTCCAGACAAGCAAGATGTTTTGCGTTATTCATTGACTTCAAATGCACCAGAAACAAAAGATAACGACTTTACTTGGAAAGATTTTCAAGCAAGAAATAATAATGAATTAGTTGCGATTTTTGGAAATTTCATCAATCGCGTGACCGTTTTGACACATAAATATTACGAAGGTTATGTGCCAACTCCGAATGAATTTTCAGAAGTAGACCAAGCGACTTTAACTGAATTGAAAGCTTATCCAGCAGTTATTGCCAGTTCAATCGAACGTTACCGTTTTAGAGAAGCTTTGGGCGAAATGATGAATGCAGCTCGTTTAGGAAATAAATACTTGGCTGACGAAGAGCCGTGGAAAATGGTGAAAACCGATCCAGAACGTGTAAAAACGCAAATGTATGTTGCCTTGCAAATTGCAGCAGCATTAAGTGTTTTATCAGAACCGTTCTTGCCGTTTACTTCTTTCAAGTTGAAAAAGATGCTGAATAATACAGGCAAATTAGCTTGGAATAACGTGGCTGAATGGGATAATTTAATTCCTGACGGACATCAAATCAACGAGGCAGAACTGCTTTTTGCAAAAATAGAAGACGAAGAAATTCAAAAACAAATAGATAAATTGGAAGCTACAAAAACAGCCAACATTGCCGAAAATAAAAAAGCGGAACCACAAAAAGAGTTGATTCAGTTTGACGATTTTGCAAAAATGGATTTGCGTGTAGGAACGATTATTGAAGCAGAGAAGATGCCGAAAGCTAATAAACTTTTGGTTTTGAAAGTGGACACAGGAATTGACGTTCGCACCATCGTTTCTGGAATTGCCGAAAGTTTCAAACCCGAAGATATCATCGGAAAAAGAGTAATTGTTTTAGTGAATCTTGCTCCACGTGCTTTGCGAGGCGTTGAAAGTCAAGGAATGATTTTGATGACGAACAACGCAGAAGGTAAATTGGTTTTTGTAAATCCAGATACAGAAGGTGTTGGAAATGGGGAAACCATTAATTAAAAAAATAAAATATTTGCCACAGATTACTGGATTAAAAAGATTTAAAATCTGTCATAATCATTTTAATCTGTGGCAAAATTCAATCAATAACTTTCGCAGGTTTGATATATTAAAAGCAGCATGCAAAACGCAAGACCAAGGTTAGCCTTAGCGATTGGAATATTATGTATTTCTATTTTTCCAATTTTAGTAAAATTGGAATTGACGCCTGGACTTATCTCTGCTTTTTATCGAATGGCTTTTGCATTTGCAATTTTAGTTCCATTTGCGATTTTCTCTAGAAAATTTAAAATTCCTCCGACAAAATATCTACTATTGGCTTTGTTGTGCGGCGTTTTGTTTGGTTCAGATGTAGCAGTTTGGAACATCGCCATTCAAGAATCAAGTGCGACACAAGCCACACTATTAACCAACTTATCGCCGGTTTGGGTTGGCATTGGCTCTTTTCTTTTTTTAAATCCAAAACCTAAAACCAATTTCTGGATTGGAACATTAGTAGCTGTTTTTGGAATGGTTACATTTGTGGGATTTCACTTTATTGCTGCGTTAGACTTTGACCGCGCTTTTGTTTTCGCCATTTTATCCGGCGTTCTCTATGCGGGATATATGTTGACAAGCAAGAATATTTTAGAAAAAGTAGACGTTTTTTCATTCATGTTGCTGAGCTTATTTGCGTCTTCTGTTTATCTCGGAATTATTTGCTTTTGGGCAGGCGAACCGTTCACAGGATTCAGTTCAGAAGGTTGGGGAGTTTTGGTTATTCAAGCAGTAGTTTGTCAATTAGCCGCTTGGTTCCTGATAAGTTTTGCAACTAAACACATGAGAGCGACACGCGTTTCCTTAAGTTTATTAGGTCAAGCAGTTTTAACTTCTATTATTGCGTTTATATTCTTAGACGAATTGATGACGTTGCAAATGGTAATTGGAGGAATTATATTACTATTCGGAATTCGAATCACATTTATTGACAAGAGCTTATTGCTCAATAAAATTTTTAAATCACAACATAATTAGTACCATACAAAATGACTAAGAAAATAATTGCATTTGATGCAGACGACACACTTTGGCACAATGAACCTTATTTTGACGAAGCACAAGAACGTTTTTGTGCGCTATTTCAAGATTTCGCTTCAAGCCAAGAAATTTTAGGAATGATTTTAAATCATCAAGTGAAAAACTTACCACTTTATGGTTTTGGAATCAAAGCTTTCACGCTGTCAATGATTGAAACAGCTTTGAAGATTACGCAAAATAATATTACCGGAACTGGTATCGAAAAAATCATCGCTATCGGAAAAGACTTATTAGAAAAACCTGTCGAATTGTTGCCAAACGTAGAGGAAGTTTTGCAAGAATTACACGGAAAATATAAATTAGTAGTTGCCACGAAAGGTGATTTAAAAGACCAACACAGAAAGTTGCACGATTCAAAAATAGGTGGATATTTCCATCATATTGAAGTGCTGAGCGACAAGACGGAGTTGGATTATACAAAAATGCTAAACCGTTTGGAATGTGAGCCTGAAAATCTTGTAATGATTGGAAACTCATTAAAATCAGATGTTTTGCCTATTTTAAATCTTGGTGGTGTTGGAATTCACATCCCCTATCACACGACTTGGGAATACGAAAAAATCGATTTTGAAATTGAACACGAAAACTTTATAGCTTTGACCAATATCAAGGAAGTAATTGGAATTTTGTAACCCATTATTTTGTTGCATTTTAGGTATCATTTTTGAGCGATTCAGTATTATAAAAATTTAGCTATGAAAAAATTTCTATTTTTAATGCTTATTATTTCTGTTGTCGGAAACACATTCGCACAGACAATATTGAATCGCTTTCCCATTGAACTTAAAAAATCAAGTAGTTATTATCAGATTTTGAATGGCGAAAATCAGCAGAATGACTATTTTGCTTTTATCGCTGAAAAGCAAAAAATCACGGTTATAAAATACAATTCAGCGTTATTTTTTAGCGATAGTCTTTCTGTTCCAAGAACGGACAAAGACTTGGATTTCATGGCAGGAGTGACTTTTTCTGCAGATGGAAGTCCAAATTTATATTTATCCTCAAAAGATTACAAAACAATTAAATCAATTCATTTTGATTTTAGAAGTCACACTGTTTCTGATTTGAATTATAAAAACGAATTCAAGAACGAACGAGTAGTCGATTTGTTTTCTGCCAATAATTCACTGCAAATTATTTCGGCGTCTGATGATAATCAGCTGAAATTTACAGTTTTTTCAACAGAAGGAAAGAAAGAACAATTAGTATCGTTTACGCCAAATTCTATTTCTGATGAAAAATCCCGAGAAACTTCGTTTACTTCTCTCATCTTCGAAAATGGAATAGTTGCAGTTGACTCAAAATTGTTTACTCCACTGTATGTTGGCGTTTCAAAAGTAAAGCGTTATTTGAGCGAAAAGAAAGTGGCTCTATCTTTCGACGATAAACTGCAAACTACGGTTTTTGAAATTAATTTAGATGATTTTTCTGTGGTGAAAAATCAATTTCCGTACGAGAAATTTGAAAGTGATTCTAAATCCAATTCGTTTTTAAATCAAGGTGTTTTGTACCAATTAACGGCAAATTCAAAAGCACTTTCGTTAGCAGGATTTGATTTCGAAACTAAAGAGAAAATTGCTTCCTATCAAGCTGATTCAAAAAACGAGATTTATTTTAAAAATAGTCCGCTTTTGATTCAGTCTGACAATGGTAAATCGCGCGAACTGAAAAAGACTTCAAAGCTATTATCAAAAATTGACTTTGGAAATGTAGGTTTAAGCGTTTATTCAACTCCAAATTACAACTTATTCACTATTGGTGGCATTCGCGAAGTTGCTTCTGGAGGTCAAGTTGCTTTAGGAATTGGCGTCGTACTTGGCGGAATAATTGGTGGCGTAGTAGTTGATCCGAATATAATAATCGACAATAGAAATGCGCAATCCATCTTTTTTGAAAGTTATTTTGACAGCAATTTCAAGCATTCTAAAGCTCCATTTCGACCTTTGTATATTGATGCTTTGAGTGAATTTCTTAACAAAACGCAGCCTGCTGTTCAGAACATTTATCCTTTTAAAAACTATGTGATATTAAATTACTACGATAGCAATAAAACGGAATTTGTGATGCGGAAATTTGAAGATATTACTGAATAAATCTTGACTTGATGTTGCCAATCGCTTTCCACCCTATTTACAAACATCCACTTCCTGAAGGTCATCGTTTTCCAATGTTGAAATACGAGTTGTTACCTCAACAATTATTACACGAGGGAATTGTCACTGAAAAGGATTTTTTCGCACCTGACATTATCGATTTACAGTACGTTTTAGCGGTTCACGACAAAGCATACGTTGAAGATTTGCTCAATTTAACTTTAGACCCAAAAGCAGCACGTAAAATCGGTTTTCCTCTTTCGGCAGAATTAGTGGAACGCGAACTTCGCATCGCAAATGGAACTATTTTAGGTTGTGAAAAAGCATTTGAAACAGGAGTTGCTTTCAACATTGCTGGCGGAACGCATCATGCTTTTTCGAATCGTGGCGAAGCTTTTTGTATGCTAAACGACCAAGCGATTGCTGCGAAATATTTATTAAATAAAAAGTTAGCTTCTAAAATTCTCATTATTGATTTAGATGTGCATCAAGGAAATGGAACTGCAGAAATATTTCAAAATAATTCAAATGTTTTTACTTTTTCAGTCCACGGAAAAACTAATTATCCTTTTAAGAAAGAAATTTCCGATTTAGATATTGCACTTCCGGACGGAACTGCTGATGACGCATATTTGAAAATAATTAGTGCATTTGTTCCCAAATTAATAGAACAAGAAAAACCTGATTTTATCTTCTATTTGAGTGGTGTCGACATTTTAGAAACAGACAAATTAGGGAAATTAAGTTGTTCCGTGGATGGTTGTAAAAAACGAGATGAAATTGTTTTCTCGAATTGCAAGAAATTTGAAATTCCGTTTCAAGTAAGTATGGGCGGTGGGTATTCGCCAGAAATTAAAACAATTATTGACGCGCATGCAAATACGTATCGTGCGGCTTCTGAGTTGTATTTTTGATTTATGATTTAAGTTGTGTTCTGTTATCAAAACAGTAGATATTGGCATTTCAGAAAAAAGCTATTACGAGTCCCGACGTCTCGGGATTGATACGAATAGCTCGAATAGCTCCAAAAAAATTTAAGATTATTTTCCTAAACCTTGTCTCAAAATTTCCTTTATTCCTTCAATATGATCAGTGAATTCAGTGATCTGAGATAAAACTTGCGCCATATTATTCGCATCACCAAAAGCTTTGAGTTTATTGTTTTTGACGAAAGTAACCTTGATGCTTTCCCATCTGTCACGTTCCTCTTTCGTCAGTATTTTAGTCATTTCTTTATATTTCAAAAGATTGGCTTCGGCAGAACTTGTCAATGTTTGCGTTTCGTTTTGATAATGCGAAAGGAGAATAGTTTCAATCTCCGCATCGTTCATCACGGGAACAATTTTAGAAACCAACTTATTCATGTCACGATACGAACCTTGCAATCGAAACGGTGGCTCGACACGATAGGAATCCTCCATTGCAGCCGAGGAAATATAAGCACTGTTTGCTTTTAAAACTACATCGCGAACCTTAATTACTTTATCTAAAATCGCTAAATAAGCTTCAATATCTTGCTTGGAATGATTGCCTTTTAGTTCAAAACCTTCCTTCTTTCCTGACTTCGCCATTTCAATCAGCGGATATAAATCATCCGGCATTTTTGAAGCCAATTGCGTCAAAAGCGGATTTGAAGTCATTGAATTTTCAATCAAACTCAATTCAAAAAGTTCAGACGTATTTCCAATTACATCACCTAAATTATAGATATCAGCTCTGTTTGCTAACATATCTGGTATCTGGAATTTCTCCCCAGTTTCGGTATATGGATTTCCTGCCATAACCACACAAAATTTCTTTGATTTCATGTCGTACGTCTTTGGATTTCCGTTGTAAACGCCTTCTATCTTTCGCGTTCCATCAGCAAGAGAAATAAATTTCTGTAGAAATTCAGGATTACAATGTTGAATATCATCAATATAAAGCATTACATTATTTCCCATTTCCAAAGCTAGATTTAGCTTTTTCAACTCTTCTCTTGCAGCAGAATTTGTTGCTGATTCTGGGTCAACGGAAGTAATATCGTTACCAATTGCCGGTCCATTTATTTTCATAAAAACCAATCCCAATCGGTTGGCTAAATATTCCATCAACGTTGTTTTTCCGTAACCTGGAGGCGAGACCAAGAGTAACATTCCTGAACGGTCGGTTCGTCTGTCTTCTCCAGCACTTCCTAATTGCTTTGCCAAATTCTCTCCAAATAAAGGCAAATAAACTTGGTCAATCAATTTATTTCGAACGAAAGAAGTCAACACTTTTGGTTCAAATTCGTGTAGTCTCAAACTATCTTTTAATTGAATTGTCAATTGATGTCTTTCCGTTCTGAAATGCTCGAAAGCAGGAACGTCAATATTGAAGTAATTTTCTAAAGTTTCAACAAAATGGTGGTAATTAAATTGCATAACACCATCAGAAATTGTTGGATGCGATCCCGATAATCCCGTAATAATTGCATCTGCTTGAATGCTGATAATATTTTCTTTACTTTCATGTGGAAATAGCAACATCGCAACGACTTCAAACGCGTATTCAAAATCATTTGTATTTTTTGAATCCGACAAATAAGAAGAAACCCACTGCATTGCCAGCTGTAATTTGGCTTCAAACCCAGCTGCCTTTTCTATTCCTTGTTTGAATTTCAGATAAGTTTCTTTCGACTCAAGTGCTTTTTGAAATTCTTCAGCAAGTTGTTTTGCTTTTAAACTTGTGACAAAAGTATCGTCTTGTACTAATTCTTGGAACAAATATTTAGTTATTTTATGAGCGTCAAATTTCCACTTCTTAGTAAATTCTGACTTTTCTAAAAATGAAATAGCTTCTTTTTCAAGTTCTACTAAAATGTAATCGAACTCAGTGCTGTTTGGAAAAATATCTAAAACTTCGCCAGCTGATTTTATCTTTTGATTTAAGTGCTCGCGCTTTCCTTCTTCTAAATGATGCCAGAAAAATTGTGCGAACGCTCTACTTTTCGAATCAAAACGCAACATATCAAGTGCATTGTGTTTTTCTAATAACGTTTTTAAAATTAATAAAGCATCCGCATCATGAACTCCTTTAATATATCCTTCCGAATAATTCTTAGAAGTTTCGTCCGCAACTAAAGCTTGTAAATCCTCATAAGTCATTGCAGATAATTCCTCCGTAGAATGCGTTTTGAAGATTTTATATGATAAAAATGAACCACGATAAATAGCATCAGTTTCGGATACTAAATCTTGGTCCCAATATTTCTTGCCCGAATCTAAAACTTCGTTCTTCAACGGTTGATAGAAATCGGTTCCTGTTAAGTGGTAATTTAATTTTCCTTCTTTGAAAACGATTGTTAAGTCAAGTGCTTGGCGGTTTACGGCAAATTTATGTTTACCTAAACGAATTATGTTTTCGCCGTCTTCATACAATTCGTGTTTGTCTTTCAACTTTCGCAAAGCATCCTCTTTTGCCGATTTCAATTCGGTTTCGATCGATTCTGCTTTCCCAACATCTTCTAAATCTACAAGCTGTTTGACTAAATCGCGTAGTTTTGAAATCATTAAATCGGAAGCAAAATACCCGTTGATTTCTTCCATCGAATTAAAAGTCATCGCTTTATTTGCCACACTTTTCAAAATTCGTTTAGAAGCAGTTTCAACCGCAATCGCTTTCTTATTCCTGCTTTCAATCAAGCTGTTTTTCTTGGCTTCGAAAGCCGTATAAATCTCTTCTCGTTTTTCAATAATCAAAACGGTGAAATCCTCGTAATCGGCAAAACGCGCTTCTAGATCTTCGAGTTGCACTGACATTTTATTCAGCGATTCTGCAATTTTATCTGGCGTATTTGCACGGTCAATTGCATTGACAATACTTTGGTCAATCAACTTCATTTGCGCAGCAAAATCGGCTTTCGCCTCTTTTCCACCCAACGTATTCATCTTGTTTTTAATTTCTGCTTTCACTTTATTTAGTGTCGCAAAAATCAAAGAAATGTTGTTTATAATTTGTGTCGCATGCGAAGTATCTTCAATATTAAGATTTGAAACTATGTCAATCAACATTTCTAAATCAGTAGTAATCTGATTCACTTCCGCTTCTAACTTTTTACCTTCTGCAACTTTTGAAATGGCTTCAATTTCGCCTTGTTTTTCTTGAACTCGAACATGGTAAGGCTCGAGCGCTTTTTCGTCTAAAAGAAACGTTACGCAATACTGCGAAATACGTTCCGTTTGCTCAACGATTTCCTTTTCTAAATTTTCAATAAAAGTTTCATCGACATATCGAATTTCTTTCAAACTAATTACTTCTCCACGAAGCGTTCGCAGATTAGCAAGATTGCTTACAAAAACATCAATATTATCTAGCGGCGATGATTTAATTGTGCTGAAAAGTTTATAAGCTTTTTCCTGAGTTTGCGCAATAATTTCTTTCGCATGCAAACGCAATTGAACTACTTTTTCAAATTCATCAATCGCAGCATTGGCCGTATTTTTAATTTCTAAAAGCGGAATTTTCAACTCAAAGGTTTCCGTTCCGCCAATCCAATAATAACCGTCTAAAATATTTTGTGAAAGCTTTGACAAGTCGGCATATAAACCATCATAATCATCACTCTTGTTAAGAAGTGTAATTATTGAATTAGAATCAGCCATTGCTTTTACAATGTCTTTATTCCCAATTTTGTAAATAAAACTATCTTTAAATTCCGTTGGAATAATATCACCTTTAACAAATGGTGTTTGCCAAATCTGGATTACGTGATTTTTTGTTTGCTCGTTTTCCGATTTAAAATAGCACAATTCCCCATTTTTCAATATGGTAAAACCGTTGCAAATAATTGGTGTTTTGACTTCATGCGAAATCAAATTGTAAGAAATCAGAACGTACTGTCCATATTTACTTTCATAAAAAACATAGATAAAATCTTCTCCGTTTGGAGATGCAATGCGTTCTTGAAACAGTAGATTTTCTAAACTATTTTCGAAGATTTTATATTCTCCAGTTTGCAAATAGTAGCCATTAGAAAACATCAATCCATGATTATCCGGCAACAAAATCGCAGCATTTTTCACACTGTCAATTTTCTGAACTTCTTGTAATTTATGGTTGTAAATAAAATACCGCGCTTCTTCTTGAAATGGTTTTATTTGCAAAGCAATCAAGTTTCCAAGATCGGCGAATTTGTAAGTTCCATCATCTAAAGTTTGATCTGGAAACTCCACTTCTTCTTCGTAAATTCCTTTTCCAGAAGCAGTATTGTCTTCAATTTTGATGGTTAATGTACCACCCACGGTTTCTACGAAAACTTTATCTTGAATTGAAATATGTGGATGCTTTCCGTATTTCTGCATTTCTCTAGTGGTTTCTTGCCACAGGAAATCATGTTGTTTTGGAAATTTATATTCGTGGTCGCTTCTGTTGTCAATATATTCCAATTGACCTTCACGAATCAACCATTTAAAAGTTTTAATATCTGTTAGTCGGTCGCTTAACTGGAAAACCATGTGCAGGTAATTCCCAGAAATAAAGAATTTCTTGAACTCGGTGTCGCGGTAATATTTGTACAGATTTAAAAAGTCGAATAGAAAGGTTTCGTCGTTTATTAAATCTAAACTTTGAATTTGAAATTCACCATTTTCATACTTATAAATACTGAAAACGTCTTCGATTTTGATATCAGTTCGCAATCCGAAATAAACGTTATAACCTAAAATACATAAATCACCTATACTAACAATGTCGTTAGAAATACAATTGTTATCCGTAATGATGCGATTGTTTGCAATCAGTTTGGTTTCGATACTCCCGAAAACTGCTTTTCGCGCCTCATTAAGTAAATTTAATCGTTCAATTAAATCCTTTTTTTGAGCTTCTAAACGGCTTTGTATAATTTCGTAAGTTCCGCCTTCAAGTGCATTCATACTGTAAAGTGTAGGTGGTTATTTAAAAAAAGTCTGAATTTTCAAAATCAGACTTAAAAATTTCCTGCAAGAATTTATTCGACTCTTGCAGGATAAATTGAGAAGTGGTTATCCTAATTTTTTATTGGTTAAACCAAGATTCTTAGCCATCGACATTAAATTTGAAAACAATCCTTGCTCTTCATCGTCGCTACTTCTTCTTTGCAGTTCAAGTAGCAATCCTGAAACGGTTAGATTTTTTATGTCTTCAGAAGAGATTCCGTATTTATCAGCAAATCCTTTGATTTTTTCTAGCAAATTTCCGCCGTCTAAATTTCCGTCGCCAAGAATTGCTTCTTTAATTTCAGTGATATTTTCAGAACTATTTACCAATCTGTCGAATCCTTTGGCTCTTGTAATTTGACCCACGATTTGTTCAAAGAACATTGTTTCGCCACCGACGATATCAATTTTCGCAGCTTTCAATGCTTCGCCAATAACGCTTGCTTGTGCGTCTGCGATATCTTTTTGGATATTGATGTGTGCCAAATCAACTTGCAGTTCTTTATTCAAACGCAATTTGAACTCTTCGTGTTCTTTTCCTACACCGTCTAATTTCTTCATTGCATTTGCTTTTTCTTCGATTCCTTTTGCTTCTGCTAACGCTTTCTCCCGAATCACTTCAGCTTCTGCAAAGCCTAAATCTCTTGAAGATGTTGCTTTCGCTGTCATTCCTGATGCTTCAGCAATAGCCATTTTTTCAACAATCACAGCGTCTACAATTCCTTGACGCTCGTTTGCATCCGCTTTCGCATGCATTACTTGTGCTTCAGAAAGTCCAACAGTTGCATCTTCTTTTGCTTTGGCTTCTGCCAAAATTTTCCGCGCTTGTGCTTCTTTTTCGCTTGCCACTAAATGTGCTTCTGCATCAATATTGATTTCCTCTGCTTTTTGTTTTGCAGCATCTTTTTCAGATTCGGCCGCTCTTATTTTCTTAATATAAAGTTCCTCACTATCTCTTTCAGCCAAAGTAATCGCCACTTTTTTAGCTCTATCGGCTGTTTTGAAAGCTTCAATATCCTTCATGTTTTCCTGTTCTTGCACTACGCCTTTTTCAAGTACTACTCGATCACGGATGACATCTTGAATGTTTTTACGTTCAATTTCAACTGCTTTTTCTTTTTCAATTTGTGCCAAAGTCACTACTCTTTCGCGTTCTGTTTGCTCCAAAGCTCGGTCTTTTTCCACACGTTCTGTTTCCACAGCTTCCGTACGTTCTTTATTTTTTAACGCAACAATTACCAATCGGTCTTTGTTTTCTTCCGCAACAGCCACTTTTTCAGTTGTATTGATTCGAGCAGTTTCAGATTTCAAACGCTCTTCTTCAGAAACCTTCATGATTTCTGCTTCTTCACGCGACTTGATATTAGCGATTTCTCTTTTTTGTTGTTCTTCTTTTTCCGACAATTGACGGTCTAAAGCTAAAATTGCTTCTCTCGCTTCCACATCTTGCTTGCGAATCGTTTTTTCTTCGTCTCTGCGAATCAAATTCGATTTGATATTTTGAGCAGCAGTTAACTCTATAATTTTCTTGATCCCTTCAGAATCCAAGATATTATCTGCTTTTAAAAAGCTTAAAGGTGTTTGCTCTAAATCATCAATCGCACAATCGTCTAGAATATATCCGTTTAAATCAGTTCCAATAATTGAAATAATTTCAGCACGAAATTCACTTCGTGCTTCGTATAATTCGATGAAATCAAATTTCTTTCCAACGGTTTTCAACGCTTCAGAAAATTTAGCATCAAATAACGTTCGAAGTACTTCCATATCGGAAGCTCTTTCGCAACCAATAGTTTGTGCTACATTTATAATATCAGCGGTAGATTTATTGATTTTTATGAAAAAAGTAACTTTGATATCTGCTCGAATATTGTCTTTACAAATCAATCCATTTGCACCAGTTCGTTCTACATCTAATTTTTTTACGGAAATATCCATAATTTCCATTTTGTGCAAAACCGGTACTACAAGTCCTGCATTGTAAAAAACTTTTGTCCCTCCGGCACCGGTTCTTACAATTACTTTTCCTTGAATAATTTTTTTGTACATTGAAATTATCCAGACTAAAAGGCCGATAATGACAATAATGATCGCAATCATTGTAATAAGTAAAGAATCTCCTAACATGTTTTTGGTTTTTTAATTAAGTTGGAATAGGTTATAGAATATATGCTAAAATCAGTGCTAATAAAGGCATCAGCAAATCCATTATTTGAATTATTATTGCAATCATTATAAAATAATTTTAGAATTAGTAATCAAATTTTTCGACGAGATAGTATCTTTTGTCTTCACTTTCGGCTACAATTACTGCCTCTTGTCCAGCAATTAATTTTTCTTCTGTGTTGCTTCGTGCTGATAATCGAATTGGGTCTCCATTTACTGAAAGTTGAATTTGCCCTGTTCTTACATCATCTAATGAAGAGAAAATAACACATCTTCTTCCTAGAAAATCAATTTCTGGTTCACCTTTGTGGTTGACTTGTTTGTACAAATACGCAAGCGGTCTGCTGAATATTTTCACAATAAAAAGACTTAAGATTAAATTTGGAATCATTAATAAAACGCCAACCCAAGTACTTTCTATTCCCAGATAATACGTCACATTAATTCCTAAAAACCACATCGTAAAGAAAATGATAGTCAGAATAAACATCAGCGGCAGTTCATCAAAATTGAAGAATTCAAGAATTTTCATGAAACCATTTCCTTCTGCATGTACGTCCGTTCGGTCTGGCAAATCATGCGAATGACTGTCCAAATCCGTATCGATATCGGCTGAATCAAAGTCGATGCTGAATAAATCTGGGTCAAGTCCTGCAACGATTACCATAATCCAATACAACAACATGACGATTGACATAATGCTGAAAAAAGCATTAACAGGCGAAAACGATATTTCTATCAGCTCTTTCATTGTTGGTTTTTATTCGTTTGAGTTGTTGATTCCCATTTGCTCTTTCAATTTCTCTAATTCGCTAAGCGCTTTTGTTTGCTTAACGTTGATTGCTTTATCAATTTCATCATCAACCGATTTTGAGCTATTTGCAATTTCACCATAGGCTTCCGCCAAAGCTTCTTCTTGAGCCACTTTTTCTTTCATTCTTTCCAAAAGTGCAACTGTTCCATTACTGTCTAATTGCGCCATTTGTTTGTTGAGCGTTTTTGTCGCATCGGCAACTTTGACTCTTGAACGCAAGATTTTCAATTCATTTTCCCACTTTGAAATGTTCTGTTTAATAGTTTGCACATTGCTTTCCATCTGAGAAACATTGTGGTCAAACTTTTCTTTATCAGCAATCGCTCGAGTTTGTCCTGCGAAAGCTTCCTCTTTTTTGATTAAAGATTCAGTTGCTAAACGGTCAGCTTCTGAGGAATCTAAACCGCCTGATTGGGCTTTTTTCAAAATCAGCATTGCTTTTTCGTTATAGTCTTCTGCTTTATTAGCGTATTGTTCCACTTCGTTTTTTGAACGAATACTCATCGCTTTTACTTGTGCCAAAGCTTCGAGGCTTTTGTCCAAATCCTCTTTCATGTCTCGAATTCCCTGTTCGGTCATTTTGATTGGATCTTCCATTCCATCAATTGCAGAATGTACTTCCGCTTCACCTATCTTAAATAATCTCTTTAAAAATTTCATAATTATCTGTTTTTTGAAAAATTAATAATTTGCTCAGAATATTCACTAAGTAAAACACTCAACGAATTTAAAGTAGCACCAAATTCATTTTGACTCAAGCTTTCTACTTGCAAAGAATCTCGAAAAATCACTTTCCGACCTGTATCATCCAAAACAAATGCGCCGTGAATAATATCTCTGTTTTTCTGCAAAAGTGATTTATAGACTTGAAGTCCTTCTTCCTTAATTTCAAAAATGTACTGCTCAAAAATTACAATGGGTGGAGCAACACATATTATTAGGTGAAAAATTCCTTCCGACTCATTACTCACAATGAAGATTCCTTCTTTTTGGCTTTCATGTTTAATTTCCAATTGCAAATTTTGCAAGAAACCTCTAATAGTGCTGTAATAGTCTTTCATCTGATGTAGAATTATGAATTGCTAAAAATCGTCTTTTTTAAAAATACTAACAAGCTTTATTAAATTTATTTTCAATGCATTGTAAAAATAAATAAACCTATAAACTCAAATCGTTAGCATTAATTTGCTACTTTTACTAAATATATTAGTCAAATATACAATAATATTTTATAAATGCAAATAAAATTAGCAAATGCAACTGATTTTTGGAAAAAATATTAAAAAGATAAGAAGCGTTCATAGTCTGAGTCAGCAAGATTTTGCCGATATCTTTGATTTAAAACGTGGAACTCTAGGCGCTTACGAAGAAGGAAGAAGTAATCCTAAACTAGAAACAGTAATTAAAATTGCTAACCATTTTAGCATCGGCATTGAAGAGCTTCTAATTGGCGAATTGACTGTAAATAAACTTTTAAAGTTTAATGAACGACTAACTGTCGAAAATGACCCGTTTAAAACGATAGATTTTGAGGGAATTCCTTGCGTTTTGGCTGCAGCCAAATTGGATTTCATAAAGAGGTATTCAGTTGATCTTGATTTAAGTTCGTATCCACTGATCAAACTTCCGTTTATAAATGTGGAAAATCGTATTGCATTTTTGGTTGATGATTTAGCTATGACAGGTGGTGCTGTTGAATTATTTCCAAAAGATATTGTTATTGGAAAAAAAGTTGACATCAGTAAAATCGAAAATGGTAGTTTAGTTATTCTATTGACGAAAGATGAACTTTTACTGCGAAATTTTCAAAAAGAAGATGAAACTTGTACTTTAAAAGCAGACCATTATGGAGTTGCTGATATGTCACTTTCCACAAAAGATATTGTCAAAGTTTGGGAAGCTGAACATCTATTTCATTACACAATTCATTCTAAGGAAATTCCACTTGAAAACCGATTAACTTCAATCGAGCAGACTATAGCTTCTCTGAAAAACAAAAAAACCACCTAATTAAAAGGTGGTTTTAATACTGAACAAAAATCTATTTGGCATTTATAATGGAAAGTATTTCATCTCCATATTTCTCTACTTTCAATTCACCAAACCCTTTGATAAGCCTTAGATCTGTTGTTGTTTTTGCTTCGTTAATAATCGCATTCAGTAATTCTGAATTGTGGCAAATCGTATAACTTGGAATTTTAGAGTTTTGGGCTTTCGAAGCTCTCCATGCTTTTAAATGTGCATAAACTGCTTTTTGATTGGCATTCAAATCCACTTCGACAGTTTCATTTTTCTCCACAGCACTTTTATCTACAGTATTGTGTTTTGCTTTGTGATTATAATGAATCAAAACCGACCAATAACTGGCTTTCGATTCTACAAAATGAGTATCAGATTTTACAAAACCCACATTTTCAAGAAAATCATTTAAATGACTTTCGTCTTCGGTTAGCTGATTCACAGCCAACCGAATGATAAAATGACGCACTTTCATGATGCTACTTAGTGCCTAATAATTGGACATCGTTTGCAACTACTTCGGTCATGAAGCGTTTGGTTCCGTCTTTGTCGTCATAACTTCTGTGGGTTAATTTCCCGTCAATAGCTATTTCCCGTCCTTTAGTGACAAACTGCTCAATGATTTCTGCAATTTTTCCCCAGGCAACTACTCGATGCCATTCGGTTTGTTCCACACGTTCTCCTTTTTCATTTTTATAGGATTCACTTGTAGCAATGCTTACGGTTGCTAATTTTTTCCCTCCTTCGAAAGATTTCACTTCTGGGTCATTCCCTACTCTTCCGATCAACTGCACTCTGTTTCTTAATGTACTCATGGCTTATAAATTTAAATGTTTAAAAAAAATATTTTGTTGTTTCAAATCAACGGTACAAAGTTGCAACACGGCTCAAAAGTTATTCGGTTGTAAAACGTTTACTAGCGGTTGTAAATGCTTGTAAACGTTTGTAAGTGGAATTATTATATGTAAAATACTGTATGTCAACAAATAAGTCGACAGTTGATTTTTTTAAATTTTAGAAAGGGAATTGGTTACGAATACAACAGCGGTAATAAAACACTCGCCAAAATCAATAAAATTAATGACAATATTCCACCAATAATGAAGAAGTGTTTGAATTTATAAATTCCCATTCCGTAAATAATGGCATTTGTTTGATAACCCATTGGAGTGTAAAAACTAAAATTTGCACCAAACATTACCGCATATAAAAGTGGTTTAGGATTCAAATTCATTTTTACAGCAACAGCAATCACAATTGGAGCAATCACAATTGCAGTCGCGTTGTTACTAATAAAACCGCTCATCAGCATCGTGAATGCAAATACTATGGAAATCACAACGGGCGTTGGAACCGATTTTAAAACATCAAATAAGTAACCGGCAATATAATCGTCAGTTCCTGTATTTTTCATCGCAATTCCAAGCGGAATCATTCCCGCTAAAAGAAAAATTACTTGCCAATTGATTCCTGCATAAGCGTCTTTCAACTGAATACATCCCGTAAACAAACACAATCCAACACCAATTAAAGCACTTTTTAGAATTGAAAACGTATTCGAAGCAGATAAGACAATAACCAACAAAATAGCTCCAAATGAAATCAATTTCTTCCACAAAGGAATATTTGGCATCGTAATTACCGTGTTTGAAAACAGTAATTCGTTGTTTTTTGCCAGCTTCTGTATTTCCGTTAAATTTCCTGTCAGTAAAACCCGATTTCCCGGCGTCAGAAACTTTTTGCTGAAAAATTGCGAAAAGAAACTAGGCAATCTATTGAAACTCTTTTCGCTATTTATGCCTTTTACAAAAACATTTTCCGGCAATTGTTCGTCAAATTCACGAATAGACATATTGATAAAACGGGAATTAGGCAGGACAATTACTTCGTGAAATTCGTTTGAATACACGTCCTCCATCGCATTTTGATCCACTCCTAAAATATTGACTCCGAGACTTTCAGTTTTTGCAGTCAAATCTTCAATGGTCAAATCAAGCCATAAAATATCATTTTCTTGCAACACTTCTGTTTTCAAAGCAGACTTCAAATATTTTCGTCCTCTTTGAATTTTAATCAATTCAATATCGTTTTCACCCCAAATTTCAGTTTCATTAACTGCTTTTCCTATTAAAACAGAACCTTCATTTACCCGAACCGAAGTAATGTAACCGTATTTATGAGCCATTTCTTCTCCATCTTCCACTGCTTTTTTAGGTAAAATCTTTTTACTTAGAACATAAATAATGGGAATGGAAATCAATAAAAAAATAATTCCAGCTCCTGAGAATTCAAAAAATGAAAATTTTCCTACACCACTTTTCTCCGAAATTCCCGAAACAATTAAATTTGTACTTGTTCCCATTAATGTGCAACTTCCGCCTAAAATTCCCGCAAAAGAAACCGGTAATAAAACTTTAGATTTATCAATTTTCCCTAATTTATCTAACTCATTAAACAGTTTTATGAATATAATTACAACAGCGGTTGTTGCAATAAAAGAGGAAAAAAGTCCGACAAATAACATTAACAAAGGAAGAAAAACCCAAAATGGCCAACCTGCCATCGGAACAATTTTAGTCGCCATCCAAGATACGACACCGTTTTTCTCCAAACCGATTGCAATAATCATCAAACATAAAATCGTCAAAACGGAATTGTCAGAAAACCCAGAAACGGCTTGTTCAGGAGTTACAATCCCGAAAATGAGTAGACTGATAAGAATAAAAAAGGAAGTTTTATCCACCGTAAACTTCTCGCTTACAAATAAGCCAAAAGCAACAATTAAAATTCCGACTACAATTCCAATTTCTAGTGTCATTTTTGGCTTTTTAGGAACGCTAAAATTAGATAAAAGCTTTGGCAATGCCTTATATTATTTTAAAATTAAATTGTAGATAAAAATACAGTTCAAAAACCGTTTTTATTTTTTTGGAATGAAAATTAAAGCTTCTAAATTCTATTCAAAGAAATGCTACATTACTTATATTTGCAACAACAGCAGTCTGATCACTTTTTATCACAAGATTGTATCATTCATAAATAACAATAAATTTGGCACTTTCTCTCCAAGATATAATTCCACACTTAAACGCTGAAATTCACGGTAACATTTCAAGTAAAGAAATTGACTTAGTTTCTATTGACAGTCGTTCGATGCAAAATAATGAACACACCTTGTTTTTTGCACTAAGTGGTCCAAATTATGACGCTCATTCCTATATTTATGAACTAATTGAACGAGGTGTACGGAATTTTGTAGTGCACTATATTCCTGCTAATGTAGAGTTGAAAGCTAATTTTTTTGTCGTTTCAGATACAAAATTAGCTTTACAGAAATTCGCTGAATATTATAGAAATTTATTTAGTTTTCCCGTCATTGGAATTACAGGAAGTAACGGGAAAACGATCGTCAAAGAATGGCTGAATTTTCTTTTAAGTCCCGACTTTAACATTATCCGAAGTCCTAAAAGTTACAATTCGCAAATTGGCGTTCCGCTTTCCGTGATCGCTACGAATGAAATGCATAATTTAGGTATTTTCGAAGCCGGAATCTCAACCGTTGGAGAGATGAATGCGTTACAGAAAATCATCAAACCTACAATTGGCTTACTGACAAATATCGGTTCAGCTCACGACGAAGGCTTTGATAATATTGGTGAAAAAATAAAAGAAAAACTCCAACTTTTTAAAGATGTGGATGTTTTAATTTACCACAAAAACAGAACTATTGAGCAATTTTTGCCAAGTATTGGGATTCAAATTACTTCGTTAGGAACTAAAAGACGCACCTTCAACTGGAGTTTTAAAGACAAAGAGGCCGACGTTTTCATTTCTAAAAACAGTGTTTTAGACAAAACGCTTTTAAAAATTGATTACAAAAAGCAATCTTTTGAAGTCAAAGTTCCTTTTTTAGATGATGCTTCTGTAGAAAATGCCATTCAATGTTTGATGGTTTTACTTCATTTTGGTTACAACTTTGAAACGATAGAAAACCGAATGAATTTGCTTTATCCCGTTGAAATGCGTTTGAAAGTCAAAAACGGAATCAACAATACCACGATTATTGACGACAGTTACAGTTCTGATTTTCAATCCTTAAAAATAGCGTTGGACTTTTTAGAAAGTCAAAACCAACACAAGAAAAAAACACTCATTCTGTCTGATATTTTTCAAAGTGGTTTGAGCAACGAGGAATTGTATGCGAGAGTTTCCCAACTTGTCATTTCCAATAAAATCAATCGCGTGATTGGTATTGGTGAAACCATTTCGCAGTATAAAAGTAAATTTGTCAATTGCACGACCTTCAACAGTACCGCTGATTTTATTAGTGCTTTTGAAGATTTGACTTTTGAAAATGAAACTTTACTCGTGAAAGGTGCTCGTTCCTTTGAATTCGAAAAAATCGTGGTTTTACTAGAGGAGAAAACCCATGAAACCGTATTAGAAATCAACCTCAACGCGATCAGTCACAACTTAAGTTTTTACAAATCTAAACTGAAACCATCTACAAAATTAATGGTAATGGTCAAAGCGTTTGGTTATGGAAGTGGTGGTTTTGAAATCGCCAAATTACTTGAACATTTGCAAGTCGATTATTTAGGAGTTGCTTTCGCCGATGAAGGAATTTCCTTGAAAATTAGCGGAATTAAAACGCCAATTATGGTTTTAAATCCTGAAAACACGAGTTTTCGCGCCATTATTCAATTTCAGTTGGAACCTGAAATTTATTGCATGAAGGGATTGAATGCTTTTTTGAAAATCACCGAAGAAAAGAAATTAAAAAACTATCCGGTTCATATCAAAATTGACACAGGAATGCACCGATTGGGTTTTGAAGAAGAAGATTTGCCACTTCTTATTGAAACCTTAAAAAACACACCTTCCATTGAGGTGAAAAGTGTTTTGTCCCATTTGGCCACAAGTGATGATTTAGAAAATCACGATTTTGCAACGCAACAAATTGCACTATTCGAAAGACTATCGCGTCAAATCATGGATGAATTACAGATAAATCCAATTCGGCATATTTTAAATACGTCTGGGATTTCTAATTTTGGCGAAAGCCAATACGACATGGTTCGATTGGGAATTGGTCTTTATGGAATTTCGAACGACGAAAAAGAGCAGAAATATTTGGAAAATGTGGGGACTTTAAAATCGGTTATTTCACAAATTAGAACAATTGAGAAAAATGAAAGTGTCGGTTATGGTCGGAAATTTGTAGCGATTCAATCTATGAAAATTGCCACTATTCCGATAGGTTATGCAGATGGGATTTCACGACTTTGGGGAAATGAAATTGGGTATGTGATGATCAATAATCAAAAAGCGCCCATTTTGGGAAGCATTTGCATGGACATGTTGATGGTAGATTGCAGTGGAATTAATTGTACAGAAGGCGATAAAGTAATCGTTTTTGGAGAAAATCCATCTGTTAAAGAAATTGCCAAAAAAACACATACTATTCCGTATGAAATCCTTACAAGTATTTCGCAACGCGTCAAACGAATTTTTTATAGAGAATAATTAATTTAACAAATATTTATGTAAATTAGCATTTCATCTAAGTACAAAATTAACCAAAAAACAAAAAAATTATGGGATTCATCAGTGATTTTAAAGCCTTCTTAATGAAAGGCGAAATTGTAACTCTAGCGACTGCGGTAATTATCGGTGGAGCTTTTGGGAAAATTGTAACTTCGTTTACGAACGACGTTTTGATGCCGCCCATTGGTGTGCTTTTAGGAGGTGTAGACTTCAGCGATTTGAAAATTGTAATGCAAGAAGGAATTCCGGCGGTAATGAATGGTGAAACTGAAGTAGCTCCAGCAGTTGCTGAAGTGGCTATTTTATACGGTTCATTTATTCAAACTATCCTTGATTTTGTAATCATTGGATTCTGTATTTTCATGGTATTGAAAGCCTATGAAAGAACGAAAAAGAAAGAAGCAGAAGCTCCTGCAGCTCCAGTTGGACCAACTACTCAAGAGCAATTGCTAATGGAAATTCGCGACGAATTGAAAAGAAGACCATAAGTCACTCCGCTGCATTATATATTCTAACTAAACCGTTCTTGAAAAAGGACGGTTTTTCTTTTTTAAAATCTTTTGATTCTACTTTCACATCTGAATATTAATTACTTTTGCACTACATTTTAATAAACGCTATAATATGAAAATTGCAGTTGTTGGAGCAACCGGAATGGTTGGCGAAGTTATGCTTGAAGTCTTGGCAAAGAGAAATTTTCCGATTACGGAATTAATTCCTGTCGCTTCAGAAAAATCAGTTGGTAAAGAAATTGACTATAAAGGAACAAAATATAAAGTGGTGAGTTTACAAACTGCCGTAGATTTGAAACCACAAATTGCTTTATTTTCAGCAGGTGGTGAAACTTCATTAGAATGGGCTCCGAAATTTGCAGCCGCAGGAACAACCGTTATCGACAATTCTTCCGCTTGGCGAATGGATCCAAATACAAAATTAATCGTTCCTGAAATCAATGCCAATCAATTAACTAAACAGGACAAAATCATTGCGAACCCAAACTGTTCAACGATTCAAATGGTGTTAACTTTAGCTCCATTGCACAAAAAATACAAAATAAAACGTGTGGTGGTTTCCACGTATCAATCCATTACTGGAACTGGTGTAAAAGCAGTTCAGCAATTGGAAAATGAATATGCAGGAGTTAGTGGAGAAATGGCGTACAAATACCCAATTCACCGAAATGCAATTCCGCAATGCGACGTTTTTGAAGAAAATGATTACACGAAAGAAGAAATGAAATTGGTCAACGAACCAAAGAAAATCTTAAGCGACGATTCGATTAGAATTACAGCAACAGCCGTTCGTGTTCCAATCGTAGGTGGACATTCTGAAGCGGTAAATATTGAGTTTGAAAATGATTTTGATGTGAATGACATTCGTCGAATTTTACACGAAACTCCTGGAATTGTTGTGCAAGATAATACCGATACTTACACTTATCCGATGCCAAAATTCGCACAAGGAAAAGATGAAGTTTTTGTGGGAAGAATTCGACGCGACGAAAGCCAACCAAACACAGTAAACATGTGGATTGTAGCCGATAATTTAAGAAAAGGTGCTGCGACAAATACCGTTCAAATTGCAGAATATTTGGTAGAACATAATTTAGTTTAAAGGGTTTTTACACAGATTACACGAATTTTCACAGATTATAAATATCAGATTTATTTACTATTGAAATATAGCCCGCGGTTTCAACCGTGGGTTTTTTGTTGCTATTAAATCAACCATGGTTAAAACCATGGCCCATGTTGAGCAATTTTAATAAATAGATCCAAATATTGATTCGTACTAATTTGTGCAATTCGTGTAAAATTTCTAAATAAATCTATTTTAATCCTAAATTTCTTTTTGTCACAATGGTTAAAACCATGGCCCATGTTGAGCAATTTTATAGAATATAATTAAAAATTTAATTCGTGATAATTTGTGCAATCTGTGTGAAAATTCTAATTCCCATTTAGAACAACAATCTAATAAATTGTTAAACTCAACCCGATTTTTACTTTAAATACTACCTTTGCGGTTGATGAAGAAAAAATTTGCCATAGTAAACTTGTCGCTGATGATTTCAGTATTGTTCGCAATACTGTTTCAATCCTTGCACTCGTATGAGCATTTTTTAGGCGACGAAATTACAATTGTTCAGAAGGATTCTCAACAGCACGATTTACATCAAAACGACCACAACCACGAAAAATGCTTCGTTTGTGAATTCACTTTTAGTTCGTTTTTAAATAGTGAAAAACCAACTTTTACTTTCAATTTTGAAGTTGTAAAAGTTCCTTATCAATTCCCAACTCCCGAAAGCGCTCCCTATTTTTCAGGAAGTTCTTTTTCGCTTCGGGGTCCGCCAACTTGTATTGCATAAACCAGAAATTATTTAAATGTCTTTGAATTTTCAAAGGCAACTTTCTATTTATCAATACATCATCATCCATGAAAAAATATATTCTTATCCTAATTCTAGGGTTCTCGGCTATGGTTCAAGCCCAAAATAAAATCTCAGGAATCGTTACAGGCGCTCAAAATTCACCGCTACAAAACGTTTCCGTTTACGCTCCTGAAATTCACAAAAGCACCATTACGGACGCGAAAGGTTATTATGAAATCAACGCGATTCCTAATGGAAATTTAAAAATCAGTTTTTCATTTTTAGGTTTTATTGCGCAAAATAAATCGGTGGTGATCAACCAAGAATTAACCGACTTAAACATCGTTTTACAAGAAACCCATTTTGAAATGGACGAAGTAATTGTTTCTACGGGTTTCAGCAAATTGCAATCGCAAAACGTAATGAAAGTCGAACGTGAAACCGTTGCCTCTTTAAAACAAAAAGGAACCACAACACTTGTAGAAGGATTGGCGACGATTCCAGGTGTTTCGCAAGTTTCTACAGGAACTTCCATTGGCAAACCGGTTATTCGTGGTTTGACAGGAAATCGCGTTTTGGTTTATTCGCAAGGCGTAAGAATCGAAAACCAACAATTTGGTGACGAACATGGTTTGGGTTTAAACAGTTCCGGTGTGGAAAGTGTGGAAGTCATCAAAGGTCCTGCTTCACTCCTTTATGGTTCAGATGCAATGGGGGGCGTTTTATATTTTAATCCGGAAAAATTTGCCAATTCTAACACATTTAAAGGCGATTTTAGTCAGCGGTTATTTTCAAATACATTAGGAAGTAGTTCGTCGTTAGGATTGAAAACTTCAACAGAAAACTGGAAATTCTTAGTTCGCGGAACTTACGACACACATTCGGATTACAAAACTGGAGAAAATGAACGCGTAACCAACACCCGTTTCAACGAAAAAGATTTTAAAACCGCCGTAGGTTACAGCAATTCAGAATTTTCGAGTGTGCTTCGCTACAATTATAACGAACTTGATTTGGGAATTCCAGAAGAGGGCGTTGCTGAACAATCAGAAAGCAAAACTACTTTATTTCCAAGACAAGGTGTCTCTAATCATTTGTTGAGTTTAAATAATAATTTCTTCTTTAAAAATTCGAAATTAGAAGCGAATTTGGGTTATATCGCGAACGACAGAAGCGAATTTGAAGATTCAAACGACGCCGCTTTGCGAATGAAACTGAAAACATTCAACTATGATGTGAAATACCATTTGCCGGTTTATGGAAATTTAGAAACCATTATTGGAATGCAAGGAATGCACCAAACCAATGCGAATTTAGGTGAAGAATATTTGATTCCGGATGCGACTACAAATGATATTGGTTTTTTTGGAACTACAAATTATCAGTGGAAATCGAATGTCATTCAAGCGGGATTGCGTTATGATAATCGGAAAATAAATTCAGATGCTCAAGGGACTTTAGGCGAAGAAGGTTCGTTTGTGGCTCTAGACAAATCGTTCGACAGTTTTAATGCTTCGTTGGGTTATAAAACCGATTTGGCACAGAATCTAACAACCAGAATTAATTTAGCTTCCGGATTTAGAGCACCAAATTTAGCAGAATTGACTTCAAACGGCGTTCACGAAGGAACCAATCGGTATGAAATAGGAAATGCAGATTTAAGTACGGAACAAAACATTCAAGCTGATGTAAATTTGGAATACAGCAACAGCCATTTTGAATTTTTCGTGAATGGATTTTACAATCACATCAACAATTACATTTATACTTCACCAACAGGAGAAGTCCGCGATAGCAACGACGTTTTTGAATACATTCAAGACAATGCTAAATTGTACGGTGGTGAAATTGGCTTGCATTTTCATCCACATCCCTTGGATTGGTTGCATTTGGAATCCTCTTTTGAAACCGTTACTGGTAAGAAAGAAAACGGCGATTACTTGCCTTTAATTCCTGCAAAAAGTTGGAACAACACGATTCGAACGGAATTTAAAATTAAAAATTGGTTGAAAGATGGATTTGCTACTTTCAATGTTTCTAAAACCTTTGACCAAGAAAATGTAAGTGGATTTGAAACAAATTCAGACGGATACACGTTAGTAAATTTAGCTTTTGGAGGAACAATTCCATTTGGTAAAAATGCACTTGATGTAAATTTGAACGCGAATAACTTGTTTAACGAAACCTATATTTCCCATTTATCCCGATTAAAAACAGACGGAATTAGTAACATCGGACGAAATATCAGTTTAGGAATTGAATTTAAATTTTAAAAAAATAGTAGTAAAAAGGTCTGTTGCCACAAGAAAAGCAACAGATCTTTTTGTTTTGAATTACATAAATAGCAAATTTTAATACAAAGTATTAAAAATATTGTTAATTTTATGCTATTACTAATTCTTTAAACTATTTACTATGAACTCTAAATTTACTCTGATTACCCGAATTCTTCTCGGAATAATTTTGTTACTATCTGGACTCAACAAAATTTTAAAGATTATTCCAACACCTGCCGATAATCTCATTGAATCCTTTGGTGAGGTTGATTATATTTTTCCAATCGTTGCAGCATTAGAAATTAGTATTGCCATTCTTTTACTTTCAAAGAAATGGGTAGCATTTGCATTAATAGTATTAGTTCCGCTTTCATTGAACATTTTACTTTTTCATATTTACCTTAATTTTGAAGGAATTATTCCTGCCATTTTAGTCGCAGCCTTAAACGGCATTTTATTATACAAGCACCGACGACAATATGCACCACTTTTTGAGTGAAAAGATCTTTTGATTCGATATATTTGTAGGAATCAAAAAACTTTTTTCAATGAAAAAAACATTCATCACCATGGTTGTTTTAACCACAATTCTTTCGTGCAAAACCGAAGAGAAGAAGACCGCTATTACGGTAAACTATCCTAAAACTAAAATGGTAGATTCGGTAACCACTTATTTTGGCACCGAAATCAAAGATCCTTATCGATGGCTCGAAGACGACAAATCTGCTGAAACGGCCGCTTGGGTAAAAGCAGAAAATGAAGTTACATTCGATTATTTAGAAAAAATTCCATTTCGCAAAGCGTTGAAAGAGCGAATGGAAAAATTGTGGAATTACGAAAAAATTTCTGCTCCATTCAAAGAAGGTGATTTTACGTATTACTACAAAAATGATGGTTTGCAGAATCAATCTGTGATGTACCGAAAAGACAAAGACGGTAAAGAAGAAGTGTTTTTAGATCCCAACGGATTTTCATCAGATGCAACAACTTCATTAGCGAATGTTTCGTTCTCAAAGGACGGTTCGTTAGTTGCTTATTCTACATCAGCTGCAGGAAGCGACTGGAATACCATTACGATTTTAAATGCAGTTACCAAGGAGAAATTAGAAACAGAAATTTTAGATGTAAAGTTCAGCGGCATTTCTTGGTATAAAAATGAAGGTTTTTATTATTCAAGTTACGACAAGCCAAAAGGAAGTCAACTTTCTGCAAAAACGGACCAACATAAATTGTATTTCCACAAGTTAGGAACGGCTCAAAAAGACGATAAAGTTATTTTTGGATTGAACGAAAAACGCAGGTATGTAGGTGGTGGTGTTACAGATGATAATAAATATTTAGTGATTTCGGCTTCCACTTCTACTTCAGGAAATGAATTATACATTAAAGATTTAGAACAACCAAACAGCAAAATTGTAACGGTTGTAAATAATTTTGACAGCGACAACTCCATTATTGATAACGTAGGCTCAAAATTGTTCATCTCCACAAATAGGGGAGCTCCAAATCAGAAAGTAGTGACGGTTGACGCTTCAAATCCAACTCCAGCCAACTGGAAACCTTTTATTAATGAGACTAAAGATGTACTTTCTACCTCAACAGGTGGTGGTTCTATTTTTGCAAATTACATGAAAGATGCCGTTTCTTTTGTACAACAATACGATTATGATGGAAAGTTAATTCGTGAAATCAAGTTGCCAGGTGTAGGAACTGCAGGAGGTTTTAGTGGAAAGAAAGACGAAACTACATTGTATTATTCGTTTACCAATTACATCACGCCAGGAACGATTTATTCTTATGACTCAAAAACGGGAGTTTCAAAAGAATACCAGAAACCAAAAGTTGATTTTGCTTCTACAGAGTACGAAAGCAAACAAGTTTTTTACCCTTCAAAAGATGGAACGAAAATTCCGATGATCATTACCTATAAAAAAGGAACGGAATTGAACGGTAAAAACCCAACTGTTTTATATGGTTACGGTGGATTCAACATTAGTTTAACGCCGTCATTTAGCATTGCAAATGCAGTGTGGTTAGAACAAGGTGGTATTTATGCTGTTGCTAATTTAAGAGGTGGTGGCGAATATGGAAAAGAATGGCATGATGCGGGAACACAGTTGAAAAAGCAAAATGTTTTTGATGATTTTATTGCTGCTGCAGAATATTTAATTGCACAAAAATATACTTCGTCTGACTTCTTAGCGATTCGTGGTGGTTCAAACGGCGGACTTTTAGTAGGAGCTGTAATGACCCAACGACCAGAATTGATGAAAGTGGCGCTTCCGGCTGTTGGCGTTTTAGACATGCTGCGTTACCATACCTTTACAGCTGGGGCAGGTTGGGCTTACGATTACGGAACTGCGGAAGACAATAAGGAAATGTTTGATTATTTATTAAAATATTCGCCAGTTCACAACGTAAAAGCGGGTGTTAGTTATCCTGCAACTTTAGTGACTACAGGAGATCACGATGATCGAGTGGTTCCAGCACATAGTTTTAAATTTGCTGCTGAATTACAGGCGAAACAAACAGGAACTAATCCAGTTTTAATCCGAATTGAAACCAATGCAGGTCACGGAGCTGGAAAACCAGTTTCTAAAACCATTGAAGAAGCCGCTGACATTCAAGCGTTCAGTTTATACAATATGGGTTATACTGAGTTGCCAAATAAGAAATAGCTTTAACCACGAATTGCACTAATTTTCAGAAATGAATTGGCGTAATTGTTTACAAAAAAGCCTTTTAAAATATTTTATAGAAAAGCATTCGTTTCGGCGGATGCTTTTTTTTTGTTTTAGGACTACTTCAAATTTTCTATTATTCTAGCAATTTAAAACTTGCTGATCGAGACGCTTCTTATCATAATTAGAAGTTCCTTTTTCCCGGAACTGCTTTCTCAATTACTCTTTATCTCTTTTTCCTGATTCTCTTTGGAAACCTCTTTTTAACATTATTTACTAAAAAGCCGTAAACCTCAACATCCCTTTCAAAGTAGATTTACAAAGTAATAGTACAACGAATTCACATTTCAAAAATTTATGTTTTGACTAGTAATGCATTTACAGCAATACACTTATACATAAAATTAATGTCTAATTTTAATAATTACTCAAATGAAAAAGCTACTTTATTTTCTTCTTTCCGTTGTTTTATTAATTTCCATTTCTTCTTGTACGGCAGAAGAACTTCCCGAAACGACTAAAACTTTACAAGGTGATGCAGGTGATTCGAATAATTCAGGAGCAGGAGAGACTGATCCGCCAACAGTTATTCCACCAAAAAAATAGTTATAAAACCAAAAATAAAAATAAACTTTTTTCTTCTGGGTTTTATAACTTAGCTACTTTTATACTATAGCTATATTCGTGAAAAATTATATCAAAATATTTATCTTCTTAATCTTCTTTATTTTTAGTTGTTCTAGAAATAATTCAGATGACAAGCGGAATTATATGCCATCAAATTCTACTTTAAACGAAGAGTTACAAGTTTTAAAATCAAAACCTTATGATTCATTAGTTAGAAATGAATTTATTACACTTTCTGAAAAATATTTTTACTCCAATAACGATGACTATTATGTTATTTCTAAAATGTACGAAGAAAGAGCATTGACCGCAAACGACACTTTAGGTCTAGTCAATTCAAAAGCTAATTTAGGAGTTTACTATTTGAATAAGTTTGAAATTGACAGCTCTTACTTATTTTTCTCAAAGGCAGAAAAACTTTCATTGAAATTGAAAGAAAAACCATTTATGGTCTCCATTCTTTTAAATAAATCCAATCTTCTGTGGCTTAAAAAAAATTATTCGGAAGCAGAAGTAACAGCTTTCGAGGCACTAGATATAGCTCAAAACAAACAGTATTACGATTATGAATATACTTGCTATATTATTATTGCAAATACTCTTTTAGAACGCAATAAATATGAAAAAGCAATCGAATATTATAAAAAGGCTCTAGTTATTGCTCTAAACCAAGGACAGAATTTTGATCAATCGGCTCTTCCGCTATCATATAGTTACATTGCTAAAGTTTACCAAAAACAAAACAATCATCAACAAGCCATAGAATTCGCTAATAAAGGATTAGCATATAAGAACCTTCGAAGTGATAATATAAAAGTATATTGCTATTTAAAGAATGTTCTAGGAAAGGCTATTTACAAATCTCAAAAAAAAGAAGCCTTGTCGATTTATATCGAAACTTTAAAAATTGGCGACAGTCTTAATTTTGGTCCTATTCAAGTCGCGAGTCAGTTGCAATTGGGCGAATATTATCTTTATTACAAAGACACCTTGAACGCAAATACCTACTTACAGAAAGCTAAGGAGTTAGCTCATCAAAACAAACTTTTCGACGATGAACTTATTATTTTAAAACTTCTAGTAAAATCAAATCCACTACAAGGCAATTATTATTCAGACCGATATATTCATCTTAATGACAGTTTACAAAATGTAGAACGAGCTACTAGAGATAAATTTGCTCGAATAGAATTTGAAACCGATGAGATATCCAATCAAAGAAATCAAATTCAGATAGAATATAAAAAATTAAACACACAACTATTTTTAGTAATTGGATTTACACTTTTAACGTTTCTTTCCTTGTATTTTTGGTTTAAAAATAAAGCCAATAAGGCTAAAATTAAAGAACTTAAGTTAATTCAAGAAAAGCAAGAGCTGCAAAACAATGAACTGTTATTGATTCAAGAACAACAATCTAATGACGAAAAAATTTACCAATTATTGTTAAGTCAACAAGAAAAAATTGAAGAAGCAAAACAGATAGAGAAAAAAAGAATTTCCCGCGAACTTCATGACGGAATTATGGGTAAACTTTCTGGAATACGATTGAACCTTTACATACTCAAGAAAAAAACGGATCCTGAGACCATTGCAAAATGTTTAGAATTCGTAAAAGAGATGCAAGTCATTGAAAATGATTTGAGATTATTATCACACGATTTAAACAAAGAAACCATTTCAACGGCTAACGGAATTGAAAGCGAGATTGTAAATATATTCCATGAAATTAACAACCATCAAAGCATTAAATTTGATTTGCAAATAGACAAAGGAATTATTTGGGAAAATATAAATTACATGCTTAAACTTAATTTATACCGAATCATCCAAGAAGCTTTGCACAATATTGACAAGTATGCACAAGCCAAAAAAGTACAGATTTCCATTTCTCAAAAAAAAGATGCTCTATTGATTAGTATTAAAGATGATGGAATAGGTTTTGATTCGAAAATACAAAAAAAGGGTATTGGATTAAAAAATATGAGAGAACGTACAGAGGAATTAGGTGGAGAATTTATAGTTGAAACAGCACTAGAGGAAGGCACAATAATAAATTTGGTACTTCCCTGTTAGTAACCTACTTTTATGGAAATTTAAACCAACCAAAATGTCTAAATCTATTTTAATCGTTGACGACCACAAGGTTACAACACTTGGCTACAAGTCCATCTTAGAAAACAATGACCGAGATTTAACATTTATATTTACTACGATCACCTCACTCCAGCAAGCGTACGAGCTTATAACGGCTTCTACTAATCACAACACTTTTGATATTGTTTTTCTCGACAGAAGTATGCCTCCATTTGAAGAGAAAAAAATTGTACTCGGCGAAGATTTAATTCCCTTCATTCGTAAAAGCAATGAAAACGCTAAAGTGATAATACTAACTTCACTTACTGAGAAATTCAGTATCTATGATGTTATCTATAAAAACCGCCCAGACGGGATGATGATAAAAAGCGAAATTGACGACGAAAACTTGATAGAATGTGTCCAATCCATATTAAACAATCAAAGTTACCACAGTATTCTTGTACGAGAAGCTTTGAAAGAAGAGATCATTACTAAAGGCCACTTTGACACAATTGATCGGCAAATTATCACTTTACTTTCTCAAGGATTTCGCAACGCTACTATCGCTGACAAGCTCGGATTATCAGCCAGTGCTGTAGAAAAAAGAAAATCTAGAATAAAGGATTACCTCAATGTAACAGGAAATGACGAAGAAATAATTAAAGAAAGCCGAAGACTCGGATATATTTAAACATTTAACATCTTTTACGGCAAAGCCGTAACCAAGCCTTTTTTCATGATAGTATTTTTACAACATCAAATTACTCGAGAATTTTTTGATGTGAACAATTAAAAATATTTTAAACAAATTAAATTTTATTATCATGAAAAAATTATTATTTAGCCTAATGGCAATTGCATTTTTGAGTTTTACGGTTAATGCTCAAAAAGTTTCAAAGGAAGAGGCAAGAGTTTATGCTGCAAAAGTATTGCTAAATTTTAAAAGCACTTTGCACACTTCCTATAAAAACTCAGTAGATTTTGAAGATTTTGTGAAAATTGTTACTTATCCTAACAATTCCACAACTATGCCGAATGAAGGAAAAGAACTTCTAAAAGTAGCTTATGTACTTCTGTCAAACAATACATCTGATAAGGAAATAATCTCCACTTATTCAGGTAAGGAAGTTGCCAATGCATATAAATTTTTAAAAGCGCATCCCTCATTTGACGAAACTCAACTCTTTGGATTCAAAATTAAAGATGCAGCAATGACAGGAGGCAAAGGAGGCCCAAGTATACATAATGATGCTCACGTTTCTGATCGTGAAATAAATAGAGAGTATCCTTGTAAATGGTATCAAATTAAATGTCACCTAAATGAAATTGTAGGTGAAGCAGCAGCAGATATCATAATGACGGCATTAATAGCTCTTTTATTATAAACATAATTAACAGGGCTGTAAATTAAATTAATCAGCCCTGTTTCATAATCATTTATTGATTTTAAATTATTAGACATGAAAAATAAATTACTACTTTTAACAATTATTACAGTTCTACTAATTGGCTGTAAATCATCTTTAATTAATTACGCTCTAGAAAAAAAAGGAATTTATGACGACCATATAACAACAAAAACCTTTTCAGTAGCGAACAAACAAATCATTTTTTTACCGATGCAGCATGTCGGCAGAAAAGAATATTATGATGATGTAAAAAGAAAAATCGACTCTTTAAAAAGCAAAGATTATGTCTTCTTTTATGAAAAAATAATAGACGATACGAAAGATACTTTGGACTTATACAAATTCCGAAAAATCATTCATTTTGGAATTCCAAAAAACGGTTATGTCAACTTGTTAGATTCTCTATACAAAAGCGGTACAAAATTTAAGTACACATTAATAAATCAACCATCAATAGAAACGTTTGGTTTAACCAGTCAGAATAGCTTTAACATTGATATGACTATTGAAACAATCATAAACAATGTTGAAAAATCAAAAGATATAACATTAGAACAATGCGACTTTATTAACTCATATACCCAGAATTATAAGTGTACAAATAAGCTTTTAAATAAAGAGGAGTGGAAAAAATATTTAATTGATGATAGAAACGACTTCTTAGTCAACGAAGTCAAAAAAAGCAAGTTTAAAAAAATAGTAGTTATCTATGGCAAAGCACATCTAAATGGGTTTGAAAATCAAATTGCAAAATAATTATACCCATCTATAAAAAACGCAATTTACCAGTAAAACATTTATTCCCTTACTTATTTCCTCCTATGTTGCTAGTAATCGCTTTTACTGTAATGAAAATTAATAACACCTATAAATATTCGAATTATATTCTAGTTTTTTGAGTGACCTTAGAATAAACTGCCGTATTTGGAATCATAAGGGAACTAAGAAAACTAGTGAAAATCTAGAGTTTTTAATTCAGAATCCGTTTCAAAAAATTTAAAATGGATTCTGAATTAATTTATATTTGAGTAGGTTTCTTAATATGAATATTAGTTTAATATTACTGCCTACATAAAGTAATTTAATCCATACCTGCTATGAGAATATTTTCTGTTCTATTGTGTTTTTCTCTTTATAGTTGCAAATTAATGCTATTAACAAGTAAGACTAACTTTATCTCAGTATCGAACTAAATGAAACTAGAAATGGATTTGGCTTTAACTGTAAAAGATAGAATTGATGGCAAAGAAGAAAGTTTTTTATTTGATATTGGAGCTATTAATATGCTCTGGTGATCGATTGTATCGAGCCCCCACCTACATTAAAAAATAAAAGTAGCATTTTCAACGCGATTTATTAAAGCAAGGTACTTGTGAAGTGGTTGTTTGACTCAAAAAAACCAATTTCAGAGTCACATTGCAAACGCTCTATTGCGTTTTTTAAAAGGATAAAGGTAATAGATGCAATCGAGCATCAGAATAGAACATCAATATAATCGGATTCTCATTTATATTTAAAAAGATTCTCCTAAGGGTTTTTTGCTTTCAACTTATGCAAAACGACAACCCTTAAAGTTGTCGTTTTTTCATTCCTACAAATCCATTCTATTAACATTTTTTACGGCTAAACCGTAAATCCATACTCGAGTAGTACGGTAATTTTACCTCATAAAGCTAAACAGAAAAATCATGTTACGAATCATCCTTTATACTTCGCTTTTGCTTGTTACATCAATGGGTTTTGCGCAACCACGGCTTGAGATTGCATTAGACGTTCGTGGGACATTCTGTAAAGGTGGTTCAGGTCTTTGTAATCAGGATAGGAACCCAACAAAAGATTCAACGATGAAAATATACACTGCAACAAAATTAGATTACAACAGGATTAGTTTTGAAATCGAGCCAAATAAACTTTCCATTGAAGAACAAGTTATCTTTTTTGGTAAAGAATACCGAGAATTAAAACCCACGGACGAAATCATGTTTATACAAGAAAACGATTTCATCTTTGACTTAGACACCCTCATTTACCTCGACCTTGATTTAGCTTATGGACTCTTAAAAAAAGGAACTTACCCGATAAAAGTTGACAAAGACAAAGTGAAAGTAACCTTCACGCTTTCTTTTCACAGATAATACTGATAAAATAATCTCAAACCATAATGCTATGAAAACCTATCTCTACCTCAGTATAAGTTTGCTGTTTTTTACAAATACAACAGCTTTCCCAAGTAAAGAATTGAGTGACCCTAATGTGATTATGGAACAATTGATCTCTGAAATTAAAGATGTCCAGTTGAAGTATGACAAACTTATCAGCGACAAGGCGCTCCAAATACAAACACTCAATAAAGCGCTTCAAATAGCGATAAGTACCGAGCAAAAAGTAGATATATTAGTTCAAAAGGACCTCGTTAATAGAGAAATTTCAATTCTAAAAATGGATGTAACAAGTGAAATATCTAAGATAAGATATTTAAAAGGATTGCAGATCATAAAGATTCTCTATGAAAAAGTCCTCAGTTTAGACCATCATTTTGCGTCAGTACGAACGTTAAGTGAAATTAACAAAATGTCCAACCCAAATCAATATCCAGAATATGAGAAACTAAAAGAAATTGTCTCTGCTAAAAAAGACAAGAAAAGTGGTTTTGAGTTGACCTCGATTCTTGGAACAAACACAGTGGTGTCTCTAGTGCAGACATTTACTTCAATGCTTTCATCAAGCATGACAAAAGATGAAAAAGAAAAAGAACTGGCTAACGTAGAATGTATTTTAGATTTCACATTACGTATGCAAAATGACTTAAATACCATCTATTTTGAAACGGCCTTTTTACAAAAGAGTAATGCTAAAATGAAAGAAGATATTGAAACCTTGTTTAGGGATTATACAAAACCTATTGGATATATGGCAACACTCGAAAATTGCCGCTCCAATGATGACTGGGAAACCGTTACGCAAAAAATGGAAGAGTATTTAACGAAATTAAAAGCAGCCACAGGAAGTCCTCAATATAAAATGCAAGTTAATCTAGAATTTCCTATCGATCGATTGCTGCAGTTCATCACCCAATATAACAATTTTATAGATCAAGGTGGAAAGTTTTATGAGAAATTCAAAATCATCCTGAACAGCTATGAAAACGAAAAGAAATGTGAAACCAAATTACCTTTAGAATACAAAAAATTAAAAAGCGACATTGACGTTGCAATTGATAAATTTAACATCGCTTACAAACCAGTTGAGGTTAACGGAACCAAGATGAAGGAAATACTATACGGCTTAAATGAGTTTGATTAAATAATAAATAGTTTTTGTTAGTAGTTAAAAACGACCACCTAAGAAGTGGTCGTTTTTTTAATCAAAAATTTCTTTCCTTAACATTTTTTACGGCAAAGCCGTAATGCACCACTTTTGCAAAGTACTATTTTTACAACATCAAATAGAAAGTTTTTCTATTTAAAGAATTAAAACATGTTAAACATTTAGATCATGAAAAAAACTATAATTATCCTTTCCTTGATCACGTTACCTTTGTTAGGAATGGCACAATCAAAAATCTCAGCTGAAACCTCCTTTGGAAACTTCAACATTGGAAAAGATTACGGAGCAAATGTCGAAGTCGGCGTCACATATCATTTTTCAGAACAAACTGCATTAAAATTGTCTGGCTTAGGTGGACAATTAGAAAATCGTCCAACAAATATTGACTATCAAGTTCTAAAATTCGCGCTACACAGTGAACAGAAAATCATCTCTTCTAAACAGATCGAATTTTGCTTGTTATTTGGTATTAGTTATCTGTCGGTAGAAAACAATCTCCCTTTAGAGAAAAATGACTTTACAGGTATAGATCTAGGAACTACAATCAATATTTTTCCAAAAAGCAAATGGGGATTAGGTGTAAAAATTGTAAGCACATACGCTTACGACGCTCCTGGTGGAATTTTGCAAGCTAATGGATTTGTATCCTACCGTTTTTAAAAACCGATATCCACTTTAAATAAATAGTTTTTGTTAGTAGTGAAAAACGACAACTGTAAAAAGTTGTCGTTTTTTTATCGCTCTACTAACTACATTTAACGTTTTTTACGGCTTTGTCGTAATCTCCCTATCTACTTATCTGATAATTTTACAGCGCAACAAAAAAACCGACAACACATGTTCACTATTATTTTTTACCTAATCATTACGCTCCGATCAATTATTTGTTCCATCGAAGTAAAAATTGTAGAATGGCTGTTTAACTAGCAAAAAAAATAAGATATTTCCTCTAACAAGTGCAATTTATTTAAAGTTTAATTGAGTAAATACCCCACTCCAATCGACCCATAATAATAGCCTTTATTCACAATATTATCCGCTTCTTGAGTCGTATAATTAAAAGTGTAATGAAAATTCCAATTGTTTTTTCGGTATTTCAAGCCTGCTTCTCCTTCAAACCGAAAAGGAATTAAAGGAAATATTACCGGACTTTTATCTTGAAACAAACTTCCTTGAATCGTTGCATCGTAAATCTGATAATTCACTTTTGGACTGATGAAAAAATAAAATTCAGAAGATTCTCGGTACTTTTTATCATACCGAAGCGAAGCATCATATAAATTAGATTCAGAACTAGACAGCAGTTTCTTAAAGCCAATTCTTAATACAGGTCCAACAGTAATTTCATTCCAAATGGTTCCTACTTTCACTTCAGCTTGCGCCAAAATATCAATCGTGTTTTTAGGATTTAAAGTGATTACTTTTTTTCCGTAGAACGCTTCTGTTTGAACCAATAGTGCGTTGTGAATTTGGTATTGCCAACCTTCCACAGCATCGTATCCAAAAGTTTTGTGAAATTGCCATTGCAGTTGTTTTCCAAAGGCATTTGGACCCATAAAACCAACTTGCGCATTAAGTTTGAATACAGTTTCGTTCGTAAAAAACCGGTGCATTCCCGCTTCCGCAAATAAAACGCCAGCAAATGGTCGGTCGTTTACATAAAAGTCTTCCGCTCGAATCGTTTGTGGATTGTAGATGTATTGAGCAATTCGAAATTCAGTTATTTTCTTAACGACTTTTTCGCTCTTGGGAGCATTCAAATAGCGGTAATAAAGTTCGAATCCGTTCGTGTAATATTTATCATTGACCGTAGAAGTGTACAAATCATTGTCTAAAATCAGTCCAAATTCCGCCGCGTGATTTTGCGCAACAGTACTTAAACTGAATAGTAATAAAAGTACAAATACGCATTTTTTAACCATACATCAATAGTCTAATTTTCCCACGTAACGCATGTGCTTGACAATTCTCCCTTTTCTTCGTTCAATATAACTTGAAGAATTGCTGGCCTTAAATTTCCTTGGATTTGGTAAAATTGCGGCAATTCCAGCAGCTTCTCTTTTAGATAAATCTGCTGCGGATTTTCCGTACCAATGTTTTGATGCGGCTTCAACTCCGTAAACGCCAGTTCCCATTTCGATACTATTGAGGTAGACTTCCATAATGCGTTCCTTACCCCAAATAAATTCGATTAGTACTGTGAAATAAGCTTCGAGCCCTTTTCGCAAGTAACTTCTTCCTTGCCATAAGAACACATTTTTAGCGGTTTGTTGCGAAATGGTGCTTCCTCCTTTTAGTTTTTTTCCTTTTTCATTATTTTCCATCGCCTTTTGAATGGCGTTGAAATCAAATCCACTGTGGGTTAAAAAATTTCCGTCTTCGCTGGCAATAACTGCTTTTTGCATATTCACAGAAATCTCTTCAATAGGTACCCACTTGTGACTTGAAGTCATTTCTTGACCGTCCAACTTTTGGTCAATCGCTCGCGTAATCATTAAAGGCGTGAACGGAACGGGAACAAATTTGAAAATAATAACCGATAAAATAGACAATCCAAAAAACCAAAGCATTGCTTTCCAAAGGAAACGAAGTATTTTTTTAACCATGAAATTTTTATTTTTTATTTACCATTCAGATGAAACTCTTATATTTCGAAAACATAGCAAGAAGTTCACCTGCCTAATTCGTGTTTGTAAACATTATGAATACCAAAATTCGTGTTATTGGTGTAATTCGTGGCAAGAAAACTTGATACTCAAACCAAATCTGCTAATTCTTTTCCTACTAAACTACCAATGGCAATTCCCATTCCTCCCAATCGCACACCACAATAAATGTGATTGGACAATTGTTTTACAATTGGATTCTTGGTCTGCCCCATTCCCATTATTCCGCTCCAGCGGTGTTCAATTTCAAATTTGTGGTTTGGCAAAATTACTTCTTTTAACAATCGCTCCAACTCGTTTTGAATTAAATTTGTATTTCCAAAATCAGTTGTAGTTTCCCCTTTGAAATCCAAGTTTCGGCCTCCGCCAAATAAAATACGGTTATCAATATTTCTGAAATAATAATACCCTTTATCTAAATGAAAGGTTCCTTTTATTTTCAAATCAGAAATTGGTTTCGTAATTAAAACTTGAGCTCTCGCAGGTTGAACGTCTTCTATAAAAAGTGTTTTTGAAAATCCATTTGTAGCAAAAAGCAGTTTTTTCGTTGAAAATGAAAAATCTGCTAAATTTACTTTTACATCCAAATCATTCTCTTGATAATCCGTTACCGATTGATTATTTAAAATTAATATTCCTTCTGAATAGGCAATTTTTAATAACTGCTGCATCATTTTTCCCGTATCAATTTGCGCTTCAAACGGATTAAAAATAATTCGTTGATGAATCTTTTGAAAACCAAAAACATCTTTTTGCATTTTGAAAACTGGACTCTTAAACAATGGAAAAAGCAACTCATTGACGAAATCTAATTGCTCTAAACATTCATCAAACGTTTCCTTATCATTTTCTGTGAAAAGTTCGTAACCGCCATTTTGCTGGAAATCCATTGCTTCGTCGCCAATTCGGTTCCGCAACAATTGTAGACCTTCCCAACGTTTTGCAATCAATTTATAAACTTCGTCGGGAGCTTGTATTTTCAAATCGTCTACAATTTCTGACAAACTACCAAAACAAGCGAATCCGGCATTTTTAGTACTTGCTCCTTCGGGCAAACTTCCTATCTCAATGATCAGAATTTTACTTTCGGGAAAACGTGCTCGTAAATTTAGGGCGGCATGCAAGCCTACAATTCCACTTCCTACGATGGTAAAATCGACGTTTTGAAACCAACTTTTATATTCCCAATAGCTTAAATGCATTTGTGTTTTTATTTTGAATTAAAAGTAATCATTTTGAATCAGAATAATTTTATGTCTTTCGATTTTGATGAATAGCTTCTTGATTTATTGCCAAATTTTCTACGTGAGGAAGGTTTTTGCGTGAGGGATTGAGCAATTGTCTGAGCTCTTTATGGTCTCGTTTTTTGGGACGAGACCATAAAAGCGAGTGCGAAAGCCCGACCCTGATTTTTCATCAGGGTCACGCCCAAATTAAAATTTATGGAAAGTTGAAAGTTATAATTTCGCGTTAAACTTATACAATTTCAAGTAAACTACATCTGGTGACAAGACAAATTTGCAATATTATTAGTATTTTTGGGATTGCTAAAAATGTTCAAGAAATTGAACGCAACACACGTATTATGTATAAAAAAATCGTTCCATTATTAGTTTTAATGATGAGTTTAAATGCTTTTTCGCAACAAGTCATGACGCCCGAATTGCTTTTTAAATTAGGCCGCGTTTCTGCTTTGGGAATTACTAAAGACCAGAAAAGCATTATTTATAAAGTTACCCAAGTTTCAGTTGACGACAATAAATCGAGCAGTAAAGTTTATTTAATGCCTGTAGATGGTGGTAATGCAACTGAAATTACGGACTATTCAACTCTATTGAGCGATAAAAATAGTTCTAAAGACGGAAAGCTATTGTACAGCGAAGAAGTAAAAATTGCCAAAGTTTTAGGGAAAGATTTTTATCCAGAATTAGAAAAATCGGATGTTCAAATTTACGATGGTTTGGATTACAGACATTGGGACACTTGGAACGAAGGCAAACACAACCACGTTTTTTATAAAGAAAATGCTGCTGCAAAAGAAGGAATTGACATTATGGGAACGGAGCCGTTTGATAGTCCACAAAAACCTTTTGGTGGTGATGAAGATTACATTTGGTCGCCTGATGGAAGTAAAATCATTTACGTTTCTAAGAAAAAAGTGGGAACTGAATATGCTATTTCTACCAATACGGATTTGTACGAATATGATTTAGCTACGAAAAAAACTGCAAATTTAACTCCTGAAAATTTAGGCTACGATACCGCTCCACAATTTTCGCCAAACGGAGAGTTGACTTGGTTGCAAATGAAACGCGACGGTTATGAAGCCGATAAAAATGACATTGTTGTTTCTTTTAAAGGAATAAAAATGAACTTGACTGCGAATTGGGACGGAACAGTGGATAGTTTTTCCTGGAGTGCTGATGGAAAAAAAGTATATTTTTTAGCGCCTGTGGATGGAACAAAACAATTGTTTGAAGTAAATTTTCCGGGGATGACACGAATTGCGGTCCGAGTTGAGCAAATTACGAAAGGTGATTGGGACGTGAATCAATTGGTTGGAATTGTAAATAATGCAGCAATTGTTGCAAGAACGGACATGAATCACGCTTCTGAGCTTTTTTCGTACGATTTGAAGAAAAAGTCGTGGAAACAATTGACTAAAGTAAACGATGCAGCTTATGCTTCTATTTCTTTAAGCAAAACTGAACGACGCTATGTAACAACTACCGATGGTAAAAAAATGTTGGTTTGGGTAATTTTACCTCCAAATTTTGATGCTACTAAAAAATACCCAACGTTATTATATTGTCAAGGTGGACCACAATCTGCGTTGTCTCAATTTTATTCGTTCCGATGGAATTTCCAAGTAATGGCGGCTCAAGGTTATATTATTGTGGCACCAAACAGACGCGGAATGCCAGGTCACGGTGTCGAATGGAACGAGGCAATCAGTAAAGATTGGGGTGGTCAAGTGATGGACGATTATTTAAGTGCCATTGACGATGTTGCTAAAGAAAAATATGTAGATAAAGATCGTTTGGGTGCTGTTGGCGCGAGTTATGGTGGTTATTCTGTATTCTATTTAGCGGGAAATCATAACAATCGTTTCAAAACTTTTATCGCTCACGACGGCGTTTTCAATACGCAAAGTATGTTTGGAACTACCGAAGAAGTATTCTTTAACCGCTGGGATTTTGGTGGCGCTTATTGGGAAAAAGATAATAAAATTGCTCAAAAAGCATTCAACGAATTCAACCCTATTAATTACGTGGATAAATGGAATACACCGATCTTAATCATTCAAGGTGGAAAAGATTTCCGTGTGCCAATTGGTCAAAGTTTAGAAGCTTTTCAAGCAGCTCAACTTCGTGGAATTAAAAGTAAATTAATTTACTTTCCAGAAGAAAATCATTGGGTTTTGAAACCACAAAACGCGATTGTTTGGCAAAGAGAATTTTTTAAATGGTTGAAAGAAACGTTATAGAGGAAGTTTAAAAGGTTAGGCGGTTAAAAGTTTAAAAGTTCAGAGCTAAAACGTAATTAAACAGCAATCTTGTAAGAATATTTTACAAGTTCAAAGAGAAATAAAATTTGAAAACAGTTCACATATTTCCATTTCCGAAACAACAGATGACAATGTTACATCAGATAAGAAAAGTGCAGATAATAAGATGCTGTAATTCTAAATAATGAATAGAATTTGGCGGAAGCCTTAAAAAATTTAAAAAATAAAATACTATGTATACATTTTCAATTCGTCCGTATGTTTTAGCAGCGACTTTGTTTGCCGGAACCATTAGCGGATTTGCACAAGATAATTTAGTAAACGCTTTAAAAGTAAACGCTAGCGACAACAGTAAAGCGTCTTTTCAGTTTACAGAAGTGATCAACCTTCAAAATACTTCGGTTAAAAATCAAGGTTCATCAGGAACGTGTTGGAGTTATTCAGCAAATTCCTTTTTAGAATCAGAAATGGCTCGAATGGGAAAACAACCTGTTGAGATTTCGCAGATATTTTCAGCAAGAAATACGTACATCGAAAAAGGAAAAATGTATGTGAGAATGCATGGTGCTGTCACGTTAGGCGATGGTGGCGGATTGTACGACGTGATTAATATGTACAAAAAATACGGTGCGGTTCCACAATCGGTTTATACGGGATTGAATTATGGAACTCAAAAAAATAAATTTGCTGAAATGGGTCAGATTACCGAAAGCATTTTGCAAGCGGTAGTAAAAAATCCAAATGGTGAATTGACGCCAAATTGGGAAACCGCTTATGCCGCAGTGATTGATTCTTATTTAGGTCAAGTACCCGAATCATTTGATTATAACGGAAAAAAGTATACGCCACAAACTTTTGCAAAAGAAGTAATCGGAATTAATGCCGACGATTATATTCAGATTTCTTCATTTGACACGACTCCGTTTTATACAAGAGGAACGCTTTTAGTTCCGGATAACTGGTCGTTTGAGCAGGTTTATAATGTAAAGGCAAACGATTTGACTTCAATTGTGGACAATGCTTTGAAAAAAGGATATACGGTAGCTTGGGCTGGTGATGTGAGTGAAAAAACATTCAGTTGGAAAAATGGGGTAGCGTTTGTAAGCGATAAAAAGTTTGACGACATGACGGCTGACGAAAAAGCAGCTATTTTCAACGGACCAAAAAAAGAACCAGTTACAACCGATGAAATCCGTCAGAAAGCATTTGACAATTATACGACAACAGACGACCACGGAATGCACATTGTAGGACTTGCGAAAGACCAAAATGGAAAAGAGTATTATATTGTGAAAAATTCTTGGGGAGTAACGAATGATTACAAAGGATATTTGTTCATGACGAAAGAATACATCAAACTAAAATCAACGGCGATTATGGTTCATAAAGCTGCGGTTCCTAGTGAACTTGCTAAAAAAATGAGCATTTAATACTTCCGCTATTTATCACTAAATCCCGACCTAATCATCGGGATTTTTTTATGAAGCGTTTTTAACAATATATACGTACTTTACTTTTCAATACTTTTTATCTTTACGAAATGGCCGATAAAAAAAGTTACATTCCTGTAAAAGTTCTCCTCAGTTATCTTGCACTAATTGCATTGGTAGTAACGGTTGGCTGGATTTTATACACGGAGAATATTGTGTTTTCAAAAACGGGTGCAAACATTTCAACGGAAAATGACAAGGTATTAAAAGTGAGTAATTTGCTTTCAAATATTTACAAAAACGAAGGTTATGCCCGAATGACTTTACAATCGAATGACGAACTAGATTTAAGCAATTATACATTTCACACGGATTCTCTAAAATCTGAAATTGATGCTTTTAAAATGTACATTCAGAATCCAAAACAAATCACCTTACTGGACACGGTGAAATTACTTTTGAATAAAAAAGTCACCACGATAAAGGACTTAAAAAAAGTCAAAGAACAGGCTAATAATGAGGCGTCTGTTCAAAAAGCAATTGACAAAATCACACAAATGGAAGGTTCGCTGCGAAAACTCCGCCTGAATGATTTGGTTAAAAACCCCAATAATTTAGAAGAATACCAGCGAAGTGTTTTGCAAAAAATGGTGACGGTTCTAAATCAAAATATTCCAAATGACAGCACCAACACGCTTTCGCAAAAATCCCTTGATTCGATGTTGGTTGTTTCAAAAACAGCACTAAGCGACGTGGTTCGCACCAACGCCATTAAGAATAAATCACTTGAAATTCAAGAGCAAAAATTGCAGCAAAATGAAGTTTCTATTTCGGAACAACTCCGGAAAATATTGAATATTATTGAGCGAGAAATCATTCAAAGTACTACTGAAACGAATATTAAAAAGGAAGTCTCCTTACAAAAAACCAATAAAATAGTAACTTACGCCGCGATTGTAGGTTTTATTTTGACTGTCTTCTTCTCTGTATTGATCTTGAATGATTTCTCTAAAACCCAGTCGTATAAAAAGCAGTTAGAAGCGGCCAATCTAAAAGCACAAAAATTGCTGAAAGACCGTGAACAACTTATTTCAACGGTAAGTCACGATTTAAAAACGCCTTTAAGTACAATTGTTGGCTATTCTGAACTTTTAGGAAATTCTGAATTGACGGCAAAACAAAAACATTACAATAAAAACATCAAAGGTTCTTCAGAATACATTTCGAAATTAGTACAGGATTTGCTTGACTTCACGAAGATTGAAGCTGGGAAAATTGTAGTTGAAAACATCCCTTTTTCATTGCAAAACAGTATTGAAGAAGTGGCAAAAAGCATTCAAGCAGTTTATGTTCAAAAAGACATTTCACTGCAATTAGAAATTGAAACTGCATTGCAGAAAAACATTGTCACCGACCCTTTTCGTCTGCGTCAAATATTGAGTAATTTGATTGGAAACGCTTATAAATTTACTGAAAAAGGTACAATTACAGTTGAAGCAAAAATTGTTGAAAATCATATTTTAATTCATGTTTCCGACACGGGAATAGGAATCAAAGAAAGTAGCCAGGATTTGGTTTTTGAAGAATTTACGCAGGCAAATGATGGAATTGAAAAAGTGTTTGGCGGAACAGGATTAGGTCTGACAATTGCTAAAAAAATGGCAGAAGCCTTGAACGGAACTATTTCACTGAAAAGCAGTTATGGTCGTGGAAGTACGTTTACGATTCAGCTTACGTTAATTTGGGGCGCTTCCGAATTTGAATCCGAATTAAATATGAAATCGACTCCTTCCAATCAAACGTATCAAATAATTATTATTGACGACGATCCGAATTTATTAGCCCTGACAACAGAAGTGCTGAAGCAGAAAAATCATATTATTTATCCTTTCAATTCAGCAATTGATGCTTTAAAAGCAATTCCTACCCTTGATTTTGATTGCGTAATTACGGATATTCAAATGCCTGTTTTGGATGGATTTGGTTTTATAGAAGAACTTCAAAAAATGGAAGGTTTTAAGCAGCAACCCATTTTAGCAGTAACTGGTCGAGCTGATTTAGATTTAGAAATTTATGAAAAAGCAGGATTTTCATCTGTAGTCCAAAAACCATATTCGCCGATAAAATTGTTAGAACAGTTGAATCAATTATTTGTCAAAAATAGTGAGAACACGTTTAGTTATAGTGAAAATAATCCTTCTCAAAACGCATATTCATTGGTAAAATTAAAAGCTTTTTTGCCGGACGATGCGTTAGCAGTACAAGAGATTCTGAATTCATTTGTAAAAAATACGCACGAAAGTTTACTCGTATTGCGTCAAGGCATCAATGAGAAAAATTTAGAAGGCATTAAGGAAATTTCGCACCGCATGTATCCCATGTTTCAGCAACTAGAGGCGACCGAAATTGCTGCTTTGTTGCATAAATTGAGTAATGAAATACTAGCATTAGATGAAATTGAAACGATTAACGCAAAGTTGAACCAAAAAATAAATGCTCTTTTTGAGTTATTCAAAAAAGATTCAATACTCTAAATTGTAAAGTTTAAGCTTGTTATACAATGTTTTTCTGTTGATTTTTAGCAATTTAGCCGCTTCTGACTTATTATTTTGTGTTTGTTCCAAAGCTTGAATAATAGCTTCTTTCTCATTTTGCGAAAGCGAAAAAACAACTTCGTCTTTTTCAGGATGTACCAAAAAAAGTTCTGAAGGCAAAACAGCTCGTTCAATAAAATCACCTGATGTCAATAATGTGGAACGCTTGACTATGTTTTGCATTTCACGTAAATTTCCGGGCCAAGAATAATTTTGGAAAATTTGAATTACTTCGTCTGAAAAACCAATTACTTCGCGGTTTAATTGTTGATTGGCTTTCTCCAAAAAGAATTCGGCAAAAATCAACAAATCTCCTTTTCGTTCCTTTAAAGATGGTGAGGTAATTGAGAATTCGTTAATTCTATGGTATAAATCCTCCCTGAAATCGCCGTTTTTGACTGCTTCACGCAAATCTTCATTCGTCGCCGTAATAATCCTTATATCAACTGAAATTTCCTTGTTACTTCCAACGGGTTTAATTTTTCGTTCTTGAAGCGCTCTTAACAATTGCACTTGGTTTTCGTACGATAAATTTCCAATTTCATCTAGAAAAATAGTACCGCCATTTGCCGCTTCAAAATAACCGACTTTATCATTTAAAGCTCCTGTAAACGAACCTTTGATATGTCCGAAAAATTCGCTTGCCGCCAAATCTTTAGGAATTGTTCCGCAATCTACAGCGATAAACGGTTTTTTACTTCGCGTACTGTTTTTATGAATTTTTTGTGCAATCACTTCTTTTCCTGTGCCACTTTCACCAATAATTAAAACCGAAATATCCGTAGGACTAACTAATTTAATGTATTCTGCTAATTTTAAAGAAGCGGGTGAAATGCCTAAAACAAATTCGGAATTGGATTCTGCTGTAACTTTAGTCGTAATTTTAGCCTGCGTTTGTTTTGGTTCAGAAACAATTTCTGCATTTATCAAAGCATTTGCAACTACAATTAAAACCTCATCTGGATTAAACGGTTTTGAAATATAATCGGCAGCGCCATTTTTAATTGCTTTTACAGCCGTGTTTATGTCGCTATAACCCGTCATTAACACTACAGGAGTTACAGGAATTTCTTTTGTGAATTCTGACAACAAAGTCATTCCATCGGAATCAGGCAGTCGTAAATCGGTTAGAATTAAATCAAATGTAGTATTCGCAATTTTACCTTTGGCTTCAGCCGCAGAAAATGCGGTAGAAACTTCATAGTTGTTTTTAGTCAAAAACTTTTCGACTAATTTACAGAACGCAACATCATCTTCAATTACTAAAATCTTGGGCATGGCTAAAATCTTTCGTGCTAATATAAAGTTTAAAAAAAATGAATCGTCTTAAAAATATGCAAAAAAAAGAGGTTTGAACGAACAAACCTCTTTCTAACAAAAACAAAATATAAGTTACCCTAACTTATTTCTTAATCCAGTTGCCATCAGCATCTGCAAAAACAGCCGCTTTCTGGTCTCCCACTGAAATTTCTATTTTATATTCTTTCTTTTCGTTCACATACGCTTTTTCAATTGTTGCGTCTGGATACGATGTTTTTAGTGCGGTTTGTACAGCTTCTGGAAGTTGGTCCGCTGTAATTTCGGTATATTCTTCTTGAACGATTTTAACTGTTTCAAAATTTATTGGAGGTGCTGTGTTCGCGAATGAAGTTAAACTTCCCAATACGATTGCTGCTGATAGAATTAATTTTTTCATGATTCGGTAATTTTAATTAGTAATAGATTACCAACACATAAGAAATTACCGTACCAACAAATAATATTGAGTTAACTTATTGGAATACATGTTTTTACCTGTTGAACAAAAAATTACAACTGTGTATCCAATGTTGCATCACCTCAAAAATTGTATAATTAGTACACAGGCTTAAACAAAAAAAATGCCTTACACGACTGCAAGGCATTTTTTATAAATAAGTATATAATTAGTCTTTCTTCTCTTTCATTTTGAAAGTATCCATAAAGGCTGTGGTATAATTTCCTTCTACATAAGCCGGTTCCTCCATCAACTGACGGTGAAACGGAATTGTAGTTTTAATTCCTTCAATAACAAATTCATCTAAAGCACGTTTCATTTTGTTGATTGCTTCTTGTCTCGTTTGAGCAGTAGTAATCAACTTAGCAATCATTGAATCGTAATTTGGCGGAATTGAATATCCTGAATAAACGTGTGTATCTAAACGAACACCGTGACCTCCGGGAGTATGCAAATTCGTGATTTTTCCTGGAGATGGACGAAAATCGTTATAAGGATCTTCTGCATTGATACGACATTCAATCGCGTGTAATTGCGGAAAATAATTTTTTCCTGAAATTGGCACACCTGCTGCAACTAGAATTTGCTCACGAATTAAATCGTAATCAATTACTTGCTCTGTAATCGGGTGTTCCACCTGAATACGCGTGTTCATTTCCATAAAATAGAAATTTCTATGCTTATCCACCAAGAATTCAACAGTTCCAGCACCTTCATATTTAATATATTCGGCTGCTTTAACGGCTGCATCACCCATTTTTTGACGTAATTCATCCGTCATGAATGGTGAAGGTGTTTCTTCTGTTAATTTTTGGTGACGACGTTGAACTGAACAATCTCTTTCTGATAGGTGACAGGCTTTTCCGTAAGAATCACCTACTACTTGGATTTCAATATGACGTGGTTCTTCAATCAGCTTTTCCATGTACATTCCGTCGTTTCCAAAAGCAGCAGCTGCTTCTTGACGTGCACTTTCCCAAGCTTTGAATAAATCTTCTTCTTTCCAAACGGCACGCATTCCTTTTCCACCACCACCTGCGGTAGCTTTCATCATCACAGGGTATCCAACTTCTTTCGCCACTTTCACAGCATCTTCGTAAGAAGCTAAAATTCCTTCTGAACCTGGAACACAAGGTACTCCCGCTTCAATCATCGTTGCTTTTGCGGAAGCTTTATCACCCATACGGTTAATCATTTCAGGAGAAGCTCCAATGAATTTGATTCCGTGTTCTTGACAAATTTTAGAAAATTTAGCATTTTCAGACAAGAATCCGTATCCGGGATGAATGGCATCTGCGTTTGTAATTTCAGCAGCAGCAATGATATTGGACATTTTCAAGTAGGATAAATTACTTGGTGGTGGTCCGATACAAACCGCTTCATCTGCAAATTTTACGTGCAAACTTTCAGCATCTGCCGTAGAGTAAACCGCAACGGTTTTGATTCCCATTTCGCGACATGTTCTAATGATGCGAAGGGCAATCTCACCTCTATTGGCAATTAATATTTTTTTAAACATCTTGTTTTAATTATGAGTTATGAATTATGAGTTATGAATTATGAATTATTATTGGCAATAATTCATAATTCAAAATCTAAAATTCTTTAAGATGGGTCTACTAAAAATAAGGGTTGGTCAAATTCTACTGGTGACATATCGTCTACCAATATTTTCACGATTTTACCTGAAACTTCTGATTCGATTTCGTTGAATAATTTCATCGCTTCGATTACACAAAGTACGTCGCCTTTTCCGATAGAAGTTCCAACCTCAACAAACATAGGTTTGTCTGGAGATGGTTTTCTGTAAAAAGTTCCGATAATTGGAGATTTTACTGTGATGTATTTTGAAGATTCGTCTTCTTGAGCTGGAGCTGCTGGAGCTTGTGCAAGTGCTTGAACTGGAGCAGCAGCTTGTTGCATTGGCTGTGCCATTGGCGCTTGCTGAAGATAAGTGATTTCTGGTGAAGACTCTCCAAGTGTCGTTTTGATAGTAATTTTCACATTGTCAATTTCTAACTTTACTTCCGCAACACCCGTAGCTGCTACAAATTTAATTAGGTTTTGAATTTCTTTTAACTCCATAATTAGTATCTTTTAGTTATAGTTTGTTTGTTTTGTTAGTAAGCCCATTTTAAGTAAATGGAACCCCACGTAAATCCGCCGCCAAAAGCTGCAAAGATTAAATTATCTCCTTTTTTAAATTTTTTCTCGAAATCAAATAGCAATAAAGGTAAAGTTGCCGAAGTCGTATTACCGTATTTGTGAATATTAATCAATACTTTCTCTTCTTCTAATCCAATTCTATTTGCTGTTGCGTCAATGATTCTTTTATTCGCTTGATGCGCAATTAACCAATCTACGTCACTATTCGTAAGATTGTTTCTTTGCAAAATTTTCTCGCTTACATCAGCCATTCCTGTAACGGCATATTTGTAAACGTTTTTTCCATCTTGAAAAACGTAATGTTGGCGGTTTGCAACTGTTTCAGCCGAAGCAGGAAGTAAAGAACCTCCAGCATCAATTTTCAAAAAGTCACGTCCAATTCCATCGCTTCGCAAAAATTCATCTTGCATTCCTAACCCTTCATAATTAGGTTCAAATAGAACGGCACCTGCTCCATCTCCAAAGATGATACAAGTGGCACGGTCTGTATAATCAATAATTGACGACATTTTATCGGCACCAATTATTAAAACTTTTTTATATTTTCCTGATTTTATATATGCATCAGCGGTTGACATTGCATAAAGAAAACCTGAACAAGCGGCTTGCAAATCGTAAGCGAATGCATTCGTAGCGCCAATTTGCGTAGCAACGTAAACGGCAGTTGCGGCAACGGGCATATCAGGCGTTGTAGAAGCGACAATTACTAAATCGATTTCCAACGGATTGATATTTCCTTTTGCAATCAAGTCTTCAGCAGCTCTAATCGCAAGATAAGAAGTGCCTAAATTGTCGTCTTTTAAAATTCTTCTTTCCTTGATTCCTGTTCTTGAGGTAATCCACTCATCATTGGTATCTACCATAGTTTCCAATAATTTATTGGTCAACACGAAATCAGGAACATAGCCTCCGACAGCAGTAATTGCGGCTGTAATTGTACTCATAGGGTTGTAAGTTTATTNCCTGCCAAATTGAAACAGAAAAGTTGTTGAAATTACAAAAAAATTTCTAAACCTTAATATTTAACCAACAGTAATTAACACTAAATTTTAAACAACAAAAAAAACTCTCACATTGGAGAGTTTAGATTTTGCCTGCAAATGGGTATTATGCAAGTGCAACAGACTTGTCAATAACAACTTGTCCTCTGTAGTACATTTTACCTTCGTGCCAGTAAGCTCTGTGGTATAAATGCGCTTCTCCAGTGATTGGACATGTCGCAATTTGAGCTACTGTAGCTTTATAATGCGTTCTTCTCTTATCTCTTCTTGTTTTCGAGATTTTTCTTTTAGGATGTGCCATTTTACTATATTATTTATCCGTTAATAGTTGTTTTAATTTGTCCCAACGTGGGTCTATTTCATTTTCTTCTTCAACTTCTTCTTTTACTTCTGAAACTTTCAACTCGTTCAGCTTGTCTAAAGCGTCAGATTTTAAAGTTCCGTCCTTTACTCCAGGATGCACGCGTCTTAATGGAACCGACAATACAATCATTTCATAAATATACTGTGAAGTATCTATTTGATGTTCGCCATGAGGCAAAATCAACAATTCTTCGTTCTCATTATTAAACTCATCACCAAATTGAACTACGACTTTCAAATTTCCTTTGATGGGTAAGTCAAACATTTCGCCTGTTAAATCACAAGGAACATTTACAGTTCCTTTATGCTTAAAATGCAATTCCAGCATCAAACTTTTCTTTTCAAGAACTAATTCAACCTTAACATCAGCACTTTCAAACTCGTCGTATTCAAAGTGATCAAAGAACGTTTTATTAATTTGATACTCAAACTGGTGTTTTCCTAATTTTAATCCCACAAAAGGAATTAAATATTCATTTAACTTTTTCATCGTAACAACAATTTGTCCTTTTCCAGAATCCTAGAATCGGAGTGCAAAGATATAAATTTATCGCAAATTCAAAAGGGTTATAAACATTTTTTTGTTTATAAGTGTTTTTCCTTCGTTTTCAGTGGTCTTTTACTAATTTCAGCGTACTCATTTCGGGATTTGTATACGTCAATTGCCAGATAAACAGCTTCTTTAAACGAATTATAATTCGCCAAATCTTTTCCGGCGATATCATAAGCCGTTCCATGATCGGGTGAAGTTCTGATTTTATTTAAACCTGCCGTGTAATTTACGCCATTTCCGAACGACAACGTCTTGAACGGAATCAATCCTTGGTCGTGATAAGTGGCAATTACCGCATCGAATTTTTCATATTGATTATTGCCAAAAAAACCATCCGCAGGATACGGTCCAAAAACCATAATTCCTTCTTCGAACATTTTTTTAATAACCGGTCGAATTAATTTGTCGTCTTCTGAACCTATCACGCCGCCGTCTCCAGCATGCGGATTTAATCCTAAAACTGCAATTCTCGGTTTGTGAATGCTGAAATCTTGTGTCAAACATTCGTCAATCGTTTGGATTTTTTTTCGAATTAGAGCTTCTGTTAAATGAGTCGCAATTTCGTTTACCGGAATATGGTCCGTCAGTAATCCGACACGAAGCGAACCGCTTACCATTAACATCAATGCATTTCCTTCTAATTCTTGGTCTAAATAATCCGTATGTCCGGGAAATTTAAAATCTTCCGATTGAATGTTGTATTTATTTATGGGTGCTGTAACTAAAACATCAATTAAATCGTCTTTCAAGGCTTGTGTTGCCGCTGTAAATGATTTTATGGCATACTCGCCTACTATTTCGTTGTTTACACCGTATTCTAATTGTATTGGCTCCCGCCAAAGATTCAAAACGTTTATTTTTCCAATAACGATTTGGTCTAGTTTGTCAATTCCATGTAAAGGTGCGGTCGACTCAAAACTCTTACGCAAAAAGGAAAGTGTTTTTACATTTGCAAAAATAACAGGCGTACACATTTCAAGCATTCGAGCGTCTTCAAATGTTTTTAAAACTATTTCGCTTCCAATACCGTTTAGATCTCCAATTGAAATTCCAACGATTATATTTTCTGCTTTTTTCATTTACTTCAAGTTATTTATTGCTAATTTTGAGGTTACAAATTTAGTAAAATAAAACCACAAATGTTTACCGGAATTATAGAATCCCTTGGAACAGTAAAAGAAGTTCGACAAGATCAAGACAACCTTCACTTGACCATTTCTTCCACCATTACTCCTGAATTAAAAATCGACCAAAGTGTAGCTCATAACGGCGTTTGCTTAACCGTCGTGGCGATTGACAGCGACTCCTATACGGTTACTGCGATTCGTGAAACGATCGAAAAAACAAATCTTGGCGATTGGAAAATTGGTGATTCTGTCAATTTAGAACGCGCGATGAAATTAGGCGACCGACTTGACGGACATATTGTACAAGGTCACGTTGACCAAATTGGTTTTTGCGTAAGCGTAGAAAATGCGAACGGAAGTTGGTATTATACGTTTGAATACGATGAAAATTTAAATAATTTGACTATTGAAAAAGGTTCGATTACCGTAAATGGCGTGAGTTTGACTGTTGTCAATTCAAAGCAAAATCAATTTAGTGTGGCGATAATTCCTTATACTTACGAACATACCAATTTCAAGAATTTTGAAGTCGGAACGAAGATTAATTTGGAATTTGATGTAATTGGAAAATATGTTTCGAGGTTGCATGGTTTGAGAAAATAAAACACCTCCCAAAAAAAATTTAAATAAAGTAATTCACATCCTAAAAAGAAGTATTTTTACGAAAAATAAGTGTCAATACCATGAAAGAAAAAACAAGTTCAGAGAAAGAATCAAAGTTAAAAGCCTTACAGTTAACGCTTGACAAACTTGACAAAACCTACGGGAAAGGAACGGTGATGAAAATGGGCGACAAAGCCATTGAGGAAGTAGAAACTATTTCGTCAGGGTCTTTGGGAATCGATTTAGCATTAGGAGTGGGTGGTTATCCAAAAGGAAGAATCATCGAAATATACGGACCAGAATCTTCTGGAAAAACAACTTTGACGCTTCACGCTATTGCTGAAGCTCAAAAAGCAGGTGGAATTGCAGCATTTATCGATGCGGAACACGCTTTTGATAGAAATTATGCTGAAAAATTAGGCGTTGATATTGAAAACCTAATCATTTCACAACCGGATAATGGAGAACAAGCGTTGGAAATTGCAGAAAACTTGATTCGTTCAGGAGCGATTGACATTGTAGTTATTGACTCGGTTGCTGCATTGACACCAAAAAGTGAAATTGAAGGTGAAATGGGAGATTCTAAAATGGGTCTTCACGCAAGATTAATGTCGCAAGCTTTGAGAAAATTGACAGGAACAATTAGCAAAACAAATTGTACTGTTTTCTTCATCAATCAGTTGAGAGAGAAAATTGGAGTGATGTTTGGAAATCCTGAAACTACTACGGGAGGAAATGCATTGAAGTTTTACGCTTCGATTCGTCTAGACATTCGTCGTTCTTCGCAAATTAAAGATGGTGATAACGTTATTGGAAACAGAACCAAAGTAAAAGTGGTTAAAAATAAAGTGGCTCCACCATTTAAAGTAGCGGAATTTGACATCATGTATGGCGAAGGAGTTTCTAAAACCGGTGAGATTCTTGATTTAGCGGTTGAATTTGAAATCGTTAAAAAAGCAGGTTCATGGTTCAGTTACGGTGAAACAAAATTAGGGCAAGGCCGTGATGCTGTAAAAGCGTTAATTAAAGACAATCCTGAATTGGCAGACGAACTTGAGGTTAAAATCAAGGATAGAATCAAGGAAAACAATAAGTAATTTCGCAACAGCGAGAACTATTTCTTAAAAAAGACTGCTTCAATAATTTTGAAGCGGTCTTTTTTGTTTTTAAACGCAACCCATCCCCATTTTACTCATCTTACCACTAAATCAATATATTTTAAAAATGAAAAAATTAGCACTTTTACTTTTTGTATCTTTCATTGGAATTTCATGCTCAACAGACGACAACCTCAATGATTTCTATTACGACATTTTACCGGTCGAAAGTTATGAATTGCCTGCAATATTGGAATACCGCCAAGTATACACCTTTAAACTAACTTACAAAAGACCAACTGACTGCTATACAAATCCATCTTTGTATTTTGAAAGAAATGGAAAAACGAGAACCGTTGCAATTCAGTCTTTGGTAGCCAATAGAACAGATTGCGTAGCGGTTCCTGATGAACTTGCAAAAGAATTAAAATTTCAATTTGAAGTGACAAGTACTACTCCTTATGTATTCAAATTTTACAAAGGAAAAGATGCAAACGGAATGGAAATCTACGAAGAAGTAACCGTTCCTGTTAATAATTAAAAAACTAAAAACCTGTGGGTTTAGACCAACTCATCAATGCTTGTAAAAATAACGACGCCAAAGCTCAGGAACAAATATATCATTTATTTGCTCCAAAGTTTTTTGGCGTCTGCTTGAAGTATTCGGCTAATTATGCCGAAGCGGAAGACAACTTGCAGGATGGTTTTATAATTATATTTCAAAAAATAGAACAATTTCAGTTCAAAGGTTCGTTTGAAGGTTGGGCAAAACGGATCATGATTAATAATGCTTTGCAAAAATACCGAACGCAAGTTCGCTTTTTAGAAGTGGTATCAGACAACATTGCAGAAGACGAAATTCCTGAACTTGATGATGAAAGCGTTTCTTTAGACTATTTAATGCAAATTATCCAAGAGTTACCGGACCGTTACCGAATGGTTTTCAACTTGTACGTACTTGATGGTTATTCGCACAAGGAAGTTGCAGAAATGCTTAATATTACTACTGGAACAACCAAATCAAATTTGGCTCGAGCCCGAATGATTCTGAAAGAAAAAATTGACCTGCATACCGGAAAAAACACAATCCCTTCGACAAAATGAACGAGAAAAAAAACATAGACCGCTTATTTCAAGAACGTTTCAAGGATTTTGAATCCGTTCCAAATGACAAAATTTGGAACAACATTCACAAAGCTTTACACGAAAAGAAAAAGAAACGAATTATTCCACTTTGGTGGAAACTTTCGGGAATTGCCACGGGATTTATACTTGCGTTTTTAGCTTTCAATTCGATGAAAACGAGTTTAATTGATGAACCAGCAGTTGTAATCGCCCCAACAGAATTTGAAAATTTAGACGAAAATAATTCCAATAATGCTGTTGTAAATGAAACTAGAGTTGAAGTAGAAAAAAGTTCTTCAGTTGTAAAAGATGAAAATAACAGCAAGTCTAACGTTGTTATTTCAAATCGGAATTCACAAAGTAGAAGTAGTGTTGGGTACGCGCTTTCAACGAAAAAATACAAAAAAGAAATTGTTCAAAATACCACTGTTGCAAATAATCAGAGTTTAGCTCGAAATCAGAGTTTAGCTAAAAGCGAACTGGTTTCACAGGAAACTATGGTATTAAACGGTTCTTCTGAAAAGTCGGATCAAAAAAATGAATTAAATTCAAAAGTAGATAATTCAACTACCGGAAAAGTTGTTGCGTCAAATGGATTCAAATCTACTGCAACAAATCTGAATAAAAATAGTCTTTCATCACAAAAGGATTCCACTCAAATAGTGCTTGCAACTGAACCCAATCCGTTAGAAGAAATTTTCAAAAAGAAAAATGAAAAAGAAAATGCGGTTGCTTCTTCGAAATTAAACCGTTGGCAAGTCAGCACAAATTTAGCTCCCGTTTACTTAAACTCGGCTTCAAATGGTTCGCCAATTGAAAGTCAATTTGCGGAAAATAGTAAAACGTACGAAAATAATTTAAGCGTTGGCGTTGGCGTCCAATATGCCTTAAATAAAAAATTAGCGTTTCGAACTGGTGTAAATAAAGTTACTTTAGGCTATGCAACTAATGACATTGTGTTTTTTGGAGGACTAAATGCATCTGGATTTGGCACGCTAAGTGCTGACAATGCAACCGCAAATATTTCAGTACTTAGTGCAAATAATACGGCAGGTTTACGTCCTTATGACGAAAATTTAGAGAATTTAGAACGTGGTGTTTTGAATCAAACCATGGGTTATTATGAAGTCCCTTTAGAATTATCGTATGCCGTTTTAGATAGAAAATTTGGCATACAAGTCATTGGCGGTTTGAGTACTTTGTTTTTAAATGAAAACTCCGTTTCGGTAGCCTCTTCAAAAACTACAATGAGTTTAGGGAAAGCTACCAATTTGAGTGACATTCACTTTAGCAGTAATATTGGATTGGGTTTTAAATACGAATTTCTGAAAAATTTTGAGGCGCATTTTGAACCTACACTCAAGTATCAGTTCAATACTTTTAGTCGTGCTTCTGGAAATTTCAAGCCGTATTTTATTGGTTTATATACCGGAATTAATTTTAAATTTTAAAAAAAATTAAGCGTTAAATTTCAACAACTGATGATAAATCACAGTTCTTGTTTCGTCTCTTATTTCCTTTTTATCATTCATTCCTTTGCCTTCGGTTGGAATAGGTTTGTGAATTTTCACGCGCATGATTCCAGGTCCACCACTAAAAAAAGTGTAGGAGAATCGTTTTTTATTATCAGCAAATGTCAAAGGCACGATAGCAATTTGATGTTCAATTGCTAAACGAAACGCACCATCTTTAAATTCATCTAGAACAATTGTTTCGTCATTTGGAACACCACCTTCGGGAAAAATACAAATACTCAAACCGCTGTTTAATCTTTTCTGAGCTCTTTCAAAAACGGCCATTCTGCTTTTAGAATTAGCACGGTCCACTAAAATGCACGTTCTTTTGTAGAAATATCCGAACAAGGGAATTTTTGCCAATTCCACTTTTCCTACAAAGACAAACGGCTTTTTATTGACAGCCAACATCAACATAATATCGGTCATTGAAGTATGATTCGCGACAAACATATAACTTTTCTGTTTCTCTAATTTTGTTTCTTTTTCTACGGTATAATAAAAACCCGACGTAAATAAGGTAGATTTTGCCCAAATTCGTGCTAAAACAAAAAAGTACGGATACCATTTTTCTTTTAAACTCGCGACAAAAAGCAACGGAAACATTACAATAATGGGAAGTCCCATCATTAGGTAAAACCAAATCCGCCAAATAGTCCAAAAAATGATTTTAAGAAAACGCATTGTCCTGATGATTAATGAAAACTTTAAATACAAAAATTTTAAGTGGCTCAAATGTAAGAATTCAATCTTTACTTTTTACGAAAATCGGTACCTTTGCTAAAATTAAGTGGATTATGGCAAAAATTTTAACCGGGGTTCAAAGTACAGGAACGCCTCATTTAGGAAATCTTTTAGGTGCGATCATTCCTGCAATCGAATTATCGAACAAACCTGAGAACGAAACTTTTCTTTTTATTGCTGATTTACATTCCATCACGCAAATAAAAGAGGGACAAATATTAAGAGAAAACACATACAGTACTGCAGCAACTTGGCTTGCCTGTGGTGTTGATATTAATAAAGTAACTTTTTACCGTCAATCGGATGTTCCGCAAACGGCTGAGTTATCGTGGTATTTGTGTTGTTTTTTTCCGTTTCAACGTTTGACATTGGCACACTCTTTTAAAGATAAATCAGACAGATTAAGCGATGTAAACGCAGGATTATTTACCTATCCAATGCTGATGGCGGCTGATATTTTATTGTATGATGCTGAATTTGTTCCTGTTGGAAAAGACCAATTGCAGCATATTGAAATTACCCGCGATGTGGCTTCTCGTTTCAACAATCAAATGGGCGAAACTTTTGTTTTACCTGAATCTTATTTGCAAGAAGACACGAAATATGTTCCCGGAACTAACGGTGGGAAAATGAGTAAGTCAGCGAATAATATCATCAACATTTTCTTGGATGATAAAAAATTGCGCAAACAAGTAATGTCTATTGAAACCGACAGCACGCCTTTGGAAGAACCTAAAAACACGGAAACATGTAAGGTGTTTGCGATCTATAGATTATTGGCAACTGAAACACAAATCGCAGAATTAACGGAGAAATACAAGAATGTAAATAAAGATTTTGGTTGGGGTCATGCAAAACAAGCCTTGTTTGAACTGATTACAGAACGTTTTAAAACCGAACGCGAAAAATACAATTACTACATGTCACATACTTCGGAAATTGACGAAGCATTGGCTTTAGGTGCAGAAAAAGCAAAGGTTGTAGCAAATGGCGTTTTGAAAAGAGTTCGTGAAAAATTGGGTTACGAATAAATGCATTTTCATCTATAACACTAAGAATGTGGTTATTAAAATTTATTTAAGAAAATTTTAATAACCACATTCTGTTTAAGCCAAATCTATTGTATAATTTTATGGAACTTAATGCAAACAAATTCATATTATGAAAAAAATACACTTGTCCTCATTGGGACTTTTTACTTTAGCTCTTGCCACAATGACTTCTTGTAAAGATGAAAAAAAAATCGATACAACAGTTGAAACCACAATTGAAACGCCTGCAAAATCTGAAATTGCAGTGACTCCAATTGAAGATTCTAAAATGTTTCCAGGTGCCAAGTTAACGATTAGCTCACAAGTTGCTACTTCAGCTGACGCCGATTCTGTGAGTTTTAAAACAATGTACAAAGTGGCTAATTTTGAATTAACGATGCATACCGAAGGTCATAATGGTGAACACATGGCAAATTCCGGCCAAGGTCAACACATTCATTATATTTTGGACAACACGCCTTATGCAGCTTTGTACAAACCTGAAAACGAAGTGAAGTTGAAAAAAGGAAGCGAACATTATTTACTGTCTTTTTTATCGCGTTCTTATCATGAATCTTTGAAGGAAAAAGATGCATTCGTGTTGGAGCATTTCAAAATTAACGACAAAGGAGCTTATGAAAAATTAGCAACGCCAACTGCACCAATGTTGTTTTACAGCCGTCCAAAAGGCGAATATAAAGGTGCAGATACAAAAGCGATTTTATTGGACTTTTTTGTAGTCAACACCACATTAGCAAAAGACGGATATAAAGTACAAGCAAACGTAAACGGTCAGGATTTCATGTTAGACGAATGGAGACCTTACCAAATCACTGGACTTCCAATGGGTGAAAACGTAATTAAATTGACCCTTATGGATGCAAGTGGAAATGTCGTTTCTGGAGAAAATACTTCTGTAGAACGCAAAATTACGTTAATGGAATAAGTTTAATTTTTGGTTTAAATATTGAAAGCGATGCTATTAAGTTAGTGTCGCTTTTTTTGTCTAAATCGCCTCAAATAATTTCCCCGGCAAAGGTCTAATTACTCCTTTCAGTTCCATGTTTAATAACATTCCTGATAAAACGTAAATAGGAAAACCGCAATCTAAAGCAATCGTATCCATTAATTCTTTTCCTTTTTGCAAAAGATAATCGTAGACTATTTGTTCGTCAGGTTGTAAATCGACAAATAGTTGCTTTTGAACTCCTTTTGTCGATTCTTTAATGTCCCAATTTAGCATGTAAATTAAATCGGCGGCACTGGTTAACAAATTTGCCTTTTGGGTTTTAATCAGATTATTGCACCCCAAACTATACTTGTCTGTAATTCTTCCCGGAACTGCAAAAACATCGCGATTGTAATCATTTGCCAACATTGCAGTAATTAAGGAACCGCCTCTTTCGGCAGATTCAATGACGATTGTTGCTTCAGACATTCCCGCTACAATCCGATTTCTTTTGACGAAATTTTCTTTATCGGGATTGCTGTTGCTCCAAAACTCCGTCATAAAACCACCATTTTCTTCCATTTTTTTGCAATACTTTTTATGAGAAGCAGGATAAATTTGGTTCAAACCATGTGCTAAAACTCCAATTGTTTGTAAGCCGTGTTCCATTGCCGCTTGATGAGCCACAATGTCAACGCCGTAAGCGAATCCACTGACGATTATTGGATTCAAAGGAGCTATTTCTGCAATTAGATTTCTGCAAAATTCAGCGCCATGCGAAGTGACTTGACGCGTTCCTACAATGCTAATAATTCTTCGCTTTTGCAAGTCGATGTTTCCGGCTGAAAACAATAAAATAGGTGAGTCGAAACAGTGTTTGAGTTTTTCAGGATATAAAATATCTTTGTAATAAAGTACGTCAATATCGTTGTCTTGAATGTATTTCAATTCGGCTTCTGCTTTCGCAAAAACAGATTTGTCTTTGAGGTTTTTTACTAAAACGGAACCAATTCCATCAATTGAAGTCAACTTATTGGCTTTGGCTTCAAAAATAGCGGACGCACTTTCAAAGTGGTTGAGTAGTTTCTTGGCAACTACATCGCCCACCAATTCTACTTTTTGGAGGGCTAAAAGCGAAAATAATTCTTGTTCTGTCATGGCAAATAATTGAATATCAAATTAAAGCTATTTTTTTAAATTGTTAATAAAAATTGTTGATAAAATTTTGTTCTCATGCCTTAATATCTAACTTTGTTGCTATGAAGATGGAACATTATATCGCGCAACTTTTATACAGATACCAATGTGTGACTGTACCTGGATTCGGAGCTTTTTTGACCGAAATTCAGCCGGCTCAATTGGTGGAAAGCACGAATACGTTTTACCCGCCGAAAAAAGTGATTTCGTTTAATTCTAATTTGAAAAATAACGATGGACTTCTAGCGAATCACATTTCACAAGCTGAAATGATTGGTTATGAAATTGCTGTTCAAAATATTTCAAAAGAAGTTTCTCTTTGGAAAAATGCTTTATTGAACCAACAAAATATTATTTTGAATGCAGTGGGAACTTTGCACCTCAACACTTCAGGAACTTTAAGTTTTGAAGCGTCGAGCCAAGTTAATTTTAATACGGCGTCATTTGGTTTGAATAGTTTTGTTTCGCCATTGGTACAACGCGAAGTTCTTGAAAAAATGCCTGAAGCAGTTGTTTCTGAACCGATCGTTATGGTTACTGAACCGACAACTTCTTCTAGAAATTCATACTTAAAATATGCTGCTGTTTTCATTTTAGCATTATCGGTTGCCGGAAGTATTGGTTACAAAGTGTACGATACTAAAATGGACGAAGAAATGAGATTGGTGCAAACTGAAGTTCAAAAAGACGTTCAAAATAAAATACAAGAAGCAACTTTTTTCATCGAAAATCCGTTGCCAAATGTTACTTTAACGGTAAAAGAAGAAAAGAAAGCCTATCATATTGTAGCAGGCGCTTTTAGCAGTGAAACCAATGCGGCAAAACAGTTAAAAATACTTGAAGCAAAAGGTTTTAAAGGAAAAATATTAGAACGAAATAAATACGGCTTGGTTCCGGTACTTTACGGTAGCTACAGCACCTACGCTGAATCGCAAGTAGCCTTGAAAGAAATTCACAGAACAGACAATCGAGAAGCTTGGCTTTTGATTAAAGATTAATAAAAAATCCCGATGTTTCATCGGGATTTTTGTTTTTACGTTGCTATCTTTGCTAAAAAACTGATGACACCAAAATTTGCATCCGAATCTTTAGCGATTTTAACCGATTTAGTTTTGCCGAGCGAAACAAATCCTTTGAATAATTTATTTGGTGGTGAATTACTTGCCCGAATGGACCGTGCTGCAAGTATTGCTGCTCGACGACATTCGCGAAGAATTGTGGTTACGGCATCGGTAAATCACGTGGCTTTTAACCGTGCTATTCCTTTAGGAAGTGTGGTTACGGTTGAAGCAAAAGTTTCTCGGAGCTTTAAAAGTTCTATGGAAATTTACATTGACGTTTGGATTGAAGACCGTGAATCGGGTCATAAAAATAAAGCGAATGAAGCCATTTATACTTTTGTGGCTGTTGACGATACAGGAAGACCTGTGGAAGTAGCACAAGTAATCCCAGAAACTGAATTAGAAAAACAACGTTTCGAAGCGGCTTTACGAAGAAAACAATTGAGTTTAGTTTTAGCCGGAAAGATGAAACCATCAGAAGCAACGGAGCTAAAAGCTTTATTTATGGAATAAAAAAAACGGAGACTTTAGGGTCTCCGTTTTTAATTTATGAAAGTTGGAAATTTACTTCCCTATCTTCATCAACCAATTTTTCATCGAAACTTCACTTTCAATAATTTCTCGTAAATCAGTGATGGCTACTCGATCCTGCTTCATAGTATCACGGTGACGAATAGTAACCGTTTGATCTTCGATACTTTGATGATCTACAGTTATACAGAACGGCGTTCCCAAAGCATCTTGTCTTCGGTAACGTCTTCCAACCGCATCTTTTTCGTCGTAAGCTACGTTGAAATCCCATTTTAAATCTGCCATAATTTGTTTAGCGATATCGGGCAAACCATCTTTCTTTACCAATGGTAAAATGGCAGCTTTTGTAGGTGCTAAAACCGATGGTAATTTTAAAACCGTACGTGTTGAACCGTCTTCTAATTCTTCTTCTTTTAATGAAGTTGCAAAAACAGATAAGAACATTCGGTCTAAACCTACGGATGTTTCCACCACATAAGGCGTGTAATTTTTGTTTTCTTCCGTATCGAAATATTGTAATTTCTTGTTTGAAAATTCTTCGTGTGCTTTCAAATCGAAATCCGTTCTCGAGTGAATTCCTTCTAATTCTTTAAATCCGAATGGGAAATTAAATTCGATATCAGCGGCTGCATTGGCATAATGTGCTAGTTTATCGTGGTCGTGGAAGCGGTAGTTTTTCTCGCCTAAACCTAAAGACAAATGCCAATTTAGTCGGGTTGTTTTCCAGTATTCGTACCATTTCATTTCTTCGCCTGGTTTTACAAAAAATTGCATTTCCATTTGTTCAAATTCCCGCATACGGAAGATGAATTGTCGGGCAACGATTTCGTTACGGAACGCTTTTCCTGTTTGAGCAATTCCAAACGGGATTTTCATTCTGCCTGATTTCTGTACGTTTAAGAAATTAACAAAAATACCTTGAGCCGTTTCTGGACGAAGGTATAAATCCATCGCAGTATCAGCAGAAGCTCCTAATTTTGTACCAAACATCAAATTGAATTGCTTCACTTCGGTCCAGTTTTTAGAACCGGTTTCTGGGTCAGCGATTTCTAATTCTTCAATTAATGCTTTAACATCGGCAAGATCTCCGTCTCCAAGAGATTTCCCCATTCGTGCTAGAATACTGTTCTTTTTAGAAAGGTATTCCATCACACGAGGGTTGGTCGTTTCATATTCAGCTCTATTAAACGCTTCACCAAAACGAACACTTGCTTTTTCTATTTCTTTTTCGGCTTTCTGATTTAATTTTTCGGCATAATCCTCAATTAAAACGTCGGCACGGTATCTTTTTTTAGAATCTTTGTTGTCAATTAACGGGTCGTTAAAAGCATCAACGTGTCCAGATGCTTTCCAAGTCGTAGGATGCATCAAAATTGACGCGTCAAGACCTACGATGTTTTCGTGCATTTGCACCATCGATTTCCACCAGTATTCACGGATGTTTTTCTTTAATTCAACGCCATTTTGTGCGTAATCATAAACCGCACTTAAACCATCATAAATTTCGCTTGACGGAAAAATATATCCATACTCTTTTGCGTGCGAAACTACATTTTTGAATAAATCTTCTTGTTTTGCCATAGTGTTGCAAAAGTATAAAATTGATTGTACTATAGCGAATAATTAAGGTGAAAAACCACTTCTTTTGAAATCTAAGCATCTTTATTGCAAAAACTTCTTTCATACAAAAACCACCAAGTAAATTATAAGTTTAGATATAAATTAAACTGTTGTTGTGGAATGATTTTATTTTGTTTCTTCTTGAATATTTAGATTCCGTAGTTTTAACTGTGATTGTACCTGCATCAATTGCCACCTTGGCATGAAAAGTCACGTGTTCAAATGAGAAAAGCATTGGCATCCGATAAGTATGAAACAATGCGTCAGTAAACTCTTTAGGAGTAGTTTCAAACTAGATTTCATTTGTGATATTTGCTTTACAACGCATTTTGTCAGTTTACAAAACCGATCATAAAACTTAAATGCATGTGTGTTTTTTCATTAATTTAGTAAATCTTTCACAATAAGAATATTGCGTACTTAAATATTCTAATTTTAAAATTTATTTCACAAAAAAACCCAACTATTACTAGTTGAGTTTCTTCATTATTAATTGTGGAAATCTACTTAATTATAATTCTTTCCACTTGTGTTCTTTCACCATCAGACACTGCCATTAAATATACACCCGATTGAATTGTATTTAACTGCACATTTTCATTGAAATTACCTTTTACATTATAATTTTTGTTGAAAATAGTTCTACCACTCATGTCGTACACTTTCAAGGTAACTTTATCCGTAGTTGCATTATTGAATTTTACGTTAAAGTTTCCACTATTAGGATTTGGATACACCATTAAATCTGAGAACTCATTTTTCACCACTTCTAAAGGCGGCGTTGGACTACAGAAGTTAATTCCCCAACTGTTTAAAACTCCTCCATCACCGTTCGTTAGGTCGCTAACCGTTAATGTCCAAACTCCTTGTGAAGTTTGTCCGTTGAAACCTGCTAAGGGTTGAGCTGGAATTATAGTGCCGGAAATCGCAGGATTAGTACCGCAAAATATAGTTGTTCCTGCATCATCAAAAGTAGCAATGATGTTATCACGTGATCCACATTTATTTGAGAATAACTGAACTACGGTTCCATTTGGACTTGTTAAAGTAACTGTCAGGTCACTGATCCAAGTGTGTGAAATATCTAACTTCACCTTTACATCGTTTATTGTCACACTATCCAGTGCGTCAACAGTAATTGTGGAAGTTATCGTACTTGGCTGAAGTGAAATACCAATAGGAACATCTAAAGATTCAGCAAATCCACAGAAAGTAGTCGAGAAAGTTGAGGCGTTACTGAATGCAGCAGAACAACCCTCATTTTTAGGTTGGATACGCCAAAAATAAGATTGTAAACTTTCTAAGGTTGTTGAAATATAGGAGTTGGTAGCCACAGTTGCAGTTTCAACAATGGTGTCGAAATTTGCATCTGTAGCAATTTGAACGTCGTAATTTGTAGCTCCATTAGAAGCTGTCCAATTAAAAAGGACCTCGTTTGGTGTTACTACGGCTGCATTTGTTGGTGTCGTCAAGTTTACAGCGGTAAAAGCATTATCTAAAATGTTTGCATAGAAATTCAGCACTTTCGTTGTGCCACCTGAAACGGCTTGTACATTAATCGTATATAATTGCGGAATCACGTCCGTTGAAGAATTTAGCGTCATCAGTACATCCGTATCGCTTGTCGCAGAAGCCGGATTAAAGCTTACCGTAATTCCTGCAGGTAAATTTGCCGCTGTAAAAGTAGTAGTTCCGCTAAATCCTCCATAAGTTTCATATGATAAAGTATAATTTAATGAACCTCCTTTACACACTGATTTATTTTGTTCACCTTCTATTCTTAAAGCTGTTACTGAAAAAGTACTTGGTGCTTCCGTAATTGTGAAATTGGCGTTAGAAATATCAAAGAAGATATTATCATGACCTTGTACCATTATTCGGTTGGTCGTTCCAACAAGATTTGGAATCGTCACAATCTCAGAACCATCATTTGGCACTTGACTTGCTAATAAAATTGGAAAAGTACTTCCGTTATTGGTAGACATGTAAATATCTACAAATCTGGTATTTACTGGTGCAAGATCAGTAGAAGCTACGTCCCAAGTAATGATCTGATTCGAGCCACCTGGATACGAAATTGTCGCATTTTGTGAGGTTATAGAAAAAGGTCCTGCAACATCAGAAACTGTTACTTTCATCTCACCTGTTCCAGTTTGACCGCCTCCTGCGGCATTGTCACGAACCGTTAATGCAAAATTCATAACCCGTCCAACAGCTGGTAAAACTTCCCATGTTGTAGCTAATTGACCTGCTAAAATAGTTGCTTTTTTTGGAAAGAAACGAGAAGGACTTACTGTTCCTCTCTCTGATCGAAACAATGGTCCAGAAGTTTCAAACTGACCGGGTCCCGCTGAATTTGCTTGATTGGAAAGCTCAGGATCATTCTGTTCCCAAGTATAATTTAATGCATCTCCATCAGCATCTGTGGCGTTACCTGTCAATACAAAAGGAGTTGACTTTGGGATTACATAATTTTGAAGCGGACTTACCACAGGTGCTGTGTTGGTAAAAACGGTGATTTGAGCACAACTTGAACTTACACCACTTTTTATATTATTCGTAATGTCGCGAATATTTACGTAATGAAAATAATCATCACTTTTATTCTGAACATTTGGCGCACAAATTCCTGCGTAACCCATAATTGTCGAAGCACTTCCAGGCTCTACCTCCGTCAAACCACTTCCTGAAAAACAACTGGAATTGGATTGGGTATGATAACCGCCAAATTGATGACCCATTTCATGTGCCACATAATCAATATCAAAAGCATCACCCGTTGGATTCGAACGACCTGTATAACCACGTCCCTTATGACTAGAACTGCTTGGTGAACTTGTTGTACTACATACACAACCAATGCATCCCGCATTTCCACCACCACTTGTGTTGAAATTGTGTCCAATATCATAATTCGCTAAACCAATAGCTGCATCGATCGTTTGAGCCGTTTTAGTATTGTACTCACCCGTCCATGGATCATTCGAAGCATTAAAATAAATAATTAAGTCATTATTAGCCACAAAAATCATTGTAATCGCTAAATCTCTTTCATAAACACCGTTTACACGCGTCATGGTAATTGCCATTCGCGCTTGGATATTCGCTTTTTTCTGTTGAACAGTTCCCGCTCCAGCAAAAAGAGCACCATATTCTCCCGTACAAGATAAAGCCAATCGATAGGTTCTTAATTTAGAATCATCCGTTGCATTTGCTCTACTTTCCTCTAGTATATTGCGTTCTAAACTTGGCAATGCAACATCTTCCGCAGTCAAACATTCAAAATCTTGTGCCGTTTCACTAAGTGCACTTCTTTCATAAACAATATAAGTTGCAAGATCTGAAGTATAAGGATCAATGTATATAGTGCTTTTACCAGGTGTAAAAGTAATATTGTGCAAACCAAATTGCGTAACAGAAAATCGTGCTACTGACCCCGGATTATCCACTCCTTGAGCAGCATACGATTTTATCATGGGGAATTTTCGAGCTAATTCTGCTTCCATAATTGGCGTTTCCATAACGTAAAAACGTTCTAAATATCCTTCCGCATTGGGCAAATAAATGAGTTGTGTAGAACGACCCGAAAAAGCACCACGAACGGGAGCTCCTTCCAACTGTTGTTTAAACTTCACTAAATCAAGTTGAAATAATTTATAAGTGGTAGGAAATGAACTACGATTAACTTTTTCTAACATTCCAACTCGGGATTCGTCTGATTTTGTCCAAGCATTCTGTCCAAAGCTTAGAGAGAACGTAAAAATCGCAATTAGTAATAATGTAATTTTTTTCATGAAAATATATTTAAAAGATAAAAATCAATGTGATAAGATGCCAAATATAAGAATAACTTCATGTTTAATAATTGAACAAGTCAAAAAATATGTTAAACTTTAAATTATATACGTTATGATTTCATTTATGGATTGTATCGCTTAAATTTGTCGCGAATAAAAGCGCAATTTTGAATATTTATCATTCTATACACGATTTCACGACTTCAAAGAAAACTATTTTTACTTTAGGTACTTTTGACGGGGTTCATGTGGGACATACGAAGATTATCGAACGTTTGTTGAAAGCGAGTTCGGAGGAAGAACAGAGTTTAATTCTTACTTTCTTCCCACATCCCAGAATGGTTTTGCAGAAAGAATCGGATATAAAGTTGCTCAATACTATTGCTGAACGAACGGCACTTCTAGAAAAAGCTGGCTTGCAAAACTTGATCATTCACCCTTTTGACCAAGCGTTCTCTAGATTAACTGCCGAAGAATTTGTTAAAAATATTCTAGTCGATATTTTTAATATCAAAAAAATAATCATTGGTCACGACCACCGTTTCGGAAGAAACAGAACGGCTAATATTGATGATTTGATCTTGTACGGCAAAGAATACGGCTTTGAAGTAGAGCAAATTTCGGCGAAAGAAATTGACGAAGTTTCCATCAGTTCTACAAAAATCAGAAATGCTTTGAATGAAGGAAAAATTGCCTTGGCAAACGAATACTTAGGGTATCATTATTCTTTTTCAGGTACAGTTATTCACGGTAAAAAGCTCGGAAGAACGATTGGTTTTCCCACAGCAAATGTAAATATTGAAGAATCATACAAACTAATTCCTGCTATTGGTGTTTATGCTGTAAAATGTTTTATTGCAAATCAAGAAGTGAAGGGAATGCTAAACATTGGTACAAATCCCACTGTTGAAGGTCAAACGCTCTCTATTGAAGTGAATTTATTTGATTTTGATGCCGATTTATACGGTCAAACAATCACCGTTGAATTGATAAAACGCATTCGAGACGAACAAAAGTTTAATTCTGTGGATGATTTAAAGGCACAGTTAAATAAAGACCAACTTTTCGCCCGACAACTTTTTGAAAATGAATAAAAAATGCGACTTCAATTATTCAAACCCATTGACAACGCACCGTTAATTATTTTCCGAATCTTTTTCGGTTTACTTCTCGCGTTAGAAAGTTTTGGAGCCATTGCAACTGGTTGGGTAAAGCGCGTTTTTATTGATCCTGAATTTACTTTTTCACATATTGGTTTAGAATGGCTGCAACCTTTGCCTGGAGCTGGTATGTATTATTACTATGCTTTGATGGGAGTTTTGGGTATTGGTATCATGTTGGGTTTTAAATACCGATTTAGTATAATTGCATTTACAATCTTGTGGTCCGGTGTTTATTTTATGCAAAAATCTTCCTATAATAACCACTATTATTTGTTGCTATTAGTGAGTTTAATTATGATTGTTCTTCCCGCAAATCAATATGCTTCGCTTGACGCGAGAAATAATCCTGACTTGAAACGGCTTTCAATGCCGCAATGGTGTTCTTGGGTCATGATTGCACAAGTAGCCATTATGTATTTTTTTGCAACGGTTGCTAAATTCTATCCGGGTTGGTTAGACGGTAGTTTTCCTAAGTTATTATTTATTAGTAGTCCCTTCAAAATTTTAGAACCAATACTCAGCCATACTATATTTCACCTGTTCATCGCTTACTCGGGAATTCTGTTTGACCTCTTGATTATTCCTTTATTTCTATACCGGAAGACACGAACAGTTGCCTTTTTTGCAGCTTTATTTTTTCATATTTTCAATGCTGTGTTTTTACAAATTGGTATTTTCCCCTTCTTCGCTTTATCCTTTATTGTGTTTTGTTATCCACCTGATTTTATTAGAAAGATCTTTTTTAAAGCAAAGCCACGACTTGAATCCTTCGAGATTTCTTACGCGACTAAACCACTTTTAATTTGGTTTTTTATACCTTATTTTATCATTCAATTAGCGCTACCTGTTCGGCATTGGTTTATTCCGCACGACGTTTTATGGACGGAAGAAGGCCATCGTCTGAGTTGGCGAATGATGCTTCGCAGCCGACATGCAGTTACCGATTTTAGAATAATGGATCGTACAACAAATACGCAAATTCCCTACAATTACAAGGATCGATTGACGCATAAACAAAAATATTTTGTAGCAGCAAATCCGGATGGAATTTGGCAAATGACACAAATTATTAAAAACGAATTTGCAAAAAACAATCAAGAAGTTGATATTTACGTTGATTCGAAAGTTTCTATAAATGGAGGTCCGTACTATTTGTTTATAGATCCTACTGTTAATTTTACTACTGCGAAATGGAACTATTTTGGCCACGACGATTGGATTCTAGTGCCAAACCTTTACAAATAATGGCACTCTCTTTAAAAATTTCATGTAACAAAAGCGTTGAATTTTTCTTAAAATTATATTAAATCATTTTTAGTATTTCTCCGATCAAGACTTAATTTTTGTATTTTTAAGACAATAATTTATTTTAAAACAAAAAACCATGAAACTGAAACGCGAACTCATCAATGGATTTATCATATACCTCGGTATTGCCATTTACTTTCTAGTGATTGAATATTCAGGATTAGCCGACGAGTTTTATCTAAGAATTTTAAATATCGTAATTATTGGCTTCGGAATAAACTTAACAATTAAGCAAAATCACCAAGACGGAATCACTGGGTATTTTACCAATTTGATTTCAGGAATTATTACTTCAATGGTTGGAGCTATTCTAAGCGTCGGAAGTTTGCTCTTTTATATTCAATATAAAGGTGGAGAGGAATATTTAGCAAAGTTATCTAAAGGATTTTTATTTGGTGGTGGCGATTTAAATATTTCTTACTATTGCATTGGGTTGTTATTTGAATCCATGGCATCTTCCATAATTATCACCTTCATATTAATGCAGTTATGGAAAAATAAAGTAGAGACGATCAATCAGGTCGATTAAACTTCTCAAACTAGATAAATGAAGCGCTTGTTTTTGTAAAACTACAAATTTAGGCGCTTTTTTCGTTTATCAAAAAATTGCTTTTTACTTAAAAGGGAAATCGCTACTTTTGGAACATTATAAAATTTTAAGATGAGTACTACTAGAAATAACTGGACGAAAGAAGAAATAATAGCGATTTATAATAAGCCGATGATGGACTTATTATTTGAAGCTGCAACTGTTCACCGTCAATTTCACGACCCTAACGTGGTTCAAGTTTCCACTTTATTATCCATAAAAACTGGAGGTTGTCCAGAAGATTGTGGCTATTGTCCACAAGCCGCTCGTTACCACACGAAAGTAGAAGGCAACGATTTGATGACCGTTTCTCAAGTAAAAGCACAAGCTTTACGAGCTAAAGAAGGTGGTTCATCTCGTGTTTGTATGGGTGCTGCTTGGAGAAATGTAAAAGATGGCGAAGAATTTGACCAAGTATTAGAAATGGTTCGTACCATTAATAAGCTGGACATGGAAGTATGTTGTACTTTAGGTATGATTACGGAGAATCAAGCAAAACGTTTAGCAGAAGCGGGATTATACGCTTACAATCACAATTTAGATACGTCAGAAGAATATTATAAAGAAGTCATTTCAACACGTGGTTACGAAGACCGTTTGCAAACGATTGAAAATGTTCGGAAAACAAATGTAACCGTTTGTAGCGGCGGAATTATCGGAATGGGCGAAAGTATTGAAGACCGTGCAGGAATGCTGGTTGCTTTATCTACTCTGAATCCACAACCGGAATCTGTGCCAATAAACGCTTTAGTTGCCGTTGAAGGAACACCAATGGAACAAGAATTACCTGTTGAAATTTGGGAAATGATCCGAATGGTTGCTACTACTAGAATCATAATGCCACAAACGCAAGTCCGACTTTCTGCAGGACGGATGAATATGAACCGTGAAGGTCAAGCAATGTGCTTTTTGGCTGGAGCCAATTCAATTTTTGCCGGAGACAAATTACTTACAACACCAAATCCCGATGTTAATGAAGACATGAAAATGTTTGAAAAATTAGGCTTAAATCCACAAAAACCGTTTACGAAAGTTTCACAACCAAAAACGGTTGAAGCAGCAGATTCTGAATTTGCTCCTTTAGGCGAAAAACCAAAATGGACTCGTCCAGGACATAAAATTGAACGCAATTTAGAAGCTTCAGGAAAAGGTAAATAATAGTTTAAGAAATATTATTTTTTAAGAACTCTCAATTTTATTGGGAGTTTTTTATTTTATACTCCAAAAAAGAAGCAGGTTTGATTCTAAATAAGGTAAATTATGACAAATGTCATAGCACTTATAGCACAAGTGCTTTACATTTGGCCAATATCTAAAATTCTGTAAAACATGAAAGACACAACACTTTTTACATTGGACAACGGCACATTTATAATGGTCTTCGTTTTTGGTTTGGTAATCATTGGACTTATTGCCGCCGTTTTTATCATGATGAATTCAGATAAAAAAAAGAAATAATTTTTTAAATTATTATATTCTACAGAAACTCGCGGTAATTGATCGGGAGTTTTTTTATAGATACTAAAAAATATATCGTTCTAAATCATTCATATTGTGCATTGTATTAAAATTTTATGTACTTTTATCGTAAGATAATCGCCACGAAATTGATTTAAAAATCATTTTCAAATTTAATTTTAAAAGCCGTACAAATGATTAATTCCCTATTTAATCTATTCTTTCCACCTGCTTGTTTGGGCTGCGAAAAATTTTTATTAGCTAATGAAGCTGTAATTTGTACCCAATGTCGGCATGATCTTCCACTGACAAACCAACATTTAAATCTAGAAAATGAAGCGATGACCAAATTTTACGGTCGGCTTCCGATTGAACATGTTTCGTCGTTGATGTATTTTCACAAAAAGGGAATCGCTCAAGAACTGATTCATAATTTAAAATACCGTGGCCATCAAGAAGTGGGTACTTTGATTGGAAATTGGTACGGAACAGAACTTCAAAACTGCGAAACTTTGCGATCAATCGACGCCATTATTCCAATTCCGTTACATAAAAGAAAATTTAAAAAACGCGGATACAATCAAGTAACAACTTTTGGAGAGGCACTTTCAAAACAATTAAATTGTCCTTTTGACAACAGTATTTTAAAAAGACTTCAACACAGTAAAACCCAAACTTTTAAAAACTTGATGGGTCGAAATGAAATTAAATCACATACTTTTCAATCCTATTTCACCACCGAACACCACAACAAGCATTTCTTATTAATCGATGATGTAATGACTACTGGTGCAACTCTTGAAGCAGCCGGAAAAGCACTTTTAGAAATTCCAGGTATTAAAATTAGTATTGTTTGTATGGCGATGTCGCAAAGTTGATTCTATTAAAAAAAACTTATTTGCATTGTTATTATTTCTACATTTACTTTTAACTAAAAATCAAGTTATGAAAAAAGGCCTTTTGTTTTTAGTCATTGCAATAGCATGTCAGAGTTGTTTTTCATATAAAGCGGTTGAAAATAATTCCAGTCAATATGAAGTTGGAAAGTCGTACAGAATTAAACAAGGTAAAAAAGAAGACATCATAACCATTACCAGTAAAACCGATAGTACACTTGCCGTTTGGAGTAAGTTTGAAACCAAAACAATTGCAATCGATAAAATTTCAAAATCGGAAAGAAAGAAGTTTTCAATTGTGAAGACGCTGCTTTTACCGTTAACTATTATAGCTTCTGTAGTTCTATTATTTGTAATTGCTCATTAATTTTAAAATAGCGCAATTTCTTATAATTAACGTATTCAAAAACAAAATTAAAACTCACAACTTTACTTAAAAACATTTCATTCACACTAATTATAATTGTTATTTTGTGACTTACAAATTTCACTTTTTTATGTTGAAAATCGCATCACGTTATTTATTGGTTCTATTGGCAATTCTACTCATTGGTTGCGCAAAAAGAGGAAACATTACCGGAGGTTTTAAAGATACCTTGGCACCGATTTTACGCGAAAGTGTCCCTAAAAAATACAAAACTAATTTTACAGGAAACGAGATCAAATTGTATTTCGATGAATATGTAAAATTGAAAGACGTCAACAAGCAATTAATCGTTTCTCCGCCAATGAATACGGCACCTGTTATCACGCCAACGAGTGCGAGTAAATATATTTCCATTAAAATAAAAGACACTTTAAAACCGGATACAACGTACAGTTTAAATTTTGGACAAAGTATTCAGGACAATAATGAAGGCAATGTCTTTCCCCAGTTTAAATACGTTTTTTCAACCGGAAGTTACATCGATTCACTATCCGTTTCGGGAACGATTCAAGATGCATTAGAAGCCAAAAGCGATAATTTTGTTACCGTGATGCTGTATGAAATCAATGAAAAATACAACGACTCAACCGTTTATAAAGAAAAACCAAGATATGTTACCAACACATTAGACAGTGCAACGACTTTCAAAATTGAAAATATAAAAGCCGGAACATACCAATTGATTGCTTTAAAAGACAATAATAACAACTTTATCTACAATCCCGGAAAAGACAAAATCGCTTTTTACAAAGAACCCATAGTTATTGGTGCTGAAAATGAATCTTATAATTTGAAATTGTTTCAGGAGGTTTTAAATTTCAAAACGTTCAAACCTGCTCAAGTTTCTGGAAATAGAGCGACTTTGGGTTATACGGGTGATGCTGAAAAAATGAATATTACTTTAAAAAACGGGAATGAAATTTTAAAAACAGTGGTAACTAAACTGCCGCAAAAAGACTCCGTTCAGATCTGGTTTCCAGTTGTAAAAGCCGATTCCTTACAACTATTATTGGATCGAGGCGATTATTCAAAAGACTATTATTTCAAAATTAAAGAACAAAAGAATGATTCGTTAAGCTTTACGCCAAAACCTTCTGGAACGATTCATTTTAGAGAGCATTTTGAATTGACGAGTTTTATACCTTTGACTAAATTTGACAAAACTAAAATGACTTTGGTCAACAAAGATTCTGTTGCAGTCGACTTCACAACGGAGTACGACGAGTTCAATCAAAAACTAAAATTTAATTTTACGAAGGAACCGGAACAAAAGTACAAAATCACGCTACTACCAGGAGCTTTAACTGATTTCTACGAAAGGTCGAATGATACTTTACAATACAAATTAAACACGAAAGGAACGAGCGATTACGGAAATCTGACGATGAAATTAGAAAACCTAAAGCGCTTTCCTGTGATTGTACAACTTACTGATGCCAAAGGAAAAGTAATCGACTCTGAGTATTTAGAAAGCGAACCTGTTGCAAGGTTCAATTTGATTCAACCGGGAACTTTTATCGTTCGAATTATTTACGATACCAACGGAAATAAAAAATGGGATGCAGGTAGTTATTGGGACAAAATGCAAAGCGAAGAAGTCATTTATTTCCCTGACGAAATAGACGTTCGCGCCAATTGGGATGTTGATCAACCTTTTATTTTAGCGCCTTAAACGAGTTTAAATGCATCCGCATCGTTCAGAAATCCAAATTTCTTACGATTTCGGTCTTGTGTTTCCTTGTCTAATGTCACGATATAAACTTCATCACATTGTTGCGGTTCTACAGTGAAATTCCCTAAACAATCCACGATTTGAGAATCACCCGAATAGCTGTTTTTATTTTCATCTTTCCCTATGCGATTTAGTCCGATTGTATAACTCATATTCTCAATCGCTCGTGCTTGTAGCAAAGAATTCCAAGCATTTGCTCTGGCTTTTGGCCAATTTGCGACATAAATCAACAAATCATAATTGTCCGTGTTGCGAGAATAAACGGGGAATCGCAAATCGTAACAAATGAGCGGACAGATTTTCCAACCTTTATACTCTACAATCAATTTGTCAGTTCCTGCCGTAAACTCATTGTCTTCACCGGACAAACTGAACAAGTGACGCTTGTTGTAATATTCCATTTTGCCATCAGGAAAAACGAATACGAGTCGGTTGTAATAATTTGCGTTTTCTTTAATGATTAAACTTCCTGTAATCGCACAATTTTTGGCTTTCGCCAAATGTTGCAACCAAGCCACGGTTTCGCCTTCCATAGTTTCCGCAACTGCTTTTGGATGCATCGTAAAACCAGTAGAAAACATTTCGGGCAATACAATCAAATCCACCTCTTCCATGAAACCCGTAATCTTTTGTACCAAATGACTGCGGTTTTCTACGGCATTTTCCCACACTAAACTGGTTTGAATCAAAGCTACTTTCATATGTAGATATTTATTGTTTTTTATCGGTCATATGTAATTCGCATATCTTAATTGGTTTTGCCACCAATTTTAGGTAATGCTCATTTCATAGTTGAATTTTTATTAAAGATAATCAATCTACAATCGGCATAAAAATGAATTGGCTATCTTGTCCAAAATTTAAGAATATGAAAAATATCTTTTTATTGATTACGCTGTTAAGTCTTCAATTTACAGTCGCTCAAGAAAAATCAGGGGCGGCACAATTCTGGGAAAACCTAAAAAAACATTGTGGGAAATCGTATGAAGGAACTTTGACTAGTGCTCCTGCAAACGATGATTTCGCAGGGAAAAAATTAGTAATGCACGTTCGCGCTTGTGACGATAATACTATTAGAATTCCGTTTTTTGTAGGAGATGATAAGTCGAGAACATGGGTTTTGATGTATGAAAATGATAGAATCCAACTAAAACACGATCACCGACACAAAGACGGAAGCGAAGATAAAATAACCATGTACGGCGGAACGACTACGAATTCCGGTTTGTCAAATTTGCAAATGTTTCCAGCAGACCAACAAACTTCTGACTTGATTGCTTATGCTTCCAATAACGTTTGGTGGATCACTTTAGATGAAAAATCGTATTCATATAATTTACGTCGAACCGGTTCTGATAAAGTATTTACGGTGACTTTTGATTTAACGAAAGTAATTCCAAACCCTTCAGCTCCTTGGGGAACGAAAGAGTAGATTTGTTTTTCTATTTGGAACAAAGATTTAAGAAATTCGAGAAATTTTAAAAATTATTCTAATTTCTTAAATCTGTGTCTCTTTTTTTATTTTACCTCGATTTCATCAATAAAAATATAAGCGTTTCCTTCATAACCTTGATGCCATTCTGGTAAGATTCCGTAATTGGTTGCTTTTACTTTTACGTATCTCGCTTTGATTGCATTCTTTGCTTTGAAGTCGAAGTTCTTGATTTTATTATCGGTTTCTTTGGGATCCACATCGTTCTGAACACTTCCTACAAACGTGAAATTTACATTGTCATTTGAAGTATAATAATCGACTTTAGTTGGCATTAAAATCCACGAACGCGAATCTTGTAAATAATTTGAACTGAAATTTTGAATTGATTTTGCTTCTTTCAAATCTACGATAGCTTCAAAATCTTGTCCTTGAAAACCTTGCCACTCGCCTTTTCTCCAGTTCGTAGTTCCATAAATTCCATCGATTAAACCTTCTGCTCCACCGGCATGATATTGTGGGTCGTATTTTGATTTGATGTCAATTGTGTAATTGTTTGGTTTTTTGAAGAATTCAGCTGAAACAGCATTGCTACCTTTTCCATCTCTTTTCACGTAAGCTTGAATTTTTTCAGATTGTGAAATTTCTAATGGATTTGTATATTTCATCCAAGCTGGTTTTCCTGGACTTGCACTTTGAAACATATAAAAAATCTCATCTTTTGGATTTTGCGAAGTAATCTCAATCTTCAATTTATCTTTAAATGATTTACTGTCCGCTTGAATTACTGGCACAGTAACGATATCAGTATATTTAAAAAAATTACTACTCCTTATAGCTTCATTATAAAAACTTCCAATGTTTTTTAATTCTTCTTTAGTGGAAGTTTTAGTAATCTCACTAATTTTCTCATTGTCTAAATTGAATTTTATTTTGTCAAAATAAGGTTGAGTAGAATCCCAACTAGCTTTCCCTGGAGTTACCGAATAAATCCCCATAGAACTCAAAACATACCAAGCACTCATTTGTCCACAATCTTCGTTTCCAATTAAACCGTCTGGAGTATTGGTGTAGAAATTATCTAAAATGTACTTTACTTTCTCGTTCGTTTTTTCGGGTTTGCCAATATAATTGTACAAATATGCCATGTGATGACTTGGCTCGTTTCCATGAGCATATTGTCCAATTAAACCTGTAACATCGACTTGCTGACGACCCGTAGTTTTACTTTCAGCGTTAAACATTTCATCAAGTTTCGCTTCGAATTTTGCATTTCCACCATACGCTTCAATCATTCCTGGAATATCTTGAGGAACGAAGAATGTATATTGCCATGCATTTCCTTCTGTATAATTATTGTTCACTTCTCTCGGGTCGAATGGTTTGTCCCAACCGCTATTTTTCTTTGGACGAATAAAACCTGATTCTGAATCGAACAGATTTTTCCAACTTTGAGAACGTTTCATGAAGTAATCGTAATCTTCATTTTTGTTTAAAAGCATCGCCATTTGAGCAATACACCAATCGTCATACGCATATTCCACCGTTTTTGAAACACTTTCATGTTCGTCATCAATCGAAATAAATCCGTTTTTCTTGTAAGCATCTAAACCTAAATGGTCTAACATTGCAGAATGTTTTGAAGCTTCAAATGCTTTTTCATAATCAAAACCTTTAATTCCTTTTGCCATTGCATCTGCCATAACTGAAACCGAATGATAACCAATCATGCAATCCGTCTCGTTGGAAGCCAATTCCCAAACCGGTAACCTCCCGCCTTGTTCGTACTGTTTTAGAAAAGTGTTGATGAAATCTGACGTTCGTTTCTTGTCAATCAAAGTGTACAACGGATGAGCCGCTCTAAACGTGTCCCAGAGCGAGAAAACAGAATAGTACTCAAATCCTTCGGCAGTATGAATTTTATTGTCTCTACCAAGATATTTGCCATCTAAATCTTGTGCAATGTTAGGTTGCATCATTGTATGGTATAATGCCGTGTAAAAAATAGCCAATTTATCTTTATCATTAGAAGTAACCTCAATTTTAGTAAGTTCTTTGTTCCAAAGTGCTTCGGTTTCTTTTTTTACTTTTTCAAAATCCCAATGATTGATTTCTGACATATTCAGCTTTGCTCCTTCGGTTGATGTTGGCGAAAGCGCTACTTTTATCTTAACCGTTTCTCCTTTTTTGACTTGCGTCGAAAAACTTAATGCTAATAAAGTTCCAGCGAACAATTTGTCTGTTACTGTTGCAGGTGAAACTGCATTGTTATTTACCGAAGTAATTTTCATCGGCTTGCTGAATTCAATTCGTGCAAAGACAAACTGATTGGTTGCCCAAGCTTCACTGTTTCGCATGATTTCAATCGTTTTGTCGTCGATGATTCGAACTTCGCCCATCAACAATTTATCTCGGTGATTTAAGTCCAAAATAATATTTGCTTGACCACTTTCATTGAATTTATATTCGTGAAAACCAACGCGTGTTGAAGTCGTTAATCGAACATCAATGTTATGCTTATCTAACTTGACACTGTAAAATCCGGCAGATGCTTTTTCGTTTTTGTGTGAAAATTTCGAAGAATAAATTTTATTGTCAAAACTTGTTTCGCCCATTGTTGGCATCAACATAATGTCGCCAAAATCGGAAACTCCTGTCCCATTTAAATGCGTGTGCGAAAATCCATAAATCACATCATCTGAATAATGATAGCCGGAACAACCGTCCCAACTTCCATCAATTCGCGTATCTGGAGAAAGTTGGACCATTCCAAAAGGTATTGTAGCTCCTGGAAAAGTATGTCCGTGTCCGCCGGTTCCGATGAAAGGATTTACGTGTTGTTGAAAGTCTTGCGCAAAAGCAAAAGTTGAAATTAGAAGTAGTAAACTGTAATATCTCATTAGTTGTGTGTTGGATTTTCAAAGATAGTAAAAGTTGTAAGTAACTCCGACAGAGTTTTAAACTCTGTCGGAGTTGAGCGAATGAAAAAATTCTTTCTGAAAATCCTGAAAAGCAATGAAGTTTGGAATATTTAAAGGAAATTAAAGCGTGTTTAATTTGGATGAAATTGATATTTTCACTTCTATTGAATTTGTTATTGTGATTGAAATTGATATTTTCTATTTACCGAGATTCGCGTTAGGGATAGTAACGGGAAATCCTTTTGTGGAATGCAATGGAACAAAAGATTATCTCACTTTATTTTTATTTTATTGGAGTTCGATGAATTTCATTTGAAGTGAATAGCCCGACCCTTGTGGTAACGCCCAAAAAAAAACGCAGCTGATAAATCAACTGCGTTTCTAATTTTATAAATAGGTTAGAAAAACTATCAAACCCACTTTATCCAGATTCCGCATCAAGTGCGGAATTGGTGTTATTTTACGCTTGCAACTAAATACTCGCGGTTCATACGTGCGATGCTTTCAAGAGAAATTCCTTTTGGACATTCTACTTCACAAGCTCCAGTGTTGGTACAGTTACCAAAACCTTCTTCGTCCATCTGACGTACCATATTCAAAACACGGTCGTGTGCTTCTACTTTTCCTTGCGGTAAAAGTGCGAATTGCGATACTTTTGCAGAAACGAATAACATTGCTGAAGCGTTTTTACAAGAAGCTACACAAGCTCCACATCCGATGCAACTTGCAACGTCAAACGCAGTATCTGCATCGTGTTTAGGAATTGGAATCGCATTTGCATCTTGCGTATTTCCTGAAGTACCTACAGAAATAAATCCTCCCGCATGCTGGATACGGTCAAAAGAACTTCTGTCTACCACTAAATCTCTAATTACTGGAAACGCTTTAGCACGGAACGGCTCGATAAAAATCGTGTCGCCATCCTTAAACATTCTCATGTGTAATTGACAAGTAGTTACTCCTCTATCTGGTCCGTGAGCTTCTCCGTTAATGAAAAGTGAACACATTCCGCAAATTCCTTCGCGACAATCGTGGTCAAAAGCAACTGGTTCGTCTCCTTTGTTTATTAATCCGTCGTTTAAAATGTCAAGCATTTCAAGAAAAGACATATCTCCGTCAATTCCATCGATTGGGTACTCAACGATTTTTCCTTCTGATTTGGCGTTTTTTTGACGCCATATTTTTAATGTAAGTTTCATCTCTTTTAAGTTTAAAAGTCATAAAGTCGAATGTCGAAAGTCTTTAAATTAAGACTTGTGGCTTTGGACTTCGGATTTATTTCTATTTGTAACTACGTTGTACCAATTTGATATTGTCAAAAACTAACTCTTCTTTGTGTAGCACCGCTTCGCTAGGTTTTCCTTTGTATTCCCAAGCTGCCACGTATGCAAAGTTCTCGTCGTCACGAAGTGCTTCTCCTTCTGGAGTTTGGTATTCTTCACGGAAGTGACCTCCACAAGATTCATTACGGTGTAATGCATCTGTTGCGAAAAGTTCTCCTAATTCCAAGAAATCGGCAACACGCATGGCTTTTGCCAATTCTTCGTTGAAACTGTCCATTGTTCCAGGAACACGAACTTCTCTATGGAATTCTTCGCGTAAAGCTGCAATTTCGCTAATCGCTTCAGTTAAACCTTGTGCATTACGAGCCATTCCAACTTTGTCCCACATAATTTTTCCTAATTTCTTGTGGAAATAGTCAACTGAATGTGAACCGTTGTTGTTAATGAATTTCTCTAACTGCTGACGAACGTTATTTTCTGCCGCTTCAAATTCTGGTGTATCCGTTGGGATTTTACCTAATTTGATATCCGGTGCTAAATAATTTCCAATTGTATACGGAAGTACAAAATATCCGTCTGCCAAACCTTGCATCAAAGCCGAAGCTCCTAAACGATTCGCCCCGTGGTCAGAGAAATTAGATTCTCCAATTGAGAAACAACCTGGAATGGTAGTCATCAAATTGTAATCAACCCAAGTTCCACCCATTGTGTAGTGAACTGCTGGATAAATCATCATTGGTGTTTTGTATGGATTCTCATCAATGATTTTCTCATACATCTGGAACAAGTTACCGTATTTATTAGCTACTACTTCAGTACCTAATTCGATAATTTTAGCCGCATCAGCCGTTTCATGTAAACCTTTGATGTACGCTTGCTCATTTCCGTATCGTTGAATTGCTGTAGCAAAATCAAGATAAACCGCTTGACCTGTTTTGTTCACTCCAAATCCTGCATCACAACGCTCTTTTGCAGCACGAGAAGCAACGTCACGAGGAACTAAGTTTCCAAAAGCTGGATATCTTCTTTCCAAGTAATAATCTCTTTCTGCTTCAGATAAATCCGTTGGTTTTTTCTTACCCTCACGAATTGCTGCTGCGTCTTCTAATGTTTTTGGAACCCAAATACGTCCATCATTTCTCAAAGATTCCGACATCAAAGTCAATTTTGACTGGTGATCTCCAGAAACTGGAATACATGTTGGGTGAATTTGTGTGTAACAAGGATTTGCAAAATATGCACCTCTCTTGTGTATTTTCCACGCTGCTGTAGCGTTACTTCCCATCGCATTTGTAGAAAGGAAGAAAACGTTTCCGTATCCACCAGAACCTACCACAACTGCGTGAGCTGAATGTCTTTCTATTTCTCCTGTAACCAAGTTACGAGCGATAATTCCTCTAGCTTTTCCGTTTACGATAACTAAATCTAGCATTTCGTGACGGTTGTACATTTTAATTTTTCCACGACCGATTTGACGGTTCATTGCAGAATATGCTCCTAAAAGTAATTGCTGTCCTGTTTGTCCTTTTGCATAAAAAGTACGTGAAACTAATGCTCCACCAAAAGAACGGTTGTCCAATAAACCACCATATTCACGTGCCAATGGAACTCCTTGAGCCACACATTGGTCAATGATATTAGTAGAAACTTCAGCTAAACGATATACGTTTGCTTCTCTTGAACGGTAATCTCCCCCTTTAACCGTGTCATAAAACAAACGGAAAGTTGAATCACCATCTCCTTGGTAATTTTTTGCAGCATTAATACCTCCTTGAGCAGCGATCGAGTGTGCTCTACGAGGTGAATCCTGAAAACAAAATGCTTTAACGTTATAACCCAATTCGGCTAGAGTTGCAGCGGCAGAACCTCCTGCAAGACCTGTTCCCACAACGATTATATCTAAATTTCTTTTGTTTGCCGGATTAACTAAATTAATATGGTCTTTATAATCGGTCCATTTGTCCGCGATTGGGCCATTTGGTATTTTTGAATCTAAACTCATGATTTTATAGGTATATTATTTAGCAAAAAAGTGAATGTAAACTGGAATCGTAGCGAATAATAGTGGAACTAAAATCGCGAAACCTTTCCCGAATACTCTAATGAAGCCATTGTATTTTGGATGATTTACTCCTAATGATTGGAATGCGCTTGCAAAACCATGTAGTAAGTGAAATGCTAAAACGAACATAGCAAGAACGTACATAATTGTAGCAATCAAACCATATTTTGCATCTTGAAAATAGTCAAAAGTAATTTTGTGTAAATCTTTGTAACCGTCTTTCAATTTTACATTTGCTGCAGCGTCAAAGAATTCAGTACGATTTTTAATAAGAACCGCCTTCTGTTCTACTTGTATTTTAGGTAAATAACCGCCGTCCGTTGTCAAGTAAAACTCTTGTTTTTGACCCGCAATGTCAATTGTTGTAGTTTGCAACGGCATGTTTTCGTCAAAATGCATTACAGCCCAAAAGTTAACCATGTGTGTAATGATGAAAATCAAAATTAACGATCCTAAAATCGCCATGTTTCTTGAAGCCCAGTGACTGTTTGCACTTGGATTTTCTTTTGCATAACCAATTGGCCTTGCTTTTCTGTTTTGAATAGTCAGTAAAATACCGTCGATTGCGTGAAACACAATAGAAATGTAAGTCACATAAGATAATAATTTAACTGCCGGATTGGTAGTCATAAATACCGCATACTGGTTGAATTGTAATGCGTCTCCAAATATTAGTTGCAAGTTTCCAGCCAAGTGTCCAGCTAAAAACAAGCATAAAAATAAACCTGTAAGAGCCATCCAGTACTTCTTAGCAAGTGACGACTTTAATAATGCAGATTTTGCCATAATTTATAATTGAGTGTTTTAAAATCACACAAAAATACTGCTAATTCAGAAATACTACAACCTTTGAACCTCTATTTATAACGATTTTAAAGTGTTTAATTCACGACAACATTCTTAAATTGACTAGAATTTATAATGTCTTTTTAAAAATGCTTGTAAAAAACCGATAAATATTCAACATCTGAGTCTACCTTAAAGGATTGCATCAATACGTTTTAGTCATGTTTTCATCGGTAACTAAAATGAAGTCTGCTTTGTTTACAGATTCCTTTTCCAGCCTCTTAAGTTGACTTTGCTCCACGGTAGAAATAGTTACTACTCGAAGTTCAGGCTTATATTTTCTTAAATACCAGTTAATTCCATCAAAATTATCCGAATGAAAACTTCCATTATAATGAATAAAAACAGAATCTGATTGTAGGTTTTTCACAATAAAATAAGCCATAGTCGCATCTTTACTTGCTTGCGCTTTTGGCATATTTGGACTCGTGTGTTCGCCCATCATCGTCATCATTTCTTTATAGCCAGGCAAATCCTTGTCATAAGGAATCGGTTGTGGGGCAATCCAAGATTTTTCTTCTTCTGTCAAAGATTCTAAACTTTCAAATCCCTTTTTATGAACCATGGATGCGTAACGTCGTGGAACATTGGTTGCGATGAATTTAATTTTCTTGGCTTTCGCCAAATCTACTAAAGGTTTATAGTCGGTTTTATAATTAGGCCACAATCGAGCAGAAGAATCTAATTGCTTCTGAGTTATTTTTCCAGACAAATACTCATTTAATTGCATTTGGTTATCCGCTTCAATCATTTCGGCTCCTAAGACAATTGCTTTTTTAGCAGCAATTTCTTTTGTCAATTCTAATTCCAACCAATGACAAATGGGATTGTCGTGAAATTCTCCAAAGAAAACAACTTCGGCTTTCAAACCTGCTTTTACCACTTTTTCAAAAGAAACCTTTCTTCCCTTCTTGTCAAAAAGTTGATAAGCTTTTTTATGTTGAGCGTTTAAAATCGTGCAAGTTGCCAATAGAAATAAGACGATACCGTTTTTCATTGTATAAAATTTGTCTAAATATAACAATATTCTCAAATTTTATAGCGGTCTTAACTTCAATTGAACCTATTATTATTAAATTTGAATTTCTTAAAACTTCTTCATTTACGAAGTTTTTTTTCACAACAAAATAAAATCTTTCACACATGAAATACCATCAAATAGACCGACCGCTTTTTATCAAAAATCGCAAGAAATTTACGGCAGCTATGAAACCGAATAGTGTAGCCGTTTTCAACTCAAATGATATTTACCCCGTTTCAGCAGATAGTACGTTGCCTTTTGCACAACACCGCGATATATTTTATCTAAGTGGTGTGGACCAAGAAGAAAGTATTTTATTGCTTTTCCCGGACGCTCCTTATGAGAGTTTGAGAGAAATTCTATTTTTGAAAGAAACGAACGATCACATTGCGGTTTGGGAAGGCGAAAAACTGACTAAAGAACGTGCTTTTGAAGTATCAGGAGTGAAAACAGTGATTTGGTTGCAAGATTTTCACAAGACTTTGAAGGAAGTAATGGCGTATTCAGATACGATATACATTAATACGAACGAACATTATCGCGCAAGTGTGGATACGCAAACCCGTGAAGACCGTTTTATAAAATGGTGGAAAGAAAACTATCCAGCTCATAAAGTAGAAAAATCAAACCCAATATTACAACGCTTGCGTTCTGTAAAGGAGCAAGAGGAATTAGATTTAATTCAACACGCTTGTAATATTACCGAAAAAGGTTTTCGTCGTGTTTTGAATTTTGTAAAACCAGATGTAACAGAGTATGAAATTGAAGCAGAATTTATCCACGAATTCATCAGAAATCGTTCAAAAGGTTTTGCTTACACGCCAATTATTGCTTCAGGAAATAATGCGAATGTTTTGCATTACATCGAAAACAACCAACCTTGTAAAGCAGGTGATTTAATCTTGTTTGACGTTGCTGCAGAATATGCTAATTATTCAAGCGATATGTCGCGTACAATTCCTGTTTCAGGAAAATACACAGACCGACAAAAAGCAGTTTACAATGCTGTTTTGAGAGTAAAAAATGAAGCTACAAAATTATTAGTTCCAGGTGCATTTTGGAAACAATACCATGAGGAAGTGGGTAAAATTATGACTTCAGAATTACTAGGTTTAGGTCTTTTAGACAAAGCCGATGTGCAAAACGAAAATCCAGAATGGCCGGCTTATAAAAAATATTTCATGCATGGAACTTCACACCACATGGGATTGGACACGCACGATTATGGTTTGCTTTACGAACCTATGAAAGCGAATATGGTTTTCACTGTTGAACCAGGAATTTATATTCCAGCAGAAGGTTTTGGTATCCGATTAGAAGATAATGTCGTGATTCAAGAAAGCGGTGAACCGTTTAATATGATGGCGAATATTCCTATTGAAGTCGAGGAAATTGAGTCGCTTATGAATGCGTAAAGTTGTAGGTTCTAGGTTGTAAGTTATAGGTTAAAACGGTTTACGAAAGTGAGCCGTTTTTTTTTGTATTTATCAATCTTTATCAACATCGTTTTAAACCACGAAAAGTAAACCGTAATTTTGAAAAGAATTCTATCAAATCTTTTGCATTGAAAACAATCCACTTCAAGAATACCAAAATATCCTTTGCAGATGAAGGCAAAGGAACAGCACTCATATTTCTGCACGGTTTTTTGGAAAACAAAAAAATGTGGAACGCGTTGGTTCCGGAGTTTTCAAAGAAATACCGAGTAATTACGATTGATTTATTAGGTCATGGTAAATCGGAATCTTTGGGATATGTGCATTCCATGGAAGATAATGCGGATATCGTTCATACTGTTTTAGCTGAACTTCGTTTGCGAAAAGCCATTTTTGTAGGACATTCTATGGGAGGTTATGTGGCTTTGGCTTTCGCCGAATTGTATCCAGAATTCATGAAAGGACTTGTGCTACTCAACTCCACATCGCGAGCTGATAGTGACGAACGAAAAGCCAATCGAGACCGAGCGATTCTAGCCGTAAAACAAAATTACAATACATTCGTTAGACTTTCTATTGCCAATTTATTCAGCGAAAACAACCGTGAACGACTTGCTGATGAAATTGAATATGTAAAAGAAGAGGCCTTAAAAACGCCCCTTCAAGGAATTGTTGCTTCACTAGAAGGTATGAAAATTCGCAAAGACCGTGAAGTCTTACTGCACTTTTCCGCTTATCCAATTTTGCTCATTTTAGGTAAAAAGGACCCAGTTTTGAATTACATCGAAAGTCTCGACCAGATAGAAGGTACAAAAGTAGAACTCGTAACCTTTCCCGACGGACACATGAGTACGATTGAAAATCAGGAAGAATTAACTGTTGTTTTGAGTGGTTTTTTTAAGAAAGTTTAATTAATTTTTTCCGAAAATGGAATGTCAACATTCAAGATTTCTTTTAATAATATCACCAATTCATTCAAATAACTTTCTAAAACAGCGGCATCAACTACGCTACAAACTTCCTTCCCTTCCTTAAATTTGAACGGCAAAAAGCCATTTCTTAAATTTTTAAAAGAGATAATGCCAACTTCCATCGGCTTGCCTTTAGCTTCATTTTCAAACATGAAAGCGTAGGCCAAAATCTGAATAATCTTATCGTTCTTAATTTCTGTAACCAAGTGATCCCAGGTTTTCAATGTAACAGAAGGAGCTTCTACTTTACCCGTTTTATAATCTATGATTCTAATTTTTTCGTTTCGTTCTTCAATTCGATCTACCGAACCACCAATTAAAACGGGAAAAGGCAATTCAGGATGCTCAAAAACACGCTCATATCGTTTTTCTAAGGAGATAATTTTCACTTCATCGCCCGCTTGCAACTCTTTCAATTCCATGGTTAAAAAGTTGAAAATATTTCGCTTCGCTACTTCAAATACCAATAAATTTCGCCCTTTTTGAATGTCTCCTTCTTTATAAATCAGTTTAAATTGATTCAAAACTTCCTTTTCAATTCTAGGGAAAAGTGCTTTGATGTCTTCAACGATAAGTAAATGACCCACGAAAGGTTTGTACATTTCAAAAAGCGTTTCGTGGATAATGGTTCCCAAAGTATTCACGGCAATATTCTCCTCTACTTCGTCCACTTGATTGATGCGGATGATTTTTTGAAAATAAAATTGAATCGGATTACGAATGTAACTTGTCAATGCAGACGGTGAAAATCCCTTCTTTGCTATTTCCGCAAGTCGTGACATTACGCTTTCTGATTTTTCAACAACAATAGGTTCATACGCTTTTTGCGGCACTTCTGAATTGTAAATTTCTTGCGTAAGTTCGTGAGCGTCTTGTTTTTCAATTTCAATTTGCGTGATGAATCTACTTCTTTCGCCTCCGTCTAGACCTTCACTTTCGGTGTTGTAAAGCAAATAAATGTTTTTAGCACGTTGCAAAAGATGGTAAAAGTGAAAAGTATAAATGGCATCTTTTTCTTTGAAAGTGGGCAATCCCAATTCCCTTTTCACATCATAAGGAATAAACGAATTGGAAGCTTTTCCGGCCGGAAATTTACCTTCATTCATTGATGTTATAATCACGTTTTCAAAATCTAAAACGCGACTTTCTAAAACTCCCATTAATTGCAAACCACTTAATGGTTCTCCCTCAAAAGAAACTTCAGCAACATCAATAACTTGTTTGTAAATCGCAAATAGTGTGTTTAAATCATCTATTTCGTCGTGGTTCGTGTAGTACGTAATCAGTTTATTGATGACTTTAAAAATACTGTACACAAACGCATTCGTAATTTTTTCTTCTTGTGAATCCTTTCCTAAATTCTCTTTAATCAACATTAAAATCGAAGATAAATTCTCCAGAATTCCAAGCGGTTTTTGATTCCATTGTTGGAATAAAAGGTCAAATAATGGATTGCTTTCGCCTTGTAATTCAAGAACTCTCTTGTGCGTTATAAATGTGTAATTATTTTGATTTATAATCTTGGCCAAAGCCAAAGTATTGCTGTACGGTTCCACCAAAGGATGCGTCAATATGTCCATAAAATCTTTGTAATAAAATACATAAGATTTTGGATTTCGCTTGATCGCATGGGTGTGTAATTTGAAAAGTTTCGCTAGTAACAATTGAGCTGGATTATTCTTAGCCGAATATCCCATGGTTATATTTAGTGAGGGAACACTTTGCGGAAGCGAATGTAAAATTGGCAACAGCAAACTTTCTTCACCTAAAACAACAGCAGTTTTATGAATACTCTCTGGCGTTTCTTCCATTATTTTCTCAACGATCTTACCTGCAATTTTGGCTTGACCAATGGTTTTTGGCGTTCCAATAATTTGAATTTTCTTGGCTAACGAATAATCATTTGCAATCCATTCAAAAGGATTTGTTTTATAATGGTGCCACTCTTTCTTAAAACGACGGAGAAACAATCCTGCGTCATGCTGGTAATCATTCATGAAAACTTGATCAATATCCCAAACAATTTCAGCTTGGTCCCGTTCTAAAAGATGTTGAACAATTTTTTCTTCAGTAGCATTCAAGGCATTGAATCCTGCAAAAAGGTATTTTTTATTTGAAATAGATTTTGAAAATGAATCTAAATTCTGAACCGCTTCTCGGTAAATTAAACCTTGATAGCCAATTCCTTTTTTCAATAAGAAAGCATACAATTCCGAATAATATTTGGGTAAAAGTGCCCAAAACTTCAGATACTTCTCAATCATGGAAGTTCTTTTGTCCACATCAAGTGACCAGTGTTTGATATCTTCAATGTCTTTTAGATAAGAAAAAACATGATTAGGCTTCAGCAGATAACGATCGATTTCATTAAAATCTTGCAAAAGAATTTTTGCCCAATTGGCAAATGATTCAAAATCATCGTGCTGTTTTTCATCTTGCGGCAACGATCTGTAAACGGTATAGAATTCAAATAGTAATTCTACAGTATCGATAGAACGAATTTGAGCTAATTGTTGCACAAATTCTTCTATGCTTATAATTTCAGGTGCAAAGATTGTTTGCTCAGCATTATTCTTTAATTCATCTAGCAAAAAAACTTTCGCTCTTTTGTTAGGTAAAACAACAATTAAATCTTGCGTTTTTACAGCCGAATCATTTAGAATTTTCCGGGCTAGTTGGCTTAAAAATGATGTATTATCCATGAGATAAATATAAAAAAAACGCCCCGATAAATCGAGGCGTTTCTTAAATATTTAAAAGGAACTTATTATTTTACTAATAAAACTTCAACTCTTCTGTTGTTTGCTTTTCCTTTTGCAGTTTTGTTTGTGTCAATTGGTTTTTGCTCACCATATCCTGATGAAGTCAAACGAGAAGACTCAATACCATTTTCAATTAAGTAACCTTTTACAGCTCCAGCTCTATCTTCTGATAAAGTTTGGTTCATTGCATCTTTACCATCACTGTCAGTATGACCTTCAATGCTGAATTTAGATCCAGGGAATTCTTTCAAGATTGCAGTAATAGATTGTAATACTGGGTAAGTTTCTTGTTTGAAAGAAGATTTTCCACTGTTAAATAAAATTGTTTTAGCGTAAGCGTTCAATTTAATTACTTGCTCTTGAGTCATTTCTGGACAACCCATGTTAGCAACTGTTCCTTTAACTGTTGGACATTTGTCATCTTTGTCTAATACTCCGTCTCCGTCAGTATCAGGCCATGGACAACCACCATTTTCTTTAGGACCAGCAACTGTAGGACATTTATCATCTTTATCAGCGATTCCATCTCCGTCAGCATCTGGACAACCTTTTAATGCTTTCAAACCAGCAACATCTGGACAAGCATCTTCGCTATCTTGTACTCCGTCTCCGTCAGTATCAGGACAACCATTGAATTCAGCTAAACCAAATACATCTGGACAAGCATCATCTTTGTCTAAAATTTTGTCTCCGTCAGTATCAGGACAACCGTTTAATTCTTTTGGACCAGCAACATCTGGACATGCATCATCTTTGTCATAAACTCCGTCACCATCTGTGTCTTTTCCTCCAAATTTGAAAGTCAAACCAGCAAAGTGCTGAAAATGATCAGGAATCGCATCTCCGAAACCATGTTTGTAAGTAGATTGTAATGCAAGACCAACTGTTTCAGTAAACCAAAAAGTTAATCCTAAACCACCATTTACAGTACCTGTATCGTAGTCACCCATCCAAGTGTAACCTCCACCGATGTGAACCGAAGGATCAATTACTTTAGATCTGATTGCATTCATAAAGCTGTAACGGATGATACCGTCTGCTCCATAATAAGTCAAATCTCCAGGATTTGATACAACATAACCTGTACCACCTATTTCTCTTGTTGTTAATTTTGTAATTTTGTTAATAGAACCCGTAACTCCAAATGAGAAATTATCTCCAACTGCTCTACTTAAGTTTAAATAAGAAACTGAAGGCAAAATATTCCAGCTTTCTTTAATTTTGAATGGCTGATTGAATTTGTCTGCGAAGTCATCGCTCGCTCCCGCACGAGTGTCTACTGCGTTAACACCAAAGGTGATAGCCCAGGGATTATTACTGTCTTGAGCTTGGGCGTTCAATCCCATAGCAAGTAAAACAGCAACAAGAATTTTGTTAAGATGTTTCATAATTGATTAATTTAGTTACAAAAGTTATAGGACAAAAGTAATGTGAAAGTTTGTAAGAACAAAAGAAAGTGTTAATAAAATAATATATATTTATTATAAGATTTCTATGTCGTCAAAACACCAAGACTTTTACCAACCTCAATGAATGCATTTATCGCATGATCCAAGTGCTCTTTAGTATGTCCTGCTGACAACTGAACACGTATTCTCGCTTTGTCTTTAGGCACTACTGGAAAGAAGAATCCAATTACATAAATTCCTTTTTTTAGTAATTCATCGGCCATTACTTGCGATAATTTGGCATCATACAGCATTACTGGAACAATTGCAGAATCACCTTGAACGATATCGAAGCCTGCTTTTGTCATTCCTTCTTTGAAATAATTGGTATTCCACTCTAATTTATCTCTTAAAGTTGTATCATTTGCTAACAATTCAAAAACTTTGATTGAAGCACCAACAATTGCAGGAGCCAATGAATTTGAAAATAAATACGGACGTGAACGCTGACGCAAAATTTCGATGATTTCTTTTTTCGCCGTTGTATAACCTCCCATTGCTCCACCTAATCCTTTTCCTAGAGTTCCTGTGATAATATCCACGCGACCCATGACTCCTTTAGCTTCCAATGTTCCTTTTCCTGTTGCACCAATAAAACCTGCAGCATGGCATTCGTCTACCATTACCATAGCGTCGTATTTATCAGCTAAATCGCAAATTTTATCTAATGAAGCTACGATTCCGTCCATTGAGAAAACGCCATCTGTAACAATTAGTTTAAAACGAGTTCCTTTTTCAGTAGCGGCAATTAATTGTGCTTCCAAATCTACCATGTCGTTATTTTGGTAACGGTATCTTGCTGCTTTACACAAACGAACTCCGTCAATAATTGAAGCGTGATTTAAACTATCTGATATAATACAATCTTCTTCTCCTAATAATGGTTCGAAAACTCCACCATTTGCGTCAAAAGCGGCTGCATATAAAATCGTATCTTCAGTTCCGTAGAATTTAGCAATTTTTTGCTCTAATGTCTTGTGAATATCTTGTGTTCCGCAAATAAAACGAACAGATGACATTCCGAAACCGTGTGAATCTAAAGTATCCTTCGCTGCTTGAACCACTTCAGGATGTGAAGAAAGTCCGAGGTAATTATTAGAACAAAAATTTAAAACGGTTTCACCTGTAGAAATCGTAATTTCCGCTCCTTGAGGTGAAGTAATAATTCTTTCTTTTTTGAAAATGCCATTATCCTCAATAGCTTTCAACTCTTCTTGCAAGTGCTGCTGAATTTTTCCGTACATAGTTTGTGTGTTTATTTTTTACAAATTTACAATTTCAATTTCGTTGCCAATGTATATGATGGACTTTTTAATCACTTTATAACCCATTTGCTCAATCGCGTCTTGATAAGTTTGCAATTGTTGATAGTATTTAGGCTCATGTTTCCCGGTTTTATAATCTAACAAATACATTTCGTCATTATTTTTTAAAACCATTCTATCCGGTTTTACTAAACGTCCTTGCTTTTGAATGATAGTTTGCTCGTTAAAAACCGTATTATTTTCGTCGAAAAATATTCCTAAATCATCGTGGTTAACGATATCCCGAATGGTTTTTTCTACAATTTGTTTTTGGGTACTTGCAATTAATCCGTTTTCCAGAGCTGTTTGCAAAGCCAAATCAATATCTGATTTTGTGTGAACATACGACAAAACTTCGTGAATCACATTTCCGTAGGTAATTGCGTCTTGTTGCGAAGTTCCCCACATTAACGATTCACGTTGTGCGATTTTGATATTTTCAATTGGCAATACTTCTGCAACTCGTGTTATTTTCTTTGGCGAAATTGTCGCTTTCTTTTCAGCTGAATATTTCTGCGCAACGCCAAACTCATATTCTAACTTTCCCTCTTCAAAGATATGAATGCTGTCCAAATATTTCAGCAAATAAGAGGAAGTTGTATTTGGCCACTCGCCTTTTGAATTCAAAACCTCATATTGCGAAATAATGTACAATTGTTCTTCCGGACGCGTCAAGGCAACATACAAAACATTAATGTTATCTAATAATTGTTCTTGTGCTTTCTGGTTAAAAACAGTTTTTGCAGCTTCACCAAATCCTTCAACTGCTTTATTATTATCGATTAATACTTTTGGCAAGTCGAAAGTTTGCGTTTCATTATTTACCCATAATTTGTCTTTTCGTTGTCTGCTGTAATTTTCGTCGGCAAAGGGAAAAATCACAATTGGAAATTCGAGTCCTTTAGATTTATGAATTGAAATAATCCGAACTGCGTTATTGCCTTCCGGCGAAGGAATGCTGAAACTCGTTTTTTTCTTGTCCCAATATTCTAGAAAGTCAGCCACTCCTGCTTGGTTTTTAATATCACGTTCTAAAACAATATCTAGGAAATATTGCAAATAAGCGTTATTCTTTGACACTGGAATACATTTCGAAATCAATAGTTCAACAGTTTCATACAGTGCTTTTTTCCGAATGTTTTGGAAAGACAATTTCATTTCGAAGATTTCCAACCATTCTTCCAATTCCTTTTCAGAAGTGAAACTCATTCCTTTTGCAATAAAATCGTGAATTTTAGCAGGTGGCAAATTGTAAAAACCTACATAATATAGAAAATTTGCTTTCGCTTCAAGGTCGTTTGCGTTTTTTAGATAATTCAACGCGTGAATTAAAAACTGAACTTCGGTCGCATTTGCAATTAATAGCGTTTCTGAAGATTGAATTGGAATTTTATTTTCTGTCAAATAATTGGCAACAGCCACGCCGTCTTTATTATGACGAACGACAACCGCAATATCGCTATAGGAATAGCCTTGCTGCGTTACTTTCAAAATTATATCTAACGTTTTAATCACATATAATTCGTCTTGCGTCACTTCATCTTCCTCTTCTGATTTCTCTTTTTTCGGTAAAAATGACACATTTACATAACCACCAATTTTATCTTTAACATTCTGCCGACTGTGATTTTCGTACAAATCTTTGTAATCTTTGTGTTCAAATTCGCCTGAAATGTATTTGAAAAAATCATTATTGAACTCAATAATTTGAGAGTAACTGCGGAAATTATCTTCTAAATGAACGACCGTTTTATCGGGATTTCCAAAAGGATTTGCATCTTTACTCAATTCTATAAACTGTTCTGCTTTTCCACCTCGCCAACGGTAAATGGATTGTTTTGGGTCTCCCACAATCATTAGTGAACCTCGTTCTCCTTGCAAATCTTCGCTCACTAAAGCGTTGTCAATTAACGGAATTAGGTTTTGAAACTGCATTTCTGAAGTATCTTGAAATTCGTCAATAAAGAAATGTTTGTAGCGTTCGCCCATTCGTTCGTATATAAATGGAGCAGGTTGCTTTTGAATTTCTTTGTGAATAATGGCATTAAATTCAGCAATAGAAAGTATGTTTTGTTCCTTTTGAATATCTGCTAATTTACTGCTCAACGTATTCAACAGCGAAAGTGGCGTTATGTTCTTTAGAAATGCTTTGTAAAAATCGTGTTGGGCAAATTGTTCATAAATAATTTGCAGTTGCGATAGCATTTGCGGAATTAAGTTTTCAATAATCGCTCTGTCTTTTGCGGTTTTATTAATGGCGATATCTTCAAATTCGTAGTATCTTTTATTTAAAGGATTAAAGTTTTTTTCCGAAATTCCTGTGATGTGATTGGGAAAAGTTCCTCTTGAAAACGATTTTAAATCAACTCCGTTTTTATCCAAAGTCTCTAAAATATCCGAAGCACGTTTTGCGTTTTCTTCGATAATCATTTTGCACGTTTCCTTTAATTTCTGTTTGATTTCCATAAAATCAGGAATCGACTTCCCGTGGAAATGTACTATTTCTTCCCGGTTGTTTTCGTTGAGAATTAATCTTCCCGTGTCCATAATTTCGCGTGAAATATCCCAACTTTTATCGTCGTCGGTTTTTTCCATAGTGAAATCGATGAGGAGTTTGGTCAGCATTTCATCAGTTCCTGCTTCGGCAATTATCGCGTCAACAGCTTCGGTTAGTAGATTCTCCGTATCAAGCGAAACTTCAAATGTCATAGGAAGGTCAAGGTCATGAGCGAATGTTCGGATGACTTTGTGGGTAAATTTATCAATTGTGGAAATATCAAATGCGGCATAATTGTGAATAATATGCTTGATGATTTCTTTTGATTTTGCTGTAATTTGAGAAGCGTCGAGTTCGGTTTCTTCAATTAAAACGTCCATTAATTGCATGGCTTTCGCCGAAGGTTGGTCTTTTATGAATTCGGAAAGACTTCCTACGATTCGGCTTTTCATTTCGTGAACGGCTTTGTTGGTAAAAGTGATGGCGAGAATGGAACGATACGCATCATTTTTTTTTGCCGTCAAGATGATTTTTAGGTATTCCTTTACAAGATTAAAGGTTTTTCCTGAACCTGCAGAAGCGTCGTAAATGGAGAAAGCATGTTTTTGCATGGTTGATAATTTGTCTAAAAATAGTGCTTTTTTTTGGAGATTGGACAGGAATATTAAAATCCTTTTTTACCACAAATTTCACAAATTAGCACAAATTAAATGGTTGATTCAATAGGTATAAATTATGGTTGATGGGTTTTTTACACGAATTGCACAAATTTCCACAGATTAAAAATTTTTAATTATAAGTAGTTTTTGTGTGAATCCTTAAATCACTAGCCGTGGTAGTAGCGGAAATCCCGAATCAGTCGGGACGGAATCAAAAAAGTCAATCTTTCCTGACCAAAAAGAGCGACCGGAGGACCCCGAAGCTTCGGGGCCTTTTTGGTCTTTGGAAAAATAGTTTTTTTGAGAGTCCCGAAGTTTCGGGATTGAAGTGGATGACGCGAAATAGCTTCTGAAACTTTAAATTGCCATTTTTTAAAGAAACTATAACAGTTGTGGTCTTTTAATTTTGACATTAATTCCTTATTTTTGGTTACAATTTTTATAAATCAATACTAAAACATAAATATTATGGCATTTGAATTACCAAAATTACCTTATGCATACGATGCATTAGAACCACATATTGATGCAAGAACGATGGAAATTCACCATACGAAACATCACAATGCATATACAACAAATTTAAATGCGGCTATTGAAGGTACGGATTTAGAGGGTTTAACGATTGAGAATATCTTGATTAACTTGGACAAAAAAAATGCTGCAGTTAGAAATAACGGTGGTGGATTTTACAATCATAATTTGTTTTGGACGGTTATGTCGCCTGATGGTGGCGGTGAACCTAAAGGTGAATTGATGGCTGCGATTGAATCTTCTTTTGGAAGTTTTGACGAGTTTAAAACTAAATTTGCAAAAGCGGGTGCGACTCAATTTGGTTCAGGTTGGGCTTGGCTTTGCGTGAAAAAAGACGGTAAACTTGAGGTTTGTGGAACGCCAAATCAAGATAATCCATTGATGCCAGACGTAGGTTGTGGTGGAACGCCAATTTTAGGAATGGACGTTTGGGAACACGCTTATTACTTAAATTACCAAAACCGTCGTCCGGATTATATTGAAGCTTTCTTTAAAGTGGTAAATTGGACGGAAGTTGCAAGACGTTTTGCAGTAGAAAAATAAAAATTTTAATCGTTTGAAATTTGGAGAAGCAGAGGACTTAGGTTTTCTGCTTTTTTTATGATTTTTACACTCAAGATAGATCTGAGTATACAAATTCACACAGATTTCTTTAGAAGATTATTGTGAATTCTAACCTTTTGTTTCTGCATAGAAATCACTTTCGGATTTGACTTCCTCACCGTTATACACTAATTTCCAACCCATGGATTTGGTAACGATAAGCATATTAGAAAGCTCACTTACCAATCTGTTTTTTGCATTAGACTTTAAAGAAGATTTATCAATTTTTTTAGCGAGGTTTTCACGAACTGTTTTATTGATTTTATTGTAATCTTCAGCATTAAAATCATTTAATTTGGTCGATTGCATGTCGTAATATTTGTAATCGGGATAGATTTTAATTTCTTCTTTTGGAATGAATTTAATTGTAAGTGTCTTATTTGGCGCGTCAATATCATAGGTGATTTTGCTTAAATCAAAAGAAACTGTTACTTCAGCATTTACTACAACCAATGCTTTTTTCTCAAAAGATAAAATATCGAGTAAGTACTTCTTTTGGTCTTTGTAGGTAATCACTTCTGAAAAATGTCCTTCAGTTACTACTAGTTTCCCAACGTTTTTAATTTGTTGCTCAATTAGATTTGTGTCGTATTCGATCGACGAAGTGCTATTTGATTTCGTTGCTAATTGATAAATCAAGTAAACGATTATCGCTAATAATAACACAAGAATCCATCTGCGTGACTCGGATAAAAATCGAATTACGTTATTGAAAAATCCGGGTTTATTTTGGTTGGTATTAGTTTCGGTCATAACACTAAAATTTCATACGAAGATAAGAAACCTTAAACAGCATTTATTATGTGTTTTGATGAATTAGTGTAAAGATATAATTATCCTTTCAAACAAAAATTGAAGTTGATTTTTGCGATTGCAATAACTAATGAAACTTATTCCAACAACTTTTTATTCACGCGACTTGCAGCAATATAAGAAGCCACGAATCCTAAAATGGTAACGGTTGCCAAAACAATGAAGACATTTTGAATGGTGAATTTCACAGGATAAGCCAACGTTTCGGTTATCATAATGAATTTAAAATAATCTTGTGCCAAGACGATTGTAATTCCTAAAAAAAGTCCAATCAAAGCTCCAATAAAACACAAAAGCGTTCCTTGAAAGAGAAATATGTTTTTCAAATTCTTGATTTCGGCACCTAAATTATAAAGGGTTTTTAAGTTTCCTTTTTTCTCCAAAATCATCATTATTAAAGCACCAATCAGGTTGAAAAGTACTACAATAATTACTAATGTGAAAATTAAATAAACAGCGATATTCTCTGTATTCAGCATTTTATAAAGTGAATCGTTGAGTTGAGCTCTGTTTTTTACAATTACTTTATCTTTAAAAATTGTGTTTAATTCCTGCACTACTTTCGCTTCATCCGCATTCAGTTTGAGTTTGAATTCAATTGATGAAAGTTGGTTTTGCTTTAGAAACAACATTTCTTGCGCAAGCGGTAAATCGCAAAAGATATATTTCAAGTCGATGTCTTCGCTGATGGCGTACATTCCAATTGGCACTAAAGTTTGGGTCAAAAAAGCATCTTCGGGGCTGTTGATGTCTCCTTTTCCTGCTTTGGGAACAAATACTTGCAACGCATTGTTGAAGTCCATTAAACCCATCGAGAGTTTCTGTGAAATTCCGTAACCTACAACAACTTGTAAGGTTCCTGGTTCAAGCCATTGTCCGCCGTAAAGTCCGGCTTCAACTGTACTAACTTTTGTAAAAAGTGTATCAACACCTTTTAAATTGGCAACTTGTTGTTTTCCGTTGAATGTAAAAAGTAAACGTTCTTCAACCGTTTTACTATAAAAAGCGACGTCTTTTAATTTATCTAATTCTTGAGCTTCATTGGAATTGAAAGCGAAGAATTTTCCCGTCTTTGGGATAATTTTTAAATCTGGGTCAATCGTATTTGTAAACGAAAGACTAAAATCAATCAGTCCGCTAAAAACGGAAAGCACTACAAACAAAGCCATCGAACCAGCGATAATACCAATACTAGCAATCCAGTTGATGGTATTAATGGCGGTATTTTTACTGTTACTTTTTAGGTAACGTTTGGCGATGTAGAGTGAAAAATTCAAATTAGTATTTTCTTCGTTTCTCTAATAAATCACGGTTTTCAATTGGATTTTCTTCTCCTTTTAAAGCATTGTCAATTTTCTCAATGTAGTCTAATGAATCATCGATGAAAAATGTCAAGTTAGGTACTTTTCTCAATTGCAGTTTTACACGTTGCGATAAATCATGCTTAATTAATGAAGTATTTGTTTTAATTGCTGCTAAAGTTTCAGCTGCTTTTTCTTGTGGAAAAATACTCAAATGCACCGTTGCCACAGATAAATCCGTAGTAACAACTACTTTTGATACCGAAATAATCAGATTAGAAATTCCGTTTTTTCGCACTTCACCTTGTAGAATATCTACTAAATCTTTCTGGATTACTCCACCTATTTTTTTCTGTCTGTTCGTTTCCATTTTGCAAAAATACGATTTTAACTGTTATGTCTTAAAGCAGAAGTTGGTAACTGTATAATAATTTGTTTGACGTAGTTTAGTTTTGTTTAACGTTAGAAATTAAAATCCAACTTTAAAATATGTAAATTTGCACTTAAATAAAATCAGTATGAGTAAAATCCGCATTACTAAACAGTTTACTTTTGAAACCGGCCACGCGTTATATGGCTATGATGGAAAGTGTAAAAATGTGCACGGACACAGTTATAAATTGTCAGTTACCGTTATTGGTTCGCCAATTTCGGATGTGAATAATGTAAAGTACGGAATGGTGATTGATTTTACTGATTTAAAGAAAATCGTAAAAGAAGAGGTCGTAGAACAATTTGATCACGCTACTGTTTTCAATCAAAACACACCTCATATTGAATTGGCTAAAGAATTAATCAGCCGCGATCATCACGTTATTTTAGTTGATTATCAACCTACAAGCGAGAATATGGTTATTGATTTTGCTGATAGAATTTCAAAAAGATTGCCCTCAAATATTGCTTTGTTTTCTTTGAAATTGCAAGAAACAGAATCTTCTTTTGCAGAATGGTTTGCTAGTGATAATGTATAAAATACCTTAACTTATAAAACTGTTGGAATTTGCATTAGTATTTAAGCATAATTAAAATCATTTTATAGTATAATTTTTAGGCAATAAAATTCCCGCGCTTTTACAATATTGCTCTATTGGTTCTAACCAATATTTAGCCCTAATCTCGTTGAGTTCTTCTGGATTTATCACATCTATGCATTGAAATGTCTTAAAATCTTCAGATACTGTACTTGTCCCTAATAAAGATTTTTTATGGTCTTCGTACCAAGAAGTATAATGGTCCATGGCTTTTGAATAATAATCAGCAGATAAATTACCTGTTTCAACTTGTTTCCAAAGTAAATCCATAAACAATTTGGCGTCTTCTTTCTTTGCAAAACCAGCAATCGCATGATTGATCAACATAGCGATACTTTGGTCGCTAAATCTTCTGCATTTGTAACGACTTGGAAACTTATCGTTTTGCAATAAATCCAGCATATAATAACTGTTACCTATATTCAGGTATTTATACAAAATAGTAAGAGTCGAATCAGGTATTTCTCTAGTAGGCAAAATTTCAAACCTGATTTTTTGAAAATTCAATTCATTTTGCAACAGTATTTCGTAATTAGCGTCCTCAATTCTATCAATATTTTTGATGAATTCCTTCCTTAGTTTACGGGCTTCAAATTTATTACTGGTAAACATTGTATTCAAAAATATTCCATAACGAGTCTTCGAATTTTCATATTTAGTAATAAAGCCAAAATCGTATTCAGTTTTTAAAGGTAAATCTTTAAATTCCTCATCGGTCTCAATTTGATAGCCATTTTTAAATGCTTCACGAAAATAGTGCTTAGCCTCGGGAATATTATTGTTTTCGAAATAGTAAAAAGAAATACTTAAAATGTCATTTGGTAATGGTTTTGCAAACTTTAAGGCGTTTAATCTATACTTCAATATTGAATCCGTTTCTTTAAAAGTTTTGGACTTATTTATAGTAGCATAGTACGTTTTATAATCTGATTGAGCAGCTATGTTTATAGTAATTGTTAGTAGTACCGTTAGTAAACCAAAGTCTTTAAATTTGCTCATTCGTCTTATAATTATTTAAAAAAGGAAAGATTTTTTATTAGTTCGTGTTTCAAGATCTCAAATATAATAATTTCTAAACGGTGAAGTGGGAGTCTTCTCGCAATAACCTTAAAAACCACTTAAAAAATATAAACAAAAAGGCCCCTAACTTTGTTATAGGTTATGTAAAACAATAGCGCGGATTTGCAATCCGTACCCACAACCACCTAAAATCAGTCCACAAAATTGCACAAGCTCTAGCCAAGTCTTCGACATTCCCTAACCTCGAAACATACCTTACAATTAATTACAATCTCACTTGATTCCCTTAGAAATCCATTTAAATAGCTTCGTTGTTAATTAACTTATCTTCTAAACTAATTTATAGTACTTCGCTAATGATTTGTGTGCCTTCGCTACTCCTTTGTTAGTCTTCGCTACTCCTTTGTGTGTCTTCGCTGCCAATTTGTTAGTCTTCGCTACTCCTTTGTGTGCCTTCGCTACTCATTTGTATGTCTTCGCTACCCATTTGTGTGTCTTCGCTACTCATTAGTGTGTCTTCGCCCAAAGTACAACGACCTTATAAAAACCAAAAATCCCCGAAACTTTCACTTCGGGGATTCTCATTTATAATAACTTTTAATAAGACTTCTATTTCTTAATAATCAAGAATTCACTTCTTCTGTTTTCCGCATGTTCTTCTTCAGTGCACGCTTCTTTACAGTCAATTTTTGGTTCGCTTTCGCCGTATCCTTTTCCTGTAATACGAGTTGAAGAAACACCTTTAGAGATCACATACTGCACGGTTGATTTGGCTCTTCGGTCAGATAAATCCAAGTTGTATTTATCGCTACCTCGGTTATCCGTATGGGCTTTTACCATAATCACTAGGTTTTCATTGTGCTTCATTACTTGAACCAGTTTGTCCAATTCAAAAGCGCCTTCCGGTGTGATGTTTGATTTATTGAATTCAAAGTTGATTTCTTTCAAAATCACTTCTTTCTCCGTCACAATCACATCAATAGGATTCAATGATGCATTTACTTTTAATTTTCCACCATTTGTAGCCGCTATTGAGAACACACCACTTTCGTAGCCGTCTTTAGCCGCTTGAATGGAATAGGCGGTGTTACAATCTACAGGATACATGATTTCTCCGCTTGCTGTAGTAGTTTGTGTCTCCAATACGTTTTTCTTTGCATCTAAAATAGATACTCTTGCGTTTGATAAGAGTACGCCTGTTTTTGCATCCGTTACTACAATCAGTGCTTCTACACCACAAATTGGATTCGCCCAATAGATGTTGTCCGCTCCTGTTCGATTACTTGAAAAGAATCCTGCGTTTTTAGTGGTATTAAAACTAAATGCGAAGTCATCTTTCTCACTGTTTACCGGTTTCCCAAGGTTTTCAATTTGGTTGTTGGTTTTCAAATCAACCATGTAAACGTCTAATCCTCCAAGACCAATATGTCCGTTTGAGGAGAAATACAATACATTATCGTCCGTGATTTGTGGAAACTGCTCTTTTCCTTCAGTATTGATTTTAGTTCCCATATTCTCTGGTGTACCGTAACTTCCGTCTGCATTGATCGCTACTTTCCAAATATCTGTAAGTCCTACTGAACCTTCCATGTTTGAACTGAAGTACAATGTTTTTCCGTCTTTGCTTAAGCTCGGGCTGCTGTTTGAATGGTNTTTACTGTTNAANGGTAATGACTTGATGTTTCCCCACGTGTTTCCTTCTTTTGTGGCTTTNTAAAGGTACACTTGACCGAATTTTGTATTCAGCTTTTTGTCTTTCTCAAATTCCTTTTCTCCATGGGAGTCTCTTGAGAAGTACATCGTNTTTCCATCGGCACTAATGGTTACCGGTCCGTCGTGCCATCTTGTGTTTAGTTCTGCTACTTCTTCGGGTTTTGTGAAGGTTTTATCCTCGTTCATCGTCGATTTGTAGATGTCTAAATACGGCTCNTCGTTCCATCCGTCGGTACGTTTGCTTTTGTTTCTTGAAGAAGTNAANTANANNGTNTTGTCATTGGTCAATACTGCNCCAAAATCTGATCCGGTGCTGTTNATCTCTAATGCTTTTACGTTGAATGTTTTTACTTTGTTCAACAATTTTGGCAAATAGCCTGGGTTTTGGTTGAAGTCTTTAGCTCTGTGATCGCTTGGTGCTTTCTTGGCAAAGACGGCCATTTGCTTGTTTGATTCTTCGTATTTACCTAGTGCTTTTAGCATTTGTGAATAACGGAAATAGGTTTCGGCTTCTTGGGGTGTCTCAACNACTTTGGCATACCACTTGGCTGCTTCTTCGGGGTTGTACATGTTGTAATAGGCGTCGGCCAATTGTTTGTAAACATAGGTGTCTTGTTGGCCTTTGTCTACTAACTTTAGGTATTCCTTTGTCGCTTCNACNTACTCAAATTGTTGGAAGAGTTTGTCGGCGCTTTCGGTCTTTTTATTTTGTGCGGTTAAGGTTGTAGTGCTTACTAACACACAGCTTAATAGAATATAGAGTCTTTTCATTATGTGAGTGCTTTTATGTTAGAAAAATCGTGGTGAACGGGATACTTTTTTCGCAAAATTTACATCAAACA
>NZ_ATTM01000008.1 GCF_000419685.1 Flavobacterium antarcticum DSM 19726
CACCATTACCGGCTGCTCCTCTAATGTCTGAAGTGGTAGAAGTTGTTCCATTTGAATAAGTGAAAGTAACAATACCTGTTGCAGCGTCGTATGTAGAACTTGTTACACTAACTCCGTCAGCTCCGTCAACACCTGGAGCACCTGATGCACCACGTAAATCTGAAGTAACTGTAGTGGATCCGTCTGTATAAGTAATAGTAACAATACCCGTTGCAGCATCGTAAGTAGAACTTGCAACACCAACTCCTGCAATACCGTTGGGGCCTTGTGGTCCTGTAGAAGAGATAGTAGTATCGATTCCGTTAATAACCCAATTTCCATTCGCTCCAATTGTTGGCGTCGTTCCATTAATTCCAGCGGGTCCTTGAGCAAAGATGCCTGTATCTGTACTGCCAAAAAACCAATTGCCATTAGATCCTATTACTGGAGTTAGTCCGTCTTGACCGTTATTACCATCAGCCCCAGGAAGACCGGGAATACCTTGAGGTCCTGTTGGACCTGCCAATGAAGCTAACCAATCAATCTCATTACCTAGAAATCCATCGTTTACTGCTATTTCATAAGCAGATAATCCATTTGAACCGCTAGGAACATTAATAGTTACTGAAATACCTGCTTCATTAATATAAGTAAAAGTTCCATTCGGATTAACAACTATATTGGTAACTGTTTCGTGAGTTTGAACAATTTGTGCCATATTGATTGTAGTCGAGTTACCATTCTCATCTTTATAAACAAGATCACCAGTAATTGGATCGATCCCCAATATTGTAAGGGATTCATTATTACTGACTAATTGAGCTAAATCTATAACGTGAACTATTCCATTTTCATCAGTGTAATCTAAGGTTTGATTAATTTGATTATATAAAAGAGTTGTCAAAGTCTGAGCAAAACCATTATCATTAGAGTCTGCGATTCTTTTCCATTTTCCTTGATACCAAAAATAGTAGCCGGGTGTAATATCGGAAATTGTATTTGTATTGTAAACTAACAAACTCTCTACATTACCATTCGCTATTGTTACAGTATCTGTAGTGCTAATCAAAGGTACTTGCGGTAATAATACTCCTCTGTCATTAGATACTATATGAAGTTGAGTGGAAGTATTTGGCAAATCAGTTCCAATACCCACCTGAGCGGTTGCCGATATTCCAAAAAGCAACATTCCTGATATTAATAGTAATTTTTGATACATATTTTTTTTTTCTAAAATTTTAAACTGTGTTTAAGTTGGATTATTTATTTTCCTGATAAAAAATCAGAACAGTGTTAAGTGAAATTTTATTAATTCATAAATACTGTTTAGAACATTTTGATTTCATTACATATTATTATTATTAAGTTATTGTAAATGCTTATTGATAAATACCTCCTAAATTGATTACATCAAATTGCAATTTGATAAAGTCAAATTTTCATTTGGTTATAACATTTTATTACAAGAAAGATTTGTAGCACAACGGGATTATAAACTAGCGGCAAAAATATTTAGTTTTTTTCTTAGAATAGATACCTAGTATATCCATATTCGGCATTTTAATAGTTAACATATACGGTGAAGCGAAGTTTTCTTCCGAAAACTTACTTTTGTAAAGTATTGAAGTACAGTTATTATTAACAATAATTATTGCATTCAAGAATAAAATTCTTAAATGTGACATAATATTATTTTAAACGTGATTTAATTAATGAACTAATTACGCGACCAGTATTAAAAAGTGTATTTATCAAAAGTCAAGATGAGAAGACAAGATTTTTTTTGAGAATAATAAGTTTATGAGAGAAAGTATCAATTTGAATTCAAATGAAAAGTATAGAATATAAAGACTCAATACCTTCAAATTGAAACACGAAAAAATTCAAAAAATAAAAACACCAATACTAATGAAGCGCAATTTCTTGATTAATTATAAAAATATTTTATTTTGTAATGAAGCAAAAAAAAAAAATATGTAATCAAGAATAGTAAATAGAAATAAAATAGCACGGAAAATATTGTGGTATTACTCTACTAAAAAATTGAAGATTAGAATGAAGATAGATTTAAAAAAAAAATGATCTTAAAAAATTTAACTAGAAAAAAGTTTTAAGTTTTTAAAAAAATCTTAGAAAATAGAATTAAGTAATTTTGGCTTTCTTGTTTGCAATATTTACTTGTTCTAAAAATGCTGAAGGCGAAAGCTGCGTGACCTGCTTAAAAATCGAAGAAAATTTACTGTGAGATGAAAATCCGGCCTCTTCAGCTAAGTAACTAATTTTGTATTGTCCATAAAGCGGATCATTTTCTATTCTATTGATAATGTAGAAAACTCTAAGTTCATTTATGTAACTGCTGAAATCCTTACCCTTATGATGATTAATAATGTAAGAAATATACTTCGAATTAGTACCGAGGATAGTTGCAAGCGAAGAAATGGATATATTATTTGCAGTAAAGTTATTTTCCAATTCAAAGGCATCTAATTTTTTCAAAAGGATTTGCTCCATTTCTACTGACATAATGGAGGAGTTTTCCTTCTCTACATTCTCAGACTTCTTGATTTTCACAACCGACTTCAATTCTAAGTCTAGATTTTTCTCTACTGATTTTTCTTTAAGTATTTTTACAAGACGCTCAAATTTTTTCTTCTCAATATTCTTTTTTCTTCTATATATCATAAAAAGAAATATCAAACAAATTGTTATAAATGCAAAACTATAAAAATAATTTTTTTGATTTGATGAACTTTTAACCGCTTGCGTATTGAGGGTAGATATAATTTCATCCGCGCTCTTTTTATTTTCGTTCATTTGCTCTTCAATAGCTTTCTTGTAAAGCGCATTGAATCGTTTGTAGTTCGTATTATCTTCAAAAAATTCATAATAATCAAGTAAATCTTTATAGACTTCAACTTTTAATGCAACAAAATCTGCTCTATCAGCAATTTCTACTGCCTTTAAAAGATAGAGGTGAGCTTGCTCATATTCTTTTTCTTGAAAATATACTTTACCTAACCCGTCGTATATAAAACCGATTAACGCTGATTCGCCACCTGAAGCTTTATCTATATAAATTAATCCTTGTTTATAGTGTTTTTTAGCTAATTGTAATTCTGATAAAAGAAAATTATTTTTACCTAGCATCTCTTCGTTGGTAGCTAATAGAAAAAATTTGGTTTTGTCATTTATTAATTTCTTGAATAAACGGTCTCCCTGTGTAAGACTTTTTATAGCTTTTCTATAATCCTCATCACCCATGTGGTAATAAGCCTCTTCCTGGTAGGACAGTCCCTGAAATTGGATGTTTTGATTACCATCTGGTATTTTTCGCGACGCTTCTCTTCCTTTTGCAAGAAAGTTTAGTCCAGAATTTTTAAGACCGCTAGTTCGATACTGTGTTGATAGAAAACCTGCAATACGTGCGACCCACTCATGATTATTTGATTCTTCAGCTATGGAATCAGCTTTTAAAGCAAAATTAATAGAGTTAAATATTTCACCTCTTTTAGAGTAAATATTTGCAGTTAACATCAATGCTCTGATACTATTAATTTTATCGGGAGTATTAATATACAGCGAGTCAGCAATTTGAAGAGCTCTATTTGTATCCGTACCACTAATATTAACCGCAGTGTGATAGAAAATACTGTCAAATTTTGTTCTTTGCGAATAAGCTTTTTTAGATTGAAGAAAAGTAAACAATGTGGCTAGTACTATAATAAAGTAGTAGGTGACATTATAAAATTTTCGAGATATTTCTTTAAAACGCATAAATACTAAATTCTGAAATTCTGATGATTCAAAAGGCACTTTCTAAATGAAATTGTTTGTGCTAAAAACAAAAATTTTATCCTTGTAAAGTTAAAAAAGCAAAAATAACAAATCTTTATTCCATTAGTAGTATTTACATTACAAATTTAGCAAGCTTTTCAAATATTAACTGTTGTTAAAGAAAGTTTTAATTAATAAGTCCTAAGTAATAGCAAGATAACCTTATAGCATTGTTTAAATGCTTTTTATGGTTTGCTTGCTTGGCTAGACAAAGTCAAAAAAGTATGAACTGCTCTTAGGCCGGCATATTTATTAATAAATTTTACTACTTTTAATTAATATTTGCAGTTGTTAAAACAAGTATTGAAACCTAATTGGCTGAGGTGTACTTTAAATAATGATAATCCGACTAGCAAATTAATTAACCTTATGCTTCAATATTATACACCTTTAAATAATACACTATGATTGTTCTGTCACATACAAAAGGTTGGAAAGTAATCACTCAACGTTCCCACGGACTTCTTGCCGCAATGATTGCTTATCAGTATGCCATTGATTTGCCGAATGATATAATTGTTCCAACCTTGATTGCTATTGCTGAACACGATGATGGTGTGGCAGAAACCAAACAAAATAAAAATCTTACCGAAGCGGGAGCACCGCGTCATTTTCTTGTTCCCGATGGTTCTGAAAAAACAGATTTGAAGCAGTATATAAATGTTATGGAACTTTCCACTTCTAAAAGCCAGCTGAATGCTTTGCTTACTTCTATGCATTTAGCTTTTATTTTTAGTGGTAAAAAACAGGGAGTAGATAAAGAACTAACAGCCTTTTTAAAATACCAAACAAGAAATAGAGCTGCTATTTTAAAGCATTTAGATATTGATAAAAAATATGCAGATCGACTTTATCGACTTGTAGAATGGTGTGACGCTTTTTCTTTGCTTATTTGCATGGATAAAATCCAACCCGAAGGACGGAAAATGGATGTGTCCGAAAGTCCGGACGGTGACGTAAATCAGACCTTTTATAAATCAGAAGATGTAATTGGCGTAGAACCATGGGTTTTCAAAATTGACACGTTTGAGATATTTTATGAGTATAGAATTGTTGAGCAATTGGCGTTTAAATCCCTAGAAGAGTTTGATGCCGTATTCAGATCTACTCCTGTTAGAACACAGAAATTTACTTTTTCGAAATAATTTCTATCCCACTTCTTAATTTTATAAGACCGCGTTTAAATCCTGTAATGATATGACTTTAAATATTTTATAATTTTACAGAATCACATTATTAATTAAAAAATTGACGCTATGAGTTTTATTAAAGATGATCATTCAGAAGGACCGGTTGCTAAAAAAATTGAGCAGCAAACGGCAAAATTACCGTCCGATTTATTTCTATGGGCTGCTTTAGGATCAATGGCAGCATCTGCCACGTTGAAACTGACAGGTCGGGGGAAAACTTCTTTATTCGTAGGACAGTGGGCTACTTCGTTTTTACTTTTAGGAATCTACAATAAAATTGTAAAAGTGGAAGGTAGTGATGCTAAAGATCCTGCTGGAAAATAAATTCAAACTATTATCGAAAAACCTGCTTAAGCAGGTTTTTCTATACACATCGCATTAAAGCACTAATATTGCAGGAATTTAATTGCATCCGTAAAATGATAAAATTCAATCTGATATGATTATTTATTGCTCAATATTTGTAATATGGTTCTCTGTGATTATAATTAGTTAATAACCTTCTGGTATATGTTTCTTTACGTTTAAAAACATTATGTCGAAATAAATTGTACTAATCTATTCCAAAAATTATCTGATTCATAATTGCTTTTAATTCATCATAGTCTGATGGCTTAGTGAACTGCATTAAGATATTGGAGCTATTTGACTCCGCAGTGCATCCAGCGAGCGATGTTGAAAATATGATTACTGGAATTACACTAATATTATTGTGCTTGCTGATTTCTGAAAGTAATTCGTAACCGTTTAAACTGGGCATATTTAAGTCAAGAAATATAAGCTGTGGAGCAACTTCACCCGAAATTAATTTCTCTAAAGCTTTTAGAGGATTATTTTCCCAAATATAAGTGGTGTCTGAAATTTCACTGATAGCATCTCTAAAAATTAGACAGTCGTCTAAATCGTCGTCGATATGGAAGATAGTGTTGTAAACCATATATAAAAAATTTCATTCTTAAATTAATTACCAAGTTGTAGTATGACTAATATATTGATTTTTTTTTATTTTTCAGTTAAGTGGTAAATAAATTTAGAATTCCTGTTTTTAGTTATCGCGTCCTTACTTTGAATACTATAAAATGCGATCACAATGTTGTAATACGCATTTTATGTAATCTCTTTAATTTTATAGCTCTTTGAAAGGGTTCTTTCACGAAGTGAGACTGTCTTGTAAAACCGAGCGAAATTTTGATTACAATCAATGTTCCTCTGAATAACTATTTAAAAGTCTAACTATTAATCCTTTAAAATATACTACTATGTTTTTAGACAAAATATTTAATTGCATCGCTTTTTTAAAGTTGAATAAGATTACAGTTGCTTTTGCGGAAGGCGCTACAAATGGTCTTTTATCTGAAGCCTTTTCCTCATTCGCTTGTGCAGATTCTGTCTTTATTGGAAGTGTAGTGGCTGCAAAAAATCATATGAAGGAGTATTTTTTTAATATTGACAGCAACATAATAGAGCGCTGTGGCAGTGAATCCTCAGAAATAGCCTCCCTAATGGCACAGAATTTACGTAGTTATTTAGATGCCAAAATTTGCGTTTCAGTTACGGGAATTATATCTGATTCAATAGTGCAAGAACCCACAAGCCCCATTTTTATCCATATTCTCTTTCCAGACTCGCAATTTTCTGAACAAGTCAATTTAACCTGTAATGGCACTCCAATTGTTGATCAAATTCTTTCTCGAATCTGTGAACTTATTATAACTAAATTCGGTGGTGGATGTGATTGGCCACTTGAAGTTGCTTAACCTTATATTCGTTCCTATTTAGCATTTAATATATTTAAAATAGTTTTAAAACTAAAACAACCTAAATAAACATCATTATGAGAGCAATATGGACAGGTGCAATCAGCTTCGGACTTATTAATATTCCAGTAAAATTATTATCAGCTATTGAAACAACCAATTTAGATTTGGACATGTTAGATAAAGCCGATTTTGCTAATATAAAATTTAAACGCGTAAATGAAAATACAGGTAAGGAAGTAGCTTACTCAAATATTGTAAAAGGATACAAGATCGACGAGAAATATGTGGTCCTAGAAGATGAGGATTTTGAAGCTGCGGATGCTGAAAAGACCAAAACGATTGATATTTTAAGTTTCACTGATGAAACAGAAATTGATAGTTTATATTACGAACAGCCTTATTACTTAGAGCCTGCCAAAGGAGCTGCAAAAGCGTATTCACTCTTACGAGATGCTATGGTTGAATCAGGGAAAGTGGGTGTGACCAATTTTGTACTTCGAAACAAACAAGCGCTTGCCATTTTAAAACCTTATAAAGAAGTAATTGTTTTAAATCGAATTCGGTTTGAACAGGAGATCCGTTCTACTGCGGAATTGAAATTACCCAAGGTCAGTGCTACAAAAACAAAAGAAGTTGAAATGGCTCATAAACTTATTGAGCAATTGACGGAGAAATTTGATATCTCTGCGTATAAGGATGAATACAGTGAAAAACTAATGAAAATCATAAAAGCAAAAGCAAAAGGCAAAAAAACTAAAGCTTCTCCTATGAAGGTTGTACATTCTCAAAAAGACGACTTAATGACTATGTTGAAAGCAAGCTTAGAATCGAAGAAGAAAAAATCTTCTTAAGTCATCAGACTTATTATAGATTCGATGTTTGCACTTTCAGTTAATACTCCTTTCCATAAATCCCCCTTTTTTTCAAAACGGTCGATTGCGTTTTTTATGGTAAACATTTTTGGAGATAAGTCCGCATTTACCTCATCCCACTCTAGTGGAGTAGAAACGGTTGCCTCTGGTTGAGGTCTTACACAATATGGTGCTGCAATGGTCTGTCCCTTCCGGTTTTGTAGATAGTCAATGTATATTTTATGATTTCTTTTTTTAATACTTCGCTCTAATGTTGTCGTATTTGGAAGACGTGATTGCACTTCAATTGCAATTAGATTCGCAAATATTTTGACGGTCTCGTAGTCGTATTGTGCTTTAAGTGGGATATATACATGCAGTCCTGAAGCCCCTGAAGTTTTGCAAAAACAGGGTGTATTCACTTCGTCCATGACATCTTTTACAACTAATGCGGTTTCGACTACCTTGTTAAAATCATCTAGTTCAGGATCAATATCAATTATTACCCAATCTGGATTATTAAGTTTATTTATGGTTGAATTCCAAGGGTTTATTTCGATGCATCCTAGGTTTGCCATATAAAGCAGCGTTTCTTTATTATTGCACAGAAGGTAATTTACAGCATGTTCGTTTTCTTCGGAATTAATTTCAACTGTTTTAAGCCACGACGGCACTTTGTCCACCTCTATATTTTTTTGATAGAAAGGTTGATGGTCGATGCCATTTGGAAAGCGATATAAAGACTGTGGACGGTCTTTTAAGTACGGAAGAATTAAGCGGGAAACCTGGTTGTAGTACTCTATTACTTCGCCTTTTGTTATCTTGCTTTCTGGAAAGTAAATTTTGTTTTGATTGGTTAGGTGCACTATTGTTTTGCCCACTTTAAAACTGTGATCATTTTCAACTTCTACTTTTTCATTTTGTGCCAAAGAACGTATAACTAATAGTTTAGCTTTATGAATCTCGGTTTCAAACATGACCTGTTCCGCAGATTTATCTACTCGTAATCCTAAAAAAACTGGATGGCGCAAATGTTTGTTTTTGGTCCATTCCGTAAATTTAACTTGACAAACTAATTCAGGCTTAACCCAAGTTATTTTTTCCTTAATTTTTGGAGCAGATTGTAAAGGGCTTTCACAAATGATTAGTGGTTTCATTTTCTCGTGGATGTCTTTTAAGAGCTGGTCTGTGAATCCACTTCCGCATTTTCCAATATATCTAATTTCTTCTCCATTGTACTGTCCTAACAATAGCGCTCCAAAGTTTCGTCTTGATCCAGCAGGTTCAGTGAATCCTACAATGATAACCTCCTCTTGTTGGACTAATTTAATTTTTAGCCAATCTTTACTTCTTTTCCCACTTTGATAGCTGCTTTCAGCGTGCTTTGCAATAATACCTTCGCTTTTATCTATGGCGGCTTTTTCGAGTTGTAAAATTCCCTTCTTCTTAACAAAGGGAGATAGTATAATATTCTTAAACGAATGTTTATTAAAAAGCATTTCTAGAAGTTCCTTTCTATTTGATAGCGGAACCTCTTTCAAGTCGCTGCCGTCTAGATTTATCATATCGAATACGTAATATTTTAAAGTGCCTACTTTATCTTTTAAATAATTTTGTAGCATTTGGAATGAATCTTTGCCGTGCTCGTCTTCAATCACTACCTCGCCATCCAATGAAACTTCATGCGTTAATGTCATTAATTCTTCATGCAAAGCTTTAAAATCTTCATTAAATGAATTCTCATTACGACTGAAGAGGTTTACAGATTTATTTTTTACTACCGCAATAGTTCGGTATCCGTCGTATTTTTTCTCATAGATCCAATCCGGATGGTCAAATGCTGTATCTGTAGCAGTGGCGAACATGGGCGTCTGAAAAGCAACTTCTGTTTTATGAATCACTTTCTTTTCTGTTTCTAATTGATCCAGTATTCTATCTGTGAGTACAGATTTATCATTTTTCAGAATATCGAATTCCGACGCATACTCATCCTCCTTTTTAATGAGTAACCAACTTTTATCCCCCTTTTCTTTTAATTGCACTAACGAAAAGGCACCTTTCAACTTATGACCGTTGAGCTCGAAGCTCATATGCCCTTTTTTAAATTGTTTCTCAAGAAGTAATTGCGGATCTTCTCCCTCTTGTACTTTTGTAGGTTGATAGGTGCCATTATCCCAAACGATTACGGCTCCAGCACCATAATTACCTTTGGGTATAGTGCCTTCAAAATCTTTATAATCGTAAGGGTGCTCTTCTACCAAAACTGCAAGACGTTTGTCGTCGGGATTTAGCGATGGGCCTTTTGGGATTGCCCAACTTAAAAGTACGCCATTTATTTCTAGACGAAAGTCATAATGAAGATGAGATGCATTGTGTTTTTGAACAACGAAAATAAGTTTACCAGAGGAACTTTTTTTTTCTCCAACTGGTTCAGTCGTTTGTTTAAAATCACGTTTTTCGTTGTATTTTTTAAGAGACATAACATTAATGCTTATCCACATTTAAATCTTTAAAAAGAGGTACTTTAAAAAAAGTTTTAATCAAAATTATTTTCAATAACTCTAAAATTTAAATGTAAGAATTACTTTTGAAAAAACTAAATTAAGAATTATATTTGTCTCTAACAATGTCTAAATTCAGTATACGGTTTAGTATACGGTTTTGAGTCAATAAGTACAAAATCAAGCAAGTTATTAGAATTTTACGCAATTCATAACCCTGAGGTCACGGGTTCAACTCCCGTCTTCGCTACTAAATTAAACCCTAAATCATTTAAGTAAAATGATTTAGGGTTTTTTACTTCCGAATAACTCCCGTAAATTCCTGTCAAAGAAAATCTAACGGAAGAAATTGAATAGGTATTTATTGCGATGTCTATTTTGTAAAAGTCTTTTTCTGGAACTTTAAACGGTTCACAACTGAAAAATTCGTACATTAAAAATCAAGTATTCTTTAATAAAATGTGTGCCTGATGAAGAAATCCTCAACTTACATATTTTAAGACTTTCAATTCCACCCAACTTCACGAAAAACGCTCTTATTTTTTTTAAAAAAATCGGTTTATTTTCGACTCCTAAAACTTCAGTAGTTTCCGAACAATTTAAATAAATAGTACTATTAGGCATTTTTCATCATAAGGCAGAACCTTTTTCTTCAATATTAATTTCATCTTCGTCAGAATCTACGAATACTTCGTTAAGGTTTTGAATGTCTAAATGTTCACATAAATCCGATAATGTAATTTTTGTTCCGGTACTATTCAAACGCTCCAAACGCTTCAACTCATCGATGTAGGGAATGGAGTTTTTAGTTGTATTTTTTTTCTTCTCAAATAGAAATTTTGAACTTTTTAAACTTAAACATGTGCTTTATAGCGTCGTCACTAATTAAAGATTCTTTTAAATGAATATTTGTAACGCTTGTAACTCTCAAAGTAAAATAACTAAAGAATTCATCATTTTCGCTTCCATAACGGGCCAAATTTGTTGCCGCTTTTCAGGAAGTTGCGAAAGTTTTTCAAAATGATAATACGTTTGCTAGATTTGTTTTTCTTCTTGGGAAGATTTCAGTTTTATTTTAAAGTAATTGCTTCAGATTCAATAAAATTTTTGAAATTGAGTCGTGAACCTTCTAAGATTAAGTCGGCAGATTTTATAAAAAAATACTGTAAATATTGTGGCTCAGCAGTATCATTTTTTTGATAGTAAAATCCATCTGATTTTAAAAATCTTTTAGAACCATCTGAAAATGAAAGCTTTATTGGAATTAAATCTGGTATGGTATAGTTCTCCTTGTACGAGAAAAATATTTTATAATGATAAAATTTCTCCCCATTATCATCTACAGAAGGTATTCCAAAAGACAATGCATATCCCTGACATCGTTGGTCTTTACAGATTGTAGGCTCATCAAAGTTGATCCTAATTTGGGCTTTGTAATAACCTACATCTCCGTCTTTCTTTTCCAACTTATACCTTATTTGTAAAGCTTCATATGGATTTTTAAAGGTGTTCCAATCACTATACTCTGCAACCTTTTGTGTCCTATTTTGAGCAAAAAGACCTGTAGTACATAAAATTAAAATTATTAAAATATTTTTCATAATATGAATTTTAAATTATTTTTTGTTTTAATGAATTTAAGTTTCAATCGCAGCATAATTCTTAAATGAATTAACGAAAACTGTCTGGTTAATTGTTTTTACTAATTTGTTCTAAATATGCTGTTTTTTGTTTTAAGAGTTCTTCTGCCATCAGTAAATCCTTCTTACAGCCAATCCCTTTTTTAGACATCGTAATTAATTCATCAAATGATTTTATCTCGAAGTCTGTACCTATGTTGTACAATCTTTTAATTTGTGAGTTTGTATAATACAAATCTTCTAAACTTTTCAGATACCATTCATGAGCAAATGCAACATTGTTTTTAAATTTAAATTTTACATTTACTTTTTTATGTCCAAACAGATTGTACTGATATATTTGAGCTAAAGCATACATAGCATTAGGACTTTTATTTTCTGCAGCTTTAGTAAAGTAATAAAGGGTCTTTTCGGGATTATTGCCCAACGCTTTTACATTGTAATAGTTTGCAAGAACCAACATAGCATCAACATTATATAGGTTTTTAATCGTGCTTCCTAAAGCAACATCTTTTACAAATTCTTTACTATCTCGCGAATAGGTGATTTTGATCTTTTCTCCAGGTTTGAATTTTTGAATTTTTTGATGCATTAAGTGATCAACTTGCTCATTATTAATCATTAGTATTTCATCTCCGATATTCAAACCCATATTTGCAGCTGCGGAACCTTCTGCTACAAAAGTCACTTTGTTTACTAAAACATCTTTTGAAATTAATTTCTTTTTTTTGTTTTTGACCTTTATTTTTTTCTGTACCGATTCCCACGAAATACCTAAATAGCTGGTCGTTTCCGCCCCACTATTAGCCACTTTTTCAAGTAATTCAATCGCCTCTGGAACGGTCAGACCTAAATTATAATCGAATTTATTAAGACAGAAACCAAGTGTTTTTGCTGAAAAAACAACACTTACAAATTTATTATCGTTACGTATAGCTTCAATCATCCAAGGTTTCCAATTAGGTAATAATTCGCTAACATCGTACGTGTATTTTTTCGTAATATAATTATCCATTCCATTTATAACAGCAGCAACCCTATTATTTTCATCGGAATCATCTACACCAATTAAAAAATTTGTTTTAAAATCTTCTTTTGCATTATTTTCATTTTGAATTTTTAGTTGAAGTTGGCGCTGTCGAAGCTCTTCTGCTCTTTTTTCGCTTTCTAACCTAGCCTGCTCTTTCCTGGCTTGTTCCTCCGGAGACGGTGTAAATAAATCTACTATTCCGGCTACCGCAGTTGCTATTTGTTCTCCTTGTTGATAATTTGCGGCATACGTACTTAATTCTTTTGAATTAGGATTCAATTGACTCAGTGTATTCAAAACTTGAGATGTTCCCGATGGACTACTCATGTTATTTATCATCGGATTAGAAACGGAATTCAAGTTACTTCCTGAATTACTTGCGTTATCTCCCATAATTCCCCATTCTGGAACTTTATTTAAATAATCCGGACAGCAATAGGGTTGTCCCATATTTCGTATATTTTCTTTACATGCGTTAATCATTTGCCCAACTTTGTTCACATCTTCACTTTTAACACAATATTTTGCACTACAAAAATAAAGTGCAAGCATTGCACATTGAGAACATCCTTGTGCATCTTGTGTTTTTGTCAGCAGCATGTACTTTGCCATTTCAGAATCTTTAGCCTCGGTACATTGTGCTTTACTAAAATCACAGATAATCATACTAAAAATCAACAGTGCTACTAATATAAATTGCTTTTTCATAATAATGTGGTTTTAAATTGCTGTTTTAAATTGCTCAAAAAATGACTTCTATCAAAAATGTTACCTGCGTTAGTAGCTGTCCGTTTTTATTTTATATAATTATTTATTGCAATGATCAATGATCAATTTAATGTTCAATGATTCCAACTTTAGCTTATAGGAATCTATAAATGAGTCACTTATAAAAAATAAAAACCGCTCAATAAAACACTTTCAAAATTTATACTTATTTCATTTGCTTTTTTATCAGGATAAATTTTCTTCATTATTCCTATTCCCTTGTACTGAAAGCAACTTCATTCGTATAGTCTGAATAAAGTGTACTTCCATAGTGAAATCGGGCTCTTACAATATATGTTGTTGCAGGTGTCAATCCATACAAGTTACAGGTTTCACCCCTATTACAAATTACAGTCTGCCAGTTGGAGGTACTCGTTCTATATTCAACAATTTTTATTTGGCTCTTCGCTGCACTATTACAAGGATACGTTACGGCCGCGGAAAGCCTTTTATTACTTACCGATGCAGAGGAGTTTGTTATATTACCAACACTTAAAAGCCCTGGCTTCGTGCACGATGTCGTAAACCGTAGTATGTTTGAAGGATTTGAATGCCCATTATTGGCACAAATTGTAGTAAGTCGAATTTCATATCGTGTACATGGCTCAAGACCGGTCAATGTATGCAAATTTCTGCCGTTATTTCCATATTTTTCTGTAGTCCAAACTGTATTTCCCTCCTTACGAGACTCGACAGTGAATGCTACAATTTCTGAATCACTTGATTGTTTGAAATTTCCAGCCTCATCAACAACGTTCGTTTTAGTAGATAATGACCACCATTCTAATGCTACACAGTTATAACTTGGGGTATTACTGATTTTAAAATCAAAGGTCGGGCAAGAAACAGCTTCGCTTCCATTTAAGTTCTTTTTTTCGTCATTTAATCTTGAAGATTCTTCTTCAGTTTTCTTTACCGATGGATTATTTGTTGAACGTGCCATCGCCTTCCCCGTCCATCTAAAAACAATTTGAGGTGGAGTGATAAACTCGTTTGGAATTTTATTTATTTTTAGTTTCAATTGATCCTCACAAAATTGTAACGAAGGACCTTTAATAATAGCATGAACTGTAGGTTGACAATTAAAACCAGATCGCTTCACTTTGAACTCGTAAACGATTACAGATTCCGTTTCTTTGACATAGACACCGCCAGGAGATGCATAAGAATTAGGTTTATTTTCTTCCCTAAATTCTTTTCTTTTTTGTTCGTATTCCTGAAGATCATTTACTTCATGTTGGACCCATTTCGTATCACTACAGATGTTCTTTTTTATACTTGTAGTACCTATAAATAACTTTGGAGAAACGGATTGCGCATAAAAATTGACTAAAAACAGTAGTCCAACGATGGTAAGAATTATTTTTTTCATTTGTCTTTAATTTTTATTGTTTTTTCTTACCACTCGTTTTTAGAAAATAATAATTCAGACTTGCTTGTTCAAACCGATTTATGAGAACTTTATTAAGAGTGAACACCTAGTTGTATGTTGTTTTAAAAACAAACCAAAGAATATACTGTTTCATTCAAAAGATTTTAAATTTTATATTTTGGCAAAATAAAACCTTCTAGCAATCCAATAAATGATATTCTTTTTTTACTATCAATGATGATATTACACTAAATAAATCTGATTTTTATCTATTGAACATAATGAAATAATATATTTTCTCGTTGAAATGCTGAATTTAAAATCTAATCTATAACCGGAGATTTGTGCATTAATAAAAAACATGTAGCGCAACTAAACACCTAATAATTGCTAGTTTATGGCTTTTAGTTTTACAGATTTTAATCCTTTTATGTAAAATAAAGTTAAAATAAAACGCAAGTCAATACCTATAAGTGGGTATATTTTTAAATCAATCCTTTTGAAACACACTTGTTCACCAACTCGGAAACGTTCTTACAGTCCCCTTTTTTGTTAATGTTTTTACGGTGTGTTTTTACAGTGTGTTCGCTTATGTTTAACTGACGTGCTATTTGAGAAGTAATATAGCCTTGCGAAATCAATTTGAGGACTTGAATCTCCCGTTGCGAAAAATAGGTAAAATCATTCGAGTTAAATAAAACCTTAATATCAGTGTAGGAAGGCTGGTCTTTCATTCCAATTAAAGAAGTAGTATAACTATTTTGTTTACAAACATGACCTATGTCAGTATGAATATTTAAAGCCTTTCCAAATCCGCCATTTTCATCTGTTGTTAAAACAATAGCTTGATGATTAAACAAAGAATACGATCCGTTTTTTAATCGAGCTCTGAAGCAGTAATTGCTTTTATACTGTAGTACATTCTCTTTTCCGATAATATCATAGATAAATTTAATATTCGTTTCCTCCGCTTTAGCAACGAACTCCATGTCGTCCGGATGTATTGCGTTGATAATTGCATCAAAAGTGACGGTTTCGGGGTCAAAGCCGTGGATTTCCTTTATAGAAGGACTTACATGTGAAAGAGAACGATCGTAAAAGTCGACAACATAAAAATAATATGGACCAATGCTAATCAGCGAATTAAGTAATTCATTAAAATCAATTAATGGTAATGCTGTACTTTGTCTGGCAATTTCATCTGCCGAATCCCACAATTGTTGAAGTTTATTTGTCATAACGTTCAAGTAAATGTAATTATGTGGGGCAGAATTACTTATTAATATTTGATTTCCATAATGTAACTGTTAAGATAAAAGTAATTATTTTATTTAAGCAAAGTACCTCCTAAAAAAAATAATTTAAAAAAAATCACAAATAGCTTATACTGTTTGGCACCAAAATCTAAACATAAATTAGTTGCATTTTTTACTTCCATTGTAAAAGCAGATTAAAAATAAAATTATAAAACCAAATGAAACAGTATCGTATTTATAAAATTCCACTTTATAACAACCGACAATAGTGACACTACGCGAGTCCTTTTCCACGATACACTATAAAACCAGGCACAACTAAGTCTTCTCCTTTAAGCTTTTGCAATCAGCTAAGCAATAGTAAAATAAAACAAACGGACTTTACACCTCTTCAATGCTGTACAATTCTGGGATTTCCGCATTCCAACCGTAGGTTTCTTTTATACCTATTTGCAACGCTTCTGCACCTTCCTTCTCCCCGTGTATAATGAAAATGCGTTCTGGTTTGATTTTAATTTTATTGATCCAATCCAAAAGTTCCGCATGATCTGCATGTGCTGAAAGTCCCTCAATTTCTGCGACTTGCATATTGAATGGAACCCATTTCCCATACACTTTTAGCTCTTTCTCACCTTCTAATAGTTTTCTGCCTCGTGTTCCTTCGGCTTGGTAGCCAATAAAAAGCAACGTGTTTTTAGCATTATCCGCGTTTGTTTCGAGGTAGTTGAGCATCCTTCCACCGGTAAGCATGCCACTTCCGGCAATTACAATTTTTGGGCTTTTGTCTATTCGCAAATCCATCGTTTCTTCGTAACTGCTGACGATTGTAAAGTAAGAACACATTTCTGCAAATTCATATTCTTCTAACTTGTGCCAATCTTTCGTGCGTTGAAACAATTCTAAAACATCAGCTCCCATAGGGCTGTCCATAATCATCTGTACTTTTGGAATTTTATTTTCTTTCACTAATTTCCAAAAAACAAACATCATCAGTTGGGCTCGTTCTACTGAAAAACTAGGCACAAATAAACTTCCTCCTCTACTGATTGTTTCGTTTACGATGGCTTCAATTTGCGGGATCGCGTCTGTTTCTTCCTGGTGGAACCTACCTCCGTAAGTCGATTCTATAAAAAGCACATCGGCTCTTTTAGGTTTCAAAGGAGGATATAACAGTAAATCGTTGATTCTTCCAATATCTCCTGAGAAGACAAACCGTTTGCCGCGAACGTCCAATTCAATGAACGTAGCTCCTAAAATATGTCCTACATATTTGAATCGTGCTTTAATGCCATCAAACAACGCAATCCATTGAGATTGTGGAACACTTTTAAAATGCGGAATCGTCTTTTCAACATCTTTTAAATCGTACAATGGTTCGGCCGGATCGTGCTTAGAATAACCCTGTTTATTCGCTCGCTCTGCTTCTTGTTCCTGAATTTTAGCGCTGTCGTTAAGTATGATTTTTGCAATTTCCAATGTTGGACTCGTACCATATATTTTCCCATTGAAACCTTGCTTGATCAATCGAGGTAAATAACCGGTATGGTCCATGTGGCCGTGTGTCAGTAAAACAATATCAATATCAGGTACATCTACCGGTGGATATTCCCAATTTTTGAGTCGCAGTTCTTTAAGACCTTGAAAAAGTCCGCAATCAATCAGTATCTTTTTTTCTCCGGTGTCCACTAAATATTTAGAACCGGTAACTGTTCCAGCTGCTCCTAAAAAATGGATGCTAATTTTATTATTTTTCATAGGGACGTGATTTAATTGGTGCTGCATAATTCTTGGCAATCTTCTAAAACTATTTTTTTTCTTTCTCTGCTAATGCCAATTTGATCCAAAAACTCATGATGTTCGTGGATCTCTTTACAAAGTACAATTCCTTTGTCCAATAATTTTGTTTTTTCAGATTTTGTAAGTGTTGTTAAGGCCGTTAAAGGATGCATTCCCACTTTGTCAATTCGCTCTTTAATTCCATTTCCTTTTGGATAATCCCAACTTGCTAGACCTAAATTCACACAGTTGCCGTACTGAAGTGCGTCCGCCGTAAATCGTGTATTGGTGTAGACCCATCCTTTATGCATTTTGGTATCGTGGCCTTGCTGTTTTTTCCATTCTATTTCAACATCAAGAAATCGCGACTGGATGTAAAGTGGAATTTTCACATTACAAAACCGTCCTTGATCGCTGTGGTATTTGCACTCAATCATGTAGTGATGGTTGTCTTTTTGAGCAACGACATCTACTTCGTGTTGGACACAATTTCCTTGCACAAAAACGCCTACTTCAGTTTCAAAACCTTCATGTGCTAACAATTGTCCTACTAATTTTTCAAAAGGAAACCCGGATGGACCCAATTGCATTAACGCTTTTTTAAGTTTGTAACGCGATGCCGTTGCTGTTGCTTTTCCTCTTAATATTTTAAAAGCCATCTTATAGATTTGTTTGGTTGTCATCCCTTCTACTAGATTGTTTTGCACCTCGTCAGCGATTAAGAGAACAAGTGATTCATCTGCCTTAGCACGTCTTAAAGAGCTTTTCAATTTTTCCAGATCAAATTCTTGAATTTCTCCTGAATGCTTTATTATGTTGATTGTACTTTTCATTTTGAAGATTTAGGACGATCGGTCTGTATTCAGTCATAAAAATTATTTCCTTTGTTCAAAACCGATCGTATTCTCATTCAGAAAGGTACACTTTTTATTGATGGTAAACTTTTAAAAATAAACGTCGTTATTTATCAATAATTCACATTCAAACCAAATCCAATTCCCATATCACTATCATAATGCGTCGTGATTCCTAAGTTTTTCCCAACAATATATTTGAAACCTGCCATGTATTCTTTGTCGGTATTGATCATAAAAGCACCTCTTAATCTTGGTGAAAGCGGAATGTCTTCACGCATCAATTGGAATCTAAATGTCCCATCGTGGTATACCTCAGCTTGCGCAATTACTAATAAAGGCAACGTATAATTAAAACCTATGCTTGCCAGAATTCGTTTGTCTTTCGTATTCTTTTGACCAAAAATATTCTCTTCTACTTCGTTGTGTCCGAATTTTCTATAACGGGCATCAAGACCTACAAACGGCATAAACCATTGATTGGTGCCGATATATCTTCCAATATGTGTTTCTGATTCGTAACCGTGTTTGTCGTTGTAACCCAAACGCCATTCGGTTCCAAAACTCCAACGTGCATTTTGCAGCATCGCTTGTCCGTCGTTTCCATTGGTAGCAAAATCATTTTCTGCCATAAAATGCAATTCGTTACTTTCGGCTTGTAGCTTTTTATAGGATTGTGCTTTATTTGGTAGAAATGGATTTGGTTCAGAGTTTTCGTAACTGAACACGCGGTTCATTCCCGACATCATGTGGTATAAAATGTGGCAATGAAAAAACCAGTCTCCATCTGCATTAGCCGCAAATTCAATCACGTCCGTTTCCATTGGCATAATATCCAACACGTTTTTCAATGGAGCATAATCACCTTGTCCATTCAACACTCTAAAATCATGACCGTGTAAGTGCATCGGATGACGCATCATCGAATTATTATACAACGTAATGCGAACGATCTCCCCTTTTTTAATCAAAATTTTATCGCTTTCTGAAAGTACCTTATTGTCCATACTCCATACGTACCGGTTCATATTTCCGGTAAGTTCAAAGCGGATTTCTCTTACTGGAGCGTCTTTATCAAGGGTGGTTTTTGTTGGAGATTTCAGCATTCCGTAATTTAAAGTCACGATATCAGCATTCATAGAATGTTTCGAATGGTCCATACCTTCCATTTTCATGTCAGTATTTTTCTCCATCTTCATTTTATCCCCTTTCATGTCCATTTTCCCATGTTCCATTTTCATAGAAGTTCCAGATAGTTCTGGATACATGACGGTATTCATATCCATTTTTTGCAAAGACATATCCATTCCCATATCGTTCATGGTTCCGTCCATGTTCATCATGTCGTTCATCATCTTCATTCCTTCAAAGTATTTTAACTTTGGAAGTGGACTGATTAATTGCTTAATGCCTTCGCCAATGTAAACCGATGCAGATTTCGTTCGGTCTTCGGCTGTAGCCAAAAATTCGTAAGAAGTATTTGCTGCAGGAATAGTTACTACAACATCATACGTTTCAGAAACCCCAATGATTAATCGGTCCACTTCAACGGGTTCAACGTCGTTTCCATCATTGGCAACAACTGTTATTTTTCCTCCAGCATATTGCAACCAAAAATAAGACGAAGCACCACCATTTGCTATCCGTAATCTTACTTTGTCGCCTGCTTTGAATTGGGAAAGTTGGCTTTCATTTTTATTATTAATCAAAAATTTGTCATAATAAACATCACTCACATCCATGGCTAACATTCGTTTCCACTCGTTATTAAGCTTCGTTTTAAAATGTCCTTCCTTAATTGCTTCGATGTAACTTTGAGTAGTTCCTTTTTTAATAGCAAACCAATCCGAAGCATTGTGAAGCATTCGATGTACATTCATTGGATTGATATCGGTCCATTCACTCAAAATAATGGGGACTTGCGGGATATCATCAATGCCTTTTCTAAAAGTGGGATCGTCTGCTTTTTTCTTCAAAATCAACGAACCGTGCATTCCTATTTGTTCTTGCATGCCGCTGTGGCTGTGGTACCAATGCGTTCCGTTTTGGATAATTGGGAAACGATAAATGAATGTTTCACCTGGCTCAATTGGTTTTTGCGTCAAATGAGGAACGCCATCATATTCATTGGGAATATACAATCCGTGCCAGTGCAAGGATGTCGATTCTTTCAGATGATTGTGGACGTGAATTTCGGCAATATCTCCTTCGGTGAACGTCAAGGTTGGCATTGGAATCTGCCCATTTACAGCAATAGCTCTTTTTTCTTTTCCTGTGAAATTTACGAGGGTATCCCGAACGTGTAAATCGTAGCGAACTATGTTCTGAGCGTAATTTTCGGATGCAAACCCTATTACAACTAAGAGTGTTAGTAGTATTTTATTTTTCATTTTCTAAACGTTTAATCATTATTTTCATTTGTTCAATTTCTTTCTTTTGTGCTTGAATGATATCATCCGCTAATTTTCGAACTTCAGCGTCTTTTATATCGGCTCTTTCGCTGGTAAGAATCGCAATTGAGTGATGTGGAATCATTCCTTTTAACCACAAAAGGTCTCCAACTATTGGCTTTTGAATACGCACTAAAGTTAGTGCGGTACTAAAAAGCACTAAACTTCCAAGCAGAATTGCCCTGTTCTTTTTCTTATTTGTATACATGCCTAACATAAACAACAGCATAATTACCGCCATCGCTGAAATTCCCAAACACACCATATAGAAGCGGGTCATACTGAAATAAACATGGTCAATTGAATAGGTGTTTAAATACATCGTGATATACATCGCTATGAATGACGCGCCAATCATTAAAAAGAAGGTGGTGTATTTAGATTTTTGTGTATGTGTATGTGTATTGTCCATCTTAATTTGTTTTAGATTTAAATTTTAAGCATTCTCAGTCTTAAAGCATTGGCTATAACGGAAACCGAACTAAAACTCATGGCTAAAGCAGCAATCATAGGTGAAAGTAATAGTCCGAAAAATGGATAAAGAATTCCAGCAGCAATTGGAATTCCTAAAACATTATAGAAAAATGCAAAAAATAGATTTTGTTTGATGTTCTTCATCACACCATGACTCAGATTTTTCGCTTTCACAATGCCAAGTAAATCTCCTTTTACTAAAGTGATTTTAGCGCTCTCAATAGCTACATCCGTTCCAGTTCCCATTGCAATTCCTATGTCGGCTTGAGCTAAAGCTGGCGCGTCATTGATTCCATCTCCTGCCATCGCAACAATTTTACCTTGAGCTTGCAATTTTTTTACATATTGCAATTTGTCTTGTGGTAAAAAACTTGCTTTAAAGTCGGTTAGATTTAATTCAGAAGCCACTGCTTTTGCTGTGTTTTCGTTATCTCCTGTTAGCATTATTACCTCAACACCCTGACGTTTTAATTCTATAATTGCTTCAATACTTGATGGCTTAATAGCATCGGTAATAGTAATATAACCAACCACTTTTTTATCAATGGCAATGTAAGAAACGGTTTTTCCCAACTTTTGCTCTGCAATAACTTCTTGTTCAATTTCTGAAAAATCCTGAACGCCTTCTTGTTCCAATAATTTTTTATTACCTAAAAGAATTTGCTCATTATTAATAGTTCCTTTCACACCTTTTCCAGTAACTGACTCAAAGTTTTCTACTTTCGAAAAATCAGCTTTTTTAGATTTGGCAAAATTTACAACTGCAGTCGCTAAAGGATGTTCACTACTTTGGTTAATAGAAGCTATTTTTCCTAAGACATCAATCTCATCAATTTCTTTAACAACAATTTTTTCTAGAGATGGTTTACCTTCTGTAATTGTTCCCGTTTTATCGGTAATTAGCACATCGATTTTATTCATTTTTTCGATGGCTTCGGCGTTCTTGATTAGTACACCATTTTGAGCACCTTTTCCTACGCCAACCATCACTGACATTGGTGTTGCTAAACCTAGAGCACAAGGACAAGCAATAATAAGTACCGCAATAGCATTCACAAAACCATAAACCAATTTAGGCTCAGGGCCAAATTGCCACCAAATAAAAAATGTGATTATAGAAACAACAACGACAATTGGAACAAAATATTTAGCGACCTTATCAACTACATTTTGAATTGGAGCTCGAGAGCGACTGGCGTCGCTGACCATTTGTACGATTTGAGATAATAACGTTTCTGAACCTACTTTTTCAGCAACCATTAAAAATGATTTCGTGCCATTAATAGTTCCTGAACTTACAGCATCATCGACATTTTTATCTACAGGAATCGGTTCGCCGGTAATCATCGACTCGTCGATTGTACTATGACCTTCTGTAATTTTCCCGTCAACTGGAATCTTCTCGCCTGGTTTTACTCGTATGCTATCTCCTTTTTTAATTTCGTGAATAGAAATTACTTTTTCTTCACCATCAACAACTAAAGTCGCTTCTGTAGGTGCTAATTTCAACAGTTCTTTAATCGCACCACTGGTTTTACTATGTGCTTTTGCTTCTAATAATTGACCCAATAGCACTAAAGTTAAAACCACAACCGCTGCTTCAAAATATAAGTGAACAGTTCCGCTTTCAGTTTTAAATTGTGCGGGAAAAAATTCTGGAAATAACATTCCAAATATGCTGAATAGAAATGCAACTCCGGTACCGATTCCGATTAGCGTAAACATATTTAAATTCCAAGAAATAATGGATTTCCACGCTCGTTCAAAAAACATCCAACATGCGTAAAATACAACAGGAAGTGTTAGAACAAATTGAACCCAATTCCAGTACCGCAATTCCATAATTTGAAATAACGGATTGTTAGGAATCATCTCTGACATCGCAATTATAAACACTGGAATAGTGAATATCAAAGCGATTTTCATCTTTTTAGATAACTTCAAATATGCCTTTTCTTCGTCCGATTCTGTAGGTTCCATAGGCACTAAATCCATTCCGCAAATTGGGCAACTTCCCGGTTCGTCCTCAACGATTTCAGGATGCATCGGACACGTGTATTGTGTTGCTTGATTATGAGAAGGTTGTTTGACCAAATCCATTCCGCAAACAGGACAATCTCCAGCTTTATCGTAGACTTTCTCTCCTTCGCAATGCATTGGACAATAATAAGTGCCTGGTTCGTTTTTACTTGAAGCTTTAGATTTACTTGTTTTTTTTTCAGTGGAGCAACAACTATCTTTTATTTCCGAAGCACCTTTGGAATTTGGTAAAGATATTTGGTACGTGCTTTCGCTTCCGCCTAATGCCTTCTGAAAAATTTCTAATTCAACATGCTTTGACATTGTAATGGTAGCTTCTTCATTGTCTTTCGAAACAAGCACTTCTGTAACATTTTCAACTTTCAATAAGTCTTTTCGCACAGTGCTTTCACAACCTGAACAAGTCATTCCTGTAACCGTATATTTATGTGTCATTTTTATGTACATTAATAGCAGCGTGAACTAGCTAATTAGTATTCTTTACTTTTCATTCTAAAGCTGAGCGTTCCTGCATAAATATAGACCGTTACTTTTTCAAATTAAAAAAAGTATAATACAAGTTCAAATACACTCCATTTGGTGCAGAACGTGTCATCGAACTTAGTAATTCATGTCTGTAAGCCAAGTCCACTCGAGCTTGACTGTTGAAAATAAATTGTACAACCGGAACAACATCTAAGTATGATTTTCCATTTTCGTTAATGGTTTGGCCGACAAATTCAACCATCAAATTAATGTTGGTTTGCTTAAAACTTGTGTACTTTTTAGGATACATTAATTGACCAAATGACAATGTATAATTCGTAGCATTATTTCCTAAATTATCTGGAAACGGATTACTGGATGTGTTGTCAAAGGCTTTTTCAAAACTCACCGTCGAACTTATGGCCAATTTTTTAATCAAAGTTGTAGCCACAATTCCGGCTTCAATTCCTGTATTATTACCCATAATTTCTATCTGCTCTTGGTGAATCTTCGCGTTGTTAAAACTATATCGTCCAAACGCAGCCATTCGAAAGTGACTGTTTAAATCATCCGAAGAGTAGAAGCGGTATTTTGTATACAAACTACCGCCTTCTGCTGCAAAATTATTATCGCGATTGCTGAGAAACGCGGTTGCTCTAAACATCAAATTCCGATTGAGTCCGTAAGAAACCTCAGGCATTAATTGGTAATCGTAACCACTTTTAAATTCCTCTTTAAAAAGCGACTGTAACACATTTACACCTAAAGAATTCGCGGGCACATTACTTGCGGGATCGGTCATTAGAAACAATTCCTGACTAATCCCTTTTTGAAAAATAACTAATGTAAGGACTACTAAAATCTTCTTCATTAGTTCAACACTTTTACATGAAAATCAGCTTCATTCGAACTTGCGTATGTAGGAATATTTTTATACGCTTTTGCTAATTTTTTAAACTCTTTATCTACTACGTATCCTTTATCCAATACTTGAATTTGAATTTCTTTGGATTTTTTCGTTACATCTTTTACAATAATATAAGGACTTTTATTCGCAGTTTCTGAAGGAACAGTTAAAACAAGTGAACCAATGAAGAACCCTGCTTTTTCTACTTTTTCCTTGAAAGTAGCAGGCGTTAATGTATTGCCTTCTTTCAGCGTAACAGTAAAAGTATTTGTGTTTAAATCCGTTTCCACATTTACTGCTTCTGGAAGCGATTGCAATTGCTTGTTGATCGCATTGGAACACATAGAACACGTTAAACCTGTAGCTATGATTTCGGCTTTTGAAATTTGAGCTGAAGCAGCTGTACTGAATAAAGCAACAATTAGTATTAGTACGATGTATTTTATATTTACTATTTTCATTTTATTTGTATTTTGAATTAATTTTTAGTGAAGAAATTATAACGCTACAATTAATTTTTGCGAATATAATTTCAAATTAAAAGTGACTTAGTTAATAGTTTCAACTGTTTTACCACAACTCATCATTTGAGAACCGTAATATGGATTTTTGACTGCATTTTCTTTACTCAACCAGTTAGCACCTTTTCCGTTGTTTGCCATCGGGCAAAATTGATAATAGACAGGAGTATCCGTTTTTGAAATTTTAATCAACGTATACATGTCTTTTGAGAGATTTATGAAACCATCTCTTTGCTGAGCAACATCTTTAGAATCTGCAATATATTTTACATCCTTTTTTAAATCATTTAAAACTTTCATCCAAACCATGTGAACATCCATTTCTAATTTATCCATCTTAACATCTCCGATTGCAGCTAATAATGCAGTCGCATTTTTAGAAGCAGATGCAGCATCTGTTTTCACCAATGCATCTTTCACAGCAAAATAATTATTAAACACGGGGTCTAACGGTTTGTTTTGTGGCGCTTGTAAAGTCATAGTTTGCATGTGATCTTTATGAGTTCCAACTTCAGCTGACTCTTTTACGGCAACTTTTGCTTCTCTATCGTACTGACAACATCCGTGAAGATTTTCATACACATCGTCTGGAGCTAAAAAAGAATCACTGTCGTAACCTGCCAAAGCAATACGCTTTAAAATCTCATCCTGATTCGTTTTTTTAGAATCAAAAGTTAGCGTTGCCATTTTAGTGTTTTTGTCCCAATCTACAGAAGCAACTTTTTTCAGATTGCCTGCGTTTTCAATTGTTTTTTCGCACATGCCGCAGTTGCCGTAAATTTTTACGTTTGCTGTTGTTGCATTTTTTATTTGTGCATGACTTGCAGTAAAGGATAGCACCAAAGTTAGTGCTACCAGAATTTTTGATATTGAATTTTTCATCAGTATAATTTTAGATTCAAAAAAGAATTAGCCTTTTTTGAATTTGATTTTTAGTAAAATTTTTCGAATAAGTAACAACAAAACGAAATTCTTCCCTGTGTAAATAGGTGAGTTTTCTGTAACAAGTTGTTTAAAAAGTATAGCGTTTGCTATAAAGTTGACATAAGTGTAGCTGTCAAATACTAAATCTAGCCTATTTTAGGAATAAGCCATAATGATGAAAAACCTGATGAGATAAAGGTTTTTGTGTCTTGAAATTTTTGTTTTTCAGTCGAAAAATCAAATGCATTGGATGTAAACGAAAAGTCGTTTAAAACTGCAAAACTAGAAGATGCCACTGTTGAAGTACAATTAGAGTGACCGCATTTCCCACCACAATTTTTCTCGTCGTCGTGCGAATGATTGTCTTTGCAACACGATTTCTTCTCCGTTTTTACAGGAATTTCTTTCTTACAACATGCTTTTTCTACCTTCATTTCACACGCGTAACTCATCGTAGGCAATAGAAATAAGCCTAGAATGAATATTATAAAATAAGTGTGAAACCTTTTTTGCATAAGTCAAAGATACTGTTTTTTATTATTTTCTATTTAGATTTAACTTTTTGAAAGGTAAATTTTAATCGTGCTTTTAATTCTTTCAATGCAAATCCACTTAATTTTATTGCGTTTAACTTACTAGTTGAAAACGAACTATAAAATTCGTTTTATATAATTATGAAAATGTGCTGCAGTTGCTTTATTTTCAAAACTTCAGAAAGACACGTGTTGTGGTTCAACTTTCTTAAAAAATAAAAGTCAGACATTATTCTGACTTTTATTTTCTTTATTCGAACTGATACTCAGCTTCTGTGATTTGTTTATCGTAACCGAATCTGCTACTCGTAAAATTTATTTACTACCGCTTTTTTTTAGCTCCTATTTTTTACAAATTCCAAGAATACTTCTTTGTGTTTTTCTAAATCCATGTTTCCTGAAAGTGAAGCACGAACAATATAATCCTTGTCACCCTCTTTCGTTGTGCCTTGTGTAGAAGTTGCGGGAATCGTCCAATAACATCCTTTCAACTGACCATAACTCACGCAAAATTTACTTTCGTCCGGAATTTTGGTAATCATTAGATGAATTAATTTTAAATTTTCTTCTCTTTTATACGCTTCTTTTTCAGCGTCTGAATTTCCTTTTGTTGGAAGATCTAGAGAAAAAACAGAAGGTGTAAAACCTTGTTGGGCCAATTCTTCTGAAACAAAGTTGATTTTCGCCGTCGGTAACACTTCGTGAATGTAAGTCACAAATTCGCGGGTGTTTTTATAAGCGTCCACAATTCGTTGATTCATGGAAGGCAGTTGTTTGGCGAGAATTTCGTATTGAAGAGCAGTCGCTTCATTGTCACAAAGTGCCAAATGCACCTCTATTTTTTTCATCAATTCGTCCGTTTTTTTGTTTCCCACACAATAGCCTGCGGTACATTGACCACCACTTGGAAACTTAGAACCGCTGGCAAAAGAAATCGTTCGAACTGTTGAAAGTGTTTTCCCTTCCCCTAAAAAATGGACATTGGGGCAAAATGTTTGATCTAAAATAAAAACAGGATCAATTGCAACCGCACCATTCGCCGTTTTCCGCTCTTTGGTTAATACGGTTTGCAAATCAATTAGATTAGGCACCTCAACACGTGGATTTGTTGGGATTTCTGCAATAATGTAAGGTACGGCATCCTGCAATGCAATTTCTCCAAGAATCCGATCAATACTTTGCACCATATCGTTCTCTCCGTCAACTGGTAAATCTACAATTTCAACATGGTCAAGACATTCTGCAACGCGTCTTGCTTGATCATTTGTACCTCCGTAACAATTGGGCGGAACAATAATTTTAATTGATTTTCCGGTATGATTTTCATCTGCATCGTGTATCAATCCCATCATAATCGCATACTGAATGGACAATCCACTTGAGGCTACCAATGCATTTGTAGGACTTTCCGTAATTTTTTGAATGGAACGTACTACCGATTCTTTTTCTTTATCACTGTTGTGATCTGCAAGTTTAAACGGACTTTCAGCAACTAAAGATGCTAAAGCTATAAAACAATCTGCAGGAGTCATTGCTACTGTTTCTCTTCTTCGTACATGTTGAATATCTGCGATATAATTTTCATTTTCAACTCCATTAACCACTAATACACTTCCCAAACCATTGTAAAGACTGATGTGAAAATCAACACCGGTTCGTGTTTTAGTCGGTCCAAATTTATCTTCATTTGCAATTAAAATTGTACTGCCGTTAAACTCAGGTACATCTTGCGAAGAATCAAATGCTTTCAATTCAAAATCGTATCCGTAGATATTTCGAACTACTTCTAGATCAAAGTTTGCAGGCAATTTCCCAACATATAGAATTTGAGTTTTTTTATTTTCCAATCCATTCTTACGCAAAACAGATAGAATTGGAACCGCCTGGGACGAAAAGCTGATTACATTCTCTGCGTTTTGGTGGTTTAATTTTGCAATTCCCCATTCTAAAACGCACGAAAGTGGATGACCCAGACGAATGTAATCATAAGCCGTTGGCAATTTATTTAATGCAATTGAAGAGGCGTTTGACTCCTTGTACAAAATTTCAAACTGCTCTAAAAATTGCGTTTTAGCCAATTCTTCTTCATAAATATCAAGGCGATGTGTGGTCGTAGTCAACCATCCATCAGGTCTGTTTTGCAGTACTTCTTTTATAAAACTTAATACTTTATTGTCGCTCATCATTCTGTTTTTATAGAACTCGCAATTTACGGACTTTAGACTTCTTAAGAAAGTAACCTAAGGTGATTTTAAAGGACGTTTGAATTTAAATCTAATAATCTTAAAGTGATAATAAATTTATATTAGCGTTATACATATGATTGAGAGTGCTGAAAAGATTATAATACGTTTTAGAAATATAAATTTGAGCGCATTAAAAAATTAAACAAGTCATAAAATTGTTAAATAAATCTAATAATTGGTCTGAAAAGTCAAAAATCTATACAATTTAAAATAGATTTGAAAACTCATACAGAAACCATTAACCAATTATTTTATGTTAAAGAAAATTACACTACTTTCCACTTGTGCAGTAATGCTTCTTGGCTGTTCGACTCTGGCTCAAAAGAAGGACAAAAATAAAAAGTCGAAGAACCAGACTGAAGTTGCACAGAAAAAACCCGAAGAGAAAAAAGGACCTAAACCCTACAATACAGTTATCGACTCTTCGAAAACTGTTACTCAAAAGGGATTAATTGACATCCACAAAACAAAAGACAAGTATCTTTTTGAAATTAACGACTCGTTAATTGGCAAAGAAATCATGACCATCACGAGGTATTCAAAAGTGCCAGCCGGTGGCGGGATTTTTGGTGGTGAAGAAATCAATCGTCAAGTTGTTCGTTTTGAAAAAGGTCCAAACGACAACATTCTACTGCGTTCCATTACGTATGTAATTACGACTCCAGATGAGGATAAACCAATTGGTCAAGCCGTAAAAAATTCAAGTGCAGATCCAATTATTGGAAACTACGATATTTTAGCTTACAAAAAAGGAGCTGACGGAAAGAAAAATACAGGTTATGTGATTGACATGAACTCAAGTTTCGACGCCGATATGCAAACATTTTCTTTGAGTCCTGTAAACAAACAACTTCTGAAAATTCAATCTTTTCAAAAAGACAGATCGTTTATTCAAGGCATAAAAAGTTTCCCAATCAATACTGAAATCAGAAGTGTAAAAACATTTACAACTGAAGCAAGAAAAATTTCAAGAACTCCTACTCCACAAATTGGCGTAGATTTTCCTGCTGGTTTAGATGCTGGAGTGGTTACAGTGGAATTGAATACTTCGCTTTTACTTTTACCAGAAGTGCCAATGCGTAAAAGAACATACGATAAACGTGTGGGTTATTTCGCCAATGGATATTCTGTTTTTGAAGATGAATCTTTGAAAGTAGAAAGAGATGTTTTCGCGGTTCGCTGGAGATTAGAGCCTAAAAATGCCGAAGATGCTGAGAAACAAAAAAGAGGTGAATTGATTGAACCTAAAAAACCAATTGTATATTACATCGACCCAGCAACTCCAGAAAAATGGAGGCCTTTTATCAAAGCTGGAATTGACGATTGGCAAGAAGCGTTCGAATTTGCAGGTTGGAAAAACGCAATTCGTGGTGAATATTGGCCTGAAAATGACCCAACGATGAGTCTTGAAGATGCCCGTTTTTCTGTCTTACGCTATTTCGCAGCAGACATTCAAAACGCTTATGGTCCAAATGTACACGATCCAAGAACAGGTGAGATTTTAGAAAGTCACATCGGTTGGTACCACAACATCATGAGTTTATTGAGAGATTGGTACTTGATTCAAACGGCGGCTGTTGATCCTCAAGCGAGAAATAAAAAATTTGACGACAAGTTAATGGGCGAATTAATTCGTTTCGTTTCTTCGCATGAAGTTGGCCATACTTTAGGTTTACGCCACAATATGGGAGCGAGTAATGCAACGCCAGTTGAAAAATTGAGAGATGCTAAATTCCAGAAAGAAAAAGGACATACATCTTCAATTATGGATTATGCTCGTTTTAACTACGTGGCACAACCAGAAGATAATGTAACTGATTTGTTTCCAAGAATTGGTGATTACGACAAATGGGCGATCAAATGGGGTTATTCTTATTTTCCTGATGCGAAAGATTCTAAAGAAGAAAAAGCATTGTTAAATGAAATGACTAAGGAAGCTTATAAAGACAGACGTTTGTGGTTTGGAACTGAATCAAGTCCGTACGACCCAAGATACCAGACCGAAGATTTAGGCGATAACGCGATGAAAGCTTCTGAATATGGAATCAAAAACTTGAAAAGAATTTTACCGCAGTTGGCAACTTGGGCGAACGAAAGTGGCGAAGATTATTCTGAGCTAAACGGTTTGTACAATTCATTAACAGGTCAATTTAGAAGATATATGGGACACGTTACTAAAAATGTGGGAGGAATTTATTTCAACCCAAAAACTTCTGAAATGGAAGGGAATGAATACGATGTAGTTCCAGCAGCAACGCAAATTGAAGCTATTACATTCTTACAAAATCAATTATTCAAAACGCCAACATGGTTGTTAGACCAAAATATCTTGAACAAAATCAATCCTGACAATGGTGTTGAAGCAATGAAATCATTACAAGGCGGTACGTTAAATAGTTTGATGGCTGGAGACCGATTGATCAGATTAATTGAAACCTCTTCTTTAGACAAAACGAATTATTCGGTAGATAAATTGATGTCGGATTTAGGAAAAGGTATTTTCACAGAAGTAAATACAAATGCTCCAATTGATATTTACAGAAGAAATCTTCAAAAACTCTATGTGAACAATTTGATTGAAGCATTAGACAACGAAGGTAAAAAGTCAGCTTCGGGACTGAATAGAAGACCGGTTCAGTACAACGAAACTGATATTCCGTCAATTGCACGAGGTCAGTTATCTGAATTGAAAAACAAGCTTAAATTAGGCGCTTCTAGAAATTCTGATCGTTTGAGCAAGTTCCACTTGTTAGACTTAGTGTCGAAAATCAGCATGGCTTTAGATCCAAAATAGTTTTTAGACTAACTCTATTACAAACCATTTCATTCATTTGAAATGGTTTTTTTTGTACTAGTTCGAATATGTTTTTACACCAAATTCAATTTCATCATAAACAAAAACAGTAGAACTTATAACATTTAGACATGCTTGTCGTAACAGTAAACGAATGATTGTTAAATAGCTTTACCCCAACTTTAAAATAAAAAGATCATGAAAAAAGTAGCACTATTTATAATCGCATTATCTTCTTCCGTATTCATTTCATGCAAAGAAGAGGCAAAAACGGACGGTGATTTCAATGAGCAAAAAGAAATTGTAAACGAAGAACAGAATATGGACGGTCACACGAGTATAAATTCTCTAGATTGGCAAGGAACGTACGAAGGAACATTGCCTTGTGATGGCTGCGACGGAACTTTTACTGAGCTAACAATTAGCACCGACAATAAATTTATTTTGCATTCTACAAAAATGAACGGTGACAAAAAAGACAAAACTTCCGAGGAAGGCTTATACCAATGGGATGAGTCAGGTTCAAATATTTCAATGGAAATTAAAGGTGTAACAACCATGTATAAAGTGGGCGAAAACAAATTAATTTTATTGAATAATGAAGGAAACATGATGCCTGAAACAGATAAGGAGAATTATTTTTTGATGAAAAAAGAGGTAGCAAATAAATAACAAATCTTTTCGAATTCGTGTTTTTCATCTAAAACTAACAATTATCATACTTTTGCATTGCTGGATAGTCTTATTTTTGTGAAAAATTTTACCACCATGCAGTATTGGAAAAAATTATCGCAACAGGAACGCGTGAATCGAATTGCCGAAGCGTTGCAAAAGAATGTCAACTTTTCAAAAGACACTTCTCTTGGCTATCCTGCCTCAAAATTGGACAATAGGGTTTTTTACGACGATGCTCCATTTTTGAAAGACGCACCTACTTTACAAGCATATGTTGCTAATCCTAATAATATTGGTTGCCATACATTTGGTACTTCTGAAAAAGCATTTGCGGGAACACAGAATATCGAACGCGAAGTATTAAACGTAATTGCAGTTGACATTTTTAAGGCGCAACCCGACGGTTTTGACGGATACATTTCTCCAGGAGGTACCGAAGCAAATATTCAAGCATTCTGGATTTACAGAAACCAATACATCAAAGATTTTAATGCACGTTTAGACGAAATTGTTTTGGTTGCCTCAGAAGACACGCATTATTCAATCGCAAAAGCATCTAATTTGTTGATGATTGATTCTATAAAAATTCCTGTCAATTTTGACAACCGAACGATTTCAAAAGAAGTATTTGAAAACCACATTTTAGAAGCAAAGAAAAAAGGCAAGAAATATTTTATCGTTACTGCCAATATGGGTACTACAATGTTTGGAGCTGTGGATGATGTAAATTTACTCACCGACGTTCTCGTTGAAAATAATATCATTTTCAAATTACACATTGACGGGGCTTACGGTGGATTTTTCTATCCGTTTAGCAATCCGGACAGCGTTTTAAATTTTGAAAATCCACATGTGAGCTCGATTACCATTGACGCACATAAAATGCTGCAAGCGCCTTACGGAACTGGTATTTTCATCTGCCGAAAGGGTTTGATTGAAAACGTACTAACTAAAGAAGCCGAATATGTAGAAGGAATGGACTTAACCCTTTGCGGAAGTCGTTCTGGAGCCAATGCAGTTGCCGTATGGATGATTTTATTCACTTACGGAGGAAATGGTTGGTTTGAAAAAATCAGCATCTTACAAATGCGAACAAAATGGTTTTGTAAAGAACTTGACGCGTTGGGAATTGCCTATTTTAGAAATCCTTTTATGAATATTGTAACGCTAAAAGCTTCCTATATTCCAGAACATTTAGCGGAGCGTTTTGATTTGGTTCCCCAAAAACACGATCATACGAATCAGTGGTACAAAGTCATCATGATGGAACATGTAGAAATTGAACATCTCACCCTATTGATCGATGAATTAAAACAAGTTATCGTGCTGTAATACCTACTTTTATTTGGTTAATCTACCTAGAAAAATTTGTCCCCACTTTTTTTCTAGGTATTTTTTTTGCGCTAAGCAATGGGTTTATATACGCTTAACCACTTGCTAAAATATATTGATTTTTTTATTATTAAAAAAAGATGTAACTTTAGTATCGAATTGGCTCTATTTTTTGCTCATTTTAAGTCAAAATAATAACGCTCTTATGATTACAATCATAAAGCGGACAATAAAGTCCACTATATCTTTGTAGTGTTAAAAATAAGAACTTGATGAGCTGATTTGAGAGACATTTCAAGTACATTTATATAATCACGAGTAACACTAATTTTTAACCCTAATTACAAACATTTATTATTATGAAGAGAATTTTTAAGATTTCGTTTTTAGCATTCGCGACAATTTTTGCATTGAATTCTTGTGGTGGAAAAACCGAAAAAACGGAAGAAACTACTACAACTGAAGAAGTTTACGAAGTAGAAGATGCTACAACATCAAACGACATTACAATTGAAAGTAATGACGCGATGCAGTATTCTACTGGCGAACTTCGTGCTAAGGCTGGAGAGATTACATTGACATTGAAACACACTGGAAAAATGGAAAAAGCAGTGATGGGTCATAACTTAGTAATTTTGAAACCAGGTACTGATGTAAATGCATTTGGCGCAAAAGCAGCTGAAGCAAAAGACCAAGACTACATTCCAGCTTCTGAGTCAGGATCTGTTGTAGCACACACAAAATTAATTGGTGGTGGAGAAAGTGACACAATCACGTTCACAATTTCTGAGCCAGGAACCTACGATTACATCTGTTCATTCCCTGGACATTTAGCTTTGATGAAAGGAAAGCTAATCGTAGAATAAGCATTTTCTAAACAAATCCATTAGCCTTATTTTTTTAAAATTTTGCGGAGAGAAACAACACTTAAGACGTGTTTTTCTTTCCGCAGGAGGCTAATTATGTCTAAAAATTAGGACAAAAGACGTTAAAAATTATTTTAAGTGATTACTAAAATTATATAAATTAAATAGATTATGGAAACAAATAATAATTCTCCAATAGGCGAAATCGTAGCATTCGATTTTAGAACAGCAGCTGTTTTCTCAAAACACGGAATCGATTTTTGTTGCAAAGGACAACGCAGCATCGCAGAAGTTTGCGAAAAAAATAACTTAAATCCCGCGTCGTTATCGCAAGAATTAAACGATGTAATGAATGATAAAGGTGGAGAATCCATTGATTACAAATCATGGCCTCTGGATTTACTTGCAGATTACGTAGAGAAAAAACACCACCGTTACGTAACAGAAAAAACGCCTGTATTGATTCAGTTCTTAGACAAATTATGTAAAGTACATGGTGCGACTCATCCTGAATTGTTCGAAATTACTGCACTTTTTAAAGGTTCAGCAGCAGATTTAGGCGCTCACATGATTAAAGAGGAAACCGTTTTATTCCCATTCATTCGTTTAATGGCTGAAGCCAAATCACAAAACCGCGACATCGCAACTCCTCATTTTGGAACAGTGGAAAATCCAGTGGAAATGATGAAACACGAACACGAAGTAGAAGGCGACCGTTTCAGAAAAATTGTGGAATTATCAAACAACTATACACCTCCGGCAGATGCTTGTAATACCTACAAAGTGACTTTCGCAATGTTAGATGAATTCGAAAAAGATTTGCACACGCACATTCATATTGAAAACAACATCATGTTCCCAAGAGCAATCGCGCTTGAAAAAACATTTGAAGCAGTAGCACACTAAATAAATAAAAGTTTGCCGAGGAAATAACACAACCTCGGCAATCTTGTTTTTATGTTCTATTTAAATCGGAAAATAATTACTTTCTAACGTGAATTCGATGAAAAAATCTTGGCTCATCACATGCTTGATCAACTTTTGCCTCGCAATTTTAATGGCAATCGGTTTGCGTTCCGCTTATGTATTCCCTACAAATTTTAATTATACGTACCTCTTACATTCTCATTCGCATACCGTAATATTGGGTTGGTGCTATCTTGCAGTGTATACTTTTATTGTCGCTAATTTTATACCTAAAAAGATGCGCGATAAGCCAAAATACAATCGGTTGTTTTGGTTGACCGAAATATCCGTTCTTGGAATGGCAATTACATTTCCTATTACAGGATATGCTTTGTTCTCTATTGTTTTCTCCACATTACATATTCTTTGCAGTTATTATTTTGTCTTCTTGATCTTCAAAGACCACAAATCAAAATCTTTAATTGAAACCAAACTGTTGCATGCCGCACTAATTTTCATGGCAGTTTCTACCATTGGCGTTTGGTTTTTAGGACCAATAGCTTCAACTGGTGCTAAGGATTCGCCCTTTTACAATACGGCCATTCAGTTTTTCTTGCATTTTCAATTTAACGGGTGGTTTATATTAGCGGTTTTTGCATTATTCATTCACAAGGTGCAACGCTTAAAAATTTCGCTTTCGCAAAAAACATTTAATCAGTTTTACCTAAGTACCGTTATCGGAATTGTACTGACTTTTGCTCTACCTTTGAGTTGGTATTTTGATGGAAATTTATTCAGAACTATAAATTCAATCGGACTGCTCTTTCAATTTGTAGGAATGGTCTATTTCGTGCTGCTTCTAAAACCACATATTAAAACTATTTTTGCAACAGAACAACCAATCACCAAATTCCTTTATTACTTTGCTTTTTCGTGCCTGTTTTTGAAAATAATAATTCAATCAAGTACTGCAATTACTGAACTGGCAATTGCTTCTCATGCGATCAGAAATTTTACGGTAGGCTTTATTCACCTTGCAATGATCGGAGTAGTAAATAGTTTTTTATTCGCTTTTATTACACAAACTTCTTTATACGGAATTAAAAATAAAATTGCAGACATAGGAATTATGGTATTTCTACTTGGCTTTACTGTAATGGAATATTTGCTTTTTAGCGAAGGATTATATCTGTTTATGGGAAATGGCTACCATCATTTTTACTATGTTTCAATCTTAATTGCAACTACATGCATCGGTATTGGACTTCTCGTTTTTATGGGAAGTTTATTGACCTTAAAAACGACAAAACAATGACTACACACCATCTTTTATTAATTTTACATCTACTAGCTGCTGCTGTTTGGGTGGGTGGTCACTTGGTTTTAAGCGTTAGTTTTTTACCCGAAGCATTGCAAAAAAAAGATCCAAAAATAATTTAATCTTTGAAGAAAAATACGGTAGAATTGGACTTCCTTCATTGGCAACACTAATAATCACCGGGATTTGGATGGCGTACGATTTTAATGCCACAATTAGTACATGGTTTTCGTTCTCCTCACCAATTGAAACTGTAGTTTCTCTAAAATTAATTTTACTTTTTCTCACCTTCGCACTCGCCATCAATGCTCAAACGCGTGTAATTCCTAAATTAAGTCCAAAGAATTTGAATGTAATGGCTTTTCACATTATTTCAGTCACAACAATTGGCGTTTTAATGCTGATTTTAGGTTCAACGGTACGTTACGGAGGCATTTAGAAAAAGAAACAGCTATCCACAAAAAAAAGGTTTAATTGCAATTGCATTAAACCCTTTTTCTATAAAGTAGTGTGCTTATTAAATAAGTTTCTTTTTTAATTCTTCTAAAGAATAAAGCGCTTGCTCACCAGAAATTAAGTTTTTCAACGCATACTTTTCTTCTTTTATTTCCTCACTTCCAGCAATCACTGCAAATGGAATATTTCGTTTGTCGGCGTGACCAAATTGCTTGCTTACTTTCGCTGCATCGGGATACATTTCCACTTTAATTCCTTCTTTTCTCAAAGAATGAATCGCTTTCATCGCATATTTTGCTTCTTCAGTTCCGTAATTGATGAACAAGGCTTTTGTCGTCACTTTTACTGTTTCTGGGAATAAATTTAATTCTTCCACAACCAGATAAATGCGGTCTAATCCGAAAGAAATTCCCACACCACTCATGTTTTTCAAACCAAAAATTCCAGTTAAATCGTCGTAACGACCACCGCCACCAATGGAACCCATCGAAACTTCTTTTGGTGGAGCAACTTCAAAAATAGCTCCTGTGTAATAATTTAATCCACGAGCTAAAGTTACGTCCAAATCTAAAATAGAATCTTGTAAACCCAATTCGTTTACATTATCACAAATAAATTGCAACTCCTCCACTCCTTTCATTCCTTCAACAGAACTAGAAAGTAATTCTTTCAATTGTGAAATCTTATCAGAAATACTTCCGGTGAATGAAAATAACGGTTGCACCTTTACTAATGCGGCTTCCGAAATTCCTTTCTCCATCATTTCTTTCTTAACTCCGTCTTCACCAATTTTATCTAACTTATCTAAAGCTACCGTAAAATCAATTAACTTATCCGACGCACCAATTACTTCTGCGATTCCAGATAATATCTTGCGGTTATTGATTTTAATCGTCACGCCTTTCAATCCTAATTCAGAAAAAACACTGTCGTATAATTGTACTAATTCTACTTCTTGCCAGAGCGAAGTTGAACCAACCACATCAGCATCACACTGAAAAAATTCTCTAAAACGTCCTTTTTGAGGCCGATCAGCTCTCCAAACAGGTTGGATTTGGTATCTTTTAAATGGAAATTCAATTTCGTTTTGGTGTTGCACTACATATCTCGCAAACGGAACCGTTAAGTCGTAACGCAATGCTTTTTCAGAAATAGTTGAAGTCAATTTTAGACTGTCTTTATTTTCTAATAATGTAACGTCGGCTTTCGCCAAATAATCACCGGAATTCAAAATTTTAAAAATCAATCGGTCACCTTCTTCGCCATATTTCCCCATCAAGGTATCCGAATTTTCAAACGATGGCGTTTCAATCGGTTGGAAACCAAACTTCTCAAAATTACTTCTGATAATTTGCATGATATATTGTCTTTTCGCTACTTCTGAAGGCGAAAAATCTCTTGTTCCTTTTGGTATGCTTGGTTTAGATGCCATTTTTTTAATTATGAGTTATGCTGATTATATTGTTGTGCAAATATCTTAAATTTTACAACGATTGTTTCGTATAATTTCAATTTATATTTTTTATCTCGCAAAGGCGCCAAGTCGCAAAGCTATTTGTTACTCTTTGCGTCTTGGCGCCTTTGCGAGACTATTTCTAATTGTTAAAGCGCGATAATTAAAATTTGTTTTGTTTGTTCCAAACCGCACGAGTCATTCGGTCATTTCCGTAAATATCTTTTCGCAATTCGATATCAGAAAACGATAATTCGTTCAAAAGTTGAATCATTTCATTTCCTAAATATTGATTGATTTCAAAAAATAATTGTCCGCCATTATTCAAATTCTTAGTTGCCCAAAGGGCAATTTTTCTGTAGAAAATCAACGCATCAAAATCATCTACAAACAACGCAAGATGCGGTTCGTTTTCCAACACATTTGCTTTTATTTCGTGCTTCTCTAAATTCCGAACATACGGCGGATTCGAAACAATGATATCAAACTGCTCCATTAAATCTCCGGTTTGCAAAATGTCTTTTTCTAAAAAAATCACCTCCACTTTATTTTGTTCCGCATTTAATTTTGCAACTTGCAATGCTTCAGGTGAAACATCAATCGCAAAAACTTTCGCATATGGAATATTTTTCGCCAGTGAAATCGCAATGCAGCCGCTTCCCGTTCCAATATCCAAAATCTTTAAATCTTGCAATCCTTCTATCCTTCTATCTTTAAATCTTTCTATCTTTTTCTCCTCAGTAATAATCCAATCCACCAATTCTTCCGTTTCAGGACGCGGAATTAAAACATTTTCATTGACCGCAAAAGGCAAACCATAAAACTCTGTATTTCCTAATAAATATTGAATGGGAATTTCCTTTTTTAATTCTGTAATTAAATTTTCCCAAACATTTATCGCGTCACCTGAAAACTCAAAATCTGTGTTAAGTGCCAAATCAATGCGTTTCATTTTGTGTTTGTCTTCTAAAATAAGGTAGAAAAAACTTTCTGCTTCGTCCATTCCGTGAATTGGCTCCAAGGCTTCTATAAATTTAGTTCGGTATAATTTTGCGTTCATTTTTTATAATTTTTTCAACATCCAAATCGGACAAGAGGTGTGACCTGTTGACCCTAACGGTTTTTCTAAATATTCAAAACCTGATTTCACATAAAGTTTTTGGGCGTCTTTCATTTCAGGCAATGTTTCCAAATAGCAACTTTTAAAACCGAATTTTTTTGCATTTTCTAAACACAATTGCATTAATTCCGTTCCAAAACCTAAACCACGAGCTTCCGGCAGAAAGTACATTTTCTGCAATTCGCACACACCATTTGATGGATTTTCTAACGGAGCAACTCCAGCTCCACCGATAATTTTTCCCTCTTTTTCGAGGACGAAATAAATCGAGTTTTCCACATTGTAATTTTCAAACATGGTTTTTAAAGAAACATCTTCATAAGCTGTTCCCGTTTTAGGTAAATCTAATTCGTCAAAGACACTTTTAATCAGCGCTTCGACAAATGGATTATCTTGAAGTTCAATGGGTCGGATTGATATTGCAGTCATTACAAAACAAAATAGTATTTTTGCGACGTGAAGATACATGAAAAATACCTAAAACGCTGCATTCAACTCGCCAAAAATGGCTTGGGAACGACCTATCCAAATCCTATGGTAGGAAGTGTAATTGTTTACGAAAACCAAATTATAGGTGAAGGTTGGCACAAAAAAGCAGGCGAACCTCACGCAGAAGTTAACGCAATAAATTCGGTTAAAGACAAAAGTTTATTACCGAAAGCTACCATTTACGTGAGTTTAGAACCTTGCAGCCATTTTGGAAAAACACCGCCGTGTTCCGATTTAATTATTGAACATAAAATTCCCAATGTAGTGATTGGAACTATTGACCCAAATGAAAAAGTTGCAGGAAAAGGAATTCAGAAATTACTTTTAGCCGGACATAATGTTACCATTGGCGTATTAGACGAAGAATGTCTAGAATTGAACCAACGCTTTTTTACTTTTCACCAAAAGAAACGTCCTTATATTATATTGAAATGGGCGGAAACCTCCGATGGATTAATTGCTCCATTGAGTAAGGACGAACAAAAACCAGTTTGGATAACAAATCAATATTCGCGTCAATTGGTGCACAAATGGCGAACGGAAGAGCAAGCAATTTTAGTGGGTACGCAAACCGTTTTAGACGACAATCCGAGTTTGAATGTTCGAGATTGGAAAGGTAATTCGCCAGTGAAAATCATTTTAGACCGACAAAATCGGATACCTGAAAGTGCAGCAGTTTTTAATTCGACAGAAAAAACAATTGTTTTTTCGGAAAGCAAAAGAAGTTTTAAAAACCCAAATTGTATTTCAGAAGTTATTAATTTCAAAGGGGATTTAGCACAAGAAATTTGCAATTCCTTATTTCAACATAACATTCAATCTGTAATCATTGAAGGTGGAGCCCGAACTTTGCAAACTTTCATCGATGAAAATCTTTGGGACGAGGCTCGTGTATTTAAAGGAAAAACATCTTTTACAGAAGGAACAAAAGCACCACAACTTTCTGGACAATTAACAGCACAAAAAAGCATTTTAGAAGACGCACTTTTAATTTTCAGAAATCATGATTAAAAATATCATTTTCGATTTCGGCGATGTCTTTATCGATTTAGACAAAGAAGGTTTGCGTCATTCATTACAATCTTTGGGAATTAAAGAATGGAATTCGGAATTAAACACATTAAATGAATCTTTTGAAAAAGGCCGTTGTTCTGAAGAATTCTTTCTTTCGGAAATTCAAAAACATAGTTCGAATAAGAATTTAGAAGAAATAAAATCAAGTTGGTGTACAATTCTGGGCGACTTTCCACTTCATCGTTTAGAATTTTTAGAACAATTAGTAACTAAAAATTACCGACTGTTTTTGTTGAGCAACACAGACGCCATTCATATTGCACATTTTCAAAAAAAGGTTGGAAGCGATTTTTACAATCGATTTTACAATTGTTTTGAAAAAGTATATTTTTCATTTGAAATGGGTTTGCGAAAACCACAAACTGAAATTTATACGCAAGTACTTAGCGAAAATAATTTAATTTCATCAGAAACATTGTTCGTAGACGACAAAAAAGAAAATACAGACGCGGCAGAAGATTTAGGAATTCAGGTTTGGACTTTAAAAGTTGGCGAAGAAGATGTGATTGAATTATTTGATAAAGTAAAATTTTAGCTATTTTGGAAATAAACGATACTTACAAAACGATTGCTTCTGCGTCTGAACCTTTTTTGCTGAAAGAAAAAAGCAGTAAATTTTTCGGCTACGCATTTCCAATAGAAAATGAAGATGATGTAAAAGTTATCATTGAGGATTTGCGAAAAAACAATACTGGTGCAGTTCACTTTTGTTATGCGTATCAATTGGGCGTCGATAAAATCGCTTATCGAGCTAATGACGACGGCGAACCAAATAACTCTGCAGGAATGCCTATTTACGGCCAAATTCAATCATTTGACGTGACGAACGTGCTAATTGTTGTTGTACGGTATTACGGAGGAATCAAATTAGGCGTTGGCGGATTGATTACTGCTTACAAAACAGTTGCTCAAATGACGCTGGAACAGTCAGATATCGTTGAAAAAACGATTGACGTACATTTTATAGTTTCATTCAATTATGAAAACATGAATAAAGTCATGAGAGTAATTAAAGAAAAGAATTTAGAAATTGTAGCGCAAAAAATGGAAATGAGCTGCGAGATTGAACTCAAAATCCGCAAAAAAAATGCCGAACACGTATTCGACATTTTCAATTCTTTGTATCCTATTGAAGTTAAAATTAAGGAATAAACCCATTCTATTTGATTTCCTTATTTAATTCGGAAATTTTGTCTAAAATATAACTTGGAGGTGTAATTGGACGACCTGTTTTCATGTCCACAAAAACCAAAACCGAATGGGCAATTGTTAATAACTCTTGCATCTCGTTATAAATCTCATAGTCAAATTCAATCTTCACGGACGTCTGGCTTTTGAAAATAGTTTTGACGGTGATCAAATCGTCGTAACGTGCCGGTTTTTTATAATTCATCGTTAAAGAGACCACCGGAAGCATCACTCCGTTTTCCTCCATCCATTTATACGAAATCCCCATGTTTCTCAACCACTCCACGCGTCCCATCTCAAAATATTGGGCATAATTTCCGTGGTAAACCACTCCCATTTGGTCCGTTTCTGAATAACGAACTCTAACTTTAAACTCATGTATTCTCATAATAAATTCGTATCTTTCTAAATTAATTTTAACGTCAATTTTACATGACTTACAACATTTTTTTTACAAAATCAATCGGTAATAATTTTTTTTTGAAGAAAATTGTTCACATATTTGTTGTCCCGAAAGATATGGAAAAGAGCCTTTCTTTTTTATAAAAATCAACCACTAATAAATAACACATTTTAAAGTCTAATTATGAACAAAACTGCTCAATCAGTGTGGGAAAACTGTCTATTATTTATAAAAGACAATATCCAAGATCAAGCATACAAAACTTGGTTTGAACCGATTAAGTCAGTAGAATTAACAGACAATGCTTTGTACATTCAAGTGCCTAGTAAATTCTTTTACGAATGGCTTGAAGAACATTATGTTAAATTATTAAAAGTTGCACTTACCAAAGAACTCGGGAAAAACGCAAAGTTACTCTATAAAATTAAAATGGAGAACACTTATGGCAACAAACAACCTTTTACGGAACAATTGCCAAGTGCTCATCGTGGACCAATGAAGACGCAGGAAGTTGACGCTCCTTTTAAGAATTTGAATCCAGAATTGAAAAATCCGTTTGTAATTCCTGGTATTCGCAATTTAAAAATCGAATCTCAATTAAATGCAAATTATAGTTTTGACAACTTTTTAGAAGGTGATTCAAACCGATTGGCACGTTCAGCAGGTATGGCTGTCGCTAATAAACCAGGCGGAACCGCATTTAATCCATTACTTATATTTGGTGGTGTTGGTTTAGGAAAAACCCATTTGGCACACGCTATTGGAGTAGAAATTAAAGATAAATATCCTGAAAAAACGGTTTTATATATTTCAGCCGAGATTTTCACACAACAATACATTGATTCGGTTAAGAAAAATAACCGGAACGACTTTATTCACTTCTATCAACTGATTGACGTTTTGATTATTGACGACGTACAATTTCTTTCAGGTAAAACCGGAACGCAAGATGTGTTTTTTCACATTTTCAACTATTTGCACCAGAACGGAAAGCAAGTTATTCTGACTTCGGATAAAGCGCCTGTTGACATGCAAGACATTGAGCAACGCTTATTGTCTCGTTTCAAATGGGGACTTTCAGCAGAATTGCATCAACCGGATTATGAAACTAGAATTTCAATTTTGAAGAACATCCTTTATAGAGATGGTGTTGAAATTCCAGAAGAAATTATTGAATATGTTGCGAGAAATATTAAATCAAACGTTCGTGAATTAGAAGGGGCTTTGATCTCATTAATCGCACAATCTTCTTTCAATAAAAAAGAAGTGACGATTGATTTAGCCAAACATGTGGTTGAAAAATTCGTGAAAAACGTAAAACGAGAAATTTCTATTGACTACATTCAAAAAGTAGTTTCTGATTATTTTCAATTGGATCTTGAAATTTTACAATCAAAAACAAGAAAACGCCACGTGGTTCAAGCACGTCAGTTGGCCATGTTTTTTGCAAAGAAATTCACGAAAGCTTCGTTAGCCAATATCGGTTCACAAATTGGCGATCGCGATCACGCGACTGTTTTACACGCTTGTAAGACTGTCGACAATTTAGTGTCGACCGACAAGCAGTTTAAAAAGTACGTGGACGATATTCACAAAAAACTTTCACTCTAAAATGAAAACGAAGATTTTGATGGTTTGCTTGGGCAATATTTGCCGTTCACCATTAGCCGAGGGAATCCTTGCTTCAAAACTTTCGCCTGAACATTTTACCGTCGACTCTGCTGGAACAGGCGATTATCACATTGGCAAAAATCCCGATCATCGCTCTATAGCTATTGCAAAAGAAAAAGGTTTAGACATTTCGCACCAACAAGCGCGACAATTTACCGCACAAGATTTCATCGATTACGATTATATCTATGCAATGGATGGATCAAATTACCAAAATATTATAGCCTTAGCACCTGATGCGAACTCGAAAGAGAAGGTAAAAATGATTCTCAACGAACTTTTCGAAGGTGAGAATGTCGATGTTCCGGATCCGTATTTTGGTTTAGAAAATGGATTTCCAATCGTATATAACATGCTCGATGAAGTATGTGAAACCATCGCTGAAAATCTCAAAAAGAACCATTTATAATGCAACCCAAAGGAAAACTTTATTTAATTCCCAATACGTTAGGCGATAGCAATCCGATGGATGTGCTTCCGCAAACGGTTCAACGCGCGATTGAGCTGATGGATACTTTTGTAGTTGAAAACGAAAAAGACGCGCGAAAATTCATCAAAAGTATTTGTCCCCAGAAAGTCCAAGCTACTTTAAAATTAAGTTCACTCAACAAACGAACGGAAAAATCAGAACATTTTGCAATGATTAAACCTTGTTTAGACGGCGAGAATATTGGATTGATGTCGGATGCAGGTTGTCCAGGTGTTGCTGATCCTGGTGCTGCAATAGTCAAGCTGGCACATGAAAATGGAATTCAAGTTATCCCGTTAGTTGGTCCATCGTCCATTTTATTGGCTGTAATGGCTTCTGGAATGAACGGTCAAAGTTTCGCTTTCAATGGTTATTTACCCATTGAAAAAGACGAAAAGAAAGCGATGCTGAAAAGTTTAGAAAAATTGTCAGCTGATAAAAACCAGTCGCAGTTGTTTATTGAAACACCTTACCGCAATAATAAAATGCTGGAAGATTTGTTGCAAATTCTCCAACCTTCCACTCATATTTGTGTGGCAGCCGATATTACATTACCTACAGAATACATTAAGAGCATGCGTGTTCAAGAATGGAAAAAGACGAACGTCGATTTACACAATCGACCTTGTATTTTTATCATTCATAAAATGTAAATTCATAAAAAAAGCGACTTTCACAAGTCGCTTTTTCAGTATAATTCGTTTTGTTAATGCTTGATTTTAGCGTTGCTATTTGCCTCAATAAAGGAAGTATCGTAGCCGCCAAATTTCTTCATATAGCTTTGCAAACTGGTTCCGTAATTGTCTTTAATACTTCTTTTGCCATTGTTCTTAAAGAATTTTTTCACTGAACCCGCTCCACCTAAATGAGCAGCTGCTAAAATCCCCGATTCTGTAACTGCAATTCCATTTACCACTTTTCCGTCGTACTTTTTGATTTCTTTGCGCAATTCCCATTTGTTCTTAGCTAACAATGCTTTGAACGCTTTCTCTTGCATACGTGGATTTCTCAAAAACTCTGAACTGTCGTGAATTCCGATTGCTCGAAGTGCCGCAATACCGAATTGATATTTCCCCATATAACCAAGGGAATTAATCAAAGTATATTTTCCCTGAGATTCTTTCCAGGCAAGTGCTTCTTTAAACCCAGTAAAGGTTTTTCCAGTATAAGGAAAATTGAAATTGAGGTATTCGTCGGTGCCGTTGTCTATTTCTTCTAAAGAGGGAAGAATGTAAAAAGACGATTCGTCTTGTTTTACAACGTTTCGATTGTTGTGTGTAGTCGCTTTAAAACTTAAAGTAATAAAAGCAGTAATAAGTGCAATACTAGTGTAATATATCCATTTTTTGATCATAACTTGAATTTCTTCTCAAACCCTGTCACTTTGAGAAATTTCAGCCTGCAAATATACGAATAAAAATATAAATCTGATAATCAGCGTGTTAATAAAATCTAAAAATACACAGCGTGCCATTTAAACCTACCATTACCAAGGACTTCTAGAGATGGAGCAGGAATTTTAATTGTATTAAAAAGGGAGAAAAGGGTTTTTAAAGTATGGTTTTTAGTTTGAATTTTGGTTAAATCGACATCTAAACTCAAGTAAAATTGGCGGATTCTCTTCGTTTCAGGTAAGAAAATACTATTCACTAAAACAGCATCGCCTGTAATCATTCCTTCAGCACCATAACCAACAGCTAAATTCAACCATTTTGGAACTTTCGCACTAGGAACAAAAGAAGCAATATGGGCAGATAACCAATAGGTTTGCCCGTTATAATCTTTTAGAATTTGTTCGTTCCAAGTGCTTCCTAACGTATTTGGACGAGCCGATGGATAAACGGTTTGATGATAGGAGAATTTTGGAATGATCCGTTGTTCGTTCCAAAGTAAATCTTGGGAAATAAACAATGCAGTTCCTGATGCATTCGCTATAATATCACCATAAGAAGCTCCCCATTCTGCCGAAAAACCGTCCATTACTTCAACAGCGGTAAGAAATGCAAAACCTAAAGTAGCGCCATACAAACGCTGATTTTTGACACTACTTCCGCTCCACTCTAACATTTCTGCACCAACGCGACCGACATGATAAGCAGAAAAAATATGACCTGCTTTGTCCATTTGGAGCCATTGCCCATTATCGTTTAAGAAATGGAAATCACTTTTGGGATAATCCTTATACCACAATTGGTTGAGTGCCAAAAGTGTCGCGGATGCTGTAACAATTTGGGTTGTAAAAACAGCATTTTGTCTCTTCAGGTTCAAGGTATCGGAAGGTGTTAAAAATGATTCTATTTTACCTTGCGCAAAAACCGATTGCAGACCAATACTGAAAATTAAAATTAAAATAAATTTGTAGTTCAACTCTACCTTTTAATGCCTTGTTTACTAATCCACGCTACATATTTCTGACGATTCACCTCATGTTGAGCAGCAGTTACGGCAAATTCATGGTATCCAAAATTCGTCACGCTTGCACAAAAGAAAATATAGTTGTGCTTCTCCGGATTCAAAACCGCATCTAAAGCAGTAACATCAGGCATCGCGATAGGTCCTGGAGGTAAACCTTCATACATATAAGTGTTATAGGGCGAATTGGTCTCCAAATCCTTGTATAAAACGCGTTTGATTTCAATGTCAAAATCATCGGCATTTTTCTTAACCGCATAAATCACCGTTGGATCTGCTTCTAATTTAATTCCGCGATTCAAACGGTTTAAGTACACTCCGGCAACTCTAGGTCGCTCGTCCGATTTTACGGTTTCTTTGTGCACGATTGAAGCTAATGTAGCCACTTCTAATGGAGTCAGGTTTTGTGCTGCTGCTTTTTGCAATCTTTCAGGCGTCCAAAACTTGCGGTATTCCTTTGCCATGCGTTCACGAAATTTATCCGCAGAAGTGTTCCAGAAAAACTCATAAGAATTAGGAATAAATAAGCTCAACACATTTTCGCGCGTCATGTTTTGTTCTTTCAAAAAATCTTCATCAGTAAAACTTCTCATTAGGCTTCTACTGTCTGCTTCGATTTGAGAACCAATTCGTCCTGCGAAATCTTCTAAACGTTCTTGGTTGTTAAATGCTAAATTCAACGGTACATTAACTCTCAGTGCATTTACTAAATCATTGTTATTCATATCTCTTTTTAACAAAAAGCGACCTGGTTTCACGTTTGCAACATAAGATTTCTTTTCTGCCGTCATTTGAAATAATTCCATGTCCTTGATATAAGGCGTGATTATTTGTATCACATCGTTATAATTCGAGTCGGTTGGAATATTTACGTAAACCTCTTTCTCTGAAAAAGTCGTGTTCGCAGAAAAGATATTTTTGTAAATCAAATAGCCGTAAACGGAAGCACCAATTACCACTGCAAGAGATAAATAAGTAAGAATTTTTTTAAAGTTCACGAGTCAAAGTTTAAATGAATGGATTAATAAGTTGGAAAAGTGCTTCGTCTTGGTAGGTGTTTTCAATTAAATTCCAATCCTTCTTGACGCCGCATTTTTGAAAACCAAAAGTAGTAAAAAGCTTTATACTAGTTTGATTTTCCACCCCAATATTTGCATACAATTGATGTAAATTCAGTTGGTTAAAACTATAATTGATTAATAACTCTAAACTTTCAGCGCCATAACCGTGGCCCCTTTCTGTTAGATTTTGAATTACAATACCTATTCCTGCTCTTTTATTTCTAGGGTCAAAATCAAATAAGTCAATTAAACCAATGGCTTCTTCAGAGTTGTTTTTGCAAATCGCCAACCGCAACTGTTTGGCTTCGTAAATATCTTGGTGTGCATTTTCTAAATACTGGCGAATTAAAAACTTGCTGTATGGCGTTTGGGTGTTACTTACATTCCAAATCGCTTCGTCGTTTTCAATGCTGTGCACGAACTCTAAATCTTCAGGTTCTAGCGCTCTTAAATATAAATTAGTTCCTTTTAAAGTAATCATATGTTTTTAGATTTGAATACTTCCTGAAAAGACGAATGTTGCAGGTCCGGTTAGAAAAACGTCCGTAAAATTATCTTTTCCACCTTGAAATTTCACCGTCAACGAACCACCTTCTACGTTTAAATTTACGTCATTGCTCTTGGTTTTTCCAATAACAAACATTGCAATTGCAACAGCTGTAACTCCGGTTCCGCAGGACAACGTTTCATCTTCGACACCACGTTCATAAGTTCGCACCGTAAAAGTATCGTCGTTAACCTGTTCTACAAAATTCACATTACTTCCTGCATTTCCATATAAATCGCTGTATCGAATTTGAAAACCCGTTTCTTTTACGTTGAAATTCTTAATAGCATTCACCATTTGAACATGATGAGGCGAACCCGTATTCATAAAGACATAATCTTCTTCAACTTTAATATTATCAACATTTTTCATTTGTAACGAAACTGTTTTATCCGAATTAATTTTTGCATAATGCAAACCATCCACCGCTATAAAAGTAGTTTCATTGTCAAAAATCTGAAGCTTTTTGGCGAAAGCCACCAAACAACGGCCGCCATTTCCGCACATGGAACTTTCGTTTCCATCCGAATTGTAATAGACCATTCTAAAATCCGTGGTCGCGTCATTTTCTAACAAAATAAGACCGTCGCCACCAATTCCAAATCGCCTGTCGCAGAGTTTACTAATTAACTGTGTGCTTTTTGGAAAAGCTCCCGAACGATTGTCAATCATCACAAAATCATTTCCCGTGCCTTGGTATTTGTCGAATTGTAATTCCATTGGATCAATTTAGTTTCACAAAGTTACACTTATTAATGAAAAGTTAATCATTGTTAATCGAGCGTTAAACGAATTTTAGTTAGCAAATGAAACTTCTAAATTTGTAGTTAAATAATCCAATAATTAATTGATAATGAAAAAATATACTAGTCTTTTCGCAGTAGCATTGTTAAGTGGGGCGACTACACTTGGTGCTTACAAGTTGGTCTTTGATGAAAATAACACATTTTCAAAATCAGAAAATACGGTAAGTGTTGCACCGCAATCGTATATGAAAACGGTTGGTCTTGGAGCAGAAAACATTGATTTTGTAGACGCGGCCGACAAAGCAGTTCACTCGGTGGTTCACGTAAAAAATGTGTCGTACCGAACGGTTTCTAACCCAATTTTAGAGTATTATTACGGGTATCGAGGCGGACAACAGCAGGAGCAAATTGGAACGGGTTCAGGCGTAATTATTTCGGAGGACGGTTATATTGTGACGAATAATCACGTGATAAAAGCCGCTCAAGATATTGAAATTACCTTGAATAACGGAAAATCCTACAAAGCAAAACTTATTGGTACAGACGAAAAGATGGACATTTCATTACTGAAAATCGATGCAGATGAAAAACTTCCTTACTCGACTTTTGCGGATTCGGACAATGTAAAAGTGGGCGAATGGGTGTTAGCCGTTGGGAATCCGTATAATTTAAATTCAACAGTTACGGCGGGAATAGTTTCGGCGAAAGCTAGAAATCTAGACACTTCAGGACTGCAATCTTTTATTCAAACCGACGCCGTGGTGAATCCTGGAAATAGTGGTGGCGCTTTAGTGAATACTAGAGGTGAACTGATTGGAATTAATACAATGATTTCGTCAAATACAGGTTCTTACGTAGGCTATTCTTTTGCAGTTCCTTCAAATATTACGCGTAAAATTATTGAAGACATTTTAGAATATGGAATGGTGCAACGTGGAATGCTGGGTGTTCAAGGAGCTGAATTAAACGGCACGATTTCAAAAGAGTTGGGTTTAAAAACTTCAGAAGGATTTTACATCGGTGATGTGACTAAAAATTCTGGAGCACAAAAAGCAGGTCTAAAAAAAGGAGACGTAATCATAAAAATAGATAACAAAGCGATAAACACGTTTGCAGATTTAAACGGGTACATCAATACGAAACGACCGAGCGACCAAGTAAAAGTCACCATTTTAAGAGACGAAAAAATGATGGTTGCAACTGTAACCTTGTCGAAAAACGATATCGTTCAAACGAAATTCAAAGGAATGGAGTTAGAAAACCTAACTTCGGCTGACAGGCAAAAATTACAAATTAATTCAGGAGTAAAAATTACATCCATTGAAAATCCGCGATTGGCACAGTTCAAAAGTGAATTGACAGGAGCTGTTATTTTAAAAATAAATACTATTCCGGTTACTGATATGGAACAAGTGAATAAGTTGATTAATAGCAAACAAGAATCGGAAGCAATTCAGTTGGAAATTATGACGAATAGCCGCCAAATCGTTCGGATTATTATTTAGAAATCAAAGAATTGTATTTAAAAGAGTCAACCACCGTGTTGGCTCTTTTTTTTGTTCAAAAAAAACTATTTTAGCCTTAAAAATTTACAATGCGACTTTTTGAACAAATAAATGAGAACCTTTTAAAAGCAAATTTAATTGCAACCGATTTTATGCGTGAAAAAGAAAGTCAAGAATACGACGCTTGTCGGTTTAAGATTGAGGAACGACAAATTCATTTTCGAAAAGCGAAAGTAACACCTAAAAAAGAAGGATTATTTGTAACTTTTTGGAAACGAATTCCAAGCGGTGTGATCGCACCTTTTGAGAAAAATGATGATTTCGACTTCTTAATAATTGAAGTAAAAAATGAAATTGATTCTGGTTGGTTTATTTTTCCAAAAACCATTCTTATGGAGAAAAATATAATTTCAACATCGTTAAAAGAAGGTAAACGAGGATTTCGAATTTATCCGCCATCAAGCGGTCCAAAAAGCAAACAAGGATTCGCTTCACAAAAGTGGCAAATGCTGTATTTTTCATCATTTAGGGAAGTTTCAAATTTACTAAATAAAATAGTTCGTTATTAGCAGAAATTATTATTTTAGAATACTATAAAAACTTTTATATCAGTTTTTTAGAAAATAAAAACTCAAATTCACACCGTAAAATAAGAGGTTTGCAAAGTATTTCAATCGATTTGGCAAATTGTTCTTAAAATGCTTTACGAAAACGTTTGAATTAAGTACTTTTGCACCAAATTTTAAAAAACAACACTAACTTTTTTACAATTACAGAAATGGACAAAAACATGACCTACGAAAAGGAACTTTCTTTTCAAGCAGACAGAAGACGTGCCGGAGTAAAATTCATCAACATCATTAGTGATTTATGGTACGACAAATCAATTGAATTGGTTTTCTTCAGAAATCAGTTGATCGACCGTAACGTAAGTGACATTATCAATTTGCACGAATATGCAAACGCTTTCGTGGGCAAACCAATTTCTGTGTTTGATTCTGTGGAAATCGCTGCAGCAATCGCTTCATTAGATTTACCACCTTCTAAATTAGACATCGGTAAATTAGCATACGAATTTCATTTAGAGCACGACCAATATAACGATGCAAAATCTTTTGTCATCGCTAAATTGAAAGACGCGAAAGAAAGCAAAGAAATCCAACCTAAAAACGTAGTTCTTTACGGATTTGGACGAATTGGACGTTTATTAGCTCGTGAATTGATGTCAAAAACAGGAAAAGGAAGTCAGTTGCGTTTGAGAGCGATTGTGACAAGAGATAAAAATGACGCTACTACTTTAGAGAAAAGAGCTTCATTGTTACGTCACGATTCGATCCACGGAGATTTCCAAGGTTCAGTAATTGCTGATGTGGAGAACAATGCGTTGATCATCAACGGAACAACTGTTCACATCATTACAGCAAATGCTCCAGAAGACATCGACTATACTACTTACGGAATCGAAGATGCTTTAATTATTGACAACACTGGTGCTTTTACAGACGAAAAAGCATTAGCAAGACACTTGACTTCAAAAGGTGCTCATAAAGTTTTATTGACAGCTCCAGGAAAAGGGGTGCCAAATATCGTTCACGGTGTAAACCAAAACGAATACAACCCAGATACAGTTGACATTTTCTCTGCAGCTTCTTGTACTACAAACGCGATTACTCCAGTATTAAAAGCGATTGAAGATACGTTAGGAGTTGTAAAAGGTCACTTGGAAACAATCCACGCTTACACTAATGATCAGAACTTAACCGATAACATGCACAAAAAATACCGTCGTGGTAGAGCTGCAGGTTTAAACATGGTTATTACTGAAACAGGTGCTGGAAGTGCGGTTGCAAAAGCATTGCCTTCTTTAGCAGGAAAATTAACTTCTAACGCGATTCGTGTACCAGTTCCAAACGGATCATTAGTGGTTTTGACTTTAGAAGTGAACAAACAAACTTCAGTAGAAGACATCAATGCAATCATGAGAAAATATGCATTGGAAGGTGAATTAGTAGAGCAAATCAAATATTCAGTAAACAACGAATTGGTTTCTTCGGACATCATCGGAACTTCAGCTCCGTCAATTTACGACAGCAACGCTACAATCGTTTCTGCTGATGGTAAAAACATCGTATTGTACATCTGGTACGACAACGAATATGGTTACAGCCACCAAGTAATTCGTTTAGCAAAATATATTGCTAAAGTAAGAAGATTCAATTACTACTAGTAGAAATTATGATTTTTGAATTATGACGTAAGTTGTAAGTTTGAAATTAGATTTCCGATATTATATTTAAAAGTCTGTTTCTTAATTGAAACGGACTTTTTTTTTGGTTGAGTTTTACACAGATTACACGAATTAGCACAGATTTTGAAATTGAAAAATGGAATAGATTTTAAAAAGCATTAAGATTCATAAACACTTAATTTTCTTAATCTCTTAATGATTCAAAATTAATCCATAAAAAAACTCCCGATTTCTCGGGAGTTTTAAATATTCGTAAAAACTAAACTTTAATTACGCTTTCCCAGCAGCAATCAAGTTTAATGCTGAACCAGCCACAAACCATCCGATTTGTCCTTCATTATAAGTATGATTTGCCATGATGATGTCTTTTGAACCATCTTCATGCACAAATTCTAAAGTCAATTGTTTCCCTGGAGCAAATTCTTTTAAATCTACGAAATTGATGATATCATTTTCTTGGATTTTATCATAGTCGCTTTCCGTTGCAAACGTCAAACCTAACATTCCTTGTTTTTTCAAATTCGTTTCGTGAATTCGGGCGAAAGATTTCACTAAAACTGCTTTCACACCTAAGAAACGAGGTTCCATTGCTGCATGTTCACGAGAAGAACCTTCACCGTAATTATGATCACCCACAACAATTGAAGGAATTCCAGCTGCTTTATAAGCTCTTGCTACTGCAGGAACCGCATCGTAAGTTCCGGTTAATTGGTTTTTAACTGAATTCGTTTTTTGAGTGTAAGCATTGATAGCTCCAATCAACATATTGTTTGAAATATTATCTAAATGTCCTCTGAAACGCAACCATGGTCCAGCCATTGAGATGTGATCCGTCGTACATTTTCCGAATGCTTTTATCAGTAATTTGGCACCTGTAATATTGTTGCCATCCCAAGGTTGGAACGGAGCTAATAATTGCAAACGCTCAGAATCTTCACTTACAGAAACGACAACACCAGAACCGTCTTCAGCCGGAGCTTGAAAACCTGGATCTTCAACGTCGAAACCATTTGGTGGCAATTCGTCACCTGTTGGCTCTTCTAAACGTACTTCTTCACCGTTCTCGTTGATCAATGTATCTGTTAATGGATTAAAACCTAAATCTCCAGCAATTGCTAAAGCAGTTACCAACTCTGGTGAACCTACGAAAGCTAAAGTGTTTGGATTTCCATCTGCTCTTTTTGAGAAGTTACGGTTGAACGAGTGAACGATTGTATTACGTTCTTCTTTTTCAGCTCCTTCTCGGTCCCACATTCCAATACAGGGTCCACATGCATTTGCAAATACTGTGGCGCCAATTTTTTCAAACGTATCAATAAATCCATCGCGTTCAATTGTATATCGAATCGTTTCTGAACCTGGATTAATGGCAAATTGTGATTTGGTTTTCAATCCTTTTGCAGCAACTTGTCTGGCTAGTGAAGCTGCACGAGAAATATCTTCATAAGAAGAGTTCGTACAAGAACCGATTAAACCAACTTGAATCTGTAAAGGCCAATTGTTTTTAATTGCTTCTTCTCTCATTTTTGAAATTGGCGTAGCCAAATCTGGCGTAAAAGGACCGTTCAAATGTGGTTCTAATTCAGAAAGATTGATTTCAATAACTTGGTCAAAATATTTTTCTGGATTTGCATACACTTCCTCATCTCCTGTTAAGTATGGAGCAATTTGATCAGCAGCATCAGCCACATCAGTTCTTCCTGTAGCACGTAAGTAACGACCCATTGAAGCATCGTAACCAAAAGTAGAAGTTGTAGCTCCAATTTCAGCACCCATGTTACAAATAGTTCCTTTACCTGTACAAGACATTGCTGTTGCACCTTCACCAAAATATTCAACGATAGCACCTGTTCCCCCTTTTACGGTTAAGATTCCAGCTACTTTTAAAATAACATCTTTTGGAGCCGTCCATCCTGATAATTTACCAGTCAATTTTACTCCAATTAATTTTGGGAATTTCAATTCCCAAGCCATACCTGACATTACGTCTACGGCGTCAGCACCACCTACTCCAATGGCAACCATTCCTAATCCTCCTGCATTTACGGTATGTGAATCCGTACCAATCATCATTCCACCTGGAAACGCATAATTCTCCAATACTACTTGGTGAATAATTCCCGCTCCTGGTTTCCAAAAACCAATTCCGTATTTATTTGATACCGAAGAAAGAAAATCAAACACTTCGTTACTTTGAGCATTAGCTCGTTTCAAATCAGCTTCAGCACCGACTTTTGCTTGGATCAAGTGATCGCAATGTACCGTTGTAGGAACTGCAACCTTTGGTTTTCCCGCATGCATAAACTGCAACAAAGCCATTTGTGCCGTAGCATCTTGACAAGCTACACGATCCGGTGCAAAATCAACATAATCCTTACCTCTGGTAAAAACCGTGTTCGGATTTCCTTCCCACAAGTGGTTGTATAAAATTTTCTCAGTTAAGGTAAGTGGATGTCCAACAAGTTCACGTGCTTTATCCACACGAGACGGCATGTTTTCATACACCTTTTTAATCATTTCAATATCAAAAGCCATAATGTAGTATGTTAGTTTTTTAATCACACAAAATTAGTGAATTTCAGGCAGAATTGCACTATCAATAATAAAAACAACTATTCGAACAATTATTAGTTTCAAATCGTCAATTTAGTTGATTATTATTAAATATTTTTTATTTTTAGTTTAAAAAATTATGCTTTTGCTATTTTAAGCAACATTTTTTATCAAATTCGGAATTGCTTCTATTTGCAATTACCTAGAACGCTTCTAAATTACGCTTGTATTAAAAAGGCCCACTGACTTTTACGTCGCAGGCCTTTTAAAAAAGTATATTTTTTTGCTGTTAAAACAACTGCTTGATAATTTGCTCAATCGTTATTCCTTCCGCATCTGCTTTGTAATTTTTCACCACACGGTGGCGCAAAATTCCAATGGCAACTGCTTTTACATCTTCTATATCTGGTGAAAATTTTCCGTTAAAAGCGGCATGTGCTTTGGCTGCTAAAATTAAATTTTGCGAAGCCCTTGGTCCAGCACCCCAATCAATATAATTTTTAATATAGTCCGTTGCCAAATCGTTGGAAGGTCTGGTTTTAGAAACCAATGTCACGGCATATTCAATCACATTATCGGCTACAGGAATTCTACGAATCAACTGTTGGAACTCCGTAATTTCTTGTGCGGTAAATAGTGGATTAATCGTCTGTTTGAGATCCGAAGTTGTACTTTTTACCACTTGTACTTCTTCAGCAAAAGAAGGATAATCTAAATTAATCGAAAACATAAAACGGTCCAATTGTGCTTCCGGTAACGGATACGTTCCTTCTTGCTCAATTGGGTTTTGCGTAGCCAAAACAAAATACGGCAAATCGAGTTTATAATTATGTCCTGCAATCGTAACAGACCGTTCCTGCATCGCTTCTAATAAAGCCGCTTGCGTTTTCGGTGGCGTCCTGTTGATTTCATCTGCCAAAATAATGTTCGAGAAAATAGGTCCTTTAATAAATTTGAACGTACGATTCTCATCTAAAATTTCACTTCCTAAAATATCCGACGGCATTAAATCCGGTGTAAACTGAATTCTCTTAAAATCCAATCCTAAGGCTTGTGCCAACGTATTTACCATCAAAGTCTTCGCCAATCCTGGAACTCCAACAAGTAAGGCATGGCCTCCTGAAAAAATACTTAAAAGTATTTGATCAACAACAACGTCTTGGCCTACGATGATTTTTGCAATCTCAGCTTTTAACGCTAAACGTTTCTGAACTAAATTTTCAACAGCAGTGATATCAGACATGGATTAAATTTTTAGAATTAAAGAGTAACAACTTACTACTGGTTTATTTTTTCAACCAATTGTTTACAAAATCACAGTCGCGGTATTCGCCATTGATTTTAACGTATGTATCTTTAATTTTCTCTTTGCTCCACTTTGCAATTTCCTTAATTCGTTTGTCACTCAAGGCAAATTCTTTGATTTTCAAATAATCTTGTGAGTAATCAACGGGATGCGAAGGAATTCGATTTGTAACCATCATTAATTTATAAATCTTTCCTTTCACGCGGTCTTCTTCTAAAAAAGGAAGCGAAACTTCACCTGTTTTCAAATTCGAAACTTGACCGTATAAAACAGCGTCTAATTTTGTCATATCAAACTTACTATCCAATGATTTTGGATTCAATAAAGTACCACCATTTGCTCTCGTTTCTTTCTCATCAGAAGAACTTCTCGCTGCATCCGCAAAACTGATTTCGCCATCAACAATCTTTTTCCGAATCAAAGTAATTTCGTCTTTTGCTTCTTTCAAAGACTCTTCAGAAACTTTTGGCGCGATTAAGATGTGTCTTAATTCTACATCCTGACCTTTAATTTTCTCAATATAAATAATATGAAATCCGTATTCCGTTTCAAAAGGTTCTGAAATCTGACCTTCATCTAAACTAAAGGCAACTTCTTTAAATTCCTTTACTAAAGGTGATTTACGGTTTACTTTCATGTAACCTCCGTTCGATTTTGATCCAGGATCTTGCGAATACAAAACCGCTTTACTGTAAAAACTTGATCCTGCAGCAATGTCGCTTTTGAACTCGTTTAATTTATCAATGATTTTTTGTTTCTCAACTTGCGTAATTTTAGGATAAATTACAATTTGCGAAATCTCCACCTCATCACTTACGATTGGCAATTCTTCTTTAGGAATGTTTACGAAAAAGTTGCGTACTTCTTCCGGCGTAATTTCAACTTTTTCAATGATTGAATTCGTCATCGCAGACGTCAACTTATTCATTTTCAAAATATCAAAGAAATAACGTCGGAACTCTTCTTCCGAATTTTTCTTATAAAACTTCACTAGATCATCCATTGAACCCCGACTTTGCTCTAACATGATGTCAATTTTTTCCTCCATCATGCCATTGATTTCTGCGTCAGAAACAATAACACTATCTTGTTTTGCCTGGTGTGCATAAAGACGCTCTTCAAGTAACTTCCCTAACATTTGGCAGCGGCTGATTTTAGAAATATCATTTCCACTTGCTTCCGCTTCAAGAAGGTTTTTATCAATATCGGAATCAAGAATAATGTAATCACCAACCGTGGCAATGATGCCGTCCACTTTCATTCTGCCTTTAAAATTTTTTGAAGTTTCTGGGGCTTTCTTTACCGTATCCGTCACCACTACATCTTGGGCTTTCGCCAAACCCAACGAGCCTAAAGTCAACAATACTACGGCTAAATTTCTACTACTTAAAAACTTCATAATCTTTATTTTTGATTGCATCTTCTGTAATTTCTTTTTCAAACTTTTTTATTAATTCTAACTTTCTTCTATTCAAAATTACTTGTTGCAAAGTTGGTTTTAAATATTCAAACGGACTAATTTGATTTCTATTAATCACTTTTTTTATTTTCACTAAATACACATCATTTAACGAATCCGACTTTTCAAAAGCCATTCCTTCGCTGATGTATTTATCTCTATTTTCCGGAGTGATAAATGGCACTCTGCGGTATACTTCATTCATTGATACCCAAACTGAATCATTCAGTGCTGAATTTTTAAACTGCATTTGGTACGTGCGCCAAAACTTCGCATCCGACTTCTTAAAGTTTAAAAAATTACTTTTTATAGTCGCATATTTGGGATGGTCTTTCGACAAATGCAAATACCTCAACTGCACCAGCGTTCCATTTGTTTTAAAATTTTCCTTATTCGCGTCGTAATACCTTCTTAGTTCACTGTCATTAATCACAGTATCTACGGTAGTTTGCACCATTTTTTCAATGTAAGCTTTCGTATACAAGTCGTTTTTATACTGACGTACTAAAACGCTAAACTCTTCTTTTTTAGCATCGTCTAAATTCCGTTCCGCTGCCGTAACTAAAAGCTTTCGCGTGACCCAACGGTCGATGTAGCTTTTAATCAATAAGGTGCTGTCTTCTTTTGATGTGTTTTTCGGAACCAAACTGTCCAACTCAGAAGCATACAAATAACTATCTCCTACTCGTGCCACAGCTTGCGGATCATTTTCTTTCTTGAAATATGTACAAGAAGCAAACAATGCAATTGTCAATATCAGGAGACACTTTTTAAACATCTACGACTTGATTTCTGCTTTTACTTCTTCAAAAATCGGCTGATTTACTTTAATATTAAATTCCTTTTTTAAATCAGAAACCCAGTGTTCTTCCAAATATTGTTGGTAATCATTGACTACTTTTCCTTCACATTCTTCAAACGTTTTTTGAGCTGCCGGAAGTACATTTTTAATTCGACTTACATAATAATACGCACCTTCCTTTGTAATTGAAGTCAGCCCTTTTTTATCCCCTACGTTTTGTGGCAACAACGTACTACCTTCTTCAAAAATTCCTTCTTTTTCAATTACTTCCAAATCTGTACCTGAATTCAAAGTCTGTTTAATTTCAGCTGCCGACTTTCCTTTTTTCAACAGTTTCTCTGCTTTTTTGATGAACTCTTTTTTCGTTGAAGAAACCACTAAAATATCATAACGCTTTTTCCACTGGTAGTTCTGCTTGTTTTTATCATAAAAAGACTGCAATCCTACTGTATCTGTTTTTGATTTCTCCCAGATTTCTTTTTCCATAAGGTCAAAAAGCAACAATCCGTCGCGGTATTCACTCATTACATTGGCAAATTCCGGAAACTCATTTTCCAAATTACTATTGTAATATTTATTCAACTCCGCATCCGTAAATTGTTCGTACAACACTGAAACCATTTTTGACAATGGTTTAACATCCAAGGCTACTCTTTGGTTATTTTGAATGTAATTCAAGAAATCCCGACCCGAACTTTTGGTGGTATTTACGGTCAATAAATTTTCATTGAACGGTGTTTTTATCTCTTCACTTTTCCACATTCCTTTGTAAAAGTCATCCGTAAACGACTTTTCAATTGCCGCATACACTTTTTTATCGGTAGTGATTTTATACTTCTTTCTCAAACGCTCCGTAACCGAATTTTCAATTAATCGAGAACGTTCATCACGGCCAATTTTGCTTTGCAAATCCTCTTGCATTTCTTCAAAAGATTTCACTGGAATTTTCTCGTTCAAACGCACGATGTGAAAACCGAAATTGGTTTCAAAAGGCTTGGAAAGCGGTTGTTCTTTGGTCAAGCCAAAAGCAACATTTTCAAATTCATCTGAACTCAACTGACCGGAACTGAAAGGAGCAATTCGACCTCCGTTTGGTGCTGATGATTTATCATCTGAAAACTGTTTCGCAACCTCTTCAAATTTTTCGCCTTGATTCAATTTTTGATACAACTCTTGAATACGCAATTTGTTTTTCGCATTTAAATCTAAATCTTCTGATTTTGTCAACATTATATGCGAAACAGCAACTTCTCCTCGATTGTCGCGAACGGCATTCACTTTTATCAAATGGTATCCAAAACGAGAACGAACGGGATTAGAAACTTGACCAACTGCTGTTTTATAAGCGCCAGATTCAAAAGGATACACCATTCTAAATACTGAGAAATAACCCAATTCTCCTTTATTTTCTTTTGCGGAAGGATCTTCTGAATTTTGCATTGCAAGTGTTCCAAAGTCTTCTCCTGCTGCTGCTTTTTTGCGTACTGCAATTGCTTTGTTATATGCTTTTAATGTGTCTACTGGACTGGCATTTTCGTCTACCAAAAATAAAATGTGCGAAGCGTTGATTTCTTTTAACGAACGATCGTAGGCTTCTTGAACCAACTCATTCGTCACTTTTACATCGGTCAAATAATTTTTAGCGAGTTGGGTTCGGTAGGAATTCAACTCATTGATGTATTTGGGATTGTTTTGCAAACCCAATTCATACGCTTTGTTGATTTTTAATTTATAGCCAACGTACAAATCGAGGTATTTATTCAGGTCTTTTTGAGATTCGTCCTTAACCAGATCGATGTTTTTGTTGTACACTCGCTTGAATTCATCCGTATAATAAGGAGTTTCATTGATGGTAAATAGAATCCTCTTGGACGAGTCTTGTGCTTTAGAAACAAAAGCGGTTACTAGCAAAAAACCCAACAACAACTGTTTTAATTTCATTTGTTTAACCTATTATATTACTATTATTTAGCGCTTCAAAATTAGGGCGACTGCTGCAAATTTAAGGCGCAAAAAACGCTGATTTACAACGACCAACAAAATTAACAATTCAAAAACATTATGCAAGTTACTTGAATACTATTAACAAAAAATTATACGGAGTGGTTTTTACCTGTTTTTAGGGCAAATAAAATCAGATTCCCGTTACTATAAATTCACTTCTTCTATTGAATTGGTGTTGTACTTCCGAACATGGAATTCCATCAGCACAACTGTTTATTAGTTCTGTTTCTCCACATCCTTTTCCTGTCAACCGATTCGCTTCAATGCCGTTTTCTACGAACCATTTCAACGTAGCTTTTGCTCTCTTATTTGACAAAATCAGATTATTTTCATCCGTATCACGACTGTCGGTATGGGATTTTATAATTATGGTTACTGAAGGACTTTGTTGTAAAACTCTTTTAATTTTAGCCAACTCAATTGCCGCATCTTCGCGGATGTCCCATTTCCCGAGGTCGAAATAAATAGGCAATAGCGATAAATTTTTAGCCAAATCGTCTCCAATTTTAAAAGCAGGTTGGACTTGCTGTATAATTATGTTTTGAAGATGCATTTCCTCATTTACTCTTGGCAGCACCACAATTTCCTGCGAAACAAATCCATCTGAGGTGAATTCGATGGTATATTCTTGTTGGCACTCGACAGTAAAATGATAACGACCTTCTGTGTCCGCTGTCGTTGTGGAAATTTGCGTTCTATTGGCGTCAAGCAATCGAATTACCGGGTTTAATTGTAAATCTGTCTGTTGTGCTGCAACCACACTTCCTTCCAAAATCGTTTCGCACGGCAGTGAAATTACTTCCTCAAATTCGTAGATGTCGTCCATTCCAATTCCATTGACACGATTTGACGTGAAATAACCGGTTTTAGTCGTTTCGTTCATTATAAATCCGAAATCATCCATGGCAGAATTTACAGGCGTTCCTACATTTTGAGGTGGTGAAATTTTAAAATTACCTGTTATATTTGACACAAAAATGTCTAAACCTCCAAAACCATCGTGACGGTCTGAAGAAAAATACAATTTGTTGTTTTGACTTGCAAAAGGAAAAGTTTCTCGTCCAAACGTATTGATGTTTTTTCCTAAATTTTGAGGCGTTGCAAAACTACCGTCGTCATTTATAGCAACGCTATACAAATCGGATTGTCCAAAACCGCCGGGTTGATCGGAAGCAAAATACATTGTTTTTTCGTCGAAACTTAAAGCGGGATGAGCCACATTATACCTGTCGCTGCAGAACGATAACGGACCAATAACTTTCCATTCTTCGTCAATTTTTACTGCTTTGTAGATTTTCAGTAAAGTCGTTTGGTCTTCATTTGTTCCCGGTTTATTGCGATCAGAGTTATTTCTAGTGAAATACACCGTCAATCCATCTTTTGTAAAAACAGCAGTAGATTCATTAAATTTAGAATTGATGCTTTTTGAAAATTTAGCAGGCTTGTCATTTGCTGTATCCGAATGAACCACATATAAATCCGTAAAACGATGGTTGGTCCAAGAGTGTTTGCGTTTGAAAATTGTTCCTGTGTCTCTTGTAGAAGCAAAAACAATTTTGTCACCAAAATAAGACGGTCCAAAATCAGAAAGTGCGGAGTTAAAAGAGGCCAACTTGACATTAAATCTACCGGAATTTTTAATTCGATTCGTTTCTATGGGTTGATTAGACCGACTTGAGTCATCCGTATTTTCATTGGGAAAATGCAACTCCATTTTTTTCAAAAGCGTCGTAGATCTATCTTCTTTTCCAATAGATTTCAGTGTTTGTGCATATCTGAAATAATGAATTTTCGAATTGTTATCTGAATTTTTGAATAAGAGTTGGTACCATTTGGCGGAAGCCGGATAATTTGCATTAAAGTAGTACGCATCGGCTAATGCTGCATAAATTCTTGGATTACCAAAACCTTTTTCGACTGCTTTTTCAAAACTGATAATGGCATCACTATAAGCTAAATTTTCAAATTGTTGGTACCCTCTTTCTACCTCTTTTTGCGACCAAACAGGAACGGCAAAAATGAAGAAACAAACAAAAAAAATAAATCGGTTTTTCATGTGTATTTGGATTTAGAAAAAACGAGGTGAAACAATTTTATCGTACTTTGAGAACAGTTCCAAACGCAGAAAAATTTCATGCGAACCTGAATTGTAATTTGCTAATCGCGTTGTTTCGGCATCGTAAGCATAGCCAATTTGCCACGCTTTGGTGACTTGAAAACCGACCAAAGCTGTGACAGCAGCATTAAAACGGTAGCCGGCTCCAAATGTGAATTTGTCGTTGAACAGAAAATTTGCAGAAACATCAATTTGCAAAGGAGCTCCTTGTACCAATTTAGTCAATAGTGCAGGTTTAAATTTCCAATCGGAATTCAAATCAAACACACTTCCTGCAATGAAATAAAAATGCATTTTGTCATTTGCTGTGGAACTAATGTTGTCGTCGTAGCGTTTGGTTTCTAGAAAATGAGGTATTGAAACTCCCACGTAATTTTTATTGGAATGCAAATAAACACCGACTCCGACATTTGGCGAAAATTGATTGTCTATTTCATTTTGCTGACTCAAAATAATATCATTTGGATCCCGAATCGTCATTCGACTGTAGTCAACGCTCAACCAATTGGCGGAAGCCTTGATTCCAAAAGATAATTTATAAGAAGCCGCAAGGGGAATTGAGTAGGAAACGTCAGCGGAAACCGTATTGTCGTCTGAAACCCCAATCCGATCGTTGACCACTGAAATCCCATATCCCAAAGCCGAGTTCGCTACTGATTTGTTAACCGAAAACACATTCGTTACCGGAGCGCCGTCAAGTCCCACCCATTGATTGCGGTGCATCAGAAAAATACTTGTCACACCCCGAGAACCGGCATAAGCAGGATTAACAGCTACCGTATTGTACATGTACTGACTGTACTGGGAATCTTGCTGACTTAGGACAACCGTTGAAGTCAAGAAACTGATGAACAGTAAAAAATATCTAGGTAGAAATAGTTTCATGCTGCTGATTTACGTCTGCAATGGAAAGTTGCGTTGAAATTGACTGTTGAAAATTACAAAAATTAATTCAAAGCCACTCCCTTTTCGTATTTGAGATAAATGTAAGTTGAATTACACATTTTACTTACGAATTTGCAAGCTAAATATTTAAAATTCAAAACTTATGATATATATTTGAAGATACAAAATCATTCTAATTCGAATTTATGCGTTTTCAAAAAATCCTTTATACGTGGCTGGCAACTTTTTGCTTTTTTACTGTTGCTATAGCCCAAACGCAAAATCGGATTAATTGGACGGCTGACAGTGATTTACTTCCCCAGAATAGCGTAAAATCTATTATACCAGATAAATACGGTTACATTTGGCTCAGTACAGAAAATGGATTGGTTCGTTTTGATGGATTGAATTACAAAATTTACAACAGTAAAAATTTACGTTCAAAGAGCAATCGAATCCTTTTTATTCAGGGCAATGCTGCGTCAGATACTTTATTCGCAGGTACGGATGTTATTGGTGAATTGATATTAATCCATAACCGTACTGCGGTTAAAATTGATCCTACCACCGTAAAAAATGCTGCTGTTTACATTAATGAGCTTAAAAATTCTTACAATTCGTTTGGCACCAGTCCCTACAAAATTGAATTGCGAAATATGTCGTACCGCATTCTTCTTAATTCAAAACGGTACTATCTAATTACTGAAAAAATGGTGCAATATTACTCGTCTACCAACGAGTTATTGAGCGAAGTTCCATTTGAGCATTCCAATTCAAATTATTTTTTTACGATAGGTGAGAAATTATTCTATCTCGAAAATAAAAAACAATTTGCCGTATTTGATGAAGGTAAAATAGAATGGCATACACCTCAATTTGAGTTAGCGTCTAACTTTAAAATACTATGGAATAAAGGGAGCGAACAGGTCTTTTTACAATCAAATTCAAAACTGTTTCAAATTACAAGTAAGGAAAATAAACTTAACTCTAAGTTGCTCTTAACAGACAACCAACTGCCATTTGCAAATTTAAATTCTGCTTACTACGACAAAGTACGTTCAATTATTTTTTTAGGCAGTAGTACAAATGGTTTGGGTATTTACCGCATACGCAGTTTTAAAACACAAACAATAGTAGATGACAAACAATCCGCTGTTTTTTATGCCATGCATCCACTGACGGACAGTACAATTATTACCTCTTCTGGTGTTGTGATGAGTAAGGACACGATTCTACACCAGTACAACTTTACGAATAAAGAACGAACAGCCATGGCAATGGACGCTGCTAATAATATATGGTTAAAAAGCAGTGCAGAGTTGTATCAATATACCAAAGCAACAGGATATACGGTACGGAAAACGTATGGATTTAAAGAAAGAATTGGTACTATCTTTTTAGACAATTCGAATAAAATCTGGATTACTTTTGAAAATAACTATCGAACTACAAGTAAGCTTCTTTCTTTTACACCTTCCGAACATCCGGTTTTTAAAAACAGCATCAATCTAAATTTTTATATAAACTACATTAAACAACGCGACGATGGAACGCTTTGGATCGCTGGTTCAAAAGGACTCTATTTGTTTAATCCGAAAACTTATTCTCTAAAACGTATTGATGGAACTTCTAAATTAAACATAAGAAGTGTTTTAGAAACAGAAAAAGAGGAGGTTTGGATTGCAACCTACGAAAGTGGGTTTTATCTGCATAAAAACAATACGTTACACCATTTCCCGCTGGACAAGAAACAGTATCTATCGACGACGCACTATTTTATAGCAGATGGAAAAGGATATTTCTGGATCACTACAAATAAAGGTCTTTTTCAGGTTAAAAAAGAAGCATTACTTGCATATATAAAAAACCCGAAGCGCGGTATTTATTACCATTATTACAGTAAAAATTCTGGTTTTCTAACCAATGAATTTAATGGTGGTGGCAGTCCTTACGCCGCAAAACTAGGAACCCAATTGTTCCTACCGAGTATGAACGGAGTCGCTACTTTTGACACCGAAAAAATTGTACCTCTTGAACCAAAAAATCCGATATACATTGACAGAATTGATGTTGACAATAAAGAAGTCAGCCTTAATATTCCTTTAAAATTACCAAAGGACTACAAACGGGTAACCTTTAGTTTTTCAAGTCCGTATTATGGAAATGAGTTAAATTCCAATTACGAAGTCATGTTGGAAGGCCCTACAAATCTTGAATGGACAACACTAAATGCGGAACAAGAATATTCATTGATGAAATTACCTCCGGGAAATTATACATTAACAGCTCGGAAATTAGCAGGATTTGACTCCGACTATATCTACAAAAAAATAAATCTAAGTATTGAACCCACGTTCTACGAGACGAACTGGTTTGTTGTACTCATCGCATTAGTGATCATGCTTCTGGCGTATTGTTTTTCAAAAATATACTCGAATAATGTGCGTCACAGAAATAAAATACTGATTCAGAAAATCAAAGAAAAAACAAAAGATTTACAGAATACGATATCGACTTTGCGTGCTACGAAAGACAATATGAAGCGACAAGCCGACAAAAACAATAAGTTGATTCAGATTATTTCCCATGACATTAAAAGCCCACTGAAATTTATGTCGATGGCAAGTAAGTACATGTACGATGATTTTGACCCGAACAGTCCTGATTTAAAAGAGAACATTCTATCGATTCATACTTCTTCCTCGCAAATCTATAATTTCTTAGATAACATACTTTCTTACTCTAAAGTAAATAACGAAGATGGAGCACTGGCAAACGAACGTTTTCTACTTTTTAACGAAATTTACGATAAAATAGAATTGTTTAAAAACATTGCCACTTCACAAAAAACGAAGGTGATTAATGCTATACCGCAGACGTTGCAATTGAATACAAATAAGTCCTTGTTTGCGATTATCATTCATAACTTACTGGACAATGCGTTGAAGCATACTGTTACGGGAAAAGTTACGTTTTCAGCAGAGCAAAAAGAAGATGATTTTTTTATTACGATTGCCGACGAAGGAACGGGAATGGATTCAGAAACGCTGACGTATTATCAATCTGTAATTTCAGATTTTGATGGGCATGAAAATAGATCCAAACGAAAGTTAGGCCTTCATTTAGTCATTGAACTTATGCTAATTTTAAATGGAAAAATTGAACTGATTAGTCAAGAAAGTAAAGGAACAACCGTTATATTACAATTCAGCAATCAGACCGAAAAGGAGTCGTCGTAAGCTTGCAGTAGTGAAACCAAAGCGACGGTATTACTGATCGCTAATTTCTCAAAGATTCGGTTTTTATAGGTACTTACGGTGCTGGTTTGCAAATTGAGTTTGTTGGCAATTTCTAAATTCCCTTCTCCTTTTACAAGCAAACGCGCAATTTCGATTTCACGGTTGGAAAGAATATCCAATGGATTGTCGGATTCCTTTTTTAAAGTCGCATTTATAATTTTCTGCTTGATAGCCTCGCTCATGTAGGTTCCGTCTTCCAGCATGGATTTAAAGGCTTTTTTAAATTCCGTTTCAGAACTTAATTTATTCAAATAACCTTCGGCACCTGCTTTTAAATAACGCATGGCGTACAATTCTTCTTCGTAAGCGGAGAATACTAAAATTTTAATTTCTGGATTGATAGCTTTTACGAGTTCAATCATTTGTACTCCTTTTCCTTCAGGAATAGAAATGTCTAAAACGAGTAAGTACACTGCGTTGTTGCGAAGTTGTGTTAATGCAGTTTCAAAATCGGCGGCGTGTAAAATGGTCAAGTCTTTGTAAGATTCTTTCAATATCATTGAAATGCCTTGTCTTACTACACTGTGATCATCGGCTAATAAAATGGTCTTCGATAAATTGGTCATCTTAAAACTATTGTCTATATTCATAACTTTTTCAAAAATACTGCAAAAACTTCAATTTATAACCAGTAGCCTTTAAATTATTACTAAATTAATATCGAATACTTTAAAAGAATAAGACGTATCTACTTTAAAGCCTATTTATTCCGCTAGAATCATTATTTTTGCATCCAATAAAAAATACTATGAGTTTTAATACAGAAATTGACAGACGCCGAACCTTTGGAATTATTGCCCATCCCGATGCGGGTAAAACAACCTTAACTGAAAAGTTATTGCTTTTTGGAGGTGCGATTCAAGAAGCAGGTGCTGTTAAAAACAATAAAATCAAAAAAGGAGCTACTTCCGATTTTATGGAAATTGAACGCCAAAGAGGGATTTCAGTTTCAACTTCTGTATTGGCTTTTAATTATAAAAATAAAAAAATAAACATCCTTGATACTCCTGGACACAAGGATTTTGCAGAAGACACCTTCAGAACTTTAACAGCAGTGGACAGCGTTATTGTGGTAGTCGATGTAGCAAAAGGAGTGGAAGAACAAACAGAAAAGTTAGTAGCGGTTTGCCGCATGCGAAACATTCCCATGATCGTCTTCATCAATAAATTAGACCGAGAAGGAAAAGACGCTTTTGACTTGATGGACGAAGTGGAACAGAAATTAGGTCTTACAGTAACGCCGATGAGTTTCCCAATTGGTATGGGTTATGATTTCCAAGGAATTTACAACCGATGGGAAAAGAACATTAATTTATTCAGTGGCGACAGCCGTAAAAACATCGAAGAAACGATTGCTTTTTCGGATGTAAATAGTCCCGAATTAGATGGAATTGTGGGTGCAAAACCAGCCGCTCGTTTGCGCGAAGAATTGGAGTTGATTGACGAAGTCTATCCCGAATTTGATCGAGATGCTTACCTGAATGGTGATTTGCAACCCGTGTTTTTTGGTTCGGCTTTGAATAATTTCGGAGTTCGAGAGCTTTTAGACTGTTTCGTAGAAATTGCTCCTTCACCCCGACCAAAAGAATCAGAAACGCGATTAGTTGATCCTAAAGAAGAAAAACTATCCGGTTTTATCTTTAAAATACACGCCAATATGGATCCAAAACACCGCGATCGATTGGCATTCTTAAAAATTGTTTCGGGTACTTTTGAACGAAACAAACCGTATTACCACGTCCGTCAGAAGAAGAATTTCAAATTCTCAAGTCCCAATGCGTTCTTTGCTGAAAAGAAAGAAATTGTAGACATCTCATTTCCAGGCGATATTGTAGGATTGCATGATACCGGTAATTTCAAAATTGGCGATACCTTGACCGAAGGTGAAATCATGAGTTTCAAAGGTATTCCAAGTTTTTCTCCAGAACACTTTAGGTACATTAATAATGCAGATCCTTTGAAAGCAAAACAACTGGACAAGGGAATTGACCAATTGATGGACGAAGGTGTAGCCCAATTGTTCACTCTAGAAATGAACAATCGTAAGATTATTGGAACCGTTGGTGCCTTACAATACGAAGTAATTCAATACCGATTAGAGCACGAATATGGTGCAAAATGTACTTACGAAAACTTCCCAGTGCACAAAGCTTGTTGGGTAAAACCCGATGATGCAAAAAACGACGAGTTTAAAGAATTCAAACGAATCAAGCAGAAGTTTCTTGCCAAAGACAAATACGGTCAGCTGGTGTTTTTAGCCGATTCCGATTTTACTATTCAAATGACAGTTGCTAAATACCCATCGGTTAAATTATTCTTTACGTCTGAATTAGATTAACGCGTTTAAAACCATCGTCCCAATGCTTTTTTTCAATAAGAAAACAATTTTAAAAGATTTAATTCCCGACGATCACATTGATTTCCATTCGCATTTGTTGTTTGGGATTGACGACGGTGCGAAAACTTTTGACGATACAGCAGGACTTGTACAATCGTTGATGAAATTTGGCATTAAACAGTTCATCACCACGCCTCACGTGATGCAACACGTTTGGGAAAACACCACGGAAATCATTATCAACCGACAAAATGAAGTAAACGAATTGCTAAAACTCCAGCAAATTGACGTCACAATAAAAGCTGCTGCGGAATATTTAATGGACGACCATTTTGCAAAACTGTTCAAAAGTCAGCCTCTATTGACTTTGAAAGACAATTATGTATTGGTCGAAATGTCGTACATCAACGCGCCAATTCAGTTGTATGAAATTTTATTTGACTTACAAGTTGCCGGTTACAAGCCTGTTTTAGCACATCCAGAACGGTACAATTTCTATCACAATAATTTTGACGAATATAAGAAACTCAAAAAGCAGGGGTGTTTGTTTCAACTGAATTTACTTTCCGTAATGGGATATTATGGTGAAGGTGTGGCAAAAACAGCTCAGAAGTTATTGACACAAGGCATGATTGATTTTGCAAGTTCGGATACGCATCATCAGAAACACATCGCGGCTTTTGATGGAAAAGTGCTTTTAAAAGACATGAAACCTTTGCAAGAAGCAATTTCGAACAGTGCGTTTTTCAAACAAAAATAATGGTTCACACCTTCTAAAATACCGTTTTTATTCAAAATTTGCTACGATCAGTTAGCGCTACTAGTAAATTAAGAATATACCTTTTTCGCCTGAATTGTTTTCGAAGCCACTTATTTACTTAATTAAAATATACACGCCTTATGTCTAACGAACTGCTGCACGCCAAATTAAAAGAACATTTTGGGTTTGAAAAATTCAGACCGAATCAAGAAAGCATCATACAAACAGTGCTGTCAGGAAAAGATACGTTAGCCATTATGCCAACGGGTGGCGGTAAATCGATTTGTTTCCAACTTCCCGCGTTATTATTCAACGGTATTACAATTGTAGTTTCTCCCTTGATCGCGTTGATGAAAGATCAGGTGGACAGCTTGAAAGCCAATGGAATTGCCGCTTGTTTCATCAATTCCACCCAATCTTCCGAAGAACAACAACACTACATTGAAGCTTTGCGAAACAACAGCATCAAGCTTGTTTATGTTGCTCCTGAAAGTTTATCCTATTTGGACCAAGCGTTTGACTCACTCGAAATTAGCATGATTGCGATTGACGAAGCCCATTGTATTTCGGCGTGGGGACACGATTTCCGGCCTGCTTATACGAATTTGGGCTACCTCAAAAAACGTTTTCCCACTACTCCTATTTTAGCCTTAACCGCGACTGCCGACAAAGCGACGCGTACCGATATTGCAACACAATTGAACCTTGCTGAACCTAAAATTGTAGTCGCTTCTTTTGACCGTAAAAACTTGAGTTTAGAAGTCCGACCTGCCGTGGATCGCGTAAAACAAATTATTGAATTTATAGAACGAAAGCCCAATGAATCGGGAATCATTTATTGCTTGAGCAGAAAGACGACGGAAGAATTGGCACAAAAATTACAACAGAAAGGCATTAATGCGAAAGCGTACCATGCGGGTTTAGAAGCAAAATTACGGGCAAAAACACAAGATGATTTCATCAACGACGATTGTCCTATTGTTTGCGCTACCATTGCTTTTGGGATGGGAATAGACAAATCAAATGTACGTTGGGTAATTCATTACAATTTACCAAAAAATATTGAAGGCTATTACCAAGAAATTGGCCGTGCCGGACGCGACGGATTGCCTTCGGAGACCATTTTATTCGAAAGTTATGCGGATGTAATTCAATTGCAAAAATTTGCTTCTGAAGGTTTGAATGCCGACTTGCAATTGGCCAAACTCGAACGCATGCGACATTATGCTGACGCTTTAAGTTGCCGTCGGAAAATCCTGCTTTCTTATTTCGGAGAATTGGTCACGGAAAACTGTGGCAACTGCGACATTTGTCAAAATCCACCGGTCTTTTTTGACGGAACGATATTGGCACAAAAAGCCTTATCGGCCATTACTCGTTTGCAAGAAAAAGAACCAATGACGTTGATTGTAGATTTTCTTCGGGGTTCTAAAAATGCTTCGATATATGAAAAAGAATACCATCAATTGAAAAGTTACGGTATTGGTGCCGAAACGTCGTGGTACGATTGGAATCAGTATCTGATTCAGTTGATCAATCTTGGGTATTGTGAAATTGCGTTTCACCAAAAAAACAGGATTCTACTCACTCCTTTGGCAAGAAAAGTTTTGTTTGAAGGCGAAAAAGTGCTTTTGACCGCTGTGGTTCAAAAATCTGTGGCGAAATTAGTTCTGAAGGAATCGAAAGCAAGTGCTGCAAAAAATGGTTTATTTGAAACGCTTCGCCAATTGCGTTATACGATTGCTAAGGAAGAAGGCGTGCCGGCTTATGTTATTTTCAACGATGCCACGCTTCGCCAACTCGAAACCGTCCGACCTATGAGTGAAGCGGAATTCTTAACAATTGACGGTGTTGGAAAAGCAAAACTTGAAAAGTACGGAGCCGAATTCATTGACGCTATAGCTGAATTCCAAAAGAATAAAAAGATTCGCGTCAAAAAAGAAGGAGCGACTTATAAGGAAACCTTGGCCCTTTTTACGAAAGGCGTTTCTGTGGAGGAAATTGCGCAACAGCGGAAATTAGGCGTTTCCACAATTCTGTCGCATATTGCAAAATTATATACCGACGATCATATTACGGATTTGAGCACTTTCGTAACGCTTGAAGAAATTGAGCAGTTGAAAGAAGCCCATAAAACCATTGGATCTGCATCAGTTCTAAAACCGTACTTTGATTACTTCGAAGAACAAATCGCCTACAGCACGATTCGTATGGGATTAGCGGTGATTGAGAAAGAGGAAGTGAGAAGATTGTAGAGATTAGATAATAGAGAATAGAAGATAGATTTTAGAAATTAGAATACGGACAATAGAAGCGTGAATCAGAAACGCACTAAACTTTGAAAGTCGTTAAGTTTGTGTCAATTAAAGTCAATGCTGTGTTACTACTTTTAAAATTGCCACCAATCCAAATTCTAGAAAAATACAGAATGTTCTAAAAGCAAAGTTCTCTCCAATCTCAAACTCTTCGCTCTAAATTCTTTGTTCTTTACTCTAAATTCTTTGCTCTTTCCGCTTCAAATTATTATTCACCACAGAAAGCAATACATACATAATAATCACAAGTGGAATTCCTAAATATTGGAACGCAATTAAAAGCGCAATTGACGCCGTTAAGAATCCGATTTGCAGTTTGTTTTTGGCAAAATTAAATTCTTTGATTTTCAATGAGAACAAGGGAATTTCCGCATTCAACACATAAGCACTTAAGGCCGTTACTGCTAAAAGCACCCACTGATTTTCTAAGATTGTACGGATGAATTCGGAATTTGTGTGTTGTAAAACGAGCGGCAAACTCAATATAAAAAGGGCGTTGGCAGGTGTTGGAAGTCCAATGAATGAGTCGGTCTGACGGGTATCGATGTTGAAATTAGCGAGTCGGTAGCACGATCCCAATGTGATGATAAAACCTAAATAAGCAATCCAATTGGTCGTTTCAAAATTCCCTTCACACAACATGGCAAACATTACAAATCCGGGTACTAAACCACTCGTCACCATATCTGCTAACGAATCCAATTGCAAACCCAGTTCGCTTGACACTTTAAACAAACGAGCGAAAAAGCCGTCGAAGAAATCCAGAAAGATACCTAGACTTACAAAGAAAAACGCCATTTCGTAATTGAATCGCACTGCGAAAACTAAAGCAATACAACCCGAAAATAAATTCAGTAACGTAATTAGGTTGGGAACGTGTTTTTTAATGTTCATAAGTGTAGCATTTTGAAAAACAAATTTAATACAATAACTGAAAGACAAGCACGTTTTTAAGAGAGATTTTTAATGTGTCTTTTTCAGTCCCCTATTTTGAATGAAACACCTTAATGCTCATTAAAAATTTATATTTTTACGCTCTCAATTAATTTTGCTAAATACCGGCTTTTGAAAAACATCGCGTTGATACCTCTTTTACTGATCACCTTCACTTCCAGCAGCCAAGTGGTGCGAAAATATTCAAATGAATTTATGAATATTGGCGTAGATGCCGCGGCTTTAGGAATGTCTAATGCATTGGTCGCCAGTACGAACGATGTGAATTCGGCGTATTGGAATCCAGCGGGGTTGGTGCATTTAGAAGACCACCAAGGCGCTTTGATGCATGCGAGTTATTTTGCCAATATTGCCCAATACGATTATGCGGCTTACGCCAAACCAATTGACGATCGAAGTGCTTATGCCATTTCCTTTATCCGTTTTGGGGTCGACGATATTTTGAATACCACCGAATTAATTGACGGCCAAGGCAATATTGATTACAGTCGGATTAAGTTATTTTCAGCAGCTGATTATGCTTTTACGTTTTCTTACGCCCGAAAATTACCCGTTCCTGGCTTTCAATATGGTGTGAATGCAAAAGTAATCCGACGCGTCATTGGGGATTTCGCCAGCTCTTGGGGTTTCGGATTTGACGTCGGTTTGCAATTTGAACGCAACGATTGGAAATTTGGTGTAATGGTCCGCGACATCACCACGACCTACAACATTTGGAACATCGATGAAGAAGCGTACGACAAAATAGCGAATGCCATTCCCGGTCAGAATCAAGAATTACCTGAAAGTACAGAAATCACTTTACCAAAAGCCCAATTGGGAATTTCTAAAAAGTGGGAGTTTCACAACGACATGAGTCTTTTGGCAGCGACGAATTTGAACATGCGTTTTGCTCAAACCAACGACCTTATTTCTACTAGTTTTGTGAGCATTGACCCTGCTTTGGGATTTGAAGTCGGTTATACTGATCTGGTTTTCTTTAGAACCGGTGTGGGAAATTTTCAAAACATCACACAATTGGACGGTTCACAGCAAGTTGGGTTCCAACCCAATATCGGTGTGGGATTCAAATACAAAGGCATCCAGATTGATTATGCGTTAACGGATTTGGGCGACCAAAGTGCGGCGTTGTATTCCAATATTTTTTCATTGAAAATTGATTTGGGTATTTTTAGATAAAACTATTTCGGTTGTAATTATGAACAAAATCTACCTTCTTTTACTCTTCTTTTTTGTCCAAAACATTTTGGCACAAGCAAGTCCAGACGACGCCATCCAAATAAGTGTCTTAACCGTTGGCGTTGCTGATGAATCGCATTCTTTGTACGGACACACCGCGATTCGGATCAAGGATGATTTTAGAGGGATTGATCAAGTGTATAATTACGGCATGTTTGATTTTAGAACACCGAATTTTATACTTCGTTTTGTAAAAGGCGACATGCAGTATTTTGCGGGAGCGTATCCGTATGTTGATTTTGAAGACAATTACCGCTTTGAAAATCGTTCTATTTACGAACAAACGCTTGCATTGTCTACAGCGAAGAAACTGGCCCTTATTTCCGCTTTGGAAGAATCAATTACAGGAGACGACAAATTTTACACCTACAAATTCATCGACCGAAATTGCACGACAAAAGTGGTGGACGTTATCAATGCCGTGTTGCAAAAAGATATTATTTACAAACACGACGTTTCCGAATTGACCTATAGAGATGTGCTGTATCCGTATGCTGAACAGCCCTTTTTTCAACGGTTGGGTATTAATATTATTTTCGGTGCGAAAGTCGATGAGCAAGCAACGCGTATTTTCCTGCCGTTTGATTTGAAGAATAATCTGGACCAAACCGAATATAAAGACAAAGAGCTCGTAAGTGAACGTAAAACACTTTTTGAGGCGAATCGCGTTCCAAAGACTGTTTGGTGGGATTCTATTTACACGTTGATTTTCTTCTTGGTACTTATTGTTGTCGTTAACAAAAAAGCAGTCACAAATGGCTACTTCCTATTCATTGGAGTTTTGGGAATTTTCTTTTGTGTGGTGGGGTTTTATTCTTTTCACAAAGAATTACTGTGGAATTACAACGTACTTTTATTCAATCCTGTTTATTTGTTTGTCGCTTATTTTGGTTGGCAAAAAAACCGAACTGCTTTGTTGTGGAGTAGTTTTATAGCCCTCGCCAGTATCGTGGTATATTTATTATATATGCTGAACAAAATCCACTTGGGAATTGTTTGGCCGTTTATGGTGGCAAATGTGGTTTTGGTGGTAAGAGGGTTACTTTTGGGAGTGGGGAATGATCAGGTAGTTAAATCTTAAAGCATTGGTTGACTAAGATAGAGCGTAATAAGAATTACCTCTAAAGAGCTAAATGTTTGATCTCGCAAAGACGCGAAGACGCAAAGTGTCGTTATTAAAAATTCCTTAAAACTACCCCATTCCTCGCGTACAAAATTGTTCTGAAATAAATTCTCACAACCTACAACTTACAACCTACAACCCTTCCTACTGCCCTCTCGCGAACAAAACTGTACTAAACGTTTTAATTAAAATGTTCACGTCCAAGAAAATGCTTCGGTGTTTGATGTAATACAAGTCGTATTGAAGTTTGATAAGGCTTTCCTCAATGGATTCGCCGTACGAATAATTGACTTGAGCCCAACCCGTTAATCCCGGTTTAATGACATGGCGGGTTTCATAAAAAGGCATTACAGCAGACAATTCTGCTACGAAGTACGGCCGTTCGGGACGTGGACCGATGAATGCCATGTCGCCTTTGAGGATGTTCACAAACTGCGGAAACTCATCGATACGGGTTTTGCGCATGAATTTGCCGAAAGGCGTCACCCGTAAATCACCTGTTGTGGAAAATACTGCTCCATGTTGTTCGGCGTCGCTTCGCATGGTGCGGAACTTTAGTATTTCAAAGGGAATGCCGTTTTTTCCAACACGTGTTTGCGTGTAAAACAAACTGCCTCTGTTTCCGATTGCATTTCCAATAAAGACCAAAGGAACTAGAAGAAGTCCGAGTGTTAGTCCAACAAGTGACAACACGATGTCGAACAACTTCACAAACGACAAATAAAACTGGTTGTGATTGGATCTACTGAACGGGAAATACCGATAAAAATCTGTATTGAAATGCTGTATGGGTATCCGAAACGTATTGCTTTCGTATACTTGAGTGTACTCTCGAATGATGTAGCCTTGTTCCAACAGCGTTAAGACTTGTTGGTACAAATGCGGCGTAATTCCTTCCGTACGGTGTGATGCAATCACCACTTCTGAGATCGAATTGGCGAAAGCAAACTCTTTTAAGCTTTTCTGTTCTATTACTTCTTTAAAGGACTTCGCGACGTAATCCAACTTCCGTGTGCCGTCCAGCAGATATACCGCTACCACTTTATAATGCGGGTTGCTTTCTTCAAGTGCATTTACTAATTCGCCACAATCATCGGCACCACACAGCAGAACGACCCTTTTTTCAAAGCGTTGGGATGCTAGAAATCTTTGGTAAAAAAGACGCCACAACAGCAAAGCGATGAACACACCGCCGAAGAAAAACAAAATCTGTAACCGATTGAGGGGTAAAGTTGGCGTTAAAATCGGTGTCAGTAAATAGAGTAGAACCGTTGTGGAGGAAGTCAGTAAAATACTTTTGATGACTTGGTACTGATTGCTTGCCACTTGCAGGTTGTACATTTCAAAAACAGTTCCAATAATGGTCAGATAAATGCTGAGTACTACCGCCCATCTTGCGTTATGAATTGAGAGTAAAAAGTAATCAAAACTAAAGAACACACTCAATAAATGCAACACGAGTAATACAAATGCAATGTCGCAAAACCGCAGCAGGATTTTACGTTCAGAAACTTCGAAATGCATTTTACGTTTGTTCTTCATGGATTGCTGCGCTACACAAGAGTTGGTAATTTACCCCTATTGAAACAAATATAGCATCATTGCCGTGTAAAATTTTATGTAAATTTAATAAAAATTATCAATTCCTCCATTCAGCAGAGAAAGAGGACCGTTTATCGGTAGAAGGTGGAAGATGGAAGGAAGAAGATGGAAATATGGAAGATGCTAGAAGGTTGGAAGATGGAAGAAGATGGAAGAAGATTGGCAGATGGGTAGATTGGAAGATAGAAGGATGGAAGATCGAAGATCGAAGAAGATTGGAAGATTTATTCATCTCCTATTTAAGTTTCTCATACTGCTGCAACTTCTTCAGCGGTTTCATCCTCATCTGTGTTGTTTGGACTTGAGAAGTTTACTTTGAGTAGCGCTAAACTGTACACAAAAGCGGGAGCGGCAATTCGCATAGCGGCGTGATTGATGGTCAACAGCCAGAACACCATAAATACCAGTGCGAAAATCTGATAACGGTTGCCTAAGTACAATGCAATGGGCGTTATGAATAAAATCAGCAATCCTGCTAAACCTAAGCTTCCGTGTTCGGCGAGCATTCTGGTAATTTCATTGTGACTTGCCGCTTCAATACCTGTTTTTTGTTCCCGTATTTCTTTGTTTTTTCCGACGCCAACTCCCAGATAGGGATTGTTTAAAAACATATTCAGTTCCGTAGCGATTAAGGTTTCACGACCCGACAACGCACTTTCCTTTTTCCGGCCTCTGGCATCTTCATTGGCGTAGCGTTTGTCAATCAATCCGCCTGTTTGAATGGAGGTGTATCCCCAAATGAGTAGACCTGCAAAAGCAGCGATTCCTGTTGTGACTAAAATTTTACCTCTCCCTTTTAATCCAACGATTCTGTAGAGTACAACTAAAAAAAGAACCATCATAATTAAACCGGTCAGCACTCCGCCTCGGGAAAAGGTGACAATGCCACGAAACGCAAAAACCAGTACTAAAATTCCGTTTATTATTTGCAGTTTTTTAGTGGGTGCGTCTAACAGCAACTTGGCAAATGCAAAAAACATTCCGAGTCCGAGAACAGTGGCGACTTGATTGGGGCCAAATCCACCCGATGTGGCAAAATTAGACTGCGTACTTGTCACTACATCTCTAACACTTGGTGTAAACAAAATTAAATTGACCACCATCGCGACAAGTGGCAACATAAGCATCGTCAGTACGTCTTTGATCCGTTCAAAACTAATACTTCTTTGAAACGTATAAATCGCACAAACTCCTAAACAAGCTGGTCCTGTTATATTAAATGCTATGGCTTTTCGAATATTGGCGTCAAGCGACAAACTTTCAGTTGCAATGAAAATACCAGGCAGTAACAATGCGAGAAAAACGACGTATAAGAAAGCGCCTTTGGAAAAGCCTTTGTAAAACATACCAATTACCATAAAGATCATCACCGTGTACTTCCCGTATTCATTTAGAAACGCAGCGTCTATCATTTTTAAATAGACATCTATACCTGTGAAGTAAGCAGCCATTAACAGCACTTCATTGTTGCGGTTTTGGGTATTGATGACATACAGTAGACCAAAAATAAACACACCTACACCGTATATTTTTCCTATAAAAGGCAGGAAGAAAAATAAAAACCCCATCCCCACATGCAGGAGCACAATAAATAAGTAAAATTGTTCTTTTTTAGTCATTATTTCCTTGAAGTACCTTTATATAATTTTCTAAAATTGTGTTTTGAGCATATTCAGTAGTAATTCGATTAGTAACGTTCAGCATTCGTTCTTCAAAAGAAATAGCATTTATTTCAATTGACTTTGTAATAGCTTTTAATTTAGCCCTGCAAAGCTGTTCCTCTTTGGGATCAAAAAGTAAAGATTCTTCTTTCAAAATAGCGGTACATTCGCCTACATTTGTTGAAAAAAGTGCCAATCCCGCTGTTGAATATTCTATTAATGTTACCGGAAAACCTTCATACGTAGAGGCCAAAACGCCTAACGTACTCTGACTTAACACAAAGTTTACATCAGTACACTGGTCGTAAAAATAGACATTCTGTACTGCATTTGTGCGAATGTAACTTTTTAAATCAGAAGAATACGTGTCGTTAAAATCTTTTCCAATGAAATGCAACGACCAATCGGATTTGTGAATACTAGATTTCCAAAATACTTCTAAAAAAAACAGGTGGTTTTTAGGGGGCTTTAAATTAGCAACCATTACGATTCTTCGGCTTGGTTTTCCTTTTAAAAAAGTAACTTCTAACTCATTTGCTTGGGGAGCTACAAAGTTCGGTAACTGTATAATATTACTGCACTTTAAATGTGTGGTTGCCCAATCCTTTAAATCCTCATTTACAACAATTACTAGATCAAAGAAAGAGGAACATCGTATGAGCATTTTATTAACGGACGAATTGGCTTTTGCTCTATTGCCAAAATGGTCGTGCCAAATTACTTTGATTTTCCTACATGATAATTTCAGTACTACTGCCCAAAAAAAAGACGTACTGTGGGCGTGAATATGCGTAATTTTCTTTTGTATGCAAAATTTTCGCAGTCCATTAAAAGCTAAAACGTCAAAATTATTGTTTTTATTTACAAAGAAATAATCCACGTTATTACTTAGAGATTCTTTCAAAACACCTTCTTTTCTAGTGCTTGCTAAAGCAGAATAGTCAATCGCTTCTGCCAAACCATTTGCATAATGCACGGCCATTCGTTCTGCACCGCCAGCGTCTAAAGAATCGATGAGTTGGAGTATTCTCATGACTTTAGTATTTGTTGGATTTCGGCCTCAAAATAATCCAGTGTATACGTTCTTGACCACGCCGCAGCGGCTTCTCTTTTCTTTTGAAAAAGCACCTTCTCTTTTAAAAGTGCGCTTATCTTCGCACTATCTATTTTAATATCCATTTCCAAAACAATGCCTCGAGTGCCGTGGTCTAGCATCGTAGGCACACACGAAACAGGCGTGGCTATTGGAATGCAACCCCAAAACATGCCTTCGGCAATGACTTTTGGCCAACCTTCACTTTTAGAAGGCAATAGCACAAAATGACTACTTTGATAGGCGTGCTTCAATACGTCTGCGTTTTGGTTGCCGTGCAAAATCAGATGCGATTCTAATTTTAAATCGACTACCATCTGTTCTAACTCTTGTCGTAAAATACCTTCACCGTATACATCCAAGTGAATAGTAGGAAAGGTCTCTTTCAGTTGGCTTATCAGTTGAATGGCATACTGTGGGTTTTTACCCACCACTAAACTTCCCGCAAAAACAAATCGAATTTTAAGCGCGTGTTCCAATGGTACTAACGGCACTATTTCGCTTTTATAGTAGGAAGCGGTAAAAAAAGGTTTGATGTTTTTGGAGCTATTGGGCCATTCGCCGTAGACCAATACTTGCATATTTCTAGTGAGAAACGTGTTGGACACGATCCACTTTTGCAACCGGTAACTCCAAGGTTGTTTGGACTTTGGATCCCAATTCCCAGCATACTTGGCTGATTTGGTTTTGGATGGAAAAGCAATTTGCACAATACTTCCCAGTAATCCCATATTTCCTGGACACCTTAGATGGATGTGATCGGCGGATTGCATGGCTTTGAAAATTTGGTAGATTAATTTCGGTAATTTAAAAAGCGAACTAATTATTTGTTTACTTGATGTCAACTCAAATGCAGGAACTGCTTTAAAATCAATTTTATTGGCACTATAAGGTAAATCAATTTCAGAAATTGCACCTGTTTGGATCGGTGCGACTATAATGACTTCATCCACATACCGAAGCCAAATATTCATTTCGCGAACGTAAGGTCCATAGCCGTAGAACTGATCCTCTTTTTTAATGTGATTCACGTGCGTGATGATGCAGAATTTCATGTATTTGTAAATTTACAGATCGTGTTTGACTATGTGGTGCTGATCAATCTAAAACTTTATAGTAACTGGTAATTCTAAATATTGCTCCTGAATTATTTTGTAAATATACGATTTAGCTTTAATTGTGCGGTGTGTATTATCTATTGATGAAGTTGCTGCATTCTGTTTCTGATTCCGATGCGTTACGCTCCATACTTAAGGGTTAAGTCTTTTTGTTACAGACAAAGCAAACTTCTTCCCTCTCACCAGCAGACCCTATTATTTTCTGTTTTACATAATATTTTTCATACATTACTCATACACTATCCATACTTGTGGCATACCTCTGGCATAGACCAGGTATGTAGCTAATTTGAGTTTGACCCGTACTAAAATAATTATTTAGTTGACTGTATTGTCATTTTAAGGAACTTAATTTATGCATTTTACTTCGGCGTATTAAATGCTAAACTACACCAACCCACAATTCTTCCAGCAGTTTCCGTTAATGCTTGCTTTTTATCAGCAGAAGTAATGATATTTGTCGCGCGAATACTAATCAATAGTACCGTTACGGCATGCCATTTACAGCGATCTTTAAAATTAGGACTTGGATTTTTAACTCTCCAAACATACCAACCGTTGCGCACTACCATTTTTCCGTATTGAAATTTATTTGGCCGTCCGGCGGGATCGTGGTAATGGCTCAATTGGGCACTTGTATTTACAAAAAGTTTGCCCATTTTTGCGACCCGAATTGTAAAATCGGCGTCTTCGTACAATCCATATCCTTCAAAATAAGCAGCGAATTGCAACGTCTCAAAAACTTCTTTTTTAAACGAGGAAACCCCTCCCATGAGTTGTTCTACCTCATATATTTTTCCGGAAGGCGGTAAAAAGCCTATACTGCGGCCGTGCGAATAATTAGAAGACCATCCTGGGGCACAATCCGAATCCAAATGTAACTTTTTCCGAATTACAAATCGACTGCCGTCTTTGCGTTTGTAGCCGTCGTAAAAAAATTCATTTAGGCTGGGTTTGTAGTTATCCTCAACTTTCTGCCACTGCACCTCGTTATTGATATAACCGCCTACTCCTAAGGCTTTGGGATGCAAACTATAAGTTTCTAGTAAATTTTCAAAATAATGGGTATCTAAAACAGTGTCATCATCCAAAAACCCAATAATTTCAGTAGTAGAATTGACTCGCTCTATTCCGAAATTACGTTGTTTCGTTAATCCCCTGTCTTCAGGGTCTACTTTAAAATACACTAGATTCTTGTAGGATTTCGCGGCTAGAACTTCTTTAGTTAAATCATCAGGTGAACCATCAACAATTAATACCTCATCGGGATACAGCGTTTGTTGTACTACCGAATCAAGCAGATCTGTTATTACTTTCGAACGTTTATAGGTACAAATGATAAGGGTTAGTTTCATTTTACTTTATTTAATTCGGTCGCCCAAAAGACACTTTGCTTCCACTGCTTTTGAAACATTTCGTAATAGCGAAATGGATTTTTTATTTTTTGTGCTTTATAATATTTAAAAAAAAGTACAGATTTGTATCCTAAGATTTGTTGTGTCGTATTGTGCTTCATTTTATACAACATTATTGTAGGAGAAGGTTTAGGTTGGATTATTTCTTTACTCCATTTTAAAACTGGTTTTGTCCTAAAGCCACCTATGGGAGCTTTTAAATGTACAATAACCAATTTAGGAACGTATATTACATCTATACCCACATTCCTTAACTGCATTCCAAAATCACTATCTTCACCATATCCAAACTCTAACGCATTGCTAAACTGAACATCATTCAAGCAACGAGCATCTAAAAACGCATTTCCTGAACCAAAAATCGCCGATTGATTCAATAAACTGCTTTTCATTTTTTCCTTTTTTTGCGGATAAAAGGTCGTAATACATTTAAATTTATAATGAAGCAAATACTGTAAAGCGTCCCTTATTAATGTAGATTCAAAACGATTGTCATCATCATTTAAAAAAAACCATTTACTTTTAACTTCTTCTAGTGCTAAATTACGAGCGTTACAAGCACCTGCCCGGTGAGTAAAGATATGTTTGATTTCAAAGGGCCAATTTTCATTTTCAATATAGTCCAATTCGGATACGGAGTCCAGTAAAGGATTTTGCTCAACGATGATTACCCGAACAGGAAGATGCAATTGTGCCTTCAAATCAAGTAAAACATCGTGTAAATACTGCTTTCTTCCTATCGTTGGTATAATTACGTCGATAGTTTCTTTACTTACATCTGACTTTATTTTTTCCGACTTAAAATCACAAGCAACATTATTAACGGAATGCTTTTTAACGAAGAATGTGTTCAACACAGAAAAAAAAGGTACTTTTTTATCATGTAACAGTATATTTAATAACAACAAGTACACCCATATTACTTTATAATGTTGCTTCACAAATTTAAATAGTTGATTGAAATTTGCTTTTGGAAGAACTAACTTCGTAGTTGCTTTAAGTAGCTTAGGGTCGGAATAACAAAATAAGCCTAGAGGTTGGTATATCTTTGCAATACTATTTAAACAATAATCAAAATCAGTCGCGTCCCAACTCCTTTCATCTGTTTGAAGTATAACAGTTGCTTTAATCCCTCCTACTAAACTACTCATTTGCCAAGTGGGATAAATTACTTTTTTAGAAACGTTGATAAAAGGGCTATCCTCAACATAACCGATAGTATCAGTTAAATAATTTTTGATTGGATTATAAGACCGCATACTTCGTCCTGATTCAAATATACTACTACAATAATCCAAATCTATAATCGAACCTACATCTTCATGACTCCAAATAATAATTTTATTCGGAAATTGTAATGCTAAGGTATATACATTTTTCGCTATTGATAAACGGGAATTAAATGGAATTGAAGTATCATCTAAAATTATAGATGTTACTTCCTTGAAGTTATGCATTAGTAAAATCATGATAGTTAAATTAGATTTTTATAAAAAATAATATTTTGCTGTACTATTTTTTGAATATCAAAATTTTGCTTAACAAAGTCAAGCGCTTCCATTCCTATCTTTACCGATAAAGTGTCATTTTGTAGTACGGATATGATTCTATTTGCATACTCCTCATGATTCGAAGGATGTACTAAAAAACCACTTTTACCGTCTTCCATTAATTCTTGAGCCCAACCAAAGTCACTGTTTACAACCGGTTTTTGCATAGCCATGGCCTCAATGGTTACCATGCCTAATGTTTCAGCATAAGTGGGAAATAGGCAAACGTTTGAATTTTTTATATAGGCTTGCACATCGGAATAGGGGATTTTACCCAAATAGGTGACACAAAGTAAAGCTTCTTTTGAAAATTGTTGTTGGACTAAACTCCAGGTGGAATTAGAACCAGTTTGAATATCCGCCGAATCTCCACCAATTAAAACCAATTTAACTTCTGGCATCTCTTTTAATACCTTTTCAAAAATGATTGGCAATTCAAAAACTCCTTTTTTGCGTATAATAGTTCCTATGTAAAGCAACAACCCTTTTTCAAATTGGAGTGGTGAATCGTTCTGAAAGCGCTTTAAATTCAATCCGTTATGTACCGTTTTTATTTTAGCAGATGAGAGTCCAAATAACTTAGCCGAAACTTCTCCCGCAAATTTTGTCGGTGCAACATAACCCTGCGCATTTCGCACAGCTAAGGTTTCATAAAAACGATTCTTCCACTTCTGCTTCCGTTTTTCAAGATGACAAAAATAAGTATCGCTTCCATGAAATCGAATCACTAAAGGAACTTTAAAATTCATAAAGGCGGTTACACCAGTCCAGTCTGCGGCTTCAATTACATCAATTTTATCAGCTTCAATAACTTTGTTGCAATAATTTTGAATATGTTTTCTGTAAAAAAACCACTTGCCCAAACGATAGCTTTTGTTTTCAATAAAGTGATAAGTAATTTCTTTTTCTTGAAAAACTGCTGCTTTGGACTGACCATAGATAAACAGCGTAACCTGTACTCCTTTAGATACTAAAGCCTCTGCTAAATTTTTAATACTGTTTCCTAAACCCGCAGAATGGTTCACTTTGGGATGGGGGTACTCGGGAATTAGAAAAGCGATATGCATTAGGTTATAATTTTACTGATAGCATTCCAAATCTTCTCTGATGCCTTTGTCGGCTCACTTCCCACAATCACATCAAACCATTTTTTACCTACAGGTACGTTAGTCTTTTTTCCATCTAAAATTGACTTAACTATACTTGTCAGCTCCTTTTTATTCTGTACGAAAAGTGCAGCGTCTTTTGACGGCATAGAACGAAAGTGGATGTATTTATAATTTTGTCCAATATCTCGAATTCCTTTCGCGAGTTGCGGTTGTTCATAATCAAAAAATAAACACGATTTATTATGTGCAACAAAATCAAACACCATTGAAGAAGCAATATTTCCAACAAATTCGGTATGATGGCAAATATTAGCTTGTAAAGCAAAATCATCTTTAGTAGGCATAATTTCATTCCAACTTTTACCTATGGGGCGCCATAAAGGATCAATGGAAACAATTACATCTTTATATTTTGCCAATATGGTATCATACCGACCTGTAAAGTCTACTGGACATTTCCGATAAATAATTCCTAAATTATAATCTTGTTTATTTAATTCACGAACAGAAAGTGCTAAATCTTCTAAATAATACTGATCTAAAGGTGAAGTGGTCGTATCATCTCCCGAAAAGCAAATGTATTTTTTATGGGTTTCTAAATTGTGCGTTTTATAAAAATCTGCTTTAGTTTGCAATAAGCTTGTGTCAAAATGACTTTCAAATTGCGGCGTACCTGTGACAAATACCTGTTCTGATTTGACATAAGGACAATATTTCAATAATTCGTTTTTCATGTAATCACTCCACACAAAATAAAAATCAGGCTCAATTAAAGTAGTGGCTTTAGGCAAATTATCCCACGAAAAAATGAAGGAAACGGTAGGAATTCCTAAATCTTGAGCGGCTAAAATCGGTGCAATTGCTTGCGAAGGTCTTGGGTTGGTGCAAAAAATTACTTCTGGACGGCTTTCTTCTAGTTGCTTTTTACAGTAATCATATTTAGAAGTAGAACGTTCTAAATTTTTAATTTGAGTTCTAATGGAATTAACTCCCTCCTCATTCGATTTTGTGGCTACTAAAAAATCCACGTAAAGACTTTTAAAGGCATTTTTAATTCCTTTGTAGGACTGTGGGAAATTATAAGTGTTGTAGACCGTCTCGTTGAATTTTTTATCAAAAACATTCAGCTCGCATCTCTTTCGAGCACGTGTATACACTGTAGTCATCGGATGTATTTCTTGATTTTCGATTTTCAATTCTTCAAAACCCAATTCGGATTTAATTTGAAAAGGGGTATTATTCCAATAACAAATTTCAAAACCCATTGCAGTTCCAATTGCATTAAAATTTGTCAGTGCAAAATTCCGCAATCCGACGCCATCAGGCAAAAATACAAAAGCTTTTTTACTCATATCTTGCTTCATAATTTAAATGGACACGCACGCATTAAACCTTCACACAGTTCCATCAATCGTTCTTGTTTAGGCAAGTTAGGGTATTTTTTGAATAAGTTTTCCATTTGCTCTTCTGTAAAACGAGTCAATTTTACTTCTGGTCTGTAAAATTGAAGTCCCACAGATTCCATATAATCTTGGTATTTAATATCATCTCCAAAAACTTTATCGGAAAATTTCTGCCAGACTGCTGGAATTCCGTACGCATGTGCAATAATGATGCCGTGCAACGAAGAAGAAATTATAGATTTGCATTGCAAAAATTCGATTGTTTTTGCTTCAATATCATTTGTCATCAGGTCTATTAAATGGACATCTGGTTGATCTTTAAACCAATCGGCAACTATTGAATAGTCATTATAATGCGGTACAATGCCATACTTGAATTTTTTATCAACTCGTGGTTTAAAAAATTGTGGCATTAATAGTGCAGGATCCCCGTAAACCTCAGGAACTTGATAACCAGATTTCATCAGATAAGCCCTAGTCTGTGGTCCTCGAACCGCAGCAAATTTGGCTTTTTTAATTTTAATCTCTTGATTAATGATACCGCTTCCCCAAACAATACATTTGTCGTTTACATGATGGATAATACTTCCTATTGTCACATAGATAGGTTGAGACCAATCTAAGAAAGAAAACTTTTTTGGCCATGCAAAAACAATTTTTCTACCAGATATTTTCTGCACTAAATACCTTCCCAACGCATCCCCATAATTTTCTTTCGTTTTGCCTTGAATTATTTTTTCATTCCACCAAAATAGACGGATCCGATCCTGAAACATATTATACTTTTTTATTTTTCAACTTGTCGCGCTGCACTTGCTCAATGGGTAAAATATCTTGATTTTTAAATTGTAAAGCTTGATAAACCGCTTTTAAATCGCGAGAAAGCTTACGCAATCCTTCTGGTTCTAGCGAAGCCGCATGATCGGTGCCTTTCCAAGTACGGTCTAATGTATAGTGTCGCTCCACTATATTTGCACCCAAAGTATAAGCAGCTACATCCACAGCAATTCCCAAGTGATGTCCTGAAAAACCAATGTGTTTTACTTTATTTCCATATTTTTGTATCAATAAGTTAATATCCAGTAAACACACATCTGTAAAAGGAACGGGATAACCCGAAGTACAGTTGTACAATACTAAATCCTTATTCCTTCCTTTGGATTCAAAAAAAGCAACTAATTCATCGATTTCATCTTTAGTGGTCATTCCCGTCGAAATATGGATTTCTCCTGGATAGTTGGTACACAACCATGATAACATTTCAAAATTATTGTTACAAGCCGATGGGATTTTAATAAATTCGGGGTTCAATGACGCCATTTCTTGAGCTGAAGTAGTATCCCAAACCGACGTGGAATACACAATACCCAGTTCTTCACAATACGCCTTTAATTCAGCATGCTGATCTACGTTAAATTCTAGATACTCGCGATGAGCACCGTAAGTATCACCGTAAGAATTTGAAGGATTTGGATGAGGAGCATTGTATTGTTCTTCAGTCAGTAGCTCAACATTATTCCTCTTCTGAAATTTAACTGCATCCGCATTACAAAATATTTTTGCAATCTTAATGAGTTCCTTTGCCAGGCTTATCTCTCCTTTGTGATTGCAACCGATTTCGGCAATAACATAAGGTTTTTTATAGTGTGTCATGATTTTATTTATTAACGCAAAGTAAACAAAAAATTATTGAAACTGCAGGTTCTGTCTAGTGCCGGTAGATAAGTTAAATTAAAAGTATTAAAATCGATTATTGTATTTCATAATCCATTCGGAGATTTCTCGTATTGCCCCGCTACCAGAGCTACTTGTCAATACAAAGTCAACATGCTGTTTTACGATTTGAGTTGCATTTGCAGGCGCAAAAGACCATCCTACGGTACACAAGCAAGCTAAATCGTTTACGTCGTCTCCTACGTAAGCTAAATTTGACCAGCTCGTTTGCTGTTGCTGTATAAAATGCTGCATAAAAGAATATTTATCCTTCACTCCTAAAAACACATGTTGAATCTGTAATTTCTCCATTCGTTTCTGTACAAGTCTAGATTTTTCAGAGGTAATAACAACGACTTCTACCTCATTTTGACGTAGAATTTCTAATCCCATACCGTCTCTCATATCGAATTTTTTAGTAAGCTCTCCATTAGAATCATAATGAACACCTCCATCTGTAAAAACACCATCAACATCCAGCACTAAATAGTCAAGGCGAGTTTGCTTTTTTATATTTTTTTGTCGGGTAGCCAAAAGTTGCTCTACGATGCTCCAGTCGCTCATACTATCTATTTCCATTAACGTTTCCTCAGGCATTTCAATCAACCCTATTGTATTGCTTACACGATTTTTAGAATTCAGAAAGGCCTCTTTTGTTGATGCATAAATAGCACCATTTTCAATGAGTAGTCCTTTAAAATCCTGCCTTCTAGGGCGGTTAAATACATCGTAATTTTGGGCTGTACCGTCTTGATTCCAAATAAAGCGGTGGGTTTTAACTACACTTAAAACAGATGTTTTATTTTCGTCTGTAATTTTTTGCAAAGCATTATTGATGTCTTCAGACCTCGTAAGCGGTGAAGTAGCTTGTAATAAACAGAAAACATCGAACTCATAATTGATTAGTTCCGCACATTCTAACATTGCACTTTCTGTCGAAGCACTATCATCTGCATTCGCATCACTTCTTAATAGTCCTTTTACTTTTGATGTCCATGTGTACTCTTTCTGAATATACTCTAAAATTTCAACATCATCTGTAAAAACAATAACCTCCTCTAAATCAGAAAAAACAGCAGCGGACAAAACCCATGAAAACAGAGGTCGTCCGAGCATTTTTTTCTTGTTTTTTTTAGGAATTCCTTTTGAACCTTTGCGCAAGGGTATGATGGCTGTTTTTTTCATAATTTAGTATTGTAGTTTAAAATTCCGTTACTAATCATTATTTGCTTAGATATTTTTTTAATTTAGCTTTTAAACTATTTTTCCAGCGAATATAATTGTATATATAACGCTCTAGTTGATGACTAGCAGTTATTCTAAAATCATTTTCAATTAAAAATGACAAAACATTTTTATCTACTAAACTATTGTTTTTGTTTGCAAGTAACTTTCCGATGTATTTGCTTTTGTTTAATATATAAAATTCATTATTAAAAACTTTATTAAAATCTTCCAACCTTCCTAGAACATCTAATGTAACCTGCGTTCTCATACACTTTTCGCATTTAGAACAATTAATTTTTCCCTTCGCGTTGGTAGGATCGACACAAACGTCTAAATAATCAAACGCATACCGATAATTAGAAACCAGACTTGTTCTTTCTTCCCGAGTTTTATCCGATAAACTAGAATAAAACTTAGTAGATTCCGTACTAATCATTTGGAGCGTTAATAAATCATATTTATCTGAAATGAGATTGTTAATTTCAAATGTATCAAAACGAAAAGCTGACGCGTAATAATAGGTTTTAATAGATTTCTGAAGGTTTAAAATACACGACATATTTCTTAAAGTGTGCGTTGATACAAATTTCATTTTCAACAAATCACTAAGGTTGGTATCTACTTTAACTAAAGGCAATTTTATTTCTTTTGCAAAACGAGATATTCTTTGCGAGCGCATTTTGAATACATTTCTCCCATATTTTCCTCCATAATCGCTGTGCGAACCGGCATTGAGATAGGTCAAATAAGCAATTTTCAAGTCTGTCTTAATATAAGCATGTTCAATAAGAGTAGCGAAAGAATCAATACCACATGAAATACCTGTAGCCGCTTGAGCAGAATGTTTAGAAACAATCTGCTCATTTTCGTGTTCAGCGTAAATTTTTATTGTTACAAATTCTTTAAATGCAAGACATAATGCAGGTATTAAATAATGGTTTAGCTGATATTTCAAACGTGCGGAAATCGTACCTACCACATAAATATCTTCTCCCAATTTTAAAGCTAATAACAATAGACCTACTACAAACGCATCTGACTGTTCGAAGACAATATCGTCTTTTAATTGCATGTCAAACTCATACCATAATATATCCGAATAATGATTAGTCTCAAATTTAGACCTTAAAATAACTTTATCACCCACAATCTCTAATTCTGGTGGAAATATTTTCATGCGAATATTTTTATCTCATTATATGCTTTTAAAACTTTATTTTTTAAAAAATCAAATGATAGTAAAGGACTTAAAATTTCTTTATTATATTTTAATCCTTCACAATAGTTTTCTTTTTTTAAAGCTTTTAAAATTTGTAATTGCATGTTTCGTTTGTCCAGCAAAAGTCCATTAAACCCATCTGTAATAATTTCAGAAGTAGCTCCTCCAGGATTTGATTGTAAAGGTAAGCAACCACAACAAATTGCTTCTAGCAAAGTGTTAGGCATTCCATCCGATTGGCTATAACCAATGTAGATCTTGGCTTTTCCCATTAGTTCCAGAACATTTTTATGTGGCAATCTTTGTTTAATTAAAAGATTAAGACCTGTATATTTTTTTTCATTATTTACATGCTTTATGACTTCATCGTTTGCACCAAAGACAACAATTTCATAACCTGCTAATTGTTTTTTCATTAAAGCTAATATTTCCAATACACTTATACAGTCGCCATGTACATCTTGATAACCTTTTACTACTATTAATTTTCTTTGATTATGTGGAGTAGATAAGGTTTGAATTAGTTTTAAATTAAAACCACCACCACCAGGAAAAATACCAAGCAATTTTCCTCTGAATCCAAATTCTTTTGCTATTTCATAATCTCTTTTACAATCTGTAAAAATATAATCGATAAATGGAAGCGTATCGCTTATGACCCGTTTTCCGAGTAGTGTATTTTTTCGTGCATATAAATCGCTACCCCAAGAAGAATAAATCCATTTTACACTAGTACTTCTTTTCATTACTTCTGCTATTGGCGAACAAGCTAAGTGTAAGGCAAAACTATGCACTACATCTGGTTGAACTTCTAATAAATATTCTTCAAACTTCTTTGCTGTATCGTACTCATTATGCTTTTGTAAAAATTTATACAATCTAGGAAATCGCTTTTTTATAAAAGTTCTTCCTGCATAATTCCGCTTCAGTTTCCAATTTACTTTTTGTTGCACCCAATTTATTCTCTCCACAGTTTGACTCATGCCGCTGATATCAAACCAGTACACTTCATGACCCGAATCCTGCAGTTGTTCGGTCCATCGGAAAAAATGAAGACTTGGTATTGATACCATTAAAATTTTCATGCTGTGAAATTTATAATAACACTTATTTGATTTGTATGTCTATCAAACGAGTAATCATAAGGACAGTTTCGGAAATTAGTAATGATTTCCTCTAAAATCAAATTATTTACAACTTCCATACTGTAGAACGTATCGTGCTTTTTTCTGACAAAACGTTTTAATGTGTTTTTAAAAACTTCCTTTTTATGCTCTTCTTTAATTTTTATTTTAACGACCTGGTTTTTAAAATTCTTAAATTGAGCCAACAATGCTTTTATTGTTACAACAGAATTTGTATATTGCACGGTTGCAACTGGATTTTTTAATTCTTCATAAGCTTTTATCGCTGTAGGCATTCCCCATTCCATACTTTGATTCACTAACGTTATTTTTGCTTTTCGAGTTTGAACCATGTAGGCATGATTAATTCTTTCTAACGACGAATGATAAGGTTGTTTACTTAAATTACTTCGATACGTTTTAGGATGCCATTGGTGTTTTACAAGAACTTCAGTATCATAAAACTCACATGTATAGCCTGCATTTTGCATCCGAATGTGCACATCCGTATCTTCAGCTCCCCATCCTTGATAAAATTCATCAAATCCATTAATTGCTTTTAAAGCCGCAGTAGGATAAAGAGTCATTCCAGTCGCCTCTTTATCAGATGTAAAAGCTATATCGTAAGCGCCAAAAGTTGTTTCTTTAAGACTTTCCTGTTTATTAATAAATCCAACCTTAAAATATATTACTTTTTCAAAGTCCGAACTAGAAATTATTTTTTTCATGAAATTTGGATGAAAAATCATATCAATATCACCCACAAAAAAAAAGGAATAACTCGCTTTTTTTAAAGCTATATTAATAGCTCTACATTTACTCCAAAGTTGTCCATAAGTTGGGCAAGTAATAAATTGTATTTGTGAATAATTTTGTATCAGACTTCGCAACTCTTCTAAATGACTCTCATTGGAACCATAATCCACTAAAAACCATTCAAAATCAGTATTACTTTGATCCGCTAATGAATCTAAACAATTTTTAATAATACGAATGTCACGATTTCGATTGGTTAATACTAGAGTTATCATTATTATCGTAGTAGAATTGATTTTATTGATTTCTTTAAAGAATAGAAGTATATTTTTATAATTTTTCTTTTATTATGACTTTGGCTTAAATTTTGGAATAATAATTTTATTGACGATATATACTTTCTCTCTCGATTGTAACTTGTCATTAAGTTTCCGTTAAGCCGTTCAATACTAATTTTAATAATATCTTTTTTATGAGCAAAATTTAAATCTGAAAAAATAAAATCTAAAATTAGCAAGTTAGCTTTAATAATATTCGAGTTTTTAATACGCATTTTTGAGGATACTCCGATATCCATTCTGTATACTGCTGTAATATCCCCTAGTAAATGAATTTTACCTCCATTTCTGATTGTCCATAAGTAGGTAGGCCAATCACCATATGGAAAATTTAGAATCCAAGAGGGCAGCGGCTCTTCAATTGTAATGTTTTTAAATACAGCTGTTACTGAAGGTAACAAATTGGCAAATATCAAATCGTCGAATTCATAAGTCTCTTGTCGACCTCTATTAATTGAAGCAATCATTTCCCCATTTGCGTATAACTTTTTCAGATTACTACCAACAATTGCATAGTCAGGATTTAATTCTAAAAAATCAACTTGTTTCTGCAATTTCAGCACGTCTGTCCAATAGTCATCTCCATCACATATAGCAATAAACTTTCCATCACATTCCTTTATTGTACGCATATAGTTGGCTATTAAACCAATATTAAGATCTAACTTGGGTAATAATTTTATTTTACTAGGATATGCTAAAGCAAAATTTTCACAGATTTTATATGTATCATCTGTGCTACAATCTTCTCCAATAACTAACTGATAAGCAAAGTTTGACTTTTGCATTAACACTCCATTAATCGCTTGTGCAATAAAACACTCCTGATTATAAGTAAGCATAAAAACACTTACGGTAAATTGCACCATTATTATAAATATTATAGTTGAAATTATTATTTGTTTTTAAATAATTTAAAACCAAAAAAAGTATGAAAGAATAAATTACATATTACTTTTCGGTTTTTAACTATCGGAAAATTTTCTCTAGAAATTTTCTCATAGGAATTATGAATGGAGATAAAAGATCCATAATACTTTACATAAAAATCAGCATGCTTAATACTCATGTATTCCAATAAATATTTCTTTTCTTCAACTCCTAAATTTTTAAGCATCGATTTTTCTTTAATTCTATAGTAGAATCCGACAGTATCTATTCGCATCACGGTTCCTCCATTTTTTAAAATTGCTATCCAAAACTCCCAGTCTTCAAGACTATAAATCATATTAACGTCATATCCCTTAACTCTTTCCCATTCTGTTTTTCTATATAATGCCGAACAGAAAATCATATTAAAAAGACCTAAATTTTTCAGATTGAATGAAGGTAAATTCCAAGAACCGGACTCGTATCCAAATTTTTCGGCATTGCAATAGACAACTTTTAACAAAGTGTCCTTCTGAAATTCTATTATAGCTAATTCTAGATAGTCAGTACCAATTTTGTCATCGGCATCTAAAGGCAGTATGTACTCACCTTTAGCAACCATAATCCCAGCATTTCGGGCTGAACTCAAACCTCCATTTTCTTTATAAATATATCTAAAACGACAGTCCTTTTTAAGCCATTCTTGAGCTATTATTTCTGTACAGTCTGGACTTCCATCATTAATTATGATACATTCCCAATTTGCGTACGATTGGTCTAAAACAGACTGTAAAGCTTCATCCAAGAACTGTGCTTGATTATAACAGGGAACAATAATGGAAATTTTATTTGTCATTTTACTTTATCGAAAATTAAAAATTTATTAAAAAAAATTAAACAAAAAATATGATCAAAATATCGATTTTATTTTACTGTACTAATTGGAAAACTTATTCTACGTTTGAAATTAACAAATATTTGTTTTCCAAATCTCTAATATGTTTAGTTATATCTCTAGTCATTAAAATATCTTGAAACTGAATTTCGGAAAGTGAATTAGCATCTTTTTCATTTGTTAATATTTCAACGCTTTTATTTACAAATTTTGTTAAACTTTTATAATGGGGGTATGTTTCATTAAAAAAATCATTTGGCTTGTCAAAAAAATCCCAACATATTAATGGTGTTCCTGTAGAACAAATATCAAATCCTGCATATCCTGCGGGTCTATCATTATTATAGCCTTGAAACCAAGCTAAATTAATATGTTCAATTATGGCTGTTTTAAAAATACTTTCTTGATGACCTCTAAAAAAAACCTTATCCTGCAAACCTATTCTCTTAAGTGAATTTATCATACCCTGTTTCTCGGGATCGCCATTACCATATACATGTAACTCACAATTAGGCAATATCTCTAACAATAACTGAAATGAATAAAAGAAAGGATCTAATGGTTTATAGAAATTAAGTCTAGTGAAAATTCCAATTTTATAAATTTTAGTTTCTTTATAGAACCAGTGTCTATTCCTTTGAGAAACATGCATTACTAGCGGAAAAAAAAAGTGTTTTATTTTTTTAAATTGACCGAACTCATGTTCTATCTCTCCTTCTTTAAATCCAGACATAAAATTATAAGGATATTCAAAATCGTATTTTGAATATATATTTGCGTCTTGAAATTTTGCAGTCATAGTACAAATCAAACTTTTCTTCCTGATTCTTATTGGTAGAGAATGTACAAATGTATATTCACCCATCCAGTGAATAACATCAAACATGTCAAAAAATAACGAAAAGGCAAGGTTATATTTAGGTTTTATCTTTTTAAATTTATTTCTAGTAATTTTATTAAAAACTCTTATTAGAAATGATGAAGACTGGTTTACTAAAAATTCATCAATATACTTTATTTTAGTTCCATTTTCTTTGTGTAAAGATTCATAGTAACGCACATTCCAATCCTTATTCAATTCAGATATTTTTTCAAGACATAAAATTTCCACTTGAAATTTATTTCTATCGATAGCATTATCTACTTCATAACAAAATCTTTCAGCTCCAGCTTGATAGAAATCCTCAACAACAAATAATATTTTAATTTTATTCATTTTCTAATATATGTATAATTGAACTTACATTATCATTTGCCAATTCAAAAAACATAGGCAAACGCAACAAAGTATCTGAAAACAAATCGGCATTGGGTAAAGTTTTACCATGATATTTAGCACTGTAGAAAGGACTTTTGTGCAAACTTAAATAATGAAAAACAGCATTTACGCCATTTTTTTTCAAAAGTTCAATAGCATGGGTGCGGTCTTTTAATGATTTAAAGTTTATATAGAACATGTGAGCGTTATTGGATGCATATTTAGGAATATTTGGGCAAGTGAAACTAAACCTACTATCCGTTAATCCATTGTAATACATATTCCAAATCTCTTTTCTTCGTTTTTGAATAATATCCAAACATTCTAACTGTGCCCATAAAAATGCAGCTATAATTTCAGAGGGCAAAAAAGAAGAGCCTATATCAACCCAACCGTATTTATCAATTTCTCCTCTAAAAAAAGCAGCACGGTTAGTACCTTTTTCCCAAATAATTTCAGCGCGGTCTGCAAATTGCATATCGTTAATAGTCAACATGCCACCTTCGCCTGAAATAATATTTTTAGTTTCATGAAATGAAAAAGTCGCTAAATGCCCTATGGAACCTAATGCTTTTTTTATACCATCTTTACCTGTATAAAAACTATCGATGGCTTGTGCGGCATCTTCCACCACAAACAAATTGTATTTTGTCGCCAACTCCATAATTAAATCCATATCGCATGCTACTCCCGCATAATGCACTGGAACAATCGCTTTTGTTTTTGGTGTAATTAAAGCTTCTATTTTAGAGGCATCTATATTCGGATTATCCACATAAGAATCAGCAAAAATTATTTTGGCACCGCGCAACACAAAAGCATTCGCTGTAGAAACAAAGGTATAGGAAGGCATAATCACTTCATCACCTGGCTGAATGTCAATTAGAATAGCCGCCATTTCCAAAGCATCGGTGCACGAAGTGGTTAGCAAACATTTTCCAAAGCCATAACGGTTTTCAAAAAATTGCTGACACAATTGCGTGTATTTACCATTTCCAGAAATTTTGCCAGACGCAACTGCATCGGTAATATATTTTGTTTCGTTTCCTGTTAAATAAGGCTTATTGAATCCTATCATTTTTCTAATATTGCAAGTCCAAATCCTGTTTTGCCATAATCGTTTCCATTATATAGCATATATGTTTCACCATTATGGTAAAAAATAAATGGATAACAAATCATTTCACTGTCCCAGCCTAATTCTGAAACATCAATACCCACTTCATCGTGCTTTCTTTCCCAATTAATGCCATCATTGCTAAATGAATATCCTATTCGATATTTAGTTCCGTCACCACTCCTATAAGAATACCACATATGATAGCCATTTTCATCAATTATTACAGAAGGCTTAGAGAAGGCTTGTGCTACTCCTATTTCGTAAGGAATAGCTATTCCATGCTTATTCCAGTTTTCCCCATCAGTTGACGTAGCATAATTTATAACATGAATCATTTCGTCATTTTCTGAAGTCCAATCTAAAGTAGAGCCATACCACATTTTGTAAATATTGTTGTGGTTAACAACATAAGGATAGGATAAACTAATAGGATCTTCTTTGTCGAGTTTCATAAAAGCTGAAGAAGGCGTTAAAATTAAATCTTTTTTATTTAAAAGTTCTAATCTACCAATTTCCCCTTTCCAATGTTCATTTTCGCGTAATTGCCATCCCATAAAAAGAATAAAATTTTTATCCGCTTGTGTATAACAATTCCCAATACTTACTCCATGAGAATAAAAACTCTCATTTGCTCCATATTTAAAGACAATCTTTGACAAAGTGCCAACTACCTCTAAAGAAATAATATCTATATCAATAAAAGCTACAGATGATTTTCTTTCCTGATTTCGTGTACTAAAGAAAATGCGATAAATATTATCTTTAAGCTTTATTGCAACAGGATTTGAAGCATGAGAAATTATTTCATTATGCTTTGAAGAATCAAATATATTTCCAAGCTTATTCCACAACATCAAGTTACAATTTTACTTCGTTGCTTTTTTTAGTAAGCATTATTGATTTTGAAGGGACATATATTGCATCTTCTTCTGTGTTTTTTGTCACCACACTTCCTGCTCCTAAAAGTGTTCCTTTTGCGATAATAACCTGATGTCCAATAGTTGCATTTACGCCTAAAAAACAATTCTCTTCAATTGTACAATGTCCTGAAATAACAACATGAGAACTTATGAAGTTATGACTTTTAATAACTGAATGATGACCAATATGGTTACCACTCCACAAAGTGACATTATCACCTATTTTCACATAGGGTTGAATTGTATTATCTTCTAAAATAAAGGCATTTTCTCCTGGTGGAAATTGTGATAAATAACTGCACTTACTACTTATATAAGAAGCAATTTTATAGTTCATTTTTTTTGCTGCGAAATACTTTGTTTCTCTTAAGTTATTCATTTGTGCATAACTTAATGCAATAAACATTTCGTAATTTTCAGGTGAATAATGACTTAAAATTTGACCAAAAGGTAGCAGTGGCAAGTTTTCAAATGTATCTTGAGTACAAAAATCACTATCAACAGTAAAAGCTACAACTTCATAATTTGAATCAGTATCAAAATAATATTTAGCCAATTGGGCTATATCTCCAGTTCCAAAAATAATTACTTTTTTTAATTTCATTTTCGAACTAGTATAGTAAATTCATATAAATCATAATCATGCAGTAATGCAACATTTCTGGAAAAATGTTTTTTACAAAAATCAAATATATAAGAAGGATTGGCATAATAAAGATACTCTTTCATAAATTCAAAATCTGAATAACTGGTTAAAATATTAAAAGCAAAACCTTTCTTTGCTAAATTATTTATTTCTGTCAATGTATTTTGAATGTACAGCAACCAGTTTTCGGAGGTATTATCTAATTTGATATTAAAAATGCCGCTCGCAATAACATAATCTACTTTTTGATTTGGTGTTTGATTGGTAAATATTGCTTTTTCATTTGAGAATTTTTCATTTGCTGCTGCAATCATTTTATCGGACAAATCGTATCCTAAATAATCGAAATTTTTAAACTTTTCTTCAAAATAACCAAACATACTACCAAAACCACATCCATAATCTAGGATTGAAAAATGTTCTCCCGAAGTTATTATTTTAGATAACATTTCAAATCGTAATTCTTGAGATTCAATAGAATTCCAATCTACACCTTGCGGAGTTGTTCCAAAAATGGTGATTTTTGCATCGTAATACGCTTTGACTTCTTTTCCTATTTTATCCATTTAACAGTACTTTAAAAATGATTTTGCATTTGTTCCTTCATTAAAAATTAAATCTAAAATAGAAACGGCATGATCAAACGGTTCATGTAATTGATTGTATTCTGGATAGTTCGAATAATCAAAATAATTAATGTTTATATTTTGTTTCTGAAAAGCAGCTTCATCCATATATGCTTTTGCTGCAGGTCCAGAATAATAATCCGTAGCGTCTAATTTTTTACAAATATTAACCAATCGTACCGTCCGGTCTTCTTCCAAGACAAAGTCTGATGAGAAATGGAATTTGGTATTAATTTCTAGAAGTTCACAGATTGCCTTAATGAATCTGATATTAATCTCTGTTAAATATATAGATTTCGTATTTAAATATAATTCTTCAAAAAAATCTTTATATTCTTTAAAATGAGGTGCCTTCTTGTAATTCTGTTGAATAAGATTCCAATGTTCTCTATTCCAATTATTGTCTGAAACTTTTGTTTCATTTATCTTTTGAAAAAATTTACCTTTTACTTCTACCGGTATTGTAAGCCACTTGGTTCCGGAAAAAGTTTGAATCAAATTGCGGTTACGCCAATCTCTTTTGGTGTATTGCATATCATCATAAATCACAAAATCATCGGCAACAGCAATACTATCGAAATAACCTTTCCACGGAATATAATTAGACTGCGTGATGACGACTTTTCTCATAACTAATTATTATTTAAAGTCCACTCTAATTGCGGACGAATAAGACCATTGATTTTTCCTAAATAGCCTGTTTCTCTCTTCACATCTTGCACTTCAAAAGTAAGTAATTCAACGTTGGAATATAACTGGCGCATTGCAGCAGTATGGATATACATGTGAATCTGATAAAGTTCATCGTTCAAAAAGTTACCAGGTATTTGACAACGTAAGTCGGTTGCTTGATTAACAGCACAATTAAACTTACCTCCAGAACCAAATAAAACATCACCCTTAGCTGTCTTTAAATCAAAACCGATTGATAAAGTAGCATCGTCCGTTAAATTTACAATTTGGAAACGAATATTTATGGCTGAATACACATCAAGAGCAGCATCGAGATTGTTAGAAGATGCATTTTCAACAGCTGCATATAAAATTTTAACGTTAGAATTACCTATCGCATCATCTATAGATTCAAAGCTGATTTTACGATTAGAAAAAGAATTTTGAGATAAGTAGTTGTTAATCAATTTGCTTGTTTCACCAATTTCAGATATTAAACCATCTCTCAAGGTTATAGACCTGTTGCACAACGTTTCTACCGCCGCCATATTATGACTCACAAACAAAACAGTCCTCCCCTCTCCTTTACTAACATCATTCATTTTTCCCAAACACTTCTTCTGAAATTCAGCATCACCCACCGCCAACACTTCATCTACAATTAAAATTTCAGATTCCAAATGCGCTGCAACAGCAAAAGCCAAACGCACATACATCCCAGAAGAATACCTTTTTACAGGCGTATCAATATAACGTTCAACTCCTGAGAAGGCAACGATTTCATCAAACTTACGTGTAATTTCGTGCTTACGCATGCCTAAAATAGCCCCGTTCAAATAGATATTTTCTCTACCGGTCATTTCTGGATGAAAACCAGTTCCCACTTCAAGTAGCGAAGCAATACGGCCTTTTGTGTATATCTTGCCCGTCGTGGGTTGGGTTACTTGACTTAATATTTTCAATAAAGTAGATTTTCCCGCGCCATTACGTCCAATAATCCCCACAGAATCGCCTTGATTGATTTCAAAGTTGATGTCGCGCAAGCTCCACACGTAATCGCTTTCGCCTTTGGTACTGCGGTCGTTCGCTTCTCCAATTTTCAAAAAAGGGTCTTCTTTGCCGCGTGCATTATACCACCACCGCTTTAAGTCGTCGCGCACGGTTCCCGTACCCACGAGTCCTAAACGGTACTGTTTAGATATATTTTCTGCTTTTATAACTACTTTGCTCATTCTTCTTTTATTCTTTTCAAAACTGTATATTTACAGAGCTAGTGCCCAAAATGTACTAAGAAATTTTTCTAATTTTTAAAATCTGCGTTCCTTTTTTGCGGTTCGCTCTTACTACATCAAGATCAATCGCTAAAATTTACAAACATGTAAACTAGAATTTTTTACACAGTATCCATAAACGTTTTCTGCACTTTATTGAATACCAATATACCAAAAAATAATACCACTACTGCAAAAATACTTGGATAAATAAATCCCCACCAATCAAAAGTTCCTACTCCCAAAAACGCATAACGCATGTAATCAAACAATCCCGCCAGCGGATTCATATTCGCAATCCATTGGTATTTTTCGGGAATGGCAGAACTTGGGTATATGACAGGAGTCGCATACATAAAAAGTTGCATTCCAAACGAAATCAGCTGATTCAAATCTTTATATTTTGTAGTCATGGCGGATAAAATCAATCCTATTCCCATAGCAATTAACGCCATCAACACAATCACTAGAGGCAATGCAAGGATCCATAAATTGGGTTGGATTTGTCCCATCGAATAAAAATAAACCGCAAAGCAAACAAATAGTAAAAACTGCACCAGAAACTTCATCAAATTGGAAATCACAATCGTCAACGGCATAATCAACCTGGGGAAATAGACTTTCCCAAAGATTCCAGCATTGGCATTAAATACGCCTGAAACGGAGGTTAAACAGCTAGAAAAATAACCCCATAAGGTAATTCCAGCCATATAGAAAACGACTTTTGGTGCGCCATCGGTGGACAATTGGGCCACGTTACCAAAGATTACGGTAAAGGTAATGGTCGTTAAAATGGGCTGTATAAAAAACCACAGCGGTCCTAATATGGTTTGCTTATAAACCGTCACAAAATCCCGGCGTACAAAAAGAACTAGCAAATCTCTATAGTGCCACAATTCCTTGAAATTAATCGCAAAAAGGGAATGCTTCGATTCGATTACAGCATCCCAATTCTGATCGTTACTTGTCGTATTTTGTTGAAGACTTTGTTCATTTGAAATCATACTAATGGTAAACTTTTTCTTTCCGTTCAAAAATACATTATTTTAAACAAACAATTACATTATTAATGATGGGATTGAATTGGAGGATTGAGGATAGTAGTAGACGTTCAATTTTGAGTGATCAGTTGGAATTGTGGTTTTTGAATGAGGATGGAAAGACTGAGAGATTGAAGAATGGAAAGACTAAAATTTTATCGAAATGAATCCAATATACTTAAGGAAGGAATTGGGAAGAGACTCCTTAATAGTGACAAACTTAGAGGTACTATGGTCTTAAAAATAATTCAAAACATCACATGAACCCAAAAATAAATCCCGATCATCATACAACAATCGGGATTCAAATGTAAATCAAACTAAAATTTACAATACAAAAATGGACCATTACACGCCAAGATCAAGAATCGTGAGTGCGGCTAAATCCATAGAATCAATCTCACGGAACCCATTCGTTTCATCGATAAAAAGAAGCTGAACCAGGTAGAACAGATTAACTGTGGTCGTTGGTAATCCATCGGACTGTAAAACTAAATCTGCCGTCAGATCCGTAATCGGCAAGTACACTTCCGGACTTCGTTTGGTAGAAACGCTGTTTTCATCTAAATCAAGTCCAATAAAAATCGCTTTCAATAAAAAATGCGTAGCCGTAGCAGGAGCAAACAAATCTCTCGTTGGATTAAAATCGTCAATCCGTGCTTCCCCGGTAGCTAAATCCACAACAAATTCACGATCGAGTAATTCAGAAACCGTGGTTTTACCATAGAAATCAAAATTCTTAAGTAAATTCCGAGCCCGAACGTTGTCCAAACCCGTAACTACGGTTCGCTTGCCCATGCGGTGAATCGTGTTCAAGTTCTTAATTTCGTTAAACAATTTATTGATCCGTTGAACACCACGAAAAGGCTTGATCTGTTTCAACTCGCCTTTTGCACCACTACGCAGCAACGCGCCAAAACGCGAATAAGAACCGAGTTCACTTTGCATCATCCGCAATTTTCGGTACTTTGGATTGGCATCCATTTTTGCCTTATTCAACGACGAACGAGAACGACTTAACTTCCCATTTACACCCTCTGAGTACGTAACTCCATCTATGGAGCCGCTTAATCGTACAATACTTTGATTTTTTGCCATTTTGCAAATATTTAAAATTATTGGAACGAAGATAATCGTACCGTACATTCAAAAAACAAACCGTGGTATTTCTGTCAGTATTTGCCATCTATTGTCAGTTATTGTCAGTTATTGTCACTAAATAATACAGTCAAAATGTACAAAATCACGAAATAAATGAAGTCTCAATGAAAAAAATACGCAGTATTGAACAATAAATTAATTATTGAGTGACGATTAAAAATAGAAGAAAAAATACTGTTGTCTAAAAGGATGGGCTTACACAAATAAGCATAATTCACATAATTTTAATGCTATTCGTGCAGAATAAATGATGATATTCAAAAATAGTTGGCATAATATTTTTATTTGTAAAATAATATTTTACATTTGTAAACGTTTTAAATACTTAAAGCGCAGACAACTAAGTACGGTTTCGGGAGAAACCACTCAAAATGTCAAAAGGAATGTTGTCCATTTTAAAAAAAGGACAGACCATAAAACCTGTATCTTCACAACAGGTTTTAACAGAAATAAAGAGTAGACCGAAGAGCTTGTTTTTAATCTTAAAAAGCAATAAAAAACACCTAATACTACGTTGAAGTTACGTGCAGATTACGTACAAGTTACGTCAAATGCCGATCAAATTACGTACAGGTTACGTACAGGTTACGTGGAGGTTACGTGGAGGTTACGTGGAGGTTACGACAACGACACGAACCAACAACGAATCAATAGCATACTTATAACCAACTTATAACGCTCCAACAACGAACAAATAAGTACATTCAAGCATTGCAACTGCCCAACATAGCAGTTGAACACAGCTTATTCTATAATAATTTAATACATCGAAGCCATGAAATTAATCGATCCCCTTTTTATAAATGCAAAACAAGTACAAGTATTTATGGACAACGACCTCCGATCTGCCTATCGAGAACTGCAAAGAATTCGCAGATTCTACAACAAAGAACCCACACACCGAATACTTTTTGTTGAGTTTTTTGAATACAAAGGAGTGGACAAAAGACACGTTCCCGAAATCATGAAGCAAATCAACAATCAATTGCGAAATAAAAGAATTTTGCTAGAAGATTGAAACTTTAAAGTGCAGCTGCAATTCGTACTAAAGCGACGTAGATCAGTAAGTCGGCTTTTAATTCAGTTGCCCAACCAAACTTGATTTTATATCTAGTTCGCTTTTCCATTGAATAATCGAGGAAGGAATTCCACAATGCAATTTCTAAATCCAAATTAAAAACCCCGTTCCAAATCAAAACACTTTCTAGAAATCTTATAAATGAAGCGTTTATCTTTTCTTCTAGATTTGCCGTAGTATAAATGGTGGCAACTAAAGCACCTTAAAACAATTGCAGATGGAATGGATTGAATACACAAGCATGTTATTTATCGTCGCACTCGTACTTAGGTTTTGGAACAACGGACGCGGATTGATGGAACGATAAAAAGGGAATGGAAGAAATTGGGATTTTAATTTAAAATCTAAACAATCAATGACTCACAATTTGAGGGACATAATTTACTCAATCAAGTTTCATATACACAACCTCCAATTTGTCATCCCGAGGCACGAGGGATCGCTGCGTCAGGACTACAATAGTCTATTAAATAATAACATCACAAATTACTAACGCAGAGATTCTTCCCGAAGTCTCGGGATTCGTCAGAATGACAAATAAATGTGATGATGTATTAAAGTTGTTCAATCACCTCCAATACGACAGTCTTTTCGTCGCTCTACCTTTCTTTTTGTCATCCCGAGGCACGAGGGATCACTGCGTCAGGACTAGATTCATTTATAAATCACCAAAAATAATGATGTTTGATTTTTGGTTTAGAGATTGAAGGACGAGAAATTTAAAAGATTAAAGGAATAAATCTTATTTTGCTGAGTACGGTAAGGAAAAGAGACCTTTCTAGCGTTACAAGTTTACATCGAACAGTACATATAATACAAAAGAATACATTCCTACTTCATCAGTATTACAATAAACAAAAATACCCATTCACAAACAGAAACAGGAAATCCACGTATCAAGAAAAGTAAGGCAAGCTACTACAATTATAACGTCAGTTAAAACAACAGAAAAGAAGTCGGATACCCTCTCAAAACCTACAACCTACAACCTACAACTTACAACTTACAACCCACAACCTGCAACTCAAAACATACAACAAATCGCCTAATTCGCTACTTCACTAATAAACTTAATCCGCATCAATCGCAATTCCTCGGTATCGTAGTTGCCGTCAAATTCCTTTAACGCATTTTTGATGCTGTCGGATTCCGACTCCATGTAGTAGTCGAAAATTTCTTCTTGTTGTTCGTCGTCGAGTAAGTCGTCCACCCAATATTTGATGTTGAGTTTAGTTCCCGAATAGACAATCATTTCCATCTCTTTCAACAACGCATCCATGTCCAGTCCTTTTGCAGCAGCAATATCGCTTAAAGGGAGTTTACGGTCGATGTTCTGAATAATGTATAGTTTGTTTGCCGAATTCACGCCAGTGGATTTCACCACTAAATCATCGGGACGGATGATGTCGTTTTCGTCTACATATTTCGCAATGAGTTCAGCGAAATCTTTACCGTATTTCTTGGCTTTCCCTTCTCCTACTCCGTGGATACTTCCCAGCTCGGTAATGGACATGGGGTATTTGAGTGCCATATCTTCAAGCGAAGGATCTTGGAACACCACAAATGGGGGAACGCCTAATTTCTTAGACACTTTTTTACGCAAGTCTTTTAACATGCCCATCAAAACCTCATCGGCAATGCCCGACGTTTTTGCAGCAGTTACAATGGTTTCGTCTTCTTTTTCGTTGTATTCATGGTCTTCCGACATCATAAACGAAACGGGATTGTCAATGTACTGCAATCCTTTTTCAGTCACTTTTAAAATACCGTAGGTTTCAATGTCTTTGGAAAGGTAATTTTCAACCAACACTTGGCGGATCAATGCCATCCAGTGCCGCTCTTCAAATCCTGCACCAATACCGAAAAACGCTTGACCATCGGTTCTATGGGCTTTTATAGTGGCGTTGACTTTGCCCACTAAAGTATACACAATCTCTTTTGATTTATATAAATGCTTGGTATCCCGAACGACTTTCAGCAGTTTAACTACTTCGTCCATGGCTTCCTTCTTGCTTTTTGGATTCCGAACGTTGTCGTCCATATCCGCACCTTCGCCGGTTTCTGAACTGAATTCTTCACCAAAATAATGCAACAAGAACTTACGTCGCGACATCGACGTTTCCGCGTACGCCACCACTTCTTGCAGTAAAGCAAAACCTATTTCTTGTTCTGCCACGGGTTTCCCAGACATGAATTTTTCTAATTTCTCCACATCTTTATAGGAGTAATACGCCAAACAATGGCCTTCACCTCCATCACGACCGGCACGTCCCGTTTCTTGGTAGTAACTTTCAAGCGACTTTGGAATATCGTGGTGAATAACAAAGCGAACGTCTGGCTTGTCAATTCCCATTCCAAATGCAATCGTTGCCACCACCACATCCACGTCTTCCATCAAGAACATATCTTGGTGTCGGGCACGGGTTTTGGCGTCCAATCCCGCATGGTACGGAACCGCACTGATGCCGTTGACTTGCAAAACTTGGGCAACAGCCTCCACTTTTTTACGGCTCAAGCAATAGATAATACCCGATTTTCCTTTGTGTTGTTTGATGAAACGGATGATGTCCGATTCGACGTTCTTTGTTTTTGTCCGTACTTCATAATATAAATTCGGACGGTTGAACGAAGCTTTGAAGGTATTGGCATTGGACATGTCCAAATTTTTCAAGATGTCTTCTTGCACTTTTGGCGTAGCCGTAGCGGTAAGACCGATGATGGCTACATCGCCCAATTGTTTAATTATGTGTCGTAAATTTCTATATTCCGGACGGAAATCGTGTCCCCATTCTGAAATACAGTGGGCTTCGTCAATAGCCACGAAGGATATGGTAACCGTTTGCAAAAAAGCAACGTATTCCTGTTTTGTTAATGATTCTGGGGCTACATATAATAGTTTCGTAATTCCTGAAGTAATGTCGCGTTTGACTTGTGCAATTTCGGTTTTAGTCAACGACGAATTCAAAACATGGGCCACTCCAGGATCTGTAGACAGACTCCTGATGGCATCTACCTGGTTTTTCATTAAGGCAATTAAGGGAGAAACAACAATGGCCGTTCCTTCTTTAATTAAAGCAGGCAATTGGTAGCAAAGCGATTTACCACCGCCAGTAGGCATAATTACAAACGTATTGTTGTCGTGGATAATGCTTTTTATAACCTGTTCTTGTAGACCTTTGAATTGGTTGAAACCAAAATATTTTTTTAACTCCTTATGGATATCAATTTCGTTTGAATTCATTCTTTGTTAAGGGTATTTTATATAAATTTGCACTTCATAAAGATACAACTTTCTTTAATACGAACAACTTTTATAAAACTTCTGTTTTGAATTCATCACAAACGATTACGGCACTGGCCAAGAAAACGATAACAATTGAAAGTAAAGCGATTACAAAACTGCTTGATTTCATCGATGCTGATTTTGTAAAAAGTGTTGAAATCATCTACCAATCCAAAGGGCGTTTGATCGTCACCGGAATTGGAAAAAGCGCCATCATCGCTCAAAAGATTGTCGCCACCATGAACTCCACGGGCACGCCTTCTATGTTTTTACATGCCTCGGAAGCCATTCACGGCGATTTAGGAATGGTACAACCGGACGATGTTTTGATCTGTATTTCTAAAAGCGGAAACAGTCCAGAGATTAAAGTTTTGGTCCCTATCATTCAACGTTTCGGAAATACCTTGATTGCAATGACGGGCAACCGTACTTCCTTTTTAGCGAAAGGAGCACATTACGTTTTGGACACGACCGTGGAAGAAGAAGCTTGTCCACTTAATTTAGCACCCACTTCCAGCACCACTGCTCAATTGGTCATGGGTGATGCCGTTGCGGTTTGTTTGATGGAATTGCGTGATTTCAAAAGTACTGATTTTGCCAAATACCATCCCGGTGGTGCTTTAGGCAAAAAGTTGTTGCTGCAAGTGAAAGACATGTTGGAACACTCCTTGAAACCAATGGTTGGCCCCGATACTTCTGTAAAACAAGCTATTTTTGAGATTTCAGAAAAGCGCTTGGGTGTGACGGCCGTTATTGAAAACGAAAAAGTAATTGGTATCATTACCGATGGAGATATTCGAAGAATGCTGAACGAGCAGGATTCGATTACCGGTTTAACCGCAAAAGACATTATGACTAAAAATCCGAAGACGGTGAAAGCAACCGATATGGTGGTGGATGCCTTGAATATTTTAGAAGATTTTTCGATTACCCAATTGGTTGTTTTGGATGGTGATGCATACAAAGGCATTTTGCATCTGCACGACATCTTAAAAGAGGGCATCGTATAATGGCAAAGAAAACCCAAGGCGAAATGTCGTTCCTAGACCATCTTGAAGTATTAAGGTGGGTATTGATTCGCAGTACAATTGCGATTCTCGTGGGTGCTGCAGTCGCTTACAATTACAGTGAATTTATTTTTGATACAGTTATTTTTGGCCCTAAAAATGCCGACTTCGTGACGTACCGCTTTTTCTGTGAAATGGCCACAAAATACGGATTGGACCAAAGCTTCTGTATCACCGAACTGCCGTTCACCATTCAGAACCGAACGATGGAAGGGCAATTTTCAATGTTGATTTGGACTTCAATAACCGCCGGATTCATTATTGCGTTCCCTTTTATTTTATGGGAATTGTGGAAGTTTGTGGGGCCCGCTTTGTACGAGAAAGAGAAAAAGAACATCAAGTATTTTATTTTCTTAGCTTCCCTTTTGTTTTTCGTAGGTGTGGCTTTTGGTTATTTCGTACTCGTGCCTTTATCGATTAATTTCCTATCGAACTTGACGATCAGCAGCATGGTTCAAAACCAAATTGACATCGATTCCTACATCGGATTGGTGAAATCAACTTCCTTAGCAACAGGGCTTGTTTTTGAATTGCCTATTGTCATTTATTTCCTTTCAAGAATTGGATTGGTTACGCCAAAATTCCTCCGGGATTATCGAAAATACGCTTACGTAATCATTTTGATTATTGCTGCAATTGTAACGCCACCGGATGTAATCAGCCAGATGATTGTAACATTTCCTTTAATAATATTATACGAAATAAGTATCTTTATTTCTAAAATCGTCAATAAAAACCGCGACGCTAAAACCGATTAATTATGAGTGATGTAATAAAAGAATTCAACGACTACCGTCAAAAAATGAATGAGAAATTATTGGCAGACAATAATAAAATCATCAAACGTATTTTCAACCTTGACACCAATGCGTATGCCGCTGGTGCTTTAGATGTAAAAACCAAAGAACTTTTGGGCTTAGTTGCTTCAGCTGTTTTGAGGTGCGACGATTGCGTAAAATACCACTTGGAAACAAGCCACAAAGAAGGCGTTACAAAAGAAGAAGTGATGGAAGCTTTGGGAATTGCGACGTTAGTGGGCGGAACGATTGTTGTACCGCATTTGAGAAGAGCGTATGAGTTTTGGGAAGCGTTGGAGGAAAGTGGTCAGTAATCAGTTTTTAGTGTTCAGTTGAGCGTTGGAAGAAAGTGGTCAGTAATCAGTTTTTAGTGTTCAGTTGAGCATTGGAGGAACAGGTTTAAGGTTTTGAGCATTGGAATTTGTAGGTTGTAGGTTGTAGGTTGTAGGTTGTAGGTTGTAGGTTGTAGGTTGTAGGTTAATTTGAAATTAAAAAACAAAACTTCTTTCATCTCTATTCTTTACTCTTTTTTCTATTCTCTATATTTTATTCTCTTTTCTCTCTAATCTATTCTTCGACCCACATTCCAAATTTGAAGTTAAATGAATTCCGTAAAGAAATGAAATTCGTTTCTTTGTACTAAATATAAATTCAGCATAAATGAAGTTAAGAGCCGAAAATTTAATCAAAACCTACAAAGGCAGAAGTGTCGTAAAAGGGATTTCTGTGGAGGTCAACCAAGGTGAAATTGTAGGTCTTTTGGGACCAAATGGTGCTGGAAAAACAACTTCATTTTACATGATTGTGGGATTGGTAAAGCCCAATTCTGGAAATATCTACTTGGACGATACCAATATTACGGATTATCCGATGTACAAACGTGCCCAATATGGCATTGGTTATTTGGCGCAAGAAGCGTCTGTCTTCCGAAAGTTGAGTATTGAGGACAATATTTTAAGCGTTCTGCAATTGACTAAATTGTCAAAAGTGGAACAAGTGGCTAAAATGGAATCTTTAATTGAAGAATTCAGCTTGGAACACATTCGTACGAACCGTGGCGATTTACTTTCGGGTGGGGAACGCCGTCGTACTGAAATTGCCCGTGCTTTAGCTACTGATCCAAAGTTTATCCTACTTGATGAACCTTTCGCAGGTGTCGATCCTGTTGCCGTGGAGGACATTCAACGTATCGTTGCTCAATTGAAAAACAAAAACATCGGTATCTTAATTACCGATCACAACGTTCAAGAAACACTAGCCATCACCGACAAAACGTACTTAATGTTTGAAGGAGGTATTTTGAAAGCCGGAATACCTGAAGATTTGGTTCAAGATGAAATGGTCCGACGCGTCTACTTGGGACAGAATTTTGAGTTGAGAAAGAAGAAGTTACTTTTTTAGAAGGTTTTTTTAAGAGTTGTAGGTTCTAGGTTGTAGGTTTTGAGCATTGGAGTTTGAAAGTTGTAAGTTGTAGGTTTTTAGCATTGGTACTACTAGGTGAATTTAACGATGCGCTTTTAAGTGAAATAGCTAACAAAATCTCTTTCACAAACAGCAATACACTGAAAACAAATCGCTTAAATTTTAGTGCAATGCCAATTCAAATTAAACAGTCTTTAGTTATATCTGATTGCTTTTATGGGCGATATTTTAGTGATGATGTAAGAAGGAATCAATAAAATCAAGAAACAAATTACCACAGTCAGTAGATTTAGCAGCAGTATGTTTTCTATTCCAATGTACACCGGTGCTTGATTCACATAGTAATTTTCAGGATTCAGTTTGACAATCCCAAAGTGCTTCTGCACTAATAGAATCCCAATCCCGATTGCATTTCCCCAAAAAAGACCTTTTCCAATTAAATACAGTGCGTTGTACAAGAAAATCTTTCTGATGCTCCAATTATTTCCACCTAACGCTTTTAGAATTCCAATCATTTGCGTCCGCTCTAAAATCAACACAAGTAAAGCCACCACCATATTTATAGTGGCAACAAATATCATCACAATAAGAATGATTTGGATGTTGATGTCAAACATTTTAAGCCATTCAAAGATGAAATAGTATTTTTCCACAATGGTTTGAGCATCTAATGGCTTCGCTTGATTCTCTTTATTAAATGTAGCTTTATACACTTGGTTGCCCAAGGCTTCAATTTGGTCAAAATCATTCACAAATACTTCAAAAGCACCTACTTCGTCCTTTTCCCACTTGTTCATTCGTTGAATGTGTCGAATGTCGCCGATGATGTAATTGGCATCAAACTCTTGAAATCCGGAATCGAAAATGCCTACAATTTCAAAGTTTCGCTTATTGGGATATTTATTCACTTCATTTTTGAGAAAAAAGGTCATGAATTTATCGCCTAATTTAAGGTGCAACCGGTTGGCCAAAAATTTAGAAATGATGATTTGATCATTTAAATTTGAATTGACATCCGGTAACTTCCCCTCTAAAATATAGCCTTTGATGCTTTTCCAATCGTAGTCTTTACCTACTCCTTTCAGCACAACTCCTTCAAAGGTACTTTCAGTCCGGATGATTCCCGTTTTGGTCGCGATGGCTTGAATGTGGGTGACTTCAGGAACAGCAGTAAATTTAGGGTAGAAATCCTGCTTTGTAGAAATGGGTGATAACGTTTCCTCCGACTGATTGCTGTCATAACTAGTTACCGTGATGTGTCCGTTGAACGCCGATATTTTATTGCGAATCTCTTTTTTCAGACCAATACCTGTTGCCACAGAAACCAACATCATGATCATTCCGATGGCAATTGCCGAAACAGCAATTTTTATAATTGGTCCAGAAATACTACTTTTATGATTCTTAGCAGTGATGAGTCTCTTTGCAATAAAATATTCTAGATTCAAGTCTTTTATTTTTTTATCAAAAATACTTTATTCGCTTTAATTAGTGTCTATTTTATCCTTATAATTGTACTGATTAGTCGCTAAACCTGTTTTTGATCCCTTTACACTTGTCTATGAAAAATAAATCCACCTACTTTCGCCCTTTATCGTCTCTGCTTTTACTCTTATTACTTGTGTCGTGCAAGAGTTTGATTTCTGCAAACTATTCAAAGCCAAGTCGAGTGGCCTTAAAACCGAAAGTCAAAACGACAAAGTTCATGACTGGTGCTGATAATTTGAAAGATCATTTAGAATTATTTGAAAATAAAAAAGTGGGTATTGTCACTAACCAAACGGGTTTAGTTACCTACGATTCTATTTACAGTACGATGACTGAAGGACGCTCGCCTCAACCAAAAATACGCATTCGCACCGTCCATTTGGTCGATTATATTACGGAGAAAACGCCCATTCAGTTGGTCAAAATTTTCGCTCCCGAACATGGGTTTCGTGGAACGGCCGATGCGGGTGAACATGTGAATGATTCAAAAGACGCGAAAACGGGCTTGCCCATACTTTCGCTTTACGGCAACAATAAAAAACCGACTGCCGAACAACTTGCCGGAATTGACATCTTGTTGTTTGATTTGCAAGATGTGGGAGCGCGTTTTTACACGTATATTTCACACTTGCACTACATTATGGAAGCGTGTGCGGAAAACAATGTTTCTCTGATCATTTTAGACCGCCCGAATCCAAACGGCTCTATCGTGGACGGCCCTATTTTAGATCCTAATTATTCAAGTTTTGTGGGTATGCATCCCATTCCTGTATTGCATGGCATGACCATTGGCGAATATGCATTGATGATTAACGGCCAAGGTTGGCTCAAAAACAAAGTCCAATGCCATTTGAACATTATTCCTTGTGAAAATTACAAGCGAACCATGTCGTACAATTTACCGGTAAATCCATCGCCTAACTTACCGAATTCACAATCCATAAATCTCTATGCGAGTTTGTGTTTTTTTGAAGGCACAAACGTGAGTGTGGGTCGCGGAACTTCTAATCAATTTCAAGTATACGGTTCGCCGTACCTTCCTCAATCCAGTTTTAATTTTACTCCAATTCCAAATTTTGGAGCCAAGAATCCATTGTACAGTGGACTAATTTGCTACGGTGAAGATTTAACGCATGTGGCAAAACTGGATCAGTTGGAATTGAAATGGTTGCTGAAAGCCTACCAAGAAACCGCAAATCCGCAAACATTCTTCAATTCGTTCTTTACTAAATTAGCAGGAAGTCCCACCTTGCAAACGCAGATTGAGGCGGGACTGACGGAAGAAGAAATTCGCGAAACTTGGCAAGAAGACTTAAAAGACTTTAAGAAAATGAGAGCCGACTATTTGTTGTATCCGTAGCAAAAGGTGCAGGATATACAGTGAAAAAGGTTTTAGAATGGTTTTTTGAAATTGAGTGACTGTAACATTATTTCAAAACTTTATAATTTTGGTGGGAATAAGTTTGAAGTGAATTTAGTACTTTAGAGGAAAATTTGAAACCCAATAAACCACACACTATGAACTATTCTGAAGTAATTTTTAGCTTGATGGATGAAGTCCGACAGCTCGTTGAATTTATCAACCAATACATTCACAAAGGAATCGAGTTATTTGAACAAGCGCGCTTGTGGATTGTAAAAGCAATCGAATACATCGAAGCCCGAATCAATGAATTCACTTATCGTATCCGAAATAAAAACGTTGATTTCTTAGAGTTTTCTGAGGAAGATATGTTTGTTTAACTTCTCAAAACCCTGCTGCGTCAGGGTTTTCTTATTTCAAAATTTCATTAAGTTCGGCACGGATTGGTACAAATTCTGGCCAATGTAAACGTTACGCATTTAAAATCATTTTGTTTATGTTCCTTACGGTTTAAAGAAAACACTTTGGCAGGAGCAAAAAACTAAATACGCTTTGTAAAAGCATTTTAGAGTGGCATTCTTTTCTTCATCTCTTCCACAATATTGTAAGCAGCGGGACAAATTTCTACATTTTTCAAAGTGAGGTTGCTAATTTGTTGAAACTTCTTTCTATCGGTATGGGGAAATTCCCTACACGCTTTTGGTCGAACGTCGTAAATCATGCAGTAATTTTCAGCGTCAAGAAAAGTACAAGGCACACTTTTCAACACATAATCATTGTCCTCGTCAATGCGAAGGTGTTGGTCTATAAATTGTTGTGGTTTTTGTCGGAAGTGCTTTGCCACACGTTCAATATCGGCAGAAGTAAAAAGTGGCCCTGTGGTTTTACAACAATTGGCACATTGCAAACAATCCGTTCGCTTGAATTCAGCTTCGTGTAAATCCTGCATCACGTAATCGAGATTTTTGGGCACTTTCTTTTTGAGCTTATCGAAATACTTTTTGTTTTCGTTATGCTTATCTTTGGCTAACTTTCCGAGTTCGTTAAGTTGTGGTTTCAAGTTTCGTTATTTGAAATGCAAATTTACGCAACTTAAAAAAACCTAACCCTCAATCTGAATCAAAATGTTGGATTTATTTGGCAAAGCCATTTTGGACTATCAAACTCAAAACGCTCCCGAAGCTTTAATTACGTTCACATCCATTTCGGATGAAGATGAAATGGACGTTGCTTATTTATTTCGTCCGTATGATTTGATGCCAAAAATCGAACAGAAAGCTTTGCAACTTTCGTATGGCAAAATCCTTGACGTAGGTTGTGGCGCAGGAAGTCATGCTTTGTCGTTGCAAAATGATCGCAAATTAGACGTTACAGCAATTGACCTATCTACAAATGCTATCGAAACCTGTCGCTTAAGAGGGCTATCCAACGCGATTGTAACAGATGTCCTGGCATTTAATCCTGCGGAACAATTTGACACAATTCTTCTATTGATGAATGGTACCGGAATATTTGAAACCTTGGTGAAATCCGCACTTTATTTGCAGCATCTTAAATCATTATTAGCGCCAAATGGGCAAATTCTGATTGACAGTTCCGACTTAATTTATATGTACGACGCAGACGAAGACGGTGGCGCTTGGATTCCTAGTGCACACTATTACGGCGAATTGACTTTTACCGTTCGCTACAAAGGTCAAACCGATGAAACGTTCCCGTGGTTGTATATGGATTACAATACGTTGCAAAACGCGGCTGTAGCCAATGGTTTGCACTGTGAATTAATTACCGAAGGCGACCATTTTGATTATTTAGCAAAACTTACGCATCTGTAATCAAACTTGAATCAAGTCCGTAGTAGCAATAATATCCTCCAAAGCTTTGTACAAAATATCCAGATCACTTTGCGAATTATACGCATTTATGGAATACCTCAGATAAACCTTTTCATTCAGGATCATTATAGGTACTTGGATTTTATATTTGTCGTACAGCAAATCCTTTAGCTCTTGCGGATTCGAAGTTTGGATTGGAACACTTGCCATCTGTCCCATGAATGCTGTTGAAAGTGGTGCAATGGGAGTGCTGTTCAGTAAAGCACAAAATCGTGGATAGTTTTTCAACACCAATTCTTTGGCTGCAGCCGATTTTTCCTTCCAATTGTTTTTCTGAAGAAATTCAATAACTGTTGGCGTACACAAATACGCTGAATGATCGTTTGTTCCTTGGTATTCATGGTAGTCTAAAAATGGGCTTTCGCTTGGCGTCAAACTTTCGTACCCCCAACTTACTACTAAAGGTTCTATTTCATTTTGCCATTCTTTTTTGACATACAAAAACGACGAGCCTTTAGGAGCCAACATCCATTTGTGCAACGTTCCGGTGTAGAAGTCGGGATTTAAGCTAGCAATATCCAAGTCGATGTGGCCTGGAACATGAGCTCCGTCAATGATTGTCGTGATCCCCAATTCTCGGGCTTTGTCGCAAATTTCTTTGACCGGAAAAATCAAGGCTGTTATACTTGCTATTTGATTTATGAAGATGATCTTTGTTTTAGGGGTCAATCCTTGCCAAAACTCCGCAAGTATTTGTTCTTTTGAAATGACAGGTAGTGAAATAGATTGGCGAACGTATTTTACGCCTGATTTCTTGCTGTAGAAGTGCCATGTTCGGTCCATGGCTCCATATTCATGATTGGTTGTTAAAATCTCATCTCCTTCTTTCAACTTTAAACTTCGCATGATGGTGTTGACCGCCACGGTAGGGTTTGGCGTAAAAACAAAATCGTCTGGATCACAATTGATAAAAGCAGCGAGTGCTTCTTTGGCTGTAGCCAAATGTTTTGCAAACTGTTTCTGAATAAAATAAACTGGATCGCTTTCCATTTCACGTTGGAAGCTTTGCTGTTTTTCAAAAATAACTTTTGGACACGCTCCAAATGAGCCGTGGTTTAAAAAGGTGTAGGTTGGATTGAGTAGAAATTGGTCTTTCATCGGTGTTACTTTTGCATAAAAAAACCCAAACGTTGCGCTTGGGTTTTGTACTTTATCTATTGTTCCATGTATTTCATCATGACACTTTGCAACTCCATGCCCCATTCCTGACCCGCATCAGTTGACTTTTTATAAAGTGCTCCTGCAGAACTGGAAATTTTCTTTCCAACAGGCGATTCATAAAACTTAATCATTTCTTTAACTTCATCGTGGGTATACGTTTCCATATATGCTACGGCAATTTTATCATACAAAGAAGGCAATGAAGCGTCAAAATCTTTAGAGAAATCGGCTCTTTTTGTCAAAGGAATATTTTGCATGATTTGTTCCTTTGCCATTTGCATCGGTCCTGCAGCACCTGATTGCACGATTACTTTCAGTACATCTGCTTTAAAAGCATCTTGTGCCACAACTAAATGAGCGACAAACATAAATGCGATTGTAATTACTAATTTTTTCATTGGTTGGTTTTTTTATAAATTAAACTCAAATATAAAAAAAATTACGGAATATTTAGAAATTTATGTGTTTGCAAAGAAACCCTCCATTTTGGATTATTCATTACGTAATCTACAATAAGTGGCGTCATTTCGTCTTTTTTGCTCCACTCCGGTTGTAAAAATAAAATCGCGTTCGGATTGACTTTTTCTGCTTGTTCTTCTGCGAAAATAAAGTCGTGCTTGTTGAAAATAATTACCTTCAACTCGTGTGCTATTTCGTAAACCGTTTTTGTGGGTAATTTATTTTTCTTTGGCGAAAGACAAATCCAATCCCAAGTTCCTGAAAGTGGATAAGCACCTGAAGTTTCAATATGTACTTTCCGTCCGTTCTCTTTTAGCTTTTGCGTCAGCAAGGTCATGTCCCAAGTTAAGGGTTCGCCTCCAGTGACCACCACCGTATCGGAATGTTTAGAAGCATTCGCAACAATCGTGTCTACATCTGTTGGCGGATGCAAATCCGGATTCCAACTTTCCTTTACGTCGCACCAGTGGCAACCAACATCACAACCGCCCACTCTAATGAAATAAGCTGCAGTTCCCGTATGGTATCCTTCCCCTTGAATTGTATAAAACTCCTCCATCAACGGCAACATTGCTCCTTTTTCTACGGCTACTTGTATTTCTTTTGCTAACATTTTAAATTTTAAATAAGGGGGCAAAGATACAGAATTTCTTATGAAATAGAATCTAAATGCTGACCTGAATAATCTTCAAGCTCTGATATCATTCTCAATTATATCCTAAATCCAGGATATAAAAAAAACCGATACCATTTCTGATATCGGTTTTTGATCTACTTAAAATCTATTATTTTAATGCTTTTAATCTTGCGGTTGCAGCTTCATTTGTAGGATCAATCGCTAATGCTTTTTGATAATACTCTCTTGCTTTTGCTTTATCGCTGTTTGCGTAATACGTTGCAATATTTGTATATGCTTCAACAAATTTTGTTTGATTCGCTGGCTTGCTTGCTTCTTCAGCTCCTTTTTCGTTCACCACTTTAATAAATTCTTCATAATTAGCCGCCATCTTCGCTTGTGCTTCCGCATTGTTTTCTAACAAACTGTTTACACGTGCTTTGTAGATGTAAGCGTCTTGAGTAGTCGGTGAAACCGCGATTACGTTGTCAAATGCTTTTGATGCTTTTTCAACAATAATTGGATCGATCTTTTGTCCTTGAGGTAAATTCACATTACCAAAATACAAGGCATAACCCAAATAAAAGTTGTCGTATAAGAAGTTCTGCGAATTTGGATTTGAAGTTGCTACTTCATAGATCGCTGCTGCTTCATTGTATAATTTAATGTCAAAGAATTTCTTACCAATGTCATTTAGTTCATTTGCCATTGCTGGATCCATTTGAACTCCTTTCAACATGTCCGCTACACCTGCAGTAAATAATGTTTGGTCTACTTTATTTACATCCGCACCTTCTGCATCTTTTGTAGTGGTTAACGCTTTGTGCGTTTTTGCCATTCCTAAGTACAGATAATCACGTCCAATTGGTTTTGCATTTGGCGTTGACAAGAACTCATTTAATGCTTTAATTGCTTCCGCATCATTTCCATTTTCGTAAGCTGAATATCCTAAATAACGTAAAATACGTGGGTTTACTTTGTCCAGTTTTTTCATTTCAAGCGCTTCTTTTTCAAGCGCTGCATAATCCTTAGTTAAAATTAAGAAATCGGCATGACGCATTCTTGAATCTAAAGAATAATCAGTTAATGCTAAATACTTGTCGTAATATTCAAGTGCTTTCTTATTTTTTTCTGCATAGTTTTCAGTATCGTTCAATGACCATACATAATACGTTTCTGCTAAACCTCTGTAAGCAGGACCATAATTTGGATCTAGAGCGATAATGTTTTCAAAAGCTGTTTTTGCTTCCTGAAAAGCTTTAGAACCAATCGTGATGAAACCAAGTTGCAACTTCGCTTTCAAAACTGATTTATCCGCATCGTACGCATTTCTGTACGCAGAATACGCTTCGTTCGTGTTTCCTTCGCCATAATAAGCATCTCCTAATGACAATAAAACCTGAGCGTCGTTTGGCTGAATATCTTTTGCTTTATTTAAAAACAAAAGCGCTGATTTATAGTTTGGTGTTTCTGCATTCAAATACGCACGACCTATGTGCAAAAATTCTTCAAAATCTTTACGTCGCATATCGACTTGCGCTTTGTTGAAGTTTTCGTTTGACTTTACGGCGTCGTTGTTATTCAATGCCATTTGTCCTAAACCGATGTAATTGAAATTTGCATTTTTCTTTGCTGCTAAACCTTTTTGAAAATAGATTTGAGCAGAATCCTCTACTTTTTGCATCAAGTACAAATTTCCTAAAATAAAGAAATTTTTACCTTGATCTGCATCTGCAGTAGTTAGTGTTTTTAAAATTGATTTGGCTTTGTCAAACTTTTCCGCGTCAATTGCTTTCTGAGCTTGTTCTAAGTCTTGGGCAACTGCTGTTGCACCAATGGCTAAAAACGCAACGCTGAATATTTTTAATTTGTTCATAGTATTTCGATTTATTATTTATTAATCTGTTTTCTGATGTTAATGTTTCTCTCCGGAATTGTAATGGGTAGCAAATTTGCCGTCATGACAATTCGTTGTCCAATATCACCTACTACAAAAGAAGCAAAACCCGTACCTAAACCAGCAAATCCTTGATAATTTAACACATAGATGCTTCTCTTCAACGGATACAATCCCGCTCCTAGACTGGCTTGATTGGGCAAATAGTAAGTTTCGTTGTTCGTTCCGTTTTTAACATTTTTAACCGCAAGAACGTTAACGTTGTTGACTAATGTTTGCCATTCTGGGTAAGGTTCTGCCACAGCGTCCATACCTATGACCCCAATGGCGTCCGGATTATTCTTTACAAATTCAAGCACTTCTTTCGTCGAATTTAATGAAAATACGTTTTCCTTTGCTCCATTTGGAACGTTCGCCCAACGGTTCATGTACGTAACAACACTCGAATTTGGATTCTCAAAAACTAATTTTTTAATTGCACTTGACTTCCCATGTAACAAATTATATACTTCATCTAAATCAAGTACCGTATCGTTACTGCTTTTATTGCGAATAAAAACGATGGCATCTGAAGCAAAGTGTGAAATTCGGGGAATGATCTTCTTGTTGTGAAAATAATTTTCCTCTTCTTTCGTCAAGCGTCTCGTCAGCACCGCCATGTTGGTTTTGCCGCTCAGCAAATCATTTACAATTTCTGATTCTGATTTAGCCGTAAGGTGCACTTTTGCATCATACTGACTTTCAAAAACATCGACTTGTCCCTGCATTAAAGACTGTACCGTTTGATCTACGTATAAATCAATTTCTCCAGTCAATATAGTCTCTTTCTTTTCTGACTCGTCCAATTTATTCTTGCACGCCAATACAAGTGTAAAAATTGCAATAAACAATGCTATTACTTTCAAGTACGGCGGAATTAGTTGCTTTCTCATTCTTTGTCATTTTTGATTAGGCGAATAAATCTAAAAAAGGCGTAGGCAATTAGCAATACACCAAAAGCAATACGATATGTTTTGGACATATCGATTGGAAAATCCTTCCAGAATATAACGGTAATTCCCAATACAAAGTAAATGAGAAAAAACACTATTCCTAAAACGAGCAAAAATCGCACTTTAGGCGATTTCTGAACTCTTTTTATTTTATTATTGTTGTCTGTCATCTAGCAATTATCCTCCAACAATACTAATTGGTAATGAATACAATACACGTACCGGACGACCATTTTGAATTCCTGGTTTCCATCGCGGTGATTTTTTAAGTACACGAATCGCTTCTGCACCTGTTCCGTAACCTAAGTCACGCATCACTTTAATATCTGTTAACGAACCGTCTTTTTCAACAACGAACTGTACGATCACTTTTCCTTTAATGTCCTCTTCAGGAGCTCGGTAATTTTTTCCTACAAATTCTAAGAACTTCCCGATACCACCTGGGTATTCTGGACGTACTTCAACAGCATTATAAATGGTATTGTCTTCAACAATTTTCACATCCTTATCGCCTTCTCCTGACGGAGCGTCGATAACGATTTTACCATCGTCTCTACCCTTTACATCTTTCGTTCCAACGTTTTTGTCTTTCAGTTCCTCAATAGTTTTAATTTCTTCTACTACTTTCTCTTTTTCAACAACTTTAGGCTTCACAAATTTTACCTCATCCACTTTTGGAGCAGGTGGTGGTGGTGGTGGTGGTGGCACTAAAGGTTTGATTTCTTCCACTGGAGGTGGAATATTCAACTTTGCCATGTCTACCATCGTCACTTTCTCTTGATCTGCGTCTTCGTCAGAGCTCCAATTTATCATTGGCAACGCTAATAATCCTGCAAAAACAGTACTACCAATCAAAAGTGCCAGTAGGGTCATTTTTGGATTTTCTTTACGTAAAACGTAGGCACCGTAAGCTTTGTTACGACCTTCGAATACCATGTCAATCCATTTCTGTTTGTATATATCTAGTTTCATACTGTATATTTTTAAATTAAAAGAATAAAACTACTCTCCAAACAATTGATTATCTTCTTTCGTGATGTCTACAATTGCATAGACTTTCACTTTACCGATAGCCATTTCATCTAAAACATCCACTAAATTTTTATAGGTAGACTCTTTACTTGCTTTAATTAAAACAATTAAAGGTTCTCCATTTGGTTTGGCAGCTGTTCTTGTTGCTAACGGCACCGATTGGATTTTGTCTAAAATCAATTTTCGCAGACTTTCTTTCGTATAGGTCAAATCCTTAGGCCCTTCTTTTGGGCTTGCTAATTGTCCCATGTAATATTTCAATTCATCCTTTGGACCTAACACAAGGTTAAGTGTTCTTTCTTCCGAAATTAAAATATCTTCTTCTGGTTTGTTTTTATCTCCTTTATCTGGCATTGCCAAATCCATCGATTGTGGTTTTGATAACGAAGTAGTCAACATAAAGAAGGTAATCAATAAAAATGCCAAATCTACCATTGCCGTTAAATCGACACTTGAATTTTGCTTCTTACTTCTTACTTTTCCGCCTTTGCCACCTTTACTGTCGCCAGTATCTAATTGAGCCATTTTTTATAATGTTTTACCTACTCTCCTCGTAAGCCAGTAACCAAATTGAATTTGTTTACTTTCTGATCTTGAAGAATATCAATTATTTTTTTAATTTCAGGATACTGCTCTTTTGCATCACCTTTGATTGCAAAATTCAGTTGTTTTTCGTTCACTTCTGCGTTTGCATTACGTGCTGCTTTTACCCAAACCGTCAGTTGATTGTCTAAAGAATCATGTGGAATTCCTGTTTGGACTCCTTCTTTATTTCGATCTGTTGAAGATAATTTAATCAATCCATTCAATTGATTTACCGGAACACCAAACTCTTCCATTAAGCTGAATCGTTTTTTCTCTTCATCAGTAAAGGAAAGATTGTATTCTTCGCCTATCAATTCTAACGTTTTAATTCTAACATCTGCTGCTTTCACACCAAAGAATACTTTACCGCCATCTGCAATTGTAATAATTGCAAGATCTGTGTCGGGCAATTTTACTTGCACCGTTGAAGCTGGTGTTTCAACAGGAACAATTTCCGGTTGTTTTGCAGTAGCAGTTAAGATAAAGAACGTCAACAAAAGAAAGGCAACATCACACATCGCAGTCATATCAACCGCGGTAGCTTTTTTGGACATTTTAACTTTCGCCATATTTATTATTTAATATTGCATCAAAATAAATTTGATGCAATAATTATTGATTATTGATTATTGATTAACCTCTTAAAGTTCCTCTGAAACGTCTGTAAGTACCTACGATTGTAGAAGCTGCTTCGTCAATTGAATACGTCAATGTATCAATTTTTGAAGTAAAGAAGTTGTAAGCAATAATTGCTAAAGCAGAAGTTGCAATACCTGTAGCCGTATTAATCAAGGCCTCAGAAATACCGTTTGCTAATGCTGCTTGATCCGGAGCTCCAGAAGTTGCTAATGCACCAAACGCTGTAATCATTCCCATTACGGTTCCTAAAAGACCCGCTAATGTTCCTAAAGATACTAATGTAGAAATAACCGTCATGTTTTTTTCCAACATTGGCATCTCTAAAGAAGTAGCTTCTTCTATTTCTTTTTGAATTGTTTCAGCAGCTGCTTCACTGTCGAAACCTTCTTTTTTCACTTCGTTATATTTAATTAAAGCTGCTTTAATTGCATTTGCAACAGAACCTTTTTGTTTGTCGCAGTCTTCAATAGCACCTTCAATATTTCCCATTGTGATGTTAGATTGTACATTTTTCATGAACTTGTCTAAACTTCCTGTTCCAGCTGCTTTTGAGATTACGAAGAAACGCTCAATTGAGAATACTACTACCATTAATAACAATCCCATCAAAACAGGTACAATTTTTCCTCCTTTGTACACCATTCCTAAATAATTTTGTGGAAGTGGATGTCCCGTATTATCTCCACCTTCAAAGTTAGCTCCAGCACCCATCACATATCTCCAAATTAGAATTCCCATTCCGATACATGCAATAATTGCAATCCCTGTGAATAAATTTCCTCCAGTTGAACCACTTTCCTTTTTCGCTATAGTAGCGTTTGATGCATTTGCCATTTTTTTAAATTTTAGTTTTTAAAAATTTTAACCGTTACGCCTTCGGGCAACGATATTTCTTTTATTAATTTAACAGAACGACAAATTTATATTTTTAGACCATATAAAAAAATAAAAAAAGTCATTTTATTAATTATTAACACTAATTTCTGATATGCAGAAAGTGAAGATAATTATTTGAAAGCCTGTAATTATTTGTTAATCACTTTAAATTAGTAAAAAAATACGATTATTTGCTGACCAAACGGGTTATAACCGCCTTCTTACTGATAATATGATGATTTCAAAATCTACTGTCTATAAACTCCTAAACTCATCGATTTATTGCATCTCGCCACTCATTTCTCCAATTTTAAGGCGTTCGGGCTGCATTTTTAGATGAAATATGCTGCAATAGTCTGAATTTTTTAAAAATGTTCTTACTTTAGATTTCTATTTACTTACAATTTGAAACCAGAATGAAATCAAAAGAAGCTTTTAAAGAAACAATAATTAACGGATACAATTTCAAAGGAGAAAGTCTCATTTTAGGTGGAGCGATGCTTAACGGAGAAACACTTTCAGACACTTTTATTAAAGTCCCTCTTAAAACTTTAAACCGTCATGGATTAATTGCGGGAGCTACGGGAACGGGTAAAACAAAGACCATTCAGGTGCTGTCTGAACAACTTTCGCTTCATGGAATTCCAGTGCTTATGATGGATATTAAAGGTGACTTTAGTGGAATTGCAGCACCTGGCGAAGCATTACCCTTTATCACAGAACGACACCAAAAAATAAATCTCCCCTATTCCACAGCTTCTTTTCCTGTTGAATTATTAACACTTTCCGCTCAAAATGGCGTGCGGCTTCGTGCAACGGTCTCCGAATTCGGTCCTGTTTTATTCAGTCGGATTTTGAATTTGAACGACACGCAATCTGGCGTTATTTCAATTATTTTTAAATACTGTGACGACAAACAAATGCCTCTTTTAGATTTGAAAGACATTAAAAAAGTCATCAATTACATTACTGAAGAAGGAAAAGCTGAAATTACCGAACATTATGGTAAAATTTCAACGTCAACAACAGGAACTATACTGCGAAAGATCATTGAATTGGAGCAGCAAGGCGGTGATATTTTCTTTGGTGAAAAATCATTTGAAATCAGCGATTTGATGCGCATTGACGAAGAAGGAAAAGGGTACGTGAATATCATTCGCTTGACGGACATTCAAGATAAGCCAAAGTTATTTTCGACTTTTATGTTGAGTTTGCTCGCTGAAATTTACCAACAAATGCCGGAACAAGGCGATTCTGGACAGCCGGAATTGGTTATGTTTATCGATGAAGCACATCTTATTTTCAATGAAGCAAGTAAAACATTGCTGGATCAAATAGAAAGTATTGTAAAACTGATTCGTTCCAAAGGAATTGGAATTTATTTCATTACTCAAAATCCAATGGACGTTCCGAGTGGAATTTTGGCACAATTGGGACTGAAAATTCAACACGCACTTCGCGCCTTTACGGCAAATGATCGAAAAGCAATTAAAAGTACCGCAGAAAACTATCCTATTTCTGAGTTCTATAAAACCGATGAAGTATTAACGAGTTTAGGAATTGGAGAAGCTTTAGTGACGGTCTTAAATGAAAAAGGGATTCCGACGCCACTTGCCGCAACGATGATGCGAGCTCCAATGAGCAGAATGAACGTTTTGGATGGTGCTGAAATTTCTGAAATAAATGCTAAATCTAAATTAGTTAAGAAATACAGCGAAGTTATTGACCGCGAAAGTGCGTATGAAATTTTAAATCACAAGATTCAAGAAGCGGCACAAGTGGAAGAAACCAAAGTGATTGCTGCAAAAACAGTTGCAAAACCGAAAGCAGAACCGATGAGCGACACTACAAAAACGGTCATTAAAGTATTGACAAGTGCTACCTTTATAAGAGGTGCTTTTGGGGTTTTGAGTAAAATGTTTAAAAAGTAATCATGAAAAAATACAAGATACAATCCGCTCCATTCGTAGTGCCTACGACAGATGGCAAATTAATTGAAGAGCATTTTGGGAAAGCGACAGATGGAAATTCTAATATTTCAATCGCCCATATGGTGGCGCCACCACATTGGAGTGAGCCATTCCAGCGTCCTGAATTTGCAGAATACACCTACATTATTAGTGGTAAAAAGCAATTTATTATTGAAGACGAAGTTGTGGTATTACAAACCGGTCAATCCATAAAAATTGAAGCAAATACTCGAGTGCAATATTCAAATCCTTTTGACGAAGCTTGCGACTATATTTCAGTTTGCACTCCGGCATTTGATTTTACGAAAGTACATCGAGAAGAATAAAAAAAGGTACCCATTTGGCGTACCTTTATCATCTATTTCAATAACTCAAAAATTCGTTGTTCGACCTCCGGAGAATTCCAATTTTGTTCAATGTTATCCATTTTCAAAACCTCTTGCATAATGTCATTTTGGGCCTCACCAATAGCTAAAGCTTCGGCATAAGGTTGCAAACTAAAGGTTACTCGACTGTACAATGGCATCCATTTTTCGGGGTGTTTGTCTGAAAACCATTTTTCAATTTTCTTCTGCAAAATGAAGTTAGCATCAGCCGTTAGATCGCTCATTTCTATAAAATTTCTTTTAGAAAGTTCTGCAATGGCGTCTGCATTTGGCTTGCGTGAAATTTCGTACTCAGAGAAAATTTTCTTCCAATCGTCGCCGTATTTCTGCATCATTTCGTGCAAAACGGTAATGTCTTCAAAACCGGCATTCATTCCTTGACCATAAAAGGGAACAATGGCATGTGATGAATCACCAATCAAAGCCACTTTATCTTCATATGTCCATGGAAAGCATTTCATGATTGCCAAATAACTTGTCGGATTCTTGAAGAAATCACGCACTAAATCTGGAATAACTTCTTTTGTATCTGGGAAGAATTCCCCAAAAAACGCCGTTAAATCTGCTTCACTTTTGATCCTTTCAAAAGAATTTTCACCTACAAAAGGCATGAATAAAGTACACGTAAAGGAGCCTTGTAAATTGGCCAAAGCCATCAACATAAAATTGCCTCGAGGCCAAATATGTAGTGAGTTTTTATCTAATTTATGTGAACCGTCCGGATTTGCAGGAATGTGTAATTCTTTATAACCAATTTCCATGAATTCTTGCGAATAATCAAACATCGATTGGCGTTGCATTCTGTGGCGAATTCTTGAAAATGCGCCATCTGCTCCAAAGACTTTGTCGAATTTTATTTCTGTCCAAGCGCCTTGTTCTGTTTCGCCTTCAAATAATGTGGCTGTTGCCAAATTTACGTCCCAGATTTTGTGTTCAAAGAAAAACTCTACACCTTCTTTCTCCGCTAAATCAACCATTTTCCGGTTTAAGAGTCCGCGGGAAAGTGAGAAAATTGCTTCGCCTTCTTTTCCATAAAACTGATTATTCAGCGTTCCGTCTTGCATGTGAATGCCTCTTTTATCAACAGGAATTCCAATTTCGCGGATTTCTTCATCAAGACCAATATCCTTTAAGGCTTTCCATCCGCGGTCTGACATCACTAAATTAATAGAGCGCCCTGAAAACTCGACCGTTCTGATGTCTGGACTTCTGTCAAAAACGGATACGGAATGACCCGCTCTTTTGAGGTAAATTGCCAATAAAGTTCCCACTAATCCGGAACCTACAACGGCCATTTTTTGAGGCGTTTGCATGAATTTTTTATAAGAATTACGAATTACAAAAGTACTGAAATTATAAAAGTAAGCATTCATTTCTACCAACTATTTCACCACAAAGCATTATTTTTGTTTAATTTTTCTTTATTTAAGTTAAACAAATTATATTTGTAAAAAGTTTAGACATGAAAGAATTTGACTCTTCCACGATTGAAGCTATGGCGAAAGTACCCCGACTTAACTTGATTAATTCAGTTACCGGGTACAAGTCGGCCAACTTAATAGGAACGATTTCGTCCGATAACATTTTGAATATAGCTATATTTAGCAGCGTCACACATTTGGGAAGTAATCCGCCAATGTTGGGATTTATGATTCGTCCTATGCCAACAGCTCCAAAAGACACGTACAAAAACATTAAGGAACAGCATTACTTCACTGTAAACAGCATTACAAGTTCAATGGTTACAGACGCACATCATACTTCTGCCAATTATCCACCTGAACGATCAGAATTCGAAAGCACAAATTTAATACCCGAATTTTTGGACGATCTGAAAGTTCCCTTTGTTAAAGGAAGTCCGGTTCGATTGTTATGCAAGTATTTAAATGAGTATGAAATTGTAGAAAATGGATGTATTCACTTGATTGCATCCATTAAAAAAGTGTACGTAGAAGACGAATTAATGCAAGACGATTTTTCAGTACGATTAGATTTGAGCGAAATCGTAACCATAAATGGTATTGATGGTTATGCACTTCCGCAACTTATCAATAGATTTGGCTATGCTCATCCCGACCAACCAACTAAATCCATTTTATAATGGCACATAAAAAAGTAAATCTTCCGGAAAAAATATGCAAAACTTGCCTGCTTCCTTTCTCTTGGCGCAAAAAATGGGAGAAGAATTGGGAGGAAGTGTTGTATTGCAGTGAGAAATGTAGAAGCAGTAAAAATTCCAATATTGAAATTCCAAATTCCAACAACAATAAATGAATAACTTAGTTTGGTTTACAAATAATTTGAGAGTTGAAGATAATTTAGCTTTATCGGAAGCGTGCAAAAATTCGGGGAAAACAATTGCGGTATATTGTTTTGACCCACGACATTTTGCGGAAACCAAATATGGTTTCAAAAAGACGGAGCGATTTAGAGCAACGTTTTTAATTGAATCTGTTGAAGAATTGCGAGAGAATCTACTTTTGAATAACATTAGTTTGTTTGTTTATTTTGAAAAACCTGAAAACATAATTCCTAACTTAATTCAAGAACAACAGATTCAAAATGTTTATCATCAGAAGGAATGGACGAGCGAAGAAATTGATGTTTTGCAAAACCTAAAAGGTTTAGAAAATCTTGCTGGAATAAATTGGAATGGATTTTACGACCAATTTCTATTTCATCCGGAAGATATTCCTTACCAAACTATTCAATATCTACCACAAGTTTTTACAGTTTTCCGAAAAGAATGTGAGCTGAAAGTTTCAGTTAGAAAAACAAACTCTTTCGTAAAAAAATTGGAAGCCAATCTAATTACGAATGAAACTTTCGTACCAACTTTACAAGATTTAACTTTTGAAAATTTCGAAATAGACAAAAGATCAGCATTCCCATTTAAAGGTGGCGAAAATCAAGCTTTGAAACGAATTGAAAATTATTTTTTTGAAACGCAAAATTTATCCAGTTACAAACAAACTCGAAATGGATTGGTTGGTGCTGATTATAGTTCAAAATTATCGGCTTGGTTGTCAAATGGAAGCGTTTCCGCTAAAACTATTTATTGGAAAGTCCAAGAATATGAAGCGGAATTTGGTGCGAATGAAGATACGTATTGGTTAATTTTCGAGTTGATTTGGCGTGATTATTTTAAGTATATTTCGCTGAAATTCGGCAACAAAATTTTTCAACTTGATGGAATTTTAAATACTAAATACGATTGGAAATTCAATCAAAAAGCATTTAATCAATGGATTTCTGGAAACACAAACGAACCTTTTGTCAATGCCAATATTATAGAATTGGCGAAAACGGGTTTTATGAGTAATCGTGGACGGCAAAATGTAGCAAGTTTTTGGGCAAAAGAATGGCAACAAGATTGGCGCATCGCAGCTGCTTATTTTGAAAGTTTATTGATTGATTACGACGTTCATTCTAATTACGGGAATTGGATTTACAACGCCGGTGTTGGAAATGACCCGAGAGATAGAAAGTTCAATATTAAAAGACAGGCTGAAATGTATGATGGAAATCAGGAGTTTCAGAAGTTGTGGACTTAAATAGTTGTCAGTTTACAGTTATCCGTTATCAGTCTCAAATCGCTAACCTACTTCCAAATGTCTCAATAATTAATACTTTTGTCTTAATACTTTTTTATGAAAACACTACGTTTAATTCTCGGCGACCAACTCAACCACGAACATTCTTGGTTTGATAAAAAAAGTAACGATGTACTTTACGTCATGGCAGAAATGCGTCAAGAAACTGATTATGTAAAACATCACATTCAGAAAGTGGTAGCTTTTTTTCTGTCGATGCGGAATTTTGCGAGTCATTTGACAGATAATGGACATCAAGTTAGGTATTATAAAATTTCTGATAAGGATAATTTAAATGAACTAACGGCGTTACTTTCAAATTTAATTTCAAAAGAAAAAATTACGCATTTTGAATACCAACTTCCTGATGAATACCGACTTGATGTTCAATTGAAAGATTTCTGTAAAACATTGAATATTGAATCAAAGTCTTTCGATTCGGAACATTTTTATACTTCAAGAACTGAACTTGCTGAATTTTTTGAAGGAAAAAAATCGCTGTTAATGGAAAGTTTCTACCGTGAAATGCGAAAGAACCATAACATTCTTACCGTTGGCGATTTGCCTTTGGGCGGAAAGTGGAATTTTGACCACCAAAACCGAAATAAATATAAGGAAGAAGTTCCAATTCCTTTTCCATTGCAATTTGGAACCGATGTTTCCGATATTGTAAAAGAAATTGAAGAACAGAAGATAAAAACCATTGGAACTATCAACTCTAAAAATTTCGAATGGCCAACGAGTCGGAAACAATCGTTGGAAGTGCTTGATTATTTCTGCGAACACTTATTGGAACACTTTGGTACGTATCAAGATGCTTTATATTCTGGACATAAATACTTGTTTCACTCCCGAATTTCCTTTGCATTAAATAGTAAAATGATTAGTCCCAAAGAAGTGATAGATGCAGTTATTGCAAATTTTCATAAGAATGAGGATGCAATTGAGCTTTCGCAAGTAGAAGGATTTGTGCGGCAAATATTAGGTTGGCGTGAATATGTTCGTGGAATTTATTGGAAAGAAATGCCGGAGTATAAAACTAAAAACGGGCTAGAAAACACAGGGAAATTACCTGATTATTTTTGGACAGGAAAAACCAAAATGAAGTGTTTGCAACACGCACTTTCGCAAAGTTTGGATACTGCTTATGCTCATCATATTCAGCGGTTGATGGTCATTGGAAATTTCACATTATTAACGCAAACGCATCCGGATGAAGTGGACGAATGGTATTTAGGCGTTTACATTGACGCCATTGAATGGGTGGAGCTTCCCAATACAAGAGGAATGAGTCAATATGCTGATGGCGGAATTATTGCGACAAAACCGTACGTTTCTTCTGGAAGTTACATCAATAAGATGAGTAATTATTGCAGTGGTTGTCATTATAATGTAAAAGAAAAACTGACGGATAATGCTTGTCCGTTCAATAGTTTATATTGGCATTTTTTAGATGAGAAAAAAGAATATTTTGCAAATAATCACCGAATGGCGATGATGATGAGTTTATTGAAAAAGATGAAGCCAGCTGAACTTGCAGCTACGAAAGAAAAAGCGATTTCTTTAATGGAGAATATTGAGAATTTGTAATTTTCTGCCACTGATTAAAATGATTACAGGGATTTTTTCATTCTTACGTGGAAAGTTATTTGAAACTTTTTTGACCACAAATTTCGCAAATTGAGCAGCTAGAAATTACGTTACCCGAAATTCACTATATGAATTTGCCACAGATTACAAAGATTAAAATGATTTCGAATCTGTGTTAATCATTTTAATCTGTGGCAAAAACTTTATTTCTTGAAACTAATGGTCTCCCCAACTGCCATTTTATTATTTTTTGCAAAAACACCGCACATGTGAAACAACATTCGAGCACCAACGTTTCCGTCCCAATCGTCGTTCTCGCCTGGAGCAACTTCAACCAAATCAAAACCGATGATTTCTTTTCCGCTGTCGGCTAGTTTTGACAATAAATACGTCGCTTGTTCAAAAGAAAATCCACCTGGAACTGGAGTTCCGGTATTTGGTGCATACCAAGGAAACATTCCGTCAATATCAAAACTGATTACGACTTTTTGAGGTAAGGCTTCAATGATGTTTTCGCATTGTCTTCTCCATGTTTTACCTTCAAACGCTTCGTGTTTCAAATCGCGGTCCGTAAAAACTACGACCCTTTCTTTTTGAGCTACCTCTACTTCTTGTTCGCAGAAATCACGAATTCCGACTTGCACAATTTTAGATATTTGTGGCAAATGCAACGCATTATACATAATTGAAGCATGCGAATAAGTGAAACCTTCATACGCAATTCTCAAATCCATGTGAGCGTCCAAATGTAAAATTCCGAAATCGTCGTGCAACGATGCCAACGCTTCGTAATATCCTAATGGCGTAGAATGATCGCCACCAAGAACGGCAACTTTCTTTCCTTTTTTAGTCCAATATAAAACGCGTTCGCGCAACGCGTCTTTCATTTCATGGCTGACCGCGTTGATTTTATCCAAGTCACTTTGCAACTTTGGATTATCGGCAATCACTTCGCCTTTTTCCAAAGCCTCGATGATGGGTTGTGCCATTGCTTTGTAATCCGCACTTTGTTGGCTCCATTTATCCGAATGGTCGCCCAAATCTAGATGCATTCCGAGTTTCCATAATTCCGGAAATTCTTGGTGGTGCAAATCGACTTGAAACGAAGCATCTAAAATTGCTTGAGGTCCTTCCGAAGCGCCTGCTCCATAACTTACGGTTACTTCCCACGGCACGGGAATAATTACAATTTCGCTCTCGTCTGCTGAAAAAGGTAATCCGAATATACTTTCGTCCGCCAATCCGGGTTGAGATGGGTCGAAGTTTTTTATTTTTTCTAGTTTGGTCATTTTTAAAAGGGATTGAAAGATTGAAAGACTTAAGGATTGAAAGACTTAAAGACTTAAAGATGAAAAGACTAGCAATCGAGATGTTATATTTTAAAGGATTGAAAGATTGAAAGATATAGAGATTTAAGGATTTCTCATTAGTAATTACTTCGCAATTTTTTAATGAAATTATTTATCATAACCATTATTCGATAGATTTCTTTTAGAAGTACAGCAACAGTATCTGGAGATGCATATTCTAAATCCTGGGCAATTAAAATTTGAGTTTCGATTTCTCTACAAGAACCTAAAGAATATTCCAAAAAGCGAACAAAATCCTTATCTGAATTTCTTGAAGAACCTTCAGCAATATTTGATGGAACAGAAACTGCAGCTCTTCGAATTTGCGAAATAAGTCCAAATTTTTCATCGTCAGGGAACGTTTTTGTAAGTCTGTAAATCGGTGTGCAAATTGTCAAACTCGCTTTCCAAATTTCTAATTCTTTATAGTTATGCATCGTGTTATAATTTAATTGATTGAAAGATTGAAAGACGTAAAGATTGAGGGATTTAAATGTATACTATGAATCTGTCTAGCTATCTTTCTATCCTTCTATCCTTTTGTCTTTCTATCCTTCTATCTTTTTGTTCCTCAATCTTTCTATCCTTTTGTCGATAAAATACCTTCCTTAAGAATTTGCCCAAATTCATACATATCTTCATACGAACAATACAAGGGAACTGGCGCTAAACGAATTACATTTGGCTCTCTCCAATCGGTGATTACTCCGTTTTTCATTAAATACTCGAACAAAGCTCTTCCTTCTCCGTGTAAGAAAACAGATAATTGTGAAGCTCTTTCTAAAGGATTTGTTGGCGTGATGATCTCAAAAGTACTGTCAACTTCTTTGTCAATTTCGTGTAAAACGAATTCCAAATAGGAAGTAATATGGTCCCTTTTTTTGATTAAAGCAGGCATTCCAACTTCAGCAAACATTTCAACCGAAGCTAAATATGGTGCAAGTGAAAGAATTGGTAAATTACTAATTTGCCATCCGTCTACTCCTTCAACTGGGTCGAATTTCGGTTCCATTTTGAAACGTCTTTCTTTATTATGACCCCACCAGCCGGCGAATCTTGGCAAGTCGGAATCCTTGTGGTGTTTGCAATGCACAAAACAACCTGAAGCATTTCCAGGTCCTGAATTCATATATTTATAACTACACCAAGCGGCAAAATCAACTTCCCAATCGTGCAATTCAAGGTGAATATTTCCAGCAGCATGGGCCAAATCCCAACCTACAAAAGCACCGGCTTTGTGACCTGCGGCTGTAATGGTTTTGATATCGAAAACTTGTCCCGTATAATAATTCACTCCTCCAATTAAAACTAGAGCCAACTCATCGCCTACTTCTTCAATTTTAGCCAAAACATCTTCGAGACGAATGTTGTGTTCACCTTCGCGACGTTCAATTTCCACAATCATATCGGAAGGATTCAAGCCTAAATGTTGGGCATGAAAATACACTTGACTTTGAATCATGTATTGATCACTTGGAAAAGCTTTTGCTTCACAAAGAATTTTATATCTTTTAACTGTTGGCCGATAAAACGAAACCATCATCAAGTGCAAATTTACCGTTAAGGTATTCATCACCGTCACTTCACTTGGCATGGCACCAACGACTTTACTCAACGGATTTGCAAAACGTTCGTGGTAATCCCACCAAGGTTTTTCTGCATAAAAATGTCCTTCAACCGCAAGTTCAGACCAATCATTCATTACTTCATCCACAAATGTTTTAGCGGATTTTGGTTGAAGTCCTAATGAATTTCCGGTAAAGTAAATGACTTGTTTTCCGTTTATTTTTGGAAAATTAAAGTCATCTCTATATTTACTTAAAGCATCTTGTGCATCGAGTTGTTGTGCGAATTCTCGGGTATTTTGAAAAGTCATGGGTTGTTTTTTAGTCGCGTAAAAATAATGAAAAAAAATGAGGTTGAATAATTGAAAAGGGATGGAATCCATTTTTTGCCACAGATTAAAAAGATTAGAAGGATTTTATATTTTTTAAAAGCGTTTTGCGAGACGAAAGAATCTTTTGAAATCATTTAATCTGTGGCAAAGCTTTTAAAGTTTTTACTAAAGATTAAAGCAAAAAAAATCCCGATGATTAGTCGGGATTTAATGAAGTAATTTTAAAATTAAAAATTAATTTAATGAGTGCACATATCATATATTAGAAATAGGGTCCGTTTCATTTCTAAAGTTTTTTAACATTTCTATCTATAAAATCTAATGTTAGGTAATAGTTATCTTTTCCAATTTCAGATTTACCAATGCAAAATGGTTGAAAGCCTTTTTTAATAAGAAAAATATTTTCATCTTCTTCAATATAATTTAGGAATTCATCCCACTTAATAAGTAATTCTCCTGAATAATCAGAATAAATTAAACCTTCGCCATTAAATTCAAATATAACGTTTGGATTATTTCGTAATACATCTATGACTTCTAATTGTTCAAATTCATATTTCTGTAAAATTCTTTTGTCCTTAAAGGAAAAGTGATAATATGAAATAAGCAGATATATACCTACAATTATAAAAAGATATCCTTCATGAAATTGACTCACAATTGTTAAAAAGCCGATAATTACAAATCCAAACCCAAGATAATTAGAATATTTATAATAATTTTTTTTCTTCCCATAACCTATGTCGTAAAGCAATTTCATTTGCTTCCGATATATTGCCTCATTAAATTGAAGTTCAAATCTCATTATACTAGTAAAAATTTAACTTAACAATATTACAAAAAAAAATCCCAACTCATTTTTTACAACAAGTTGAGATTCTATATTTAATAATGACAAAAAACTTAAGAAGCTATTTCCAACCTCTTCAATAAGTTCTTATTCAAAGTATGTTCTGCGTATTCTCTGTCGATTTTTAATTCTGTTTCGTCAGAACTTGGCAAGTCGTACATCGCATCGGTTAGAATTGCTTCACAAAGCGAACGCAATCCACGAGCCCCTAATTTGTATTCCAAAGCTTTATCTACAATAAAATCCAATGCTTCGTCAGTGATAGTAAAATCAACATCATCAATAGAAAACAATTTCTTATATTGTTTGATTAATGCATTTTTAGGCTCCGTTAAAATCGCTCTCAACGTCTCTCTATCCAGTGGGTCCATATGCGTCAAAACCGGTAAACGACCGATAATTTCTGGAATCAAACCGAAATCTTTAATGTCTTTTGGAATGATGTATTGTAATAAATTATCTTTATCGATGTTATCCACATTTTTAGAAGTACTGTAACCCACCGCTTGACGATTCAAACGTTTTGAGATAATTTTCTCAATTCCGTCAAAAGCACCACCTGCAATAAACAAGATGTTCTGCGTATTTACTTCTACAAATTTCTGGTCTGGATGTTTACGACCTCCCTTTGGCGGCACATTCACAACGGTTCCTTCCAATAATTTCAACAAAGCTTGCTGAACTCCTTCTCCAGAAACGTCACGAGTTATGGATGGATTGTCGCTTTTACGAGCAATTTTGTCAATTTCATCGATGAATACGATTCCTCTTTCGGCTTTCGCCAAATCATAGTCGGCTGCTTGAAGTAAACGTGTCAAAATACTTTCAACGTCTTCTCCAACATATCCCGCTTCTGTTAAAACCGTCGCATCTACAATCGCTAAAGGAACGTCTAACATTCGAGCAATAGTTTTTGCAACCAATGTTTTTCCAGTTCCCGTTTGTCCCACCATGATGATGTTACTCTTCTCGATTTCTACATCATCTTCGGTTTGCAATTGCATCAAACGCTTGTAGTGGTTGTAAACTGCCACAGACATAACCTTTTTGGTTTGGTCTTGACCGATTACATATTGATCTAGAAAAGCACGAATTTCCTTCGGTTTTTTCAAAATCAAATCGCCGACATTCTTTTTACTGCATTTGTTCGCTTTGAGTTCTTCCAAAACAATTCCGTGTGCTTGCTCGATGCATTTGTCGCAAATATGTGCGTCAATTCCTGCAATTAGCAAGTCGGTTTCTGGTTTCTTTCGACCACAAAATGAACATTCTAAAATTTGTTTTGCCATTATTTTTTTGTTTAAAGTTTAAAGTTTAAAGTTTCAGGTTACTCGAGCAACCTTAAACCTTAAACTTTAAACCTTGTAACTATTTCTTAATCTCTCTTCTCAACACTTCATCAATCATTCCGTATTCTTTCGCTTCATCGGCAATCATCCAATAATCGCGCTCGCTGTCTTTGTGTACTCTATCGAAAGATTGACCTGAATGGTCTGAAATGATTTTGTACAATTCATCTTTCAATTTCAACATTTCACGCAAGTTGATTTCCATATCTGTAGCAACTCCTTGAGCTCCTCCTGATGGTTGGTGAATCATCACTCTTGAATGTGGCAATGCCGAACGCTTTCCATGTGCACCTGCACAAAGCAAAACAGCACCCATTGAAGCAGCCATTCCTGTACAAATTGTTGCTACATCTGGTTTGATGTATTGCATTGTGTCGTAAATACCTAAACCTGCATAAACGCTTCCTCCTGGAGAGTTAATGTAAATTTGGATGTCTTTCGCAGCATCAGCACTTTCCAAGAAAAGCAATTGTGCTTGAACGATGTTTGCAATTTGGTCGTCAATTCCTGTTCCAAGGAAAATAATTCGATCCATCATCAAACGCGAAAACACGTCTAATTGTGAAATATTCAGCTGACGCTCTTCAATAATATAAGGCGTCATATTTGTTGGCGTCATTGCACCTACAATTTTATCGTAATACATTGCATTCACACCTTGGTGCTTTGTTGCAAATTTTTTAAATTCTTTACCGTAGTTCATATTTTTAGTTTAAAGTTTAAAGTTTAAGGTTGCTCGATTTTGCACGAAGTCCTTAAACAGAGAAAAACAAAAAGCGCCAAAATAAATTCTGACGCTCAAATATAATCATTTTCCTAGAAATTATTCGCCGTAAGATGCAGCAACAAATTCTTGGTAATTTACTTCTTTAACTGTTGATTTTACTTTTGATTTGTAAAGTGCCAACATTTTTTCGCTCATCACTTGATCAGAAAGACGTTTTACTTCTTCTTGGTTTCCAAGAACTCGTGCAACGATTCCGTCGATGTCAGCTGTAGACGGATCCATTTGTCCGAATTGTGCCATTTGCATTTTGATCATTTCAGCAGCGTATGCTTTTAATTCTTCAAAATTAATTTGCAAATTATTGCTTGACATCACTTTTCCTTCGATCAATTGGTAACGCAATCCATTTTCAGAACGAGCGTATTCTGCTTCTGCTTCTTCTAGTGTCAATTGTTTTTCACCTACCGTTTGAATCCATTTTTTCAAAAATTCAGCTGGTAAATCAAATTTTGTATTGTGCAACAAACCTTCCGTTACGTCATTCAAAAATTGTTGGTTAGCTTGACCTTCAAATTGCTTTTCAGCATCTTGTTTGATTTTCGCTTTCACTTCTTCAACAGAAGAAACATTTCCTTCTCCGAATAATTTATCAAACAATTCTTGATTTAATTCAGCTGGCTCGATTGCATTGATTTCTTCGATGGTAAAATCAACATCAATATCTAAACCGTGTACATCATCATGACTTACTTTTAAATATTCCATTAATTGGTGATCATCAGCAAATAAACCTTTTGTGTTTAAAGTAATAACATCACCTACTTTTTTGCCTAAGAATAAGTTTTCCGTTTTAGGATCTTTAAAAATATCAAAAGAAATAGTAGCTGGACTGTCGATGGCTTTGTCTTCGTTTCTGAACGTTCCTGTCACGTCATTCCCTTTTTCAAAAACTTCGTTTGGCGTCATTTTTCCGTATTGCTTTTGCATACGAGCTAATTGTTCATTCAACATATTGTCATCTGCGATGATTTTATATTGAGTGATTTCACCTAAACCTTCTAAATCGATGTCAAAAGTTGGCGCTAACGCAATTTCGAAATCAAATTCTAATTTTTCAGCTTCCCAATCTCTGTTTTCTACTACAACAGGAAGTGGATTCCCTAATAGGTCTAATTTTTCTTGTTGGAAATATTTATTTAAATCGGCTTGAATCGCTTTGTTTACTTCGTCCAAGAAAAGAGGCTGACGGTATTTTTGAACGATAACACTCATTGGAACCGTTCCTTTTCTAAAACCTGGAAGTTCAGTTTGTTTCTGATACTCCTTCATCATATTGTCTATTCTGTAGGTGTAATCAGATTTATAAATGGCTACAGTAATTACTGCATTTAAATCGTCGGTATTTTTTCTGGTAACATTCATTGTTTTACGTGCTAAAATTGGGTGGCAAAATTAAAACATTTTTCCAAGCCTAGCAAGTTTTTAGTTGTTGTATTACCAAACAATTAACAAGCGAAATTTTCCTGCAAAACCAACTATTTTCGCTCGCCTGAAAATGAAAACACAAGTGTTTGACCAATGGAAAGCAACACACTAAATAATAAGGCATACCAGAAGCTCGACACTGAAAAACCAGTTACCAACTCGTGACACAACATGATAATTACTGCATTTATCACTAGTAAAAACAAACCGAAAGTTAAAATGGTTACCGGCAAAGTGAATAAAATCAAGATAGGCTTTACAAATAAGTTTAATAAAGCGAGAACGATTGCCACAACAATTGATGTGGAGAAACTATCTACTGAAACGCCGCCGAGGAAATTTGCAAGTAGCGTAACTAAAATTGCAGTGACCAATATTCTAACAATTAAATACATAGGATGTTTATTTTACTATTATTTTATTTCGAATTGTAAATATCTAACAAATTTTTATTTAAATTTGAAAGCATATTTAACCTTTAACCTGCTAAATTATGAAAAAAATTCTACTCTTATCGATTTGCCTGACGGCACTCACTTCTTTTGGTCAAGATTTCTGGACTTCCAAAGCAACGACTTTTAGCGAACTCAGTCGTGGTTTGGACGACATTAGTATTGTTGACAATAACGTTATTTGGGCGAAAGCCTACGATGGAGCAAGTAATACGCCTGCAAATGTGAGGCAATTCACACGAAGTATTGACGGCGGAAACACTTGGAATTCTGGATACATCAATCTAGGAACCAATCAATCTTTTCTCAGCATTTCTTCAATCCATGCGTTTTCAGCAACTACCGCTTGGGTAACCGCTTATTCTACGAATCCCAATACGGTTCTTGGCGGAATATGGAAAACAACAGATTCTGGAGCAACTTGGGCAAAACAATCCACAGCATTATTCAACGATACCTCGGATTCGTTTACAAATATTGTTTATTTCTGGGATGCTACTAATGGATTTGCGCAAGGCGATCCTGCTGGTGGTTATTTCGAATTGTATACAACGACTAACGGTGGCACAAATTGGACGCGTGTTCCAAGTGCAAATATTCCTGCACCTTTGACAAATGAATATGGTTATGTTCACAATTACGATGTAAGTGGCAACATTATTTGGTTTGGAACAAATAAAGGAAGGATTTTCAAATCTATTGACAAGGGATTAAACTGGACCGTTTCTCAATCTCCAATAACAGATTTTGGAGGAAGCACTACTTCAGGATCCTATGCATTTAAAGATGCTATGAACGGCTTGCTTGTAAAATCAGGAACAACACCTTTGTTATATAAAACAATAAATGGCGGAACTACATGGACATCCGTCGCTTTTACTGGCGTTATGGGCGGAAATGACTTGGCTTACATTCCTGGAACCAATACCGCAATAACTGTTGGAAGTGCCAATAACATTTATTATACTTCTTACAGTAACGACAATGGACTAACTTGGACACAACTTACACCAGGCGTTCAAATAGGCACATTAAAATTCAAAGATTCGTTTTTAGGATTCGGAAGTGGATTTACAACCTCGCCGACAGCAGGTGGAATTTACAAATACACTGGAACACAACTTGGAATCAACTCATTTAACGCCGAAAGTAAATTAGCCGTTTGGCCAAATCCCGCACAAAACACAGTTCAATTTTCAGGTGTGGATGTCACTTCCGTTGTTATTTTTGATGTTTTAGGAAAACAAGTACTTTCACAAAATTTCACTTCAGGAAAAACGGCTGTTGATGTTTCTAATTTAAAAACCGGCATGTATGTAGTGCAAGCTTCTGATGCGAATGGAGCTGTTTCTACTGTGAAATTCATGAAGAAGTAATTTCACAACTTTAATTTCAACTTATAAAAAAAGGAGTTTTCAACTGGTGAAAACTCCTTTTTTATTTTAGATCAATTGTTTAAGCGTTTAAAAACTGCATTGTAAGGTCGTAAAAATCTTTTGGATTTTCGGCATGGAGCCAATGGCCTGCATTTGCAATACTTTCTATTGCTGCTTTTGGGAAATGCTTTTTAATTTCAGCCGCATCCGTTTCTAAGATATAACGTGAATTTGCTCCTTTTAAAAATAAGGTTGGTTTATTAAAAACAGCATCTGCATTTAAAGCATCACCAATTACGTCTTTGTTTGCAATAAATGCGTCCAAATTAAATCGGAATGCGAGTTGGCCCGGCTCTTTCCAATACAAACTTTTCATTAGAAATTGGCGTGTTCCAAAATCAGGAATATAAGGCGTTAGAATTTCTTCGACGTCACTCCTGCTTGGTTTTTTCGAAAAATCTACCGCTGACAATCCGGCTAGAATTTCATCGTGATGGGGTTTGTAATATTTCACACCTATATCTGCCACAATTAGTTTTTCAACCAAATCCGGAAATTGTGTTGCGGTAAACATCGCCACTTTTCCACCCATCGAATGACCTAATAAATAAATGGAGGTTAAGTTTTTTTCGCGGCAATATTCCACTACGTCGTTTACCATCAAATCATAATTGAATGCGGCAGATTGAATACTTCTTCCGTGGTTTCTCAAATCCAGCATGTGCACTTCAAAGCCACTTTCTGCAAATTGAGTTCCTAGTGTTTTCCAATTGTCCGACATACCTAGAAAACCATGCATAATTACGAACGGCTTTCCTGAACCTTCTATTTTTGAATACAACATACTGATTTATGATTTACGAATTGTGATTTAGGAATTGAGAGATCTCAATAGTACTCGGTTACTTTAATTTCGCTAAATACATATTCACTACGTTATCTAAACCAAGATAAAGTGCTTCTGAAATCAAAGCATGACCTATGGAAACTTCTAATAAATTAGGAATGTTTTCTTTGAAAAATTGAATGTTATCCAAACTCAAATCATGTCCCGCATTAATTCCTAAATTCAATGCATTTGCCAATTTGGCCGCTTCAACATAAGGAAGAATTCCATTTTTATTTCCCAGGCTGTAATCGTGCGCGAACGCTTCGGTATACAATTCAATTCGGTCTGCATCAATTAATTTCGCACCTTCAATCATTTTCAAAACGGGATCAACGAATACGGAAACGCGAATGTCGTTGCGTTGAAATTCTTGAATAATTTCCTTTAAATAATCGGCGTGTTTCACCGTATCCCAACCTGCATTTGACGTGATCGCATCCACAGCGTCAGGAACTAGAGTAACTTGCGTTGGTTTTACTTCCAACACCAAATCCATAAAACTACGTTCTGGATTTCCCTCAATATTAAATTCTGTAGTTACTATTTTTTTTAGATCTCGTGCATCTTGGTACCGAATGTGGCGTTCGTCTGGTCGGGGATGAATCGTGATTCCTTGTCCGCCAAACCGCTCAATATCTTTTGCAACTTGAAGTAAATCGGGTACATTTCCGCCTCGGGCATTTCGCAAAGTGGCAATTTTATTGATGTTTACACTTAATTTTGTCATTGGAATACTTTTTGAAGGATTAAACCTGTTTTTCAATTACAAAAATACAAAGTTAAACGAGGCTTATTGTTCTAAAATTTGATTATTTTGCAGACGCCAAATCCCACAGCACTTATGACTGAAATTAACGACTACATCAACAACGATTACAAGCCTTTAGCAATCGAAGATACGATTGCAAGTGTTCAGGATTTTTTTGCTGATGCCAATTTTACTCATTTCCCAGTAGTTGACGAGCGAATTTATCTAGGAAGCATTCAAGCGGAAGACGTAGAAGCGTATGAGGTTGAGAAAAAAATAAGTGATTACCGCTTCAACCTCGAAGGATTTTTTGTCCGGACGGACATGGTTTGGCTCGACGTTTTAGAGGTTTTTGCACAAAATCAAACCAATATACTTCCTGTTTTAAACCCAGAGAATATATATGTGGGCTATTATGAAATCCAAGACATCATCAGTTTCTTTAACGACACGCCTTTTTTAAAAGAGCATGGTGATATTATAGTGGTTGAAAAAGGGGTTTTAGATTATTCCATGTCAGAAGTAGTGCAAATTGTTGAAGGCAATGGTGCAAAACTTTTGGGGAGTTTTATCTCCACTTCCACTTCTCAGGATGTGCAAATTACTTTGAAAATAACTTCGGGCAGTGTCAATGAAATCAATCAAACCTTCCGTCGTTACGGCTATTCCATTATTTCTGAAAGTCAAGAAGACAGTTATTTATCCAATTTGAAAGAACGCTCTGATTATTTAGACAAATATTTGAATATTTAATCGCTGTTTACGCACTCAATTTCGTTCTTCTTTACAAAACACACCTACTATGAAAGTTGCTATTTACGGACAATATTATCAAAACAGCACTGAACCAATCATCCGCGACATCTTTGTGTTTTTTAATGCACAAAACATTGATCTTGTCATTGAAGCTAGTTTTTTGAAGATTTTGTACGAAAAAAAATTGGTCACCAAAGACTACAAAACATTTAGTTCTCACAAGGAATTGGACAAAACCTTTGACTTATTTTTAAGCATTGGAGGCGACGGAACCATTTTAAGATCAGCTACTTTGGTGCGGAACTCAGGCATTCCGATATTGGGAATAAATGCCGGTCGACTTGGATTTTTAGCTTCGGTTCAGAAAGAAGACATTGCCACTTTTTTACAAATGGTAGTTGATAAGAACTATAAAATTTCAAAGCGAACTTTACTAAAAGCAAGTGTTTTTCCAAAAAACAAAGATTTGATGGAAATTAATTTTGCCATGAACGAAATTTCGGTAAGTCGAAAAGACACCACTTCCATGATTACTATTGAAACTCATCTTGATGGCGAATTGTTGACTTCCTATTGGGCTGACGGATTAATTATTGCTACGCCAACAGGTTCTACCGGATACTCGTTGAGTTGTGGTGGACCAATTTTAACTCCGGAAGTAAAAAGTTTAGTCATCACACCGATTGCACCACACAATTTAAACGCACGACCGCTTGTAATTCCAGACCATACTGAAATCACACTTCGAGTGTCAGGCCGTGAGGAACACTATTTAGTTTCTATGGACTCGCGGATTACTTCTGTTGAAAATGATTCCGTAATCACCATCAAGAAAACGTCATTTCAAATCAATATGGTGGAAATTCCAAACGAGACTTTCTTTAAAACTTTGCGTACAAAATTACTTTGGGGCGAGGACAAGCGAAATTAATTGAGGAAAATGAGCGCTTCTAATACTTAATCACTTTTCTTTCCGTTTGATTATTATTTCAACACAACTATGAACCGTTTGAATATAATTGTCATTAATACTAAAATCTTACCCATTTAGTACGCAGAATTATTATATTTGCACGCTATTTTCAATTTTATGAATAGACTGATTTTATCATTTTTATTATTAATTGCGGTTTCTGCACCGGCACAAATCCATGAAATTGGCGTTTTTGCTGGAGGAAGTAATTTTGTTGGAGATGTAGGTGAAACCACTTATATCAAGCCTAACGAGTTTGCTTTTGGATTATTATATAAATGGAACCGCAGTCCACGTCATTCCTGGAGGGCTTCTGTAAGTATGGCAAAAATTACCGCAGATGACAGCGAGTCTGATATGTCCTCGCGAAAGCAAAGGGATTATGACTTTGAAAATACGGTAAAAGAAGTATCTTTAGGACTTGAATTCAATTTTTTTGAGTTTGATTTGCATCAATTGGAGCGGCAATTTACGCCTTATGTGTTTTTAGGCTTGACCTATACCCATTATAAAGGTCTATTTTACGAAGCACCAAATGTTACGAAATCGGATTCCGATCATGGAACACTTTCAATTCCTTTTGCTTTAGGAGTGAAAACAAATCTAACGAAACGTTTAATTGTTGGCTTTGAAGTTGCACCTCGATATACCTTTGCAGATGATATTGACGGTAGTTCTCCGACGAATAAAAATTTAGAGAATACCCGTTTTGGAAATATAAATAGTAATGATTGGTACGTTTTTTCAGGATTTACGCTGACGTACACCTTTGGAAGAAAACCTTGTTTTTGTGATTGATTTGATGGATTTAAAAAGCGAAATTAACGAAGAGAATTTACCCCAACACATTGCCATCATTATGGATGGAAATGGCCGTTGGGCAAAAAAGCAGGGAATGTTACGGGCTTTCGGCCATGAAAATGGTGCGAAATCAGTAAAAGTAACGGTTGAAACTTGTGCCCGAATAGGTGTTAAGAACTTGACGCTTTATGCTTTTTCTACTGAAAATTGGAACCGCCCAAAACTTGAAATTGACACTTTAATGAAGCTTTTGGTTTCGTCACTTAAACGCGAACTTAAAAGCCTCATAGAAAACAACATTAAACTTACTACTATTGGCAATACGGACAAATTGCCCAAGTCCATTCAAAAAGAACTTCTAGAAGTAATTACAAAGACGAAAGACAACACCCGAATGACGCTCACAGTGGCCTTGAGTTACGGGTCAAGGGAAGAGCTGATTTCTGCCGTTAAAAAAATTACAAGTAAAGTTAAAAATAATATAATTTCAATAGACGCTATTGATGAAGCAATTATAAATGAGCATCTTTACACGCAAAATTTACCTGACGTAGATTTATTAATACGAACAAGTGGCGAACATCGAATCAGTAACTTTCTGTTGTGGCAAATTGCCTATGCAGAATTGTATTTTACAGACGTTCTTTGGCCCGACTTTACAGAAGATCATTTATATGAAGCAATTATCAGCTATCAGAAGCGGGAACGAAGATTCGGAAAAACAAGTGAACAAATTAAATAATTTTTTAGTGTTATATAAAAGCATACCCCTATTCGTCTCGGTACTTTTTTTCGGAAGTATTTTTCAGGCAAAAGCACAAGACAGAATTCCGTTTGACCAAGGTAAAACGTATATTTTAGCTGATATCGATGTTACTGGAAAAGTGACTTTTAATAAACAAAACGTCATCCTTTATTCCGGATTGGAAAAAGGGCAAAGCATTACTGTTCCTGGAGAGCAAATTAGTAATGCAATTAAAAAATTAGGCGAAATCGAACTGTTCAGCGAAATTGATTTCTACATCAATAGAATTGAAGGAGATAGCATTTATTTAGAACTTAATCTAATTGAGTTGCCTAAACTTAACGAAGTTAAAATAACAGGTGTTAAGAAAAGCAAAAAAGAGGGATTGATTAAAGACAATGGATTGACTGTGGGAAAAATTGTCAACGAAAATTTAATCACAACTACAAAGAATTACATCCAAAATAAATATAGAAAAGACGGTTTTTACAACACGAAAGTCAATATTGTTACCACTTCAGATACTACTTCTGGAAATGAGGTGAAAATGTTGATCAACATTGACAAAGGTGAAAAGGTGAAAATTGCCTCAATTGATTTTGAAGGAAATGAGAAATTTTCAGACAAGAAATTGCGTAAAGCGATGTCTAATACGAAACAAAAGAACTTTTTCCGCGTCTTAAAAAGATCAAAATACATCAAGGATAAATACGAAGAAGATTTAAAAGCTGTACTTGACAAATATAAAGAAAAAGGATACCGTGATGCCCGAATTATCTCTGATACGGTTGTATACGACAAAGCTAAAAACGATCTTGCTATTAAAATTAATTTAGTAGAAGGTAGAAAATATTACTTTGGCGACATTAAATTTTTAGGAAACTCTGTATATGCAGATCAAGGATTGCGTAATTTAATTGGCATTAAAAAAGGTGATGTTTACAATGGTGTTTTATTAGAAAAAAGAATTGCTGATAAAAGCAAACCAGACGGAGAAGACATTACGAATTTATACCAAAACAGTGGTTATTTATTTTCACAAATCAATGCAGTAGAAGTTCGAACAGCGAATGACACGATTGATTTTGAAATCCGAATTTTAGAAGGTCCATTAGCGTATTTTAATAAAATTACGGTGGTTGGAAACGACAAAACAAATGATAAAGTAATCTACCGTGAATTAAGAACGAAACCAGGAGAAAAATACAGCCGTGAAGATGTAATCCGTACGGTTAGAGAAATTGGAGGATTGGGCTTTTTCGATCCAGAAGCAATTGACCCTAAATTTAAAAACGTAGATCCTTCTGCAGGAACGGTTGACATCGAATGGAATTTAGTTGAAAAAGGCTCGAGCCAAATTGAACTTCAAGGAGGTTATGGTGGCGGTGGATTCATCGGAACTTTAGGATTGTCGTTTAACAACTTCTCCGCTAGAAACATTTTCAACAAAGAAGCTTACCAACCTGTTCCAATGGGTGACGGTCAGAAAGTATCATTGCGTTTGCAAGGAAGTAGTTATTTCCAAACCTATAGTTTAAGTTTTGCTGAGCCTTGGTTTGGTGGAAAGAAACCTGTGAGTTTTAACACTTCGCTTTCTTACAGTAAGCAGTTCTCCAATAACTTTTCAACTAATAATGTAGATAGAAGTAGAAGTTTCAACATCATCTCCTTATCGGTCGGTTTGTCAAAAAGATTGACTGTGCCTGATAACGATTCGTATTTATCACAATCGTTGAGTTTTCAATTCTATGATTTGAACAACTACAACACTGGATTATTTACCTTTGGAGATGGATCTTCTCGCAACTTTGCTTATACAATAGGATTTACGCATACGAACAAAGGAATCAACCCTGTTTTCCCTACGCAAGGTTCGGAATTCAGTATTTCTGCGAAAGTAACACCACCTTATTCCCTATTTAATGGAGTTGATTATGGTGATTTGGAAAACCAACAAGAATATAAAAAGCGTTACGGAGCAAAAGACACTTATCCAGTAACTAACGAGCAATATACTCCACAAGTAGGTGATTATATTCAAATCAATTACAACGACAACGGTCAAGCGACTTATACGAAAGTAGACAACTATCAAGAGGCTTCTGCTGATGCAGGAAAAGTAGATCAGAAGAAATTCAACTGGTTGGAATACTATAAAATTAAGTTGAAAGCAGATTGGTATACTAAAGTTTATGGTAAATTAGTATTGCGAACTTTAGGAGAATTTGGTTACCTTGGTAATTACAATAGTGAAAGAGGCGATGTTCCTTTTGAGCGTTTCTTCTTAGGAGGAGATGGATTAGCGAATTTTGCATTAGACGGAAGAGAAGTAATTCAGTTGAGGGGATATCCTAATAATACGTTGACTCCGTATTCTACGAACATGGAAACGAAGGAACGTACACAAGATGGAGCAACAATTTACAACAAGTTCTCGTTAGAACTTCGTTACCCAATCACGTTAAAACCGCAAGCTTCTATTTATGTTTTGGCTTTCGCCGAAGCTGGAGCAGCATATAACGGTTTTAAAACCTATAATCCTTTTGAATTGCAGCGATCAGCAGGATTTGGATTACGTGTATTCATGCCAGCGTTTGGATTGTTAGGAATTGACTTCGGACATGGATTTGATCCACAGCCAGGTCAAACACAAAAGAACGGTTGGGAAACGCACTTTATCATTGGACAACAATTCTAGAAGTATCTTTGGCACGGTATTTTCTAATAAATTAATAAATTATGAAGAAGCACATTATTTTAGCGATTTTATTTGCATTCACATGTAGCCTTCAAGCCCAAGTGGTTCGTGGACTTCGGATCGGATACATCGATATGGAATACATTTTGCAAAATGTTCCTGACTATACAGAAGCCAAAAATCAATTAGAGCAAAAGGCACAAAAGTGGAAGCAAGAAATAAGCACTAAGAATAATGAGATTACCAAATTAAAGGAATCGTTAAAAACTGAACGGGTACTGTTGACCAAGGAATTAATTGAAGAACGTGAAGAAGAAATTGCGTATCAAGAAAAGGAACTGATGACATACCAAGAAAAACGTTTTGGCCCAAACGGTGATTTAATTATACAGAAATCTGTTTTGGTGAAGCCTATTCAAGACCAAGTTTTTACGGCAGTTCAAGATATCGCAGAACAACGAAAATATGATTTTGTTTTTGACAAATCGTCTGATTTAACGATGATTTTTGCTGCAAAGCAATTTGACATCAGCGACATGATCGTCAGAAGATTAACACGTTCTTCTAAAAGAGGTCAAGTAAGCAAAAGCGAATTGAAGGAACAGCAGATCAAAGAATACCAAGAAGACGTTCAGGATGCCAACTCTGATTTTGCAATTCGCAAAAAAATGTTGGACGAAAAAAAATCGGCTAGAGATAGTATCATTGAAGTTCGCAAGTTGGCACGCGAAAAAATCATGGAAGACAGGAAAGCTGCTGCTGATGCAAAAAGAGCGGATGCTGCTGCAAAAAGACAAGAAGCGATTGACAAACGCAATGGTGTGAAACCCGCTAATAAATCGGAACAGCCTGCAACACCTGCTACTGAAAACACTACTAAACCAGCAACGGAAGTAGCTCCGAAAGTAGAAACGGATAAAGAAATACAGCGGAAAGCGGCTATTGACGCTAAGAAAAAAGAAATGGATGATCGCCGAAAAGCATTGGCAGATAAAAAAGCCAAAACGCTGGAAGATCGTAAAAATGCAAATAAGCCGAAGGAGAAACCAACAACTCCAACGCCACCAGCCGAATAAGTAACAAACGAAAATAGAAACAAAAATTAATTAATTACTTTAATATTTATAATGATGAAACACTTAAAAACCTTACTACTTGCAGCAGTTTTATTTTTTGGAGCAAACCAAGTAAACGCTCAGTCAAAGATAGCTCACGTGAATGTGGAGGAGATTATGACTAAAATGCCTGCGGTACTTGATGCTCAAAAGCAAATTGAAAAAATCAGTAAAACGTATGAAACTGATTTTACAACAATGAGAAATGAGTTACAGTCTCGTTTACAAAAGTATTCTACAGAAGCAGAAACAGTTTCAGAAGCGATCAACAAAGACCGTCAGAAAGAAGTAGAAGACATGGAAAAAAGAATTCAAGAGTACGGACAAAATGCTCAAAAAGAATTGCAACAAAAACAAATGGATTTAATGAAACCGATCCAATTGAAAATCAAAACTTCTATTGAAAAAGTAGGTCGTGCAAAAGGATTCCAATATGTAGCAGATGCTGCTAGTTTTATTTATGCAGATGGAACAGATCTTACTGCTGATGTAAAGAAAGATTTGGGATTTTAATCACTGAATGATCTTATATAATCACTGCTCAAGTTTTCAAAAGCTTGAGCAGTTTTTTTTTATATTTGCTTTATGACAAACAATTACCCTATTGGACTTTTTGATTCAGGCATTGGCGGTACTTCAATCTGGAATGCCATTCATCATTTATTACCCAACGAAAGCACCATTTACCTCGCTGATAGTAAAAACGCCCCGTACGGACAAAAAACCAAAGCGGAAATCATCGCTTTGAGTTACAAGAATGTAGAAATTTTATTGGAACAAAAGTGCAAATTGATTGTTGTCGCTTGCAATACGGCAACAACAAATGCTATTAAAGAATTACGAGAAATATATAACGTCCCTTTTATAGGAATTGAACCTGCAATTAAGCCCGCTGCTTTAAATTCAAAAACACAGACGATTGGGATTCTTGCTACGAAAGGAACTTTAAACAGTGCTTTGTTCAATCAGACTTTAGACAAGTACCCTACCATTAAAATTGTAGAACAAGTTGGCCATGGTTTAGTACAGCTTATTGAAAATGGCGCGATCAACTCTCCAGAAATGAATCATTTGCTGCATACTTATTTACAACCGATGATTGACGCAAATATTGATTATTTGGTTTTGGGATGCAGTCATTATCCTTACTTGATTCCGCAAATTAGAGCTATTCTCCCACCATCGATTCAAATTATTGATTCCGGTGAAGCCGTAGCGCGACAAACGCAATTTGTTTTAGAGAGTAACGTTGGTTTTACAGATGCTAAAATTTCACAGCACACATTTATTACGAACAGTGACCCGAAAGTCTTAAAAGACGTTTTAAAAAACGAGTACGAAGTCGTAGAACGCGATTTTTAAATTCTTTTATTTTTCTTCTTTAAACCAACTTGAGTACATCACATAATTGGTGGCGATACGGTCAATTTCTCCGGCAAAATTCGATTCATTTATTTCCTTTACCTTCTTTGCTGGAACTCCAGCATAAATAGTCCCGGACTCAATCACCGTATTTTGCGTAACTACGGCTCCTGCTGCAACAATTGAATTGCTTTTTACAACACAGTTGTCCATTACAATCGCACCCATTCCAATCAACACATTGTCTTCAATTGTGCACCCGTGAACGATGGCATTATGTCCGATTGATACGTTATTTCCAATCTTTGTAGCGTGTTTTTGGTACGTACAATGAATGATTGCCCCATCTTGGATATTTACTTTGTTTCCAATCGTAATTTGATTTACGTCGCCTCTAATTACGGCGTTATACCATATACTACAGTTTGCGCCAAAACTCACCTCGCCGACGATTGTTGCGTTTTCAGCCACAAAACAATCTTCTGGAATTTGTGGTGCTTTTCCGTTTACTGATTTTATAATCATGATTTTCAAAATTAAAAAAGTCCCGACAAATAGCGGGACTTAATTGTATAAAACATCAATTTTTTAGTTGATCGCAGGACAGTTACAATCCCATTTCTCTTGTTTACAGAACAAGTTGATTCCCAAAGTAATTTGGTGAAAACCACCTTGATCAAATTTGATGTCTCCTAACAAATGAGAATACGTATAGGCAAAAACTAAATTTTTATAATTCAATCCCAACACTGGAGTTAGGTATTGCAAGCGTTGTGTTTGAACCCGACCTCCGTCAAGATATTGTGTAGCGTCAAAACTTCGTCTGTATGATAATCCACCCCACAGTTTTCCAAAATCAAAATCTTTGTACAACTTCACGTTTAAGTCGACCAATTTTTCTTTGGTTTCGTCGGTCAATTGAAAAAGAACGGAAGGCTCCCATTGCAATCTATCGCTGTTACCAAAAACATAACCAGCACTCAAGATGTATTTTCTTAAGTTATCTGACTCAATTTCAGTATAAATATCTCTTTTACTGGCCAACACATTTTTCACAGTAAAGTGTGTGAAAAATTCTAAGTAGTTGTACGAAGCTCCAATATCCACATTGAAATAAGCATCTTTTTGAACCAAACCGTTTACGATAGGATCATAAATACCATCATTCCAGTCGCTTTGATCCAATTGGCTTTGTACTAATCCTCCACTTATACCAAATGAAAGTTGGTTCAAATCCACATCTGATCTTGAGAACATAATGTGGTGGGCATACGTCAATTTAAACCCTTTTTGTGAATGGTATCCATTTTCGTCGTTGAACAAAATAATTCCAGCTCCGGACTGATCTCCCAATCTACCGTTGAAACTTGCCGTTTGCAATGCAGGCGCTTTATCATTCCCAAACCATTGTTGTCTTCCCGTTAATCGCACTTTCGCACAATTCGCTGCACCAGCCATTGATGGGTGAATTAGATATAAATTATCTGATAAATAATCTGAATAAATCGCTATTCCTTCTTGTGAAAATGAAATTTGTGATATAAACAATAGAAGTACTAAATATCTCTTTTTAAAATTCATTGGGGTTATCGTTTTAATGAAAAATGTGCTCTAAATTCTTTATTAATTCCTGCTTCTTGGTAATTGATGGTAAACCAATAATCCGCCGCTGGAAGGAGTTGACCGTTGTAGGTACCGTCCCATCCTGATCCTGAAGTACTCATCTCTTTGAGTAATTTTCCAAATCGGTCAAATATATAAATTTTTGAAATAGAAATCCCTCTAATTGAAGAAATATTCCATGTGTCCTTTATGCCGTCTCCATTTGGTGTAAAATATTTTGGATAGTCTACAATCAGTACTGATTTTGTCAATACGTCACAGGCTTGTGGATCACGAACCGTGATGAAGTGTGTTCCCATAGTTACGTTGTCAAATACATTGCTTTCTTGGAATGGTCCATTATCCAATTGGTATTCGTAATTACCCATTGGCGTGGCTGTAATGACTATTGTTGGATTTTCAGCAAAGTATCCACTTACCGCATAAGTAAAGTCCGTTGGTGGTGCAGATGAATCTACATTGGCGTAAGCTGTTTGTTGACATAGTGTAATGATATTGGTAATCGTTACACCATATTGACCCACTTCTACTGCATCGTAAAATGTTTTTGTCGCTCCTGCAATTGTTCCATTGGCATCAAACCATTCAAAGGTATATTCGCCTTCGTTTAATTGGGTGTNNAGNNGGTACGGTCTTGTTGTNGCTAAGGTGATTGGATCTATACAAATGTATCCGTCTTCTAAACTTACTTTTGGCAATGGATTAACCACTACCGTTGCAGATCCTGTTAAGGGTTGTGAACAAGCGTCAGGTCCTGTGTAGGTTACACTTACTAATTCGTAAACCGTTGTTTCGTTTAAGATGCCTGTTGGCAATATTGTTGGCACTCCTGCATTTAAAGTAATTGTCTCTG
>NZ_ATTM01000009.1 GCF_000419685.1 Flavobacterium antarcticum DSM 19726
GCTGTCTGTTTTATAATTCCATTACCAGGAAAACTAACAGCACCAAACTTATCGTAATCCTTGCGCCATTTATAAAGCATACTAACTCGGATACCTAATTCTCTAGCTAATTCAGTAATGTTAGAACGTTCATTACTTAATTCTACAGCTTTTATCTTAAATGCTGCATCATATTTTTTTCTATCTGTTGTCATAAGTTAAAATTAAGTTTTTTTCTCTTAACTTAAACTCCCAGCTAAATTAGTATATCCAGTGTATGAACTTGTGCGTTTGGAGTGATGGCTACGTGGATGACTTGAGAGTTGGTTCACAGTATGAACTTCAAGAAAAGATTACTTCAGTCCTTAGGGAGTACAATGCTGAAAATCAACTTACATCTTTGAAAGAACTTGCTAACCATAGCATTTCTGAACAGCAGTTTGCTCAAATTCTAGGTAAGATGCGATTATACCACCATTTACCTAAAGAAGAAAAAGCAAGAGTACCATTGATGCAGTTTAACGACAATCACATCAGCACAATTGCTAAAGATTACTATGAGGATGAAAGTTTTTGCCGAAATGAGCAAGGACAAATCAACTTATGGGATGTTTATAATTTACTAACTCAAGCCAATAAGAGTAGTTACATTGATTCCTATTTGTCTAGGAATGTAAATGCCTTCGACTTTACAGATGGCATTAGAAAAGCACTGATTGGTAGTGGAGACTATCATTGGTTTTTGGGTTGAGTTATGAGGCTGTTTTTTGACAGCCTCATTTTTTTACTCTTATATGACGCTCACGTCACCCCATGTTGAATCTTCTAGCTTCGCTTCAGTAATTACCATTTTCTTGTTTGGATACGCCCTTCTATAAGCAAATTCGTCTTCTGGTGTATTTAATTCTAGAACATCAACTTGCATTCGTAACTCGTCCTTACCTAAAATGTTCAGATACCGTTTAACATTATTAATTATGTTTTTTTTACCAGCTATACTTTTTACACTTTCTAACCAAGCAGTAGTATCTATAGTGTTATTAATCAAAGGTTGTAAAACTTTTCTCGTTTTAGTTAAAATTATTTCTTCCAAAAATCTTGATGAAATAATTTGCTGGTCGTTACTTGTGCCTATGTAAACTTTTTTCATAGCCCTTGTCATAGCGACATAGAATAATCTTCTTTCATTTTCTAAAGCTGCAGATAAGGTCGGTGTACCTTCAGGATTTGAAGTATCAAATATTGAAATGTCGCTATTAGAAATATATGGCATATTGCCCTCGAAACAGTCTGGAATAAAAACATAATCAAATTCTAATCCTTTCGTTCTATGTACTGTAGACATTTTTATTATATTATCTTCATTCTTCTCCCCTCTAGTTGAGTCCAAGCTTTTTATGTATTTCTTCAATTCAGTTGGTAAAAAAGTAAGGTCAGCGGTAAACATTATAAAACCTTCGATATTACTTGCTTTGTTTACGGCTTTTTCGCCTGGACCATAATAATTTAAATAGTGATTTTCTAATTTGGAATTCAGATATACCCATCTTACTAACTGATCTGTTTTCACTTCTTTTTTTTGTCTCATTTCTGTTAGATAGCAACTACCATCTATCAAAAGTGTAATTAACTCACTAATCGTTTCTGAATTTGCTCCCAATTTATTAGCTTGTTCATCTAAAAATTCTACCAGATTTTTATTTTTATTATTCTTTAATTGAAATTCGAATTGCACTTTACTTAATTTTCTATTAGGAGTATTTAATACATTTAGAAAAGCTGAAATAGTACTGCTGTCAATTTTTGACTCTAATTTTTCTATTACAAAAAGATAATCAATTAATATTGTGATTTCTCTCTTAGAATAAAATGGACTACTTCCTTCAATCTTGTATGGTATCTTTCTTCGTAAAAACGAAGTTTCTAGACCTGACAATTGAGAGTAAAGTCTGGCAATTACTCTAATATCTTTAGGAATAACTTTCTCTTCTTTAACCAGTTTTATTACTGTTTTACAAAGCTCGTCATTAACATTAAAGATTTTGTTTTGACTAGAATGGAAAACCTCTATGTCGGTCCCTGAAGTAAGTTTATTAGCAAGAACATTTTTTTCCTTTCTATTAGTGTTGTGAATAATCGTGTTTTGTGCACATTGTGCTAGAATTGGTCCGAATCTAAAAGTTTCGTCTAATTTAAATATCGTGTGAGGTTTGCTAGTAAATTTTGTCTGAAATTCATTTAATATATATTCAGGTCTTGCGCCTCTCCATTCATAAATTGTTTGGTCATCATCACCGACAACCATGATATTAGCAGTATTTCCAGCCAATAACTCAATTAGTCTTTGCTGTCCATAATTAATATCTTGATACTCATCTACAATTAAGTGTTCTATCTTGCCAAGCCACTTTTGTATATATTTCTGATTTTCAGAGAGGAGTTTAACGGTGATGGGTATAAAGTCATCATATGTCAACGCATTCTTCTCTTTCCTGCCTTTTTCAAATTCCTTATACACCAATATACTTTCTGGAGAGTAGTGATGTCCAGCATTTTCGACTGAAATCAAAGATCCTTTCCACAAGGATATTGCTGTACTTACGTCTTCAAGTTCAACTTTCCCTTTCTCAATAATTTCTTTTCTCTCAAAATCTTTAATTATCGAATTCAGTAATTTATCAATCTCGAAATCATTTTCACCTGTCCAAAACACTGAAGCGGGTATATCTCCATCAGTAATTGCAGATTGAATAAATTTATATGAAAATGCATGAAAAGTAGATATATAGTCAACTCCTATCAAATTAGCTTTATTACATTTGGATTTAAAGTCTTTTGATGCAGCAGCATTAAACATCAGAACTCTAATTTTTTTAGGGTTCACTTTATGAGTTTCGATTAAATTTTTTATCCTGTGAACCATGGTAGTAGTTTTCCCAGAGCCAGCTATTGCTAAAACTCTAGCATGCCCCTCAAAATGGGCAATTACTTTTTTTTGATTTTCATTTGGCGTAAATTTTTTTGACATAGGAAAAAATTTAATCTAAAGTTAAAATTCCGAAGTGTTAAAAATAGTCAAAATTGGCAAGGTTTTGATTAAACTACAGTATTTATGTTGTCTTCGGAATAAGTTCTTTCGAAATACTGAATGCTTTTTTGCCCAACTTCAATCTCTTCTAAAATATAAGATGATTTATTTAAAGGAAAACCTTCACGAATCAAAGTAAGCAAGTGGCAGTTTTTATCTTGTTTTTTAGAAATTCTAGTAAAGCCAATTTTACTGCTAAAAATAACATTTCCGACTTCTAGTTCATCAGTGTTACGGACAAGGTTCGCTTTTCTTAATGCTATTTCTTCCCAATGACTAAACCAATTTTTATAGCTATACATGAAATTATTAGTAAAGAAGTAAATGCCCTCTTTTGACACTTTTTCCAGAACCATCTTTTCGACAAGTTCATTCCAGAATAAGTCATCATTTATCTTATCGGGATTTATAAAATAAAGACAGTTTAAAATTAAAGTATCTCTGTAGCTATCTTCCTCTTTTTTCCAACTGACTTTAAGAATAACTGCTAAAGCCTTAATGAGCAATAACCTCCTCTTTTGATTAAAATTTTCATTTATAACAGCATAGTCGTATTTCTTCATCCCTGCAGTTGACAGCAATAGAAACTTTCCAAACACATTAACTAAAAACTTTTTAATAGAATTAGATTCTGAAAAAACGGAACCGTGTGGTAAGTAAAGCTCTTCTTTCGTTGAAGATTCATCCATTGGGTTATTTTGATAGATAAATTTTTTACCTTCAAATATTTGAATTAATTCAAAAGCAATTAGGACATTTGAGAATACCCTTATCGTAATCGGCTCACTAGGACTTAAAGTCAGAGCTTTAGATTCTATAAAGTTTTCTAATTTCGAAATATATAAAGTTTCAAGTTTACTGAAGTATTTGCTTATTTGTATCTGCTCTTTTTTTGCATCACTTTTCTTAATGATTTTTCTTTGAACTTCTCCGCCTTCCCCGCTTTGATTTTTGTCCTCAAGCAAGGATTGTTCTTGGCTTTCAGAAGGCTCATCATTTTTACTGTGACTTCCTGACGAGATTAAACGTAGAAACTCTACAATTTTTAAGTTAGGACTAGACAATTCTCCTGATTGCTTGAGAAACATTTCATTACTGATTTTGTTAAACTCATCTGCCGTTAACTTCTCGAAAATTTTATCTGACTTTGCAACCTCTAATCTTTTAGGGCTACTGAATCCTGAATGTGACACTGACTTTATACTTTTGTCTGCGTCTTCATCAGCCCAGTTGTAATCTAAATATTGTAAAAGTGTGGTTACACCCTCACCATCTGGATATTCCTCTTCAAATAATGCATCTAGTTTTTCTTGATTTGGGTCAGGGTTGCATCTCATTAAATACTCTACTCGATGAACAATGGAAAAATTAGAAATTCTAATCGCAGATAAATCTGTTACAAAAATTTTAAAAATTTCATCAGGTTGCTTACATTTTAAATTTAATATTTTGTCTTTAGACGTACCTTCTAAAACCTCCAGCAGAATCCCGTCCCTACTCATTAGAGATATATTTAAATTAAGGTCTTCGGCAGTTTTTAGGTAAATTGTAATCTCACTACCTCTTAACTCACTATATATTATTCGTTGTCTAAAAATTGCTCTAGGGATAGCATCTACATTGATTCCTCTAGTTTTACTGAAATTGGCAAGTTGAATTTTTGTTTTTGGTATTTTAATGTTTAGCTCTTGTATCCAAGAAGTTATAGGAGCACTATTTCTTTTTATTAATATTCCTGCTTCTGCATTTTTACCTTTAGAGCCAATGCTGCCCATAGCAGCAGCAGTAGCATTTGCACTTCCTAAAAATATATATTCGCTTCCACCTTCAAATTTAAAATGTATAACTTTAGCATGTAGACGATTGTAGTCTTTTACATAGTCCTCTTTACAAGCACTCCAGTCATAGAATGATATTCTGTTTTCAATAGCAATATCTAAATCAGTAGGCAGAAGTCCTGAATTAACGTCTACTATACAATTGAAAATGCTTGGATGATAATGCTCAAAAAGTTGCTTCAGTACTGCTCCTTTTTTGTCATAGTACGGAGAGATTACAGTAAGCTCCATCAATTCTTTTTTAGGTACAATGGAAACTAACTCTTCAAATATTGAAAATTGACTTCTATTGCTAATAAAATGAATACTTTGTTCAATGCTCTTAAATGAAATTTCTGAACCAATTTGAGGCAGTTCATTTAGCCAAGGTGAGTACTTAACTAGCCACTCAATTTGTTGATTGATAAATCCTGTTGCCTGTTGCGTATAGTGCTGTAGATAAAGCCACACTTGGGCAAATAATGGAGCATTCTCATTCTCTATGCTATCCAAATGAAAAGCTCCCCAAATTTCGTCATTAGTACTTAATCCTGAAGATGTAATATTTCCAGAGCCTATTATCAATAAACCGTGTTTTACTCCAGTAAGCAACATGATTTTAGGATGAAAAACTCCACTCTCGTATATGGGTAGAAAGTTATAGGTTTTGTTGTGCTTGAATTCTTTTCCCGTTGTGTTCTCTTGTGCTAATTCTAGGAAATGTCCATCAGCGAGAACATTTACATTCTTGATATTGGCGGTTCTTAATTCTGGTAAAATACGTTCCTCAAAAAATGAAAAATCAAAAGAATAGCAAGTAAGTAAGCAAGAGTGATATTTACCTCTGTTTTTGCCAATCAATTCTATAATGTTTCTTCTATCAATCATTACCAAAACCTTTTAAAAGTGACAGTCCTGTATCTGACAAGCTATAGTTTGGACTTATTATTCCTAAATCTTGCATGTATTTAATCAAGTTTCCTAATCGAGGACCTGTGAAGCCTGCATCAAAATTTCCTAAATATCTAATATGATGTTCCTCTATTATAAATTTTTGGGTAGATAATGTTCCGCCACGAATCTTACGAAATGCTACGTACTGGTGTCTGTAAATTATGTTCTGATATAGATACTCAAAAAGGTATTGCTTTAGTGATTGTTCCTTTTTTACATTAAACTGTGTTAGGAAATAGGTTGAAGGCTCGCCATCCTTTCCCAAATTATTAGCTTCTGAATATTCTCTCAAAGAAATCAGTTCATCATTATTGTTTTTATATTGAGTAAAGAACAACATGAAGCCATGTGCTATCTTTTGAATACCACTACTTTTAGATGCTTCTTCTAATAAACTATACTCGGTGTCATCTAGCTTGCCAATTAGACTTGTTACCGACTCTTGTTCAGTATCTATCCAACCTTCACCAATAAATACATCAAGTACTTGTTGAGTAATATCTTCAACAAAACTTTTTAAAGGTTGCCAATTTGGACCCACGGTGTTTTCTAAATGTGAAAGTGTCCCATTAAATATAGAGGTATTAGCGAAATGCCAATATTCATTGAATTGGTAATAATACCAGCCCATCAGAGTTGTATCTTGAACCTCATTTAACTTGCCTCTTTTATTATAGGCATAGTAAACAAAGGCTCGGTCACTAAAGTTCTCATATTGGTTTTTTAAATACCCTAACAAATGTTTTAAAGTTTCTTTTCTAAAGGTACTTGGTTCTTCTTCTATACGTAAAGGAAAATCCTTTTGAAATAGAAGTTCAAGTAGCAATGATTGCTCTTTAGTATTAGCAACAATCAAAGTTAAATCAAAATCAGGAAGTAAAGATTTCAGTTCTTCTTCGGTTATCTCCCCGCTTTTTATACTTTTTAAAAATGTTTCTTTTGTAGTTGAGGATATGTTTTCATTAAAAGCTTTAGCAAGCATTTCTCCACTGACGAAATTTTCATCTTGCGAATTTGTTCGAACATATAGTCCTGCTTGATTCTCTCTGTTACTTATGATGCCTATATCTCTCATTGAACCTATATAGTACTGTCCAAAAGCACCAAAAGAATAATTCCAGTAGGTTTCAGCGGTACTTCCATCTGACTTGAAAGTTCCTTCCTGAAGGTCGTAAATTTTAGTGGAATTAGATTGTAATTCTTTATTAGCGTAATTACTCCCCGGAATATTTGAGGCATCTCCCGGAATAAATTGCGAAATCAAAGCAATCATATACTCTGCTCTACGAATAAAAACCTTTTGTTCTTCAGGATTGGTACTGCCATTTTTTTTGCTGTACTCATCTAAAAGCCAACAGTAAAAGCTGTAGTAGCGTATGCGTCCTGTCACATTGTTTAAACCTGGAAGCAACATGGAAAACGTAGCATCGGAAGTGTTTTGTAATCCGAGTGGGTCTAGACCTCTTATAAAACTTAATCGTTCACCAAAGAAAGGTGCCAAGCTCTGGTTATTTCTAATTACTTTTTCTGCCATATCTCAAAAAGTTAATCTATAAATCAAATCCCCTAAATGTAACACAATCCCTCACACCCACAATTTTTTTTTTTTAACATTTCTTAAAAAAATCACTACTTTTAACCCAAGTACGCTAAATTGAAAAAACTTTATACTATAAAATGATAACAGGAGAATTAAAAGCACAAGTAGATAAAATATGGGAATCCTTTTGGACAGGTGGAGTTTCCAATCCATTGACTGTAATTGAGCAGTTTACCTACTTACTATTTATACGCAGATTAGACGAGACCCAGTTGCTTGAAGAGAAGAAAGCAACGATGATTAAAAAGCCTATTTCTAATGTCATCTTTACCGAAGCACAGTCAGAACTGCGTTGGAGTTCCTTTAAGAATAAAGAACCACAAGCCATGTTTGACTTGTTTACGAAACTCACTGTAGATGAACTATCTGTGTTTGAACACATGAAACAAGTGGGTGATAAAGTAGGTGTTTTTGCACAATACATGAAAGGAGCTACTTTTATGATTCCTACTCCTCGACTCCTTGACCAAGTAGTTCAGATGATTGACAAAATCAAGATGGATGATAGAGATACTAAAGGAGATGTTTACGAATACCTACTATCAAAAATAGCTACAGCAGGAACCAATGGACAATTTAGAACTCCAAGACATATTATCAAAATGATGGTGGATATGGTACAACCTAAAAAGGAAGATACCATTTGTGACCCATCAGCAGGAACAGCGGGTTTCCTAGTTTCAGCAGGAGAATATATCCACGAGAAACATCCGGAATGGTTCCATGACAAAACATTTAGAGAGCATTACAACAGCGAAATGTTTACAGGTGTAGAATTTGACAATACCATGCTCCGTATTGGAGCTATGAATTTACAACTTCATGGAATAGAAAATCCAACTCTTATAGGTAAAGATGCTTTAAGTGAAGGAAACGGAGACATCAGAGAACAGTTTTCTTTGATACTTGCAAATCCACCTTTTAAAGGAAGTTTAGATTTTGATAGTGTTGAAAGCTCTATCCTGAAAGTTGTAAATACCAAAAAAACAGAATTACTCTTTTTAGGCCTAATGCTACGAATGCTAAAAACAGGTGGAAGATGTTCAGTTATTGTACCTGATGGCGTATTATTTGGAAGCTCAAATGCACACAAGCAAATTAGAAAAGAAATTATAGAAAACCATAAATTAGATGCAGTAATTTCTATGCCAAGTGGTGTCTTTAAACCTTATGCAGGAGTAAGTACAGCAGTTTTATTTTTTACAAAAACAGGAACAGGTGGTACAGATGATGTTTGGTTTTATGACATGCAAGCTGATGGCTATACTCTAGATGATAAAAGAGCTGAAAACAAGAACAATGATATTCCTGATATTTTAGAACGATACCATAATTTAGAAAATGAAACTGCTAGGTTGAGAACTGACAAAAGTTTTCTTGTTCCAGTAGCTGATATTGTTGCTAATGATTGGGATTTGTCCATAAACAGATACAAAGAGGTAGTTTATGAAGAGGTAAGTTATCTTGCTCCAACAACTATTATTGCAGAAATTAAAGAGTTGAATTCAGAAAGAGATAATGCTTTACTAATCTTAGAAAAGTTACTTAAATAATGGAGTTTGTTAAATTAAACAAGCTTTGCAAAATGCAGAGTGGAGGAACTCCTTCAAGAGCAAACCTTGATTTTTATGAGGGAGATATTCCTTGGGCTAAAATTAGAGATTTAGAGAAAACAGATGATGGTTTCATTTCTTATACAGCAGAACACATTTCAGTTGAAGCTTTAAAATCAATTAATAACAGATTTTTTAAAGTAGGTACTTTATTACTTGCAATGTATGGTTCTGTTGGAAAAACTGCTATAACCAAAATAGAGTTGTCAACAAATCAGGCAATTCTTGGGATTAATATTCTTGATGAAAAAGTACTTGATATCAAGTATTTAAGGTATTGGTTTACTACAATTAAGGAAAAATTATTAGATAGAGCGGTTGGGGCAGCTTTAGCAAATATATCTTTAGGAATTGTAAAGGAACTAGAAATTCCACTACCACCATTACCACAACAACAAAAAATAGCCAACATACTTGATGCAGCAGATGCATTAAGACAAAAAGACAAAGCACTTTTAGCAAAGTATGATGAACTTACACAAGCGCTTTTCTTGGATATGTTTGGAGACCCTATTAGTAATCCTAAAGGATGTAAAATTGTAGAGTTAGGTAAAATTTGTTCAAAAATTACTGATGGAGTTCATGCTAAACCAGAATATACTGATGAGGGAGTTCCTTTTATTTCTGTAAAAGATATTACGACAGGTGTTTTAAAATTTGAAAAATGTAAATTTATTTCGAAAGAAGCACATCAAAAATACTTTAAAAGATGTAATCCTGAATATCTAGATATCCTTTACACAAAAGTTGGTGCTACTTATGGAAGACCAGCTATTGTAGATGTAGAAAATGAATTTAGCTTGTATGTAAGTGTTGCGCTATTAAAACCTATTAAAGAAATAATAAACCCTTACTTCTTATTGGAAGTTATGGCAAATCCTGTAATAAAAAGGCAAGCTGATAAAGCAATAAAAGGTATTGGTGTGCCTGATTTACATTTGAATATGATTAAAAAATTTCTACTACCTCTGCCATCTATGGAAGAGCAAATAGTTTTTTCAGAAAGAGTACAATTGATAGAACAGCAAAAAGCCATAGCACAAATGAGTTTAGAAAAATCAGAAGAGTTGTTTAATAGTATTTTACAAAAGGCATTTAAAGGTGAGTTATTGTAAAAGTATAGAGATGAAGATAATTAAAACAATAAATCAACTAGAAATAAGTGATGGTACTCTTACCGCTAACGAAGAAATTGTATTTCTTCGTCAAGGCAGTATGGATGGTGCTTGTGGTCCGTATTGTGTTTTTATGGGGTTGATTATCTTGGGGATTGTCAATTATAATCAAGCAACTAACCTTTGGTTATCAAAAGGCACAACCAAACTTGGTAAATTAATTAAAGCACTTCGGGAACATGATATCTTTATTCAAAATGGAACTTTCGTAGAAGATTTAGAAAAAATGTTGAGTCAAAGTTTCAAAAAAGATGTAACAACGGAAACAAATTCAGCAGGTGGTAGAAAAGTTATCGACTTTACAATTGCTTCATTAAAGAATAATTCTCCTGTGATTGTGGGAATTAGAGGAAAAAATTTAGCCCATTGGCTTTTAGCAGTAGGATATGAAGAGAACAGTGATGGTGTTTCAAAATTATTTTTTTTAGACCCAAGTGCTTCTGAAACTCAAAATTATTGGAATTCAATTATAAAAACAGATGAATCTTTTCACGGTATTTATCCTTATAAATGGGAAACCCATGAAGATTGCTATGTCAAATTTGAAGATGCAATAAGTCTAAACATAAAATAAAAAAGACCAATGAAAACAAAAGTTATATTTATTCTACTAATTTTTAGCTTTTTAGCTTGTAAAGAGACAAGTTCATCTTATGATACTAAAGAGTCAAATAATAGTTTCTATCAAGAAGGAGGTGCATCTTATACTAACGAAACCTATTCTACAAATAGCGAAGCTTATTCAGATGGTACCTATTCCGCAGATGTGGATTACTATAATCCAGATACAGGAACAAATAGTACCTACACTTTAAATGTTGAAGTAGAAAACAATGAAGTAACAGTAATTTATTGGCCAAATGGGGGTTGGTTAGATGACAGTCATTTTTCACCACAAGAGTTGGACAGCAATGGAAGTTGCTCTTTTATTAGTGACAAAGGTTATGAGTATTCTATACATATTACAGGAAGTGAAACTTCTTACACTGATGAGTACAGAGCAAGAAGCGATTCTGAAGATGACCTAGAAGCTGTAACTTGTCCAGAATGTGGGGATGATAAAGATGAATATGAGGAGTATTGCTACTATTGTAAAAAAAAGTTTACTTGTCCAGAATGTGGAAGTAAAAAAGATAAATATGATGATTTGTGTGATGATTGTCAAAGAAGTAATGATGAAGAAAATGAATAATTAAGTATTACTTATGAGCAACTTTAAATTCCTTCAATCCGAGTGGCAATCACTTTACAGTAAATTGAAAAAAGCAGAAGAAAGGGTTTTTACAGAACCTGTTTCTACAGCAAGTTATTGCAGGTTAGTATTAGAGGAAAGTATGCACCTTATCTATGATATGGAGCATCTTGAAAAACCTTTTAATACCGAGCTGATTCAATTAATGGACAATGAAGAAATTAAAAGTATAATTAAATACCAACTTCTCGAAGGCTTACACATTGTAAGAAAAAATGGTAACAATGCGGTTCATTATGGCAACAGGATAGCTAGTAAAGATGCCTTAATTAGCATCAGATACACTTATGACTTTGTAAAATGGTTTGCATTAAACTACAGTAAAATTATTCCTGATTTGCCGGGTTCTTTTAATGAAACTCTTATCCCAAAACTCGGCGAGAAACAAAGACAGTTAAAGGAATTACAACAAGAACAGGAAAATGCACACGCACTCTTGCTGATAGAAATTGCCAACCTTCAAAAAGAAAAAGAGGCAATTATTGCTATATCAGAACAGAGTGACCTTGCATTACAAAAATATAAAAGTGAATCTGAACAAGCTGTTGTAAAACTAAAGAAGCAAAAGCAAGAAAGACTAAAGCCTTTATCTTCAGAATTTACAGAAGCACAAACCAGACAGCATTTAATTGATGTTGATTTGCGAGAAGCAGGTTGGAACAAGCTAAATGTAGGCAGAGAGTTAGAGTACCCAGTTGCAGGAATGCCAGTAACAGCAGATAATCCAAAAGGAAATGGCTTTGTTGACTATGTACTTTGGGATGACAATGGAAAACCTCTAGCTCTTATAGAAGCTAAAAGGACTACAAAAGATATTGAAATTGGAAAACATCAAGCAACTTTATATGCTAATTGCTTGGAGAAAATGCATGGGCAAAGACCTGTAATATTCTACACCAATGGATATGAAACTAAACTGTGGGATGATAAGTTTTACAGTTCACCTCGAAGAGTTTATGGCTTTTACACCAAAGAAGAATTACAGTGGTTGATTCAGAAAAGAACAACTATAAAAGACATTCGTAAAGCAACTATTAATACTGAAATAGTAAACAGACCCTATCAGTTTGAAGCCATTAATAGAGTTGCAGAAACATTTGTAGCAGATGGAGCAAATGGTATCTGTGGTAATAAGAGAAGAGCATTATTAGTAATGGCTACAGGTAGTGGAAAAACCCGAGTAGCTGCTGCATTAGTAGATGTACTCTTCAAAAATAATTGGGTAAAGAGAGTTTTGTTTCTTGCTGATAGAAATGCATTGGTAAGACAAGCTAAAAACAATTTCAATGAGCATTTGCCTGATTTATCTTCAATAGATTTAACAGCAGAGAAAGAGAATGATACCACAAGATTAGTGTTCAGTACATATCCAAGTATGATGAACAAGATTGATAACATTAGGACTTCTGATGAAAGATTTTATGGCGTAGGTCACTTTGACTTAATCATTGTAGATGAAGCACACAGGTCAATCTACAACAGATACAAAGCCATCTTTGATTACTTCGATGCAAGTATTGTAGGACTGACAGCAACTCCTAAAGATGGAATAGACCACAACACTTTTGAGCTTTTTGGTTGCAGTAATGAAGACCCTACATTCCTATATGAACTTCATCAAGCAGTTCCACTATATCTGAATCCTTACAAGAACATTGATATTTCAACTAATTTTTTGAGAGAAGGAATTAAGTACAAAGACTTGACAGACAAGGAAAAGGAAAAGTACGAAGAAACTTTTGAAGACAAAACAACAGGATTATTCCCTGAAGAAATAAGAGCTAATGCAATGAACAAGTGGCTTTTCAATAAAGACACAGCTTTCAAAGTGCTAGACGCTTTAATGGAAAATGGTTTGAAGATTGAAGGTGGAGATAAACTAGGTAGAACCATCATTTTTGCTGTCAATCAGAATCACGCAAAATTTATAGTAGAATGCTTTACAGAGAGATACCCACATAAACCTTCAGGTTTTATAGCTATGGTACATAATGAAGTATCACATGCTCAAAGTTTAATTGATGCTTTCTGTGACAAGTACAAAGAGAATAATCCTCAAATTGTTGTATCTGTTGACATGATGGATACAGGAATAGATGCTGTAAGAGTTCTTAATTTAGTGTTCTTTAAAGTAGTGCGTTCTTATTCCAAGTTTTGGCAGATGATTGGTAGAGGGACTAGATTGTGTCCTGATGTATTTGGACCAGACCAACCTAAAGAAGAGTTTTTGATATTTGATGTTTGCGGAAACTTCGACTTTTTTGAAGTGCAGAAAAAAGGTAAAGAAACTTTACTAGGTAAACCCATTACACAACAGATATTTGAATCAAGACTACACTTGAGCAGACTGTTATTAGAAGATGCTACTGATGAAGATATTGAATTGTCTAACTCATTAAAAGACATTCTACACAAAACCATTCAGCAATTAGACAGAAAGAGATTTCAAGTTGCAATGAATTTGAAGTATGTAGATGAGTTTAATGACAGAGCAAGATGGAGTAATCTTGACAGTAATGACGTGCATATTATTGAAGAAAACCTTTCTGAATTGCCTATCCCAGAAACTGTGAATGAAATGGCTAGAAGATTTGACCTGATGATGTTGAAGCTTCAAATAGCTACACTGATGATGTCAGGCACACAGAAGAAATACGAAGAAAACCTAATAGATATTGCCGAAGGATTAAGTCAGAAGTATACTATTCCTGCTGTTTTAAGAGCAAAGTCATTGATTGAGAATATCAAGAAGCAAGATTTCTATAAAGGAATCTCACAGAAAAAACTAGATAGTGTAAGAGAAGAATTACGAGAACTTATCCAATACCTTGAAAGTAGTAAGAGAGCTGTCATCTACACTAATCTCGTAGATTCTGACATTACTATCACATTTAATGAGCCTGTTATCAAGTCAAATTATGGACACTCTTATAGACGAAGAGTAGAAAGCTTTATCAGAGATAATAAAACCCAACTTACAATCTCAAAACTGCAAACAAATGAGCCGATAACGGTACAAGAATTAAAGTTGTTGGAAGACATTCTATTTGATGGAGATGAAAGAGGTACTAGAGAAGACTTTGAAAAGGAGTTTGGACAAGAACCTTTAGGAGTATTTATCAGAAGTATTATTGGACTTGATGTCAAAGTTGCTCAAGAAGCATTCGCAGATTTTCTCCAAGCAGGGAGCTTAAGAGCAGACCAAATGACTTTCATCCAAAACATCATCTCCTACCTGACCAAGAATGGTACAATAGAACCTAACATGTTATTTGAATCCCCTTTTACAGACATGAATGACCAAGGACTAATTGGGATATTTGAAGATGGAGATGCTCACAAAGTCATTAGTATTATTGAGAGGATTAATGAGAACGCAATTGGTTAACTGCTTATTCAGAATTTTTGAAATATAATGGAAATTCACATTTGCATTTATATGGTTCTCTATTGACCTCGTTCCCGTAAGCAAATTCTTGAACGATATACAATTTCTTTTTGTCAACTCCTTTAGGACAGTAACTTTTTCGAATACCATGTTCCAAATTATTTTCATAAGCTGTCTCAATTAATAAGAACCCTTCTTCAGCATGGAATATAATATTCCTTCCCTCCATTTTGTCCTCTTTATAGGTCTCTATATTAGTTAGTATTAGCTTATTTCCGTATTTATTAGTGTTCGGATTATAGAAGTAGTCGTAAATTTGCCATTCACCATCCATTAAATCGTTCTTATAACTACCCACTTCATGAATATATGGTTTATCATAACGGTAATCATATCCTATGTATTTCCCATTCTTCTTACCATTTTTATACTCAAAGATTTTGTCTTTTATGCCACCTATATACTTCACTAATTTACCATTTAGAACATCGTTAATATAAGTGCCTTTTTCTGTAATTTCTCCCTCGGCAGAATACTTTTCAGTAATTCCACTTTTCATATTATTTTTATAAAACGACTTTGATTCAAGAACACCATTTTCATAATAAAACTTCCATAAACCCTCTTTTTTACCATTTAATAATTGTCCTTCAGACTCTATTTTAGAAGTACTCCTGAACAAGTTTTTTACTATCCCATTTTGAACTGTATCTTCAATAATATCTCCTATAAATACTGGTTCATCAATTTTTTCAATATCGCTGTTTTCAATTTTTTTATAAGGGTTATGATAATCTGTTACCTTGAGATAGACGAAAAATAGAACTAGGAAAGTTGCTATTATTATGTAAGGCAACTTTTCTTTAATTATCATTCCTAAGTTACTATTCTTTAATTGTCCCTCTCTAAAGCGTGATTTAGGAATTTTCCACCTTCCATTTTCCTTATAAGCATGAGCAATTTTGCCTTCCTTAAGTTGGCTTCTAAATTGCGTTTCATCTTGCTTGTAAGATTCGTTAAAAACTTTTTCTAAATAAAGTAATTCGACAGCTTCCGAGAGCGTCAGATGATGGACACCACGCTTATCAATTTCCTTATCAATTGTGTCAAATATCAGTTCTGTTTTCATCTTTAAAGGAGCATCATGAGGTTATAATCGATTTCGACTTGTAAGGATTGCATGTCGTAACTCATAGAGATACAATAACCTATCTAGTAAGTTCTAAAAATAGACAGAAATTTTGATAAAAAAAATTTTGGTAAATTTTTTTTACGAAATACTGTGAGAGCTTGAAGTACCTATGTCATGCACCCCACTCATTTTCGAGGATGGGAACATCCCCACCACAATTTATAGCGAAGAAATTTTCCGGAGCGAAATAATAAACTCAAGTTGATAGCTGTAGTTTACTTTCGGACAGAGAATGTGTTTTTTATGTGGTTATTTTACAACTCAAAAACTCAAAACAATGGTAACTATTATTAATTACAAAGAAAGACAAAAGGAGGACGGAACTAGTTTCTTCGTTTTGGAAGTACAAGGTGGTCTTGAAATGATTATGAGTAAAGCTACAGGACAGTTTTATGCAACAGCAAAGAAAGCACACCTATCATCAACATTTGATGAAATGACGTGTTCTGCTTTAATTGGAACTAAAATTCCAGGAAGCATTATGAAGGACAGATGCGAGCCATTTACTTATGTAGTGAAAGAAACAGGAGAGCAAATTACTTTACACCACAGATGGGTTTATGTAACTGAAGAAGAAGTTAAATCTCAAGAGGACAAAGATTTTGAAGCTAATGCCCAAGTCTTCTCAAGTAATGGAGCTTTAGAATACGCAATGTAAAAAACAAAGTCTAGTCTACTATAGATTAGACTTTGCTTTTATCTGATGCCTAACTCATTTATTATTTTAAAGTAGATTACGAAGACCTTCATGGTTTAAAATAGTGTCGAATGAGGCACGTCTCCCAATAGTCGTGGCTATTTATACCACTCAAACATAATTTTTATCTTGAAGGTGCTAGACTATTTGAGATAGTGCTAATGCAGAACTTTGACTGTGGGAATGAGTCCTTTCATTTTTGAAAATCTAAATGAAAAAGTGCCCAAAAAGAAAACCGTATTCGGTTTCCCAAAAACAAGGAGTGTCACTCAAGTGGGAGGGAGTGTTCTCTAGAGGGTTTCAGAAAACCTCTCTGACGCAAAGTTATAAGAAAGAATTGAGATAGTCAACCATTTTAAAACAAAACAGCATGGAAATAGCAGAAATAAGTGTCTCATATTCAACAAGTAAAGAAGAGAAACTAAAAGTCACAAAGAGCAAAGACAGCTACGATATTTTAATCTCTAATTGGAATAAAAACACTTTAGAACTACAAGAGGAATTCAAAATACTTTTATTAAATCGCAATAATAAAGTGCTAGGCATTTACCCAATCTCTAGAGGAGGAACTGCAGGAACAGTTGTCGATGTAAAGTTGGTTTTTAGTGTCGCATTAAAATGCAATGCAAGTAGCATCATCATATGCCACAATCATCCAAGTGGAAATCTTAATCCAAGTGAATCAGATAAAGTCATGACAGAAAAATTAAGAAAAGCAGGAGGTTATTTAGACATTGCCCTACTAGACCACATCATAATTACGAAGTATGGTTTCTTTAGTTTTGCAGATGAGGGATTGATTAGATAATCCCTCATAATTACTCCACATTTAAAACGGATAGCATTTCTGTAGTTATCTGTTTATTTATTAGCTTAAGTAAAACGATGCTTTTTGTGGAGGAATTTAAAAAACGATATGGAGGCAGATAGTATAAATAGCGTTATTTAAATTTAAATTCTAAATTTGACTTCGAAAGAGAGAAAAAACCATTCAAAGTAAATCCCTATGCAAATTCAAAAAATAGCAGATGAGTTCGAAGCATTATCAGACACAGGATTTCATAACGTCGAAATACTCGAAACTTGGCTATCTAAATACGATGCAGAGTATCGTCATCAAAAAGCAATTTACAACAGCCTGAAAGAAAATGGTTCAATTCCATTACTTTCGGAAAGTTTTAAAGATGAATCCATATTTGTTTTGGGCTACGAAATAGTTCAGGAAGTAGTTGAGTGCTCAAAAGATGAACCTTTCTTTAAAGAACAAATTGAGATTTACGAAGCTATTAAAAATGATGTTACAAAGTTAAGCTTATGGCTTCAAGAGCACTATTTAGAAACTGATGGAAAGCAATCTCGATTAAGAAAATCATTTCAAGATACTAGAAGAATTTCCGGTTATGATTTTACAGTGACATTCATTTTTGGACCACTGAAAAATGTTCCTCTAGAAATTTCAGAATGGGAATATACTGCCAAATTTCTTGATGTAATAGAACGCTCAAAAAAAATTCAACTTACTGGCATAGTTCAACATATAAATGATGTTGAAGTTATTCAACAAAATAGTACTAATAGAAGAACACAATCCATAGTGATTGACCCACAGGATTGTAATTTGAGCACTTTCCAAATTAGTTTCTATGAAGATAAGGTACAATTATTAGATAAAATTGAAGTAGGGCAAAAAGTAAAAGTTCTTGTTCAACTTTATGGAAGGAAAGACAAAAAGAATAAGTCAAAACATTATCATGGTCTTCTTGGTTGGGATATTGAAAACCTTAATTGAAGTGAAGGAATCAAGCCAATGAAGGAAAGCAAAAATTAATCACTCTTATTTTGTTACAGTTGTTGCAACAGTTACAGTCTTACATAACAAGTTTAATATTTTAAAACCTTCCTACAACATTACGACAACATTTTACAAGAAGAATGCAAAGTTATGAAAGTAAATACAATCCCTAAATTCTTTATGATATTGATTATCAAACCGATGAATCACAATGAAAAGATTTGAAAGATTTATTGAAATGACTGGCAGTCAAGAGGTCGTGGGTTCGAGCCCCATCTTCTCCACTTTTTAAACCTTGTGTTTTTCACAAGGTTTTTTTTATGTCAATTTTAGAAAAAAACTGTACAGACAAGCACAAAAAAAACCTTCATTTCTGAAGGTTTGAGTCTATACGAATTTACTTATTATTTTGGTAATGGTGCACCAACGGCAATTTCACATAAATGACCTGCTTGACCGTGTGGCGGATTCATTCCGGGTTTAGTAGCGACCGTTCCTGACGACATATCTACAGGAGACACAGAAGCCTGACCTTGTGGAGCAGCTTGTTGCATTGGAGCCGGAGTAGGCATCGTTCCTTTTGGCGAATTCAATGGAGCACCAACAGCGATGTCGCAACGGTGATTAGGCTGTCCATGTGCTGGATTCATTCCAGCGGCAACCTGAACTGGAGTAGCTTGATTTTGAGCGGGAGCCGGCGTTTGAACCGTTTGTGTATTCCCAGTTTGAACATCAAATTGCTGTTCCATACTTGTTCCTTCTGGAGAAGCTACTTCAGTGACCGGCGTTTCAGTGCTTTCCTGTGGTTGTAATTCTTTTTTGCAAGAGATAAATAATAGAGAAGCTAAAAATGCACTAGCTAGTATTGTTTTCATGTTCATAGTTGAAGAAGTTTAAATTTTAACAGCTTCAAATATAGCGGTTAATAATTGCTATTTAAAAATATTAACAGAAAAAGATGCCAAGTAGGAGAACTAACTTAATAAAATCAGTGTTTTTAAAACAAATTTTGCTTCACAATAAACGCTTATATTACCGAAATAGCCTGTTTTCACAAAATAAAAAAACCTTAACTATACAATTGATAGTTAAGGTTTTAAGAGTGGTCCCACTTGGAATCGAACCAAGCACCTACTGATTATGAGTCAGTTGCTCTAACCGAATGAGCTATAGGACCAAAGTTGAGGTTGCAATATTACGGTTATTTTAGGTTTGTTGCAACTATTTTTCGGCAAAAATAGCATCGTTTTTCTATTAAATTACTAGAATTCTAAACACTATTTATTCTCTTGGCACAACTCAATTAAAACGCCATTTGTTCCTTTGGGATGCAGAAAAGCAACTAACTTATTATCAGCACCTTTTTTCGGTATTGGGTTTAATACTGTAAATCCTTCTTCTTGCAATCGAGCAATTTCTGACGTAATATCTTCGACGTCAAATGCGATATGGTGAATGCCTTCACCCTTTTTTTCTAAAAATTTTGCAATAGGACTTTCAGAATTAGTCGCTTCTAAAAGTTCAATTTTATTAGGTCCATTCATAAAAAAAGAAGTTTTAACACCTTCACTTGCTACTTCTTCAAATTTGTACGGTGGTGCTCCAAATAATTTTTCAAAAAGCGCATTGGAAACTTCTAAATCCTTCACTGCAATCCCTATATGTTCGATCTTTCTCATAAAATAAATTTTAGGACAAAGTTCGCAAACATTTTTCAAATAAAAGAAATATTAATCAGTTGACTCTATTCCTACTTTTTTAAGCAACTAATTATAAAATAAGTAGACCTGTTTTTGACCTAAATACTTCAAATTGTTAAACTTATAATACTAAACAATTCATAAATCCAGCATATTGTGGCATATTTTTAAAGTTATTGCGTAAATTTGCACCGAAATTAGATAATATAAAAAAAGATAAATGAGTACTACAACAATGCCTTTTGTGGCTTTCAAAGTAAAAGACATCTCTCTTGCAGCATGGGGAAGAAAAGAAATTGAATTAGCTGAAGCTGAAATGCCAGGTTTAATGGCGCTTCGTTCAGAATATAAAAACGAACAACCTTTAAAAGGCGCTCGTATTGCAGGATGTTTGCACATGACTATACAAACTGCGGTTTTAATTGAAACATTAATTGCTCTTGGTGCTGACGTAACTTGGAGTTCTTGTAATATTTTTTCTACACAAGATCAAGCTGCTGCTGCAATCGCTGCTGCTGGAATTCAAGTGTATGCCTGGAAAGGTTTGAACGATGAAGATTTTGACTGGTGTATTGAGCAAACTTTATTCTTTGGTGAAGACAGACAACCATTAAATATGATTCTTGACGATGGTGGAGATTTGACAAATATGGTTATTGACCGTTATCCACATTTAGTTGCTGGAATTAAAGGACTATCTGAAGAAACTACAACAGGAGTTCACAGGCTTTACGAAAGAGTAAAAGCGGGAACATTACCAATGCCGGCAATCAACGTAAATGATTCAGTTACAAAATCTAAATTTGACAATAAATACGGATGTAAAGAATCAGCTGTTGATGCAGTTCGTCGTGCAACTGATTTGATGTTGGCTGGAAAAAGAGTAATTGTTTGTGGATACGGTGACGTAGGAAAAGGAACTGCTGCTTCATTTAGAGGTGCAGGTTCTATTGTGACGGTTACTGAAATTGACCCAATTTGTGCTTTACAAGCAGCAATGGACGGTTATGAAGTTAAGAAATTAAATACTGTAGTTGGAAATGCTGATATTATCATCACAACGACAGGAAATAAAGACATCGTTCTTGGTTCTCACTTCGAGCAAATGAAAGATAAAACGGTTGTTTGCAATATCGGACACTTTGATAACGAAATTGACATGGCTTGGTTGAATAAAAACCACGGCAGTTCAAAAGTGGAGATCAAACCACAAGTAGACAAATATACGATCAACGGAAATGACATCATTTTATTAGCTGAAGGTCGTTTGGTAAATCTGGGTTGTGCTACAGGTCACCCAAGTTTTGTAATGAGTAATTCATTTACAAACCAAACTTTAGCGCAAATTGAATTGTGGAAAAACAGTGCTAATTACGACAACGACGTTTATATGTTGCCAAAACATTTAGATGAAAAAGTAGCTATGTTGCACCTTGCAAAATTAGGTGTTGAATTAGAAACTTTACGCGACGATCAAGCAGCTTACATTGGAGTTCCTGTTGAAGGACCTTTCAAACCAGAATATTACAGATACTAAATAATTGTAAATTCTTGATTTACAATTTCAGATTAGGAACCCTTACAGCAATGTGAGGGTTTTTTTATGAGAAAATATTTGTGTTTTACGTTCATGTGTTAAACAGCATTTTCTTCAAAAAAATGAACTTTTGGACAAACAAAAAACCCCAATCCTTGCAGATTGGGGTTTTGTTATGATATGAAATCAACGATTATGCTTCGAATGGAAGGATAGAAACGTATGATTTATTATCTCTTTTCTTTTGGAACTTCACTAATCCATCAACTCTTGCATGTAAAGTATGATCTTTACTGATGTAAACGTTTTCACCTGGATTATGTTTTGAACCTCTTTGTCTTACAATGATATTTCCAGCGATTGCAGCTTGTCCACCATAAATCTTAACACCTAAACGTTTTGATTCTGATTCTCTACCATTCTTGGAACTACCGACACCTTTTTTGTGAGCCATGACGTATGAGTTTTATATTGTTAATATTAATTAAACTGCTCTACCGCCGTTTAATTCGTCTTGTAATTTTTTTAATTCGTCCATTTTACCATCAGCAGCTAATTGAGCTTGTTGTGGCCAAGTTGTAGGATCTAAATGAGACAACTGAGAAGTTGATGCGTCTAAAATTTCTTTAACCGCTTCTACTTTAGCTTTCGCTAATTTAGAAAAAGTAGTAATTCCAGCTTCAGTCAATGCTTCAGCAGCTTTTGGTCCGATTCCTTCAACAAGTGTCAAATCATCTGATTTTTTTGCTTTTGGAGCTTTCGCTTCTGCAGTCTTTTCAGCTTTTGGCTCTGACTTAGCAGTTGCTTTTTTAGTTCCACCAACAGAAATTCCAGAGATTTGGATTTGAGTCAAATACTGACGGTGTCCGTTTCTCTTTTTGTAACCTTTTCTTCTTTTCTTTTTGAAAACGATTACTTTATCTCCTTTTAAGTGTTGTAACACTGTAGCTTCAACAGAAGCTCCTTCTACAGCCGGGGCGCCTAAAGTGATTGTGCCAGCGTCGTCTAACAAAAGAACTTTTGCAAATGAAATTGCATCTCCTTCTTTGTCAGCCAAACGGTTCACATAAACCTTTAAGTCTTTGCTTACTTTAAATTGTTGCCCTGCTATCTCTACGATTGCGTACATAACAATGATGTTTAGTTAATTTTTAAGGTTGCAAATATACAACTTATTATTATAATAGCAATTGCATTGAAAAAAATAATTTTAGAAAATAATTTTTACTTCGAAATCGCCGTAATTAAGTAGCAAACATACGTCCGAAACTGAATTTAATTTGACCAAAATAGATAGATCGTATAAAAAAACTTAAATTTGTTGTAACAATAAATCGGTTTGACATACTTATACCTTAAACCAGTAACAAATTATTAATAGTTATGAAAAAATCATTAATGGCTTTGAGTTCAGTTCTCATGCTTGGAGGTGTAGCTTCAGCTCAAAATGTAAATTTTGAGGAGTACACTCTAGAAAATGGTCTTCATGTTATTTTACATCAAGACAAATCAGCTCCCGTAGTAATTACATCTGTAATGTATCACGTAGGTGCTAAAGACGAAAATCCAGAACGTACAGGATTTGCCCACTTTTTTGAACACCTTTTGTTTGAAGGAACAGAAAACATCAAACGTGGTGAGTGGTTCAAAATAGTTTCAGGGAATGGCGGAACGAATAACGCCAATACTTCTGACGACAGAACGTACTACTACGAAGTGTTCCCTTCTAACAGTTTAGAATTAGGTTTATGGATGGAATCAGAGCGATTAATGCATCCTGTGATTAACCAAATTGGTGTAAACACACAAAATGAAGTAGTTAAAGAAGAGAAAAGACTGCGTGTTGACAACTCTCCTTACGGAAACTTGTTTACTGCTGTAAAAGAGAATCTGTTTACAAAACACCCTTACCGTTGGGCTCCAATTGGGTCAATGGAACATTTAGATGCTGCTACTTTAGAAGAGTTTCAAGCATTTAACAAAAAATTCTATGTGCCTAATAATGCTGTTTTAATCGTTGCTGGTGATATTGATCCAGCTCAAACAATTAAATGGGTTAATAAATATTTTGGATCTATTCCAAGAGGTGCAGAAGTAAAAAAGCAAACATTTGTTGAAGAACCAATCACGAAACAAATCAATGCAACATTCGAAGATCCGAACATTCAGTTGCCAATGGTGATTCAAGCGTACCGAACTCCGTCAATGAAAACAAGAGATGCTAAAGTTTTAGACATGATCTCAACGATTTTAAGCGATGGTAAAAGCTCTCGTTTGTACAAAAAGTTAGTAGACGAGAAAAAATTAGCTTTACAAGTTGGTGCTTTCAACAACAGTCAGGAAGATTATGGAATGTACTTAATTTACGGAATTCCAATGGGAGAAACTACTTCTGCAACCTTAACTGCTAACATCGACGAAGAGATCAAAAAAATCCAAACAGAATTAATTTCTGAAAGAGATTTTCAAAAACTAAAAAATGTTTACGACAACCAGTATGTAAACAGCAATACAAGCATTGAAGGTATCGCAGAAAATTTAGCTTCTTATTACCTTTTATACGGTGATGTGAATTTAATCAATACTGAAATTGAAATTTACCGTTCAATTACACGTGAAGAAATTAAAGAAGTAGCGAATAAATATTTAAATCCAAACCAACGTTTGCTTTTAGATTATGTTCCTGCTAAAGATAAAGCGACAAAATAAGACATACATCATGAGAAAAACCCTATTTATAGTAAGCTTGTTTTTAACAACTATTATGCAAGCACAAGATCGTCCTCAGCCAAAACCAGGACCAGCTCCTGTTATTAATATTGGCAAACCGCAAACTTTTGAATTGAAAAATGGTTTAAAAGTAATGGTTGTAGAAAACCATAAATTACCAAGAGTATCATTTAACTTAAGTATTGACAACGCTCCTTATGCGGAAGGCAATAAAAAAGGTGTTGCTGATTTAACAAGCAGCATGATGGGTAATGGCACGAAAACAATGCCTAAGGATAAATTCAACGAAGAAGTAGACTTCTTAGGAGCGAACATCGGATTTAGTTTAGGTGGCGCGTCAGCAAGTGGTTTATCTAAATACACAGATAAAATCCTTTCTTTAATGGTTGACGGAGCTTTAAATTCTGTTTTCACACAAGAAGAATTAGAAAAAGAAAGAGCTAAACTTATTGAAGGATTAAAAAGCCAAGAAAAAAGCGTTACCGCAGTTGCAGGTCGTGTGGAAGATGTTTTGTTTTTTGGAAAAACACATCCCGGTGGCGAATATTTGACCGAAGAAACAATCAATAATGTTTCTCTTGCAGATGTTAAGAATGAATATGCAACTTACTTCGTTCCAGGAGACGCTTACTTAGTAGTCATTGGAGACGTTAAATTTAAAGACGTTAAAAAAGCAGTTGAAAAAGCATTCAGCAGTTGGAAAAAAGCAGTAGCACCAGCGATTGTTTATGCAGATCCTAAAGACGTTCAGTATTCTCAAATCAACTTTGTTGACATGCCGAATGCAGTTCAATCAGAAATTTCATTAGTGAATGTTTCAGATTTGAAAATGACGGATAAAGATTATTTTGCAGTCCTTTTAGCAAACCAAGTTTTAGGTGGTGACTTTAACAGCTACTTAAACATGAACTTGAGAGAAGCTCACGGATGGACTTACGGAGCGCGTTCAAGCATTCGTGGAAACAAATATGTTGGAAAATTTAAAGCCAACACACAAGTTAGAAACGCTGTAACAGATAGTGCTGTAGTTGAATTTTTTAAAGAAATTAAAAAAATAAGAACAGAGAAAGTGGAAGCTGATATGTTGAAAAACGTAAAAGCAGGTTACGTAGGTAATTTCGTTATGGCAATGGAAAAACCAGGTACAATTGCACGTTATGCACTTTTGACACAAACTCAAAACTTGCCAGCTGATTTCTTTGAAAACTACGTGAAAAACATCAATGCAGTTACTGTAGATGATATTTTAAGAGTTTCTAAAAAATACTTCCACGAAGACAATCTCCGTGTTTTAGTAACAGGTAAGGCTTCAGAAGTATTATCAGGATTAGAAGCATTAAAAATGCCAATTTTCTACTTTGACAAATTTGGTAACCCAACTGAAAAACCAGCTACTTCTAAAGAAGTTCCTGCAGGAGTAACTGCTAAAACAGTTTTTGATAATTACATCAAAGCAATTGGTGGAGAAAAAGCAGTTAAAGCGGTAAAAACGGTTATGATGGTAGGTTCTACAACTATTCCTCAAATGCCAAGTCCACTTACTTATACTTCTAAAAACGACAGTAAAGATCGTCTGATGGTTGAAGTTACAATGGGTGCGATGAGTATGATGAAACAAGTAGTAGGCGACAAAACTGGATATGCTGCACAACAAGGTCAGAAAATGGATGTTCCTGCAGAAGAATTTGCAGAAATGAAAGCCGATGCTAAATTATTCCCTGAATTAATGGCGCCAACTGGAAAGTTGACTTCAATAGAGTCAATGGACGGTTCAGATGTTTATGCTATTGAAAACGGGAAAACAACAACTTACTATGATGTAAAATCAGGTTTGAAAGTTGCGGACTCTAAAATGCAAGAACAAGGTGGCCAAAAAATGGTTACTACGACATACTACAAAGACTACAGAGATGTAAAAGGAGTTAAATTCCCTTTCAATATCGTTATGAATGTTGGTGTTGAATTGGATATTAAAATAGCTGATGTAAAAGTAAACGAAGGCGTTACTGATGCTGATTTTCAATAAAAATCACATTTGCTTATAAATAAAAATGACCGTCAGAAATGACGGTCATTTTTTTATACATAAAATCCTACTCTTTACCTGAACTCCGTTCCACAACTTTTACACTTATATACGTTTTTGAAATAGAATGGAAAAGCAGTAAATAAAAACATAGTAGCCATGGACAACAAACCCTTATAACCTTTCATCGAGCGGTAATTGATATATAAATCAGTTGATGCACATTTTGGACAAGCAATTGTCTGATTGTTTTCATCAAGGTTAGGTGCGTCTTTTAATTCTTGTAAAATGGATCGCACAATTTCTTCATCCTTCTCGGCTACCTTTAATTTAATTCCACCAACACTATTGCTAAACAAGGGATTTAAACTGACAATGTGTTCGTCAAAAACAAAACATTGAATGCCTTCACTATCCAATTTTGATCGTAAAAGATGCAAATCAACCGGATTGTCAAAAATCTGAACGGTTACTAATTTCATACGAAAATTATTATTTCTTGGCCGATAAATATATGCCTATAAATATGATTACAGCACCAACATACTGTATCGGTGTGAATAATTCTTGATCTAAAATACCCCAGAAAAAAGCAACTACAGGAATCATATAAGTAACCGAAGAAGCAAAAATGGGCGAAGACATCTGAATCAATTTGAAATAAATAATATTCGCAATTCCTGTTCCTACGGTTCCTAAAATAACAATGTAAAGCATTGCATTTTGAACTTCACTTTTGTGAACAACAGTTACAAAGTCAGTGGAGAACAAAATTACAAGTGCGGGAACTAAAAGTACGGAGAAATTTCCTGCAGTAATGGCCAAAGGTTTTACATCTGATAAATATTTTTTAATCAAATTCACGTTTAGCGAATAACAAAAAGCAGCAAAAACAACCAACAATGCATACCAATAATTTTGTTCCGGATTATTTGCAGCTCCATTCACAATGAGCAAAATACTTCCGGCTAAACCGATGATGACACCATAAACTTGACGGCGTTGAACGTCTAATCCAAATGCCAAGATTCCAATCACTAATGCGCCAAGTGGTGTAAGTGAATTTAAAACCGCTGTTATTGAACTCGAAATTTCTGTTTCAGCAATTGAAAATAAATATACCGGCATGAAGGTTCCTACAAAAGCAGTTAAAGCGATATACTTCCACTTTCCTTGTGGAATAGTTGCAATACTTTTAAATCCAATAATCATCAGAAAAATAGTTGCAAAAATAATCCGTAAAGAACCCAGTTGATAAGGTGTCAATCCAACTAAACCTCTTTTGATTAAAATAAAAGAACTACCCCAAATCAAGGCCAAAACAAACAATAAAATCCACTTCAAATGCTTTGATAACATACTTAAAATTTTGAAATGCAAAATTCTAATATTAAAATGAATTTCGATTGCTTTTTTGATTATTTTTGTCACTAATTATCAGCATTCTAATTGCTAAAAATTATAATTTAATTTTTATAAATATGAAAAAATCACTTTTTATCTTCGCTCTTTCAGCATTATTTTTAACAAGCTGCAAAGACAATACAACTGCTACAACAGAGACGAAAACAGAGCATATAACAGAAACTACTAAGGAAAAAAAACCGACAGCTCTTGTTGGAAAAGTAGAAACTGCAAGTTTTACGATTGACGGTATGAGTTGCGAAATCATGTGTGCTTCAAAAATTCAAAAAGAATTAACAGCAACAGAAGGCGTTCAAAACGCAACAGTTGACTTTGATAAAAAACTAGCTACTATCGAATATGATTCAGCAGTAACGTCTCCTGAAAAATTAGTTGAATTAGTAGAAGCAGTGAATGGAGGCGACTCTTATAAAGTTTCAAACCTAAAAACTTCCGCAGACCACGCGTCTTTATTTCAAGAGAAAGAAAAGAAAAAATCACGCAAGCAACGTAAAGCAGATGAAAAATCAGCTGCAGAAGCAAAAACAGCTAAACCAGCTTGTTGCTCTTCTAAAAAAGCCTGTTCTGAAAAGAAAGAAACAATGTAAGCTTTTACAGAAAATAAGTAAATCTAAGGAACTCGTTTGAGTTCCTTTTTTTATGATCTTTTTTAAAAAAAAGACTAAAACCCTAGACAACAACTATTTGACCACGAATTAGGAGTGTGAAAAAGATTAGTTGTCTTGGCTGTAGCCAATAAATTTCCCTACCGCCGAAAAAGCACCTCGTGAAATATTTAAATTTATCCGTTTACAAACGGCATTTTTTTGTACCTTTCTTAAAAAAATTTGCATGCAGACAGAAATAAATAAAGTAGAACTCCGGAATTTAAGAATTGAAGATTACAAAGAATTAAAAAATTCTATGGTAAAAGCCTATTCTGAAATTGACGGTGCTTATTGGAACGAAAAAGAAATCAAGAATTTATTGAAGATTTTCCCCGAAGGTCAATTGGTGATTTTAGTTGACGACAAAGTGGTTGGTGCTGCATTGTCGCTCATTGTCAAATACAAATTGGCAATGACAAATCACAATTACGAAAAAATAACAGGTAATTATACGTTTTCCACACACGACCCAAATGGTGAAATTCTATACGGAATCGATGTCTTTATTGACCCCGCTTTTCGTGGGCTAAGATTGGGTCGACGATTATATGATGCTAGAAAAGAATTGTGTGAACAACTCAATTTAAAATCCATCATTTTCGCAGGTAGAATTCCAAACTATACGGAAAATAGTGCTGAATTTACTCCCAAAGAATACATAGAAAAAGTAAAGCTGAAAGACATTCACGACCCCGTTTTATCGTTTCAGTTGAGTAATGATTTTCACGTGATTAAGGTGATGAAAAATTACTTGGAAGGCGATACGAGTTCGAAGGATTATGCGGTTTTACTGGAATGGAATAATATTTACTACGACAAAAGTCCAAAGTTAATCAACGCCCGGAAACCTGTAATTCGTCTTGGATTGGTGCAATGGCAAATGCGTCCTTTGGCAAATCTTGAAGCTTTGTTCGAACAATCTGAATTTTTTATTGATGTAGTTTCAGGTTATGGAAGTGATTTTGTATTGTTTCCCGAATTGTTTATTGCTCCTTTGATGGCGGATTACAACCATCTTTCTGAAGCAGATGCGATTCGTGAAATTGCAAGGTATTGCGACCCCATTCAGAAGAAATTTTCAGAATTTGCTATCTCTTATAACATCAACATTATTACGGGAAGTATGCCGTATTTGGAAGACGGAAACTTATATAATGTAGGTTTTTTGTGTAAACGTGACGGAACTTTTGAGATGTACACCAAAATTCACATTACGCCAAATGAAGTGCAATATTGGGGAATGGTTGGTGGTTCTGAAATTAGAACTTTCGACACCGACTGTGGGAAAATTGGAATCATGATTTGCTACGATGTTGAATTTCCTGAACTTTCTCGTCTGATGTCGGATGAAGGAATGGAAATTTTATTCGTGCCTTTCTTGACGGATACGCAAAACGGTTACACACGAGTAAAACTTTGTGCTCAAGCGCGTGCAATTGAAAACGAGTGTTATGTAGCAATTGCTGGTTGTGTCGGGAATTTACCAAAAGTGAATAACATGGACATTCAATATGCTCAAGCAGCCGTTTTTACTCCTTCTGATTTTGCTTTTCCAAGTAACGGAATCAAGGCGGAAGCGACTCCAAATACCGAAATGACCCTAATTGTAGACGTTGATTTAGATTTATTGAAAAAATTACACGAGCACGGAAGCGTTCGAATTTTAAAAGACAGAAGGCATGATTTGTATGAGATTAAGAAACTAAAGTAATACGGTATGAAAAATTGTATTGAATGTGACGAGAAATTTAGCGGTCGTGAAGACAAGAAGTTTTGCAGCGACGGATGTCGAAATGCATTCAATAACAAAATCAATAAGGACAGCACAAATTACATGCGAAACATTAACAACAAATTGCGGAAAAACTACCGCATTTTGAGTGAATTAAATGTAGAAGGAAAAACAAAAACTTCTCGCACAAAGTTGATTGCTAAAGGTTTTGATTTTGAATTTTTTACCAACATTTTAAATACAAAAACAGGAAACACGTATTTCTTTTTGTACGACCAAGGCTATATGGCTTTGGAAAACGAATATTATATTTTAGTTAAAAAAGACACCTGAAAATCAATATTTTAATATAATGAAGCGATTTCGAATATAAACTTTATCTTTAATCCAACTTTTGCTTCGTTTTGAGGAAGAAAAGCCAAATCCAAATCTCCTTTTTAATGAAAAGAAATTCCCTAACCCTACTTTCAGTTCTTTTTATCAGCGGAATTATCTATTGGATATTTTTTGCAATGATGCCGCAATCGGTTTCAAAAGTAGAAGGTTCCTTGTCGGAGTTTTCAACGCAAAGAGCTTTAAAGAAATTAGCGGTTATTACCAAAGAACCGCATTATGTAGGCACTCAAAATCACGAAGTTGTTGCTGAATTTTTAGTAAAGGAATTAGAAAATTTAGGATTGGAAACTTCCATTCAAGAAGGATACACCTTGACGGATTGGGGAAATTTAGTAAAGTCAAAAAACATTTTAGCTCGGATAAAAGGAAGCGCAAATTCAAAAGCATTGCTTTTATTGTCGCATTACGACAGTGCTCCACATTCTAAATCACTTGGTGCGAGTGACGACGGTTCGGGAATTGTTACGATTTTAGAAGGTTTGCGAACGTATTTGCACAATAATTCACAACCTAAAAACGATATTATTATTCTGTTTTCGGATGCCGAAGAATTGGGTTTAAACGGTGCCGCACTTTTCGTCACTAAACATGAATGGGCAAAAGAGGTGGGACTCGCAATTAATTTTGAAGCGCGAGGAACATCGGGGCCCTCGTATATGTTGATGGAAGTAAACAACGGAAATGCAGCAATGGTGCAACAATTTGCGGAAGCAAAACCTAAATTCCCGGTTTCAAATTCGTTGATGTACAGCATTTATAAAATGCTCCCCAATGACACGGATTTGACTGTCTTCAGAGAAGAAGGAAAAATTCAAGGACTAAATTTTGCTTTTATTGACAGCCATTATAACTACCATACGGCACAAGATAACTTGGCTAATTTGAGCGTCAAAACCTTAAAACACCAAGGCACTTATTTGATGTCAATGTTGACTTACTTCGGAAATGCAGATTTGCGAAAGTTGGAAACTTCAGATGATGAAGTCTATTTCAATACACCAATCAATTTTACCCATTATCCCTTTTCATGGAATTTTCCTTTAATCGGATTGGCTTTTGCATTGTTTCTAGCGTTTGTTTTTATTGGGATTGGGAAGAAAGTATTGCATATTTCAGATGTACTTCGCGGCTTTGTTCCGTTTTTAAGCTCTATTTTAGTTTCGGGTCTTTTAGGCTTTTTAGGTTGGAAAGTTTTACTGTTGCTTTATCCGCAATACCAAGACATTTTGCATGGATTTACGTATAATGGCCACGATTATATAATTGCTTTTGCATCGCTAGCATTGATGGTTTCGTTCTTTTTTTATCGAAATTACCGGAGTGAAATCCAAGTGATGAATGCTTCCATAGCTCCTATTTTTCTATGGATAATCATTAATTTATTCATTGCCATCTATCTTCCTGGCGGAAGTTTCTTCATCATTCCTGTTTTTGGAATGTTGCTTTCCCTGGGATTTTTCATCATCACACAACGAGCAAGTCCGGTATTGAATTTATTGTTCAGCATTCCGGCTTTAGTAATTTTCTTACCATTTGTAGTGACACTTCCTGTAGGATTAGGTCTAAAAATGTTGATGGGAAGCACTTTATTAATTGCATTGGTTTTTGGATTGTTACTGCCTGTTTTTGGCGCATTTAAAGGAAAGAAAGTGTGGTCTACAATCAGTTTATTAATTGCAATTGGCTTTTTTATCAATGCCCACATAAATTCCAACTACACAAATGAAAAGGCAAAACCAAACAGTTTATTGTACGTTTTGAATGCAGATACAAACTCGGCTGTTTGGGCTTCTTATGATAAAAACATAGACGATTGGACTAAAAATTATTTGGGGAATTCACCTCAAAAATCGGACTCTATTCATAATTTACCTTTATTTAGCAAATACAATTCAGCGTTTACTTTCACATCAAAAGCAGATTTGAAATCCATTTCTGGCCCTTCTATACAATTCAATAAAGACACAATTGTTCGTGCTCGAAAACAGTATTTAATAACCATTTCACCCAATAGAAAAGTAAATCGCTATGATATTTTTGCCAATGAAAACATGGATTTCTATAATTTAAAAGCAAATGGCGTTTCGCTTATTGGTTGGAAAGACGCAAAATACCGGCGAAAAGGCAAAAAGATTTTGAGTTATTATGTCGTGAATAATGAACCGTTAGAATTATCATTTACACTTGATGCATCTACGAAATTGGATATGGAATTGATGGAATCGTCTTTTGATTTATTAGAAAACGAACAATTTTCTGTTCCAAAAAGACAGTCGTGGATGATTCCAACGCCGTTTGTTTTAAACGATGCAGTAGTGATTCGTCAGAAGATAAAACCAAATAGCTTAAAACGGCAAACACCTACAGATTCTATAATCTTAATAAATCCTATGATAAAAAGTAACGCTATAATCACAAAGTCCGTTACTCCAATAATCGTTTCAGATTCTATTATTACAAAACCTTAAACATGGAGCACATTAGTATTTTAGGCTGTGGCTGGTTGGGATTGCCACTCGCCGAACATTTAATTCAAAAAGGATTTTCCATAAAAGGCTCCACCACTTCTCCCAATCGGATAGGCGAATTGGAATCCAAAGAAATCGAAGCGTTCATCATCGAACTTTCCGCAGATGAAATTTCAGGAGATTACGAAGCTTTTCTGCAAAATTCGAAAACCTTAATTATTGATATTCCACCGAAATTGCGAGGAGAAAATCCGGAATCTTTTGTTGGAAAAATGAAAACTTTTATTCAAAAAGCAGTTTTAAATTCCTCTATCGAAAAGGTATTATTCATCAGTTCTACTTCCGTATATGGCGATGAACCTATAAATGTTACGGAAGAAACCATCGAAAAACCAGAAACTTTATCCGGCAAAGAATTACTAGAAACCGAACACCTTCTGCACCAGCAAACGGCTTTCAAAACCACTATTCTAAGATTCGGGGGACTAATTGGCGGAAGCCGAAACCCTGCCAAATCACTTTCAGGAAAGAGTAATATTGCTACACCTAATGCTCCAATCAATTTAATCCATCAAGACGATTGCATCGGCATTATTACTGCAATTATCGTACAAAATTTTTGGGGAGAAAAGATAAATGCTTCGGCTCCATTTCATCCTACGAGAAAAGAATATTATATGGCTAAAGCCAAAGAGTTAGGATTGCCGCTACCTGAATTTGAAGAAAATAAGGCGTCAGGAAAAGTAATTGATTCTTCGAAATTGATTTCGAAGTTGAATTATAACTTTATTCATGTAGAGGATATTTAAAATTAATGCTCCAAAAGTCATAATTTAAACTTGACTATAAATGAAATACTTAAAATTTTTAATTCTAATTTTATCACTGGCCATGTTTTCCTGCGAATCGTCAGGTCAGAAACCGGACAATACAAAACCAATGTATGGCGAGGTTGCAAAAAGTGAAGACTACTTAAAGATTGACGCTGATTTTAAGAACGAAAGTCTTGAACAATTCAAAACGATAGATAGCGCTGTTTCCGTTCAGATAAGCCAGGCATGGCGTCACTATTATCATAATGACTTAAAAACAGCGATGAAAAGGTTTAATCAAGCGTGGCTACTTAATCCTGAATTTCCCGACTCCTACTTTGGTTTTGCAGCATTACTAGCATCAGTAGGAAACGTTTCTGAATCCCAGCGATTCTTTAAACTTGCAGAACTGAGAGACAAAACAAAGGAACGAGCAAAAGAATGTTATCAGCGAATTGCGGATTGCAAGGAACAATTACAAGATATAACAGGAACGATTGCCGCTTATGAAAAACTTTCAGAATTAAGTCCCAAAGCTATTCTTGCTTATAAAAAATTAGGTTATTTCTATATGCAAGCTGGTAATGCTCAAGAAGCATTTACTGCTTATGGTAAAGCAATTGACCTTGACCCAAGTGATGCTACAACATTTAATAATAGAGGATATTTACAGCAAACTGAAAAAAATTATAACGAGGCGATTACCGATTATTCGAAAGCCATTATACTTAATCCAAAATACATTAGTGCTTATGTGAATCGAGGAATAAGCGAGATGGAATTGGGGAACTTTGAAAATGCAAGCAAAGATTTTACTATTTGCGTTTCCCTTGACGCTGAAGCAGGTGAATTAAGACGGTTTTTAGCAGTCGCTAAACTCAATCTTAAGGACAAGATTGGAGCTTGTATAGATTTTGAAATTGCAAAACAACTTGGAGACGCAGAGTCCGATACACTCATTCAACAAAACTGTAAATAGTCTTGATAAACGCCAATAGCGCAGATTTGCAACCGTGCCCACAATCACCTAAAATCAATCCACAAAATTTCACAAGCTCTAGCAAGCTCTTCGACATTCGCTAATTTTACAATTAAGTAAGATCTCAACTTGAATCTATTAAAAATCCGTTCAAATAGCTTCGTGGTTAAGTAAATCTCCTGAATTTGAAGAAAATAATACTTCAGTTAAAGTGATTGATTCTTCGAAATTGATTTCGAAGTTGAATTATAACTTTATTCATGTAGAGGATATTTAAAATTTTCAACGGCATCCTACACCATTTTTAATACGGCAAAGTTTCATCAATCTATTTTAAGTGATTTTTTAAATAATTTAAAATGAAGATTACATATATTTACAAATCAATAATGTACTACTATATCATACAAAGCCAAATGAATTTGGTTGTATATGTATGATAACTTCATACATATATACAAGTTAGCAATAATTGCAAAAAAACCGAAAATGAAAGGAAACATTTTTTTAATAATCACTCTTTTTTTCTTATTTCTAACATTAAACTCTTGTTCGAAAAAAATTGTCATTGGAAAATACAGAACTAACTTCAATACTTACGGAATGTTTAGCAAAACTTTGACTCTAGAATGTAATGGAGATGCAACTTTGAGTTTTCAAGGCGATATGCAAAACAACAATTCATTCGGAAATTGGAAAACTGAAAAAGATACTTTAATTATATTTTTTGATTCTGTAAAAAATGAAAAGAACAAGTTTAAAGGCGAACTAAAATTTGTAATAAAAAGAAATAAACTTGAAAATATGCCTTTTCCGAAATCAAAATATAATAAATTAGTAGAATTTGCCAAAAAACCAGAAAATGATACGCTGAAAATCCCATCATACAGACAACTCAATAAAATGACTAATCAAAATATGAGAAATTTCCAAGGTAAAAGCGGAAAACAATACTTTAAAAAAGTTGAAGAAATTGAATGTAAATAAAAGCAACTATTGCTAACAGCGGTTTGCATAAATGGCGAAATATGTGGTAAATTCACGTCTATCTTTCGCAAGAAATTTTATATTAGCCGAAAATAATCGGTCACGAAGTTCGCCACTTCTGCAAGCCGCGAAACGTTACCCAAGATTTGAACAAAAATTGAGCAAACGAAAAATTATAGAAATTCATTTAATGTCATTTATACTAATGACTGTTATTTTATTTTTATCATCTGAACCTTTATTAAAAAAATTTGCATCTGGAATTCACGATGTTGGAATGTGGCTGAGTTTAATAACTTATGGAACAATTGGAATTTTAATTTTGACCATTGTTTCGTGTCTGATTTTTATAAAACTGAGTAAATAATGTTCTGGAAAAAAGAGAAAACAAAAAAGCAGAATGGAATAATTAAACTGACTGAAAACGGATTTCAAGTCTCGCACAGTAATGGAATTAGAATTGTTGAATGGTTATCCATTGATAGAATTGTTGCCTATAAATTAGATTTGCTGACTATTGACGAAACCTGTCTTGAAATTGATTATTTAGAAAAACGTTTACTTATAACAGAAGAATATACAGGTTGGAGAATTTTCCTTTCCGAATTAATAAATAGAATTCCGACAATTGAGGCTAAATGGGAAGAAAAAATAGTTAAACCAGCTTTTGAACGAAACGAAACTGAATTATATAACCGAAATAAAAACGTTGAGTAACAAAGTATATAAGATATAGCTTGGTCTGTGCCTAGTTGGAAAATTCTTCGGATTTCCCAAAGCCATTTTTATTTGGAGAGGTTCGTGCTAAAACACGCCACAGCTCATATACATCAAGGTTAGTAGGAAGTTTGCAGAAAAATGCTAAAAAACACATTTTAAAAAAAATCGTAAAATAAAGCTGAATAAATAAATGATTTCAAAAATTAATATTACAGAATTTAGAGAACGATTAGTTACAAATACAAAATATGGAAATCCGAAAATTAAAGGAACACCATTCGCTGTTTTTTGAATTTTCGGTGAAACTAACAAAAAATTTTATGGGAAATTTAATAAAACAAAATTTGAATTAACCAAAAATGCAACTTTTTTTGTAGCGCCATTTATAATTTACGGGGAAATTAATTCTAAAAACAAAACAGAAACTGAAATTAATTATCAAATTAAACCGATAGGATTCGGTTATTATTGGATAAAATATATGCCGATTTTTCTTGTTCCAATTTTTAATCTAATTTTATACATTGAAACTGTACCTAAAGAAATTTACCAAATAATTAATCCAGTTTTATTGATTTTTATTTTAATAAGCCGTAATAATATGTGGCGAAAGAAAAATAATCTTATAACTAATTTTAAAAAGGTTTTTGAAATAGAAACATAGAAGTCTACAGCTAATCAAATAAACTACCCCGCTAGAAACCAGCAGGGAGAGTCTCTCAAATATTTATATTCACGAAAACCAAAAAAGCAATAATAAATTGAATACACCACCGAGCGTAGGGGTCACGTAGTCGGCAGTTCGCAAAGAGATGGATTGCGTTGGATGTAAAGTTCGGTCAAGGATAATTACACAATAGCGCAGATTTGCACTCCCTACCCACAACCACCTAAAATCAATCCACAAAATTGCACAAGCTCTAGCCAGCTCTTCAACATTCACTAACCTCAAAACATTATTTACAATTAAGTAAAATCTCAACTTGATTCCCTTAGAAACCCATTCAAATAGCTTCGTAATTAATAAATTTATCTTCTAAAGTAATTTATAGTACTTCGCTACTCATTTGTGTGTCTTCGCTACTCATTTGTGTGTCTTCGCTACTCATTTGTATGTCTTCGCTGCTCATTTGTGTGCCTTCGCTGCTCATTTGTGTGTCTTCGCTACTCATTTGTGTGTCTTCGCTACTCGTTTGTGTGTCTTCGCTACTCATTTGTATGTCTTCGCTACCCATTTGTGTGTCTTCGCTACTCATTAGTGTGTCTTCGCCCAAAGTACAACGAGCTTATAAAAACCAGAAATCCCCGAAGCTTTCACTTCGGGGATTCTGATTTATAATAACTTTTAATAAGAATTCTATTTCTTAATAATCAAGAATTCACTTCTTCTGTTTTGTGCATGTTCTTCTTCTGTACAGTTTTCTTTGCAGTCCACTTTAGGCTCACTCTCTCCGTAACCTTTACCAGTAATGCGAGCTTTATCAATTCCCTTAGAAATTACGTATTGAACACTAGATTTCGCTCTACGATCAGATAAATTAATATTATACTGCTCACTTCCGCGGTTATCCGTGTGTGCTTTTACCATAATCACCATCGTAGGATTGCTCTTCATTGCTTCAACAAGTTTGTTTAACTCAAAAGCCCCATCAGCTGTAATATTAGATTTGTCAAATTCAAAATATACTTCATTTAGCTTCACTTCACTAACAGTAATAATGTTTTCAATAGGATTCAATGGTGCATTTACTTTTAATTTTCCACCATTTGTAGCCGCTATTGAGAACACACCACTTTCGTAGCCGTCTTTAGCAGCTTGGATAGAATAGGCGGTGTTGCAATCTACAGGGAACATGATTTCTCCACTAGCTGTGGTAGTTTGCGTTTCCAATACGTTTTTCTTAGCATCTAAAATAGAAACTCTTGCGTTTGATAAGAGTACGCCTGTTTTTGCATCCGTTACAACAATCAGTGCTTCTACACCACAAATTGGATTCGCCCAATAGATGTTGTCCGCTCCTGTTCGATTACTTGAGAAGAATCCTGCGTTTTTAGTGGTATTAAAACTAAATGCGAAGTCATCTTTCTCGCTGTTTACCGGTTTCGCAAGGTTCTCAATTTGGTTGTTGGTTTTCAAATCGACCATGTAAACGTCTAATCCTCCTAGACCAATATGTCCGTTTGAGGAGAAGTACAATACATTATCGTCCGTGATTTGTGGAAACTGCTCTTTACCTTCAGTATTGATTTTAGTTCCCATGTTCTCTGGTGTACCGTAACTTCCGTCTGCATTGACCGCTACTTTCCAAATATCTGTAAGTCCTACTGAACCTTCCATGTTTGAACTGAAGTACAATGTTTTTCCGTCTTTGCTTAAGCTCGGGCTGCTGTTTGAATGGTCTTTACTGTTGAAAGGTAATGACTTGATGTTTCCCCACGTGTTTCCTTCTTTTGTGGCTTTATAAAGGTACACTTGACCGAATTTTGTATTCAGCTTTTTGTCTTTCTCAAATTCCTTTTCTCCATGGGAGTCTCTTGAGAAGTACATCGTNTTTCCATCGGCACTAATGGTTACCGGTCCGTCGTGCCATCTTGTGTTTAGTTCTGCTACTTCTTCGGGTTTTGTGAAGGTTTTATCCTCGTTCATCGTCGATTTGTAGATGTCTAAATACGGCTC
>NZ_ATTM01000010.1 GCF_000419685.1 Flavobacterium antarcticum DSM 19726
TATTACTTATACAGACGGAACAACTTCTGCTACTGGAGATTTACGTGGTGCGGCAGGTGCTCCTGGTGCTGACGGAACTGATGGTGCTGACGGATCACAAGGAGGAATTGGTTTAATTTCTGATGGTACAAATACAACTGTTACTGGAGATGGTACGATAGCTACGCCTTACGTAGTGAGTACAACCGAAGGAGCTTTGACATCAGATGATTTAGAATTTGTATCTGGTACACCAGCAACGGCATTGCTAAAAGATGTTAAGGCAAATATCAAGGATGATGCTGTAACTGCATCAAAAATAAATGTTGATGTGGCAGGAAATGGATTAGTTCAAAATGCGACAACAGGAGCTTTAGAAGTAAATACAAATAATGGTATTACAATAACTAGTGATATCGTTCAATTAGGAGGAGATTTAGTCCAACCGACGACAATTACAACTACTTTGACAAATACTTTAGCAATTGCAGGTTTACAGACTGGTTCATCTACAGACAATATGATTGTTGCGGAACCTGGAACAGGAATTCTGAAAACGGTAAAATCAACACCTCGTTTCTTCTATATGCCAGCGGTTGTGTTTGATACATCCACTCCTGCAACTACTATAATTAGAGATTTATATTTAGAATATAAAAATCAGTTTGAAGGAAATGCATTAAGTATTGCTCATGGTGCAGCTGGATATTCAATCTCTTATACTGGAGGATTGGTCGGCAGTGCAGGATCCCCTGCAGATATTGATACATATGCAAGTGGAGAATTGTATTACTACATCTCTTACTATGATCAAGCTGTGTTTAGCAACTTAAGTATTAGTGCAGATGGAAAGCTTACCTACACAATTTTAGCGGGAGCTACTGATGTATCTTATATGAACATAGTATTTGTCGTGAAATAATAAATAAGTTTAGTGCTTCTGGGAAAAAAGCTCAGAAGCCAAAACTTATTTCTTTACAGTACAAAACTTGAAAATACTATTACAATGAATGACATTTTACAAAATACAGTGCAAAAAAAACTATACGCGATTTTCGTATTTTTTGTAGTACTACTTAGTAATGCAAATGCTTGGGCAGATGGTTCGAAAGATTTGTATCCTGCAGGAAAATCAGGTGTACGTGGATATTTACGTTCTCATACAGGTGTGGATGCTAATTATCCATTTGCCAATCATGGTACGCATTATGTGTATGCTAAAGTAGGAGAAATCATTACAGTAGCTTCTAGTGTGCAGGGGAGTGGAGGGAACTCAAAAATTATTCTTTTTGCTCCTAATGGAACTGAACTTTTTAACAATGTTACAGACGGTAAAATAGATAATAGAGCAGCAGAACTTGCGGGACCTCGTTTTGTAGGTGAGGCAGCTGGTGGAGACAAATATTTACCAATCTATCATACAGTAACTGTAACAGGAATTTATCGTGTACAGTTTGTGTCCACAGGAACCAGTAGTCCTACAAATCAATTCGCTGCAAATGCAAACTGGATTGAACCTGGAGGTAACTTTTCGGGCATATTTGCTTGGGATGTTTCTGTTATCAATACTACAAATAGTGGATTTGTAAAAGGTCGAGTATATACAAATGTCTTAAACCTTTCAAATGGAAATACGAATTATAACGTTGGATTTGATGGTATTTTTTATGTACTGACAAAAGATGGTTTTACGTATAAAGTTGATAACAATGGAAATAATGGAATTTGGTATACTTTCTATGCAAACAACGATGGATTTGTTAACGCTACTACGCAAGAGCCACTCTACAAAAGTTTAAATAAATCATCTGATTTCAAAACGCAAGCGCATAATCCAAATAGTGCTGATACTGAAAGACATATTACACATAAGCTGTTCTACACCTTACCTTCATCTGATTTGCCAACGTCTGGTACTGGAGCAGTTCCAGGCGGAACGACATGGTTGAAGAATCCAGTTATTGAGCCTGACGTTTCACAAGTTGAAATTGTTGGAGTAGATGGTACGCCAGGGCAGGTAGGTAATAAAGGAGGTTATATCAACTTTGAAGCTGGTGCTCAAGGACAATACACTATTAAAATTGAAAGTACAGACATGCCTAAAAAATTTGTAACACGTATTCTTAAAGGTTCATCGGTTTCAGGACTAAATAATATTTTATGGGACGGTAAAGGTGGCGATGGTAATTCCTTACCTATAGGAGATGTGCCTTCAAAAGTTACGGTACAACTGCAAGGAGCAGAGGTACATTTTCCATTTATCGATATGGAATATAATACATTGGGAACAAAAGTACAATTATTGGATAACACTGAATTAATTAACAACGGAAACGAAATTGTAAAATCTGATCTTGTTTACTGGAATGATATAGATATTACTCTCGCCACTAACGGTAGTAATCCAAATCCAATCAATAATAGTCACCTCAATGGAAGTACCGGTATAAGTAGTAGTGTAAATGGACATATTTACGGCATTGGTGGTACAGGTAGTGGAGCCCTATTTGGGGATAATAGAGCCATAGATACATGGACATTCATTAAAGGTCAAGAGGAGACGCTCGAAACTGTAGTAACTGTTAAAATAGCAGATTTAGAAATTCCTTCCATTACTCCAAGTAGAACTTATATAACTGAAGTTGGAAATGAAGTTACTTTTACTATCAAAGCTAGAAATAATGGGCCGAGTGATGTAGATGAAGTTCCTTTCAGTTTTATAGTTCCAGACGGCTTTGATCCTAGTAACATCGTTTTTACCGGAAATTCGTGCGGATCTGAAAATGTAGGACTGAGTTATAATCCTGCTACTCGAACGTACTCTTCAAGATTAGTATTGCCAAATGGTTGTGAAGTGGAATATGCAATTACTCTAACTGTTAATTCAAATATAAGCGTTGACAACTACGAATTTACTGCAACTATCATGAGACCAAATGATGTAACGGATCCTGATGCTACTAATCCAAATCCAGTAGTACCACCTACAGATCCTTTTTATGAGTGTGAAAATAATGGTTTAGGAGGTATTTGTAATAATATCAAGTCAACCTCGATTCTATTTACGCCGCCATATATTTTAGAAAAAGATGCTGTATTTAATGATGAGGATGGTGATGGTTTCTCAAAGCAAGGAGAGACAGTTACGTATACCTTGACAGTAAAAAATATTGGTGATATTGATATCTATGATATACAGTTGGAAGACCCTATGTTAGGTGGTCTAATCATTGCATTACCAATTGGAGATACTAATAGTGATGGAATTTTAAATTTAAGTGAAGAATGGATTTTTACTATAAGCTATTCATTGAAGCAAATTGATATAAAAAACAAAGGTTTGTATAATTTAGCTACAGTAAAAGGAAAAAACAGTCTGAATACAGATTTAACTCCACAAACTTCTTTAGACCCAACTCCTTTAGATCCGTTAAGTCCAAACTTTGACCCAAGTAGACCAAATCACACTTTTGTTCCATTGAAAGGGCGTAACCTTCTGATTACGAACCCTAACATCTATCAAAAAGTAAAACGTAACTAAAATGAAAAATATTTATTTACATAGCAGCGCATTACTCTTTCTGGCTTTTCAAAGCTTGAGTGCTCAAACTAGTAACACAGGCATGCTTTACATTAGTGAAGACACAAAGTTTTCAACTATCGGAGCTCTTGACAATCAAGGAACAGGAAAGTTTTATAACGATGGAGAAGCTTTTATATATAGTGATTTTAATAATGACGGCATTTTAGACTTTTATAATGAAACAGGCATTACGAGATTTATAGGTTCAGCAAATCAGATACTGAGCGGTACTAATACTAGTTTTCTTCACAACGCCTATTTTAATAATGCAAGTACCATAGTTCCATTTAAGGTTTCAGGTTTAGTCGATTTTAATGGTGTCGCAGATTTTTACGACGGAATTCTAGATAATCGTAATTTCGGAGGGAAAATTTCATTTAGTGGTAATGCGAACCATATTAATACCTCTGATTTAAGTCACGTGAATGGATCAGTAATCAAATTTGGTAATACAGATTTTATTTATCCAATTGGCGATAAGAATCTTTACCGTTTTGCAGGAATTTCTGCACCAGCAGATATTCTATCCACATTTACGGGGCAATACTATTTTGATAATTCAGATGTTCTTTATTCACATTCGAAAAAGCAGCCTGAAATTGAATTGATTAATAATATGGAATATTGGACTTTGACAAAAGAAGATGGTAAAAATGATATCTTACTGACCTTAAGTTGGGATGAGATTACGACAACTCCACTCAATATAATTGCTTCACCAGAGACTGATATACATATTGTTCGCTGGGATGAGAATTCTGACAGGTGGGTAGATGAAGGAGGTGTAGCCGATGTAAGTAGTAAAACAGTAACTACTGCTGTAGAAGTTAAAGGTTATGGTGTTTTTACGCTGGCTAGAATGAAAGCCCTAGATACGTCTTGTATTAAAATCTTTAATGTACTTACACCTAAAAAACAAGATGGTATAAATGATTACTTCTTTATTGAATGCATCAATAACTATCCAAATAATACTGTAGAAATTTTTAATAGGTGGGGTGTAAAAGTTTTTGGAACCAAAAATTACGATTCAAACGGAAACGTTTTTAAAGGATTTTCAGATGGAAGAACTACTATTGATGGAAGTGAAATGTTGCCAAGCGGAACGTATTTTTATATTTTAAGTTATGAAAAGGATGATGTTGCTAAACCTTATACAAAGAAGCAGTCTGGTTATCTTTATCTGCAAGCCGAATAAATCAAAAAAGAAAAAATGAGAATAAATAATAAAAATAAATCGTCCATTTTCTGTGTTTTGTTTCTGCTTGTAGCATTAGCAAGTTTTTCACAGCAAGATGCCCAGTTTACGCAGTATATGTATAATCCAGTGAATTTTAATCCAGCTTATGCTGGATCACGGGAAGTGCTTAGCGTTTTTGGTATGCACCGCACTCAATGGGTTGGACTTGATGGAGCACCCTCAACAAGTACGGTGTCCGGTCACAGTCCAATAAATAACAGCGATTTAGGAATTGGTGTTTCCTTCGTCAATGACCGAATTGGTCCTTCAGACGAAAACACAATTTCAGCCGACATTTCGTATTCAGTTCCTACATCAGATCGCTATAAATTAGCTTTCGGTTTGAAACTAACGGCTAACTTGCTAAATGTCGACTTTACAAAATTGACACAACAGCCCGGCGATTCACAATTAGAATACAATATAGATAATCGTTTTTCACCAAATATTGGAGCAGGCATTTTTTGGTATTCCGATCGATCATATATTGGACTTTCGGTTCCTAACTTTTTAGAAACAAAGCATTTTGATGGAGCTAAAAATTCTGCTTCTACGGAAAAGATGCACTATTACCTTATCGGTGGATATGTTTTTGATTTAACCCCAAACATCAAATTCAAACCTTCGGTTTTGGTAAAAGCGGTACAGCAAGCACCTCTTCAAGCTGATTTTTCTGCTAATTTTCTATTTAGTGAGAAGTTGACGCTTGGTGCAGCCTACCGATGGAGTGCGGCGTTCAGTGCAATGGTAGGGTTTCAGATTACAGACCGATTACTTGTCGGATATTCGTATGATGCTGAAAACACGAAATTAGCCAATTATAATTCAGGTTCGCATGAAATATTTCTACGATTCGAATTATTCAAAAATTATGACAAGATTATTTCACCAAGATTCTTTTAATATGAAAACTATAAAAATTAATTCCTTATTTATATTACTATTTGGAATCTACTCCATAAATCTGCATGCGCAAATATCAAAGATTAGTAAAGCAGATAAGGATTATGAAAACTATGCCTACATAGACGCAATCAAAACCTATGAAAGGGTTGCAGAAAAAGGTTTTAAGGATGCTGAAATGTTTAAGAAGCTTGGTAATGCCTATTATTTTAATGCTGAGCTGGACAAAGCAAATAAATGGTACACTGCCCTTTTCGAAATGACGAAAGAAGTGGAGCCAGAATATTATTTTAGGTACTCTCATTCGTTAAAATCAGTTGGCAAATACGGAGAAGCAAATAAAATGCTTGACCTATTCAACACTAAAAGTGGTAATGATTTACGAGCTAAATTGTATGAAAAAAATAAAGAGTACTTAAGTACAATTGAAGATTATTCAGGAAAGTATATCGTTGAAATTTTAAACATTAATTCGGCAGAGTCAGATTACGGTACTTCCTTTTATGACAATCAGATAATTTTTGCAAGTTCTAGAAAAGTAATTGGTAAGAATCAAAAAATGCAGCAATGGACGAATCAGGCATTTACTAGTTTATACGCTTCTGCGATTAATAGCGATAGTACTTTTCAAGAACCTCGACTTTTCTCCAAAGTGATAGATTCAAAATTTAATGAGGCTACTCCTGTATTTACAAGTGACGGATTAACGATGTATTTTACAAGGAATAATTATTTGGATGGAAAGAGAAAAAAAGACAGTAAAAAAGTTACTTTGTTAAAACTTTATAAAGCAACTTATAAAGAGGGTGGATTTACAGATGTTGTTGAACTTCCTTTTAATAGTAATGAATACAGCGCTGCACATCCTGCTTTAAGTCCGGATGAAAAAACGTTATATTTCGTATCCGATATGCCAGGTTCAGTTGGTCAATCTGATTTGTACAAGGTGGCGATTCATCAAGATGGAACATTTGGAACTCCTGAAAATTTAGGAAATAAAATTAATACGGAGGGAAAGGAAACTTTTCCATTCATTTCCTCGGATAATACGCTTTATTTTTCCTCTGACGGCCATCCTGGTTTAGGAGGTTTAGATGTTTTTATGGCTGAAATGGATGATAAAGGTTTTCGAGAAGTTACAAATATCGGCACTCCTATAAACGGACCAACTGACGACTTTGCATACTTATTTGACACCAAGACAAACACCGGGTTCTTTACTTCAAATAGAGAAGGAGGAATGGGTTATGATGACATTTATAAATTCACTGAAGTTGTACAATTGAATCAGGAACAAATACTTTCAGGCATAATAACTGACCTTAAAAGTGGCTTGGTGCTTAACCAATCAAAAGTTACCTTATTTGATGAAAATATGAAATTTGTGGAAACAACTTTTAGCGATGAAGAAGGCGCATATTCTTTTGATGTTGTGGCTGGTGCACAGCATTACGTGAGAGCTGAAAAAGAAAATTATAATACTGAAGAAAAACAGTTTCAAATTTCTAGCGAATCGGCGAAAAACATTTTATCATTTCAGCTAGAATCAATAATTACGCAGGTAAAAGTGGGAGATGATTTAGCAAAAGTATTCCACATCGAATTAATCTATTTTGACCTTGATAAATCTAATATTCGTCCAGATGCGGCAGCTGATCTTGCAAAAATTGCTGATGTCTTGAAACAGAATCCTACGATGAAGATTGCAATCCGTTCGCATACCGACAGCAGACAAACGCATCAATATAATGCGTCGCTTTCTGAACGTAGAGCAAAAGCGACTCTTAAATGGTTAATCAAAGACGGAATTAACAGTAGTCGAATGACAGCTAAAGGATTTGGTGAAACCGAGTTAGTGAACAATTGCAGTGATGGAATTGAATGCAGTGAAGTGCAACACCAAATGAATCGCAGAAGTGAATTTATAATAATAGCATTATAAAATGCATTTAATAACTATCATTTTACTAATTGTCGAAGTTGTACTGATGGTTTTTACTTCTAGAAAGCTTCTTATCGCTTTAACGGAAGATAACTACAAAGTGTTAAACGCATTTTTCTTTTATTCACTTTCTTTATTTTCAATTTGTTTGACAATATATCTCTCTTTAGGTTAGGTAAAATATACTGACAAAAAGAATTATTAACTACCGTAATTCTTCGATTGTAAATTAAACTATCAATCGAAAAAAATACAGTATTATAAAATTTTTGTAATAATCAATCATTAAATATTTGATTATTAAAACTTACTATGCTGTAAAATCAGTATGCTGAGAAATGGATTTAAATATTAATTCCACTAAACATTACAGTTGTTGAATAGTGCAAAGTCAAATTCGGATTCTCGTCTACTAACGAATGAAAGTGATCTTGTAGTAAATTTTATTGAACAATTAGGGAAATATTGATTTTGGGGCGAGAAAATGCATTTTAAAAATTTATAATTTATATAAAAAAGGTTCGCCGTTTAACATCGAACCTTTTTTAAATTTAACAAAGAAGATACTTTTTAATGTTTAGTTGAGATAAATTATTTTAATATTCAATATACATTTTTTGGTAAGTAATAAAAGATTCAATAGATCTTACCGCGACTCAATCGCTAGAATATATAATTTTTTGATGTGAAAATTAATTTTTGAACTTTAATAAGTATGGAAAATTAAACAGCACTTTTACATATATTTACGACAATTAATAAAATGATCAATTTACATTTAGTTGTTATTAGTGACTTAAAATTTGAAAAAAAATATTAAAATCAAATAAAATCAATGAACAGACTGTTAGTATTTCTCCTAGTAATTATGTTGACTAGTTGTGCAACAAGCGTAAGAACATAATTTATAAATACTAGTTTTAAAAATTGGAAGAAGACATTAAAATAATTGTCTTACAGAAATATGATATTTTGCCTCTAAATTCAAACTTAATAGAGGATTTGAAAATTGGCGATTCAGGATTTACCTTGAATTGCGGATATAATAAAGTTTTAGCATACGCAAAGACAGCAGCGAAAAATTCAGGGGCCAATATACTGCAAATCATTTAAGTGAAAGAACCAATCGCATTGGGAAGCAGTTGTTATCGTACTAGAGCAAAGATGTATGAGAATAGCGAGTCATAAGCTCTAGCTCCATTTCACGAAAAATTAGAATTAAAAAACAAATCCAGGATACCTTTGGATGGTGAATATGCTCTAATATACTTTACAGAACACAAAGTTTAACGGGCGCGTCTTTTACGGTTCATTAGAAACCACTGAAAACATTAGAATAAATGTCGAAAAAGGCAAAGAATATTTTGTAGGATGTGCTGTAACGATGGGAGTGATGCTTGGACGCCCAGAGATTATATTAATCGATAATAATTTAGGTATGAGAAAATTTGAAATAAGTGAGGGGAAGCAGCGTAAAATCTGACAATATCATTCTAATCGGTAAAAATTTTAAATAATCATAAATCCGATACTACACATCTCAAAATAGAATTGGATTGCTTTTTGTTACTGCCTCTAATTAATTAACTAGTTTACAATTATTGCGTGCTATGTATCTGTAAGTTCATAAAATAGTACAATCCATTTAGAAATTGTAAGAATTTAAAATTTGTACAACTTATGTGTTTCCACACCATCCAATCCAAACTAGCGAAACAAATTGAAAGGAGATTTAATGCCAAAATTCGCGACAAAAACCTATTTGAACCTCAAAATTCCATTAATGGTTTCGACTTTCCTAAAACTCCTGTTATTACTGATGAAAATCCGAGAGAAATTTTGCATTTCAACTGGGGTTTAATTCCAAGTTGGGCAAAGGATGAAAGTATAAGAAAAATGGCATTAAACGCACGAATGGAGACTTTAGATGTAAAACCATCTTTTAGAAACTTTATTGATAAAAGGTGTTTGGTTATTGCAAACGGTTTTTATGAGTGGCAGTGGCACGATACAAAAGGAAAGAATAAAACTAAATATGAAATTGGAATTGCCAACAATGACTTGTTTGCATTTTCAGGTATATATTCCCAGTGGGTAAATGACGTAACAGGAGAAGTTAAAAATACTTATTCTATTGTAACTACAGAAGCAAATGAATTAATGTCTAAGATACATAATATCAAAAGGAGAATGCCTATTATTTTAAAACCGGAGGACGAAGTGCAGTGGTTAAATCATGACAAGATTGGTAATTATGCATTACCGTATCAAGAAGAATTATTTGCAAATAAAGTAAATTCTGATATTTTATCTCTTTGGTAAATGTGATTTAAAAAGGTTCTAGTAAATCCTCTTTATTAGAACTTGGAAGACGACCTTTGTAGAGTACTCAGTGTAGATCAAAAAATTTTACTTATTTCTTCGAATTTATATCCTTGAAAACTACTGTTGTCAAGAATTTTATCGCCTCTTCATCAGTTAGAACTTGTTTTTTGATTTTAGGAAAATTTATTTTTTTTGATTTTTTAGCAATAGAAGGTATATCACTTTTTTGATCATTTCTTACTTTTATGGCGAGTAAGATTTCTGGATTTTTAATGAAGTGGTTTACCAAATCATCAATCACTTCTTCAAAATTCAGAGTACTTCCGTCTATACTGACTACATTTTGCAAATCATTCAGATGATTTTGTAAAATAATCCTTTGTTGCTCAAATGTGGATGTCGGATTGAATGACAAAATAGGCTTGTTATCTTTATAAATGTCTATTAAAACACTACATACCCAATCAAACGTTACTACAAACTGTATATATCTTTTTAGTATAAATTGATAACTACTAGGATTTAAAGTGTCTTTAAGTTCTACTAAACGAAAACAGTTCCGCTCCAAATTTCTCGCCCTAGTAATATTATATTCCGTAACTGAACGAGCAGAACTTAAATGGTTAATTGACAAATCGCTATTTACGATAAGCATCTTGTCTAAAAATTTTTCTTTGAAATCAGCGTTAACTTTTATCTGTCGAGTTTTAAGAATGTCTAGTGTTTTAACTTCATTAATCAATTGTTTTGGCACAAAAAAAGGAAAGCGATGAGCCACAACGCTACATAACTGATCAGAAATTTCTACTATCTCGTCCATTATAATCTCACATTAACTATTCTCAATAATTTCTACTTGCAGTTCACTCAATCCGAAAAAATCATAAGCTATCTTAATTATAGCGCTATTCGATTCATTAGTTTTAGCTTTAAATTCCAATACTTTTTTGGTTTCTTTCATCATGTAATGCGTTAATTCTGCTTCATATTAAGTGCTAAATGTAGTAAACTATTAAACATTAATGCAATAATACACCATATTTATGCTAGATCAATTCACTGTTTAGATGCTGTTTTTGACAATACATCTCATCAATTTTAATCTATTTGCAATGCACTATGAATGCTAATTGCACCTTTTCAAACACTTCGTTGCATGAAACTCAACAGTCTGTTTGTCATTTATAAACGTCCCGTTGCATACGCCAAGTGAATCCTTTCTGCTAGTAAAATATGGAGTTGCAACGTTGCATTGCAGTTTTATAGACTATTGCAAGCTAATTTTGCAACGTATATTAATAGGTATGCAAGTTCAAAAATGATGATGCAAAGTAAAACACTTAAATTCTTATATGATTTTATTCAAGATATGAAGAGAAGTCCTCGGGTAGTTCGGCATCAATATCACGTAGGTATTTTTCAAGAGCCGAAATGGTGGCATGACCTGTAATGAGCATCAACATACTTTTGGCAACTTGTGGTGTATGGGTTTCTCTCAATTTTCTGTACAATCTTGTGATGTAAGTATGTCTAAAACTATACAAGGTATAATCCTTATTTAATTCGAATTTCTTTTTTACGACCTCGTTAAAACGTTTGGAGAAATAATCTCTTCGGTTGTTTTCCTTTGTTTCGCATTCCATTGCGTAGCCATTTGGTGTAAATAAATAATGGTCGGGATTCATTACTGATAAGTCAGGTAATTCTTTAAGAAGAATTTCGGGAATAATCTTAATCTTAACAGGTTGATTTTTCGCACGAACGTGCAGTCTATTTTCTACAAGGTCAATGTCTTTAATTTTTAATCGACAAATTTCTATAGGTCTTAAATAACCATAAGAAATAAATTTAATGAAAAGTAGAAGTGTTTTGTCTTCTATCTCTAAGTAGTCATAAATATCTTTCTGTAATGCATCAGAAAACGTTTTATTGCGTTCGGGAATTGCTTTTAAAATTGGAATTTTTGCAACAAAATTGTCTGGGATAAACTCGTTATTTTCAAGTTCTTTAAAGAAAGAACTTAAATCTGTTCTATTGTTATTTCTGTTCCGTGGACTGGTTCGTTCTAATATTTCATTCAGATACTTTACAACATCTAGCTTAGTAATTGAAGTGATTGGTTTATTGATGTCAGGTAAAGCGTTTTTAAACTTATTAATTCTTCCTTGGAAATTTTGATAGGAAGTTTCGTTCATCATGTTCTTCTTTAATTTCAGCACAATTTCAAATGCTTCTTTAATTGAAATTTCTACTTCAACTGGTTTTTCTACAATAGATTTATTTTCAATTACGGGTGCATTATTATTGAATTCCACTTTAGGTAGCACAACTGCAACTTTTTTAGATTTTACCTTGTCAACAAGAGGTTTATTATTTAATTTACCATCTAAATAACTGAAATCATTTTTCTGATAAGGATTTGCACCTTGCATCAAAAGTTTTTCAAGGTTAGTCCGCATTACAGTAAGATAAGCAAAACGGTCTTTTTTAGATTTATAAGAATTTGCAATTCCTTTTATTGGATTTTGTCTCTTAAGTAATGCAGTGGTAGGATTTCGGAAACTATAATAAATGTACCAATCTTTTTTTAAGGCTTCTTGCTGTTGATCAAAAGTATAACTATCCCAATTGGTAATTTCAAGACCACCACTGTAGATTTTTGGGATTGAAAAGTCACGTTTATACATCGGATTAATTATTGAATGTTGTCCTAAATAATCTGCAATATACTGCAAATTAAATCCAAAACCGTATACTGAATCGTATACTAAAGCATTCATTTGATGTAAGGCACTCAAAATAGAAGACATAAAAAAACGGTTTAGATAGTCTAAACCGTTTACTGTCAATAAGTTAAAAAGTAGCGAAGACGGGAGTTGAACCCGTGACCTCAGGGTTATGAATCCTGCGCTCTAACCGACTGAGCTACCTCGCCAAAGTATGCGGTTGTTGCATCCTTGAATGCGGGTGCAAATATAAAGATTAATTACAATGTAGCAAATAAAATGTGCTAAAATATTTTATTTTTATAAATGCTTTTTTATTGTCTTTATATTGTATATATTTCCAAAAAAAATTATTCAAGCTTTACTATTTTTCACTTATGGAATCTAAAATAAAATACGAACTCGAATTTCCAATTAATTCATCGCCATCATTACTCTATCAGTACATTTCAACGCCATCTGGATTATCGGAATGGTTTGCAGACAACGTGAACTCTAGAGGGGAATTTTTTACATTTATATGGAACGATTCAGAGGAAAAGGCGAGGATGACCTCTAAAAAAAGCGGTGAGAAAATAAAATTTCGTTGGATAGACGAAGACAATAACGATACGGATTATTATTTTGAATTGAGAATACTCGAAGATGAAATTACAAAAGACGTTTCGTTAATGGTAATTGACTATGCTGCAGAAGATGAGGTTGAAGAAGCTTCGTTACTTTGGGAAAACCAAATTTCCGATTTAAAACACGTGATTGGTTCGGTATAAATTATTATAAAAGGTATATTTGCCCTGAATTTTAATTCAGGGTTTTTTTATGGTAAATTTTAATGGAACATTAGTTGAATCTACTGCAAATTCGTTAGCAGAAAATCGCGGATTCTTATTTGGAGACGGCGTTTTTGAAACATTTAAAATCGTAGACAATCGGATCTTATTTCTAGAAGACCATTATTTCCGATTGATGTCATCCATGCGAATCCTCCGGATGGAAATTCCAATGAATTTTACAATGGAATTTATTGAACAGCAAATCCAAGAACTTGTTGACGCAAATGAAGTTCAAAATTCTGCTCGAGTTCGAATGACCGTCTTTCGAAACAGCGGCGGTTTTTATTTGCCTACAACGAATAACATAAGCTATTTACTACAATCGTCGGAATTGAAATCAAAAGAGTATCTGGTGAATACAGCGCGATACGAAGTAGATTTGTTTAAAGACTTTTACGTTACCAAACAGTTGTTGTCGTCTATAAAATCAACAAATAAAGCAGTTCAGATCGTAGGAAGTATCTTTGCTGATGAAAATGATTTGCAAAATTGTTTGCTGTTAAATGACTCTAAGAATGTTATAGAAGCTTTAAATGGCAATTTATTCATGTTGAAAGACGGAAAGTTAACTACGCCACCAGTGAGCGAAGGTTGCTTGAACGGAATTATGAGAAAGCAAGTGTTGACTTTAGCAAAGAAGATGGAAATTGAACTGTCAGAAGAACCAATTTCGCCCTTTGATTTGCAAAAAGCAGATGAATTGTTTGTAACAAATGTAATTGCAGGTATTCAACCCATCACCAAATACCGCAAAAAAGATTTTGACACGGCATTTTCAACAAGTTTAATTCAAGAATTAAATGAAAAATTCATTCTAGTTTAGCGCTGGATTGTCAGGTGCATTGGACCAAATTAAATAGTCACCACCAAGTTCCAGTATCTTCTCTTTCCAAAAATGGGTAGTCGATTTTCCCAATATTTTATTCTCATGACTGTTTCTTGAAATAATCCACGAGTTTGTGGTCATTTCATTTTCTAGTTGATGCGCTTCCCATCCCGAGTAACCTAAGAAAAACCGGATATTATTCTTGTGAATTTTTCCCGCGTTGATCAAATCACGTGTAGATTCAAAATCACCGCCCCAATAAATTCCATTAGAAATTTCAATGCTATTGGGAATCAGGTCAGGAATATTATGTATGAAGTACAAATTATCTTGCTCCACAGGACCGCCGTTGTAAATTTTGAAGTTGGCATCAATCTCAGGAATTAAATCGTGAATGGTGTACTTTAACGGTTTATTGATAATAAAACCTACGGAACCATTTTCATCGTGATCTGCTAATAAAACGACAGACCGGTTAAATGAAGCGTCTCCCAAAGTGGAAGGTTCCGCGATAAGTAAGTGCCCTTTTTTTAGTTTATCTGATATCATTTATCTGAAGTTTTATTAAATTTAATCATAAAAAGATTAAAAATCCAAATAAAATCAACTTTTTTGCACAAAAAAAAGCCTTCACAAGGGAAGACTTTAATTTATATAAAGGTAAGTGATTAGTTTACACTACCTTCTAAATCTGCACCTGCTTTAAACTTTACAACGTTTTTTGCAGCAATTTTAATTGTAGCACCTGTTTGTGGGTTTCTTCCGTCTCTTGCAGCTCTGTTAGAAACTGACCAAGATCCAAAACCTACTAAAGAAACGCGTCCACCACCTTTTAATGTAGTACCGATATTTCCTAAAAATGATTCTAATGCTAATTTAGCTGCTGCTTTTGTAATTCCAGCGTCAGCTGCCATTGCATCGATTAATTCTGATTTGTTCATAATAATAGTGATTAATTGTTGGTTAAATATTTATGTTGCATAACAAATTTAGTAGGAATTCATTACTACACAACATATTTGAAGTTTTTTTATCTTGATTGTTAATAACTTTGCTAAATTGTTGATAAACTTTATTGCTTTTTTAAAAATTCAGCTCAAATCACTGTTTATAACGCCTAGCAAGCGGTCGCCTCGCTTGAAAAAGTGGTTCCATTCAAAATCTCTTTGCAAGTCATTTTTTTCTTTCCAGGCAATTGCAATTCTAAAAGTGAAATGTAACCATTTTCTACCGCCACTTTCATTGCATTTTTATCGGTAACGACTGAACCTATTTTTAAATCGTGCGGTTCTTGTTCCCATTTTGCATCATATACTTTTACATTAAGCTCCTTCCCGCGGTCGTGAAGCATAAAATAAGAGGCAGGATAAGGCGATAATCCCCGAATCAAATTATAAATAGATTCGCCGGAAGCATCCCAATTTATTTTGCAATTCTCCTTATTTAGTTTATTGGCTGTTTTTAATACATGAGAATCCTGTTGAATGGTAGTCACAACATGTCTACTTTCAATTAAAGAAAGCGTTTCAACAACAGTTTCGCTACCTAAAACCATAAGTCGGTCGTGCAAACTTCCCGCATTTTCAGTTGGTTCAATCGCAATTTCTTTACTCAAAATCATCGCACCCGTGTCAATTTTGTCGTCGATAAAAAAAGTAGTAACACCCGTTTTTTTATCTCCGTTGATGATGGCCCAATTTATGGGAGCTGCTCCACGATAATCCGGAAGTAACGACGCATGTAAATTAAAAGTGCCAAATTCAGGCATTTCCCAAACTACTTTCGGTAACATTCTAAAAGCGACAACTACTTGTAAATTAGCTTTTAGTGCTTTTAATTCAGAAATAAATTGTTCGTCTTTTAAATTTGTGGGTTGTAGTAAATTCAAATTATGGGAGACGGCATATTCCTTTACAGCAGAATATTTTATCTTCTGACCGCGACCTGCCGGTTTATCAGCTGCAGTTATAACACCTACAACTTCATAGTTGTTTTTTAAAATACTGTCGAGAATTCCTACGGCAAAATCAGGCGTTCCCATAAATACAATTCGTAATTTCTCCATTATTTTTTTAATCGATAGTGATTGTTGGGCAGAATTTCTACCACGTTATGTTCTAATAATTCTTGTAACGCAAAGATAACTTGATTTGAAGGTTGACGGGTCACTTTTTCTAAACTTCTTGAGTCTAAGGTGGCGTCTGATAATGCTGTTATGATCAGATTAGTAGTTGAAATGGCTTTTGGTTGTTGTTTTTTCAACGTGATGCAATACGAACAAATCCCGCAATTTTCCTTTTTATCTTCGCCAAAATACCTCAAGATCAATTTTGATTTACACTCGTTTTTAGTCGAAACGTATTTTAAAACAGAATGCAATTGCTTCGTTTTTAATTCATTTTGCACAACTAAAAATTTAGAAACCCGATTGATCGTTCGTTCGTCCTCTCTGACTTCATTAAAAATAATTGTGCTGTCGCTTCCATTTGCTGTATAAGAAATGATTTCTTTTTTATGCAATTGTGCTAAAATACCTAATACCACTTCTTGCGTCGTTTGTGCTTTTTTAGCAATCAAAACAACATTCATAACAGCCGGAATTTCGTAAATTCCCGGATACGTTCGTAACATGGTCAGAATTACTTCTTCTTGATGGCTGTTCAAACTCATGTAGCGAATCACTTCTTTAGAAGGAATCAAGAATTGCACTGTGATTTTTTGTGAAAATTCTTGTGAAAGTGTCACGATACCTTGACGATCTAGAAATTGAATGGCATTGAATGTCTTCAAAGTGGGCAACTGATATTGACTGCAAAACACATTCAGGTTGAAGGTGTAACTGTCGTCAATTCCTTCGCCGTAACCGATCCTGAAAAACGAGTTGAGCTTTTTGTAGACTTTCGTCAAAAATTCCTTGTCCGGTAAAACCGCTAAAAACTGCCCTTCGGCTTGTAAATAATCAGAAGGACTATTGAGTAAAACGGCAAATGCTTTCTGACCATTTCGGCCACAACGACCCGCTTCCTGGTAGTAGCTTTCCATCGAATCGGGAAGTTGAATGTGAATCACGGTTTTTACATTTCCTTTGTCAATTCCCATTCCAAAAGCATTTGTGGCCACAATGACTTGCACTTTTTCAGAAGTCCAAAGCGTCATGTTTTTGTTTTTTTCAATAGTAGACAATCCGCCGTGATAATAAGTGGCAGGAATTCCAGATTGCTGCAATTGTCTAGAGATTTCGACACAAGATTTTCGGTTTCTCACATAGATGATCGAAGGTTCAGGGTTTTTCTTTAAAATTTGAACCATCCGATGCAACTTGTCTTCTACTTCAAAAACCATATAAGCGATATTGTCGCGGTCAAAGGATTTTTCAAAAAGCGTAACGGCTTCCAATTTTAAAATGGAAATGATGTCTTGCTTCACTTGAGGAGTCGCTGAAGCAGTTAAAGCCAAAACAGGTGTTTTTGGAAAATGTGTTTTGAGATTTGTAATTTTCAAATAAGCCGGTCGAAAATCATTTCCCCATTGCGAGATACAATGTGCTTCATCAACCGCAATCAAATTAATAGGCAAACTTTTAAGACGCTCTAAAATCCAATCTGACTGCAACCGTTCAGGAGAAAGGTATAATAATTTATAATTTCCATATTGACAATTGTCCAGCAAATTACTTACTTCATCCGCCGAAATCCCTCCCGTCAATCCAATTGCTTTGATTCCTTTGGTTTGTAAATTTTCGACTTGGTCTTTTATCAATGAAACTAAAGGCGAGACAACTAGCGTAAGCCCGTCTTGCAGAAGTGCAGGTATTTGGTAGCAAATTGATTTTCCACCACCGGTTGGCAATTGAGCGAATGTGTCTTTTTGAGCCAACACATTTTCAATAATTTCAGCTTGTAAACCTCTAAAATTATCGTGATTCCAATACTTTTTGAGCAGTTGAAGAGCGTCGTTCATAGCGTTTCGTTGCGGAAATTATTTTAACTAAAGTACTACATTTTTAGCAATTTCGTGCCTATTTCCGCAGCTGATTTCTTAGTTGGAAACCGACTGATTTACATTTTCCAGTATAAAAGTAATGCGGTCGCTTAAGGAACCTTTCGGCACTTCAATCAAATCATATCCGTATTTTTGATACGTTTCCTTCAAGTGGTCGTAAATTAATTTGGCTTGCTCGTAATTTTCATAACGTGCATCATCGCTGATGTAAATTTCTTCCCAAGGCGGAAGAATGAAAATTTTAGTGTACTTGTGTTCTTTACAACAGGCATCAAAATGTGGAGGATAACTGTCGCCAATATAATGCATGTAAGCCAAAACATCAGGAATGCCACGGTCTAAAAAAACGATGGATTCGGTTTCATCACAAGCATTTTGGAACTGCTTTTTTCTACCTTCTAAAAGTAACTCGCTAAAAAGTAATGGGTTTTCCAGGAACAATTGCTCGATGCCTTGTTTTTTCGCCTCCATCGTAACTTCGCGCGAAATTTCAGGGTAACAACAATATCCTTGGTTAAGTAAGCCTTCGATAATGGTCGTTTTTCCTGTGCCAGGTCCGCCAATAATTACAATTATTTCCTTTTGCATTTTTTTGAAATAAGGGGCAAATTTACTCAAACATTTTTAGATAACGAAAGTATTTTGAATTCCTTTCACGGTTTTTATAGTTAAATTGTTTTAGATCCGTTTAAACAGGTGTTCAAAACAATTTTTCTGGCGTTAAAATACCTTAAAGCCTTGATAAAAAACTTTAAATTCTATATCTTTTGACGTATATTTGTTCTCTATTTTCAAAATTTAAGATGGATAAAAAAACAGAAGAATTTTACGTACGTTTGAAGGAAGAATTAAGTAATACTTCACTTTGGCCTTCAGAATATCTTTATAAATTTATCGTTCCTTCAGAACTAAATAAGATTAATGAAATTGAAAATGCATTCAATGATATGGGTGCCGTAATCAAAACACATCAATCCAAAACAGGAAAATACACAAGTGTTTCGGTCAATGTACGGATGAAAAGTCCAGAAGCTGTTATCGAAAAATACATACAAGTTTCAGGAATTGAAGGCATAATTTCACTATAATGATAAAGGAAAAGAAATACAGTAAGGAATCTGCAAACGATGTGGTGTTTAATTTAGAATACAATTCTGAACGTCCGCATTTGATGATTCCGGAATACGGAAGACACTTGCAAAAGTTGATCAACCAAGCCGTTGCCGTAGAAAACCGTGACGAACGAAATAAAATGGCCAAGTACATCATCCAAGTAATGGGAAATTTAAATCCTCATTTACGCGATGTGCTTGACTTCCAACACAAACTTTGGGACCAGTTGTTTGTAATGTCTGATTTTAAATTAGACGTAGATTCTCCTTATCCTATACTTTCGCGAGAAGTACTGCAAATGAAGCCGGATAAATTAGAATATCCACAGGCTTTCCCGAAATACCGTTTTTATGGAAACAACATCAAATACATGATTGATGTTGCCAATAAATGGGAAGACGGAGATTTAAAAAGTGCGTTGATAAAAGTGATTGCCAATCACATGAAGAAATCGTACTTGAGTTGGAACAAAGACACCGTGAAAGACGACGTTATTTTTGAACACCTGTATGAATTGTCTGATGGAAAAATCAATTTAGTAGAAAGTTCGGAAGAGTTGCTCAATACAAATGATTTGTTACGAACGAATCAGCGAAGTTCCAATAAAATTTCAGCAACGACTTCGCAAAAGCCTAAGATTATGAAAAAAGGCAAACCGACGAATCCAGTTCATAAAAATCAAAATAGAAAACCACAATAGCAAAAGCAATTTCTAGAAATTGTGCAGCTGTTTTTAAGAAAATAATTTTATAAATGGGAGTTTTTAAAATAGAAGGCGGCATTCGTCTTAAAGGAGAAGTGATTCCACAAGGAGCTAAAAATGAAGCATTACAAATTTTGTGTGCCGTACTTTTAACACCTGAAAAAGTAACGATTAATAATATTCCAGATATTATTGACGTCAATAAATTGATCGCAATATTAGAACATTTAGGCGTTAAAATTCAACGAAACGGAAAAGGATCTATTACATTTCAAGCTGATGAAGTGAATATTGACTATTTAGAAACCGAAGCATTTAAAAAAGAAGGCGGTTCTTTGAGAGGTTCCATTATGATTGTTGGTCCTCTTTTAGCTCGATTTGGAAAAGGATACATTCCAAAACCAGGTGGAGACAAAATTGGTAGACGACGTTTAGATACGCATTTTGAAGGCTTCATCAACTTAGGTGCCAAATTCAGATACAACCGCGAAGACCACTTTTACGGAGTGGAACAAACGGAAGAAGGATTAAAAGGAGCAGACATGTTGCTGGACGAAGCGTCAGTAACCGGAACGGCAAACATTGTAATGACCGCTGTTTTAGCAAAAGGAATTACAACCATTTACAATGCAGCATGTGAACCGTATTTGCAACAATTATGTAAGATGTTGAATTCCATGGGTGCTAAAATTACCGGCGTTGGTTCCAACTTATTGACAATTGAAGGCGTGACAAGTTTAAATGGTTGTACACACCGAATCTTGCCGGACATGATTGAAATTGGTTCGTGGATTGGTCTTGCCGCCATGACTCGTAGCGAAATTACTATTAAGGATGTGAGTTGGGAAAATTTAGGATTGATTCCATCCACATTCAGAAAATTAGGGATTACCTTAGAAAAACGCGGAGACGACATTTATATTCCAGAACACAAAGACGGATACCAAATAAAAACCGATATTGATGGTTCAATTCTTACGGTAGCTGATGCTCCTTGGCCTGGTTTTACACCTGACTTATTGAGTATCGTATTAGTAGTTGCTACTCAAGCAAAAGGCGATTTGTTGATTCACCAAAAAATGTTTGAAAGCCGTTTGTTTTTTGTAGATAAATTAATTGATATGGGTGCGAAAATTTTGCTTTGTGACCCGCATCGTGCCGTGGTAATGGGACATAATTTCCAATCACAATTGAAAGCAACGACAATGTCTTCACCAGATATTCGAGCGGGAATTTCCTTGTTGATTGCTGCACTTTCTGCAAAAGGAACGAGTACCATTCAAAACAGCGAACAAATTGATCGTGGATACGAGCGTATTGACGAACGATTGAGAGCTTTAGGAGCTAAAATAGTAAGAGAGGATTAATTCCCGTATATTCAAAATAAAAAAAACCGAAGTTCAAATAAATGACTTCGGTCTTTTTTGTGCTTGTTTGTGACCTTTTTAATTCAATACGTCTAGGAATTTCAATCCAAAAACGACGCCATCTCCTTGATAACCGTTTTGGTACGAACGCACATAATCAAATCTAAATATTTTAAATTTTCCAAAACCCAATCGGTCTAAACCAACGCTGAATTCCTGATACGGTTTGCGATCTGGAGTCGAAAGATTGTGAAATCCTACAATTAATGTGGTATTCAGTTTGTTGAGAAGCGGAATTTTATTCATTATAAATCCTTCAAAATTATGTTCAGCATGCAGTTCAAAATACGAATCGTTTGTACTGTTTGTATAGTAAGGCATAAGGTTAAATACGTTTAAGTAACTAAAGCCAGTTCCAACATGTGTTTGATTTCCATTAAAATGTTGGTAATCTATAAAAGAGATATTTTCTGCATTAAAGAATTTTCCTCCCTTAATATTGGTTGCAAAACTTCCTTTATTGCCTAAAACTTTGCTGTAAAACACGCGACCTGAAATTTGTTCGTACGCATAATTTTTATCGGTTGCAGCAAATGCTTTTTCAACATTGAAAAATAAAGTTGGATATTTCGAATTTCGAACCTTCAATTTGCTATCAGGTCTAGAGATGTATTTTTGACCAAAATTAATTACGGTTCCAATGCTAGCTTTCGTTAAATGATGCGTTTCAAAAGCGGGTGTGGTGTAATCATTTGGAGCCAACGGATTATTAGAAGTGAATGCGTCATTGTTTTTTATGATGACAAAATCCGTGTTATTAAACAAGTTTTTCCGTTGTTCATATGCAACTGCCGCCGAAAGATAAACGCCATTTGCCACGTCTCGACCAAATGCAATTCTAGCAAATTCCTTATTGTACAACTTCATAAAGTTATTTTTGAAAAAGAGCGTACTCACAGAATTTACTAATTTAGAAATGGGTTCAGTTTCATTAAACTGACTTACGGTTGTTCCTCCAGATACAGTTAAAGTGGCGTAATTTTGTGTATTGAATCGGTGCGTAAAATTCCCCATAACGCGAAGCCGCTCTTCAGCAAACCCATAATTAAAGGTCGATTTAATTCGAGTGTATTTGCCGTTTTCTTCATTAAATTTGGTATAAGAAAAACCACTGTTCAAATTATAACCTTGAACGGTATTGTAACTCAGGGATGTGAAGTCAATCAAACCATCGTACGATAAGGTATAGTTTTTCTTTGAATTTCTATAACTGTATCCGGTGGCAAGATCTAAAATTTTAAACTTGTTGTGTTTCGCATCAATAGAATCCAGGTACTTGTCTGATTTTCGTAAAATTTGTAAACTGTCTTTTTTGATGTAATCCTTATTTTCCTCCATTGTCAAAGGCACAGGTCTTGCAGTATTCCAAAAAGTACTGTCTTTTTTATTGGCATTGTCTTCAAAACTCAGAATTTCATTGGTGAATGTCTTTTTTGAAAATTCATCCGGAAATTCATAATTAGTAAAAACATGCGTGAATTTCCCCAAAAATGTAATTCCAAAAGCACCAGCATTGAACTCTAAAGATTGACTGTTTTTAGACCAAATGTGAGTTTTAGTATTGTAGCTGAAATTTTGTTTTAAATTCATGGTGTTCATGAATTCTTGTTTCGCACGATAACCTTTGATGTCAACATCGACTCCGTAAATGGCCCAACTGTCTTCGGCAATATAAATGTAGCCTTCAAAAACAGGTTCGGCATCACGTTTTGGAACCAACTTGATTTTATTAATCATTTGATTGTTTTCGTCTTGAAAAGTACCTTCTAAAACATATTTATAATAGCTAAACGCATTGTCAGCGATAGGTGAAATCATTTTGGCACCCAAAGAAACGGTATTGTTGTAAAAATCAAAAGCACTTCCACGAGCCGAATTGTAACTGTAACCATTGTCGTTTCCGCTGATTTTAGAGGCAATAATTCGTTCCTTGAAATTGTTGGGTTTCTCATACATGATTTTTGAAATCGTCTCTGAAAGGTAAATAATTCCCGTTCCTGTAGAATCTAGAGAACCATCCATATCGCCAATTTCTTGACCAAATATTTTTTTAGGAGCATCTTTTAATTTGAAAATTCCTCTTGAATAGAAATCGGCTTTAAAGCGAGCCGTCCGGTCTGAATTGTCTTTTCGTGCGGCAATTGCTTTTCGAATAACACGATCGGCTGGATTGTCCTTCTTGTTGATAACCACTTCGGCTAAATCAATATTTTCCTCTGCTAATTTAACATTTAATTCGTGTGGAAATGACGAGATTGTTACGGTTTTCTTTAACGTCTTGTATCCTAAATATTGAAATATTATCGTGTAAGTTCCGGTCGTTTTTACATTGAGTTCATAACTCCCTTGGTCGTTTGAAGATGTTCCGTTGTACGTATTTTCGATAAATATGGATACTGCAGGAAGCGTGAGTCCATTGTTGTCGGTAACAGTTCCTCTTATTTGTGCAGATAAAACTGCAGTAAAGAAGAAAAATAAAAGCATAGTAATTTTTTTCATAAACGAGGTTGGTTTTTGGCTATAGAGATAGACGCTTCTGGGATCAAAAAGGTTGCATGGCGGTTTTATAAAAACGAAAATAGAGCAAGTTCGTAGCTTTTTAGACCAAAACCGGTTACGATTCCCTTCGCATTTGGAGCAATAAATGATTGATGACGAAATTCTTCACGCGAAAATGTATTGGAAATATGTACTTCAACTACAGGTGTAGATATTGCTTTTATCGCGTCACCAATAGCGATAGAAGTATGAGTATACGCTCCAGCATTTAAAACAACACCATCGTATGAAAAACCAATTTCATGTAGTTTATCAATTAATTCGCCTTCAATATTACTTTGAAAATAATGCAAGTTGATACTGATGTATTTTTGTCGAAGTGTGTCAAAGTAGCTTTCAAATGAATGGCTTCCGTACACTTCGGGCTCTCTTTTTCCAAGCAAATTTAAATTTGGTCCATTGATAATGATGATGTTCATAAAATATGATTTTGAGTAAAAATACAAAAAAAAGCCGCTCTTTTGGAACGGCTTTCAATTTTGTATGTGGAGGTACTTTAGAAACGCAATCCTGCAGAAAGCTGAATTACTTTATTGGTCACTGAAGCATCTTTTGACGTATCTGTTAAACCTACAACGTAACGCGCTTGTACAAAAATAAATGAAGTTAGATTATATCCAATTCCACCTACAGCAGCAAAGTCAAAAGTTTTAGCACGGAATGTTTCTGGAACATCATCGTTAACCAAGAATGAAAATTGTGGACCCGCTTCAAGACTTAATTTATCACTAATCAAGTAAAATTTTGCAAGAACAGGCAATGAAAGGTAATCTAATTTGTAATCTTCATTTTGATATTCAGTTCCTTGAGACGAATAAAGAAGTTCCGGTTGAATGGAAACATTTTCTAATAAGTTAAGTTCTGCTAAAATTCCAACGTGAAAACTAGTAAGGTTATCACCGTTTATTCCACCTCCATCAAGAGTGGAGAAGTTGGCACCAATTTTAGCGCCATATTTTAAAGACTGTGCTTTTACAGCTGTAAATCCCAGTAAAAGAAATGCAGCAGCTAAGAATAAATTTTTCATGTTTTTTGTTTAAATAATTACCACGCAAAAGTACGAAATATATCTCCTGAAACTAGAGCACTTACCGAAAGTTTGGTGCAAAAAAAATGTGGAGTATTAACTCCACATTCTGTATTAAATTACAATTCTGAATTAGAATTTGTAGTTAAATCCTAAGTTTATCGATGAATAAAGGGTAGTTGCAGAACCAAACGCACCCATGTCTACTTTAGAAGAAAGTCCTTTATAACCTACAAATACTTCAAACATTTCTGTTTGGTATCCAACTTTTGGTTGGTAGTAAAAACCACCATCAATTCCGTCTGTCAATCCAACAGCATAACCCAAGTCAGCCCCAGCAAAAATGTTTTCTGTAAAACTATAGTTTGCAGTACCGTAAATAGGTAAAAAATTTGCATTGTCAGCTTTGTAAGTTGTACCCATTATATCGTACTCTTTTGCAAAATAAGTATTATAACTAACACCAATTCCTGCATCAAATCCTTCTCCAACATTCCATACATATGCAGCATTAGCACCTAAGTTGAAAGAAGCAGAATCTTCGATGTCTCCCATTGGCAAACCTACATCAACTCCAGCTTTAAATCTTCCTTCTTGTGCAGTTCCTGCGAACGCAAATCCAACAGTAGCAATTGCTACTAAAAATAATTTTTTCATGATTGATTGTTTTAATGTTTAGACAAATATAATTAATGTATTTAAATTTTGAAATAAAATATGTTAAAATTTTTAAGATTTTTAGTATGAAATTAATACATAGTAGACTAAAAAACGATAAAAAATAGTACTATCTATAATTTGCAGAAGCAAATATTGTGATAATTAACGACAAGCACAATACGTAATTATGCGTATTTGTTATAATAAGTACCTTAAAATTGATTTTTACCTGCTTTTTCTCTAACAGTTGTTTAATCTTATTTAAAATAAAAATTAGAATTATACGAATACCTAATACTTGTCCTTTATAGTTCTGATAGGTAACAATTGCGAATTCTTTTGTCAGAAGAAGTGGAATAAAACAGTATGTATTGTTCATAACTTTGTTCATAACTACAATTTTGTCAGATTTTACGTATAGTTTAATCGTATAAATTTGGCATGAATTTTAAATTTTAACAATTATGAAAAAAATTATTTTATCTGTAGCGGCAGTTTTCGCTTTTGGTTTTGCTAATGCACAAGATGCGAACTCAGGTTCAGCAGGTTTAGCTAAAGGAGATTTATACCTTTCTGGAACTTTAAACTACGCAACTGAAAAAACAGGTGACTTTAAGTCAGATATGTTTACAGTAGCGCCAGGATTAGGATATATGTTAACTGAGAATATTGCATTTGAAGGTTCATTAGGATATGTATCAGGTACTAGTAATGAATTTACTGGAGGTAATTTCGTTGAAGTAAAAAATTCAGGTTTTGGTATTAATGCAGGTGTTAAGTATTTCTGGACACCAGCTAATAATTTCTCTCTATCAATAGGAGGAAATATTTCTTATGCTTCGGTTAAGACTGAAGTTGATGCATTTGGTTCGGACTTTACGTCTAAAATTATTGGTGTAAATGTACCAGTTGGATTGCATTATTTCGTTTCAAATAATATCGCACTTACTTCTACTTGGGGTGGATTAGGATATACGTCTAACGACAACGGTGGAGATGGAGCTGAAAAAACAAATTCTTTTGAAGTAGGTTTAGATCTATCTGCAATCACTTTTGGAATGATTTACAAATTGTAATTTAATTTTATAAAATACAGGATAAAGGGAATTTCGAAAGAGGTTCCCTTTTTTTATTTGCAACTACTCAAAAGTCAGCTATTGTAAATAGGTATCTAAATTATAAAGTAAGAATAATCAATTGTTATTTATTCTTTTAATTTTCGTTCTTTGTACTATGAATTGGAATGCACACATAAAGAGCTATCAATCTTACTTGAAAATAGAACGGGGTTTGTCCCAAAATACGATCGACAGCTATTGTTTTGATATCGAACGCTTGTTGCTTTTTTTAGAAAAGAAGAAAGTGGACGTTTCACCCCTTACTATTAAGGAAGAAACACTGCAGCAATTTATTTATGAAATTGCCAAAGTAGTCAATCCTCGATCGCAGGCGCGAATTATTTCTGGCTTAAAAAGTTTTTTCTCCTACCTGATTTTTGAAGATTACCGTTCGGACAATCCGCTGGAATTAATCGAGTCGCCAAGGTTGGGACGAAAATTACCCGATACATTAGCCATTGAGGAAATAGACCAATTAATTGATGCGGTTGATTTATCTTCAAAAGAAGGCGAACGAAATCGCGCCATTTTAGAAACACTTTATGGTTGTGGACTTCGCGTTTCAGAATTAGTGGAACTTAAAATTTCCGATTTGTTCTTTGAAGAGGGCTTTATTAAAGTGACGGGGAAAGGAAATAAGCAACGATTTGTTCCCATTGCTGAAGTGACTGACAAATACATATCCATTTATAGAGACCAAGTCAGATGTCATCAAAATATTCAAAAAGAAGACAGCGATACCTTATTCCTGAACCGAAGAGGCAAGAAACTTACTCGAGCCATGATTTTTACTATTATAAAGCGATTGGCGGTTGCCATTAATCTGCAAAAAACAATCAGCCCACATACATTTCGGCATTCGTTCGCCACTCATTTATTAGAAAACGGTGCCGACTTACGTTCAATTCAGATGATGTTGGGACACGAATCCATTACCACCACAGAAATCTATGTGCATTTAGACCGGAAACATCTGCAAGAAGTGGTTAACGTGTTCCATCCACGGAAAAATTATTAAAAATAAAAACTGCAGGGAAGAAGGAATGATGTAATTGATTTATCTTGTAAAAACAAAATATAATTTTTTATTAAAAAAAGGGTTCAAATAAAATTACATTCCTATATTTGCTTCAAATAAAAAACATGTACACTCTTTTAAATAATACTTGGTGGTGGAATAATTTACGTCAGTCGTCGTGAAGTAAGCTCCTATAGTAGTATTTGAACCAATATACAGAAAGGCTTGTCAGAACGACAAGCCTTTTTTTTTGTTGCTATATTTTTAATCAATTTCAAAATAATTTCTCTTGAAAAAATTTAAACTCACCACTAAATACAAGCAAATCCTTGCCGATACGATTACACCTGTAAGCGTTTATCTTAAAATTCGCGATAAATTTCCAAACAGTATTTTGCTAGAAAGTAGCGATTACCATGCAAACGATAACAGTTTTTCTTACATCTGTTGCAATCCTATCGCTTCTATTAAAATAGAAAATGAAATGTGCACGACCTCTTTTCCGGACGGAAGTAGCGAAGTAATGACAATTGACGAGAAAATAAAGGTGGCTGAGGTAATTCAGCAGTTTGCTGCTCAATTTACAACCGATCAAAATGAGTTTAAATTCATTTCAAACGGATTGTTTGGCTACATTTCATACGATGCAGTACGGTATTTTGAAAAAATTCAGATTTCAAAAAAAGACGACAGTACTTCAATCCCTGAAGTGCAATACCACGTGTACCAAAATACAATTGCCATCAATCATTTTAAGAATGAGGCTTATATTTTCTGTCACAGTGTAGACGGGCGAGACAATACAACAGAAATTGAACAACTTTTACAAGCGCGAAACATTGCGACGTATAAATTTAAACGGGAAGGCGAAGGATATTCTAACTTAACAGATTCAGAATTCAAAAACAACGTAGCAGTAGCAAAAAAGCACTGCCACAGAGGAGACGTTTTTCAATTAGTATTGTCAAGACGATTTACGCAAGAATTTAAAGGAGATGAATTCAACGTTTACCGTGCTTTGCGAAGCATCAACCCTTCTCCGTATTTATTCTTTTTTGATTATGGCGACTTTAAAATTTTTGGTTCATCGCCCGAAGCTCAACTTATTGTCAAAGACAGAACAGCAGAAATTCATCCAATTGCAGGCACATTTAAAAGAACCGGAAACGACGAACAAGACGCAATCCTTGCAAAAAAATTAGCCGAAGATCAAAAGGAAAACAGCGAACACGTCATGTTAGTCGATTTAGCCCGAAATGATTTGAGTAGAAACGGCAGCCAAGTAGCAATTGAAAAATACAGAGAAGTACAGTTTTTCTCGCACGTCATTCATTTGGTTTCAAAAGTAACGGCTCGCTTACACGAAAAAGCAACGACGATGCAAGTGGTAGCAGATACCTTTCCCGCCGGAACTTTAAGTGGTGCCCCAAAACACAGAGCAATGCAACTTATCGAAGAGTACGAAAAAACCAACCGGAATTTTTATGGTGGAGCAATTGGCTTTATGGATTTTGAAGGTAACTTTAACCACGCAATCATGATTCGTACTTTTTTAAGTAAAAATCACCAACTCCATTCACAAGCAGGAGCCGGAATTGTAGCAAGTTCAGACGAAGAAGCAGAAATGCAGGAAGTGTACAATAAATTACGTGCTTTAAATAAAGCACTCGATGTGGCAGAAACCATTTAATAAAGAAAACAACACATGAAAAATATAGTAGTAATCGATAATTACGACAGCTTTACGTACAATTTAGTACACTATCTAGAAGGAATGGATGCGGAAGTAACCGTGTTGAGGAACGACGAATTTGAATTGGAGGAACTGGAAGATTTTGATAAAATAATCCTTTCTCCAGGTCCCGGAATTCCCGATGAAGCAGGTTTGCTGAAAGAAGTCATTCGTAAATATGCAGCAACGAAAAGCATTTTAGGCGTTTGTTTAGGACAACAAGCAATTGGAGAAGTTTATGGAGGCCAACTCACTAATTTAGAGCAAGTATTTCACGGTGTCGCGACAAAAATTAAAGTGACAGTAGATGATGAGGTCCTGTTTCAAGGTCTGCCAAATGAATTTGAAGTCGGTCGCTACCATTCCTGGGTCGTTCAAACGCCACTTCCTGAAGATTTAGAAATAACTGCTCTAGACGAACAGGGTCAAATTATGGCGTTGCGACACAGAACATTTGACGTTCGTGCAGTTCAATTTCACCCGGAAAGTGTGTTGACCCCAAATGGAAAACAAATATTGGCAAATTGGTTGAATAGTTAAATGATCAATTTCAAAAGAGAACTCAAAGAATAGGCAGGAGCCAAAAAAGTAAAAATACGCATGAAAACAATCTTAAACCGACTCATAAATCACGAAGTGCTCACAAAAGAGGAAGCACGTGAAGTCTTAATCAATATTTCGCACGGAAGTTATAATGAAAATCAAATTGCATCTTTTCTAACCGTGTACATGATGCGAAGCATTTCCATTGATGAGTTACAAGGCTTTAGAGAAGCGTTGCTTGAAATGTGCATTCGAGTTGATCTTTCTTCTCACAACACCATCGATTTATGTGGAACAGGTGGCGATGGAAAAGACACATTCAACATCTCAACGCTAGCTTCTTTTGTAACAGCAGGTGCAGGAATTAAGGTGGCAAAACACGGAAATTATGGGGTCTCGTCCATTTCAGGGTCTAGTAACGTCATGGAAAACTTGGGGATTAAATTTTCAACAGACAACGACCACCTGAACCGATGTGTAGATCAAGCAGGAATCGCGATTTTACATGCACCACTTTTTCATCCAGCCATGAAGAATGTAGGTAAAATTAGAAAAGATTTGGCTGTAAAAACATTTTTCAACATGCTGGGTCCAATGGTAAACCCGTCGTTTCCGCAGAATCAATTGGTTGGCGTTTTCAATTTAGAACTTGCAAGAATGTATGCTTATCTGTATCAAAACACGAATATCAATTTCAGCATCTTGCATTCATTAGATGGATACGATGAAATTTCATTGACCGGACCTACAAAAATCATCAAAAATAATAAGGAAGGAATCTTTAACCCAGCAGATTTTGGACTTTCAATAGTTTCTAAAAAGGATATAGAAGGTGGAACGACAGTGAAAGAATCAGCAGATTTATTTCTGAATATCATCAATGGAAAGGGAACAGAGACACAAAACAATGTTGTGTGTGCGAATGCTGCGATGGCAATTTCAACAGTCACAAATGACACACCGATAGAATGTTTTGAACTTGCTAAAGAAAGCCTCCTTTCCGGAAAGGCGAAAAAAGCGTTGCAAACAGTACAGGAATTGAGCAAATAAAAAAGAAGAAAGCATGACAATTTTAGATAAGATAATTGCAGATAAGAGAAGAGAAGTGTTGCTTAAAAAAACAGTGATTCCGGTGAAACAATTAGAAGCTTCCGTTTTTTTTGAAAGACAAGCAGTTTCATTGAGTACGAATTTAAGAGAAGGAACGCGTGGAATCATTGCAGAACATAAACGCCGTTCTCCCTCGAAGTCCATTATTAACAATGGTTTTTCGGTGGAAGATGTTATAAAAGGATACGATAGTGCCGGTGCCGCGGGAATTTCTGTGTTAACGGATGCGAAATATTTTGGAGGGTCGCTTGAAGATTTGGTTTTGGCAAGAGCGTCGACTGCTATTCCGCTTTTGCGAAAAGAATTCATCATTGACGAATACCAAATTATCGAAGCCAAAGCCAATGGTGCCGATTTAATTTTACTTATTGCTTCGGTATTAACAAGAAATGAGATCGAAAGTTTTTCAAAATGTGCCAAAAGCATAGGACTAGAAGTGCTTCTCGAAATTCACAATGAGCAGGAATTAGAAAAATCCCTAATGCCGTCGTTAGATATGATTGGGGTAAACAATCGAAACTTGGCCACTTTTGAAGTGAGTTTAAACAACAGTAAAGCGCTTTCAGCACGTATTCCTTCTGAATTTGTAAAGATATCCGAAAGCGGAATTTCATCTGTTGAAGATATTGTCGACTTGGAACACTACGGGTTTAAAGGATTTTTGGTAGGAGAAACTTTTATGAAAACGACAGATGCAGGTCAAGCAGCCGCAGATTTTATAAAAAAAGTGCAACAACGATAAGATGAAAACAGAAAATAAACCCATCGAAATTTCAAAAACAATTGGAGTAAAAATTTGTGGCATGCGGGAGATAGAGAATATTGTAGAAATTGCAGCTTTAAAACCGACTTATCTTGGATTCATTTTTGCGAAAAGTTCACCGCGCTATTTTCAAGGAGCAATTCCTGAAATGCCAAAGTCAATTCAAAAGGTAGGTGTTTTCGTAGGAGAAACGATTGAGAACGTACTGAAAGTTGTGAGCCAACACGAATTGCAAGCGGTTCAGTTGCACGGAAACGAATCTGTAACATACTGCAAGGAGTTAAAAGAAGTTTTGGATGGGGATATTAAAATAATCAAAGTGTTTTCAGTTGGAACTGATTTTGACTTCGAAGAATTGCAGCCGTTTGAAAAAACAGCGGATTACTTTCTGTTAGATACAAAGGGAAAGTGGGCAGGTGGAAATGGAACGCAATTCGATTGGCAAATTTTAAAACAGTACAATTCCCAAAAGCCTTTTTTCTTAAGTGGCGGCATAGGAGTGGAAGATGTTAAAGCGATTCAGAAGTTAAGAGAAACAAATTTGCCGCTGCATGCGGTTGATTGCAACAGTAAACTTGAAATTTCAGTAGGATTAAAAAACAAAAAACAATGTGAAGAATTGTTAGAAAGCTTCACAGTTAACTATAAAAACGAATTATAATGACTTATCATGTAAACGAAAAAGGATATTATGGTGAATTTGGGGGAGCTTACATTCCTGAAATGCTGTATCCCAATGTAGAAAAATTACGTCAAAACTATTTAAAGATAACAGCAGAACCAGAATTCCAAAAAGAATTTGATGAATTGCTAAAGGATTATGTAGGGCGTCCCACTCCTTTATACTATGCAAAAAACCTTTCTGAAAAGTATAAGGCAAAAATTTATCTGAAGCGAGAAGATTTGTGCCATACAGGCGCTCATAAAATCAACAATACCATTGGACAAATTCTCTTGGCCAAACGATTAGGTAAAACAAGAATTATTGCAGAAACGGGTGCGGGCCAACATGGAGTAGCAACTGCAACAGTTTGTGCGCTAATGGGTTTGCAGTGTATTGTATATATGGGCGAAGTAGACATCAAGCGTCAAGCGCCAAATGTAGCGCGAATGAAAATGCTTGGTGCGGAAGTGAGACCAGCTCTTTCAGGCTCAAGAACATTAAAAGACGCGACAAACGAAGCAATCCGAGATTGGATAAATAATCCTGTTGACACTTATTATATAATAGGTTCTGTGGTAGGACCACATCCGTATCCCGACATGGTTGCACGTTTTCAAAGTGTCATTTCCAGTGAAATTAAAATGCAGCTTCTTGAAAAGGAAGGTAAGGAAAGTCCTGACTATGTAATCGCCTGTGTTGGTGGCGGAAGTAATGCAGCAGGAGCATATTATCACTTTTTAGACGATGCGGATGTAAAAATAATAGCGGTCGAAGCGGCAGGATTAGGAGTACATTCGGGAGAAAGTGCGGCAACATCTGCTTTAGGGAAAATAGGAATCATTCACGGAAGCAAAACGTTATTGATGCAAACGGATGATGGTCAAATTACGGAACCCTATTCCATATCTGCCGGATTGGATTATCCAGGTGTAGGCCCGATGCATGCCCATCTGTTTGCTTCAAAAAGAGCACAATTCATTTCGATTACAGATGAAGACGCGATGAATGCTGGATTGGCGCTGTCAAAAATGGAGGGAATCATTCCTGCAATCGAAAGTGCACATGCCTTTGCAGCGTTAGATGTCATGAAGTTCAATGAAGAGGAGGTCGTGGTAGTAAATTTATCGGGTAGAGGCGATAAAGATTTACAAACCTACATCGACTATTTCAAATTATAAGAAGGTAATAAAGTGCCATTATCGGAGTCCTTATATGTAGGAGTGAACATACTGGTCAAATACACATACAAACGATGAATCGAATCAATCAAAAATTACAGGACAAAGAAAATATTTTGTCCATTTATTTTTCAGCCGGTTATCCTAATTTAAACGATACGGTTGGAATTATTCAGAAACTAGAAAACAGTGGGGTCGATCTTATAGAAATTGGTTTGCCGTTCAGTGATCCTTTAGCTGATGGGCCAACTATTCAAAACAGTGCGACAATTGCATTGCAAAACGGAATGTCAACAGAAGTACTTTTTAATCAATTGAAACAAATAAGGAGTACTGTAAAAATCCCACTCATTATAATGGGCTACTTCAATCCAATTATTCAGTATGGTGTTGAGCAATTTTGTCACAAATGTGCTGAGGTAGGAATTGATGGGCTAATCATTCCCGACTTACCTCTTGAGATTTACGTTCAAGAATACAAAGCGCTTTTTGAAAAGTATAGTTTGATTAATGTGCTACTTATTACACCACAAACTTCCGAAGAGAGAATTAAATTAATCGATACTGTTTCGGAAGGTTTTATTTATACGGTAAGTTCCGCAAGTGTTACAGGAAATAGTGTAGGTTTTGGAATGGAACAGGAAAATTACTTTCGAAGAATTCAAAGCATGAAACTTAAAAGCCCACAATTAATCGGTTTCGGAATTCACGATCAAGATACATTTTCACAGGCATGCCAATATGCAAAAGGTGGAATCGTTGGAAGTGCGTTCATAAAACACCTTGAGGGTTGCGGCTTGAGTGAGATTGGGAATTTTGTAAAAAAGTTTAAAAGGTAAACACGCAGTTAGAATGAGCTTATAGAAAAATGTAAAACATCCTTTCACGTGCATCGTTTGTTCATTCTAGCAAAAGAATCTATCTTAAATTTACAAGCGACTGCTTAAACTAGTAAATGACTGTTCATAAAATGAATCTTATTTATAGGAGTAGAAATGGATAAAGAAGGGTTCAGTTGATGTCCCTCATGTCTATTTTATTCTAAACAACTGATTTAAAGCAATGTAAATTTGATTTAAAAGCTATTTGCATCTGTAATTCTGCATTTAGTAGATATAAAACTCCTTATATATAGAAGCTGCATAGCAAAGGCATAGCAAATGCATGGTTATAGTGGTGAAAAGTACGGGCTACTATTTAGAAAACGTATCTAAATGGTATTTTTACTGGAGTGTATTGGATTATTGTGGTTAATTGAATCTAAGAAAGGATTTGAATTTAAAAATTATAAAGTTTAAGTCACAGACTATTAAAGCTTTAAAAAATACTTTTAAAAAAGGACGAATTAAGTATTGTTTAAGTGAAAAGAAGTGTTACTTTTGCACCCGCAACAACGGCGAAGTTCATACAAATTACTGTTTTTAGATCAAATTTATTTAGGTTAAAAATAATCAAAAATAAATTTGCGAGAGACGAAAAAAGTAGTTAGTTTTGCACCCGCTAAGAGGACAAGTTCTTTAGGTATTTTGAGGTTAGGATTTGGAAAAAATAAATCAAATTTATTTTTCAA
>NZ_ATTM01000011.1 GCF_000419685.1 Flavobacterium antarcticum DSM 19726
CTTTGAAATATATGACAATAAAGGAATTTAACAAACAATCAAATAATTACAAAAATGTCGCTTAACTTAAACTCCACTTTTTATTTGCATATCCACTGACAACAAATTGATGTGTAGAGAAAAATTAAAAGCAAATTAAAGTGTTTTATAGTACTTTTCAATTACATTCAATAATATTGCACTAGAATGATAACTACTGAAATAAGATACTGAAAATTCAAATTTACTAAAACAATTTAATGGATTTTGACTGTAAAAATAAATGCACGATTAATTACTTATTTCTTAATCTACTGATTGTAATTTATAATTATTCTGAAAAATTTGGCCATACTTAGAGTCTAAAAAGAATATTCTTACGTAGTTTCCGGGCATATTGTGTTAAAATGCTTCACGTAAGCTCATTTCTTATGTGTAATGCTATGAAGTTCTACACCTTGAAATAATTTTCCTTTCACTCATTTTTGAATTTGTGAGCTCTAAAATTAAAGTTGGCAGTCATTCGCACGAAGAATGTAGTTCTATTAAATCGCTACTAAATTAATATTACCTCTAAAATGATATAGCTTTAGAATGAAAAAATGAGTGCTGTGTCCTAATTATTTCCTCTAATATCTACCTTTTACTTCTGACTTTTCGCCCAATGTAGGGAATTATCTTATGAAAACTCATTCGACGTTCAATTGGGTATTGCCTTTTCGAAGTCATGTTGTTGAAGACTAACGCTACAAGTAGCAAAATCAGGCAGCCGACTAGGACTGGAGAGATTACGTACCAATAGCCGATCTCTTTCAATTGTGCAGAACCTGAAACAGCAATTAAAGCAGTTGCTCCTCCGGGCGGATGAAGTGTTTTGGTAATTTGCATACACACAATTGACAATGAAACTGCTAATGGTGCCGCAATATAAATGAGATCTGGAATTAATTGTTGTATTGTCACGCCAATTGTAGCCGAAACAACGTGTCCCCCAATTAAATTTCGTGGTTGTGCCAACGGACTTTCAATAACGCCATAAACCAATACGCTTGAAGCGCCAAATGAACCAATTAGATAGATGACATCGGAAACCGGTAAGTGTAACGTTTGAATATAGGCAATAGCTCCTATTCCGATAAAAGAACCGATAAAGGCCCAAAAGTGCTCTCTAAAATCTACTAATGTTTCTTTATAAAGAATGTATTTCGTTCTGCGGTACCCTCGCTTAATGTTACGGATTGCCATTATTTAACGGTAGATGGGATTATTGAATAAACCGTATACGGATAAATCAGCTTTGAGGTATATTTAGCAATTAAGCAAACTCCCAAAAGTGGAAAAAATAGACCGTAGTTTCCTGTAACGCCACATACCAAAAATAAAGCAGTAAATGGTGCATGAATACTGGCACTCAAAACTGCCGCCATTCCAATGATCATGAAGTTTAAAGTAATCACCTGTACGTCAAAATAAGAATTTAAAATTGTAGCAAGTAAATATCCTAAAAAAGCACCCACAAATAAACTTGGTGCAAAAACACCTCCGTCACCACCAGCCGCTAACGTTATAGAGGTGATAATTGGTTTCAACAGTATAATTGCAATCGTCGTCAGTAGTAAAGTGACTGAAAGTGGCACATTTGTGTGTAACAATTCTTTGACCGCATGATAACCGTCGCCATAAAGCTGTGGTAAGAAAAACAACGATACACTTAATATGGATGCACCAATTAAAACCTTATAATAATCTTCATTTAGTTTTGCAAAAGTGGATTTGAAAAACAAAACACACTTCGTAATATAAACCGAATTCATTCCTGCCAAAATTCCTAACAATATGAAATACGGAATAGCATAATAGTTCCACGTCATTGACTCTATCGGAAACAGAGGTCTTTCATCAAGTAAAAATAGTAATGCTGTTGAAATTAACACCGCAATTCCATTGGTCAAGAAAAATACTTTTGTAGTCTTTTTTGAAATTACTTCTAAAACAAAAAATATGCCTGCAATGGGACTTCCAAACAATGCCGTAATTCCTGCAGCAACTCCAGCACCAATGAGTTCTGCTTTATAGGTGCGGAACGTATTTTCTTTTTGTTGGGCAATGGAACCAATTGTTGCCGTAGCGACAACTGTAGAAACCTCAACTCCTGTAGAACCACCAAAAACAACAGTAATCAATCCATTGATAAAATGAGACGGTATTTTATAAAGCGGTAAGTTTTTGTTTTTATTTTGAGTAACCTCAAAAATCTCCTTTATTCCTTTGTTGGATTTCCTTTTGAACAAATAAATCCGTAGAAAGTAAATCACCGACAAACTAAAAACAGGAAAAATAATCAGCAACCACGGGGAATTACTCGATTTATAGAAGAATATAGTTTCATAATACTCCGTTATCTTTTTTAACGATATGGCTAAAAAGGAAGCTAAAAATCCAATAAGGATGGATACGACTATTAGCTTTTGGAAAATGATGTAGGGATGATTTTTTTTGATTTCGGAAATCGAACTCATTTTAATGTGTTTTTTGCAAAATTACGCAACGATTATTTATTTATCCTAAATTATTCAATAAAAAAAGGCATACATTTCTGTATACCTTTCATTTTGAAACCAACTACTAATAGTTATGGTCTTTTTTATATTGTTCGATGTCAGCGTTAATATCGTTTTTGCTTTTTTCAATTCTATTTTTAAACGCATTCCAGTCTTCTTTTGCGCCATCTTTAAAATCATCGATGTCATCTTCTAATTGATCGTTTCTTTTTTCTAAATCATCCACTTTGGCCTGCCACTTTGCTTTGTTTTCAGCTGTTTCGGCTTTCAGTTTTACTTTAAATTCTGCAATTCTCGTTTCATTTTCAGCAATGACTACTTTAGTCGCCGCTTTGAATTGTTCGTAATCAGAAGCATTCTCGTATTTTGCTTCATTCAAATCTTGTTGTGCATCCATTTCGTTTTCTTTCGCATCAACAACATCTTCTTGTGCGTCCTCTACTTTTTCAGCGTTTGATTTACAACTTGTAAACACAGCTCCAGATAATAATAACGAAACTGCTAATAATCCAATTGACTTTTTCATAGTGATTAATTTTGTGGTTTATTGATAAGTCAAATTTCTACAAAATTGAGCAACTGTGTGTTACATAACATTTCTTGTATTGTATAAAATTTGAAGGTTCACTTATTCCACAATGTAAACAACACGATCCGTTTCTGAAACAGTAAAAAAACCCAACGCATACTTTTCTTTTTGAGTCGTATTGATAATATTTCCTCTCACGGTTGCAGGTGGAGATTGAAAGGGACTTCCTCCAGCACTTCCCGCAATACTTAATAAAACCTGCATGTAATTAAAGTAACTTTCAGAAATACCACTTAACGTGATGTCTAATTTGTCGCCTGAAGTAATATCTTCATTACTGTAAATTCCAAAAATTTGATTTCCTTGGTAAAACTCGTCGCCGCTCACGCTGTATTGTGGTATTGAATAACGTGAAAGTTTCGTCCGAAATAGATAATAATCTTCTGTCGCTGCATCATCCGTATAAAAAAACTTAATCTCAATATTTTCGCCTATAAAACCACCGTCGTCTTTTTGTTCAATTTTATCAATCACGGGAACCGGTTTTAGCGTTTCAGTTGCTGTGTAAGTCATTCCATCATGCATAACAGTCAGAGCATATTCTTCATTAATAGTAGGGATAAAATTGGAACAAATATAGGATCCTGGTACTTCACTATTTTCCAGGAAGTCAAAAACAACTCCAGTTGAATTCGTTACAAAAATGGTAGCTCCAGAAACTTTTGGAATATTTTGGTTAAAGTAACCCGTGGTTGTTGATAAAATAATTTCCTGATTCGAGCCGTCCGTTCCTTTTTCCCATTTTAAAGAAGCGTCAATTACCAATCTTGGTGCAGCAGTATTTAAATCGACATCAATCACTTCTTCACACGAAGTTGCAGTCAGGACCACTGCCAATAGAAGCATTATATATTTGAAGTTTTTCATCCTTTTAAAATTTGAAATTATAACTAACCGCTGGAACTATTCCAAAAATCGAAAATCGAGCAGCTTCATTTTTACCTTCCGATCGTTGTCTGAAATTGATCGAAGCGGCATTTTGTCTGTTGTAAATGTTGTATATACTAAAAACCCATTCGCCTTGAAAAGCTCTTTTCTTTTTTTGTTTTGGTGTGTAAGTTGCAGCAATATCCAAGTGGTGGTAAACGGGCAATCGCTCTTCATTTCGCAATCCATAACTGGGAACTGTAATGCCTTGGTATTCATATTGACCGTTTGGAAACGTTGCGGGTTGGCCCGATTGCAAAGTGAAATTAGCGCCAAAACTCCAACGCTCATTTAAATCATAAGCCGTCGTTACCGCAATGTTATGCAATTTGTCATAAGCTGATTTATACCAATTTCCGTTGTTAATACCAATCTCTGTTGGAGTTCGTCCAGGTGTCTGCTGTTCTGAACGAGAAAGTGTGTAGGAAATCCAACCGTTAAATTTACCTGTATTTTTTCGAAACAATACTTCAAGTCCATAGGAACGTAAACGACCATTTAAGATAATTTGTTCCAAAGCCTCATTGGCAATTAAATCCGCTCCGTCGATATAATCAATCCTGTTTTTTACCGTTTTATAAAACGTTTCGACTTCTAAAGTATAGGAATCTTCGTTTAAATTTCTGAAATACCCCAATGCGACTTGATCTACAATTTGTGGTTTTATATACTGATCACTTGGCGTCCACACATCCAGTGGAGTAGGAGAAGAAGTATTGGAAACCAATTGCAAATATTGCGTCATGCGATTGTAACTTGCCTTAATCGATTGGTTTTCATTTAAGGCATACGAAACAGCAACTCTTGGTTCTAGATTGTCAAAAGAAGCTAAGGTTTTATTGCTATCGTAAAATTTTGTTCCAATAGGTTTTCCTTTTTCGTAAATTTTCAAATCTTCATTGTACGTTACGGCTTGGTCATTTTCGTACAAATTCACAGTCGATCGCCCCAATCGATAAAACATACTGTACCGCAAGCCATACATCAAAGAAAGTTTTTTCGTCAAATCGTGTTCAACTTCCAAATAAAGAGAAGGTTCAAACGCATATTTTTGTTCCAACTGACGGCCGTTAATTCCCGATTCTGCATTTGTTGGTTTTATAGTTCCCGGATTGAAATCGTAGTAAATGGCATTGGCACCAAAGTTTAATTTCAGCTTATCTGAAATATAGTTTTTGAAATCATATTTAAAGTTATAGTTTTTAATGCCTGAATCATATTGGAATCCCACAAAATCTAAAATCAAACCGTAGTAATAATCGCTGTATATTAAAGACAAGTTGGAAAATAATTTGTCGCTGTATAAATGGTTCCATCTTAGATTAAGCGTTGAGTTTCCATAAATATTTGTAAAACTATCGGCAAGTTTGAAAACGTCGCGACCAAAATATCCCGAAAGATACAAACTGTTTTTGTCGTCTAATTTATAACTCAACTTGGCATTCAAATCATAAAAATAGGCCGCATTGTCATTGTCTGCTAATTTTAAAAATAAATGTGCATACGAACCACGACCGCCAATCAAGAACGAACCTTTGTCTTTTACGATTGGACCTTCTGCGAGAAGTCGGCTTGAGATTAAACCGATTCCACCGTTCATGTGAAAACTTTTTGAGTTACCGTCTTTCTGATAAATATCTAAAACCGAAGAACCACGACCGCCATAACGGGCCGGAATTCCTCCTTTATATAACTTCAAATCTTTAATCGCATCGGGATTGAAAACAGAGAAAAATCCAAAAACGTGCGAGGAATTAAAAATCGTAGCTTCGTCTAATAAAATCAAATTCTGGTCGGCACCACCACCTCGAACATTAAATCCAGAGGCACCTTCGCCGGCATTGGTAACGCCCGGAAGTAACAAAATCGATTTAATAACGTCGACTTCACCCAAAACAACAGGCATTTTTTTAATTGTGGCAATCGAGAGTTTATTGACACTCATTTCCGCTTTTCGAATGTTGGCTCTCGGTTTTTCGGTAATGATTACTTCTTGTAATTGTTCACCATCGTGGCTTAAACTCAAATTCTTCTTTACGTTTTGAGAAAAACTGATTTTTTCAAAAACCGTCTGATAACCCACATAACTGAACTCAAACTTATAGCTTCCTTCAGGCAAAGTCAGCGAATAAAACCCGTAAGCATTAGTGGAAGTGCCAATTTGAAGTTCAGGAACATAAATATTAACGCCTATTAAAGTTTCATTGCTGTTTGCGTCTGAAATGGTTCCACTTATGGTGAATTTTTCTTGTGCAAAAGTAGTGGCAAACTGAAAAATACAGCACAACAGAAGTAATCTTGTTTTTAAATCCATGGATTATTATTTGATGCTCAAAGATGAAGAAAAATCAGTTTAGTTCTTAATAAGCAATTGTTAACGTTTTCAGAATAAAACAAAGCGTAAATAACTGAAGCAGGTACACTTTGCGACGCGGAGTTGGTCAATTACTCAACTGCGAAGCAAATCGTGAAATGCCGACTTAAAATATAATCTTGAGGAAAGTCCCATTTAAGGCACAACATTACCTTAAAACGCTTGAAGAAAAGAGTATACTTATCCTTGACTTAACTTTACATCCAACTCAATCAAACTCAATCCATCTCTTTTCAAACCGCCGAGTACAGCCTGTCCCGATTTTTAGCGGGATGACCCGTATGCTCGATGGTGTACTTAATTTATTATTGCTTTTTTTGGTTTTTCGTGAATATAAATATTTGAGAGGCTCTCTTTGTTCGTTTATAGCGGAGAAGCCTACTTGATTAGCGGTTCGGGCTTCTCTTCTCATTGTCATTGTTTCTTCGTTCATAAATCACGCCCTCGTGTCCTTCAAAGTCAAAAGTTTCTTTGAATGTCATTTCTATTTTTTCAAGCACTTTAATAGAAGCTTTGTTTTCCTTCATTGCTCTTCCTACAATTCTTGCAATACCCAATCCATTAAACCCAAAGTCAAGGCAACTTTTGGCTGTTTCCGTTGCAAAACCCTTGTTCCAATAATCTCTTAAAAATCTAAAACCAATGTCATATTCGTCGTTGTCAGGATTGTATTTCAGTCCGCACCAACCAATAAATTTTGAAGTCGCTTTTTCAATAACTGCAAGTCGTCCGACGCCGTATTTTTCATATTGGTCGTAGTTTGTTAAAAAGTCCTTTGAAGTCTGTATGTTTTCAAAAGGTTGGTCACCTGTATATTTCAATACTTCTTTGTCAAGATTTAGCGCATAAAAATCTTCTGCATCATCGATTGTAAGTCTTCGCAAAATTGTTCTTTCCGTTTCTATGTAATCTTGTCTTCTCATTTTTAAGTCGTGTCGTCTTTTAGCCTGACCGCTAAAATTTTGTAGCTTCGCGAGGTTGCGAACTTCGTAACGACCTTTGATTAAGCACTAAACCGCAATTATTTTTATACAGTGTTGTGTGTAGTTTTTATTCTATTATTAAGTCAACGCTCACCTTTCCATCATGATCTAGAAAATCTCTATTAAACACTTTTTTTCCAATTATTTCTTTAACCTCTTTCATTTTTTCTAAGTAACCACCTAATTCAGTTAGAAATATAGTTGATCCTTGGTCATTCTCAGCTTCTTGGAAATCTGATGCATGCATTAAATATTTGTCTAAAATATCTTTAAGAGGATATTGATTATTAGCATTGTCAGGTTCTAACACATATGAAATAGTCATTCGATATTTTGCGTCATCTTCGTCATTCAGATCTTCATATATTCCGTCTTCAATTAGTTTATAATTGACTGTGTTTTCATATTTGATCATTTGCATTAATGCAATATTTGACATCAAATTATATTCTGATCTAATTTCAGGATTGGAAGGGTTATTGCTTTTTTTACTTCCAAATAAATTTCCAAATATTCCCATCTATTCTATTTACAGCTTAGTGTTTCAAATTACACACAACGTCAGTCTGTGAAAAAACCCACGTTTTATTACCTCCAAATATAAATAATTAAATACTAATCTGCTGTTTTGCATATTTAATGATGCAAAACTTCACTGGAATATCCCGCAATCAAATGGTTTACTCTAGTATAGGAAAAGGAATTGGCAGCAAAAGTAAAGGTAAACACTAAAAAATGAACCAGATTTTACTGCAAAAAAAAGAGGATTCCGTTCAACACAGGTTTCATTGTTCGTTCTGCGAACGCAACGAAACCTTTATTGTTAACAGTAGATTTTATTCGTAGACTAATTTTTCTAAATATTCATCTTTTTTATTTTCCCATTCCTTATCCTGATTATTTTCTGGAATTTCGAACATTTGTAGAACATAGTCGATTTCAATTTTCTTTCTCTTAAAATATTCTACGGCGATTTCTATTTCACTAAAAAACTCTGTATGAAACATTAGGCCATAGATTCCAAACGTTATCACAAAAGGTGCATTTCCACCGTTGGCTTCAATTGTTATTCTTGCACCATTGATATTTTCTTGGTCATTTAAAATTTTTCCACCTTCAGAACCTTTCTTTCCAATTGAATTTCCGTTTTCGAATTTAGTCCAATCTTCACTTAACTCGATTTCGACATCTATTAGTTTTTCAGACGTCGATTTCCTAAAAATTTTTGCAATTAATTTTTTCACTCCTATTTTTTTCAAATTTGCTGGCAACTTGCTTATATGTCTGATACCATCAGAAATATACAACACATTTTGTATGTATATCTCTGACAAACTTCAGACTTTCCATCAAATATACACTTTTCTACCGCTCAAAAAGAAAACCCTATAAATCTGCTACACTTAATTGCAAAGCTGGATATACTAATTTAGCTGGGAGTTTAAGTTAAGAGAAAAAAACTTAATTTTAACTTATGACAACAGATAGAAAAAAATATGATGCAGCATTTAAGATAAAAGCTGTAGAATTAAGTAATGAACGTTCTAACATTACTGAATTAGCTAGAGAATTAGGTATCCGAGTTAGTATGCTTTATAAATGGCGCAAGGATTACGATAAGTTTGGTGCTGTTAGTTTTCCTGGTAATGGAATTATAAAACAGACAGC
>NZ_ATTM01000012.1 GCF_000419685.1 Flavobacterium antarcticum DSM 19726
CTTTCGAACTTGACGAGAGAAAATTTGTACATAAGCTTATGGGTTATTAGTACTACTCGACTATGACATTACTGCCTTTACATCTATAGCCTATCAACGTGGTCATCTCCCACGACCCTTTAAAGAAATCTCATCTTGTGGTGGGTTTCGCGCTTATATGCTTTCAGCGCTTATCCCTGCCAAACGTAGCTACTCTGCGGTGCCACTGGCGTGACAACAGATACACTAGAGGTTTGTCCAATTCGGTCCTCTCGTACTAGAATCAGATCCACTCAAATTTCTAACGCCCACAGTAGATAGAGACCGAACTGTCTCACGACGTTCTGAACCCAGCTCGCGTGCCACTTTAATGGGCGAACAGCCCAACCCTTGGGACCTTCTCCAGCCCCAGGATGTGACGAGCCGACATCGAGGTGCCAAACCCCCCCGTCGATATGAGCTCTTGGGGGAGATCAGCCTGTTATCCCCGGCGTACCTTTTATCCTTTGAGCGATGGCCCTTCCATGCGGAACCACCGGATCACTATGCTCTACTTTCGTACCTGATCGACCTGTATGTCTCTCAGTCAAGCTCCCTTATGCCATTGCACTCTACGCACGGTTACCAAGCGTACTGAGGGAACCTTTAGAAGCCTCCGTTACTCTTTTGGAGGCGACCACCCCAGTCAAACTACCCACCAAGCAATGTCCCCCGGATTCCGGGGTTAGATCTCAGATAAGCAAAGGGTGGTATTTCAACAATGACTAACCAACGCCTAGCGACGCTGGATCGAAGTCTCCCACCTATCCTACACATCACTTATCCAAGACCAATACTAAGCTATAGTAAAGGTGCACAGGGTCTTTTCGTCCCACTGCGGGTAAACGGCATCTTCACCGTTACTACAATTTCACCGAGCTCATGGCTGAGACAGTGTCCAGATCGTTACACCATTCGTGCAGGTCGGAACTTACCCGACAAGGAATTTCGCTACCTTAGGACCGTTATAGTTACGGCCGCCGTTTACTTGGGCTTCATTTCAATGCTTCTCCGAGGATAACATCTCCACTTAACCTTCAAGCACCGGGCAGGTGTCAGGCCCTATACTTCATCTTACGATTTTGCAGAGCCCTGTGTTTTTGATAAACAGTCGCCTGGACTCTTTCACTGCGGCCAGCATCGCTGCTGGCGACCTTTCTCCCGAAGTTACAGGTCTATTTTGCCTAATTCCTTAGCCATGAATCTCTCGAGCACCTTAGAATTCTCTTCTCGACTACCTGTGTCGGTTTGCGGTACGGGTTGTTATAACCTGAAGTTTAGAGGTTTTTCTTGGAAGCCCTTAGGCGCACTATCTCGTTGTCCGAAGACGCTGAGTACTATCGTATTTCCCCAAAGCCCGTGGATTTGCCTGCGGGCCTTATAGGTAGGTACTTCAACGAACTATTCCGTCAGTTCGCGGCGCTTTCATCACTCCGTCACCCCATCACAGTTATAACAAGTACGGGAATATTAACCCGTTGGCCATCGACTGTCCCTTTCGGGTTCGCCTTAGGACCCGACTAACCCACAGCTGATTAGCATAGCTGTGGAAACCTTAGTCTTTCGGTGTGCGGGTTTCTCGCCCGCATTATCGTTACTTATGCCTACATTTTCTTTTCTAACCGGTCCAGCAAGCCTTACGACTCACCTTCAACCCTGTTAGAATGCTCCCCTACCACTTACAATAAATTGTAAATCCATAGCTTCGGTAATATACTTATGCCCGATTATTATCCATGCTCGTCCGCTCGACTAGTGAGCTGTTACGCACTCTTTAAATGAATGGCTGCTTCCAAGCCAACATCCTAGCTGTCTGGGCAGACAAACCTCGTTCTTTCAACTTAGTATATATTTGGGGACCTTAGCTGATGGTCTGGGTTCTTTCCCTCTCGGACTTGGACCTTAGCACCCAAGCCCTCACTGTTATGAAACATTATATAGCATTCGGAGTTTGTCAGGAATTGGTAGGCGGTGAAGCCCCCGCATCCAATCAGTAGCTCTACCTCTATATAACTTTACGCATAACGCTGCACCTAAATGCATTTCGGGGAGTACGAGCTATTTCCGAGTTTGATTGGCCTTTCACCCCTACCCACAGATCATCCCAAGACTTTTCAACGTCAACGGGTTCGGTCCTCCACTATGTGTTACCACAGCTTCAACCTGTCCATGGGTAGATCACACGGTTTCGCGTCTAACACTACTGACTAAAGCGCCCTATTCAGACTCGCTTTCGCTACGGATCCGTGGCTTAACCACTTAACCTTGCCAGCAACGTTAACTCGTAGGCTCATTATGCAAAAGGCACGCCGTCACCCCACTAAAGGGCTCCGACCGCTTGTAGGCGTATGGTTTCAGGATCTATTTCACTCCGTTATTCACGGTTCTTTTCACCTTTCCCTCACGGTACTGGTTCACTATCGGTCTCTCAGGAGTATTTAGCCTTAGCGGATGGTCCCGCCAAATTCAGACAGGATTTCTCGTGTCCCGCCCTACTCAGGATACCACTATCTATTACATTTATTACCCATACGGGACTATCACCCTCTTTGGTAGACCTTTCCAGGTCCTTCTGGTTCTGCATGCATAAAATGTCGTGGTCCTACAACCCCAATCTTGCCGTAACAACATTGGTTTGGGCTAATCCGCGTTCGCTCGCCACTACTTACGGAATCACTTTTGTTTTCTTCTCCTCCGCCTACTTAGATGTTTCAGTTCAGCGGGTTTGCCCTCCTATCGGAGTAATACATCTTCAATGTATTGGGTTGCCCCATTCAGGTATTTACGGATCGTCTGATGTGTGCTCATCCCCGTAACTTTTCGCAGCTTATCACGCCTTTCATCGCCTCTGAGAGCCTAGGCATTCCCCATACGCCCTTATTTTGCTTATTGTACCAATGTAAAATTAATTACAATTGTGCGATTCTAAATTAATAGAATCATTTCTTTCTACTTATTAAATATTTTCTTATCTCAATATGTCAATGAACGGATTTCGCATTAGCGAATAGTGGAGAATAACGGAGTCGAACCGTTGACCTCCTGCGTGCAAGGCAGGCGCTCTAGCCAGCTGAGCTAATTCCCCATTTCAATTTAGAATTTTGAATTCAGATTTCAGTCCTCATTCTCGATTTCTAATCTCTTTGGTGAATTCTAGCTTCTAGAATTTCCTTATAAGTATAAAATAGTAGTCCCGGGCAGACTCGAACTGCCGACCCCAACATTATCAGTGTTGTACTCTAACCAGCTGAGCTACGAGACTCTGTTTTAACTTATTATTTTTTTAAATCAACAGCGAAGAGTAAAGTAAGTCTTAAAACTTACACGTTATTATTGCGTCTTTCTCTAGAAAGGAGGTGTTCCAGCCGCACCTTCCGGTACGGCTACCTTGTTACGACTTAGCCCTAGTTACCAGTTTTACCCTAGGCAGCTCCTTGCGGTCACCGACTTCAGGCACCCCCAGCTTCCATGGCTTGACGGGCGGTGTGTACAAGGCCCGGGAACGTATTCACCGGATCATGGCTGATATCCGATTACTAGCGATTCCAGCTTCACGGAGTCGAGTTGCAGACTCCGATCCGAACTGAGAACGGTTTTGTAGATTCGCTCCTGGTCACCCAGTGGCTGCTCTCTGTACCGTCCATTGTAGCACGTGTGTAGCCCAAGGCGTAAGGGCCGTGATGATTTGACGTCATCCCCACCTTCCTCACAGTTTGCACTGGCAGTCTTGTTAGAGTTCCCGACATGACTCGCTGGCAACTAACAACAGGGGTTGCGCTCGTTATAGGACTTAACCTGACACCTCACGGCACGAGCTGACGACAACCATGCAGCACCTTGTAAATTGTCTTGCGAAAGTTCTGTTTCCAAAACGGTCAATCTACATTTAAGCCTTGGTAAGGTTCCTCGCGTATCATCGAATTAAACCACATGCTCCACCGCTTGTGCGGGCCCCCGTCAATTCCTTTGAGTTTCATTCTTGCGAACGTACTCCCCAGGTGGGATACTTATCACTTTCGCTTAGCCACTGAACTTGCGCCCAACAGCTAGTATCCATCGTTTACGGCGTGGACTACCAGGGTATCTAATCCTGTTCGCTCCCCACGCTTTCGTCCATCAGCGTCAATCAATTAGTAGTAACCTGCCTTCGCAATTGGTATTCCATGTAATATCTAAGCATTTCACCGCTACACTACATATTCTAGTTACTTCCTAATAATTCAAGCCCAGTAGTATCAATGGCCGTTTCCCCGTTGAGCGGGGAGATTTCACCACTGACTTGCTAGGCCGCCTACGGACCCTTTAAACCCAATGATTCCGGATAACGCTTGGATCCTCCGTATTACCGCGGCTGCTGGCACGGAGTTAGCCGATCCTTATTCTTACAGTACCGTCAATCTACTTCACGAAGTAGGGTTTCTTCCTGTACAAAAGCAGTTTACAATCCATAGGACCGTCATCCTGCACGCGGCATGGCTGGTTCAGACTTGCGTCCATTGACCAATATTCCTCACTGCTGCCTCCCGTAGGAGTCTGGTCCGTGTCTCAGTACCAGTGTGGGGGATCTCCCTCTCAGGACCCCTACCCATCGTTGCCTTGGTAAGCCGTTACCTTACCAACTAGCTAATGGGACGCATGCTCATCTTTTACCGATAAATCTTTAATTACTCCTTGATGCCAAAGTGTAATACTATAAGGTATTAATCCAAATTTCTCTGGGCTATCCCTTTGTAAAAGGTAGATTGCATACGCGTTACGCACCCGTGCGCCGGTCTCTAGAAAGCAAGCTCTCTAT
>NZ_ATTM01000013.1 GCF_000419685.1 Flavobacterium antarcticum DSM 19726
CTTTATGAGGATTTAATCTTAGGCAACTGTCAGCCACCAAGCTGTCCAAAGCCGACGAATTTATTAGTTACTTCAGTATCACAAACCAGTGTTACGGCAAGTTGGACTGAAACAGGTTCCGCTCCTCAGTGGGAAGTGTATGCCGTTGTAGAAGGAGGAACACCACCTGTTAACGGAGCTCCATTGAATACAGGCGTAGCTGGGTATTCATTAGCGACTTCAAATGTAGATTTTCCAATCACTAACTTACTACCAGGAACCAAATACCAATATTATGTTCGTGCAATTTGTTCCGCAACAGACATCAGCAACTGGACTTTATTGACACCAAAATCATTTATCACTAAACCTGCAAACGACGAATGCTCAGCAGCGATTAACGTGCCTGTGAATCTTGATAGAACATGTACTCAAACTGTATCAGGAAGTACATTAGGAGGAACAACGTCGGCACAGGTTTCTACTTGTCCAGGAACTAAACTGGACGACGTATGGTATAGTTTTGTTGCTACAAATAATATTCATATTGTTTCCATTTTTAATATTGTAGGTTCAACAGCCACTACAAATGTGCGATATACAATTTACGGTGGTGTGGATTGCGGCTCGTTAACACAATTGTATTGCAGTTCAAATAACATTAATTCAGCAGTTGTAGGTGGATTAGTATCTGGAGAAACATATAAAATAAGAATATACAGCACAGCTCCTACTGCAAGTCAATTTGCAACATTTTCAATATGTATTACTACTCCGGCTCCAATTACGAACGACGAATGTGCAACTGCAACTCCAGCTTTCGTAAATAATGGATTGTCTTGTGCACAAGTGACTGCAGGATCTATTACTGGAGCTACAGCTTCACCAGAGTCAAGCAGTTGTGCAGGATTAGAAGACGATGATGTTTGGTTTAGCTTTGTTGCTACAAGTCCAAAACATATTATTACTTTTCAAAATATTGTTGGAACTTCATTAGTATTGAACAGCGCTCTATATTCAGGTGATATTTGTGGAAATTTGACTTTTATTGCATGTAATAACAATAATGAAACGATAGTTAATAATCTAACTCCGGGGACAACTTATAAAATTAGAGTTTGGTCAAATTCTGGACAATTGGAAGACATCCGATTTGATCTATGTATTGGAAGCATCGTTCCGCCTATTACAGTAAGCACTACACAGTATACTAATTCGCAATTAGTTACGGATGTATTAATTAAGTCTACTTGTGCTACCGTAACAAATATTACTTGGGCTACGGGAACTGCAGTAAACACAAACGGGATTGGATATTTTGAAAGAGGGCAATCTGATTTTCCTTTTGAAAATGGAATCGTTTTAGTAACAGGTAGTGCAACAGCAGCAGTAGGACCTAATAATTCTACACTTGGTAATGGTGGACTTGGTGGAGATGCAGATCTATCTGCAATTCTAGCCGCTCAAGATCCGCCTCAGAATGGAACTTTAAACAATGCGACTAAGTTAGAGTTTGATTTTGTGGCGATAAACGACAAAATTAATTTTGAATTTTTGTTTGCTTCAGAAGAATACGGAATATTCCAATGTGACTACAGTGATGCATTTGCTTTTATCTTGACAGATGTTACCGCAGGAACTCCTGCAAAAAACTTAGCTATAATACCAGGTAGTAACCCTCCAATTCCAGTGTCTGTAGTAAATATTAGAAATTCTGAGAACAATGCAAATTGTCCTTCCGCAAACGAAGAATTCTTTGATAAATATTATAATAATCCAGCGGGTGTAATTGGTGCTCCAATTAATTTTAATGGAGTTACAATCCCAATGTTAGCAAGTTCATCTGTAATTCCTGGAAATACCTATCATATTAAAATGGTAATTGCTGATTATAATGATGGTTCATATGATTCTGCTGTTTTCCTAAAAGGTGATAGTTTTGATATTGGAAATATTACTTTACCAGATGACTACTTAATCGCGGACGGAACTGCTCTGTGTAATGGTGACGACGTGACTTTAGATTCTCAACTGGATCCTACATTATATGATATTCAATGGTATAATGGAGATACTTTACTTCCGGGAGAAATAAATCCAACATTAGTGGTGACACAAACAGGTACATATAATATTCATGCAGCGTACGTAGGTACCTCTTGTGTAACTATTGACTCTATTGTGGTTGAGTATTTCGTTGATTCTGACGCACCGTTCCCTGCTGACTTAGCTTTATGTGATGCATCTGGCCAAGGAATGTTTGATTTAACAGTAACTAAAGATGAAATACTTGCCCCTTTTCCTGCGGGATCACATGAAATTATGTACTTCTTGACAGAAGCTGATGCTCAAAACAACACTATTACAGCAGCATTGACAGAAGCGGAGGCACAGGCATTTTTAGGAACAGATGGACAGGAGATCTTCGTGCGAGTGAATTTCTTAACGACCAGTTGTTTCCAAGTTGTTTCCTTTAAATTGATTGTACAGGATTTAACACCACAGTTTACTTTAACAGGAAACATGGCAATTTGTCCCGATGAACCAACGACAATAACTATAGTTCCTACAAATAATAATTTCAACGTTAATGCAGTTACGTACGAATGGACTTTTAATTCGAATGTAATTCCTACGGCTACAACTAATGCGTTACAAATAGCAGGTCAGTCTGGTTACGGAATTTATACTGTGACTGTGAATAATTCTGGATGTAGTTTTACAGAAACATTTGAAATTGTTCCTTCAACGGAAAACTGGCAAATAAGTTTTGTAGGCGAACCTTACGTTATATGTACAGGTGAATCAACGACCTTAGCGTTTACAGCGGTTAATTTTGATATTGACAATGCTAATGCTACTTATACTTGGACTTCACCGTCAAATGTTACGGGTGAAGGGAAAACATTCTCAGCGAATGAAGTTGGAACCTATACCTTATCGGTTGATATCTTTGGATGTGTTTCTACCTTTGATGTTGATGTTGCTAAGAATAATTTAGCTATTGAAATCGACTTTACTCAAGGTTGTAACAACAATGCTTATCAATTGGTTGCGGTACCTTTCAACGGAAGTTTTGATATTTCGACTTCTAGTTTCTTATGGACAGGACC
>NZ_ATTM01000014.1 GCF_000419685.1 Flavobacterium antarcticum DSM 19726
CTTTATGAGGATTTAATCTTAGGCAACTGTCAGCCACCAAGCTGTCCAAAGCCGACGAATTTATTAGTTACTTCAGTATCACAAACCAGTGTTACAGCAAGTTGGACTGAAACAGGTTCCGCTCCTCAGTGGGAAGTGTATGCCGTTGTAGAAGGAGGAACACCACCTGTTAACGGATCCCCATTGAATACAGGCGTAGCTGGTTATTCAATAGCCACTACCAATGTAGATTTTCCAATCACTAACTTACTACCAGGAACCAAATACCAATATTATGTTCGTGCAATTTGTTCTGCAACAGACATCAGTAACTGGACTTTATTGACACCAAAATCATTTATAACTAGACCTGCAAACGACGAATGTTCAGCAGCAATTAACGTACCGGTGAATCCAACCCAAGTTTGTAGTCAGATTGTTTCAGGAAATACATTAGGAGGGACGGCTTCGATAGAAGTTTCTACTTGCCCTGGAATAGAAAATGACGACGTATGGTTTAGTTTTGTTGCTACAAATAATATTCATATTGTTAACTTACAAAATATCGTAGGTTCAACAACGAGTCTTCGATTTGCAGTTTATGAAGGTGGAGATTGTAGTACATTCAACCAAATATTCTGTAGTGCGACGGGGAACAATAATGCAGTTTTATTAAATTTAACTGCAGGAACGATTTACAAAATTAGAGTGTACACAAACGGAAGTATTGTAACGCAATCAGCATCATTTGATATTTGTGTTTCTACTCCTCCTGCTCCAGCAACTAACGATGAATGTGTAGATGCAATTGACGTTGTTGTGAATACTCTGTCTGAATGTGCTTATGTAACGCCAGGAAATTTAATTGGAGCAACGGGTTCAACCGGAGTTTCAAATACTTGTGTAGGAACTGAAGATGATGATGTATGGTTTAAATTCGTTGCTACTTCAGGAAATCATATTATTTCATTATTGAATGTCGAAGGAACAACAACAAATTTAAATCACGCAGTTTACAGTGGAACATGTTCTAATTTAGTACAGTTATATTGTAGTGCAGCCGGTTCTTTAAATAGTAATAACTTGAATTATGTTATAGGGAACACGTACTATTTAAGAGTTTGGTCAAATGGATCAAATAGTGAAGTAGTGACCTTTAATGTTTGTATTAAACCAGTATCAAGTTGTCAAAATGCAGCACCTTTCTGTGGTGGTAGTGTTGATAATCCATATATTTTCCCTAATACAACAAACTTACCTAACTCTACACAAGTTGCATGTTTGTTTAGTATTCCTAATCCAACGTACTATACTTTGCACGTTGGTCAAACAGGACCGATTAACTTTACCATGTACCAAAACACGAATATTAGTACAACGGGTCAATTACTAGGAAATAATCTTGATGTGGATTTCGTGGCATGGGGACCATTTACTTCTACTGATGCTTGTGATGAAATTGTATTTGGACCATGCCCAGGTGGGTGTGGAAATAATACTTCTAATCCAAACTTTTATCCATTAGGAAACATTGTAGATTGTAGTTACGATGCGGCAGTTACCGAAACGATTTCTATTCCAAATGCTCAAGCGGGAGAATTTTACATCATCTTAATTACGAACTATTCAAATCAAGCAGGTTTTATCAAATTGATTCAAACCAACTTTGATGTTCCTGGTGCAGGAGATACCTTATGTTGTGGTGTTGACTTAGGAGAGGATATCGTTGCTTGTGCAGATTCTGTAACTTTAAATGCGCTAGAAGGAGTAATTGATTTGAACAACGTGCCAGTTGTTTTTGAATGGTACTTTAATAATGTACTTATTGCGGGAGAAACGCAGTCAACAATCACGGTTACTCAGTCTGGAACGTATACGGTAAAAGGAAATTGTGGATTAAATCCTGTAGAAGACAGTATTGAAGTTACATTAAGTCCTGCTATCAACGTAACTTCACCGTTACCTTATGAAATTTGTGATACGGCACCTTTCGATGGTTTTGAAGGTTTTGACTTAAATATATTAACGCCACAAGTTTTAGGAACTTTAGTTGCAACAGATTACAATGTTTCTTATTATATTCTTGAGGCAGATGCTATTGCAGATGCAAATACAGCTATTGACCTTACAACTTTATTCATAAATACGATCGCTTACAATCAGACTATTTATATTAGAGTAGAAAGTAACGCAGTATCAACTTGTTTCTCAGTTGTACCTGTAGATTTAATAGTAGGTGGATCAAGCAGTACTAAATTTGAATATTCATCAGACTTTTTCTGTAAAAATGAATTGCCAAACCCACTACCGATTTATATTGGTGGCGGAGCGGTAGGTGCGTTCACATTCACACCGGCTGGATTAGTTATTAATCCTACAACTGGAGAAATTGATCTTGCAACAAGTGTAGCCGGAAGTTATACAATTACAAATACAATGGTAAATGCAGGTCCATGTGGTGATGCAGTATATTCTGTAATTGTTGTAATTGATGAGCCTGCAAATGCAGACTTTAGTTATGCACAAGCTGAATATTGTCTTGACAATGTTACCACAGTTCCACCAATATTTACTGGAACTGCTACAGCAGGTACATTTACATCAACTCCAGCTGGTTTAGTATTAGACGCTGTTACTGGAGTGATTACATTGCAAGGAAGTACCGAAGGTACTTATGTTGTGACAAATACGATTGACGCAGTGAATGCATGTACGGCTGATGATAATTCATTCACAATCACTCTGATTAAAGCTGCGGCAGCGACAATTGGATACGATGACCCATTCTGTGCTTCAAACTCAACTGCGGAACCAGTGACTTTAACTGGAACAACAGGAGGAACATTTAGTTCAACAACAGGTTTAACGATTGATGCAAATACTGGAACAATTAATCCAAGTGCAAGTAGTCCTGGAGCTTATGTTGTAACTTATACAACTCCAAATGTTACTATATGCGGATCGTTTTCAACTACTGCTAATGTTACAATTGGAAAAGAACTTGAAATCGACTTCACTCAAGGTTGTAACAACAATGCTTATCAATTGGTTGCGGTACCTTTCAACGGAAGTTTTGATATTTCGACTTCTAGTTTCTTATGGACAGGACC
>NZ_ATTM01000015.1 GCF_000419685.1 Flavobacterium antarcticum DSM 19726
TTTGAAATATATGACAATAAAGGAATTTAACAAACAATCAAATAATTACAAAAATGTCGCTTAACTTAAACTCCACTTTTTATTTGCATATCCACCGATATAAAAAATAATAGAATTGATTATACTAGGTCAAAAACTAAGGGCAAATTTAATTTAGAAATTATTGATAGTGCTCAAAAGATTCTTGACTATTATAGAGAACAAAAAAGGCCTACAAAATATGTATTTCCTATTCTGTTACAAGAGAACTTGACTCCGGTGCAAATGTACTATAGAAAACAAAAAGTATTAAAATCCTACAATTTGCGACTTAAAGAAATTGGGAAATTAGCGGGAGTAGAGGCAAAATTAACTACTTATGTGGCAAGACATAGTTTTGCCACAATTCTGAAACTTAGCGGAACTCCAATAGAAAAGATTTCTGAGATGATGGGTCATGCTGATGTACGGATAACTATGAGCTATCTGAAGGAGTTTTCGAATGAAGATTTAGATTCAGAAAACAGAAAGTTTTTAACCCTTTAGAACACTTCTAAAGCATCATATTTAACAGGCTAATTTCATCTGAAGTTAGCCTGTTTTCACATCAATATTAATCATTAAATAATTATATTATGCAATTAAGACAATCAGAACGAAAAAAAGCTAAAATTAAATTAGCATTACAAGGCACTGCCGGAAGCGGAAAAACATACTCAAGTATCTTGTTAGCACAAGGGTTAACAAATGGCAACCTTTCTAAAGTTGCTATAATTGATACTGAGAATGGAAGTGCTGACTTGTATGCCCATTTAGGCAATTACAACGTCTTGACATTAGCACCTCCATTTACACCTGAAAACTACATTAAAGCTATTGAGCTGTGTGAAAAGTCAGGTATGGAAGTAATTATCATTGACTCCATATCGCAGTGCTGGGATGAGCTACTAGATTTTCATTCCAAATTAGCCGGAAATTCATTTACCAATTGGGGAAAAATCACTCCTAGACAGAAAGCATTTGTAGATAAAATTTTGCAAGCTGATGCCCACATCATTGCTACAATGCGGACAAAACAGGATTATGTACTGCAACAGAAAGATGGAAAGTATGTTCCTGAAAAAGTTGGACTTAAAGCGGTTCAAAGAGATGGAATGGACTACGAGTTCACTTTAGTATTTGATGTTGATATTAAGCACTTCTCTGTGTCTTCAAAAGACAGAACGGGCTTGTTTATGGGGAAGCCAGAGTTTATTATCAATAGCAATACAGGAAAAAAGATTTTAGAATGGTGCAATACGGAGACCCCTATCAGTTCTGAAGGTAGTTCAAATGTGAAAGATATGTCGGACAGGATAAATTGTGCTCTATCCGTTTCAGAATTAACGAAGTTGTTTAATGACAACCCAACATTTCAAGAAGCATTCCGACCTCAATTCCAAAGCAAGAAGAAGCAGTTAGAATTATTAATAAACCCTCAAAATTTTAGTCAAAATGGAAAACATCATTAAGCCAGCAACCATAGAAGAAGCTTTTGAATTAAGACCTGTAAGCCCTTTTAGTCGAGCTGAATCTGAATCTTTCAATAATTTGGTTCGTCCTATTGTTGATTTAGAAGTTGAAAGCAAGATGAATACTGAAACTATAACTTATGATGCGAAGCCTTTCATCATTGCAAATACGCAAGATGTAGCTTTGGAAATGCTGAAGAATAAGTGCGTAATTCCTGTGTTCACAAAGGACAACGAAAAAACAATAGCACATCAAGAGTTTATTGAGTTGACACAAGATTGCATTTCAGAGGTGTTTTCAAATGAGAGATTTGACGTACCTGAAATTAGAGTTAGTCATCAAATTAAAGGTAGAGTTCCCACAGCAATTTACAAGTCGGCAAAAGATTTGGAAGAACATGAGAAAACCCAGTACTTTGAAAGAATGGCTTTCATTATCAAAATTCCAAGTATTAGTACAATGATAAATGGGAATGAAGTGGCACTGACTGTCGGAGGGGTCCGTAGCTACAATCAAGAAAACCTCTACAATAAGAAATCATTTGAGAAGTTTAAATTCTTTGTAGGTTTTCAAAATCAAGTGTGTGGATATGCAAATAAAAAGTGGAGTTTAAGTTAAGCGACATTTTTGTAATTATTTGATTGTTTGTTAAATTCCTTTATTGTCATATATTTCAAA